>CAVUTH010000005.1:0-593552 GCA_963744375.1 uncultured Chloroflexia bacterium | reverse complement strand
CGCACGCTGAAAAGCAGCTCGTGGGGCGCTCGCCCGGTTTCACCGTCAATACCACTTCACCCTGCTCCGTGAACTTGATCGCATTGCTGAACAGGTTGAGCAGGATTTGCCGCAGCCGGGTGACATCCCCCAGGATGCCGGCCGGTACATCATCTTCCAGCAGGTAAGCGATGTCCAACCCTTTCTGCGCAGCCCGGCCGGCTACTAAATCCAGCGTGCTTTCGATGCACTCGCGCAGATCGAAGGGATGGGTTTCCAGGTCCATCTTGCCGGCTTCGATCTTGCTGAAGTCCAGGATATCGTTGATGATCGCCAGCAGGGCGTCGCCCGAATTGCGGATCGTATCGGCGAAATCGCGCTGCTCGTCGTTGAGCGAGGTGTCCAGCAGCAGCCCGCTCATACCAATCACGGCGTTCATCGGCGTGCGGATTTCGTGGCTCATCATCGCCAGGAAGGCGCTCTTGGCCTGGTTGGCCGCCTCGGCCTCATGCCGGGCGGACTGCATGCCCTCGATCAGCTGAGCATTTTCGATAGCGATCACCGCCTGGTCGGCGAAGGTCTCCAGCAGGTCGATCTGGGGCTGCGTAAACGGCTTTACCCGCTGCCGGCGCATCAGGATCACGCCGATGGGCTCACCCTTGCTAACCAATGGCGCTGCCAGCATAGTGTGGATCCCCAAGCCGCGGTTAGCCTGCTTGGCCAGACCGTATTCTTCATCCGTTTCGGCTTCCACATCTACCACATGCACGATGCGCTTCTCAAGGAAGGACCGCCCACCCACTGCGCGCCGGTCGACCGGAACACCGCCTCCGTGCCACTATGCGGCAGAATACCGTAGCTGGCCGTCGCGTAGAATTTTCCTTCTCGATTCTGGACGATGACCACATCTTCCGCTTTGCACAGCTCGGCGGCTTTCTCGGCAATCGCCTGCAGCACCGGCTCCACATTGGAAGGTGTGCTGCTGATGATCGACAGGATTTCGCTGGTGGCATCCGATTCGCGCGCCTGGCGCTGGGCTTCCTCATATAACCGGGCGTTCTCAATCGCCACAGCCGCCTGGCGTGTCAGCGCCACCAGCAGGTCCAGATCCACCTGGGAGAATACTCCCTGCGCCTTGTCCCGGTAGACCGAGAGCAAACCGATCGCTTTACCGCGTGTCATCAGTGGAGCGCACATCATGGTCTCAGGCTTATCTTCCACATCCGGCGTCCCGGCCACATGCACGGCGCGTGGGTCCAGCGCCAGGTCTTCCACCACCTCGGCTGCACCGGATTGTGCGATGCTGCCGCTGATGCCCTGCCCCAGATAGACCGGCGAGGCCAGGTTCTGATCGCGGTAGCGCCCTAAAGCCAGAGTTGTGTGGAATGTGGTTTCGTCTGTCTCCACCATGCGTACGATAGTGTCGCGGGCGGCAAACAGGCGGTGCACCTGCCCGGCCACCGTCTCCAGCACAGCCTGCAGATCGAGCGTCGAGCTCACCTGGCGGCCTACTTCGGCTACGGTCGCCATCATATCGGCGCGCCGCTCGCCTTCGGTGAACAAGCGGGCATTCTCGATCGCCACCGCCGCCTGGCGAGCCAACCCGGTCAGGAAGCTCAGCTCGGTTTCGATGAACAGATTGCCCCCCGAGCGCCATACCGCCATCAAACCGATCACTTTATCCCCAGCCAGCAGCGGGGCGGCCATCAGCCGGTCGGTTTCTTGCTCGGCTGTACCCGGGATGGTGCGTGCGCGTGGGTCTTTTTCGGCGTCATTGACCAGCTCGGATGCCGCCCGGAGTGCCAGGTCGCCCAGGATGCCTTTCCCCAGCGGGATCACATCGGCTTTGATTTCTTCGGCGCCATCCCCAACTGCCACGATGGCCCTGAAGGTCTGCCCGTCCTGGTCCGGCAGATAGATGGCGCTGCTGTCGCTCTCCAGCAGCTCACTGGCGTGTACGGCGATGCGCTCCATCACCGAGGTCAGATCCAACGTGGACGAGATATCGCGGCCGACTTCGGCCAGGGCAGCCATCTCGCGCGCCCGGCGCTGCGTCTCGTCGAACAAGCGGGCGTTTTGCAGCGCCACACCCAGGTTGGCAGTCAGGGTCGCTAGCAGGTTGACCCTCGCATCCGGGAAGGCGTGTATTTCAGTCGAGTACAGCATCACCAGGCCGATCACCTCTCCAGCCGACCAGATTGGTGCCGCAGCAAGGCTTTGAGTGATATCCGGCGAGGTTTCATCGCCAACCAGGGCCGGAGCCGGAGCATACTCAAGCACCCTTTCGGTATAGTTCTCGTTAATCACCAGCGTACGACGGTTCTCAATTACCCAACGGCTCATGCCTCCTAAAAGCATCGGTTCGACCGGATAACGATCCCCGTGCTCGATCAAGAAAGGCGTGGTTAAAATATTGCTTTCTCGATCATAGAGGCTGATCATCATATCTTGAACTGAAAAAACGTCTTGGATTTTCTCTCCAACCAGATCGATAATCGATTGGAAATTGAGCTCCCGTACCAACCCTTCGCTGACACTGTTAATGATCGAAAGCTCCGCTGCTCGCTGGTCGGTCTCTTTCAGCAAGCGCTGTGTCTCATCGAACAGGCGGGCGTTTTGCAGCGCCACACCCAGGTTGGCGGTCAAAGTCGCCAGCAGGTTGACTTTTGCTTCCGGGAAAGAATGGGGCTCATCGGAATACAGCATCACCAGGCCGATCACCTCTCCCGCCGACCAGATCGGCGCCGCGGCCAGGCTTTGTGTCGGGTCGACAGATATCGAAGGATCTCCGATCAGCTGAACCTGGGAATCGCCTATGAATTCCTTGCTTCGCTCGATAAAATTTTCGTTGATCACCAGCGGACTGCGGTTGGCGATCACCCAACGGCTCATGCCTCTGAGTGGAATGGGTTGGATTTCGAAACGCTCGCCATGCTCCAGGTAATAGGGTGTTGATAAGATATTCGTCGTTCGGTCAAACATGCCGATAAACATATCTTCGACCTCAAATACCTGGCGGATCTTCTCGCCTACCAGGTCGATGATCGACTGGAAATTGAGCTCGCGCACCAGCCCTTCGCTGACGCTGTTGATAATCGACAGCTCGGCGGCGCGCTGGTCGGTTTCTTTGAGCAGGCGCTGCGTCTCCTCGAACAGGCGGGCATTCTCCAACGCCACACCCATGCTGGCGGCAACCGTTTGCAGCAAGCGCACATCCGACTCGCTGTAAGCGTGCTCTCGCTCAAAATCATATATAGTGACCTGGCCAATCACCTGGTTGCTGCCAATGATCGGCACAAATAAAGCAGATAAACACGGATCGGTGCCCGGGACAGTAAAAATTCCAATTGCGTCCATCTCGGCGACCGAATTGCATAGGAGTGGGCTGCGAGTACGCATCATGCTTTCAATGACGCCGGCCTTTTTGAGCGGGGACGGATTCAGGGATAATTTCTCACCGTGTTCGTAGGCATACAGGTAGTGCATTAAGCTGTTTTTCGTGTCGAACCAGTCGATGCCAATGTCGCCGGTATGCAGTACTTCGCGAAGCTTATCTCCAACCAGGTCGACTATCGCCTGGAAATTCCAGCTTACCCGCCACACCTTGCTGGATGCTGTTGATCACCGCCAGTTCGGCATTGCGCTGCTCGGTCTCCTTCAGCAGGCGCTGCGTCTCGTCGAAAAGGCGGGCGTTTTCCAGCGCCACACCCATACTGGAGGCTACCGTCTGCAGCATGCGGATATCGGATTCGCTGAAGGCATTCTCTTTCTGATAGTTTTCCAGATCGATACTGCCGATCACCCGGTCGCTGCCAACGATCGGCACGGAAATCATCGCTTTGCTCTGCTGAGTTCCAGGCGCCGTCTTAACCCCATACCGGTCCATGTCTTCTCGGCTGTTCATCACAATCGGTTGGCGAGTTTCAATTAATTCCGGCCAAAATCCTCCATCCCTCAACGGCTGCGGTTCAATTGATAATCGCTCCCCAAATTCATACTCATACAGGTAATGGATCATGTTCGTGGCAGAGTCATACCATTGGATGCCAATCGATTCGGTGTCCAAGACTTCCCGCAGCTTATCCCCCACCAGGTCGATGATCCCCTGGAAATCTAGCTTACCCGACACGCCCTGCTGGATGCTGTTGATCACCGCCAGCTCGGCATTGCGCTGCTCGGTTTCTTTCAGCAAGCGCTGGGTCTCTTCGAACAGGCGGGCATTCTCCAACGCCACCCCCATGCTGGCGGCAACCGTTTGCAGCAGGCGCACATCTGCATCGGTGTAGGCATGCTCCCGCTCGTAGTTTTCCAGGATGATGGATCCAATCACCCGGTCGCTGCCAATAATCGGAACATTCAAGATAGTTTTACTCGTATCCGTTCCAGGTACGGTCCGCAATCCGTAAGCTTCCGCCTCTGCTTGGGAATTAAATAAGACCGGCTGGCGGCTTTCGACCATCCTGGGCCATGGTCCCATTTCTACGGGAGGCATGGGCTCAATGCTTATCCTGAACCCGTGCTCATACTCATACATGTAATGCATCAAGTTTGCCTGAGGATCGTACCAGCGGATGCCGATATCCCCCGTGTTCAATACCTCACGCAGCTTATCTCCCACCAGGTCGATGATCCCCTGGAAATCCAGCTTGCCCGACACGCCCTGCTGGATGCTGTTGATCACCGCCAGCTCGGCATTGCGCTGCTCGGTCTCCTTCAACAGGCGTTGCGTCTCGTCGAACAGGCGGGCATTCTCCAGCGCCACTCCCATGCTGGCGGCTACGGTTTGCAGCAAGCGTATGTCCGATTCGCTGTATGCGTCTTCTTTCTGATAGTCCTCCATGAGGAGAAAACCAATCACCTGGTCGCTCCCGATGATAGGGACAGAAAGAATCGATTTACTGGTGTCTGTGCCCGGCACCGTCTGGATTCCGTACCGTTCATACATCTCCCAGGTATTCAACACAATCGGTTGGCGAGTTACATAAATTTCAGACCACACACCGCTTGACGCTGCCGGCATTGGATCAATATAGATTCGCTGCCCATGCTCGAATTCGTACAAGGAATGAATCATCTTCGTTTGTGCGTTATACCAGCGGATACCAATCTCTCCGGTATCCAGCACCTCGCGCAGCTTATCGCCCACCAGGTCGACGATCGCCTGAAAATCCAGCTTGCCGGCCACGCCCTGCTGGATGCTGTTGATTACCTCCAGCTCGGCGTTGCGCTGCTGCAGCTCGGCAGTGCGTTCAGCCACGCGCTGCTCCAGCCCATGGTACAGGCGGGCATTTTCCAGGGCGGAGGCGGTCTGGTTGGCGAAGGCAGATAACAAGTCGCGATCCATATCACTAAATGGACCAAATACCGCGGCGCACTCCACTACGATCGCCCCCAGGCTGTGGCCTCTGGCCCGCAGGGGCAGCGCCATGCGGCTGGTGCCGTCCGGCAGCTGCTCCAGCAGGGCACGCGGGCGTGCCTCCAGGTCTTCCAGCAGTGCATGGTAATCGTCCACCGCACGCAGCTGATCGGCCACAGTGAAACCAACCGCCACCGCCGGGTTACGCTGCCCATGGCTATCAGTCAAAACTACCAGCAAGCGCTCGGCGCCGGTCAGCTCGATGATTTGCGCCTGGATGAATTCGAGCAGCTCGTCCACCTGTCTGGGCTCGTTCATGCGCACGCCAATCGCCAGCATGCGCTGCAGCGGCGCCTGGATACTCCCCTGCCAAACAGCCTGCCCCGCCAATGCCTGGCCGCGTTCCGCCATCATCCCTGCGTACTCCATCACAATTTGGCGGTTAATCGCCACCTTATTCAGGTAGTTACGCCGCAAGCCGGCATCACTGAGTGTGGCGATGTCCCCAATCATGGTTTCATGTGCTTCACGGAGCACATGCTTCGCCAAGGTACGGTCATCCGGATTTCCATTAAGTTCGTACCGGGCTTTCAAAGCCTGGTAGCGCCACCAGTGGATATGACAGACCGGGTATTCGCCGATGATTGTCCCGGCATCCTCCAACATGCGGGAGGCACGTCCGGAAGCCGCCACTGCGGCTTCCAGATCGCCGGCTGCCAGATCAGCTGCCCCCAGCCAGGCGAACAGAATCGCCAGATTGGGGTTGGCTCCTTCCTCGCCCGGATACCCAAGCCCTTTCTGGATGGCACGGCGAGCTGCTTGTGGTTGATTACGCTGCAGGGCAACCCGGGCAATCCCCAGGGCGCACAAGGAAGCTGCAAAGTAGTCCTCAATCTGCTCACAGATCTGCTGGCTCTCTTCAAATACCCCGAAGGCTTCATCCAGCCTGTTTAACCCCAGGTAGCTCCGCCCCAGGCTTTCCAGGTCGTAACCAATATCCAGGTTATTGCCGCGGGTCCGATCGATAGAAAGAACCTGCTCAGCGTACTCGCGCGCCGTCTCGTATAACCCCAAGCGGTCGTAAACCAGCGACAGGTTGTTCAAAACCATCAATTTGCCGCGGATGTTGCGGGTTTCTTGCCAGATCTCCAACGCCTGCTCGTACGAATCCCGCTTTTCAACCAGGTCCGTCAGAGCGATGCCGAGCTGATTCAGGGCATAGCCTTCCCGGATTCGATCGCCATGCTCTCGAGCCAGCCGCAGTGATTCCCTGATCGCCTGCACGGCAAATTCATACCTGCCAGTTCGAATATAAATCTGGCTCAGGCGGAGTAAACAACTCATTTCTTCGGTTACGTCGCCGGCCTTGTGGAAACCGTCCAACGCCAGGAGAGCCTGCCTTTCGGCGGTCTCATACTTTCCGCCAATAAAATCGCACCATGCGACAATCATCAGCGCATTGGCCATTAAATTAGATTGCCCCGTCTCTACAATTAATTGGTAGATTTTTTCGCCAATTGCACCAGCCTCATGGGATTCACCTTGAGACAACAACCCACTCACCAAACCATTTGCGGCTTTAACTTGAAGTGACGCATCCTGCAATCCTTCCGCCAGCACCAGCATTTCCCGGTAATCGGCTATCTGCTCCTGTGTCCCGGCTTCATATTGCCAGGACTCCGCGCGCAGCTTGAGCAGATCGTATTTTTTCGCCGGGTCGGGCTGGCCTGAAGCATCCAGGGATTCCAGAGCTTGCGTTAACAGGTCAATCGCCTGTTGATGTTCGTATGCAGCCGAAGCCTGTTTCGCTGTAAATATCAGCTCATCGATGGCTTGGACAGTATTTTTCGGTTGGCTGGATTTCTTAGTCATATAGGTTCCTGATGGATCGATTAGATATTAGGCCATATTCCCAGTCTCTCGATGCAGAGATGTTGGCCTGGCTCGGGTGAATTGTGAAACACGCCATAGTCCCGGTCGCTAGCTGCCAGGATGCTCACTTGCTCCGGTCAATTTATTGGATAATCCAAAATCCCGGACGCAAGATGCCGTGTTGTTCGCTCGCTCCGGTCAGTTTAACAGATTGACCTGCACAGATTTCAGGGCACCCAAACTGATTGCCCCGCATCGAAATGTTGACCGCATTACTCTACAATTATATCTTTTTTCTACGTCGAAGGCCCGACTTCCTACACTAAGACGGCAGGAAATTGCATGCTCGGGTAAGCAAGATCTACTGCCGAAAACAAAAGCCGCCTGGTCAGACCCGGCGGCTTTATCGCAATCAATTTCTCCTTAACCTGGCTTGCTGTGCTCCATCACTTCTTCACCATTGGCAGGAAGATCTGCTCGCCTACCCAAATAACCACACTGGTCGAGCCTGTCATACCGTCGCGGTCGGTTGCCGTCAGGGTGATGACATGCCGCCCGGCAGACAGCCCGATCGCGCTGGTGTTCTGACCACGGCCGATTTCGCCGTCCCGGTCGGAGGACCAGATATAAAGCAGGTCATCGAAAGGTGGTTCATCCTCCCGGTCGTAATAGGTTCCCTGCAGCAGGATGACCTGCTCGTAGTCGTAAACCTGGTTTTCGATCAGCGAGTCGATGGTGACCGTGGGGGCATGCCGCACGACTCTTCACCGGTGCATCGCTATCATCCGAGCCGGTATTCAGCCCATCGCTGGCGATCACACGGAACAAAACGCTGTCACTGCCTGCCAGGTAAGTTGTATCCAGGCTTATCGATTTTTCTTGCAGTCCGGTCCGTCTGGTGATCCAGGTATCGCCGCCATCCGGCGAGTAAGCCACATCGTACGTCAGTAGCTCCCCATCCGGGTCGGAGGCGCTCCAGGTAAGATCGATGAAACCGGAGTACACCTGAGAGCCATCCAGGTTGGTCAGCTGGACCACCGGCGCCTGGTTGCTGTACAACTGCGAGGTCACCGTCTGTGTCCCGGTGATGACTTCCACCGCCGAAACCCCGGGTGGGTAAGGCAGCACGGTCATGAAGTTTGCTTCCTTATCGCCGTTGGCTTCCAGGACGAAATCTTTACTGGAGAGCACCTGGCCATACACATCGACCAGGTTCAAAGTATAGGTTAACGAGCCGGATGCATCCATACTCATCCCAACAGCAAGGTTGCCGGTGGTATCGGTATACGGGCGCATGGCGCTGATCTGAATATCACCGGCATCGTCCTGGTAGCCGCCGATCATCAGATAGCGCTCTGGTGTGGCTGGTGTAGGAGCCTCTACCTGTTGCGCTGGGCTGCCAAAAGGCCCATTGCCAACCAGGTCGTCGAACAGGTGCTGCCAGGACAGATCGGACAACCAGCGCGGCCATCCATAGGCCATAAAGTCGTGCTCATGCCAGGTAGTTGAGTTCATCGATGAGGATACCGGCGACCAGACGGCATGGATTTCATAATTAGGATTAGCGTAAGTCGAATCAAAACCCCAGGTTTCATCTGGGCCAAAGACGCTGAGTGCGCCATGGACGTAAGGCCAAGGCCAGTAGCCTCCGCCTTCGTCCTCTTCGTGCCAATTGCCGGAGTGATTGAGGCCGCGTGCATGACCAAGCTCGTGGGCAGCTGTCTCCCGGCAGTTGTGGATGCCGGTGCGGCCGGAGGCTACGTAATTGTAAGTCCACGGAGTAATCGTCTGCCCGCAGATGCAGGTCGTACCATCGCACTCATGCTCGTCAATGATCGCATAGCCCATCTCAACCGGTACGGGCATAGCCACGCCTGGGGCGGAAGATCCCATAAAGGCTGCATATTGCACCTGCATCCAGACATTGGTATACCAGAAACCCGCCAGCAGGCTGTCCTCACGCGGCGACATGCAGAAATCTTGCAAGCCTTCATCCACCAGGTATACCTGTGCCGGGTACACCCGTCGCATAAAATCAAAGGACAGGATTGTTTCCGCCAGGGTTGGCGCCGGATGAGGTCGAGGGTGGTCGGACATAATATATTGTAGCGTAGGGAAGCGCGCACGATATGGACGACAATCGGCCGGCGGTTCTGGAACGTGATGGAAAAATTAAAGCGGTTGTTAGCCAGGCTGCGCTCCGGATAATTATACGGAGCCCGGAATTCGACCGTAAACGTGCGGGTGCCGTCAGCAGTGCAGGCGATGGGCAGCTCGAAATTCAGCGATCTATCCGCGCTCTGGATCACCCAGCTGCGCCCACCATTTGAATCGTCCCAGGCGACATTGGCACCGGGGTGGCGCTGTTGATGGCTTCCAGCCGCCCCGGCAGGCAGCTTTCTGAAGTAATCCACCCGAGGACTGGCGGCATATCCGCCGCCGTCCCGCCGCCAGGTTCCAAAAATACCCGCACAAAGGTCGTCTTACCTGCCACCAGCGGCAGTGTGTTCGCCCAACGCTGCGTCACCTGCACCGGCATGACGTGTGCCACGGTCAGGTCGATAGGCGAGGCAGGGTCCTGCGTCGGTGGTAGGGACACACTCGGGAACATTAATATATCCCCGGTCGCTGTCCCGCCATCCGTTACGGTATACAGTTGGAACCACAGGCGGTACTGCGGCGCGGGTGGCGAATAGCCTGGTAATCGCCCATCGGAAGATTATCGAAAGTGAATGTCCCGGTTGCATCGGTCACCGCATTGCGATATACACCGCTCGGTATTGCCGTAGTTGGGGCTCAAAGCGACGCGTGGCATTTGCCAGGGGCGTCAGCGTGTTGCGGTCACGCACTACACCGGTCACTGAGCCGGTGGGCGGCGGAGGCTGAGGAGGGGGTACGTGGCGCATCACGATATTTACCAGCGAATCCAGGTTCGATCGCACCGTGAGCGTGGAGGTGTAGGGGGTGTAATTCTTCAGGCTGGCGCGGATCTGGTAGCTTCCCGGCGGCTGGTCAGTGAAGGAATAAACTCCATTCTTGCCAGAAACCGTGCTGGTGCAACCGCTCGGCCCACACAGATTGATCGGCACAGTCTCGCAAGGCAGCCCCGCTGCGGTCGGTCACAGTCCCGCTCACCGAACCGTTTGGCGGCGTGGGCGGCGGCGGCGCCGGATTGACCGTCACCGCGATCTCATCCGATCCCTGGCAGGTATACACTGTCCCCTTGGGAGTCAGGCTGTAGCGCACCGCCGGGCGGATGTAGAGGATGCCCGGCGCGCTGGTGGGGATGCCGGTCTGGAATGTGCCGATGCCAGTGTTTGGGCTGGGTGCCTGCGCAAAAGCGTACAGGCCGTCCGCCGGGTGCGACTTGCCATCGTAAGCCAGAAAGGTCTGAGTGCCGGCATAGCCGAAATCCTGCACCTGCCAGCTCACCACGATCGGGTTGCCTGCTTGCACGGCTGCCGGGTAGCCGGTCAGCGCCACCGGGCACAAGTTGGGCGGTGGAGGTAAATATATCGGTGCATAATAGAAGTCGTCGATCATTTCCTCCTGGACGGATTTTCCATAATCCAGGGTGAGGCTGGCAATATTACCATCCGGGTCATTCAACCCGATGAAACTGGTTAAAGCGCCAGGCACCGGCGTCCGGCTTACATGGCAGATTTCGACACCCATGCCGTCATAAGCCGTCAGAACCGCAGTCATCTGCGAGCCGTCCCCATCGCCAATCCACATGCCCACATGACTTACAAGGTGGTCAAACTTGATTTCCATCGGCACATCGGAACTGTTGTCTGGAGCAATCAGCTGATTGATAGCAAGGTTTGGTTGGGAGACAGCGATTTGGGAAGTAGAGGCGACTGCCTGGGTCAGGTCGGTGCCTACGAAAGTAACTCCCGTGGCAGCCTGGTAACGCGCCCCAATTACATCACCGGAATTCAGATCGTCGAAATCGATCACCCCTGGCAAAGGAATGTCTTGCGGAGCGAGGATATCCACACAGCTTGAGCCGGGAGTGTCCGCAGTCATTCGCCTCGCTTCAACCGTTTGCAGGCTCGAAAATAAATATATCGCCAGGCCCAGGGCGATGATCGTCCCAAATCTGGCGAGGTTACGATAAGAAGTTTGATTGGTTTCCATGATTGCCCTCTTGTTGGTAGGCCTGGCAGGCGAATGCCTGCCAGGCCTGTTGGTGTGCCTTTGTGTGATAGATCAATAAGCCTTGTGCTCGCTGATCCGTCGGACAGTCAGAAACCGCTAAAAATGATAATCTGCGAAATCACCGCCTGGTTAAGGGCAAAAACATGGTGTGCGGGACATACAGGGTAAAGGTGGTGTTGGTAGTCTGGCCTTTATTATCCACAACCAGGCCATACCAGTCGCTGGATGTCGAGGCATAGCAGAAAGACTCGTCCCCGCCTGCTCCCAGGCTATCCACGGTCCTGACTGCCTGGCTTTTGCCCTGGAACATTGTTGCCGGAGATGCGCTATCCGACCTAAACAGCCTTACGGCCAGGTCACCATTGCCGGCGGTGATATCCACCCGGAAGCACTTGAAGGTGCCTGCCTGGATCCAGGTGTCCCAGATACGCAGGATATCGTTGCTGCCCATCGTGTAGGGGCCATAACTGCCCGCTTCCACCGCAGTATCGGATGTGTGCGAGGCATATTCGATGGGATAGTTGCCTCCCGAACCGGAATACTTACTGGTTTCCAGGAAGTAGTCACCCGATGGGGCGTGGTTGCGGTCGATCACTACGAAATCTACTGCCTCCGTGGTGGTCGAATCTTCCAGCCAGGTATAATCGCTCGGGCTGCCAAAAGCCGAATGGCTGTACAGGAAAAGCTCATAGTCGTTGCTGGCTGGAGAGCGGATGCCGATGGCGTTCCAGTATAAGCCCGGCGTGACTTAAAGTAGTGGCGCGACACACCCGGGGTGCCCCACACTCTTTCAGCATACGGGTCCAGCTCTACCATTCCCGGCCAGAAGGCAATACCCAGCTTATTGGTCGAACCGGCTGACATGCTCCATTTATAGACACGTATCTTGTAAGCTTGCGTGGCAGGGGCGACAAAATCTACCACCTCAAAGGGATTCACGGAGCTGCTTGAAGAAGCCACCACCACATCGCTGGGATCCAGAACTTGCAGGTCGATATCCGCCTGCAGCGGGTCGGTTGTGTACGCCCCGTCCGGGTTCGAGTCGAAGGCGATGGCGACTCGTACTCGTTCTCCGGCGTAAGCGGCAAAGGAGTAGTTCCATTCGGTGAAGGTGGTGTCAATCGAATACCAGGCCCGCCAGCCTGAATCGGCCAGGCGGAAGGCGGCGCGCATATCCACGCCACCCGCCCCATCCTTGTCGCTCAAGCGGCTGCTGCCTTCGATATTATGCAAGGCGGAAGCCATGATAGCAGCCTTGACCATTTCGGGCCGGGTGACAAACGTGCTGTCGCGCTCCATGATCAATGCCGCCTCGCCTGCCACCATCGGCGCGGAATAGCTGGTGCCAGAGCCGACGTTGCCAAGCCAGGGATTAGCCATGGTGGTGCTGTTGATGCTGGTGCCGACCGCCGCAACTTCGGGTTTCTCCACGCCGGTGGTGGGGTTGATGTAGCTGGAGGAACTGTTCATCACATCGTCCGCCCAGTTGATGTTGCCCTGGTCGGTGTGGTTGCCCACGCTGATCATATTGTAGCCGCGCGCCGGGCTGGTTACTCGATTCGTCGCCCCACCTTCGTTGCCCGCCGCCACCGTGACTGTCGCCCAGTGATTGCGGACGATATAATCCAGGTGGCGGTCATGCACATTAAGGTCGGTATTGCCGGCATTCCCGCCCCAGCTGTTATTGATCACGTCAATATCCTGGGTGACCGCCGCCCAATCCATGGCTGCCGAGAGGTTCGGATCCGTATAAGATGTCGCATTGGCGCTGAACATGCTGGCGCCCTGGGCGATGCCCTGGTAAGTGCCGTTCTGGCTGGCGACCATCCCGGTGGTAGCGGTGGCATGGTCATCCACATTTCCGTCAGCCGGCACCCGGGTAACACCGGAAATGTACGGGTTGGCGAACTCCGCCCGGCTGTCCTCCAGGATGGCCACCTTGATACCAGCCCCATCAAAGCCAAACCAGCTATCGACGATATCCGCTTTCTGCGCCGGTTTGGCGCTGTCCATCATATCCTGGTACTGATTCGGGCCATAGATCGTATCCACGTACGCCATTTGAGCAAAATCGAGGATGTCCGCCTTGCTCATCCGGACATACACCAGGGGAGCATACGGGCTGGCATAGGTGGGCTGGTAGCCATAAGCCTGCAGATCGGCCAGTAAAGCAGCTTCGAAAGCTGCCACCTGGGCGGCTACCTGGGCTGAGTTGGCCTGGCGTGCAGCCAGGGCTGCGGCTCTGCCCGCTTCCTGAGCATCCTGCACCTGTTGGGCCTGGGCGTCTTCAGCCTGTTCGATCTGCTCGGCGGTTTTTTCACCACTCCCCGAGCTGACCTGTGCGCCAGGCACATCCACCGCGCCGGGATTCACATCAGGCTGGCTGGTTTGGATCTCGCCTTTCAGCCAGATACCGACATCCAGCATGTCGCCATCCGCCAGCGCCTGGAGCTGGCTGTGCAGGTTCGGATCCAGCGCGCCGTAAAGGCTCTGGTGGGCGGCCAGCTCGGCTGCCCGGGCAGCCGCAAGGTCGACGTCCAGCCCCTCGCCATCCACTGTCATGGCGTATACATTTCCATTAGTCATGTCCATGACTTTGGCCTGATACACGCTGACCCCGGTCAATGGAAAATCAAAGCGAGTCAGGTCTGCCACTTCCAGGCTTTCCGGCGCAATCTGCTGCTGCTCGGAAACCTCTTCCAGGACTCTCGTCGCCAATGACTCATCGGCCAGGGCGTGGCTGGTGGTCAGAAAAGTACCCGCGATAAGCACCACCACCAGGATGGAAGTCATCACATGGGTTATCGTTTTCATTGCAAGCTCCTTATGGCTTTGTCATTCCGAGGCAGTGAAGCGACCGCAGATTCCACACGATCATTTCATCTCTCTATTCGGAACTTCGTCGCTCAGAATGGAATTTGATTGTTAATGATTGGAGGCTGCAGGGCAGTTCGTCCTGAGTCGTTTTGCGGCTGATTTATGGAACAGGGTATGCTGCTTCGGTGGTAATCGTGATTCTGGCAAGCTCCTTATTCTGGGTATCCTGAAATACAAAGGTAATATCCGCATCTTCGGGGAATTCTTTTTTTGAAACGGCAACAATCTGGTAAGGCAGGGTCACAGCCGGTTCGGTGATCTGTTCGGGGTCTGGTAGGATTTCCTCTACCCGCACCAGGGTAACATCTTCCTGCGGATAGATACCTTCCACAGCGATGCTGTAACCGCTGCTGGGCTGCCGGCCGGCATAAACTACCAGGATCAGGTTTTGCGGATCCGCTGCAGCCTGCCTGCCGGCTGAGATCGCCTCGTCCGGCAGGCTGCCAGACAGTGACTCCCACTCCTCCCGCCCGCTGACCACCATGTACAATGGCTGTTCCGGCTGGTCGCCAAGCGGTGCAGCTTCATGAATCACCTGGAATGGCAAAGAATCACCTACCGAGCCGGGCTTTTCTATGGCAGCCGCATCACAACCTGCCAGAACCAGTCCTGTGCCGAAACCAAGTCCTAGGATAATTTTAATTAATCGGGGAAACCAATAAGTCATTTTCACCTCCATCTACTGCTACGAATAAACCTCACAGGTCAAATCGGTGAACGAATTGGCTAATTTAATTGTACAGTCGAAATTCGCTGTGTCAATATCTCTTTAATGAATTAATATAATTATTAGTTAGAAAGCTGCTCCCACTACATGGGCATGTAATCGCGAAATAATTTTTACGGATACCAGGATACCCGATGGAATCTGATGGCAAATGAATTGCAGAAACATCCGCTAAGGTGAAAATATTATGCGGCTAAGCTTACGCCGCTACCAATCCGAAGACGACTACTGGCGCATGCGCCGCTTCCTGCGGGAAGTCTTCCTTTTGGATGGACGCCGCTCGCTGAGCTGGCCGGTCACCCGGCTGGATTACTGGCGCTGGCACGGCATCCTGAACCTGGGCGATGGCAGCCTGGAAAACGACGTATTCCTATGGGAAACCAGCGATGGCGAGATAGCCGCCTTCCTGAACCGAGAATCCGCCGGGCAGGCATACCTGCAGGTACACCCAGCCTACAAGACGGCCAACCTGGAAGCCGAGATGATTGCCGTGGCCGAAGAGCACCTCAAGGCAGCCGGCCAGGACGGCGGTGAATTGCTGACGGTGTGGTGCCACACGGCTGATGCCCAGCGCCAATCGCTGCTGACTGACCTTGGCTATGCGCAAAATCCAGAACGGGTAGACATCGCCTGGCGCCGCGACCTGCGCCTGCCTATCCCGGAACCTCAGCCCTCCGCCGGCTACAGCCTGCGTTCCCTGGGTGACCAGCGAGCTGCAGGAGCGAGTGTGGGCTTCCTGGTTGGCCTTCCACGGCGATGAACCGGCTGAGCGCTACAACCCCGACCGCTCCTGGTACCAGAACCTGCAGTCGGCGCCGCTTTACCGCCGCGACCTGGACCTGGTTGCCATCGCCCCTTCGGGCGAGATCGCTGCCTTTATCACCATCTGGTACGACGATGCCACTCGCATGGGGTACTACGAGCCGGTAGGCACAGTGCCGGGGCATCAGCGGCGCGGCCTGGCGCGTGCCTTAATCTATGAAGGCATGCACCGGCTGAGACAACGCGGCGCCGACCTGGCTATCGTCGGTGGGGAAGGCGAAACTGCCAACGCGGTGTATTTATCGGTGTTTGGTTCTGATCGCGATGTGAAAATGGCCTGGGAGAAGCGTTTTCCCTGAACTTATAGGCTGGTTTGATCTGCTCCGCTCGCCGGCGCATCTGCTCGAAGGCAGCCTCGTCAAGCTCGATCAACGGTCGCAGCGAGCGCAGCATTTCCTCCCCTACGCGAGCCATCGAAAGAGGGAGAAGGTGTAGTTCACCGAGGGATGATCAGGTTATTTCCGAGGTCAACAAGTTCCCAATCTTTATTATCCATGATTACTCTATCAATTCCGGGAAGTGCCTGGGAATCCACTCGGTCAAGAAATCAAAACCTCGCCGACAACTCTCCGAGCGAACTCGCTCTCGCCAGCGCGGCCAACCTTCGATGATCCGTTTAAAGCCAAGCTGACGGATGATTTCTGGATAAGGAGCATAATCAAGCAATCGGATTGCAGCCCAATCGCTATCCAGCCTGCCAATCGTCTGCTTGCCATCCAAAATGGCACTGAATTGGTCTTCACTTAAATCATAATCCCACACGTACGGCAAGCTCATCGTCGACCTCTAAATGAGATTATCCATGATTGTCTATAAAAATAGCCCCCTCACACACTGGCGATCGCCCGCATCAATTCCGGCAGGATGCCAGCGTAGCCAGGGTCGTTTATCGTTGCATCCACGCGCACCACCGGCAGGCTGGTTTCCGCCAGCCAGCTCTCCAGCAGCGCCTGCAATGCCTGCAGGTCGTCCGTCCGGGCGATCTCCAGGCCGCGGCTGCGCTTGCGCATGCGCTCGGCGGCCACTTCAGGCGGCGCTTGCAGATAGATCAGCAGCTCTGGAGGCGGCAGCAGCGAGCGCAGCGTGTCGTACAGCCGGGCGCACAGGCTGAAGCCGGCCGCATCCAGGTAGCCACGCTGGGAAAAGTAGCGTGTGAACACCTGGTAATCGAAGTCCAACCCGCCGTCTTGCAGTCCCGGCAGCGGCTGGCGGCGGATTTCTCGTTCTTGCTCGGCGCGGTAGAGCAGGTAATCGATCTGGTTTGGCAGGGCATAAGCCCGCAGATCCCGGGCGAACAACGCCTGGTAAGGCCGCTCTACATGGCTCTCCAATCCGACGAAATACTCACCTGTGTGTGCCAGCGCCCGCACCAGGGTCGTTTTACCGACCCCGCTGTTACCCACCACTGCGATCAACTTGCCCATGCGGTCAGGCGGCTTCCCGCAGCCCCTTCGCCCATAAGATCCGCTCGTCCACCCTGCGATGCAGCCGGTACATCACCGGACGGTAGCCCAGGCTGGGCCAGGCGCGCGACGAGAGCAGATTTGTGGTGCGCCAGTCGGTCAGGCAGCTGGTAAATCCTTCCTGTCGCAGGTGGTCAAAACCAAATTCGGCCAGTGCACGGGTAATCCCCATGCCGCGGAATTCGGAGCGGGTGGAGGCTGCCGGCATCTCGGCAGCATGCTCGGGGATGAACATATCTTCCGGGTTGTTCTCGGCCGGGTAGTACACCTGGAAACCCGCCACCTGGTCGCCTTGAATAGCCAGCCACAATGTAGCATCCTCGTCATCCAGAACACTGGCGTACATCAACGGCCGCTCAGCGGCAATCTCTGGCGGCAGCGGCGCCCACACCGGCGCCTGCACCTGGTATTCGGCAGTACAGAAGGCCATTTGGGCAAACGCCTGGCGGTCTTCAGGACGGGCGCGGCGGATTTCGATGCCAGGCAGGTTGTTTTGCGGGTTGGAGTCACTCGGAACGATCGAGCGTATGCCGTAAGCCTGCTGTTGTCCAAAGCTGGTGGCAAACCAAACCGCCAGTGCCGCAGAATCTCCGGCCATTACCTGTATGTAATGGTTGAAGCAGCCCATCTCCAGCCAGGTCGTTGCCGCTGTAGCATACAGATGCTGGGACAACCCGGGGTCTGCTCCAGCAGCCAGGCAGTGCCCGGCGAGGCGCACCCAGGCTGTACGGCCCATCAGCTGGTCGAACTGCGCATCGGCAAACAGATAGCCCAGCATGCGACCATTCTCAAAGGCCGCCACGCCGCCGCCGGTCCAGGATTTGCGCCACGCAGTCTGCACCGCCCGGCGCGCCTCTGCCGGTTCTTCGTATCGTGCGGCCAACAGCGGGCAGGCCTGCCGGTCCAGGCGGTGGCGGGCGGCCAACAGCTCGGCCGCCGCTGTCAGATATTCGTCGTTGAAAGGAAGGATTTGAAGCCCATTCATCGTGTTGATCCTCTTGATCCTGCCACGATCTTGGTTATTATTGAGTCAACATCGAAACACAAAGCGCTCAAAGGGAGTACAAAGATCACATTAGTTTGTTTCCTAGCGCTGCTTCGTGCCTGTACTCCCCCGCGGAATGTCGCGGGGTCTTCGTGTCCTTTGTGTTTAATGTTTATTGTTATTTTTAGTATGACACCAGAGTGATTTCGAGTTAACAATCTCTCGAAACCAGGATATTGACTCCCGGAGTAGATCGAGATTACACTCTATTCAGGAGGATCAATATCATGGAACCGATAATCGATCACCTGGCTCTCCCCCTGCAATGGCTGCAACCCAAGGGTATGTCTCGCAGCTTTGAGCTTTACAGCGGCGAGACCCTGGTCGGGCGACTGGACTTCCAGAGCGCCTTCGGCTCGCTGGCGTTGGGGGTCACCGCTGAGCAAAGCTGGAGCTTCAAACGAGTTGGATTCTTCAATACGCGCGTCACCGTGCGACCGGCCACCCCACCTGACGCTCCGGCTCGGCAGGATGCGCCGGATCTTGCCGTGTACCGGCCCAACTGGCGTGGCGAAGGCTGGATCGAGATCGCCTCTGGGTGCAAGGTATACTGGCGGCCGGCCAATTTTTGGGCTTCACGCTTCATGTTCACTGCGCAGGACAGCAGCCCACTGATCCATTTCCATGAAGGCATCGAACACCCGCATTTCGCCGATTGGTTCAAGACCCAGGCCGGCGTCACCATCGAATACCCCGCCAGAGGCATGCCTGAAACCCCCATGCTCGTCCTGTTGGGCTGGTACCTGATTATCTTGCAGGAAGAAGACTCCAGCGCTGCCGCCACTACGGTTGCAATCGCGTAATGCGCACAGGCGGGGGACCGCCAACGGCGAACCACTGACCGGCTTCTGCAGGACCTCGCTGGGGTCTTAATACTTATCCAGACTTCCCGAAGGCAAAATGACGCATCCCGCCTGGATGTAAGCCAACAACTGCCAGATTATCAATTACTGATAGCCGGCGCCTTATTGATATACTGGCTGCTTACCACCTCTTGAAGCATGAAACCAGCCATATCCACCCGGCTGATGCGCGGCCCCATACCATCGCCCACCATGCCTACCTTCACCTGTCCAGTCGCCGGACCATCGGTTAGCATGGGTACCCGCACCACCGTCCAGTCCAACCCAGAGTCACGCACCAGCTCAACGGTTCTCAGCATATCTTCGTACACATTCTTTGCAGTCGCTTGCAGGAGCATATTTATCAGCCTGTTAAACAGCTTCGGTTTATCGGCCGGGTCGCCCACTCCTGCCCCGGCGGAGATTACCAGCCGCTTCACCCCGCTCTTTTTCATCGCATGAATGATGGTCTGCATCGCTTGGCTGATTTCGAAGGTGGGCTTGTTGCTGGCAGGTCCGAGGACGCTCAGCACAGCATCAGCACCTGCCACGGCTTGCTCGACAAAGCTTTCTTCATTCAAGCTGCCTTGGATGACTTTCAACCTCTCATTCTGGATAGATAATTTCCCAGGATCGCGTACCATTACGGTTACCTGGTGACCTTCAGCAAGGGCTTGTTTCAAGAGATGTTGGCCTGTCCGACCGGTTGCACCAAAGATTGTGAGTTTCAAGGATTCTCCTTAACGATATTGTTTGATAAGAACAGATAAATTGGCCGCTGCCTGGCGTAATGGCTCCCCGGTATGATAAGTGCGGCTGAGGATAATTGCCCCTTCGATGGCCGAGGTGACCGTCCAGGCCAGGGATGCGGCTCTGGTCTCTGGAATTCCTGAAGATAGCAGTTTTGCGGTAAATGCCAGGCGAATCTCGCTATAAGCATCCTGGCAGACCTGGTTGATGCGCTCGCTGGTGGTGGCTGATTTCAGATGCGACAATCGTCAGGGGTCCACCCGAGCGGAAGCCGGAGGCTTCTACATGGTAAGCGATCCTATCTATGAAAGACATGATCGCTTCCGCCGGATCCTCAATTTCAGCCAGGTGAAGACGGATGCGCTCCGTCGTTCGTTGGCCTGCCAGCCGCACCGACTCGGCAACGATTTCCTCCTTCCCTTGCGGGAAATAATAGTAAATCGATCCTTTGGGCGCACCGCTTTCCCGCACAATCTCATTTAACCCGGTGGCGTGGAACCCCTGGTTTTCCAGCAGGTCGCAAGTGGTTAACAATATATGTTCGCGGCTATTGCTCATTTGGCTCAGGTTTTATTAAAATAGATGTCCAGGGTTAGTGCTAATAGATTATTCTTCTAGTGGTTGTAAATCCATTATAACGAACGGTCTACATATTGTCCAGAGACCAGATCACGCTTATAATGCAGCCATAAAGGATCATATCTTTCCTCGGTGAGGTTTCTGAATGGCACAACAAATTCTGGTTTTAGGCGCTCTGGGCAATGTTGGGGCTGAAGTGGTCAATGTGTTATCGACAGCGGGTGTGAATACGCGAGCCGCAGACTTATTTCCAAATAAGATCCAGCAGCGTTTTGGGGATCGTGTGGAGGCGGTCCTCTTCGATTATGCTAAACCGGAGACCTTCGCCCCCACTTTCGATGGCATCCGAAAAGTGTTTGTGATGCGTCCGCCACAAATCTCGAACATCCGGAAATTCATGATTCTCCTGCCTTGGAAGCTGCCAGATCCGCCGGGGTGCAGCACATGGTTTTCCTTTCGTTGATCGGCATCGAACAAAATCAGCGCGTTCCACATTATCGAGTGGAACAATGGATGATCCAATCGGGGTTGGATTACACCTTCTTGCGCTGCAGCTTCTTCATGCAGAATTTGAATACCATCCACCGGACTGAGATACGCGACCGGAATGAAATCTACGTTCCTGTGGGTCAAGCGAAGACCAGCTTCCTGGATGTACGCGACATTGGTTCAGTCGCCGCCCTGGCGCTGACCCAAGCTGGACATGAAAAGAAAGCTTATGATCTGACCGGCAGCGAAGCTCTGGATTACTACCAGGTAGCGGAGCTGTTCTCCCAGATATTAGGCCGCCAGATTGCCTACAAAAACCCAGCGGCGCTCAGTTATTTCTGGCGCCAGCTTCGGAATAAATCGAATCCTATGTTTGCCCTCGTGACCACTTGGCTGTACAGCAGTACCAAAAGCGGCATGGCCGACCGGATCACCGACGAGGTCGAGCGGTTATTGGGGCGCAAACCCATTCCCATGCAGCAGTACATCCGAGATTACCGCGAATTCTGGCAGCAGTAATCAGGCGGAATGCAAACCGACGGCGGACAGCCGACCGCGGTCGACTGACCGCACACGGTCGACAGAGGAGCGAAGACAGAAGACGGATGAACTTGCACCAATATCAGACTGGGCGGTCATCGGTTGTCGGTCGTCGGTCAGCGCTCCGTTGACGTCCGTCGTCCCTCCCCACCCCCAGCATGATCAGCAAACCGGCCAGCACCGGCAGCGTAATCAGCAGCAGCATATCCCAACCGGACAGGAACAACACCGTGGCCGAGGAGAGCGAAGCCAGTGCCTGGGTGCCGAATATGGTGAAATCGTTGGCCGCCTGGGCTTTAAAACGCTCGGCAGGGTAGTAGCTGCGGGTCAGCAGCACCGTCCCGCCCACGAACAGGAAATTCCAACCCACCCCCAGCAGCACCAGCGCCCACCAGTAGTGCAGCACATCCCGGCTATAGACGCCAATTCCCACGGTCAACAGCATGCACACCACCCCAGCCAGCATCAGGCGGCGCAGGCCGAAGCGGTCGATCAGGAAGCCGGTGAACAGGGAGGGCAGATACATGGCAATGATGTGACTTTCAATCACCAGGGCCGTCTCATCCAGCGAGAAGCTGTGCAGGGTGTGCATCTCTAATGGCGTGGCGGTCATGATGAAGGTCATCACGCCGTAAGCCGCCGCCCCAGAAACGATGGCTGCCAGGAAAGAACGCTGGCGGATAATCTGTGCCAGCGGGCGACTTTCACCTCCGGCCTGTACCTGCAGAGCCGCGGTCGGCTTGAGCTGCGTGAGCAAGCCGCTCACCACCAGGAACAGGGCTGACAGGATGAAGAAAGACGCCGTGAACTGCCCATACGCCAGCCAATCCACCGTCCGGCGGGCAATCTCCGGTCCCAGGAAACCGGCTACGATCCCCCCGATCAGCACGGTGGAGACAGCCCGGCTGGCACGCTCCTCCGGCACGCTCTCTGCCGCGCCAAAGCGGAACTGCTGCACGAAAGCCATCACGCCACCGGTCAGAAAAGTCGTCAGGCAGAACAGGGGAAAACTGAAAAGATGCAGTGCGTAAGCGCCCAGCAGCGCTACGGCGGCGCCTACCAGGGTCGCCAGCATGAAACCGCGCTTGCGTCCGACCCGACTCATCAGCAGCGAAGCCGGGATGGTGGCCAATGCCAGCCCTACCACCGAGAGCGATGACGGCAAGGTCGCCAGCATGCGGGTGGGCGCCATCTGCACCCCCACAATCCCGCCGATAAACACCACCATCGGGATGGCGGAGGAGGCCAGCGCCTGGCTGACCGTTAATACCGTAACATTACGGGTGGGGTAAGCGTGCTGCATCCCCCGATTATAACCGTAAGGAAATTAAATAATCCACCGGGGCTGCCTGCACTACCCCGGCCCCGGCGGATTCGCCGATCCCCCCTGGATCTCGCTATACCTATGGATGCTGCCCGCCGCCTGGCGGCTGCTGAGTGGCCTGCGGGCCAGGGCCTGATTGTGTGCCCCCGGCGGTAGGGTTTTGTTGCGGGGTCGACCCAGGGCTGCCTGCATTCCCGGTAGGCATGGCGGTGCGGTTAAGCGCTGGCGAGGGCGTAGCTGCCCGGGTATTTTGTGCAGTAGGCTGCGGGCCGGTGCCTGTTATACCAGTTGGCGATGCTTGCTGCCTCAACTGGGAAGGCGTAGCCATGGGCAACGGCGTCCGGGAAGGATTCCGCCCAGCGGGGGCCGTCCAAGTGACGCCTGGAGTCGGGTCGCCGGGTCCCCAGCCTGCACCTCCTGCTTTAGGGGCTTGATTTCCAGCCATCCTGCAGCCGGTTTTGTTCCCGGAATTGCTGAGGCGCCAGCAGTCCGGCAGCCGTCCACGCCAGTCGGATACGGAGTATCTCTCGCGCTCGTGCCAAGGCCGGATATGGCATAGCCGGTCCGATGCGCAACAGGCGCTGCTCCTGGCTTTCCAGGCGCAGCCGTAAGCGCTCCAGCAGCGGGATCATCACGTCGTCCGGTAGCCCGGCAGCAGCCTGAAAAGCCATATCCAGGTCGTGGGCCAGCCGCTCAGCCAGGATTTCGGGTATCATGCGGCCGCTGCCAGCCAGCTCCTCGGCTTCCTCGATACGGCGGTCGGCGTTATCCAATCTCATCTCAATCCGCTCGACTGGCGTGCCCACCAGCTCCAGCCGGGCTTCCTCGATCAACAACTTGAACCAATACAGGCTGTCGCCAGGCAGGCTGGCGCCGGCAGCCCGGGCGGCAGGGATCAAACCGGCAAATGCCAACATCACAATCACCAGTAATCCGGTTAGCGCCATGCGCAGCGTGGCCGGTTCTCGCTGCGCGAACCAGCCGGACACTACCTCTATCCACGCCATTCGGCTGGGCTTCGACGGGGAATCACTGCTGGCAAGCCTGGCAGCCGTAGCCAGGAACAGCTCGCGTCCGGCGGCTGCCATCTGCGGATCGCGCCGCGGCACCAGGCGAAGCACTTCCAGCTGCTCGGCCAGCTGCGGGTCGATCAATTCAATCCATTGGCTCATAAAGTATCTCCACTTCCGAATGCAGCCTGCGCCGCAGTGCACCCAGCGCCCGGTGCTGCAGGGATTTAACCGCCCCGAGCGGTTTGTGCAGTGCATCGGCAATCATCTCGTTTTCCCAGCCTTCATAGAATTTCAACAATATCACCTGGCGCTGGTCAGGAGTCAGGCTCAGCAAGGCAGCCCGCACCCGTTCTTGCTCTATTGCTTGGCTGGCCAAAGTCTCCGGTCCAATTTGCTCGGCTGCCAGATCCTCATTTATGGCGGAGATGCCTGCAGGCTGCCGGCGATAATAATCTGTCACCCAGTTGTGGGCCGTCCGGTAAAGGTAAGCCTTGAGATGGGTGTTCGGCCCCATGCCGCTGCGCAAACTATGCAAGAAACGGTAAAAAGTGTCTCCCACGCATTCTTCCGTCGTCTGCGCGTCTCCCAGCATACGGCAGGCATAGGCATATAACCTGGGGCTGTAGGCGTCATAAATCTCACCCAGCACATCCGGGTCGTTTTGCCTGGCGCGAGCTAAAAGCTGACTTTCATCCATCTGTCATAGTATATGACGTTTTTTTCCGCGATGAGATACGCCCGACCAGAAATTCATACAACAGCCCGTATCCTATCTCCTTATCTTGCGTCATTAATAGTGAGTAAATTCCACAGGAGGAACCCATGAAAAGAAAAAAGTTGTTGTATTCTTCCCTGGCGCTTCTGGCAGGTCTGTGCCTGGCAGGATTCGCACTAGGCATCGCACGTGCAGCTGCCACTGATGCAGCGGCCGTCGACCTGGCCGTCACTCTGAAAGCGCCCAGCCATGTGGCTGCTGGCCAACTATATGCGCTGAACCTGGCCTATGCCAACATTGGCACAACCGCAGCGCCGGCCGACACCTGGGTGAGCATCACTCTACCTGCCGGGGTTACTTTTCAAGAAGCCACCGGACAGGATGGATTGCCCCTGCCTCCCGACCAGGTCACAGGCAGCGTCCTGCTCTGGCAGGTAGGGGCTTTGCCGGCCGATTCATGCTGGAGCCATATCTGGATCACCGTGCTCGTCGCCCCGGATGCTGCCGAAGGCGACATCCTCAATGCGAGCGCCGAGATCGGTTCGAGCGCGCTTGATGCCGACCCGGTCAACAACCTGGCGAGCGCCGCCAGCGAAGTATGCGATATGGCCGGTTCTACCAAGCAGGCCCAGGCCGGCCAGGTAAAACCCGGCGGGGTAGTCACCTATACGATCACGCTGCTGAAGGCGCCCGGCAGCGGGGGCACAGCCGCTGACCAACGCACGGTCACCCTGGTGGACACCCTGCCCCCGGCTGAGCAAGCCACTTTTCTGGGTTGGGTTGGACCACTCACCGGCCAGTATAACGGCCAGACTCTGCAATGGCAGGGCAGTCTGCAAGCCGGCCAGCCGTTGATGCTCCAGTACCGCCTGGGTATCCCGGGGAGCGTACCCAGCGGCACCCTGGTCACCAATCGCGCTCACCTTTACTGGCAGGGCGGTGAGATGGCGCTGGATGCAGTAGATGTATCCGTAACCATGGATCCCAACGATCATATGCTGGGGCCGGGCGGCGGCGAGTGGCAGTATGCTTACGGTGTTTCGATCCAGGCGCCTCCCAACGCGGTTACTCAGACGACTCGTTTCCAGTTTCGCCCGCTCTTCACCCAGGATCCACCGCCGGACGTTCCCCCAGGCTGGCAGTTCGCCCACCGCGCATTTGAGCTAACCGCTTTCCAATTTGGTGAGCTGCAACGCCTCAACCGGCCGATCACCATCACTCTGGGCTACAACCCACCGGATTTTGCCGGGCTGAACCACTACAACCTGCGCCTGTGGCAGCGCAGCTCACCAGGCGAGCCCTGGGCGATGCTTGGCGAGCAGTATGCCTACCAGTATGGTAAGGTAATCGTTGAAACCGACCTGTTGGGCGAGTTCGTCCTGATTGGCCAATCCGGAAACATGCTCTACCTGCCCCGGTTAAATCGATAACGGCACCTGGGTGGGTGTACCCTTGATTAAAGGTGCCGGAACGCCCATCCGGCACAGCATGCAAAATGCTTTACCTGGCTGCCCTCCGCTGAGCAAGGCGGGGGCAGCCTTTTCATGTCATTTAGATTCCTACTGTTGACCAATCGCAGACTGTTTGCTATAGTTGATGCATACACACACATTCGACGACTTGTAGACTTGTTTTTTATAGCGACCAATTGATCCCTGCAAACCGGCGCGTGGATCGCCGCCTGCTCGACCTGGTGGGCAGCAGCCGGCCGCGCCTGGGATACATCCCCTCGGAAGGCGACTCGATGCGCCGTTATTACCGCGATCGCGTGGAGTGGTATGCCTACCATGGCATCACCCTGCCGGTCTACTTCGAGCTCGACCGCGACTACCGCCCCGAGCTGCTGGACGACCTGTGGGAGTGTGACGCCATCCACCTGTCCGGCGGCAACACCTACTATTTCCTGTACTGGCTGCGCAAGCGCGAACTGCTCGAGCCGCTGCGTGAGTTTGTCGCCAAAGGCGGCGTCCTGATCGGAGTCAGTGCCGGCGGCATCCTGCTTACCCCTGAAATTGGCGTCAGCGGCCTGCTCGGCGACCGCCCCCTGGACGACCTGGATGACCTCTCGGCCTTAAACCTGGTAGATTTCACCTTTGCTCCGCACATAAACACCCTGCGAGATACCCGCCCGCTGAAAGAATATGCCCGCAAAACCGGCCGCCCGGTGTACGGCTGCCGGGATGGCGACGGCATCCTGGTGGACGGCTCGCGGGTAGAGTTCATCGGCCAGATCGTAGAATTCTGAAATGGAGTAAAATCATGTCCAAGAAAAGCTTTGCTATTCGCATCCTGATCATCCTGATAATCGCTTTGACTTCTATAAGCAGCGTATCCGCTAAAAAGGATACCACCGGTTACGAAACCGGCTTTCAGCTCTGGCGCGCCGCCGACGGCGGTTTTGCCGACTGGGACCTGGATGGGCTCGTATTTAATAGTAATGGCGAGCTGGAGTTGACTGCTGGCACCAGATATGAAGGCAACGATATGGCTGCCGGTTCGTATTACGGCGGCAACTATTACAACGGCGGACATTATTATTTTGGCTCCGCGGTCAGCCAGAGCGTGCCTGCCGGATTTAACTTCACCGATGCCATCGCCTCCTGGAATGCGTCCACGCCTGCCGGCACCTGGATCGAAGTCCAGCTCTCGGCTTACCTGGGCGACCACTGGACCAAGTGGTACAGCATGGGCATCTGGGCTTCCGGTGGCGATACGGTCCAGCGCCATTCGGTACGCCTGCAGGGCGACGCAGACGGCTATGTGGCGGTCGATACCCTGGTGCTGACCGCTAAGAAGCTGGTCGCCAATACCTACAAGGTTAAGGTGATGCTGTTCAGCGAGAACGCAGTCGCCACCCCACAGTTGAAAAACCTGTCGGTCGCGGTTTCCAACAGCGGTGCCCAAGAAAATCGATACCATCTCAGAAGGCAATCCGGACAACTGGAACACCCTGATCGATGTCCCTGAATGTTCGCAGATGGTCTACTCGGATGGCGGCAACGTCTGGTGCAGCCCAACCTCCACCTCCATGGTGCTGGGCAAATGGGGCTACATGCCGGGTGCTTGCGAGCCGCGTGTGCGGGATGCCGTCGATGGCGTCTATGACTGGATCTACGACGGCCACGGCAACTGGCCCTTCAACACCGCCTATGCCGGCGCGCTAGGCTACGAAGCCTACGTCGCCCGCTTCACCAGCCTGGACCAGGTCGAGCCCTGGGTAGCGGCCGGCGTGCCGGTGGTCTTCAGCTACGCCTGGGGTAAAAACGACCTGACCGGCGCGGCGATCCCCTCCAGCGCTGGCCACCTGTCGGTCATTGTCGGGTTCGATGCCGACGGCAACCCGATCGTCAACGACCCCGCCGCCGACGCAGACGCCGACGTGCAGCGCACCTACCTGCGTGCCGAGCTGGAAGCGCTCTGGCTGGCCAATTCCGGTGGCACGGTCTACCTGATCTTCCCGGCGGGTCACTCAACGCCGCAATTCTAAGGTTCTGGAGAGATGCCTTCCGCTGCCAACTCCACCCGGATTCGACTGCGGCATAAGCTGACACTGCTCGCCCTGGCAGGCTGCCTGCTTCTGGCCGGCTGCGCATCTTTCCGGCAGGCGCCATCTGCCACACCGGCCGCGAATGCTTCGCCGGCAGCGACTGCTTCGCCGGTTCCGCCAATCCCTGGCTTTCCCACGGCCACGCCGGCCGCGCAGGTGGTGGATGCGGCTTTCGCCGAGATGGCGCGCTATGGAGAAATCCCAACTGCCACCAGCCCTACCTTGTGGGTGCCGCAGGAGTATCCCGCCGTGCAGTGGCGCGAGGTGGATATCCCCATCGGCTTTGCTACAGGCGGCGCCACGATCAGCTCGATCAATTTCACCCTGGAGTATGACAGCGAAAAGCTGTACTTCGATAACCGCGATCTGAACGGCGACAACCTGCCGGATGCCATCCGCCTGGGGACGGCCGCCGGCTATGCCATCCAGTTCCGCTATGATCCTCAAGGCTCCACCAGCCGCCTGACTTTTGGCATCTCCGACCTGATCGCCCCTATCCGCCCGATCGCCGAAGGCACGCTGCTCAAGATCCAGTTCCTGCCTAAAATGGAAGGCGAAGCTTTCATCCGCTTTGCGACCAACTCCCGCGGTGGTCTACCGCAATCCGCAAGGCCAGGCAGTCCCCGGCCAGGCCATTCCCGGCTCGGTGGATATTTTCCAGGGCAACCGCACTGTATACCTGCCCATCCTCAATAAAGACTTCCCGCTCGGCTTCTCGATCCGCGGCAAGGTGACCGAGAACGGCTTAAACCGGCCCGGCGTGGTGGTGCAGATACAAACCGGCCAGTTTGCCTGGTCGGATGCTCAGGGCAACTACCTGATCGACAAGCTGCCGCAGGGGCTGTACACGCTGATCGCCATACTGCCTAACACGCGTTTCAACCCACCCAGCCGGGTAGTCAGCCTGCCGCCCAATTCGGTCAATCAGAACTTCGCCATTGTGCCGACGGCTGTGCCCCCCACAGCCACCGCCCCACGCCCCCCACTCCCCGTCCGCCCACCCCCACTCCATCCGGCTCGCGCTGCGAAGAACGCATCTTCAACGGCGGCTTTGAGACGAACGGCGGGTGGGTAATCCCTGCCACCAGCTACCCGGCGGCTTATGTCAACGCGCCCACTTTCCAGGGACAGCGTTCCATGCGCACCGGTATTCCCAATTCCTGGGAGAACCGGGTCAGCTCTTCCTGGACCTTCCAGGAGTTCGTCATTCCTTTCAATGTCAGCAGCGCTGTGCTGAAGCTGCACGTTTACCCCCGCACCTTCGAAACGTCTACCTCCTCCAGCGCCGACCGGCAGACGGTGCGCCTGCTCGACCAGAACAACACCACGCTGGCCACATTAGTCGGCCCGATGCTGGGCAACCAGAGCTTCTGGATGTTCTACCAGTTTGACCTGCGCAACTTCACCGGCCGCGCCCTGCGGCTGGCCTTTGAAACCTACAACGATGGCGTTGGCAGCGTCACCTGGATGTTCACCGATACGGTCTCGCTGGTCATCTGCTTCTAAAATCGCAAGACGATCAATTTAGGCCCGCAGGATCAACAACTACCTGCGGGCCTTTTTGATTTTTTTTCGAGACCCGGCTGCACGGGGTCGAATCGATCAGCGCATGACCCACGGCAGGTAGAGATGAGAATTGCTCCAATAGCCGAACGCCATGCCTTCACTGGTTTCAGGATTGGAATAGCGTGAGGCGACCACAAAGATATCGTCCTTACCGTCGCCGTTGGCATCCAGGGCGGAAGCGTTTTCACGTCCCAGGTACGACCCGGACTGGTCGCTGATACCAGACCACCAGGCATTCTGCGGCGTGCCGGGGCTGCCCAAACCGCTGCCGGTGCCGATCCATACGAACCAGGCGCCACCCGGCGGATAGGCGTACGCGGTCGCCAGCAGGTCTGCTATCCCGTCGCCGTTGACATCCTCAGCCGGAGCAACTGCCCAGCCGAGCTCGCGCGCTGGCGCTGTTCGCTTCTGCGCTCCAATCGGCATTGGCGGGCGTCCCATCGGCTCCCAGCCCACTCGCCGAGCCGTACCAGACGAAGACTTTGCCTTCATTTACCTCGGAGTTGTCATAGCCGTAAGCCCCAACTGCCAGATCATCATAGCCATCCTGATTTACATCCCCAATGCCGTCCGCGCTCCAGCCAAAGATAGCGCTGTCTTGCAGGGCGCTGGCCTTCCAATCTGCGTTGGCTGTGGTGCCATTAGCGCCTAATCCAGTGCTCGAGCCGTAATAGACGAACACCGCCCCCTGGTTGGTGAAACCGCCATCATAATATGGCGCACCTACCAGCACATCGTCATACCCATCGCCGTTCACATCCCCGATGCCCCTCACCGAGCCGGCCCAGCGCATCGCCAGAGTCGCATCGGTAGCCTTCCAGTCGGCATTCGCAGGCGTGCCGGTGGCGCCCAGGCCGCTGGCTCCCCCATACCAGACGTAGGCTGCGGTGACTACCGCCGGGGAGGCGTTGTCGTTACCGTTGGCGCCGACGATGATGTCGTCATAGCCGTCGCCGGTGATATCCCCGGCGCTATCGACCTGGAAGCCAAAATGGGCATAAATAGAGTCGCCGTGCGCCATCCACTCGTGGGTAGCATTAGGCGGGTTGCTGCCGTGATACACATACACCGCACCTTCGTCGGAATAGGCGCTGTCATAGTTATCGGCGCCGATGATGATGTCATCGTAGCCGTCCCCATTCACATCGCCGGCGCAGCGCGCCTGGGTGCCAAAGAAACCGTAGGTGTTATTGAAAGGCGGGGTGAAAGTCAGGCTGGGAGAGGCGGGCAGCCCGGTGATGCTGCCCAGGAACAACCAGGCAATCCCATTGTCGAGAGTCGGGCTGTTATAGTCACGCTTTCCGATGACAAGATCATCGAAGCCATCATGATTGAAATCGCATTTATCACCGGCCCACATCGCGCGGTGATCCAGGGCAGGGTCATAGGCCTGGTTGGTCTGATAGGACCAGGCGATGCCAACCGGTAGATCGGGCTGCAGATCGCCGGCCTCCGGGGCGCCTATCTGCGCCGAGGCTCCCCCACCTGCCAGAAGCAGGATCAGCACCAAAATTCCCCACACATACCTTGAGCGCTTCATATCAATGCTCTCCTCAATTTACAGGGCGTCCATCCTGAAGGAGCGATTATTGATCATACAGCCAATCACCCTGCTTCCAGGATGGCTACCGGTACATTCATTGATTGAATATTCTTCGTCGGGTTATTGACAATTATTTTTGGATCCCGCCGGAAATCGATTGCCTCGCTCCACCTCCTTCCATCATCTGTCATCCGATCCCTTCAGCTCATCCTGGCATCCGTCCACGAAACACTTACGATTTCCGACCAGGCAGCATTCCATTCGTGTACGCGCGGCCCCATTCGTGGATGGAAATCTCTCTCCATCATCTGTTATCCTGAATGCACGCAGCGTGACACTGGTTTTACCTGCCTGGCGTTGTACGAGCGGTTTTACAGGCGAAACTTTACAGCAAATGCCTGTGCTCCGGCATTCGCAGCTGGTTTGAGCATGGAGAAAGCGAAATCGCCTTCTCAACCTTTGCGTTTTTGTCTGTTTGGTTGCTTATTAATAAGTATAGTCAACTGAAGATGAAAATCAAGAGGCAGTTTTCTCAAAAAATTCCGTCATCAGTTGGCTTACCGCTTCTGGTTTTTCGATGATCGAGCCGTGCCCGGCGCCTGGAAGGATCTTGCTGGTCAGGTTGGGCATGTACTCGGAGGCGCACGCGACAGCCTTTTCCGGCTTGTAGATCACTTCATTCTCCCCGATGATCAGCAGGACCGGGGCTTTAATCTGGCTCAATTCCTGGTCGGTATACACATTCGCCAGGATCGAGCGCGGCGGCCGGTAATTCTTCAACCCCAGGTAGAACAGCTCCACATCCTGCTCGCGCACTTCGAAGCCGTCCGCCGTCATCCAGCGCACCAGGTTGGCGATGCGCTTGGGAGAAGGGAAAAATGAAATGCCGATGCCGCGCACCAGGAAGGACAGCGGGTAAGGGAAAAAACTGGCCGCCGGTGAAATCAGCGCCAGCTTCTCACACGCACCGGGATAAGCCAGCTCCAATCCCAGCGCCAGCCAGCCGCCGAATGAGTGTCCGGCCAGGTAAGGCCGCTCAATCTGCAGCCCGGCAAACAGATCCACCAGCCAGGCGGCGAAATCTTCCCGCCCGGTTACCGGCTGCCACAGATGGGATTTCCCCAGGTCGTTCAGCGTGTCTGGCGCGTAGGTGCGGAAGTGCTGGTTGAGATAAGGGATACAGCTCGCCCAGGAAAGCGCTGCGAAGCTCATCCCGTGCAGCAGCACCAACGGGGGTGCATCCTGTGGTCCGCCGGCAATGACATGGGTTTCTCCAAAGCGGGTGGGGATAAATCGTTCTTCAAACGGCGCCGGCCAGGATTTCAGGGCGGCCTCGTAAGCGGCAAGGTACTGGGCTTCCCCTTCTGGCGATCGAAATACGGAGATGGTGTCGGGCATGATGTTTACTCCAGAGCGCTCAATTAAATAAAATGGATGCAATAATATTACCCGAAAATTTCAGGATTCCGATTCTATTCGTACGAGGAATGAAAACGCCCAGGAGTTTGGCCTCCAGTGTACAATATCCAGCAATGACCCATCAGCTCAAACCCTTCTACCTGGTCCTCCTCTTCATCCTGGCAGCCGTCCTGCTGCTACCGGTATCGCCGGCGCTGGCCGCCGCCGACTGCGCGGCGATTTTGGCGCAGTATACGGACGACGATGCCGCACTGGAGCGCCTGATAGACCCCCAGCTCACAACTCAGGCCGAGATCAACCAGGCGATTAGCGCCACCGGCGAGCTGCAAACCTGCCTGGCGGCGCTGGGAGAAAACCTGACCGGCGAACAGCAGATGCTGCAAACCTTAGCCGAATACTTTCTGATTTTCGCCGGTGGGCAGGCTCCCGAAGGCGCACCGGGCCGCCTGGAGCTGGTCGACCTGGCCACTTCGGACGACCCCGCAGTGGTGCGCCTGCGTGAAGAGGCCGAAATCCCTGCACCGCCGGGATACGTATTCATCCGTTACTATCCATCACGGGATGCGATGCCCGACCTGGTGCGCTACCCCTTCGATGACCCCAATGTGGCCGGGGTCACTTACCTGTCCCGCTATATTGCCATCTTAGAGGAAGAGAAGCCCAGCTGGGCGGAACAGGCCTTGCAAGATCAGGTCATTCCCAAGACTTTCTCCCACGAGCTGGTGCATGCCTACCTGAACTCCGCACTGGGGCCGGTGCGGCACGATGACCTGCCCCGCTGGTACCATGAAGGGCTGGCTGTCTATTTCAGCGGCAGCGGTGAAGAGCACAGCATCGTCACGCCCAATTTCAGCCTCACCCAAACCACCACCGAAGAGTATAAAAGCTTCGAGCTGATCTTCAAATATCTGGCCGACCGGCTGGGTGAAGAAGAGCTGTACACCACCCTGCGCCAGACCATCGCCACCCACGATATCGCCCCGCTTTACCAGGCCGCCGGGCTGAGCGACGAGCGCTGGCTGATCGCCAGCGCCGAAAACTGGCAGGCGCAGCGCCTGCGCAGCCGCTACCTGCTGCTGCTGGTAATCTCCATCACCCTGGGAGCCGGCCTGTTCCTGCTGGCGCCGGAGTACGAGTGCGCCTGCGGTCACACCGGCCACAGGAAAGACTTCCCCGGCGGTGTGTGCACCGAGTGCGGTCGGCATCTACCTGGCGCAGGCAGTCTGCGCCGCTGGAAGCCCCTGCGGCTGTATTCGGACTGCGAAGTGTGCGGCCGCAGGTACTGGCGCTGGCAGTTCGGCGCCTTGCATTTCCATACCTGGCGGGTGCGCGCCTGGACCAGTCTCCCCTTGCCAGCCGAAGAACCGGACGACCTGGCAGCCGTCCCGGCAGATCCCGACAGCAGCGAATCCCCCATCCGCATGCTGTGGGTGCACCGCATTTGCGAGACCTGCGCTGCGAACAGCCAGCTGGCTTACCAGCAATACGCCGCCCGCATGGCAGATGAGATAGCTGCGGAGCGCGAACGCCTGCTGCCGTTGGTTCATACCTGGCTCAGCCAGGCGCCGCTGCAGCCCTACAACAGCTTCGCCCGCCAGGATTCGCTCAACTACCTGCACGCGCTGGAGCTGTGCGTGCACGCTGCTCTGGCGGCACGCTACCCGGATTGGGTCGACAGCCAGGCTACTTTCGAAATTTTATTAGGAGATCAGGGAAATGCCGACACACCCACTGGCTATGCGCATGTTCTGCGCCGCCCCGGCTCCTACCAGGGACAGCCGGTCACCCTGCTGGGTTCTGTCGGCCGCCTGAGTAACGCCATCGTGCTCATCGTCTGGGAAGTGAATCCGGAGAATGAATTATAATCCTGGAGGCGCGCTACCGGCTATTCTCGGGAACCAGGCTGGATCATCGTGCGTCTTAGGATCAAATCGTATCATTAATTTTTGGAGAATATGTTCACATGAAAACCTTTCGCACTACCCTGATCTTTGTCATCCTGCTCAGCTTGTTGGCCGCCTGCACCGCCATGCCCGGAGAAGCGCCTGCCGAGCCGATCACGGAACCTGCCACCACGGATATTCCGGCTGCCGAGACCGGCTCGCTGACCGCCAACCCCTGGCAGTGGGTGGCGTTCGTCAGCCCGGTGGAGCAGTACTCCGTCGAAGAACCGCAGTTCTATACCCTGAACTTCACCGAGGACGGAACGGTCAATATCCAGGCCGACTGCAACACCGCCATCGGCAGCTACACCACGGATGGCAGCAGCCTGACCATCGTCGTCGGCCCCATGACGCGTGCCGCCTGCCCCGAAGGCTCGCGCAGCAATGACTTCGTCAATTATCTCAACTTCACCGCCGGCTACTTCTTCAAGGACGGCCACCTGTTCATCGACCTGATGGCCGACGGCGGCACGCTGGAATTCGCCCCGGCGGCTGAACAGGCCCCGGCCGAGGCACCGCAGGCCACCACCCTGACCGGCACCGTCTGGCAGTGGGTCGGCTTCACCAACCCGGTCGAGCAGTACACCATCGCAGACCCGCAGAACTACACCCTGTCCTTCAATGACGAAGGCTCCGTAAAGATCCAGGCCGACTGCAATATCGTCCTGGGCAGCTACACCAGCGACGGCAGCAGCATTCAGATAACGCTCGGCCCATCCACCCTGATGGCCTGTGACGAAGACTCGCAAGGCGATGCCTTCATCCAGAATTTGAGCTCCGCAGCAGTGTATTTCTTCCAGGACGGCCACCTGTTCATCGACCAGTTTGCCGACAGCGGCACCATGGAGTTCGCCCCAGCCGGTGAAGCTTCCGCTGAGACTGCCACGCTCACCTCCAACCCCTGGCAGTGGGTGGCCTTCACCAATCCGGCAACCCTGTTCACCCTGGACGACTCCGAGAACTACATCCTGACCTTCAATGAAGACGGCACGCTGAATATCCAGGCAGACTGCAACACAGCCCTGGGCGCTTACACTACCGACGGCAGCAGCCTCAAGATCGAGCTTGGCCCGATGACGCTGGTCGCCTGCCCGGAGGGTTCGCGCAGCGATGAGTTTATCAAGTACCTCAGCTTCGCCGCAATCTATTTCTTCCAGGGCGGTCACCTGTATATCGATCTGTTCGCCGATGGCGGCACCATGGAATTCGCCCCGGCAGGTCCGGGCGCCAAGTCCAACCTGCCGCACGATATGTCGCCGGCGCTCGTCGAAAGCCTGGCCAATGGCACGTACACCGGCATCTTCGCCGATCAGCCGGTCACGCTGGAAGATGGCTATTACTTTTACGATGACGGCAGCTCGGCCAGGACCTTTGTACGCTTCTTCGACGACCTCGTCGCAACCGGCGACCTGGACGGCGATGAATTGGAAGACGCAGTGGTCTTGCTGGAAGACTTGACCAGCGGCACCGGGCGCTTCGTCTATGCAGTTGCCATCCAGGATGTCAATGGAAACCCCAACCCCACAAAAGCGCAGCTGCTCGGCGACCGCATCCAGGTTAAGTCACTCGCTATCGAGGACGGGCAGATCGTCGCCAACCTGATCGCCCAGGGAGCGGACGATCCGGCCTGCTGCGCCAGCTGGAACGTGCGCAAGCTGCTCGCCCTGGTAGACGGCGCTCTGCAGGAAACCAGCAGCGAAGAGTTGAGCAAGGTCTCGCTGGACGACCTGAACGGCACTTCCTGGCGCCTGGTCGATCTGAACAGCCTGGTAGGCGAGCCGCCGCTGCCGGATGCCGATATCACCCTGATGTTCAACAACCCAAGCATCAACGGATCGGCGGGCTGCAACACCTACATGGCCGGCATCCAGAGCAATCCGGATGCGCCGCAATCCCTCACCGTCGGCGAGATCGCCAGCACCATGATGATGTGCGACGAGCCTTTGATGGAACAAGAATCTACCTACCTGGGCCGCTTAGGGAAGGTCACCAGCTGGAGTTTCGACGCCGGCCGCCTGGCACTGATCTATGAAGTGGATGGCGAATACGGCAGCCTGCTGTACGAGGCAGTGCAGTAAGGCTTCGTTCTACTACGACCGAACGGATTAGCCGGCGGGTAAAACCGCAGCAACCATTACAAAACCCCATCTGCATGGGGTTTTGTTTTTTTTCTCTGATCTCCTGGGTATTTTCTGGGAACAATTCCAAACTCACCTGCGTCTTAAGCTCAGCTTAAGGAAGCCTGCTGTGTGGCGCTGGCATGGATATTGCCTCCCAACCATACAGTCTGCCCGTGTATTTCGTAAAGGAGCCAAATTATGCAAACATCTACCCATCCCAAACTGATCCACCTGCTCATCATCCTGGCATTGCTGCTGCCGGCAAGCACCGCGGCTGCCCAGGACCCCGTCGAACCGCCCACCCGGCCGGCAGATGAAGCCCCGACCCTCACCTGGCGGATATTCATGCCCCTGCTGGCGAAAAAACCATCCTCCACCTGCACCAACCTGTTCGGTAATTCCGGATTCGAAGGCAGCGGTTCGTGGAACATCCCGGCCACCGCTTACTCGGCCGCCTTCTCCACCGAGCGGGCTTACGCCGGCAGCCGCTCGATGCGCACCGGCATCACCACGGGCACCAACACCTACTCCTACTCCGATGCCTACCAAACCGTCACCATCCCTTCCACAGCCAGCGCAGCCACCTTGAGGCTGTACTATTACGCGCAGAGTGGTGAGGTATCCAACAGTGCCGATACGGAAGACAGCGCCACGCTCAACCCGCCCCAGCCCGGCACCCTTTGGGACGACCGGATTGCCCAAACCGCCCCAGGTGAAGATGCCCCCGCAGCCAATGACGTACAGTACATCTTGCTGCTCGACCAGTACGGCTATGTGCTCGACACCATCATGTGGACTCTGCACAACTACCAATCCTGGCACTCCTTCACCTACGATATGATGGCTTACCGCGGCCAGAAAGTGCGGGTGCAGTTTGGCACTTACAATGACGGCGCCGGGGGCAAGTCGGCCATGTTTGTCGACGAGGCCTATTTCGATAGCTGCACCGGCACGCCACCCCCTCCTCCGCCGCCTCCACCCAACTGCTACGAAGAGCTGGACAACGGCGGCTTTGAGAACAGCAGCGGCTGGGTCATCCCGGTCACCCAATATACCGCCGGCTACTCCACCGTTCGCTGGCACACTGGCGTCCGCTCCATGCGCACCGGCATCGTCAATACCAGCCACAACGTCTATTCCTACTCCGACTTCCACCAGACGGTGACGCTGCCCTCCAGTCTGTCCAGCGCTCAGCTGGGCGTGTGGTTCTTCCCAATAACCACCGAGTCGCCCATGACCATCATCCCCGACAGGCCCACGCAGGCCGACTTTGGCGAAGCTCCCCTGGCAAACGACGTGCAGTACCTGCTGATCCTGGATGCCTGGGGCAACTGGATTGGCACCGAATATTGGGACCGCACCAACCCGCAAAACTGGATCTACCGCACCTTTAATCTGAGTGGCTATGCCGGCCAGACGATCCAGCTGCAGTTCGGCACCTACAACGACGGCGGCGGCGGTATAACCGCTCTGTACGTCGACGACGCATCGCTATGGGTATGCCCTTAGGATTGGCATAAGAGCAAGCCCCTGTAGGACAATCTGACAGATTGTCCTACAGGCAACCCAATCCATAGGGTTAAGCAAGCCCGGTACCTGGGCTGGGGCTGACAGGTTGTCCGGATGGTGTAAAATGAGTAAAGGTTCATAACCAACGAACCTGGAGGATACCGGAATGAAACAATCCTTGACCCGCTTTCTGTTCCTATCTCTGGTCATCTCGGCGCTGGTCCTGCTCACCGCCTGCCGCGCAGCGAGCTCGAACGCGCCCACCATCCACAACGTCGTACTCAGCCCGCCCATCCCGCTCGCCGGCCAGCCGGTTACCATTACCTGGGATGTGAGCGGGGCGAATGTGGTCGACTTGCTGCCGTTCGTCAACAGCATCCCCGCCGACCAGAAGTCCTACACCTTCGAGCAGGGCTTCCAGCAGGCCACCAGCATGCTCTTTATCGCCCGCAGCGTAGAAGCCAGCGCCCAGCGCGAGATGATCATCCCCATCCTGCCAACCGCCACCGCCCCGGCTACGCCCTTGCCGACCTTATCGCCCTTTCCAACATTGACCTCTACCTGGACGCCCGGGCCGACACTCACGCCCGTGCCAACCCTGACCTCAACCTGGACGCCGGTGCCGGTAGACCCCATCATCCAGGTCTGGTCGGTCACACCGCTGCAAACCACCGCCGGCGGCACCGTCACCATCCAATGGAGAGTCACGCAAGCCACCAGCGTAATCATCGAGCCGTTCGGTCAGCAGCCGCTGCAGGGTGTGCTATACGACCAGCCGCAATCCAGCCGGGTGTATAACCTGATCGCCAGCAACAGCAGCCGCAGCGTCAGCCAGTCGATCAGCGTGTCGGTGGCCACACCGCCCCCGCCGCTGCCCACCATCCAGCAGTTCTCGATCACCCCGGCGACGGCCATTCGTGGCTATACGCAAAGCATCCGCATCAAGTGGAGCACCATCAACGCCGATAACGTCTGGATCGACCCTACTCTGGGTTCGGAGCCCACCTCCGGGCAGCGCGATATCGCTGTGCCTTCCGGCGACACCCTGTACACCCTCACCGCCCGTAACTTCACCGGCGAAGTCCGCTCCCAGATGTGGGTCAAAGTCGTCGATCCCTCCTGCACCACGCTGACCGACTGGTCGGACATGAACCCCGGGCCAGGCACCGCCTACGGTCCGGCTTTCCGCGACCTGCCCAAGGGCGCCGTGCTCACCCCGAAAAATTACAACGACATGGGCAGCGGCGGCAAGTGGGTGTACGTTACCTACATCAAGACCGGCGAAAAAGGCTGGACACAGGATAAACCCGGCTACCTGTCCTGCAACATCGATATCACCAGTCTGCCGGCTGCGACCATACCCTTCAACATCACCGATGTCAGCCTGACCCCTTCACCTTCCAGCTACAGCGGCCTGTGCCCGGTAACCGTCCGCACTACCGCTAAGATTACCGCCACCGGTTCAGGCCAGGCCGTCTTCCGCTGGGTGCGCTCCGATGGTGTGCAGAGCTCGCAGCAGTCGATCAGCTTCAATGGTCCCGGCACCAAGTCCGTGACCTATGACTGGCAGATCAACGACAGCAAAGACAACTACTGGATCGCGCTGAGCTTCAGCCAGCCGAGCAGCTTCTCCACCAACCAGACGCCGTTCAAGGTCACCTGCGTCCAGCCGACGGTGATGCCGTATCCGTAGGGAGACGGATGACGGACGACGGCCGACCGCCGATAGCATTACCCTGGTTCCCACGCTCCGCGTGGGAACCGCTTTTTTGACGCTCTGCGTCTGGTGCAGACACAGCCTCCCGGCAACCATGCACCTCCCCCGACGATTCACCTCCCATTGTGGGTACAAGGTTAGCCTCGCTTGCGCCCCCTCATGGCAACGAGGGCCAGCAGAATGCCGCCCAGGATGAACAACCCGTCAATCAGCGGCAGCTTTTTCCCCGCAAGAGCGGACGGTGTGGTGGGCAGGCTACCTTCGCTGTCGATAGCCGGGCTGGAATTGGGAGCCGGTGTGTGATGGTAGCGGGATCGCGGACGAAGGCGGGGTCGGCGTTGAGGAATCCTGCAGCTTCTCCCTGGCGGGCGGCGTGCTGTCCCCCAGCGATGGCAACGGGACGAATTCCACTTGCCGTAAATGCGGAGGCAGGGAAGCAAACTCGCCCCCGCCGGCGAAGATCTGTGGTGGAGCGAAACTCAAACAGTTAGTCCCATAATGCTGCCGAGCTAAGACCTCCCGCGCGCAGGTAGAAGTATGCGCAGGGTGTATTTCGCCTGTATAATAAAAGTACAAAATGGAGGGGAACATGAATAAGCCCGGCTACTTATTAATACTGTTCGTTCCAGTAATTCTGGCTGCCTGTGCGGCAGGCAGTAAGGTACCACCGTCGCCTATTTCAACACGTCTGCCGTCCCAAACCAAGGGGTCTATGAAACCCCTTCCGGCGACGAACGCCTTCCCAAGCGGCACATTTATGCAAAAAAACCATGCGAATTGGAAGCTGAAGTTTAACGCCGATGGGAGTTACGTGTTCCTGGTGAACGACCAGGTGGATGCAACCGGGACTTATTCCATCCGGGAAGATCTGTACACAGAAGAAACGGAATATGCTCCGTGCAAGGATGCTCGCACAGCGTCCTACACCTGGGAGTTCGACGGCAAGAACCTGACCTTCCACCTGGTTGGTGAGGATCTATGCAAGGATCGCAGGGAAAGCCTGGATGGGATCCCGTGGATCATGCTGGACCCGGCGCCCACCTGAAATTCAGGCAAAGAACGATTAAGGAGCTCACAATACGTAGGCTACGCAAAGGCAAGTCATCCTGAGCGCAGCGAAGGATCTAGATCCTTCACTTCGCTCAGGATGACAACTGAAATCAGGAGTAATCCACCCATTGAAAACTGATCGATTAATTCAATCTACACTGCGGCTTTTCATCGCCCTGGCCTGCCTCATACCAGCCGGCTGCCAGTCCGCCGCCCTTTCCCAAGGGAGGGAGACTCTCTTCCAATACTCCCTGCTCAGCTCGCTGATGGCCGGTGTCTTCGATGGGGAGATGACCTTTGCCGATCTGAAAAATTATGGTGATTTTGGGCTGGGGACATTCAATGAGCTGGACGGAGAAATGGTCGAAATCGATCACCAGGTTTTCCAGATTAAATCGGATGGCGTGGCTTACCCCGTAGAAGATTCTCTAAAAACCCCTTTTTCTGTGGTTACCTTCTTCGATGCGGACCAAAGCGTCAACTTTACTGAGCCAATCGATTGCCAGGCGTTGAAAGTGCAGCTGGACAGCCTGCTGCCCACGGAAAATATTCCCTACGCCATCAAAATCACGGGGACGTTCACCACACTGCAGACACGCAGTGTACCCAGGCAAGAAAAACCGTACAAGACCCTGCCGGAGGTGCTGGAAAGACAGCCGGTTTTCGAGTTTGATGCGGTCGAAGGAGTCATGCTGGGATTTCGTCTTCCGAGCTATATGGATCCTGCGAATGCACCCGGGTATCATTTTCACTTTATCACTGCCGACAGATCGGCCGGTGGACATGTGCTCGAATGCCAGGTACAGCAGGCAATGGTAGAGATTGATTATACAGATGAGTGGCATACCTTACTTCCTGAAGAGGGTGCTTTTTACCAGGTCGAGCTGTCCGCCGAAGAGTATCAGTGATCTCGAGTTTCCAGCAGCTTATTCACTCCAGTCATCTTTTCGCGGCTATAACCGGCGTCTACCGCTTCTCGATCAGCTGGGAGACGAAATACGAGGGGACAGGCATAAATGCAAACCTCTTGAGACGAATGTCACTTGAAATTAATACAGATGACACCTGACAACGCAGAGCGGGTTGCCGTATATTTTTACAATGAAAATTTCACTGCAGCTCTGCCTCGCCATCGTATTGATCTTCAGTCTGACCGTCCCCCCGGCTTTTGCCGCTCCCGGGCCAACCGATTTTTCCGAGATTGACGCTTTCATCGAGGCGTATCTCGCCCGCAACAATATTCCCGGTGTGTCGCTGGTAGTCTCCCAGGGCGGCGAACCCGTTATCGCTAAAGGCTACGGCCGCGCCGGGCCTGGGCGGCCGATGGACGCCGATACGCCCATGTTCATCGGCTCGCAAAGCAAATCGTTCACCGCCCTGGCGGTGATGCAGCTGGTTGAAGCCGGTTTGGTGGACCTGGATGCCCCGGTGCAGCGTTATATTCCCTGGTTCCAGGTAGCCGACAGCCAGGCGAGCGCTCAGATCACCGTGCGCAGCCTGCTAAACCACACCAGCGGGCTTTCCGAAGCCGGCTATGTACCCAATCTGCCGGACGATACCAGCATCGAGCAGGCCGTCCGGGATCTGCAGCATGCGCATCCCACCGCCCGGGTCGGGGAAAAATTCCAGTACTTCAACCCGGGTTACATCACCCTGGGACACCTGGTGGAAGCCGTCAGCGGGCAGAGCTACGCCGAGTATGTGCGCCGGAATATCTTCGAGCCGCTGGGGATGCAGGCGAGCAGCGCTTCTGTGGATGAGATCGCCGGGATGGATCTGGCCCAGGGCTATTCGCAGATGTTCCCATTTCCCGTACCGATGAAGCAGCGCATCCCGCAGTACTACCTGCCTGCCGGATTCATCGTCTCCACGGCCAATGACATGGGGCGCTATTTGCAGGCTATGCAAAATGGCGGCGAGCTGGTCCCGCGGGATAGCCGCGGGATGCACAGCCAGCGCATCCTCAGCGAGAGCGGCGTGCAAACCATGTTCACCCCCAACCAGGCCATCGGATCCCGGGCGGGCTTTGGTTGGGATATCGAAAGCTATTATGGCGAACCGCAAATCACCCACGGCGGAGCCACCGAGCGCTATTACACCAGTGTCGTCATCCTGCCGCAAAGTGATCTTTCGCTGGTGATGCTGTTCAACCAGGATCACATGTTTAAGGCTACTTATGATTACCTGCCGCTCTTCTGGGGCGTAGTCAACCTGCTGACCGGCCGCCCGGTAGTCGAACAAGGGATCTCATCGGTTGTGATCGGCTGGGGACTGCTGGCAGCATTCCTGGTCGTGCTCTTCTTATCCTTGCGCGGCTTGCTGAGCTTGCGCCATGAACGCGCCCGGCAGGCAGATCTGCCGCCACGCCGGCGCTGGCTGCGGCTGCTGCCGCACATCGCCTGGATTGCCGGTACATTGATCCTGGTCACCCTGGTGGGGCCATCACTCGCCGGTCGCAGCTTCGACCTGCGCTGGTTCACCGGCTTCTACCCGGACCTGGCTCTGCTGGCCGGCGTGGTGCTGGTAGCTAGAGTTGATCCAGCTGGTCTACAAGGCTGTTGTGGCGTTGACGAATTAAATCCCTTTTTCCAATACCTTATACACCGCGGATACTTCTTCGCGGCCGTAACCGGCGTCTGCCGCTTGCTGAAACAGCTGGGCGACGAATTCCGGGAAGGCGGCGTTAATGCCGCATGCGCGGGCGTGCTCGCTGATGCGCCGGATACCTCCCAGCCACAGCTCAAGCGGCGCCGAAGTATCCAGATAATTTCCCGTGCGGATATTTTCGACCAGCCATTTTTCGTACCCCAGGTTTTGCTCGCCAAGCAGCGCCTCGTACTGCTCCAGCGGGATCGCCTCCGCCTGGCAGATCTGCACGCTGTGGAACAGGCTCAGGAACATGCCGTAATAGTGCATGATCATGACAAAGTCCCAGGCGGATGCCAACCCGATCAGGGCGCCTTTGTAATCCAGATTAGCAGCCAGCGCACGAAGAAGCGGCTCGGCTGTGTGAAAAGCGGCTGCGGAACCCGAGAGCAGGATATGCGCGCTGGGCGTCCCGATCAATTCGGGGCTGCCGGTGATCTTGGCCTCCAGGTACTGCGCCCCGTGCGCCTTCGCCCAGGCTTCACCGCTGCGGGCCATCTGTGGTGTGCCGGTGCTGAGCTGCACCAGGATTTTGCCGGCCAGCTCTGAAGCGGCTTGAGACAGGATGGCGTCCGAGGCAGCATAATTGGTGACGCACACCAACACCACGGGGGAGGCGGCGAGCGCTTCACCGATCTCCGGCGAAAAAATCGCACCCTGCGGCGCCAGGAAGCTCGCTTTTTCCGGGCTGCGGTTCCACACCGTCACTTGAAAACCGCCCTCCAGCAGTGCCCGGGCCAGCGCCGAGCCCATGTTGCCCAACCCAATCACAGTGACATCGCTCATGGTAACCTCCCAAGAAATTGTTCGATCGTAACTTCGCTTCTCCGAGTAGGATGGGTTACACGGATTGAGAGCCGGCTTCGAGTACGATCAGCCGCCCCTCCAACTCCTGCACAGTCCCAATCAGCCTGCCAACCGCATACAGCAAACCGCTCAGCGCCAGTGAAACCACCAGGGCGGCGATCCCCAGGTTGACCAGCATGCCATTGAGCAGGGGTTTTACCAGGTTGACTGCGGCTTCCATGCCCATCAATTGCAAGGGCAGGATCAGGTTCGACACCATGCCGCCGGCGCCGGCCAGCAGAGCGATCCCGGTGAGCAAGCCCAACGCCAGTACCAACCCAGCCAGAAGGTAAAGGATGGTCTTGAGCAGCGCTAAACCGCCTTTGCGGGCAGCGGGTGTGCCAGGGGAAGGTTGGTTGGTCATCAGGCAGGTGTCCTTTGTGTGAATTATACCCTGGCATGGTGAGGGAAGGTTGTTGGAGCGGGTCTCCTCGAATTTCGCTGGGGATGCGGGAGAGCAATTCATTTGACGCCAGCGAAACGCCATGACTGAAATACTCAGGCTGATCAGCTTATGGTTGAGCATGCACCTGGCCAGATTGACGGCGGCATGCATCCCCACCAGCTCCAAGCGCAGCATTCGGTTCGACACCATGCTTCCATCGCCTGCCAGCACGCCCATCGCGGTTAACAAGCCCAAGGCCAGTACCAGCCCGTCCAGTTGGTGAAGACTGCCGGCTGGGTTGACCGGCAGAGGAATGCATGGGCATTTTTTCCAGAGGAGTTAAAGACAAGGACATTTGCCTATTGAGTTGAGACAGGGAGTTCTGTATACTGATTTTAGGAGCTACGTTATGAAAATCCATCCGCCCGGAACCCTGCTTGGTCAGTACGAGATCATAAGCTACCCTGTTTTTAATGACACGAGCATTGACTACACCTGTCTTGATCATGAGAGCTCATGCCCGATGCTGCTCAAGACTTTGAGGCCTGAATTGCTGCCAAATCCGAAGGCTTTGGATTGCTTCGCGCAAAGCGGCACAGACTGGGTGGGCTTAGGTGCTCACCCACACATTGTGCGCTGCTATCAAGTCTTAACTCCCGAGAACTCAGACGAGCCTTACCTGGTGCTGCAGGCGATCGTTTCGGAGAGGAAGCGTGATACAACTTCCCTGCTCTCGTGGTTTATACCCGGTCAACCGTTCCCAATGATACAGGCGCTGCTCTTCGCGCTTCAGATCGCACGCGGGATGCACTACGTTACGATTCAGATGCCGGGTTTCGTCCATGGCGACCTCAAGCCGGAGAATATACTCGTCAGTGGAGGGCTGGCTTTCGCAGGCAGATGTCAATCGCTTGTCGCGTAACCGATATTGGATTGGCTTCCGTGCTTCAAGCCAATGAGATCGACTTGTCTGAGCTACTCAAAATAGATGCGACCTCAGTTACACGAACCCAAAGGATTAATGGCGTCGTGGGCACGCCGCTATATATGTCACCTGAGCAGTGGCGAGGCGAGTGCCAAGGCGCGGCAACGGATATCTACGCGTTTGGTTGTCTGCTGTACAAGATGGTGGTCGGGCGGCATCCGGTGGCGGGCGAGACAACCCAGACTCTGTGTAACGCCCACTCTATTGGATACATGCGCCCCTTGCCGGCCAGCTTGCCCCATGTTGTGATCGATTTGGTAACGCGTTGCCTGGCATTGGAGCCAGCGAAGCGGTATCAGAGCTGGGAAGAAGTGGAGACGGCCATCGCCGATGCCTATAAAAGCACAATCCACCATCCGGTTCCAGCGGCCGAATCGGTGGATGCCCCAACCAAGTCCGAGCGAGTGCTACAGGGCTGGTACCTTGACTCAATGGGTTGTGCATCCGGAGAGGTCGGAAACTTGGCTATTGCAGTAAAATGTCTTGAGCTGGCGCTGAATGCTGGAGACAGTGAAGGTGACCAGGCGCTAGTGGGCACTGCCACCACCAATTTAGGTGATGTATATCGAAAGTCCGGCGACACTCAGCGCTCCTTAGATTGCCACAAGAAAGCGCTGGCGATTGCGGATGAGATCAGTGATCGGTCGGTAAAAGGCTCTGCGCTAAATGGGTTGGGTATTGCCTATCTTCAACTGGGTAACCCGCAGCAGGCCAGTAAATACCTTGAGCAAGCTCTGGCGATTGCTCAAGCTAACGGAAATAAGCTAGGGGAAATGGTTGCCCTGGGCAACATGGGCAGTGCCTACCACCAATTAGGCGATCTCAGTCGCTCCATCCAGTATTACGAACAAGAGCTGAAGATCGCCCGGAAATTGGGTGATCGTCGCGGGGAGAGTTCTGCCATGGGAAACATGGGAATTGTCTATGCCGATCTGGGTGATAACCGGCGTGCCATCCAGTACCAAGAGCAGTCCCTGGCAATTAAGTCCGAAATCGGCGACCGCCACGCCCAAATTGCCGGTCTGAATAACCTGGGTAATGCCTACCGTAACCTGGGTCAAGCACGGCAGGCCTTTGAGTACTACAAAAAATCGCTAGAGATCGCTCGCGAGCTGGGAGACCGACGCGGAGAGGCATTTGCCCTGAATAACATGGGATCCACCTACTCAAATATTGGCCAAATGGAGCAGGCCCTTGAACACCACGAACAGGCATTGAAGATCTTCCGGGAAGTCGGTGACAGGCGAAGCCAGGGCGATTGCTTGACGAACATGGGATACATTTATTCTAGCCGTCACGATCTACAGCGAGCAATGGAAACCTGTGAGCAAGCCCTCGTCATCGACCGCGAGGTCGGCGACAGGCTGGGACTGGCGCTCGATTTGTTCAATATGGCCAATCTCCTGGCGCAGCAGGGTCGCTTTTCAGATGCCCTTCCCTGCGCAGAGGAATCAGCCGGCATTCTGGATAAGATCGGACACACTAAGAAGGCAGCTGACGTCCATCAACTATTGACAGAAATCCGCGCCGAGCTTGCCCCACAGGAATCTGGGACAGGCAATGGCGCGAAAGCCGCGCCTGCCGGCGTTCACCAACAGATCCAGCAAATACGCGCAGATAATCCACAATTAACCGCGAACATGTCGGACGAAGAGATCGTCATCTTTCTTCAGCAGGCCGATCTGGCGCTGGAACATGGCAAGCCAATGACTTTCGTTCAGCAACATCCTAAAAAGGAACCAAAATCTAATGATAAACCAGATCCGTCCACTATGTCTGCCCACGATTGTGGGGTGTACGGCGAGCAACTGCTGGTTGTAGGGCGCTGGTCAGAAGCTGAAAAATACTTTTTAGCACAACTCGAAAAAGGCAAAAAAGAAGCCAATCTTGACGAGCAGTCGATGGCCTATTCATCTCTGGGAAAAATCTACTGCTTCCAAGGCAATCCGCAACAGGCAATCTTACTTTATCAGCATGCCCTGAGCCTGGCCGAACAAGTTCATAATCTCCGACTTATAGGCATAATCTCTAATGATATTGGTGAGTTATACCGCAAGCAAAGCGATTATCCCCAGGCGATTGCGTTTTACAATAAAAGCCTGGAAGTGGCTGCCCAATTGGGGAATAAGGAAAGCCTGGCGGTTGTTTATGGCAATCTCGGAATTATTCATAAAAATCAAGGTAAATTCGCGCAGGCTGAGCAGGCTTACAAAAAGAGCTTGGAGTACAGTATTGGAGAAGGAATTGACCGATTGACTGCCAACCAATACAGTAATCTGGGAATACTCTATGGATTGAAGGGCGACTATGCCAAGGCGATTGAGATGTATGAACGAAGTCTGCAAATTTTCTTGCGACTTGGTATGCCAAAAGGCATCGCGGATACGTATGGTAATCTGGGTATAGCTCTATTTCAACTCGGCAATTTTCCGGCGGCAAAAGATATGTATGAAAGGGCATTAAATATACAACAGCAAATGGGCGACACGCAAAGCGCTGCCCTAACCAATGGCAATCTGGCCCTTCTATACGAAAACACCGGCGATATGCAAAAGGCTTTGGAATGTTATCACAAGGCATTGCCATCGCTCGAACGCGTGGGTGACAGGCACAACGCCGCAAGATTCCACAACAATTTGGGTTTACTCTACTCCCACCAAGGCCAATTGCCGCAAGCCCGAGCCCATTTACAACAAGCCATCAGGCTGTTCGAAGCTGTAGGCGATAAGCAGGGTATATGGAAGGTCACAGAGGAGTTACGGAAATTGATTTAAGTTAGATATCTCCTCTCTTCAACGGCAGGATCATTTACCACGACACCAAGCACCGCTTCGTGATAAGATAGTGCAGATTTTCTACTCAAGGACACCTGCATGCAAACCGCCGCACTCGACGACCGCAAAGGCCGGCTGACGAAGACTGCCGGCTATTATGTTGCCTTTATCATCCTGGGGCTTTCGACCGCCGCCCTGGGACCCGACTCTGCCCGGGCTGGCCGAGCAGACCCGCAGCACGCTAAGCCAGGTGAGCATCCTGTTTACGGCGCGCGCTTTCGGCTACCTGCTGGGCTCGCTGCTGGGCGGGCGCCTGTTCGACCGCCTACCGGGGCAGCGCCTGATGGCCGGCATGCTGCTGGTGATGGGGTTGGGCCTGCTGCTGGTGCCGGGCATCCCCATGCTGTGGCTGCTGGCGGCGGTGCTGCTGGCGCTGGGCGTAGGCGAAGGGGCTATGGACGTAGGCGCCAACACCATGATCGTGTGGGTGCACGGCGACAAGGTCGGGCCCTTCATGAACGGCCTGCACTTTTTCTTCGGGCTGGGGGCTTTTTTATCGCCGCTGATCTTCGCCCAGGCCATTCTGCTGACCGGTGAGATCACCTGGGGCTACCGGCTGCTGGCGCTGCTGGTGCTGCCGGTGGCGGCTTTCGTTTATGTGCAGCCCAGCCCCGCCCACCAGGGACGCGCCGAAGACGGCACTCTTGCGCCGATCAATTTCAGCCTGGTGCTGCCGTTAGGTGTATTCTTCTTCCTGGTAGTCGGGCTGGAGGGCGCCTTCGGCGGCTGGCTGTACACCTATGCCACCCAGCTGGAGCTGGGCACGGCGGTCACCGCCGCCTACCTGACTTCGGCCTTCTGGGGGGCGTTTACCCTGGGGCGCCTGATCGGCATCCCGCTTTCGATTCGCTTCCGGCCGCGCACGCTGATCCTGGCGGACGTGATCGGCTGCCTGCTCAGCCTGGGGTGATCCTGCTGTGGCACGAATCCGCCACCGCGCTGTGGCTGGGCTCGCTGGGGCTGGGTTTCTCCATCGCCTCCATCTTCCCCAATACCCTGTCCTTCGCCGGGCATCATATGGCAACCACCGCCCGCGTGACCAGTATGTTCTTCGTCGGCGCCAGCCTGGGCGGCATGTTCTTCCCCTGGTTCATTGGCCAGCTGATCGAGCCGCTCGGCCCGCAGAGCGTGATCGTGGTGCTGACGCTGGTCAGCCTGGCGATGCTGGCGGTGTATGCCTGGATGCGTCTGGCGGCCAGCCGGGCGGATGCAGTAAACGCCTAACCGGTTTGCGGCTTGATAAAATAGCGGTGATTGGTCGCAAACCAATAGATGGTGTAACCCCCAACGAAAAGCCCGATCAGGCCCGGAAAGCCGAATGCACCGTTGAGCATCAGAATGATGGATAGGATCAGGCTGAAGCTCTGCAGGACGATGACGGCGATGCGCGCCCAATTCTGTAAGCGCCACAATCCCACCGCCACTGCGATGAACAGTCCTGCCAGGATCAGCACAGTGCCAATCTCAATCAAGCCGGCCTCGTCCATCCCGCCTGCGATGGTTACAAAGATGCTGAACAGTGCATACAGGAGGATGCCAATCCCCGTGATCAGCGCGTAGGCGGTCACGCAGCCGGGTCGCTGCTGCGGTGTAGCCGCTGGCACTACTTCCAGGGGTGCAGGCTGCACCTGAGGTTCGATAGATTCGCCACGTTCTTCCAGGATACGCTGGATGGCTTCGAAGGCATCCTCCGTCCAGGCTGTGCGGTCATTTTCTTCCCAGATCTGGCGCAGCTCCTGTGTGCTTTTCTGATTTAACGTCAGGCGTACTTGCTCAATCCAGTTATCATCCATCGCAGTGCCTTCTCCCTCCAGGCAGCCGGCCTGGGTCGACGGATAGCTGTCCGGGGCATCAAATCTCGGCCGAACAACATCATACAGACGGTCGGGTGTTAGTTATCAGTATATAGAATTATTGAGCCCAAATCAATAGGCAAATGTAAGGGTGTTGGCAGCCAACCGGCGAATGCCCCTCATGCTCGCATCGGCCCCAGGATCGGAGTATTTGAGCTTGCCAGCTCACAATAATGGACGCCCGGTGCTGCCGGGCGTCCTGGATCGGTTGCTTACGCTTACAATTACGTAGTACTGGTTACTGGCAAGTGTCCAGGTGGTGTTCCACCCAGGCAGTCAGCTCACCTTGCGCATTAAAGGTGTAGTGGAATACTTCCTGGTACATAAAGTTATTCCCGGGACCACTCCCGATGATCCGGAAGTTAGTTACATCGGTGAACACATAACCTGGGGTGAAACCAGAAATATGCTCAATATCGTGGGAAATCCCGGTCCCCTGGTACTTGTCCCCGGTAGTCATCCCTATGCCGGTAACCCCCTGAGGTTGGCTGATAAACTCTAATACCAGGCCGCCAGTAGGATTTTGCGTCATGTGAACAAGGGAATGGATATTGCCGGTGAGATGGACGAATTCTCCCGCCCCGTCTTCGGCACAGTCAACGTAGACATATCTATCTAATGGTTCTATAAAACTGAGTGTGTCTGTAATCGCCTGGCCGTAGCCAATCCCGGTAGCCATCACTACCAGGGCCAGGGTTAATACCATGATGGAAACAAGCTTGCTCACCCTCATTTCTTTTCCTCCTTTTCGCAATCTGACAGGTTAAAGAGCCAATCGGCTTAGCCCAATTATAACATATATTTGATAGTATTTATCCTATTTAAGGCGTCTACCATGAGAATAAAATAATTAATGGATGAGAATCTTATAATTTTTCCACTGGGCGATCCGCATAGACCGCCACGCCCACTGTCCCCGGTCCAACATGGGCGCCGATTACCGGGGAAAGCTCAAATGTGTAGCTCTGCCTGCAATGTACCCTGCCAATCAGCTGATCCAGGACGTATTGGGCTTCTTTTGGCGCGTTGGCATGCATCACAGCGATATCGGCAGGCTCTCCGCCCGCTTTTTCACTGGCCAGCTCTACCAGGCGGTGCAAAGCTTTGTTACGCGGTACGTACGCGCTCCAGAGCATCGATCTTGCCCTGCTCATTCATAAACAGGATTGGCTTGATATTAAGCGCCGATCCCAGGTAGCGGGAGGCCGCGCCAATCCGGCCGCCCCGGTGCAGATACTTCAAAGTGTCAACCATAAAATAGACGCCCAGGCTGCGGGAGACCGCCTCGGCGGTGCGAACGATCTCATCCAGGGGTGCACCCGATTGGGCTTTACGGGCCGCCGCCAGCACAACCAGCGCCAGCCCGGCGGAGGCCGAGCGCGTGTCCAGGACCTCTACCGGCAGCGCAGTGAACTGAGCTGCAGCCATCCGGGCCGAGTTCAACCGTGCCGCTCAAACCCGAGGAAATAAGCGGCACGATTATACCGTCATGATCGGGGGCAAGCTGCTCGAATAGTTCTAGAAAATCTGCAACGGATGGCTGAGATGTGGTCGGTGACTCCGTCTCGCCATCCAGTCGTGCATAGAATTCAGCCGGCATCAGGGTCACGCCATCCAGGTAAGTCTCCATTTTCCAGTTAATCTTTAATGGAATCACACGGATTGCACAGTCAGCAAGCATCTCTGGCGATAAATAAGCGGTGCTATCGGTAGCGACAGCAATACGGGGCATAGAATATCTCCTTAATGGGTTAGTCGCAGGCAGGCATCATTTTACCAAAAAGCTTGCGCCAAAAAGCACTAATAATGCTATAGTAATAGGGAAATAGATTCCCCATTTCACCTGGCATTCCAACTACCCCGCACAGAGGAACTCTCCCATGACGCCACAACCCATCTTCTGGAAAATGCTCAGTTTCATGCTGCCGATCGCCTTGCTGGCAGGCGCCTGCCAGTCTGCGACACCCACGGCGACGGCGCTCCCCAGCGCCACACACCCCCCAGCAGCCACTGCTCTTCCCAGTGCAACTCCCGCACCACCTGTAGAGGCGTTGAACTTCCGCGGCGACCCACAACGCACCGGTGTCTATGCGCAAGAAGGTGATTACGGCGAATGGATGTTTAATGCCGAGGCGCCGATTGCCAGCTCGCCGGTGCTGGCGGAGGGCGCCCTGTATTTCGCCAGCATGGCGGGCGATGTTTACGCCCTGGATCCGGCTACCCAGGAAGTGCTGTGGAAAGTGAAGCTGCCGGTTGCTATCTTCAGCACACCGGCGGTGGTAGACGGCGTACTGTATATCGGCACGCTGGGCGGCACTTTCTATGCCCTGGATGTCGCCGATGGTAAAGAGCTGTGGACGGTTCCGATAGGCCCTTCGCTGGCTTCCTCGCCCACCGTCGTCGATGGCGTGGTGTTCGTGGGCAGTACGGATGGCAGCATCTATGCCTTGAACGCTGCCAACGGTGAGACGATCTGGAAACACGCTACCGGCAACGAGGTGGTCAGCTCGCCCATCGTGCAGGATGGCGTGCTTTTGGTGGGCAGCTCGGATGGTTTTGTCTACGCGCTGGATGCCGCCAGCGGCGAAAAGCTGTGGCTGTATATGGCGGATGGCCAGGTGATGGCTTCGCCAACCATCCGGGAAGGCGTGGTCTATGTCGGCAGCCTTTCCACCGGCTCGTCTTTCCATGCCATCGACCTGGCGACCGGTGATGCCCTCTGGAAAGCCGCCTTCAACCCGATCATGGCTACCTTTGCTGCCGGTGAGGATGGCATTTTTGGCGTCAGTGTGGGCGGCGGCGTGGGCGCAGTGGACCCGACAGAAGGCGATATATTGTGGGCGCGCGAGACGAACACCTTTATCGCCTCCTCCCCCGCCCTGCTGGAGGACCGCCTGATTTATGGGGATGGACTGGGGCAGGTGCACGCCGTCGACCGGAGCAGCGGCGACGAGCTGTGGTCCTACCCGACCCAAGGCGAGATCTGGTCGTCACCGGCGGTGGCCGGCGAGACGGTCTTCGTCGCCAGCACCGATGGCTACCTGTACGCCCTGAATATTAATGACCCCGGGTTGGCGCCGCGGCCTGTCGCGGCTTCCATTCCCATCCAGCCTACCCCCACCATGTTCCCCCAGGAGACGGAACCACCCGCCGGCGGCTCCAACGACCTGCCCTGGTGGAACGACCGGGTCTTCTATGAAGTCTTTGTGCGCAGCTTCAAAGACAGCAACGGCGACGGCACCGGCGACTTGCAGGGGCTGATCGAAAAGCTGGATTACCTGAACGACGGCGACCCGTCCACCACCACCGACCTGGGCATCACCGGCCTGTGGCTGATGCCCATCACGCAATCGCCCAGCTACCACGGCTACGACACCACCGACTACTACACCATCGAGCAGGATTACGGCACGAACGACGACTTCAAGCAGCTGATCGAAGAAGCCCACCAGCGCGGCATGGTGGTGATTATCGACATGGTATTGAACCACACTTCCAACCAGCACCCCTGGTTCTATGAAGCCGCCACCCCCGGCTCGAAAACCGAAAACTGGTACATCTGGTCGGACGAGAAAGGCGATTACCTCAGCCCGTGGGGTACCGAAGTGTGGCACCAGCCGCAAAGCGGCAACCTGATGGAGATGAAAACCGGCCACCTGATGTCGGATTATTACTACGGGATGTTCTGGTCGGGGATGCCTGACCTGAACTACGAGAATGGTGCGGTCACGCAGCAGATGTTCGAAGTGCTGAAGTTCTGGCTGGACGAGATGGGCGCCGACGGCTTCCGCCTGGATGCCGTGCGCCATTTGATCGAAGATGGCGAAGTGCAGGCCAACACCCCCGAGACGCACAGCTGGCTGCAGAGCTTCGACAACTACGTGCACAGCCTGCAACCGGATGCCCTGACCGTCGGCGAAATTTGGGACGAGACCGCCGCCGTGGTGCCCTATGTGCCGGAAGAAGTGGATATCGCCTTCGAATTCAAGCTGGCGGAAGCAATGATCGAAGCGATCAATAAGGGCGACAACACCCGCCTGGTGACCCAGACCCAGACTGTGCTCGACTCCTACCCATACGGCCAGTTGGCTCCCTTCCTGACCAACCACGATATGACCCGTGTGATGAACCAGTTGGGCAGCGACCCGCAGAAAGCGAAGCTTGCCGCCTCCCTGATGCTCTCCATGCCGGGTGTGCCGTTCATCTACTACGGCGAGGAGATCGGACTGACCGGCGCCAAACCGGACGACCTGGATCTGCGCCGCCCGATGCAGTGGGACAGCACAGCGGCCAACGGTTTCACCAGCGGCACGCCCTGGGTCGAGCCGGGTACGCCGGGAGAAGGCGCCAACGTGGCCGCTCAAACCGACGATCCCAGCTCGCTGCTCAGCCGCTACCGGGAGATGATCCAGCTGCGCAACGAGAATCCCGCCCTGCGCGCCGGCGACACGCTATGTCGTAGCAGACCAGCGACCCGCGCCTGTTCGCCCTGCTGCGCTACGTCGACGGGCAGGCGGTGTTGGCGCTGTTCAATCTGTCGGGCGAAGCGGTTGATGGATACACGCTCTCGCTGGCGCAGGGGCCGCTGACGGCAGGGATGCAGGCCTACCGGCTGCTGCCGGGTGCCGGCGACCCGGCTGCACCACGCGTCAATGCGCAGGGCGGCTTCACCGGCTATGCCCCGCTGCCCGCGCTGGCGCCGTACGAAGCGCTGCTGGTGGGGCTGAGGTAGACCGCTGACCGCCTGGTTCCCATGCTCCGCGTCGAAGTCCCGTACTGGCTTTGTGCGGGAGGGAACCGCACCCGGACGCTCCGCGTCCAGAATTGATCTGGACGCGGAGCGTCCGAATTCCGCAACGACGCGGAGCATCGTTGCGAGAGACGACAAGGAGAGGGCAGTCAATGACACGCACCCGGTATAAGATTCTCCCCGGCGATTCGGCACCCTATTTCGTTACAGCCACCACGGTCAACTGGCTTCCCCTTTTCAGTAACCCCACTATCGCTAAAATTATTTTCGATTCGCTCTCTTATCTCCAGCAAAATCAACGAATCATTTTATATGCCTACGTCTTACTGGAAAACCACATTCATCTGGTAGTAACTGCGGAAGATCTATCCAAAGAACTGGGTAATTTCAAATCCTTCACCGCCAGGCAGTGCATCGATTTCTATCAACAGATTGGCAATGTCTACATCCTTGAACAACTGGCGGCTAATAAATTACCCAATAAAGTAGATCGGGATTTTCAGTTCTGGCAGGAAGGGGTAGGACCAAAACGAATACAAGATCGTTTGATGATGGAACAAAAGATTGCTTATATACACTACAACCCAGTGCGGAGAGGCTTTGTGGAATTGCCAGAGCACTGGATGTACTCAAGCGCAAGAAATTATGCGGGTATGCCCGGTTTGCTTGAGGTCTGTATGGATTGGTGACGCAAGGACGCAGAGCGTCCTAATTCCGCAACGACGCGGAGCATCGTTGCAAGAGTACCTGCACCTGGTTCCCACGCTCCGCGTGGGAACCGTACCCGGACGTTCCGCGTCCAGACTTCTCCTGGCTCCAATGCGCCACGTTGGAACCCCAGCACGACGCTCCCATCGAGGACCAAATCTGGACGCGGAGCGTCCGAATTCCGCAACAACGCGGAGCTCGTTGCGAGAGTACCTGCACCTGGTTCCCATGCTCCGCGTGGGAACCGCACCCGGACGCTCCGCGTCCAGACTTCTCCTGGCTCCAATCCGCCACGTTGGAACCCCAGCACGACGCTCCCATCGAGGACCAAATCTGGACGCAGAGCGTCCGAATTCCGCAACGACGCGGAGCATCGTTGCGAGAGTACCTGCACCTGGTTCCCATGCTCCGCGTGGGAACCGTACCTGGACGCTCCGCGTCCAGACTTCTCCTGGCTCCAATCCGCCACGTTGGTACCCCAGCACGACGCTCCCATCGAGGACCAAATCTGGACGCGGAGCGTCCGAATTCCGCAAGCGACGCCGGACGCATCGTTGCAGAGAACGCATCGTTGCCAGAGAACGCATCGTTGCGAGAAGCAGGATAAACTGACAGTTTGTCCTACAAAACCACTCCAGAATGTCGGCATTTTAGGTATAATTAATTCACTTAGTTTCTCATCCAGTAAGCCATGCCCGCATTGGTTTACCCACTTAACATTCATTAAAATCAGGAGGATATATTGATGTCTGTTTTGTATATCAGTCTGTTCATCGTACTTGCATTAACTGTGTTGTTCGGCTGGCTGGCGTCGAAAGCCTTCAAATCGCCCATTGGATGGGTCAAATGGCTGGGCGGCATCACGGCTTCCTTGCTGGCGCTGCTCTTCGCAGGCATCACCATAGGCGGCATTTACGGCACGCTGCAATTAAATGAGAAATACAGCGTGTCCGTTCCGGCTGTCGCCGTGGCCGGCACACCGGAACAGATCGACGCGCGGCGAACGCGTCGCAGAGCGTTTGTGCGTCGGCTGCCATTCGACCAACGACGAGCTGCCGATGACCGGCGGCAAAAATATGAGCGATGACGCCGGTATGCCGCTGGGCGATATCTACTCCGCCAACCTGACTCCCGCCGGGGAAATCGCAAGCTGGTCTGACGAAGACCTGTTCCGGGTGCTCCGCACCGGGGTTGATAATGAAGGCCGGGCGACTGCCATGGTCAATTTTCCCGGCGTGCACGCTCTGAGCGATGAGGATGTGCTGGCAGTCATCGCCTACCTGCGCCAATCACCTGCCGTGCAGAACGAGGTTCCCCCGTATGCCCCCTCCTTGCTGACTGCACTGCTGACTGCGGCAGGCTTTCTAACAGCCGACATACCGGATGAAATCACCCCCATCAGCGTCCCACCCAAAGCCGCCACCGCCGAATACGGCGAGTATGTCAAGGATTATATGGAGTGCTCCTCCTGTCACGGCGAGCAGCTGGATGGAGTGGTACCTCCACCCTTCCCCGCAGGGCCGGATATCCGCCCGCTGATGCGCAGCATCACGCTGGCCGATTTTGTCCACCTCATTGATGCCAACACCGCCGCCTCAACACCGGACGATATCATGATCTGGAAAACGTTAAACCGGCTGGATGACGTGGAGAAAGAAGCCTTGTTCCTGTATTTGCAGGAATTTGTGGGACAGTAACATGACAGCAGACCGCTGACGGCTGACCGCCCATTGCTGCCAACTGCACAAAAACATTTGGAAAGTAGCCCTGGAGGATAACTTCTAGGGCTTTATGTTGATTTATCAGGCGAGGATTGTGCGGTTCGGGTAGAATAGCGCATAGAAATGACCAGGTATTCAGATGGATAACTTCTCCTTGCTGCATCAGCTTATCACACAAGGCAAGCTCGCCTGCCAACCTTCCCCCTTGTTCGAGCAGCAACCGACGCCCCTGCCCGCCGATTGGGATTTCAGCCGCGTCGAGGCCATGCTGCTTGGCCTGGCGATCGGTGACGTCGCTGGGTAATTCGACCGAATCAATGCCCCCAGCCGACCGCAGGCAGGCTTATGGCGAGATACGCGATTACCTGCCCAACCGGCGAGCAGGCGGGCGCGCCGTCGGGCTGCCCTCCGATGACACCCAGCTGGCCTTTTGGACGCTGGAACAGCTGCTGGATGACCAGGCTCTGATACCCGAAAACCTGGCGCGTAAGTTTACCCAGGGGCAGATCTACGGGATTGGCAGCACCGTACGCGCTTTCCTGCGCAGCTATAAAGATCACGCTCGCTCCTGGCAGCAATCCGGCCAGCCTTCCGCCGGGAACGGTGCACTGATGCGCATCGCGCCGATAATGATCCCCCACCTGCGCCGGCCAACCCCGGCCCTATGGGCAGACGCCGCCATCGCCGGCATGATCACCCATAACGATGCGGCTTCCAATGCCTGCTGCGTGGCTTTTAGCTACCTGCTGTGGGAATGCCTGCTTCTAGAGAAAGCGCCTGCCGCGGATTGGTGGCTGGAGACCTTCGTGGCGCAAGCCCGCCTGCTGGAAGGCAATTCGAGCTATACCTCCCGGAACCCTGCCCTGCCTTACCAGGGACCAGTCTGGCAGTTTGTCGAACGTGAAGTGCACCGGGCTATGCAGGATAACCTCTCCGTACTGCAAGCCTGCCAGCGCTGGCATTCGGGCGCCTACCTGCTGGAAACAATGCCGTGTGTGCTCTATATCCTGGCGCGGCATGCTCACGAGCCGGAAGAAGCCATCCTCCGGGCGGTCAACGACACCTGGGACAATGACACCATCGCAGCTATCGTGGGCGCGGCGATCGGCGCCCTGCATGGCAGGGCCGGCCTGCCAAGGCGCTGGATCAGCAGCCTGCTGGGGCGCACTCGCGCGGAGGACGACTGGCATATCTTCGAGTTGATCGAGGCTGCAAAACAATCCTTCTGGCATGCGGACCCGGCGCTCACGGAGGAAAATATCCAGGCGGTGCTAAGTTACCTGCCCGCTTTTGAGCAGCCATCTTTTTCGCCGGGCGAGTGGGTTGCCCAGCAAGGGCATCTGCCATATTTTGATTATTCTCCCGCAGTGCTCGCCTTCGAAAAAGCACTCTACAGCAATGGTTTCATCCAGCCATTCAACTGGACAAAATGGTACGAGGGACTGCTGCTTAAGGATCATCCCGAGTTGCTGCAACGAGCAAGCCTGCAAACTCTGCGCAAGCTGCTCACCGCCCATGTTCGTGCGGACCGGTTTAATGAAGGCCACCTGGCAGATATATTTGAATCCGGTCACTTGCTGATGATCCTGAGGCGAATAGCAGAAATTCACAACCAGGCAATTAGGGGGATATAATTGTCCCCAATCCAAATCCTTCCTAAGCTCGGGTGACAAAAAAGATTAGGAGAAATCATCGTATGGCTGATAAAAGTAAAGTTGGTGCTGAGAAAACGAAAAAAGGGGATACCAGACTGTCCATTCTGCTAGCCATGGCCATGTTTGTGCTGGTGGTCGATACATCGCTGATGAATGTCTCGATCTCGGCGGTGGTTGAAGACCTGGACACCACGGTGAGCGCGGTGCAAGGCGCCATCGCCCTCGAAGCGCTGGTCTCGGCAGCCTTCATCCTGATCAACAGCAAGGTTGGCGACCTGATCGGCCGCAAAAAAGCCTACGTGCTCGGGCTGTGCGGGTACGCGATTGGCGCTATCGCCATGACCCTGACCCAAACCATCTATCCAGTCATCATATTTTGGGCCATTATCGGTGGCCTGGGCGCCTCGCTGCTGCTGCCGTCCATGCAGTCGCTGATCCACGGCAATTTTGAAGGGCAAGCGCAGGTGAAGACCTATGCCCTGGTTGGCGCAGCTACCGGAATTGCCGCGGCCGTTGGACCACTAATTGGGGGGTTCATTACCACTTTCCTATCCTGGCGCGTTGGCTTTTTGCTCGAATTTGTAATCATCGTCATAGTGCTGGCCAATATCCGCCTGGTGAAAGATGTGCCATATACCGGCCCACGCGAGGTGGATGTTGTCGGCTCGGTGCTGTCGGTGCTCGGTATGGGCGGGCTGGTGCTGAGCATCCTGGTCTGGCAGGAAGGCGGCGAAGCCGTGGGGATCTTAATGGCAGTTGGCGCCATTGCAATGTTCTTGTTCGCTCGCTGGCTGGTAAAGAGGAAGAAGGAAGGCAAAACAGCGCTGCTGGATGCGGGATTGTTCTACTCCAAGTATTTCCGCCTGGGGATATCAGGCCAGATGATGCAGAACATCGCATTGGGGGGCGTGATGATTGCGCTGCCGATCTATTTCCAGATGGTTTTTGAATACAATGCCATGCAAACCGGCCTGTTCATTGCGCCTTTTTCCCTCAGCATATTTTTTATCTCCCTGCTGGCCGGCCGCAAAGCCGGTAAGCGACGACCGAGCCGCATCATCCAGCTCGGCTTTGCTACCTTGTTTGTGGGCGTCGCATTGATGATCCCCATCATTCCTCGGGCAGATACAGGGATATCATTCTTTATCCCCCTGATCATCGCCGGATCAGGGGTCGGTTTCCTGGTATCCCAGTTGAACAACTATACCTTATCGCCAATCTCGGAGGAACGCATCAGCGAAGCGGCGGGGGTCAACGCGGCCTCCGGCTCGTTCGGCCTTTCCTTCGGCCTGGCATTTGCCGGCGCGATGATGCTGGCAGCCCTGGCCTTCTCCTTCACCCGCATGGCGCAGGCCAGCACGGTGCTCTCGCCCGAGCAGCAGGATGTCGTGGCGGTAGCGCTGGAAGAAGACGCCCAGATCATGAGCGATACAGCTCTCCAGGAACAGCTGGCCGGCCAGCCGGCAGAGGTGCAGGAAGAAATCCTTTACATCAACAGCGAGTCACGGTTTTTTGCCTTACAGGTGGCTCTCCTGGTGCCGCTGATTGCCGCCTTGCTCGGGCTAATTAACTCCTTCCGCATGGTGCGCATGCCGGATCTTGAGCCGGTGAGCTCTGTGGAAGGCCTGATTGGAGGATGATGACTTCCGACAAACAAACCCAAATCGACGATTTATTGGCTCAGCCGGTGCTGGCCCGCCTGGCTACCGCCGACGCGAACACCGGCCAACCGCATGCGGTGCCGCTGTGGTTCCTGTGGGACGGGGAGTGTGCCTGGATCAGCAGCTTTTCCGGCACTCGCAAGATCAAGATGCTGCTCGATAACCCACGCGCCGCCTTGCTGATCGAGCCGGATGCCGCCCACCCCAGCCCGCTGCAGGCTGTTCTGCTGCAGGGTAAGGCAGAGATCATCCGCGAACCGCGCGAGTTCATCGCCCAACAGGCCATCGCCATCTATACGCGCTACATGGGCGAACAAGGCGTCCTGGCCGAAGAACCGCAATCCTGGGCACACGACCCTTCCGGCTTGCTGCTGCGCATCAGGCCGGAGAAAGTAGTGGCCTGGTAAATATTAGTTTAATAGTCCACTAACGCCTTGATATAGGAAGATCAGGCCAAAAATCAGGGAAAAACCGACCACAATTGGACGGTTATAACGCGCCAACCAGATTGAGGTTGAATCCAGCACCGATTTAGACCGCTCGGGCAGGATTATGCGGATAATGATCAAAAACAGCATTATAGATTCTGCTAGCAGCACGAAAAGCAGGTATGCCAGCGACCCGGCCGGCTGCCCTAACTCCGCCTCCCCGATGATGCCAATCGCACTGAGGGTAAATACCCAGAACTTCGCTCCGATGAGCAGCAAGCCAAATCCGATCCCGAACGCCTTCAGCGGGGTCATGCTGTCGATCATCGCCATCCACTTAGGCGGCGGGGCATCCGGGTCGTCCTCTTTGTCCCATTTTTTGTAGGCAGCGATCAATAACAAAATACCCAGCAGCATGAGTAAAGTGGATACCACCGCACTCTTCCCGCTGCTATCATCTGCTGCTGAGGCATTTGCGCCGGTCATGATCAGGCCAAATATGATTCCCTGCAGCAGACGCAGTGTGGTAATTCCGGCAACGAAAGCCGAGGCCTTGAGTACGGCTTGCGTCGAGCTTTTCAGCAGCATGATTATGATAATGATCGGGGCCGGCATGACGGCGCTTGCGAGGATCAACGGCAAAAGATTGACAATTACAGAGTCCATTTTGCTCCCTATAAATTTAAAGAGATGAAAACCCAATTATAAATGTCTATCCTGGATCGTAAAGAGTTGGTTACTTTCTCTCTAAATGACAATATTTAGGATAAAATAAGTGTGTGAGATCAACCGGATCTCTTCGCAGCAATTAGTTCTGGAGGCTGAACCATGAAACCCATTTACCTGCTTATCCTGGCATTATTCCTGAGTCTGGCAATCGCGGGCTGCACTCGCTCGATTGCAACCCCACCAGAGCAGCCGCCGACGGCTGAAGCGCCGGCCGAAGCCCCGGGCGAAGGCTCCTCCAGCATCACCATCATCACCCCAGATACAAAGGGCGAATCACCGGTGATCACCGAAGTCATCACCGGTACGCTAGAAGCTCCCGGTGGGATATCCGTCCTGTGCGCTTACCCGCCGGACTGGGTACCTTACATCGTGCAGGAAGGCGACACCCTGGAAGGGCTGGCGGCGTATTTCGGCATCGAGCCGGGCGACCTGGCTACGGCAAACTGCCTGTATGCCTCTGGCGCTCCGCTGCCCGGACAGACGGTCTTTCTGCCGTCTCCCCCGACCACGAATGGCGCTGAGGTAGCTGGGACTGAATCCCAGCCTGCCGGCGGTGAAACGTCCACTTCCGGCACCGAATCGTCCACATCCGGCACCGAATTGTCGGCTTCCGGCAGTGAAGAAGCCAGCACAAGCTCCGGTGAAGGCTCTGGCAGCCAGAGCGATAATAAATCGGCCTGCAAATCACCCTATACGGTGCGCTCCGGCGAGTGGGTGTACAAGATCGCCCGGAAATGCAATATCAGCCCGAATGCGATTATCGCCGCGAACAACCTCGTCTGGCCCTACTGGCTGCGCCCTGGCCAGGTGCTCACCCTGCCAAAGAACGCGCCGCCCTTCCCGGGAAATTAGGCCCACGTCTATGCCGCGCGCTTGCCATGCGTGATTTGAGACCGGCGACCGAAACGAATACTGGTCGCCGGTCTTCTTGTATCCTGAACCCCTGAATGCCAAAAAATTCCGCTGCGCGCCGTTGGGAGTACATTCCCCTTGCCTGTTTGCTGCTGGTCACTTTCGGGCTGCGCCTGTCCGGGGTTTTTTGGGGCATCCCGCCTTTCGATGACAGCTACTACCATCCGGACGAACCCAAGCTGGTATGGGGGGCATACCGTTTCCCGGAGGAAATTGTCGACCGCCTGGACCTGCGCTATCCCACCGGCCTGCACTCGCTGGCCGGATTGCTGACCTGGCCGGCGAAAAAGCTGGTCGAAGCCCAGGGCGGCGACTCTTACAAGGCAGTCTACCTGGGAGGGCGGGTGCTCTCGGTGCTGCTGGGGACAGCCAGCGTGCTGCTGGTCTATCTGCTGGCACGCAAACGATACGGTCATGTCGTAGGGCTGGCAGCCGCCAGTGCACTGGCTTTCTCGCTGCTGCACGTGACCAACTCCAGCTGGCTGACCACCGATGTCGCCACGTCTTTTTTCCTGGCTCTGTTTTTGCTGCTGCTGGTGATCACCCTGGAGCGGCGCTCGATCGGGTGGGCGCTGGCCACCGGGGCGGCGCTAGGCCTGCTGGTGGGCACCAAATATACCGGAGCGCTGGCAATCCTGCCGTTAGTGATCCTGGTATTCGACTCGCACCGGCCCGCCGGCGGAGGCAGCCTGTGGCGCAGCCTGCTGGATACCCTCAGCGACCCCCGTCTGTGGGCCATCGGCATCACCGCCGGGCTGGTGTACCTGGCCTCCACGCCGGCCACCGTAGTCCATCCCAAAGCGTTCCTGCTCTCCTTGCGCCAGGAACAGGCGCGGCTTGCGCTTGACCGTCTGCCGCTGTATCGCTGGGAAAACTGGTCACTCGCCATGCACAGCACCATCCAGGCTATCGGATTGCCATTAACGCTGGCGGCGCTAGGCGGGCTGCTGCTCAGCTTGCTACGGCGGCGCGGCGCTTTCGAGCTGGCACTGTCTGCGCTGGTTGCCGCATTCTACATTTACTTCGGGCATGCCCTCTTGCCGCGTTACATCATCCTCATCATGCCGGCGCTGGTGCTGCTGGCGGCTTATCCTCTCTCGGTCGCCCTGGCCTCTGAGCGAACCCGGCTGCGGCAGGTAAGCCTGGCCGTTTGCGCTGCCGTGCTGCTGTTCTCATTTGGCTATACGCTGCTCGGCGCCTGGGCGCGCTACCCGGATACGCGCAGCCTGGCCAGCGAGTACATCCGCCGGCAGATCCCGCCAGGCGTCACCCTGGGCATCGCCTATTCGTCCGAAGATTACGACGCCTGGACGCATCCCTGGCGCTATCCGAAGATCGAGTTCGACCGCTTCCGCGAGACCGACTTCCTCAAGCGGCCGAAATTTGTCATCGTCACATCGTATGACTCCGAGTCGATGAAGGAGCTGCTGGCCTACATCGCGGCTGCCCCCAAAAAAGCCCGGGTAGCCGATCTGGCCAGCGAATTTTACAAAGGTGCGCCGCCTAACGGCAGCATCATCCGCTTCTGGCAGGAGCTGTACGCCGGCGACGACAGCCCTTACGATCTGGTGGCCAGCTTCAGCTCCCACCGGCTGCAAATACCCATCGAATTTCCCTCCCCGACGATTGAGATTTATAAGCGGAAACCGGAGGCCAAGCTCAAATGAAACAATTGATTCTCGGCGCTATTGCTGGTGATATTATCGGCTCGGTGTTCGAGCACGATAGTACGAAATTCACGCAGTTCCCCCTGTTTCTACCAGGCAGCCGTTTCACTGACGATACAGTGCTTACTGTAGCCTTGATGGATGCGATTTTGAACGACGAGGATTATCTGAAGTACGTCCTCCAATACGGACGCCGCTACCCGCACGCCGGTTACGGAGGTTTCTTCCGCAAGTGGATTTTCTTTTCAGACCCGCAGCCGTATCACAGCTACGGCAACGGCTCGGCGATGCGCGCCAGCCCGATAGGTTGGGGGTTCGACAGCGAGGAAGCCGTGCTGCAGCAGGCGGCAGCCAGTGCGGCAATCAGTCACGACCACCCGGAAGGCATCAAAGGCGCTCAAGCAGCGGCACTGGCGGTTTACCTGGCGCGTAGTGGCAGGTCTAAAGAAGTGATCCGAGAAAAAGTGGAAGCTCTTGGATACGATCTCAGGCATACCTATGACGAGATCCAGCCGGGATATACCTGGGATGTCACCTGCCAGGGGACGGTTCCGGCAGCGCTGATCGCTTTCCTGGACTCGACCGGCTTCGAGGATTGCATCCGCAAAGCAATTGCCCTGGGTGGCGACGCGGATACCCTGGCGGCGATTGCCGGCGCAATTGCTGAGCCGTTCTATGGTGGCGTGCCATCAAGGATTGCGGGGCAGGCAATTAAATGCTTACCCACGGAAATGCTAAGTGTAGTAGAAAGGTTCAGCATCATAGTGAACCGATGACCAGGTTGTGAATCTGCGCTGATTGTGCATGGGACGACCGTCCCCACTGTCCCCCGGGACAGGCGACAATCTTTCCATTCGTTGGTAAAATAAATCAATTTTAATCCCTACCAAGGAGTGAAAAATGTCCTCCCAACCCTGGCATCGTCTTACGATCGACCAGGCCTCGCAGCAGCTTGGTGTCGATCCGGCCGACGGGCTGACCACCGAGGAGGCTGCGCGCCGCCTGCAGCAATACGGACCCAACAAACTGGACGAAAAGGCCAAAGAGCCCGGCTGGAAAGCCTTCCTGCGCCAGTACAAAGACCTGATGCAGATCATCCTGCTGGTCGCCGGGCTGGTCAGCCTGATCCTGCTGCAGGACCTGCGCACCTTCCTGCTGCTCACCATCTTGACGATCTTCAACGCGGTGCTGGGCATGTCGCAGGAGTTGAAGGCTGAGGCCAGCCTGGCCTCGCTGCGCTCGTTGATGCAGCTCCAGGCGCGTGCCAGGCGGGGCGGTGAGGTGGTGATGGTCTCTGCCGAAGAGCTGGTGCCGGGTGATATTGTGCTCTTTGAAGCGGGCGACAAGGTGCCTGCCGATGGCCGCCTGGTGGAAGCCGCCACGCTGGAGATCGAGGAGGCGGCCCTGACCGGCGAGAGCACCCCGGTGCTGAAAGATATCACCGCCATCGACAAAGATGACGTCGGCCTGGGCGACCGTATTGATCTGGCCTTTATGAACACCACCGCCACCCGCGGGCGGGGCGTTATGCTGGTCACCGAGACTGGCATGCAGACCCAGATGGGCCACATCGCCACCATGATGAATGCCGTCGAGGAGGAGAAGACCCCGCTGCAGAAGCAGCTCGACAAGCTGACCGTTATCATGGCTTCCCTGGCAGGACTGTCCTTCCTGGCTATGACCGCTATCGGCATCTACCGCGGCCAGTCCTTCGACCTGCTGGTGATCACCGGCGTGTCCATGGCCATCGCCGCCATCCCCACCGGCCTGCCTGCCGTGGTAACCACCGTGCTGGCCATGGGCACCACCGCTCTGGCGAAATCAGAACGCCATCGTCAAGCGCCTGACTTCGGTGGAAACGCTGGGCTCAACTTCTGCCATCTGCTCCGATAAGACCGGCACGCTGACCCTCAATCAGATGACCGCCCGCGAGCTGATCGTTGTCGGCCACCGCTTCACCATCGAAGGCCAGGGCTACAGCACCGCAGGCGCAGATTCGCTTCGTTGGCGAAGAGGCCGAACATTGACATCCGCCCGGCCTATGTTGCCATGGCGCTGGATACCGATGCGGTGCTGGACGGCGAGAAGCTGATTGGCGATCCGACCGAAGGGCGCCCTGATCGTGCTGGCTGAGAAAGGCGGGGTAGATGTGAAGGCCACCCGCCAGGAATTCCCGCGTCTGGCGGAGGTGCCCTTCGATTCAGCCTACAAGCTGATGGCTACCTTCCACAATATGACCCGCCCGGACGGTACAGCCGGTAGTGCGTGCCTATGTCAAGGGCGCGCCGGATGTGCTGCTGGCTCGTTCGACCCACGGCATCAACCCCAGGGGCGAGGTGGTCGAGCTGACCGATGAGCTGCGCGCCAAAGTGATGCAGGGCAACGACTACCTGGCCTCGCAGGGTATGCGCGTGCTGGCCTTTGCCGGCAAAGGCTTCGATCCACACAGCTTCGACCCGCGCTGCCGACCTGCTGGCCGAAATGAAGGGGCTGGTGCTGTTCGCCCTGGTGGGAATCGTCGACCCACCGCGTCCGGAAGCCAAAGCGGCCATCGCTGAAGCGCACGCTGCCGGCATCCAGGTGCGCATGATCACCGGCGACCACGCCGTCACCGCCGCGCGCCATTGCCAAGGAGTTGGGCATCCCCGGCCGAGCGATCACAGGCGCAGAATTCGCCGCCATGAGCGACGAAGAAATCGACGCAGAAGTGGAGAATATCGGCGTGATTGCCCGGGTGGCCCCGGAGCACAAGGTACGCCTGGTGCAGGTGCTGCAGCGCAAAGGCAACATCGTCGCCATGACCGGCGACGGCGTCAACGACGCTCCCGCCCTCAAGACGGCCGACATTGGGGTGGCCATGGGCATCACCGGCACCGAAGCCACCAAGGAAGCCGCCGCCATGATCCTGACCGACGATAACTTCGCCACGATCATCAAGGCAGTCGAGTTCGGGCGGGCCATCTACGACAACCTGCTGAAGTACATTCGCTTCCAACTGGCCACGCTGGTCGGCTTCATCCTGACCTTCCTGGGCGCGGCGCTGTTCAACATCGTCAGCGGGGTGCCCTTTACCCCCGGACAAATCCTGTGGATCAACTTCCTGGTGGACGTGCCACCCGGCATCCGCCTGGGGCAGGACTAACCCACCCCCGGTTTGATGGAGCGTAAGCCGCGCCCGTCCCAAGAAAACATCGTCACCCGCTCGCTGGCAGTCTGGCTGGCGCTGGTCGGGGTGGTTATGGCGGCCAGCACCCTGGGATTAATGTGATTCTTCGAGCAGGCCGGGGCTTCTATCGAGATTGTACGTACCCTGGGCTTCGTTACCTTCTCCCTGACGCATATCTTCGCCGCCTTATCCTACCGCGATCCGTACCGCAGCGTCTTCTCCCGCGAGACCTTCAACAATTCTCAGCTTAACCGTGCCATGCTGATCTCGCTGCTGGCGATCTTCCTGCCCACCGAGCTAAACTTCCTAGCCCAGAGCTTGGGACTGGTCTCCTTGCCGTTTGAAGGCTGGTTGTTTTGCATCCTGGTCGCCTCGCTCTCCCTGTGGGTCAGCGAGGGATATAAGCTTATTGCGAACATAAAGAAGTAAGAAAACCTTAAAACACAAAGTTCACGAAGCTGGCACGAAGAAGCACAAAGATTTAATTAAATCACTTCGTGCCTGTACTCCCCCGCGCAACGTCGCGGGGCTTAGTGCTTTCTTTGAGTTCTTCGTGTTTTTATGTTTTTTATTAGCGCTCTTTGCGGCTTTTGCGGTTAAACTTTAATCTTCCACTGGCAGGCGGATGCGGAAGGTGGTGCCTTTGGCTGCCGAGGTGGTGAAGCCCACCCGGCCGCCCAGATAGCGCTCGCCAAGCAGCTTGATCGAGTAGGTTCCCAGGCCGCGGCCTGCGCCCTTGGTGGAAAACGAGCGCTGGAAGATCTGCAGGCGCACCGCTTCGGGAATTTCGCCCGGGTTGTGCACCCACAGCTCTACCTGGCCCGTCCCATGCCGGCAGCCCAGGGTGACGGTCTCGCCGGGGGCGGCTGCTTCCAATGCATTCTTGAGCATATTGCCCAACACACGCCACAGCAGTGCCCGGTCGGTCTCCACGGTCACGTCGTGGGCGTGCGGCTCCAGGGTGATGAGGCGCTCCCGGCTGGCTTTGTGCTCCTGGTAGAAGTGGATCAGCTCTTGTAGAAAATGGCGCGTCTGGATCGGGCTGCGCTCGATTAGCAGCTCGTTGTTCTCGGCAGCTGCCAGCAGCTTTTGCGACTTGATCTCGTCGATCATCCGGTCGGCAACCGTGCAAACATCCGCAGCGATCTCATCTTTATCGGCCAGCGGCGCTCTACTCAATAAGCCGGCTAAACCGCGCAGCGCCCCTGCCGTGTTAAGGATATCGTGGAAAAAGACGTGCTCCAGCATACGGCGGCGCTTCTCGTCGCTGATATCCTTGAGCACACAGAAGGCAAACTGCTGCCCATCGAAGGTCAGCGGCGTGGCCGAGACCTGCAGGTCCAGCGCGTCGCCGTTCTTCAAGGCGATGCGGCACTCCTCCACCGCTTCGTACCCCTCCAGGCCGGCCAGCACCGCCTGGACTGCACCGCAGGTGCGGCAGGATTCCGTCGTCCCGCAGCCACCGGGCGTGCTGAACGCATGCGTGCAGTCCACCGCTTCCCCCGGGCGCAAACCCAGCAGCGCCTGCTGTTCCTGATGGGTCAGGTTCTCCAGGGCACGATTGGCAAACACAATCTGCCGCTGGGCGTTGAGGATCAGCACGATATCCGGCACGGCATCAAACAGCGGCCGCAGCATAGGAATGGTATCCAGGCTGCGCTGCTGCTGCTCCAGCCGGCGGCGGGTGAGGCGCTCGGCCGGGGCGAATTTTGTCGGCAAGGTGTGGACGGACATGCAGTCATTATACACCAAATCGAGCAATAAATTAACAACAGATGAGAATTATTACCTTTATTGCCCCTTGCAATTTATTTTTTTTGTGTAATAATACTCATATATACAAATGGGGCTGATGAAGATGAAAGAGGTCTTCGGTTGGAATACGAGGATTTTTCTATCAAAATAGAGCCCAAGCAAGGGGACGTATACCCGGTAATCGTCCTGAATTCACCGGCGGGTAAAGGCCGCGCCCCTTAATTCTCCCTTTCGATCCGGACAAACTGGTTGAATTTGTCGTCAAGCTGGAACAGGAAGTTCGCACCCGCCAGGTCGTCGTTCGCGATGCTTCGGGAGCCAGCGTTGCCAGCCTGCCTCAACGACTGGGTGACCAGTTGTTCTCTGCCCTATTCACCGGTGATGTGCTGTCGTTGTTCGACCGCTCGATAGGCAGAATGGAGGACCAAAATCGCGGTTTGCGAATCAAAATCCACATCGATCCGGAAGAACCCAGCCTGGCTCCCCTCCTGGCACTCCCCTGGGAGTTCCTGTACCGCAAAAACCTGCGTGAGTTTCTCAATCTTTCCAAGTACACACCTATCCTGCGCGACCTGGAAGTCCCTCGACCTTCCATGCCGCTCAAAGTAAAGCTCCCGCTGCGCATCCTGGTCTTTGGCGCCGATCCTATCGATTATCCCCGGCTGGACCTGGAGGATGAACGCCAGAAACTGGACAATTACCTGAGCCGGCTGCAGGGTGTCCAGGTGGATTACCTGCTGCATGCCACCCTTCCGATGCTGCAAGACCGTCTCGCTGAAGACAACTACCATGTGCTGCACTTCATGGGCCATGGGGGTTTCGACGATATCACCGGCAAAGGTGTCCTGCTGCTTGAGGACGAAAATCAGGTTTCGGCTTTCGTCGATGGGGGTACGCTGGGCGTGCTGCTGCATGATTATCCAAATATCCGCCTGGTATTTCTGAATGCCTGCGAAACTGCGCGTTTATCCAGCGAAAAAGGGATTGATCCATTTGCCGGGGTGGCCTCCGCATTGCTGATGGCCGGCATCCCATCTGTGGTCGCCATGCAGTTTCCCATCAGCGATCGGGCTGCGATCATCTTCTCCAATCGTTTCTACACGATGCTGGTGCATGGCAACCCGGTGGATGGCAGTGTGGCCGAAGGACGGCGTGCTGTCCGCATGGCTAATCCAGAGACGATGGAATGGGGTACGCCGGTATTGTTCAATACCGCTCCAGATGGGGTGATTTTTACCCTGGAGGGTCAGCCGCCTGGGGCAGCAGCCGCAATCCCTCTTGCCGCCGCCGCCCTCCTGACCCCGCTGCCCGAAAAGAAGGAGCCAGTCATCCTGCCGGTATCCCCTCCACCGGAGGAAAAAACTGCGCAGCAAATTCCTACCCCCGAGCCGGTGCTGGAGACCCGCAGTGCAGTCAGGCTTGCGCCGGTGGCTGTCGAAGCCAAACCGGCAGCACCTGTTGCGAAAGCGTCGCCGCAAATTGTGTCAACGCCATCTGTGCGTAAACCATTGCCTGTAAAAAATATCCTCTTCATCGGCGCCGCGCTGGTCATCCTGGCTGCACTGGCCATTTTCGGCGCTGCGGGGGGCTTTGGCAGACTATTCCCTGCCGAAGAAACCAGCCCGCAGGCGCCGGCAGTCGTCCTGCCTGTCGCTGAGAAAACGCCTACGCATGCTCCTACCGACCTGCCGCCAAAGCCCACGAACACGAAGATCCCTACCAGGGTCCCGACTAAACCGGCCGCAGTGCTGGATTTAGCACCTACCGCTGCTCCTAACCGCCCGCCGACCGCCACTGTAAAAATCGCCGTGCAGCTTCCGCCCACTGCGACAGCGGCTCCCGCGCAGCCGTTCTTTACCGCACTAGAGCCAATGTTTTGCCGTGAAGGCCCTGGAAAAAATTACCTGGAGCGGGTTACCTTAAATACAGGTGACGTGTGGCCGGTGCTGCGCATCTGGAGCGACCAGATCTGGATCTTGCTGGAAATCAACCTGGCAAGCACACGCACCCGCTGCTGCTGGGTAAGCGGTGACGGCCAGCTGAATGTGCCTCGCGATACGATTCTCGTGATTAATTTTGTGCCCGATCGCATCGCCTGTGACCTGAATCCCTAGAAATATTTCTTTACTCGAGCTAAGCCACCCAAATGATGAGCAATCAGGCAACTGCTACCCTGGGGACAACCCCTGTCATCCGCTTACCCAAAGCGGCCACGCCTAATCCCATCCAACCGGGACAGGGCTATTTTCGACTGCGGCTGCATTCTGCCCAGGCTGCTATCTTCGGCCCATTCTGGCAGAAAGCCCAACAGCTGCTGGTGACGTCCGAAGTGCGCCTGTACATGCCGCCTTTCAACGGCGAGCCGATCCAATCGCTGCAGCGCGTGCGTTCTTTAAAGCAAGGAGCGGTGGAGCAGCTCGGGCTGAACCCAAACCTGATCGATTTAACGCCAGCCTCTTTGGATAAGGTGTCGGTGGACATCGACTTCCTCCTGGACAGGCAAAATCGACTGGTCAGCCTGGCACGGCTGGTGAACGATGATGCTTTTCTCTCTGTCATTTCGCTGGCGCCAGGGGCGGTAGCGGTCGCCAAAGCGATAGGAGGCATCTCCAGACAGCTGGTGGACACCTTCCTGGACGAGAACGATCAGACCAGTCTGCTGAAATTTAGCGGTGATTTCAGCCTGGCTGCCGGCGACCTGGCAGATGCCTACTACGTCATCCTGGGTTCAACCTTCGACCAGTACCCGCTGCCTCGGCCGATCCCCGGCCCGCCCCGGCTGCAGGTTTCCGGGAACGACCTGCTGCTGGATAACCAGCCTGTGGTGCATTGGTCCTATATCATTTTCGACATCGATGTCGTCGAAATGCGCACCCGCGAGCTGGGCGAAGCGAGCCCTGGTACGACAAGCTTTCCCAGGTAGAGGTGCAGGCCACGCAGGCATCCAATATCCCCTGGCTGGAAGATAAAGACCGGAAGGAGACCTGGGAGGCATGCCTGAAGATGCTGAAAGATTCCGATTTGCTCTTGCATCAATCGCCGCTCTACTTGCCATCCGAAGCCAACAACATCATCCAGCAGGCGTATTATTCCGCCTATCAAAAGATATACCCACCCAGCCGTTCGTTTGCCTCCCCAGTCAGATTGCCGGCTGAGTTCGTGGCGCAAGACCTGCCAGGCGTTGGCAGCCTGGAAGAGCTGAAATCGCAGGTTGACACTTATCGGATAGCCGCCTCCAGATCTCTAGGCAAGCTGCGCTCGTTGGGAATGCTGAGCTGATGATTTGTGGGCTCTTGACGATTCACTGCATGTCATTCAATTCAGGCGGCTAAAGACGCTGCAAACCTCACAAAGCCCCCTGCAGCGGGCTGCCCTTGCCTGGTTGTTATACACCGTGCGCTCCTGCGCTCCAGCCGTCGGCAAGTGAGCCGTTCAGTCCTGCCGATTTTTTTCGGCAGGCAAGCATCAAAGGTGAGGCATGGAAATATCGTCATGTTATAATCCTCTAAAAGGCTATGGCAACACAGGAACATTCTTCCACGGCTATTATTGAGGTTGTCTCCCGGCTGGCTGAGGGTTTGTCCGCCGAACAAATATACCTGTTTGGCTCGCAAACCACAGGTAAAGCAGACCCAGGCAGTGATTATGATCTCTTAGTGATCGTATCTGAGTCGAAGCTCCCACGCCACCGGCGCGAGCAGGTTGGATATAATTTGATGTGGGGGGTAACCACCCCAGTGGATATCATCATTCTGACCCGAGCCGAATTAAACAGCTCGTTGATGGTAAAGACTTCACTGGCTTCAACTGCCCTGAGAAACGGGATCCTACTTTATGACAGATCCCAAGCAACTTGAAATTCAATCCTGGTTAAGGAAAGCGCGGGAAGATTTAGAGTTGGCTGTTTGGCTGATGGAGAGCCCTGTTCCCTTCTACAACGCAATTGGATTTCACTGCCAGCAAGCTGCCGAAAAAGCTATCAAAGCATACTTGACTAGCAAGGATACACAATTTGGGAGGACTCATTCACTCAATCAGTATTCAGTCGTGAATCTGCGCTGCTTCTGCGCGGGGCTGTCAAGGATCCCGCCTGCTCTTGGCGAGGCGGTCGGCCTGATCCACAGCGTCACCGATTCCGGCTGCATCGTCTCGGCCACCACGGCCAGCAGCTCGGCACTTAACGCTTCCAGGTCCGTTTCCTGCCGCGTGGTGGCGGCGAAGCGCTCGATGGCCTGCTCGGCGTTGTACTTCTTGCGGTAGAAGCGCCGGTCGATGTCGTTCTGGATGCGCCGGAGCAGCGGGCTGAACAGGGCGGCGATCAGCAGGGTCGAGATGACGGTGGCGACCGCAGAGCTGCTGACGCTGACGCTGAGAAGACCATGCAGCAAAGTCACAACGCCCAGGAAAACCAGCGCCAGGTTACGGTCAATGCCCCATAAACCAGCATGCGGCGGATAATTACGTCGATATCCCATAAGCGGAAGCGTAAGATCGCAATCGCCAGGCTGGTGATGAACACTGGGAAAGCCAGCTGTGTAAGAGAATTGGCTAGCCGGAATAACAAATCTCCCGGCGGGTTGATCAGGCCAAAAGCCAGCAGATACAAGGGTAAGTAGGCGATTGCGGCAAACAGGATTCCACCCATAGGCCATTTTAACTGTGCCCGGCTTACCGGATCCTTGAAAACGAATACCGAGTGAATGATACTTGTTGCAGACAATAGAAAATACGCCATGCTCAAACCCCAGCCTATCTCGGGGTGCGGTCCAAATGCCAGCACTAACAGCCAAAAAATTGTGTACGGCAGAAGCAGCAGCCAGGGATAGCGCTTGATGGTATCTTTCGGCCGGGGGAAAACCGGGTAAAAACGAACAAGGTTGGCGTGAATAAGATTCCCCAGATCCAGTAAGACGTTAACAAGAAAATATTGCTGCCGGAAATCGAAAGTGGTGGAAGGAATATCCGGCAGTATGCCGGAGATGTTGATGGACAGGGATATGGCAGAAAAAAACAGAACACGCGCCGCCCTCTTGCGGCTTTTTTAGAAAGACAAACAACCCCAATCCAAACATTGCCAAAGCGGTGACATTGGATACCAGTCCTTCCGGATTAAGAATTCTCGCCGGACCAGTGCCTGCAGCGTCCAGCGGACAGACGGGCACGGATACCACCTGCTGCTCTCCCAGATGCTCAATGGTATACGCTAGAGTACCGCGCCACCTGCCACGCTTCCGGCGCCGGCCGGTAATCCACCAGCAAGTCAACTTGCATATCCTCTGCCTGGTATTCCCGACTTTGATCAGCCGTCGCCCTCAGACAGCCCGGACTGCACCCCGACTAGGTTCTGTCGTGCAATTACCCTGGTGTCGAAAAAAAACTCGCCTTCGACGGAAAATATCCACCCATCGGTAGGCAGCGTGTAGCGGTAAGCCAGCTGCAAGATATTGATGGCAACCAGGAACAAAAATGCCCCCAGCACCAGCCACGCCGAGCGGGATAATTTTTGCTTTGGGTCGGTAATTGCATTCATTAATGCTTTCTATCAATGATTTATCTCGGTCTTCCGTCTTAAATCCCGCCTGCTCTTGGCGAGGCGGTCGGCCTGATCCACAGCGTCACCCTCTCCGGCTGCATCGTCTCGGCCACCACGGCCAGCAGCTCGGCGCTTAGCGCCTCCAGGTCGGTCTCCTGCCGCGCGGTGGCGGCGAAGCGCTCGATGGCCTGCTCGGCGTTGTACTTCTTGCGGTAGAAGCGCCGGTCGATGTCGTTCTGGATGCGCCGGAGCAGCGGGCTGAACAGGGCCGCGATCAGCAGGGTCGAGATGACGGTGGCGACCGCAGAGCGCTGTCCGCTGACCGCCGAAAAAACTGCCTGGAGCAGGGTCACCGCACCCAGGAAGACCAATGCCAGCGTGAGAGTCAGGGCGCCGTAAATCAGCGTGCGTCGGATGAGCACGTCAATATCCCACAAGCGGTAGCGCAGGATGGCGATGCCGATCGAAACCGGGATTCCAATCATACTCAGAGCCCAGAATAAATTAGCGATCTGGCTGAGATTGGTGACGCCCCATTGCTCAAGATTGAACGGAAATGCAGCCATATAAAAAACGGCAAACAATACACAGGCATACAAGAGCCACTTGATCTGCTCCCGTTCGACGAGCGAGGCGCTCCGGTAGCGGACGAAGAGTGATGCCACGCTTAATACCGCCATGGAGAATAATCCCGCACCCCAAAGGATAAAGAAAATTCCCTGGTATTCATCCAATGGAATGAAACCGATAGGATCTGGCAGCGACCAGTTGGCCCCAAAATCCGTCATATTAAAAGTGTTCTGGAATGTAACCAGAAAGAAAAAAACCAAGCACAACCCGATCCCAAAATAAACCAACCAGCGCCAGCGCGGTGAGGGCGGGCGGCCGGTTGGATACAGCAGCGCGATGAAAAATAGGGGAAAAATTACAAACAGCCAGCCCCATCCTTGCACCCACGCCGAAAGCACCAGGCGCAGTGGTGGATTTGGCGGGAGCACAGCAAAGCTGCGGATATAGGGTTCGACATTAAACAGCAGTGCGATTGCCGGGAGGAAGAGCAGCCAGCCAATCACATTACGCGGCTGGCGAGAGACAATCAGGGCAGCCACAACTGGAAAAGGCAGAACCAGCAAGAAAAGGAAGTCGTTAGCGTTGGTCAGGAAATCCTGATCTGGACTGAGGTTGAGAATGCTCTGGAAAACCTGAGCGACAACTACCACAGTAATGAGGAGGGCCAGCCCCCAGGCGATTATTGCTGTCTTTTTCATTCCGAATTCCTCCTATTGGGTGATGACAGCCACAAAGTCACCTTCTCCGGCTGCATCGTCTCGGCCACCACCGCCAGCAGCTCGGCGCTGAGCGCCGCAGGGTCGGTCTCCTGGCGAGCGGTGGCAGCGAAGCGCTCGATGGCCTGCTCGGCGTTGTATTTCTTGCGGTAGAAGCGCCGGTCGATGTCCGATTGAATGCGGCGGAGCAGGGGGCTGAAAAAGGCAGCGATCAGCAGTGTCGAGATGACCGTGGCGACCGCCGACTGCTGACCGCTGACCGCCGAAAAAACTGCCTGGAGCAAGGTCACAGTTCCCAGGAAGACCAGCGCCAGGGTGACGGTCAATCCCCCATAAACCAGCGTGCGGCGGATGATGACGTCGATATCCCACAGCCGGTAGCGTAAGATTGCACTGAAGATCGCCACAGGCAGGGCCAGGATGGCTAATAGGGTCAGGGTCCACCCAACCAGGTTGGTGATTAGCTTCTCCTGCCCTGCAGCCGGGTTCGAGAACTCAAAAGTGATAGACCAAACAAGGAAGGCGAGAAAGAATATCAGCAGGCCAAAGACCACAATCTTCGCCTGCTGACGCTCGGTGCGGCTGAAAACCCGGCGGTAACGGTAGACAACCACTGCAAAAAATGTGCCGAGCAAGGAAAATAACAGGATAGATAATGGCAGCGTGAACCCACCTGACTTGCCAAATTCCCCACTCAGCGACCAAAAAACAAATATAAATGGAAGGACAAATGTCCAGCGGGGAGATAATCTTCCATTCGGAAATATCAGGATGAAATAGAACATGATCAACTGGCCAAAGATGGAAAGCAGGTAGATCGGTACGGTCCAATTCGGAAAAGCAGCCGCAACCACATCATAGCTGGTGATCGCGGTGGTGGGGATGCTAATCAGGATCAGGGAGTAGAGAAATCCTTGACTTTGTGGGTACAGGCGAATCAGCATCACAATCGCCAGCATGGTGAAGACAGCCACGGTGAGCACGGTGATCCCCATCATATAAAGCGCATATGCCTTCACAGTCAAGCCCGTTTCAGCAAGACTCTCTGCCTCTGCCAAAGAAATTGCCTGGTAATGGCATGCCTGCCCTTCGCAAGGGGTTGCCGTCAGGTTGTAGCTTAACCATAAGTCCAGCAGGTATACCCCCAAAAAGGCACCCGCCAGGATCAACCAAAGAACAAGCAGAAATGCCGGCGGAATGGCGGCAGCTTTCTTTTGCGGCATAGTTTCGTAATTCATTGATTCCCTTTCTTGATTATCGGTTTCAGCCACAGCGTGACCTTCTCCGGCTGCATCGTCTCGGCCACCACCGCCAGCAGCTCGGCGCTGAGCGCCGCAGGGTCGGTCTCCTGGCGAGCTTTAGCCGTGAAGCGCTCGATGGCCTGCTCGGCGTTGTACTTCTTGCGGTAAAAACGGCGGTCGATATCGTTCTGGATGCGGCGGCGCAGCGGGCTGAATAGAGCCGCGATCAGCAGTGTCGAGATCACTGTGGCGATGGCCGACCGCTGTCCGCTGACCGCCGAGAATACCATCTGCAGCAAAGTCACCGCGCCCAGGAAGACCAGTGCCAGGGTAACAGTCAGGGCGCCGTATGTCAGCGTGCGGCGAATAACCACTTCGATGTCGTAGAGGCGGTAGCGGGTGATGGCGATGCCGATCGCCAGGTAAATGGCAATCACCCCCAGGTTGAACAGACCCGGGTATTTTGCGCCCAAGGCCAATGAGAATACAAAAATGGATGCATAGACCAGGCTGCCCAGGATGAACCACTGCAGTTGGGCGCGCACAAGCGGACCTGCAGAGCGGTAGCGAAAGAATACTGAAACCGCTGCCAGGACCAGGATGATCATAATAGAGAAGAAGCCTATCGGGACCACAATATCCAGCAGTCCCTCCGCCTGATCGGGGATAAAGCCGATCGGGTTGTTTATGGAAGCGTTTTGCGCGCCTAATCCATCTTCAGGCGTCCAGGGGACGTTTCTTTGAAAAATCTGCAAAGACACAGAGACAACTGCTGCCAGCAGCCACCACTGCACGAATCGCCATCGAGGTGAGGGAGGTCTGCCATCCGGAAACCACAGCATCAGCAACCCCAGGAAGGCCAGGCCGGACAGAGCGGTTATCTCGCTGATGATCAGCATCACCAGGATCGGGCCGGATGGCATATTCGGCCGCCCGCCTTCCAGGATGTACAGCGCCTGTGCCAGCGTATAGAAGGAGACGAGCGCACCATACAGCAGCAGCAGCCAGCCGATGCGGTTGTTGCGCTGGGTTTGCAAAATCACCAGGCCCAGAACCGGTGCGAAAGCGGCGGCGATTGCGCTGGTGATAATTTCCCAATAGCGGACACCGGCTTCGTCCGGCGCAGGAATGACAATGATCAAAGAAACCACCAGGACAAGCAGCTCGATGACTGCCACTGTCCAGGCAATGCGTTGAAGTCTTACTTCATTCATGTTTTATCATCCTAGAAAAAGATATCAATTCTTTCAGGTTAACCTGGCAACCATCCATGAATTTTTTCACAAATACACGAAAGGAATCCCGTCCGGAGGTAATTCGTAGCTGCATTCGTGGATGAAATTCTTCTACCATGATAGATCCCAACTGCTTGAGCGGTCAGCGAGCTTGTCCCCGAGGGAACCCCCGGAAGTTCTTCTCCGGGGCAATGCTCTCTCGCGGGATCGGCGGACTTTCGTCATCCGTCTGCCGTAGTTATAAATCCCATCTACTCTTGACATGGCGCCGTCGATCCTCCGTCTACAGTCTTCGGTCAGCGGTCTGCGGTCGGCGGTCGGGGACTGATCTCAGCCATAACGTCACCTTCTCCGGCTGCATCGTCTCGGCCACCACCGCCAGCAGCTCGGCGCTGAGCGCCTCCAGGTCGGTCTCCTGGCGTGCCGTGGCGGCGAAGCGCTCGATAGCCTGCTCGGCGTTGTATTTCTTGCGGTAGAAGCGGCGGTCGATGTCGTTTTGGATGCGCCGGCGCAGCGGGCTGAACAGGGCAGCGATCAGCAGGGTGGAGATGACAGTGGCGACCGCCGACCGCTGACCGCTGACCGCCGAGAATACCATCTGCAGCAAAGTCACCGCGCCCAGGAAGACCAGACCCAGGGTGATGGTGAGGGCGCCATAGATCAGCGTGCGGCGGATGAGGACTTCGATGCCCCACAGATTGTGCAGCAGGATGGCTATGCCGACGCCTAATGCCGGGAAGATCTGCCAGAAGAGGAAGGCAAAGATCTGAACGACCAAAAACAATTGGATTTCTGTGGTTTCATAGATCGATTCGAAAGGAATCGCTCCCAATAAAATGCCAATGCCAAGCAGCCAGATCAGCCACTGCAGCTGCAGGCGCTGCCGCGCATCGCCGGAGCGGTAGCGCACTACCAATGAAACCAGCCCACCGATCATTCCCAGCAGGAATACAACCAGGAATATGTACATCCCGGTTGCTTCTAAGGCCTTGACTGCCACCAGGTTTGGCGTATTGCCCTGGCTGCCGGCATCCGCAAAACCCATTATGTAGAATGTCCCAGCGATCACCATCAGGGCCGTGATCAGCGGCATCCAGCGTTTGAGCTTTAGCGGGACGACCCGACCATCCGGGAAGTAGTAGAACATGAGCACGGCTGCCGTGCATGCTATTGAGAAGAAATACAACCCCCAAACCAGGGAGAATATTGAGCCAAGCATTGGGTCGGCCCACTCGGTACGCAGCGACCAGCCGGTTGCGCCTACCCCCCAGGCCAGCAGCAGCAAACCCACCAGGTTATCCGGCACACGGCGGCGAATGAAGAGCGCCGTGAATACGGTGACCGAGCCGGCCAGCGCCGACAGCCAGCGGAACAGGTTGCCGCCTGGGTTCGGCCCAATCGATATCGGGTGGGTGAACAGGTCGAGCAGCAGGACCGCCCACAGCGCCAACGAAACGCCGATGAACAGCCGGGTCCATATCCCGGAACGTGAGTTAGCCACAGATGTGCCGTTTATCTCCGCACCAGTGGTTTGGATGTCAGGATGAAGTTCATCGCTTCGCAGCCATCGTAAGTGGTCTTCAGCACCAGCTGCTTCTCATCGACAGACCAGCTGAAGCGGCTGATGCTGCCTTCGCAGCCGCAGTCTACGCAGCGCTCCACGATTGAATTCATTTCATGACCGTTGAATCCGATATCTCCGCGTCGCCGGCATAGGCGCCGTTGCGAGTGCCGGTGATCCTGCCGTCATCCGTGAAGGTGAACTCCCACAAGCCCAGGGCGTCCTGCAGCGCGGGGTTGGTCAGCCCGGAGCGCTGCAGATCTTCTGCAGTGATCTGGACGAAGTACTGCCCGGCGACGGTCTTGAGCGCCTCGGTTGGGTCGGGGGTGGGGACGGATGATCCGCCACCACAGGCGGAGAGTATGAGAACAACGAGCAGGAGAATTAGTATGTATCTATTCATTGCAGACCTCTAGTTCTTGGTTAAAAAGATTGAACCGCTAAGGCGAAAGAAGACCGACGACGGAAGTACCGCCAGAGCGCCAATATTTTTAGTAATTTCTTTCAACGGTCATGATCCTCGGCTTATATTTGCTTGCTATCAATAATCCCGCCTGCTCTTGACAGGGCGGTCGTTCGGTCTTCGGATCTTCCGTCGTCGGTCCGCGGTCATCCGTCGTGCGGTCTTCCGTCGTCCGTCAGCGGTCTGCCGTCGGCTGTCGTCTGTCGATTTGAGCCACAGCGTCACCTGCTCCGGCTGCATCGTCTCGGCCACTACTGCCAGCAGCTCGGCGCTGAGCGCCTCAAGGTCGGTCTCCTGGCGGGCGGTGGCGGCGAAGCGCTCGATGGCCTGCTCGGCATTGTATTTCTTTCGGTAAAAGCGGCGGTCGATGTCGTTCTGGATGCGGCGGCGAAGGGGGGAGAAGATGGCGGCGATCAGCAGGGTGGAGATAACGGTGGCGACGGCCGACTGCTGACCGCTGACCGCCGAGAAAACTGCCTGGGTGAGGGTAATGCTGCCGAAGAAAACCAGCGCCAGGGTGACGGTCAGGGCGCCGTAGACCAGGGTGCGGCGGATGAGCACATCCACGTCCCACAGACGGTAGCGGAAGATGGCAAAGGTGATCGCTAAGGGGAACAGACCCATGATGAGCCCAGTCGAGCTGCTCATGATCGCAAAAAATATTACCAGGGGTGAATCAGGGCTGGACATCAAGGGGGATAATAATCCGAGAAAACCTGGGAGCAGGCCCACAAACACGATGATTACCAATGAAATCATCACCCATTTGGTCTGCTGGCGCTGGATTGGTGTGGAGTACTTGCGGTAACGGATCACCTGGCCAACCGGCGCAGCCAGCAGCGCTGCCAGCATGACCAGGGCTAAGGGAGCCGGTGGAGAGTCGCCACTGAATACGAGAATGTCGATCAAAAAGGCCACCGCCAGCGCTGCCGCCGCCCAACGCATCCAACCTGGAATAAATTTTCCATCCGGGAAGCCATAAAAGATCAGCAGCAACCCCACCCAGGCAATAACTCCCAAGGGTGTCAGGATGGGCTTAAGAGCCGGGTAAGTGCCCGCCAATGCACTTTCCGGGAGGTTGGCAAAAGACCCAAACAGGACGAAGGCAACCGAAATATAGAGACTGAACCAATCATCTTTCTTCTTGAAATAGAGAAAAAATCCAAGTCCACAGACCAGGATGGCAAAAACGATAGCCGACACCAGGTTCCAGTCTACCCACCACTGGAAAGAAAGTCCAAACCTCCCAAATACTTCATCCATCTGCGCCGGGGACCAACCCCAGATCGTGAGTTCCTTGGGATGGGCAGCGGCAAAAGCCTTAAACAAGGCGATACTTGCAGTGAATACCGCCACGCAGGCCAGCATGAAGAGCAGGCCGAGTACGCGAGCGACCCGCAGCACCCGAGAGGGGTTTTCGGCAGTAACTTTATCGTCTATATCGGATTTCACGCCCCTATTTTACACGGCTAACGTGATGAAATCGTTACGAAAAGCGTTACGGAAAAAGTCGACCGAAGACCGCGGACGGATGACCGAGCAATCGCCATCCTCCGTATTCGGTCGGCAAGCGACCCTGGTCCAGCCCGACCAGGGCTGGGATCGTTCGTCCTCCGTCTTCCGTCTTCCGTCCTCCGTCTTCCGTCTTCCGTCCTCCGTCTTCGTCGTCCGTCTGTTATAATTATTCCATCTCCCATCCCACACGCCGGAGGCGGCTTTGTGAAAAAACAATTTTCCTTCATTCGCCAATTCAATTGGAAAATCCTGTTAATGCGCATCCTGGTCAACGCGGTGGCGTTGCTGTTAATCGCACTCCTGATCCCCAAGATATATTTTGTCGATAAGACCCTGGTCTCGGTGTTGATCTCTGCGGCGGTGCTGGGCGTGCTCAATGCCTTCATCAAGCCGCTGCTGCTGTTCCTGACGGCGCAGCTGTTCTTCGCCACGTATGGCCTGCTGGTGATCGTGATCAATACCGCCCTGCTCTACCTGCTCAAGTGGCTGCTGCCGGCGCGCTTCGCCGTGGATGGCTTCCTGTGGGCGCTGGTCGCCGGTCTGCTGCTCGGGCTGCTCACCAGCGCACTGGAAAACCTGCTGGGCGTGACTCCGCCCATCGTCTCTGAAGAAGATGCCGAGATTCGAGAACAGATCCGCAAGCAGAGCGTCACCCCCCTCCAAACCATGGCCGGGATGACACAGGCAACCGTCAGGCAGGATGTGGAAACACAGTCTATCGAGGAGGTGCAGGCAGCCAAAGCCGCCCTGGAGACGATCCAGGCCAGCGAAGCCCTGGCTGCGGCTGAAGAACCCCCGGATAGCGGCGAGCTGCTGGAGTCGGAGATTGCCGCCCCCATCGATCTGCCCCCGCTGGATGAAGAAGACCTCGCCACCCTTGATTCCGATACGCCAGGAGGCCAGGCATGAAGCGCACCACCCTCGACAAGTTTCGCGAAAACCTGCGCCTGCAGCAGGTCTACAATGTGCTCACCCGCTACGCCTGGGATATTGCCGTCTACGACCGCTGGGATTTCGTCGGCGATTTTCACCGCATGATGCAGCGCTGGGTATGGGGCGTGCCCAAGTCCATCGAACCGATCCCCACGCCGGTGAAAGTGCGCATGATGCTGGAGGAGCTCGGGCCGACGTATGTCAAGATGGGCCAGATCATCTCCAGCCAGTCGTCCGCCATCCCGCCGGAATGGCAGGTCGAGCTGGTGAAGCTGCAGAGCTCGGTGCCGCCCTTCCCCGCCGAGCAGGTGCGCGAAGTGATCTTCGAGGAGCTCAACGCCTACCCCGAAGATCTGTACGCCAGCTTCGAGCCCGAGCCGTTTGCCGCTGCTTCCACCGCCCAGGTGCACCGCGCCGCCCTGCCGGATGGCACCAAAGTAGCCATCAAGGTGCAGCGCCCGTACATCCAGAACCAGATGAAGGCCGACATCGGCATTATGCAAAACGCAGCCCGGGTCGTGGCTGCCCGCTCGGAGGCCGCCCGCTCGATCGACCTGGAAGGCATGCTGGAGGAATTTGGCGGCAGTGTGCTGCGCGAGCTGAACTACAACGGCGAAGCCTACAACGCCATGCGCCTGGAAAAGAACCTGACGACGATCGAAAAAGCGCACGTGCCCAAGGTGTACAACAACCTGTCCACCGCTAAGGTGCTGACGCTGGAATTCGTCCAGGGTGTCAAGATCAGCAACGTCGAGGCGGTCGAAGCTGCCGGATTGGACCGCAAAGAGATCGCTTCTACGGCCCTGCGCGCCCTGGTCAAGATGCTGCTGATCGACGGTTTCTTCCACGCCGACCCGCACCCGGGCAACGTGCTGGTCAACCTGCAGACCGGCGATGTCACCTTCCTGGATACCGGCATGGTCGGCGAGCTGGACCTGCAGCAGCGCATCAACCTGATTCAGCTGCTGATCGCCATCCGCCAGGTGGATATCCCGGGCATGGCGCAGATCATGAAGAACATGAGTGTGCCGTTTATTAAGAATGTCGACGAGAAGGCTTACTTCCGCGATTTTGAGCGCACCGTGGGGCGTTACTTCTACGCCGGGACGACCGCCGGCTTCGGCGAGATCGTCAGCACCATGCTCAACCTGCTGCGCGAGCACGGCCTGCGCCTCAACCCCAACCTGACCATGGCGATCAAGGCGCTGATGCAGGCCGAGGCCATCGCCACGGCCCTGGCTCCTGAAGGCGGTATGCTGGCGGAAGGCGTGCAGATCATCCAGGAACAGGCCATGCAGGTCATCACCGCCGAGCGGGTCATCGAAGAAGGCCGCAAGCAGCTGCTGCTGGCCGGGCGCGAGCTGGTCAAGCAGATCCCAGACCTATCAATGGCGACCACCAAGTGGCTGAGTATGTACAAGAAAGGCCGCCTGGAGGTCACCGTGGATACCTCGGAAGTGGCCAAGGAAGTGGACAAGCTGGGGCGTTTCGGGCGGCAGGTGGTCATCGCCATCCTGCTGATGGGTATGCTGATCGGCTCGGCTATCGCCACGGCAGCAATTTCCTTCGCCGACCCGGTCGATGAGATCTGGGGCTTTATTTACGATATTTCTTACATCGCCTTCGTCTTCTCGATGGTGCTTACAGTGTTCATTGTGTTGCGATTGATCTGGCAATGGATAAGGGGAGACAGAAGCGAGAAGGATTAGTCATATCCATGATACTGGCTACACGCATAGCTCTGGTGGTTGCCGAAACGCCTGAAATCCCTCTCCCAGGCGTGAAAGTGGCTTTATACGACCGCGACGAGCACAGCATGGACGATTTCCTCGGCACTGGCGTGACCGACGAAAAGGGCGAGGTGCGCATTGCCTACGAGTCGGAGGCCTACAACGACGAGGAAGACCTGCCGCTGTGGAAGCTCGAACTCGCTGCCGGACCTGTACGTGATGGTCTACAGCCCATTGGGAGAGGTCATCCTGACCACCCGCCAGGATGTTGACTGGGATAACCTGCCGCAGCAGCTCGTAGTGGGCGTGCCGGAAGAAACCGTCCAGCGCTTCAAATTGATCGGGGAATAATATTCTCACCCCCTGGCGAGATCACCCAGGATCCTGCGCCGCAGCAAAGACCGCAATGATGTATTTAATAATCCTTTGCGTTCTTTGCGGCTTGGCGAGAGATAAATATAATCATCTCCCAACAAGTTCTTAACAATCTCTAAATCTCCGCCCTGTATACTTGGGTTATGCTATTGGCATCCTCACTGGGATATACAGGATTTTCAGGATGGATTTCCATCCTTGACGGAGATTGATATGTCTACCAAACAAATCTTTTACCTTTTTCTCGTCATTTTTGTCGCCGGGTGTGCCGCGCTGACCGGGGCGGCCGGCGGCGCCTGGCTGGTATACCGCTGGGAGAATGCCGCTGAACTGAACGAAGCCGCCGTTTTGGAGCCCACTGCTACTGCGCTGCCAACCGCAGCGGAGAATGAAGCGGCAGCCGGCCTGTTTGTGGACAGCACCGATGTGCAGTCCTCGATTACCCAGGTGGTGCAGCAGGTTGGGCCGGCAGTGGTCACCGTCGTCGGTACGGTGCCCGGGCAGATGACTTTTTGGGGTCCGACCGGCTCGGGGCAGTCCAGCGGCAGCGGGGTGTTCATCTCCGAGCAGGGCTATGTGCTGACCAATAACCACGTAGTGGAAGGCGCCACCGATCTGTGGATCATCCTGGCGGACGGCACCCAGCAGCAGGCCAGCCTGGTGGGCACGGATATTTACGCCGACCTGGCGGTGCTCAAGACGGATGGGGCTGCCCCGGCGGTAGCGGTGCTGGGCAACTCGGAAGCCCTGGACCCGGGTGAGACGGTGATCGCCATCGGCTCGCCGCTGGGCGATTTCAAGAACTCGGTCACTGTGGGTGTGATCAGCGCCACCGGGCGCTCGATCGACACCGGCGATGGCTACAATATCGAAGACCTGATCCAGACCGATGCGGCCATCAACCAGGGCAACTCCGGCGGACCGCTGGTCAACCTGGCCGGCGAAGTGATCGGCATCAACACCCTGGTAGTTCGCGGCACGACCACGCGTAGCCGAAGGGCTGGGCTTTGCCATCCCGGCCAGTACGGCGCAGGCCGTCGCCGGGCAGATCATCACCACCGGGCGCTTCTCTCGCCCCTACCTGGGCGTGCAGTACCAGCCCATCACCCCCAACATCGCCAGGATGTACCGCCTGCCGGTAGAATGGGGTGCTTATATCACCAACATCACCGCCGGCAGCCCCGCCGAACAGGCCGGCTTGCAGCAGAACGATATTATCACCCGCATTGGCGAGATCACCCTGGACGATACCAACTCATATATCAACGCCTTGTTCCAGTTCAAGCCGGGCGAGCTGGTTACCCTGGAAGTGATACGCCAGGACAGCCGGATCGAGCTGCAGGTGACCCTGGGCAAATCGTGAAGCAACTCTCTGCAAACAATAAAAATCCCCGACCTGGAAATCCAGGCCGGGGATTTTTTAAAGCACCGGTTTCACTTACTATTGGCTACATCGGCGGAGGAGGCACCAGGCACATGGTATTGGATGACTGGTTGCCCGAGAAATCTACCGCATAGATCGCCGCGTCGCCGGTTCCGATGATATGCCAGGCGATCGCACCGGCTTTGCCGTTGGCGCTGCCCATGGGTTTGATCTCCGGCATCCCGTCGGGCGATTCAGTGTACTTTATCTGAGTACCGCTGGCAAATGGACCAAACACCGTGTTGCTGCCTGTATCCAGGATGTAGATCTGCGGATTGGGATCGACGGCATCCACAGCGGTCAGGACGAAGAAGCCGTCTGGGTTCACTCCCGGTGGGATAGTTTTTCCGTGCGGGTTGGTGGTCTGGTCGCAAGCCACAACCGGCGGGGTGGTATCCTGCCACAGCTTGGTAGCGGTGTCGCAAACCTCCACACCCAGATCGTCGGTAAAGCAGGCTTCGATGGTATCGGTACCCAGGCCTGCCAGCCCCTGTGTGGCGGTATACGCGAAGTCAACTTCACCCAGGGCATCCGTAGATCCTGAACCGACTGCGCCGGCGTTCGGACCTGTGAGGATTTCAAACCCTACCAGAACACCAGCAACGCCACCATCCATTCCCGCAGCCACCGTGGCAGTCACGCTGTGCGTCTGCCCAGGGGTACCCAGCTCGTTGGTGGCTGCTACCGGCGCCAGGTTGATATCCGCCACGGTAACCGTGACACATTCGGTCACATCGCCGGTCCCGCCCGCATCGCTGCCGTATGCCGTGACACACAGATCATAGATCCCCGGCAGCTGACCGAGCAGGTTATAGCTCCAGGTAACCGAAGCGGGTCCGATTTGAGGCAGCGCCGGCAGCGCAGTGCCGGAGATATCGATCTCCGCACCACCGTCGACGCTCAGCCCCAGGCCGGTCAGCTGCGCATTGATCACGCCCGGTAGGATGTCCGGTAGTGCAGCCGGATCGGTGACCGGCGTGCAGTAGCCCTGGCCATTGCCCATATCAGCCATCTCGTCAAGGCTGCCCAGCCCGACCGGATCGCCAGAGCAGGTAGAACCGGAGCCTACTGCAAAGGTATAGATGGTCACATCCGCCGGGACCACCACGGTGCTGATATCCGCGCCGTCGTTAGCCTGCCCGTCGGACATGAAGACGATCATCCTGCTGGGCTTGGCGCTGGCAGTTACAATGCCCACTGCAGAGGTCAACCCGGCAGCGAAATTGGTGCTGTTGCCGCCGACCACTTTTGCGGTGAACTGGTTAATGCCACCAAGCTGGAGAGAGTTGAGCACCTCATCCATATCCACTCCAACAGCACCCCCCAGGTCGGCGCCCGGTGCTGTCAGGATCTGATTGCCTGCCAGCGGCTGCACATCGGCCTGGTTGCCGCCTTCGCCAAATATCCCCAGCCCGACTTCACCCACGGTTCCCAGGGCGATGGCGGAGGTATTTAAGGCTTTAGCGGCCATGATCTCGCAATCCAAGACAGAGTTGACATACGCATCTCCGTTCGGATTTCCGCACGCGCCTCCCGGAAGCTGGGTGCTGCCGGAGACATCCGCAACGTACACGATCAAGGTATCGGGTTGCGGCAGCCCCTCTCCCACCGAGGCTGTTCCGCTCATGGCGATATCACCGGGCGGGTAGGCAAAGAATGTGCCATCCAACGATGGGTCGATATCCACCGAGATGGAGGTGCCGCCAGGCAGGTTGCCGTCGGTTGCAAGTGCAGGTATACTGCTCATTCCGACCAGGATACCCAGGACTGCGGTTAACCGTATCAGTTTGGATCGGGTAGTCATGAGATTTTCCTCCTATACAAGTTTCGACTCGATTTCCACCTTGGGCTGTCAGCTTAATTCCCGGCGTGCCGTGCCCTGCCGGGCACCGGGCATTTTCAAGTCGAAGTAAATCACCTCCTTCCCAAATTAAAATCAGCTTGCCCGCTTGAGCCGAGAAGTGCGATGCTGGTGGGGAGATCAGGGTGGGTTGTGCGGGTGGTACCCATCGGGAACAGGCTGGCAGTGATTGCCTCCGCTAATCTCCCGAACAGGCGTGCGACGGTGAATAATCGCTGCCGGTATTGGCACTGGTCATACGACCGCCAATGAGTATTAATCATACAATATAGAATTTACAGGGCCGAGTCAAGTGTTTTAGACAACTCTAATTGCCTATTTACTCCTGTTTAACTTCCAACAAACATTAATTCACGAGGCGATTTGAAAAAAAACCCCGGTCCAGACGAATGGACCGGGGGTCAAACCGGTAAACCAGACCGTCAGCTCAAGTTATTACATTGGCGGCGGGGGCACCAGGCACATGGTATTGGAGGACTGGTTGCCCGAAGCATCTACTGCGTAGATCGCCGCATCGCCGGTGCCGGTAATGTGCCAGTCGATTGCCTCCGCCCGGCCGTTGGTGCTGCCCATTGGCTTAATATCGGGGGTGCCGCCGGGAGCTTCGGTGTACTTGATCTTCGTGCCGCTCGGGAATGGCCCGAAGACAGTGCCGCTTCCCGTATCCACGACGTAGATCTGCGGATCGGGATCAACAGCATCGATGGCAGTCAGATCAAAGAAGCCGTCCGGATTTTTCCCGGGAGGAATTGTGCCGCCGTGTGGGTTGGTTGTCTCGACGCAGGCCACGACGGGCGGAGTGGTATCCTGCCACAGCTTGGTTGCTGTGTCGCAAACCTCCACGCCCAGATCGTCGGTAAAGCAGGCTTCAATGGTATCGGTACCCAGACCTGCCAGCCCCTGGGTGGCGGTGTAGGAAAAGTCAACCTCTCCCAGGACATCAGTGGATCCGGACCCGGATGCGCCGGCGTTCGGACCCGAAAGGATCTCGAACCCGACCAGGACATTAGCCACACCGCCATCCGCACCGGCTGCTACTGTGGCCGTGACGGCATGCTGCTGACCAGGAGTACCCAGCTCGTTGGTTGCCTGGTCCGGCGCCAGGGCGATATCGGCGACTGTGACGTTGATGCATTCGGTCACACTGCCTGCGCCGCCCATATCACTGCCGTATGCTGTGACGCACAGGTTGTGGATCCCAGGCATCAAACCGGGCAGGTTGTAATTCCAATTGACCGAGATCGAACCGTTCTGCGGCAAGGCGGGTGCAGCGGAGGAAGAGATATCGATCTCCGCCCCACCATCCACGCTCAGGCCCAGGCTGGTCAGCTCGGATTGGATTACACTCGGCAGGATATTGGGCAGGCTGGCGACATCGGTGACCGGGGTGCAGTATCCGGCTCCGCTGCCCATACTGGAAATCTCATCCAGGCTTCCCAGGCCCTGGGGATCGGCGGAACAGCTTGAGCCGGCGCCAACGGCGAAGGTGAAGATCGTCACGTCCGCAGGCACAACCACAGTGCCGACATCGGCGCCGGTGTTAGCCTGGCCATCAGACATGAAGATGATCATCCGGTTTGGCTTGGTACTGGCGGCAGCGATGCCAACCGCCGATGAGAGTCCGGCGGCAAAGTTTGTGCTGCCGCTTCCGACGGCTTTGGCGGTGAACATATTTACGGCGCCGTAGTTCAGCGAGTTCAGGGCTTCATCCATGTCGAAACCGCCAACCACGTTATGATCGGCATCCGGAGCCGTCAGGCTCTGGTCGCCGCCCGCCGGCTGGACATCGGCAGCCGCACTGCTTGCGCCAAACGCAGCCAGGCCGACATCGCCCACGGTCCCCAGGCCGGCGGCAGTTGCATTCAACGAGCTGGCCGCGGCGATCTCACAATCCAGGATCGAGTTGGTATCGGCATCACCGTTAGGATTGCCGCCACAGCCCACCAGGGCAGCCGTGCTGCCAGAGACATCCGCCACATACACGATTGCCGAGTTGGGCAGGGGCAGCCCCTGACCCACCGCGGCGGTGCCGCTCAAAGCGACATCCCCGGGTGGATAAGCGACCAGCGTACCATCGGGAGGGGCAATGATATCCACTGAGATGGAAGTACCGCCGGGAAGGTTGCCATCGGTTGCCAGCGCAGGGATAAGCGCTCATACCGACCAGGATAAGCAACACGGCAGATATTCGGAACAGCTTAAATCGGGTATTCATCGTGTTTTCCTCCAACGGAACAGATTTTAATTAGCAAGTTGAATGTTGGCAGTTACCGGCCAGGCTGCGAGCGCCTGACCGGCTATCAGACAGGGAAACCAAATACACACTACCTCCTTTCGGGAATCGAAGCAGATCGGCTGTTTTTCGAGCGGAGTTAGCTTGAAGGAGAGATGAGCTCGCCAGAAGGCGTTATACAATCAGGAGTCAGTCATCCTGGATGGGTGTCGAGCGGCACCCGGCGCCTCTGGAACAGGTAGTCGCTGGATCGCAGCTTGAGCTGCTATCGACCAACGAGTGCTGTATTAGCATAATAACTTTACTGAGGAGGGAAGAATTTGTCAACCCTATTTTTACGACCTTAATTATCCTATTACTGCAATTTAATTCCTGTTTATCATTAATACCCCCGAAGTCGGATGGTTGAGCAGCTTGTCCCTGGCTCACGATCAGGGCTATAATAATATACATGCCCTTGAAGAGCACGTAGTGGCTATGCGAATAATTCACATCCTGCTGTGGACTTCCCAGTAGCTGCCGGATTGCTGGCCATCGCAATCCTGCTGCCAACTCCGGCCTGGGCTGCCGGGTCGGTCCCGCCTGCCCACCCCCACCTACGACCCCTGGCCACCCCCGTCCTGCCGGAAAACCCCAGCCCGCAGGAGCTGGGTGCCACCATTTACTATCACCACTGCATGCCCTGTCACGGCGACCTCGGACAGGGGCTGACCGACGCCTTCCGTGGCGTGTGGGAAGAAGAACACCAGAACTGCTGGGGGCGCGGCTGCCACGCTGGGCGCCCCAAAGATGAGGGCTTTTATATCCCCACCGTGGTGCCGGCAGTCATGGCCGAGGGGGATGCCCTGCCCGGCTACCATACCCCGCAGCAGCTGTTTGACTACCTGGAAACCACCCACCCGCCGCAGGAACCGGGTCGCCTGGGAGATGAAGACACCTGGGCGCTGGTAGCGCTGCTGTGGGAAGGCAACGGCAAACCCGCCATGCAGCCCACTGCAATTCCGGCGACTGCAACGCTCACCCCTACCCTCACGCCGATGCCGACCAGAGCCACGCTAACCTCGACCCGCAACCGGCCGAACCCGATCAGGCGCCGCTTTCGGTGTGCGGGGTATCCCTGTTCATACCTGTTGTCAGGGATTTTCGCAGCAGCCCTTGGCAGGACAGGCAAGCAGTATCCGCCACGACGCCCCGGAGGCAAGCTTTCCAGGACCTTGCGACGCATCGTGACGAGGTTCTGATCTGCACTCAGCATTACAACGAAAATCCCCCCAGTGTATCGACACCGGGGGGAGGCTTTCATTCAGTCACTTCAGTGGTTTCAGTACCTTAGTGATCCCTACTTGAACTTGAACAGCGCCGTTCGAACGCTGCCGTCGGCCAGCTTGACATTCAGCTGGCGGCAGGTGCCCGCCCAGGACTTCTCCGTCTTCCAGACATAGTTGTATTGCCCGCTGGTCGCGTCGTAGTTCAGGCTGCTGCTGCCGGCAGTGACGGTGGTTTCGATATCGTCAACCGTCACCCCTGTGGCGCAGTTCACCGATTGCGAAGTGGGGTAGCCGGGGGCAAAGATATTCATGCCCTGGTAGCCACTCAGGCTGAACTTGACCGGAATAGCACGCCCAGCAGTGACCTGATTGATGGTGGGGGCGTTATCGACCGGCTGGAAGAAGCCGAAGAAGTTGTACATCACGCTGTAGGTGGTCATGGCGCTGGCAGTGTTGCCGGCGAGGTCGGTGGCGCTGCAGGTGACCGTCTTGACGCCCACCGAGCCGGTATCCAGCGTGCCGCAGCTTTCCGAAGCGATGCCCGAGCCGCCATCGGTTGCGTTGGCGGAAGCGGTTGCCGTCCCGCCCAGGATGACCGGGTTGGGACTGACCGAAGGCGACAGGGAAGGCGCCGTCTTATCCACCATCACATTGTAGGAAGCTGTGCCTTCATTGCCCGCCAGGTCCTTGCAGGTGGCGTTGAGGGTCAGAAGGCCTTCACCGGAGGAAACGCTACTCATCGTGCAGTTGGCCGGGTCGATCCCCAATCCATCAGCGTCATCTGTCCAGTTCCAGTCCACGGTGACATCTGTATTGTTCCAGCCGGCGCCATTGGCCGCCGGAGATTGAGTTGGGCTGGCAGTGGGCGGCGTGCTGTCGATCGGGTGGCAGGCGGTTGCGCCGACTTCCGAGGTAAAGCCCACCGCGGCATAGGGTCTGGGCGACCTCGCCGGCTGTCGGTACGAAGTAACCCGGATCAGCCAACAGGCAGGAGGTCTGCGCCGAGTTTGGCTGGTAAGAGCCTGGTGCGCAGGCGAACTCCTGGACGGAGGCACTCGAGGCGACAAAGTGGCCGGGCGTAGCCGCATCACATGAGATTTGGCCGAGCATTGCACTGAAGTAGCCTGGTGAACAGGCATTCTGGTCGATGGAGGCAATCCCACCGACGAAGTAGCCCGCATCGGCCAGCAGGCAGGAGACCGCCCCTGTCACCGGCGAGTACATACCGGCAAGGCAGGCAGAGGCCTGCGATTGGCCCGCGAGGGCTACGAAGTAACCATACGGTGCAGGCGTGCAGGAGGCCGAACCAAAGGCGGCCGAGAAGGTTCCGGCCAGGCAGGTTAGCGGGGCTGTGCTGCCTGTGGTGGGGATGTACTGGCCGGGTGCTGCCGGATCACAGAAAGCTGTGCCTGGAAGGGCGGTGAAGTAGCCAACCGAGCATTCGCTGGCAGCGGTCGCGCCATGGGTATCCACGTAGCTGCCGGCAGGCGCCGGGGTACAGGCGAGGGCGCCTGCCGCGGCCGAGAATTGGCCCAGCGGGCAGAGCAGCGCCTCGGTCGAGCCGGGGTCAGCTACGAAGGAGCCGGCGGGTGCCAGGGTGCAGGAGGACGAGCCGGGATTGGCCGAGAAGCTTCCAGCCGGGCACATGATGGGAGCAACAGCTCCGGTGACATTGATGTAGTAGCCGGCAGGCGCCGGGTCGCAGCTGGCCGAGCCGGGGTTAGTGCTGAAGGTGCCCACCGAGCAGGCGGTCGCTTCCGTCGCGCCAAACGAGCCCACATAGGAACCGGCAGGTGCATCCGTGCAGGCGATTGAGCCTTCCACAGCCGAGTAAGTACCCAGCGGGCACAGCTCTGCCGAGGTAGCTCCGTCAGTATCAACGAACGATCCCGCCGGCGCGTCGGTGCAGGAGGAAGAGCCCGCGGTAGCTGAGAAGGTGCCTGCCGGGCACATCTCCTGCGTGCTGCTGCCAGTGTTGGCTACGAAGTGGCCAGGTTGGGCATTAATGCAGCTATACATCCCGATTACCGGGGCGTATTTACCGGCCGGGCAAGCAGTGGGTGCAGTTGCAGCCTCTTCGAAGACGTAGTAACCCAGCGGCGCGGGGGTGCAGGATACCGATCCCGAATTGGCCGAGAAGAAGCCCGCATTACAGGCCTCCTGCTGGTCCATGTCGGCCGCGGGCACATAGTAGCCCGGGTCAGCTGGCAGGCAGGAAGCGCTCTGAGAGTTGAAGTAGCTGCCTGCAGAGCAGGTAGCAACGTCGTAGCTTACCGATGCATTGGCACTGTTACCCGCCAGGTCGAGAGCCGAGCAGTTCACCGAGTAACTGCCCGCGTTGCTGGTATCCACCGGCCCGCAAGCCTCGAAGTCTACGCCGGAGAGGGCGTCACTGGCGTTGGGCGAGGCCGTGGCTGTACTGTTGCGCAGCACCGGGTTGGGGCTGACGCTGGGGCTCAGTGAGGGGGCAGTTGTGTCGATGTTGATCCCCACCTGGGTATCGCCAGCGGTGTTGCCGGCCAGGTCGGTGCACAGGCCATCCGCCATCTGGTTAGCGCCTTCAGCGCTGATGGATACAGTTGCCGTGGGCGAAACCGCGCCGGACAGGGCATCCGAGCAGGTCCAATCGACCGCTACGGCGGCATTGTTCCAGCCATTGCCATTGGGGGCAGTGCGGCTGCTGTATTGGATGACGGGTGCGGTCTTGTCGATATTGATATTGTCGACGGATAGGTTGGTCACATTGCCGGCGTTATCCGTACACGTACCGGCCACCGACTGCCCTGCGCCTTCCGTAGTCACAGGCTGTGGCACACTGAAGCCAGCCACGCCCGACAGGCCGTCGTCGCAGGCGAAGGTGACGGTGACATCCTGCTTGCTCCAGGCGCCCTGGAAGTACGGGTTCCCGCCTGCCTCCAGGGTGTAGTTGAGCGTGGGGGGAGTCTGGTCGATGTTCAAGCCCATGACGCTGGCATTGGCGATATTGCCGGCCAGGTCGGCCACCGAAGCGCCCGTGCCCAGGTTCATGCCTTCGCCGCTGACAGTGCTGTTAGCCGGGCAGGCGCCGTCGATGCCGGATAGCGCATCGCTGCACAACCACTGCACGTCCACCGGGGTGTTATACCAGCCGGGAGCGCTTTCCGGGGTCAGAACCGAGGCTGTCAGGCTGGGCTGGGTCTTGTCGATGTTGATCCCAGCGACTTCATCGTAGGCGCTGTTATCAGCCGCGTCGGTGGCAGTGCCGCCGGCGCTCTGGTTGGCGCCTTCGCCCAATGATTGCGAAATTGGGCAGGATGCGATGCCGGACAAGGTGTCGTCGCAGGTAAAGCTCACCAGCACATCGTCGTTGTACCAGTTATTGGCGTTGGCTGCCCGGTCGGGAGCTGCGTCGATGATCGGCGGCGTCAGGTCGATATGCATTTTAGCAGTATCTACCACCGAGTTCCCGGCATGATCCACCGCAGTGCCTACAACAGAAACAGGAGCTCCTTCACTGCTGGTGGTCTGGTCCGGCCCGCAGCTGGCGACGCCGGATAGATTATCACCGCAGAGGAAAGTCACATCAACATCAGTGTTATTCCAGTTATTGAGGTTAGGCAGCGGTAACTGGCTATGCGTGATGGTCGGATCGGTCAAATCGATATGCACCTGGGCAGTATGTGGGACTTCGATATTTCCAACATTATCAACTGACCAGTATTCGATATCGTAAGTGCCTTCTGCAGAAAGAGTGAAGCTGCTGCCAGATTGCGGCGAGCCACTATTAATCGTGTAGTATGTGAAGGCGACACCCGAGAGCGGATCAGCCGGGGTCAGTATCACGTTCACATCTGTGTTATTCCATGTTCCCGGGGCATTGATGGCTGTGTTGGGTGGCGTGCGGTCGATCTTGATGGGCGTCAGGAAGGTTACGACGGCGTTGTTGGCCTTGTCGGAAACCGAGGCCGTCGCCGCCAGGTTAGCGCCTTCGCCGGTCACCAGGTACGGGGCGGGGCAGCTGCCATTAATTCCGGATAGTGCATCCGAGCAGGTCCAGGCGACGCTGACATCACCGTTGAACCAGCCATTGTAGATCGGGCTGGTGGTTGTTGCGCCGAAGATCGTGGGAGGCGTCTTATCGATGTTGATCCCACTGACTGTGGTCGAGGATTGTAACCCGGCGTTATCGGTGCAAGTTCCGGTGACCGACTGGCCGGCGCCGTTGCTGCTCAAGACAGTAGCCGGCGTGACACTGGCTACACCGGAGCCAGCATCGGTGCAGGTGAAGTTCACCGTTACGTTCGAGCTGTTCCAGCCGAATCCGTTAGCCAAGGGTGTACGGCTTCCGGTTATAGACGGCGCGGTAATATCGCCGGTATTGAGCAGGACCTTGAAGCCGTTGAGGTCATAATCTCCCAGCACCAGGTCGAGCATGTTGTCACCGTTAACAGGGCAGCCACCACCGAGCGAGACCCGGTAGTGCCGGAGTTGAAGCCTAATCCCGGCTGGAAGGTGCCGTTGCCGTTGCCGCGATGGATGACGATATTATTACTACCGTCGTAGCTGACTGCCAGGTCGGCTTTGCCATCCAGGTCGTAATCGCCAACGGCGATCGACTGCGGGCTGGTGCCGCCGGCAGAAAAAGTCGCTAGCGCGGTGCTAAATGTGCCGTTCCCGTTACCGGGGAATACTTTGAGGGTGTTGCTTGTACCGCCGGGGCTCGTGCTGTTCGCCGACACCAGATCAACCCTACCATCGTTGTTAAAATCGCCGGTGGCGACGAAAACGTGCCCGTAACCGCCCGTGCTGTATGGGACCCCAGCGAAGAAACCCCCAACGCCATTATTGATCAGCACACCAACCGTACCAAGTCCATTGCTGTTCCGGTTGGATACCGCCAGGTCGGGGCGGCTATCGCCATTAAAATCGGCGCTGGCGATGTTGATCAAGTCAGCTCCGCCTGAACTATAGCTCACCTTGGCGTTGAACAATCCGTTCCCCAACCCCTTATGGAAACCGAGGTCAGAACCATTGGCGGTGACAAAATCCGGTTTTCCATCGCCATCCAGATCGCGCGCCAGGATGCCATAAGGCACCGAACCGGCCCCTGTGCTGATCGTGCTCGCTCCGCCAAAGACGCCGGGAGCAGTGGAAAGCAGCATGGCAACAGTGTTACTTTGCTCGTTGGTAGCTACCAGGTCCTGCCGGCCATCCAGGTTGAAATCGGCCGCCGACAGACCCCACGCCCGATTACCACCGGATGAGTAGCTGGTGGAGGGGCCAAAAGTCCCTGCTGGAGCAGCCTGACCCAGCCGGACATTGATCGCTCCTGTGGGATTTAACCAATGGGCTGTGGCGACATCCTTCAAGCCATCATTGTTGAAATCAGCAACCACGGTTGTATAGGTTGCAGCACTGCCGGTGTATGTTGCCGCCGCCCCGAATGAGACGGTGACCGCCGCCCGGGCAGGCGACTGCGGCTGCGCCGTTGCCAACACCAGGGAGGCCAGGATGGCCAGGATAGTAAACGCGTTCCAAACCTTGCCAAGTGCTAGAGAGTTCTTTGTATTCATGTTGTTAATCACCTCAGGGTATTGATGAGTTATAGGTTGATGGAGCATTCCTGCCCCAAAAGGCTGTGAGATGTCATTGATAAAGTGTTATCGACGAATATAAGCCTCCCAGGCGAGTGACACTCCGCCCTATACGATAAATATGATATTAATTCCCTAATATATCCTGATAATATTAGCTTATATCTTAATATCCTGTCAATCCATGAATTAATGCTTTTATCAATGAGATAACCCGATTTGAAGTAATGCAACGGCTTAAGGAAAAACGATTGACGCAGAAAGAAGCAGCCGGGATGCTGAAGTTAAGTGTGCGGCAGATCAAACGGCTATATCGGGCCTACAAAGCCCGAGGAGCCAAAGGGCTGATCAGTGCCAGGCGAGGGAAGCCGAGCAACCATCAGTTGAAAGCGGAGGTGGCGCAGCAAGCGTTGGACCTAATCAAAGAGAAGTACAAGGATTTTGGGCCGACCCTGGCGCATGAGAAGCTGGTGGAAGTGCATGGGCTGAAGCTATCAGATGAGAGTGTCCGACGCCTGATGATCGAAGAAAAGATATGGAAGCCAAAGCGGGCGAAAAAACCATCGGAGCACCAGATGCGAGAGCGGCGGGCATGTTTCGGGGAGCTGGTTCAGATCGACGGCTCGGATCATGCCTGGTTCGAAGACCGTGGGCCCAAGTGCACGCTGCTGGTGTACATCGATGATGCCACCGGGCAGCTGTTGGAGTTGTGGTTTGTGCCTGACGAGACTTTTTTTGCCTACTGTGAAGCTTCACGACATTATTTTGAGCGCTACGGCAAGCCGGTAGCCTTCTACAGTGACAAACATGGCATCTTTCGGGTCAATCAGCCGCGCCCCTTGGGACTGAGCAGCGGCCTGACCCAGTTCGGGCGAGCCATGCAGGAACTGGATATCCAGATCATCTGCGCCAATTCTCCCCAGGCCAAAGGGCGCATCGAACGGGCCAACCAAACCCTGCAAGACCGCCTGGTGAAGGAGCTGCGCTTGCGTAGCATTGCGGATATGGAAGCTGGCAATGCCTATCTGCCCGAGTTCCGAGAAGATTTCAACCGCCGCTTTGCCGTCATACCCCGCAGCAGCCACAACGCCCACCGCCCCTTGCTCAAAACAGAAAACCTGGAGCTGATCCTCACCCACCTGGAAACCCGCACCCTCTCCAATAACCTGACGGTGCAATCTAACAATGTCATTTACCAAATCCAGTCCGACCGCCCAGACTACGCCCTGCGCAAGGCCCAAGTCACCGTCTGCGAGAATGCCAAAGGAGAAGTCACTATCCTCTACAAAAACAAACCCTTGTCCTACACCATCTTCCACAAGCCCATCCGCCAGGCTGATGTCGTCGATCGGTTAATCGGCCGAATTTGAATTCTCATTGAAAATACCTGGCCTTTCGAAGGCCAATATTTCTTGCATTTGCCTACCTTTTAGAGTAAAATAGTTTAGCAATATCCCCCAGGGTTGTCCCTCGGGGGTTCCCTGCCTCAAGCACACTTGAAGATTGGAGGTTTCACCTGTACCCGACCGGGACCCAGGATTCCGAAATTCCAAACCTATTAGTACGCCAGCCAATTTAGGAGACAGAAACGTTATGACAAAGACCGCTTTCCCCCGTCTGATCGTACTGATCTTGATCCTCAGCCTGCTGATCGCCGTATTCCCCGCCGGTGCAGCCTCCACGCCGAAGATCAATGTCACCCCAACCTATAAATCCAACGTAGCTTTCGACATCTCACCCGCCTTGCGCGATGTTGCCAAACGCCCGGCGCCGCTGGCGGCAGGACTGCCGAATGCCGAGGCGATCGATTTTCGCCCCGACCGCAGCCTGATCCAGTTCGAAGACCAGGGCTACGCCGGCGATGCTGCCCTGCAAAAGAGCATGGCCGCTGCCGACAGCCTGGCCGCGCTAACCAGCGATGCCAACTTTGAAGGCATCAGCAACCAGGATAATTTCAACCTGTTCGGCTTCCGCGTCAACCCACCCGACCCGGTCGGCGATGTGGGACCTAACCACTATGTAGAGATGGTGAACCTGGCATTCGCCGTTTACGACAAGCAGGGCAACCTGCTGCTTGGACCCGTGGATACTGGCGCGCTGTGGGCGGGTTTCCCCATCCAGGACTGCACCGACCCCTCCGGCGACCCGATCGTAGTATACGATCAGTTCGCAGACCGCTGGCTGCTCAGCCAGTTCACCACTCGGGGTACCCCGTTCTACTATGATTGCGTCGCGATCTCTCAGACGCCTGATCCGACCGGGCCTTACTACCGCTACGCATTCGTCACGCAGGAAGATACTCACGTTCCCGGGACGTACTACTTCCCCGACTATCCGAAATACAGCGTGTGGAACACCTCGTACATAATGACCACTCGCGACTTTGGAGATGGCGGTGGGTATGGCATTAGCGTTTACGCCCTTGAGAAGAATAAGATGGTCAATGGCGAAGCCAACGTGGGCGTAGTGCAGTTCTTCCTTGATTCCGATATCGTACCGCTGGAACTGCTCGGCGACGGCCTGCTGCCGGCCGATATCGACGGCAATAAAAAGCCGCTCGATCACTCCCCAGTACCGATTTTTGGCACGCAGGACGACGACTACCCCTACGGCGCCACCTTCGATGCCTTGAATATCTACGAGATGTATGTCAAGTGGAACTCTGGCGTCAAGGGACCGGTTGCCTGGCTTAACCTGGTGCAGCAGATACCGGTAGCCGAATTCGACTCGGCTTTCCCCTGTGGCCCTAGCCGCGGCTGCATCCCCCAGCCTGGGATCACCAATCCCGACCAGTACCTGGATATCCTGTCCTACCGCCAGCGCCCGACTTTCCGCCTGGCTTACCGCAACTTCGGCAAGTACGAGTTGATGGTCACATCCCAATCGGTGGAAGCAATGCCTGGTATGGCCGGGATGCGCTGGTACGAAGTACGGCGGGTCAACGGCCTGTACTCGCTGTACCAACAGGGTACTTACGCACCCGCCGACAGTGTTCACCGCTGGATGGGCAGCATCGCCCAGGATAAGTTCGGCAACCTGGGTCTGGGCTACAGCGTAGTCCAATGCGACGAACGTTTTCCCCGGCATCCGCTTCACCGGCCGCACAGCCGGCGCCCCGCTGGGCCAGATGGATCTGGGCGAAGGCACCATCATCGACGGCACCGGCGTACAGCGCACTACCAACTCCCGCTGGGGCGACTACACCTCGCTGAATATCGACCCGGTGGATGATTGCACCTTCTGGTACGTCAACGAGTATTACACCCTGGCTGGACAGCTCTCCAGCGTTGCCGGTTGGCAGACGCGCATCGCCAGCTTCAAGCTGCCCGGCTGCCAGTAACCCCTGATTGACTGAGTTCGTGCCCCGGAGGGAAGCAAGATTTCCCTCCGGGGATTTTTTCCACAGATAAACACGGATGGCTTCTCGATTTTTAAGAAGCCGGATGAACACCGATAGGTTAATAAGATCTATCGGTGTTCATCTGCTCTTATCTGAGCTCATCTGTGGTTAGATTTAACCGCGGCTGTAATTATCTTAATCCTCTCATCTTCAATCCCGCAATAACAAGTACAATGTACAGCTATTGTATAGTTATTGAAAAGAATTCTCAAGAGGTATAACGCATTTATGACTGAACTTTCCTTACAAGGTAAGAACGCCCTGGTCACCGGGGGCTCCAACGGAATTGGCGAGTACACCGCCCTGGAGCTGGCCCGCATGGGCGCAAATGTTACCATCATTGGGCGCAATGCCGAGCGCACAGACGCAGCCGCGCAGCGCATCCGCCAGGCAATCGCCACCACAGGCAACGGTCACCCGCCTGCGACAGTCTCCATCATCCTGGCCGATTTATCCGTTCTTCAGCAGGTGCGCCGGGCGGCAGACGAATACCGCCTGGAGCACAGCAGCCTGCATATCCTGGTGAACAACGCCGGCGGCTTCTTCATGAAGCGCCAGACGACTCCGGATGGCTACGAGCTGACTTTTGCGCTCAACCACCTGCACTATTTCCTGCTCACCGAGGAGCTGCTGCCCCTGCTGGAAGCCGGGGCTAACGGGCGGTACAGCCGGGTAATCAATGTTTCCTCGGGCGCCCACGCCGGCGGGCGGCTGAACTTTGACGATTTGCAGATGGAGAACAGCTTCAGCGGCTGGCGCCAATACAGCAACTCCAAGCTGGCCAATGTGCTCTTCACCTTCGAGCTGGCACGCCGCCTGGAAGGCAAGAAAATCACCGCCAACGCCCTGCATCCCGGTTTCGTGGCGACCAATTTCGCCAAAGATAACGGGGGGCTCATGCGGTGGGCGATGCCGCTCACCCGCCCGTTCTCCATCTCTCCGGAGGAAGGCGCGCAAACACCGGTCTACCTGGCTGCCTCGCCGGATGTGGAAGGCGCCAGCGGAGGCTATTACTACAAATCCAGGCAAACCCGCGCCGCCTCTCAGGCTTACGACGCCGATGCAGCCCGCAAGTTATGGGAAGTTAGTCAACACCTGGTGGGTGAATAACAAAAACAACCACAGATAAACTCGGATAAGAGCAGATGAACACAGAAATTTTCAACCTATCTGTGTTCATCCTTGTACATCAGAGTCCATCTGTGTAAATTTTTTTATGGCTAAACCCAGAAGCCGGCGTGCACCTGGGCGGCTTCTTCCTCCAATAAAGGGCCGACCACTTCAACCGGCTTATTCCCCCTGCTAAAAATCTCCCGGCAGGAGATGGGCAACGCATCTGCGGCTGGGCCGCCTGTCAGTATATATAGCTGCTCATGGCGCAGCCCATAAACCACGCGCCCGATATTGCCCCAGAAGATCGCACCAGAACACATGCAGCAAGGTTCGGTGCTGGCATACAGGCTGCAGCTTGCCAAATACTCCCGGTCATATTTTTGCGATGCCACCCGCATCAACTGTGTTTCGGCGTGCGCCGTGCAGTCGTTGGTGGTGACGACCATATTTTCAGCCTCCATCAGGATATTACCCTGGTCATCCACCAGCAAGGCGCCAAAAGGATGGTTGCCTTTAACCCTGGCTCTCAGGGCTACCTGAAACACAACCCGCAGGAGTGCTTGATCATCCAGATTCATTCCAAACTCCTCTCAGCTCAGAGCACTCCAGGATTATCACGTGCGATGGCTATGCGCAAAGCAGCCCACTCTTCCGCTGTAACCGGCGTGAAAGTGGCGAAGGGGCTGCGCAAGATTTCCAGGCTGGGTACGGCAGCTGCCAGGCCGGCCTTTGGAATGGGATTGTCCAGCCGGGTGTGCAGCTCCAGGCGCACCGAGAGGCGCTCGCCTTCCCAATCGCTGACCGGCTGAGGCTCCGATAGCACCCGCCCCACACCCAGCAGGCAGTCTTCGGGGTTGGCGCTGAACACGCAGACCGTATCCCCAGGGCGTACCTGCGCCAGCACCTGCCAGGCCCGTTCGCCGAACGAGCGATCCCACAGGATGGTACCGGCGGCGAAAGCCTGCAGCCAGTTCACCCGCTCCGGGCTGGCCGAGACCAGCCAGGTGTTGGCCTGCGGGGCAGCCGCAGTGTCTTCCGGCGCCTGGCTTTCAGCTGCCTGCCACAGGTTCCCCTGCACTTCGCGCAGGAACAGCGCCGGCGTCCAGGCGTCCGAGCGGTGACGTACCAATGCCCGGGCAGCCGCCAGGGCGCGGTTGGCATCGCCGCTTTCGCGCAGCGATTGCAGGAAAGCCGGCATGAACTCGGCGAGCATCGCCTGACTGGCGGCCCCGTTGAAGGCCAGCACACCGCGCGCCCCTATCTCGAGCAAGCCCGGCACCAGGCGGCGCAGCGCCCCCAGCGGATCGCTCTGCCGCCAGCTGCCATCCGCCTCCAGGGCCTGCGGCGCAGCCAGGATGATCAACGGCGGAATTTTGCAGCCACTCAGGATCGACAGCACACGCTCCGACGGTAAAGCCTGCGGAGCACCTGACTCATCTTCCAAAAACAGGTACAGCCCTTGATCGCCGGGCTTCAGGCGCTGGGCCGCCGGGCACACCAGGTACAGGATATCCATCTCGTCGCACAGGGCGCTCTGCAGGTTTTCAGGGGTCACCGGGTGTTGGCCGACCGGCTGCCCGGCCAGGTAATGGGTCTGGTAGTGCGCCAGCGCCAGGGAGGCCAGGCCGGCTTCCTGGCGCGCATCCACCGCCTCAACCGTCAGCCCAACCGTCCACGGAGAGTGACCGTGCAGGTCTTGCGGGCAGCCGATCACTGCCAGGGCGCCGCCGGTGGGAGCCTGCAGCGGATTGCCCGGCGGCCAATCGGGCGAGTGCAGGCGGCGAACCAGCTGCAGCGATTCCTGCCCGAACAGCCAGCTGCCATCCAGCGGGTCGCGCAGGGTCTCCCAGCGCATCCCGATGAGCTTGAAGCGAGCCGGGTCGAGCTGCAGCAGCAAGCGCAGCGGCAGGCCGCTCTCGGCTGCCAGGCGGCGAGACTGCACCAGGTAGTCGCGGTTGTCCGGGTTGTCGAAGAGCGCCTGGCTGAGCGCCCTGCCATACGATTTGGGGTCGCGGAACAAAGCCTGCAGGCGCTCAAAATCGAAAGCCAGGCGGCTGCGCTGCGATCGAAGCGGGGCTGCATCACCCGGCAGGCGCAGCTGCATCTCCAAATGATACGTATCCTGATCCAAACGTGTGATATCGAGCTGCAGGTCGACTGTGACGTACATCCTGCCTCCAGACGTGCAAGGACCCCCTTGCGCGTATCTCTAAGAAAATTATACCAGATAATTATTGTCGGGAATTGGATAGAGGAGACGCTCACCAATCGTGCGTAGGGTAATATTATGCCTTCCGCCTGCGGTCATGAATCCCGCGGTGAAGTATTTGCGTGGCGGGCCTCCGTCTTCCGATCTTCCGTCCGCAGCGTAGTCCCCGAGCTTGCCCCGGATGTTATTCTCCGGGGCGGTGCTCTACCGCGGGATCTGCCGTCGGCCGTCGGCGGTCGATACTTCATGTATAATCCCTCCCATGAACGACACCCCTCTTTCCTGGCATTTCGGCATCATGGCCGAGTATTGGGCCGAGTTCGTCAAAGATACACCGCAGCTGCCTTTCCTGCGGGCTGCTATCGAGCAGTATGGCCAGCCTGTGCTGGATGTAGGCTGCGGGACGGGGCGGCTTTTGCTGCCGCTGCTGCGCGAGGGCGTGGATATCGACGGAGTCGATCTCTCGGCGGACATGCTGTCCCACTGCCGGCGTAAAGCCGCTGCCGAAGGCCTGTCGGCAAACCTGTACGCCCAGCCGATGCACGCCTACGCGCTGCCGCGTAAGTACCGCACTATCTATATGATCGACTCGTTCGGGCTGGGTGGCAGCCGGCACAATGACCTGCAGGCGCTGCAGCGCGCTCACGATCACCTGGAGGACGGCGGGGTCCTGCTGGTAAACATCTATGCATCGTACAACGATCCGGGCGACTGGCGTTCGTGGCTGAAGGAGTACCGCGATAATGCTGCCTGAGAACTGGATGGAGCAGCCCGATATCGAGCACACCTCCGATGGCGGCGAGATCCGCAGCTGGTTCCGCACCCTGCGCGTCGACCCGCTGGAGCAATACAAGCTGATGGAAGTACGCCTGGAGAAATGGATGCATGGGCAGCGGGTAGCCGAGGCGCAATACACGCTGCGCGAAAACGTATACTTCCAGAGCGAAGTGCTGCTCATGCTGCAGCTGGCAGGCTTCCGCGAAGTCACCGTCAGCGGGGATTATACCGGCGAGCCGGCCACACCGGAGCACAAAGACTTGATCTTCACCGCAGTGAGAGGTTAAAACACAGCCACGGATAAACACCGATCAACACAGATATTTTTTCAGAAATCGAGCTGTTAAATTACCTGCAGATTTTTTATAATTAGGATTCTTATCTGCGTTTATCTGCGTTTATCTGCGTTCATCTGTGGTTAAGTCTTTCTAAATTCCATGCAACATAGGTATTCACATGCAACGTTCTGAGTGGCTCATCCAAATGCGGCGCACGATCAGCGAGCGCTTCGATATTATCTGGGCGCCGATTTACGATGACGATTGGGGCGCCACTATCGCCCCCACACACCAGCGCATGTACACCCATTTCCTGGAATTAACCCCGCCGGGCGCCTGGATCCTGGACGCAGCCTGCGGCACCGGCAAATATTGGCCGCTGATCATCGATTCGGGACGCGTGGTGTTCGGGCTGGACCAATCCGGCGAGATGCTGTCACGCGCCAAGGCTAAATATCCCCAGGGAGCCATTGCCAAACTGGGCATGCAGGAGATGTCCTTCTGGGGCGCCTTCGACGGAGCCGCCTGCATCGACTCTATGGAGTTCATCTTCCCGGAGGATTGGCCGAGAGTGCTGGGGAATTTCTACCGGGCGCTCAAGCCGGCTGCGCCGTTCTACTTCACCGTCGAGCTGGCCGAGGCCGACGCTCTCCGCAGGCTTACCAGGCTGGGCTGGCAGCCGGTCACCCACTGCTGTACGGCGAGTGGCTGGAAGGTTTCAGCTACCACTACTACCCGGCATTAGACCAGGTGCGCCAGTGGCTGGCCGCAGCCGGATTTAGCATCCTGGAAGAGACCAGCGGCGACGAGTACCAGCACTACCTGGTGCAAAAAGCCGGTTGATCGACCTATACGGATCAGGAAAGCTGGGTGATGGCAAAGATGTAGCCTCCCCCAGGCAGGCAGGTCCAGCTGCAGGCCTTCACCGGCAATCCGGTCGCCATCTTGCTCGAAAATATACTCTGACAGCCGGTCGGAAAAGCGCCAGCTGCTGCCGCGCAGATCGTCCCAATCCAGCTGCACAAAATACCGCCCGGCTTGAGGCGCATAATTCACCACGCACAGCAGGCGTTCGTCGCTGTGATGATAGGTGCCCGGTGCCGGGCTCCAGGACCAGGCAATCGCCGATACGGAAGCGCCCGGTCTGGCATCCAGCGTGCCGGTCAGGTGGTACTGCCAGTAGCCGTCCCGCAGGCGTGAATCCGCCAACACCGCCAGCAGGCTGGAATAGAAAGCCTGTAAATCCAGGTCAACCATTTCCTGCGGGCCGCGGCACAGCTGCATCGGCAGCTTCTCCCGCCAACCGTCTAACTGGCCTTCATGGAAGAAACGCAGGCCGGGCAGGGTGTAGGTCAGGATTGCGGCGGCCTTGTGCTGCACGTTGCCCGAGCGCCCATCGCGCTGGAAAACCGCCGCGGCGCGGCGCTCGTCATGGTTTTCCAGGAAGCGCGCCAGGTTGACGTGGTAATCCGAGCGCTCCAGCATATAATCGTCCACCGCAGCGGCATCCCCGCTTAATAAGACATCGTAATAGCCCTTGTCGTAGCAGAAATCAAAGCCCTGCGCCACCAGGGCCAGCTCCTGGTTCCAGTAGACTTCGGCCATGAAGGTAAACTCCGGGTGCACCTGGCGCACCGCCTGGATGGCCCCCGGCCAGAATGGCATAGCCACGAAACCCCAGGTGCGCTGGAAGACCTCCGGCCGCACCAGCATGGCCATATCGCAGCGCAGCCCGTCGCACAGCCCGCTGATGTGCAGCAGCTCGTCGGTCATTGCCGCCTGCAGGTCGGGATTGGCATAGTTCAGCTGCAGCGTATCCGACCAGCCGTCAAAGTACGGATCGCGCCCGTGCGCCAGGATCAGGTCATCACCCCCATGATTGGCTATGCGAATGTAGTTCTGCGGCGAGCGCCGCAGCTTTTCCTCATCCCCAGCGACGAAATACTCCGGGTGCTGCCAGACCCAGCGGTGATCCAGCCCGACATGGTTGGGGATGAAATCCAGCATCAGGCGCATCCCACGGGCGTGCAGGCGCTCCCGCAGGCGCAGCATCGCCCCGCCCCCGCCCAGCGCATCGGCGATATGGTAGCCGGCGATGGCGAAACACGACCCGCACACATCCGCTTCGTTCCAATCCGGCAGCAGGCGCCGGTATTCCGCCAGCAGGTTGGGGTGCTGCAGCGCTAATTCACGCACACGCGGTCCGGTCGGCCAGACGCCCAGCAGGTACAGCCACTCGAAGCCCTGCTGGGCATAGCGGTCGAGCTTCTTGTCGCTGAGATCGTCAAGCGTCGCCGGGCGCCCCAAAGCCCTTGCCAGGTTGTTGAGGTGGACACGCGTATTGATCTGGTAGAGGGTGGGGTAATGGGGCATGGGTGGGCTCCGGGGTGGATTGTGGGGATATTGTACCGCGATTCGACGGAGGACGGAGGACGAAAGACGGATGACGGAGGACGGAGGACCGAGGACCGAGGACGGCCTATCCCAAACCGCAGACCGACCCTGGCACGCTCCCTCGGGAAGTGTATCTTTCATGGGGAGGAGTCTCACGCGGAGACGCGGAGTCGCGGAGAAGAAAAAAAGTTCACTAACTGGACTACGAATAAGCAGATGACTCCATGCGGGTAAGTGAATCGGCGGTCTTTCGTCGTCCGTCATCGGTCGGCCGTCAGTGAGCGAAGTCCCGTGGCGTACTCTCACGGGTCCGTCCGTCATCGGTCGGCCGTCAGCGATCTTTGGTCTAGGGATTGCGGTCTTCCGTCTTCCGTCCTCCGTCTGCTGAGCAACGTCCCGTGGTGCTCTCCCACGGGATCAGCCCCTCACCACCAGCACCACCAGCCAGGCGCAGCGCAGCGGCAGGCTGGTGTGCTTTCCCGACCGGATGGAGTAGTACGCCAGCCCGATGTTAGCCAGGGTCAGCAGGAAGAACACCTTGCCAAGCGGCGTGCCCGCCTCGCCGGCAAAGATCAGCATCTCGCTGGCCCGGTCAATGGTCACATCCATCAGGTAACCTTCCCGACTCTTGCCGTGCTGCCGGCGGGCAGTGGCCCCATCCAGCCAGTCGGTGAGCAGGATGAAAGCGACCAGGGCCGCTTTCCCCCAGGTGGAATTCGATGTAGAGGTATGCCATAGAAGCCACGATCGCCGCCAGCTGGTACCACGACGGATTGATCCTGGGGAGCGAGATATGCCGCTCCAGGAAATTGGTGAGCGAACGGTAGGGTACCGTTACGCCGCGCCGCTCAGGTACAGAATCCATCGCCTCCCGATGCCAGCAGGATCAGGATGTCGATCAGCACCTTCTGGCGCTGGCTGAGGGTGAAATAACGTACCAATGTGCTATCTAGCGGGGTGAAGGGCATCGATTTGCCCAGGAACCAGTCTTCCAGCAGGTGGATGCAGAAGGCAACCAGCACAATGAAGGCCAGGGTCGGGTCGAAGAAGTACAGGGCAGCGGAAACGATGCCTGCCAGCAGCAGGCCGGGTATTTCGTGGAAGATGCTGCGGGCCTGGTGCAAATTTCCGGCGAAACCTTCCCGCCGGTACATGCGCCAGTCGCGCAGCACGTAGAGGATGTGATCGAGGTCCAGGATGGTGGCAGCGACCAGGGCCGCGGCGATGTAGCCCGTCTCGCCCGGGGTCACCTGTGCGGCAGTGAGCGCTATGATCGATGCAGATGCGGCGTGCGCCGGGGTGGAGGCCATGGGAATTTAGAATTTGGAATTGCGAATTTCGAATTGCGAATTGCGAATTGCGATCCCCAGCAACCTATTCTGCCGTGTTGCAGGAATATATCCTCAAATTATTTTGAAATCTAACTTCCAGTAAGAGCATAATAGCGGGTGCATATTCACCACGAAAGTGTCAATTTCGCCCAGGTGCTCGTACCTTTCGCACTGCTGCACATACTCGGCCTTGTTCCCGTCCAGGCTCTCCAGCACCGGCCGGGTGAACAGGGCATAGCCTCTCCAGCCGGTCGACTCGGTCACCCCATTCTTCAGCAGGCGGTGCACCAGGTTGACATCCGAGCCCAGCAGGTCGGTGATGCCGGCCACTTGCTGCACGATATATTCGCCGTGGTGAACCATGAACTTCAGGTCCAGGTCGGGGATCGCTCGGCAGGCCCGGCAGTCGCAGGTGCGGTGCAGGTTCAGGTCGATGGCCTTGTCGCGGAAAGCGCGGTAGATATCATCCACCAGGGTCATCATCTCGTCGCAATCGCCAATCTGTCCATCTTCTATGTAGGCAAACACGGCATCGCCTTCCAGCTTGGCGATCTTCAGCTTGGCGCTCAGCTTCTCGATAATCGTCTCCAGCAGAAAGCCGAGGGCGATATCGGCATGCTCCAGCTCGGTACTGGCCAGGAAAAATGTGTACCCGGAAATATCCGCCAGGAAGAGAAAGCCGGTTTGTGTTTTGCGTTCCATGCCGTTGATTTTACCGCAAGGCGATACGGAATGGAAGATTTACGCTGAAGAGGGCATTTTTATGGGACTGAGTTCGTACATTTCTTAGGGATTTACCACAGATGAACGCAGATATTAACAGATTAGCGCTGATTGTTATTTTTACACCATCCTTATAGTCCATGGATCTAATGTCGCCGGCCGACCGCGGTCGGCGAGCTTGTCCCGCGATGTTTTGTCGCGGGATCTGCGGTCGGCCGTCTGCTGTTGGTGGTCTTCGGTCGTTAGTTATTCAGCGGCTTGACCGGGCGTCCCTCAATATATCCCCGGTAGCCCTGGGGCTCCAGCTGGATGCGCGGCCCGTCCTCGTCGGCCCATTGGAAGCCGTAAATCTCGGGTTTGTAATGCTTGATCGTCTCCCACATGCTGCCGATCGCCGCTTCAAACTCCGCATCCTCGTATGGCTGCCCCTGGAAGATCATCATCTTACACGGCGGAAGATCGATCAGCTCAAACCCATCCGGGATCGGGCCGGCGTAATCCAGGGGCATTTCAACCCCCTGGGCATACACAGATGTGCCCGGCTTGCGCAGATTATCCGGCAGCCACATCCCGACCGGCTCATAGATAGCCTGCCGGATGCCGGTGAGAACGTCCCACACCTCGCAGCCCACTTCTTCGCAGTAGGCGTAGTAGTCGGCAGCCGCGATGCCGCGTTTCAGAATCAATTTCCGGGCAGGTCGTTCCACAACCTGGACGAAAATGGTGCTGGATTTTAAATCCTCAGACATTTGATATTCTCCTCTTTCCAAGGCAAGGTAATACAGACGAACATGATTGGGGATGAACAGCTTGATGGCAGGCTTATCCTGGGAGTATCTTTGCGGGGTCAGCCCAAATTGCTTCGAAAAAGCTCGCGTGAAGCCCTCGTGGGAAATCGAAGACAAAATCAAAGGCTACATCCACGATCTTGACCTCTTCTTCCCTCAGCCTGACGGCCGCTCGAGACAGCCGCAAAGCCCGAATGTATTCGAAAGGACTCTTGCCGGTCAGCGCTTTGAAGATCCTTGCGGCGTGCCATGGCGAATACCCCGCCGCGTGGGCCAGTTTGTGGAGCGTGATCGGCTCATGGAGATGTGCTTCGATATACGACTGCATCCGCTGAACTGCATTGATGTTATCCCAGTTATCCATGTCTGCACCTTGCGGAAAAGGATATCACCAATTTCCTTGTGAGGCTTGACCTGCGTTGCTAATAGATCCGCCGTCTGTTGAGTGAGTTGCTCGACTTGCCGAAGGTATTTTTTACCACAGATGAACTCGGATAAGAACAGATGAACTAAGATGAATCCCAGAGCAATCCTTATGAGACGGTCAGGAATTCCGCCGAAACAAGACAAGACGGATATACATCATCCGTCGTCCATCGGCGGTCAGCGGTCAGCCGTCGTCCATCAGCGGTCGTCCGTCGTAGCCGTCATCCAGGGTAAACCAAAAATTTTCTCATGCTTATTTCTCCTATCGGACGCATCCAGTTATAATATTTCCGAATCCTATCGACATTAAAGTATTGCCAGTATACAGGGATAGCAAACAGACAGGGTCACACCGCGCGTGACAAATCGCGTGACAGGATGAGTATTCACCGGACGCCAGAGACTTTTGGAGCGTGGGTCAAGGCCCGCCGCCGGTGGCTCGACCTATCCCAGGCCGAGCTGGGGGAGCGCGCCGGCTGTTCGGCCGCCACGGTTCGTAAAATTGAAGCCGACCTGCGCAAGCCCTCTCGCCAGCTGGCGGAGATCTTTGTCCGCGTCCTGGAGATTCCCGCAGCAGAGCAAGTGGACTTCCTGCAGATGGCGCGCGGTAAACTGCTCGACCAGGCACCTGCCGGCGCTGAGCCCAGCATCACATCTGCGCATAATCTGCCCGTCTTGCTCACCAGCACCATTAACCGCACCCGCGATCTGCAAGCCGTGCTCGACCTGTTCGCTCAGGAGAGCGTCCACCTGGTCACGCTGCTCGGGCCGCCGGGCATCGGCAAAACCCGCCTGAGCATCGCATCTGCCAGACAGATGCTGCCGGTTTTCCCAGACGGCGTCTGGTTCGCGGGCCTGGCGGGTATCGAGCGGGCGGAGTTTATGGTTCCCAGCATAGCGCGCTCCATAGAGACCATCGAGCTGCCGCCCTCACCAGGCCTGCCCCAGCTAACCCAGGCTCTGAAGGATAAGCACTTACTGCTGGTGTTGGATAATCTGGAGCACATCATCGAAGGCGTTGCCCTTGAGGTGGCGCACCTGCTGCAAACCTGCGAGCAGGTCAGAATCCTGGCGACCAGCCGCACCCCGCTGCACATCTATGGCGAGCACGAGTACCCGCTGCCGCCGCTCAGCATCCCTCCGCAGGGTGCAGCTCAAACAGCAGATGACCTGCAGCGATATGAGTTGGTGCAGCTGTTGACCGCCCGCGTCCGGCAGCACCAGCCTGATTTCAAGGTGACAAACGAAAATGCAGCCGCCATCGTCAAGATCTGCACAGTATTGGAAGGTGTCCCACTGGCGCTGGAGCTGGCAGCCGCCTCGCTGCGCCGCATGTCTCTCGAGCAGATGGCGGCCCTGCTGAACGGCGTGGAAGGAGCCGGCTGGCTGAAACAGCTGTCCACACCGGCGCGCGACCTGCCGGCACGGCAGCGCACGCTGGAGAACCTGGTAGCCTGGAGCTATACCCGGCTGGAGCCGGCGCAAGCCGAGCTGTTTCGCAAGCTGGCCGTCTTCCCGGGCTCCTTTGACGCTGAAGCGGCCGGCGCAGTCTGCTGCGAGAGCCCTTGCTCGCTTGCTACAACCCTGGAGCAGCTGAATGCCCTGGGCGACCAATCGCTGCTGGCGCAGGGGGAAATCCTCGGCCGGCCAACCTGGCGCATGCTCGAGTTTATCCGTGAATTTGCCGCCCAGCAGCTCGACCCGGCAACCCGCCAGGACCTGGAGAGTAAATTCATCCGCCATTACCTGGAACGTCTGGAGAACATCCAGCAAGACCCCGACCGGCACAATCAAGAGATTTTCTACGAAGCCAACGCCGGTAATCTGCACGCCGCCCTGCAATACGCCATCCGGCAGGGCAATGTTGAGCTGGGATTCGGGCTTGCGCAAGCCCTGGAACCCTTGTGGGATAGGTATGGCTACGGCAGGGAAGGGCTGGAGCTGGTTAAAGCGCTGCTGGCGCTGCCGGATGATTCCCCCCGCAAGTGCGCAGCGACCGCCAGCAGCTAGCCTCCGACCTGGCCTGGCAGTATTCCGACTACGAGTCTTCCCTGGCTTATGCCCGGGAAAGCGCAGAACTGGCCAGGATGCATGGTCTGCACAGCCGGCAGCCGTTGTACCTCAACCGCCTGGGGCGCATCTTGATCCAGCAGGAGCGCCTGCCCGAAGCACGGCTGGCGTTGGAGGAGAGCTGGAGCCTGGCACAAGCCGATCCCGCCATTCTGAATCCCGGCTCGCCGCTGGCCCAGCTGGGCGAAGTGGCGCTGTTCGAAGGCCGGCTCGAAGATGCCAGGCGGCTGTTTGACGAAGCGCTGTCGTGGTTATCCCCCGAAGAGGCCATCTTCCTGGCGATAACCTATACCGACCTGGCCGAGATCGCCCTGATCCAGCTTGACTATGCGCAAGCTAAAAAATGGCTACAGCAGGCTGCCCCCTTCGTCGAAGTACACATCCGCCGCATGCTGGCTTACCTGTGCGCCGCAGCCGGCATCCTCCTGCAAGCTCCGGCATCTGCGCAAACCGCTGCCTTTACCGCAGCCTGCCTGATGGGCGCCGCTCAGGCGTTCTCCGACCGGTCGGGCATCGCCCTGACGGCGTATCACCTGCAGGCCCTTGTTGTCAGGGGCGAGGCAGCGCGCCGGCGCCTGGGAGAGGCTGTTTACCGGGAGGCTCTTGAATCAGGCCGGTCGTTGCGCAAGGCGGAAGCGCTGGAGCTGGTAGAAAAATTCTATGCCACAGATGAACGAGGATAAGAACAAATATTTACAGATTTTTATATAAATATCTTTGTCTGCTTTTATCGGTATCGATCCGGGTTCATCCGTGGTTCGGTTTTTCCGATCCTCTGCCAGCCAGCGAAGCCCCGTTCACCGTCGCGGGGTCGGCGAGCGGAGCACCCTAGTAAAGCCGGTCGTCGGTCGGCGAGCAGGGTCCCGTGCTGGTCTCCCACGGAATCTGCGGTCGTCCGTCCTCGGTCGGCGGTCGTGAATTCCGCGGTGCACTCCCGCGGGACGGTCATCTCCCCCTAATTCCCCCATTTCCTGTATAATTAACCTAATTATTTCCCCTTCCCCGAAAGGGACGCCATGCCCGAACCTATCGACCTGGAAATCTATCTCTCCCGACCGGAGGCGCACACCTACTCCGTGGAGCTGCGCGCCAGCGACCCCGAAGACCCGGCGGGCAGATCGCCAGAGCGCGCCACGACCGTCTTCGATTTCGAAGCCCTGCGCCGCCAGCGGCTGGATTACATCGCCTACGGGCAGCTGCTCACGGATTCCCTATTCTCCGCCCCGTCGATACGCAGCTACTTCGACCAGGCGCGCGCCGTCGCGCAGAGCGGCGACCGCCCGCTGCGGCTGCGCCTGTTCGTCGATCGCAGCGCCGCCGAGCTGCACGAGCTGCGCTGGGAGACACTGCGCGACCCGCAGGATGGCGGCTGGCTGCTGGCTCGCCCGGAGGTGCTCTTCTCCCGCAGTCTGCGCAGCGAAAGCTGGGAGCGCGTCAACCGCCGCTCCAAGAGCGCCCTGCGCCTGCTGGCCCTGATCGCCAACCCGCGCGACCTGGCCGACGGTGGCTATGAAGTCAACGGGCAGGCGCTGGCGCCGGTGGATGTGGCCGGCGAGACGGCTCGCCTGCAATCCGCTTTGGGAAACATCCAGCCAACTCTGCTGGCCAGCGACCCTGCTCAGCCTGGTGCAGCCAGCATGCAGGCGCTCTCGGACCGGCTGGCGAACGGCTGCGATATCCTCTACCTGGCCTGCCACGGCGCACTGCTCTCCCGCCAGGACCCGCCCGGCGCCTACCTGTGGCTGGAGAAAGCCGACGGCACCGCCGACCTGGTTCACGGCGAAATCCTGGTAGAGCGCATCCGCTCCCTGCTGCCCGCCCAGCGGCCGCTGCTGGTGGTGCTGGCATCCTGCCAATCAGCCGGCAAAGGTACAGACGCCCGCCTCAGCGACGCTTCCGAGGCGATGTCCGCCCTAGGCCCGCTGCTGGCGCAGGCCGGCGTGCCGGCTGTGCTGGCCATGCAGGGCGATATCTCCATGGATACCGTAGCCGCATTTATGCCGGCCTTCTTTAGCGAGCTGAGTCGTGACGGTCGGGTGGACCGCGCCGTCGCCCTGGGGCGGGATGCCGCCCGCACTCGGCCGGATGCCTGGATGCCGGTACTCTACCTGCGCCTGTCGGATGGCCGCGTGTGGTACACCCCCGGTTTTGCCGGTGAAAAGCAAGAACAGTTTGAGCGCTGGGAAAGCCTGGTCTCCGCCATCCAATTGGGCGAGTGCACCGCCTTGCTGGGCCCCGGCCTGGTCGAGCCGCTGATCGGTCCGCAGCGTGACATCGCCCTGCGCTGGGCCGAGCGCCACGGCTACCCACTGTCCGCCGCCGATAGGGACGAGCTGCCGCGCGTCGCCCAATACCTGGCTGCCCGGCAGAGCCCGCGTTACGTGCGCACCGCCCTGCTGGATGCCCTGCGCGAAGAGCTGCTGCGCTACTACAGTGCGCACCTCGACCCCAGAACTACAGAAGCGCAAACCGTGGGATAGCCGGCCAGATCCTGCAGGCGATGCAGATGGCTGCTTCCGCCTTCTGGCAGGACCCTGCCGGCAGTCCTTATACCCGCCTGGCTCAGCTGCGCCTGCCGCTCTATATCAACGCCACCGCCGGCGACCTGCTGGCCGATGCCCTGCGCGAGCTGGACGCTGAACCCCAGATTCGCCTGTGCCCGTGGAACAGCAAGCTGGTGAAGGAGCTGCCTCCCGAAAAATACCTCTTCGAGAGTGACCCGGACCCTGACCACCCGTTGATTTACCACCTGTACGGGCACCTCTCCGAGCCGTCTTCACTGGTGGTGACCGAGGACGATTACTTTGATTATCTGATTGGCATGACCCGCAACAAAGACCTGGTGCCCCCCTGCGTGCTTTCGGCGCTGAGCAGCACCGCCCTGCTGTTCCTGGGCTTTCGCATGGATGATTGGACCTTCCGGGTGCTGTTCCGCGTCATCCTGCAACAGGAGGGCAGCTATTTGCTGCAAGACTACTCGCACGCCGCGGTGCAGATCGAGCCGGAAGACGACCATATTACCGATGCCGGTCGGGCGCGGCGCTTCCTGGAGCAGTACTTCCAGAGCGGTAACGTCAGCCTGTTCTGGGGCAGCAGCGAGGATTTCCTGGCGGAGCTTGTCCGCCACCTGAAGGGTAGTGCATGAACCCAACTTCTGACCGTCCCAATCCCTTCATTGGCCCGCGCCCCTTCCGCGAGGAAGAGCAGCTTTACGGCCGCGAGCGCGAGACCGGCCAGCTGTTCAACCTGGTACTGGCCGAGCGCGTCGTCCTGCTCTATTCGCCTTCCGGCGCCGGCAAGACTTCCCTGTTGCGCGCCAGCTTACTTCCCCGCCTGCGCAGCCGGCGTTTCAATGTGCTGCCCGTGCTGCGCGTCAACCTGGCGCCCAACCCGGCTTTCCCCGCCAGCAACCGCTATCTTTACAGCGTGCTCACCGACCTGGAAGAAGCCTACCCGGAAGCGCAGCGCCTGCCGGAAGCCGAGCTGGCTGCCATGCGCCTGGTGGATTACCTGACAGCCCGCACACCGCAGCGTAGCGTGCTGATTTTCGACCAGTTCGAGGAGATCCTGACCCTCGACCCCACCGATACCGAAGCCAAGCGGGAGTTCTTCAACCAGGTGGGCGAAGCATTGCAGGAACCCTCGCGCTTTACTGTGTTTGCCATGCGCGAGGATTACCTGGCCGGGCTGGAGCCCTACCTGCGCCCCCTGCCCAACCGCCTGAAAGCTACCTTCCGCCTGGACCTGCTGGGCAAAGCTGCCGCCCAGGAGGTAGTCGAGCGCACCGCCCACCAGGGCGGGGTGGATTTTTCAGCCGAAGCTGCCGCCCGCCTGGTAGAAGACCTTAGCCGGGTGCAGGTGATGCAGCCGGACGGCAATCTGACTGCCGTGGCCGGTGCTTACGTCGAGCCGGTGCAGCTGCAGGTAGTGGGCTACAACCTGTGGCAGAAGCTGCGATCAGACCAGACCGCTATCACCCTGGACGAGCTGGATCAGATCGGCAATGTCGATATTTCGCTGGCCGAGTATTACGCTGCCCGGGTGGCCTTGGTTGCGCAATCCACCGGAGAAGGCGAGCGCTGGATCCGCCGCTGGTTCGAGCGCAAGCTGATCACCGAGAGCGGCATCCGCGGCCAGGTGCTGATGGAGCCGGAGGTCAGCGGCGGCCTGAGCAATACCGCCATCCGCCTGCTGGAAGACGCCCACCTGGTGCGCCGCGACACCCGCCGCGGCACCACCTGGTTCGAGCTGACCCACGACCGACTGCTCAACCCGGTGCAGCAAAACAACACCGCCTGGTTCAACACCCACCTCAGCCTGCTTCAGCGCCAGGCCGAGCTTTGGCGCGACCAGGGCATGCGCGATGACTTGCTGCTGCGCGAGAATGCGCTGCTGGAAGTGGAAGCCTGGGCGGATACCCACGCCACCGAGCTGAGCGAGCTGGAGGGCGACTTCCTCAAGAAATGCCGGGCCGTGCGCCAATTGGAGCAGGAGCGCCTGGAGCACGAGCGTAAACAGCGCCGCCGGCTGCAGATCTATACCGTCACAGCCGTTGCCGCGGCGGTAATCGCCATCGCCCTGGTCTTTATCGCCCTGGGCGCCAACCGCAGGGCCAATGCCGCCCGGGTAGATGCCGATAACAACGCCCGCAAAGCCTATGCCGCCGAGCAGCAAGCCCTGGAAGCGCGCGACGAAGCCGAAGCCCAGCGCAAGGAAGCCGAAACTCAGCGCCGGCAAGCAGAGCAATCGGCCGAAGCAGCCAAACGCGAGCGGGCTGCCGCCGAATACGAGCAGGGCATCGCCCGCGCCGGAGAGCTGGCCGCCGAAGCGCGGTTAGCCTCCCCTACCTTTCCGCAGCGCAGTCTGCTGCTGGCCGTTGAGGCTGCCCGCTCGGCGCAGCCCTTCAACAACCGCCACCCTGACCACGCTACAGGCCCTCATGCAGGGCCTATCGCTGGCCGGCGGGGGCGCCGAAGGCAGCACCTACGAGGAAATTTTCGATATGAATATCAGCCCCAGCGGCCGTTTCCTGGTGGTTGAGTATGCTTCTGTCCTGCGCTATTACGATCTTGTCTCCGGCCAGCCAACCCTGCTTCCCTGGTTACAGCCAGACCAGCTCGGCCAGGCCGAAGTCCAGTTTTTCAGCCCATCCGAGCGCTGGCTGTTCGATAGCAGCACCTTTCGCCTGTACAACCTGAACATCCCGAACCCACTGGACGTCCCGGTGCTCGACCTGGGCGTGGAACGCGGCGCTGTGTTTGAAAACATCCGCAGTGTCCTCTTCATCGACAGCCTGGCCGGCAGCGATTCCGAATGGCTGGCCATCCTGATGCCGGAAGAGCTGTGGCTGGTGGACCTGGATGACGCAAAGCTGCCCATCCGCCGCATTCCCATCTCGGATACCGGTAATATATTCAGCCTGCGCGCCTCCCCACCAGATGAAAATGGCGCTTCCCGCTGGCTATGGCTGCAGACATTTGGCGACCCAGGCTCGGCTGCAACCCTGGTAGACCTGCAAGCGGCGCAGCAAGATCGAGAGGCAGTCGTCCAGCTGCCCGGGGATATCTGCCGTGGCGCATTGGATTTCAGCACGGATGGGACGCGCCTGTACGGCCTCCGCCAGGAAGACGGCAGCCTGTGCTACTGGGACCTGGCCGCCGAGGGTTTTCCGGCCACCGACACCGGCCTTACCGACCTGATCTTTTTCAACGATTACAGCACCGACATCGGCCGCATGGCGCTATCCCAGGAAGGCGGCCGGGATGGGACGCTCCACCGCAGCCGGGTCAGCCGTGGTCTCCCCAATGTACTGCAGGAAGAAGGAGACAAGTGGTCTTATTGGACACTGGCTGGGCCGAAACCGTCTTTTAATAACAATATTTTTTTACCGCCCGATATAACTCCCGACCCCAAGGAGCACCCTTTCGCCCGGTTGACCTTGCGCAGCGCTGATGGCCGATACTTGCTGCAAGCGGCAGAAAAGCAGGCGCGATTGATTGATTTATACACGGGCTTCCCCTATAACCTGGAAGGTTATAGCTACATCACTGTGCCACGCCGCTTCAGCCCGGATGGCCGCTGGCTGCTGACCGGCTGTTACGACTCGCAAGCCTGCCTGTACGACCTGAGCCGGGCTAACCCCGGCCAGGATCCTATCGTCCTGGGCGGTCATGAAAGCTGGATCGGGTTGTATGCCTTCAGCCAGGATGGATCTCGCCTGGTCACGGCCAGCGCCGATACCAGCATCCGACTATGGAACCTGAATCGCTCCGGTTTCTTCGCCAGCCCATTACGGCTGGGCCAGGTGCCCGAAGAAACAACTTTTCCCATTCTGGCGGTCAGCTCCAACAGCCGCTGGCTCTTCTATGTGCAATCGTTATGGGACCTGGCGCCGCTAGCTCGCGGGGGAGAACCGGATCAAATCACCTTGCCAGGCGTTGAAGCATTGGTAGCAGTCTTCAGCCCTGATAACCGCTGGCTGGCCTTTGCCACCGAAAACAGGAAATTCATGGTTGACACCACCGCCTCCCAGGATGCCGTGGTCTACTTGCTGGACCTGCAATCGCAAGCCAATGACTTTAAAGATGGGTTATACACATTGCTTTCATCGGAAATTGAGATCAGCGGATTAGCCTTCAGCCCGGACAACCGCTGGCTGGCCGACACCAGCGGCCAACTCTGGTACTTGCCCGAAGTTCAAGGATCTACTCAAGAACCTCCTGCCCGCTCCATCCCCTCCGGTAGCGTAACTTTCACGAGCGATAGCCAAGCACTGGTTACCGTGACTGATGATGGTAGCGTCCACTGGCTCTCTCTGGATGCCACCGGACAGACCATGACCGTTGAATCAGGCCTCAGCTTGGGTGCACCTCTCGCCATCAGCCCGGATGGTGGCTGGCTGGTCACTCGGGAGGAGAGCTATTACGAACTGTGGAAGCTGGATGGGGAACAGAACACCTCTCTGATCTGGTCATGGCCAGCCAGTGATTTTGGTTATCTGCAATTTAGCCCGGACAGCCGCCTGCTGGCCGTTGCCGACGGCCTGACCTTCAACCTGATCGACCTGACCGGCGAGATACCCGCAGAAGTCCCGGACACCGGGATCGACGGGACACCTCCAGAAGTCTCGCCGACTGGGGCCGGCGCTTCGCAGGTGAGCACCAATGCCATGCAGTACAGCGCCGGCGGGAAGTGGTTTATTAACAGCGATGCATACTTCGAGCGCATCTCCCTGTTCGGCGCCCTCGCCCTACCGCTAAAGGCCTCCATGCCGGTGGTCTCACTTTCAGGCAGTGGATTGGGGTACATAGCGCAAGGAAGCGGTGTCGGCGGTGCCGGCGGAGGCAGCGGGATTGGCCTGGATATCCAGACCTTCCAGAGCGCCTACCTTTGGCCGGTCGATGCCTTATTCAACGACCCGGATATCGTGCCAACCGCCCTGGGTGGCCACAGCGGAGAAATCCAATCTTTCCTGGTTAGCCAGGATGAAACCTGGGCAGTAACTTTGAGCAGCGACCGCCAGTTACGCCTGTGGGATTTACTGACGGCGACGCGTGGCGAAGCCTTGCAGCCCGTCCTCCTTCCCGAGGCCGAATCATCCATCAGCGCCCTCGGCTTCACACCCGACAGCCGCTGGCTGGTGACGACCGACAGCCGCGGCAGGGTAAACCTGTGGCCGCTGGAATCAGCTCGTCTGGAAATTGCCGCCTGCCAGGCTGCCGGCCGCAACCTGACCCTCACCGAGTGGCAGCGCTACTTCCCCAACGAGCCTTACCGTAAAACCTGTTCCAACCTGCCGCTGCACACCTCAGTAGCCAGTGCCGTTTCCGCCGATATGGTCCAGCTGGTCGCCGGAGGTAATTATGAAGAGGCCATCCGCCTCGGGCGCGAGCTGATGGAGCAAGAGCCTTTCTTGCCAAAAAATTCCATCGATTGGTTTCTGGTTTGCAAGGAAGCTGCCTACGCCCATGAATATGATATTGTTCGCTCCGCCTGCGAAGCCGCCGGGATCGAAGAGAATCCCTTGCAAGCCGAGGCCGCAATTGAAGATGCCCGGACGATGATTACCCAGGGCGAGTACGCCCTGGCTGCAGAAGCCTTTAGCCTGGCGCAAACACTCGACCCGACCATAGAGCTTCCTTACGACTTGCTATGCCGCGCAGCCTATATGGCCGGCGCTTTTGACGTTGTGCGCAATACCTGCGAAGAGCAGGGCCTTAGCGAACAGGTTGCCCTTTGGTCGAACCAGCTGGACCGGATTGAAACGCTGCTGCGCGTCAACTACGATTACGAGCAGGCCACCCAGCAAATGGCGCAGGCCATCCGCCAGGAACCGGATTTCGCAGCTTATGCCGCGCAGGCAGATGATCTGGTCGGCGAGCTGTGCAGCTCGCAATATTTCAGCGGCGGTGATATCTCGCCAATCCAGCGCTTGTGCGACACTGCATCCGTAGAAGGTCTTCCCTTCCGCGCCACCATCTTGTTGGCACGCGGCAAAAGATGAATACAATGCCGGAAATATTATGGATGCCATCGAACTGCTGGCACAAGCGGAAGAAATCCGCCAGGCGCTGGGACCACCGCCGAAAGATAATTTTTCCTTCGGGATGTACGATTTTTGTTCTCTGGCGATCAGCCTGGACCAGTTACAAGCCTACCGGAAAACCTGCGAACTGGCCGGGGTTGAGATTGGATCGCTGCTTAGAGATCTGCGCAGCGAAGAAGTATACGACCGCCTGAACGATCTGCTGAACAGCGGCGATTATGCCGGCGGCTCTCAATTTCTCCTGAATGTCTTTGACAGCGGCTACCCGCCCGATCAAACCCAGGTTTTCGAATTTTGCCAGTTAGCTTCTCAAGCCGGGCAGTATGGCGTAGTAGAAACGGCCTGTACGTTGTATGGCTTTGACCCTATAGGCCTGGAGCTGCATAGCTTGCTGAGCGATATGGACGACCTGCTCAATCAGCGGCGCATCGACGCAGCCCTGCTGAAGCTCACTAAAATCTTGCAGCAGTTCCCAGCTTACCAGATACCCGATGATGCCTGGAGAAACCTGTGCAGCGCGGGTGTCGCCGCCGGGCAGTACTACAAGGTGAAGGATGCCTGCATGCGGGTGCCTCAACCGCAGGGGTAATTAGAGAACAAACCACGGATAAACTTGGATATGTTCAGATAAACCCAGATAGAGTTCAATACAATATTTGGGATCATCAGTGCCTCTCTGTGCCCATCTGTGGTTAAATATCCTGCATGACAACAACCCGCACGCACGGCAGACCTGTGCGCCTTTCCGGCCTGGCCCTGGCGCTGATCGTTGCTGCGTTGCTGCGGCTGGGCTGGGTGCTCTATTCCCCTGTCGTCCAGACTTCCGATTTTGCCACCTACCGCGAGCTGGGTCTGAGCCTCGCCGGTGGAGAAGGCTTCTCGCTCAATGGGCAGCCCACCGCCTACCGGCCTCCTGGCTACTCCTTCTTCCTGGGCGGGGTTTTCGCGCTGAGCGCCGGATCGGTGCGGGCAGCCCAGCTGGCGCAGGTGGCGCTGGGCGTGCTAACCGTGCTGCTAACGCAGCGCATCGGCCGGCGCCTCTTCGATGAGCGTGTATCCCTGCCGGCCGCCTGGATGGTGGCCTGCTTCCCCAGCCTGATTGCTTACACCAGTTTACTCGCCTCCGAAAACCTGGCCCTGCCGCTCTTCCTGGCCTCCATGCTGGCCTTCCTGGTCTACCTGCAAGGCAGCCGGCTGCGCTGGGCACTGGCTGCCGGGCTGCTGTGCGGGCTCACCGGCCTGATCCGCCCGGAGGTGCTGCCGTTGATTGGGTTGTGGGCAGTCTATGCCGGGGTGCGCGGCCGCTCGCTATCCGCCTTTGCCAGAGCCGGCAGCGTGCTGGCCATAGGGGTCGCCGCCGCCCTGCTGCCCTGGACACTGCGCAATGCCCTGGTCTTTGGCCGCCTGGCGCCCGTCTCCAGCAATAACGGCATCATGCTGCTGGCCAGCTTCAACCCGCAGAGCAGCGATCCCGAGGCCAATGCCGAAGCCTTCCAGCCGCTCTACGCGCAAGCCGCCCAATCGGGCTGGGACGAGTTTCAGCTTTCCGCCGCCGCCCGTCGCATGGCGCTCGATTATCTACGGGATAACCCCTGGCAGATCCTTGCTTTTGCGCCGGTCAAGCTGTTCCATTTGATGGGCGACGATGTCTCCGGCATCAGCTGGAACTTGAAGCTCACCAGCCGCCCGGTCGACCCGGGGATTGCCGTACCGCTCAAAGCCCTGGCGCAGCTTTACTACCTGGCGGTGCTGCTCCTGGCCGCCGCCAGTCTGTTCTTTCACCGGGCCTTCCGGCAGCATCCGTTTTTCGCCTTCCTGCTCATCCCCATCGGCTACTGGCTGCTGTTCTTCGCCCTCTTCATCGCCACCGACCGCTACCACCTGCTCATCCTGCCGCTGCTGGCCCTGCTGGCTGCCTTCACCCTGGGACACTTACGAGGAGGAAAGCTTTTACCACAGATGAACGCAGATAAAAAAAGATGAACACAGCGTTATTTATAAATTTCTCTATCTACTATTATTTGTAATGATCCGAGTTTATCCGTGGATTAATGATTCACTCTCTGCCAAATATTCTCTATAATGAAACTGGTAATCTGAATAGCCTGCATTCGCAGTGAGCTCGTAGAACAACACAATTACTTAGCTGTCGGAATACATAAAGCACAATCCTTCCTGTGAATTTTGGAGGATTGTGTTTTTTTATTTTTTGGGCTGATTGTTATGGGGAGTAGATAGCAGAAAATTGAGCCCAGTCGAGTCCTCGGCTGGGAAAAATCCAAATTCACATCTTCAGGAGGGTCAGATGAAAACTGCAGTGTTTTGTGTACTTGTGTGCGTCCTGCTTGCCGGCTGCTCGAATGCGGCGTTGACTCCAACGGTTCAGGTCGCCTCGCAACCATCGCCAACCGATAGCCCCACACCACTACCAACGAATATCCCCACTGCTCGCTTCTCTCAAATTGTTGCCTTCGGCGATTGCTTTTCGGATACCGGAGCTGGATTACCGATCCTGAAGCAAGCATTGGCTAAAGGAGAAGTAGACGAAAAATCAATGAATTGGTATGAAACATTCCACTGGGAAGGCCGGCTTTCCAACGGGCCGGTGGCGGTCGAAGTCCTGGCCGAGAAGCTCGGGGTCGAGCTGAAGAGTTACGCTATAGGCGGAGCAAGAAGTGGATACGGAAATGATAACGACTTTTGGGTGGCATCCCTTAAGAATACAGGCCTCCTTGCACAAGTCGAGCAGTACACACAAGACCTGAACGGGATGAAAGCCGATCCCGAGGCTCTCTACTTTCTGCAGGCGTCAATCGAAGATTTCATGGGTGTAGAATACGCTTATGACGAGAAAGCGATCCAGGAGCGCGCCGATCAGAATGTCGCCAACCTGGTTACTGCTGTAACGAAGCTGGCCAATTTGGGAGCCAGGCATTTTCTGGTCGGAAAATCGGCCGATTTAGCCAGAGTGCCACGGATTCGAATGCGTGAATTAACAACTGAAGCAAAAACCTTTCAAGACTTGATGAACGCCAAACTGATCACTGAAATGGCCAATCTTGAGAAGCAACAGAACATTAAAATCGATCTCTTCGATTTCATTGCCGTGGATGACACCATTTGGAGCAATCCGGATCAGTATGGCTTTACCAACCTGGTTGACAACTGTCTCATCACGGATGAGAGTCAAAACGGCACGATCTGTGAGTCGCCAGATAATTATTTTTGGTGGGATATTTTTTCTTTAACTCGCCGTGCACACCAGGTGATCGGGGAAGCCATGGCGGAGCAGCTCAGCCAGTAAGGATCGGTGCCGTACATCAATTAATTCTCGATGCGAGGGCAGCGAAAGGGTTTTGCATTAATTCAGCCAGATGCTTCGCTTCACTCAGCATGACAGGGGGGAAGCAAACCACCAACTTGGGCTAAATCAACCCTGCCTGGGGCCGTCGAGCGAAGCCCCGCGGCTCTGCCGCGTGGTCAGCGGTCATGACATCCCCGCAGGGCCAGGGGAGCGAAACCCCGAATTTACTTGTCCGGGGCGGTGCTCTCCCGCGGGAGGGTCATCGAGCTTGTCACGCGCCGAAGGCGCGTGATCCTCCGTCCGCCGTCCGCCGTCAGCCGTCAGCCGTCCGCCGTCCGCGGTCCGCCGTCCGCGGTCATCCGTCATCCGTCCTCCGTCTCCCGTCCTTTCTGCGGTAAAATTACCCCATGACACCTCCCCGACTGATCTTGCTTGGCGCTGTCGCCGGCGATATGATCGGCTCGCCGTATGAGTACATCCGTTGGAAAAAGGTTGCCTTCCCCCTGTTCAGCGCCCAAAGCCGGCCCACTGACGATACCTATCTGACCCTGGCCATCGCCCAGGCTATCCTGGATGGCGGCGATTACGCCGAAGTCCTGCATCGCTTTGGAAATCAATATCCTTCTGATTACGGCAGCAGGTTTAGCGAGTGGCTTGCCGGGGACGATTTGCGTCCATACGGCAGCTGGGGCAACGGTTCGGCCATGCGGGTGAGCGCCGTGGGTTGGGCCTTCGACACCAAAGAGGCGGTGCTGCGCGAAGCTGCCGCCAGCGCCGGGGCTACCCACAACCATCCGGAAGCCGTGCAGGGCGCCCAGGCCGTAGCGCTGGCCGTGTTCATGGCCCGCAGTGGCGCTTCGCGCGACCAGATCCGCAATGCCATCGAAAGCCGCTTCTGTTACGATCTGGGCTACAAGATCGATGAGATCCGCCCCAAATACGAGTACAGCGAGCGCTGCCTGGAAACCGTCCCGCCGGCGCTGATCGCCTTCCTCGACTCCAACGGCTTCGAGGACGCTCTGCGCAAAGCCATCTCGCTGGGCGGCGATGCCGACACATTAGCCGCCATCACCGGCGCCATCGCCGAGGCCTTTTACGGAGAAGTACCCGAGCCAATCGTCAGCGAAGTCCGCCGCCGGCTGCCCCCACAGCTGTGGCAGATCATTGAAGCTTTTAGCCGTAAGTACGCGTTAGTTTAATCTTCCCAGCATTCCTGCCCTGCTGAAGACACGCCATGGAATTCCTCGCCTTCTACGCCCTGCTCATCCTGCTATTTGGCCTGATGTCTCGCCGGCTGGAGCGCACGCTGCTCTCGGCGCCTATGTTCTTTGCCCTGGCCGGCTTGCTGCTCTACCTGGCCGGCGCCGGCATGGTGCACTTCGATATTCAAAGCGCCACCGTGCTGCTGCTCGGCGAGATCACCCTGTCGCTGGTGCTGTTCTCGGATGCTTCGCGCATCAGCTTCGCCAGCCTGCGCGGCAACGCCCAGCTGCCCACACGCCTGTTGGCCATCGGCCTGCCGCTCACCATCCTGCTGGGCACGGCAGTGGGATTCTGGCTGCTGGGGGGCATCAGCTTGTGGGAAGCGGCCATCCTGAGCGTCATCCTGGCCCCCACGGATGCCAGCCTGGGGCTGGCGGTAGTTAACGACCAACGTGTGCCTATGCGCATTCGGCAGGCGCTGAATGTCGAGTTGGGACTTAACGACGGTATTGCCGTGCCGCTCATGTTTTTCTTTATCGCCCTGGCCGAGGCCGAGGTCAGCTACGATGCCGGCTACTGGCTGCGCTTTGCCGCCCAGCAAATCGGCATCGCGGTGCTGGCCGGCATATTCGTCGGGCTGGCGGGCGCCTGGCTGGTGCGCCGGTCGATCGCAGCCGGCTGGATGAACCGGGTCTTCCAGCAGCTGGCTATGATTTCGCTGGCGTTGATTTCCTACGAGCTGGCAGCCCGCCTGGGGGGCAGCGGCTTCATTGCCGCTTTCACCGCCGGACTGTGCGCCGGTTTGATTTTCAAGCGCTCCGGCGAAAAGCTGGTCGAATTCACCGAGCTGGAAGGCCAGCTGCTCAACCTGGCGATGTTCCTGCTGCTGGGTATATTCACTGCCCAGGCGCTGCCCTCCTTGACCTGGCAAATCCTGTTGTACGCTCTGCTCAGCCTGACGCTCGTCCGCCTGCTGCCGGTAGCGATCAGCCTGTTGGGCACCAGGCTGCAGCGCTCCACAGTTGTGTTCATGGGCTGGTTCGGCCCGCGTGGCCTGGCCTCGATTGTCATGGCGCTGGTCTTTCTGGAGGAGACCACCGAGCTGCCCGGCAAAGACCTGATTGTCCTGGCGGTGATTGCCACCGTATTCATCAGCATATTTGCCCATGGCGCCAGCGCCATGCCCTGGATTTCCCTCTACCAGCGGCAGGTCACCGGCATGCCCCCCACAGCCCCCGAGCACCAGGAAGTGACCGATGTGCCGGTGCGTTCCAGTTAGGCCTGCCCCCGAGGTGTGATGAATTGCCGCTGGATCTTGTGGCTGCTGGTTATTGGCTTTGTGTGGGTGATCTTCTCGCGCTATGCCCAAATAAAAGACCTGGCGCAGACCCTGGCCGCCGGCGCCTGGCAGTGGGTGGCGGTGGCTGCCCTGCTGCAGGTGATCTACTACTGGGTGATTGCCGTATCCTTCCAGGCGGCCTTTTATACCGTGGAAGTCAAAAGCCGGGTGCGAGACTTGCTGCCGGTGACCCTGGCGGCGCTGTTCATCAGCGTGGTGGTGCCGGTCACCGGTATGGCCGGCGTGGCCCTGTTCGTGGACGATGCCAACCGGCGCGGCGAATCGCCCTCGCGCGCCGCCGCCGGCACGCTGCTGCAGCTGGCCGCCAATTTCCTGGCCCTGACCCTGATCCTGGTGGGCGGGATGGTTTACCTGTACTTCGCGGGTAACCTGAAAGCCTATGAAGTGATCGCCGCACTGATCCTGGCGGCCATAACCGCCATGTGGAGCACCGTCTTGCTGCTGGGCGCCTGGCGTCCACTGTCTTTACAGCGCCTGTTCGCCTGGCTGCAAAACACGGCCAACGGATTGGCTCGCCGTTTCAGACGCCCGCCGTACTTCGCTAAGGATTGGGCCGACCGCAACGCCAGTGATTTTATCGATGCCTCGCATGCCATCGTGCGCCACCCGAAGCGCCTGCTGGCCACCTTTGCCATCCTGATGGGGGCGCATGCTATCAGCCTGCTCAGCCTGTACACGCTGTTCCTGGCCTTTTACAAACCGGTCTCTATCGGCGTCCTGGTGGCAGGCTATTCGGTAGGCATCCTTTTCCAGACGGTCTCGCCCACCCCGCAGGGCATCGGCGTGGTGGAAGGTGTCATGCCGCTGGTGTTCAGCTCGCTGAGCGTGCCGGGCGCCGCAGCCACTACCGTCTCGCTCGGGTTTCGCGGCCTGGCCTTCTGGATTCCGCTGCTGCTGGGCTTCGTGCTCATCCGCCGCACGCGCAGCTTCAGCCCCGCAGAGCGCTCTCTGACCATCGACTGGGGGGTACGCGTGGTGGCCATGCTCACCGGGGCGATGGGCCTGGTCAACCTGCTCTCGGCGCTCACGCCGCCATCCATCTATCGCCTGGATATACTGGATAGGGTCTCCCCGCTCTTCCTGCAGCAGAGCAGCACGCTGGCCTCCGCCCTGACCGGTTTTGCCCTGCTGCTGCTGGCGGGCGGACTGTGGCGGCACAAGCGCGTCGCCTGGCTGCTGGCCGTCTTTGCCCTGGGGCTCTCGATCTTCACCAACCTGGCCAAGGGGCTGGATTACGAAGAAGCTATCGTAGCCGGCCTGCTGCTGGGAGGGCTGCTGATGATGCGCAACTCCTTCCATGCTCGCTCGGACGCGCCCTCGCTGCGCAGCGGGCTGGCCATGCTGGCGGCAGCCTTCGCCTTCACCTACCTGTACGGCACCATCGGTTTTTACCTGCTGCAGCAGGATTTTGCCATGCCGTTCGCCTTCACCGCAGCCCTGCGCCAGACCCTGGTCATGTTCACGGCTATCTCCAATCCCGGCCTGCAGCCCATGACCGATTTTGGCCGCTATTTCGCCGGCTCCATCTACCTGGTAGGCGCGCTGACCATCGGTGCGGCTTCACTGCTGGTGCTGCGCCCGGTCATCCTGCGCCGCCCGCCCAGCCCGGTCGAATGCAACCGGGCGCAGGCCACCGTGGCAGCCCACAGCCGCACTTCCCTGGCACAGCTGGCCCTCTTCAACGATAAAAGCTTCTATTTCAGCCCGGGCGGATCGCTGGTGGCCTTTGCTTTGAAAAACCGCAGTGCGGTTGCCCTGGGCGACCCGATCGGCCCGCCGGAAGATATCTCCCTGGCGATCACCGGTTTTCGCGATCACTGCGTGCGCAACGACTGGCAGCCGGCATTTTATCTCACCCTGCCCGACCACCTGGATGAATACCAGGCTGCCGGCTTCAAGTCTGTCTACATGGGGATGGAAGCCAGCGTCGATCTGACCACGCTGCCCGAACTGGGCACCGATAACCCCGAGCTGCTGGCGGCCTACACCACCCTGCTGGCCGGCGGGCACCAGGCAGAAGTACTGCTGCCGCCCATTCCGGAGCTGGCGCTTACCACCACCCGGGCAGTGAGCAATGAATGGCTGACGGAGACCCGCAGCCGCGAGCGGCGCTTCGCGCTGGGCTGCTTCGATGAAGACGTGCTGCGCAATTTCCCACTGATCCTGGTGCGCACCCCAATTGGTACGATCAGCGCCTTCGCCAGCCTGCTCCCCGATTTCAGCGGGGAAGAAATCTCCTTCGATTTACTGCGCCACAACCGCATTATCGCCGGCGGTACGCTCGAATTCCTGCTCGTTTCTCTCTTGCAGTGGGCCAAACAGCAGGGATACCAGCGTTTCAACCTCGGGCTGGCCGGTCCGGCTGATCTCGAGATCATACTCGATCTGCCGCCCAACCCGAACATCCCGCCCACGGTAGACGAGCATATGCGCCGCTTTTACAGCTACAAGGGTAGCGCGGCTTTCAAGCAGCTGTTTAACCCCACCTGGTCGCCGCGCTATCTGGCTTATGCCGGCACCGCTTCCATGAAGGCGACCTGCCAGGCGATCTCCCGCCTGGTGGGTGACGAAGGCGGTGTGATCGAGCTGAGCAAGCTGAGAAACGGCCGCCAACCACAGACGGCAGACGGCTGATCCCGCGCTAGAGTATCGCAAGGTAAGCAGCCCAACCTCCTGTTCCATCCGCCCATCATTATGCTAAAATAAATAGTAAGAGTACTGTTCTGTCTCAGGTGGGAGATGCTGCAATGAATACAAGCTGCCGGTACTGGGCGCTCCTGGGGCTGCTGATTGCTGTTGCTGCTGCTCACGCGGCCCGCCGCCGCCCAATCCCCAATCAAGGTAACGGAAAACGAACTGACCTTCAATCTGCCGGCAGGCATGGCATTTTCCCTGGCGGCGAACAGCCCATCCGATATCCAGAAAGTATCCTTACTTTACGATACCGAGTCCCGCTCGTGCCACGAATCGACTGCCCGCCGACCGCTGCAGATCATCCCGGGTAAATCGGTCGATGCCCGCTGGGAAATGGATTTTCAGCAGATGGGAGCACTTCTGCCAGGCCAGAAGATCTGGTGGCAGTGGGAGATTATCGACTCGGCCGGGAACCGCCTGCTGACGGAGAAGCAGACCCGCACCATCCAGGATCAGCGGCACGACTGGCAGAGCGCCGTCGATGGCGCCGTCACGGTCCAATGGTACCGTGGAGGCCAGGAATTTGGCGAGCGCATGGCCCAGATTGGGGCTGAAGCTCAGCAGCGCCTGATGAAGGATACCGGGATCCCAGCCGCAACACCCATCCGGCTCGTGCTTTACCCGGATACCACCACGCTGAAAGAAGTGCTGGTGCACGCCATGACCTGGACCGGCGGGGTAGCTCTGGTAGGTGAAAGCGTCATCCTGCTGGCAATCGGCCCGAGCGACTCTGCCTGGGCCGAAACCTCCATCCCGCACGAAATCAGCCATCTCATAGTGGACGAGCAGACTGCCAACTGCGCCGGGGTGTCAATCCCTTCCTGGTTGAACGAAGGAATTGCCGAGCGCGTCTCCAGTGATTTACAGGACAGCGAGCGCAGCCTGGTGATCACTTCATTAGAAAACAACAGCCTCAAGTCCCTCAAAGCCCTGGGCGGACAGTTTTCCGCATACAGCAACGAAGCTGCCCGCGACTATGCCCACAGCCATATGGTGGTGGATTTCTTGATTGACCGGTACGGCAGCGAGAAGATGTCCCAGCTGCTGAACGCTTTCCTGGCCGGGACAGACACGGATGAAGCTCTGCTGCAGGTCTACGGCATGGATACTGCCGGCCTGGACGCAGCCTGGCGCAGCTCGTTGGGGTTTGCCGTCGCCGCCACGCAGCCGCCGGCTGCCACCGCCAAAGCCACCGCCATTCCCACTCTGGCCTTGTGGACCCCGGTGGTGCAGCCATCCCCTACGCCCCCGGCGCCTGCGGCAACTCCGACCAAAGTAGATACCCCGGTCCCAACCCCGACCGAACCAGTCGTGTTGTCGCCCGCCGCATCCGAAACCCCGGCGGCAGGCAGTCAGGAGGGTGACGGCAGCGGTCTGTGCGGCGCTTTATTGCCAATCCTGGCCGCTGCCCTATGGATATCCCTGCGGCACTACCGCCGCCTGGGAAACTGATTACAGGAGCAGCTGAATGTAACTAGTGATGATCGGAAAATAGGAGGGAACCATGAACAAGAATTTCGTCATCATTGTACTGGCCATTTTTCTGGCCGGCTTGCTGGCCGGCTGCCGGGGTGAAGCCCCATCGCCTGCGCCACCTGCTACCGTTGCACCGTCGCCCACCACCACGCACACCGCCACACCCATTCCAACCGCCACCCTCACGCCCACACCCAGCCAGACACCTACCCGCACGCCTTACCCCACACGTACCTCCACGCCTACAGCCACGCCAACCCCAGAAGGATTTTACGCCCACAATTCAGGGTTCACGCTGATGCTGGCGAATGGTTTTAAGCTGGAGGAGGAAAATCCAGGTGGTGAGGAGGGCAGCTCACTGGGCTCTGCCTTGTTTAGAAATACCCGCAACAACACCCAGTTATCGATATCGGTCTTCAGTAACGATGAAACCTGCGAAATGGCGAAAATCCTGGAAATCATCAGCCTTACAGGCGAAGCCGATAATTCGAGGATCACAATGGGAGAGGCGAGCCAGGTAACTCTGGCACAGGGAATCGCCGCCGAACATGTGGTAGTCACCATGCCATATAAGTTTGGCAAAGTCCTCGAGGATCTTTACATCGTACATCAGGACAGGCGCTGCACCTTGATTTCACTCATCGGGGAGGATGGCAATATTAAAGCCAACCGCCCTGCCCTGGATGAAATGGTTGCCAGCATCGATCTGACCTCCACCAATATCTACGGCCTGCCACGCCAGGAAGCCCTGGTCTTCAGAGGTTCCGACCCGCTGCCGAAAACTATGGACCCGGCCCGTGCCCTGGGCAGCGCGGCTGACTTCGCCGGGCATGCCTTCAGCGGATTGGTGCGCCTCAATGCGCAGCTCCAGATTGAGCCCGACCTGGCAGAGAGCTGGCAGATCAGCCCTTCCGGAGAGGTGTATACCTTCACCCTGCGCAGCGGGCTGGCCTTCTCCGATGGCAAGCCAATCACTGCCCAGGAAGTGAAGAATAGCTGGGAGCGCGCCGCCGACCCGAATACCGAAAGCGAAACGGCTCGCACTTACCTGGGCGATATCCTCGGTGTGAATGATAAGCTGGACGGGAAGGCCGGTGAAATCGCCGGGGTGCAGGCGATTACCGACCGCACCCTGGTAGTCACTCTGGATGCTCCCAAGCCTTACTTCCTGGCAAAACTCACTTACCCCACCAGTTTCGTTGTTGACCCGGACCAGGCGGCGGAAGGCGACAGCGGCTGGGAATTTTCACCCAACGCCAGCGGTCCTTACCAGATCAAAGAATACCGCAAAGGTGAAGTGCTGATTTACGAGCGCAACAACAGCTACCACACACCCGCCAAAACCCGCTACATCCTCTACCTGCTCAACCGCTCCGGCGACCCGGTGAGCCTGTTCGAAGCCGGTGAAGTCGACATCACCCGCATCGGAGCTGAGGCGGCGGCTGAAATCCAGAAACCGGACCATCTGCTGCACGACAGCCTGCAGACGGCCGCCAACCTGTGCACTTCATACCTGTACTTTTAACAACAGCCTGCCCCCCATAGACGACCTCAACGTCCGCAAAGCATTGGCCCTGGCCATCGACCGGGAGAAGCTGATCGACCAGTTTACCGAGAACCTTTTCACCGCCTCCGACAGTCTGCTCCCGCCCGCTATGCCGGGGTTTACCCCCAATGAATTTCCGCCCATCTACGACCCGAAGGCCGCCCGCCAGGCGTTGAAAGATTTGCGTTATGCCGGGGACATGCCCACCCTGAAGCTGGTTACCAGCGGCAGAGGCAACGACGAGAGCCCGCTGCTGGACGCCATGCTTAATATGTGGCGGCAGGAGCTCGGCCTGGCCGTCACTCTTGAGTATATCGACCCGGAAGTATTCAATGAGGAAGTCAAAGAATCCGGCGGCCATATCGTGGATGGCGGTTGGTGCGCCGATTACCCCGATCCGCAGAATTTCCTGGATATCTTGTTCCACAGCCAGAGTGAGTTCAACAATTCAGGCTACACCAACCCGGAAGTCGACGCCCTGCTGGAACAGGCTCGCGCCGAGCTGGACCCGACCCGCCGCCTGGAGCTGTATGCCCAGACCGAGCGCCTGCTCCTCGCTGATTTTGCCGCCTTGCCGCTGTGGAACACAGTGACATTCATGCTGGTTAATCCACAGCTGCAGGGCTATCTCCTGGGGCCGATGGAAGTGGCGCAGGTGCAGAATATGGTAAAAACAGACCGATGACCGAAGACCGCCGACCGCCGTCCCGCGCACATACTGCACGGGATTCACGGCTGACTACGATCCCCTAGGGGAATAACATGTGACTTCGCCACTGACGGAGGACCCCGCGACAGAACGCGTGGGCTTTACTTGCTGACCGACAACTCAGAAAGCGGTCAGCCGTCAGCCGTCATCGGTCCTCGGTCTCCTCACTCCACCTTCCCAAACCAGCCTCTGCGCACCATCCACTTGGCCAGTTCCAGCACCGGCATGATGGTCAGCGGCCAGGCCGCCGACGATCAGCCAGTCCACCAGCGGCAGGGCAGTAGGTGCCGAAAGGCTTCGTGCAGGAACGGCAGGTAGACGATCAGCACCAGCAGCACCAGTCCCAGACGATCGCCAGGTTCAGCCATTTGTTGGCAAAGGGCTTGTTGAACACCGAGTGCCGGTCGGAGCGGAAGTTGTAGGCCTTGAAGAACTGGATCAGCACCAGCGAGACAAAGGTCATCGTCATGGCTTCTGCCTAGACTGCGCCCGGAGTTGCAGCGCCCAGGCGAACAGGCCCAGGTTGACCAGCGTCGACCAGATGCCGCCCAGCGACCATCAGCGTCACCACCGGACGGGTGAAGATGCCCGTGCGCGGGTTGCGCGGCTTGCGCTTCATCAGGTCCTTTTCGGGCGGGTCGACCGAAAGCGCCAGGGCGGGCAGGCCGTCGGTGGCCAGGTTGACGTACAGGATCTGCACCGCGGTCAGCGGCAGGGGCAGGCCCAGCAGCGCCGAGCCGGCCATCAGGCCGATCTCGCCGATGTTCGAGGAGAGCAGGTACATCAGGTATTTCTTGATGTTGCCGAAGACGCCGCGCCCTTCCTCCACCGCCGCCACGATCGAGGCGAAATTGTCGTCGGTCAGGGTCATGGCCGCGGCTTCTTTGGTCACATCGGTGCCGGTGATGCCCATGGCAATGCCGATATCGGCTTTCTTCAGCGCCGGGGCGTCGTTGACGCCGTCGCCGGTCATGGCGACGATGTGCCCGTGCGCCTGCCAGGCCGTCACCACGCGCAGTTTGTGCGCGGGCGAGACGCGCGCGTAGACGCTCGATCGTCTTCCACCTCGCGTTCGAAGCTGTTCGTCGCTCATCGCTTCCAGCTCGGCGCCGGTCACCACCCGCCCGCCGTTGTGCAGCAGCCCCAGTTCGCGCGCCACCGCCTGCGCGGTCACCGGATGGTCGCCGGTGATCATCACCGGGCGGATGCCGGCCTCGGCGCACAGCTGCAATGGCGGCCTTGGCTTCGGGGCGCGGCGGGTCGATCATGCCGGCCAGGCCAGAAAGGTCATGCCCGTTTGCGCCGTTTCCAGTGTGGCGTCCGGCTTGGTAGGCCATCGCCAGCACACGCAGCGCCTCGCCGGCCATCGTCCTGCGCCTGCGCCAGAACTTGCTTCCGCCCGGCGTCATCCAGCGGCTGCACGCCGTCGGCGGTCAGGTGCCGAATCGCAGCTGTCCAGGATCATCTCCGGCGCGCCCTTGGCATAAGCCGTCAGGCTGCCATTTGTCTGGTGCAGGGTGGTCATGCGCTTGGTTTCGGAGGTGAAGGGGATTTCATGCACGCGCGGATATTCGGCATCCAGCGCCTCTTTCTGCAGCCCGGCCTTGGCCGCCGCCACCACCAGCGCCCCTTCGGTCGGGTCGCCTTTGATATCCCAGCCGCCCTCCGGCATCGCTGCACCAGGCGGGTATCCGAAGCCAGCGCGGCGGCGGTCAGCATCTGCCGCAGCGCCGCGGGTGGCGCGACGGCAGCGCCGCCGTTGGTGGAAAACTCGCCTTCCGGCGCGTAGCCTGCGCCCGAGACGCTGAACAATCTGCCCGGCGCTGTAGATCTGCCGCACGGTCATTTCATCTTTGGTCAGCGTGCCGGTCTTGTCCGAGCAGATCACCGAGGTGCTGCCCAGCGTCTCCACGGCCGGCAGGCGGCGGATCAGGGCGTTGCGCTTGACCATTCTCTGCACGCCGATCGCCAGCGAGATGGTGACCACCGCCGGCAGCGCTTCGGGCACCACCGCCACCGCCAGGGCAATGCCGAAGATCAGCATCTCGATGAAGGGCTGGCCGCGCAGCAAGCCCAGCGCGACGATGATGGCCACCACCACAAAGGCCGCCCGGGCCAGCACGGTGCCGACCTTATCCAGGTTCTCCTGCAGCGGGGTCTTGCCGGTCTCGACGGTCTGCAGCAGCTGGGCGATCTTGCCGAACTCGGTCTGCATGCCGGTGGCGACCACCAGCGCCCGCCCGCGGCCGTAAGTGACGGCGGTGCCGGCATAGACCATGTTCTTGCGGTCGCCCACCGGCAGATCGTCGTTCGCCAGCGGCTGCGATGTGCTTCTCCACCGGCACCGATTCGCCGGTCAGCGCGGCCTCCTCCACCTGCAGGTTGATCGCCTCGAGCAGGCGCGCATCCGCCGGGACGCGGTCGCCGGTGTGCAGCAGGATCACATCGCCGGGCACCAGTTCGCGCGCCGGGATTTTGACTTCCGCTCCATCGCGCAGCACGGTGGCCGTGGGCGCGGCCATCTGGCGCAGGGCTTCGATGGCGCGCTCGGCGCGGTATTCCTGCACGAAGCCCAGCACCACCGCAAACAGCACGATGACGGCGATGACGATGGACTCGACGCCGTGCCCGAGGAACAGCGAGATGCGCCGTCGCGCCAAGCAGGATCAGGATCAGCACATTCTTGAACTGCTCGAGCAGGATCTCCCAGGGCGAAATGCGCTGGGCGGCCTGCAGTTCATTGGGGCCGTATTCCTGCAGGCGCGCGGCGGCCTCTGCGCTGCTCAGGCCGTTTGCATCGCTCTCCAGACTGGTGAAGGTTGCTTCCGGCGTTAGCGTGTGCCAGTTTTTATTTTCAATCATCCATCATCTCTTTCTACCGGCGCATAAGCCGGAACAGGGCTGCGTCGCAAAATCCACAGGTACACGCCCAGCGCCAACACGCCGGCAGCCAGCAGGTACGGCATAGATAGCTTGAGGTAAGCGCTCACCTTGACCCATTCGTGTCCTAAAAGGTATCCTGCACCAATCAAAATCGTGCACCAGATGTACGCCCCGACGAAGGTCGTGACGACAAACTGGATAAAAGGCATGCGGGTAAGACCGGCCGGGAGGCTGATCAGCGTGCGGATGCCGGGGATCATCCTGCCCACCAGCACCAATCCCGGCCCCCAGCGCTGAAACTGCAGCTCCACCCGGGTGATGTGGCGGGCATCGATGCGCACCCAGCCTGCAAAGCGCTCCACCACCGGGCGCCCGCCCAAACGGGCCGTCCAATAGGCAAGGGAGGCGCCTAACACGCTGCCCAGGGCGGCATAAAACCCGCCCAGGAAGATCATCGTCGGGGGGAGATCACGCGCTTCAATCAGCATCCAACCCGCCAGCCCTAAGATCACCTCGCTGGGCGTGATCCCGGTGGCGTTTTCGAAGACCATCAAACCGGCAACTCCCAGCCAACCGGCAGCATCGTAAATCGATTGCGCCGCAGCCAGGATAAAGGCTTCCAATTCTGCGATAAACGATATTTCTCCCATCTCTTGGTATCACCGCTTCCTTTTCCAACCTGCCTGGGCTGGTGAATAAATAAAAAAAGACCACCGCGTTTAAAGCGATGGTCTTGCGCTTGATTGAGGCAGCCGGGAAATCTCTTTCCGTATTGACGACTGCTCAGCCCGCATCTTCACGGGCGGCTACTCCCCATCGGAGTTGTGGAAGTGTAAAGCATAATCGCTGGTTTGTCAAATGGAGTGGCGACGGAGGACGGAAGACGGAAGACCGCGGATCCCGCGAGAGAGCATCGCGGGACTCCCAGCCCTGGTCGGGCTGGACCAGGGTCGCTCGCCGACCGTCCCGCGGGAAAGCACCGCCGGAGAAGTGCATCCGGGGTTTCTCTGGGGATTCCCGACCGCAGACCCTACGGCAGAGTCGTGCAGCTTCGCACGCAGACGGTCATCCGTCATCCGTCATCCGTCGACCCGCGTCATTTGTCTCTTGACTCTGCCGCTCCATTCTGCTAAAGTAATATTGGACTGAACAAATTCAGTCATCGCTGCGATTATGTTTCAGGAGGGAAACCATGAAACGCCTTTCTCTTGTCACTTGTCATTATCCTCTTGGCCAGCGCTTATGCTACTCAGCGCCTGCAGGGAGGCGAGCCACTGAAGAGCCGTATGAAGAGTCAGGAAGCCAGCAGTCGAAATGTTGATAGCCGTCCCTGCAGAAGAGCAATCGCCGCCGCGGAAGACGCCTGCCGCCGCAGCCGAGCAGCCTGCCGCCGAAGTGGTTTCCGCCAAAGTCGACTTCCAGCCTGCGCCTAACCGCCTGATCATCAAGAACGCCGAAGTCACCTTGACGGTGGAAGATACCGACGTGGCCATCAACCGCATCACGCAGGCGGTAGCCGACCACGGCGGCTATATCATCTCCTCCGAGATCTGGTTCAAAGACTGGGACGGCGAGCCCTATAAATACGCCACCATCACCTACGCCGTGCCCGTCGACCGCTTCGAGGACAGCCTGAGCCGCCTGCGCGGCCTGGCCGTCAAGGTCGAGAACGAGACCGCCACCGGGCAGGATGTCACCGACGAGTTCGTCGACCTGGAATCGCAGCTCACCAACCTGAAAGCCACCCGCGACCGCATCCGCGAATTCCTCGACCAGGCCGCCAACGTTGAGGAAGCGCTCAAGGTCAACGACCAGCTCAAATCGGTAGAAGCCGAGATCGAGCAGGTGCAGGGACGCATGAATTACCTGTTCGACCGGGCCGCTTACTCCACCATCACCGTCCACCTGCTGCCCGTATTACCCGAAATCGAACCCAAGCCAACTCCGACCCCCACACCCACCCCCACCCCCGTTCCCTGGAAGCCGGGTGAGACGGTCAAGGATGCCGGCAGCGCCCTGATCAGCGTCTCCAAAGGACTGATCGATATGCTGATCTGGATCGTGGTGGTCATCATCCCGCTGCTGCTGCCCATCGCCCTGGTCGTCTGGTTCATCTGGTGGCTGCTCAACCGCCGCAAGAAGAATCAGGCCGCCGAGAGCGATGAAATTGCGCAAGCCGCCGCCCAGGAACAGAAGCGGCGCAAGAGCGCGGCGCCAACCAAACCCGAGCCGCCGCAGGCGCCTCCGCCCGACGAGCCCCCTCAGGGCAGCTAGCCCACGCCGGCCTGCCTCCATAGGAGCCGCCATGCGCCGCCTGTGGGCCGCCCTGCTGCTGGTCGCCCTCCTGCTGTGGTTAATTCTGCCTGCCGCGCCGGTCGTCCTGGCGCGGCAGCCGCCCCCCGGCATCGCCCGGGAGGGCACTATCGAGTTGTTAGTCGCTGATACCGACGACGCCATCGCCGACATCGAACGCCTGGTCGCCCGCATGGGCGGCACAGTAGAGGCCAGCGAACGCTGGAGCGAACATGCGCTACGGAATCTCGCGTCCCTATGCCACCCTGGTCGTCAGCCTGCCCAACAGCCAGCTCGAGAGCACCATCCAGAGCCTGCGCAGCCTGGCGCTTGACGTTCTCGAGCAGAACATCGCCAGCCGCGACACCGGGCCGGAATACGCCGACCTGACCTCCCGGCGCAGCTACCTGGAGTCGCAGCGCACCCGGCTGGAAGATTTGCTCGAGCTGGCCACCAGCGATGCCGAGCGCAACCAGCTGGAGACGGAGCTATTCGCTGTCAATACCGAGCTGACCCGGGTCGAAGAGCAGCTCAACACCCTGTGGTGGGCGCAGCACGACACAAAGCTGACCATCCACCTGAAACCGTTTATCTCCACGCCAACCCCCACGCCTGGAATTACACCGCGGCCTACCAGCACACCGCAGCCCTGGGATCCGGCGCGTACCATTGACGATGCCAGGCAGTTCTGGGTGCGCTCGTATTATTATCGCCCACACTGGCAGTACCCGTGCTGCGCCGGAAGCATCATCCTGGGAGCAACCGGAATAATGCTGCTGCTTGCCCGGCGAAAAAAGGGTTAGTAATCAATGGGCATGCAGGTCGTGATTTGTCCAAAATGCAGTTCGGATAATCTACGTGCTCAGGTTCTTTGCTGGAATTGTGGAGAAAACCTGGCCAATGTCGAGCCAGTGGACAGTGATTTAAGGGATGCGCCCCGCTTGCCAGTGCCTGAGTATCCGATCGCACCCATTAGTATCCCCACTTTTGAAAGGAGAGTCCTCGCTCCCGAGAAACCCACCTCCCGCCTTCAATTGGCATTTTTGGCCGGGCTATCCTTCCTGATCATCCTGTTCGCAAGCATAACCTTCCAGGAATTGCACACAATTTCCAGGGTGATCTTGATCGTCGGGTATTTTAATTGGGTTTGGTGGCACGTATTGCATAACGGATGAAGAGCCTCCAACGAGTGCAGAAGAAGGAGAAAATTCTTCAGGATCTCCCTTCCCAGACTGGCTCATCCTCCTGGTAGGGATCCCATTTGTGCTTATTGTATTGGCTGTTATTATTGGCTGTGATGTTTGGGGCGGGATTCTTGTTTGAATTCTTGATTGATTTGTTCATTAACAAGGATGGTGCCGAGCGGATCCTGGCTCTCGTGCTTGGGGCCGGTCTCGGGGTAATTATCGAATTATCCCTGGCGAATTTATTGCGGGGAATGAGGAACTTAAAGACAACATAGAAGCGAAAATGACCGATCCAGAAGCACGCGGATTCGAGGGCGTTGAGGAAGTCATAATTTGCTCACAATGCGGGTGGGAAAATCCCGCCAGCCGGGTGACTTGCACGTGGTGTGGAGAGAAATTGATCGCACTCGAGGGCAAAGATATACTTCCAGAGCAAGTGCCTCCCCCTGCGGAGACCGGCAGCGTGATCGCACTGCATGAACCCGCCTGGAAAGATAATGGACAGACCGATAAACCCGTCTCTCGCCTGCAGCTGGTGTTCTCGCTCGGAATAGTCTTCCTGATCATCCTGGTGGCATCCATTATCTTCCAGGTATTGCAGCCAGTCGCCAGGGTGATCTTTATCGTCGGTATATTAATAGGATTTGGCGGCACGTATCTCGTAACGGACGAAGGGCCTTCGACGAGCTCAGAAGAAGGAGAAAGTCAGACTAAATCTCCTTTACCGGGCTGGCTCACTGTTCCGGTAGTCATAACTGGGGGAATTATCGTCGTTATATTCGGATTTGGATATGAATTCATCCTTTCCTGGTTTTTCAGCAAGAATCCTGGCGAGCGTGTGCTCGCGCTGGTACTTGGCGGTCTTTGCGGGATCACGATCGAGCTATCTTTAGGGTATATTTCGCGCGCCATAACCTGCTTGAGATCGTCATAATGGCTCAGATCGTCGTGTGTCCTCATTGTCATGCTAAACTTCCCGGCAGCCACATGTATTGCACGCAGTGCAGAGAGGGGCTGAAGGGAGTCTAATTTTGCTACGGATGGGAATTCGTGCTTGATTGGTTATTCAGCCAGGATGTTGAAGAGCGGGTCGTTTCTCTCGGACTGGGGTTTGTCTTCGGCGGCGCAGTCGTGTTATCCATGAACTATCTATTGCGGACTATCGCGGAATTGAAGTCGCGATAATTGGAGCAATTCTCACGCAAAGGCGCAAAGGACGCAAAGAATATAAATATTTCTTAACGAGCTTTGCGGCTTGGCGAGAGAATTTGTATAAAATCCCTGGCAATCTAAACACCCTGGCAATAGAAATTTAAGCTATCCTTTGCGATCTTTGCGTCTTTGATTGAGAATTTGTATTAAATTCGGGCAATCTTAGCACCCTGGCAAGAGAAATTTAAGGTATCCTTTGCGATCTTTGCGGCTTTGCGTGAGGTAAGTTGTTATATCTCTGCGAGCTTTGCATGATTAATGAAGAAATGCATCCGGTTGAAGAAATTGACTTCGCTGACCCCGGCATCCGCATCCAGAAAGAGCAGGTTGAGATGCGGATACCTGTCCATCAAGCGCTTCTGCACCCCTTTGGCAATGATATGGTTGGCGATGCAGCCAAACGGCTGCAGACACAAAACATTGTGCACTCCCTCGTGGTCAAAGGCGCCAATCTCCCCGGCGATGAGCCAGCCTTCGCCGTATTGGTGGTTCAAGCTCAGCACTTCTTTGGCCATGGCCGCCACATTTTTTATAGCCATATGCGGATGATAGTAACGGTACTCCTGCATCACCTCATCGAACAGGTGCAAAAAGTGGGCGATCAGTTTCTGTCCCCACAACGATAGCAGCCACAAGCCGTCGCGTTTGCGGACATTGGTCTGCACGGCGTTCAGCTGGCTGATCACCCCGCCATGGAAAAACTCGAAAAAGCTGGGCAAAACCACCTCCAGCCCATGATCGATCAGCCATTGGGCGACATTGTTGTTCGAGAAGGCGTTGTACTTGACGTAAATCTCACCGACGATGCCCACACGTGGATGGCTTCCGGGGATGACCGGGATGCTGTTGAAGTCCTGGACGGCGTGCTGCAAGCCCAGCAGCAAATCGTTTTTTGTCATCCGCAGGCTGCCATCCATCAAGCTGTTCAGGTAGCGATCGGCGACGGTTTGTGTATCGCCGGCATTTTTTTCGCGCACCAGCGTGGCATGGTACATGCAGGACAGCGCATCCGTAAACATCATGCCGATAGCAGCTTTATAAGCATACTCTTTCATATTGAATTCCATGCCCGGCTGGTTATTGAAGCTATTCAGGCTGGTAGACAGTGTAACCACCGGCACCTGCTCAAAACCGGCTGCCACGAGGGCCTTCTTGATCATCGAAGGAATGCTCGTTGCCCGGCACTGGCCCCCGGTTTGCGAGAAGCCTACCGCGGTCTGATCGAGATCATACTCGCCGGATTGCAGCGCCTTCATCAGGTCCCCCAGGGCGATGATGCCCGGATAGCAGATTTCATTATTGGTATATTTCAGGCCCACTTCTACGGATGAATAGTCGGAGGGGGGCAGCGAAACCACCCGGTAGCCCATATCCATGAAAGGCCGCACGATAGGCGGTGAACAGAATGGCGAAAAATCCGGCACCAGCACGGTGCGGATGCGGTCCTCCGCCTGGAACGGCCTGGTGGTGCGCCGGGGGATTTTTCGGGGGGCTGCGCCCTGATGCGACTGCCGCAGCGCTTCCATCATGGAGCGCAGGCGCAGCTTCACCGAGCCGGCGCTCTCAATTTCGTCCACCCGGATGACCGTGGGGCATTTGCCGTATTCCGCCAGGATCAAACGCATCTCCTCCAGGATGAAGGCGTCCGGCCCGCAGCCAAACGAGTTCAGCAGCACCAGCTCCGCATTTTCCTGGCGCCCCACCCAGCGCGCAGCATGGAAGTAGCGGTTGAGAAATTCCCACTGCGGCACGATATGCGCGGTTCTCCAGCGCCGCGCCCTGCGTGGGAATGCAGTCCTCGGTGAGCACATCCACGCCAAAATCGGTCAGCAGCTCGGAAATCCCATGATTGATCAGCGGATCGATATGGTAGGGCCTGCCCACCAGCATGATCAAGGGGCAGTCGCCGTGCCTGTCTTTAGCGATCAGCTCAGCGCCCATGGCCACCACCTGCTGTTTGTATTCGGCCTGGGCGGCCTGCGCTTTCTGGATCGCGCCTTCGATGGTAGCGGAGGCGATGCCCAATCCGCTCAGATACTGCCGGCAGGCTTTTTCGAGCAAATCCGTGTCGCGGAAGGTCACGATGGGTGTATCCAGCGGGATGGCGCTGCGCCGTTCGGGGTCGACCGCAGAGCGGACTACATCCGGGTATCCGGAGACGATCGGGCAGTTGTAGCTGTTAGCGTCGTCAATAAATTCTCTTGGCTCGTAGAACACCATCGGGTAAAAAATGCGCTCCACACCCGCACCGACCAGATCCATGATGTGCCCGCTGACCAGTTTGCCGGAAAACACAGGTTCTCCGACATGATTTGCCCGCGCCCAGCTGATAGAGCGCATTGCTGGAAGGCGCAGACAGCTGCACGCTGAATCCGCAGGCGCTGAATAAGGCGTGCCAGAAGGGGTAATTCTCGAACAGGTTGAGCACGCGTGGGATGCCGAGGGTCATCCTGGCCAGCTCTTTGGGGAGCACGGGACGCTCGAACAGCAGCTGCAGCTTGAGCGCCGGCAGGCTGGTGCCCTTGCGGACCTTCTGCTGCCGTTGGTATAGATGCGCTCGCAGCGCTTGCCCGAAAAGAAGCTGTTTCCGTTGGGAAAACCCAGTTTTGTGACCGCGCAGGTATTGCCACAGCCCCGGCAGTGGATTTCTCGCCGCCGGTAATCGCCGGCTGGTTCCACCGCCTCCAACCCGGAAAATTTGCTCGCCGATCTTTCGCCACCCAGATACTGGTCCCGGGCGGTCAGCGCCGCTCCGTAGGCGCCCATCAGCTCCGCCATGTCCGGGCAAACCACAGGGCCGCCGATCTGAATCTCCAGCGCCCTTTGAACCGCCGGATTGCGAAACGCGCCGCCTTGAACGACGATATGTGTCGCCCAAAACATGCGGAGTCGGTGATTTTCAAAACTTTGTGCAGAGCGTTCTTAATCACCGAGTACGCCAGCCCGGCAGAAATATCCTGCACCGGCGTGCCCTCGCGCAGCGCCTGTTTCACGCGGGAATTCATAAACACCGTGCAGCGCGTGCCAAGGTTGTACGGCGCCTGCGAGGCGCAGGCCAGCTCGGCAAAATCAGCCACGCCGTAGCCCATATTGCGGGCAAATGATTCGATGAACGAGCCGCAGCCCGAAGAACAGGCCTCGTTGATCTCGATTTTCTGGATATGGCCTTCCTTGAGGAAGATCGCCTTCATATCCTGACCACCAATATCCAGGATGAAGCTGACCTGGGGATCGAATGCCCGGGCGGCGCGAAAGTGCGCCATGGTTTCCACCACCCCGGCATCCATGCCAAAGGCCGCCCGGATCAGCTCTTCGCCGTACCCCGTCACCAGGCTGCGCAGGATGCACGGCGAAAATCCTCGTCCGGCAAAGGCGGCGCGCAGCTTCGCCAATCCAATGCGCACGGCCTGGATGGAATTGCCGCCGTTGTTGGCATAATGGCTGAAGGCCACGCTCCCTGCGGTGTCGATCAGCACGACTTTGGTAGTGGTCGAACCCGAGTCAACCCCCAGGAAGTAACCTTCATCCCGGGATGCGCTCACTTCCACCCGGGGGATTTCGTGCTCTTTTTGCCGCCTGGTCCACTCCAGATACTCCTCCGAGGAGGCAAAAAGCGCCGGCAGCCGGTATGAGGCTGTCCGTATGGCCGTCTTCTGCTCAGCCAGGCGCTCCAATAGACCCAGCAGGCTATCTGTTTTGCGCTCCGCACTCGGGGCCAGCGCCGCGCCCAGGGCCGGCAGCAATTCGGGCGATTCTGCCTGGATGACATCCGCCTCGCTCAGATCCACCGCCTCCAAAAAAGCCGCCCGCAGAGCCGGCATGAAGGTGAACGGCCCGCCGCAGAAAAGCAGCGGTGGCCGCATTTCCCGCCCACGCGCCAGCGTAGCCAGGATCTGCAAGGAGACGGCATGGAATACCGAAGCGGCGATATCTTCTTGCGCCACCTGCCGGCTGAGCAGGTTTTGCAGATCGGTCTTGGCGAAAACCCCGCAGCGCGAAGCCATCGGGTAAATGGTCGAGTGCCGTGCCGCCAGTTCATCCAGCTCGGCGACCGATATTTCCAGCAGAGTCGCCATCTCATCGATGAAAGCCCCCGTCCCGCCGGCGCAGGAGCCGTTCATGCGCATGTCCGGCGGGCGCTGTGGGTCCAGGAAGATAATTTTCGCGTCTTCCCCACCCACGTCGATCAAGGTCTGCACCTGGGGATAGCGCTGCCGGATCACCTCGGCGGAAGCGACCACCTCCTGGATGAAGGGCAGATCATACTTCTCGGCGATGCCCATGCCGGCCGAGCCGGTAACCAGCACTTCGACAGCCTGATCGCCAACTGTTTCGTTGGCTATGCGCAAAATCTTGGTGACCGTTGCCAGTATTTCGGCGTTGTGCCGCCGGTAATCGCTGAAGATCAGCTTCCCGCCTGGCTCCAGCAGCACGACTTTGGCCGTTGTCGAGCCGATGTCGATACCCAGGCGATGCAGGACTGCTCCAGCCTGGCTAGGGCCAGCATCCATTGGTAAAGCCGGCCGCGCAACTGCCGGCTGGGGGCTATCCAAACCAGCTTCTTCCATCAACACGAGCGACAGATTCTTGTTCATACTCCACCTGTCCACTTACCAAATAATCAACGCCAGCCATCTCTCGGTCACACCCGGGTAAACAGCAGGCAGCAGCGGCTGCATATCGGGCAGGTTCCGTTTTCCCGCAGGTAGCGCCGAAAATTGCGGTATCTCGGGTTGTTCCAGATCTCTCGCAGGGATTGCTCGTTGACATTCCCGGCGTGGTATTCCCGGCAGATGCCGACTTCGCCGTCCGGGTAGATCCTCATCGTTTGCCAGGCACAGCGAGAGCTGTGGACTTTGACCAGCTTTTCCGGGTCCTGGTAATAACTCCTGGTTTCCTCGCGGTCCAATCGGGGGTATTCGTTCACAATGACGCGACGCTTCTTCTGGTGAATGGATTGCATGGACCGATAGACACAATCGCTATCGATGTCCTGAGTGTTAATCCGCCATATAATCCGCCCGGATTCGGGCAGATCGGGCCGCTTCTCCTGGGCCTGGATCATTTGGTCGGTATGGATCCATAAATGATTGAAGTTGAGAATATCCACGCCTAATTCTTCCGCCAGGTCCAGGGTGACATCTAATTTGTGGAAATTGATATCTGTGATCACGGTCGATATCGCCACATTCGGGCGATCAGGATGCTGCATAATTGCCTGGATCCCGGCGACAGCCCTCTCGTACGCCCCCGCACCCCTGATCCGGTCATGCAGCTCCTGGTCGCCATCGATTGACACTACCAACAGGTCCGGCTGGTTTTCGCACAGCTGCTCTGCATGGGCTTGCAGGCAAGTGCCATTGGTCGACAGGGAGCAAAGAAAGCCGCGCTGTTTCGCTGCCCGGATGAACTCGATCACTTGCGGATGGAGTAAAGGTTCTCCTCCGGTGATGGCTACCAACGGCTTTCCAGGGCAGGTATCCAGAATGTGGGTAAACAAATCAAGCGGCATGCTCCCGGCCCGGTTCAGTGCGAATTCAGGCGACTCGGTGTTCGCATACTGGCACATCCTGCAGCGCAGGTTGCAGCGATCCGTGATCATCATGCTGATCGAGCGAGGGCGGGAAGCTCCAGCCATCCAGCAAACGTCTTTCCAGCGGGTGAAGCGCGGCTCTGCTGGCATTCGCGAGCAGATGATAGGGCATAGACCTGGTTTTCACCACACCTTTGGTCAATTTGAGTGAGTTCGGGCATCCATGAAGCAACCTCATTCCTGATCCTCTGTCAGATGGAATGGTCCTGATTTCACCGGATAGGTTCCCAATCGGTGTGTTTCTCGGTATTTCTTCGTACGACTCGATAGAAATAAGCCTGGGACCTTTTAATTAACTGGCGCATGAATTTGCCTTCAAATCTACGGAAACTGGTTGAAACGGTGAGTGTGGGTGCATAGCTAATCTCACCAATTTCACCAACCCTCAACGATAGATCGACATCCTCTAGGGCGCTGATTTGGGTATTAAAGCCTCCAGCTTTTTCCCAGAAAGATTTCCGGATTGCAAAGTTAGTTCCACGAAATGCAAAAGATCCAACCATCAACTTATGGATGCTATCGCCAGCAATTTCAACCGAACGGGCGACCAGGTTATAGATGCGACCTTTTGAGTAAAAAATAAAAGTCCCGACAATCGCAGCGAGATTTCTCATTGCCCCAAAATCTTTCATAAATCTCGGAAATCCAGTTTTCAGGCACGTTTGTGTCTGCGTCGGTGCTGGCAATCAGATCAGAGCTGGCAAGATCAAAACCAGTATTTCTGGCTGCGCCGATTCCCTGCGTCGTCTCGCACACAACCCTCAAATGATTGATCCTGTCTTGAAATGTATTGGCGACGTTGACTGTGTTATCAGTACAGTTATTGTCAACCAGGATGACCTCGAATGGCATTTTGGTTTGTTGCCTGGATAAGGAATCAAGTGTCTTTTGAATGGTCTTCTCTTCATTCCAGGCTGGCACCACGACGGTGATGGCAGTTTTCTTCCTCGGTTGATACCCAAATAGTTCTAGTAAGTACTTTTCGTACTTATTCCACCTCAGATTTATCAGATTGTCCCCAACCCAGATTGAGCCCTGATAATTCGTGATGAATTTGAACTGGCGGTCGATTAATTCCGTGGAAAGGCCAGTTTTCGGCCTGCAAACCAGGCAGTCTGCATCATTAATCCAGATCTTGCCGTTCAGGAATTGCCTGGCTTCACCATTTTGCAGGTTCGAGCTTAACAATAATCCGTTTACCTGCTTTCGAATGAATGGGAGAAAGCACACATAAGGGTTAACGGTATCTGCCCCGGTCCTTGCGTAATCCACCAACCCAACCAGTGGCGACAGTTGACTGATGCAGGACTGGATGTGGGCCTGGCCTCGAGAGGCCTTGTTGATGACCTCAAATCCGAGTCGCAAAGCTTGAGCCCTGGTCATCGGTAATTCATAGTTCGTGGAAAAACATATTGGGTAAGTGAAATCTGTCTTGATATATTCAAAACCCCATTCCACGAATTGATTGATGACCTCGGCAATATATCTTTGCACCGCAGGTTTCGTAATATCCAGCACTCGAAATACCAGCTTGGGCAAGAAATCAAACGGACAGGTTAACCTGGCTGGGACGTACCTGCCTTGAGCATCTTTCACGAACCAATCCGGATGCTCCTTGAATAGCTTGCTGTGCGGGCTGGCCACAAAAGGTGCAATCCATATCCCGGCTTTTAGCCCTCTTTTATTGATCTCAGAGACGATCGACTTCATACCGGAAGGGAATCTTTTCGACGTATCCAGCCAGTCGCCCCAGGTGGCATAACCGGCATCAATCTGAATTAACTCGAGCCCAATAGTACACGGTAGCCGATCGATCGCCAGCAGCTGTTGTTTGATGTAGCTTTCATCGACTTTATTCCCTTGGAAATAGTATGAGCAGCACAATCCCTTTACCGGCTCAGGGAGCGTTTCGATCGTTGCATAACTCTTCAGCAAGAGAGCAAATCTTTCCAATAATGGATCTCGGTCTCCCACCCCCAGGTACACGCGTTTCGGATTGGCATATTTCACCGCTGTTGAGTATTATCCCATCGAGCTGGCAGGCCACCCGCACAAAAGTTCCCTTGCCCTGTTTTAGAATATAAATTGAAGTGAACTGTTTGCCGGTGGTTACCGCGCCGATCAGAAGGGCCTGATGGGTTCCGAGAAGCTGTGTGTACCACTCACTGATCTGGGCGTTTTTGATGTACCCATACTCAGGTAAAAAAGAGCAGGGGTTTTGATCCCTGAGCAAAAACAATTTTCTTTTTCGGCTGGGATGAATACCAGGTTTGTATCCAGAGAACCCTGATTGAGTCCACGCATTTTCAAGCACCTCTTCCGGTATGAAATCTGGCAGCTCAAAATCGACAAATAGCGAGTTAAGGACCTGGTCGTCACCCCGATTTTCGATGGAAATCTGTAAGATGATCTCTTGTGGGGAAAGAGGCTGAATTTTCAGGGAAAGGTGCAGGTGAGGATTATTTTTAGCAACCTGTGCATATCCATTGTTTCCATGTCTGACAAATGCACCGAATTCGTAATTGAATTGAGATATATTGATCATGACTGTGCCCCTTTACCACTCTTTTCTATATGTACTTCCTCATCATCCTATGCTGAGTTTCCCAAAACTCGCCTGCCAAAGCAAGAGAATTTACCGCCAAAAACCGCCAGGTTGCGAGCTGAAAACCGGGCGGTGAAAATCAATTAATCTGTCTATCCAAATTTGGAAGATGAGATTACAATTAATAACGTAGTAGTTCTACAGTGACCGACTATCGGGAGATAAAAGGGGAAAAAGGTGCTGTACTACATCACCAACATAATCAATGCAATCGGCCTGGCCCTGTCTGTCTGGCTGGGCATTTACCTGGTTACCCACAGCCCGCGCAGCAAGATCGCCTGGCTGACCAGCTTAACCCTCTGGTCTGTAGCCGGCCTCTATCTCAATATCCTGCTGGCGTTGAATCCGCCGCCTATCCCCGAGAATGCACCCAGCTGGATATTCCTGTTTTTCCCCTTTTGGCCGCAAGAAGCATTAATCAGCGGCTGGCCTGAGTGGCTGCAGGGCTGGCTGGTCATCCCGGCGATTGCCTTCTGGCACCATGTGACCATATTGATGCGACCCGGCCGCATGACCAACTGGCGCCTGGCGCGCGTACTGCTGGGCTATGCCGTTAGCCTGGCAGCCATCTATGTGATGGTGAATACTCCCTTGATGTTCTCTTCCGTCTCTGGAGATCCGCTGTTCCTCACCACCCTCAAGCCCGGACAGCTGTATCCGGTATTTCTGCTTGTCCTGCTCGCTTTTGTGTGTATGAGTTTCATTAACTTGATTTCGATCGGCGCGCTCAGCCTCCAACCAACTCCTGCGCAAACAGCTTACCATCCTGAGCGGCGCCACCCTGATCGCCGGGTTGGTTGTGCCGATCAGTTTCATTTCTTTTTCACTGCAAATCGCCTTTCCCCGGGTGACCCAATCCATACTGCTGGCCTGCGCCGTCGCCCTGATCGGCTATGGCGTGGCTCGTTACAGCGCCCTGCTGGAGGGTCGTAACATCCGGCGTGACTTTGTCTATCAATTCTCGTTAATCGGCGGAATCCTGGCAGTCTACCTGCTGATCACCTGGTTTTCGTACAAGCTTTTCCATCTACCGAATGTTGCCTTTATATTCGTGCTGACCATGGTGGTGGTCACGCATTCATTGGTCGATGTCGCCCGTCGCAGCCTGGATGTATTCTTTTTTCGCCACGATCTGATCACGCTGAGGGCCAACCTGCGCAGCCTGACCCGGCTGGTAGGCGAGAAATCCAGCATCAATGAATTGCTCGCTCTGATCTTGAACTCTTTGTGCAACTCGGTGAATGCCACCTATGGCATAATCTTAATGATGGATGCCGACGAAGTATTGCCGGTCGCCACTTATCGCTGGAAGCAAACCCTGTGGCCCATTTCGCAAGAAGAAATGAGCGTCGATGACATTTTACCGCTTGCACCCGGGCATTTTCCGCCACCCCTGGCGGAGGCAGCCCTGCTGGTGCCACTCTACGCTGAAAATATTCAGCTGGGGGCATTAATCCTGGGAAAACCGGCCAACTACCCGGCGTATTCGAAGAGCGACCTGGACCTGATGCTTTCTACCAGCGACCAGCTGGCGGCAGTCGTGCTACAAAAGCAGCGTGACAAGGAATTCCACCAGCAGGTGGCTCAGTTGGTGAAGAGCTATCCCCGCCCTGCGGCTGCCCAACCACCGGCGGTTTCGGTGGAAGTGCTCGAAAAAGCCCTGCGCAACCTGCATGACTACGGTTATCTGGGGGCTTACCCGCTGGCGGATCTCAAACTGGTAGGCGTGCTGCTGCCCCCGGAAGGGGTGACTCACATCGAGCGGGGGAAAGCGTTGCATACGCTCATCCTGCAGGTCTTGAACAAGCTGCGCCCGGGGACGAATGAACCGGGTAACCCGCCGCCGCGTGAGTGGTATCCTTACCTGATCCTGCACGACGCCTACCTGATCGGTCTGTCCAACAGTGAAATCATGGCGCGGCTGTATATTTCGGAAGGCACCTTCAACCGCACCCGCCGGGCTGCCATCAGCTCGATGGCACGCGCCCTGAATGAGATGGAAACTGCGCTGATATAACTACGAACGCCTCCCGCGGGACATGGTTCACAAGCCGATTTTCAGGTAGAATATAGTCACATAAAGAACCATATTAACCCCGAGGTCGCTATGTCCGATGTTGGAATCCGCGAGCTAAAAATCCGTGCCTCCGAGATCATCCGCCAGGTAAAAGAACGCCAGGCGCGCTATATTGTCACACACCGCGGCCATCCGGTAGCCGCCATTATCCCCATTGACGAAGTAACTTCAGAAGAACGTCCAGAATCATCCGCCTGGGATGAGCTACTGGAACTGGGGGCGCAAATCGGTCAGAACTGGCAATCCGACCTGAGCAGCACTGATCTATTATCCGAAATACGGCGTTAGCCATGATCGGCCCGTACGTTGTGGATGCCAGCGTGTTCCTGAATGCATTCCTGATCAAGGAAAGCGGCAGCGAAACCAGCAAAGCCCTGCTGGAGCACCTACAAGCGGAAGCCAACCCGCTGATATCCCCTTATCTTTTACTGCCTGAAACCGCCGCAGCCCTCAGCCGTGGACAAAATGACGCGGTTTTAGCCCGCAGGTTTGCTCTGGCACTACAGCGCCTCCCCTATATCGTGCTGCTCCCGCTGGACAAAGTGCTCGCCCGCCAGTCGGTGGAAATGGCAGCCGGTTACCGACTGCGTGGCAGCGATGCCGTGTATGCGGCCGTCGCCCAGCGCTTTGCCTGCCCGTTGATCACTCTCGATCGAGAGCAGCACGATCGGCTGGCAGCCTTACTGCCAACTTATTACCCGGCTGAGCTGCAACCGCGCCCATCTACTTCGGCTGGATGAAATCCTAGAATTCGTCCGCTTCCTGCACCTGACCTTCCCTTATTGGTTTCCCTCACCCCCTCCCAGGAGTCCAGCGTGAAATCCACTACTGCCTTCACCAACCTGATGCGTATTCTCGGCCGCCTGCTGCTCTTCCTGCTGGCGCTGCTCTTGTGCCTGCCGGTCATCTTACTGCCGCTCTCCACCAGCGTGCCCGCGTTTGTTTGGCTCCTTCTATTAGCCGTCGATGTGGCGCTGCTGATATTTTTCTTCCGCCTGAAACCTGCCTGGAAGGGCATGCTGGTCACCACCCTGGGGGTGCTGCTGGTAGCGGTGGCAGCAGTGCTGGCTTCGCAGGCCTTTGTCACCACTCCACCGATCGTGGACGCGCAGGGCGACCCGCTGCCCGGCAGCATTGCCTCGCTCGAACGCGTCGATTTGAACGGCAGCAAACAGTGGATTACGATCCGCGGCCAGGATACCAGCAAGCCGCTGCTGCTCTTCCTGGCCGGCGGCCCTGGCGGCACCCAGCTGGGCACCGCTCGCTTTGCCCTGGGCGGCCTGGAAGAGCATTTCGTGGTGGTCAACTGGGAGCAGCCCGGCTCGGGCAAATCCTTCGACTCCGTCGACCGCGCCACCCTGACCCCCGAGCGCTACATCCAGGATGCTGCAGCCCTTATCCAGCTGCTGCGCGAGCGCTTTGGGCAGGACAAGGTTTACCTGCTGGGCGAATCCTGGGGCAGCGCTCTGGGCATAATGCTCGTCCAGCGCTATCCGGAGCTGATTCATGCCTTCGTCGGCACCGGTCAAATGGTGGCCTTCCTGGAGAACGACCAGATCGTCTACGACTGGGCGCTGCAGCAAGCCAAAGCGCGTGGCGACAGCGCCAAGGTGGAGAAACTGACTGAGCAAGGCCCACCGCCCTACTACGGCGAGGGGGTTGCCTGGAAGGAATCGGCCTTCCTGCTGGATACCTTCAGCTACATGAACGCCAACCCTGCCATCAGCGACAACGGCGCCAACACTTTCCGCGACCTGGCTGCCGACGAATACGGCTTATACGACAAAGTCAGCTGGTTGCGCGGCCCGCTAGAGACTCTCAACGTGGTCTATCCGCAGCTATGGGAGGTGGACTTCCGCCGGCAGGCTACCCGCCTGGAAGTGCCGGTGTACTTCTTCCTCGGCCGCCACGACATCAACGCCCCCACCCTGCTGGCCGAGCAGTACTTCGACCTGCTGGATGCCCCCCACAAGCAGATCGTCTGGTTCGAGCACTCCGGCCACACCCCCTGGGTGCACGAAGCGGATGCCTTCGTCCAGGCTATGGTCGATACAGTTCTATATCAGGCAAAGTAAAAAAAATATCTCACGCAAAGCCGCAAAGAACGCAAAAGTTTTTAAGAAAATTTCTTAGCGAGCTTTGCGGCTTGGCGTGAGATTAACCTTCTAAATCGATCGACCAGGCACACCAGGCGCTTAAGCTGCAGCTTTTCAAAGCCATAATCCCGGATTGCCAGGGCTGCTTCCGTTGCCAGCCCCTGCCCTCAATAGGCCCGGGCGATGGTGTAAGCCACCTCCACTTCGTCCTGCCCATCGATCGTCCAGCGCAGCAGACCGCACCCACCGGGCTGCCATCAGCTCGATGGCACGCGCCCTAATTGTGATGGAAACTGCGCTGAGCTGAAGTCCGGTAATTTTCGAGTATAATATCGAGCTTACACTATAAATTTGATAAACATAGGAGCATTAACCTTGAAGACCAAAACAATCACGTATCTATTCCTGTTGCTCATCGTTGGGATGGCTCTTACCAGTTGCAGTGCAGCTCAAGAGGAAGCGCCTGCCGCCAGCACCGGCCAATCTCAGCCGACCGAAGGCATGAATGACATGGAAGAAAGCACGCCAATGGAAGGGATGGATATGGGCGACACTCCCGCTATCCCCGCAGGGCTGGCTTACCTGGATGGGCAGGAAATCCGCTTCGTACACACGGAAGTATCCGATCCAGATGTCGCCAAATTACTGACCGACATGATGGCATCGCCCGTTATCCTGGTGCCTGCTCTGGCGCAGGCGCCGGATGCCATGCTGGCAGATGTCTATGTCTTCAAGAACGGCATCTCAGGCATGGGACCGTTGGGCTTCCAGCCGGATGTTTTTGACAATCCACCAGGAACAGACGGCTACTCCCCCCTGCGGAAGATCATATTCCTGACCTGGGCCGATGAAAGCAAGGCGCGTGAATTGAAGTCACTGGCTGAGGTGCAGGCCAGCCTGGAAAGCGGTGAGCTCAGTCAAGAAATCAGCAATGTCGTGGTGAATATGCCCTTTGTCGTTTGGCCGGGTGGCTCGCGGTAATATTTACATCATCAAATCCTGGAGAACGACCAGATCGTCTACGACTGGGCGCTGGAGCAAGCCAGGGAGCTTAAAGAGAACTTCTGCTTCGAGCACTCCGGCCACACCCCCTGGGTGCACGAAGCGGATGCCTTCGTCCAGGAAATGGTCGATAAAGTACTGTCTCAGACAAGGTAATTAGAGTCTCACGCCAAGCCGTAAAGAACGCAAAGGATATTAAAAAATTCTTTGCGAGCTCTGCGGCTTGGCGTGAGATTATTGCTTTATTCATCGCGCCGCCGCAAAGACGCATAGGTCTTTATAAGATTTCTTTGCGAGCTTTGCGGCTTTGCGTGAGATCTGATTTTATTACATTAATGCTAAGGCTTCAGCACCACCGGCAGAGATTTGACACCCCGTACGGCCACCGCAGTGCGCCAGGGCACCTGCTGGCGCGGGATGGTCAGCTGCAGATCGGGAAAACGTGAAACCAGCGCGTTGATGGCGGTCTTGCCTTCCAGGCGCGCCAGCGGCGCACCCAGGCAGTAGTGCACGCCTAAACCAAAGGCAACGTGCCGGTTGGGTTGGCGCTGCAGGTTCAAACGGTCGGCGTCCTCGAAGACGTTCTCATCGCGGTTGGCGGAAGCCAGCATCAGCAGCACCGAGCTGTTCTTCGGCATGGTCACGCCATGCAGGGTAATTTCCTCCAGCAGGTAGCGCGGGTTGCCGTGCTCCACCGGGTTGCCGAAGCGCAGCAGCTCTTCCACCGCCGTGTCGATCATCTCCGGATGGTCATGCAGCAGGCGCAGCTGATCGGGGAACTCCAGCAGGGCCAGGGTGCCGTTGCCGATCAGGTTGACCGTCGTCTCGTGACCTGCCAGCAGCAGCAGGAAGATCATCGAAAGCAGCTCATCCTGCGACAGGCGGTCGCCGGCCTGTTCGGCCTGCACCAGCGCAGTGATCAGGTCGTCCTGCGGGTCGGCCCGGCGCAGGGCGATCATGCGCTCGAAGAAGTGCATCAGTCGGTTGGCGTTAGGAATCTGGGCGAGCATCCCCAGCGGGCTGCCGGCCAGCGCATCCAGGAAGGGCGAGACCGCCCGGTAGAAGGTGCTGCGCTCCTGCTCCGGTACGCCCATCATATCGGAGATCACCGTCAGCGGCAGGGGCAGGGCGAAATCCTGGATCAGGTCGATGCGGTTCTTGCGCTCGGCCTTATCCAGCAGGTCGTGCGTCACCTGCTCGACGCGGTCGGTGATCTTTTCGATGCGTTTGGGGGTAAACGCCAGGTGCACCAGGTTGCGCAGGCGCTGGTGAGCCGGGTCGTTGTTGGTGATCATACTGTCCGACAGGATGGTGAAGACCTTAGGCATCCACCAGGACTGCATTTTGGTGGGGGCAGCCTGGTCGCGCGGGTCGCTGGAGTAGCACGGGTCTTTCAATGCGCTGACCACATCTTCGTAGCGTGTGATCAAATAACCCTGCGAGCCGAAGGTAGTCTTCATAAAAACTACCGGGGCTTCACGGCGCAGCAAGCGGTAGAATGGGTAAGGGTCGGCGCGGAAATCCGCATCCGAAAATTGAGTGGGGATTTGGGTAGCGATCGGTTGAATAGTCATAGGGCGCTATTCTACCAGAGAACCGCAGAATATCTTGCCGGACGAGCAAGTCCCTGCAGTCAGGCGATCGCCTGGTAATGCGCAGCAATCACACCGGACTTAAAGGGCTTCAATTCGATCAGCTTCAAATCCACCCGATTATGCAATCCCTTCGTCAGCAGCCTGCCTGTCCCCAACAGGATCGGATGCACGGTCAGCCAGTATTCGTCGATTAAGCCCAGATCCATCAAGGAGGCGGCGAAGCTCAGCCCGCCGACCAGTATGTCTCTACCGGGTTGGTTTTTCAGCCTAATCACTTCTTCGGCCGCGTGCTCGCGCACCAGGCGAGAGTTGCTCCATTCTACTTTTTCAAGCGTCCTGGAAAAAACAACCTTCTCTATGCGGTTGATTTCATTGGCAAAGTCAATCTCGTCGGATGTGCTGCCGGGCTGGTCCGCTGCCGTTGGCCAGTAGCCGGCCATCAGCTCATAGGTCACTCGCCCGTACAGCATGGTATCGGAATTGCGCAGCAGGTCGGCGTAGAAGGTATGCAGCTCGGCATCGGCTATCCCCGCCTCGTGATCGGCATAGCCGTCCAGGGTGACATTAATCCCATAGATCAGTTTTCTCATAGTGCTCCTTATAATCAATTTTAGCCCAATTGTTCTATCCGGTCAAGGAGTACCCAATTAGTCGATTTAAATACACTGTTAGAGAGATTAAAACACGAAGGCCACCAAGATAGCACAAAGAGGCACGAAGAAAAGGCATTAATGAAAACTTCGTGCTTCTTAGTGCCTCCTTGGTGAACTTTGTGTTTTAAGGTTTTAAGTTCTTAGTCCCCAGCCGGCTCCAGCACATGGTCGTGGCCGGGTACGCGTTTGGCTTCTTCCATCGCCTTGGGCACGTTGACGAAGGGCAGGATGATCAGGCCGAGCAGGAAGAAAAAGATCAGCGACAGGATGCCTATGCGCATGCTGCCGAATAACTGGTTCACCAGCCCAAAGATGAACGTCCCCAACCAGGAAGTGCCCCGCTCGCTGACCTCGTAGAAGGCGTAAAACTCGGCTTCCTGGCCCTTGGGGATCATCTGCGAAAACAGGCTGCGGCTCAGCGCCTGGCTGCCGCCCAGCACCAGCGCCAGGACGAAGCCCAGCAGCCAGAACTCAAGCTGGCGCTGCTCCATGCCAAAAACGGTGGCGGTGCTCTTCATCCCCACAAAAGCGTAGATCACCACCACGCTCCAGATCACCAGGCTGAGCAGGATCGTATTCCTGGCGCCCAGCCGCCGGGCTACCCGGCCGAAGCCCAGCGCCCCGAAGAATGCCACGAACTGGATCATCAGGATCACCAGGATCAGGTTGGTGGACGACATGCCCAGCTCGCCGGCGGCGAAAATGGCCGATACGGCGATCACCGTCTGGATGCCGTCGTTGTACAGCAGGTAAGCCACCAGGTACTTCATCGCCTCCGGCAGCTGCCGCGACTTTCGGGCGATGAAAATCACCATCACCGAGATCGGCCCCAGCGCCGGCAGCAAAGCCAGATACCAGGGCAGCTGCAGCAGAAACAGCACCGGGATCAGCAGCGGCAGCAGCATCAATGCCATCACCAGGCGCAGCGGCACGTCCATCAGTTTGGCCAGCTGCTTGAAGCCGATCGACAGGTAGCTATCGCCGGGCGGCAGCGGGTGGACAGGATGGCGCTCGTGCAGGGTGAAGAAGGTGATCATGGCAAAGCCCAGCCACCACACGCCGGCCGAAAGCAGGCTGATGCGCGCCACCAATCCCAGAGTCGAGCCCCAATGAGTCGGCCATCAGGTAGAGCACCAGGTTGAGCACCAGCAGCAGGCCGCCGCCCAGGTAGCCCATTGCCCAGCCGAAGGACGACACCCGGTCGCGCTGGTCTTCGCTGGCGATATTGGGCAGGTAGGAGTTGTAGAAGACGATGCTGGCGCCGAAGGCCAGATTGGCGATGAGAAAGAGCAGGCCGCCCATCCAGTGGCGCCCCGGTGTGACGAAGAACATCAGCATCGTGCAGGTCGCCCCGATGGCGCAGAACAGCATCAGCAGTTGCTTGCGGCGGTGGGAGTAGTCCGCCAGCGCCCCCAGGATGGGCAGGAAGGTCACCTGCAGCAGCACCGAGGCCGAGATCAGGTAGGTGAAGTACGAGTCGAAGCGGATGGGCACGCCCAGCAGGTAGATGAAGCCGCCGGCATCAGCCGCCGTCTTGGTGATCGCCATCAGGTACGGCCCCAGGAAGACCGTGATGACCGTCGTGCTGAAGGCGCTGTTGGCCCAGTCGTACATGGCCCAGCCCCAGATCTCGCGCCGGTTGTTGACAGGGTATGTCTCTTCTACGGTAGCTTCCATGGCTGCCCTCTGATTTAGTTAGGATGGGATTTATGGATATAACACCAGGGAGGCGGGAAAGTCACGGGGAGATCGACGACCGCTGATCCCGCGAAAGAGCATCGCGGGACAAGCTCGCTGACGGCAGTCGTAGAACGGGTTTCCATACCCGGCAACCGCGCGCTCCTCGTCTCCGCTTGAGGTTATTCCCTCACCGTAATCACCACATTGCCCTTCTTCTGACCGCTTTCCACATAGTGATGCGCCTCGACGACCTGCTCCAATGGATAAAATCGGTCGATCACCGGCCGGATGGCACCCGACTCGACCAGCCCGCGGATATGATCCAGGTCTGCCCGCCGATGCGAGGCTGTTTCGCTGAAGACGCGCACCCCGCGGCGAGCAGGCGTCAGCATGCGGCGCAGCCGGTGGCTCAGGCTGGGGTTGCCGATCAGGTAGATACCGCCCTCTGATAGCGCCTGCAGGCAGCGGCTGTAATTGCTCTTACCGGCTACGTCGAAGATGGCAGCATAGCGCTCGCCGTCGACCGGGTAGTCTTCCCGGGTGTAATCGATCACCCGCGAGACACCGAGCGAGCGCAGCATCTCCAGCTTGCCGCCGCTGTCCACTGCGGTCACCTCGGCGCCCATATGGCGGGCCAGCTGCACCGCGGCTGTACCGATGCTGCCGCCGGCCCCGATGATCAGGATTTTTTGTCCCGGCCGCAGGTTGGCCTGTCGCAAGAAATGCAGCGCCTCCAGGCTGCCTAAGGGCACTGCCGCCGCTTCGGCAAAAGACAGGTTGGCCGGCATAAGCGCCAGCGCCATGCCCCCGCCCTCAGCCGGCAGGCAGGTGTACTCGGCATAGCCGCCCAGCCGCAAGCCGGTGGTGGCGAACACTTTATCGCCAATCTTGAAGCTGCTCACCCCGGCTCCAAGCGCCTCGATCTCCCCGGCCAGCTCCTGCCCCAGGATGGTGACGCGCTGCGGTTTGGTAAAGCCAACAAACAGGCGTATCGCCAGACGGAACATCAGCGGCATCTTCAGGCCGCGCAGCTCGCAATCCCCCACCACCACCGTCGTCGCATGGATCCTGATCAGCACTTCATTTTCTTTCGGCGCCGGTTTTTCCACCTCCTGCAGCTGCAGAACCTCCGGCGGGCCGTATTGAGTCCAAACCATTGCTTTCATGTTTTATCCTTTTTTGAGATGTCACCCTGAGCTTGCGAAGGGTCTGGATCCTTCACTTCGTTCAGGATGACAGTCGGTTTGCGTGGCCCACGCAGTGCGAGCAGCTTTTATACTGCCTGGTCTATTGTAACCACAACATTGCCCTTCTTATGCCCCAGCTGGACATAACGGTGCCCTTCGACAATCTGCTCCAGGGGATAACAGCGGTCGATGACGGCTTTCAGCTTACCCGCCTCGATCAGCTCTTTCAGGAAGAGCAGGTCCTCTGTCTTCAGATCGTTCACAGATCCGGAATTCTTGGCGACATTCAGATATATCCCGCCCTTCTTGAGCGCCTTTTTCCCCTGGGCGATGGGGAATTTGTCGACCGCATCAAAGATCACGTCGTAGGTTTCTCCGCTCTGGGTGAAATCCTCCCGGGTGTAGTCTATGACTCTTTCGGCGCCTAAAGAGCGCACCAGCTCTAAATTGGCCCCGCTGCACACACCGGTTACCGTCCCACCCAAATAGCGAGCCAGCTGCAGCGCATAGGTGCCCAGGCTTCCAGAAGCGCCGTAGATCAGGACTTTCTGCCCAGGCTGGATTTTTGCCCTGCGCATAATATTCAGCGCAGTCATTCCCCCAGCGGGAACCGCGGCGGCTTCCTCGAAGGTGCTGTTAGCCGGTTTTATCGCTACCACCCCTTTTGAAGAGCGCCCGTTCTCGGGTAGGCAGATGTACTCGGCATAAGCGCCAAAACCAAAACCGGTAAAGGCAAATACCTGGTCGCCGGGTTTAAATCGCCGCACCTGCTTTCCCACCGCTTCCACCACCCCGGCCAGCTCCATCCCCAGGATCGGAATTTTTTTCGGCCGGAAGAGTCCGTTCACCAGCCTGGCCAGGAAAGGATCCGGTATGCGCATGCGCACATCCCCGATATGCGCCGTCGTCGCACAGATGCGGATCAGGATCTCGTTTTCCTTTGGTTCAGGCTTTTGCACTTCTTGGATCTGCAGGACCTCCGGGGGTCCATATTTTTCATAAACTACGGCTTTCATTTCAGTTCTCCATATCAGTCTGTTCTGTCAACACTCAGGTGTTTTAGTTTAGCTACTCTTCCGGCTCGTAAGAAAACACTTCGCTCAAGGGCACCTGGAAGGCCAGGGCGATCTTGAAAGCCAGCTCCAGCGAAGGGGCGTATTTGCCGGCTTCGATGGCGATGATCGTCTGGCGGGTCACGCCTGCCTTTTCGGCCAGCTGTTCCTGGGTCATCTCGTCGTTATTAAAGCGCAGCTTGCGAATATTGTTGTGCACCCGGTGCTTTTCCATGCTACACCCCCCGCCGGTAGTAGACCAGCTGCATGATGCTGCTGGTTATGGAAGCCAGCAGGGAGAACAGGATGATCAGGCTGAACATGATCAATGCCGGCTGCCCGAGCGCAAAGGTCAGCATGGCGATGAAGATACCAACGCTGAGTAGGTGATGTATGCAACCCGGTCGCCCTTCAGCCCGATCAGCTTATCACGCTCGTCTTCTATCAGCCGCTCCGTCTTATCCGACTGCGTTTTGATAGCGTACAGGATCGCCCGTACGATGTTGGTGAGGATGTTGCCGGCGATCACGAGCACAATCCCGGCGACGATGACCACGATCCACAGGGTGAAAATTCGCTCGGAGTTCAGCCCCTCACTCAGGTACATGTTCACCCAGTTGACGACATAATAGATGGCGATCAGGGTGAAGCTCACCAGGGATACGGTCACGTGGGTTTGCTGAAATGTCATGTAGTTCTCCTTCTGTCTGTTTGACAATACAAATAGTATGCTATGATGTACTTATTGTATATCATAGCATACTTTATGTCAAGTGTATTTTACATGTAATTTTGGGAATTCCAATAATATTTTTAACACCGTAGGGGCGGGTCTGAGACCCGCCCCTACAAACCAGACCCGCCCCTACAAACCAGATCCGCCCCTACTGATACACTCTGAGAATTACTTGTTTCACCCCATCAGCATATCTCGAGATGGCTAACTACATACGTCTACGGCGCAGTTTCGGGGTACATCGGCACCGACTTGCGGTTGTGGTATCCGCCGATGTAGCTGGCAACATCACAGCCGATTGCCAGGCCAATCCAGAGCCAGTCCCAGCCGTTCAGCGGGAACACGATCACGTACATCAGGGCTGTCCAGGGGGCAAAGATCAGGCTTGCTATGCCTACCAGCCAGGTGAGGTTAAAGGCATTGAATGCAGCACTCACACGCGCAGGCGCTATCAGCCAGTAGATCAGAAAAGCCAGGCGAGGTCCAAAAAACATCAGGGTAGCAAAGAAACAGCACATATTATTCTCCTTATCTCGAATTGGTCGTTATGATAATCGGCTCAGATAGTATAACTATTGCACTATTAGATTAACACTCTAAACAGAATTAGATACGGATTAATCACGATTTGCTGCTTTGTACCTCCCGCCGGAATTCTTCTACTGCAACTTCAATGGTTGGGTAAAAATGTCGACGATCTATAGTCTCCAGCAGACCATAGCGTTCGATCTTCTCCTTGACAAACTCTTTTAGCTCTGCAAATACCAGGTGGATTCCGGCAGCGTTCAATTCCAGGTCCAAATCCACCAGCATATCTCCAGCAGTGGTATCCACATCGGTAACCGGTTCGGCCGTAATAATGACCCAGAGCGGTTTTGGATCAGCCTGGGCGATCAAAGTTCTGACCTTTTTCTTGAAAATGTTCGCATTGGCAAAGAAGAGCGGGGCTTCCCAACGAATCATCAACAACCCGGGGATCTGGCCGGCATCGGGGTATCGAGTTATATCGTGGTAGCCGGCGATATCATCCGGTTTGCCCAACACGGCTGCGTAAGGATTCCAGGCTCTTTCAAAAAACTGGAATATGGAAATCGCGATAGCAATCACGATGCCTTGCAGCACCCCCACCAGGGCCACTCCCAGGATCGCTACGATTGCCAGGACAAACTCGGTTTTTTGCACGGATTTCAGGCGCCGCAGTTCAGCCACATCAAAAAGGCTGATCGAGGCAGTAATAATAATGGCTGCCAATGCCGATTGCGGCATATTCTGTACCAGGCCGGGGATAAACAACAGCATGGCTAACACCAACACCGCCGCAACGACGCCGGTAAACTGGCTTTTTGCTCCCGCCTGCTCTGCCACAGCCGTGCGCGAGCCGCTGGTGCTCACCGGAAATCCCTGGAATAGCCCGGCTAACAGATTCGCCGAACCGATGCCAACCATTTCCTGGTCGCCATCCACGTCATAGCCGCGCCGGGCAGCAAACCCGGCCGAAGTGGAAATCGTATCCCCGACGGCGACCAGGGAGATGCCAAAAGCGGTTCCGATTAACAGGGGCAAAGCCGATAATTCGACTTTAGGAAAGGATGGCAAGGGGAAACCTTGCGGCAGTACCCCAACCGTATCCACCCCTTTTGCAGCCAGATCAAAGAAAACGGTCACTAATATGGCGAAAACCACCGCCACCAGCACACCGGGGACGCGTGGCGCCCAGCGCTTCAAACCCAGGATGAGAAATAGTGTGAGTAAGCCGACTGCCAGAGTCCAGGGATTGGTTAGCTCTAAGTTCTTCAGGAAAGCGACAAACTCCTGGATCAGCCCATCGGCATCCACCGAATAGCCGAACAGCTTGGGCAGCTGGCCGATAAAAATCGTCACCGCCAGACCTGCCAGGTATCCCACTCGCACCGGTTTTGAGATCAGATCGGCCACAAAGCCCAGGTGGGCCAACCCGGCGCTGATACAAATGATGCTGACGATCAGTGCCAGCATCCCGGCCAGGGCTACCGCGTACTCGGTATTTCCGGCTGCCAGGGGTATGATGGCCGCGGCGATCATCGGCCCCAGGGACGAATCCGGGCCAAGGATCAGGTAGGGCGATGGGCCAAAGGCGGCATAAGCCAGCAGACAGACGACCGTCGTATACAGGCCGGTGATGGCGGGAAGGCCGGCTAATTCTGCATAGGCCATGCCTTGCGGGACGAGCAGCGCACACAACACTGCACCGGAAACGATGTCGCGAGGAAGCCAGGCTCTTTTGTAGGTGCGAAAAGTGCGTACGCCCGGCACCCAGCGTTCGATCCGGGCTAACCGGGGTGAGATGTTCTTTTGGGGAGCGGCGTCAACCATGGTTCCTCATTGGAATATCAACGCATTGTTTGTGATTAAAATTATTCGGGAGGCTTGTGTTTTTTGGCAATTTCCGAGAGAAAACACAAGCCTCAACCGATATTTTAGGTGTTACCAGACTGCGCTATTGATCAATCCGTGGCAGCCACCCCGACAGTTGTCATTTCGACTCCCCGTTGGCTCCGGCTTCTGCGCATGAAGAACTTGATCACTTCGTCGACCAGCAGCAAGGCGAAGGCGAAACCGATGCAGTGCAGCCATTGGTTGCCGGTGATCTCGGTCAAGCCCAGGAAGCTCTGCAGGAAATTCAGCTTGAGCGGTAGAATGATCATCAACAGCGAAATTCCATAGAGCATCAGCTGGTGTCGATTCTTGATGATATCGCGGTTGAATGCACTGGCGGTCTCACTGCGTGCACTGAGGGCAAGCACAACAACCATCAATGAGAAGACGACAAATCCCATCGTTGCCGCAATTGCTGCGTCTGTTCCCTGATAGCATCCTCCAGATAGATCGTGACGATCGACATCAGCAGACCAATGAAGACAATGCGCACCCATTGTGACCCTGGAAAGGATGGGCTGCTTTAGAGGCCGAGGTTTGTGCTCCATCAGATCCGGCGCCGGATCGTCGAACCCCAGCGCTAACGCCACCGGGATCTGCACCAGGAAGTTTATCCACAGGACCACAAACGCCGTGAACGGTGTCCCCCCGAGCACGACAAAGAACGCCGCCAGCAGGTAGGAAATGATGAACGCCACCAGCGATTCCATCTGGAAGCGAACGAAGTTGAACAGGTTGTTGTAGATGGCCCGCCCGAACTCGACCGCCTTGACGATGGTGGCGAAGTTGTCGTCGGTCAGGATCATCACCGCCGCCCCCTTGGAGACCTCGGTGCCGGTGATGCCCATCGCCACGCCGATGTCGGCCTTCTTCAAGGCAGGGGCGTCGTTGACGCCGTCCCCGGTCATGGCGACGATATTATCCAGCTGCTGGAGCATCGTCACCAGGCGGATCTTGTCCTCCGGAGCGACGCGGGCCACCACGCCGATCTCGGGCAGCTTTTTCTTCAGCTCTTCGTCGCTCATGGCGGCAAATTGTGCGCCGGTGAGGGCTGTGCCGGTGATGCCCAGCTCCTTGCCGATGGCGGCTGCTGTCACGGCATGGTCGCCGGTGATCATGCGCACCTGGATGCCAGCGCTGTGGCATTTGGCGATGGCATCCTTGGCCTCGTTGCGCGGCGGATCGACGATGCCGACCATGGCCAGGAGGGTCAGGTCTTTCATCAGGTCGATCAGCTTGCCCTTCGGATCGAAGGTCTGCGGGTCGAAGTCTCGCCGCGCTACCACCATGACACGCTCACCCGCTTTGAGCGATGCGCTCGTTTTCTTCGAGCGCCAGCTTGCGGTTCTCGTCGGTGACGGGCTGGTCTTCTTCGCCCGGCATCCAGTAGTAACCGCTGCGGGCGATCAGCACATCCGGCGCACCCTTGACAAAGGCAGCGCACCACCGGCTTGCCCTTGCTCGTTCTGTCATGTTATGGAAGGTAGCCATGAACTTGTAATCCGAGTCGAAGGGCACTTCAGCCACACGGGGATACATCTCCCGGGCGCCATCCACGCTGATGCCGCCTTTCTCCGCCAGCACGATCAGCGCGCCCTTCGGTGGGGTCGCCGATCAGAGCGCCGTCTTTGTCGAGACGGGCGTCGGCGCACAGCGCCATGGGCAGCAGGATCTGCTCGAGATCGACCTTGGCGCCGCCTGCGCTCAGCAGCTTGCCTTCGGTGCTGTAGGTCAGGGTATTTTTCTGCCAGGGCTGCAATCCGGCAACACCGCTGGCCAGCGTCATCGTCCCCTGCGTTCCGTAGCCTTCGCCGGTCACGGTGAAGCGGTTCTGGCCGGGGATGGTGAACTCACGCGCCGTCATCTTGTTGAGGGTCAGGGTGCCGGTCTTGTCGGAGCAGATCGCCGAAACCGAGCCCAGCGTCTCCACCGACGGCAGGCGCTTGACGATGGCGCCCTGGGCGGCCAGCGCACGTGTGCCCATGGAATACATGGTGGTGACCACGGCCGGCAGACCGGTGGGGATGGCAGAGATCGCCAGGGCGATACCGGCGATGAAGATGGTTTCCATGGGCTGCCCGTTACGCGATGCCCATGAATCACCATGAGAATGAACGCCAGACCGGCCAATGAGGCAATGATCACGGTCAGCTTGTCAAGCTGCTTTTGCAGCGGCGTCTTATCCGCTTCGGTCTTGTTCAGCAGATCGGCGATGTTGCCCATCTCCGTGCCCATGCCGGTGGTGGTGACGATCATCTCGGCGCGCCCACGTGTGACCGAAGTGTTCATATAAGCCATGCAGTGGCGGTCGCCCAGGGGGGCATCGGCTTTGGCGATGGTTTCGGTGTCTTTGGGCGAAGCCACGCTCTCACCGGTCAGGGCAGCCTCCTCGATCTCGACATTCGCCGTGACAAAGAGGCGCCCATCCGCCGGGACGCGATTGCCCGCCTCCATCAGCACGATATCGCCTGGAACCAGCTCCTCGGCATCCACCTCGACCGCCTGGCCATCGCGGCGCACGCGGGCGATGCTCTTCATCGATACTTGCCAGCGCCGCCAGGCTGGCCTCGGCTTTGGCCTCCCCACGCATGCCCAGGACGGCGTTGAAGACCGTCAGGCCGACCAGCACCAGCGTGGTTCCCCATTCTCCGGTGAAGATCTGGTTGATGATCGCCGCGCCGAGCAGGACGAATTGCATCAGGTCCTGGTACTGTTCCAGAAACGCCTGCAATCCCGATTTTTTCTTCTTCTCTGCCAGACGATTCGGGCCATATTTCTGCAGCCGCTGCTGTGCCTCGGCTGCACTCAAGCCCTTAGCCGGGTCGACCTCCAAGCTCTTTGCCGACTTCTTCCGGCGTCAGGGTGTACCATTTCGGTTGGTTATCTGGTTGTATCTGCCATATTCAGTCTCCTTCATTTCAATACTTTTCCGGGACATGACGCGATAGGGATAGTTCGGTTCTTTGTAATTGCCCTTGGCCTGGCGCTTGGGGAACTTGATCGGCTCGCGCGGCACTTCTTCGTAGGGGATCAGGCTCAAGAAATGGGTGATGCAGTTCAGCCGCGCCTGGCGCTGGTCGTTGGATGGCACCACGTACCAGGGGCTTTCCGGGGTATCGGTGGCAGCAAACATGGCATCCCGCGCCCGGGAGTAATCGTACCAGCGCGCCTGTGCCTGCACAGTCCATCGGGCTGAGCTTCCAGATCTTGCGGTAGTCTTCGTTGCGCTCCTGGAAGCGCTTGGCCTGTTCCTCCATATCCACTTCCAGCCAGTACTTGATCAGGATGACGCCCGAGTCGATGATCGCCTTCTCAACAGGCGGGGCATACTTCAGGAAGTATTCCACCTGCTCCGGTGTGGCAAAGCCCATCACCCGTTCGACGCCAGCCCGGTTGTACCAGCTGCGGTCAAAGAGCACCACTTCACCAGCGGCCGGCAGGTAAGGCATGTAGCGCTGGAAGTACATCTGCGATTTCTCCCGCTCGGTCGGGCGTGCCAGTGCCACCACACGGAAGACGCGTGGGCTGACGCGTTCGGTGATGCGCTTGATCACGCCGCCCTTGCCGGCTGTGTCGCGCCCTTCGAACAGCACGCAGATCTTGGCGCCCGTGACTTTGACCCACTCCTGCATCTTGACCAGCTCGACCTGGAGCTTCTCCAGCTCCTTCTCAAACTCTTTGCGGCTCATCGGTGGATTGGCGGTTCGGCAGGCGCATCGCTAGCTTCGACTTGAGGCTGCTCAGCGAGCTCCTGCTCTTGTTTCTCTTCTTGTTTTTCTTCTTGCCTTTATCCTTAGCCATCTTTGTCTCCTTTCAACCTGTTGGTTTTTCCACTAGATCTCACTGAATTGAATGACCACTTTGATGTCGTCGGGCTGCCGCTCCAACGCCTTTTGGAAATTCTCCGGCTTTTCACGGCGTGTGATCAGGCGGCTCAGCCACTCCGGGTCGGCGTGTTTCAGGTTTTCGCCTGCCCGGTACCAGTGACGTTTGTTGGCATTGACGCTGCCGAAGATCACATTGTTCTTCAAGACTGCCGCCGCCGCCATGTCAGCCACCACCTTCCCGGCGGCGCCGCCGGCTCCAACCCCGTCAGGCAGATGATCCCGCCCGAGTCTCACCTTCTGGATCGAGTCGGCAATCACCGCTCCAACCCCCGTGCACTCGACGATCACGTCAGGATTGAAATCCAGGTCCAAAACGCTTCCCGTGTGATAGGTCGCACCCAGGTCGCGCACGAGCTGCGGCTTCGGCCCGGTTTCGACCCGATCCAGCACATGCACGTCCAGGTTTCTCGCCTTCAGCCGCAGCGCCGCCAGCAGGCCAATCGGCCCTGCGCCGGTCACCAGCACGGTCTTGGGTTCCCAATAGGCGCGCTGGCCAATGATAAAGGCTTGTTCCAACGCCTTGGTGATCACCGTCATCGGCTCGAGCAGCACGCCGAGCATGCCCAAAGAAGGATCGACCTTGATGGCGTATTCGGGCTCGATGCGCCAGCGCTCTGACATAAATCCGTGGATTTCTTTGATGCCGCGCTCGGTGTACTGCCCGTTGGTGCACATGTCCCACTCGCCCACCGCACAATTGGGGCAGGGAACCGGATCCGGACGGCGGACGATCCCCACCACCAGGTCGCCCTTTTTAAAGGAACTGCTTGGCCCGGGATCGATGACGCGGCCGAGGGATTCATGCCCCAGCACCAGGCGCGTCTTACCGGGCGGCGCCCAGCCGTATTTCCCTTCGACGATCTCGGCATCTGTCCCGCAGACCCCGACCGCAATCGCTTCAACCAGGACCGAGCCTTCACGCTCATCAGGCTCTGGAAAATCTTCGTAGCGGGCTGAGCCAGGCTTCTTAGGTTCTACTGTAATTGCTTTCATGATTTAACCTCCAGGGTAAAGATGTGATAAGACCAGGGACCCATATCGAGGTACAGCCCGCGCTCGAGCAATTCATTCCCATCGCGGGTATAGCTGGCGGAGCTTAGGATGTCATTGAGCCGGACCGACTGGTCTTTTGATTTCGGGAAAAGGTAGCTGGAGATAGCACTGGCTGGAATTGGGTGCGTAATTCACCACGACCAGCATCCGCTCGCCACCGGATCCCTGCCAGGAATGGGCGACGAATGAATCCCAGGACCCGTTCCCGTCCCAGGCTGGCTGGCAGGGGTAAGCCATTGCCATTCCCCGCTTTTCACGATGGGCTTCCGCAGGACGGCCAGCAAATGGTCATAGAATTCCTCAATCTCCTTGTCGGGAGATTCTTCTGGCCCCCGGACGAGATGCGGTGAAATGCGCTTCTTGCGGCCTTCGAGCTGCCCTTGGTGGAAGAAACGCAGGCCGGGTGTGGTATAAGTGATCACCGCGGCAGCCCGGTGAACGTGTGGATCAAAGGTGGCAGCAGCGCGGGGTTCGTCGTGGTTCTCCAGAAAACGAGCCAGCCTGTTCTGATAATCAAGCGTCGCGTGCAGGTGCTCGCGCACCGGTCGGGCGGATCCCTGACGCAGGCGGTCATACAGGCGCTTGTCATAGGTGTAGTCAAACCCTTGTTGCTGCAGGGTCCATTCCAGATCCCAGTAGACCTCAGCCATAAAGCAGAAGTCAGGATACCTGTTGGCGCACTTGCTGGATCGCCCGCAGCCAGAATGGCATCGGTTTCCTGCCCCACGTTCGCTCGAACACCTCGGGGAGAGTCAGCATTGCCATATCACAGCGCAAGCCATCGCACTGGCCGGCGATCTTCTCGAGCTCGCCGATCATGGCTTCCTGGGTGGCGGGATTGCTGTAATCGAGCTGCAAGGTATCCGGCCAGCCGGAAAAATACGGATCCCGGCCATAAGCCAGGATCAAGTCGCCCTTTTCCCGTTTGACCCGGATATAGTTCTGCGGCTCCTGCGCCAACAAGTCCTCCGTCCCCGATGACGAAATACTCCGGGTGGGCCTCAACCCAGGGGTGGTCCAGCGCCATGTGGTTGGGGACAAAATCGAGCATCAACTTCAAACCACGTTTCGCAAGCCGTTGGCGCAGGCGAGCCAGCGCCGCATCGCCTCCCAGAGTCAGCCGGGACGGCATAGGCGGTGATCGCGAACCCGGACCCGGCGATGTCCTCTTCCCGCAAGTCCGGCAGGGTCTCTTGAAACTCCTTCCGCCACCCGGCGTTGACGCGCGAAACTCGCTGCCCTGCCAGGCCGGTCTGCCAGACGCTAAGCAACCAGACCCAGTCAAATCCCAGCTCTGCCAGGCGGTCCAACTCGGCATCAGGAATGTCTTCCAGCGTTGCTGCCCGGCCCAGCTTCTGGGATAGCTCGGTCAGCCAGACGCGGGTGTTGATTTGGTACAGCGAAGGATAAAAAACCTGCATCATCTCTTCTTCACCGGTTGGGGGGTCTTGCCCACCGATACTCCTTTGCCCTGATCAAGCACCGTCTGCGCTTCAGCAGACTCAAACAGCCGCATGATCCGTGCGATCGCACCGGTCCATCCCGTCTGGTGGCTGGCGCCGATCCCCGCGCCGGTGTCGCCATGGAAGTATTCATAGAACAAGGGATAATCTCTCCAATGGGGATCTTCTTGAAATTTCTCAAAAGCCCCATGCACGGGCCGTTTCCCTTGCTCATCTTGCAGGAAGATACTGGACAGCCTTTGCCCAATCTCCTCCGCCACCTGGTAGAGGTTCATCTGCTTTCCTGATCCCGTCGGGCATTCGATGGTGAATGCATCCCCGTAATACAGGTAGTACTGGAGCAGCGCACGCAGAATCAGCATGTTGACCGGCATCCAGATCGGGCCACGCCAGTTGGAATTGCCGCCGAACATGCCGTCGTTCGAGTCCCCGGGAAGATACGGCACCCGGTACTCCTGATCGCCGGACCGGTAGATGTAAGGGTGATCCTGGTGAACGCGGGAAAGGGCTCGAATTCCGAAGGGGCTCAAGAATTCCTTCTCATCCAGCATGATCGCCAGCACCCGGCGCAGATTGGTTTCATTCAAAACCGATCCCAGGCGTCGCTCTTGATAGCCAGGCTTCAGCGGGTCATGAATGAAAGCCGTCAGTTCCGGATGTGCCTGGAGATAACTCGCGCACGGTCTGGCCGACCTTGGGGTATTTCTTTGGCTAACTCCCCTTCGAAAATGGTTACAGCACAGAAGGGCAGCAGCCCGACCATCGAGCGCACCTTCAGGCGTTCGCCCCGCCCGTCCGGCAAGCGCAGCACATCGTAAAAGAAGCCGTCCTGCTCATCCCACATCCCGAATTCCTCGCCCGGCCGGATCATCCCCGAGGCGATCAAGAGGAAGTGTCCGAGGAATTTCGTCGTGAGATCGATGTAGGCCGGATTGGCCATCGCCAGCTCGGCACTGATCTCGACCATGTTCTGACAGAAGAGAGCCATCCAGGCGGTGCCATCGGCCTGCTCCAGATATCCGCCGGTCGGCAAAGGCGAGGATCGGTCGAAGACGCCGATATTGTCCAGCCCCAGGAAGCCCCCTTCGAAAGCATTGTTTCCGGAACGGTCTTTCCGGTTGACCCACCAGGTAAAGTTAAGCAGCAGCTTGTGGAAAGAACGCTCGAGCCAGGCGAGATCTCCCTCCCCACGCTGCGCTTTCTCCAGCAGGTAGGTGTAGATCGTCGACCAGGCGTGGACCGGGGGATTCACGTCTCCGAAGTTCCACTCATAAGCGGGGAGCTGACCGCTGGGGTGGAGGTAACGGGACTTCAGCAAGAGCTCCAGCTGTTCTTTGCCAAAGTCCGCATCGACCAGCGTCAGAGCCGTGACGTGGAAGGCAAGGTCCCAGGCGGCGTACCAGGGATATTCCCATTTATCCGGCATCGAGATGATGTCCGCATTGACCATATGACCCCAACGGTCATTGCGGATGGAACGCTGGTTGGCTTTGTACGGCTGGATGCCGTGATCTTTGAGCCAACGGCCGACGTCATAGTTATAGAACTGCTTGGACCAGAGCATCCCGGCCAGCGCCTGCCGCATGACGCTGGCCTGCGTCGCGGTTTAACGAGGCGGGAATGATGCTCGCATAGAACTCATTGGCCTCTTCAACCCTGGTAGCGAAGACGGATTCAAACTCTTCCCGCACAGTTCGCCGAACGCTTTTTCAGTGTCCTTCACCGGTTGATCGCTGAGCCGCAAGCGAATCGTCTGCGATTCTCCGGATCCAAGTGTCAGCGGGTAATGGGCTGAGACTTTCGTCCCCGTCTTCTCAGGATTGACCGCGCTCTGGTCAGCCATGAACGATGAAGTTGCCGATGCCGTCCTTCACGTATGGAGAGGGATTGGGTGCGCCCCACAGCCGCTGCGTATTGGTTTCGTTCTCCGTGAAGAGCAGCTCGGATGCCCCTGCTGCATAAAAGAAGCGCTCACCGAGCTCTCGATGCGATAGCGCCACAATCCCGCCGGTTTCATCCTGAGCCAGCTGACGAAGAGTGGGGCGAGCGACATCGTCTCCCCAGGCCCAGTCATTGCGAAACCAGAAGGTAGGCAGAAGCTGGAGCGTCGCCGCTTCCGGCCCGCGGTTATGCACAGTGATCTGAATGAGCACATCCTCCGGCGAGGCTTTGGCGTATTCCACGAAGACGTCAAAGTAGCGGTCCTGGTCAAACACGCCCGTGTCGAGCAGCTCGTATTCCGGTTGGCCTTTGCCGCGATACCGGTTCGTCTCTATCAAATCACTGTATGGATAAGGCAGCCTGAGGGTATTTGTAAAGGTACTTCATGTACGAGTGGGTGGGCGTGGAATCAAGGTAGAAATAGTACTCCTTGACATCTTCGCCGTGATTCCCTTCACTGTTGCTCAGCCCAAACAGGCGTTCTTTCAGAATCGGGTCTTTTCCGTTCCACAGCGCCAGCGCAAAGCATAGACTCTGGCGGTCATCGGAGATACCCGCCAGGCCATCTTCGCCCCAGCGGTAAGCCCGCGAGCGGGCCTGATCGTGGGTGAAGTAATTCCAGGCGTCTCCGCCATCGCTGTAGTCCTCACGGACGGTGCCCCACTGGCGTTCGCTCAGGTAAGGACCCCATTTCTTCCAGGGAGCTTTCTTCGTCGGGCTTCTTCAAGCCGGGATTGCTCTGCAGTCATATTCATATTCCTCACTCGTCCAGCAGCACCGAGCGTGAAAGCATGCCGCCAGAGAGATATTCGGGCATTAAACCCGTTCTGCAAAAGGATGCGCGTGGCGTAGTAGGCACGCTGAGCCGAGCGGCAAATGACCAGGATCTCTCGGTCGCGGGGCAGCTCGCCCAGGCGGGCGCGCAGCTGCGGCAGCGGGATGTTGACTGCGCCTGGAACGGACTCCACGGCAAGCTCCTGGGGATTGCGCACATCGAGCAGGAAGCTGCCGTCCTACGGAACCCCAATGGCTGATCGGCATGTCGCCGCGCAGGATATCGGCTGCCACCATCCCGGCGAAGTTGACCGGGTCCTTTGCGCTTCCGAAGGGCGGCGCATAGCTCAGCTCGGCCTCTTCCAGGTCGTAAATCGTGCAGCCCATCTGGATCGCCATGGCAAAGGAATCGATGCGCTTGGCAACCCCGTCCTCACCGAGCACCTGCGCGCCGAGCAGGCGCCCGTCGGATTTGCGGAAGATGACTTTCATCGCCAGGTATTTAGCGCCCGGATAATACCCGGCGTGCGAATTCGGGTAGAGGTAGATCTTCTCGAAATCCGTATCCCCAAGCTGAGTAAGGACTTTCTCGCTGGCGCCGGTCTGGGCGATGGCGGCCTCGAAGATCTGGCAGATCGAGGTGCCCTGTGTGCCGCGGAAACGGGAGTCGCGCCCGGCAATCACATCGGCTGCGATGCGGCCCTGCCGGTTGGCCGGCCCGGCCAGCGCCACCAGGGACCACTGCCCGGTGACGTAATCTTTGACTTCCACCGCATCGCCGACGGCGAAGATATCCGGGTCGCTCGTGCGCATGTGCTCATCGACGCGGATTCCACCGCGCTGGCCGATCTCGATGCCGGCCATCTTCGCCAGCGCGGTCTCCGGACGCACGCCAATCGCCAGGATCACGATGTCCGCCGGATGCCTCTTGCCTGAGCTGGTCAGGACTTCCAAGGAACCATCTGCGCGCTGCTCGAAATCCAGCCACGCCATCATTGAGCTCGAGGTGGACGCCGTGCTTGATCAGATAACGTTCGACGAAGCGCGCCATTTCCGGATCGAGCGGAGGCATGACCTGATTGAGCTTCTCGATCAGCGTCACTTCGAGCCCGCGGTGGACCAGGTTTTCCACCATCTCGAGGCCGATGAATCCGCCGCCGATCACCACCGCACGCTTGGCAGGCATCACCGTCTGGTAGCCCGTGTACGAGTGCATTCCAGATCGATCCGACTGCATCCCGGTCCAGCCACTCGCGGATCTCCCTGGCGTCCGGCACGGTTCTCACCGAGAAGATTCCCGGAAGATCAATGCCGGGCAGCGGCGGACGGATCGGCGCCGCCCCGGGTGACAGCACCAGCTTGTCGTATGTCTCGGTAGTCACCTCACCGGTAACGTGGTTCTTGAGCTCCACGGTTTTGTTTGCCGCCGAGATGCCAACCACCTCACAGCGCGTGCGCACATCGATGGCGAACTGTTCGCGGAAAGTCTGTTCCGTCGCCACCAGCAGGCTCGACTCTTTTTCAATCGCGCCTCCAACATGGTACGGCAGCCCGCAGTTGGCGTACGAAACGTACGGTCCGCGTTCCACCATCAGGATTTCTGCATTTTCATCCAACCTGCGCAAGCGCGCCGCGCACGACGCCCCGCCAGCCACTCCGCCAACGATAATGACTCTTGAGTTTCTTGGTTTTACTTTCGGTAGCCATTATTGTTCTCCATTCATATTCTGGTTTTCAGGCAATATTTTGCCGGATGTCATCTGATTGCTTCTGCTCATTATGCTAGAAGCTGTTATTCTTTCTCAAAGTTATTTCATGCGCCAAACAGTTGGAGGCAAACCGGCGTTGGCACTTTCGCCACGTGTCCGGTTGCGGTCAGCATCCCGGAATCTTGATTGATCCAGAACGTGACCACTGTGTCCGTATCCTGGTTTGCCACCAGAAGCAGCGCGCCGGATGGATCGATGGTGAAATCGCGGGGACCAATGCCCTGTGACGATTGATGCCCAACAAGCGACAACTTGCCGGTCTCCTGATCGACGGCATAGATTGCCAGGCTGTCACTCCCCCGGTTCGATGCGTACACAAAGCGACCGGAGGGCGCAATCTTGATTTCCGCACCCAGATTCGGTCCCTTGAAATCGTCAGGTAAGGTTGAAATGGTCTGCACTGCCTCAAACGCGCCCCGCCCGCTCTGCGCAGTGGAAAACGGTGACCGTGGATTGGAGCTCGCTGATCACATAGGTGAAGGGCATGTGTGGGTGAAATGCCATGTGCCGCGGGCCGGTGCCGGGCGGCATCTGTGTCCAGGGGGGGTCGGCAGGGATTAGCCTGCCCCGTTCCAGATCGAGGCGGAATGCCATCAGCCTGTCCGTACCCAGGTCAATTGCCAGAATGAAGCTGCGATCGGGGCTCGGCAGGATCATGTGGGCATGCGGGCCGCTCTGGCGCTCGGGATGGGGACCCGATCCTGAAAACTGAACGGTATCGGTTGCCTCTCCCAGGCGCCCGTCTTCCCGGATCGGTAGAACGCATACACTGCCGGTCTCATAGTTGGCCACCAGGCAATATCGTCCTTGAGGCTCAATGCTGGCATAGCAAGGCGCCAGGCCATGGGTCGATTGCTGGTTCAGATAACTCAGCTGCCTCGTCACCGGATCGATGGCAAAGGCGCTCACCGTCCCGTGCGGACCTTTGCCCCCGGTGATCTCGTTGACCGCGTACAGACAGCTTTTATCCGGCGCCAGGGTCAGAAACGAAGGGTTGACCGTGCCGTCGCCGTTCACGGTGGCAGCGTAGGTCAGCTCACCTGTAGCCGGATCCAGGTGATAGATATAGATACCTTCGGCTTTTCCATCGACAAATGACTCTCGCCGGGTGTAGGTACCGATGTAGATTGTAGTCCTGATAGAACTTTGCATGTACTCAGTCCTATTTATTTCGTATGCGAACGGCAACCGGCACAGGAGCCGGTCGTCTGGCAAGCATGCAAACTACCAGCACCAGGCCCATAGCGCCTGCTCCGGTGAGGATCATTACAGATTCGATCATCTAAACCTTCCTGAATCGCGTTCCGACGTCCTTATATTTTGTGTCACCCTGAGCTTGCGAAGGGTCTAGATCCTTCACTGCATTCAGGATGACAGCCGTTTTGCGTGACCCACCGAGTGCGAGCAGCTTTTGTATCGATTGATGTCTTCCGCCAGGCAGCCGTAGCTGGCTGGCGTTTGCAGCCAATCTCAAAATCTGCAATTTAAACGGATGGGTTCTTATCCTCTTCCGCCTCGAGCATGGCGACCTCCTGATCTGTCGGCTCCTGACCTTCGATGCCGAGATCGCTCATGGCGGCATCCAGTTGTTCTTCTGAAAGATCTTCGACCTTCTTGCCGGTGTGCTGTTCAACCTGCTCGACCTCGGGCTGGGTCATCTTTACGGCGCTCGCGCCAACGGCAACGATCACTGCGCCGGCAACGATCATTCGTCTGCGCATGCGTCTGCGCATGCGTCGGTGTCTGCGGATGACACTCCTTCTTGCTGGACCCCTTCCGGGGCCGCCTATGCCTCTTCCTCGTCGCATAATTTTTCTCCTTTGCTATCCTACAATCCTGAGCGGAGGTGGATGCCTTGCCGAGTTATGCGCTGCAAGACATCCACCCTGAATATATTTATCGAAGGGTACTATTCCAGGTTGATCTTGATCCCACCCATCATGCCGGCTACCGCGTTATAAACCAGGGCAATCAGCAACCCCGCCAGGGCGCCGGGAATGGCGTTGATCAAGCTGCGCCAGATGACCGACAGGAAAGTCTGGAAGGTATATGACGTCCAATTGGCGAAGTTCATATCGATCCACCAGGACTGGGCGCCGAAGAGCCATCCCAAAATCCAGTAGGTCATACCAAAGACAAAGGTCCAAAAGACTGCCAGCACCGCACCATACAGGACAAACGAACCAACACTAACGGATTTAATAGCTTTCATCGGGAAATACTCCTTTTTAAAAATATGGAATTATTGTGTAGGGTAGATATATGGTTTGATAAAAGCTCAACTTATGTATTGGTTTCCCCTCCTCTCTGCACATGCGTTGGATTCGCAGGCAATCCATCCTCCAGGCGCTTTACCAATAGTACGGTCAGATGCAGCTCATAAAGCGTGTTGAGCACGCCGACCAGGGCCGCCTGGTCACCCAGCTCGCCTTCCAAGATCGTGACCGGGAGACCGGTACTATCTATAACCTGGGAGATCGCCATCCCTTCCAGACGATCAGACCAGGTTAGATCGATCCTCCCCTGTACGCTGATCCTGTAGATAGCCGGGCGGTCATAGGGTATTGGTTTCTTTGATCGTGTGATCATGATGAGTAGATAATAGCTTAGTTACCCGCGTCGGAATACCACCCGGCGGGTGTAAATAAGGTGTAGGCCTATTGCCCTATGAAATTAAAAGAGATCAGTCAGGGGGTAGAATGCCCAGTTCTATGGCACGAGCCACTGCGTCCCAGCGCCGGTTTGCGTCAAGCTTTGCGTAGATGTTGATGGTGTGCCTTTTTACGGTCGCGTAGGAAATATTGAGTTTGTGTGCGATTTCTTTATTACTCAACCGCCCACGCAATAAAACCAGGACATCAAGCTCTCGAGGCGTCAGGGGTTCGATCAGTGTCGAGTTGCCGATTAATGGATAGCGCGGGGTTGGCATTCGGCTTTGGCTGCCAGGAGTTTTTTTATTCTCTTCTTGGAATGCCGCCAGGATGCGGTGAATGTTCTCTGATGAGTGACCCTCTTTAATCAGCCGTAAGAGCATCTTCTCCATGAGCTTACCCAGGTCGGCAAATACACGGATAAAGCCTCCCATCTTCGCCAGGTCGACCGCCTGCAGTAGAACGGCGTTTGCCGTGCTGGGTTCGCCCTGCACATCCAGCGTTAGGGCACGCAGTGCCAGGATCTCAATCTTGTAGCGTGTATTAAATGTCCGTTCGGCAATCTCATCCAGAGCGTCCAATATTTGCGTCGCCAGGCGCAGGTCGGCATCTGATCCTCTGGCCAATAGAACGCGCGCTCGAAATCAGCTGCGGTTCTTCCATCCACGATTGCGGTCGGTCCGGTGGGTCACCGGTCAATAAATCAGCCCACCGGTAGGCGTCTTCCAGGTTATCCCCTTGCATCAGGAGTAACCTGGCGCGCAAGGAGCGTGTGCGCTCATCTTCGCTGCCTTTCTGCTCCAGGTCAAATTGGCTGATCAACTCCAGCAGCTGCCAGGCAGTTGAGCTGTCCCCCTGGATCTGATAGATCGACGCCAGTACCGAAACGGCATCCCGATAAGCAGAAATATGAGCCGTAAAGCGATTTTCTAATATCTGGGTAAAGTGCCGCACAGCAGCCGGCAGCTCGTTCCGTTGATAACACACCAGGCCGAGAAAATAATCGCCCCAGTTCTTCTTGAGCGCCAGCCTGCTCCGGGTTGCCGTTTGAGCCAAAACCTGCGCGATTTGCCTGGTACGCCCAAGCTGGCCGGAATTGGTGTAGATAAAACACAGGGATTGCAATAGAAGCAGTGCATAGGTATCGGTCTTATCGCTGTAAGACTCATATTCATCCAGCAGTAATCGTTCGGCCGCCGGCGCCTGACCGCTGGCTTGCATCGACATGCCCAGGTATAACATCGCCCCGCCGCGCGCAAATGTCCAGGTTGTTGGCAGGAGCGCCAAAGCCTGCCGGCAAAGCTCGATTGCCTCTGCAGTCCTGTTGTTAAAATATGCATGCTGAGATCTTATCAGGAGGATTTGCCCGCGCAGAATATTTACATCCTCCACCGGAAGCGAGGAACCTGCTTCTGAATCCAACTGCTCTTCTACTAGCTGGAGCACCTGGGCTTGCAAGTTATGGCGCCACGAAAATTGAAGCACCCAGACCCTTAGCATCAGCAGGCCTGGGTGCTTTTGGATTGCCTCTTCCGGCAGCAGGCGCAGCCAGCGTTCCAGGGTCATGCGGTCCTCCCGGTTGACCTGATCACGCAATCCGGCATTGATCTGACGGGCTACTAAATCCAGGTCCCCGGATTCCAGGGCGTGATGCAAGGCTTCATCGAGCATTCCATGCGCTTCGAACCAGGCCGAAGCCAGGCGATGTAATTCGGCAATCTGATCGGCCCTCATCTCAGCGGTTGCTCTCTGCTGCAGCAGTTCCTGGAATAAATGGTGGTAGCGGTACCATTTACGACGGTCATCCAGGGGTATGATGAACATCTCAGAGCGTTCAATCCAATCCAGGCAGGCGCGCACATCCCAGGCGGCGTCCATCTCTCCTAAAACGGCTTCGCACAGCGAGGCGCAAAAGCGATCCAGGACGGAAGTCTTTACCAAAAATGAGTAGATCGCCGGAACCTGGTGGGTCAACACCTCATCTAAGAGGTAACCGGTGATGTTGGCATTCCCGCTGGAGATAGCAGACAGAACTGATTCCTGGCTGCGCACAGAGCGCAATGAAAGCGCCGCCAGATGCAAACCGGCAATCCAACCTTCGAAGCGTTCTTCCAGGAGCTGGAGTGTGGGTTGGCTCAGATGGATATTTTGAGCCATGTTCAGGTAGGAGGTCGTCTCCTCCAGTGAAAAGCGCAGGTCGGAAGTGCGAATTTCGCTGATCATCCCTTTGACTCGCAGGTTGGAAAGCGGCAAGGGCGGGTTCGTGCGGGAGATCAGTACCAGGTGCAGCGGTTTTGGCCAGTAGCGCGCCAGCTCATTGAGCAGATTGTGTACTTCGACACTGTGGATCGTGTGGTAGTCATCCAGGACGAGGATAAAACTCTCGGGAAGCTGATCAAGCTCGTTGCTCAGGGTGGCGTAAAGTGCAGCCAACGGGGGTTGCTGCGTTGCTTTCAGCAGAGTCAGAGAATTTTCACAGGCATCTGCGAAGATCGTACGCACTGCGGCGATAAAGTATTGCACAAAAGTACCGAGATCGCTGTCATTTTCATCCAGGGAAAGCCAAGCCGCAGGGAAAGAGATTGGGACTTCAGGCTGGCCGGCAGCCATATTTTCAAGCCAGCTGCATACCAGGGTGGTTTTGCCGAAGCCGGCTGAGGCTACGACCAGTGTCAACGGGAGGCTCACCCCATCATTTAGCTGATCACGAAGCTGCGGACGGTCAATTAAGCCCCTGGCGATCGGCGGCCGGTGCAGCTTGGTTTTCAGAAGGATTTCACCACGGTCAGGCATAATGTTCTGATTAAACTTTGTAGGGATATTTTACATCAACATCGTTAAAATGATCTTGCCTCTGGCGTGCCCTTCTTCCAGGTGCCGCATGGCGTCCGCCACCTGATCCAACGGATAGCTGCGGTCGATCACCGACTTCACTTTGCCGGCTTCCACCAGCTCTTTGAGGGTGAGCAGGTCCTCCTGCCGGGTTACCGCCGAGAGCGCCGCCATCTTCTTGCCCTCTTTTTCCGAGTAGAACGAGCCCAGCAGCACCGCCTGGAACAGCTGGCCATTTTGGCCCCCCGCCATAACGTAAATGCCCTTATCGCTCAGTACGCGCTTGTAATCCGCCAGCGAGTGATAGCCGTTGGCTGCCAGGATCAGGTCGTAGCGCTGCTCGCCCCGGGTAAAATCTACCTTGGTGTAATCAATCACTTCATCGGCGCCCAGCTCGCGCATCAGGTCCACTTTTGCCGTGCTGCACACTGCCGTGACGTGCGCCCCGTCCGCCTTAGCGATCTGCACTGCATAAGTGCCCACGCCGCCCGAAGCGCCCTGGATGAGCACCTTCTGACCTGCCTGAATTTTCCCGATATCGCGCAGACCCTGCAAGGCGGTCATGCCGGCCATGGGCAGGGCCGCCGCTTCTTCAAAAGTCATACCCGCCGGCATCGGCGCCAGGTATTTTTCCCGGGCGCAGGCATACTCGGCGAAGGCGCCCGTGCCGCTGGATGTGATCTCGCCAAAGACAGCATCCCCCGGCTTGAACTGTGTAACCTGCTGTCCGACGGCTTCAACGGTTCCAGCCAGGTCCGCGCCCAGCACCTGGACTTTGGGCCGCAAAAACCCGCCCCCCATCAAGCGCACTAAAAACGGCTTGGCGCGCAGCATGTGCCAGTCGAAGGCATTCAAGGAGGCCGCCTTGACGCTCACCAGCACTTCATCCTCTCTCGGCGATGGGGTGTCCACCTCGACCAGCCGGATCACATCCGGTGAACCGTATTGAGCGTACATGGCAGCTTTCATGAAATACCTCCATTGTGAGTCAGATCGCAGACTGCTTTCAATGCCAGGAAGCCTACGTCGTCGATGCAGTAGCGCCCCAGCATCATATCCATCTCGCTTGGACCGCAGTTATGCAGCGCTACCACCGCAGCTCCCTGCTGGGGGACAAAGCCGACAAAGGCCCGGTAGCCGCCGGTCGCACCGTTGTGCCAGTAAACCTGCGGGCCGCCTGCGCCCAGCGAGCCGATCATCCAGCCCAGGGCGATGGCGTCCGTGTACAGCACGAAATCTTCTTTGTTCCCGCCCAGGCGGCGCAGCAGGCGCTCCGGGAAGTTCATCTTGACTTCCTGACTGCGCTGCGGGGTATGGCTGTACTCGATCGCCCGGCCGAGCAGACCTTCTGGGGGAGTGAGCTGCGCCTCCATGAATACGAGCATATCCTGCACCGTCGAGCGCAGCGCCCCCGCCCCGGCTAAGGTGGGGATATCCCAATTGGAGGTGGGCTTGCCTTTGCCGTCGTGGGCCGGCGCCAGACGCCTGTGCTGCGATTCGGTCAGCGTGATGCCGGTATCGACCATCCCCAGCGGGCCAAGGATCGCCTCGCTAACCGCCTGTTCGTAGGAAACTCCCAGGTAGCGGCTCAGGATGAAGCCCAACATGCCCATCCCCAGGTTCGAATAGGCCACCTTCGTCTTATCGTCGGGCAGGGGCTTGGGATTATAGGTGGAAAGGTATTCGAGCAGATGCTCCGCTGTGTAGCTGGCATAGGGATTGCGCCGGTTCTTCATCATGATCGGAATCAAATTCGGCGGCAGTGGCATCATCCCGGCGCTGTGAGTCGCTAGCCGGCGCAGGGTGATCTCCGGCGGCAGGCTCGCTAGCTCCGGCACGAGGGCGGCGGCAGGCATGTCCAGCTCCAGGTGTCCCGCTGCCACCTGGATGGCGAGCAAGGTGCTGGTGAATACCTTGGTCACCGAGCCGATCTCGAAGACCGTATCTTCGGCGGGCGGTGCCGCCTGTTCCTGGCTGAGCCGACCGAAGCCAAAAAAAGCGTTCTCGCCCCGGGAAATCAGGCCGATCGCCAGCGCGCTATGCGGCCTGCGCCGGATCAATGGGTCGACCAGGGATGCGAGCGAAGAATCAGAGATTATCGACAATTAGTGAACCTGCTCCATCCCGGCGGGATTGAATCCCGCCCTACACTGATAGCAAAAAACAGGGATGGACAGGATTTCCAGGATGAATATCTCCATCCTGGGCATCCTGTCCATTGAATTACACAGCGCAGGGTGACAGGCGCTCGGCCGTCGTGAATCCCGTGGCGTCCCAGCCCCGGTAGGGCTGGACCGGGGTCTTCCACGGGACGGTCTTCCGTCTTCCGTCCTCGGTCGGCCGTCCGCGGTCGGCTGTCGGCCGTCAGCGGTCGGGTATCCCGCAGTGCCTTCCTGCGGGACGGTCCGCGCTCTACCGCGCCAAAATCCCCGTCACCGTCTCCACCCAGGCCGCCTGGGCTTCCTTGCGTGCCTGGTAGCTGTCTTCCACCTCGACCAGCACCTTATTCTTCTCGTCCAGCGCCTGGCGCACGCCGTCTTCCAGGATAGCCATGGCTTCGATCAGCTTCTGGGTGCGGTTGCGCACCGCGTCCACGTTCTGGATGAAGGTGCGGTACTGCACGGCCACTTCCTGCATCTGCTGGACGTAGGCGGCATCGGCTTCGACGCCGGCCTTGCGCATCGCTTCGGTAGCCAGGCGCAGCTCCATCTGGGCGGCGGCGTTCATGGCGGCCTGCAGCTTGACGACGAAGTTCACCTTCCACTGCGCCATGCCCACACCCCGGAACATGGTCAGCTGGAATTCGGTCAGGGCGTCGGCATTGCGCTGGTCCAGGAAGATCTTCACGTTCTGGGCGGTGGTCTCGATGAACGGCACCAGTGAACCCAGGGCATGCTCCACCACCGGCCCCAGCGAGATCAGCTCTTCCTGGGCTTCCTGCAGCGCCTCGTCCGGCCCGGCCTGCAGGCGGGTGTGGATTTCCTGCAGGTACTTGCCCATTTCTTCCGAGATCAGCTGCAGGGTGACGCACAGGTTAAGGATCGCCTTGGAGCGCTCGCGCTCCTTCTGAGCGGTCTTATCGTTGCGGATACGCCCTTCCATCATCAGGGCTTCCTGCCCGGCCAGGATGCGATCGGCTTCGTCGAACTGCTTCTTGCAGTTGCCAAACTCATCGATGGCGTCTTTGACTTCTTCCTTCAGACCGCGGGCGGTATCCAGCAGCCAGTCGGCTTTGCCGCGGATGGTGCGGATGGCATCGGCGACCTTGGGGTCCAGCTCGGGAATTTTCTTCTCCACCCGCCGCATCAGCTTGATCTCCTGCTGCAGGGTCTCGCCCAGCGGGCCGCTGGCGCGCAGGCCGGTGTTCTGCAGCAGCTGATCGAGGGTGGGCACATCCCCGATGGGGAAGCTCTTCATGATCGCCTTGAGGTAATCCATGCCAAACTCGGGCAGGCGCACCACCGCGGCGATCTGCTCGCGGGCCGCGGCGACCTTGTCCGGCGGCACCTTGGAGAGCACGTCGTAGGGCACGCCGGCCGTCACGGGCGCCTCCACCGGGATGACCGGCAGGATGGGCGACTGGGCGCTGCCGCTAAGCGGCGGCAGAGTCAGGGTGAAATCGCTGGTGGGGGTGGGTATATCGCTCATTGCTGAAAATCCTCCGTAAAATTGTGTAGATTTACTGTTATCCTGGCGCCGATGCTCTGCGTCGGCGCCGTTGCCGGGACGCTCCGCGTCGTAATCAATCCGAGACGCAGAGCGTCCCTCGCCCGCTACGACGCGGAGCGTCGTAGCGAGAGTAAGTTATCCTGGCGCCGATGCTCTGCGTCGGCGCCGCTGCCGGGACGCTCCGCGTCGTATCAATCCGGACGCAGAGCGTTCACCGTACGACACGCTACAATAGCCATTGTCGCTCCGATCTCGCAAGCCAGATCAAAGCGCTAGCGAGAGTAAGTTTACTGCTGTATCGCATCCTGGATGGCATCGGTCACCGACTGCTTGGGGTCGGGGATGAACTGCGGGTTGGGCAGGATCCACTCGATATCGGTATCGCCCGGGCGGGCGCCCACCCCACCGATGCCCAGGCGCATGCCGTAGTTATCCCAGCCGATGCGCTGCAGGCGCTCATCGTTGCGGAAGGCCTCCAGCAGGCGCAGGCAAGGCTGCGAGACGCACACCAGCACATGATCGGTGCTCATGGTGTACTCGGGGTACACGCCGATGATATTATCGGTCACCTGCTTCTGCTGCTCCGGCGGCAGAGATTTCAAGTAGCCCAGGAACAGGCTCTCCGAGCTGATCACCCACGGCCAGCCCTTGGTGCGGAACTCGTCGAAGTTCTCGGGCGATGAGTCGCTTTGCTGCCCGGCCACCTCCCAGATATGCGCCAGCTGCGGCAGCAGTTCGCCCAGGTCGGCATCCCGTATCGGGCGGGCGGGGGCGCCCTCGGCACGCGGCGTCAGGTAGGCGCCCATCAGCGCCAGGCTGGAGAGGCCGCCGCCCGACGACTCGGGGGCCGAGAAGCGCATATTGACGTAGCTGGGGATCTCCGGCACGCCCAGATCGGCCCAGGTCTGCTCGTTGAGCATGCCGCGCACCACCGGCTGCATGTCCATCACATAGGCATTGCCCTGCTGCTTCACAATCCCGGCTTCCAGAGCCGGCTTCAGGTAGTTCTCCCAGGTGAAGTTCATCAAGAAAGTGACGAAGACCGTCTCGTGATCGATCTCGGCGCCCGGGTGGTTGACTCCCAGGGCTTCGTAAGCCGCCAGGCTGCCCGTCCAGACGCAGTCCACATCGCTATAATCCGTCTCGGGCGCCACCATCTGGAAGCTGCCCATCGCCTCCACGGTCACATCCAGCTGGTATTCCTCGCGCAGGATGCGCTTGATTTCGGGGTCGTTCAGGTAGATCTGGCCGCCCAGGCAGTGCAGGCCGGCCATATCCGGGATGGGGGTGCCGGTCGGCGCGGCTGTCGGCCGGTTGGCCTGGTAGTTGCGGTTGGCATTAATGGCCAACGTAGCCAACCCAATGACGACAATGCACAAAACCGCCAGCAGTGCAAAAATAAGAATGAGCCTGTTACGGGACATCCTGGCCTCCTCCAGTAGTTTGGTCTGGCTCTGCAAGAACCTGGCGCAGAATCTCCGCCGCGTTGCGGGCGGCAGTGTTGCGGTTGTAAATGCGTCGAGAGAAGCTCCAGCTCCTCTTCGGCGGATGCCAGCTGCTGGGCGCGCTGCTCATCCAGGGATGCGTTCAGCTCCAGCAGGGTCGTGCGCGTCTCGGGGATGTGCTGATCGCGCAGATCGGCCAGCTGCGCCTGCATTTCGCTAGGGCGCAGGTATACCTCGCCGGTCAGCACCACGGTCAGGGCCAGAAAATTCTTCGACAGGCTCTCCAGGCGCCGGATTTCTGTCGCCGCAGTCACCAGCTCGCGTTGCATGATGCGCACGCCCAGGTGGGCGATGCCCGTCGAGATGTAGGCCAGCTCGGGCTTCAAGCTGCGCGCCTCCGGGATCAGCCGGCTGCCCGCCTGCTGAATCTGCCGGGCATTCATGGCAATCGCTTCCAGCTGGCGCTGCAAAGCCAGCACCTCATCCGGCGGGCGGGCCACCAGGTAGATGGCGAAAAGCAGGCTGGCGATCAGTGCCCCGATCAGCAGGCGCAGCCAGATCGGCCAGAATTCGGGCAGCAGGAAGACGGTGAAGGCCAGCGCCGCCAGCGCCCCCAGGATGGCCAGGATATCCAGGATCAAGCGTCGTGTATTCATGGCCGCCTCAGTTGCTGCCCCGCAGCTGCTTGAAGCAGTTTACCAGGGCCTCCGTGCCGCCGCGGCCGTCGCAGATCAGCCCGTTGGTCAGCTCGGCGATAGGCCGCAGGTCGTCCACATTGGCATCGCCCAGCATAATTGAAAAGATGGGGATGGTGAGCCGGTTGCGCGTATAGAACTCTTCCAGGTCGGAAAAATTTTCGCCGGTGTTGTGCTGGCCGTCGGTCAGCAAGATCACCGCCGGCAGCGTATCCTGCCGCCCGCTGATGCGCAGGGCATCCAGGGCTTCGATGGCGCAGCCGTAGACATTCGTGCCGCTGCCGCGAAACTCACCCAGCAGCCAGTCGTACAGGTTCATCAGGCTTTCCGGGTCGTTGCCGTCCACCCGGCCGATATCCAGCACCCGGTTGGAGAACGGCAGGGCAAAGGTCGTATCCAGCGGCCCGGATTGCAGCAGGTAGGTGGCGGCCTGCTCCTGGTCCAGCAGCAGATGCATGGCGGTATTGCGCTGCAGCTCGCCGCCGCCGTTCATGCTGGGCGAGTAATCCAGGCAGAAGGCCGTCTCGGATGGCTTCTTAATCACCGTCTGGTACAGGCTGAGCGCCGCTTTGATCACATCGTCCTTGGGCAGCGAGGCCGGAACGAAGTTCTGGTCGGTGATGATGCCCCAGTCCGGGTTGAATACGCTGCTGTCCGGATTTTCCACCTGCATGCCCAGCATCCCGGTGCGGAAATAGCCTTCGGTCTGGATCTTGGCCTGCACTTCGGGAGTGCGCAGATAATCGACCAGCTGGGTGAACTGCGCCTGCTTTTCTTCGCTTAAACCGGAGACCCAACCCAGGGGGAAATCCTGCACGCCGATGGCATCCTCGATGTAGAAAATGCGCTGCGGGGTCAGGCCGTCCTCCTGCAGGCTGCGGTTGGCCGAGATCGCCATGCTCTCCGGCAGGATAAAGCCGTTCAGCTCGGGGTTGGGCGAGCGCTGGTCATCCAGGAAGCGGTCGCGCAGCTTGCCGGCATCGCTGGCGCTGCCCATCACCGCGCTGAAGATGGTCTTCAGGCCGGCCTGCATCTCATCGGTCTGCAGATCCGCCAGGGTGGTGAAAGGTTTTTTAGCGATGGAAGCGATCACCGCAAACAGGAAGTTGGCGCCGGCGTCATCCTGCGAGGCGCTGGGCACCCCCAGGCGCAGCAGGTCGGCGGCGACGGCGTCCATCACCTGCTGGGTAGTGAGCGTGTCTCCGCTCTGCCAGCCCAGCTGGTCGGCCAGCGCCGGGTCGACCCCCATGACCACGTAGGTGCGCATGATCGAAGTCTTGTCCTGCAGCAGGCGGCCCGGCGCCCAGATTGGGCTGCCCAGCCACATGGCATCCACGCCGGCGGGCGGATTCTCCGTGTAATTTTCGACCTTGAGCAGCAGCTCTACGTCGCCAAAGTATTTCAGGTTAACCGGGAATGCCGCTTTGGGCCGTGAAATCGTCAAATATGCCGGCTTCTTCCAGCTGGCGCACCACCGAGGTGGCCTCGATGCGCAAAGCGCCGGGATCCACCGTCTCGGTTGGCTCCAGCTCGGGGGCCGGCTGCGATGCGCACGCTGCCAGCAGCAAGGCAATCGTCATGATCCCGGAAAAGAAGGAAAATGATTTCCTGGTGGACATGCTATCACTCCTGGTCTGATGGTCATCCTGAGTAGAACGAAGGATGACAGTTCGTTACCATGCTCCATCAAGTGCGAGCGGGTTGCCCGCCCAGATATAGTATAACGCCTGAATTGGGAGTTAAGAATTGCATTTTTGTTTGATTTCGCAGACAGCCTCTGTCGCATCCAATACAAATACGATAATCCCCCAGATAGGTTGCATCTTCCTGGAAAACCATCCACGAATGCGTGAACTCGCTCCAACTGGTGCAGACGCCATGCGTGTATTCGAGGTAACCAACTCCCCTGCCGCGGTTGACACAAGGATAATTCGTCCTTAAAATTGACTATCTTTATTCAGATAAGCCATATTAGGCGTGGGACAGGAAAGGACAGCAGACAATGCCAAAGGAATTTCGATCGGCCGACGAACTGGTAAAACGACTCTTAAGCGATCCGGAGATCTGGGCGAAAGCGCAGCAAGACCCGGCTGCGGAACTGCTCAAGCTGGCTCGAGAAGTAGGCGAAGATATGCCGGCCGCGCCGGCTTTGGAAGCCGATAAGATGATCTACCGCATGGTGGTGGGGATTATCGGAACGGTGGCAGTGCTGGCGGTCATCGGCGCCATCCTGGTGGTGGCGTTCGACGTCACCGATGCCACCGCCCTGCTGACCGCCCTGGTTTCGATCAGCTCGGCATCGATCGGGGCGCTGGCTGGGCTGCTGTCGCCAATGTCATATAGAAGGTAATCCAAGCAGCGCGGGTTGACTAACACCCAGGCGCTGCCGTTGCTGCGTCCACAGTCCGGACGCGGAGCGTCCCTGCTGCGGTCGCACCGCGGAGCGGTGCGACCAGGGGGGACCAGGGGGGACCAGGGGGGAACCAGGGGCTAGACCCGCCTCACCTCACAACCACCGGCAGGTACAGGGTGCTGGTTGCACTGATATTGCCGTTCGCATCGTACACCCGCAGGAACACATTGATCACATGCGGGCCACCGGCAGCGCCGGGGGCGTTAACAGTCAGTGTCCCGGAGTATTCACCCGGCGAGAGGCCAGTGGGGTCGGCCGTGATCTGCAGCTCGCTGGGGGCGCTGCCGCCACCCGGCAGGGCTGTCAGCCAGGCAGAGTCGCTCTGCACGCTCCAATTCAGAGTCCCAGCGCCGCCGTTGGTGACCCACACCGAAGCATAAGCCGGCAGGGCATCGCCCTGGATGTAGTCGAAAGCCGATCAAATCAGCGCCCACCTGCAATAGCGGCGTGGGCGGAGGGGTAACCGCCGGGTCGTTGGGCAGGCCGCCCAGCGCCAGCTCGGCGCCGTCGTCCACGCCGTCGCCATCGCTATCCGGGTTGTTGGGCAGCGTGCCCATCTGCTGCTCAACGAGAGTCTGCAGACCGTCGCCATCCGGGTCGGCGGCGCTGTCCGAGCGGTCCAGCGGATTGATGCCGTAAGCCTGTTCGTAGTCATTGGACAGCCCGTCACGGTCGGTGTCCGGTACCACGGTAAAGGAGATGCTGGACATGGCGCTGGGCAGCCCGTTGGCAATAACCTGCAAGCCGATGGTGTGCGGGCCGATATCGGTGACCGGACCGCCCTGCACCTGCCCGGTAGCGAAGTAGCTGCCATCGTAGTACCAGTCGTACTGCACAGGGTCGCTGCTGTCGGAAGCGATCACATCCCCCAGCAAGGTAATCTCGCCGCCTTCCAGGATCTGCGCGCCGTCAAGCGGCGACTGGATGATGGCGACCGGATTCGTCGGCTGGATGTAAAAGATCTCCGAAACGGCCTGCCCGGTGTTGAATCCGTCGCTGGCGGTGAGGCGCAGGCGCGAGGTGCCCACCGGCGCAAAGCTGGGCAGCCAGTCGAACGTGCCGCCGCTCAAGCCGGTGGTGATGGTTTGCCAGGTGACCCCGTCATCGGCGGAGTATTCCAGGATAAAACTGAGCGTACCACCGTCCGGGTCGTTCGAGCTCCAGGCGATGGGCATGGGTGTATCGGCGTTGTAGCTCTGGAACTGCACCGGGCTGGTGAAGGATACCGTTGGCGGGCTGCTGCTGACCGGGGCGGTCCAGAGATCGGCGCCTTCATGGACGATGGCGACACTGGCGCTGCCATCCGGGAATGGGACGCGCAGGCTGAAGCGGTAATCACTCTCCGTCAGCCCGTGGGTGTCTGGTCCGCCGATGTCGAAGGGGAAAGTGCCCAGCGAAGCGCCGCCCGCGGCGCGGAAATCGAGGTGGTAGGGACTGCCGGGGGTAGGGCTGTTGAGTGTGCCGCCGGAAGCAGCCAGGTAAGACATGCTGATGGTGACCGTATGCGGATCGGCGGCCAGGATTCGCCCATTAATACGCAGCTCCTGGTGGGTGGCCGGCTGGTCACCAACTGCGGTTTCGAGCTGATCCAGGTAGGTAATGTAGGCGAAGGTGTAGAGATAATCCAGCGGTTCCAGGAAAACGTTGCTATCCTTTTTGCCCGGCGCGTAGGACATGGCGCTGGTGGGCATCTGTTTTTCCGTGCAGTCGGCAAACAGGAACTGGGTCGGAGCGTTACCGTATTCGAGGGTCACCGTCCGGGCGGCATAGCCGATCTGGTTGATCAGCGCCTGGCTGAAGGTGATGCCTTGCACGCAGTTCCCGCTGCTGTCGTAATTGTTGTAGCGTGAGTGGGCTTTGTCATTGCTGGCCCAATCATAGTTCGCTGAGCTGTCCTTCACCCAACCCATGGTGTGGATGGCTTCCTGCAAATATGTAGGCGACAATGCGCCGGTGATATTGAACGACACCGCGCTGCGCTGGTCGCAGTCGCCGATGATGTTTCCGCACGAGTAGGTGGCCTTGCCGGTGGTACTGCCGACCTGTAAGGTGGGGTCGATAATCGCCATGCCCTGGTCGTAGCTGCCGCCGTTGTCGTTGGCGCTGGTGCGGATATCCTCCATGGCTTCCTTGAGCGTGGTAAAGTCGGTACTTCCGCTCAAGTCGACCATGGCAGTCCTGCCGATAGTGCGCCAGGCCCAGGTCAGCCACTTTTGATTGCCAAAATATGCGCCCAGGTCGGACTGCGGGTACACCCGGGCGACATTCTCCAGCCCCTGGTTGGCATTGCGGTAGAAAATGTCCCAATCGGAGTTGCTGACATTGGCAGTGTTGTACACGTAGGCGTTCAGAATCTGGCGTTTGCCGTTCATTTCGTAAAAAGAGAACGAGCTGAGTGGGATGTCGTAGGTAACCACCTCAACTGGGCCGCTGTACAGACGCAGGCGCACGCCGTCGAAATCGTTCAGCGAGAAGCTGGGCCGCGAGAGTTCGCGGCTCCACATCACAAAGCTGAGCGAGGTATTGACCCCCAGGGCGGGGGCTACCGGGCCGATGGTCAGCCCGGCGGGGGTGGGTTGGAAGGACTGCCAGTCCACCTGGGTGGTGCCGTTTTTGAGCTTGAATTCGAGCTGCCCTCTGTCGATGCGCGAGCTGCACAGCCCGCGCGAACTGCGCATGGATAGCAGGATCAGGGTGCGCTTGGCCCACACCATCGGCAACCCCTGGATAGCCTGCTGGATGCCGACCTGGTCGATTACCGGGCTGTCGATGGTGACCTGCTGGCTGCTGGTGAAGACCGATCCTGAAGCGCCCAGCCGCACTTTGACCGTGCCGTCGGTGTCGCCGGGGCGCAGGCGGTAGCGCACACTGGTGGGATTCTGGGCGTCGGCTATGCGCCAGGGACCGCCCCCAACCTGGATGTTAACCGCCTGCCCGCTGGAATTGAAGCCGCTGCCCACCACTACGATCTCACCGCCCATGGCGGAGCAGGTGGGAGTGATGCTCTTGATCTTGGGCAGCACGGTGAAGTTGGCCGCGCTGACCCCGTTTAGTCGATTGGCGCGCACCGTGATCTTGCCGGTCAGCGCCAGGAGAGGCAGCTTGACGGTCATCGAGCCTGGATTTATTAAACTGGATGTCGCCATAGGTGAATGGGTCGCTCAGGTTGCCAAAGCTAACGGTGGTGTTGGTGCGCTGGCGGTCGTCGAAACCGCTGCCGTTAATCGTGATGATCTGATCCACCACGCCCGCGCTGGGCGTGAAACTGGAGACCACTGGCACAAAAAAGCCGATTGGGCCGTTAAAATCCGCCCGGGCCTGTACGTTGCCGCCGCTGGCGGTCCAGGTGCGCAGCCCATCTGCGGCGACTGCCCGGATCCAGTTGCTGTCCAGCAGGGAGCTGCTGGTGCGGTGGACGGTCCATTGGCCGCCCGCCCAGCGCCACAGCCCATCCTTGCTGCCCAGCCAGATACGTCCGGATGGATCGCTGGTAATGGCCGTGGCATACAGGTTGGTGGCGCCGGCCCACACACTGGTGACAGGGTCCATAAAGGCCACCCCGCCAGGCCCGCTGGCCCACACGGTGCCATTGGGCTGCACCGCGAAGCCGGTGATCACATCGCCTGGCAGGCCGTCTGCGCTGGTGTACTGTATCCAGCCGGTGCCGCTGGGTGGAGCGCCGTTGGCGCCGGCTTCGGCGGCTGGGTCAAGGATGAAGACCCCGCTGCCATTTGTACCGATCCAGATACGCCCGCTGCTGTCCGCCGTCAGGACGGTCAAATCATTGCTGAGCAGCGGGGTATTGCTGGTGTCAAAGTTCAGCCAGTAGCCGTTGGTGCGCAGCGACAGCCCGCCGGCAGTAGCCGCCCACAGGCGGAAGTTCTGGTCGACGAGCACATCGCGCACGTCATCGGAGGCCAGTCCTTCCACGGTGGTATGCGGCAGGAAGTTGCTGCCGTCGTACTCATAGATGCCGCTGCCGCGCGTCGCCACCCACAGGTTGTTCAGGCGCGCCATGCGGCTGATCGGCGAGGTGTTGCCGGCGATAGGCCGGTTGATCCAGCTGGTGCCGTTGTGATAAACCACCCCGGTGCCCCGCCCAACGTAGGTCTCGGTGCTGTCGATGAAGATGCTGGTGACAGCGCCTGTGCCGCCGGTCGCAGCGGAGCCAAAGCTGGCCCAGTTGTTGGAATACTGTGTGACGGCCTGCGTATCCGGATAGCCGAACCACACGGATTCACCCGCCGGAGCCACAAAATTTACCTGGTGGCTGAGAAGTGGATCGCCGTACTGCTTCTTGAAAACCAGCCAGGTGCCCTGGTCCCACACGGCCGCCCCCCCGAAAGCCCCGCCATAATCCTGGAAGGCCATCCAGATGCGCCCATCCTGGTCGGCGCGCAGATCGGTGGCAAAGTTGCTGGGCAGGCCCGGGGTGACCGTGTTGTACAGCGTCCAAACACCGTTGTAGTAGCGGCATACCCCCTTTGGAAAACGTGCAGTGGGGGCTTCATCACTGCTGGCAGGAGCAACCGGTTGGCCGGTGATTGGATCAAGCACTGCGGGCGACTCTGAGTTCGGGCGCGCCAGGGGCATAATCGTAGGCGGCGAACCACAGCCCATTCTGGTTATCCACCGCCATGGCGTTGGCGCTGGAAAAGGGGCACGCCCCGCCGCCAAAGACCTGCGCCCAGGCGCCGTTATAGCGCCATAAGGCAGTGGCGGTGGCGTAATATTCGTAGCGCGTGCCATTGACCACATTGTAAATCACCTGGGTGACATCGTAGCCGAGCAGAGATGCCAGGCTGCCAATGCCAGCCCACGGGTCATTGACCCACCACCAGGCGCCGTTGGAAGTGCCGGCGTAAAACTCCTCGGCGCCAGGCACCGACGGGACTGCGTTGATGCGGTTGATGAAGTTGGATGGCAGGTTGCTGTTGCCGGTATTGTAAGTCGTCCAGGCGTTACTGGACAGGTTCATCATAGAAATCCCGCTGCCGCTGGTGCCCACCATCAGATAATCGCCGCTGATGCCCAAATCGGTAATGAAGTTCGAGACCAAGCCACCCGCGGAGGCTGAAATCGTCGTCCAGGCGTTGGTGCCGTCGGGATTGTGATAGAACACCCTCAGCCCGGCGCCATTGGTGCCCACAAACACGCGCCCATCCGGCGCAGCGGCGATGCCGCGAATAGCGGTGGCCCCGCCAAAGTTATATGAGCGCCAGCCGCTGACCGGAACCTGTGCGCCAGTCGGGGAAAGTCCGGGCGGCGGCCCTTGCGGATCCATGAATTGCACGCCGGCATTCGTATTGAAGCGAGTCTCCCAGGCTGGGATGCGCGCATCGGCTACCACCGCCTGATCGGCAGGCGGAGGCGAATCCATGCCGGGGAGAACCTGCGGAGCGCCGATAACCTTCCCTACCAGCGAGGCGTCGCCCGAAAGCGGGGCGCTCAGCCCGGCCTCCTTCATCAGACGTTCTAAAGGCGCGGCGGAGGCATGTTGGGGTGCAGCAGCCGGGGGCGCCAGGCTAAGTACCATGGCTGCCAGGACAAGCCCGTTCAGCCAGAACAGGATTCGGGAACGATTACGCATCAATTACTCCTAGAAAGGGACAAAAATCCCCAGGCAAATTTACCTTGCCCTCGCTGGCCCGGGGATAGGGGGAATTGCGAGAAAGTTACTCTACATTATACTATTCGAGGGATAAGTGGGACTTGATAGTTGGATGAGAATACTGTATTGAGATTCCGAAGATGATGTCAGGTATGCAGCGCTGGAGGCTGGGGGGCGGGTTCTTCTAGCACGGTCTTCTTCCCCACCACCTGACCCACTTCCATGCCCAGCGCCAGCACCGCCAGGTACGCCTGGCGGAAGTACATCCTGGCAAACACAGTCAACTCCCTGCCGGCCAGCACCGAAAGCCCCAAAAAGATCAGCGCAAACAGCAAGTTCCAGATGACCGGGTTGACCACGGCAAAGTACACCCCCTGCACAATTGCCAACAGCAGCAGCACGAAGCTGACGCTGCGCAGCATCAGGTTGATGGCATTCTGGCGCTCAATCTCCGCCGCCCGCTCGGGGTTGGCCTGCTTCAGGAAAGCCAGCACCACCGGCCATTCCTTCTCGCTGAAACGCAGCTCGGCCTGCGGCCACATTTTGCGCGCTTCCTCCAGGCAGTTGTGCGACAGGTCGTGCTCGCGAAACAACCGGCTCCACAGGCGCGCCGGCTGGTCAAGCAGCAGGCCCACCAGGTAAGCCGTCCCAACAAAGATCACCAGTCCCAGCAGCCAGGACTGCCCCACCGGCTCACTGTCTGGCTTGATCAGGCCAAAGATCAGCCCGGTGTACAGCGCCACCAGCAGGCCGAAACCGCCCGGTAAAGTGTAGCTGAAGAAATCGTAGATTCCGATGGAGATGGACATGGCGTGCTCCTGGTATGACGGATGACCGAAGACGGCCGTCGGCCGTCGTCCGTCGTCCGTCTTCGGTCGGTCGCAATCAATGACTATGGTTTTCGACGCGCATAGCGGGCTACATACCCCGGCAATGGGATATCCTTCGGCAGGCGCTCGTCACGCTCGGGGGCCAGCGGGATTTCCTGCAGCGGCAGGACGCCCGCCCAGACGGGCAGATCGTAATCGGCTTCGTCATCCACCGCGCCGCCGCTGCGCACTTTGGCGGAGGCATCTTCGATGTCGATCGCCACCACCAGGGTGGCGTTGAGCTCCTTGGAGTTGGGCAGGCGCGCCTCCTGCCAGCGGCCGGGGATCAGATGGTCGGTAACTGCCTCCAGGGCGGCTAATTTTTCCTGCGGGTCGTCCACTACCCGTCCATGACCGAACAGCACCACCGAGCGGTAGTTGACCGAGTGATGGAACACCGAGCGCGCCAGCACCAGCCCATCGACCAGGGCTACCTCCACGCAGACTTCATTGCCGGCGGCAATATGCTTAAGCAGCCGGCTGTCCAGCGCACCGTGCAGCACGATGCTGTCACCGTGGCGGGCGAAGTTGATCGGGATGACGAAACGGCCGCCCCTGGTCGACGAAGCCCACATGGCAGATCAGGGCTTCATCCAGGATGCTGTAAATGGTTTCGCGGTCGTAGCTGCCGCGCTTGGGCAATCGGCGGATGCGGGTGTGGTCGGTAGGGGGGAAGGTGGGCATGGGGGGTACCTTTCGAAGGGTGATCCCGTGGGAGTGCGCCACGGGACTTCGCTGCTGACGGATGACGGAAGACCGAAGACCGAAGACCGAAGACCGCCAGTTTTTCAGGGATAGAATAGATTTACAGGATGAATTTTACTCGATACCGGAGGCGAATTTGGACCACGAAAGGCGCGAAAGTAGCACGAAAAACACGAAAAGCTCCCCGCCTACCCGGCATTCGTGTCCCCATTCGTGGATGGTTGGTCCCACCGCCACATTGTGTTGCCTTGACGGCACAGCCCTGAGTGCTCTTGTCACTGCATACCCTGTACGTCCATTCCCGTGTACGAGGTGCCACCATACGACCCAAGATTAACAGATTATTAGACCGCTTCAACAGGATACATTTGATTTGACAAAGTGAGAGAATTACTCCAGGAAAAACTCCATGGCAAAGAATCCGATCACTCAATGATGTCCACCCTGAGCTGCAGCCTTTCGCGAAGATGCTGCCGCCGATGACGTTCAACGCCAGGAGCCTCGCCTCTTGCGATCGATGTATCTGCTTGATGTCGCTTCCCAAAAAACCGGGGGACATTCAGATCGAAAACCGCTGGATTCCCGCTAAGGAGCCGCAAACTAAAACTCCGCCTGCGGCTCTACCGCCCGCCAATATCGATGCCCTTGCCTGCGCCGGCGCTGCTCTGGATGCACGGCGGCGGCTACATCCTGGGGAAACCCGAGCAGGACGATGCCTGCTGCATACAATATGCCCGCCGGCTGGGCATGCTGGTCGTTTCCGTGGATTACCGCGTGGCTCCCGAGCACCCCTTCCCCTGCGCTCTGGACGACTGCCTGGCTGCATTTGAATGGCTCTGCGCGCAGGCCGCTGAGCTGGGGGTGGATGCGCAGCGGATTGCAATCGGCGGCGCCAGCGCCGGCGGCGGCCTGGCGGCTGTCCCTGGCGCAGCTGGCCCACGACCGGCAGGCCATCCAGCCGGCCTTCCAGCTGCTGGTCTATCCCATGCTGGACGACCGCACCTCGTCCGGCAGCCACCCGGCCGACCACTCCCACCTGGTGTGGAACCAGGAGAGCAATCGTTTCGGCTGGGAAGCCTACCTGGGGGCACCCTGCGGGTCAGCCGATCTCCCATCGTATGCCGTGCCCTCCCGGCGAGACGACCTCAGCGGACTGCCGCCGGCCTGGATCGGTGTGGGCAGCCTGGACCTGTTCCATGCTGAGGCCGAGGCTTACGCTCGGCAGCTGCAAGCCTGCGGGGTGGCATGTGAGCTATATCCCGTCCCCGGTGCATATCACGGCTTCGACCAATTCGCCCAGCGCTCCCAGGTGGTGCAGGATTTTCGACAGGCGCAAATTGAGGCGATGCGGCGAAATTTGTTCCCATGAGTCTCTTCAAGGTAATCAAGTGTGAAAACTATTGACCAATAAACCTATTGGTGCGATAAATAATGTAACGTGAATTCGGGGTAACAGGTAAGTTTCCAATAACTTGGGAGGAAGTCATGGAAACCATTGCCGACAGCCAATCGATCGACCGGGAAGCGCTTTCCGTACCTTCGGTACCTTCGGTGCCATCAGTGCCGACCGGCACAGTCACCTTCCTGTTCACCGACATCGAAGGCTCAACCAGGCTGCTTGAACGCCTGCGCGAGCAGTACGCGAATCTGCTGAATGAGCAGCAGGAAATCCTGCGCGTCTCTTTCGCCCATTGGGGTGGACACGAGATCGATACCCAGGGCGATTCGTTTTTTGCAGTCTTCCCTAAAGCCATCGATGCCGTGTGCTGCGTCATGGAAGCTCAGCGAGAATTGGCGGAACACTCATGGCCGCAAGGAGCATTGGTACGGGTGCGCATGGGCCTGCACACCGGCGAGCCGGTCCAGATACGCAGCGGCTATGTCGGCATGGATGTGCACCGGGCGGCGCGCATCGCCGCCGCCGGTCACGGCGGGCAGGTGCTGCTCTCTCAGACCACGCGCGAGCTGGTCTTTCAGGACCTGCCCAAGGGAGCCGGCTTGCGCGACCTGGGCCAGCACAAGCTGAAGGATATCCGCTTCCCGCAGCAGATCTACCAGCTGGAGATCGATGGGCTGCCCGTCGATTTTCCTCCTCTAAAATCCATGTCCGCGGAGGAAGAGCCCCCCACTCCCGGCGAAGTCCCCTATAAAGGCCTGCAGTTTTTCGACGAAAGCGACGCCGAGTGGTTCTTCGGGCGGGAGCAGGTCAGTCAGCTGCTTGCTCGGACTGTGCAGGAACAGCGCTTCCTGGCAGTGGTCGGCGCGTCAGGCAGCGGCAAATCATCCGTGGTGCGTGCCGGGATGGTGCCGGCCTTGAAACACAGCTTGCCCGGCTTGTGGCAGGTACATATCTTCACGCCCTCCAGCCATCCCTTAGAATCATTGGCTGTCAGCATGACGCGAGGGGAGCAGTCCATCACGACCACTGCGACATTAATAGACGACCTGCGCCAGGATCCGCGCAGCCTGCATCTGTATGCTTTGAAAACCCTCGCCTCCCACCCACCTACCGCACAGGGAGATGGGCGAAAAAGTCGGGGGACAGTCCTGCTGGTGGTGGACCAGTTCGAAGAGCTCTTCACCCAGTGCCGGGACGAGGCCGAGCGCCAGGCGTTTGTGGACAGCCTGCTCTATGCGGTGGGAGTAGAGAACAGCCCCATCAAGGTCGTCATCGCCCTGCGAGCGGACTTCTACCAGCATCTCTCGCAATACGCCGGGCTGCGCACCGAAGTCGCCCGGCACCAGGAGTACCTGGGGGCGATGGAGGCAGCCGAGCTGCGCCAGGCGATCGAAGAACCGGCACGCCGCGGCGGCTGGGAATTCTCCACCGGTCTGGTCGAGCTGCTGCTGCACGATATTGGCGCCTCCGCAGGCCAACAGCCCGAGCCGGGCGCCTTGCCGCTGCTCTCCCACGCCCTGCTGGAGACCTGGAAGCGGCGGCGCGCCAACCTGATGATCCTGCGGGCTTACGCGGAGGCCGGCGGGGTGCGCGGGGCCATCGCCAAAACCGCTGAAAACGTCTACTTCGGCGAGCTGACTCCCGAACAGCAGGCCATAGCCCGCAATATCTTCCTACGCCTCACCGAGCTGGGCGAAGGCACCCAGGATACCCGCCGCCGGGTGGCGATCAGCGAGCTGGTGCCGCCTGCCCCATATGGGGATCCGCAGCAGGTCGAAGAAGTGCTGGTCAAGCTGGCCGACGCCCGCCTGATCACCACCGGCGAAGGCACCGCCGAAGTGGCCCACGAAGCCCTGATCCGCGAGTGGCCCACCCTGCGCGAGTGGCTCTCCGAAGACCGCGAAGGCTTACACGTCCACCGCCACCTGACCGAAGCCGCCCAGGAGTGGGAGCTGCTGGAGCGTGACCCGGGGGCGCTGTACCGGGGGTCACGCCTGGCGCAGGCTGTGGAATGGGCGGCGGCCAATCCGCACCAGATGAATGTCCAGGAGCTGGCCTTCCTGGATGCCTCTATTGAAGACAGCCAGCGTGAAGTCAGGGAACGCGAAGAGCATAGCCGGCGCGAGCTGGAGGCCGCTCAGAAGCTGGCGGCGGCCGAAATGCAGCGTGCCGAGGAGCAAGGGCTGTCGGCGGCCAGGCTGCGCCGGCGCGCCATGTATTTGACGGTTGCCATGCTCGCGGCCGGCCTGCTGGCGGTGGCTGCCATCGTGCTGGCGCGATCGGCGGGCAGCAATGCCCAGCTGGCCCAGGCGGCTCAGGCACAGGCGGAAATCAAGAGCACCCAAGCTATCGCCCTGCAGGCCACTGCCGAAGCCGAAGCCGACCTGCGCGCCACCCAGCAGGCCATCGCTGAAGAGCAGGCCAGTTTGGCCCGCTCGCGCGAGCTGGCCGCCGCAGTCATCAACAACCTGGAAACCGATCCCGAGCTCAGCATCTTGCTGGCCCTGGAAGCGCTAAAAATAGCCGATACACCTGAAGCGCTGACATCGCTGCGCCAGGCGATGATGGCCTATCACCTGATTGGCGAATTCCCAACCGGCAGCTCCGCGGCGCTTAACCTGGTAGTCAGCCCGTTGGGGAACCAGTTGGCTACGGTTGGGAATGATGAGATGATTAAGATCTGGGCCTTGAATACGCCCGGTACTTTAACCTCCCCAGATCCATTGTTCAGCCTTTCCAGCCCTTTTAACTTTTCTCAGTCAAGAAATATCCAACCCGATCTGCTGGCGTTCCACCCGGATGGCAGCCAGCTGGCGGTAGTCGCAAATCAAGGCGCCTCCAATATTTGGGATCCAATCGATGGCAGCTTACTCCACAACCTATCCAATCAACAAGGCGGCTTCAAGCATGTCGCTTACAGCCCGGATGGCATCCGCATCGTAACCAGCGATGATCAAGGAACGGCGGTGATTTGGGATGCCCAATCCGGAGAGGAGCTGCTCACCTTATCCCCACCCGAATATTCCCTCATCAATCCGGAATTCGGCCCGAAAGGAAAGAGCCTGATCGCATTTAGTGACACATCTACCATCAAGTTTTGGGACCTGGAGACTTCTCCGGTAGCAGAAATGGCCTCCCTGGATATTCCTTACAACCTGGACATGGTCTATATAATTGCGGTCAGTCCAGATGGAAAATATATGGCGACCTGCGGGATGTACGAAGGCCAGGTCTTGGATTTGCAAAGCCTGCAGGATAACCCGGCGCCCGAACGCAATTTTAGTTTTTACGCCATCGAAAGCCAGGAAAACTGGATTACAGAGATCACCTTCACGCCGGACGGAAACGGACTGGTAATCTCCGATGTTACGGGCATCATCACGGTTTTGGATACTGCCACCGGCAAGGATCTTCTCGTTTTCACCGCCGATCCGGGAATCCGCGATATCGCCATCCACCCGGATGGAGCTCATCTGTACACTGCCCAGGTGGATGGCAGGATAAATATCATGGACCTCTCGCCTACCGGCAGTTTCGGCTGGTGGTCAATATTCCCGGCAAATTCCGGTCGCTTCAGCCCCGATGGCAGTACGCTCAGGACAGTAGATGAGTCCGGCCTATCCGGCCAGTTAATCACCAGGCTTTGGGAGATAGTTCCATCCGGCGTCCAGGAGGTGATCAGCACCACGCTAAATACTGGCGCTATGATTACCGCCTATCAAACCAGCCCCGACCTGTCCATGCTCGCCACAGCCGGCTACGAGTTGCAGCTCAAGCTGTGGGACATCCACACAGGTCGACTGTTGCAGTCTATACCGATCGGCCAGTCTGCCACCTTGGATGGGCATGCCGACTCGATAAAGGAAATCCAGTTCAGCCCAGACAACAAACAGATACTGACTGCGGCGAATGACGGGGTAGCTATCGTCTGGGAGGCGGCCAGTGGTAAGGCTCGCCTTACTCTCAGCGGGCACACTGGGCCGGTGAACAGCGCCGACTTCAGCCCGGATGAGACGCTCATCGCTACGGGCAGCTCGGACGGGACGGCGCGCCTGTGGGATGCCGCCACTGGCCAGCTGCTGCATATCCTGCGAGGACACGAATACCTGGTGATGAGCGTCGTTTTCAGCCCGGATGGCAAGCGCCTGCTGACCGGCGGCGGGGATAATAACGCCAGGTTGTGGGACGTGCAGACTGGCGAGGAGCTGCTCACCCTGAGCGGCCACACCGGCAAGGTGGATCAGGTGGCCTTCAGCCCGGATGGCAGCCTGGTCGCCGCCGGCAGCGGTGAGGATGGCACGGTGATCGTCTGGGACGCCGCCACGGGAAAGGCGCTGCTGACGGTGCCAGGGCAGGAGGTGCTGTTCAATCCGGATGGTTTCAGCCTGGCCGTGTTTGCGGAGGATTTATCCGGGCGCGGCTATACCCTGGATACGACTCACACGGTTGCCCTGGCCCGTGCCCGCCTGCGGCGCTCGCTGACCGCCGAGGAATGCCTGCAATATCTGCACGTGGCACAGTGCCCTGGAGAGTAGAGCAGGTTTCTTACCTGCCCCCCAATGTTGGCGGCGAAGACCCCCTTTAGAGGATAGCTGCATAATAAATAATCAGATAAGGAAAGGGAGGATGTAAAATGGGTAACAGGAGTAATTTAATTCTATCGCTGCTCATCCTGGTAAGCACGGCTCTGGGAGCGTGCGCCCAGAGCACGCCGTCGCCCACCCAGCCGGCTCCAACGCCCACAACGGTCGTCGTCCAGCCAGCCATAGCTGTGCCAACGACCTCCGCACCCACTGCCACCGTACTGCCTTCCGCAGCCCCCATCACTTTCAAGCCGAAAGATCCAACGACTTATGTCGTACCAAATAACCTCCCCGAGATGCTAGACCCGGCTTTCTGTTACGATCTACTCTGCGGCGAGATCATTCAAAACATCTACGACAAATTGATCTTTTATGACCGGGAGGACCCGAACACGTTAATCCCCATGCTGGCGCTCGAAGTACCCAGCCTGGAGAACAGCGGCATCTCCGCCGATGGGTTAACCTACACCTTCAAGATCCGCCCGGGCGTCTTGTTCCATGACGGCAGCGAGATGACTCCCACCGATGTAGCCTATACTTTCCAGCGCGGCTTGCTTCAAGGCGGCACCTGGTCCCCTCAAATTCTCTTCACCGAGCCTATATTGGGCGCCGGCATTGTGGACATCACCGACCTCATTACCCCCAGCCTGGCAGGTCCGGAGATCACGACTCTCTACGATGACCCGGCCAACCTGGCTTTGGTTGACCCGGCGGTGCTGGAGGCAGCCTGCCAGCAAGTCACCCAGGCTATCGTAGCGGATGACCAGGCCGGCACGGTGACCATGAAGCTGGCGCAGCCCTGGGGGCCTTTCCTTACCACCCTTCCCGGCAGCTGGGGCGCCATCACATCCAAGAGTGGATCATCTCCAAGGGCGGCTGGGACGGCGACTGCCGGACCTGGCAGAACTACTATGGCAGGACTGCCGAGCAGCTCTTCGAGCAAGGCCTGGGCAGCTCCGCAAACGGCACCGGTCCTTATAAGCTGGATCACTGGACCCCTGGCGATGAGCTGGTGCTGGTGGCCAATGAGGACTATTGGGTCCAGCAGCCGCTGTGGGAGGGAGGCCCGAGCGGCGCGCCGAAAATCAAGAAAGTCGTCTATGCGGCTGGAGGGATGTCTGAAATAGCAACACAAGCCATGCTGAAAACCGGAGATGCTGACGAAAATCCGGCTCACATGCCGATTTATTACCAGCTGATGGACGAATTGGTAGGCGTCGAGTGCCAGCAAACACTCGATAACTGCCAGGAAGTGGATCCCAACAAGCCGTTGAGAGTGATCCAGGGCCTGGAAACCGTAAAAAAATCTGCCCTGGTATTCACCTTCAATATCAACGCCGAAGGCAATGAATATATCGGCAGCGGCCAGCTGGACGGGAACGGCATCCCGCCCAACTTCTTCAGCGACCCGCTGGTGCGCAAGGCTTTCGCCTATTGCTTCAACTATGAAACTTACGTCAACGAGGCCTATCTCGGCGAGGCCACGCGTTCGATCCATGTCATGCTGCCCGGCATGCTCGGCTATAACGCCGATGCGCCGTCTTACAACTACGACCCGGCCAAATGCGCCGAGCTGCTGCGCCAGTCCCGCTGGACGCACAACGCAGACGGCAGCTGGTCGCCTGACCCGGATGGGGAGGTTTCTCTATGGGACACGGGTTTTCGCTTTTCAGCTCCCTATGTCCTCGGCGAAGCCAGAAATACTCCGGCAGCTCAGATGCTAGAAGCCGAGCTTGGCGCCATCAACGACAAGTTTATCATCGAAGCAACAGACCTGGATATGGACACTTACTATGAGAATTACTGGGCTTCAAAAAACCCGATTTTTTATTACTACCTGGATCGAAGACTTCCACGACCCGCACAATTGGGTGATGCCATTCACCGCTGGTATTTACGGCATGCGCCAAAACCTGCCAGCCGAGATCCAGGCCAGCTACTTAGAGATAAGCAACCGAGCCGTGAGCGAGAGCGACCCTGAAAAGCGAGCCGAGATCTACAAGGAGTTCAACCAGCTGTGGTACGACACCGCCAGCAGTATCTCGCTGTTTGTCCCTAAAAATCGGTTTTACGTCCAGCGCTGGGTGCAGGGCTGGTATTACAACCCGCTGTATCCAGGGACATACTTCTACCCGCTTTGGAAGGAGTGAGCTGCTTCCCGGCCTGTTACTCATCCACTTCAGGCAGTTTATTCTGGCAGCGATGCCCTGGACAGCGCTCCAGGGCGAAGCTGCCGGCTTCGGGAAAACCGTCCACGGATAGACGCTAGCCGTCATTCTTGTATTCGTGCCCCCATTCGTGGATGGTCATGTAACAACAGCCATGCTATAATCTTTTTATGGATGCCGCAATGAAGGCGTATATTGATCGCTGGCAGGCAGTGGCAGAAATCGAGCAGATGGAGGCAGCTTCAGCATCGATAGATTTTCGCTGGCAGCAGCTCAATGCCGTAGTCGGCCTAGCCATAGGATTGGGTATTCTGCAAGCTGACCCAAGTGAGCGAGAAGGGTACTTGCTATGGGGCGAGATAAAAAACAGAGCGGCCGGGAACTACCCGAAGCCATAACGCCTCTCCTCCCTTGCCGGATTCTGCCGCGTCGGGGTATTAAACACCCAGTATTCATATAAATAGGCAAACGAACAGTCTGCCCATCATCTTTCATCGGCGAAGTCCCCGAACTTGTCCCGGATTATTTCTCCCGGACGGCATAGACGCGAGATTGGCCGTCCTTAGTCGCAGAGCGAAGTCCCCTTGGGAAATCCCGGATGCACTTCTCCGGGGCAGCGCTCTCCCGCAGGACGGTCTTTGGTCTGCCGTCGGCGAGCTAGTCCCGCGGTGCACTCCCGCGGGATCAGCGGTCGTCCGTCGCGGCGTCCCCGTGCCTCCGCGGGATCTTCGGTCTACTTAAGAAGTTGTTGCACATTTTTCCATTCGCGTTTAACGATTAACCTATACCCATCCCCACCCGGAGGCCGCCATGCGTAACATTCAATCGATCAAGAGCATCGACCTGATCATCCACATCCTGGAACCGCAAGGACAGGGGCTGGTGCTTTCCCAGGCGCCCCTTACCACTGCAAGCCCACCCCGAGCTGAACGACTATTTCGGGCGCCACATCCTCAATACCCTGCACGATAGTTCCGCCCGCGCGGCGCGCTTCCGCAACATCAACCCGGAGCAGGCCTCCGGCGCCTGCCGGGAGCTGCTGCGCGAAGACACCACCCTGGTGGAAGGCTCGCAGCGCCTGGCCAAGGAGCTCTACGCCCTGATGGAGCGCGACGGGCGCATCACCGGCGGCGACCTGATCGTCTGCCTGTTCACCAGCGACGCCTACCCCTACACCCGCTTCCTGGCGATTCTCAAGGTCGACCCGGCGCAGATCTTCAGCCACAGCGTGAAGCAGGACCGCAAGGGCAATACCTACGTCAGCTTCGAGCCGCTCAAAGCCGCCTTCACCAACGAGCGCCTGCAGAAGTGCGCCGTCATCCAGCCGCTGGAGCCGCGCCACCCCGAGTTCGACATGCTGCTCATCGACCGCCAGTCGCGCATCGAGTTGTCCAGCGTGGCGCGCTTCTTCAGCGAATCCTTCCTCGACGCCCAGGAAGCGCAGGATGCCCGCTCCGTTACCCAGCGGGTCTCCAAGAGCCTGGTAAACGTGCAGAACGACCTGCGCGAGCAGCTCACACCGCAGGAGAACCGCCAGCTGGAAACCGGCATCGAGAGCGCCCTGGCCTCCCGCCGGGTGAACCTGGATACCTGGGTGAAAGAGCTTCCCCTTCCCGCCGCAGCCAAGCAGCTCATCGAGCGCCGCCTGCCGCAGGACCTGCCCGAGCGTTCCTTCAGCCTGGATGCCGAGCTGGGCAAGCAGATCGCTTCCGTGCGCAAGTACCGCGGCGATCACGGCCTGCGCATGGAGCTGCCCGCCGGCGAATTCCCCGACCTGGTGGTCGAAGCCGAGTACATCGAAGACGACCCCGAAAAGGGCTCGTACTACCGCATTGTGATCGAGACCAAGACCTGGAAACGGGTGGTGTAAAAGCGACGGACGACGGGCGACGGACGACGGACGACGGACGACGGATGACCGACGACCGACGACCGACGACCGACGAGACCGACGACCGACGACCGCTGATCCCGCGAGAAAGCATCGCGTGACTTCGCTCGCCGACCGTTCCGCGAACGGTCGCCGCGGAATTCATGACCGACGATACCGCTCTCGACGCGCTTTTATCTATTTCCGGGCGCAATTTGTCCTCCACTCCCCAGGAACCCATTTCGTGCCTTTCGCGCCCTTTCGCGCCTTTCGTGGTCCAATGACTTTTTCCTCGATCCATAATCACCGAAGTGGGAATTCCATCAGGATGTCAACCGCCTGATTATTACTAACCCCATAGAACCTTAAATCCTGAAGGGTTATATGATAAGATTAATTTAGATATAAACAATCTACTATATCCCTTTTCTGCGCAGGAGGAATAACCAAGCAGCTAAACCCGGCAATTCCCCCAACTTCCCCTTTTCCTTCTCAGGCTCTACGCCTGAACATCTTACCCGGTTGATTCAGAATGGAGAAAATTGATGTTAAACAGAATTGCCCGCATCGTTCTGCTCGTTGCGATCCTTGCCTCCGGTTTAGCCGTCGCCCCCAGAGTACTGGCCGGCCCCGAATCCTGCGATACGCGTGTCAACAACACCTTCGAGAAGCTGCTGGAATGCATGACGCTGGAAGGCGTGCGCCAGCATCAGGCCGCCTTCCAGGCGATCGCCGATGCCAACAACGGCACCGCACCTCCGGCACGCCCGGCTACGACGCATCGGTGGATTACGCCGTCGAGCGTGTTCACCGCCGCCGGCTACGACGTCACCGTCCAGCCCTTCCAGTTCCAGACCTTCATCGTCCTCTCGCCCGCCATCCTGGAGCAGGTCGCACCGCCCCCCGCCGGCCCCATCGCCAACAGCATCCTGTCCTACTCCGGCAGCGGCGATGTGACCGCCGCGGTCAGCACTGTCAATGATATCCGTGGCTGCAACGCCAGCCGATTTCGCCGGCTTCCCGGCCGGCAATATCGCCCTGATCAGCCGCGGCACCTGCACTTTCGCCATCAAGGCCACCAATGCCTATAACGCCGGCGCTGTCGGGCGTGGTGATCTACAACAACACCGCCGGCGTGATCAACGGCACCCTGGGCAACGGCTTCACCCTGGATATCCCGGTCACCTCGGTGACCCAGGCCGTCGGCCAGCAGCTGGCCGCCACCCCCGGACTGGTCCTGCGCCTGAAGACCGATACCTTCCGCGGCATCGCCACCACCTACAACGTGCTGGCCGAGTCGCCGGGCGGCGACCCGAATAATGTGATCATGGCCGGCGCGCACCTGGACTCGGTCAACGCCGGACCCGGCATCAACGACAACGGCTCCGGCTCGGCCGCCATCCTGGAGACCGCCGAGCAGATGGCCAAGGTCAACCCGCGCAACAAGGTGCGCTTCGCCCTGTGGGGCGCCGAAGAATCCGGCCTGGTCGGCTCGACCTACTATGTCAACAATCTGTCCCAGGCAGAGCAGGATCAAGATCACCCTCTACCTGAACTTCGACATGATCGGCTCGCCCAACCACGTCTTCTTCATCTATGATGGCGACGACTCGGACGGCGTAGGCGCCGGCCCCGGCCCGGATCCGGTTCGGCGCAGATCGAGAAGACCTTCGAGCGCTTCTTCAACGAGCGTCGGCGTGCCCTTCAAAGGCACCGATTTCAGCGGCCGCTCGGATTACGGCCCCTTCATCGCCGCCGGCATCCCCTCCGGCGGCCTGTTCACCGGCGCCGAGGGGATCAAGACCGCCGCCGAAGCCGCCCTGTGGGGCGGTACCGCCGGGCTAGCGTACGATCCGTGCTACCACCTGGCCTGCGACACCTACGCCAACAACAACGACACCGCCCTGGACGTCAACTCGGACGCCGTGGCCTACGCAGTCGCTGCAGTACGCCATGAACAGTGAAGATGTCAACGGCCAGCGCGGCAAGGGCAACTTCCAGCTCGATCCTCGCTTTACCGAAGACGAGCACGCCCCGGTCACCCAGTAACCGGCAGCCTGATAAAGGTACCACCCCCACGTTCTCCATTGAGAGCGTGGGGGTGGTTTTCATTTACCGCCGGTCGTTAAACCGATCAACAACCCTCAGTAATCAGATATAATCTCTCGTATAACACACTTTCCTCCACCCAAAGGACACACCAGCATGCGAAAATTACAGCTTCAGGTACAAATGACCGTCGACGGCTTCATCGGTGGACCCAACGGCGAGATGGATTGGACGACTTAGACCTGGACGGACGACATCAACCAGTATGTCACCGGGATTGTCCAATCGATTGATACCATCGTCCTGGGCAGAAAACTGGCCGAAGGCTTTATCCCCTACTGGGCCAGGGTGGCAGGCGATATGGATCACCCGGAAAACGCAGCCGGCAGGCTGTTCACCAATACTCGCAAGGTCGTCTTTTCCAAAACGCTCGAGCGTTCGGAATGGGAGAATACGGCACTGGCCAAAGGCGACCTGGTCGACGAAATCACAGCGCTCAAGCAGCAGCCCGGCAAGGACATCATCGCCTATGGCGGCGCCACCTTTGTCTCGGCGCTGATCAACCACGCCTTGATTGACGATTTTCACCTGTTCGTCAACCCGGTCGCCATCGGCAGCGGCTTGACCATCTTCAAAGCACTGGAGCGTAAGCAAAACCTGACGTTGGTCAAATCGATCGCCTTTGACTGCGGCATTGTCGTCTTGCATTACGCACTGAAAGGCGAGTGAAAAGATGGCCGATCGAACACCGATTGAGACCAAGAATCTCGACATCTACGGCAACGCCCCGCTGCCGTGGAGCAGGCCGCACGATCTCTTGGCGGCCGGCATCTTCTTCGGCAGACCTGCCTTCCTCGGCACGATGCGGCCGGACGGCCGCCCCCACGCCGCCGGGATCGGCGCCCTCTGGCTCGACGGCGACATCTATTTCACCAGCGGACCGGGGACGCGCAAGTCCCGCAATCTGGCCGCGAATCCGGCCTGCACGATCTCCGCCAGCCTGGCGACCATCGACATCGTCCTCGAAGGCGAGGCGGTCAGGGTAACCGATGGGCCGACCCTGGAGCGGGTGGCTGCGCGCTGCCGGGAGACCGGCTGGCCGGTGCAGGTCGAGGGCGACGCCTTCACCGGCCCGTTCAGCGCCCCCAGCGCCGGTCCGCCGCCGTGGCACCTCTACCGCTTCACTTTCCACACCGCCATCGGTAACGCCACGGCCGAGCCGAATGGCGCCACGCGTGGCGCTTCGCTTGATCGGATGAATACACGAGTGAACGGATAAACCGTCAGCGTAACCACGAATGGGTCCACCCGACCCAGCCATTCGTGCATTCATGGCCCCATTCGTGAATGGTCACCTCCCCAGCTCGCTCCCCCATCCCAACCTACATCTGTTCGTACACGTAGAAAATATAATCCTGCGCCATAGTCCTGACGCCCATATCATTCAGCAGTTTGAGCAGCTGGGCGCGGTGGTCGGTGCCGTGATTGACCACATGCAGCAGCACCTGCCACAGGATAAGGTCTTTGTCTCGCCCCTCGCTGAACGGTTTTTCGAACAGCATCTCGTCCCGCAAGCCGGCCAGGTACTCGCGCATCTTCTGCTCCACGCTGTCCCAGTGGGCGCGAATCACTTCCCGATCGGGATAGCTGGCCGGGTCCGGCCAGGCCGGCAATTCTTCGCCGCGCAGCGGGCTGAACCAGTTTTCATCCACCGTCATCAGGTGCACCACCTGGTTGCGCACCGAGCCATGCGAGTAGCTCGCCACTCGGGTGAACTGTTCCTGCGTCAGCGGGGTGATGCAAGCATCCCAGATCTTGCGGTTTTCCGAAAAATGATAGCCGTACAATTGGCGAAAAGCAGCTGCATTCATGTCAATTCCTCCTCATTCATGTCTTAACCTGGTTGCCGCTGGCACCAATGATAACAGCATATTTCGGAGTATTGACATCGAATTTATTCCATATTACACTGCAATCCGGTAATTACACGTAAAACCAGGAGAAAACTATGAGTAACAATCATCAACCCCAAGAACACCACGCAGGCTCTGCGATCCTCATCGAGCGTGTTTTCGATGCGCCGCGGGCGCAGGTCTGGCAGGCCTGGAGCGATCCACAGCAGTTCAAGCGCTGGTGGGGAATGCGGGCCTTCACCACGCAGGTCGCCGAGTTCGACTTCCAGGTAGGCGGCAAGTACCTCTACTGCATGCGGGCTGCCGACGGCCGGAGGCCTGGGGAACCGGGGTCTATCGCGAGATTGTCGACCAGCAGCGCATCGTGTTCAGCAACTCGTTCGCCGATGCGCAAGGCAACCCTGTCTCGGGAGATTATTATGGGATGGGGAATGATTTTCCAGATGACCTGCAGATCAGCGTCACCCTGGAAGATATCGGCAATGGCCGGACACGGCAAACCCTGGAGCACATAGGCATGCCCGCCGGCGAGCTGGCCGAGATGACCACCGCCAGCTGGAACGAATCCTTCGATAAGCTCGCCGAGCTGCTCTCGGCAGGCTAGCCGCTACGCTTCCCAGTGCAGCCTGCCGGATCGTAATCCTATACAGCCGCGCTTATGCGCCGCCGGCCATCTTCAGCAGCCCAGGGATCTCCTTCGGGTCGACCGAGCAGGCAATGCCCATAAAATCGGTGATCTGCTGCGGGCTGAGCTGGGTGGCGAACTGCTGCAAAGTGGCCAGCTGCTCGGGCGTGAGCTCCCGGGCAATGCCCAATAACTTGATCATCTGCATCGGGCTGAGCTGCCCGGCGTGAATATTTGTGCGAACATCCATAGAATTATCTCCCTGAGATGATTAATATCTAAATCGCTTTGATTATAACAGGCTATACTATCAGCGATACCCTATCCTCCAGGAGTTCCCCATGCCACCAACCCAACCCGAAGGCTACTTCACCCTCCCCGCCAGCGGCACAGGCCAACCTGTGCTGGTGCTGCACGCCTGGTGGGGGCTGAACGACACGCTCAAGGCTTTCTGCTGGCGGCTGGCCGAAGCCGGTTTCGTCGCCCTGGCCCCCGACCTGTACCACGGCAAGATTGCCGATACCATCCCTGCCGCCGAAGCCCTGGGCCGTCTGCTGGATGCCAATTACCAGCAAGCCAGGGCCGAGATCGTCCAGGCGGCGCAGTTCCTCAGCGCGCACGCCGGCCAACCGGGCGGGGGCATAGCCGTGGTGGGCTTCTCGTTGGGCGCTTTTTATGCCCTGGACCTATCCAGCGAGCGGCCCGAGCTCATCCGTAAGGTGGTGGTCTATTACGGCTCCGGGGTCGAGGACTTCCGCAATTCCGGCGCAGCCTACCTGGGTCACTTTGCCGAGCAGGATGACTACGAGCCGCCGGCGCAGGTCGACCACCTGGAGCAATCCATCCGCTCGGCCGGCCGGCCGGTGACCATCCACCGCTACCCCGGCACCGGGCACTGGTTCTGCGAGCCGGATCGCCTGCAGGCCTACCATCCGGCAGCAGCCGCCCTGGCCTGGGAGCGCACCCTGGCCTTTCTGCAGGATAATCCCACCTGAGCTGATCACCCGAAATGATTTTAGAGCAATCCGGTTTGCTGCTCTTGAAATCAGGTATAATCAGCCCTTGGAGCACCGCCATCCAACCGCGGTGCATGGCCAGGCGACAATCGATACCTTTAGGAGAGTGTGCTATGGGCGACAAAAGTCCGAAAGACAAAGAGAAGCGCAAGAAGAAACAGCAGGCTGCTAAGAAGCCGGCTGCAACTCCTGCAACCAAACCCTAAGTCATCCGTTCACAAGCTCGCGGGTGACAAGAGACTGACCGGCCCCTCAGGCGGTAATCGGCTTGTACCCAAGGGATTATGACCAGTGATAGGCGCCTGGCGCTGGTTCCTGATCGGCCCCACAACCCGTTCGGGCTGATCCCAGGGATTCGCTCTGGGACTCTGCTTAACGCCGCCTTCTACCTGACCGTCTGGCTTACGCCAGGCGGTTTTCTTTTCCACGTAATCCGGCAGTGGTATGATTTAGCTGACGTAGGGCAGGTTTCTAACCTGCCGGGGGGGGCGGGATAGAATCCCGCCCTACGATATGAGATATACGCCAGCTGACGTCAGGGCAGGTTTCTAACCTGCCAGCGTGACTGCCGCAATACGAATATAACCTGGAGAACCTGCCATTGAAATGTCCGTCCTGCGCTAAGACCATTCCCGAACAGAGCGCCTTCTGCCTGTACTGCGGCAACCCCATCGGCCGGCAACCGTCCGCCCCGGTCGAATTCAACCGCCGGCCGCCGCTGCAGATCAGCACTCTCATCCTGGGCCTGTACGGCGCCGTCAAACCCATGCCCCGCAAAGCAGGCCAGTACCAGCGCGAAGGCTTCTACCTGCGCTTCTCGCTGAGCGACGCGGACGGTCTGCCGACGGTTTGCGATGGGATGGGCGTGGCCGCGGTGCGCATCTGGCAGATCGAGCCCGCCTCCAGCGAGCCGCTCAACAAATTGAGGACCCAGGCGACCTTTGCCTTCAAAGGCTCGCTGTTCCAATTCGACAGCCACAGCGGTCAGCCATTTTTCACTTACCGCCACCCGTTGAAGATTTACGGCTTGAAGCTGCAATACGCAGAAACTTACGCCCGGGTGGAGCTGCAGCTCATGCCGGCAGGCAGCAAGCAAACCCTGCACATCCCGGTCGAAATGAGAATCGACGCCCAGGAAGCCTGATGCCGGGCAGCCGTGGGTAGGCAGATGAATGAAGTCGTCCTGATTGTCGCCGCCATCCTGCTGCTGGCCGGTGTGCTGGCCAGCCGGGTCTCCGACCGCTTCGGCGTGCCGGCCCTGCTGCTGTTTCTGCTGCTGGGCATGCTGGCCGGTTCGGACGGCCCGGGCGGCATCTACTTCGACGATCCGGCTATCGCCCAGTACATCGGCGTGATCGCCTTGATCTTGATCCTCTTCTCGGGCGGGCTGGATACGCAGTGGAGCCAGGTACGCCCGGTGCTCAAGGAAGGGCTGCTGCTGTCCACCTTTGGCGTGCTCATCACCGCGGTGGTGGTCGGCCTGATTACGGTCTACCTGCTGGGCTTTTCCCTGCTGGAAGGGCTGCTGTTCGGGGCGATTGTCTCTTCCACCGATGCCGCCGCGGTTTTTGCGGTGCTGCGCTCCCGGGGCATCCAGCCTGAAAAATCGTCTGAAGCCGCTGCTGGAGTTCGAGTCGGGCAGCAACGACCCGATGGCGATCTTCCTGACCATCGGCCTGATCGAGCTGATCACCGCAGCCCGACCTGCCGCCGTTCAGCCTGCTCGCGTCTGTTCGTCCTGCAGATGGCAGTCGGGCGCGGCGCTGGGCTATGGCATGGGCAGAGTGTCACTCTGGCTGATCAACCGCCTGAACCTCGGCTCACGAAGGGCTCTACCCGGTGCTGACGTCTGGCGTTGGTCTTCCTGACCTTCGGCCTGACCGATTTACTTGGGGGCAGCGGCTTCCTGGCGGTCTACCTGGCGGGGATTGTGCTGGGCAACCACGAGTTTCATCCACAAGAAGAGCCTGCTGCGCTTCCACGACGGCATGGCCTGGCTGACGCAGATCGCCATGTTCCTGACGCTGGGGCTGCTGGTCTTTCCGTCGCAGCTGGTTTCGGTCATCGGGGTTGGCCTGCTGGTGGCAGTTGGGTCCTGATCTTCGTCGCCCGGCCGCTGAGCGTGTTCCTCAGCCTGCTGCCCAGCCGGCTGAACTGGCGCGAGAAGACCTTCGTCTCCTGGGTGGGGCTGCGCGGTGCGGCGCCTATCATCCTGGCGACATTCCCCCTGCTGGCGGATCTCCCCAATGCCGAGCTGGTCTTCAACCTGGTTTTCTTCGTGGTGCTCACTTCGGTGCTGCTGCAGGGCACCACCATCGCCCCGGTCGCCCGCTGGCTGAAGCTGGATGCCCCAGCGCAGCCCCGCCGGGTCTACCCGATCGAGTACACGCCCATGGGGGGCCTCTCCAGCGAGCTGAAAGAGTTGCCCATCAGCCCGGAATCCCCCTTCAGCGACAGGGCGATCTTCGAGCTGGGTCTGCCCGACGATTTCCTGGTGATCCTGATTGCGCGGCAGGATGAGTTCCTGGTGCCCAGCGGCGGGACTATCCTGCAGGCCGGCGATACACTGCTGGTGCTATCCGGCAAAGAATCCTTCGAAGAAGTTCAGGTCAGGGAAAAACCCCCAGATCCTCGCACGCCGTCAGCGAGCGCTTGAGGTATTCATCCACGCCCAGGCAACTGCTCGTTGACCCCGCCGCGGCAGTACTCCACGGCGATATAGACGCCCATCGCCGCGCACAGCTTGTAGTCGGCCCACAGCCGCTCCCAGGGGTAGCCCTGCACGCCGTGCGCCAGCAGTCTCTGCATGGTAGCGCAGCAGGATGGGCACCTGGCAGCGCCGGCGTAGCGTCGTCGGGCAGTCCAGCACCAGGTGCGTAGGCCAGGTCATAGACGCCCAGCCAGGTAGTCAGGCTCCAGTCGAAGGGCTGGCGGTCGATCAGGTACAGCGGGCGCTCGCCCTGCCGCGGCACCAGGATGTTGGTCTCGCCGGCATCGCCGTGGATCAGCGTAAAGCCGTTCAGGTCGCGGCTGCGCTCGACCAGCCGTCGGCGGAATGGCGGCAAACAGGTCCTTCAGCATCGCCGGCCAGTGCGGCTCCAGCTCGGCCGAGAAGCGCCCGAGGATATGCCCCACGCCCGGCTCGGCGATGGCGGCGAAGCGCCGGATGTGCGCTTCGTCGTGGATGGAGGCGCCTCGCTCGGCCAGCCGCTCAGCCCCCCACCAGCGGGCATGCAGCGCTGCCAGCCCCTCAGCCAGCGCCAGGCCGTATTCCAGCGTGGGAGATTTTTCCTGCGCCTGGATGTGCGTGTGCGAGTGATCGTCCAGCAGCAGGTGGTAGCGGCGCAGCTCGGGCGAATAGACCCCGTCGTAGCAGCGCACCAGCGGCGCCTCGGGCACATCCAGGTAGTCACGCCTGTAGTAGGTCACCTCCGAGTCGTCGAAATACTCGCCATCCCCCAGGTCGGTATCCACCATCTTGAGGAACAGGCCGGCGGGCAAATCTCCCCTGGCATCCGGCGAGTAGTGCAGCCGCAGCCGCAGGTTGGACGACCAGTTGCCCCTGCCGTCCTCCAGGTCAAAACCGGCCACCTCGCCGCCGCTCAGCGCCCCGCTGCGCTGCAGCACATCGCGTCAGCCAGGCGGCCGTCACCTGCTCGGGTGTAGTGATTACGTTGCTCATGGGTCGTTGCGTTTTGTCTCCCTCCAATTTTCGACTTATCGATACCATTATTATCAATGAAAGAGCAGCGCGGAGACGCGGACCGCGAAGTAATTATGATTAACCGCGTTCTCCGCGTCCGGTCAAAAACAACCGGGATTTCTTCTCCGCGTGAGTTAACCAGGCGGACTCGCAGGGGCTGCCCAAAATGTACTGGGCAGCCCCTGATTTCTACATCACGTCGCCGGCTTACTTATTGACCAGCACTTGCATGAAGTTGCCATGCGCCGAAACACTGACCACACGGATGGTGGTGCCGGTGTCGGGCACAATGACGCTGGCCCAGCCGAAGTGGCCGATGGCCGGGTTGGGGGCTACCCAGTAGCTCTGGCGTGTCGTCGAACAGCGGGTTGGCCGGCAGACCGCCGTAGCAGTGCTGGACGCTGTTGGCGCTGCAGGCAGATCGGTCCGTCTTCTGCAGGCCGAAGGTCGAGTCGTAGGACTGGATGCGCGGGCGCCAGACCTTGCCGTTATCCGGCGCGCAGCAGCAGGTCGGGGTGCGCGTCCACCGGCAGGAACAGGCCGCCGCAGCGCCCGGAGAGGCAGTTGTCGCCGACGTTGTTATCGGCGAACGAGGTGTCGTAGTACCAGACCAGCAGGCCGTCCTGGTAGGGGAAGTGCTCGACCCAGTTGCCCAGGGCGGGGTTGTTCAGGAAGCCGAAGTTGTACGGGCCGGTGCGCAGGCCGTCGTCGTAGCCGCGGTAGTTGCGGAACTCGGCGAAGTAGGCGTTGAAGAACGACTGGCTCACAGTGCCGCCGGTGCGGATGAAGCCGGCGTAGCTCCAGCCCGGGTCGGTCTCGGCGTCGTCCAGCGGCTGGCCGGTGATCGGCGATGTCATCGACGACGAAGCCGGCGTTCGGCCACCGCGCCATCGGTCCAGTAGCGGAAGCCGATGCGTCACCGTCTGCCCGGCAAACGCCGACAGGTCGGCGGTCAGGTCGACCCAATTGCCACCGCTGGAGCCGGTGATGCCCTTGCCAAAGTTCTGGCCGTTGGGATTGGTGTTGGTGGACAGGTTGGTGGCCACCGGGGTGCCGTTGACCGTCAGGTAGGCATAGTCCCAATCCAGCTCGATGTCGTAGCTTGACCTTGGCCGACAGGGAAGGCGCGCCGCGCCGGCAGCGTCACCGAGCGGGTCATGCTGTTGATCCAGGTCGTTGCCCGAGCCGGAGTAGTAGAAGTAGATGCCGGAGTACGGGTCGCCGACGAAGGCATCGACCTGCTTATCCGGCAACAGCGCCACCAGCTGCTGCGCCTGCTTGGTGTTGGCATTCGCCGGCCCGAGCTTGATCGAAGCCGACTGGCCGTAGTCGACCATGGCGTAATTCGACCAGCCCAGGAAGATCTTCTCGTAGGCGCTCATCGGGATGGGCTTGGTGCCGATGCCTTCAGTCGGCGATGCCGGTGCTGCCGTAGGAGCCGCTGGAGATACAGCGTCCAGAAGCCGGTCGAGTTCTCGGCGCCGCCGGTGTTGCCGGAGGTGTCGTACAGGTCGGGCAGGCCCAGGTCGTGGCCAAACTCGTGGGCGAAGACGCCCACGCCGCCGTTCTCCGGCTCGACGGTGTAGTCGCCGATCCAGAAGTTGGACTGCCGCCGACGCGCACGCCGCCGAAGTTATGCGGGCCGGTGCCATCCGGGCCGTTGGCGGTGTAGTAAGCATACCAGCGGTGGCTCCAGATGGCATCGGTGCCCTGAGCGCCGCCGCCGGTCTCTTCGCCTTCACCGGCATGGACCGACTGGAAGTGATCGATGTAGCCATCGGGCTCGTTGAAGTTGCCGTCGCCGTCGTAGTCGTAGCGGTCCCAGACATCGAACGGCGCCAGGTAGGCGTTGATCTCGGCCAGTGTCTTGCCTGCGGCAATCTGAGCGTTGTACCAGGCATCGATGGAGTGATTGACGAACACCCAGGTCTGGGCGCAGACGATGCCGCCGCAGTAGTTGCGCGCCGTAGGCAGCCGCGTTGTAGGGCACCTGCACCCAATCGGTGACGTCGCCGTTCACCGTGTAGCGGTTGGCCGACTGCTCGATGTAGAAGTTGCGCATCGAGACCGCCCCGGGCGCCTCGGAGAACAGCAGGTTCTTCGTAATAGGCCTCGCTGAAGTCCGGCGCCCAGATGGTGGTGTTGTCCACGCTGCGATCCGGCTGCGGGGATCTGGTTGTGCAGCGGGCCGGGCACTCCCGAGAACAGGATCGCTGCGGGGTGATCTAACGGACCGAACTCGCCCAACACCGTCCAGATCGAGTCTTCGCCCGTGCGCTCCAGCTCGACAAACTGGCCCTTGGCAACTTCCTTCACCGGGCCGGCTGTTTTGCCGTTCAGCTTGGCTTCCACACCCTTAAGCTTGAGGGCTTTCTGCACATCCCCAAGCGGATGGCTGGGATTATCGGTATTGGCCCCCACCATCAGGACCTCATCGGCTGGTGCGGGGGTCTCGCTGCCCTGCGCGAAGGTAGGTACTACCGTCGCAAGCAGGATAGCCAGTACAACAAACAGAACCAACTTTTTATTCACTTGTTTCTCCTTTGCTGGGTATTTTGTCACAAGAAGTGACCTGGATGTAACAATATCCGAGGTTTCGCAGGAACTATACGGATATACCAGGTTATTTTACCCCTGTTTACCTGATATATCAAGAATCGAAATGCCTGATGATGTCCTACATATAAAAATTTTCCAAAATAAGTCATTAAATTAACTCACGCCAAGCCGCAAAGGAAACTTTATTACACCTTTGCGGCTTTGCGACAGCGCAGGGTCCTGGGCGATCTTCCCAGGACGTGAGATTCTTCTCACCACCCTGGCGTGCGATTCTTACAACAATATCTCCCTGTTTGCCTGGTCGGCTTCGGCCAGGACGCGCTGCACTTCCTCTTTGATCTCCGGGGTGGCGCTGGGCTGCATGGGGATGAACTTGACCAGGTCGCGCGCCTGCCGCAGGATGTCCTTCACCTGGGCGATGTAGGAAAAGTCGTGCCTGCCGCCCTCGGCGGGCAGCGGCAGGTCGCGCGCCTTCTGGATCAGCTGGCGCGCTTTGGCAATCTTTTCGACCATGGTCAGGTTTTTCGCCATGCATTATCTCCTGGTAACCAGGTTATCCTTCGTTTTCCTCAGGATGATCAACACCAGTCGACGGTCCGGAATCCCGCAGTGTTTCTCGCGAGGCCGTCGTCCAGCTTGTCCCGCGACGTCTCAGCCCCGTGGGATCGTCCGTTCGTCTGTCCTCCGTCGTTTTCACAGCCGTTCGGTAGTCAGGATGATGTCTTCGGGCGAGTCGATCTCCACATAGCGCCCGCTGGCCACCATCTCGCGGATCTCATCCGCCCGGAAGACGTCCGCATCGCGGATCGCCTTGCTGAAATGCAGGTCGGCCAGCTCTTCCACCCGCTTGAGCGGCACCTGGTAGGTCTTGAATTCGCCGAAGCGGAAGCCTTCTTCCGGCATCAGGCCCTCCTGGCTGAGCAGGTATGCGGAAGTGAGCAGCTTGCCGGTTTCGGCGTCCAGCGCCACCACCACCTTCCAGAAATCCACCGGCACCGGAACCCCGCTGTAGAGCGGGTCGTCCTCACGGAAGACCGGCCCGCTGAAGATGTTGACCTTAAAGCCCAGCGTGCGTGCGTTATCCAGCACGTAGTCCTCCAGCGAGAGCCAGGTGCGCTGGTTGAGCTGCGGCACCTGCGGGATGGCGTTGGTGTAGACGAAGGAATCGTCCTCGCCCAGCTGGGCTTCTTCCTGGGTCGTGCCCCAGCCGGCGTTCTCGCGGCGCACCATGTGCCCCTTGTCGAACTCCTCCGGGCCGTAAAACTCGTCGTGCCCCAGCTGCACCGCTTCCGGGATGCGCGGGTCGAAGCCCCACGAATCTTTTCTCTTGAGCTTGATCTTAAGCGAGCCGTCCAGGTTTTCGGCAGTGTAGATCGGCAGGCGGCGCTTGGCGCTCATCACCACCGAGAAGTGCGTGTAGGCCAGCAGGTTCTTAGGCGTACCGGTTGGCTGGACGGTGTGGCTGGCGCCGGGGCGTGGGGCAGGCACCGATTTCTTCAGGAAGTTGGCCTGGTAGCCCTTGCGCCCGGCCAGGTTGGCGATGGTGCGCCTCTTCTCGGAGAAGGCTTCTGTGGGCACGCTGAACTGCTTGGGCTTGACCACCATCCAGGTGCGCAGGCGCAGCAGCCCTTTGATCACCGAGGCTTTGACGGCGTAGTTGGTCTTGCGGAAGCTGCCGCCGAAGTGCAGTCCCACCACTTCCCGCGTGGCCAGGTCCAGCACCGCCGAGCCGGAGTTGCCGCCCAGCGTGCTGCAATCGTGCGTCAGGTACCAGGCGCCACGCCCCACGGTGACCACTTCGCCAGGGGAGAAGCGCTTGACATCGTACACATCCTGGAACAGGTTGGCCATCACGCCGGCCTCGTTGCGGCTGTCCTTGGCCGGGTAGCCGACCACCGCGATGGGCTGCTCTGGCTCGATGCGGCGGCGGGACAGGCTGAGCGGCTCGGGCAGGCCGGGATTGCGCACTACCCGCAGGATGGCGATATCCGGCGCGCCGGCGGTGTCCTCGGCGATCCACAGGATCTCGGCAATGCCGAACTCCTCCGACTCCACGCCCTTATACTCCTCGCGGAAATCGATGTTCGCTCGCACGCGCTTGCCGGCGCCGTTCAGGCGAAACTTGAAACGCAGCCCATCCCGCTCGGCGAAGACATTCGCCACATGCCGGTTGGTGATAATCAGGTCTTCATCCACGCGCCAGCCGGTGCCGCACCACTCGTAGGTATCGTGGTCCGAAAGCTCGATGCGCCCGATAGCCGCCAGCGGCTTGACCAGCTTGCTGCGGATGGGCTTCAGGCGTTCCTCGACTTCCAGCAGGTCGGCCACATCCACCAGCCCGTTGCGAATGAAGAGCACCGGCCGCACCTTATCCAGGATAATGGCCTCGCTGATCGGGCGGGAATCGAAGAAAGCAGCATCTTCTGCGGGCGTATGGTCGGCCCCCAGGTGCTCGGCAAGCACCTCGCCGGAAAAAGCCAGCTCGCGCCGGGAGGTCAGCTCGTTATTGCCGGCCTGCTCCGCCAGGCTGGAACGCACACCGGACGAGCGCAGCACCGAGGCGATGCGTGTCTCCGTGCCGGGCAGTTCGTCGGGCAGCACACCAGTTAAAGGTAGATCACCGCTCATAGGATTTCCTCCTGTGGAAACTAATCGAATTGGTTGAGATAAACCCCTGCATAGAGTATACAAAATATCCGAATTATTAGCAAGAGGCTCAAGGAAACATACGATTGTGACTGTTGACAGGATTGGATTCGGGTCTATACTATTATTAACATTAATTTTTCCCACGGAGCAGCATGGAATAAAGCTGCACGCATTTTGTGGGCTACGGAAATAGATTGTCACCCATAGCTCAATTGCCAGGATAACCTGAAGGAATCAGATGACATCCAATAGGAGAATACTAGCAGACACGATACATCCTCAATAATTTCCACTCACCTCGTGCGAATCGCTCTCGATAAAAAATCCGCGATTGCCTTGTGCCGCCGAGGGACGCCTCCAAACCTCCCGCCTTTTCATTGATGAATATTTGCGCACCCCCGGATGATGCGGTATATACAAAAGGAGCCGGATCTCGATTTTTCCGGCTCCGAAGATCATCGCTTTCTCACGACGAAAAAAAGGAGACTATAAATCGATGAACTGGCGAACACGCTCCAAATCTAAATTTTTCTTTGCTCGCCTGTTTTCACTGGCCTTGGCAGGCGGCATCCTATTCATGGGGCTTGCCACGACGTTAACCACCAGCGCACAAACAACCGCCCCAGCGGCGCCATCCAGCCTGACGGCGACGGCAATCACCCACAACAAAATCAACCTGACCTGGGTCGACAACTCCGCCAATGAGACCGGTTTTAGAATCCGCCGCACCGAAGACGGCGTGAATTATCACGAGATTGCCAACCTCAAAACCGATATTACAGCCTATCGGGATGCGGGGGTTAGAGCTTCCACGACCTATACATACACGGTGAGTGCGTATAACGCCATCGGATTCTCGGCTGAGTCGAACCTTGCCTGGGACACCACACCTCGCCCCGGTGAGACCGAGCCGGCGTTGAATTACTTTGAATTTCGAGATGACGAAGTCTTTCTCACTGAACCACGCCTGGCGTACAACGCTCATCCAAATTCGAAAGTATTTGAATTAAACACTGCGCAAACTCAGATCACCCTGCTTGAAGAATTCGGCTACCCAGACCTGGCCGACCAGCACAATGCAATGGCCGCTGTCTCCGGGCATATCCTGGCTCATCAGCAAGAAACCGTCATGCAGGCATATCGCAGCGCTGCCGGCCTGGAGGTCAAAGGCTACAAACAAACCGCCGCCTCCGCCACGCTTCTCGGCCTGGCCGATCGCCTGCCCGGCACAACCGACTTCTTCGACCTTGCCGCCGATGACCTGGATGGACTAACCTGGCAATGGGAGCGGCGGGATGAAGTCGTGGTGGCTTACGCCCAGCCGGGGTCCGCAGGTAGCCTGACGACCCATCCGATCCAGGTGGCTGTGCTGGATTTCCTGTCCGCCTCCGATACTTCCCCCAGCGCAACCGCGGTGACGACCGCTACCACATCTCTCCCGCTCGAAGCCGCCAGCATTCTCAGCGGTGCGATGATGCCGGTGGATAATGCCCTGGATGTGACCACCGGCGATTTTGACGGCGACGGGTGGCCTGAGATCGCCGTTACATACCTTGCAGGTCCGCACAAACTTTGCATCGATGCCTTCAACTATACCGCCACGCGCAGCGGCGTGGCCAGCATCAACCGGTCACTGGCGCTAGCTGGCAGCTATTGCCAGGATCTCGATCCCGCCCGATTCTGGGCAGTCAACCTATCCACTGCCGCGGGCGACTACAACGGGGACGGCTATGATGAGCTGGCGGTCGGCACCGTCGTCACGAACAGCTCGAATGGCAACCTCACCAAGAGCGTATGGCTGTTCCAGTTCATTGGCTTCGATTCACTGACGATGCGCCTGGTCCCAGGGATCGTTGACCTGTGGAGCGGCCCAAAGAGTGCCTCCAGCGGGCGGTTGCAGCTGGTTTCTGGACTGTTCCAGTATAACCCGGGGACAGGCTGGGATATCAACCGCAGCATGCTGGCTGCAGTTTACGCCGGCTCGGGGAAGACGCACATCCGTACAATTGAGTATGACACCGAGCTTGCGGCCAGCATCCATCCCGAATTGATCCTCAACTGGGACGCACGCTTCTGGCTGGCAGCCGGCCGCTTTAAAGGCTCGGTCACACCAACCGATAGCAACCCCTGCTGGTCGCTGGCATTAATAACCTGGGACAGCAACCAGATGTGGACGCTTAACATCCTGCAGCCGGCGCCTCCGGCTGCACCGGTGCAGAAGCTGCAGGTCCAGGAACCGACTTACGCCGCGCCTGGCTATGGAGTGCGGCTGCCCCTGGCTGCCATGGATCCCGATGGAGACAGCCTGCGCCTGGGAAACCCGGCGCACTACACGGTGCAAAACCTGGTCAACATTCACTACATCATGCAGGAACCCCCCAAGCATGCCTACTGGGATCCAGCCCTGGGCAAAGTGGTCAACGTCAGCCGGATGAACGCTTTCAATGTCGCCCTCAGCACCTCCAGCGGGACAGGCTGGGGGAACTATTCCTCCAACTCCGCCTCGTCGTCCTATGGCAAGACCACGGATGTGTCGGCGGGTGCGTCTGCCAGCATTGGTGGGAATATTGGGATTTTCACCCTGGGCGCACAAGCCTCCTTCGCATACAGCAACACCCTGACCTCCGAGTACGGCAGACACGAAGATTTATACAACAGCAGCTACAATGAAAGTAGCTATGCCTTCACTTCCGAGACCAACCAGGATGATTACATCGAAGCCCGCATCCAGACTTACGACATCTGGCGCTACCGGATTTTTGGCGCGCCGGACGACGATCCCCTGACCTATCCGTTCATGGACTTTGTTTTGCCGGCTTCGCTGGAACCGGTTACCTCGCACGGACCTGGCCGCGGCATCAAGTGGTACCAGCCAGTGCACGAAAACGGGAATATCCTGTCATACCCGAAGTACAGCGACGCCATGCCGAACGACCTGGCGCCGTATTCGCTGCAAAACGGTACCGCCTATACCGGCTTGATGTATGGGAATGTCCAGTATCTGTACGGCGGGGCTTCCACTTCGCCATCTCTGCAGTGGACGCAGCAAAGCGGGGCAGGCAGCAACCGCAGCTATGACCAGAGTTTGAGCGAGAATGATTCCTACAAAGTTTCAGTGAACGTGAGCGTCGAAGTGCCTGGCGCTTCCCTGATGGGAAATGCAGCCTACGGGTTGGGCTTCAGCACCAACAACAGCTGGGCGCAAAGCGCAACAGCCACTTATACAACCACCAACAGCACCGGGATCACGATCCGTCAGCCGGCCGACAGCGACGATATGGGATATGCCTACTACCCGATGATTTACACTACCAGGGACGGCGTGCTGAAGACCACCTACCAGGTCGAGCCGCTCGAAAGCAATACCGGTTGGTTATTCTGGATCGGGAAATTCGGCCAGCAAGCAGACTTCGCATTGAACCTGCCCAACCGGTTCATTCCCGCAGGCGTCGATGAAACCGGGCGTGAAGCCTGGAAACCGAATACCATTGATACTCGCAAGGAAATCCGGGGGTTCTTCATGCGCATCCTGGACGAGGAGATGGAAGATACCTTTGATGTCCCGGGCAGCATCGTCAAGCCGGAAATTCCGGTGATTCTGCAGGTGCGCGTCTACAACTACAGTGTGGATAACCCCGGCACAACCATACCAAAAGCTACCCAAGTGTGCTTTTCCTATGTAAAATTCAGCACCAATCCCTTAGGTGAGAGCGGTCCCCGCGAACCGATTGGCTGTCAACCCCTGCTGAATGACCTGGCAGCACGGCAGATGACGACAGTGACCCAGCCGTGGATCACCCCACTGCTGGACAGAGGCGTTGATTCGCAGATGTACCGCATCTACGTCAACCTCGATCCCGGGGACGCGGTCGATGAAATCTACGACACCGAAGATCCAGCGGTGTACTGCATCCTACCGTCCACCACGCCGTGCGGCACGCCGGCTGCCAATTATCCCGCGCAGTACATCGACCCGGGTCAGAATAACGAAGGCTTCAGCTACATTCGAGTAGCCGCCACCGGGTATGGAGGCCCAATCGGAGGTAAACCGGGGCATGTCGGTATGGCCAAGGATGCCATCGCAGCCATTGACCGCAAAGGCCAGCTGGCCACCGGCACAGTGCAGGCATACCGCTACGAGCCGCTGCAGGTGCGGGTAACGATCACTTCGGATACCCGGAGCCTGGCCTCCACCTACTTGCTGCTCTACAACGGAGACCCGGACGAGGGTGGCGAGCTGATCGGAATGCAGGAGGTTTTCACCGGCAGCGACGACCCGGCCGGTATTTCGGTCTGGTTCGACTGGGTGCCGACTGAGATCGGCCCGCACCGGTTGTATGCCAAGGTGCTGCAAAGCATCACAGACAGCGCACCAGGCAACAACATCGGCATGCTGAAGGTGATTGTCATCCCGGTTCCACCAGGGAAAACCAGGTAACTCACGAGTATTAGGTTAACCAGGGCTGTCTCGGTGTGATTGCCAGGCAGCCCTGTATTTTATTTTTGTAATTGAACCGCTAAGCCGCTAAGAACGCTAAAATGACCTTGAGATAATGAGATTATCTCCTGGTTCCGATGCTCAGCTTTCGCCAGGGAAAAGTCGCTATAGAACCACCAAAGTACTAAATTTCCCCTGGGTACGATCCTCTACTTCGCTACCCATTACCTCGCGGATTATAATGATTGAGGAACTATCGATCGAATTTGAAAAAGCTAGTTACACTGCGGTTTATTGCTGAGCGGATGGAGCTGCTATGAAACGCCATTTCCTTTTGATTTTCGTCTCCTGGCTGCTGGCTAACCTGCTGGGGTACGGCCTGGGGCTGGCGGTCGCCCTGCTGCTGACCGCGCTGTTTGGTCTGCTGCCCTGGGTGAACCAGGACCGCATGTTGGCGCCGACCGGGCTGTTGTGCATCGGTCTTGTTTGTGGCTATGCGCAAAGCCGGGTGCTGCGTGACCTGCTGCCCGGGCCGCGGCGCTGGATGTTTGCCACCTGGGCCGGCTACCTGCTGGCGCTGCTGGTCATCCTGGCGGCCAACCTCTTTTCCCTGGGCGGCCAGAACGATATGCTCTTGTTCGCTTTCATGGGAGCGGCCATCGCCCTGCCGCAGTGGCTGCTGCTGCGCCCGCACTTCCGCCCGGCCGGCCTTTGGATTCCCGCCGGCGCACTCGGCTTCCTGGTTTTCCTGTGGCTGGTGGCCAATCCCGCCTCACAGATAGAGCGCGCTTCATCCTGGCGGTAACATTGGCCGGCGCGTTGGCTGCCGTGCCTTCGGGGCTGCTGCTGGGCTGGATGGCGAGACGCACACTGGCTGAATCACCAACGTAAACCGACCGGCGACGGATGACGGTATCAGGCAGTCAGCCGACCTTGGGGCGGCTTAAATCCTGTATTCCATTGGTCATGCTTCGCTCGAATCTCTCCGGTCGGGTGTTCCCGGCCAAACATAACAACCGATAAGCGTGAGCTGGCAGCGCTCACCTGCCCCCGGATCGCAACCCCGCTTCGATTTCATCCAGGTGCTCGTTGCGGTGCAGCGAGCGGTCCACCCAGCGCTTGTTGTAAACAAAGATCTCCTGCAGAAGTCCCGGCGGGTAGCTCACCAAATGCCGGTCGAGGTGCTCGGCCGCAACGACGGCTATGCGCACCGCATCTTGTGATGGGATAGCGGCCCACAGCGGCAGCGACAGGTCATTCACAAAGATATCAATCTCGGGGATAAACAGCTTGCCATCCCGCTCAGTCATGTCGAGCACATACTCGACGCGCCGGTCCCAGAAGGCCAGGTGTGCGTACACAATCGCCACGTCCCAATGCTCCCCCAACGGGGTGCGCAGCTGCGCAGCGCTCAAGCGCCCTGCCAGAGTCCGCATGCGCAGCGTCGCGGCGCGGTTACGATCAAATACTCCCGGGTCCAGTGTCATCGACCTGCCTCCTGCTCGTGTCTCAACAACTCGTTCCTGTGCGCCCGATCACTTCTTCTTCTTCAAATTCTCCGCCACCCGGTATTCCGTCATGCGGCGGATCAGATCGTACGGCACAGGCTGGTCGAGCGGGAACTGCACCGCGCCCTTAGACCACTTGTATTTGGAGATTTCTTCTTTAAAAGCTTCCACGCCGGTGGGCGCCGGATAAAAACCGATATGGCTCTTGAAAGCCGCAAAGTGCACCAGGTTGCCGTTAAGATAGAAAGTCGGCATCTGGTAGCTGATCTTCTCGGTAGCTTGCGGGGCGCTCTCATGGATCACCTGGCGGATGGCCTGCAGGCGCTCCTGCACATCCAGCGGAAAAGCGGCGATGTATTCGTCGATATTCTTAGGGGCGTCAGTCTGCATGGGGGTCTCCTTTGGTATGGATATTATAAGGTAAAATAGGCGAGATTGGCAGAAGACCCCCATTCGTGGATTATTCGTGGACGGTTGCTCCCCATTCAGGGTTCATATCCCTAAATATTTAGCTTCCTGTTGCCCAGCCACTTGACCATTTCGGGGTCACGATGATCAAAGAAACAGCTGGTTTTTGTGTCTAAAGCGGTTATTGCCGCCATATCCTGCGCTGTTAATTCAAAATCAAACACGCTGATATTTTCGATCATCCGCTCTTTACGGGTGGATTTTGCCAGAGCAACAATGCCTCTTTGGATAAGCCAGCGCAGAATGACCTGGGGGACGCTTTTCTTGTGCTGCGCGGCGATGGATAGCAGCAGCTCGTCCTGGAATATATTTTTTCTGCCCTCTGCAAATGGCGCCCAGGCTTCCACCTGAACCATGTTATCGAGTAAAAACCTTTGCGTGTCAATTTGCTGTTGGTACGGATTTACCTCAATCTGATTGATTGCCGGCGTAATCGTGTTATGAACCATCAAATCCATGATTTGATCCGGAGCGAAATTTGAAACCCCGATGGCCCTGACTTTGCCTTGTTGATACAGCTCTTCCATGGCGCGCCATTCACCGTACACATCGCCGAAGGGTTGATGGATCAGATACAGGTCGATGTACTCCAATTGCAAACGCTTCCGAGAATTTTCAAAGGCTAATAAGGTGCCTTCGTAGCCATTTCTTTGAATCCAGAGTTTTGTGGTGATAAACAGGTTTTCTCTAGCGACCCCGCTTTGTTTGATTCCCCGGCCAACCGCCTCATCATTTTGATAAGAAGCGGCAGTGTCAATATGGCGGTATCCGGTTTGGATAGCGTCAATGACGCTTCTTTCACACTCGCTCGCATCCGTGATCTGAAAAACGCCAAAGCCAAGCACAGGTATTTCCACGCCGTTGTTCAATATTATGTTCTGCATCTTATGCTCCCTTCGCAGGCGAGTCTAACACATGGAGTCGACTCCAAGTCAAGGGGGATGCATGTGCATTGGTGGCGCAGTGGCGCGATAGCTATGGCAACCATCCACGAATGGGACCACGCATACACGAATAAGTGCCTCCCGCGAAGAATTCGTGCATTCGAGGAATATTTGTGGACGGCTGCTCCCGAGTGATTTTACGCCAGCATGGCTCGCATAAAATCAATAAATGTTTGGGCTGAACCTGGCAGTTTTTTGTTTTTCAGGTAGGCAAGCACCATATTGCATTCAATGTGTTCTTCGAGGGGGATGGCAATCACATCTGGATGTTTGTGATAATCATAGACTTTGGACGGCATTAAAGCCAACCCAATATTTGCTCCCACCAGACCGAATACACTGACCTTGCGGTGACTTGAATAGAAAATGATCGGGTCGTATCCGGCCTTCTTGCATTCATCCATGATCAAGCGATGCAGGTCTGTAACCCGGTCAAATACGATGAAGTTATCATCCGAGAGCTCTTTGATCGAGATAGAAGATCTGGTCGCATGTCGATTCTTGGTGGATACGACCACCAGCAGTTGATCCTTGCGGATTTCCAGGCTGTCGAATTTTTCTTCATCCAGAAAATTGTGCCGGGTTATTGCCAGGTCAAAGCGGTATTCCTCCAATGCCGGCAAGATGTTTAAGCCGTCAATCTCCTCTAAAGTGAATTGGATGTTTGGATACACTTCCTGAAATTGAGCGATATACGTGGTGATGCCATACTGCGATATCACCGGTATGGCGGCGATTGAAAACGAGCCCGCATCGGATTTGTAATTATCCAGGTCAACAATCATCGCCCGATAAGCCCCATTGATCTTACGCGCATGCTCCAGAAACACCTCGCCGGCATCCGTCAGAAACACCTTGCGTTTACTGCGATCGAACAGGGAAACACGCAGCTCTTTCTCCAGTGCGATGATATTTTTGGATAGGGAAGATTGGGAGATGAAGTGCTCGTCGGCGGCATCAGAAAAGCTGCCTGACTGGACGATAGAAAGAAAATACTCAATCTGGCGAATTTCCATGGACGGTCACCACCTATTCCGATTTGGAATAGAGTGTATCACAGAATGAATTGCTGTTTCAAAAATAATTCTGTATGATGGAGTTGACAATCTGTGCATCCAGCACAGAAGCAATCGGAGTTGAACAAAAAAAGGAGAAATCGCATGAAAAATTTCGGCATTATCTTGCTGATCGGGTTGTTGGTGTTGATGACTGCTTGTTCTACCACACAAGAGTCGCCGGCGCCTGCGACATCTGCACCGGAAGAGACGGCTCCCGAGGCAGCCGCGCCAGACACCAAACCCATCGTGGTGGTCAGTCTGCCGGCTTTGGATAACCCACTGATGCTCGCCTTCCAGGATGCATTTAAGGGTACCTTCGGTGCGGATTATGATGTTCAGGTATCCAGCGCCGATGGCAATGCCAATACCCAGGGAACGCAGATAGAGAACTACACTGCCATGAAACCTGAGTTTCTCTTCGTCATGGCAGTCGAGCCAACCAGCCTGGTACCCAAGCTGGAAGCCGCCCGCCAGGCCGGCGTCCAGGTGCTGTTTGCCGGCGGCGATCCTGGGAGCGAGGAAGCCTACGACTCCGTGATGAAAATGAACCAGTTCCTCTCGGGTGAATATGCGGCTTTGATGGCCAAACAATGGGTCGATAAGACCTATCCCGACGCAGAGCCCGGCTCGATCGAAACCGCGATCTTCGAATTAACCCTCAATCCGGAAGCTGTCCAACGCTCCCAGGGGCTCAAGATGATCAGTGAACCCTACCTGAAAGATGCCACCGGGGCATACATCGATGCCACCGGCGCTCCCATTTCGGATGCGGATGGCGTCTACCTGTCCGGCAAAACGGAAGCAGATCGGGTAGAGAACCCGGCCTACAGCCCGGCAGTGAAAGTCGTTCAAACCGTCCAGGCGGAAATGTTCCAGGCCGGTCAAACCGCCATGCAGAATATTTTGACCACCAATCCCGATATGAAACTCGTTTTGGCTTATGCGGGCGATGGCGGCATGGGCGCCTCGCAGGCGATCATGGACGAATACGCCAAAGGCCCCGGGTCCAGCGTCATCGAAGACTTGAATAAAGTTGCCGTCTTCAGCGTAGGCATGATTGGGGCCGAAGGGCCGGCGGTGGCCGACTTCATCTACCGGAAATGGCGTCTTCAGAGGCACCATCCGTTTCGGCGGCGATCTCATCGGCAGAACGATGGAATATGTCACCAAGATGCTGAAAGGCGAGGATTCTCCCAAGATAATCTGGGATGCGCTGGACATGGTAACCGCCGAGAACGGGCAGCTCATGTTCGTTCCCGTCGAGAGCGCCACCGTGCTCACCGTCCCAACTGAAGCGCCTCAGCCTCTGCAGCTGCCCCCTGGTCCTTAAGCCGGTGATGGATATCAGGCTGCGGGCTGATTGACTGCCGGTTGGCTGATCATGCTCGCAGGCGAAGCGATCGATTGACCGAGACATCTTGATAGCTATGGGCTGGGGACAGGTAGATGAGCGGGGGTCCCCAGCCCACGGCTTTGTTCCTCCACTCCATGCGATGGGTGAGGTGCTATGAATTCAGAATATGTGGTTGAGATGAAGGGAATCTGCAAGCGATTTGGGGGCATCAGCGCTCTCAAAGATGTGGACCTGGGACTGCGGCGTTGTGAGATCATGGGAATTGTCGGGGATAATGGCGCCGGCAAATCCACCCTGATGAAAGTTCTCTCGGGGGCCTATCAGGCGGATGAGGGTGAAATATTAATCGACGGGCAGCCGGTTCACATTCGCAACCCGCACGAAGCTTTCCAGCTTGGGATCAGTATGATCTACCAGGATCTGGCTTTATTCAATAATTATGATGTCGCCAAGAATATCTTCGTAGGCAGGGAGCTGGTCCGCGGGCCACGAGGAATTTTCCTGAACAAGAAATCCATGTACCAGAAAGCCGAAGATTTGATCCGTGAGCTGCGCGTCGACATCAAATCACCCCGCATGAGCGTGGCCAGCATGTCCGGCGGTCAACGCCAGATGGTAGCCTGCGCCCGCGCCATTGCGTTTCAATCCAAAATCCTGATCATGGACGAGCCCACGGCTGCCCTGGGTGTCACGGAGGCCAGTAAATTGCTGGCTTTAATCAAGAACCTGAAAGAGATGGGGCTTTCGATCCTGCTGATCACGCAGCGTATCCCGGATATCCTGGCAATTGCCGACCGGGTCTTTGTGCTCAAAGGCGGGCAGAGGCAAGACATCCTGGAGGTCAGTCAAGTTAACCTCGATGATGTGGTCACGATGATCGTTAAAGGCAAGGATCGTACTGGTGAGCAGCATAATGGAGTTGAGTATCAATCATTTGGATAACCATCGAGCGCCGCCTGGAATGCAGAGACTGAGGCTATGTTTATGAATGAAAACCAGCTGTCCTTAACCATAAAAGCAATGCTAGCGAACTTTGATCTGAGGGGTCTCAAGAAATATACAGTCATCATCATCCTGTTTGTGCTTATGGCTCTATTTTCGTTGGTAAGCCCATACTTTCTGACCTGGCGCAACCTGTCCAATATCATCACCCAAAACACATACTTCATTATCGTAGCGATTGGCCTGTCATTTGTAATGATCGGGGGCGGCATCGACTTATCGGTTGGCTATCAAATGTCACTGGTTGGCGTTGTTACCGCCATGCTGATGATGGTTTATGATTTTCCGGCCTGGCTGGCGGTGCTGGCAGGATTAATCCTGGGGACAACTTTGGGCTTGATCAACGGTTTAATCGTTACCAGTATCAAGATCTTTCCATTGATCGCAACCCTGGCAACGGCGACCGTTTATCAAGGCATATCCTACATGATCTCGAAAGCCAACACATTCCGCGGCTACCCGGAGGAATTTCTCATCCTATCCAGAGGCAAGCTGCTCGGAATTCCATTGGATGTGGTTCTCGCCTTGGTGATCGCCATCCTGGTGAGTATTGTCTTTACCGAAACGGTTTTCGGTTTCAGGCTGCTGGCCCTGGGTGGCAATGAAGAAGCCTCCAGATTAGCCGGTATCGATACGCGAAAAATGAAAATCGCGATTTACACGATCTGCGGCTTTTTTACTGCCATCGCCACCATGGTCATGATCTCCAAGTCGAATACCACCAATTCGTCCTTTGGACCTGGCACAGAATTCATCGCCTTAACCGCCGCGATCGTGGGAGGCATCAGTTTTATGGGCGGGGAAGGCAGGATCCAATCGCTGATCGCAGGAGTATTGCTCCTGGCGGTACTCGGGAATGGGATGCAGCTGGCGGGTTGGGGTACTTACTCGCAATTCATCGTCCGGGGAGTGATCTTGCTTGGCGCGGTAGCATTTGACGAATATCAAAGAAACGCAAAAAGGATAGCCAGGATTGGTAAATAACAGGGGGATTTCGTAGCAAAAAATAGTAAACTCGGAAAGGGAATAAATATGGAAACATATCAAAAGACCCAACAAATGCAAGAAGCGTTCATCAAGATTCCACCAGCGGATGTGTCGCAGATCCGCCGTAAATGGCTCGATTTGCCTTATGCCAGTCTCTCGCCCAGCCAAAAGTTGGATATCTATCTGCCGGATGAAGGGGATGGGCCCTTCCCAACCATTTTGAACATTCATGGGGGAGGCTTCGCCATTGGGGATAAACGCGATATCCACCTGATGCCTTTCTTGAGAGCTTTAGAGCGTGGCTATGCCCTGGTCAGTGTCAATTACCGCTTGAGCGCTGAAGCCATCTTTCCGGCTGGGTTGCAGGACATCAAGGCGGCTATCCGCTGGCTGAGGGCGAACAGCGATCGTTACCGGTTGGATGGCAGCCGGATTGCGGCCTGTGGCGGGTCATCAGGCGGGAATTACGCCGCCATGGTTTGCCTGACAGATCGCGTGACCGAATTCGACGATGCCAGGCTGGGGAATAGCGCCTATCCTTGCGATGTTCAGGCAGCAGTGGACTGGTTCGGGCCGACGGATTTCCTTAAAATGGACGAACAGCTTGACGAAAAAGGATTTGGCCCGTCCGATCATGGCGCAGCCGATTCACCAGAATCCAGGTACCTGGGCGCAAAACTATCCGATGTACCCCTTAAAGTTGAGCTGGCGAATCCAATGACCTATATCCATGATCGTATGCCGCCTCTATTGATCCAGCATGGCAGCCTGGACAGCATGGTGCCCGTACAGCAATCCATCATATTCGCAGAAAAATTAAGCAAATACGTCAGCAGCGACCGGTTTGAGTTTGACATCATCGAAGGGGCCGGTCACGGCGACCCGCTATTTGAGACAGAAGAAAATATGCGGCGGGTGTTTTCGTTCCTGGATAAGCACTTGAAGACGTCCTGACGGAAGACCGAGGACCGAGACCGACGACCGCTGATCCCGCGAGAGAGCATCGCGGGACAAGCTCGCCGACAGCTGACCGCCGACCGCCAGTAACCTTTCCTGGCAACAACGCTCCGCGTTGTTGCCCACCCTGGACGCTCCGCGTTCAGCGCCACCACCCATAAAAATCCCGCGCCCGCGAAGTCCCCCTCGGGGGTCAGTCGCCGGACACTCCAGCCCCCTGGTCACCTTGGACCGTCCATCCACGAATGGGGCCATGAATACACGAATGAGTACCTCAGCGTATTTTTCGCCTCTTTCGCGTTCTTTCGCGGCTTTCGCGTTCCAGTGCCTTTTGCGTTCTTTCGCAGCTTTCGTGCTCCAGCGCCTCAGCCTCCCACCAGCGCACTATCGATCATCACCGTCTCGGCGTAGATCAATCGCCCCGGGCGCACCCGGCGGATCAGGCGGCTGCCGCGGCTTTCCAAACGCGAGACGTAATTGGCGCCGATGTATTCCGTCTCCTCTACCAGCAAGCGGAACTGCCCGGGCTCCGGTGTCTGTGCGAACTCCACCGAGCCGGTCCACAGCGACAGCTCCGGTTGGGCGGGCAGCCCGCCGTCATAATCCACGTGTACCGCAGCCACATTGGCGGGCACATCCTGCCACACGATATCGCCGGGGAAAGCCGGGTCGCGCTGCTGCACATGCACCACGATCTGAGTCGGTTTGCCGGTATCCAGCAGGAAGCGCCCGATGCGCAGCATGGACTGCGGCCCGGTCGGCGCCGGCCCGCTGATCGTCACGCGCAGCTGGCGTGGATGGTAGGGGTCGCCGCTGACTACCGCCGAGCGTTCCGGGGTGAGCTGCACGAAATCGGCCAGCACCACGCGTGAGAGCTTGGCCTCCGGCAGAGCGTTGGGCTGGTAGCGCACCAGCGCCAGGCGCACGAAGGGGTTGTACACCGGCGTGGAAGTATTCAGGGTCAGGTCGCAGTACCACAGCCCGCGCTCGGCGTCGAAGGCCACCGGGTAGCCGACCACATCCACCGTGCCGGGCTTCTTCTTGATAGTGGGCGGCGTGGCCTCTTCCAGGCTCAGGCTGCCTTCGCTGGCTGCTGCGCCGGCAAAATTCCAGGCCCCCGGCGCCTGGGAAACACCGGTCGATTCCCAGATCGGATCCTGCCCCCATTGGGTGATGAAGGGCTTCCAGGAGTGGCGGTCGAAGGTCCCGTTGGCGCTGTCCCACAGGGCCACACCCAGCAGCTCGCCGCTGCCGGAGGAGAACCAGGGGCGCTCCAGGTAGATGCGCAGGCCGCCGCCGAAGCGCACGCTGCGCTTGATATTGGTGGAGGTCTCACGCTGCCAGTCGAAGGTGGGCAGCACGTACAGCGGGCGCGGCGCCGCCGGGCGGGCCGAGGCGGGGATATCCACCGTGGTCGGAGCGCTGCTGCGGGTGAAATCCAGCGGCGGGTCGATATCCTGCGGGAAGTACTCCCGGTAGCGCGAGGTGGCTACCGCCGTGTACGATACCACATGATGCTTGGTGTCGTTGAAGCGGTGGCGCGGCGCCATCAGCAGGCCGAAGGACTGTCCTTCCGGCAGGCTGCCCAGTTTATCGCCCGGGCGCACGAAAGCCAGCAGATCGTGAGCGGCATCGTAATAGGCCAGGTAGCGGTTTTCCTTGCCGCCCGCCCAGATGTAGGCGTTATCCAGCTCGCCCAGCGGGATGCTATCCACCTGGGCGTCGAAGTGCGTCTCGGAGGGCGCCGGCTGCGTCACGTCGTCCAGCGGATCGGTCCAGGCGCCGCGCAGCTCGACCTGCGCCGAGCTGGCGCCGTGGATGTACAGCCCGCCGAGCAGGTAGGCGTCCGTCGAGCCGGGTTCGCGCCAGCCGGTCAGCGGGTTCAGCTCGGTCTGCTGGGTGGGGTAAGCTCTCGGGCTGGGTCTTGAGCGGCTTGCTGCCTGACTCGGGCTGGCGCTGCACCGTCAGGGCGGTGAAGGCCGGTCTTCCCAGCGGCTGCTGCACGGCGTGCACCAGAGTCAGCAGGCGCGGCGGGGTCAGCATCCAGTGCCCGCCCTCCACCGACCACTGGAGGATATGGGCGATGCGGTCGACATCCATGCCCGGGTGCAGGAACTGCGGCTGGGCGCCGAATATGGTCACCAGGTTGATGTACTCGCGCAGCCACTGCCACACGCCCATCAGCTTAAGGTCTTCCGGCGATAAATAAGCAGCTCAGCGGGACGGTCTTCATCGTCCCCTTGGGCAGGGCCACGCTCAGCAGGGCGGCAGCCGGGTCCCAGGTGGGGGCGCTGTCGCCTTCCACCAGCGCCAGCCGGAAGGTGCCGGTTTTCTGCCAGGTGTCGCCGCCGTAGCCCACCAGCAGCGCCGATCCAGGGCGCGGGTTGGGGTCGGAGAGCGGCGTAAAATCGACCGCCGCGGCCGCGCCGCCGTTGGGGGCTATGATAGCCCGCGACCCAGCAGGCGTGCCGGGCAGGTCGCGCAGGGCTGCGCCGCGCGCCAGCGGGTCCGGCAGGTAGGGCAGGGCTGCGATGCGCGCTCGCCGGCTCCAGCGGGAAGGTCTGCTTCTGGCCGGAAACGAGCACCGGATTAGGCGTCTGGTTGAACTGGCCCTCGTCGCGCTGGCGAATCAAATCCCACATGGCGGGGTCGCCGATCAGCTTGCCGCCGGCGTCGTCAAACATACCCAGCTGCTCGGCCATCTCGATGTGGGTGCGCGGCGGGGCGATGTGGCGGTCGTTGGCCAGCATGTCGGCCGGGTCGCCGTCGTGGCTGGGGTCGGCGTTCCAGGTGCGGATCACGATGCGCTCCAGGGCCGAGCCGGGCAGCTGCACGGCCTGCTCGTCGCGCAGCACGATTACCGGCGAGCCCACCGGCTCGTAGCGCAGGTAAGGCAGGCCTTCGGGGTCCTGGGGCAGCGCCAGCGAAGCACGCCAGCCCGTCGGCCAGCGGGTCGTCGACCGCCAGGCTGTTGCCCGCCAAATCCACCACCCGGAGCGCGCAAGCGGTAGCGCCTGCCGAAGCGCAGGCGTGGCAGCGTGCCTTTGACCACCTTGTAATGGGTGGTCATCTTGAAGGGCGTGGCCGGCACATTTTCCGGGTCGTACTCCGGGTCGCTGGGGTCGGGCGGCACGGCTTTATCCGGGTCGGCATGGCGCGTCAGGTGCTTGCCGGGCGTCGGCGCGCTCAGGCTCCAGCCGGCCCAGCGAGCGATGGCTTCGTGCAGGTACAGCTCGTCGGCCGGTGTGCTGCGATTCGGGTCGGGTGCGGCCTGGGTGGCGGCCAGCTGCACAAAGCCCTCTTCGGCGCTGGTCTCGAAGGTCTGGTCTTCCAGCTGGTACAGGCCATCGCGCAGGTGCAGCGAGTGCCATTTGCCGCTGTGCGAGTCCCACATATCCAGCCGGTAGCCGCGGAGCAGGTCTTCGGCAAAGAAGGGGCGCGGCTGGGGGGTTGCAGCTTCCAGCGCCTGGTTGTAATCGGTCGATTCCTGCAGGCTGCCCAGCAGAGAAAGGGCACGCTGGTCGGCGAACAGCGAAAAGCCGCCGGAACGCAGCGCCGGCAGCGCCTGGTTCAGGTCGTATACTTCCGGATTGGTGGAGGGGGCCGCCGTATCGATGGTCTCGGCCAGCTGGATGGCCTTGTTCATGCCGCCATCCACGTCCACCTGCGCCAGCCCGAAGCGGCCGGGCGCCAGGTTGAGCAGCCCGATGGCCTGCATGCCGCTGCGGTTGGAAGCACGTCAGGTTGGGGGCGGTCATGAACAGCGACGAGCCGCCGCCCAGGTCGAAATACAGGTAAGCGGTCGACAGCGGGTAGAGCGGGCGCGGTGGGTTGCGCCAGCGCCAGCCGGCTTTGGCGTCCACCACGGCCAGCGATTCCGGGTTGAGCGTTCCGGAGGGCAGCGGGAAATCCTGCGGCAGCTCCAGGTCGAAGACCAACCCCAGCGCCCGCTGCAGCTCGCGGTAGGCATTCAATGCGGAGAGCGCCTGGTGAAAATCGAGCAGATTGTCCCAGTCCGGCTCCTTGATGGGGGGAGCGGAAGGCATGTTCTGGAAGGTGGCAAACTGCTCGGCGGTGCTGGTGCTGCAAATCGCGGTAAGCCTGGCTGCCCGGCTGCGCCAGCAGGTAGGTGGGCAGCAGCCCGTCCGGAGATAGCATGCCGCTGGGCGCACGGCTCGAAAGTCCGCTGGAGGCCGGGTCGTGGTCGGGGTAGTAGGCGTAAGTTTTACGCTTCTCGGCGGCGCGGCGGTCATCCCAATCCACCTGCAGGCCGTCCAGCAAGGTGCGCAGGCCGCGCTTTTCCTGGTCTGCGCCGCCCTGCAGGGTCGCGCCGGCCACCTGGTAGATCGACTTGATCATGGACAGCGCCGTGCGCACCGGGTAGGAGAGCACCGGGCGGCCGGCGTAATCCGGATACTGGTACGAGCGCACCAGGGTATCTTCCTTAAAGATGGCTTCCCACAGCTCGGGACGCAGCACTTTGGTATCGACCGGCACAGTCACCTCGTGCGTCCCGCTGCGCAGGGTCAGCTGCAGGCCGCGTTTCTTCAGCAGCGCCGTCCAGTTCAGCCAGTCGGGGAATTCGCCCAGCTTGCTGCCGCCCATCAGGCGCGGCGAGACCAGCACCGAGACCGGCAGCTTTCCACCGCCCAGGTGGATGCCGCGCGGCAGTGTGTACAGGATGGTATGTTCAAGTGGAGCCATCGGATTTACTCCTTACTTCATAATGTCATCCTGAACGGAGTGAGGAGACCCTCGCAAGCTCAGGGTGACACCAACTTCCATGATACGTATCAACTACCCAACGCCTCAGCATACTCGGCCCACACGCCCGGCGAGTCGTACAGCTGGGCAAAAGTGGGGTCGCCGCCGTCTCTGCCAAAGCTGCGCTCGACAGTCAGCTCGACCGACATGCTGAAGAACAGGATTTCGATTTCCACGGTCAGGGTGGCGCGGCCGGAAGCCTTGCCGGTGCCCGAGTTGTAGGTGAAGCTGAGCATGAACTCGAGCGATACCGAGATGATGCCCAGCACCGACAGCTCGCCGCCCATGCGCAGGTAGCCGGAAAGCACGGAGGCATTCTCGCCGTTGCGCATTTCCATCTTGAAGTAGATGCCCGCCATGATGTGCACGCTGCCCGAGGCCACCCCCAGGTTGATCGCCGCGGTCGCCCCGAACTCGAAGGCGGCTTCCAGCTGCTTGATGCCTTTGGTGTCGATCTGCAGGTGGAAGAAGCCGCCGCCGCCCAGGAAAGCCACCGTGATCAGGAACGGGTCGGCGCGTGAGGCGAAGGCAAAGTCGAACAGCGGGCGGCCATCCACGAAGGGCAGCTCGATGTAAGCCCCCAGGCTGATGTTCTGAATGGCGAAGATGCCCACCGCCGCCGGCGGCAGCGCCAGGTTGAAGCCGGCGCGCACCCGCGTGGCGTTGATATCCAGGTAGGGGCCGTCGCCGAACAGGCCGGGCGGGATGAGCTTGCGCAGCTCCTCCACGAATTCCAGGTCGCCTTCAAACGTCACCGGCTGGTTGTCATCCAGCTGCACATTGACATCCGTCTTCTTCTTGCTCTCGGCAGTGAAAGTGAAGGACTTGAAGCGCAGCAGCACCACCCGCAGGAACTCCAGCCCGAAGTTGTCCATCTTGCCGGAGAAGCGCGAGTACGGCTCGGGGATGGCCCCGACCCCACCCGGCAGCGGGATGATCTTCTCGATGCGCCCGTTAATATCCAGGGTGGTCGGTCCCAGCCCGACGTTTGGCTCGGTGCCCAGCAGCAGCGCTAAAATGCCGGCGTCCACGTGCTTGACCTTCGGTTTCCAGGTCAGCAGGGCGATCACTTTGCGGCCTTGCGGCACGTCCTCGGTCTGGATGTCGTACTTGGGGGCGTTCTCGTCCATCTTGCCATTGCCAACGATCAGCTTGAACAGGTCGATGGCCCCGAACAGCTCGGCGGTCACCCCCTGGAAGAACTTGGCCGGGTCGAACAGGTTCTTGGCGGCGTCTTCGATCTCGCCGGCCAGCGGCCCGAACTGGCGTGACAGGCTGGTGAGCTGGGCATTGGGCGTCGAGATGCCGCCCGCCTTGTCGGCTGCCAGATCGAGCGGCAGCTTGGCCGGCACACCGGCGGCATTCGCAATCTGCGCAAACACCCCGCCGGCGTTGGTCAGCCCGTCCGCCAGGTACTTGGGATAGAAGGAGATGAAGGTCGGCGTGCTGCCGCCGGTGATCTGCTCCACCGAGGGCAGGCTGACCTGCGCCGCAAGCAGGGTGGGCAGGAACTTGCCGTATTCCAGGTTGGCGGGCTGGCTGAGTGCGCCTAGATACAGCGCCCTGGTATCGATAGTGGTGTTGTCGCTCTTCAGCCCATTATCGCGCGGGGCGTAGGTCAGCTTCTGGCCGGGGATGAGGATCTTGCGCCGCTCCTCGCTGGCTGCATCGTAGGCCGCCTTAACCTGCTCGGGGTGTTCTTCACTGAAGGGCATGAAGATCAGCGAGGCGCTGAATTCCACCTGGTTGCCGGCGATATCCTCGGCGATGGCGTGGAACTTGAAATCCTGGTTGACCCCGTTGGCGCGGTACATCACCCAGAACGAGCCGCTGCTGGCGGCGATCTCGGAGGGCGGGGCGTAGGGATCCAGGATGTGCGGCGTGACCAGGGTCGTCAGGCGGATGCGCTTGAGCGGCAGCTCGCGGCCCTGGTAGGGGAACAGGTGCGCCGGGTATTCCTTGACCGGCTCGCGGATGACGATAAACATATACTGGATCAGGTAAGCCACCGGGCCGTCGGCGGTATCCATGAAGCGCCGCTCGGTCACCTTCACCAGCGAAGCGCGGTGCCCCAGGCGGTGCAGGTTGCCTTCATATACAATGCGCACGTAGTGATCGCGGCCTTGCGCGGCGCGGTGCACCCACTCGGAAAGGTCCAGCGTCTCCTGCTTGGGGCGTACTAAAGAGGTAATCAGCTCGCGCGAAGCCAGGTTGGCGGAAGATAAATTCAGCGTCGCGGCTTCCAGGTTAACAGCTTCCACAGGCGCTTCATCGATCGACATCGCCTTCAGGCTGGCCTTCAGCAGCGCCGGCAGGTTGCTCTTATCCACATACAGCACATCGCTCCAGGTGGGCTGGCCCACTTCGGGCGGATCCCAGTTGCCACGCGAGCGCAGCCAGCCGCCCAATGGGGTCAGCATCAGCCGCTCGGCAAAGATCGGCTGCGGGCGGTAAAGGCGGTGCGGGAACATGCGCGTGCGGTAGCCTTTGAATGCCGAAGTCAGGATGACGATCTGGTGGCGGTCGTTGGGCGACATGGCGCTGCGCCCCAGGTAGGCATCCACGGCTTTCTTGGCCGGCGGCAGGAACGGGTTGTAGTCCGGCGACCAGATCGCCCGCAGCGGGGCGGTGTTCCCTGGCGAGAGCTCCTGCGACGTTTGATCGTCTTTCAGCGCCAGGCGTGTGTGCCACAGCTCGGTGCGCCCTTTGTGCGTCACCGGCAGGGTCGCATGCCGCCAGGCGACGGCATGGTTGGGCGAGAGCACCAGCCGGTAGGGCAGCTCCAGGGCCGTCTCCAGCGGCTTCGGCTCCTGGATGCCCGGCGCGCCCGCTGTCTGCGCCGGGGTGGGCGTTGGCGGGATATCGGCCAGCGGCGAAACGCTCAGCTCCAGCCCGGACCAATCCAGCAGTCCCTGCCAGGTGAAGGGGATGCGCAAATTAGCCGGAGCCTGCCGGGATGCGAAAAACCAGCCGGGAAGGGCCGCCCAGGCTGGCGCGCACGCTTCCCGGCGGCGGCAGCGGCTCGGTGTCGGCGGCGGTATTGCCCGCCTCGGGGTTGGGCTGGCCTGCCGGCGGCTTGGTCTCCGAGAACTCGTAGAAAGCACTCTCGGCAATGGTCTGGGGTGGGAAGATAAATACCAGGTAGGCAGGCTGGCCGGCATCCTCCGGCGTCAGTGCCGGGTCGCCTTTCTTGGGAGTATCCAGGCGAAGATTGTGCGCTTCGACCTGCAGGTTGAGCAAATCATCGGGACGAATTAATCGGAACTTGTGGACCACTGCGACACCTCCTGAGAGCGTGGTCTGATGCGTTCAAGAACGTGCTTGCACCCCCGTGTATATCGGACAAATTAGATTATAACACGCAGATATTAAATTAAGAATAAAATTAGACTAGCAGGGACTAATATGAGAGAGACGACCGCCGATCCCGCGCAAGAACAGCGCGGGACAAGCTCGCCGACCGTCCCGCGAATAAATCCCGCGGGATTCACGACCGACGACACACAAACAGCCCATGACCGTATGCAGCGGCATCGCACCCGTTCTGCGTTCTCCAGGCTACCGTCCACGAATAACGTCCGCACGGGATGCCATTCGTGGCCCCATTCGTGGATGGTCGTCTCCCTTGCAGCGGCATCGCACCCGTTCCGCGTTCCTACCTCGCGCAGAACGCCAACGTTCGGTTCCGCCGCAGAGCAGCGGAATCAGGTGAGGTCGTCGGTCGTATCCCGCGGGATTTATCCGCGGGACGGTCGTCGGTCGTCGGTCAGCGGTCAGCGGTCGCAGAGCGCCAAGGCACGGTTCCACCGCGGAGCAGCGGAACCAGGAAAAAAAACCAGACACTTGCAATACTTCTTATTGACGCCGGATCGTATATCCTGCTATAGTAATTGTGAAGGCATGCACATTGTTCAACAATCCGCATGCTTCGATCCCATCGCTGCCTCATCGGAAAATTGTGATTTCATCGCCAGGTTGGTTGCCTGGTTTCTTGCGGGAGAGCGGGCATGCCGGCTGAGAGAAGACATCGCTTGCAGCACCAGTCCTCAAATCCTTCTGCCGGTCTGCGCTTCCCCGGTTTTCGGCACTTCTGGCAGGCATACCAGTGGCAGGTCATCCTTTCTCTCCTGTTGGTCTCCCTGATTCTCGGGTACATTGGTTTCTGGAAGTACACGCGTGCCATCGGCGCCTCCCACTCAGCAACGGATTTACTCTACAAAACCATCCAATTAACCACCCTTGAATCCGGCGCAGTTTCTGGACCGGTAAGCTGGGAGCTGGAAGTCGCCCGTTTCCTGGTCCCTGTCTTGACCGCCTCTACTGCTATTCTGGCTGCCGCAGTTCTGTTCCGCAAACAGCTCCAGATGATCCGTTTGAGGTTTCTGCGTGATCACGTCATCGTATGCGGCCTGGGCGATAAGGGCGCCAGGCTGGCCAGCGCTTTGCGCCGGCGAGGCTACGACGTCGTTGCCATCGAGCCAGACGAAAGCAATCCTAGCATCGATTTCTGCCGCGAGATCGGCGTCATTGTCCTGGAGGGCGACGCTACCGACCCCACACTGCTGCGAAAAACCGCTGTCCAGCGTGCCAGCCACCTGGTTTCACTGTGCGGGGTGGATGGGGTGAATGCAGAAATTGCCATGCTGTCGCGGCAGCTGACTGCAAACCGCAAGCAGGGGGCGCTGCACTGCAGCATCCATCTTGTCAATCCCGATTTGTGCGAGCTGCTAAGAGAACATGAATTTGGCAGCCAGGCCTTTCCCAACTTTCGGCTTGAAATGTTCAACATCTATGAGCTTGGGGCGCGCGCCTTGATCCGTGATTTCCCCCCTTGTGAGCCTGGATCCGGCACGAACCCAGCCGGTTCGCATATCCTGGTCGTCGGACCGGGAAAGCTGGGCGAGAGCCTGGTGATCCAGTCCGCCCGGGCATGGTACGAGCAAACCAGGGGCGATGACGGACTGCTGCGCATCACCCTGGTCGGACGGGATGCCGAAGTATTGGCGAACTGGCTGTACAAACATTACCCAAAGATATCCTGTTGCTGCGAGCTGATCCCTTATCCAATAGACTTAAGTTCCTACGAGTTCAGCGAAGCCGGATTTCTGTTCAATCCACAAGGAACCTGCGATATTGATCGCATCTACATTTGCCCAGACGATCAAACCCTGAGCCTGCCAGCAGCACTCAAGCTGCGCCAGCGTCTGGAATGCGACCAGCCTCTTATCGTAGTCCGCATGGATGAAGACAGCGGCCTGGCCAAACTGCTGACCGGGCAGATGGCCGCAGCCGGAAATTCTCGCAATATCGTCCCGTTTGGATTATCCCAACGCGTCAACCTGGCCGATCTGGTGCTGGGCGGCACTTTTGAAATCCTGGCCCAGGCGATTCATGCAGATTATCTCCAGCGCCGTTTAGCGGAAGGGTTAAACTCGGGGAAAAACGTTCTCTGGTGCCCTGGGATCAGCTGCCGGAAGACTTGCGCGAATCCAACCGCAGGCAGGTTGACCACATTCGTTTGAAGCTGCAGCGCGCCGGTTATGGCATCCAGCCGTTAGTGGATTGGGAAGCCGCCGGCTACCGGTTTGAGCCCCAAGAAGTGGAGAGCATGGCGCAGTTGGAACACGATCATTGGCTGCAGGAAAGGCGGCGCAGCGGCTGGCGCTACGCCCCGGGTGTGGAAAACCCAGCCAGGAAAACCCACCCGGACCTGGTACCCTGGGAAGATTTACCCGAAGCAGCCAGAGACAAAGACCGGCAGCCGGCGATCAATCTGCCGCGTGTGCTGGCCCAGGCAGGCTTTCAGGTATACCGCCTGAAGGGGAATGGATAAGGAGCGAAAATCATGGCACATGATGTATTCATCAGCTATTCTTCCCTGGATAAGGCCGTTGCCGATGCGGTGTGTGCCAAGCTGGAAAGCCAAAAGGTGCGCTGCTGGATCGCGCCGCGCGATGTCCCCGCCGGACAATCCTGGGCGGGCGCGATTGTCAATGCCATCCGCACCAGCCGCGTGTTTGTGTTGGTTTTATCGAGCGGTTCCAATAAATCGACGCAGGTGGTGCGGGAAGTGGAACAGGCCGTCGAAAATGCTATCCCGATTCTGCCGTTTCGCATCGAGAACATCGAGCCGTCGGATGAAATGCGCTATTTCATCAAGTCCATTCACTGGCTGGATGCGATGAATCCGCCTATAGAGCGCCACCTGGAAAAATTAGCGAACTCTGTCCAGGCGTTATTAGCTGTTGGTGAAGAATCCGCCCAAACCGCAGCGGCTGCCCCCAGCATACCGCCGGCCCAAAAACGCCGGGCGCTGCCCGTATGGGCAATCCTTTTGCTGACGGTTATTGTTATCGCTGCGATTGGCGGTGTTGCAGCCTGGATGCTGAAGCAGCAGGAGCAAGCCCCACTGGCGCTGGCGACGCAAGGTTCACCGGAAATCACGGCCGAAGCTACACTACTGGTGCTCACCCCATCGCCGGTAGATACCGAATGGCGGCCGTTGGGATTTGTTATCCCCAATGAAACCCTCTGGAGCCAGGATGAGGAAAGCTACACCGTAGCCAAGGTCCCAAATACTGTAGGAGAATCTATCGCCTGGTCGGAGGAAATCATTGAAGGCGATTTTGTCTTTTCGGCCGATGTCACCAGTAAATATCCTGATAGTGGCCAGGCAGGTTTCATCGTTTACGGAGATGGACATGGATTTTCAGATGGCTGCCTGATTTTCACCTTCGGCTCTGGATTTGCTTTAATTACCAGGGACACACTCTATCATGAAGGTGAGAACTTCCTGGTGGTTAATGAAGGGGATTTTAATTTCCAGGAACCAACCCATAATATGACCATCGAAATCCGTGGAGACCTGGTCAATTTCTATGTGGATGCTAAAAAAGTAGCTTCTACATTCCTACCCATTGATTTCGAACCGGCTAGGCAGGATCGGAATGTACCAGCACTGGGAAGAACCGGGGGGTACGACATATTCCAATCTCAAAATTATGACTCCGTAAATTATTGATGTGTAATTCACCCATTTAACAAGTATTTTGTTGACCCTGCATTCCATTCTTGCTATACTAAATCTACCGAAACTCGTTCCGCTTACATCATCTGACGAAAGGAGGCCACCACTCAACCCGTCACAGGCAGTCCACCTTCGGGCTTGGGAAGGACTGCCGGGTAATATTCAGCCCAGATCCAGCCACAAACACCTGCAGGAGATCAAAAATGAAAAAAACTGTCCTACTTCTTGTGTTGGTCTTACTGGTGGCGGTCACACCGGCCTTTGCTGCCCCTGTGAACGGGAAAGGAAAACCGGTAGCCAAAAATATAATCGTGATGATCAGTGACGGTTGGGGGCCTAATTCACTGACCGCCGCTTCTTATTACGAGTATGGGCATGATGCCCGGCAAATCTACAATCGCTTCCCCTTCCAGTGGGCCGTGAGCACCTACTCGTATTACTGCAATTACGACCCGACCCTGGCCTGGAGCAACTGGGAATACGTCAAATCCTGCTACACCGACTCGGCCTCGGCGGCAACCGCCTTATCCACCGGCGTTAAGACTTACGATGCCGCTATCGGAGTCGATATCAATGGCGTTCCCTTAATCAATGCGCTCCAGGTGGCTGAAGAGAAGGGCAAGGCCACCGGTGTGATCACCACCGTCGAATGGTCGCATGCCACGCCCGCCGGGCATGTAGCCCACAACGTGCACCGCGATAACTATGCCGCCATCGCCCAGGAAATTGTCGACGTCAGCGCCGCCGATGTAGTCATGGGCGCCGGCCATCCCTGGTACGATAACGATGGCCTGCTGAAAGCCCTACCCAACACCTTCAAATACGTGGGCGACCAGGTGACCTGGAATGCCCTGGTAGCCGGAACGGCCGGCGGCGACGCCGACGGGGATGGCATTGTCGATCCCTGGACGCTCATTCAGACGCGCGCCGAGTTCCAGGCCCTGATGAGCGGACCCACTCCCAAGCGGGTGCTGGGCACCGCCCAGGCTTATACCACCGTGCAGCAGGGACGCAGCGGCAATGCCTTCGCCGATCCCTACGTTGTGCCTCGGCTCACCACGGTGCCGACCCTTACCGAAATGTCCCTGGCAGCCCTCAACATCCTGGATGACGACCCGGATGGGCTGTACCTGATGATCGAAGGCGGCGCCGTGGACTGGGCTGCCCATGCCAACCAATCCGGGCGCATGATCGAGGAAGCCATCGACTTCGAGCGCGCCGTGGAGGCCGTAATGGATTGGGTGCAAGAGAACAGCAATTGGGGCGAGACGCTGCTGATCGTCACCGCCGATCATGAGACCGGCTATCTGTGGGGACCGGGTGCAAATCCTTACTGGCTGCCGGTGGTCAATAACGGCGCCGGTGTGCTGCCCGGTATGCAGTGGAACTCCCCCAACCACACCAACAGCCTGGTGTGGCTGTCGGCCAAGGGCGACGCGGCGCGCATGTTCGGCCGTTACGCCAATCACTACGACCCGGTGCGCCGCTGGTATATCGACAACACCAACGTCGCCGACGTGGTCTTCTGGGTCTTAGACCCGTAGCGAGGACCGCCGACACAGTAGCGATTGCCGGCGATGAACGAAAGTCGGCGATCGCATAACCATTGTCCTCGAATATAGCCACGAATACACGGATGGCTTCCGGCACGATCGGACAATTCGTGTATTCGTGCGCTATTCGGGGACGGACCTAGGATGCGCAACCAGCAGTATCTATAAAATCTGAAGCGAGGCAGGTAGGGTGATGTTCAGCTATAAAAATCTCGCACTGTCCGGCGGCGGGGTTTGGGGCATTTCCTACGCCGGCGCCTTCGAAGAGCTGGAGAATCTCGGCATTCTGCAGCAAATTCGCTGCGTGGCCGGCACCTCCGCCGGGTCGATGGCCGGCCTGCTGCTGGCACTGGGCTACACCGGCGCAGAAATCAGCCAGAAAATCAGCGCCACGGATTACGCCCGCTTTTTGGATAAGGGCAACGTCAATCAGATCCTCACTCAATACGGCTATTTCAATGGCAGTTATACCCACGCACTATTTCACGACTGGGTGCGGGGAAAACTTGGCTCAGCCGAGGCTACTTTTAGCGATTTAATTGAAGCAGGCGGTTTAGATCTGCGCGTGTATGCCACCAACCTGAATACCCGCCAGATCCATGAGTTTTCCTATCAAAAAACGAAGCAGGTTCCCCTGGCAGACGCGGTGCGGGCTTCCATCTCGGTGCCCCTGTTTTTCACCGCCACCGATATTGAAGGACAGATTTTTTTGGATGGCGGCACAATCTTTGATTTCCCCCTGGTGAGCTTCGGCAAGGACGAGATCGGTCACACCCTCGGGCTGGCATTTGCCCAATCCTCGGTGGTGGCCCGCGAAGACCAGGATGACGGCAGTTTCGGCTTTCGCCAGCCGCTGCAGTATATCCGCCGCCTGGCAAACGTGCTGCAGCGGGTGCAGTCGCCGGTCTTTGCCCTGCACGATGAGCTGCAGCAGAATACTATCCTGATCGACACCGTGGGGGTGAACTCGCTCAATTTCAAGCTGACCCAGGCAGACAAAGAAAAGCTGATCGCCAGCGGCCGCCAGGCCGTGCGAGAGCATTTCAACAGCAGGTAGGGCAGGTTTCCAACCTGCCGGATTCCGGCGGGATAGAATCCCGCCCTACTCGGTCCCGGTGAATGTAGGGCAGGTGTCTAACCTGCCGTCCCCCGGCGAGCGTAGGCGAGTGTAGGGCAGGTGTCTAACCTGCCGTCCCCCGGCGGGCGTAGGCGAATGTAGGGCAGGTTTCTAACCTGCCGTCCCCCGGCGGGCGTAGGCGAATGTAGGGCAGGTTTCTAACCTGCCGTCCCCCGGCGAGCGTAGGCGAATGTAGGGCAGGTTTCTAACCTGCCGTCCCCCGGCGGGCGTAGGCGAGTGTAGGGCAGGTTTCCAACCTGCCGACCCCCGGCGGGCGTAGGCGAGTGTAGGGCAGGTTTCTAACCTGCCGTCCCCCGGCGGGCGTAGGCGAGTGTAGGGCAGGTTTCCAACCTGCCGACCCCCGGCGGGATGGAATTCCGCCAAGAATGGTGATTATGCCTGATTTCCGAAGATATTACATCCCCGACTCTATTGTTTTCATAACAAATGTTACCGCACACCGAATCCCAATACTTCACATCGAGGGAAATTTAAGTTTATATTGGGATACCTTGAAAAATGTACGGTTACTTTATCCATTTCATCTCCTGGCTTATGTAATTCTTCCAGATCATTTTCATTGGTTGATGCAAATTGACGATCATACTGGTAACTTTTCTAAAGTATTGCATAGTTTCAAACGAAATTTTTCAAGGAATTACTTAAAGGAACACTCTGAATATTCTAACCATCAGATTTGGCAGGCAAGGTTTTGGGATCACATAATCAGAGACGAGAAGGATCTATCACGTCACTTTGATTATATCCATTGGAATCCAGTAAAGCATGGATATGTACAAACACCGGATGAGTGGTTACCATCTTCTTTTGGATTTTGGAAACAAAAAGGAATTTATTCCTACGAGTGGGGATCACAAATAGAACCGAGTGATATTGCCGGCATGGATTTTGAGTAGGCCAGGTTTCCAACCTGCCGGATCCCCGGCGAGAGCCCCGGCGGGATAGAATCCCGCCCTACTGCTGGTCCCCCGGCGAGTGTAGGGCAGGTGTCTAACCTGCCGCCCCCTGGCGAGATCCCCAGCAGGATAGCCCCGATCTGCGATTGGGATGGCTTCCCGCCCGACACGCGGACGTCGATACAGCGCTCCAACGCAGAGCATTGGAGCGAGAAAAGCATCCTGCCCGACACGGACCGCGGAGCGGTCGATACAGCGCTCCAACGCAGAGCATTGGAGCGAGAAAAAGCATCCTGCCCGACACGCGGACCGCGGAGCGGTCGATACAGCGCTCCATCGCAGAGCATTGGAGCGAGAAAGATGCTCTCCCACAGGACGGTCCTCCGTCTTCCGTCGTCCGTCATCGGTCGCTAATCCCGTGGCGCTCTCCCACGGGACGGTCCGCCGTCATCGGTCGTCGGTCGTCTTCTCCCACATCTCCAGCAGCGCCCGGTGGTAGGGCACCTCCTCCAGGAACGACTGCCGCCACTCCGGCACATTAATCATCGCAGCCACATCCAGAACAGCCTGGTGGCCTGTCTCTACGACATCCCGAGTTGGTTTCTTCATCCCCCAATGCATCGAAGGTTTCGGCCATGGTCAGGTAAACCCAGCCTGGGAGACTCATCCCTATCCAACCGTGTTTTTTCAGGTAAACCCAGGCTTCGTTGGCATAGCTGCGCGCCTCATCCAGCAAACCCTGGCGGACAGCGCTGGCTGCCAGGGCCAGATTTGCCTGGGAAATAAATGCCGGCTGCTGGTGCTTGACAGCCAGCTCCCTGGCTTCCTGGAAACGCCGCGTTGCGCCAGGGGCATCCCCCATCTCCAGCAAGGTAATTCCAATCAGCCCCAGCGAAGTGTAAATCCCCTTGGCATCCTGTGCCAGGGTCACTTCATGCAGAGCCCGCTCGGCAGCCGGAGAGGCGCGCCGTAAATCTCCTACCGCCAGGTACAGCTCGGCCAGGTTCATCAGGCTGTAGCCGGTCAAACGGCGCGCACCCAGTGCTTCACTGATCGCCAGGGCCTGCTGAATGACCACCCGGCCCTGTTTGTAGAGCCCCATAGTGACGTAATCCGCCGCCAGGTTCGTCAGGCCGATCGCTTCCTGGCTGCGATCGCCCAGCTGGCGGTCGAGCTCGATCTGCTCACGGCGCAGCTGCTCGGAGCGTGCCAGGTCGCCGAAATGCCCGGTGCTGTACGCCGCCCGCTGCACCACAAAGGACAGGATGGCCGGATCACCCAATCTGCGCGCCAGCTCTTCCGCTGCGGCCACATAAGCCAGGCAGCCGGACTTATCATTCTCGTTTGCGGCCACCACGGAGAGCAAGGCCAGCGCCTTGGCCTGAATGGCCTCATCCCCGCAGCGCTGGGCAGCGGCCAGGGTCTGCTGCGGCGCCTGCATCGCCAAATCCTCATCGGCAGTGCGCATCGCATAGATAGACTTTCGCAAAAAAGCTTCAGCCAGCAGACTGTCATCACCGGCCTCGTTTGCCATCTCCAGCAGCGACTCGATATCCGCCCGGCAGGCATGCATTTCGCCAAGCACACCGCAGGCTTCTTCCCGCCCCAACAGCGCCAGCCAGCGTCTATCGCGATCTACCGGTGGGAGCAGCTCCAGCGCGGCGGAGAAAAAGTCCACGGCTTCACGCGGCGCACCCTGAGCGTATGCCCGGCGGCCGGCGCGCTGGTACCAATCCGCCGCTTTACTCAGTTCACCGGCGCGCCGGCAGTGATCGCCCAGCAAACCGGCGAACTCATCCAGCCGCCCGGCATTAATCGCCTGGCTTTCCAGCCAGCCGGCGGCTACCCGGTGCAGCGCCTGGCGCTCGCGCTTGAGCACGCTCTCGTAGGTCACTTCCTGCAGCAGGTTGTGGTGGAAGCTCCATTCGGTGTCGCCTTCGAAAGCCGACTCAGGCTGGACTTCCACAAAGCCGCGCGGCTGCAGGTGACCCAGCATCAGCTCGCCATCCGAAACTCCCAATGCTGCGATACCCCCGCTCCAGAAGCGCCGCCCGAAGATCGCCCCGCGCTGCAGGGTGGCCCGTTCCTCCCCCGAAAGGCTGCCCAGGCGGGTGAGCAGCAAGTGCTGCAGCGTCGCCGGCAGGGGCTGCTCTTTGAGCTTCTCCGGCAGGAAGCGCCAGCGCTCGCCGGAGGTATCCAGGATGCCGTGGTCGATGAACCAGTTGACGATCTCCTCGGCATAATACGGCACGCCCTCGGCGCGCTGCACCACCAGCTCCACAATTTCGCTAGGGATAGCCTCCGCCCGCTGAAACAGCTCTGCCACCAGGTTGGCCATCGCCTGTGTGGAGAGCGGCTGCAGGTCGATGCGCACGCCATGCGGGTCGCCGGGGACGGGGGCTTCGAGCAGCGCCCTCAGCTCCGCCGGCGGGCGCCACTCCGGCCGCGCCGCTCCCAGGACGAACACACCGTTGGGCAGCCCCTCTTCCGCCTCGCCCAGGAATAATTCCACCAGGTACTCCCAGGAAGCGGCATCCGTCCACTGCAAGTCTTCCAGCAGCACGACCAGCGGCGCCTGGCGCCGCACCGCCCGCAGCAGCTCCCGGCTGACCACCAGGGCGCGCCCCTTGACCTGGGTCGGATCTTCGCGCATACCCTTGATATACGGGCTGTCCAGGAAGGGCAGACCAACCAGCAAACCCAGGGCATGCGCAGGCTCATCCGAGCCGATCTGACCACTAAACTCTTTGAAGCGCTGCACCCAGCGGGCCTCGGCCAGCGCCAGGGGAGCATCATCGGCGATCTGGAAGCGGTCGAACCACATGCGCCGCACCAGGGCAAAGGGCTGACCGGCATCGTCCGGGAAGGCCCGGGCGCGCAGCAGGCGAGTAGTTTCTTCGCGCAGGTCGATCCATTCGGTCAGATCAACCAGCAGGCGGCTCTTGCCCACTCCTGGATCGCCGATCAGCTGCGCCCAGGCCACCCCATGCCCCTCGAAGGCATGCAGGTAAGTCTGCTGCAAGAGCTGCATCTCCGCCTCCCGACCGACGGTGCGCGTTTCCACACCGGCCACGCCGCGGGTCACGCTGCGGAAGGGGCGCGGCTTGGCGCGCCGCACCAGGTAGGTGTGCAGCGGCTCGGACTTGCCTTTGACCGTCAGCGGGGGGCGCGGCGTCAGGTCGAACACGCCGCGCACGTAGCGGTAGGTATCGTGGGAGATCAGGATGCCGCCCGGCGGAGCGGCCGACTGCAGGCGGGCTGCCAGGTTGACGGCATCGCCGCTGGCGGTGAACTCCTTGTGCTCAGAAGTGCCCAGCTCGCCCACCACCACCAACCCGCTGTGGATGCCGGCGCGCAGCTGGACGGAGGGAAAAGGAGGACCGTCCCGCGCCTGTGGCGCGGGATTCCCGACCGCAGACGGCTGACTGTCAACCGCGGTAGGCGGACCAATGCCCGTCTGCCGTCCTCCGTCTTCCGTCGGTCCAGTAATATTGTTCCTCTCCACCAAAGCCAGCCCCTGCAGTGCCGCGCGGATGGCGTTCTCCGGGTCATGCTCACCGGCTTCGCGGGCGCCAAAGAAAGCCAGCAGCCCATCCCCCAGGTACTGCGCCACCTCGCCGTGGTAGGCTGCAACAGCCTGTCCCAGGGCGGCATGTACGCCGGAGACTACCCGGCGCCATTCTTCGGGGTCCAGCTTTTCCGCCATAGCCGTCGAGCCGACGATATCGATGAACAGGATGGTGACCATGCGCCGGTCTTCGGTAGGAAGCGACGGCGCAGCGGCCTGCGCTTCCAGGGCGGCCAGCTGCTCGTGCAGCGCCTTCAGCGCCGGAGCGAGCACCGCCTCCCCCAGCACCCCGCGCTGCGCCTCCAGCCCGCGGATCGAGAGGCGCAGGCTGGCGATCTGAGATTGTATACTCTCGGACATTGGAAATCAGGCTTTCCCCGCGCCGTTCAAGGCGCGAGCTCTATAATCAGTATAGTCAACCTGGGGGTGCGGGTCAAGAGGCATATAGGCATGGCAGCAGTTAACCTCTCCCATATTGTCGCGCATCGGAAATTAAATCTATTAATAAGAGTAACAATGCTAAACTAAATGTAGCAAGGCAGGCTCGATCCCTTCGAACCTCCCAGGGAATTAGCTGGAGCAGGTACTATGAAGTTTTCAACCATCATTCGGGGAATGATCGCAGGCATGATTGCAGGCCTGGCAGGTACCTTCGTGATGTATCTTTTCGGTGCGGCTATTTTCGCCCTGCTGGGCTGGCCCGCCGACACTTCCCACACCATCATTGGCAATTCAGCCGCAGCATTTTTTTCAAAGCTCGGGATCGTCCTGCAAGGCGGCGCCTCGCTCGGATTGCGCCTGTACTACCTGATCGGCTTCAGCATGGGCGCCGTATTCGGAGCAGCGGTCGCCTGGTTGGAGCCTCTGCGTCGCCTCTCTCTGCTGAAGAAGATGGGACTGGGCGTGTTATATGTAGAAGTTTTGGCTGTGCCGCTGCTGGCGGCCGGCAGCATTGCTCTGCAGATGAAACCGTTCGATGTGGCAGTCTGGTTCGGCTTCTCCTTCGTACTGCACCTGGTGTATGGCCTGGTGCTGGGTGCGGTCACGAGCATTGGGCTGGGCGACCTGAAACGGGGCAGAGCGGGATGACTCATCATATATGGAGGTCTCTATGGCAAATCAAACTAACATTCAACCTGCGGAATTAACTCCCAACTGGGCTTACCGGGGAAAGAGCTTCACCAACCTGCTGCACATGGGCCACTGCGCGCCAACGGTGATGCAGACCCTCCTGGATCTTTCTTCGATCAAAGGGGAATGGCTGGTCAGGCTCAGCGCCGGCATGCCGGGGGGCATTGGCAATACCGGCTTTGAATGCGGCGCGCTGACTTCACCCCTGGTGATGATGGGCTTACGCGACGGGCTGCGCCGGCTCGACGGCGATCTGCCCGTGATCTTCGACCGGGGGCATGCACACGTACGGCAGTTCCTGGCCTGCCACAAGACCCTCAATTGCAAGCAGATTCGCGGCAACGATCGCTTCCCGGCGCATTGCATCCCGCCGGTGGTGCGCTCGCCGGAGATCTACTGGCATATCCTGGACGGCGATCACGGTGAGGCCATCCCTCAGGAGGAACGGGCGGCCTACGCCAGACTGTACGCCCACCTGGCCTCGCACGAGTTCCACTGCGCCCAGGCCGTGCTTCTCCACCTTGGCTATACCCCTGCGGAAGACCCAGAGCTGTTCGATGCCGTTTCCGCGTTTATCGGCGGGACGCTGTTCCTGGGAAAAACCTGCAGCGCCTTCACCGCCGGCGTGATGGCGGCCGGCCTGAAGATCGGCGAAATAGAAAACAGCATCCCGCGTGTCGTCAGGCTGCTCGCCATCATGACGGCTAACGGCAATGCCTTCGATGACAGCCTCAATAAATTCAACCACAGCATGAACCAGGGCTATCGCTTGTCGAAATGGTTTGTGAAAGAATTCGGCAGCACGCAGTGCCAGTCGATCACCGGATGTCAGTTCTGCGACCCGGCGGGAGTGGACAGCTACATCGACAACGCTCACCTGGCGCACTGCCGGCTGATCGCAGAAAATGTTGCCGAAAAAGTTCAGCTGATGCTGGAGGCCGACAGACGGCGCCGCGAGCGGATCATTTGAATCCCTGGGATTCAAATCGCTGCACCCAGAACGCAAAGTTCCCCGTTCGGGGGACTGGTCACTATATCAGATTTCCATGCCAGCCTGGAGTTCGCGCCGCTGCGTGAATAGCCGGGCGTATTGTTTTTGATTGCCTAGAAAGGAGAAATAAAATGGAAAGGAAAACTTTGCTTAACCAAGGACGTTTCTGGATAGTCCTGATCCTGGCGCTCGTCCTGCTGGGGGTAAGCGCCACCTGGGTTTTAGCCCGAACCGAATCAACCTCGGGCGTAGCGAACTGGTCGGCGCTGAGCAAAGTCGACGCACTCGAGAAGACCCTGCAGGAAGCAGGCTTCAGCCTGACACCCGGCGACTTCAGGGCTCATGATCTTGTCCAGGAGACCTGCACGGGCAAGATTCCCCAGGCCGGGACCAACCCCTTCCCGAACGTGACCTTCTTTCTGGAGTTACCACCGCATCCGGGAGTTCAGCCGATGCTGGTACCCGGGTACTGGCAGCTCGGGGAGGACGAGGCCATCGTGCTGGTGGGCCAGACGCCTCCGCCTGCACTGTACTTCAGCTACCAGGTTTTTGCGATATCTTTGCCCGGCATCCAGAACTCCAGGGGACTGGCAGTCGGCGATGCAGTCAATAATGGGACGATCAACACGCTTGGCCCCAACAAATTCAACCAGCCTATCGTCTACATCATCACCGGGAACCGCGAGACCGAGCGCCGGGTGCGTGCGGCTGTTCGGAAGGCCGGCTATCCCGACGCGATCATCAACGTCGAGACGATCTCGCCGGTGATTGCGCCGCTGGGTGCGGGCGATACGGGCTCCTGGTTCGCGTTCGCGCACCGCATCGCCGCATCTCTCGATCAGGAGGCGCTGGAAGACTATGCCAGGAGTGATCTCTATAAAGCCTATCGCGTCGCGCCCGCGCAGCCGTTGGCCGACGATCCGGAGCCCGTTCCAGTGCTGCGGGTGCGCGGCACCGGGCACACGGAGATGCCGCTATACCCCTCGCTTAAGCTCCTGCGCCAGGCCATCCTGGACCGGTACGCCGGCATGAGCGTGGAGGAACTGGACACCAAGATCACGCAATCGCTGCAGCCGCCGGACGGCCATGAGGCCATCGCCGAGAAACCTTACGTCGCCTTGCAGCGTGGCAAAGATGCGTGGGGCGCCAGCCGCGACAATGCCAGTATCAACAGCTACCCGAACTTCAGGCTGCGCAGCGGGGTGAACGAATTCGTTATTGTGTACGGCGCCAACCACCAAACGACGGGCAAGGCCACGTATGCCAGCTTCACGCCCTATGTCGACAAGGACCGTTGGATTGGGTTGTCGGATGGCACCCTCACCAGCAACCACTATGATGGAGATGGGCTGCCCGGCGACAGCGCCCGCAAATTCCTGTGCCCCGACGACCCGAGCAAGTGCCCCGGCGACGTGCAGTACCTGTATGCCTGGAAAGTGGCGCGGCACTGCAATGGTGAAGATTTCTGCATGGAGCTCAATGCCGAGTTCTTCGACATGGATGGCCGGCCCTACGAGTGCAACCTCTACGACTGGTGGCTCAATCCTGCCCAACCGATTTTCCTAGGCCCGCTCGATTTGGACGCCACGGATATTTTCATTAACTGGCGCACCTACATGGAGCCGGCCACGAACGTTGGCCCTGACGACAACGAGCTGCTCTACGACCGGGCGATCTATTTCGGCCCGTAATTTACCGAGCCACAGAGTCAGCCTGCAGCATGTCGGACGGCAGCTGGAAACAGACCTGTGCAGTTGTCGTCCGTCGTGCGGCTGGTGTTTTCACTCGGTTTGCGTGGCCCACGTAGTGCGAGTAGCTTATATCACAGTCACCTTGGATAAATCTGCCTCTAGGCCTCTGAGTGCGGCATAGGTCAGCTTGTCCATCATCGCGCCGTCAAAGCAGATGGCTTTAATGGCACGGTAATATTTCTTAGAGAAGGTATACGCCGAACGGAAAGACACATTTTTGAGTTTTGCGCCTCTAAACGAAACTTCGCTTAGCGCCGCCTCGTCAAATATAACGCCGATAAAGGTCTGACCGTCCAGACACAGCCCTCGCAGGTCGGAAAATTTAAAGTCCACGCCGTCAAAGATACACTTGTCAAAGATTGATTTTCTGAGGTCGGTCTTGGTCAGCTTGACATCGATCAGGGTAACTCCTCTGAATTTTGTTCCGATTAACCCCGACATGCTAAAGTCGGTGCGCACAAGGATTGATTGGTTGAAGCTTGCACCCGCAAGGTCAATAGTGGAGAGGTTGCAGTCCGTCAGATTTGCGTTGTCAAAATTGGCCTCACGCACATCGCTGCCTGTAAATGAGCTGCCAGTCAGGTCCGCGCCCGCAAAGTCAGAGCTGCGCAACACGCTGCCTTCAAATTTTCCTTTATGTGCGGTAACGCCTGCGAAGTCACTCTTTGGCAGGTTGCTCGCGCTGAAGTTTGTTAGCACCTGTCGCTCCAGCACGCGGGAGAGGTTAGCCACCTCCTGTACCGTTTGTTCGATGTCGCCAATGCTGTCGATGGTCATCTCAAAGGCCGTTTCATCGTCCTTGCCTTCGGCTTTGAGCTCACGAAACCGCTCCTGCAAATCGGAGCTCAGGTCGGCCTTGAGTTCGGCGACGCTTTTCACGCCATCGTAAGGCGCAAAAACGCCGTTCAAATACTGGTTTAATTTCTCGTTCATAACCTCACCTCTCCTTACAATAAGTTATCCAGTACGCGCTTTGCATACTCCCAATTGCTCTTGTTGTTGGCGTAAGTGCATTTACCCTTTTCGGTAATCTTGAAATACTTACGCCGTCCACCCTGGGTTTCATCACCCCAGTACCACTCGATATCACCCTCTGCCTCAAGCCGCCGGACGCTGGAGTACATCGTGGCTTCCTTTAATTCATACTCGCCACCCGAGAGCTCGGCAATCAGCTTAACAATCTCGTAGCCGTAGCGATCCGCCTCGGATAAGAGCCGTAAAATCATCGTATCGGTATGGCCACGCAGCAGGTCGGATGTGATTTTGTTCTCGCTCATATCATCAACTCCATAGGATCATTATATGATATATTACTATGTCTGTCAAGGTAATATTACTATTTTTATACTTTGATTGATAAACATGCTAGATGCAAGTTCCGATTACCCATAACACACGCGGTATTATCTACAATGCGTAACATTAACACGTGAGATTATCATGACCTAAGATGAGCTCCTCAGAAAGCAACGAGAACAAATTTTACAGCTGGCCCACAAATATGGCGCCTACGATGTGCGAATCTTTGGATCCCTGGCACGTGGTGATGCTCGCCCAGACAGCGACATTGACTTCTTGGTTAAGCTTGAAGCCGGGTGCAGCATGCTCGACCTGGCCCGCTTGTTGCGAGAGCTTCAATCGTTGCTGGGTTAAAATGTCGACATAGTCACCGAAGCTGGTCTGCGACCCCGCATACGTACTGAAGTATTGAAAGAAGCACGCCAATTATAAGAAGCGAGAGGGAACGGCCATTAGATATTCTTGAAGCAATCGAGCGTATCGAAAAGTATGCTGCATCAGGAACAACACCGTTTGAAACAGCCGAATTAAGTCAAAACTGGATGGTAAACCATATCACCATAATTGGCGAAGCCTGCCGTGGAATTCCGGAAGATTTCCGGGCGCCTTATTCGGACGTACCCTGGGCGGACATCGTTGCAATGCATAATCTACTGATTCATCACTACTTTGGGATTGATTTAGAGGCAGTTTGGACCGTGGTCGAGCGGGATATTGCTAAACTTAACCAGAATATCCAAGCCAAATGCGCTCCTTTCATAGTGAAAAAAAACTGTAGGGTTACCCTACAGTATCTAAAATTATGATTGGACGTAAAAGACTACATAACATAATGTCGTAATTATGTATTAGTGCATCCCCACCCTTAACCAAAAGGAAGGGGATGATTTATTTAGGGGCGGGTCCGTTCCAGCGATATCCTTAGCCGAATTGGGTCTGGTCAGGATCGTAGAAGCGACGACTGGTAGACAGACCCGCCCGATTCATCCGGCGATACCTCATGCCGGATACGCGAGGGTTATTATTACTCGAATTCACATCTGTGGAGCTTATTCCGGTGGTGTGAACAGGGCTTATCTTCCCCAATCTCCGCTTCAATCAGCGCATTGAGTTTTTGGTTCATGGTCGATAATAATTCTTCACTGTACTTGGGATTGGCCGGGTTGGCCAGATTGTCCATCTCCTCAGGATCCAGCAACAGATCGTAGAGACCAGTATCATTATCGGCCTGCAGCCGCTCAACCGAGGGGGGCAGGTTGTAATGACCCAGCCCGAAGTAACGGACCAGCTTGTATCGGCCATCGAAAACACAACGGAATACCTCTCGTTTCTCAAGGTTCGGCACACCAATCTCATCCAGCATGCCTTTAAACTCCTCCAACCCGCGATGGAACTCCAGGCCAGCCTGAGCGGCGGCCATATCGAACACCTTGGGCGCGTTGCGGCTAAACCATTCCGCGTCGATGGTGGCGATCATATCGTAGGTCAGCAGACAGCCCTTGCCGGGTTCCCCGCTGCTGCCGCGCGGTCCGGTGGAGGTGGGATTTTCCACCAGGCCTGAAAGATCATGTCCTTTGAGGGATGGGTAGCGCTGCCGCAGCCCAGCCTCCGGCAGACCAGCATAAGCCAGGATGGTGGGAACCAGATCGAGATGAGAACCCACCGCATCCGTCCTGGCGGCACCGGGACGGCGCGGATCGACGATCACCAAAGGCACGTTGACAGTTTCGCGGAAAGCCACACTGCCTTTTTGGCGCAGGTGATGGGCGCCTCCCATTTCGCCGTGATCGGCGGTAAAAATGATTACCGTGTTATCAGCCTGGCCGGACGCTTCCAGGGCATCCAGCACCGCCCCGATGTGCCGGTCGACATCGAGCAGGCAGTTGAGGTAGTAGTTGATGTGGTTGTGCCACATATCCCGGCGATCCATCGGAATCCGGCCATAGTACACGTCACACAGGCGTTTATAACTGCGCACGGCAGGCGGCTGTCCCTCCAGGTCGTCGAAGAAGGAGGCCGGTAAGGTCGTTTGCCATTTCTGGTGGTAAAGCGGTGTATCGGGCGCGTCAAAGATTGGGAACATGCCCTTGACCTGGACCATCTCTTCAGCGTCGGTATCGAAGTACATGATATCGTGAGGGTTGACGAAATTCACGGTCATGAACCAGGGTTGAGTCGTGGCGACCTCAGGGGCGCGCTTCGTCAGCCAGTCAACGGCCTCATCCGCAATCTTAGGATCTTTCAAGACCCCATCCATAGGCCCGCCTAGCACATCGCCCCATTCCTGGTAATCTGAGAAGCCGTAGGGTTCCATCGCCTCCCGAGGTATCCCCCTCTGGAAACTCGGAGAGGTGCCACTTACCTTTATAAACCGTATGGTAGCCCAGGTCACGCAGCATATGACCGATGGTGGGCAAGGCCTCCGGATCTGCCCGCATATCATCGATCCAGGCGAAATTGGTATTGTCAAACATGCGGGTGTGCGGCGTATGCCTGCCAGTGTACATCACCGAGCGTGAAGGAGTGCATACGGTAGTGGTGGCATGGTAATTGTTAAAGGTAACCCCTCGGGCATAAATACGATCCCGGTTGGATAAAACAAATCCTGCCGGCAGAGACTGGTGGGCATATTCCTGATCCGTCACGATCATAAGGATGTTGGGTTGTTTGGGCATAATTCCAGGTTCCTCCTGATTTTTTTGGTTTATTGTAAAATTATATACCACTTCGAGCATTTTCGATCATTATTTTCACCACAAAGGGTGATGATTTTGACAATCTTGGTGTAAGCATAGCATAATTTCCTCCAGCTTTCATATAATTTAGTGATCCACTTTCACAAATTGGGGCATCTGTAATGATTTATATTAGTTGTCGTCTGCCCGCGGTCAGCGAGCTTGTCTAGCGATGTTCTCTCGCGGGATCCGACATTCTGCGTTCGATGTCTTCCCGGTGACTTCACGGCTCTCTCGCGGTCTTCGGCGTCATCTCCGTCGTCCGTCCGCGGTCCGCGGTCGTGCGGCGAAGTCCCGCGTGCTCTCTCGCGGGATCGGCCGTCAGTTATAATTCCCCCCATGACCCGAATCCCCATCAACTCCACCTACCTCACCCAAACCCTCTCCGAACTGGTCGCCATCGACTCCAGCAACCCGTCGCTTTCGGCGCAAGGCGCCGGGGAAGCAGAGATCGCCGCTTACGTGGCGGAAGCCTGCCGCAAGCTCGGATTGGACGTGGAAATCGTCCTGCCGGAAAACCTCGCAGAAGATAACCCGCAGAGCAGCACTGACTCCATGCCGCGCCCCTCGGTTGTGGCTATGCGCACAGGACGCGGCGGCGGTAAATCGCTGATGCTCAACGCCCACATGGACACCGTCGGCGTGGCCGGGATGGACAATCCGTTTACCCCGCAGATCCGCGACGGGCGGCTGTTTGGCCGCGGCGCCCAGGATATGAAGGGCAGCCTGGCGGCCTGCCTGGCAGCCATCAAGGCCGTTCAGGATGCGGACCTGCACCTGCGCGGCGACCTGCTGCTGGCGGCGGTGGCCGACGAAGAGTATGCATCAATCGGCACGCAGGCCGTCATCCAGAAGGTGCAGGTGGACGCGGCCATCGTCACCGAGCCGACCGACCTGCAGATCGGCATGGCGCACCGCGGCTTCGCCTGGCTGGAAGTCGAAACGCTGGGCAAGGCGGCGCACGGCAGCCGCTGGCAGGAAGGCATCGACGCCAACCGCATGATGGGGCACGTCCTGCTATCCCTGGACGCGCTGGAGCAGGAGCTGCTCAACGGTCCCCGGCACGCCCTGCTGGGTCCGCCTTCGCTGCATGTCTCGCTGCTGCAAGGCGGCGATGAGCCCAGCATCTACGCCGCACACTGCCAGGCGACCATCGAGCGGCGCACCCTGCCCGGCGAAAGCGGGGAGTACGTGCTGGGGCAGGTGCAGCAGCGCCTGGATGCGCTGGCGCAGAGCAATCCCAATTTTCAAGCCCACGCCCGCCTGCTATTCGAGCGGGAGGCCTTCGAAGCTCGCCCCGATTCGACCCTTGTGCCGGCCCTCGAGCGTGGCTATGCGCAAGCTGTCGGCAAGCCCGCGCCCCACGCCGGCATCACCTTCTGGACCGACGCCGCCCTGCTGGCCGCAGCCGGCGCCGACACCATCCTGATCGGTCCCACCGGCGGCGGCCTGCATTCTGCTGTCGAGTGGGTCGACTTGCTCAGCTGCGTCACCCTGGCGGGCATCCTGGCCGAGACGGCGGCGGACTACTGCGGGTGAATGGGAGCGTCCAGGATGCCTTCTGCCTTTGACAAATTCGCGCCGACGATCCTGCAGGTATACCATCGCGACCAGGAGGCTTTCTGGGCGGCGGTGATGGCACCATTCCTGGAGAACAAGCAGACCCTGATGGGTTGGATGAAAAACCTGCGGGTCGACCTGGGGCTGCTGGCGGCCTTCCGTGGCATAGATGAAGAAGCAAAACAGGTCCTAAGTAATTTTAGCGCACCGCTCGGCTTTGATGTGACCGGTTGGGAAAGCAACCGCAGCCAGTACCTGAAGGATGCCTACCCGATCTTTGCTTTTCTGGCTGTGTGGATGGATGAACAGGGGCTGGATGATTTAGTAGCAAAGTTCGCCGATATCCTGAAGGCAGGCGTGTTTGCCGTGGCCGGCTACGGCATTCTGGATGCAAACGTGGACCTGGATAGCCCCTCGCCGACGGAGATTCTGACCGCCCAGGCATTGATTGCCGAATATGAAACCCTGGCTTTGCAAATATTTGGGGTAACGCCGATCAACCTGGAGATCATGCACAAGATGCGCCGCCTGTTCCTGGAGGCAGAGATCAAGGAAAAATCCTCCCGGTGGAAAAGTAGTCCATACCGTCTGGACCGTCCGCAGGAGTTAGGCGGAAAAGGAGCGAACTCGGTAACGCCTTTCATGCTCAGCCTGGATCGGCTGGGAAAGGCGCAGTTAATCGACGATTACTGGGAGGTCTTCTTGCTGTTTGGTGCAGTGATACAAATGATCGATGATTGGCAGGATCTGGAAGTCGACCTGGCTTCAGGGCATTACTCATATGTTACCCTTGATTTTGAAAGCCTGGCAAACCTGACGGATCCCAAGGTTACCGCACAATTATTAAGATCCGACCAAAAGCGTGTAAGCCACTCCTATGCGGTTAGCAAAGAGATGATCGCACGATCGCGGCAGATCCTGGAAATGCTGGCAGATCCATACCTGATGCGGCTGGTAGATGTTACAGAGCTGCGGCTGGAAAAATATTTCCACACCGACAATTTTAAATAAATATTTTTCGTGTATTTCGTGTGGTTCGTGGTCGATCAGAGGAATTTCTTAACCACGAAATACACGAACCACACGAACTAAAAACAAACCACTACAACAACCAAGATTTTTTTCGTGTATTTCGTGTGGTTCGTGGTTAATTAAAACCGAAAACCGGCAGCGCTTTCGGGCCGCCGGTCTTTTATCTGAAAACTACTCTTCTTACTCAGCCTTGAAAGCGGCCTGCAGCGCAGCTTCCTGCTCGGCGCTCAGGTTGCTGGAGATCACTTCGGCGTCGAAAGCCTTCAGCGTGTCCAGCACCTTATCCGTCACCGCGTTCTGGGTCATCAGGAACAGGGCGCTGGTGCCTTCCACTACGGCGGCCTTAGTCTTATTGATGAACTCGTCGTCGATGCCGTAGTCGGCCATCTTGCCGCCCAGGGCGCCGAAGGCCGCGCCGATCGCCAGGCCCAGGAAGGGCACGAAGAACAGCATACCGAACAGCATGCCCCAGAAAGCGCCATCCAGTGCACCGATGCCGGCCATGTTGGCCAGCTGCTGAGTTTTAGGCTTGTCCTTGCCCATCGGCCAGGTGACGATGGCGGCATCCTGCAGGGTGATCAGCTGCTGCTTGGAAAGCTCCTTGACATGCTCGAGCAGCTTGCCTGCCCCTGCGGGGTCGTTGAATTTGAAAACGGTAAGTGTAGCCATGCTTGCTCCTTGATTTTTGTTTGGGTCTATGGGGGAATCTTCCACCCGTTTGGTTTCCGAGATTATACCAATGCGCATCCTGTGAACCGGATGGTCTCATGCAATTATTAATTCATGGCGATTCCCCTATTGACTCGCCAGCAAATTCTCAGTATACTCAATCTACAGAAAATGAACGAACGTTCACTAGCTTTCCTTGTTAGTTCAGACATTTAACCCAGGACACAGCCTATGAACGACTCCCCCTCTAAAGGCGAACAAACCAGGCAGGCCATCCTGGATGCGGCCTCCAGCCTGTTCATCGAACAGGGCTTTCACGGCACCTCCATGCGCCAGATTGCCGCCCGGGCGGGCATCACCGTCGGCGGGATCTACAATCACTTCGAGGGCAAAGAGCAGATTTTCGACGAAGTATTGCTGCAAAAGCACCCCTACCGCCGCGTGCTGGCTATCCTGGAGGCCACCCCTGCCGCCAACGTGGAAGAGTTCGCCCACCGCGCTGCCCAGGCTGTCATCGCCGAGCTGGGCAGCCGCCCTGAATTCCTCAACCTGGCCTTCATCGAGCTGAGCGAGTTCCGCGGCAAGCATGTTCCCACCGTTTTCCAGGCCATCTTCCCGCATATGCTTCCGCTGGCCGGCCGCCTGCAAAGCCTGCCCGGCGCGCTGCGCGACCTGCCGCCGGCGGCCATCGTCCTGTCTTTTGCCGGCGTCTTCTTCGCCTACTACCTGGCGGATGCCCTCACCGCCTCCGAGGAGCTGCGCCTGGCCGACCAGGTGACCCTGGAGCAGTGCCTGTCCATCTTCCTGCATGGCATCTTGAAAGCTTCTTGATAAAGGAACAGCCATGAGCTCACGCCTGATCTCCCTGATTCGCAAAGAGTTCATCCAGCTGTGGCGCGATAAGCGCCTGCTGGCCCTGATCGTGGTGCTGCCCCTGGTGGAAATGGTCCTGCTGGGCTACGCCTTCAACAACGACATCCGCGATATGCCCATGGCGGTCTTCGATCAGAGCCACACTGCCGAGTCGCGTGCCCTGCTGGAAGCCTACCAGGCCACCGACTTTTTTCAGCTGGCCTACGCGGTCGGCTCGGATGCCGAGCTGCAGCAGCTGATCGAGGAGAACCGCGTCGCCGCAGCGCTGGTCATCCCGCCCGATTACGCCGCCCAGCGGCAGCGCGGCCAGGCGGATGTCGCTTTCATCCTGGATGGCTCGGACGCCTCGCGTGCCGCCACCGCCCTTTCGGCTGCCCAGCTGATCGCCCAGAGCCATGCCACCGAGCTGCTGGTCGAGAAGCTGCAGTCCAGCGGGCTGGGCCTGCAGCTGCAGCCTCCGGTGGAGGTGCACACCACGGTCTGGTACAACCCGGATATGATCTCGTCCTATTTCATGATCCCCGGCGTGATCGCTATGATCCTGTTTGCGATTACCGCCATCCTGACCGCCTCGTCGGTAGTGCGCGAGCGCGAGCGGGCACTATCGAGCAGCTCATCGTCACCCCCATCCGCCCCTGGGAGCTGGTGGTGGGCAAGATCGTGCCCTACGTGATCATGAGCATGTTCGCCGCTTTCGAAGTCATCGCCCTGGGGCACTGGTGGTTTGGCGTGCCCATTCGCAGCTCGCTGCTGGTGATCGCCCTGGTATGCGCCCTGTTCCTGCTCTCCGGGTTGGGCATCGGGCTGCTGGCATCGACCATCGCCAACACGCAGCAAGAAGCCACCCTGACCGTGTTCATGACCCTGCTGCCCGGCATCTTCCTCTCCGGCTTCCTCTTCCCGCTGGACAATATGCCCCGGTTTTTGCAGCTGATCTCCTATGCCATCCCCATGCGCTATTTCCTGCAGATCATCCGGGTGCTGCTGCTCAAAGGCGTTGGCCTGGCGAGCGTACGCGCCGATGTGATCGCCATGGTCGTGTTTGGCATCGGCATTATGGGGCTGGCAGCCCGCCGCTTCCGCAAAAGCCTGGACTGATCCTGATTTTCTTTGGAGGGACTTATGCACGCCATCGACAAACGCAAACGCATCCTTATCCCGGTCGTCCTGCTGGTGGTGATCGGGCTGGCGGCCTGGTATTTTATCGGCAATGGCAGCAGCGCCGCCGGCGCCACTTTGTCGCAGGCTTCCGGCACGGTCGAAGCCACCACCATCAGCATGTCCTCCGAGCTGGCCGGCCGGGTGGCGGAAGTGCTGGTGGAGCAGGGTGACGCCGTGCAAGCCGGCGACCCGCTGTTCCGCCTGGATGACCAGATGCTCCAGGCGCAGCGCCGGCGGGCCGCCGCGGCCTTCGATTTCGCCCAGGCCAACCTGGCAAACGCCGAAACCGGTCTGGCCGCCGCCGAAGCAGCCCGTAATAGTGCGGCAGCCGGCCTGGAAGCCGCTGAAACAGCCGCATTAGCCGAACGTCTGCCGGTACAGAAAACCCTGGACGAGCTGAATGTCAATGCCGCTGCGGCGCGTGGCGAAGCGGCGCGCAGCGTGGCAAGCGCCAACCGGGCGGTGCGGGATGCCGATTACAACCTGGATAACTTCACGGTTTCCTCGCTGCAGAAGGAGCTGACGCCTGCCGCCGGCCTGACCCTGACGCAGAAGCTGCTCGACGAGGCCCGCACCGCCTTTGAGCCTTACCGCTTCTACCCCGAAAGCGACGAGCGCCGCGAAGAGCTGAAAACCACGCTGGACGAAGCGCAGAGCGAGTACGACAGCGCCGTGCGGCGCATCGAGCTGGTGGCCGCGCTGGAAGCGGCCCAGGCCCGCCTGAGCAAAGCCGAGGACGATCTGGCCAGGCTGCAAGACGGCCCCAACCCGCAGGATGTCGCCATTCTGGAGGCCCGCCTGGCTGCCATCGACGCCGCCCCGAAGCAGGCCGAAGCCGGGCTGGCAGCCGCCCAGGTGGGCATCGAGGCGGCCAAGGCGCGCCTGCAGGCAGCCAATACCGCCATAGCGCAGGCTCAGGCCGAGCTGGATTTGATCGACGTGCAGGCCGGCAAGCTGGTGGTGAAGTCGCCCATCGACGGCGTGGTGCTGACCCGCTTTGTGGAGCCCGGCGAGGTGATCCAGGCGGGAGCGGCGGTGATGACCGTCGGGCAGCTATCCCCGTTGAAGATTACCGTCTACATCCCCGAAGACCGCTACGGCGAAGTGGCCCTGGGGCAGACTGCCCAGGTGACGGTCGATTCCTTCCCCGGCCGGCAGTTCCCGGCGACCGTGGTGCGCATTGCCGACCAGGCGGAGTTCACCCCGCGCAACGTGCAAACCGTCGAAGGCCGGCGCAACACCGTCTTCGCCATCGAGCTGAGCCTCGCCAATACCGATGGCCGGCTCAAACCCGGCATGCCCGCCGACGTGGACTTCACCCAGTAGCTCCTGCCGCATGCAATCGCTGGTCGAGGCTTCCCATCTTATCCCGCCGCTTCGGCGCCAAACTGGCCGTGCAGGACGTCAGCTTTCAGGTGGCGCCCGGCGAGATTTACGGCCTGGTCGGCCCGGACGGCGCCGGCAAGACCACCACCCTGCGCCTGCTGTGCGGCGCCTACCACCCCACTCCGGGGGCGAGCATCCCACGCTGATCCGCATCGGCGGCTTCGACATCCAGCAGGCAGACGGAGCAGGCCCGGGCGCAAATCGGCTACCTCTCGCAGCGCTTTTCGCTCTACGAAGACCTGACCGTGCTGGAAAACATCCGCTTCTTCGCCGAGCTGCGCGGCCTGAAGGCCAGCGAGTGGCGGCCGCGCTGCATGCAGATCCTGGACTTTGTCGGGCTGGCCGGCTTCAAAGACCGCCTGGCCGGGCAGCTTTCCGGCGGGATGAAGCAAAAACTGGGGCTGGCCTCCGCCCTGGTGGCCAAACCGCGCGTGCTGCTGCTGGATGAACCCACCACCGGCGTGGACCCGGTGACCCGCCAGGATTTCTGGCAGCTGATCATCCACCTGGTAGCCAACCCGCCGGACGCGGGCGGCGTGTGCGTGGTCATTTCCACCCCCTACATGGATGAAGCCGCCCGCTGCCACCGCCTGGGCTTTATGCGCCACGGCAAGATCGTAGCCGAAGGCACCGCCGGGCAGCTGCGCCTGACGCTCAACGAGCGCATCCTGGAGCTGCACGGCGCCCCGCTGCCACTGCTGCAGCGCATCGCCGCCCAGGACCCCGGCGTGGAGGATGTGCGCCTGTTTGGCGACCGCCTGCACCTGCGCCTGGCAGCCGGGCAGCGGCAGGCCGTCATCGAGCGCCTGCAAACGGCTATCCCGCAAGGCGGCGGGCAGCTCAGCGACGCCCGGCCCATCCCGCCCAGCTCGAAGATGTCTTCATCGCCCTGGCAAACAGCGAGGCCTGATGTGAATCCGCCCGATATCCTGGTAGAAAACCTGACCCGCCGCTTTGGCGATTTCGTCGCCGTCGATCACGTCTCGTTCGCAGTGCAGCCCGGCGAGATCATGGGCTACCTGGGGCCGAACGGCTCCGGCAAGACCACCACCATCCGCATGCTGCTGGGGCTGCTGCAAGCCCAGCGAGGGCCGCGGCAGCGTCTTCGGCTACGATATTGCCGCCCAATCCGAAGAAATCCGGAGCGCGCTGCGGCTACATGTCGCAGAAATTCGCCATCTACGACGACCTGACCGTCTGGGAAAACCTGCGCTTCTACGCCGGGGTTTACGGCATCAACGACAAAGCCGGCATCCAGAAATCGATCGCCCATGTCGGCCTGACCGGTCACGAAAACGAGCTGACCCGCGAGCTATCCACCGGCTGGCGGCAGCGCCTGGCGCTGGGCATCGCCCTGGTGCACAGCCCGCGCCTGCTCTTCCTGGATGAGCCCACCTCGGGTGTGGACCCCAACGCCCGCCGCCTCTTCTGGGACCTGATCTATGCCCTTTCCTCCGAAGGCGTCACCATCCTGGTCACCACCCACTACATGGACGAGGCCGAATACTGCCACCGGGTGGGCATCATGGGCGCCGGCAGGCTGCTGGCTATCGGCACGCCCCAGGCGCTCAAGGAGCAGTACGTCTCCGGCGCGGTCTACGAAGTCTACACCAGCCCGCTGATGGCCGGCATTTCCACCCTCGAAGCCAGCCCCCTGGTGCAGCGCGCCGGGCTGGCCGGCGATCACCTGCGCGTGATCGTCCCCAGGGACGCCGATCCCAACGCCCTGCAAGCCACCCTGGAGGGGGCCGGCGTGACGGTGCAGTCGATCCTGGCCGGCGAGCCCAACCTGGAGGACGTATTTATCCACCTGGCCAAAGGCACGCCGGAGGTTTGATTATGCCGGTACTCCCCCGGTGATTTCTGGTAGAATTGCAGCCAGAAATTCTCAGTTGTTCGTCGAATAATCGATAATCCGGTATAGCAACCGGGCGAAACTCGGCCGGCTTTTGGAGGAGAATGGGCCAGATGCACTTACTCGATTACTTTCCTATGTGGGCGATATTTCTCTTTACGGTCGCCATCGGCTTGCTGTCGGTGGAAACCGGCTTCCGGCTGGGGAAATTTTGGAAGCTGCGCCACCCCGAAGAACAGGAGAACCATATCGGCGCCATGATCGGGGCCACCCTGGGATTGTGGGCCTTTCTGCTGGCTTTCCTGGTGGGCATCGCCATCAACCGCTACGACATCCGTCGAGAGCTGGTGGTGAGTGAAGCCAACTCGATCGGCACCACCTTCCTGCGCGCCGGTTACCTGCCCCAGCCATACGCCGCAGAGAGCCGCGCCCTGATTCGCGAGTATGCCGCCCAGCGGCTGGTGATGGGCAATTTCGATACCCACCAGGCGGGCCGGCAGCGCTCGGAAGCCATTCACACCGAGCTGTGGGCCCAGGTCGAGCAGATGGTCGCTAACGAACCTGCCGATCCGATCAAAGGGCTTTACATCAGTACGCTTAATGAGACCATCGACCTGCACGCATCCCGCATCGCCGCACTGACCACGGGTCGTGTGCCTTATACCCTCTACCTGGCGATGTACCTGGTAGCAGTCCTGGCGCTGCTGATGCTCGGTTTCCACAGCGGCATCACCGGGCAGCGCGATATTATCGTCACCGTGGTGCTCATCGTGATCTTTTCGCTGGTGATGCTGTTGATCGTCGACCTGGACCGCTCCTGGGCGGGTCTTTTACGAGTTAGCCAGCAGCCGATTCAGGACGTGCTCGAAAGTTTTGCCGGGTTTAAGTGAGGTGGAGCGAAGCATCTGTGAACGTACCAAAGATCCTTCACTTCGTTCAGGATGACACCTAACCATGTCATGCTGAGCGCAGCGAAGCATCTCCTCCACGCAGCACAGATCCTTCACTCCCCTCACTTCGTAAGGGACTTCGCCGTTCAGGATGACAAAACCGCCTGTCATGCTGAGCGATGTACTCCCGAACGTAGGGAGGGGAGTGAAGCATCTCCTGCACGCAGCACAGATCCTTCGCTGCGCTCAATTGACAAAAAGTGAGTAGGTCTCAAATATACCCAATCTTGGCGAATCTCGGTGTCCATCCACGAATATTACACAATAACACGTACGGAAATCTGCCCTACCCTCAATGCTCCACAATCACAATGTCCTGGTAATAATCCCAACTCAGTAAATTTGTCTTAAAATTCTTCACCCAGGGCTTCACCAGGGTGAGCCCGGCGCCGGTGGGGTAGAAAATGGGCAGGATGACGGCTTGCTCAACGACGAGCGGCGGTCCGCCTGGCGGTAGAGCGCCAGGCGCTGCTTGCGGTCTTGTAAGCCGGCAGCGGTTTCGATGAGTTGGTCGTATTCCGGGTCTTCCCAACCTATTTTGCGCAGGAAGTAATTGAAGCTGACTTGCCTAAAAAGTTGTCCGGGTCGGGAAAATCCGCCGTCCACCCAGCCAGCATCATTGAATAATCGCCGATCTCGAGTCGCGGTCTTGGAGTTGATCTGCACCTGGATACCCAACTCTTCCTGCCAGCGGTCGGTGAGGGCTGGTGAAAAATGGGCTGAGATCTTTACCGGTGACTGCCCGCAGGAGAGGCAGTCCTTTTCCACCGGGATAGCCGGCTTTTGCCAGGAGAGCCCGCGCCTGACCTGCGGGTCGAAGCGCAACCGCAGATCGGGTGTATAGCCGGCCATCCCCGGGGGGATAATACCTCCATAGGCAGGTGTTACCAATCCAGCTTTGAAAATCTGCTCCCAATCTAAAGTTAGCGCCAGAGCCTGGCGCAACCGCAAGTCATTCAACGGCGGCAGGATGGGATTGATCACGAAGGTAGTAGACGCTTAATATCCTTTCCGGCACAACCTCAGCTGCCGGTATGTCCCCTGAAAACATTTGCTTCGGCATCCAAATGATCTCGCACTGATTTTCGCCGTAAACCTGCTCCCTTTCCTGCGGGGAGGTATTCCCAAATACAATGCGCCGCACGTTCCCGGAGACCAGGCCAAAATAGGTCGGGCTTCGTTCTGATGACAACCCCGTTCTCCGGGTCGAATGATGACCAGCCGAAAAATCCATTGGATTGGATGTTCCCGGGACGCCACCAGTCTGCACCGTGCTTCTCGATGGCCCACATCGGCAGCGGGTAAGTCACCGGCAGGGCGACGATGTAAGGAAAGTAAGCCGCCGGATTTTCCAGTCTCACTTCCAGCGTCCAGTCGTCCAGTGCGCGCACCGCCAACACTCTCCGGATCAGAGCATGTTCCATCACGATACGTCCTGCGCCCCGCGGACATCATACAGTAATTGGGTAGCCATAATTATCCTAAGGATGGCTGAAGATTGCGCTTCCAGGCCCACTCGAAATCATGCGCTGTTACCGGAGGTGCCATCTGTCCAGCGCACATCGTACCGCAGGTGAAAGAGATAGCGCCGGCCGTCATCCAGCACCTGCCAGGAGCGCGCCACACTCGGGCACGACATTCAATTCATCATCCACAGCTGGCCAGCCCGGAGAACAGTAAGCGAATGACTGCGACTTTCAACGTGATCCAGTTAGCTTTCCCTGGATCGAAGCAATCCTCATGTGAGTAACCGCTAATAATATCGCAGAGGTAGCGCTCGGTGCGGTGACGCCGCGTGCTTGCTCGGTAGAGGTCTTTTGTTTCAAGCGTAAATGCCTTTTCATAAGCCAGGTAGGTTTCCTCGAACTGGAAATTGGCGTGGTACACCAGCCCCAGCTTGAGCCAGACCTGTGCCAGGCGATCTTGTCTCCCGTTCCTTCCAGCAGCTCGACCGCCCGCTGGTAATAGCCAACCGCCTCAATATTGTCATCGGACAGGCGCGCCTGGTCACCGGCCTGGATCAGGTAGTCCACTGCCTTGTCTGTCTCCCCGGCCGCTCAAAATGGTGGCCAGCAGGCCGAGTGAACTCCTCCTTGCGGTCGGCGAAGAGCTCTTCCAGCGCCTGGCCCACCCACGGTGGAACTCTACGCCGCTGCTCCAGCAGCAGGGAGTTGTAGGCGGCCTCCTGGGTGAGGGAATGCTTGAACATATACTCCAGTTCGGGCAGGCGCGTCTTTTCGCGCACCAGGTCCAGGCGCTGCAGCAGGGCCAGGTGCCCGTCCAGCTGCTGCTCGGCTTCCCCAATGGCTTCCAGCAGGCTGTACAGGAAGCTCTTGCCGATCACCGAGGCCAGCTGCAGCGTGCGGCGCACGTCTTCCTGCAGGCGGTCGATGCGCGCCAGCAAGCACACCCTGCAGGGTATCCGGGATGGTGACCTCCAGCAGATCTGCCTGTCGCCCGCCAGCGCTCCCCCTCCCGCACGATGGCGCCCGGTCGATCAGGTTGCGCACGATCTCTTCCAGGAACAGCGGGTTGCCCTCGGCGTGCTCGAGGATCAGTGCCGCACCGCTTCAGGCAGGTCGGCAATGGCCAGCAGGTTATCCACCAGGCGGTTCTGCTCTTCGCCGGAGAGCGGCTGGAGCATGATACCCGTGTAACGGTGGGCAAATTCGCTCTGCGCTTTGAGAATGAAGCCGCCAGGAGGCATGCTCCCGCTCCAGACGGGAGAGCAGTCAGCAGCATCAGCGGGGCGTGGTCGGTCACCGGCAGCAGCAGTTCCAGCGCCTCCAGGCTGGAGGGATCGGCCCAGTGCAGGTCATCGAAGACCAGTACGGTAGGCTGCTCCTCGGCCAGGCGTGTAAAGTAACGCGCTGATGGAGAGCAATGTCTGGTATTTGAGGTCTCCCCATCCAGCAGGCGGACCTGTTCGGCAGCCTCATCTTCCAGCTGGATGCCCAGCAAGTGCCGAGATAAGGGTAGATACTCGACTCGGCATCTTCTCCGAACAAGGCCTTCACCCGCCTGCGGAGCGCCAGGCGGATCTTCGAGCTCCGGGTCGCCGTCGGATAGCCCCAGGTCGGTGTGGATCAGCTGGCGGATGGTCCAGAAGGACAGTTTCTGGCCGTAAGACAACGCCCGCCCTTCGAGCCAATGCGGAGCGGTCAGCCCGGAGCCGCAGCCGGAACGGTAGCAGGCTTCTTCCACCAGCCGGCTCTTGCCGATGCCCGCCCTTCCCCAGTAACTGTGACGATCTGGCCCAGCCCGGCTTCAGCTGCTCGAGGGCTGGCTTGCAAGGAGGCCAGCTCGTTGTCGCGCCCCACCAGCGGCGAGCGCAGCTCCACAAAGCTGCGCAGGCTCTCCGGCGGCGGGTGCACTTCGTTCACTTCGTAATACCGCCACCGGCTGACTTGCCCTTGACTTCGATCTCGCCTTTGGCTCCAGTCGAATGCCGCTCCCACCAGGCGGGCGGTGGCCTCCGAGATCAGCATGCTGCCCGGGTCTGGCGGCGGACTGCAGGCGCGCCGCCAGGTTGACCGCATCGCCGATCGCCAGGTACTCCATGTGCAGGTCGCTGCCCACACTGCCCACCACCACCAGTGCCGGTGTTTATGCCTATGCGCATCTGGAAGCTGCTCGATAGCCCTGCAGTCTGTGTTCGTAGACCTTCATCGCCTGCTGGATATCCAAGGCAGCCAGCACCGCCCGGAGGGGGTCATCTTCGTGTGTGACCGGCGCGCCGAAGAAGGCCAGCACACCGTCGCCCAGCAGCTGGGCGATGGTGCCTTCGTAGCGGTAGACAGCCTGGCTGACAAGCGGTGCGCGCCCGAGACGATCTCTTTCCATTCCTCCGGGTCGAGCTTTTCGGCCAGGGAGGTGGAACCGACGATGTCGGTGAACAGGATGGTGACCGGTTTACGCTCGCCCTCCATCTGGTGCGGGCTGGTTCTGGAGATGGCAGGCCGCTCCCTGGCGGTTGAGTACGTGGCACAGCCGCGCCGCACTGATTGCAGAAGCGGGCTCCCGGCTTGAGCGGCGCAGCGCATGCGCCACAGCTAACGGCAGCAGGCCTCCGCATTGCTCGCAAAACTGCGCTTGCGGGTCGTTCGGCGTGTGACAGGCGGGGCAATTCATATATTACATTATGGCATAGGATCGGGAAATGTCAATTAATGTTATCAGGCAGTCGCCTCCGGCAGGTCTGGAGACCTACCCTACCCCTCCGTAGAATGGCGGGATGGCATCCCGATCGCAGATCGGGGCCTTCCCGCCGCTACCTCAAACTGAAGTGAAGCATTTATGGTATATTCACCCAACACGAGGTGACCCATGAACCACACCCAAATCGTCTACTTCAGTCACGGCGGCGGACCGCTGCCCATCCTGGGCGATGCCAGCCACCAGGCCATGATCGACTTCATGACCCGGCTGCCCGCCCGTCTGCACCGACCGGACCTGATCCTGGTGATCAGCGCCCATTGGGAAGAGAGCGCCGCCACCCTGCTCGGCGCCGCCCAACCCGCCCATGTTCTACGATTATTACGGCTTCCCGGCTGAAGCCTACGAGATCAACTACCCGGCCCCGGGCAGCCCCGAGCTGGCGCAGGCATTGCCGCCCTGTTGGAGCAAAACGGCATCCCGGCGCGCCATCGATCCTGAGCGCGGCTTCGACCACGGCCTGTTCATCCCGCTCAAGATGATGTACCCGCAGGCGGACATCCCCTGCCTGCAGCTCTCGCTGCTGCGCGGGCTGGACCCGGCCGCCCACCTGGCGTTGGGCCGGGCGCTGCGGGGCTCGATGCCGGCGAGAACATCCTGGTCGTCGGCTCGGGCTTCTCGTTCCACAACATGCGCGCCTTCACCTGGGGCGGCGTGGGCGCGCCCGACCCGGCCAACGATCTCTTCCAGGACTGGCTGATCGAAACCTGCACTTCCCCGCTGACCCCAGGCGGAGCGCCAGCAGCGCCTGCTGGACTGGGAGAAGGCGCCCTCGGCCCGCTACTGCCACCCGCGCGAAGAGCACTTGCTGCCCCTGCACGTCTGCGCCGCGCTGGCGGATGCCCCCAGCCGAGCTGGTCTTCGACGATAAGATCCTGGGTAAGCGCAGTGTGGGGTTTCTGTGGCAGCCTTTGACGTCGCTCACTTTAATCCGGAAAGATGAACAACACGGAAATAATAGTTGAAGTAAACAAGAGAATATAAAGCAATATTATTAGCCCTATTGTCATAACAACAAGAAAATCAGGAGCGATTTCCATTTTGATTTCTGCTTTATTCTAAAAAGGCTCCTTATATCATCCTTAAATAAGTATCCTATTACAACTATTTCGAAGATAATTTGACCGATCGGCTTGATCCAAGATGACACATCTTGAGACATCCCAAGAGAAGGCAATTAAATCAATAACATAGCATGTCGTGCAACTGCATATGAATAATATAATGATGCGGTCCACCACCCCCAAGGCTTCATAACAAAGATACCAACTCCTGCTAGGATGCTCATTATTCCAAGAAATAATGCTCCAAGATAGATATTAATGGCAAGATAAAGTTGATCAAAATTCGACGGGGCACCCTGGTCTATTAATAATAATTTGTATAAGAAAATACCAAGAAAGTAATCCAGAAATGATCAGGATAATACCAAGACCCCTAAGCCATCCTGGTTTCAAATCAGCCTTAGTTTGAAATCGGCAGGGATTAAAATTTCTTGAAGGGATCTGATTAACCGCATCCACAAACTCGTTGTTTACTCGTAACTCTACATCATCTACACTGGTGGCAGAATTTTCAGATAGATTATATCCACAAATAATGCAATTCAAATAATCCACTGAATTGTACTTGCCACATTTCATGCATACTTTGGTCTCCATGTTAAGTATCTCCTCTCGTTTTATATGCCTGGTGATGGCATAGAAAATCCTGTGGTTTGTTTTATGATGTAGTATGTGGTGTATTTAGGAGATTCGAAATTCCCCCTAGAATCAGAATTTATTAATCTTCCTTGATTTGCGGTTGGCAAATTTTCAAAATACAAATCCAATATATTTGATTAATCAGTTCAGATGAGCATTATAAGTTATGATCTTTAAATATTGTCCAGTAGGTATCAAATTCAACCATACATTTTCAAGATTGCATTTCCATCTGGAGAAAAAGAAGCGTGGGATTTTTTTTAGGGATAGATTATAAAATCACCACCGGTATGCCGCGCGGCAGGCTTGATTTTCAGGATTTTACGGTGCGTACGTACCGTGCGAACAAGTTCACCACGGAATTAATAATAACTAATCCAATCGCTACGACCACAAGGATAAATAAGGATTTCCATTTGGATGTATCTTGTACGTTGTACACTGCCCGGGTATTATCCTTGAATAAATACACGATGATGAATATGTGAAATGCTAGAGGCATGAGCAGGATGATACCAATATTCCACACCGATAAACGCAGTAGAAGTGTCGACTATCAGACGTATGATAGCCTGAAAAATGCCAAACAGATAATATATACTGACAATCCACCAACCCCAGGGCTTGTTCGACAGCAATCCAGATTCCAGCAAAAATACTGAATATAACGAGGCCAGTAACCGCCAGAATGGAAGCTATTGTGAGGGGCAGGTTTTCAAGGTTCGAGGAGAAATACTGAAGTGTTGATGAAATAGACCAACGTAGCTCCCAATACTGGTAATGATTAGCAGTCCGCCAATGGCTTTAAGCCACAATGGCAGTGCCTGCGCCTGGATCTGTGCCTGAGCTGCTGATATTTCCTCCGTAGAGATATCTGCGACCGCTTCTACAGCAACTCTTCGTTGATCGTCACCTCAGTCTCATCGACTGTCGTGATCGAATGCTCAGACAATGGACTGCCACATCTCGTGCAAAATCTGTTATCTATCTCATTATATTTCCCACAGTGGAAACACACTTTGACGTCAATGCGATCGATTCCTGCTCATTATCGACCTCCGCCTATAACAGCGACAACATCAGGCAGTCCACAAAAATATCCACCGCGAATTGATTAATTCCAAATGAGAATTATAAGCGTACCCTTTCCAATTCAGGTCAAGCTTTGATCATCACAGGAAAAATAGGGGCGGGTCGCCCCGATCTTCGATCGGGATTCCAGACCCGCCCCTACTAATACTTAATCCCTAATCCCCACTCACCAATCCCTACCCCTCAATACGTCACTACCCGCTGCAGGGTCTTGGCCTGCTCCACCCAGCTCTCCACCTGCGAGAGCACCGGGGCCTTGCGCACCAGCTGCTTCTCTTCATTGACTTCGAGCATCTTCTGATGCAGGTTCGCCGGCACACGCTGCGCCAGCTCGGGGACGGTGTCGACGCCGGCGGCTTCGAGCAGGTCGGCGTATTCCGAGCCGATGCCCTTGACCCGGAACAGGTCGACATGATTGACCCACTCCAGCAGCAGTTTGCTGCTGATGCCGGTCTTCTCGGCCAGCTCCTCGCGGCCTTTTCGGCTGGCGCCTGTGGTCAGCAGGTCGGCCGGCGTGCGGATGCCGGCTTCCTTGAGCTTCTGGCCGTACACCGGGCCGATGCCTTCGATGTAGACCACATCGCGGTAGTACAGCGCTGCGATCTCGTCGGCGATGGTCAATTCGGGCGCAGCCGTCTCTACGGCGACTTCCGGCTGCCATTCGCCCTCTGCAGCTACCACTGGTGCTACCACTGGGGCTACCTCTTCGACCTCAGGGGCTGTTTCTTCGCCGCCGGCCAGGACTGCGCCTGCGACAGCCGCAGCAGCCAGCGCCCCGCGCCCAATCCGGACTCATCCGCTGCAGGCTCGCCTTCGGGCAGCCATTCGCCCTCTGGATTCTCGGGTAGGACTTCGGCCCCCCCTTCAGGGACTTCGACTTCGACTTGCTCATCGTCGCCTTTGGCTGCTGCCACGACTGCCGCGCCTGCCAATCCGGCTGCCGCCAGCCCGGCTACACCCATCCCGCCTTCATCTTCTGCTGCGGTTTCTTCCGCAGCTTCCACTGCTTCTACTACTTCGGCCTCGGGAGCAGCTTCTTCGTCCTCATCACCGCTCAATGCCGCAGCGGCTACCACACCCGCAGCGGCTATTCCGGCCAGCCCCAGTCCATCGCCCTCTTCAGCACTGGCTTCAGCTTCCGACTCTGCGGCGACTTCTTCCACCACCAAGGCCGCCTCGCCTTCTACAGCGGCATCCTCGATGGGCGCCTCGACCATCTTGTCTTCCACAACTGCTTCCGGAGCTTCGCCCTCCGGTGTGACGGGAACTTCCGCTTCCTTTTTGCGGCCGCGACGGACCACAAAGAAAATCGCAATCAGCACGATGATCAGCAGCAGCCCCAGGAACAGCACCGCCGCCATCTTTGGGTCGCTAATCGAGCGGCGGAACTGGCCGGCCAGGTCGGGTTCGGGGGTCGTTTCCGGCACCACCACCGTGCCATCGCCGCCAACCACCGCCATGCTGAAATTCTGGATAGACTGCGGATTCTGCGAGCCGGGATTTTCCTGGATGGTACTCAGCGTCGCCGGGCCAAAAGCGCCCAGGTTGCCATAGCGATTGATCGCCAGGTTCTGGTCGCCGTTGAGCTCATAGGAGTCGATCGCCGCCCGCAGGTAATCCTCCTGCTGGACGGAGTTCACCACCTCCATGTTACCGTTTTCCCATTGGACCGGATACAGCCACCAGCCCAGAACAACCAGGCCGATTGCCAGCCCGGCGGCAAAAACCAGGATCGATGTGATACAGGATCTGACAGCTCTCATCGTGTGCCTCCAGCGTAGTTATGATGCGAATTGGACAGTGTGCAATGTTAAAATTGGATGATAATCATAGTATATCATGCTGCATTTATTTTAACAATCCGTTGCAAGAACGTTGCCAGCTGCAGCCAGGAGCTTGAGCCATGCAGCCAAAACCTGCTTATGCGACATCCATACTGATCGTCTCGGGGGGCGTGGGGGCCAGCGCCGAGCAGCTGGTGCACACCGTGCTGGCGCAGTTCCCGCAGCAGCGCGTCCCGGTGACGACGCTGGGCAACCTGCGCTACCCGGAGCAGGTGGACGAGGCGCTGCAGCGCGCCGCCGCCAGTGGGGCGATCGTCGTGCATACTTTAGTCGACCCGGCGCTGCGCGAGCAACTGGAAGCGGGCGCCGCAGCCCTGGGTGTGCCGGCTGTCGATCTGATGGGTGCGCTGCTCGAAACGCTGTCCGGCTCGCTGGGCGTTGAACCGCTCGGCCAGCCGGGGCTGTACCGCAAGCTCAACCAGGATTACTACACCCGTGTAGCAGCTATCGATTTCAGCATGGCGCACGACGACGGCAAGAACCCGTCCACCTGGCACGAAGCCGACCTGATCCTTGTAGGCGTCTCGCGCAGCGGCAAGACTCCGCTGAGCATGTACCTGGCAGTGCTGGGCTGGAAGGTAGCCAATGTGCCGGTGGTGCCGGGTCTGGAGCCGGCCGCCGAGCTGTACCGCCTGCCGCGCAGCCGCGTGCTCGGGCTGACCATCGAGCCCGGCCAGCTGCTCGCCTTCCGACGCCAGCGCCAGGAGCGCCTGGGCACACGCGGCCCCTCGGATTACACCAACCCCGAGAAGCTCTTTGCCGAAGTGGAGCACGTCCGGGAGCTCTGCCGGCAAGCCGGCTTCCGCCTGATCGACGTCACCGACAGGCCCATCGAGTCGGTAGCGGACGAGGTTATCCGGCTGCTGGGGCTGCCGTGAGGAGGAGCCTCTCGTAGGGCGGGATGCCATCCCGATCGCAGATCGGGGCTATCCCGCCATTACTAATTTCATCATGGGATGAGCGGCAGACCACCTGCATCCACCAGGTTTTCACTGTAAACTTCTTGATTATATTGGTCAATCCCTGGAAGGTAATAGATCGGCTTCTGCTCTTCGAGCAGTGAAGCCAGCTCCTCAGGCGGGACCAGGTAGACGAACCGGATACCCTCCAACGGTCGCTGGTGCAGCTGCCACTCCAGGATTGGTAGGTAGTAGCCGGCAACAACCACACTGTCATTCTCCAACTGCGAGGCTTTCTGCAGGACTTGGGTGGCTAATTTCTCGGTCTCGTTCCTTGCGAGGCGGTCCTGCAGGATCGGTCCATCAATGGCAAGTTCCCGATTGTTTATACCCAGCACGAAGGGGGACAGAATAATTAGTACATACACCCCGGTGAGTACTTTTCGCTCCAATACAGTACCCAGCATTATGAATAAAAACGGCGTCACCGGGATCAGATAGCCTGCTTCGTAAGGCAACCGTAGAAATAACAAGACATAGAGGGCGATAGCCGTCACGCTCGCCAGGAACAGCGCGTCCTTGCTCATCAGCAAGGATTTCACCTTTCCTAAACGTGCCATCAACAAGAGGATTGCTGCCAGGATGGCAATCGAACCCGGGATGCCCCAGACGTCGACAGACGCACGCTTAATCAACGCCAGAGCGGCCGGATATTCACCTTCGTAAAAGGTTAGGAAGCCCAATCTGTAGGTCGAAAATCCCGGCAAGAATACGACCAATCCCACCGCCAGGGTGGCTGCAAAAAACTTCAGAAGCGATCTGAGCGAGTCCGTTTGCTGCAGGTAGATCAGCACTCCCAAAGGGATCACCATACCCAGGGAGGTAATCCGGCAGCCGGCTGCCAGGCCCAACAGCGCACCTGCCATTAGATACCTGCGCTCCAGGGTCAACCACAAGCTCCCCATGACGAAGGTCAAAGCCCACATATAATCCATTGTGCTTACGCTGTTCACATAGATCACCGGGATGAACAGCATGGTGAAAGCACTGAATAATGGCAGTTTTACATTTGCTTTGCGGAAAATTACGGCTGCCAACAGAAACACACCAACGCTAAATATCGCTGTCACCAGGTTGAAGTAAAATGGAGGGGCTTCCCACATGAGCGAGTAGACCAGCTCCGGTATGGGATACCCAGGGGCACGCGAGTACGAATATTCGCCTGTCAGGGCGATCGTCCGGGCTGTGTTAGCTAACCTCCAGCTATCCGGATCCAAGCCGAAACCGTTGCCGATAAACAGCACCCTCGACAGGAATACAATCAGTGCTACAAAAGTGATTTTTTGGCAGTGGCTGTTCAAATGCAAATGCCCGCAACTGTGATGAAGCCTGCTTTGGGATTGATCTTACCACGAAGCCGGTCACCATACGTTCCCTGCGGTTGATGAACCATAACTTAATACTGCCATAATTCTGTTCTTACCCCGGCGAATGAATTCGCGGCAACATCTACAAAGTCCCCCTGCGGGGACTAAAACCAGCCTTCATAAGCAGGTGTGCATCCCGTTCTACGAACAGTATGTTCTTGCTTCAAATCGAAGTCCCAGAAGGAACGTAAATGCCAGAGGTGGTTATTTGCCGGGAAGCAAGGCTTACATCCATGGTGGGTGGATTTTTCCCGCGCTCTCCGCGTCTCCACGTTGACTCTCCTCACTCCCGGCAGATTTGAAAACCTTCCCTACATCTTGTTGGGCGGGATAAACCCGCCATTACCGGTTCGTGTTTTTCGTGCCGTTCGTGGTTAATAAAACCCTGGCAATCCCATTTTATTGTTACAAATAGTTGACATTCGCGCGTATATGTACTATAATAATAGTACATATACGCGGATTTCATTGCTCCTATAAAAACCCATGACCAGATCACCTACCCCAACTTCAACCAACCCGTTTCTGGAAACCAGCCGGCAGCTCAAACGCGGCTCACCACCTGCGGACCCGCTGCAGTCCGGCAGCGAGCCGGCCAACGATAACATCGATGTCGGGCGCAGCCTGCGGCAGCTGCGTCTCGAGCGCAAGCTGTCCATCCGCACCCTGGCAGAGAAGAGCGGCCTGAACTTCAACACCCTGAGCCTGATCGAGAACGGCAAGACCTCCCCCAGTGTCAGCACGCTGCTGCAGCTGGCCAGCGCCCTGCAGGTGCCCATCACCGCGTTTTTCGACAGCGGCAACTCCAAGAAGCCGATCACCTTCCAAAAAGATAACCAGCGCCGCCGGGTGACTTTTTCCCACGGCACCCTGGAAGACCTGGGCGCCGGGCTTTCGCTGCAAGGGGGTCAGCCGCTGCTGGTCACCCTGGAGCCCAAAGCCGGCAGCGGGCAGACGCACGTCGTCCACACCGGCCACGAATTCGTATTTTGCCTGGAAGGCCGGCTCACCTACGTCATCGAAGATGAAGCGTACCTGCTGGAACCCGGCGACAGCCTGCTCTTCGATGCCTACCTGCCCCATCTCTGGCAGAATGATGGGGAAGTTGCCTCGCGTATCTTTGCTGGTCATGTGCCCATCGGATGATCGCGATCTGCCAACCGAGAGGCATTTCAAGCCGGAGTAGAGTCGTCTGCCATCAGGCAGTCCGCACCGGCGCCAGATCGTCCTGGAGGTGAGACATGAAAGTAAAATGGATGCTTGTCTCGTTATACGCCCTCGGATTCGTGCTGTTAACGCTGCTGCTATCCACCCCCGTCCAGGCCCAGGAACCCACTCCGCAAACCGACGCCAACTGTGTGGCCTGCCACCAACACGAATATTATCTGTATGACAGCGGTAAATGGTTCTGCCTGTGCGACGCGCCGATGCACTGCGTCTACTGCCACGGCGGGCGCACCGACACCCTGGACAAGACCATCTCTCATACCGGCCTGGTGCTCTACCCCACTGCCGATCATGCAAAGCGCTGCCAGAACTGCCACCCCGCCGATTACACCGAGCGGTGGTGACCTTCGCCAGCGTCGCCGGCATCAGCAACACGGCACAGCCGATGATCACCGCCACCCCAGGGCAGACCAACCTGGTACAGCAGGTGGAAAGCTTGCCCCCGGGACTCACGCGTCTGAGCAGCATCCCGCCCTGGCGCCTGGCTCTGCTGGGCATCGTGCTGCTTGCTATGCTTGCCCTGGTGATCTTCGGCTACCGCTGCTGGAAAGCCGATTGCCTGCTCAAACCGCGTACTTAACCACGCAAACCAAGTGTCACCCTGAGCTTGCGAAGGGCCTAGACCCTTCCCTTCTCTCAGACTGACACAAGAAATCAGGAGACATGCATGCCAATATCGACATCCCAAAAAATCGCCGCCATCACCGACGACGGCAAAACCATCAGCCAGCATTTTGGACGAGCCGCTTACTACCTGGTGGCTACGATTGAAAATGGCCAGATCGTAGACCGCGAGCTGCGCGAAAAACTCGGCCACTCCCATTTCAGCAATCAGCCGCATGTCGAGGAAGCTGCCGGCCAGCCGCATGGCATGGACAGCGCTTCGCACAACAAGCACCTGCAGATGGCAGAGGCGATCTCCGACTGCGTCGCCCTGCTGTGCCGCGGCATGGGCCGCGGCGCTTACGAGAGCATGCAGCTGCGCGGCATCACCCCCATCGTGACCGATATCGAAGCCATCGAGGAAGCCGTGATGGCGTACGTCCGCGGCGATATCGTTGACCGGGTAGATAAACTGCATTGAACTGGCCGGCCAGGAGACGAAACGCCATGATATCGAAAGAAGTATTCGCCATGCAAGCTGAAATCTGCCAGGCGATGTCCAACCCGGCCCGCTTGGAGATTATGTATATCTTGCGAGAAGGCCCTTGCACGGTAAATTTCCTGGCTGGGTCATTATTGATGAGCCAGGCGACGATCTCGCGCCACCTGGCCGTTTTACGTCATATTAATCTGGTGGTAGCCCAACATCAGGGGAAAGAACAGCACTACATGCTGACCAACCCAAAAATTGGTCAGGTGTGCGATCTGATGCGAGAAGTGCTTTCCGAACAGATCAACCACCAGGCCAGGGCGATCAGTTTATCCGAAGGGTAGGCAAATGGAGATTTCTCTAACACCCATCGGCATCATCCATTCGCCATTTCCAACCAGGGAAACAGCGCCAATTCAGGCTACGCGCTCGCACGCCGTTGGCCAGGTAGAAATATTCCCTGAATTCCTGGATGGTTTGCAGGACCTGGAAGGTTTCTCGCACATCATCTTGCTTTACCTTTTCCACAAATCCAAGGGCTACAGCTTGTTGGTGAAACCATTCCTCGATAACCGGCTGCGAGGCCTGTTTGCCACCCGGCATCCCAACCGGCCCAATCCGATCGGCATTTCGATCGTGCGCCTGTCGGCACGCCGCGGACAATATCTTGATATCTGTGGTCTGGATATGCTGGATGGCACGCCCGTGCTGGATATCAAACCATTCGTTCCCGATTTTGATCTGCGCTCTGGGGCTACCGCCGGCTGGTATGCTCACCGCAGCGTGGAATGATATTTCCGAGATATCCAAATATTTAAGCCGTAAAGGATTTTGAACAAACAAAATGATCCGTAAATTTCTAAGCATCCTCATTATTCTACCGGTATGGCTCTTATCGTCGCAAAACGCTTTCGCCCAGACACCCGCCGCGCAGCCGGTGGTGCACGCCGTGCTGTTCTACTCGCCGGAATGCGGGCACTGCTACCAGGTGATCACCGAAGTGCTGCCGCCCCTGGCCGAAAAGTATGGCGACCAGCTGGTCATCGCCGGGGTCGATATCACCGATCCGGCTGCCTCCCGGCTGTTCCAGGCAGTCTTGGACTATTACCAGATGGATAGCTGGGGTGTGCCTTTCCTGGTGATCGGCGATACCTACCTGATCGGCTCAGGCGATATCCCCGAGCAGCTGCCCGGGCTGATCGAGCAGCACCTGGCCCAGGGCGGGCTGGATTGGCCACCTATCCCGGCCATCCAGGAGGCCCTGTCTGCCGGCGAGGCAGACCAGGCGACGACTCCCACAGACACGCATCAGGCAGCGGCCGGCGAAACAAAATCCTCCGCAGCCGCGGAAAGCTCCCCCATCGCCGGCTCATCAACCACCAGCCACAGCAGCGGGTTCGGCGCAAAATTCAGCCGGGATCCTCTCGGCAACTCTCTGGCGGTGATTGTCCTGCTGGGCATGCTCGGCGTTGGCGTCATTGCCATCAATCACTTTCGTCGCTCCACCAGCGTGGATAGCTTGCAGCGCGCCCGGGAGCGCCGCTGGGCCTGGCTGGTGCCAGTGCTGTGCGCCATTGGCCTCGGCGTGGCCGGCTACCTGGCCTATGTGGAAACGACCCAGGTGCAGGCAGTCTGCGGGCCGGTGGGCGATTGCAACACCGTCCAGCAGAGCGCATACGCCCGCCTGTTTGGCATCCTGCCCATCGGGATCATAGGGCTGGTGGGCTACATCCTGATCCTGGCCTGCTGGCTGGTGGGCAAGTATGCCAACCGGCGCACCGCCGATCTCGCCTCCCTGATCCAGCTGGTGCTGGCTACCTTCGGCGTGCTTTTCTCCATTTACCTGACATTTTTGGAGCCCTTCGTAATCGGCGCAACCTGCGCCTGGTGCCTGACCTCGGCCATCCTGATGACCGCTATCCTGTGGCTCAGCCTGCCGCCACCGGAAACGAAAAAAGTCCACCGGCGGGCAGCCGGCAGATCCAAAGTAACCGAATAAAGGGGCTCACACTACCGGGCCACTCAAACCGACTGTCACCCTGAACGAAGTGAAGGGTCTAGATCCTTCACTTCGTTCAGGATGACACAAGAAATAAGGGAAAAGTCATCTACATTCCCTAATGGTTTTGGTCGGCGTACTTCCACCAGAAATTTGTGGCCAGTATCCCCATCAGGCCGGTAAAAAACACGATCCAATAGCTAATTGGCTCCAGGGGATATTCGCCCATCGCATAAATCCCCGGTATGCTCCAGGGGAAGTATTCACCCCAGCCGGCTAACACTACCAGGTTGGCCGCCATCAACGCCACAACTGCCCCCGCCAGCGGCAGCAGGTAGCCCCGCCCTACACCCGCCAGGAATGCAAAAGGCATCACGACCAATATGACCAGGCAGGCTGTCACCAGCACGAGGGCGCTGCCTTGTAGCAATACACTGAGCGAGCCTCCCGGGAGCCGGATGAGCGCTCCCATGATCAGTCCGGCAATGAAGATGATCGCAGTCAGTGCGGCAGACCAGGCTGCCACCAGGATAAATTTCGCCAGGAGTATGCTGGAACGTGGAACCGGCACAGCCAGCATGTCCTTCAGGGTGCGATCGGCAAATTCTCGGCCAAATACCCAGCTAATGACAAAAGCGAACAAAATAAGTCCCACCATCGCAATGATCATAGCGAACAAACCCAGGTAAGCCGGCCAATCCGTTGCAGCATACGCCATCAGGTCGGCTTTAGCGCTGATCAAGCCCAATTGTTGGGAAATTTCCGGATTCCTGGAGACGAAGATTAAGAAGGTGATTCCTATGGGCATAAACAGAGACACGAGTGCTGTCCACAGCGGCATCCTGGAGCGGATATGCTTTTCGGAACTCAATCCATATCATATTGGAGAGGTTATTCATTTTGCATTCCCCTGTCTGCTCCAACCATCCTCAGGAAATATTGCTCCAGGTCCTCTTCTTCAACCATCAACTGAGTGGGTGATATCCCGGCATTGACCAGCAGGCGATTGGTGTCATCCGGGTGTTCGACAGAACCTGCATCTTTAAGTTCCAGGGTTCCGTCTTGCAGGATTTCAGCGGGCTGCCCGGCGGCTGACAGCACCCGCTGGGCTGACTCAACATCCCGCACCCGCACTAAGAGCCGCCGCTTTCAATTCCGCTCCAGCTCAGTCGGTATTCAGCTCCTGGAGCAGATGCCCTTGATGGATAATCCCGATCCGACCGGCAAGGCGGGAGACTTCAGCCAGGATATGGCTCGACATGAACACCGTTCCTCCATGCACACTGGTCAGGTCGATCAGCAGCTCGCGGATCTCGACAATCCCGGCCGGGTCCAGGCCGTTGGCCGGCTCGTCCAGGATGAGCAGCTCGGGGTTATGGATCATGGATTTTGCCAATCCCAGCCGCTGTGCATTGCCGTGGGAAAGGGTTCCAGCCCGCCGGTTGGCATAAGCTGCCAGGCCCAGGCGCTCAATCATTTGCCCAACCGCCTTGGGCGGGGTGCCAGGATGCAAGCGGCGGGCGACTTCCAGGTTCTCGTAGACTGTCAGTTCCGGATAGGCATGCGGATCCTCCACCATGTAGCCCACCGATCCCCAGGGTTCCCGGTTGCCCAGATGCACCTGTGTTTGCAGCACCCTGGCGTAGCCGGTGGTAGGTTTGATCATCCCAAGCAGCATCCGAATGGTCGTAGTTTTCCCTGCGCCATTTAAGCCAAGGAAAGCATATATTTCTCCTTGAGCGACCCGTAGAGAGAGGTGCTCGACGGCTCTTACGTCTCCATAGCTTTTCCCGAGGTCCTCGGTTTCAATCTGCATATTTACTCCGCTATCTTGCAACGCCAGTGATTGACCCATTCAGCATCCATCCGTGCCAGACGTTTCTTCTTCAAGTTCTCCTTCATAATCCAGCGGATATCTTTATCCGGGTTGGCCATCCACTTCTCCATCAATACCCGGCCCTCCGAAGGTAGAGCTGCTACCGCAACACTCCAACAATAACCCAACCCCTGGCGAAGGGTCAAAAAATCGCTGCTTTTCCGATTATCCATGCGTTCAACGCTCGCTGTGATCTGATCTAAAATCAACAAGACCGCCCGGGCATGCTGGGATTGCTCTAAAAGCCTGGGCTCGCACAAAGCGGCGGCAGCCGCTCTTTGCTCCAACGCTGAGCCTTCACTCCATGCGCGCATCGCCACGACCAACCGCTCCATGTTCACCTCGCCCAGGCGCTGCAAGGCCATCGCCACCCCCTCGCGAATGCGCCAGCGCGGATCGGAAGCAAACTCTCGCAAGGTACCCAGGAGATCGCCGTCGCCTTCCGCCAACAATCTTCCCAGCCCAACGACGCCGCAAAATGCCAGGAATTCATAAGGCGAGTTCACCGGCGCTTTATCGACGGTGTAGGTAAGGTAACGCTGGAAGAGCTGCAGATCGCCTTCATCTGCGACAACCTGGGCTAATTCAAGGTTCCCGCGCGGGCCGGGCAGCCCCGAATTCTCCAGCAGGTAGGCGTCCCAGTCTTCCAGGGAGCGCAGCTTTTTCCGGTACTCGTCTGCTTTTGTTATACCAGGCTCCTTATTTGATATGTCATTCTGAACGACGAAGTTCCGAACATAGTGAGGAAAGTGAAGAATCTAGACCCTTCACTTCGTTCAGGGTGACATCCATTTTGCGTGGCTTACATAGTGCCAGCAGCTTTCCTCCTGGCGGTCCTCGGTCGGGAATCACGCAGCGACTCAGCCCCGATTGGGTTGGACTGTGGTCTCAAGTGGGATCATCGATCGGCGAGCTTCTCCCACGACAATGCTGCGGGATCCGCCGTCTTCCGTCCTCGGTCATCCGTCGGTTCTTCACCACCCTCCCGGCAGCAGCCTGTACCTCACCCGCCCGGCGTACTCCCGGTAGCCATCCAGCTCGGCCTGCAAGAACTGGTCTTCCTTGCTGGTGCGCACCACCATTGCGCCCAACACCACCAGAGTCGGGATAAACGCCCAGGCCGAATCCAGGAAGAAGGGTGTCGCCAGGTAGGTGATCAGCGCGCCCGCATACCCGGGATGCCGCATCCAGCGGTAAGGGCCGCCGATGACGACGTGGTGGCCGCGCTCGGGCTGCAGGCGCACCACGCCCGAGAAGTAGCGGTTCTCGATCAGCGCATAAGAGCCCAGGGCATATCCCCCCACCACGAAGAACAGCGCCACCAGCTCCACCGCCAGGCTGAAGTCCGGCGCCCAGCCGATACAGTTTATCCAGCCCGATGACCACTAGGACCAAAAACCCGAACACGCCCATCAGGGTGAACAGCTTCTTATCCCAGGGCTGGATATTTTCCTTCTCCATGGAGTGGGCGCGCTCGGCGATGATATCCGGGTTGCGCCGCCTCGCCAGGATCCGGCTGATCACAAAGCCCAGCAGGCTGACGATGAAATAGACCCAGGCCTGCCACCAGTCCCACTGCCGCGAGATCAGCAGCGGGAGCAGCGGCCAGATCACCAGAAAGAACAGCATCTGGAGGACGACACGCGGGGTGATGACCTTCTCTTGTTTATTCATTTGATACACAGATATCGTGGCACTCGCTGCAGGTAAGCACAATAAGGATCTCCATACGTGCCGGCATTAATTCCATGTTAATTTGATTATACTGCTGCTACAGGTCTGCGCTAATTCAGCCGGCGGTGCAGTCGCAGGATCGTCCTTCTGCCTCTTGACATACAGCTAATTTGTTCATACAATTTATTTGAACAGGACTTACACACAGCCGCCGCTCCACTGGGGGAGATCGGCCGGATCGGTTTCTCTGCCATTTATCGCGGTAATTTATCGCTGCGGCACGCTCCTTCGGCACATATGCCTGCCTGTTTGATCAATCGAGTAGGGACAGGAGGAAAATCCATGATCCATCCACGGAACCTCATCACTTTGGTTTACCTGCTGGCAGCCGGGGCGCTGCTGGCCGCCTGCGCCAATTCCGGGCCGGGAGAGTCCATCCAGCCGGGAGAGAAAATCGGCGGATACACCATCTCGACCGCCGAGGCGCAAGAATTCCTGGTGACCAGCGACTACTGCCCCGAAATCGGGGAATGCAACGCGCCGGCCGGCAGCAACCTGAATATCGGCTATGGCGCCGTTGGCTTCACCCCCGAGACCCTGGTGGAAAACTGGGAGAAATTCTCCGGAGAGCTGTACATCAACGGCATCCCGGTCGACCTGGCCGCCTTCGGCTCGATCGACACCATCCATGAGGCCACGCAAGCCAACTCGATCCGGCTGTGGAATGTGACCGTGGAAGACCCCGCCGCCGGCGAGCTGACCCTGCGCTGGGTGACCAGCATGGATGGCGAGCAGGACGACGAGACCTTCAAGATCTTTTTTAAGTAGCTGGGACAGACCATCCACGAATAGACCGCGAATACATGAATGTGCTCCTGCGGGTATGCAGCCATTCGTGGTTTCGTGCCGTATTCGTGGACCCAACCGTAGGGGCGGGTCTGAGACCCGCCCCTACGACGACCCAACCCGCAAGAACGCAGCGCGTTCCTGGTGGGTCACTAAATCACTGAGGCACTGAATAAGATGAACCACTGAAGGAGGGCTTTTTCAGTGGTTCTCTGTTTTCATCTTCTCAGTGATTCATTGTATTCATCTTCTCAGTGATTCATAGGTTTCACCTTCTCAGTGGTTCTCACTTCCCCCCTTCGCCTCCGTCTCCCATTGTGATAAACTCTATCCATTCAAATAACATCCGACAAATCCCGTGTCCATTCGTGGTCAAATTCTTTAAGGAGCAACCCATGACGACTGCCAAACCCACTAAAAAGACAACCGTAAGCAAGAAGAAACTGGCCGAAGCCGCCGTGACCGCCGAAGCCGCCGCCGTCGTAACCGGTCTCGCCGGGGCGGAGACCGCCGCCCAGGGCGTCGATGACCTGGAAACCGCCCGCCTGCTCATCCGTGAGGGCGCCGCCAACCTGGCGGAAGGCGCCAGCGACCTGACCGCCGCCCAGAGCGCCGAATTGATGGCCGAACGCACCGCCCGTGTCAGCCAGGCCGTGGGTGAAGCCGGCCTCGCCGACCTTTCCCAGGGCGCCGAGATGCTCGCCGCTTCCCAGGATGTGGACGTGATGAGCGCCCTCGTCGGGCTGATGGGCATTCAAGACTTCGAGAACGGGCTGGAGCTGGCGCGCCTGTCCGGCGAGCTGGAGACCATCAGCGACGTGCTCGAGCGCCTACAGCTGCCGGTGCTTTCGGCCCTGCTGGATGATCGCGGCGAGCGCCTGCAAGAGATGGCCGTCGACTCGATCCTACGCGCCGGCAGCAGCCGCGGGCTTTCGCAGGCGCTGGCCTCCACCGGCCAGACCATGGGCGCACTGGGCGAGAACGAGATGGCCGAAGGCGTTGCCCGCCTGGCCGTATCCGCCGCCGCCGCCGACCAGGCCGTCGAGCTGTCGGAAGCCGCCGAGATCCTGACCGAGCAGGGCGTCGAGAAGCTGGCCGCCGCCGAGATGGCCCGACAGTTGGGGCGCGAGATGGTCGCCGAGGGTGTGGCGGGCGTCGCCGCCGGCGCAGCCGATATGGGCGCCGCCGCTGCCCTGGACGAGACCGCCCAGGCACTGGATAAAGCCTCCAAATAATCTGTAAGTAAAGACCCGAAGGGTTCGCACGACCCTTCGGGTCTTTTTTGTAAGGGGAACCTCTATGTCCGCTCGCCTGATTCCATCGCGTTCCTTCGCAATCATTTTCCTGGCGCTGTTCATTGCCGCCAGCCTGCTGCAAGCCATCCCCGTCCCCGTTGGCTATGCGCAGGATACTCCCCCCGTCCAGGAAATCTCCGGCAAGATCAACCCCGGCGAGATCGATATCTTCTTCCTGCAGGACCTCCAGCAGGGGCAGGTTCTATTCGCCCTGGCGCAGACCACCTCCGGTAACCTGGATCCGGCGCTCACGCTGGCCTCTGCCGAGGTCGACCTGCCCGAGCTGATCGCCAACTACCGGGCCGGCGTGCAGCAGCTGGTTTTGAACTCCGAGCAGCCCCTGGTCGAGCTGCCGGCGCTGAACGACAGCACTTTCCTGGCCTGGGATGACGACAGCGGCCCCGGTCACAGCGCCGCCCTGGAATTCGTCATCCCCGAAGATGGCGATTACTACCTGGGCGTAGCCAGCGCACTGACCGCCGCCGGCGTGCTGACCTCCGGCAATTACCGCCTGCTGCTGGGCATTGATAACCCCGCCGTCCTGGATAGCACCGCCGTCCCTACTGGAGCGCAGATCGCCGTGCAGGATGAAGCCGTGCTGGGCACCCCCGGGCGCATCCAGGAATACAGCGGCAGCCTGAGCCTTGAAAAGCCGGCTGCTACCCTGACGCTCTACGACTTCGACCCCGGCGAGGAGCTGACCTTCTTCGTTGAAGCTACCAGCGGCGACCTGAAACCGATGCTGCTGCTGCGCGATTACGGCGGCAAGCCGGTGCGCGTCGCCAACCTGCAGGGAGAGACCTCGCAGACCAGCCTGGATTACGTCTTCCCCGAGGGCGGCCAAGCGTATACCCTGTCCGTCGTCGCCTCGGATGCGAACGGCCAGCAAACCAGCGGCGATTTCCGCCTGCTGGCGGGCGTGGATGCGCCGCAGGTAGCCTCCGGTGACGGCGAGCCCAACAGCGAAGATGTGCTGCGCCTGCCCATCGAAGTCCAAACCGGGCTGAAGCTGCAGCAGATCGTCGCCATCGACCAGTCAGAACGAGATTATGACCGCCGTCGGCACGATCAAGCTGGCCTGGAAAGACCCAAAGCTGGCTTTCAGCCCGGATGAGTGCAACTGCCAGGTGAAGGAATACACCGAGACCAGCTTCAACGAGTTCCTGAAAGAGACCGGCGGCGACTGGCCGGACTTCACCTTCTTCAACCAGCAGGGCAACCGCTGGCCGCTCAGCCGGGTGTTCAGATCCAGCCGGACGGCAGCGTCACCTACCTGGAGCGCTTTTCCACCAACTTCCAGCTCAACTTCGACTTCAGACCTGTACCCCTTCGACACGGAAGATTTTTACATCCACGCCGATATGCTCTACCCGGAAGACCGCTTTGTGATGGTGCCGATGGAGGGTTTCAGCGAGATCGATCCCGAGAACGGCGAAGACGAGTTCATCCTGACAGATTTCGATACCTCGGTCAGCAGCGTGATCTCCAGCCTGGATTACCCAACTTCGCGCTTCACCTTCCACTGTCAGCGCCGCGCTACCAGATGTACTACATTTTCCGCATTTTCATCCCCATCCTGCTGATCATCGTGATCTCGTACATCACCTTCTTCCTGAAGGATTTCACCCGGCGCATCGAAGTGGCCACCGGCAACCTGCTGCTCTTCATCGCCTTCAGCTGGAGCCTGGCCGAAGAGTACCCCCGCATGGGCTACCTGACCTTCCTGGATGCCGATCATGGCGATCACTTTCATCGTCAATTCCCTGGTGGTGATCTACAACGTGTACCTGAAATGGCTGGAGGTCCACGATCAGCTGGAAAAAGCCGAGCGCATCGACCGGGTGGCGGATTGGGTCTACCCGGTTGGCTATGTGATCTTATTTGCGGCCACGGTGGCGTATTTTATTCTGTAGGATGGCGACATGGCAACCAACACGACACCTGAAAAAAGGCAGCTAATCTCGGACCGCAGCCTGGAAATCCTCACCGGGGTGATTCTGGCACTCGTCGCGGTCTGTACCGCCTGGAGCGTCTACCAGGCGGCGCGCTGGGCCGGCGTGCAGTCGATGCGCATGGCCTCCGGCTCCGCCCGGCGCGTCGAGTCGACGCGTGCTTCTACCCTGGCCGGGCAGCAGACCATGGTGGATATCGGCCTGTTCACCAACTGGGTCAATGCCTATGTGGAGGAGAATGAAGAGCTGTCGCAGTTCTACCTGGACCGCTTCCGCCCCGAGTTCCGGCCGGCCTTCGATGCCTGGGTGGCGTTTAAACCGCGCACCAACCCGGATGCGCCTTCTTCCCCCTTTGCCATGCCGGAATACAAGCTGGCGGCACAGGCAGAAGCCGATGAGCTGGAGGCGCAGGCTAACGCCCTGGTCGCCGAGGGGTCAGCGGCGCTGCAAACCAACAACGAGTATGTGCTGACCACGGTCTTCCTGGCCAGTGTGCTGTTCTTTGCCACGTTGTCTATGCGCATGCACTGGTACAGGGTCAAAGCCGCTGTGCTGCTCCTGGGGCTGCTTATGCTGCTGGTCAGCATTTACCGGCTGATCAATTTGCCGGTGCATTAGGAGAGACGGCCGACAGCCGACAGCCGACAGCCGACGGCCGACCGGGGACCGAGGACCGAGGACCGCAGACCCAGTTTACCTGGTTGCGATGCTCTGCGTCGCAACCGAATCCAAGACGCCGGAATCGTCCCCCGCTTGCCGGTCGCTAAGCGTTGCTGCGAGAGGAAACCAACCACAGATCCACACGGATATTGACAGATAAACTGGATTATCATTTAATTCTATCTGTGCCTGTCTGTGTTCATCCGTGGTAAATATCCCTTCCCCATTCAGGAGGAGCATGAACCTCACCAATAAACTCCTAGTCCCACCCGGCAGCAAAGTCGATCTCTCCAAGATCGACCCGGGCTATACCGGCGAGTTCGAACTCGTCGGCAGAAGCGCAGCCGCAGATCGCCAAAAACCTGGACAGGCTGACCGAGCTGCAGTACCGCCTGTTTTCCGAGGGCAAGCATGCCCTGCTCATCGTGCTGCAGGCCATCGACGCCGGCGGCAAGGACGGCACCATCAAGCATGTCTTCGGGGCGATGAACCCGCAGGGCTGCAAGGTGAAAGGCTTCAAGGCGCCTACCGACGAAGAGCTGGCCCACGACTTCCTGTGGCGCGTCCATCCGCACGCCCCGGCTAAGGGCCATGTAACCATCTTCAACCGCTCGCATTACGAGGATGTGCTGGTGGTGCGGGTGCACAACCTGGCGCCGAAGGAAACCTGGTCAAAGCGCTACGATCTGATCAACGCCTTCGAGCAGGGCTTGGCTGCCGCCGGCACGACGATCCTCAAATTCTTCCTGTACATCGACCAGGACGAGCAGCTCGAACGCTTCGGCGACCGCCTGGCCGACCCGGCCAAGCATTGGAAGATCAGCGAAAGCGACTACCGCGACCGCGAATACTTTGACCAATACCTGGAAGCCTTCGAAGATGCTCTCAGCAAGACCAGCACCAGTTATGCCCCCTGGTTCATCATCCCGGCCAACAAAAAGTGGTTCCGCAACCTGGCCGTTTCGCAGATCATCGTCGAAGCGCTGGAAGATCTGAACATGCAGTTTCCGGCACCCAGCGTGGATATCGAAGCCATCCGCAAGCTGTATCATGCGGAGGTGACGGAAGGATAGGAAAACAAGGAATGGAAAAGCAACAATCCTCGGAAGCCTTGGCTTTAGAGCAGCAAGTCACGGATGCCCTGAGATCCTATGTGTTCTCCCAGCTCCCAAAAAGCGAACATATCGCACAAGTTCTTGTCCTGCCCACCTTTGAGCCACATGAAGCCTGGGATGTCTATTCCCAGGAAAAGGCGCCAGGCGAGAGAGAATACTCCGTTGTTCACACACGCTGGCGGAAAGACCTTGACCTGGAAAAACTGCGCAGCCCGGTAGAGCGCCTGAAGTATCCGGCAGTTCTATACCCCACCATCGAGGTCGTGACATTGATGCTGGATCGGCACATCGCGCAAGGGCTTTTAGCTAAGCTGGCGATGACTCAGATTTTCATCAGGGCTGCTCCCGACCATTGGGGACTCGATGGCACGATGTTCGAACTGATGGTGGGTAGTTATCCATGGGCGGCTTGCCGCTTTGTTTGGTGGGAATCCCCGCCTCCAGCCTGGTCGGAGCTTAAGGAAATCGTGGATGAGATGTTGAGGATCTTTCAGTCGATATAAGAAAGATATCACAACACTTAATTGAGGCTATACCTGGTTGCGATGCTCTGCGTCGCAACCGTATTCCGGACGCCGGAGGCGTCCCCTCACCAGGTAATGATCGTTGCTGCAGGACTAAACTAACCACAGATCAACGCGGATGAGAACAGATAAAAACCGGATAATTCTTTAATATCATCCGTGCCATCTGTAAATGTCTGTGTTTATCTGTGGTAAATTACCTGGTTGCGATGCTCTGCGTCGCAATCGAATATGGACGCCGGAGGCGTCCCCTACCAGGTAATGATCGTTGCTGCAGGACTAAACTAACCACAGATCAACGCGGATGAGAACAGATAAAAACCGGATAATTCTTTAATATCATCCGTGCCATCTTTAAATGTCTGTGTTTATCTGTGGTAAATATTCCCACTCGCTTACAAGGTCTCCCATGGACGCGGAGCCTCGTTGCGAACCATGGCGGTCAGTTTTCCGCTGTCTGCGGTCGGCGGTCAACCCTCGTCGGTCGTCGGTCATCAGTCGTCCGTCACCCACCCCACCCCAGTCCCCTCGCCCACTCTCGGATAACCTCCCAGTTCCTCTTCTCGCCGGCCGGCGCCTTGATGATCAGCATGGCGAACAGCACCGCCCACCACTTCAGGCGGCCGTACTCCATGCGCCCACCGAACACACCAATGCTGACCGGCCTGGCCGGGCGAGCGGCTTTCAGGATGGGCTGCAGGTAGTTGGACAGGGTGGCGTAATTCTCGCGGAAGGATAAATTTCCCGGCTTGATTGGCGCTTTGGGCAGCTTCGGATCTACCACGACCGGCACGCCCTCCACACTGGTTTCGCTGCCGGCGGTCAGACTCATCGCCAGGACGAATACCGCCAGCGGTTTGCCCTGCAGCTCGCCGCGGTGCCGGCGCAGGAAGCGCCGCGCAGCACGCTGCCAGCCCATGATCATCGGCGCCCCCACCACCACGCCGTCATAAACTGCCAGCCCCCCCACCTGCTCAAGCGGTTTTACGTCCACCTGCAGACCGCCTTGCTGCAGTTCCTCCGCGACCGCCTGGGCGACTTCGGCGGTCGAGCCGGCCATCGTCGCGTAGGTTACCAGGATTTTTTTCATTGGTGTCTCCTCGATCCGTCTGCCCAATTAATCAGGCAAATCGTTCAAACTCAAGCGCATTTTTTGCTCTAATAATTCCGCTCCCGGGCGCAAGGGAACCGGCTCGCCCACCGGCCTAAAACCGTTGCGGTAATACAGCCTGGCTGCCGGTGTGTATCCGAGGGTGACATCCAGTTCGAGGGCGGCCACATGCCTGGATTTTGCCCAGTCGATGACCGCTTCCAGGAGCAGCTGGCCCGTACCGTAGCCCCGGTAATTCGGGTGCACCCACACCTGGTACAGGTTGGCGACAGCCGGTGCGCTGGTCTCGATCTTTCCCCAGGCCAGCCCGATCGGGCAATCATCCAGCATGGCGATCAACGGCAGGTCCCAGGCGGAACGGGCGCCGGACGCCAGGCGGTAAGCCCATTCTTCGTCCGACCGCTGGACTTCATTGGCGAAAGTGCTCCCAAACGCATCCGGCGAATTCGGCCAGCGCCTGCAGACGCAAATCTTTATAGACGCGCCACTCATCCGGCTCAAAAATGCGCACAGTCAGCGAGCCGGCGTGCGATCGGGCTAACCCAGACATATTAATTGACGTTGTGGAAGCCCAGCGTGCGGAACATCACCCGCATCATTTTGTGGCCAAAATCCGCGTTCAGGTACTGGTTCGGGCAGGCGCCGGGGATCACCGTGATGCCGTTGGCTTTGCACAGGCTGACCGCATCCTGCGAGACGCTGGTCATGCCCTCCGCCAGGCCGGGTTTGGTGCCCATCATGCAGTGCATCCACACGCGCTTGATCCCAAGGTCGACGCACTGCTGCACCACCTGCTCGGTGATCCGCGGGTTGGTGAGGATGAACACTGCTTCCGGCTGATCGGGGATCGCTTTCAGGTCCGGATAGCACGGGTCGCCATCGAAAGTCTCCAGCCGCGGGTTGACCGCACTGACGGTATAGCCGGCATCCTTGAAGCGTTTGTAAGCCGCGTTGCAGCCGGTCTCGCGCTTATCCGAAACGCCGACCACGGCGATCTTTTTCTGAGCGAGAAAATCTTTGACGAGAGGATCAATTTTTGCCATGAATAACTCCTTGTTTCATGTGTCATTCTGAGCGCAGCGAAGATTTAGACCCTTTTCGCTTCGCTCAGGGTGACAATCTGCCTGTTTGCCCTCCCCATACGAGCAACTTTATCATTGTAGCGATATTAAAAATGAAAATCCAGTAACATATGTCATGCCTGCGGAATGTCATTTATCTATATAAAAATTCGAAATTCGAATTTCGAAATTGGAAATTCCTGGCATATAATCCTTACCGGAGGCATCGACCATCATGGAAAAACAATCCCCTGACATCAAGCTCGAAATCCTGGCTGGTATCGGCCGGGCGCAGCCAGCAGCCGGGAGCGCCGCTCAATGTACCGCTGATTCCGGCATCCAACTTTGTCCACGGCACTGGACGGGTGTACTCGCGCAACGACGGCACGCCCACCTGGGAAGCGCTGGAGGAGATCGTCGGCGGGCTGGAGGCGGGTAAGGCGGTCGCCTTCGCTTCCGGCATGGCGGCCGTGGCGGCGGTATTCGACCAGCTGGCAGCCGGTGCGCTGGTCGTCCTGCCGGACGATTGCTACCAGGGCGTCGCCGGGCTGGCGGCTGCCGGTGCGCAGAAGCAGCACTGGACGGTGCGCCGCGTGGCGGTGGAAGATACCGCCGGCTGGGTGCAGGCTTGCGCCGAGGCCGACCTGATCTGGCTCGAGTTGCCCTCCAATCCGCTGCTGAGCGTGGCCGACCTGGAGGCGATCTGTCAAGCGCCGCGCAAACCGGGCGCCATCATCGCCGTGGACAATACCTTCGCCACCCCGCTCAACCAGCGGCCGCTCGATTTCGGCGCCACGCTCTCCGTGCAGTCGGCCACCAAGTTCATCGGCGGCCACTCCGACCTGCTGGCCGGGGTCGTCACCACCCAGAATGAAGCTCTGTACGAGGCGATCCTACGCTCGCGCGAGCTGAACGGCGCCACCCCTGGTGCGCTGGAAGCCTACCTGGCCGTGCGCGGCGCCCGCACGCTGGCCATCCGCTTGCAGCGGGCGCAGGAAAACGCCATGCTGCTCGCCACTCGGCTGGAGGCTCACCCGAAGATCGAGCGTGTGCGCTACCCGGGTCTGCCTTCCCACCCCACGCACGCCGTCGCCCGGCGAGTGCTCAAGGGCTTCGGCTCGATCATCTCCTTCGACGTGCAGGGCGGCGCCGCTGCAGCCGACGCCGTCTGCCAGAATGTGCGCCTGATCTGCCACGCCACCAGCCTGGGCAGCGTCGAGTCGACCATGGAACGGCGCGCCGGCGTCCCCGGGCAGGAGCATCTACCCCCGGGGCTCCTCCGCCTGAGCGTGGGCATCGAGGATGGGGAGGATCTGTGGGCGGACCTGGAGCAGGCACTGGGGGCGACGGAGGACGGATGACGGAAGACGGAAGATCCCGCGAAAGAGCATCGCGGGACAAGCTCGCTGACCGCTGACCGAAGATCCCGCGAGAGAGCACCGCGGGACAAGCTCGCTGACCGCCGACCGATGACGGAGTGACGGAGGACCGTCTCGCGCAAAAATCGGCAGCGGGACTCAAGACGGATGACCGATTAAATTCCGTTCGTGGTTTTCGTGTCTTTCGTGGTCAATATTTTTCGTGCCTTTCGCTCATTTCGTGCGATTCGTGGTCCAGCACCCCCGTCCTCGGTCTTCGGTCGTTGAGCTTGTCCCGCGGTGCTCTCCCGCGGGATCGGCCGTCCGCGGTCGGCTGTCTGCGGTCGTCTCACGCAAACCTCTTATACGGCGTATACCCATCCACCGGCTGCGTCTGCGGCTGCAGCACCAGCGCCGATTTTGGCGCTATCGAGACGTGCAGGATGCCGCTGGTCAGCTTAAAGATCTGTTCGCTTCCCAGCAGGTCCACAAATTTAGTGTCGTTCATCAGCTTCGAATCGGGCACCAGGATGCTTTCTTCCACTGCGGCACCGCCCGGATTGACGATCACCAGCAGGGTCTCGCCAACTCTTTCTGTGCGGCGCTCAAAGGCGATCAGGCGGCTGGACAGCAGCTTGTAGTAATCGCCAATGCGCAGGGCACGCTGCTTTTTGCGCAGCTCGATCAGCTTCTTCATCCAGCGGTAGACTTCGTTGTCGGCGTTGACCAGATCCCAGCGCATCGGCGCCCGGTTACGCGGGTCGTCCCCCCCGAGCATGCCCAGCTCGCTGCCGTAGTACAGATTCGGCGCGCCGGGCAGGGTGAACTGCAGCACCTGGGCCAATTTTTGATCGCCGCGCTCCGGCAGCATATCGGTGATGCGCCGGGTATCGTGGTTATCCAGCACGATCCACGATTTTAGCATCGCCTCCACGCCGGCATCCGCAATCATTCGAGCGAGCATGTCGTTAGCAGCCGCCGCTGCGGTCTTCCCCAGCAGGCTATCGAGCATGATCTGGCGCAGCGTAAAATTCATCACCCCATCCAGCGCCGGGAACCAATTCTGCGGGTAACTCCAGATTTCCCCGACCACCAGCGAGCCGGGTTTTTCCTGGTGGGCTGCCTGGGTCAGCTCGGATAGCAGCGGGTAGCCGAACTCAAAAGCGACATCCAGCCGCCAGCCGTCGATGCCCAGGCGCAGGTAGCTGCGCACGATGGAGTCTTGCGCCTCATAAATGTACTTCTTTACTGCCGGGTTCTCTAAGTTGAGCTCCGGCAGATTGTGAGCGTTAGCCCACACCCGGCAGCCCTGCGAAAACCGCTCGTCCAGGAAAAACCAGTCGCCATACGGGCCGGATGGGTCGGCGCAGGCGCTTTGGAACAGCTCGGACTGCCGCCCGATGTGATTGAAGACGCCATCCAGCACAATTTTCATATCCGCCCGGTGCACCCGATCGATCAGACTCGCCAGATCGGCTTCAGGGTCCCATACTCCGGGGAGATTTTCCGGTAATCGGTCGCATCATATTTGTGGTTGGTGAAGGCGGCAAAGATGGGGTTCAGGTAGAGCACGTCGATCCCCAGATCGACCAGGTAATCCAGCCGGCTGGCCACGCTCTGCAGGTCGCCGCCCCAGAAATCGAGCTCATGCGAGTAGACCTGCTCTTGCGCCAGGAACGGCCCGGCGGCAGGCGTCTCCGACCAGCGCCGCAATCTGCGTGGATGGGCGTAGAGCTGCCGTTTCGCTTCCAGGTTTGCCGCTTCCGCAAAGCGGTCGACGAATACCTGGTAGACGATGGCGCCGTTGCGCCAATCCGCTTCCCGCTGCGCAAATTTTTGCTCTTCAAGTGCTTGCGCCTTCATATAAAAGTGATCCATCGTGCCTCCATTAAATCGCGTGCTGTCCCGATCGAACCACGAACCACACGAAATACACGAACAATATCGGATTTTTTTCGTGTGGTTCGTGTATTTCGTGGTCCGGCACGGGGCCGCAACCCGTCCACGAATATCGCACGAATACACGAATGGCGCCCGGATGGGGCTGCTTTCGTGCCTTTCGCGCATTTCGTGGTCCAATTCTGGGCCGCAATCCTTACCTGCTCACTCCACCACCTCAAATTCCGCGCACAGAGTCGCCTGCGAGTCAGCGCCGACCCACACATCGAAGGCTGCCGGGTCCTGGATCCACGCGCCGGCGCAGGTGCTCCAGTAGCGCAGCTCGTCCGGCCCAAGGGTAAAGCGCACGGTGCGGGTTTCGCCGGGCTGCAGGGTTACTCGCTCGAAGCCTTTCAGCTCGCGCATCGGGCGCGAGTCGCGGCCAGAGCGCTGGTGGATGTACAGCTGTACGACTTCGTCTCCGGCCACAGAACCGGTGTTAGTCACGTCGGCGCTTACCTGCAGCGAACCGCCCACCTTCACCTGCGCCGCGGACAGCTGCAGATTGGTGATGGTAAAGGTCGTGTAGCTCAGCCCATAGCCGAAGGGATACAGCGGCGTGGTCGGGCCGTCCCAGTAGCGCGATTTATAGGTCGGCATGTTTTCGGGCAGGTGCGTCAGGTTGCGGGCATAGTACAGCGGCGCGTGGCTGCCCTTGCGCAGGAAGCTGACCGGCAGCTTGCCGCCCGGGTTGGCGTCGCCAAACAGGATATCGGCAATGGCGTGTCCGCCCTGGCTGCCCGGCTCCCAGGCTTCCAGGATGGCGGGGACGTTCTCGGCGGCCCAGCCGATATTCAGCGGGCGGCCGTTCACCAGCACCAGCACCACCGGCTTGCCCAGCGCCACCACTGCCTGCAGCAGCTCTTCCTGGCGCCCCGGCAGATCCAGCGTGGAGCAGGAGGCGAACTCGCCGGCCATATCGGCGTTCTCGCCCAGCACCATGATGACGACCTGCGCCTCGCGGGCGGCATCTATAGCCTGCTGGAAGGCGGCTTCAGCCTCTTCCGGCGTCTGGACGGGCTTCTTGTGCCCCGAGATGAAATCGTCGAACATCGAGCTGATCTCGCGGCGGATGCCGGGGCCGGGGGCGTAGCACCACGTGCGCTCCAGGCAGTTTGGCGCGCAGGCCTTCTACGACGGTGACCGCCGCCGGCTGGTGTCCGAAGACCATCCACGAACCCTCCAGGGCCTCCATCGAGTCGGCCAGCGGGCCGATCACAGCCACATTCTTGAGCTCCTTCGCCAGCGGCAGCAGCCCGCCTTCGTTGCGCAGCAGCACCATCGAGCGCTGCGCAGTCTGCCGCGCCGCCTGGCGATGCTCGGGCAGGGCAGCCACCTGTTCGAGCACGCCTTCATCGGCGTAAGGCTGCTCGAAGAGCCCCATGCGCAGCTTGATCGCCAGGATCGGGCGCACCATCGCCTCAATCTCGGCTTCCTGCAGGGTGCCGTCTGCCACCAATCCCAGCCAGGTGCTGGTCGTAGGTGGCACTGGCCATATCCATGTTCAGGCCGGCAGTGAAGGCCCGGCAGGCCGCGTCGCGTCCATCCCGGGCAAAGCCCTGGATCACCAGGTTAGCGACGGCAAAGGCATCGCTGACCACAAAACCCTGGAAGCCCCACTCGTCGCGCAGGACATCCCGCAGCAGCCAGGTGTTGCCGGTTGCGGGCACGTCGTTCAGATCCATGTAGGCGCTCATAAAGGTGCCCACCCCGGCTTTGACCGCGGCCTGGAAGGGCGGCAGGTAGACGTTGCGCAGCAGGACTTCGGGCAGGTAAACCGGGTCGTAATCGCGCCCGCCATCCGCCGCACCGTAACCGGCAAAATGCTTGGCGCAGGCCACGACGCGCTCGGGTGCGCCCAGCGTCTCGCCCTGGAAGCCGCGCACCTGGGCAGCCGCCATGGCTGCCCCCAGGTAGGGGTCTTCGCCGGCGCCTTCGACAATGCGCCCCCAGCGGGCATCCCGGGCGATGTCCAGCATTGGGCCGAAGGTCCAGTGCAGGCCGGCGAGGCGCGCTTCCCGGGCGGCCACGGACTGCGCCAGCTCGGCGACTGCCGGGTCCCATGACGAGGCCATCGCCAGCGGCACGGGGAAGATGGTGCGGTACCCATGGATCACGTCCAGGGCGAAGAGCAGCGGGATCTTCGCCGGGCTCTCCTCCACGGCGATCTTCTGCAGCTCATTGAAGCGCCGCGTGTCGTTGAGCCACAGCACCGAGCCGGCCCCGCCCCGGCGGATGATGTCCTCCGGCGGCATACTCCAGGCTCCGCCACCAATCTGGCTGAGCTGCCCGATCTTGTCTGCCAGGCTCATCTGCCCAAGCAGCGCCTCGACGCGCTGCGCAACCTCGGATTCGGAAAGGATGCCGCTAACCTGTGCTTTTTCCATGATATCTCCTTGTTTTTTCTGCATATTTATTCAACCACGAACCACACGAACAAGAACAATTTTTATTTCGTGTGGTTCGTGTATTTCGTGGTCTAGTGCTTGGCTGCAATCCATCCACGAATATCTCACGACTACACGCATGGCACACAGCCAGCGATCCTTTCGTGCCTTTCGCGTCTTTTCGCTCCATTCGTGTTCCAGTGTTCCCTACGCGTCCGGCCAAGAACCCATTTGTGTATGCGTGTCCTGCATTCGAGGATGGTTTTCTATCAAGTCGCTAATCCATGCAATCATACGCACATCCCCCTACCCTGTCAACGATTTGTGCAAATATCCACAAACGCAACAAGCAGGCAAGAAATGCCGAAACAATCTATGCTGCTATAAAGAATTATGGCAAACTCTGGCCGACAGTGATCTGTGGGATTGCTGCTTCCGGCATCAGTGGCTCAAGTACCTGGTAAAAATTCAACTGAATGACGTCTATTGAATCTGGCCGCGGCAACAAAGCAAATACCTCTCCATTCAGGCCGACGACAGTATTGCGCGAGATCGGATAATAATATTCGGATAAGGGGACTCGAGCAACCATCTGAATTCCGCCAATATTGTCGATATAAAAAACGGTCTGGTCGACTTTTATGGGGTTAATTGGCATTACATCTTCGCGCAGCAGATAAATGCTTCCATCCTCGAATACATCCAGAAAATGCAGGCCACCGAGGCCTTCGGATAACTTTGTTTGATAGATCGTCTTGTCGGCAGTGACCTCGGGATCTTTCCATAGGTCGGGAGTACTCACGAAGAACCTTTTGCCATCACAAAATAAACCTTGCGTAATCAGTCTGGGATCGTTTTGTTCTTGAACCTCCGACAATGGGAACAATCCTGAGCCACCGCTTACTTCTAAGATGATACGCTCAATACAATCAATTGCAATCCCTGTTAAACCCCCTTCGAGTGTGTTCTCAGGGTTCTGGCCGTCAATCAGAAATTGGTGAGGGATTTCTTCACTGGCAATGAGCTTGCCGTCAAGGGTTAGGCGGTGTACGCGGAAATTCTGGTAGGCAGTTTCCAGGAGGAATATCTCATTTCCCTTGACCCGCATATCCCTGACATACCCGATGCCCAGCTCATCCATTTTTATCATTTCCTGCAAACGCCCTCCCAAATCGTATTTCAATAGCCGCCTACCTGGCAGATCTGATATCAAAAAGGAACCATCGGGCAAGATCGCGATCGCATTTGGTCCTTCAATATTGCCGCAACAAGACGGAATTTTGTATTTGATGATATTTTCCCCACCAACAGGTATGCTAAACAGGGTATCGTAGAAGGTTCCTTGCGAGTCTTGGCTAATTGGTGCCCTGGCGGGGGCTGATTCTGTACCCTGAATAGCTATCGCATACTGCATGCCATCGCGCCTGCCCAAAAACCAATACCGCTCATGCCCCTCGATCACGGAAAATTTTGCGCAGCAATATGCAATCGATATCTCATCAAATTTTGGTCCAATAGCTTTGCCATCATAAACAATCTGAAATTGATTCTCTTTTTTCGCAATGTAGATCAGCTTGTCTTTGATGGAATGCGGGAAGAATGATCCATCCAAATGATATTTTTCATTGAAGTTCACACCATCAACGAAGATGACAGGCGGCTCGGAGATCAGTTCCCAGACGGGTTTCCCGCCGATATTTCTCAAGGCTCTATTTGGATCGAAGGTGGTAAATGTAGCGCTTGCTCTGGCAATGACAGCTCCATTTTTAAATAATTCGTAATCGATAGTATGTGGATGCCATGTACCGTTCGCTTCGTATACATCGCTCCCGATATATCAACCGGAGATCATCTAAAGCATCGCCTCGAATTCGCTGGCCATATGAATCGCTATCTATGGCCTCATCCGGCAGCTCCATCCCAAGACAATCCGTTATCAAGGCAACATCCGCTTTTGTGTAAAAATAATCGCGGTACGGTAAAACACATTCTGTCCAGGATAACTCGTTCCCGATATCAACTGTCGTTCGAGTAATTAAAGTTGGAATTGCCGTTTTTGCAGGCGTGCTTGTCGAGGGTTCGGATCGATTGCCCGGATCGTGTCGTTGTAGATTCAATTGTAAGGATGGATATTGGTATGCTTGCCATCCACGGTCGAAATGGGAAATGATGAGGGATTTTTAGTGGATGTGCTGCAGGCGGTTAATACCAGGAAGAAAAGCAACAGTGTATTCTGACTGATTAATGCCTTCACAAAAGAAGCCACGGTTTGTTGGCCTCGCTCCCCAGATACCAATTACTCAATTTGGGAACCAGTTCAGGATAACTGCGTAAAAATGTCAGGCTGTTGCTCTGCAATCCGTAACAAGGCGAGCGCAGGCCCGCTTGGTTTTCGCCGACCTTGTTCCCAATCCTGTACTGTTCGCAAGCTTACGCCCATCAAGCTTGCAAATGCCGATTGTGACAGATTTAACCGGGCGCGGATAACCTGAGGCGGGGCCGGCTCCTTAAGGGTGTGGCTGCGCAGCGCCTTTTCGCCCTTCTTGTACGCTTTGACCTCCAGTACCCCTTCTAATATTTCCTGACCAACATCACGCTTAGACATCTTCAATTTCCTTCGCAATTTGACGGAGAACATGAGCAGGTATGTTTTCAATTTCACTCTTGCTGTAGATCGTCAGCAGCCAGATTTCATCATCCTGCCGTTTGAAGTAATAAATCACATTTACACCACCCCTTTTACCCTTTCCCGAGAGTGCCCAGCGAACTTTTCGGATGCCGCCAGAACCAGGTATTACTCTTCCTGCCTCCGGGTGCCGGAAAAGATAAATCTGTAATCCGACATATTCATCTTCGGAGAGGTATTCATAGACATAGCGGGTAAAAGCGCTGGCTTCGATGAATTCCACAACTTGATTATACGGCATTGCCGTATAATATGCAAGTCCATCCGTTTAAACCACGAAATACACGAACCACACGAACTTTTAAGGAGTTTTTGTTCGTGTATTTCGTGTGGTTCGTGGTCATTTCCTCTTTGTTTTGCCATTTGTACGATAACCCAATTATATGACCTACCCTGTCAACGCCGATAGGTGCTAGAATCCAATAAACAGCTATTCCGCTTCACAAAACCCAGGAGCCCCCCATGCCTACCCTCCCCTACCTCGACCCCTCCCTGCCCGTCGACGAGCGCGTTGCCGACCTGCTCGGGCGCATGACGCTCGAGCAGAAGGTCGGCCAGCTGATGATGACCGACGCCCGCAGCGACGACCTGTCCTTCATCAACACCCACCAGCCCGGCTCGATCCTGCACATCCTGGGTGAAAAGGTCAACCGGGCCATCGATCTGGCCGCGCAGAACCCGCTCGGCATCCCGCTGCTGGTCGGCGAGGACGGCATCCACGGCCACTCGTTCTGGAAAGGCGCGACCATCTTCCCCACCCAGCTGGCGCTGGCCGGCAGCTGGAATCGCTGCACTGATCGAGCAGGTTGGGCGCGTGACCGCCGAGGAGATGGCGCCCACCGGCATCCACTGGACTTTCTCGCCCGGTGCTGTGCCTGACGCGCGACCTGCGCTGGGGGCGCACCGGCGAAACCTTTGGCGAAGACCCCTACCTGATCGGCGAGTTTGCCGCCGCGCTGATCCGCGGCTACCAGGGGCAGGGGCTGGACGATCCGCAGGCCGTGCTGGCCACCGCCAAGCACTACGCCGGCTACTCCGAGACGCAGGGCGGCCGGGATGCCTCCGAGGCCGATCTCTCCCGCCGCAAGCTGCGCAGCTACTTCCTGCCGCCCTTCGAGCGCGCTGCACGTGCCGGGGCGATGACCTTCATGACCGGCTACCAATCCATGGACGGCGTGCCCTCCACCGCCAACCGCTGGCTGCTCACCGAAGTGCTCAAGGACGAGTGGGGCTTCGGCGGCGTGCTGGTTACCGACTGGGACAACGTCGGGCGCCTGGTGCGCGAGCAGAAGGTCTGCGCCACCTACGCCGATGCCGCCATCATGGCGCTGCGCGCCGGCAACGACATTATGATGACCACGCCTGAGTTCTACGAGGGCGCTATCGAAGCGGTGCGCAGCGGCCGCCTGGCCGAAGCCGAGATCGACGCCCCCTGCGCCCGCCTGCTGGCGCTGAAGTTCCGCATGGGGCTGTTCGAAAACCCGCGCCGCGCCGACCTGGAACGGGCCGCCAGCGAGATCGACCGCCCTGTGCACCGCGGCGGCCAACCTGGCCGCCGCCCGCCAGAGCCTGATCCTGCTGCAGAACAACGGCCTGCTGCCGCTCGATCCTGCACAGGTGAAGTCCATCGCCGTGATCGGCCCCAACGCCGACGACGACCTGCAGCAGCTGGGCGACTGGTCGCTGGGCTCGCCGCAGCACCCGCCGGAAGCCGGCAAGCACCCGCGTGAAAAGACCACCACCATCCTGGACGGCATCCGCATGCTGGCGCCTGCCGGCTGCAGCGTGCGCTACGAGCCCGGCTGCTCGATCGTCGACGACGATCTCTCCGGCATTCCAGCCGCAGTCGCTGCGGCGCAGGCATCAGAAGTGATCGTAGCCGTCGTAGGCGATCACCTGGAATTCATCGGCGAGACCAAGAGCACCGCCACGCTCGAAATGCAGGGCGGGCAGGTGGCGCTGCTGGAGGCGCTGGCCGCCACCGGGGTGCCGCTGGTCGTGGTGCTGGTCAACAGCAAGCCGCTGGTGCTGCCGCCCTCTGCCCGGAACGCCGCCGCCATCTTCGAGTGCTTCAACCCCGGCATGCAGGGCGGGGTCGCCCTGGCCGAGGCGCTCTTCGGGCAGCTCAATCCCTCCGGCAAGCTGACCATCTCCATCCCCGTGCACGTCGGCCAGCAGCCGGTATTCTACAACCAGGTGCGCGGCCAGCACGGCGAGCGTTACGCCGACCTGACCCAGGAGCCGCTCTTCCCCTTCGGCCACGGCCTTAGCTATACGCAATACCGCTACTCAAACCTGCGCCTGGATGCGCCGGTTTTAGCCCGCGGGCAGGCCGCTACCGGCTCCGTCGATGTGGAGAATACCGGTCAGGTCGCCGGCGACGAGATCGTGCAGGTCTACGTCAGCGACACCGTCACCTCGGTCACCTGGGTGAACAAGGCGCTCAAGGGTTTCGCCCGGGTGCACTTATTACCCGGCCAGAAGCAGACGGTGCCCTTCACCCTGCCCTGGAAAGCCTTCCAGATCGTGGATGCCGCCGCCCAGTACGTGGTCGAGCCGGGCGAATTCGAGATCCTGGTCGGGCCGTCGTCACGCGATGGCGAGCTGCTGCGGGCGCTGGTGAGGATCGACGGCTGACGGCTGTTCAGGCGGCTGGAGTAGATGGGGGCTGTCCCAAAAGAATTTCTGAGGCGATCTAACCCGCCTTATGTAGGGCAGGTTTCCTAACCTGCCGGAATATTTGGCGGGTTAGAAACCCGCCCTACGACTTTTGGGACAGTCCCATCTTTTCAATCATCAAACAGATCCATGAAGTGGAGGAAGTCCTGCGTGCTTCCTCCGGAGATGACCACCAAGGCTTTATCGATGGCGAATTGCGGTGCGATCTTGCCCAGCACCAGCTGCTTCCAGGTCATCGCGTCGGTGATGATCACAAACTGGCTGTTGGTCGGCTCCGGAGGATTAATCTCCAGGATGCCTCTGCGAACATCCAGCGTATAGGTAGCCGGCTTAGGGCTGTTATCCTTGGGGATGTCCGTTAGCTGAAGGCCAACCACCAGCTCCGTCGTGACAGATTTCGCCGCATTGAGGTTGACCGCCAGGATGCGATGCAGGGTATCCAGGGGCATCAAGTCAATGATATGCGGGTTCATCGTCGCGAACAACCCTTCCGCATCATTGGTGGCCGGTTCCGGCTGCACCTGCCTGGTCATCAGCAGGTAGTCGGAGAGCAGCATGTTGCGTGCCTGCGAGTTCATTGTCTTTTCTGCCAGGCCCAGCATGGCCGCCCCCTTGGTATCCAATGCCGCAGCGTTATCCGGTTCGAGCAGGAGCACATCATCCGCCAGTCTTAATGCCCATTCCAGCTTGTCTGCGGCCAGGGCCTGCTGGGCCTTGATCTGCAGGGGTCCCACGCCGCCGGCCAGCTCGGCCGACAGCTGTGCCTCGCTCAGGGGTGACTGCGGGAACAGATCCCGGACATGATCGGTGTAGTAGCCCCGGTAATAGCGGAAGATGTGGTAAATATCCCAGTCTTTCCCTCCATAGGTCTCCTGCAAGATAGGGATTGGAGGCCAGGTGGTCCGGCAGCTGAATCAGGTCCTTGATCTCTCCGGGCCCGTAATCTTTGTTAATGTACTGCACGGTCTGGTCGTGCATGAACTGGATGGCATCGCTGAAGTTGATCAGGTATTGGCGGACCTCATCTTCTCCGGTTGTGACCGGAAAGGCGCCGTGGATCGCTACCAGGTAATCGGCATTCAGGCTGCGGGCAATCTTCAGCGTGTTCACGTAATCCAGCGGATTTCTCTGGCCGCTGCCACGCATGGTCGTCAGAGCCGGAAAGGCTCCGTATAGCACGGCGATCTCAATCAGCACCTGCTTGCGCGGCAGCCAAACCAGGAGCACATCCTGAGTCTCTCCGGCTACCGGGATGAGATTGATCTCGACCCCGGCAATCACGGTCTTCAATTCGTCTTTTACCGTCCTGGTCGGCAGCAGGAATCCGGAAGGACCCGGAATAGTCGGCCCACCCAGCACATAGCCCACGAACCAGCCTTTGCCATTCTCGTAGGGGGCATTCATGAACATCATCCCCGACATCTTCACACCGCCGACAATCCTCGACGGATAGAGCTGGCCGTACCACTCGTTGTACAGGTCGCTCACCAGGTCTTCGTGCCCATAGATCTCGGTGCCTTTCTGGGCAAAGACGGAGGCCCCGCTGACATGGCAGTCGTGATGGTGGGTGTAGATGATCGCTTTGACCGGCTTCCGGTCGAAGATATTATTCAGCTGGGTGTTGAAAGCCTTTTTGACTTCCTCCGCCGCGGCAATGCTCTCCCCTGGATCGACGACGATCAGGCCATTGCTGCCCTCGATCAGCACCGGGTTGTCACGATTGTACCCGCGGGCGACCCAGACACCGTCTGTCACCTGGATCACTGCGGCCGGAAAGAATCCCTCGTAGGTGGCCAGCAGGGTAGGATGGACGGGGACTGTTTCCGGTTGGTATACCGCGGGTTGAGGCTCTTCGGTGGCTGCAAATACGGTCGTTCCTATGAGCGCCAGGACGACCACCAGAACCAGCAGTCGAAATATGGTTTTCATGGCAAACTCCTGTTCTGTGCATGGTGGTTCCGCCGCCGGTAGGACGGTGGAACCTGGAAATTAGTTAATCCTCAAACAGATCCATAAAATTGAGGAAATCTTGCGTACTTCCTCCGGAGATGACCACTTTATTCAGGTCGATGGCGGCTTGCGGTGTGAGCTTGCCCAGCACCAGCTTCTTCCAGATCAGCGATTCGGTGACGATCACAAACTGGGCCGGGCCCGCCGATGGCGGATTCGCCTCCAGGATGCCCTTGCGGACCTCCAAAGTATAGTAAGCCGGTTTGGGACTGTTGTTCTTCGGAATGTCCGTCAGCTGAAGGCCAACATCCAGCTGCATCGTCATCGATTTCGCCGCGCTGAGCTGGACTGCCAGGATGCGATGCAGGGTATCCAGGGGCATCAACGGAACCACGTTATCGTCGATGGTGCTGAAGGCTATTTTGGGCACGCCCAAGGGGAATGGCGGAATCGCCTGGTTGGTCATGATCAGGTAATCGGACAGCAGCATATTGCGTGCTTGCGAGTTCATCGTACCGGCTGCCAGAGCCAGCATGACCGCCTTTTTGGTCTCGAACGCCGCGGCGTGATCCGGATCGAGCACCAGCGCATCATCGGCGAATCTCAGTGCCCACTCCAGTTTGCCATCCAGCCGGGCCTGCTCGGCCTTGGCGGCCAGGAAGTCGATCCCGCCTGCCAGCTCGGCGGACATCTGCGCTTCGCTCAGGGTCGACTGCGGAAACAGATCTCTGACTTCGCCGGTGTAATAGCCCCGGTAGTAGCGGAAGATGTGGAAGATGTTCCAATCTTTTGAGCCATAAATCTGCTGCAGGTAGGGGCTGGAGGCGAGATGCGGCGGCAGCACAATCAAGTCCTTCATCTCTCCCGCGGTCAGGCCCCGGTTCAGGTACTGCACCGTCTGGTCGTTGATATACTGGATAGCGTCACTGAAGTTCGTGAGGTACTGGCGCACTTCATCTTCCCCGGATGTGACCGGATTGGCGCCGTGCAGCGCCACCAGGTATTCGGGATTCAGGCTCCTGGCGATCTTCAGGCTGTTGACGTAATCCAGCGGATCGCGCTGGCGGCTGCCGCGCATGGTTGAAATTGCCGGAAAAGCCTCATACAGGATGGCAATCTCAATCAGGACTTGCTTGTGGGGCAGCCATACCAGAAGCACATCTTGCGTCTCACCGGCCACCGGGATGAGATGGATCTCGACGCCGGCGATGGTCCGCTTGAGCTCCGCCTTGACAGATGTGGTTGGCGGCAAGAAGCCCGAAGCTCCCATATACTGCGGTGCAGCGATACCGTAGCCTACATACCAGCCTTCACCTTCCTCAACGGGAGCGTCCAGGAACAGGATCCCTCCCATCTTGATCGCGCCTTCGGCTCGCGATGGAAAGACCGGGCCAAACCACTCGCTGAACATGGAGCTGAGCAGGTTTTCGTGACCGATGATCTCGGTGTGTTCATCCGCAAAGGCGGCGGCGCCGTTCACATGGCAGTCGTGGTGGTGGGTGTAGATGATGGCTTTGACCGGTTTGCGGTCGAAGATATTATTCAACGCGGCATTGAAAGCCGCTTTGACCCGCTCTCCCGCCTCAATGCTCTCCCCCGGGTCGACGACGATCAGGCCGTTGCTGCCCTCAATCAATGCCGGGTTGTCTCGGTTGTAGCCGCGGGCCACCCAAACGCCATCGGTTACCTGGATGACTGCAGGCGGGTAAAAACCCTCATACGCCGCCAGCAGGGTGGGCTCGACCGGCACCGCTTCGGGGATGTATGGCGCTCCCGGCTCATCATCCGCCGCCAAGACGGTCGACGCGGCAATGGCCAGGATGACGACAAGTACAAGCATGCGAAACACATTTTTCATGGCATTCTCCTTGTTTCATGTGTCATTCCGAGCGAGGGAAGAATCCAGATCTTTCACTTTCCTCACTTCATTCGGAACTTCGTCGTTCAGGATGACATGCGTTTGCGTTAGCCACGTGTGCGAGCAGCTTCTTCATCTGTACTCAGCGAAGTGAATGGTCTGGCTGCTTCGCAAGCTCTTCATGACACCCGGTTGTAACAACATTTACTCCTCTCCATTACGCTCCTTTCCCGCCTCGCTCCGGCTGCGAGTGAGCTCGATCAGGTCGGCCAGGTTCATAACCTGTGTCGGCTGGTTGGACAACACCAGCAGCGCAACGCTGGCGGGGTCTACCCCGATCAGCAGCAGGCCGGGCTGCTCGCGCAGCAAGGCCAGGGCGAAATCCGGCTGTCCCTCCGCCATGTCGAAGAGCAAGGCCTGCGGTTGGTGCTCGCGGATGCTTGCCACCGCCTGCGGCGAGCCGGCATCCAGCACGATCAGCTCAAGCCCCGGCTCGCGCTCGAACTCGGCCTTGATCCCGGCGAGGAATACGGAATTGCCATACAGCACCACACAGGAATGAGCAGCCATAGCGCCTCTCTTTAAAGAAAAACTCTCCCTGCATGATCAAACCTTAGCAGAAGAGAGGCCGGCTGTCACTATCGCAAACGATAGTCTAGGGACAGTGGAAGCTATGAAGTCAGCCCGTGGCGGGCGGCGTAAGCGATCACCTGGGCACGGTTTTCCAGATGCAAGCGCTCCAGGATTTGGCCCATATGATAGCGAACCGTTGGGACGCTCAGGAACAGGGTCTCGCCCACCTGCGGGTAGGTCAGGCCCTGGGCAACCAGGGTGAGGATTTCCCGCTGCCGGTCGGTAAGATCGGCGGAAGAGTTGAGCGGCGAGCTTTCGAGGTGCTGCGCCTGGCGGGCAAACTCCGCCAGCAGCCGGGCTGCCAGCTCAGGCGGCAGCGCCGCCCCACCCTGCTCCACCTGGCCAAGCAGCTCCAGGAAACGCTCGGCAGGCTGGCTCTTGAGCAAATAGCCGCTCGCCCCGCTCTTCACCGCCTCGAACAGGTTGTCGTCGCTGGACGAGACAGTCAGCATGACAATCTTGATCCCGGGCATCTCGGCCTTGATCAGGCGAGTCGCCGCCAGCCCATCGTAAACCGGCATCTCGATGTCCATCAGGATCAGCTCCGGCGAGAGCAGGCGCGCCTGTTTGAGCGCTTCCCGCCCATCGCCGGCCGTGCCAACCACCTGGTACTGGTTGGCGGCCAGCAGCATCTTGAGCGACTGCAGGAAAAGGGTATGATCGTCGACCAGTAATATCCGCACAGGATCTCCTATCTACTCATCGCCAGCACAGGCAAATCCGGCGCCCTTTCCCCGGTCAGCGGCACACGCACCACTACCTGTGTCCCCCGGCCGGGATGCGAAATGACCGCCAGGCTGCCGCCCAGCGATTCAGCCCGCTCGCGCATGGAATGCAGTCCAAAGCCGTTCGCCAGGCTGCCGGATCGCGCCGCCGGCTCGAAGCCCTGGCCTTCGTCGCAGATGGCGGCTTGCAGCATGCCGCCGCTGATGGAAAATGTGAGCCAGGCGCCGGCTGACCCGGCATGCTTGCGTACGTTCGAGAGCGCTTCCTGGATGATGCGCAGCAATTGGATCGCAACCGTCTGCGGCAGATCCTGCTCTTCCACATCCGGCGGCAGGCTGAGCGCAACCGGCAGGCGGTATTGGCGGGTAAAGCGCTCGAGGTACTCGCGCAGGCAGGGGAAGAATGCATGGTCGGCCGAGCCGATGGATGGCGCTCCCAGCAGGAACTCACGCATGTCGGCCTCCGCCTGCAAGGTAGTGTCCGTCAGGAGTTCCAGATACTCGCCCACCTGGGCTGCTTCGCCCCTGTCGTAGAGCAGCCGGGCGGTGCTGGCCTGCAGGTGGGCGGCAGCCAGGGCCTGCCCCAGGCTGTCATGCAGCTCGCGCGCCAAACGCTCGCGCTCGCTCAGCGTCGCCACCACCCGCTGCTGCTCGAGCAGCATAGCCTGGTTGCGCCGCTGCTCGGTGATATCCTGCAGCATCAGCAGGCGCCCAATATCCAGGCCGCGCCAATCATTAAGCTGCGAGACGGCCAGGGTGTAGTGATGGCTCTCCTGCCCGGGGTGCAAGACGATCTCCTGCTCCGCTCCGTCGCCTGCGCTGCTCAGCCGGTCCGCGCAGGCCGGCAGCAGCTCGTTCAGAAGCTGTCCCTTCAGGCGGCCGGGCTGCGCGGCGAATATCTGCTCCGCGGCCGGGTTCGAGCTGACGATCCTGCCCTGGGGATCCAGCACCAATATCCCGGCGTGCAGCTGTTCGATGGCCATGTTGCGCGCCAGCGGGATCGGGTCGAGGATGCCAAAACCGAAAAATGCCAGGGCGTACATCAAAAACTCAAAGGACATCGCCAGCAGTGCAATCGGCTGATTTGTAGCCGGAACCTGGGTGCGGGCCAGGACATAGCCCAGGTGGCCGCCAAGCTGGCCGGCTACCATCAAGGCGATCGGCCAGCGCTGCTGGGGAGAATGCAGGAACAGCCAGCCAAAGACAACCAGGCTGATCCCTCCCAGGATGAAAAAGCTGTAGACCAAATTCAGCCAGCCTATCAGGCCATATTCCACCAGCACCGCGCCATTGACATACATGCTGCGCCACAACAGGTGATGAAGATCATTGGTCAGCACCAGGACGGCGGAAATGACCGGTACAATCGCCAGCAAGATCAGGTTGCGGCGGCTCAACCAGCGCCCGGGCCAGGCATATTCCAGCAGGAAACAAAACAGGGCGGTAACCACCGGCAGCATCAGGACGGCCTGAACCTTATACCAGAAGAGCTTGGTCGCCTCAGCCACCGCCATATGCTCCAGCGCAGAACCGGCAAAGATCGCCGCCCCAAGTAAGCAGCCGATCATCAAGGGAATCGCGCCGGGAACCGTACGCCGGCGCCAGCAGTAGCCCGCCAGCAGCAGCAGGAACAGGAAGTTACTTAATGCGAGCCAGAGGTAAGGCGTGTAGGCATATTGCCGGTTCATGCAGCACACCCTGACGTCAGGAGAAGGTGATTAGAGAACACATGGAATGATTGAACACAATAATCACATGCAAATTGCGTGCTCAATATAATTATATGCAGATAACCTTCCAGGAACACACATGGTTTTTCTCGCCCCTACGGAGACCGTTAAATTAAAAAACAGGTGCCGCCGGAGGACTGAGGCCAGATCCGGGCGGCTCCTGGGATTTTATTGGCTCCCCCGCACCGGGGGACCGACCACCCGGTGCGTGAAGCCTTTAGAAGGAGAAGATGTTCTGATTCTAGCGGGGAGATATTAAGAACCTATCAAGAAGTGGTTAACAATTTGTTTTCATTTCCAGAATCAGGTATAATTTTTCATTAATCTATGTTCAAAGAAATGTACAACCGAAAGGCTTTATAAATGACTTTCACGTTGCCCGAAGAACTTTTATTACTCACCATTCACCAGGAAAAAGGCACTTATATTGGCGCGGCCGGCGATAGGCTGAAGGTCGGGCTGGCCGGCGCCCTGCTGATCCAGCTGGCGCTGCATGCAAAAATCGAGGTCGATAAAAACCACCGCGTCAATGTGCTGGACGCCGAGCCGTCTGCGGACGGCCTGGCAGACGAAGCCCTGGCCGCCATCAAAGAATCCGAGAAAGCCCGAAAAGTGGGCTATTGGATCAACGCCTTTACCCCCAAGACGGACAGCTACCGCAAGCGGCTGGTTGAAAGCCTGGTCGAGAAGGGCATCCTGACGATCGATGAAGATCACCTGAACTGGGTAGTGCCCTCACCCTTGCACCCGGAAGGCAACGGTTCGACCAAATACTGGCTCAAGCGCCGGCTGCGCGATATCGTGCTGGCCGATCTTGAAGCCGGTTCAGCCGAAGTAGCCTTCCTCAGCCTGATAAGGGCCGTCGACCTGCTCGATTTGATCTTCGTGAAGGACGAGCGCCGCCTGGCCAGCAACCGCATCAATGAGCTGCTGGTGCGTTCGGCAATGACTAACCCGCTGTGCCAGTCCATCCAGGAGATCGAGTTGACCATCCAGGTGGTGGTCGAAGAAGACTGACCCGGCCGTCCGCATGGCAGCCCCCAATTCCACAGCCCCCGCACCCGCCATCGTCTTTGACTTTGGCGGGGTGTTAATGGACTGGAACCCCCGCTATCTGTACCGCAAGCTGTTCAACGGCGACGAAGCCGGCATGGAGCGCTTCCTGGCCGAGGTCGGCTTTTCCGAATGGAACCAGCTGCAGGACGCCGGGCGGCCCTTTTCGCTGGCGGTGGCCGAGCTGTGCGCCCGCCATCCGCAGTACTGCGAGCTGATCCAGGCTTACGACCAGCGCTACCCCGAGTTGCTCAGCGGCAGCATCCCCGGGTCGGTGGAAATCTTGCGCCAATTGAAGGCCCTCGGCTACCCGCTGTACGGCCTGAGCAACTGGCCGGATGAGAAGTTCGAGCTGGTGCGCCCGGATTACGAGTTCTTCGCCTGGTTCGACTACATCGTCATCTCGGGGGCGGTAGGGGTGGCCAAGCCCGACCGGCGCATCTTCGAGCTGCTTCTGGCGCAGGTCGGCCGCCCGGCGAGCGAGTGCCTGTTGATCGACGACTCGGCCGCCAACATCGCCGCCGCCCAAAACCTGGGCTTCCAGACCATCCACTTCCACTCCCCCGAGCAGCTCGCCGCCGAACTGGCCATCCGTGAGCTGTTAAAAGATTAAACACAAAGCCCACCAAGAAGGCACGAAGAGGCACTAAGAAATTTTTATAAATACCTTTGTGCTTCTTCGTGCTTCCTTTGCGAACTTCGTGTTTTAATGTTTTTTCTTCAAAGGAGTGTATATTGTGGGACCCATATTTATTCTAATCCTATTCCTTTTCACCCTCCTGGCCGGCTACTGGGTTAGCCGCGCTGGGCGGCCGATCAGCCCGATCCGCTTCAACGTGCACAAGTTCCTGGCGCTGGGGGCGGTCATCCTGGCGGGCGTGCGGCTGTACCCGCTGCTCAAAGCCGGGGATACGACCGCAGCCCTGCTGCTGCTGACCGTCCTGCTGGCAGGGCTGGTGGTGGCGCTCTTCGCCACGGGGGCGGTGCTCTCACGCCCCGGTGAGGGCAAGCCCAAACTTAAGCTTGCCCACGCCGTTCTGTCTTACGCGGCCCTGCTGGCTGCCGGGGGCGTCGTCTTCTTGTTGATTTAAAGCAAGCAGGAACGCGAAAAACGCTGGAACGCGAAACCCACGAAAGTACGCGAAAGACGCGAAAAACCATCCGGGGAAATTTCGTGTTTTTCGGTCTTTCGCGTCTTTCGTGTTCCACAGACCTTTCGCCTCTTTCGTGTTCCAGAGCCTTTTCGCCTCATTCGTGTTCCAGGTCCCTGTGTGTTTTTATGTTTTCAACTCCATAACTGATATAATCTGTCTGTAATATCCATTAATACCAACTTGTCTTTGAGGCGACACATATTCCAATGTGGGAGGGGTAGATGATCAAGAGTATCGACACGTTGATTGTTGGCGGCGGTCAGGCGGGATTGGCAGCCAGCTACCACCTGACCCAGCGCGGCCGCGAGCATATCGTCCTGGAACGCGCCGCCCAGCCCGGCGATGCCTGGCGCAACGACCGTTGGGACTCCTTTACCCTGGTCACGCCAAACTGGACTTTTCGCCTGCCGGGCGCCGAGTACGAGGATGGCGAGCCGGGCGGCTTTATGCGCCGGGTGGAGATCGTCTCCCGTTTCGAGCAGTATGCCGAGCACTTTCACCTGCCGGTCCAATACAATGTTCAGGTGAGCTCGGTTGCGCCGGACCCGGGCGGATCTGGCTACCTGGTGGTAACCTCGAACTCCAGCTGGAAGGCGCGCAACGTGGTGATCGCCACCGGCATGTTCCAGCAGCACAAGATTCCCGCCTTCAGTGCGAATTTACCTCCCGAAATTTCCCAGCTCCATTCCGGGCAATACCGCAACCCGCGCGGGCTTGCCCCCGGCAGCGTGCTGGTAGTGGGCAGCGGGCAGTCGGGCTGCCAGATCGCCGAAGAGCTTTACCAGAGCGGGCGCAAGGTGTACCTGTGCATCGGCAGCACCGGCCGCGCCCCACGCCGCTACCGAGGCAAAGATCTTTTTGAATGGCTGGATATGAGCGGGTTTTTGCACCGGACAGTGGATATGCTGCCCGATCCTCGCGCAAAATTTGCGCCCAACCCGCATGGTTCCGGGCGGGATGGCGGCCATACCATCAACCTGCACCAGTTCGCTCGCGATGGCGTCGTCCTGCTGGGCAGGCTGAGCGGCGCCGGCCAGGACACCATCTGGATGGCACCCGATATGAAGGATAATTTAGCGAAGGTGGATCAATTTGAAAGCGAGTTAGTCGGCCTGATTGACAAGTATATCGCCCGGGCGGGCCTGGATGCGCCCAAAGAGCAATTACCCCAGCTGCGCGACGGCTACAACCAGGCAGAAATCACCGAGCTGGACCTGGCTGCAGCCGGCATCACCACCGTCATCTGGGCAATCGGCTACACCTTCGACTACAGCCTGGTCAAGCTGCCCGTCCTGGACAGGGACGGCTACCCGCTCCAGCAGCGCGGCGTGACGCAATATCCCGGTTTATACTTCCTCGGCATGCCCTGGCTGCACACCCAACCCTCCGGCCTGCTCATGGGCGTGGGGGAAGATGCGGAGTATATTGCTACGAAAATTGCGGGTAAACCGTAAGCCGCAGAAGACGCTGGACTTCAAAATCTACCAAAGAACGCCAAAAGCACGAAGAAGTCCCAAGAAATATCAATCTATCCGGTTCAAGATTTCGATCGATCTGGATCAACTGGTCCGCTGAGAGCGGGCCGAACTCCATCGCCCCGGCGTTCTCCTCCACCTGCTTCACGGTGCGGAACCCTGGGATGGGGATGGTCAGCGGTGTGCGAGCCCAAATCCAGGCCAGCGCTCCCTGAGCCACCGTCCGGCTTTTGCTGGTGAGGATCTCCAGGATGGCCTCGCGCTGCGCCATCCACTCCGGGTTGGGTTTGCCGTCCTTGAAGTATTTCATCCACTCCGGGCTTTTTTGGCCGCGCACATCATCGATTGAAACCTGGGTTGCAGGCGTGTATTTCCCGGTCAACAGTCCCATTGCCAGGGGGCCGCGGTTGATGGCGGCCAGATTGTGCTTCTCGCACAAAGCGATCATCGCGGGGTTGTCATCCAGCACATTCAGCTGCAGCTGGATGGCGGTGCATCCGGGGCCCTGGGCGAAGACCTCCGCCCGGTCGATATAATCGGTGCTCCAACCGTAAGCGCGGATTTTGCCTGCCTGCACCAAGGTCTCCAGTGTCTCCCGCACCGAGGCGGCCTGATCTGCCGGGTAACCGTTATCATGGAACTGGTACAGGTCGATATAATCGGTATTCAAGCGGCGCAGGGATTCTTCACAGGCTGTGTGGATGCCTGCGGGAGATTTATCCGACCCCATTACCTGACGGGTGGCTTCGTCAAACACAGCATTGAACTTTGTGGCGATGACCACATTGGACCGGCGGCCGGCCAAAGCGCGGCCAAGCACCCGTTCACTATGACCGGCGCCATACACGTTCGCCGTGTCGAAGAAATTAACGCCGCGGTCCAGGGCGGCATGGATGGCCCGGATCGACTCATCGTCATCTACTTCTCCCCACCCGAGAGGCGTCTCTCCGCTCCAGAACGGGCCGCCGATTGCCCAACACCCCATCCCCAGAGCACTTACCTCAATACCGGAACGACCTAAAGTACGTCTCATCGTTGATGTCCTTTGTAAGATCATAATATTACCCGGATTCTACATCATCTAATTCAGGAATGGTACCGCTGTCTGCGCAGGATTGGCTGCCTGGCAGGTATTCCTGTCGCTCAGCCAGCTTTAAAGCATATTGGAACACGAAATCCACGAAAGAACGCTGGAACACGAAATCCACGAAAGAACGCGAAAAGCACGAAAACCATCACCGGGTGGTCTGCGTGCTTTTTGTGCTGTTTACTCCGTGAAAGCTACGCTCTTTCGCGCCATACTTGTTCAATGGCCTTCCGTGGTTTTTTCGTGTTTTTCGCGCCTTTTCGGCCTTTTGTTCCAGCGCCTTTCGTGTTCCAAACTATTTTCTCACCACCGGCAGGAACAGGGTCACCGGCGGACCCACCGAGATCTGCAGTGTAACGGTGACTGGTGTGTTCATCGGCGTGGTATCCACCGGTAAAAGCAGCAAATAATACTGCATCCAGCCGGGGGGGATGGTCGTCGCGGTCTGCGCCAGAGTGCTGTTCTCGGAGCTGTAAGACATCCCGCCCATAAAGACAAAGGGGACTGGTTCGAAAGAAAGCACCTGCTTCTTCAGGTCGCCGCCATGCCGCTGGCTTTTGGCCAGTACCGCCCCGGAATTATTGACGATCTCGGCAAAAACATCCACGTTGGATTCTAAATAAATCGCTTCCTTATAGCCCAGCCCCAGGTAGTCATTGCCCCAATTGGGATGATCCCCGGCACCCGGAAGCGGGATTTTGAAAGCCTCGCCTGGCATCCAGGCATAAGAATGCGACTCATCCACCAGGCTAATCTGAGGATGATCTCCATGCTCGCAGGCTGAGCCAAGTCCGTTTTTATTCCAGTCGAGCTGGTCGGCATTTTTTACCAGCCGGCAGTTGTCGTCACAATTTGCCGTCTGATTTGCGGTGCAAGGATGATCGCTATCGCTGCCGCTCAGGTTGCCGTCATCCAGCACGCCGTCGCCGTCGTCGTCCAGGTCGCAGGGGTTAGCCATATTATCCTTGTCAGGGTCGTCGTTGTCATAAGTATTCAGGCTGTTCGGACACAAATCGCAGGCGTTGCCGATCCCATCACCGATCCAGTTCCCGTTGACATACGCATCTTGATCATACTGGGAAGGATTGTAGTTGACCGGACAGTTATCCGGGTAATCCGGAACGCCGTCGTTGTCATCATCCGGATCGCAGACATCTCCCCAGGCATCCTGATCGCTTTTGATCTGATCGGGGTTATAGGCTGCTCCGCAGTTATCCTTGTCGTCCGTGATCTTGTCCCCGTCGGAGTTTTCGCAGGCATCCCCGATGGCGTTCGCATTCCAATCATTCTGGTTGGCCTGGACGGTGAATGGGCAGTTGTCATTACAGTCTGTCATGTTCCCGTTGCTGCACACCGCCGGGAATTGATGATCCGGATAGAGATCGCCGTCGGAGTTCGGATCGCAGGCGTCGCCTATGCCGTTCTCGTTGTAATCTTCCTGTCCGGTGTTGGCTACGTTTTTACAATTGTCGTATGAATCAGGGATGTGGTCATAGTCGCTATCTGTGCCGACGGTATCTTCCTTGCCATCACAGTTCCAGTCGCCATTGCCCAGGCCGACCGAGGCATAGGCACGGATAACGATGCACAGATCCGTTTTAGTGAATTGCACGGCCGGCTCATTGGCCATCAGGTACTCCCCTACATCAATCGCCACTTCGCGGGCCTGCATAAAATCGGCATTGGATGTCAGCCGCCAGAGCATATCGTAAAACAGCAGAGTTGCCTTAAGCGTTCCTATGCCGCTCTTCATATCATAGCCGTTGAATTGCCCACCTTTAGTGACCAGGTAAGCGACCTTATTGTGCACGCCGTTATTGGAGTGAACGCAGCCTTTGTCTCCCCCGGTCGGGCAGGCCGTCTTAGACATCATATCGCGGGCCGGATTGGCCATATCGCGACCGCCCCAATTCGGGTTGTCCTCTCCAATGAACCAGTCGTCGTCCCCTTCGGCAAAGTTGCCAAAGATATCTGCAAAGCTTTCGGACAGCGCCCCCGACCACCAGGAATACACGAAGTGCGGCATCGGCCCGCGATCCATGACCGCGTGGGTATATTCATGTCCCACCAGATCCTGGGCGTGTGCCGAGCCATCCGTGAACTCGAAGTAATCGCAATCAGGCATCCAGTGGGCGACTCCGTCAAACCAGCCCGTATGGATGTACAACTCAACCTCGGCGCCTTCGCGATCATAGGAATTCGTTCCCAGCGTCCAATACCAAAACGCCCACACGTTTCGGATAGCCCACCAGGCTTCGCCGCCTTCTGTGTCGGCTTTTGAGGTCACCCCGCTTGCATCGCCCCACCAGGTGGAGGCCCAGGGGGGGTAATGCCAGTAGCAGCAGGTCTCGCTGGGACCGTCATGATTGGCGGTATTTAAATCCAGGTCAAAGCCGCCGGTGTTGTCTGCCTGCTCGTATAGCAGCGCGCCGTTGTTGGCATCGATGAAGACCCCCGTCCCGTTGGACAGGTTGACTTGCCAGGCCAGGTAGGTAGCCTTGTCCGGCGCACCTACCAGCCCCAGGTTCAGGTAAACCAGCTGTGTGTCGCCATTGATCAGCACCGGCGGACCGGCCAGCGCCAGGGCGATCGTCTCGGCCTGTTCGGCGCTTAGCTGCGGTGTGGGGTCTACCGTGATCCCCGGGACTGTTGCGCCGCTAACCCCGGTTACCTGCCCCGCCTGCAGATGCACACCAATCTCGGACGGGTAGACCGGGATGCCGAAATGCAGCTGGCGGAAGAAGATGTGCCGGTCATCCGGCGAGCGCCGCACGAGCTGCAACTCGCCATCCGGGTCGTTCAAGCGCAGCGCGTCACTGTAGACATGCGTAAACCAGCTGGCGCGCGCATACCCCGTGGTAGATATCGCCGCCGGAACCGTAATTTGGAAACGGCCGTAGCGCAGCGAGCCGCGCTCCAGCCGCAGGGTTGACGTGACCGCCGAAGTGGCTTGCAGGCGATTTAAGCCGGCCAGCTGCCGCAGGTTGCCAGGAACAGAATCAAGCGGGATGATCGTCTTGGATGGGGCACAGTAAATCTTCAAGCGCGGCGCATACATCCCACGATTGTTCTCTCGACCATAGAAGCTCACCGCCAGCGCCGAGGCGCCTGCCGGTGTTATAGTCAGCCCGGTATTGGTGATCGCACCGCTCGCCCACATCGTCGCCCAGGGGGTCACATCCAGCCTGACGATGCTGTTTTCGGGCTGCGTGTGCGTGATGGCGTATGTGACCGGCCCAAAGCCGATCGCGGAAATCGGCTGGGTGCTCCAGGTTACGCCGCTTTCCACCCAAGTGGTATCCTGCTGGCTGTTAACTTCCAGGGTATAGGTTGCCGGTTGCGGATCCTGGTAGAGGCTGAGCTCCAGCTCGGCTCGCTGAATGGTCGCGCCGGGTGGCAGGGCGCCAGCGAGGGAGTCGAACTTTAGTAATATGCGCTCAAGGTCATTTCCGGAGCTGTCTTGTGAAATAAGCAACGGGAAATCGCCAAAGTTCAACCCCGGCTGGGACTGCCGGACGAAGGTATCCCCGGTGGTGGTATACACCCCTCCGCAAGGGATGGCCGTCACCAGCGCCGTTGCATCGGCCGGTTGCGCAACAGTAGAAGCGGTATGGGAGGCTGCGGAACCGGCTGCTGGAAAGACTGGAAATACTTCTTCCAGGCTAAGCTGCGCAAGCCGATCTGACTGTCCGTAAGGAGCAGCGGCAGCACTGGAATTCAACTGCCGCGCGCCAAATACAAGAGCGATGCTGGAGAAAGCAAAAACCGCCATCAAGCGCAACCATTTCATAATTCTCCTCCTCAGGTACGCAGATTATTAAGAGGATAAATATTGACTCTTTTACCGCTAAATTTACCCCTTGCGATATGCTCGTGTCCCGCCAGTAAATTAATACAACTTAAAGAATACCATAGACTGGCATTAATCCCAAATTATTCGAGACTATTCAAAAATAAGCCACATACAACGCTGGAACACGAATTTCACGAAAGGCATACTGGAACACGAATTTCACGAAAGGCACGCTGGAACACGAATTTCACGAAAGAACGCGAAAAGCACGAAAACCATCATCGGGTGGTCTGCGTGCCTTTCGTGCTGTTAACTCCGTGAAAGCTACGCTCTTTCGCGCCATACTTGTTCCATGGCCTTCCATGGTCTTTTCGTGTTTTTCGCGCCTTTTCGCGCCTTTCGTGTTCCAGCGTCCTTCGGGTTCCAGCCTGCCCCCCTCGTGTTGCAGGTCGGCCAGGTTGTCACTCCTCAGCCGTGTGCAGCTCCACAATCACGCGCGTTTCTTTGCCCACCTGGCTTTCAATGTGCATTTGCCCGCCCAGCGCCTCGACAATCCCCTTGGCGATGGATAAGCCCAGGCCGTTGCTGCGCGCCGGGCCTTCGCCGGTCGGGTTGGCCTGGTAAAAGCGCTCAAAGACGTGCGGTAAATGCTCGGCAGGGATGCCCTCGCCGTTATCGCGCACGATGATCTGGTGCATTTTCCGCCGGGTATTCGTCTCCAGCCAGATAGTGCCGCCCGCCGGGGTGAAGCGCATCGCATTGTCCAGCAAGATTAACAATACCTGCTGGATGCGCGTCTGGTCTCCCCAGACGGCGCCTTGCACCTCGCCAACCCGCAGCCGGATGCCTTTCTCGTCCGCCAGGCGCTGCATCTTGCGCCTCAGCTCTTCCAGCAGCTCCGGCAGCATCACCATCTCGCGCTTCAGCAACAGCCGGCGGGTATCTACGCGGGTGAGCAGGAGCAGATCTTCCACCAGGCGATTTATGTAATCGGCCTCGCCCACGATATCATTCAGTAAATCAGCCTGCTCGCCCTGCGGAGCGCCACGCAGGGCAACTTCTGCACTGGCCCGGATCAAGGTCAGCGGCGTGCGCAGCTCGTGGCTGGCATTCGAGACGAAAGCTTGCTGCCGATCCCAGGCCATTTGAGCGGGCAGCAGGGAGCGCCCGGAGAGCCACCAGCTTCCCATGCCCAGCAAGATGATGCTGATCGCGCCCATCGCCAGCATCCCAATTTCAAAACTGCGCAGCACCCGGTCGTCCTCCGTCAGGGTGCGGCCGACCTGCAGCAGCAGCGGTCCTTGCGGGTGATCGGTACGATAGGTGAGCAAGCGCACCCGGTTGCCGCTCTTTAGCTGGATGGTGCGCAGATCGTAGCCCCTGGACAGCGCCGACTGGATGGCGGCCTGGTCCTGCACCCAGGGCTGCCAGGCCTGTGTCTGCCCCGGGGCGGACTGCCCACTGGCATCGATCGGCAGAACAAAGATGGAGGCCAGCTGGCTGTCGTATTCTTCTTCACTCTCGTCTTCGTCTTCGTGGCTGTCTGCGTCTTCGCTGCTGTCCGAGTCTTCCCCGTCATCGGCAGCCGCCTCGGCGCCGGGCAGGGAAGGCGCCTGCGTCAGCACCCCAGCCTGGGCCTGCTCGGCCGCCTGGGCGGTGGTGGGGATCGTCACCAGGCGCGAGTTGCCGCCGGCCCAGTTCTGTTCCGACTGCACCAGCTCGTCTGGCAGCTCAAAGCCGTAATGGCGGAACTGGGTGGCCATTTTGTACTGCAAGGCCAGGTCGGTTTCCTTCAGGAAGAAGAATTTGATTAAAGAATAAGAGCCGACGCCGGTGAGCGCCACCAGACTCATCGCCACCAGCAAATAGAGCAGTGTAAGCTGTATCCTCAGACGGGTTAACATAATCGCTCAGGCGTTTTCCACTTCCAACTGGTAGCCAACACCCCGGCAGGTAACGATCGGGTCTTTCTTGCCGGGCTGTTGGAGCTTGTTGCGCAGGTACGAGACATACACTTCCACCATGTTGGGCTTGACATCGCGCGTATACGACCAGACGTAATCCAAAATACTTTGACGGGCGAGCACCTGCCCCGGGTGGCGCATAAAATATTCCAAAAGTGTCCATTCGGTTGGCGTCAAATCCAGGGGACGCTCGCCGCGCCGGGCGGTATGCACCTTCAGATCCATCACCAGCTCGCCGACGCGCAGCTCCCAGGCGTCTACGGTCTGGTCATTAAAGCGCCGCCCCAGGGCATGTATCCTGGCAATCAGCTCGTCGAACGAAAAAGGCTTGCCCAGGTAGTCATCCGCGCCGCTGTACAGACCCGCCACCCGGTCTTCCACCTGGGTGCGCGCCGTCAGCATCAGGATCGCCATCGGCAGGCGCGCCGAGCGGATCGCCTGGCAGATCGCCGGCCCATCCCGCCCTGGGAGCATCCAATCCACCACGGCCACCTCATGCACGCCGCGCAGGGCAATCTCCAGCCCGGTATCGCCATCATGCGCCACATCGACAGAAAATTTTTCTGCCTCCAGCACCTTCTGCATCAAGTGGGTCAGGCGTTTATCGTCTTCAATCAGTAATACACGCATCGGTTTCTCTCAGTTCCCTTAAGTCTACCCCTGAAATATTGGAAAAGGCTTGGAATAATGAGTGCGTTTTTCAATCCCTTTCCAAGATTGGTTTGATATTCTAATCAGCACAAAGATCTGCTCGCACTCTGTGGGCCATGCAAACCGATTGTCATTCTGAGCGCAGCGAAGAATCTGAGATTCTTCACTTTCCTCTCTACGGTCGGAACTTCGTCGTTCAGAATGACAAATGAAACAAGGAGACGACCATGAACAAAACTGCTTTTGCTATATCCACGGCACTGACCACCTTCATCCTCATCGCCGTGGCAGGGATTGTAATTGCTGTGCGGGCTGCCGAGAAGCCCGCCGAAGCCGTGGTAACGCAAACCGCCGCGGTGGTTGAAGAGCCTGTGGTGCTGCCTGAAGCGACCGTCGATCCGAACCAGGATCTGCTGCTGACCTTCAGCCAGCGCGAAGCGCAGTACCAGGAGCTGATCGCCCAGGCCAATTCCCGCCTGGATCAGCTGCAGAAACAGCAGCTGGAGCTGCAGACCCAACTGTCCGACCAGCAAGCCGCCGGTGGTCAGGTCACACCCGACCAGGCCGCCACCATTGCCGCCGAGTATCTGGGGCAAACCAACATCTACTCGATCGAGCTGATCTTAATTTCCGGGGTGAATACCTACCAGGTCTCGTTCAGCTCCGGCGACACCGTGTATGTCAGTATGGAAGGGCAGGTGATTGGCCTGCAGGGCCCTGCCTCCGCCACCTTCCTGAGCAGCGTCCCTGGCAGCCAACAGACTAGCTCGGGAAGCTCCTCCTCATCCTCAAGCTATGAAGAAGACGATGACGATGATGATGATGACGACGACGATGATGACGATGACGACGATTAGCTGGTTTGAGCGTCACACCCGACCTCCTGCTCGAACAGAGCAGTCCTCAGCTAAGTCTTGACGTCACCCGGAGGGAACCCTATGCAAAAGAATCAACCATCCAAGCGCAAATCTTTGTTCGACATGCGCGATGTAAAACGCCTGATTTTCGTACTGGCCATCTCTTCTACGCTGGGCTTTTGGGCGCTGTTTTCCAGCAAGCTCAATCTCAGCTCGTTTGTCGCCGCCTCCAGCAGCGTAACGGCCAGCTCCACACCGCCCAGCCAGGCGCAGGAGCTGCTCGTGCTGGATTTACCGCCCCTGCCGACCTTAATCCCAACCGCCGCCGCCCTGACCATGACGGACAAACCGGCTTCGGCGCCTGCTCCTGCCCAAAAACCGGCCGGCTCGCTGCCTGCGCAGGGTGTGGTAGTCAGCGCACCGCAGGCGCCTGCCGGCGGCAACACCCGCTTTTCCAGAAGCAGCGGCGGCGGATCCCAGAGCCGCGCCAATCAACCGGCCGCAGTCACCAGCACCGGTTCATCTCAATGATCTATCAGCACGAATTCAGAGCCATGGGCTGCCACATGCTGGCAGCCCTTGACTCTGCAAGCTTTGAACCCGCTCAGGAGCTTGAAAAAGTAGCGGACTGGTTCGAGCAGTGGGAGGCCGTACTGAGCCGCTTTCGACCGGAGAGCGAGCTGAGCCGGCTGAATAACGCCCCCGAAATCAGCCACCCTGTCAGCGAGACTATGTTGAGCGTTTTTCAGGCGGCAGTCCAGGCCGAGCGAGAAAGCCGCGGCCTGGTCACCCCCACGGTGCTGGAAGCGCTGGTTTCCGCCGGCTACGAGACGAGCTTCGACTCGCTCTCTCGGGTGCAGTACGCCCCAGCCACTTCAGATTTGCCGCGCTTCACGCTGGCCGAAGTCGCCTGGTCTGTCACGCCGCCCAGCCTGCGCCTGCCTGCCGGCCTGCGCCTGGATTTTGGCGGCATCGCCAAAGGCTGGGCCGCTCAGCAGGCCATGCAGCGGCTGGCAGCCTTCGGCCCGGCGCTGGTGAATGCCGGCGGCGATATCGCCATCAGCGGCCCACTGCTGGATGGCGAGCCCTGGCCGGTGGATATCCGCGATCCTTTCCATGCGGGAGAAAGCCTGGGTCTGTTAATGCTCGGGCGCTGCGGCGTGGCTACCTCCGGACAGGATTACCGGCGCTGGCAGCAGAATGACGCCTGGCGACACCACATCATCGATCCACGCAGCGGCCTGCCGGCAGAAACGGACGTGATCAGCGCCAGCGTGATTGCGCCAACCGTTCTGAAAGCCGAAACGGCTGCCAAATGCGCCTTGATCCTGGGAAGTTCGGCCGGTTTAGACTGGCTGGAAGCTCGCCCGTCCCTGGCAGGCATGCTGCTGTTAAAGGATGGCCGGCTGGTGTACAGCAGCCGCTTTATGCAATATCTTTGGAGTTGACTATGAGCGTCATGACAGAGAATGATCCGGATAAGATCACCCCGGTAGCCAGCCTGCGCACGCTGTTGATCGGCCTGCTGGCGATCGTGCTGGGCACGCTGCTGGCCGCGGTATTCGTGCCGCGCTGGCTGCCCGGTTTGAGCGCCTCCATCCTGGGCGACTCGCCCAAAATTTTCTGGTATTTATCCCGCGGCAGCGCCTTCGTAGCTTTCATCCTGCTGTGGCTGTCCATGGTCTTCGGCCTGCTGATCACCAACCGGATGGCGCGCGCCTGGCCGGGCGGTCCGGTCGCCTTTGACCTGCACCAGTACTTCAGCCTGCTCGGCCTGGGATTCGGCCTGTTTCATGCGCTGATCTTAACCGGCGACCGCTATATCCAGGCCGGCCTGGTCCAGGTGGTGCTGCCTTTTGCCTACCAGAATTACAAGCCGGTCTGGGTGGGCATCGGCCAGCTGGCATTCTATGCCTGGGCGATCGTGGTAGCCAGTTTTTACATCCGCAAACAGCTGGGCAATAAGAGCTGGCGCCTGCTGCACTATGCCAGCTTCCTGGCTTTCTCCCTGGCGCTGGTGCACGGCCTGGTCAGCGGAACCGACAGCCAAACCGTCTGGGCCGGCGTCCTCTACTGGTTTGCCGGCGGCTCGCTGCTGCTGCTCTTGTTTTACCGCATCCTGGTCACCGTGGGCAGCAAAAAGCCCCAACGCAGCCGGCCCGCTCAACAACCAGTGCGGCAAGAGATTGAACCGCTAAGGCGCTAAGATCGCCAAGAAGAACTTTTACGAAGAAGAATAGAGAATTTAATAATAACTTCGTGCCTTCTGGTGAAGACCAACCGGGACTTTGCCTTCGTGCTTGTACTCCCGCCGAGCTTGCCCCGAATGAACTGCTCCGGGGTGAAACGCCGCGGAGCCTTAGCGCTCTTTGTGTTTAATGTTTTTATCTTAGCGACCTTAGCGGCTTAGCGGTTCGATCTTTTCACCCCTTCAGCAGCTCCGCCCGCACCTGCGCCGCGAAGTCCTCCCCCGCCTCATCCTCAACCAGCAGCTCGATCTTCTCCGGCGAGTCGACCCCCAACTTCAGCTCGACCGCTCTTGCGATCTGTTCCTGCTTGAACACCGGGCCGTAGCTTACCTCTGGCGTGGTGCCGTACAGGCGCAGGATGGCCACACCGACCGCATCCAGGGCCACCGGTCGCGGCCGGCCAGCACCACTTCGGGTTTCACCGTGCGTCCCTGGTCGGGGCCGCCGTTGGTGAAGGCCTCCACGCCATCCAGCAGCACCAGCGCCGGGGAATAAGCGGCATTGATCTCGGCGATCATCTTACGTTGATTGGAGGAGGTGTGCAGCTCGTCCATGAAGTTGTGACCTTTTGCCGTCAGGCGGCGAGCGGCCAGCCCTACGGAGTTCTTCAGCGATAGGGTGAAGTGACCGCCGTAGCGGTGGGTCTTCAGGCAGCAGGTCTGCACCACAGCCGGGCTCTCCAGGACCGTCCTGGGCAGGTAGAAGCCCTGCTTCCAATGGCTGCCGGGGCTGTCGCAGCGCACCCAATCTGCCTCCTTCAGCTCGTCGAAGACCACGGTGTCAAAACCCAGCTCTTGCGCCAGGTCGAAGACGCCGCGTGCCTGGAACACCTTGCGCGTATCGCCCATCCCGCTACGGTCGCCCAGGGTAATGTTGAGCGCGCCCATCTCACGCAGCTTGAGCACCAGCGCCCGCAGCACGTCAATATGCGTCGAGCCGGGGGTCGGGTCGGCGCTGTTGTAATTGGGCTTGAGATACACGTGCATTCCCTGGACGAGGTTCTCGCCCAGCAGGTCGATGGCCTGGCTTACGCCGGCGGCGCGGTCGGCGGTGCGTATCAGGGCAACGCGGCCGATCCAGCTGGTGGGGGTTTGGGTGGCGCTGGGGGCTTCAGTTTGGGTGGCTTCGGTCATGGGGGTAGGCTCCGGTGTGGCGCTTTGATTGCTAACGGCAGGCGGCTGCAGCGTGGAGGTCGCATAGGTGGTGGGGTCCAGCCCGGCTCGCTGGCAGGCCTGCAGAAAGGCGGTCAGGGCGGCTGCGCTACCCAGCACGCCCAGCAGCCGCAGGAATTCGCTGCGGGGGAGGGGAGAGTCGGAGGGAGGCATAGGGATATTTAACCACGTTTTCGCCAGCGCGTGATGCGCTCATCGATGTGCAGCAGGCGCTCGGCCACCAGGATCAGGAAGATGAGCGCTGCGACCAGCAGGCCAAATGCGTACCAACCCACACCGATCGCCAAACCCATCGCCCCGACCGCCCAGATTCCGGCAGCGGTAGTAAGCCCATGGATCATCCCCTGCGAGGTGTCGCGGATGACCACACCTGCCGCCAGGAAACCCAGGCCTACCACAACCTGCGCCGCCACCCGGGACGGGTCGCCGCCGGGGAAGGCATACAGGGAGAGCAGGGTATAGGCAGCCGCGCCCAGCGCCGCCAGGGCATGCGTGCGGTCGCCGGCCGGCTGGCCGCGGAACTGCCGCTCCAACCCGATCAGGTAGCCAAGCAGTCCCGCCAGCCCCAGGCGCAGGAAAAGCTCCAAAGTAGAAATTTCCGAGCCAGGAGACATTGTGTTTTGCCTTTCTGATGGGGTTATTTAACCACAGATGGAACCGGATACAGACACAAATAAAAGAGGATTTTGTGGGTTTTTTTCAGGGATGGACAGGATGAAAGGGATAGATATTTAAATAATCAGTTCATATCAGCTTTCATCCGAGTTTATCGGTGGTCTGTTTTTATCTGTATATATCCGAGTTTATCGTTGATTGACTACAGGCTCTTCAACCTGTACCCCACCCCAGGCTCGGTCAGGATATACTGCGGGCGGCTGGGCTCGGCCTCGATTTTGGCGCGCAGGTTGCTGACGTTAACCCGCAAGAGGTGGGTCTCTTCTTCATACCCGGCACCCCACACGGTACGCAGCAGCTGCCGGTGCGTCAGGACAAAGCCGGCGTGCTGGATCAGGGTGCGCAAGATGTCGTATTCGGTGGGAGTCAGGGTCACTGCCTGGTCGCGCACCATCGACGCTGCGGTGAGCCAGGTCCACCACCAGCTCGCCCACCTGGAAAACCGGCTCATTTTCGGGGGTCGCCGAGCGCCGCACCGCCACCCGGATGCGCGCCATCAGCTCGCCAATACCGAAAGGCTTGGTCAGGTAGTCGTCGGCTCCGGCGTCCAGGGCAGCGATTTTGTCTTCCTCTCGCTCGCGCACCGAGACAATAATGATCGGGATCTGCGTCCACTCGCGCAGGCGGCGGGTGACTTCGGCGCCGTCCATATCCGGCAGGCCCAGGTCCAGGATGACCAGGTCGGGGCGCTCGCTGGCCACCGCCTGGAGCGCCTGGCGGCCATCGGCGGCTTCGATCACCGTGTACTGGCTGCCCAGCGAGACGCGCAGGAAGCGGCGGATGGCACGCTCGTCGTCCACCACCAGGATGCGCATGGAAGAGGCGGTCATGACGGCGCCTCCAGGGGCAGGCTAAAGGCAATCGCTGTCCCGCCGCCCGGGCGCGGCTCTGCCCAGATGCGCCCGCTGTGGGCGTCGATCATCCCTTTGGCAATCGCCAGCCCCAGGCCGGTGCCAATCACCCGGTCGGGACGCTGCACCCGGTAAAATTTATCGAACACGAATCCCAGGTCTTCCTGCGGGATGCCGATGCCACGGTCCAGCACCCGCAGCTGGACTTCATCGGCGTGCACTTCGGCGCTGATGTCGATCGGCGAATTTTCCGGCGAATACTTTAAAGCATTGTCCAGTAAATTGATCAGGACATGGACGATCAATACGAAGTCCATCGGAACGAGCGGCAGTCCCGGCTGGATATTCACCCGCACCGGGCGGTTTTGCAGGCGCTCGTCGACCTGGCCCAGGGCGGCTCCCACCAGGTCGGTGATATCGCAGGGCTCGCGCTTCACCTGGATGGCGGACGACTCCAGGCGAGTCATATCCAGCAGGTTGGCGACCAGGCGGTTCAGGCGCTCGGCTTCTTCCCGGGCGGTCTCGATCAGGCTGCCCCGGGCGGAGTTGTCCAGCTGCTCATCCTGCTCCAGGGTCGTCAAGGCGCCGGTGATCGTCACCAGGGGTGTGCGCAGATCGTGGGAGATTGAATTGAGCAGGGCATTCTGCAGCTTCTCAGCCGCCTGCAGCAGCTCGATCTGGCGCGCCTGCCCGGCCAGCTGGGCGCGCTCGATAGCCTGCGCCGCCTGGGCGGAGAAGGCTTCCAGCAGGCGATTCTGATCCGGCGAGAGAAATGCCTTTGGGTCCTTGGGTTTTACCCCGATCACCCCCAGGGTGCCTCGCGCCGTCTTGAGCGGCAGGTAGCGGTACCCGGCGGCGGGCAGCGTATTGGTGCCGCGCCCGGCGATCTCTCCATGCTGGAAGGCCCACTGCGCCACTGCCAGATCGGTATCTTCGGACAGGCCGCCACCTGTCGGGGAGTCGATATTGAGCCGTTCGCCCTCCGCCAGGAAAACCACTGCCTGCCGTCCAAAAGCTTGCTCTATATGGCTGCGAGTGATATCCACCACCGCTTCCTGACCTTCAGCTGCGGCCAGGTCGCGGCTGAAGGCGTACAGGGCTAAAGTATCTGCTTCCCGGCGTTGGGCCGCCTCGGCCTGCTCCTGGGCACGCGTGGTCAGGTAGCTGATGACCCAGCCCACGATGAGCAGCCCTAAAAATGTCAGCAGGTATTCGGTATCCGTGACAGCAAAAGTCATCTGCGGCGGGACAAAGAAGAAATCGAACACCAGGACGCTCAACAAGGATGCCAGGATGGCCGGCCCGCGCCCCAGGTATACCGCGGCGATCACTACCGCCAGCAGGAAAATCATCACCAGGTTGGTAGGCGAAATCCGGGGCACCAGCAGGGCGCTCAACAGGCTGGCGGCGCCCACCAGGGCAACGCTGCCGGCGTAACGCCACGGGCGGCGTTGGGCGGGCGGCAGATTAGCGGCCGTCTCTGAGGCAGGTTTGCCATCTCCCTGCCCCGTGATGATGTAAATATCGATGCTCCCGCTGTGATGGATGAGCTGGTCGACGACCGAACCGCGCAAGAGCTCCTGCCAGGCCGGGCGCAGCGGCTTGCCGGCGACGATCTTGGTGATGTTGTTCTGGCGGGCAAACTGCAAGAGCGTACCCGATACGCTGCCTGCCTGCGGGTTAATCGGCAGCGTTTTGGCCCGGGCGCCCAGCTCTTCTGCCAGGCGCAGGCTGCGGGCAAGCTGGTCCCGCCCGGCCTGCGACAGGCGGGCATGTTCGGGCGTCTCGACATACACGGCGAACCATTCGGCATTCAGCTCATCCGCAAGCCGCCGGGTGGAGCGCACCAGGCGCTCGCTCAGCGGACTGGGGCTCAGGCAGACCAGCAAGCGCTCGGCGGCGTGCCAGGGACCGGGGATGGCGCGCGCCTGCATGTACAGGCGCATCTGGTCATCAATGCGCTCAGCGGCGCGGCGCATGGACATCTCGCGCAGGGCGGTCAGGTTGCCCTTGCGGAAAAACTGCTCGATGGCACGCGAGGCCTGTTCTGGAATATATACTTTGCCCTCCCGCAGGCGGTCGAGCAGCTCGTCCGGCGGCAGGTCGATCAGCTCAATCTCGTGCCGCCTCGTCCAGCACCCGGTCGGGGACCGTTTCGCGCACCCGCGTCCCGGTGATCTCGGCAACCACGTCGATCAGGCTCTCCAGGTGCTGGATGTTTAGCGTGGTGTAGACATCGATGCCGGCTTCCAGCAGCTCTTCCACATCCTGGTAGCGCTTGGGGTGGCGGCTATTGGGGGCATTGGTATGCGCCAGCTCGTCCACCAGCACCAGCTGAGGGCGGCGCTGCAGCACGGCATCCACATCCAGCTCAGACAGGATGACGCCGCGGTATTCGACCTTCCGCCGCGGGATGGCCGGCAGACCTTCCAGCAGCATTTCGGTCTCCCGCCGGCCGTGCGTTTCCAACAACCCGACAACGACATCCACGCCTTCATCTGCCCGCTGGTGGGCTGCCTCGAGCATGGCGTAGGTCTTGCCAACCCCGGCGGCATAGCCCAGGAATATCTTCAGCCGTCCACGGCGGTGGGCGGCTTCTTCTGCCTGCAGCATGGCAAGCAGCTGGTCGGGGTTCGGGCGGGGTGTCTCGGTGGTCAAAGTGGATTGCCTCTATTTATTGTAATCCATCCAGCGCCAGATTCAACTCCAGCACGTTCACCGTTGGCTCTCCCAGGAAACCAAGCTGGCGGGGCAGGGTCAGATTTTCGATAAGGGCGACCACCTGCGCTTCGGGCAGGCCGCGCACCCGCGCCACCCGGCCTGCCTGGTAATACGCACTCGCCGGCGAGATATGCGGGTCCAGCCCGCTGCCGGAGGCCGTGACCAGATCGGCCGGTATGGGGGCAGCATTTCCCGGGTCGGCGGCTTGCAGCGCGGCAATGCGCTGTGCCACCGCTTCCTGCAGCGCAGGATTGGACGGCCCCAGGTTGGACCCGGCTGAAGCGGCAGCATCGTAGCCCGCGGCAGACGGCCGTCCCCAGAAATAGCGCGGGTCGTCAAAACCCTGACCGATGAGCAAGGAGCCCACCGCCTGCCCGTCGCGCATCACCAGCGATCCGTTGGCTTGACCAGGGAAAATGCCCTGGGCGACGGCCCACACGGCCAGGGGGTACAGCACGCCGGTCAGCAGCACAAAGAAAGACAGCAGAACGAGCGCAGGTTTCAACACGGTTTTCATAACTAACTCCTTAATTTCATGTGTCACCCTGAGCTTGCGAAGGGTCTCAGATCCTTCGCAAGCTCAGGATGACAATCGGCATGTATGTCCCACGATGTGCGAGCAGCTTTATACCCATCCTAAAGCCACCAGCAGCATATCGATCAGCTTGATGCCGATAAAAGGCACGATCAGCCCGCCCAGGCCATAAATCAGCAGGTTGTTGCGCAGCAAGCGGTCGGCCGAGATGGGCCGGTACGGCACACCACGCAGCGCCAGCGGGATCAGGGCCACAATGATCAATGCGTTAAAGATTACCGCCGACAGGATGGCGCTCTGCGGCGTCGCCAGCTGCATGAAGTTCAGCCCACCCAGCGCCGGGTAGGTGGAGGCAAAGGCCGCCGGGATGATGGCGAAATACTTGCTGACATCGTTGGCAATGCTGAAGGTTGTCAGGGCGCCGCGGGTCATCAGCAGCTGTTTGCCGATCTCCACCACCTCGATCAGCTTGGTGGGATTGCTGTCCAGGTCGATCATATTGGCGGCTTCACGTGCCGGCTGGGTGCCGGTGTTCATCGCCACGGCCACATCCGCCTGGGCCAGGGCCGGCGCGTCGTTGGTGCCATCACCGGTCATCGCCACCAGCCGGCCTCCGGCCTGGTATTCACGGATCAGCTTGAGCTTGGCTTCCGGGGTCGCCTGCGCCAGAAAATCATCCACGCCCGCCTCGGCGGCAATCGCCGCGGCGGTGTAGGGGTTGTCGCCGGTGATCATCACCGTCTTAATGCCGATCTTGCGCAGCTGGGCAAAGCGCTCCTTGATGCCGCCCTTGACAATGTCCTTCAGATGCACCACTCCCAGAACCCGGGCATCGCGCGCCACCACCAGCGGTGTGCCGCCCGAGCGGGCAATCGACTCGACGATGGCGGTCAAATCGTGCGGGGGCGTGCTGCCGCTTTGCTCCACCAGGTGGATGATCGCATCCGAGGCGCCTTTGCGGATGGACAGCGCCGGCTGCCCGGCGCCTGCCTCTCCCGGCTGCGGTGGGAAGTCCACCCCGCTCATGCGGGTCTGGGCGGTAAAAGGCACGAATTGACATTCGGGGCCAGCTCGCTGCCTCAATGCCCGGCCACGCAGGCCGTATTTCTCTTTGGCCAGGACAACAATGGAGCGCCCTTCGGGGGTTTCGTCCGCCAGGCTGGGCAGCTGCGCCGCTTCGGCCAGCTCCAGGGGGGTCACACCGCTTACCGGGATAAAATCGACCGCCTGCCGGTTGCCCAGGGTGATGGTGCCGGTCTTGTCCAGCAGCAGCACATCCACATCGCCGGCCGCTTCGACCGCCCGGCCCGACATGGCGATGACGTTGTGGCGGATCAGCCGGTCCATCCCGGCAATGCCGATGGCCGAAAGCAGCCCGCCGATGGTCGTCGGGATCAGGCAGACCAGCAGGGCAACCAGCACGGTGATCGTCACCGGGGTACCCTGCCCGGCTGCCTGCACGCTGTAACGCGAGAACGGCAGCAGGGTGATGGTCACCACCAGGAAAATAATGGTGAAACCGGCCAGCAAAATGTTCAGGGCGATTTCGTTGGGCGTTTTCTGGCGTTTCGCGCCTTCCACCAGGCCGATCATACGGTCCAGAAAGCCCTCGCCCGGGTCGGCGCTGACCCGCACGACCAGCCAGTCCGAAAGCACACGCGTGCCGCCGGTCACCGCGCTGCGGTCGCCGCCCGACTCGCGGATCACCGGCGCGACTTCGCCGGTCACAGCGCTCTCATCCACCGAAGCGATGCCCTCGATGACCTCTCCGTCCGACCGGGATGATGTCGCCTGCTTCACCAGGAAAACGTCGCCTTTGCGCAGGTCGGTCGAGAGCACCGTCTCGAAGGTGGAGCTGTCATGCGGCTGGAACAATCGCCGGGCGGTGGTCTGCTGGCGCGTCTTGCGCAGCGATGCGGCCTGGGCTTTACCCCGCCCTTCGGCCAGCGCTTCCGAGAAATTGGCGAACAGCACGGTGAACCACAGCCACAGCGTGATCATCCCGATGAACCAGCTCGGGGCTTCGCCCGCACCGACCAGCGATTGGATGAACAGCAGCGTGGTCAGGCCGGCGCCCACTTCGACGACGAACATCACCGGGTTGCGCAGCATGCGGCGCGGGTCGAGCTTGATAAAGGCATCCAGGACGGCACGCAGGTACAGCTCGCGCCGGAATGCCCGGGAAGTTTCGTGTGTTTTGGTCATATCTTTACCTTTTTCATGTGTCACCCTGAGCTTGCGAAGGGTCTGATCCTTCGCAAGCTCAGGTTAACAGTCGGTTTGCGTCGCTCACCTGGTGCGAGCGGCTATACGCAATCTATGTAAGCATTAAGGCTTCCACAATCGGGCCCAGCGCCAGGGCCGGCAGGAAGCTGAGCGCCCCCACCAGGATGATCACCCCGATCAGCCAGGCGACAAACAGGGGGGTGTGGGTCGGCAGCGTCCCTGCGCCGCTGGGCACCGATTTTTTCCGCACCAGCGAGCCGGCGATAGCCAGCACCGGGATAATCAGCCAGTAGCGGGCGATCAGCATGGCCAGCGCCAGCCCCAAGTTGTAGAAATCCGTGTTAGCACTCAGCCCGGCAAAGGCGCTGCCGTTGTTGTTGCCCGCCGAAGAGAAAGCGTACAGGATCTCGCTGAAGCCGTGTGGGCCGGGGTTGAGCACGGCATTTCGCCCGGCCTCCAGGCTGACCGCCAGCGCCGTGCCGAGCAGGACGGTCAGCACCGGGATCAGGATGATCAGGGAAGCCATTTTCATCTCGAAAGCTTCAATCTTCTTGCCCAGGTACTCCGGCGTGCGCCCAACCATTAACCCGGCGACAAACACTGCGACGATGACGAAGGCCAGCATGCCGTACAGCCCGGAGCCTACGCCGCCGTAAATCACCTCACCCAGCTGCATCAGCCACAGCGGCGCCAGCCCGCCCAAGGGCGAGAACGAGTCGTGCATGGCGTTTACCGAGCCGTTTGAGGCCGCCGTAGTGGCAACCGCCCACAAGGCAGAGTTGGCCACGCCGAAGCGCACCTCCTTGCCCTCCATATTGCCGCCGGCCGGGTCCACCCCCATGGCGACCAGCGCCGGGTTGGTGGTTTGCTCGGCCCGCACCGCCAGCCCAACCATCAGGGCAAAAACAACCGTCATGGCCGCCAGGATGGCCCGGCCCTGGCGGGCATCGCCTACCATGCGGCCGTAAGTGAAGGTCAGCGCCGCCGGGATGAGCAGGATGGCCAGCATCTCCAGGAAATTGGACAGCGGCGTGGGGTTCTCGAAGGGATGCGCCGAGTTAGCGTTGAAGAATCCGCCGCCGTTGGTGCCGAGCTGCTTGATGGCAATCTGCGAGGCCGCCGGTCCCAGCGCCAGAGTTTGCGTGCCCGTCCCCTGCAAAGTGTCCACCGTCTGATAGGCTGAGAAGGTCTGCACAACGCCCTGCGAGACCAGCAGCAGCGCCAGGAGCAAAGCCAGCGGCAGCAGGATATACAGCACGCTGCGTACCAGATCCACCCAGAAGTTTCCCAGGGTGGTGGCAGTATGGCGGACGATTTCGCGGATCAGGGCCGCCAGCACCGTCAGCCCGGTGGCCGCCGAGAGGAAGTTTTGCACGCCCAGCCCCAGCATCTGGGTCAGGTAGGACAATGTCGTCTCTCCGCCATAAGACTGCCAGTTGGTATTCGAGACAAAGCTGGCGCTTGCATTGAGCGCCAGGAGCGCTGGGACGCCGGTCAGGTGCTGCGGGTTGAGCGGCAGGAATCCCTGCAGCCGCAAGATGAGATACAGCAGCACGAATCCCAGCAGGTTGAAGGTCAGCAAAGCGACTGCGTAAGCCACCCAGCCCATCTCGGTCGCCGGGTCGATGCCCGCCAGACGGTAGAGTACCCGCTCGAGCCGCCCCAGAAAAGTGTAGCGCCCCTGGTATACGCCGGCCATGTAAAGGCCAAGCGGCCAGGCCAGCAGCAGCAGTGCCAGGACATAAAACAGGATCTGGCCGAACGACTGGATGTTCATTCGAACCACTCCGGCTTAAGCAGTGCAATCAGCAAATAGATCAGCAATCCGGCTGCAAGCAGGGCAGCCAGCCAATAAATTTGAGTCATTGAACCTCCATCAGGCGCCGGCAGAGTGCCAGCCATGCCCAACACGAAATTATGAATACGACGACCAGGGAAATAACAAGAATATCCATCGCTTCCTCCCGACAACCAGGTACGATTGTAGGCCGATGGATATCAAGAAAAGGGAAATATTTTTGTCAAAAGCGTCAAGAAATGGTCAATGCAGCCGCGCTGGAGAACAGGGGTGAGAAGGCAATGGAACTTTCCTTGGGGAGGGGTGAGTTGGAGGGGGACACAGATAAGAGCAGATAATTTTTTTTACAGGGATGGACAGGATGAAAAGGATAATAATTTTTTCCTGATTTCATCTGTGATTTGTACTTATCCGTGTTTGCCTGTGTTCATCTGTGGTAAATGACTTATCACGGCAAAAATCATTAAACCACTAAGAGCACAAGGAGGGCACAAAGAGGCACAAAGAAATATAAAAATATCTTAGTGCCTCTTTGTGCTTTCTTTGTGAACTTCGTGTTTAAAGGTTTGCCTTTAATTTTCCCACTATTTCAAATATTAGCTGTACCGTATAATGAATACATGCCCACGTCCATTCTGGCCACCAAGCTGTACCTCCCCCCGCCACGGCCAAAATATGTCCCGCGCCAACGGCTGATCGAGCGCCTGACCGAGGGTCTCGCCGCGGATCGCAAACTGACCCTCATCTCCGCCTCCGCCGGTTTCGGCAAGACCACCCTGGCCGGCGCATGGGCCGCCGGCTGCGGGCGGCCGGTCGCCTGGCTGTCGCTGGACGAAGGCGATAGCGATCCCATCGCGCTTCCTGGCCTATTTGGTCGCGGCTTTGCAGACGCTCATGCCCGAGCATTGGCGCAGGGGTCCTGGACGCACTCCGAGACTCCCCCAAGCGCCGCCCGTCGAAGCGCTGCTAACCGCGCTGCTCAACGAGATCGCCGCCTTACCAGACAGCTTCATCCTTGTGCTGGACGACTACCACGCCCTCGACTCCACCGCCGTCGATGAAGCCCTGGCTTTCCTGGTGGAGCACGTGCCCCCGCAGATGCACCTGGTGATCATCACGCGTGAAGACCCCGCCCTACCGCTGGCCCGCCTGCGTGCCCGCGGCCAGCTAACCGAAATCCGCACCGCCGACCTGCGCTTCACCCCCGCCGAAGCCGCCGAATTCCTCAACCGGGTGATGGGTTTGCGCCTCTCGGCTGAAGACTTACAATCCCTGGAAACCCGCACCGAAGGCTGGATTGCCGGCCTGCAATTAGCCGCTCTCTCCATGCAGGGACACGCGGACACTGCCGCTTTCATTCAATCCTTCACCGGCAGCCACCATTTCGTGCTGGACTACCTGATCGAAGAAGTGCTGCAGCAGCAGTCCGAAGAACATCCAGACATTCCTGCTGCGCACCTCCATCCTCGAGCGCATGTGCGGTTCCCTGTGTGAAGCAGTGTTACGCACTTCGACCGGCATTGGGCAGGCTGCTCTGGAGGCCTTAGAGCACGCCAATCTGTTCGTCATCCCCCTGGATAACGAGCGGCGCTGGTACCGCTATCACCATCTCTTTGGTGAGCTGCTGCGCAAGCGCCTGGGGCAAAGTCTCGTCGCGGAGGAGATTGCCGGGCTGCACATCTTGGCCAGCGCATGGTATGAGAAGAACGGAGATGAGAGCGCAGCTTTTCAGCATGCCCTCGCCGCCGGGGATTTTGAGAGAGCAGCGGGGCTGGCTGAAGTGGCCTGGCAAGGCATGGATGACCGTTTCCAGACTGCCGCCTGGCTGGGTTGGGTGAAGAAGCTGCCCGAGGAAGTGATCCGCCTGCGGCCTGTGCTCTGCACCCAAATGGGCACGGCCTTGATGGATGCGGGCGAACCGCAGGCCAGCGAGTCCCGACTGCGGGATGCCGAAGTATGCCTGAATGGTCCATCCGATGGGATGGTTGTGGCGGATAAAGAGCAGCTAAAACCCCTGCCGGCGATGATCGCCATGGCGCGCGCCTACAACGCCCAGGTGCAGGGTAATCTCTCAGCCACGGTGAAATATTCCGAGCTGGCGCTTCAGCTGCTCCCCGAAGATGACTTTTTCAGGCGCGCCCAGGCTACGATTATGCTGGAGATCACCCACTGGGCCTGCGGAGAGCTGGAGTTTGCCCGCTCTGCCCTGGATGACTGGATGAACAGCATGCAGCAGGCAGGCAACTTCACTTTTGTCGTTGCCAGTGCATTTGCCCTGGCGGACATCCTGGTGGAGCTGGGTCAGCTGCGCGAAGCCGAAAAAACCTATCTGCAGTCCATCCAGCTTGCCGCAGAACATGGCAGCCAGGCGCAGCAGGTCACGGCGCATCACCACCTGGGGCTGGCGATGCTGTATCATGAGAGGGAGAAAGATGCGGCCGCTGCGGAACACCTGGAAAAAGCCAGGGAGTTGGGAGAGCAGACTACCTTGGTCGATTGGCTGTACCGCTGGCAGCTTGCCCAGGCGCGGCTGGCAGAAGTCGCGCGGAGACCTGGATGCAGCGCTGGTCCTGTATGATGCAGCCAGGCGTGCCTATATAAAGACCGTTGTACCAGATTCCCGCCCTATCGAAGCCTTGAAAGCGAACGTATATCTCAAGCAAGGGCGCCTGGCCGAGGCCCAGGATTGGGCTCGGGGCGCGGTGTTGTCGGCTGACGATGAAATCGGCTACCTGAGCGAGTTCGAGCATCTTATCCTGGCACGCCTGCTGCTGGTCGAAGCTCAGCGCCGCCAGGAAAGAGGCGCATTCCTGCAGGCCATCGGGTTATTGGAGCGCCTGCTGCACGCCGCCGAAGCGCAAAACAGGATTGGCAGCGTCATCGGAATCCTGGTAGCCCAAGCCCTCGCCCACCAGGTGCAAGGCAACCTGCCCCTGGCTCTGGCGGCGCTGGAAAGGGCTCTGGAACTGGCCGAGCCGGAAGGCTATCTGCGCCTTTTCGTGGAAGAAGGCGAAAAGATGCATGGGCTGCTGGCGAATTTACGCTCGCGGCTAGAAACGCCGTCGAGTCGCCCGGTTAATTCGCTGTTGGGATATGTACGAAAACTTCTGTCCGCCTTCGAACGCTCCGGAGTGACGGATGGCAACGCCAAAGTAAGCACACCGGACATGCTCGAACCTTTAAGCGAGCGCGAGCTGGAAGTGCTGCGCCTGGTCGCCCAGGGACTGACCAATACCGAGATCAGCCAACGGCTTGTCCTCTCCGTGAGTACGGTCAAAGGGCACAACCTGCGCATCTTTGCGAAACTGCAGGCCAAGAATTGTTCTGAAGCCGTAATGCGAGCCCGCCAGCTGGGCCTGTTGTAACACCCCCTAAAACAATACCCCATAACAATACTTTTGGTCCTACCCGACAGTACCACACTGCCGGTATATTTGCTGTACATTGAGCAGACGGCAACCGCAGCCTGATGGCTGCTGTAAAAGGTACACGGATATGTCAGACCACCCCGATCAGAAAACCGACTCCAGCCAACCCTTGATCTATCAGATCAGGCTCAGGGGTCATCTGGATAGTCAATGGACCGATTGGTTTGGTGGCCTATCCATCACCCTGGAAGAGGATGGCGACACACTTCTAACCGGACCAGTGATCGATCAGGCCGCGCTGCATGGCTTGCTCAAAAAAGTGCGTGATTTAGGAATGCCATTGGTCTCGGTCAATCCAGTCCAATGCAATAAAACTAACCCAGAACGTTGAAAATTGCTGCTCGCTCAACTTGGGCCACGCAATTCGAGAGTCATCCTGAGCGATGAAATTCCGAATGAAATGAGGAAAGCGAAGGATCTAGACCCTTCGCAAGCTCAGGGTGACACCTGAAATAAGGAGAAAAAATCTAATGAATAAGACCACCGAAATGGAAGATGTGAAGATCAATGTGAAGATGAAGCTCTCAGCCTTATGGGTAGCTCTGATGTTACTGTACATATATGCCGACATATTTTCATTATATCGGCCGGGTCAGATAGAGGAAATGATCTCAGGCCGAATGGGACCTTTTCCAGTCACTCAAGGTTCCTTGTTCGTAGCCTCACTAATGATGGTGATTACGGCTGTGATGGTTTTTCTATCCTTAACACTGAAGCCTAAAGTGAATCGCTGGGCAAACATCATCTTAGGTGTCGTGTATACCCTGGTCAATATCAGTAATTTGGTTGGGGAGACCTGGGTATTTTATATATTCTCTGGTCTTGTAGAAATAGTGCTTACTATTCTGATTGTTGGGTATGCCTGGAAGTGGCGTAATCCCGAATCCCAGCCTTAATCACAACCCGTTCGAACAAGCTAAATGTGGAGGATCCCATGAAAGCAATTGTCTACACTCAGTACGGCCCGCCCGATGTCCTGCATTTGCAAGACGTTCCAAAACCAGCTCCGCAGGAGGATGAAGTGCTGATCAAGGTGCATGCCACCTCGGTCACTGCTGGAGATTGCAACGCCCGCGGCTTTGTCTTTGTCCCGCCTGGCTTTGGCATTCTCCCCAGATTGATGTTCGGCCTGAGAAAGCCCAAACAAACCATCCTTGGCCTGGAGCTGTCAGGCGAGATTGTAGCCGTTGGCACAGCGGTCAAGCAGTACAAGCAGGGCGATCTGGTTTTCGGCAATGCAGGTGAAAAATATGGCGCTTACGCCGAATACATCTGCCTGCCCGAAGACGCCATGCTGGCAATGAAGCCGGCTAACCTCACCTTCGAAGAAGCCGCCTCGATTCCTTTTGGGGGTTCCACGGCGCTGTATTTCCTTAGGGATAAAGCTAACCTGCAGCCCGGGCAAAAAGTCCTGATCCTGGGCGCTTCCGGGTGCACCGGCGTATATGCCGTCCAGCTTGCCAGGTTCTACGGAGCCGAAGTTACCGGGGTATGCAGCACCGCCAACCTGGAGCTGGTGAAATCCCTGGGCGCAGACAAAGTGATTGATTACACCCGAGAGGATTTCACCCAGAACGGCGAGACCTATGACGTCATCTTCGATATGGTTCCCGGCAAGGCTTCGTTTGCACGCTACAAAGGCTCGCTCAAACCCAACGGGCTCTACCTGGCCGGCGCAGGCGGGCTGAAAGAGTTCGCTCAAATGGCCTGGACTGCGCTGACCGGCGGCAAGAAAGTCATCGCCGCGATGGCGCCCGACCGCAAAGAAGACCTGGCCTTCCTCAAAGAGCTGCTGGAGGCTGGGAACCTTAAACCGGTCATTGGCCGGCGCTATCCCTTGGAGCAGACGGCCGAGGCGCACCGCTACGCAGACACAGGGCACAAAAAAGGCAGTGTCGTGATCAGTGTGGCGTGAGGATATAAACAGGGATGGGCAGGATGAACGGGATAAATATCCTGGAATTCCTGTCCTTCCCTGTTTAAAACAGCAAAAGAACAAACCACAGATAAACGCGAATATGCACAGGTGGAAAAGCTGCTCGCACTACGTGGACCACGCAATATCGATTGTCATTCTGAGCGCAGCGAAGAATCTAGATCCTTCACTCCGTTCAGGATGACACATGAAATAAGGATGTATAAAAAAATCCGTTCTTATCTGTGCTTCTCTGTGTTCATCTGTGGTAAATGATCTCGGTACCCCTATAATCATTAAGCCACTAAGTACCTTATAATCAATGTATGCCCACCACCATTTTGGCCACCAAGCTGTACCTCCCCCCGCCCCGGCCAAAATTTGTCCCGCGCCCGCGCCTGATCGAGCGGCTGACCGAGGGTCTCGCCGCCGGTCGCAAACTGACCCTCATCTCCGCCTCCGCCGGCTTCGGCAAGACCACCCTGGCCGGCGCATGGGCCGCCGGCTGCGGGCGGCCGGTCGCCTGGCTGTCGCTGGACGAAGGCGATAGCGATCCCGTCCGCTTCCTGGCTTATTTGGTCGCGGCATTGCAGACCGTGCGACCTGAGATTGGCGCAAGCGTGCTGGCTGCACTCCAGTCACCGCAGCCGCCGCCCGTCGAAGCGCTGCTGACCGCGCTGCTCAATGAGATCGCCTCCGTACCGGACAAGTTCATCCTCGTCCTGGACGACTATCATGCCCTCGACTCCGAACCAGTGGATGACATCCTGGCCTTCCTGGTGGAGCACCTGCCTCCGCAGATGCACCTGGCGATCATCACACGCCAAGACCCCGCCCTGCCGCTGGCACGCCTGCGGGCTGGAAGCCGGCTCAGCGAAATCCGCACCGCCGACCTGCGCTTCACCCCCGCCGAAGCCGCCGAGTTTCTCAACCGGGTGATGGGCCTGGAGCTTTCGCCCGAAGACATAGCCTCTCTGGAAGCTCGCACCGAAGGCTGGATTGCCGGACTGCAGCTGGCTGCCCTCTCCATGCAGGGGCGCGAGGACAACGCCGGTTTCATCCAGGCATTTACCGGCAGCCACCGCTTTGTGCTCGATTACCTGGCCGGGGAAGTGCTCGAACGCCGGCCCGAGAGCATGCGCAATTTCTTGCTGCACACCTCCATCCTGGAGCGCTTGAGCGCTCCGCTATGCGACGCCGTGACCGCACAGGCCGGCAGTCAGGGCATGTTGGAAAGCCTGGAGCGTGATAATCTATTCGTCGTCCCGCTGGACGACCGGCGCCAGTGGTACCGCTACCATCACCTGTTCGCCGACGTGCTGCAGGCCCACCTGATCGCAGCGCAGCCCGAGCAGATCGCCGGCCTGCATTCGCGGGCCAGCGCCTGGTACGAGCGGAATGGTCTGCGATCGGATGCCATCCGCCACGCTTTAGCCGCCGGGGACCTTGTGGGCGCGGCGGGCTTGATTGAGCTGGCCTGGTCGGCAATGGACATCAGCTACCAATCCACCACCTGGCTTGGCTGGGTCAGAGCGATACCCGACGAGCTGATCCGCCGGCGGCCGGTGCTCAGTGTGGGGTACGCCTGGGCGCTGCTGGCTGGCGGCGAGCTGGAGGCCAGTGAGGCCCGTTTGCAGGACGCCGAGCGCTGGCTGGATACGCCGACAGAGGTCATGATCGTGGTGGATAAAGTGCAATTTCGCTCGCTGCCGGCTACGATCGCTACGGCGCGGGCATACCGCTCCCTGACGCTTGGCGATATCCCCGGCTGCGTAAAGTATGCCGAACGCGCCCTCGAACTGACCCCCGTAGATGACCAGGTTCGCTACATAGAGGCCACCTCGCTCCTGGGGCTGGCGCAGTATACCAGCGGCGACCTGCAGGCAGCCGAGCGTTCCCTGGCCGATTTCTATACGCACCTGCAGCAGAGTGGTGAAATCCCAACCTTGATCGGCATCACCTTTCTACTGGCCGATATCCGCGTGGCGCTGGGCCGCCTGCATGAAGCGGAGAGCAGCTACCGCCAAACCTTACGCCTGGCCGCCGATCAAGGCGAACCGCAGCCCCTGGGGACGGCAGACCTATATCGCGGCCTGGCCGAGCTTTCGCTTGAACGGGATGACTTGCAAGCCGCAGCGCAGCTGCTGCTGACCGCCCAGAAGCTGGGCGAGCAAAGCGCGACAACAGATTGGCCGCATCGGCTGCGCCTTTCTCAGGCGCGCTTGAAAGTAGCGCAGGGTGACCTGGAAGGCGCCCTGGCGCTGCTGGAAGAGGCGCAGGATGTGCAAATTCGCGGCCCCCTGCCGGATGTGCGTCCCGTGACGGCATTGAAGGCACGCCTCTGGCTGAAGCAGGGCCGGCCGGCCGAGGCTCAAAAGTGGAGGCGTGAGCAAGGGCTATCCGCGGAAGATGAAATTCGCTTCACAGCCGAGTTCGAGCACCTCACCCTGGCCCGGCTGCTCATCGCCGAAGGTTCCCTGGATGCGGCTGCCCGGCTGCTCGGCCGCCTGCTGCAGGCGGCAGAAAACGGCGGCCGGCTGGGCAGCGCCATCCAGATCCTGCTGCTGCAGGCGCTGGCCTGCCAGGCGCAGGCCGACCGCCGCGTGCCCTGGCGGCGCTGGAACGGGCCCTGGCTTTAGCCGAGCCGGAAGGCTACGTGCGCACCTTTGTGGAGGAAGGCGAAGCGCTGCGAGGATTGATTGAAAACCTTGCACAACAACATAGCCATCCATATTATGGCTATGCGCACAATCTCCTGGCTGCTTTTCCCCAACCTGCGGGGATGCCAAAATCAGCAGCCATCCAGCAAAATCCCGACCTGTTCGAACCTTTGAGCGAGCGCGAGCTGGAAGTGCTCCGGCTGCTGCGCAGCGAGTTAAGCGGCCCTGAAATCGCCCAACAGCTGGTCGTGTCGCTCAACACCCTGCGCACCCACACCAAAAATATATTCCACAAGCTGGGGGTCAACAACCGCCGGGCGGCCGTCCGCCGCGCCGAAGAGCTCGATCTGTTCTAGCTTCGCGAAATCATTATCCCAGCCCTGCCTGTGGCCGCCAGCCACCGGCGGGGCTTTTTATTTACCAACAATCACCATCTCAATCACCACCTCAATCACAGCATGTGGTGATGACACCTGCCCACCTCAGGCGGTATCCTATGGGCAGATCGACGACACGAGGAACATGAGGCCAAGAATGCGTGACTTACCCACCCCAAATGCACTGTATTACGAAATTCGCCTGCAGGGACAGCTGGAAGCCGGCTGGATGGCGTGGTTCGACTGCCTGGCGATCACGCTGGACGCGGACGGCAACACGCTGCTGAGCGGTCCGCTGGCGGATCAGGCTGCCCTGCATGGCCTGCTCAAAAAAGTGCGTGACCTGGGACTGCCCCTGCTCTCGGTCAATCAACCCCGTCATCCTGAGCTTGCGAAGGATCTGGATTCTTCACTTCGTTCAGAATGACAAACCAAAAATAGGAGAAATGAAATGAAGTCTTTACAAAAAATTGGCGGCCTCTCGGCACTGATCTGCGCCGCAACCTACCTGGTCTCGATGGGGCTGCTGGTCACCTTACTGGCTCCCTTCATGGACACCGCCATGCCGTTCACCCAGTTTATGGATTTCTTCCTGGCCAACCAGACGATCATCTTCATCTGGCATGTGCTGATGTACCTGGTCAACGGGGTCTGCCTGGTGATCCTGGCGCTGGCGCTCTACGACCGCTTGAAGGAGGCCGCACCGGCTATGGCTCTGGCCGCCACCGTCTTTGGGCTGATCTGGGCGGTGCTGGTCTTTGCCAGCGGATTTATCACCCTGTACGGCTGGGAGCTGCTGGCCGGTCTCTACCGCAGCAACGCCACACAAGCCGCCTCGCTCAAGCCGGTGCTGGATATGATCACGACCGGAATCGACCACTCCGACCGCTTTCTGGGCTGCTTATGGCTGCTGCTGGTCAGCTGGGCGGCCTTGCGGGCCGGCCTGCTGCCTAAAGGCTTGAATTTCCTGGGTCTGGCAATCGGCATACAGGGCATCCTGAGCACGGCACTTCCGGCGTTTACCGAATTGGGATTGGTCTTTGGGATGGGAATCATCCTGTGGTGGATCTGGCTGGGAATCGTCTTACTGCGCACGCGCCCGAGCCTGGAGCAAAAAACCGCCGCCATCGCACCGGCGGCCACGAGCCTGAACTTCTCCGGCAAATGACCCAATCTGCTACAATCATCATCAATTCAACCATTAATTTTGGAGATAAGCAATGAGTTCAAAGAAGATCTGCATCATAGGCGCCTCGGGAAAGCTGGGTCGCTACATGGTACAACAGGCGCTGGAGCGGGGCTATCAGGTGGTGGGCGTTTGCCGGGAGCGCAGCGTGAGTAAACTGGATGACTTCAAAGGGCGCATCACGCTCATCCCCGGTGCGACCAACGACCGCCGGGTGATCCAGCAGGCGGTTGCCGGCTGTGACGGGGTGCTGACGGTGCTGGTGCCCTGGGGATCGCAGCACCTCGCCACAGGAACCGCACAGGCGGTGATGGACTTCGCTCAGCCGGAGGCGCGCCTGATCTTCTCCTGCGGCTGGCATATCAGCCGGGACGGCCAGGATATCTACCCGCAGTCTTTAATCCGGGAAGAGAAGCTCGCCCGCTGGATGAGCCGGCTCACGCATATTATCGATATCGATGACCAGATCGAAGCCTGCCGGCGGATATTTGCCAGCGACACCCGCTGGACGGTGGTGCGCGGCAGCGACCTTGAAGAGGGCGAGAGCCAGGGCTTACCGGTGTGGAGCGAGCATGTCGGCGATCCCATCCTGGAGAGCAACCTGACGCGCCGGGTGGATTATGCCCTGTTCATGGTGGAAGCCCTGCAGAACGATGCGTTGATCCACGTGGCCCCGGCCATCGTCGGCTGCCGCACGCCCTCGGCGCTGGCGTACGCTTGAGAAGAGTCTGATTCATAAATACAGGGATGGACAGGATGAACAGGATAAATATCCTGGAAATCCTGCCCATGCCTTTTTAACATAAAAACACAAAGATCACCAAGACCCCGCGGCGTTGCGCGAGGGAGTACAGACACAAAGTTGCACGAAGAATTTATTTAATATTTCTTTGTGATTCTTCGTGCTTTCTTAGTGGACTTCGTGTTTTAATGTTTACTTTTTAATCATCGGCAGGTAGATGTTCAACATGACGGGGCCTGCCGCGCCGGCCCAAAAACCGCCTTGCAGCGTATACGCGCCGCCGGACATGGAACCGGCATCCGGCTGGCCGATGCTGCCGTCCAGGCTATACGCACCACCCGTGGAAGCACCGCCGCCGCCATCGATTGTGAACCAGGAGATATCGAACGCCAGGGGTAAATCTACCTGGGCCAGCACACCGCCGGCCACCGCCAGCAGCAGGACAGCCAGGATTATGAGCAAGATCAACTTGCGAGTTTTCATATTTCTTCTCCAAAGTCAAACCCAGTTAATCTCTCGCCAAGCCGCAAAGTCCGCAAAGAAATTTTAATTTCTTCTTCTTGGCGTTCTTTGCGTCTTTGCGAGAGATCCCTCTTAGCGTCCCTAGCGCGGCGCCTGCTTATCCAGGGCGTCCTGATCTGCATACGCCTGGGCAGCTGCGCTGTACAGGTCCACCAGCCCCTGCGAAGCGGGCAGGCCGTAGCCCTGCGGGAACAGGTACAGCCCGGCTTCGGCGCCCAGCTTGTCCTGCTCCACCGCCAGCGGATTGGCCAGGGCGTAGGCATCCTGGCGCACGCCGGTCACCTGCCAGGAGACCTCCACATTGGGCTTATCGGTCTGGATGACAAACTGCCCGTTTTGGATCTTGGCGGAGACAATCGCCTGGGCGAACTGCCCCAGCACGGTCAGCTGGTAGCGGAAGTCGGTATTGAGCGCTTCGACGTAAGCGGGCAGCTGCACGGTGGCAAAGCCGCCCGCGTCCGTTGTCACATTGCCGGAGTAGGTGCTGAGCATCTCGGGGGAGTACATCGCCGCCTGGTTGAGGTACTGGTTGGCCGGGTCGGCCGGGTGGTCGATATGCAGCTGGTTTCCCGGACTGAGCACAATGCCGGTGATATCCACGTTGCCCAGGAACTGGCCCGCCAGCCCGCTGACACCGTTCGCCAGCCTCCCAATCACACCGACGCCGCCGTTGACTGAGGCTTCACCGACCACACCGCTCGGGCCGTTGCCGAAGATCGCTGCGTTGCCGCCATGCTGAGTCGCCCACAGAGCTACCGCAGTGCCATAATTCTGTATTCTTGCCGCAGCCTGGCAGCACGGCGTGGTGCTGAGGGCATAGAGGGCGTATCCGGCTGAGCTTTGGGCCCAAACGCCAAAAGCGCCGGCGCCATTGGGGGCATATCCATATACCCCGGTGCCATCCGTGGCATTATTGAATCCGTATACCCCGGTGCCGGCTGGAGCGACCGACTGCCCCACTACGCCACCTTTGGAAGAATTGCCGGAGCTGGTCACACCAAAGATGCCGTTGCCGGAGCCCGATGAACCGAACATACCATTCCCGATATCGGAGGCGCCCAGGATTCCGGTTGGACCGGAAGGATAAGCGAAGGCATTGCCACCACTGTTTTGCGCCGCCGAGCCGACGATCGCCACCGGGTTGGTGTAGCCTGCTTCCGCAGCATTGGTAAACGCCGTAAAACCATCATTCATGATCGTGCCGCCGGTAGGTGGACGCACCGAAGTGCCGTACTTCAGCGCGCCGGCCAATGGGGCGGGAGTGATTGGCGAGCGCGGCGAGAGCGTGGTGTAGCTGCCGCCCCCGGCCGGGCAGCGCGCGGCGATCTCCAACCAGGCGGCATTGTGGTAGGAAGGGTTCAGGTTGACGAAGGTATTGAACAGACCGTTCGCCACGCCGACATTGGCATTGATCGTCGTGCTGCCGATTTGAGAGCCGGCGCTCAGCGCATTCCAGATAGAAAACTGGAAATCGCATACGCCGGTATGCGCCAGCCCATTGAATTTAAGCAGACCTTGATAAGTGAACCCGCCCGGCGGAACCGCCTGCGGGTTTTCGCTGGAATGCTGCCGGGTAACCGGCGCCTGCGCCGCGCCGCCGCTAGCGGATAGGGTGAGCATGGCAAACATGGCTGCCAGGGCCAGGATGAGCATGGCATTTCGAATGCGAGACGGATTCATTAAACCCTCCGGTTTTCAAGTATTGAGACGAGGAAAAACTGAGCCAGGTTCAGGTTGAGATAACAACCTCGCGACCCAGGGAAGGCGCGCAGCTCAGCATGGATAGCAGATCGATTTTACTACATATCATGCCAATTTACTCCAAATAAATCACCGGACCACGAAGCTCGCGAAATGGCGCGAAAGACACGAAAACACCCGCGTTCTTTTCGCCTCTTTCGTGTTCCAGCCTCCTATTCGTCTATTCGTGGCCCATTCGTGGACAGCAAAGCTCCTCAATTTTCTGTAACCCCATGTGTCAACCTGTGGTTCTTATGCAGCGAGATTTCCATCCCGCCAACACCCCGGCGGGCTCGAAACCCGCCCTACTCACCACCGATGAACGCAGATAAGTCCAGATGGATTCGTTAGCTTGTATAATTCCATCCGTTCTTATCTGTATTGCTCCGTGTCCATCTGTGGCAAAAATCTAGCACAGCAGGTAGAGATTCGTCTCCAGGGAGACAGGTAAAAAAAACATGCCCTGATGGTCTCGAAAACCATCAGGGCATGTTGTAGATTTACTGCCTGGAGATGATGCTAGTGTTCGTGCCCGAAGATCTGGCCGCGGATTTCGCCGCCGGGGAAATCGCCGGGACCGGTGTTGGTCGGGGCAACCCCATCATTGGTATGCACGTTTACATAAGCATTGCCGGCCTCTATTGCGCTGATCAGGTCGCTCAATGACATGCCGGCCATCGGGCCGATCAGGTTGGCGCTGGTGATCACTCCTTGAGAGAGCACACCGTTTTGCCGCCCCCCGCCGGCCGGTGCGTTTCCGTACAGGAAGGCGACCACCGGGCCATTCTCGCTTTCGAGGCCCAGGTGAATATGCGCGGCGACGACATTCTGAATATTCGTAGCGATCAGCTTGTACGACAGCTCGCTGCCATCTTCATTCAGCTGGAAGATGGCTTCGCCCTGCGCCAGGGTGACTCTCAGCGGCAGTTCGTTATCGCCGCTGAGATGGGTGCGGAAATTGCCCGTAGCTGCCAGGGCAATCCCGGCCGTGGCCAGCACGGCTACCAGGACAAGCATACCGAGTAAGGTGGTCTTTTTCATACACGCGTCTCCTTGGGTTGTGAATTTGCGGGGTCGATAATTATTGGTTGCTCAATCCGTAAACCTACGTATCGCAGTGCTAAATATAATCTATATTTCTGGTAGTTTTTGTATTATTCATAAAATCCTAAGCTAAGCCAGGCCGTCATTGACAGAACATCTGTTCTATTATATAATGGCGTTCGAACCTATGATTTCGTTTGATCCACTGAAGGGGATGCTTTGATCCAGGCTGCACAACCACCCACCGAAGAGTTTCCGGAAGATCCCGCCCCCCAGGGCGAGCCCCCGGAACGGAACAGCCTTTCGCCAGGCCCAGCGCCGCTGCCCGCCCATACACCACTTCCCACGGCAGCCATCCTGGATCGCACCCTGCCCGCCGCCGCCCTGCAGGCCCTCGCCCGGCTATACGCAGCCGCCGAACCCAACGCTTACCGCCACACTGCCCCGCTCGATTTCGACAGCCAGCTCATCCCGCTGCTGCTCACTTCTCGCGCCCAGGTCCGCCGCATCCTTACCCAACTCCGCCTGGCCAAGATGATCGATTGGAGCACCGATGGCGCGAACCGCTATACTATCCACTTGCTGAGTCTCAAAAGCTCAAAAGCTCAGAATTCGAGACTCTGATGTTGTTGCAGATCCACCAGATTTTTATCCTGATGATTCGCAACAACAACATACAGAGTCTCAAAATGGAGACTCGCCCGAACCGCTGACCGTGATGGGCTGCCTGCTGCGCGCCGGGGTGTGGACCGATCACGCCCTGCGCATCGACTCGCTGATCACGCAGAACGTGCGCCGCGGTCACAGCTACCTGCCCGACCTGCGCGATGTGCTCGGCTGGATCGCCTTCTGCTATGCCTACCGCGACAAGAACCGCGTCCAGACTTCGGCGGCGGTGCTCTCCGCCAGCCTGAGCGCCAACCGGCGCTGCCCGGACCACCTGCGCCCGCCCTACATCTGCTCGGTCTGCCGCCTGGACGAAGCTCACTGCGCCTGCGAGGAGCCCGACATCCACCTGCCGCCGCGCTTCCTGGATTTTGCCTTCAACTGCGAGTACGACGAGCGCAGCGAGACGCTTCTGGGGCGTGTGCCGCCGCTGCCACGGCTATCCCTGCCAGTGCGCAGATGCTCAGGAAGCGGATCAGGAGAATGAGGAAGATGATTTTCAGCCGCGGGGCGATACGCGCGGGTGGTAAGGAGGATTCACCGCTAAGTCGCTAAGCACGCTAAGGATTAAGACCTTAAAACACGAAGACCACCAAGGAGGCACAAAGAGGCACAAAGGAATAAATAAAAATATCTTCGTGCTTCTTTGTGCTTTCTTTGAGTTCTTCGTGTTTTAATGTTTTCGACGTCTGTCGTCTGCCGTTCCTAGAACTTCCGGCTCCACTCCTTGGGCCAGCGTTCGATGACTACCTTCTTCTGCGTAAAGAAGTCGACGGCGTCCATCGCCTGGCCGTGCAGGTCGCCGAAGAAGCTGTCTTTCCAGCCGCTGAAGGGGAAATACGCCATGGGAGCGGCCACGCCGATGTTGATGCCGATGTTGCCGGCATCCGCTTCGAAGCGGAACTTGCGCGCCGCCGCGCCGCTGCTGGTGAACAGGCAGGCCATGTTGCCGTACTGTCCGCCGTTGACGATCTCCATCGCCTGCTCGACCGTCTCGACGTGGATCACGCTCAGCACCGGGCCGAAGATCTCGGTGGCGGCCACTGCACTGCGAGGCGGCAGGTCGCTGATCACGCTGGGGCGCAGGAAGTTGCCGTTTTCATAGCCGGCGATGCTTGCCCCACGGCCGTCCACCACCATCTCGGCGCCGTCGGCCACCGCCTGGGCGATCAATCCTTCGATGCGCTGCTTGCTCTGCGGCGAAATCACCGGCCCCATCTGCACGCCGGGCTCCAATCCGTAGCCGGTCACTCGTCCCCGCGCCGCCGCGGCGATGGCGTGGGTGAAGGGATCGCCCACCTCGCCTACGGTGATGGCGGTAGATGCCGCCAGGCAGCGCTGCCCGGCGCAGCCAAAGGCCGAGTCGGCCACGATGCGCACGGTCATCTCCAGGTCGGCGTCCGGCAGCACCACCACCGGGTTCTTGGCGCCGCCCTGCGCCTGGACGCGCTTGCCGTTGGCCGCCCCGCGGCTGTAGATGTAGCGCGCCACCGTCGTCGAGCCGACAAAGCTGAGGGCGCGCACCTGTGGATGATCCAGCAGGGCATCCACGGCGGCTTTGCCGCCGTTGACCAGATTGACCACCCCCGGCGGCAGGCCGAGCGAATCGATCAGCTGCATCACGCGCTGCATGGTCATCGGCACGCGCTCGGAGGGCTTGATCACCAGCGTATTGCCGCAGGCTAAAGCGTAGGGCAGGAACCAGAAGGGGATCATCCCCGGGAAGTTGAAGGGAGAGATGATGGCGCACACGCCCACCGGCTGGCGCAGCATAATCTCGTCGATGCCCGGGGCGATGTCCTCGGAGATCACGCCCTGCATCATAGTCGGGATGCCGCAGGCGACTTCGACGTTCTCGATGGCGCGCTGCATCTCGGCGCGCGCTTCCTCGAAGGTCTTGCCGCATTCCATGGTGATGATGCGCCCCAGCTCGTCCAGGTGCGCTTCCATCAGGCTCTTCAGCCGGTAGAGCGGCTGGACGCGCTCGGCGGCGGGTGTGCGCCGCCAGCCCGGCAGCGCCGCCTGGGCCGCCGCCACCGCCAAATCGACTGTGGTCGCATCGCACATGGGCACGAGTGCCAGCACTTCCTGGGTAGCCGGGTTGGTCACGTCCAGCGTCTCGACGCCTTCGGCGGCATGCCACTGGCCGTTGTAGTAGTTCAGTAAAGGGGATAATGTCATCAGTATGCTCCTGGTTTCTGGTTACAATTACTTCCTAAATCTCCCTCACAAAGTTCGGGAGTTGCCTGCCTGGGCAGGGGAGGCGTATTACGGCGCAGCCTGGTTCCCGCTGACCTCGATCCATGCCGGTATCACTCGCAGGCTGACAACCACAGGCTGATTCAGGGCGCTGGACAGGTCGGCTACCAGGGTCCTCAGGGGTTTCAGATTGCCGGTGCCTTCCACAGTGACAAACACCGTTTCATTCTCGATTACCACCTTGGATAGCCGGCTCTCGGAATCGGCGAGCCATTCTTGTACCACTCGGGTGGCGATATTTTGATTCATAGTATTTTTGATCGCCGTGAAGCTTGTGATACTCAGCGGGATCACGACCAACAGGGTGCCCAGCGCAATCAAGAAAAATGACCGGCGGCGCAGGCGTACCTGTTCATCGCGGATGGCCACCCCGCCCAGACCCAGGATCATGAAGGTCAGGCCGCCAGCCAGCAAAATCGCCACAAAGTTGGTGATGAAGAGCAGCATAGCGCCCGCGGCAGAAGACCAATCTGCCTGCGACAGGGCGATGCCGACCACGCACAGAGGCGGCACCAACGAGATGGCAATGGCCACTCCGCCCATCGAATCGGCGATCTCCGAGCGGGAGACGATAAATGCCCCGGCCGCACCGGCTCCCAAGGCGGTGGCCAAAGCATACAGTCCGGGAGAGATGCGCGAGGCCAGCTCGGGGTTGTTTTCGAAGGAGATCGTCAGGTCGGGGATGATCATGGCCAGCAAGGCCGATAACCCAATGACGGCGGCGATCCCCACCAGGGTCAAGGCCAGCGAGCGCAAGGTGCGGTGCCCGGAGCCCATCACTACCGCAGCCGTGGTGGCCATGATGGGGGCCATCAGCGGTGCCACGATCATCGCCCCGATCACCGTGGCGGTCGATTGTGACAGCAGCCCGTAAGTGGCGATCACTGTCGCCAGCAACAGCAGGACGAAAAAATTGACCAACTTGCGGGAGGACTGCGCCCCCTCGATGAACACTTTGTTCTCGAACTCGGCCAGATAGCCAGGGTCAAATCCCAGTTTCTTGTGGCTCAAGCCGCCCGTTTGCGTTGCTTCCATGATGCCTCCGGCAGGATGGTATAGGTCCGTCGTCGAGCTTGTCCCGCGATGATCTCTCGCGGGATCGGCGGCGAAGTCCCGGCCGTAGCGTCGCAGCGATGCCCCGGCTTGCCCCGGACGCCTTCTCCGGCGGCACGTCGCGGGGTCGTCATTTCCCATCCGGATTCGGCAGCATAAACTCGCGCACCGTGCCCTGCAGCTGGTGGTACGAGTCGATGAAGGCCCGCAGCGTGCGCACGGTAGGGCCGAAGCGGTCGAACTCTGCGTCGGTCAGGCCGTCCACATCGTACGCCCGGCGAAAGTCGGGGAACTTCGCATACAGCTCGTCCAGGATGCGCTGATCGACGGGTACATGCATGCGCTCGACGGGGGTGATGCCCGACTCGTTGAACTGCTTCTGCCAGGGATAGGGAATGGTCAGGACGATATCGCCGCCCACCAGCTCGGTCCAGTGCAGCACATGGCGGTAAGCCGCCGCCAGCAGCCGCGCCCGGTAGCCGCGCTCGTGGAAGATGGCGTAAGCTTTCTTGAAGGCGGCAATGCCCGCCCAATGCACCAGCCCGGGATCGGCCAGAATGCCGTCGCGCTTGATGGTCACCTGCAGCCAGTCGTCCAGGCGGCCGATCATAATGGTGCACACCGGCGACATGTGAGCGGTATCCAGGCCGGCGGCTTCGCGGCGCAGCAGGCCGCGCTCCACCGCCGCACCCACCGCCAGCGCCTGCGGCACGCTGAAGCACACCGTGGCGTTGATGCTCACCCCGGCGAAAGTGGCTTCTTCGATGGCCTGCACCCCGGCTTCGGTCACGGCGATCTTGACCTGCATGTTGGGCGCCAGGCTGTTGAAGTGCACCGCCTGGGCAGCCAGCCGCTGTGCGTCGCGGTAAAAGGTCGGGTTGGTCTGGATCGACAGGCGGCCCTTCTTGCCCTGCTCGCGCTCGAAAACCGGCTGCAGCAGCTCGGCGCCTTTGATCGCAATCTCTTCGGTCAGCTGCCAGGTGACCTGCTCTTCCGTCCAGGTGGGATTCTCGGCAATGATCTGGAAGATGCGCTCGCGCCACAGCGGCATCTCTTGCTTGAGCACATCCAGCACGATGGACGGGTTGGAGGTAGCGCCCACCGCGCCGCGCTCGATGGCGTAGGTCAGCTCTTTGATCGAGCAGGAATCATTCCAGTAATCGGTCGCCGTATTGGCGACGGTTTCTGCTAAGGGGCAATCAATCAAGGTTTGTAACATGTTATTCTCCTTCCAATTTTACCGGCGGGTAAGAAACCCGCCCTACCCTTTCTCGCTCCAATGCTCTGCGTTGGAGCGGCGCCATGGACGCTCTGCGTCCAACCCAGCGACACCTGCGCAGTCCGGCGGGTAAGAAACCCGCCCTACCTTCTCGCTCCAATGCTCTGCGTTGGAGCGGCGCCATGGACGCTCTGCGTCCACCCAGCGACAGCTGCAGTCCGGCGGGTTAAGAAACCCGCCCTATTCTCGCTCCAATGCTCTGCGTGGAGCGGCGCCACGGCTCTCCGTCCAAGCGCAGCTGCGCAGTCCGGCGGGTTGAAACCCGCCCTACGGCTGCAGCGCAGTCTTAGAAAGCCATAGTAGGCGGGATTCCATTCCCGCCACTCCCGCCATTGACCGGCGTTACCAGGATCACCACCCCATTCGGGGGGATCTCCGCTTCCAGCGGGGCCGGCTGCCCGTCGATGGCTGCCGCCGCCACTTCCGCTTCCACTGTGCCCAGGATGCCGATCAGCTCCCGGACAGTCGTCCCAGGCGGCACCTCGCCGACCCACAGGCCGGGGGTCTCCTTGCCGGACAGGCGGCGCAGCGTGCCGAACAGCTTGACGGTTATCTGCATGGCCGCTTCTCAGATGGCGTACACTTTTTGCGCCTGGCGCTCGGCCTGCAGCCGCTGGCCAGATCCAACCCACGTTCAGCTCTTCCAGCTTGGCGCGGGTAGGGCGCCCGCCCTCGTCCCAGCCGAACATGCCATAGTACAGCAGCTTGCCTTCCTCGAAGGCCTGCCGGTCGATCTTATGGCCCTGCAAGGTGCCGGCCCGCATCGGCTCGAAGAAGCGCGGCGGCAGCGTGTCGTCGGCTGCCGAAAAACCCGTAAGTATAGTTGAAGGCGCGCGCCATGGTCACGCCGCGCTCGCCGGCCTTCATCAGCTTCAAACAGGCTGGTGCGCCAGCCGGTGACGCAGTGCACGATCTCGGCCAGCTGGTTGAGGCTGATGGCGCGGAATTCCGGCACGGCGGTGAAGATGCACCAATCCAGCACATCGTGGAAGCCCCAGATCTGCTGCAGATAGACGAACAGGCGCACCTTGGCGGCGCTCAGGTCTTCGGCCGGCACCGGGTCCAGGATGCCCACCGGGTTCAGGTCGTTCAGGTCGACCCAGTTGTATTCGGCGCAGTTGTCGCCGGGTTTGGTGAACCAGGGATCGTGGGCCGCCTGCAGGTGGTCGCGCGCCGGTGGGCGACACGGCATAGCCCAGCGCCGACGCCCCATTTGCCGCGCGGCTCGTGGTTGGGCAGCTCCTGCCCCTTCACCTGCATGGCATAGCTTCCAGGTCTCCCCGCCCGACCGGCAAGCGCCGCCCGCAGGCTGCCTTCCGCCAGCAGGTCGCCAAAACCCTCGCCGGTAGGCGATCATCTCGATCAGGCGGATATAGGTCTCGGCATCGTCCCAACGCAGCGTCAGCCCGCCGGTATCTTCTTCGGTGAGCAGGCCGCGCTCGAAGCACTCCACCGCCCAGGAGAGCGTGCCGCCGGTGGAGATGGTGTCCAGCCCCAGCCGGTTGCACAGCTCGTTGCAGGCCGCCACGGCGACGATATCGTCCACGCCCAAATTGGAGCCCAGCAGGCCGATCGGTCTCGTACTCCGGGCCGCCGGATTTCACGCGTCACCGTGAAACCGCCCGTCGCTCGCCTTCCACCGAGCGCTTGCAGGATACGGCGCAGGCGAAGCAGGTCTCGGTGCTGCCGTTGAGCGACCTTTTTCATGCGCTCGCCGCCGATGTCTTCCGCGCCGGCAAACGAGCCGTCCTGGAAATTGTAGGTCGGCAGGATGCCCGAGACGCTGACCGGGACGATGCCCTTGGCGGTGCCCAGCTCGTGGTGCAGGCCGATCGCCGGGTGACCCTTGGTGCTTTTGGCGAACCAGGTGGCGACCTTCTTCAGGCCCTCGCGGTCGGCGATGCTTGCAGCTTGCGGTGCGTGCCGCGCACGACGATGGCGCGCAGGTTCTTGCTGCCCATCACCGCGCCCAGCCCGCCGCGCCCGTGGAAGTTGCGCAGGTCGGCGGTAATGTTGGCGATAGCGCACCCCCTTCTCGCCGGCCGGCCCGCACTGCAGCATGCTTGGCCTTCTCGCCTGTGAGCCTCAGGCAGCAGGTCCTGCACCTCCGCCGGTGTCTTGCCCCACAGGTCGCCGGCCGGGAGGATGCTCACCGGTCATCTTCGATGCGATAGGTAGACCGGGCCGGCGGCTGACCCTCGACGATCAGGCCGTCCTAGCCGGCGAACTTGAGCTCGGCGCCCCACCAGCCGCCGCACTGCGAGTCGGCCAGCCCGCCGGTCAGCGGCGAGAGCGCCGCGGCCGGTATGGCGTCCCTGCCCGGCGACCGGCGCCCCGGTCATGACGGAGGTCATGAAGATCAGCTTGTTCTCCGGCCCCAGCGGGTCGATGCCCGGCGGCAGCTCGCCCAGCAGGAAGTGCAGGGCCAGGTTGCGCCCGCCCATGTAGCGCCGGTAGAGCTGCGGGTCGAGCTCTTCCACGCTGGTCTCGCCCCGCGGTCAGGTTGATGCGTCAGATCCGCCCCCAGAAACCGGCATAGTGTTGTTCCATGTGTTACCTCCTAAGTGCGGACGGAAGATCCGAAGACCGATGATCCCGCGGAGAAGCCGAAATCCGGGGTCCCTCGACTCGACACCGATCTGATACCGAAGACTGATGACGGTCGGCAACCGTCCACGAATTACGACCGGACGGGATTCCATTCGTGCATTCGTGGTCCCATTCGTGGATGGATATTCTCCCACCCGGACGCGGAGCGTCCACTTTCCGATACGACGCAGAGCGTCGTATCGCAGTGACCTCTGCGGTGCGGTCGGCGAGCTTGTCCCGCGATGATCTCGCGGGATCGCGGTCTTCGGTCTTCGGTCCATCTACCATTCCCTATACTCAATCCCCACCATCGCGGCAGAACGCCTTCAGCTCCTCCACCACATCGCCCGCGCACCAAATGGATGTGGTTGGAGCCAAACTGCTGCAGGAAATCCATCCCGGCGGAGGTGCGCACGAAGGCCTTGGGGAAGGCCGGCGTGATGCGCTGCAAATCTTCTTCCCGGGCGAGGCACAACTTCCCCGGACAGGATCGCCATCCAGTAGCGGCCGTCTTTGCGGCACAGGCGCGCCATGCTGACCGGCCCGTGGGCGACCACCGCCGGCCAGCGCCCCGCCGCCGCCTTTGCCGAAGGCATGCTGGCGTATGGTGAGGGCGGACAGGCCGCTCGGATCGGCATCCGTGGCGAAGAAGGCCGCCGGCACCGCTCCGCAGTTGGCCAGCGTCCACAATTCACGGGCAGGGTCGTACCAGCGCATGTCCATCAGCGCCGCCGGCCGCCCGCCGGAGAGCAGGTGCAGGATCTGCATGGTCAGCGCCCCATCGGCATCCGACTCGCAGGCGTGCACCCGCATCGGCTTGGCCCCGGCGGCATCCAAATCGCCGTTGGATAGCAGGTGCGCCACGCACTGCGTAACGTAACCGTCGCTCATCTCGGGCTGGCACTTGACGCCGACAAAATCGAAGCCGTGCTGCTCGGCCAGCTTGCGGGTGGCCAGATAGCTGCGCACCTGGCGCTCGTATGCCTGCGAGGTGAACACACCGTCGAACTGCATGCCGCCCAGGCGGGCCGCCAGCCAGACGGCCTGCTCCTGCACTTCGTCTCTGGACAGCGACTTCCGCCAGCAGCTTGATCTCCAGCTGGTCGACGTCTCGATATCCACGCCGAACAGGCGCAGCCACTGGGCCGCATCGGCGCCGGCGGTCAGGATGCCCAATGATCTGCCCCCGAACAGGCCCAGCGTCTGGCCGCGCAGCGCGTCCAGCACACCCGCCGCCCGCCCAAAGGCCAGCACCAGCCGCTGGTTGGCCGGCTCGCTGTAATTGATCACCCGGCTGTGCGGGATGCCCACGTTATCCAGCGCGCCGCCCGCCCCCAATACCCCTACAATGCTGGAAGTGGTCGGCAGGTCGTTGGCCATCAGCAAGGTGGGCAAACGCAGCTGCACTGCCAGCTTGACAGTGAAGATCGGGTCGCCCCAGATGGGGATGTGCACCAGGAGCGCCTGCGCCCGGAAGGTCTGCGCCGCTTCGACAAAGCCGCGGATCTGCGCTGACGAGCGGATCGGCTCGGGATGGTAGCACTCGAACTCGTCCAGCAGCCAGTCCAGGTCGCTCAGCTCCTGCTCGATCAGCGGTTTGCGCAGGGCGTAAAAATCGTCCCGGCTCTCGGCTATGGTGGCAATCGCCAGCCTGGTGCGCATCTCAGTTCTACCTTCCGGGCGCTGTTCAAATAGACCGCCAGCAGGATGACCACACCCTTGATGGCCGGCTGGAGTGTGGGCGGCACGCCCAGCAGGTTCATAATGTTGTTCAGCACGCTCAGGATGATCACGCCGATGAAGGTGCCGGCGATCGTGCCGACCCCACCCGACAGGCTGGCGCCGCCAATCGAAACCGCGGCAATCGAGTCCAGCGGCAGGTAGGTGCCGGTCTGCGGATCGCCCATGCCCACGCGGGAGACGAACAGCAGCCCGCCCACGGCGCACAGCGCCGCCGAGATCATGTACACCGCCATGCTCGACCCGCTTGACCGGCAGGCCAGACAGGAAGGCCGCCCGCAGGTTGCCGCCCACCGGGAAGGTGAAATGCCCGGTGCTGGTGCGCAGATACAGGGCGATCACTCCCAGGAACAGCACGCAGATGATCAGCGGATTGGGGATGCCGGAGACGGAGCCCTTGTAGAACTCGGTCAGGCTTTCCGGCAGGCCGGCACCCTCGTAGCCGGTATAGACTGCCCCTCCCCCGCTCAGCACCTTGGCAATCGAAGAGCCGATCTGCAGCGTAGCCAGCGTAACCACGAAAGCCGGCAGCCGCAGGTAGGTCACCAGGAAGCCATTGGTCAGCCCGAAGAGCAAGGCGATCCCCAGCGCCACCAGGAAGGCCGGGAACAGCCCGTAATCCTGGAAGAACACAATCGCCACGCTGCTGATTGCCAGGATGGAGCCGACGCTCAGGTCGATGCCGCCGGTGACGATCACCAGCAGCTGCCCCAGGGCGACAATAGTCAGCATGGCATTCTGGTTCACCAGGTTAACCAGGTTGCCCGGCTGCAAAAATACGCCTTGCGAGACGATCGACGCCAGGGCCATCAGCCCCAACAGGATCGCCAGGATCTTCAATACGGCGCGTGTCTCGAAGTTGACGCCCGAAAGCCGCCGGTTCACTGCTTCCATGCTGTTTCTCCTTCTCGTGCCGGGCGGGCCGCCGGGGGCGGCTGCGCTTCACGTCTGGTGCCCGCACTGGACGAGCGCCGCACCTGGCTCAGGGCGACCGCCAGCAGGATCAGCACGCCTTTGATCGTGCCCTGCCAGTAGGGCGAGATGCCCATCAGGTTGAGGATGCTGTTGATCGTGCCGAAGAGCAGCACGCCTACCAGTGTGCCGCCGACCGTGCCGATGCCGCCGAACAGGCTGCCGCCGCCCACAATCACCGCGGCGATGCTCTCCAGCTCGTAGTTCACCCCGCCGATCGGCGAGCCCGAGCTCAGCCGCGCCGTCCAGATCACGCCGCCCATAGCTGTGAGCAGGCCGCACAGCCCGTACACCAGCAGCTTGACCTGTTTTACGTCCACGCCGGAGAGCCGGGCGCTTTCTTCACCGCCGCCCAGGGCATAAATATAGCGCCCGGTACGGCGGTACTTCAGGAAGTACCACACGAGTACGACTGGCAGCCACCCAGATGAGCGCCGAGACCGGGATGCCGGCCACCAGGCTGGTGCCGAAGTTAATGAAGGCATCGTTTTCGATGGCAATCGGCTTGGCATCCGAGATCAGCAGCGCCAGGCCGCGAGCGATACCCAGCATGCCTAAAGTAACCACGAAGCGGGTATCTTGGTGCGGCTGACGATCAGGCCGCTGGTCACACCGATCAGCGTGCCGGCCAGCAGGCCGCCCAGCACCGCCGGCAGCAGCCCGACGTGCAGCATCAGGCTGGCCACTACGATCGAAGTCAGCGCCACCACGCTGCCCTGCGACAGGTCGATGCCCGCCGTCAGGATCACCAGCAGCTGGCCCAGCGCCAGCAGCCCGATGATCGAATACTGGAACAGGATGGCCGTCAGGTTCAGGCGCGTCAGGAAGTTGGGCACGAACAGCGCCCCAATCACGACGGCAAATATGAGAGCCACCAGCGCCGTGTTGCGCCCTAACCAGTTACCAGTCCTGCCCAGCGCCGTTTTACTGCGTTGTGCTGTGTTATTCATACGGGCTCCTCACTCAGCTGCAGCGCCATGGCCAGCACTTTCTCTTCGGTGGCCTCCCGGGCGGCCAGCTCGCCGGCAATCTTGCCGCGCGCCATCACCAGGATGCGGTCGGCCTGGGTCAATATCTCCACCAGGTCGGACGAGATCATCAGGATGGCCTTGCCGTCCTTCTTGAGCTGCTGGATCAGCTTGTAAATCTCCATGCGGGCGCCCACGTCCACGCCGCGGGTGGGCTCGTCCAGGATCAGCACCTCGCAGTCGGCCGAGAGCAGCCGCGCCAGCACCACCTTCTGCTGGTTGCCGCCGCTCATATACACCACCTGCAGGTTGGGCTGCGGCGGGCGCAGCTCCACCGCGCCGATCACCTTGAGAATATCCTGCTTGATCTGCCTCCAGGGGACGAAAGTGAAGCGCTGCTTTTCCTCCACCTGGCTGTAGCCGATGTTTTCGGCCACGGTGCGCACCAGCACCAGCCCTTCTTCTTTGCGGCTCTCGGGCAGCATCGAAATTCCCAGCCCCAGGGCATGCCGCGGCGAGCGCACCTGCACCGGCTGATCGTTCAGGTAGATCTTGCCGCCCTCCGGCTGGTCGGCGCCCACCAGCAGGCGGGCCATTTCGGTGCGCCCGGCGCCCACCAACCCCGCCACGCCGACGATCTCGCCGGCATGCAAGGTGAAGCTGACCTCCGTCCACCGTCCCGCCGCGCCGCAGATCTTCCACGCGCAGCACCTGGCGGTCGCTGTTCTTGAGGCCGTTCTCGTGCGAGAAATCGATCTCGCGCCCGACCATGGCCTTCACCAGGGCATTCTTGTCGAATTCGGCGATGCAGCCGCTGCGGATCAAGGCGCCGTCGCGCAGCACCGTCACCCGGTCGCCAATCTGGAAGATTTCATCCAGGTGGTGCGAGATGTAAAGCAGGGCGATGCCCTGGGCCTTCAGGCGGGCGATGATGCCGAAAAGCAGGTCGATCTCCGAGCTGGTAAAGACTGCCGTGGGCTCATCCAGGATCAGCACCTTGCTGTTCAACGAGAGCGCCTTGGCAATCGCCACCATCTGCTGGTAAGCCACTTTCAGGCTGCCGACCGGTGCATCCACGTCGAACTGGGTCTCGCCCATGTCGTCCAGGATCTTCTGCGCCCGCTTGCGGGTAGCCGCCCAGTCGATGCCCCCACCCCGCCCGGTGAGCTCGTTGCCCAGCGAGATATTCTCGGCCACGCTCAGCGAGGGGATCAGGTCGATCTCCTGGTAGATGGTATTGATGCCGTTCTCACGCGCCCAGCGCGGGTGGATGTGCTTGAGCTCCTGCCCCTGGTAGATCACCTGGCCGCTGTCGGGCTGATACGCCCCGGAGATGATCTTGATCAGCGTCGACTTGCCGGCGCCGTTCTCCCCAACCAGGCAGTGCACCTCGCCGGGGTAGAGCTCCAGGTTCACATTTTTCAGCACCTGCACGCCGGAGAAGGATTTACAGGTATCGCGCAGAGTCAGGATGGGGGGAGGCTCATTCAATGGGAAGCTCCTGTTGATGCTCGACCGAAGACCGATGACCGCCGATCCCGCGAGAGATCATCGCGGGACAAGCTCGCCGACCGAGGACGGAGGACGGCCGACGGCCGTGCGATAATGTTTTGATTGTCATGCTGAACGAAGTGAAGCATCTCTCATCGTCCTTGCCAGACCCTTCGCAAGCTCAGGGTGACAGCCCTGTCATGCTGAACGAAGTGAAGCATCTCTCGTCGTCCTTGCCAGACCCTTCGCAGGCTCAGGGTGACAGCCTTGTCATGCTGAGTGAAACGAAGCATCTCTTCTCGTCCCTGCCAGACCCTTCGCAGGCTCAGGGTGACAGCCCTGTCATGCTGAACGAAGTGAAGCATCTCTCATCGTCCTTGCCAGACCCTTCGCAGGCTCAGGGTGACAGCCCTGTCATGCTGAGTGAAACGAAGCATCTCTCTCGTCCTTGCCAGACCCTTTGCAGGCTCAGGGTGACAGCCTTGTCATGCTGAGTGAAACGAAGCATCTCTTCTCGTCCTTGCCAGACCCTTCGCAGGCTCAGGGTGACAGCCCTGTCATGCTGAACGAAGTGAAGCATCTCTCATCGTCCTTGCCAGACCCTTTGCAGGCTCAGGGTGACAGCCCTGTCATGCTGAGTGAAACGAAGCATCTCTCATCGTCTGCAACCCTTCGCAGGCTCAGAGGGGCTTTTTTTTTTTGCCAACCCTTCGCAGGCTCAGGGTGACAGCCCTCCTTGCGGGCAGGGTTCCTTGCTCGATGGGTTCTGCGTGGGAACCCTGCCCTTCTATGGAGGAGTATCTCTCAAATTGGTAGAGATCTGCTTATCGGTCTTCCGTCCGCGGTCTGCGGTCTACGGTCGCCGGTCTTCCGTCTTCCGTCTTCGCGTCTTCCGTCTGCGGTCTGCGTCTACGGTCGCCGCGGTCTTCCGTCTTCCGTCCGCGGTCGGCAGCGAAGTCCCGCGGTGCTTTCCCGCGGGATCGTCCGTCGTCCTTAAAATTCCAACCCCAGCGCCTTGATCTGCTCGATGTAGGCTTTGGCTTCGTCGGCCTTGGCAGCATCGAAGACTTTGATATCGACCTGCTGCTGGGCAGGTACGGCTGTGCCCGCCAGGATGTCCTTGCAGGCTTGCATCGCCTTCAGGCCGAAGTACGGCGGGGTCTGCGTCTCGCGGGCGATATCGCCGGCAACAACCGCTTCGAGGGCCTTGATGTGTCCGCCCTCACCCAGCACGTGACCGAGCAGCTCGGTGCGGCCGGCATTCTTGATCGCCTCGAGGGCGCCCATGGTCATATCGGAGTAGTCGCTGCGTACGATGTCGATCTCACCGGCAGGGAAGCGCTGCAGGAAGTCTTCCATCACCTTCAAGCCGCCTTCCTTGGTGAAACCGGCATCGGCGGTGGCGACCACTACGATGTTCGGGTACTGCGCCATAACCTCATCCCAGCCTGCATTGGCATCGATCACCGGGGAAGCCCCCGCCAGGCCCTGGACATGCACGACGTTGCCCTTGGGCTCGCCGTACTTGGCAGTCAGCAGCTCAACGGCCTTCTCGGCCAGCAGCTTGCCGGAGAGCACATGGCTCTGGGTAATCTCGGTCTTGTACTGCCCCTCGCCGGGGGTCGCTTCGATGGTGCGGTCAATGATCACCAGCGGCACGCCGGCCTTGTTGGCCATTTCGACCACCGGGGCGGAAGCCTTCGACTCCAGCGGGGAGACGATCAGGCACACCGGCTTCTGGGCCAGCATGTTTTCCACATCGGCCAGCTGCTTGGAGGGATCCTGGTTGGCATCGATGCTCACCAGCTTGTAGCCGAAGTCCTCGGCCTGCATTTCCATATCTTTCTGATTGGTCACGCGCCAGGCGTTGACCAGCTCGGCCTGGGAGTAGGCTACCAGGGGTGCTTCACCGGCCGCCGGCTCTTCAGCCACGGGCTCATCGGCAGCAGGTGCTTCCTCGGTCGCGTTCGAGCAGGCGCTCAGCAGCATCACGGCGACCAGGAACAGAACTAACAGGGTTGACAGCTTCTTCATCTTGCATTCTCCTTGTTGTACATATTGGTTTGATTTGTTGAACATGAACTTGACGTCATTCAACATTGCCTTGTAAATCGATGGACTTCACCTGATTCCTCCCTGCGATTGCAGTAGCAGTGCATTTAAAGGTGATCCGTTCACCTCCTTTCAAATTTGCTTGCGTTCCAGATGAAATTGCCTGATTTAGATTGTTGGGGATGGTCGTCCAGGGCTCCAGGGCGACGACGTACACCCGGTCCCACCAGGGATAGCCGGGGGCGGCGCCGTACACCTGCCAGAGCCACAAATACGGCATGATTTTTTCATCCCAGGCCAGCCCAAAGCCAATCTCCCGGGAAGGATCGATGACTGCATACCATCCGGCGGAAAGCTCGCTGAGGTAGAGCATCTCGGCATAGCCGGCCTGCGGGCCGGGCACCAGCGACACATCAAGCGTATCTCCCGCCCGTGGCGCCAGCGGCCAGGCAAACTGCATGTCCGGCTGCAGGATGCTGCTGGGCAGGAACTGTGTGGCGTGTGTGCGCGCCGCACCCGCCGGCACGAACAGGCGCACGCCTTCCTTCAGGAAGGGCGCGCCAAAAGCCGGATGGTGCCCCCACATGAAATCGAGCGGCGAAGGCGACAGGTTGGTGAGCGTCTCTTCAATGAACAGGCAGGGGGCGCCCGCTTCCAGGGTCATGACGCGCTCCAGGCGCAGCGGCAGGCGCACGCAGTCCACCGCCAGGCGCACCGAGATGCGTCCCGGGGTGTCCTCCAGGATGTCGCAATCCCAGCCCAGCAAGGTCACTTCGCCGTGGATGCCCAGCTCGGCGCCGGCGTACTCCACCGGCCCGCCGCCCGGCAGGATCTCCTGCCAGCCGCCGTGGTACGTATCCAGGAAATTACCGCTGGAAGGTGCCCGCGTGGCCATGAAGCGCTCACGAGCAATCAGCCCCTGCGGCGAGCGCCACAGGAAATCGGTATCGCTGGGTTTGTGCACGAACTGAAAGATATCGGCGCCCTTATCCAGCAGCACGCCCACACGCAGCAGCTCGTTTTCCAGGAACAGCGTCCGGAAACCCTTGTAGGTCAGGTCGTCGGTGATGCGGCATCCAAAGTGGCGGTACTGTGCAGTGGGCATAGGTGGCTCCTGTTTAGCCTGCCCAGGCAGGCTAAGTCGCTGTTGCTGCGGCTTAAGCCGCCGGTCTACGGTCGTCGGTCGTGAATCCAGTAGGGTTAGAGCGGGACGGTTTGCCGTCAGCCGCCGGCACTGCTCCCGTCGAGCCGCGCACCACCAGCTCGACCGGCAGGTCATACGATGCGGGCGGGGCTTTCTGCTCCAGCAGCTGGATCAGCATGTGCGCGGCGGCCACACCCTTCTCGAAGGACGGCTGGCGCACCGTGGTCAGCGGCGGGTAGGCATGCCGGGCGAAGGGGATATCGTCAAAGCCGGTGATCGATACGTCGCCGGGCACCTTCAGCCCGATCTCCTGGGCAGCCTGCAGCGCACCCAGCGCCAGGATATCGTTGGCCAGCATAATGGCGGTCGGCGGATCGGAGCGGCGCAGCAGCTGCAGGGCAAAATCGTGGCCGCGCTCCGATGACGAAATATCCACGGTCAGCTCCAGGGAGGTGTCTTCGGGCAGGTTGTGGCTCTTGAGCACATGGCGGTAGCCGTTCAGCCGGTCGATCGAGCTCTGCAGGGTGGGCTTGCCAATAAAGGCGATGCGGCGGTGACCCAACCCCACCAGGTGCTCCATCACCAGCCTGGCGCCATAGAAGTTGTCCACGTCCACATACACCATATTCTCTTCTGCGAAAACCCTGGCAGTAGAGACGAAAGGCACCCCGCTTTCGGTCAGCGAGTGGATGATGTGGTGGTGGAAGGATCCCGGGCTGAGCAGCACAAAGCCATCCACACGCTTCTGCTTGTAGATATCCAGGTAGTTGACTTCGTGGGCGTAGCACATCACCAGGTAGTAATCCTGCGCATCCACCTCGGTGGAAACGCCGCGCATCACTTCGGTATAAAACGGGTTGGAGAAAACGTACTCGGCATCGTGCGGGATGAGCAGCCCAATATGGCGGCTCTTCTGCTGCGACATAGCCACAGCGAAGGCGTTGGGCTGGAACTGGTAGGTATCGATCAAGCCCAGGATCTTCTCCCGGGTGGCGGGGTCTACATCGGGCTTGTTGTTGATCACCCGGGAGACCGTGGTTTTGGAAACGCCGGCCATCCTGGCCAGCTCGGCAATCGTGACGGACATTTACACTCACTCCGCTCTCATGAAACCGTTACCGTAACCGATACCGTAACCGGTTACGGTTAATATAGCGTTAATGCTGAGGTTTGTCAAGAGGGAAAAACACTGAACTGATGAATCACTGAAGGAATGAAGCAATGAGGCACTGAAAAGAAGGGGGTTATTTAAAAATCTCTTTGTGACTCTTTGCGCTTTGCGAGAGATATTTCTTTGCGGACTTTGCGGCTTGGGGTAAGGATTTTTCTTTGCGGGCTTTGCGGCTTTGCGAGAGATTATTCTTAGTACCTTTGCGTGAGATAAAATTGCTCCATGCATCTAATTGACCTTCATCCAACGCACAACCCCCCGCTGCCCTGGGCTGAAGGGGACAATATCCCCTGGCACGAGCCCGGCTTCTCAAGCCGCATGCTGCAAGAACATTTATCCCAGGCGCACGACGCCGCCTCGCGCCGCTTCGAGATCATCGCCCGGCAGGTAGACTGGATAGACCGCCGCGTGCTGGAGAGTAAGCCTGCCACAATCCTCGACCTGGGTTGCGGACCGGGATTTTACTCGGCCGCGCTGGCGTGCCTGGGGCATACCAGCCGCGGAATCGATTACTCCCCCGCCTCCATCCAATTTGCCGTGCGCACGGCCGAGAGCGAGGGGCTGAGCTGCAGCTACACCTGCCAGGATATGCGCCTGGCGAGCTTTCCGCCTGCCAACCAGCTGGTGATGCTCATCTACGGCGAATTCAACATCTTCCGTCGGGATCATGCCGCCGAAATCCTGGACAAAGCCTGGCAGGCTCTAGAGCCGGGTGGCTATTTGCTGCTGGAGCCCCACACAGAACCCATGCTGCAGCAAATCGGGGGTGAGCCGCCCTCCTGGTATGCCTCGCCCGGAGGCCTGTTTTCCCCTCAGCCGCACCTCGTCCTGCAGGAAAATTTTTGGAACGGCGACTCGCAAACAGCCACCTGCCGTTATTACGTCATCGAGGCCGCCACCGCCGCAGTCACGCGCTACGCCCAGACTTTCCAGGCCTACTCCGACGACGAGTACCGTTCCTTGCTCAGCGAGCATGGCTTTGAGGATATCCTGATGCTGCCGGCCCTCTCCGAACAGGACCCACAGGAGGGGTTGTTGGTCATCCTGGCGCACAAGGAAGATTGAACCGCTAAGTCGCTAAGAGCGCTAAGACTTTTTCTTATTTATTTTTTTCCACTCTTGAGTGATCTCCCCAGAGCATGAGATGTCCTTAGCGGCCTTACCGACTTAGCGGTGATATCTCCTCCTCCCCAGCCCCACCAGGCGCGCGGGTCTCTGGGTAGTAATTTGCTCTAGCAGCCCGGCTGGTGAGGTAAAATCGTCTTGGTTGGTCATGGTGTCACTCCTGGGTAGAAGTTGGCAGCTTCTCGAAGGATATACCGATGATCATTCGACACCGTTTTATTTTGGAGATAGGATGCACCCACCAGAACAAATATCGGCCATCGCCAAAGAGGCATTTATTTATGGATATCCGATTGTGGATAACCATCATGTCATTCACCAGTATGTCCTGGATAAACATTCTGCTGAGTATAAGGCGCCTTTCAATCAGGCCGGGCATAATCGAAACGTTGCTACGCCGGAGGACAAAGCCATTGTATCCATGAATGTGGATACACCCTATTCCTTCGCCTGGCTCGATCTGAGGGCTGAACCGATCGTGCTGACTTTACCTGCGTTTGAGCCTCGTCGTTATGTTTCTGTACAACTGATTGATCTATACACCTACATTGTCGGTTACATCTCCCCGCGCACGAATGGGAATGCAGGTGGTGACTTCCTGGTGGCCGGTCCTGGCTGGCATGGCAGCCATCCCTGCCGGGATCAAAGCTGTGTTTCATTCCCCAACCCAGTTCTTGCTTGCACTTTACCGGACGCAGTTGTTTAACCCGCAGGACATCGGGAATGTACACGATCTGCAAGATCGTTATCAGGTACGGACTCTCTCGGCATATCTTGGGGGACCGACGCTTCCGCCTGCCCCACCCTTTGTGAGTGAAAAGCCTATCGATATAAGGAAGGAAAGCGAGTCGCTCCAGTTCTTTACGATCTTGAACGCGATGCTGGCGTATATGCCTTTGCTCGATGAAGAAGCGGCTTTGCGAAGCCGGTTCGCGAGCATCGGGATTGTACCCGGCGCCCCCTTTGAGGCTCCTGACGAAAGAACCCGCAAGGCCCTGATCGAGGGCATGCGCCAGGGATTAGACGCTATTTACGCCCGTGCCAGGACCGTAATAAGCTCGGCCGAGCTGTTCGGCAGCCGCGAATGGCTGAAAGATGACTATCTTAGCCGGGCAGTCGGCGCGCTGCTCGGCATCTACGGAAATGCCGCCGAAGAATACCTCGGGGTTGGCTACCAGGCTGACTCGGAAGGCCGGCCGTTCGATGGGAACCACAATTACCGCATCAAGTTTGCCCCGGGTGCACTCCCACCGGTAGGCGCTTTCTGGTCTATCACAGCCTACAACGCCGACAAATTCCTGCATGCAAACCCGATCGATCGGTATGTCATTAATTCGCCCATGCTGCCGGCATTGAAAAAAGACCCCGACGGCGGCTTTACCCTGTACCTCCAGCACACAGTCGCCGGGACCAGACCTGGAATCGAACTGGCTGCCGGTTTCGCAGGATGCCTTCAACCTGGCATTTCGCACCTACCAACCCAGCCAGGCGATCATTAATGGGACCTGGCAGGCACCGCCGGTTGTGAGAGTTGACTGATACGACCGGCTAACCGACTAATCAGTATAACTCAGTTATAATATTTGGAGGATTATCATGAACGGACAAACGTTAAAACGCTTTGCCGTGTTCACTGCCGCTGCCGGCCTGTCCACCTGGGCGATCGATATGGCCGCCACGCAGGTCGGCCTGCCCAGCATGCAGGCCGACCTGGGCATCTCGGTAACCGCCAGCCAGTGGATCTTGAACCTGACCCTGATGATCCTGGCCGGGATCGTGACCGTGGGCGGCGCGCTGGGCGACCGCCTGGGCCGCCTGCGGATGTTCCGCCTGGGGATCATCGGTATCATCGCCGGCGCAGCCATTACCTTCGGTGGCGGGCTGATGAACTCGTTTCCCGTCGTCCTGGCGGGCCGCGGCCTGGAAGGGCTCGCGGTGGCTTTCTTCCTGCCGGCTTCTACCGCCCTGCTGCTGGATGTGTTCCCGATGGCGGAGCGCGGCGGCGCGCAGGGTAAGATGATGATGATCAGTATGTTCATCACCGCCTTTGCCCCTACGGTCATCGGCGTCATCATTCAGGCCGTCATCCTGGCCCTATGCCTACTTGCTCACAGCCGCCGCCGGCATGGTTTCCCTGTTCCTGGCGGGTAAGGTTAAATATGAGCAGAAGATGCCGGTCCAAAAGCCGTTCGATGTCCTGGGTAGCGTGCTGCTCTTCCTGGCGGTGACCCTGATTACCGTGGGCATCATGCAGGCGGGAGATGCCGGGCTGACCTCGCCCAGCGTACTGCTGTTTGTTGGAGCCGGCCTCGTGGTCGGTGTAATCCTGGTGGTTACCTCGCTACGCAAGGAAAACCCGCTGATGCAGTTCCGCCTGTTCCAGATCGGCACTGTTGCGATCGCCTTGTTCATTGTCTTCATGCGCTTCCTGCCCAATATCCTGATGGGTGCCTTTGTCGCCCGCTTCGTGCAGCAGGCGTTGGGGCTTTCGCCCACCGTTACCGGATTGCTGATGATCCTCCCGGTGCTGGCGCAGGTCGTCGCCGCGCCGGTCGCCGGTAAAATGCTGGACCAGGTTGGCCCGCGCAAACCCGTGGCCCTCGGTGTCGGTTTGCTGGCTGCCGGCGCTAGTCGTGCTGGCGTTTGGCTTACCACGTCACAAAACCTGTGGCTGGTGCTCCTGGCGACCATCCTGGGCGGGGCAGGTTTCTCCTTCACCAACCCGGTCCAGATGGCAGCCCTCAGCGCCACGCCGCTGGAGCAGCGTGGTATGTTGGCCGGCGTACTGCCGCTGGCCGGTAATTTTGGCACGGCCCTCTTCGTTGCCCTGCTGACGGCCGGGATGGGCGCCTTCATGAACTCGCTACATGGTGAGCAACCCGGGTGCGACCGAGGCGGCGGCGCTTTCCAGTGCATTGGGCACGCTGGCATGGATCAGCCTGGCAGCGACCCTGGTAACCTTGTTCGTGGCTTTCAAGCTGCCCAAGGTGGCCGCCGTCAGGCCAGTAGCCGGTGCCGCTTAACGAGCCACCGCAGATTGAATGGAGAACACACAATGTCCATAACCAATGCAAATAATGAACTTCCACGCATTGAGGATTACCGGGCCGACCTGGCGCCCGGCGAAATCCGGGCTGCCGCTGTGGCCAACACTCGTTCGATCGCCATGCAGGCTTACCTGCACGCCTTCCCGGCTTTCCTGCATATGCGCCAGCTGACCGAATTTATCCAGGGGCGGCGCTACATGGCTCCCGGCGAGAACCCGCTGGGCGGCTGGTTCCTGATGCGTAAACTGGCGGATACGAACACGACGACCGTCTCGCCAAATGTCGATACACTTTATGGCGCAACCTATCTCTTCCTGGATCAGCAAGGTCCGATGGTGTTGAGTGTCCCGGCCATCTCCGACCGCTATTATTCGGTCGCCCTGCTGGATGCCTACTTCAACAACTTCGCCATTATCAGCCCGCGCACTTACGCGGAAGGCCATGGGGAATACCTGGTTGTGCCGCCCGGATGGCAGGGAGAAGCCCCTGCGAGGCATCAAGGAAGTCCTCCAGTCGCCCACGCCGATTATCAACCTGTTCCAACGGATTTATACGCGCAACGAGGCCGAGTACCCGGCTTCTGCACACGCTGCAAGACTCCATCCGGCTGACGTCGCTGGCCCATTGGGGCAGCGCGCAGGTCGAGGTTTCGCCCACGGATTTATCGCCATACGAAATCCAGGGCATGCGCTTGACGCGCGACCCGCTGAAGTTCTTTGAGTACACCAACTATTACACCGGCGTTAATCCACCGCCTGCCGAGGATGCAGGCTTGATGGCATTGTTCCAGACGGCCGGGGTCGGGCCGGGCTCTCAGCTGCCCGAAGACCCGCAGCTGCGGGAAGCCATCGCCCAAGGGGCGGCAGACGCCCAGGCGGCCATCAATGCCCGTATCACCGCCGGGCCATATCGTAACGGCTGGACCGTCCCCGATCCTGAGATCGGTCAGCCCGGCCCGCACATTCTCAGCCGGGCATGCTGCCAGCTTACCCAGCTAGGTGCTTTTCCCCAGCAGGAAGCGATCTATTTCTTTGCCTTGCACGATGTGGAGAACAACCGCCTGAACGGCGCAAACAGATACACCATCACTTTCGCCAAAGGCCAGCTGCCTCCGCTGCACCCTCATGGTTTTTGGTCGCTGACAATGTATAACGAGGTCTTCCTCCTGGTGAAGAACTCGCTCAATCGCTATATCATCCGTCCTGACCAGGCCGGCCTGACATACGGGCCGGATGAGAGCCTGACTCTGTATCTGCAGGCCGAAAAGCCGGCCGGAGTTCCGGAAGGAAACTGGCTGCCTGCTCCTACCGGGGTGTTTTCAGTGGCGCTGCGTACGTACCTGCCAAAATCCGAGATATTAGACGGGACCTGGTTCCCGCCTGGGCTTGAGCAGGTTAATTAATTAGCCGGAGGACTCCAGGGTAATTAAACAACACGATGCGCTGTTTGCAACGGAGCAAGATGACGAAATTCACACAGGCTGGAGGTTTTCCCCATGCGCCATACACGTGAAGAAGTGATCGCACGCACCGTGCAGGAATTTGAGCTCCTGGATCAGCTGGTCGCAGGGCTAACCGATGAAGAGTGGGAAAAATTGTTGCTCCGTTCGGAGACGAAAGATGCCTGGACGGTGAAGGATGCCCTGGCCCATATCACACATTGGAAAGCGGATGTAGCACGCAAGATCAGGAAGCAGCCTATCCCGGCCGAGGAACGCGGCCTGGATATACACGCTGGCAACCGTCTCGTCTATTTACGCTGGCGCGACCGCTCTCCACAAGATGTCCTGGCCTGGCACAGGCAGGTGCAGCAGGATATCCTGGCCGCGCTGAGAGCCGCGCCGGAGGCCTATTTCAGCGCCAGGGAGCACAATGCCCAGTGGCCTTACGACCTGGACGGGCACTCTGCCTACCACCGCACCCGGGACATCCAACAGGCGCTGTCCGAATAACACCACATGCAGGCGACCGGGATTCGCGCCAAGCCCGCAAAGAATTTACTCACGCCAAGCCGCCAAGATTGCAAAGAATTTAAATTATTTCTTTGCGAGCTTTGCGGCTTGGCGTGAGATATTTATTCTTCCCTAAAGTTACTCACGCTACCGCTGGGCGGGCTCCTCGGACAAATTGCGCAGCCACAGGATCACAAAGCCGATAGCGATGCTGCCCATCACCAGCCACGAGCCGATCATGGCGATGAGCTGACCGGTATTGAAGACTATCCCGGCATTGAGCTGGAATATGGTTTGCCCAAGGACGATGAAGCCCATCAACGCCAGCAGATACAGCAAGATGAAGCCCAGCAGGTAGCCGCGCGGCTCTTTGCGCAGCAGCCAGGCCCCCGCCAGGAAGCAAGCCGGGGTGATGACCGCCAGGTCCACGAAGTAGGTGATCGAGGTGGTATAGGGACCTAACGTCACCGGTGGCAAGCCCCTGGGCCAGCTGCGGCAGGATGTCGCTCAGCCACAGCAAGGCGGTGGCAGCGCCGGCAAAGATCAGGTAGATGGCTGCGCCGCGCCTGGGCATGCGCGGCAGCACCCGCGTCTGCAGAGCTGTAAAATCAAACTGCGCCCACAGGATGCCGCAGGCGAACAGGCTGGCAGTGAAGGTGCCCACGTACAGCAAAAACAGGGGGTTATAGGCGGCGCTGGTACCCAGCGAAAACGAGTTGTACAGGAAATAGGCCAGCGAGCCCGCCAGCAGAAAGCCGCCGCGCAGCGAGCCACGCCGATATAACAGAATTGCCAGGACCAGCAGGGGCAGCTCCAGCAAAATTGTTACCGCATCGTTGCCGCGGAACCCGGCGGAGAAGAAGACCGTATCGTAGCGATACAGGCCATTGCCGGCAATCTCCACGCTCTCACCGCGCAGCGTCGTGAAGGTGGCTGGGCTGCCGGCTGTCTGCCAGAACAGTCCCAGCCCGGCATAAATCAGAGCCAGCAGGGCAATCAGCCAGCACAGCCGAATAAGGTTTTTGGATATTTTCACGGGGCAACTCCTGGTTTCGGTGTTTTTCAATGTTTCTCAGTGATTCTCAGTGTCTCAGTGATTCTGATCTCCCTCAGTGATTCAACGACTCCGTATTCTCCAGAGCCCGCACCAGCTCCTCCACCCGGATCGGCTTGCTGATGTAGTCGTCCATGCCGGCTTCCAGGCAGGCTTCCCGGTCGCCCTGCATGGCATTGGCGGTCATGGCGATGATGCGCGGCCGCTCGCCGGCAGGCCAGCGGCTGCAGATCTGCCGGGTGGCTTCCAAGCCGTCCATCTCCGGCATCTGCACGTCCATCAGGATCACATCGTACGGCTGGCGCTCCACCGCCTGGACGGCTTCCAGCCCGTTGGAGGCCAGGTCGGCCCGGTAGCCCATCTGCGCCAGCAAGCGCAGCGCCAGCTTCTGGTTGACGGCGTTGTCTTCCGCCAGCAGGATGCGCAGCGGGTGGCGGGCTGCCATCTCGCGGATCGAGGGTCGGCCTGGCAGGCGCAGCTGCCGGCGCGGGCTGGACTGGCTGGGCGGCGAAGATGCCCATCAGCGCATCGAAGAGCGCCGATGGCCGGATGGGCTTGATCAGGCAGGCTGCGAAAGAGATCGGTCTCGCAGCTTCATCCAGCGTTGCCACCCAGCGAGGAGAGCAGGACCAGCGGCAGAGCTGCGTCAGCGTCTGCAGCGTGCGGAGTCGCCGCAGCCAGCTCCAGCCCGTCCATCTCAGGCATGTGCAGGTCCAGGATCGCCAGGTCGAAGGAGTCGCCTCGGCTGCAGCCAGTCCAGCGCCTCCTGCGGCGAGCCGGTGGCGAGCGGCATGCATGCCCCAGCCCTGAGTCTGCAGAGTCAGGATGCGCCGGTTGGTGGCGTTGTCGTCCACGATCAACACGTGCCTGCCTTGCAGGTCGGGCTGCTCGCCCGGCGGTGATCGGTCGGGCCTTGCAGCTCCGGCAGCGGGCGCTGCCAGGATGGTGAAGTGGAAGGTGGAGCCCTGGCCGGGATGCCCTCGCTTTCCACCCACATTCTGCCGCCCATCATCTCGCTCAGCCGCTTGCTGACCGCCAGTCCCAGCCCGGTGCCGCCGTACTTGCGGGTGGTGGAGGCATCCACCTGGCTGAAGGCCTGGAACAGGCGTCCCAGCCGGTCGGGCGGGATGCCGATGCCGGTGTCGCGCACGGAGAAATGCAGACCTAACTTCAGGACGATTCCTTGCGCGCCTCGTCCTGAACGGTGCGTCGAGCATCACGTCACTGCCAGCACCACCTCGCCCTGCTCGGTGAACTTGAGCGGCGTTGCCGAGCAGGTTGACCAGGATCTGGCGCAGGCGGGTGACATCGCCGATGATGGCCGCCGGAACATCCTCGGCGACATCGACCGATCAGCTCCAGCCCCTTCTCGGCGGCTTTGAGCTTCATCAGGTCCATGGCCGAATTCGACGCACTCGCGCAGGTCGAAGGGCTGCTGCTCCAGCTCCATCTTGCCGGCCTCGATCTTGGAGAAGTCCAGGATGTCGTTGATGATGGTCAGCAGGGCGTCGCCGCTGCTGCGCACCGTCTCGGCAAAATCGCGCTGGTCGGCGGTCAGCGGCGTATCCAGCAGCAGGCCGCTCATGCCGATGATGGCGTTCATCGGGGTGCGGATTTCGTGGCTCATCATCGCCAGGAAGTCGCTCTTGGCCTGGGTGGCGGCCTCCGCTTCGGCCCTCGCCGCCTGGGCTTCGGCGTACAGGCGGGCATTCTGCAGGGCGGTGCCCACATTGGAAGCGATCGTCGCCAGCAGGCGGGTGTCATCCTCGTCGAACATGCCTTCCCGCGTGGTGCTCTGCACGCTGAGCACTCCCACTGCCTGGCCCCCCACCAGGATCGGGGACTCCCAGGTAGGACAGGGACTGCTTCCCAACAATCACCGCCCCAATATCAGCCGCCTGCCGGTCGATCCCCTGGTTAATCAAGAGCGGCCGGCCGGTCTGGATGATCTTGCTGGTCAGCCCTTCCCCGTAGGGCATGGGCGCCAGCTCTTCGCCGAAGGTGTAGGGGAAGGTGATTGTGCTGCCGGCATCGTCCAGCAGGGCCACATAGGCGATATCGGCATTGAAGATGCCCCGGGTCTGCTCGCCGGCCAGGCCGATCAGGGTGGCTACATCCAGCGCGGCGGCCATCGCCGCACTGACCGTGTTGATGGCGGCCAGCTCGGCGGCGCGCTGCTCCGTCTCCTGCAGCAGGCGCTGGGCTTCGTCAAACAGGCGGGCGTTTTCGATGGCCACCGCTGCCTGGCGGGAGAGCCCTACCAGGAAGTCCAGCTCCGCCTGGTTGAAGGGGCTGCCGCCGGTGCGCCACACGGCCATCATGCCGGTGACTCGCTCACCGGCCAGCAGTGGGGCGATCATCAGGCGCTCTTCCGCATTGCGCTCGGTCCCCGGGATGGTCACGGTGCGCGGGTCCGCATTGGTATCGTTGACAAACTCGGCCTGACCGGTCTGTGCCAGCGCGCCGATAATGCCCTCGCCAACCAGGATGCTATCCTGCAGGATTTCTTCGGCCACATCGCCCAGGGCCACGATGGCGCGGAAGGTCTGGCCGCCGGCGTCCGGCAGATAAATGGCACTGCTGTCGCCCTGCAGCAGGTCTTTGGCGTGGGCGGCGATGCGCTCCATCACCGTATTCAGGTCCAGCGTAGCTGAGATATCTCGTCCCACTTCGGCCAGGGCGGCTGTCTCGCGTGCCCGGCGCTGAGTCTCGTCAAAGAGGTGCGCATTTTCCAGGGCCGCGCCCAGGGTGGCGGCGATGGTGGTCAGCAGGCGCAGCTCGCTTTCGCCGATGGCGTTCTCGCGCTCGAAATTTTCCAGGGCCATGCTGCCCAGCACCCGGTCGCTGCTGATGATCGGGATGAAAACCCCTGACAGGCTGGCATCCGTGCCTTCAATAACCGGCGAAAGCGCATCACCTTCCGCGGCGGTATGCCAGATCAGAGGCTGGCGGGATTTCGCCATCTTCGCAAAGGGGCCCTCGGGACGCAGCTGTCCGACGAGCATGGGCATCCTTTCGCCGTGTTCGTAGGAGTACATCGTATGCAGCAGGTTCGTTTTTTCATCGAACCAGGAAATGGCCAGATCGGGCGTTGCTAATATCTGGCGCAGCTTGTCGCCCACCAGGTCTATGATTGCCTGGAAGTCCAGCTCGGCGGCCAGCCCCTGCTGGATGGAGTTGATGATCGCCAATTCGCTGTTGCGCTGCTCGGTTTCTTTGAGCAGGCGCTGGGTCTCGTTGAAGAGGTGCGCATTTTCCAGGGCGGCGCCCAGGGTGGCGGCGATGGTGGTCAGCAGGCGCAGCTCGCTTTCGCCGATAGGCGTTCTCGCGCTCGAAATTTTCCAGGGCCATGCTGCCCAGCACCCGATCGCTGCTGATGATCGGGATGAAAACCCCAGACAGGCTGGCGTCGGTGCCTTCAATCACCGGCGAAAGCGCATCACCTTCCGCGGCGGTATGCCAGATCTGAGGCTGGCGGGTTTTGGCCATCTTCGTAAAGGGGCCATCGGGCCGCGGCTGTCCGACGAGCATCGGCATCCTTTCGCCGTGTTCATATTGGTACATCGTATGCAGCAGGTTCGTTTTTTCATCGAACCAGGCAATGGCCAGATCGGGCGTTGCTAATATCTGGCGCAGCTTGTCGCCTACCAGGTCAATGATCGCCTGGAAGTCCAGCTCCGAGGCCAGCCCCTGCTGGATGGAGTTGATGATCGCCAGCTCGCTGTTGCGCTGCTCGGTTTCTTTGAGCAGGCGCTGGGTCTCTTCGAACAGGTGGGCATTCTCCAGGGCGGAGCCCAGGGTGGCGGCGATGGTGGTCAGCAGGCGGATTTCCGCTTCACCATAGGCATTTTCGCGTTCGAAATCTTCCAGGTGGATGCTGCCCAGCACCCGGTCGCTGCTGATGATGGGGACGCTGATAGCCGACTTGCTTGGATCGGTCCCCGGTATTCTCGCTGAAGTTGCCTGCAGCTGCACAGTTGTCCACACGTGGTGCCGGCGATCAACTCTCATGCGCTCGAAGGGACCGCCGGGATAAGGCGGCTGGGCAACCGATTTTAGCCTTTGGCCATGTTCATAAGTATACATATAGTGCAGCAGGTTGGATTTTTCATCGTACCAGCGGATGCTCAAATCCTGCGTGTGCAGCACCTGGCGCAGCTTATCGCCCACCAGGTCGATGATCGCCTGGAAGTCCAGCTCGGCGGCCAATCCGTGCTGGATGGAGTTGATGATAGCCAGCTCGGCCACGCGCTGCTGCTCGGCCTGGAACAGGCGGGCGTTTTCGATGGCCACGCCCATGTTGGTGGAGAGGATCTGCAGCAGATGGATGTGTTCTTCGTTGAATTTATGCACTTCGTAATCTGCCAAAACAACGACACCCAGCACCTGGTCATTGGCGATGATAGGCACGCCCAGCCAGGATTGGGCGACGAGTAAATCCCCTTGGGCCAGATATTCAGCTGGGAAAAAACCGCCGGCAGCATTTTGTTCCTCATTGGTGCCCAATAAGAGCGGCCGGCGCGAGGCGATCACTTTTGAAGTCAGCCCGGTGCCCAACGGAAACGGCCCCACGGTTTCGACATACCCGCCTTCGCCCTTGTCAAATTCGTACAGGGTGTGGATCAGGTTGGTTTGCGCATCCAGGAGCATGATCGTCACAATGTCAGTGTCAAAGATGTCACGCACCTTGTCGCCAACGATGCGCGTGACCGTCTTCACATCCAGGGTGTGGGCCATGGCTTCGCCGACGCTGTTGAGGATGGCCAGCTCGTTGTTGCGCTGCTCCAGGCTCTGGTTGGAAGCCTGCAGCTCGGTGGTGCGCTCTGCGACCTTGTTCTCCAGCGTGGCGGACCACTCGGCATTCTCCACCGCCACCGCCGACTGGTTGGCCAGCACGCCCAGCAGGTCAAGGTCCTCTGGGTCGAAGCGGCCGAAGCAGCCGCTCAGGTCGGTATAGATGACGCCCACCAGATTGCCCTGGCTGAGCAGGGGAGCGGCCAGCAGGCTGCGCTGCTGCGCCAGCCCGGCATCCGGATTGAGCAGGCGCACAAAGCCCTGGCGGGAATAGGTTACTTCTTCGATGAAGGGCTGGATCTCGGCCAGGAATGCGTCCGGATCGGGCACTGGCTCCAACCTCCCGCTGATGGCCGGGGTTGTGGACCTGGGCAGGCGCACCTCAGCGTGGCGCTGCCGGTTTTCCGCATCCTGCAGCAGCAGGGCAATGCGCTCGCCGCCGGTCAGCTCGGCGACTTCGTCCACGATGTCGGCCGGCAGGCGCGTGACATCCCGCTGGGCGTTCAGGCGCACGCCCACTTTCAGCAGGCGCTGGAATACGTCGTTCAGCCTTCCCGGGCGCTGAACCAGGGCGGCGAAATCCGCCAGCTGCGCCGCCTCCACGCCGTAGGAAGGCCCGTGCTCCAGCCAGTTCCGGATCAGCAGCCGGCGCACCGGCACCCGGTGCAGGTAGCCGCGCCGCAGACCGGCATCCGACATGTTCTTGACCGGCTCCAGCAGCGCCTGCAGGCCCATCTCCAGCGCCCGCCAGGCCAGGGTCGAAACCTCGCTCCCGGGTACACCCTGCTCAGTCAATAAGGCGCGGTAGCACCACCACAGGTATTCATCTGTATCTTCGGCGTGGATAAAATCGTTGGCAGCCATCAAGCCAACTGCCTGGTCTGCCAGCCGGCAGGCCTGATCCGTATCAGCAGCCAGGCGTCTAGCGGCTGCCTGGTAAGCAAACAGGTTGGCCTTATCAATCCACGCGAAATCGTCAACGAATTTCTCCGAAGAATGCAGCACCTGCATGGCCTCTTCAGCCTGGCCCTGATCGAGCAGGAGGCGAGCTTTGGTGATATCCATCAAAAATTCCATGTAGGGGCTGTTGATCTTTCTCGCCAGGGCAAGCCCCTCATCCAGGCAGGCCAGCGCCGCCTGCGGCTCGCCTATGCTGCCCAGGGCAGTAGCCTGGCCCATCAGGGAGTAAATGGAAATCGTGTCCAGATGCATGGCCTGATTAAGCTTATTCGCTTCCCGGGCGACTTCCACAGCCCGCTCGTACAGCCCAAGGGAAGTCAACCAGCCGCTGATATTACCCAGCATCATAGCCTGGCGCGGGCGATTGCCAACCTCCTCGAATGCCGCCAGGGCCTGCTCCCGCAGGGTGCCCTTCATGGCCAGGTCTGTCGACGCATTGGTAATCCCGTTCAACGCAATCCCCTGCCAATCACGCCGGCCAATCTGGCGCGCCAGGCGCAGCTCCTGCTCGGCAACCTGCAGGCTTTGCGGGAAATCTCCCTGGCGCAATAAGAAATAACTCTTGAGATAAGCGACTTTAATGCGACCCAGGGTGTCTTCCGGCAGCAAGGGCAGGCTTTCGGCCGCCTGCAGGCTATCCTGGGCAGCCTCAAAATCGCCCTGCTCCACCTGGTTCACACCCAGGGCGCACAGCGCACCCGCCAGTAAATCCGGGCGGCCGGATCTCTGCGCAGCCTCGAGGGACTCCTGCGCCAGGCTGAGGGCGCGGTCCAGGTCGCCCGACATGCGCAACGATAATGCCACCTCAGCCAGCGCTTCGGCGCGCACGGCGTCATCGCCGCCCTCGGCGGCTTGCGCGGCCAGGGCGCTCAGCTCGGCATCCATGCCGGCCGTATCGCCCAGCATCTGCCGCGAATCGGCGCGGCACAGGGTCATGGCGCAGCAGGCATCCCAGGGAACACTCTTTTGGGATAACGCCCTGGTATACAGCTCGATGGCCTGTTCGTGCGCCGCGCCTTGCCGGGCTCGGTCGGCAGCCTGCTGCAGAGTCTTCCACTTTGGGGAGGTACGGGTCATGGGTAGCCTCTTTCTGGCATCCGGGAATTTTGATCTGATGTTGATTATAAGAGATTTAACCGCTAAGGCGCTAAGATCGCTAAGAAATATTTATTAATTCTTCGTATCTCCTGGTAAAGACAAACCCCCGGAGAAAGATACTCCAGGGCCGCGCTCGGGGATTTTTCCTTCGTGTTTTCTTTGAGCCTATAATTTCTTTATGTTCTTCCTTAGCGCACTTAGCGGCTTAGCGGTGACAAATTTACTTCCCGGTACCCGAGGTGCGGTACTCGACGATGGTATCGTAAAACGACCCGGCCGACTCTACGACCTCCACCAGCTCCAGAGCCGCATCCAGGCGGGGACGCAGCAGGCGGGTGACCTGCGCCCCATAGCGACTACCGGCGCTGGTGAACAGCCACACGCGCAGCCCGGGGCGGGCGGCCAGCTTCTCCGCCAGCGCCGTGGCTTCGGCATCCAGCCGCTCGGGCGCCGAGGACCACAGGCGGGCATCCATCCAGCCGGGATGGTAGCTCATCCCCGAGGGGTAGACGATGCGCTCCAGGCAGTCCGCGGCGCCTAGCCGCCGCAGGTAGTAATCCACCTCCGAGACCGCCAGCCCGCCGGCCACGATCACATCGCCGCACCCGGCCTGTTCCACCACCGAAGCGACGGCCTCGCGCACCGGGTACTCCTGCGGCGAGGACCAGGTGAGCGCGGCATTGACCAGCGCCAGGGCCACCAGGATGGCAAGGGCAGGCAGCCTGAATCCGGACCTGACCCCCACCTGGAAGAACAGGGCCAGCGCCAGCGAGCCAGCCGGCAGCACCAGCGACATGGCGCGGAAGTGGAACACCGGCACGATCTGGGTGGCGGCAAACAGAGTCAGCGGCGTGACCAGCGCCACCAGCGTGCAGAACAGCAGCAGGCGCTGCTGAAGATAAGCCGATAAGTTCCGCCGGTTGATCGCCAGGGCAGCCGCAGCCAGAACAGCCAGGGCGATGCTCAGCAGCACGCCCCAGCTCCAGCCGAAGGCCTGCAGCAGGTAGAGCAGGTCGGTGCGCACCATCCAGGCGGTGGTGCCCAGGCGGAAATTATCCAGCACGGCACCTCCCCACAGCAGGGCAAAAATGGCGAATGCCAGCAGGTTCGCCGCCAGCAGCCAGGCGATCCCCCGCCGGTACCAGATCAGCGCCGCCAGCAGCACTGCCGCCATGTAGAAGCCGAAGATCACGTGCGCCAGCAGCCCGATGGCGCTCGCCGCCGCAATCGCCGCCAGCAGCAGCAAGCCCGTGCGGCTGGGCCGGCCGAAGACCTTATCGGCGGCGTGGAAAGTCAGGAAAACCAGGCTGCCCACCAGGATGAAGGCCGCCAGCAGCCCCAGCAGCGCATACGGGCGGGCGGTGGCGGCAAAACCCACCCCGGCATTCTGCCCGATAGCCAGCAGCAGGGCGGCGATCAGCCCACTCGAATTCACCCGCCAGGCGGCGCCCGCCCCACCCCACCGTCAGGATGGCCGCGGCAAAGAACAGCGTCGAGAGCGAGCGCAGCGCCGCCTCCGACTCGCCGAACAGGTGCGCCCAGCCGCGCAGCAGCACGATATAGCCCGGCTGCGACTTCTCTGCGGCCAGCTGCTTGAGCATCGCTTTCAGCTCCAGCTGCAGCAGGTTAGCGCTCCACGGCTCATCGACCGTCAGGCTGTCACCCCACTGCAAGCCGGCCTGCAGGCAGCCAAACAGGATGATAAGGGCCAGCAGCGGCCAGAACAGGCGGGTGAGTGGTAGGCATGCGAATAGGATTCCTCCCTGGAGAAAGTACCTAGGGAACGGATTTAAATACGCTAAAGCTGAACGCCAAGGAAGACTTAAGAAGAACAGAACCACAAAGAGCCTAAGGGGCACAAAGAAGCACGAAAAATATTTTGAATTACTTTGTGCCTCTTCTGTTTTGCCTGAGTTCTTTCTTGAATGCTCTTCTTAGCGGGCTTAGCTGCTTAGCGGTTCAATCTTTTAAGGGTTGTCGTAGACGTAGAAGATATAATCCTGCGACACGGTGTTGACCCCCATGTCGTGCAGGATGCGCAGCAGCTGGGCGCGGTGATCGGTGCCGTGGTTCACCACGTGCAGCAGCACCTGCCAGGCGACCAGGTTTTCATCCTCTCCCGGCGGGAAAGGTTTCCCGTTCAGCTGGTCATCCGTCAAAGCGGCCAGGTAAGCGCGCATCTGCGACTCCACCTCGTCCCAGTACAGGCGCAGCTGGCTGCGCTCTTCGATCTCCCCCGGCTCCATCCACTCCGGGGCTTCCTCGCCGCGCAGCCCCGTGAACCAGGATTTGTCCACATTGATCATATGCACGATCAGGTCGCGTGCCGAGCCGTACGAATAGTTCGTATAGCGGGTGTACTCCTGCTGGGAAAGCAAAGCCACCTGCTCCCAGATCTTGCGGTTTTGAGAGAAGTGATACTCGTAAAAATGGCGGAAGGCGTTGGCATTCATCGGATAGTCTGCTCCTCGGTTTGGCGATGGCTGAATTTTAGCAGGTGGAAGCGAAGACGGTCAAGGTGGAAACGCGAAAGCAGACCGCCGACCCCGCGACCCCACACCGCAGGGGGGTAAGCCGCTCCCCCTTCCCATAAATCCCCGTCAGCCCTTTTACTCGCGGCGACCAAGTCCGCGTCGTCAGGCCCAGTGGCGCTCAGTCTCCTGGAGATTGAGACGGTGGGCCAACAGAAAATAGCCAGGAGTTAGGATATCTCCAGCCAAATCTTCCGGGCAAATTCAGGTTATGTCTAAAAAATTAAAAGCACCAATATTTCTCGCAGTCGGGGTCCCAAACGCAGGTCCCGCTGCGGATATTCGTGTGCACCTTCAATTGTGGGATTTTGTGCAGTGTTTCAGGTTGCTCATTTTTCTGTGTTTCGTCGGAGTGGTCCATCAATTGCTGGTTTTTGGTTAGCATCACTTTATTCTCCTGTTTCAGGTGTCATCCTGAGCGAAGTGAAGGATCTGGATTCTTCCGCAACCTCAGCATGAAAGTCAGATTACGTGACCCACCTCATGTGGGAAGCTTATTTTTAAATAATAACATTAATCAATCATCTTCACTCGCGACATTTGACTTATTTTTTTCTGCGCGAGCATGCTCGGCGTTGGCACGAAGCAGGAACGCCGTTAGGCGTCCTGTCCTGCTCTGGTGATTTTCAGAAAAATCAAGTTTCCGGCGGCGGCCAGCAGAACAGTCGGTCAATCGACACAGCTGCCTGAATGGCCAGCTCGGCATCGAACAGATTTCTGCGCAGGATTTCATTCCACAGCTCCTGCCCCCCTTCGGCTTCCATAGGGATGGCATAGCTTTGCGGGCGCTCGTCGCGTGAAAATGTAGATTCCGTCCGGTTATTCCCAGGTTCTCGGCTTTGAAGCACACCCGGATGATGCGCTGCCAGGGGATCGTCTCTCTCCGTGAGGGACTGCCCGGCGGGCTGACCTGCAGCATGATGGCCTGCTCGTCAAAACGCACCGCAAACCAGTGATGAAGGGGTTTCTGCAACGTTCCTCGTCGAGGCTGTTCCAGCGCTCGGCCTCACGCTCGTTTGGCAGTCAGATCCTTGTCTTCCATTTCCCAGGCGTGATCGAGCGTGTGAAACGCGGTGTGCCGAATCAGGTACCGCAGCGGCCAGGTGCGGGCCATTTTGCCCTGGGAATGCAACGCCCGAATTGCGTTGCAATAGGCGTCGCGATGCGCGTTCAATCCCTCGTCGGTCAGCATCGCATCCATCGAGGCGTGAGCACGCCGAGCTTCTTCGCCCAGTCCTGCTCCGTGGCAAACGTATGGCGGACGATGCGGTCCCGATCTCGCCCTCCGCCGCGCGGACCCTTCTGCATCTCAGCCGACACGCGCGAACGCACATCGTCGAAAAACGCCCAGCACGCCCGCATCAGCGTCAGTTCACGCTCCAATGCTTCGCCCGACATGGCTTGCTGGTCGATGCTCGAAAACGCGAACGAGATCCCCCAGAAGTCGGTTGAGCCCGTGCCCGGATAGTGCTCGACCACGTCGACGGCGGTGATGGTCGCAAACGCGGCCTCCATCCCAGCCAGCTTCGCCACCGGTGCATAACGTGGAACGTAGGAGAGTAAGCGTTCGATCGCAGCCTCCCCGGTCGTTGCCCCGCGCTCGAGACCGGGCCAGTCCGGCGCCACCGCCACCACCTTCTTGCCCTTCGGTCCGATTTCTAGCGTCACCCGAATATGGTTCAGCCACAGCTCCTCCAAGATAATTATTAATAAACCTTCGTGCCTCTTTGCGCCTTCTTAGTGGCCTTTGTGGTTTATTTTTTTTACTCTTCTTAGCGGTCTTAGCGCCTTAGCGGTTCAATCTATTCACCCACCCCCGCTTGCCACCCTCCCCAGCGGACCGGACGGATCGAGCAGATCGGCCAGGTCGGAGTAGGGGATCAGCACAAACTGCGGGCCGGCCGCCCAGGGAGCCACCTGGTAGGGGTCGAAGACCAGCCACAGCCCGTGCGGCGAGAGCGCCCAGACGCGGTAGTTATCCGGGTGCGGGCCGGCGCCGGAGGCGAAGCCCTGCCCATCCGGCGCTGGCGTCAGCTGCAGCGTCTCCGGGAAGATGCCCTCCCGCCCTTGCAGCTGCCGGATGGCCAGCTGCGACAGGCGGCCCAGGTAATCGCTGCCCGGCAGGAACAGGTCGGCCAGCTCGAGCGGCGCCTGGGTAGTGAAATCCAGCGTCAGCGGCACGTGGTAGAAGCCCGGGTGGGCGCCGCCGGTGTACGGCGAAACGCCCATCAGCAGCGACAGCACTGGCTGCCCCAGATCCAGCACGGCGTCTGCGGCCGGCAGCGCGGTAGGCAGCGGTTCCTGCGAGACGCCCACCACCCGAGGGGCCGGCAGCAAAATCCCCGGCTCTACCCCTTCAATGTTTCCAGAATTTTCAGTGCTTCAGCATTTTCAGTGCCACTTTCAGTGATTCCAGTGATCCACTCGGCACCGAGAAGCCGATCCACAGGTGACCGGGGAACTCTTGATCGAAGATGCCCTCGGCAGCCATTTCCTCGAAGGAAGCGATGTCGGCATCCACCAGACGGTCGATCTCACGGTTGATCCAGGCGCTCTCCGCCGACTCGGGCTGGATGTGCGGGCGGGTGATCGCCAGCGAGTAGTGCTGCTCGGGGTAATCTTCTTCGTACGCCTGCCAGCTCAGCGACCAGGAGCGTGCCTGGCCGGCGCTCGAGTTCGGCCAGGCGCTTGGCTGTCATCGCAGCGGTCGGCGGTCGTCCTCCGGCGTGGCCTCTCGGCCCCGGCGACCGACCAGCGGCAGGCTGACTGCCGCGTGACCACCGGCGGCAGAACATTCTCGATGTCGGGCGGCGGCGCTACCGGCGTGCTCAGGAAGTCATTCAGGGCGGAGCACCCCGCCAGCGGCAGGATCAGCAGGATGAGTATCAGGCGGCGCATGACAGAAAAGATTAAAACACGAAGACCTCGAAGGATTCACTAAGAAGCACAAAGGAATATTTTTATTCTTCGTGCTTCTTAGTGCAATCTTAGTGTTCTTCGTGTTTTAATGTCTTATCCCTAAATATACAAATCCCTCTTATTGTATATCCAGTAAGCCGCAGCCACGCACACCACCACGATCAAGGCGCCGAGCCCAAGGTAGGTGGCGTCCATCTGGCCGGTGCGGAAGAGCTCGCCGGCGTCGTAATATTTGAAGGGCGTGAGCCACTTTAGGAAGTCCAGGTTCTCCTGCATGCTGGAGATAACCGACATGAAGTAGGCCGCCAGGATGATGCCCACCGCCGCCGAAGCCGAGCGCTTGTACTGCTTCATGGCGCAGCCCAGCAGCAGCCCGACCGCCAGGAAGATCAGCTCGATGGAGAACATGGCACGCATCTCCAGCGAGAGGAATTTGTAGAAGGCCGCATCCGGCGAGTAAGAGCGCACAGCGACCAGCGAGACGCCCCAGGTGATCAGCACCAGCAGGATGCAGTTGAGCAAGGCGGCCAGCGCCTTGGCGGTGACCACTCGACTGCGCGATACCGGCAGCACCAGCGAAAACTCGACCGTCTTATCACGCTCTTCCTTGGAGATGATATCGCTGCCCCACATGGCGGCGGCGATGGCGCCCAGCAGCCCAAAGTAGACGAACATGATACCGAAGAAGCCGCTGACCGTGGTCAGGTTGAAGGCGCGCATGTTCAGGGCGTCCAGCATGGCGGTGGGCATCGAGTTCGAGCATGGCCACCATCGACTCATCGCCGGCGAAGGCGGAGAATTTGGCCATAGCGATCATGATCAGCAGTGAGAGGATCACACTCCAGATGATCAGGGATTTTAGATTGGCTCGCAATTCACGTCTAAAGATATTCACACAACACCTCCAATGTCATCCTGAACGACGAAGTTCCGAGCGGAGTGAGGAAAGTGAAGGATCTAGATTCTATGGTCGCTTCACTCAGGGTGACAATCCGTTTACGATACCGCCGGGATGTCGCGGCGCAGGTAGCGCCAGTAAGCCAGCAGCAAGGCTACAATGGTCACGCCGACGTTCAGCAGCACCAGCGGCCAGTTGTAGCCGCCATCGCTCACAATGGCAGCCGCATCGAAGTGCTTGAACGGGGTCAGGTACTCCAGCGCCACATCGCCGAACACGCCGCTGAAGGCGCTGAGCACGTAGGCGCCGAAGGCCAGCCCCAGCCCGTACGGGGTAACGCTGCGCACCCGCCGCACCAGCAGCGAGATGGCCAGCCCGACGAACAGGAAGAAAAGCTGGAAGACCAGAATACTGACCAGGATCAGCAGGATCGGCCGAAGTTCAAATTCCTGCCCATCGTTGAACAGGGCAATCGCCACCAGGCTGCTGGCCCACACAACCACATCCGTCAGCAGCAGGCTGCAGACCGCCGCCAGGATTTTGCTGGTGAGCACCTGCCCGCGGCTGACCGGCTTGCTCAGCAGAAAGTCGGCGGTCAGCTCGGCTTCTTCCACCGATACCAGCCCGAAGCCGTAGTTGCTGGCCTGGATAGCCAGACACAACTGGACAAAGATGAACAGGAAGCTGAAGAACCCCACCACGCTGGACATATCCATCATGTCCAGGCCAAAGGCAGCCGAAAGCTCGGGCGGGAACTTGGCGATCATCTCGTCCATCAGGGCGGCCTGGTCGGCGAAAGCCGGGAAAATCGACAGGTAGAAGAAGATCAGCGCGGCCATCCCCAGCGACCAGATGATCACCGAGCGCAGCCTGGTCCGAAATTCATGCCGGAAGATGTTTGCATTCATGGCGGCGGCCTATTCGTAGTAGTGCATGAAGATTTCTTCGAGGGTCGGCTCTTCGATGGAGATGTCCTCGACCGGGGCGGCGCTCACCTTGCTCAGCACGGTGTTGATATCGCCTTTGAAGAAGAAGCTGACTGTGCCGTTTTCCTGCTGCAGCTCGGTGACGCCCGGCAGGTCGAAGGCGGCCTTATCCAGCCCGGCTGCGGTGATGCGCACCTTCTTGTAGTTGTTCTGCTGCAGGGTGCGGATGTCGGAAATCTCGGCGATCTTGCCTTCGCGGATGATGCCCACCCGGTTGCACAGGCGCTGCACTTCGCCCAGGATGTGCGACGAGAAGAACACGGTCACGCCGCGGGCGTTCTCTTCACGGATCAGGTCGAAGAACTTGCGCTGCATCAGCGGGTCCAGGCCGGCGGTAGGCTCATCCAGGAAGAGCAGCTTGGGGCTGTGCAGCAGGCCCTGCACGATGCCCACTTTTTTCTTGTTGCCGTACGACAGGTCGCTGATGCGGCGGTTGAGCTCCAGCTCCATGATTCCGGACAAGTCTTTCAGGCGCTGCTCGCAGTCGCAATCGTAAAAGCTGGCGGAGTAGCGCAGCAGGTCGATCACCTTCATGCCTTCATAATAATAGACTTCCGAAGGCAGGTAGCCGATATCGCGGCGGATTTCAGGCCCCTGCTGGATGGCATCCTTGCCGAAAATTTTGGCGCTGCCGCTCGTCGGGTAGATCAGCGAAAGCAGCAGGCGGATGGTGGTGGATTTTCCGGCGCCGTTCGGCCCGATGAAGCCGAAAATCTCGCCTTCTTCCACTGCGAAAGACACATCCACAATGCCACGTGATTTTCCATAATATTTGGTCAGGTTAGAAACTTCGATGATGCTCATTGATTCAATCCTTTCTAAAATCAAGTGTATTACCAGTTGAAAATTAAGTCAACGTTAATCCGAGCGATTGGACTTGTCGGGGAGTTACTACAAAAGGATGGGGGATTTGTCAGTAACCCACTTCTATTTGCAGTAAACTTAACCTGCCTGACGTAGCCTCGAGGTTATGCGGGTCAAAGAGGTTGACATTGTCGATATGAAACGCTTAGTCATTCTGACCATCCTCAAAATGTTCGCCAAAGCGATCCTGATCACAGGGATCATTGCAGCTGTCATCGCATTCATTGGCTATAACCGGGAGTGGGCGACATCCATCCAATATAGCAACGCATTTTTCATCGCAGGTGCCTTGATGATCGTCGCCGGCGCATTTTCACGCATGGCAGCCGGTGAAGATTGGAATAATTTTCAGCTGGTCTCTGGGGAGAGTTTTCGTGGCATGAGCAGCAGTGAGCGGGCGAACTATATCATCGATGCCAGCAGCTCGGTCAGTTTACTGATACTGGGTCTGCTGAGTGGATTATTGCTCATCTTCATCTCTGTGCTGGTGACGAAAATGTTCTAGTCTAGGCGTCTGAGGATTATTAACCATGAAAATCCACCACGAGATGGTGGATTTTCATGGTAATATTGCGATATGATCTCCAGAAGCAAACTACACCATACCATCCAGCGCAGCCTGGATCGCAGCCGAGTGGTAGCTCTCATTGGGCCGCGCCAGTGCGGCAAGACCACCCTGGCGCGCCAGTTTGTTGACCCAGAGTCGATCAACTATTTCGATCTTGAAAACCCGCTCAACCTGGCCCGATTGGATAATCCGATGCTGGCCTTGCAGGACTTGCAGGGAATCGTGGTGATCGACGAAGTGCAGCGCCGGCCGGACCTGTTCCCCATCCTGCGAGTGCTGGCAGATCGCCAACCACCGGCGGCGGCACGCTTCCTGATTCTGGGCAGCGCCTCTCCGTCTCTTCTGCGCCAGGCGTCCGAGTCATTAGCCGGTCGCATCACGACAATTCGCATGGCTGGATTCAGCCTCGAAGAAGCCGGCCCGCAAGCACAGAACCTGCTCTGGCGACGAGGTGGGTTTCCGCTATCCTTCACTGCTGCCGATGAAGAAAGCAGCTACCTCTGGCGGCAGGATTTTATTAATACCTTCCTGGAACGCGATATCCCGCAGTTTGGCCTGAACATCCCAGCCAGCAGCCTGTTCCGTTTCTGGACTCTACTGGCGCACTATCACGGCCAGGTGTGGAACGCGGCGGAAGCGGCTCGCTCGATGAACATCAGCGAGAGCACTGCCCGGCGCTACCTGGATGTGCTCCAGGACCTGTTTATGGTGCGCAGTTTGCAGCCCTGGTTCGCCAATGTGGGCAAACGCCAGGTGAAATCGCCAAAAGTATATCTGCGCGACAGTGGGCTGCTGCACGTGCTGTTGGGCATCCGCAGCGAAAAGGACCTGCTGCTGCACCCGCGCAGCGGCGCATCCTGGGAAGGGTTCGCCATTGAAGAAACCATCAAGGCGCTCGAACCCAATGAAGTATACTTCTGGGCCACCCACTCGGGCGCAGAGCTGGATCTGCTGTTGATCAAGGACGGGCGCCGGATCGGTGTGGAGTGCAAGCGGGTGGATGCGCCGCGCCTGACGAAATCTATGCGCAGCGCTTTCGAGGTACTTGACTTGAACCGGCTGCTGGTGATTTACCCAGGCCCTCTGCCCTATGCGCTGGATGAAAAAATCCAGGCAATTCCCCTCTCCGCCCTCGCCAGCGACCCCGATACTCTGCTGACCTGATCGACCTGACCGTTACCCACCCGCCGAGCGTGCCTGGATGCGGGAATAAACCCGCAGGATCAGGGCATTGTGCCAGGCGTGCAGGCGCAGCAGCCCAGGGGAGCTAACCAGCCGCCGGGCAATCGCCATTTCTTCGTCAAACTGGGCGGTCACGCCGGTGGAGCCTTTGGAAGCGGCATGCACCCGGAACAGCGCCAGCACTTCCGGCAGCACGCACAGCTTCTCGACCTGCAGGATGCGCAGCCAGTACTCGTAGTCAAAGGCGTAGTGCAGCTCTTCATTAAAGTAACCGACCCGCTCCAGCAGAGTGCGCCGCCAGAAGGTGGCCGGCTGCGAGATGTAGTTCAGCACCCCCAGCACGGCCGGGCTGTGAAAAGCCAGCCAGAAATTCTTATAGGCAGTGATCGGCTTGAGCGTCTCCAGCCCGCCCTGGTCGACGATGCGGCAGCGGCCGCTCAGCCAGGCGCACTCGGGATGCGCGGCGAAGTGCGCACCCGCTTTAGCCAGCGCCCCCGGCGCAAACTGGTCGTCCGAGTTGAGGAAGCAGACGATCTCGCCGCTTGCCAGCGCCAGCCCCTGGTTGATGGCATGCGTCTGGCCGCGATCGGGCTGGCTGGTGTACCACAGCCGATCTCGGTAGCTCTCCAGGATTTTCAGTGTGCCGTCGCTGGAGCCGCCATCCAGCAGCAGGTATTCCAGGTTGGGGTAGTCCTGATCGAGCACCGAGCGGATAGTCTGCTCGAGGAACTGCCCCTGGTTGAAGGACGGCGTGATGACCGTGATCTTCGGCAGCGTGGGGGATTCGGCCGGCATGGCGGGGATATCAGGCGTCTGCATCCTGGTCCGGGCGGCCGGTGCGCAGCAGCAGCTCGCGGATGGAGTGCAGGATGAAGCCGGTGACGAGCAGCAGGCTGCCCAGGATGGTGAGCAGCACACTGATCATGGCATAGCCGACCGCCAGGGTGAGGGTACGGGAATAGATCTCGACCACGTAACCACCCATCGCCAACCCGGCAACCAGCAGCAGGCCGCCGGAGACGCCGAAGAAGAGCAACGGGCGGTACTGCAGCACCAGGCGCACCAGTCCGTTGAGCACGTTGGCGCCGTGCAGCAGCACATTGCGCTTGGGCCGGTCGGGGTATGTGATAGTCACCGGTACTTCGGCTACACGCAGATCGTACTTGCGGATCAGGAACTGCATCTCCAACTCGACCGAGAAGCCCTGCGATTGGAAGGACATGCGCTCCAGCACCTGCGGCGAGAAGGCGCGAAAGCCGCTCTGCGAGTCGCTGATCGAGATGCCGGAAGCCAGGCCGGTGATGGTGTTAAAGAAGCGATGCCCCCAGACGCGATGGCGGGGGGTCTCGGTGCGCTCGGCTAAATATCGCGAGCCGATCACCAGGTCGGCCTGCCCCTGCAGGATGGGATCGACCACACGCTGCAGCTCGGCGGGAGAGTGCTGGCCGTCGGCATCCAGCATCACCACCACGGCGGGATGGTAGGGGATGGCGGCGCGCAGGGCAGTGTTGACGGCGGCGCCCTTGCCCAGGTTGCCGGCGTGGCGGATGACCTGCGCCCCGGCCAGCTCGGCCAGCGCGGCGGTGCCGTCGGTCGAGCCGTCGTCCACCACGATCACCACGCGGCAGTACTGGCGCGTCTCCAGCACCACGCTGCCGATGAAGCGGCTCTCGTTGTAGGCGGGGATGACCGCCACGATATCCTGGTCGAACAAAGAGGCGCTGGTCATACCTTGAATGTTACTACATCCTGGCACAATGAGAGCAGCTAGGCGCAGAGCGTCGTAAAAAGATTAACCACAGATCAACGCAGATGTGAGCAGATAGACAGGATAATTCTTTCAATCCATCTGTGCGATCTACTACCTTCGGTGTTCATCTGTGGCTCTCAGCGGTTGAAACCGCCAGGCATGCTATCTTGAGCAAGCCATAACCGCTATACACCCTTCGCTTTCCATTTACACGGATTAGAAATGGCAATCCTTTCAAAGCCAAACTTCTCCAGGATGGGCTGGCTCATCGGGCTGGCGTCCACCGTCAGGTAGCCTACCTGGCGGGCTGAGGGCCTCTTGCAGACGCACAGCCAGCAGGGCGGTGTACAATCCCTGCTTACGGTAATCACTGATCGTAGAGCCTCCCCACAGGCTGGCAAAGCGGCTGTGTTGGGGAAAATAAGTCCAGGCTGCGCTTGCCGGCTGCCCAGCGACGTAAGCCACGTACACGCTCATCTGCTCCGGATGCTTGCTAAGCGCTTCGCGCAGATACTGGATCAGCCAGTTGTAGTCTTCTTCCCAAACCTTACTTTCCACAGTCAAGACGTCGGCTAATTTGTCCGGATTTTCGATGCGCCGCACATCATGGTAAGTCGGCTGCAGCAGCATCGCCGGAGCTTCCGCCACGTCCAACACCATGATCGCTTCAGCTTCTTCGATTATAAACCCATGCGCCGCCAACCTGTCTTTCAGGTCCAGCGGCAGGTCAAAGTCATAGAGCTTCCACTCAAAATTCTGCCCCAGGCCTTCAAAATAAGCGATTTGTTGGCGGATGATCTCGTCGGCATTTTCTTCACGCAGCTGAGAGAATATGATTGCGCCTTCCCCGTTACCGGAGGTAGGGATTTGGCGTATCACGGTTGGGGTAGTTTCTTTGCGCGTGTCGGGATATTCAACCTGGATTCTTTGGTCCTGGTTATAAAGCTCAATCAGTTTGGCACGATCCATAAGCGCTTCCTTATTTCAGGTGTCATCCTGAATGAAGTGAAGGATCTCGAATTCTTCGCTGCGCTCAGAATGACAGTCGGTTTGCGTGGCCCACATAGTGCGAGCAGCTTTTTAATAATTACACGCGGCCCTCAGGGTGTGGCGCAGTCCCAGTCATTCAGGCGGGAGCTGGCCAGCACCTGCCGCGGCTCGGCCAGGGTCACGACCAGGTCGGCGCGCAGGTAATCTTCGTAGTTGCAGCCCAACACCAGCACATCCCCGGCGTTGGGGAAATCCTGCGGAGGGTAGCGCAGCGGCAGCACCACATCCTTATCGTGGGGTTCCAGCAGGAAACCCAGGCGGCTGTATGGGCGCCAGCGGAAAGCCGGCGTCTTGACCAATTCGCTGCCGGTGGTGAAATCGTAGTGCCGCGGGTAGAAGGCCCGCCCCAGGTACAGGCCGGCGCCTTCGGCTTGCAGGCGGGACTGGATCAGCTCCCAATCCACGCCGGCCTGCTCGAAGACCCCCTTGGCCTGCAGTTCTGCCAGGGTCAACTCGGCAGTCATGCCGGCAAAGCGATAGGGGATCAGGCTTTCGGCGAGCGGGAAGATGGCCACGAACAGGAAGAAAGCCAGGCAGACGGCCAGCGCCTGCGTCCAGGGATATCCGCGTCCGGCGGGATTGAATCCCGCCCTACTCGTTAGCGTAGGACGGGTTTCCATACTCGTCGTAATCTCAGCAGGGTCGGGCAGCGCCCGAATCCGGCGGGGGAAGGCCCGGTTGGAGAACAGCACCCCGGCCAGGAAGAGCAGCTGTACCAGCCCGATAGCGTAGAAAAGCAGGCCGACCCAATCTACCGGCAGGTTGAAGCGCCAGCCAGACAGGCGCGCCACCGCATTGCCCACGTTATACAGCAGCGCCAGGATCACCGGCGTCCAGACGGCTACCCGGCTTTTCTGGCGGGCGGCGGCGAAGCCCAGCCCGATCAGCGCCAGACCGGAGATCAGCGGCAGCCACAGCGGGGGTACGGTATGCGGGCGGGGCGTGGCCCAGTACTGGCTGCGCTCGACGTTATCGAGCAGCGAGCCGCTGCGCTCGCCAAAGCGAATCCAGAAATAAGGCTGCCAGGGGTAGCGGATGGTATCGGCGAACAGCTCGGGGATGTGAAACACGGTGGGCAGGGTGAACAGGGTGGAAGCGTGATTGTTCAGATAGTGCGCCGCCATGACCTTGACCAATCCCAGCGGCTGCGAGAGCAGGCCCTGCACGACCGCTTCACCGGCGGGCGGGTTATCCGGCCCGGCAAGCTCCTCCGGGTTGCCCTGCCCCTCCTCGGAGGCAAAGGTCGAGTAGCGGAAGAGCAGCCCCTGCGGTTCGGGGTCGGAGAGCAGCGATTGCGTCGCCATCAGGGAGCGCACGATCCAGGGAGCAAGGGCGATCAGCAGGGCGGCCAGGAAGAGCAGGCTGGGCTGCAGCCAGCGCCGCGGCTGCCCGCGGTAGGTCAGCCAGGCCAGCAAAGGCAGCACGGGGATGAAGATGGCGAACTGGGTGCGCACCAGGATGAAGATCGCCAGCACACCCCCGGCCAGCAGGGGATACAGCTTGCGCGAGGCGGGCGCCTGCAGCCAGGCCACCAGCAGCAGGCAGAACAGGATGGCGCCCAGCTGCGCCGGCGTATCCGACATGTACATCTTGGCGTTGGACACATCGATGATCCCCGCCAGGCGCAGCGAGTTGGTCTGCTGGATGATCGCCAGCACGCCAAGCAGCAGCCCCGACAGGCGGTGGTGCAGCATCTTCGCCAGCAGATACAGCAGCGCGGGGATCAGCGCCAGCACAAACACCTGCCAACCGGCCACGCTGTGATAGTCGATGCCGCTGACGGCCTGGGCCAGCGCCAGAAAGCCCGAATACACCGGGCGGATGACCTCCGGCTCGAAGCCGGCGCCCATCAGCAGGCGCTGGGCGCTGACATCATAGGCCACCGAGTCGGAGTAGGGGTAGTACTCCAGATTGGGCTCGACTGGGCGCGGGTTGAACCAGGTTGGGCGCAGGGGTTGGTCGTTCCACTGCCAGACGGCGCCGGCCCACAGCAGCAGCACCACGGCGATGTCGATCAGCAAGCCGGGCCGGATGCGCCCGCCCGGCGGGAACAGGCGGCGCAGGCCCTTGATCGCCAGCAGGATCAGCGCCAGCAGCCCAATGGCTAGCGCCAGCGCCAGCAGCACCTGCGAGGCCAGCATGATCACGCCCGGCGCGCCCCAGCCGACGAAATCCGGCGTGACGGTGTATTTGACCAGCAGCGCCAGCGCCAGCAGGAAGAGAGCAGCCAGCCCCCAAACCATGAACATCCCCCGGTAAGCGGCAAACCCGGCCAGACTCGTGCCGTGGCGCAGCAAACGCAGCGCTGCCAGAGTCTGCATGGTCGAGCAGCACAGCCCACAGCAAGAAGGGGAAGATCAGGTGGTAGATGCGGAAAACGCTGACCTGGGCGAAGACCTGGGCAAACAGCGGCAGCAGGTACAGGCCGAGCAGGCTCAGGATGCTGAGCAGAACGACCAGCGTCCAATAGACGGGAGGGCGGGTAAGTTTGGGGGTCGCCTGCGCCAGCCAACGCTCCACTCGCTCGGGCCGCCGCCAGGCCAGCCAGCTCAGCCAGCCGAAAACGGCCAGCAGCGCCAGGAAGACGACCAGCCCCGGGATGACGGCCCGCAGGCGGGCATCGGCGAACAGGCCAAGCGCGGCGCCGGCAGTACCTGCGCCAACCAGGATGAGCGCCCCTTCAACCAGGGGCAGGAGGAAGTACAGCCGGGCGTATTTCATGGGCGGGAAGGATTATAGCATGGAGGACGGACGGAGGACGGACGGAAGACCGACGATCCCGTGGGAATGCACCACGGGACAGGCTCGCCGACCGCCGCCTGTCACCCTGAGCTCGCGAAGGGTCTCGGGCAGTCCGTAGGGCAGGATCCATTCCTGCCGGTCTGGTTAGCTGCCTATCGCTCCGAGCTGTAGACGGCTGGCATAACAGGTTTATGTGCGGGAGGTAATTCGGGGTTTTTAGTGCTGGGAAATCATGGCAAAGGGGGCGGGTGCATGGGCAGTTCTGGAGGCGAGCCCTTATCTGGTCGCTGGTAGTTAATCCCGTAAGGTTCCTTATACTGGGCTGCCGTCACCAGGAAATCCAAGCCGCAGCGTATCACGATGTCCTGAGCGGTGGGGTGATCGTTGCCTTCCACAGTGACAGGGACATGCACGGGGTGGTTGTAGTCCCCGGCGGTTGCAAATCGTACGGCCCGGATTGTAGATGGGTACTGCTTTTCATCCATTGGCGGAAAAATGACCGCCTTGAGGTGATAAATAACAGCCTTTTCAAGGCTGATTTGTTCCTGCTGATACGCCTTGACGACAGCCTTGGCGCGGTTAGTCCACGATAAAAGTGCGGGATCCGGCATTTTCCTCCTTATCCATATACTTCCAGTTTTTTGCTGATTTTCCTGCTTGGAAGTAATTCTATATCCAGTTCAACATTACTGGCTTCTCGTTCCAACCTGAGCATACAGGAGATGATTTCCGGACTGGTACCTAAGGTATGCGCGCCTTTCTCGAGCGTGTCCAGCCTGCCTGTTTCAAGGTATGCGTCGTAGAGCGGCTGCCATTGTTTTTCAGACATCAGGACCTTTCGCAACCATTGATTGACCTGCTTTTCTTGAGGAGGTTCCTTGTAATTTTTATATTTCTGCAAAGAGTCAAAGATGATGGTTGATTTGTCATTTCGAATCAAATACAGGTGGCCAAGAAGATGCAAGAGTGTAAACCAAAAATCATCCAGTCGATCGTTCCTGAGAGTCATGGCAATAACAGGCTGATTATCCGGTGTGAAAAAGCAGGCGCCATCCAGCTCATATTTTGATTTATTTTCGTGTACTATAAAGTGAATACCATTTTTATTTAACAACTCGCGCGCCATCTGAGGACCGGCCGAATAGGAGCCGAGTCGAACTATTTCTCTGACAAAGGGCCTGTCCAGGTTTTCTGGATTGAATTGAGGCAGTGTCAGTTTTAGCGCCTGGTTTGTTGTGCTCGATTGCCACTTTTGCAGGGAACTTACCAGGTGTTTATCATTTCCTATCGGAAAATTTGTGTAAGCATTTGACGTCAGTTCTATATCCGACCAAGGAGACCACAAGGCTTTTTGCGATCGAATAAATTCCTGGATGAGCACTTCAGCCTGTATCCCCAGCCCTTCGTGCAGGCTGCGGATCATACTTAAGCTGAGGGGGCGTTTGTAGTTCAGCACTTCCGAGACCTTACTCTGGCTTCCCAGGTACGGGATCAAGTCGTTGTTGGATAGACCTTCCTGCTCCATGCGGAACTTGATCGCCTCCACCGGATCTGGCAGCTCGATGGGATAATGCTGCAACTCATATTTTTCTACCAGCAGTACAAGCAGCTCCAGCTCCTCCTCCTTTGGAGAACCCGGCTCAGCATCCGTTAAGGCTTCAATACGCCTCAGGGCAGCCTCATGTTCGGTAACTGTTTTAATAATCTTGATATCCATCATACGTTCTCTGCATCGATCCGGTCATATTCTGCATGAGTGCCGATGAAACGAATATAAACCGTACGGGTATTGTAGTGGATCACTGACAACCAGGCGGTATCTATTGCCTTTGAGGTTGAACACCACACGATTTTCGCTCAAAAAATCAGCACTTGGATATCGTCGTTTAATGCCTTCCGGCGAGCTCCAATCAGCAATCTGCGCTTCCGCATGCCAGGCTTTTAATGTCTGTTCGACATCGGGGTGGCTTTCCCAAAATTCTCGCAGTGTTTTCAAGCTGATCACATGCATTCATTGCCTCAAATTATATCCCATTTAGGGATTTTGTCAAGCATATCCCCTATCGGGATATCCGTCAGATACTCCCGGTGGATGTCCTGGCGGTAGATCAATAACAGGAAGCCATGCTTGGCTCAGCATTTCATAATCTTACTACACAACCTGCGTGCCGATGTCAGGCTGAGTTGGCGGGTTCGTGCCTGCCATTCTTAGCATCGAAGTCCCGAGCTTAGCCAGGGAGCGAAGGGTCTTAAGGTCTTGCAGGGTTCCTGGCGTAGTAACGGAAAGCCAGACTACAATCTCCTCAGGGCATAACTAAACCACAATTTGACCTTAGTGTATAATATTTGTATTGTTCGATATCAATCGAGAAAACCAGGGTGACATATGACGACGACGCATCGAGAATTTATTGCCCAATTCGAGGATGAACGAAAGGCACTTGTTGAAGCGATCCTTACAGCCATCAACGAAGCATGTCCCACTTTAACCGAAAGTATAAAATGGAATGCGCCAACCTTTCGGGATGACGGCATGGATCGGATGACAATCCTGCTTCATAAAAAAGACCGGGTGGGTCTTATCCTGCACACGGGCGTAAAACCGAAAGAGGACAAAAAAGCACCACCCCTGTACGCCGATGACAGCGGACTGCTCGAGTGGAACTCTAATATCCGTGCCACGATTTCCTTTTTTGACCTTACCGATTTTTTATCCAAAAGAGATCTTTTCAAGAAGGCCGTAAAGCGTTGGATTGATGAGACAAAAGGTCTCTAGCTGTACAGCATGCAGATTTAAAAATGCAAACACTTTAATATATCATATCCATGTATTTTCACAAGTCAGACGAATTAAGGAGATTTTCATGAGCACAAAGGATGAAACGCAGAAGGCTGAGGGATTCACCGACGAAGAAAAAGCCGCCATGAAGGAGCGCGCCAAAGAGCTGAAGGCAGAAGCAAAGGCGAAACAGAACCGGGAGGAAGGGAAAAAGACTTGCTGGCGAAGATCGCCGAGATGCCGGATCACGACCGCCTGATGGCGGAGCGGCTGCATACGATCATCACAGCCAGCGCGCCGACGCTCTCGCCGAAAACCTGGTACGGCATGCCGGCGTACGCCAACAAGGAAGGCAAGGTGGTGTGCTTCTTCCAGGCTGCGGCGAAGTTCGGCGCCCGGTATGCCACCTTCGGCTTCAACGATACGGCCAACCTGGACGATGGCGCCATGTGGCCGACCTCCTTCGCGCTGATGGAGCTGACGGCGGAGGGAGAGGCAAGGATCGCCGCGCTGGTGAAGAAAGCCGCGAGCTGAGGACGACCACAGACCGAAGAAGGAAGACCGCAGTTCGTAGGGCAGGATGTCATCCCGATCGCAGATCGGGACCATTCCTGCCGCACCTGTCACCCTGAGCAAACCTGTAGGGCAGGATTTCATTCCTGCCAGGATGGCGGATTTAGAAATCCGCCCTACAACGCTTACCCATCAGCGCACCATCCATTGACCGGGCAGCCGGACCTCTCCTGACCTAGACTCTCAGCGAGCCACGAAACCCCCTGGCGCCGTAGTACGACTCTGCGCCGTTGTGATACACGAAGATATGCTCGTAGCGGCGGTCGCCAAAGATTGCGCCGCCAAGTTTTCGGATTGCAGCCGGCGTGACCAACCAGCTTGACGTTTTGGTATCGAACTTGCCAAGCATCTGCAGCTCCCGGTATTGCTCTTCAGTGAGCATCTCGATGCCCATGGCAGCGGCCATATCCATGGCGCTATTGGCCGGCTTGAATTCTTTCCTTGCATCCAGCGCCGCACGGTCGTAGCAAATATTTCTGCGGCCTTTAGGGGTCTCCGCCGAACAATCAAAAAAGATGTACTCACCGGTATTTTGATCGAGCCCGACCACATCCGGATCGCCGCCGGTTGTCTCCATCTCATTAGAGAGACCACAGTTTTTCCGGGTTTGCTTCGAGCCTGGCTTGTACTTCAACCCACACAAGACCCGGGTGGCGCTGCATATTTTTCGTAAAACGAGTCTTCAATATCCCGAGCAGCTCTTCACGCTGCTCGGCTGATAATGTCCTGGGATTGCTATTTTGTGTATTCATACCTGAATAATACCTCAGATGAGCAGGTAAGGAGCATGACAAACCCAAGCGATCCCTCGCACTCCGCTTTAACAGGATTCAATTGCTGTCGGGCTCCGGGCGGTTTACAGCGCAGCAACAGCTACAAAAGCATGCCGGGAGATGGTTCTGACGGTTAAATTCATGGGTTCCATTCCTTATGCAATAAGGCGAAAAGGTAATGGTCATAGAATTTCCCGTCCAGATAGAAATAATCGCGCAGTATTCCCTCCAGCTTGAAGCCTGCCTGCTGTAATAGCCGAACGGAACGATCATTCTCAATGGTTACCAGCGCATCAATCCGATTTAATCCCATGCGCTCAAACCCATTTTGAAGGACTGCACGCAGAGCTTCTGCCATGTATCCCTGGCCCCAAAAACCAGGGCTTAGATCATAACCAATTTCAGCGCGAAAATACCGTTTGTCCCATTTATGATAGCCGCATGTGCCGATCAGTTGCTGGTCTGATTTTCGGACGAGCCCCCAGCGATTATAAGTTTTTCCTGCCGGCTCCAAATAGAATCGGATTATTTCTTGCGCCTGAGCATATTCCGTCAAAGGCGGTTCATCCATCAGGTATTGAGTAACCGCCGGATCACTGAAGTGCTGAAAAACAAAATCGGCATCTTCGAGTGTCAATGGCCGCAAGATTAAACGCTCTGTTTCTAAATTTGGGAAATCATCGGAGACAGCGGTAGGGAGCATATTCATCACCAAAGTAAATCACAGTTGGATAGAAATTCGTGCATTCGTGGTTGCTTGCACCTGAGCGTGGACGTAAGAGCATCCTTGCAGATAGCCAGCGCCTCAATCACAAACCGGGCCGGTCAACTCCTGGATGGCTTTCAGCAGCAGCTCGACCACAGCAAAGTCAATTCTCTCGGGCCGGGAGTAGCGGATACAGCTTTTCCCCAGGCTCACGCCTTTCACTTTAAGCAAATCCCGATGGGCGGCCAGGACATCGGTTCGGATGAAATACAAGCCGATGAAATGCTTCTGGCTGGCGAAACCTACTTCAATTTCTCCATTGCGGGCGTAGCATGGTCCGCCGTACTGCATGGATTCTTCGAAGTCGGTCAGGGTTGTGCGGCAGAGCTGGCGCAGTTGGATGAGCGCTGGTTTTCGCTCCGCGGGTACTTCTTCCAGGTATTCGCTTACGGTTTTGGCTGTGCTTTGCATGGCGGGCTCGGGTTGGAAGCTAATGATACTGCAAATTCACGGAAATGGCCGCAAGAGATGGACCCGTGAGAGCTGGACCGATGACGGAAGACGGAAGACCGCCTGCACTCTGCTCCATCCTGGTCACGATGCTCATCCGTTATGACCAGGGAAGCCTCTCTCCGTGTGGAGATAAAACCGTCCACGAATGGAGCACGAATACACGCATAGGTTCCAGCCGGGAGGCTGCCATTCGTGCTCCGGTATTCGTGGAGGGCTCTGCAGGAAACAGGGATGGACAGGAGTATGGCGGCTTGAGCAGGATATGGATACTCGGTTCCAGGGAGGTTGTTCGCTGCATAGAAAAGCTGCATTTACCCAGGTAACCTGGGTATAATTCCATCGAAAGGTGGAGATATGAATGATCTTGCTGTCATCAAGCATCTAGTCCAGCGTTTTGAGGACAACCTGGCCTCTTATCGCGCCGGTCATTATAACGAGACCCAGCTTCGCCGGGAATTCCTGGACCCCTTCTTCGAAGCCCTGGGCTGGGACGTATTCAATAAACAAGGTTACGCTGAAGCATACAAAGATGTCATCCACGAAGATGCCATCAAGGTTGCCGGTGGCACCCGCGCCCCCGATTACGCTTTCCGCATTGGGGCACGCGCAAATTCTTTGTGGAAGCCAAGAAACCGGCTGTCAATATCAAAGACGATATCAGCCCGGCCTTCCAGCTGCGGCGTTATGCCTGGTCGGCCAAGCTGCCGCTTTCGCATTCTGACCGATTTCGAAGAGTTCGCCGTCTACGATTGCCGCTCCAAACCGGACCGCAGCGATAAAGCCTCCACCGGCCGGTTGATGATGCTGACTTATCAGCGATTACCTGCCGAAGTGGGACGAGATCGCCGCCATCTTCTCGCGTGAAGCCGTCCTGAAGGGCTCCTTCGACCGTTACGCCGAGAGCACCAGGCAAACACGGCACCGCTGAAGTGGACGATGCTTTCCTGGCCGAGATCGAGCGCTGGCGCGAGCTGCTGGCGCGCAATATCGCCCTGCGCAACCCGCAGCTCAACCAGCGCGAGCTGAACTACGCCGTGCAGATGACCATCGACCGCATCATCTTCCTGCGCATCTGCCGAAGATCGCGGCATCGAGCCTACGGCCAGCTTGCAGGACGTATTCAAAGGCGGCGATATCTACCCACAACCTGATGCAGCTCTTCCGCAAGGCCGACGAGCGCTACAACTCCGGTCTGTTCCACTTCCGGCAGAAAAAGGCCAGTCCGATGCACCGGATAGCCTGACGCCTTAACCTGGCACTCGACGATAAGCCGCTCAAGGACATCCTCAACCACCTGTACTATCCCGATAGCCCCTATGAGTTTTCCGTGCTCCCGGCCGATATCCTCGGCCAGGTCTACGAGCAGTTCCTGGGCAAAGTCATCCGCCTGACCGCCGGGCCACCAGGCCGTGGTGGAAGATAAACCCGAGGTCAAGAAGGCCGGCGGGGTGTTTTACACCCCAACCTATATCGTCGATTACATCGTCGAGCACACCCTGGGTGCGGCCCTGAAAGGCAAGCAAGCCCGGCGACAAAGGCGTTGGTAAGGGCGAACCGCTGCGCGTCCTCGACCCGGCTTGCGGCTCTGGATCCTTCCTGCTGGGGCTTACCAGTACCTGCTGGACTGGTACCGGGAGGGATACATCACTGAGAGTCCGGAGAAGTGGGCCAAAGGCGCCAAACCGACGCTCTGGTGCAGGTCAGCGGCGGAGAGTGGCGGCTGACCACCGCCGAGCGCAAGCGCATCCTGCTGGATCATATCTACGGCGTGGATATTGACTCCCAGGCTGTGGAAGTGACCAAGCTCTCGCTGCTGCTCAAGGTGCTGGAAGGCGAGAGCGAGCAGACCATTGGCAAGCAGTTAGCCATGTGGCAGGAGCGCGTCCTGCCCGACCTAGGCAAGAATATCCAGTGCGGCAATTCACTCATCGACCCGGATTTCTATGCAGGGTCGTCAGGGAAATTTCCTGGATATGGAGGAACAGTATCGCATTAATGCTTTTGACTGGCAGGCAGCCTTCCCGCAGGTGTTCCGGGAATTCTGGCGGATTTGATGTTGTCATAGGGAACCCGCCATATATTCGTATGGAAGCTTTTAAGTCTGTTAAGGCTTACTTCAAGTCTCATTACGTTAGTCATGATGAACGATCCGATATATATGTCTATTTTGTTGAGTTCTGCGCATAAGCTGCTTAGTGGTCGTGGATATTTCGGAATGATCATTTCGAATAAATTTCTAAGAGCGAATTACGGCAAACCTTTGCGAAGTTTTCTTGCCCAAAACGCATCGATTGACCACATCGTGGATTTCGCTGGGTTACCTGTATTTAAAGGTGCTACAGTTCGAACAATCATTTTACTATCATCAAAGAAACCACAGGATGAGACACCGGTATTGTATTCGCCTCCGATGCCAAATAGCGTGTTTACGGCTGTTTGAAGCCGGTTCAGTTTCGGTAAGTGATGTCATTGATGAAACGACAATTGAAATTACAAGATCAATTTTAACAAAACCAACTTGGAGTTTCTCAGCAAACAAACTCTTAACGACCTTCTGGAACGGATATAATTCCGAACAAACTATTTTGAGAGATTACTGCGATGGTCTAATCTGTAGGGGCATAGTATCAGGTCTTACCCAAGCTTTTGTCATAAACCAGCAAAAATATGACGAATTTCTCATAGATGATCCCAATATTACACAAATAATTAAACCCTTTGTGAACGGCCGTGATATACGTCGCTACGTGATGGATCCGAAGAATTTATATTTAATCTATACGTATCACGGAATAAATATTGGTGATTATCCCAGCGGTGGAACGCTATTTTAAAAAACTTCAAAGACGAATTGAAAAATCGGGCGACACGACAGGAATGGTATGAATTACAGCAACCTCAATACAGATACAGAGAGTTTTTAGATCATCCAAAGATAATATTCCCCGATATTGCCACATCTCCACGGTTTACCTTGGATGAAAGTGGCTACTATTGCTCAAACACAGTATATTTCATCCCAGGAATGATGTATATCTCCTTGGATTATTAAATTCAAGATTTGGGCAATTTTTATTTTCAGTCAGTTTGCGCTGGGCTTGAAGGAAAGAACGAGATATATCTCAGGTTCTTTGGCCAATATCTCGAAGGGTTTCCAGTACACATTATCAATCAAGCAGATCCTTCAGAAATACTCCTCCACAACCGTATAGTCATGCTAGTAAACCGTATACTTAATCTCCACAGGCAGCATTCCAATGCCAACACCCCAGCCGAGAATACCATGCTCCAGCGCCTAATAGCAGCCACAGATCAAGAGATAGACCATCTCGTCTATGAGCTTTACAACCTGACAGTAGACGAGATTAAAAATCATCGAAGCTGAATAATTTTGTACCCATTGCTGCCTACAGTTCGCACATCAACTCGAACATCCGTTCTTTTTGTGGTAAAATCCACCCCATGGGGACACACAATCGACTCTACCCTTTTACCTCCCACCCTCCTCGCCTGCATTCGTTTTTAATTGGTAACGTATTTTTTTACTCAAAACCCCATCCCTGTTCATCTGTGTCATCTGTGGTTGCTCTTTCCCCACCACCGCTATGGCGCGGAGCGCCGGGAATGCCGTGCAACGAGAATGCCTGATCCCTGTTCGCCAATCCCTTGACTCTACCCATAATTAATGTATATTTAATCCCGTAGACAACTTTCGGCTCAACAATGGTGGTGAAATATGCCCCCAATTCTCGAAGTATTTAACCTGGTAAAAAAATTCGGCGACTTCACCGCCGTGGATGGCATCTCGTTCGATATCCAGGAAGGCGAGGTGTTCAGCCTGCTGGGGCCCAATGGCGCCGGCAAGACGACCACCATTTCGATGCTGTCCTGCCTTTTGCTACCGACCGTCGGGGATGCGCTGATCGGCGGGCACAGCGTGACCAAGGATGCACTGGAGGTCAAGCGCCTGATCGGCGTCGTGCCGCAGGAGATCGCCTTATATGAAGATCTCTCCGCCCGGGAGAATCTGACCTTCTGGGGGCAGATGTACGGGCTGGGCGGCAGCGCGCTCAAAGCACGGGTGAACGAGGTGCTGGAGCAGATCGGGCTGGCCGACCGCGCCAAGGACAAGATCAAGACTTACTCGGGTGGGATGAAGCGGCGGGTGAACATCGGCGTAGGGCTGCTGCACAAGCCGCGCCTGCTGTTTATGGATGAGCCCACCGTGGGCATCGACCCGCAGAGCCGGCGCAGCATCCTGGACTCGGTGAAGGAGCTCAACCGAGCCGGCATGACGGTGCTCTACACCACCCATTATATGGAAGAGGCCGAGGAGCTCTCCAATCGGGTGGGGATTGTCGACCATGGCAAGCTGATCGCCCTGGGCACCCAGAGAGAGCTGACCCAGCTGGTGGGCGAGAATGAAACGCTGCGGCTGCATACCGGCGAGGATGTGGACAGCCAGCCGCTGATTGCCGCCCTGGAAGAGCTGCCCGAGGTGATCCACGCCAGCGCGGCCGATGATATGATTGTGTTAATCGTACGGGAAGCGGACGATGCCCTGCCGCCGGTGCTGGGCAAGGCCGCTATGCTGGGCTACAAGATCCGCTCGGTCGACATCCAGGAGCCCAACCTGGAAGCGGTCTTTTTGCAGCTGACCGGGAGGGCGCTGACGCGACTGACCGAAGACGGAAGACGGACGACGGACGACGGAATCCATATTCGAACTTCGACCATGAATCCGCTCACAGTCTTCGGTCGTCGGTCCTCCGTCATCGGTCGTACTTCACAACAGGAGCAACGATCCTAACACTATGACCCAACTCGACATCTGGTACAAGATCGCCACCACCGTAATGCGCGGCTACCTGGCCCTGTTCATGGAGAGCATCCACGTGCAGGGGTTCGAGCACGTCCCGCCGGGGCCGAAGATCATCGTGGCCAACCACCCCAATGCTTCGGATGCCTTCGTGCTGCCGTTCATCTTCCGCGAAAAGCTGCACTGCCTGATTGAGGAAGACCTGTTTCGCGTGCCGGTGGTCGGCCGCATCCTGGCGCTGGCCGATCAGATCCCGGTAGTAGCCGGGCAGGGGCGGCTGGCGCTGCGCATGGCGCAGGAGAAGCTGATGGAGGGCAAGACGGTGGTGATCTTCCCGGAAGGCCAGCTGAACCACGGCGAGGCACTGCGCCGAGCGGGCTCCGGGGCGGCATTCCTGGCCCTGCAGACCAAGGCGCCCATCCTGCCGCTGGGCATCTACGTGCCGTCCGACTCGACCAAGACGATCATTCGCCACATGTTCGACCGTACCACGGTGGGACGCTGGCAGTGGGGCGGCAAGATGTACCTGACCATCGGCGAGCCCTGGCTGCCGGCGATGCGCGAGAACATCGACCGCCAGTACAACAGCGTGCGCGAGGTGACGGAAACGATGATGGGACGGGTGAGCCAGCTGGTGGCGCAGGCGCGCTGCGCGGCGGATCCTGTGGATGATCAATACGGGACTGCGCTTGCGGACCGATGAAGGAAGACGGAAGACGGAGGACGGAAGACCGTCCCGCGGAAGAGTAGTGCTGGTTTCATGACGGACGACCTTCCCGCGGAAGGGCAGCGCGGGATGCGCGACGGAGGACGGACGACTACCCCGCGGAAAGGTAGTCAGGGCTCCATGACCGAGGACGGAAATTGGAGGACGGATGGCAGAGGCGAGGTTTAAGTTTGAGCGGCTGGATGTTTGGAAAATGGCACTCAATTATCATGACCTCATTTATGCACTGGCAGAATTGCTGCCCCGGAGTGAAGACTTCAATTTGAAGAGCCAGATCACTCGGGCCGCCACCAGTATCGCCTTGAATATTGCCGAAGGTTCTACCAGCCAGACCGATCCCGAGCAGGCTCGTTTCTTGGGGTTGGCAATCCGTTCGTTAATCGAGACGATCGCCTGCTTACGTTTAATCGAACGCAGGGGCTATATTTCAGATGCCAAGGTAATCATTGAAATAGATAAGCAAGCAGAGCAGCTTCTGGCTCGATTGCAAGCTTTCCGGAATGCAATTCATCCGTACCAGCTGCGTGAGGCAACAGAACTTTACAGTGATAGTAGTTGACAATCTCCTGCCTTAAGATATAACCAGGCCTCCGAAGCCAGCTGACCGCGAATCCCACTCAAATTATGCGTGGGGTGGCGGTCTTCCGTCTTCCGTCTTCCGTCAGGGATTGAATGTTACCTTTAACCAGGAGGGACGCTCCCATGATCAAAATCCTCCACATCGGCTGGAAAGACCTGCGGGTGATCTTTCGCGATCGCGCCGCGCTGATATTGATGTTGGTGGCGCCGCTGGCGATGACCATTGGCATGGGCGCTGTGACCGGGACGCTGGGCAGCAGCGGCAGCACAGGGCTGCAGCAGGTGCCGGTGATTGTGGTGAACCTGGACCAGGATACGTTGGGGAATGCCCTGGTGGAGGTGCTCAAATCGCCGGAGCTGAGCGATCTGCTGGCGGTGAGCGAGAACGCTGATGAAGCCGAGGCCCGCCGCCTGCTGGATGCGGATGAGCCCAGCGCGGTGGTGATCATCCCGCAGGGATTTACTGCCGGCGTGATCCCGCAGGATGGGCAGGCGCCGGCCAGCAGCCGTGAAGATCGAGATTTACAAGAATCCCACTCGCCAGATCGGGGCAGGCGTGGTGGAGTTGATTGTCGAGCGCTTCATCAGCGAAGTGGAGACGGGACGCGTCGGGGGACAGGTGGCGGTGGCGCAGCTGATCGCCGCCGGGCTGGTGGCGCCGCAGGATGCCGCCGATGCCGGCATGCAGATCGGCACCCGGCTGGCTAACGCGCAGGAGAGCCTGCAGACGCTGACGCTGGAGACCAGCCAGACGGAGGCCAGCGACGAGCCCAGCTTCCTGATGTACATCGCCCCCGGCTTTGCCCTGCTGTTCCTGATGTATACCGTCAGCCTGGGCGGCAAGTCGCTGCTGGTGGAGCGGCAGGAGGGCACCCTGACCCGCCTGCTGACCACGCCGACCGGCTCGAGCGAGGTGCTGGTAGGCAAGATGACCGGCACCTACATGATCGGGCTGGCACAGATGACGATTCTGATCGTGGCGAGTGCAGTGATGCTGGGGTTGCGCTGGGGCAACCCGCCGGCGCTGGTGCTGCTGCTGCTGACGGCGGTGGCAGGCGCCACCGGCTGGGGCATGCTGCTGGCGGCCCTATGCAAGCGTCCGGGTGAAGTCTCGGCCTGGGGCATGGCCATGACCTTGCTGTTCGGCCTGGTGGGGGGCAGCTTCTTCGGCGGCGGTGTGCCGACCGGCCTTATGGGCATTATCGGCATGATGACACCGAACTACTGGGGGCAGAAAGGCTTTGTCACGCTGGCGCGCGGCGGCGATCTGCAGGACATGCTGCCGATCTACGCCGCTTTGCTGATCATGGCTGCGATTTTGCTGCTGATTTCGACAGCCATCTTCCGCAGTCAGGGCTTGCTGCGGAGGTAGGAGGCAGAATCATGTCCAAAGTAATTGCGATTGCATTGAAAGATATGAAGCTTCGCTTCGGCAGTAAGATCGAGCTGCTGTTCTTCCTGATCCTGCCCCTGGTCTTTACCTTGCTGCTCTCGGGCATCCTGTTTGGCAGCGGCGGCGGCAAGATCGTCATGGTGGTGGTGGATGAAGACGGCAGTGATCTGGCGGGCAATCTGATCAGGTTGCTGGTGGAATTGGAGGCGGTGTCACCGTCGCTGATGACGAGAGCCGAAGCAATGGAAGCGCTGGACGACCGGGATGCAGCCGCCGTGCTGATCATCCCTGCAGGCATGGGGGCCAGCCTGATTGCCGGCCAGCCGGTGGCGCTGGATTTCACCCTCGACCCAACCAATAACAACGGGTTTGCCGTGCAACAGGAGGTGCAGAACGCAATCAGCCAGATCAGCCGCGAGCTGGCGGTAGCCGCCGCCAGCACCCGCGAAGCCGAGGGCATCCAGGCCTTTGCCGATGCCGGTGGTCGCCAGGCGTACTACGACCAGAGCCTGCAGGCAGCGCAGCAGGAGTTCGACGCGGCCCCGCAGCGGGTGATCATCACCTTGCCGGTTAACAGCACGACCCAGGAAGATATTCAAGCCGCTCAGGCGGCTCAGGCTTCGGCCGGGCAGCTGATCATCTGGGTATTCATCCCGCTGCTGGGCACCAGCGAGCTGCTGGCTTACGAGCGGGCGTGGGGCACGCTGCGCCGCATGGTGACAACGCCGACCGGCAAGCCGGCCTTCCTGGGCGGCGTGATCAGCGGCCAGTTCACTTACAGCCTGGTGCAGATGATCATGCTGGTTATTATCGGGGTGGTGCTGCTCCAGGTGCCCTGGGGGCAGAGCCCGGTGGCGCTGTTGGTACTGTTAATCTGCTTCGGGCTGGCCGGGGTGGCCATGGGCACCATGCTGGGCACCTTTACCAAGACGCCCAGCCAGGCCAACGGCATCAGCATTGCCCTGGGGATGGTGATGGGCCTGTTGGGCGGCTGCATGTGGCCGCTGGAGATGTTCCCGCCGGCGGTGGCACAGTTTGCCAAAATCCTGCCGACAACCTGGGCGATGATGGGCATGACCGACCTGATCAATAACGGCGCCGGGCTGCTGCAGATCCTGCCGTACGCGGCGGTGCTGCTGGGTTTTGCAGTCGTGTTCTTCGTGGTGGGGGTGTGGCGGTTTCGGTATGAGTGAACGTCCCGCGGGAAAGCACCGCGGGATTCACGGAAGACAGAAGACGGAAGACGGAAGACGGCCGACCGCAGACCTTAGATCCCGTGGGAGTGCGCCACCCTGAAGGAAATCGCTTCGGGGCTGCGCTCGGGGACTTCGCTGCAGACCGTCCCGCGGAAGAGCACCGCGGGATTCGCGGTGGTATCTCGCTACAACGCTCTAAGTTGCAGCGGCGGCAGAGACGCCGTAGGCGTCCGGGGGTTGGGGAAGGGGAGCATCCAGGCAGGGTTCCGACGCAAAGCATTGGAACCAGGGTAGGCTGATGAGATCGATCGACAGGCTGGATGATACGGTAAATGATCTAACCCGGTATATGGCGAGCCTTGCACCGGAAAAGCTTGCACCATCCACAAAAAAGCAATGGGGCGCGCGAGAGGTGTTCAGCCATATCGTTTTCTGGCACGAAGAATATGCCAGGATCACCCAGCAACGCCTGAGCAACCAGGAGCCGCGCGTATTACCCGGTACGCATATCGAGATTAACGCCCTGGCGGTTGAACAATATAGAGAGCTGCCGGTAGACGAATTGATCGATAAATTACTCAAAGCCCAGGCTGAGTTGCTGCGGATGTATGAGCCGGCCAAGGACCTGCACATTGCATTTAAACAGCATGGCGCGGTTCTGCCATTTTCGGAAATGATTGATAGCACCGAGAGGCATATCCGCAGCCACCTGGAAAGGCTAAAAAAGCGCTATCATTGAAAACGACGGAAGACCGACGATCCCGCGCCTGCAGCGCCCCAGAGAAGATCATCCGGGGGTTCCCTCGGGGACAAGCTCGCCGACGGCCGACCGCAGACCGCAGATCCCGCGCCTGCGTGGACTCGGGCAATTGTAGGACAATCTGATAGATTGTCCGGCTAAGCGCTACCACTTTCGGCGTCGTAGCGCTTGCACAGATGCTATAGGCGTCCAGGGAATCGGGACGCTGAGCGTCCGGGGAGGGGTTACACCGCAGAGCGGTGTAACCAGGATAAGAAAAAAGCGCTACCACTTTCGGCGTCGTAACGCTTGCACAGATGCTATAGGCGTCCAGGGAATCGGGACGCTGAGCGTCCGGGGAGGGGTTACACCGCAGAGCGGTGTAACCAGGAAATAACCAGGAATAACCAGAAAAATAAACCAACCACTTCATTTCAGCCGTCTTGCAAGGTATAATTTCCCCTCACATGGCCAATCCATCTTCCACCACAAACAGCATACGCGATCGAAAAACTTGGGTGCCAAACCTGATTGCCGGGTTCACCTTTGCACTCGTCAACATTCCGCAGGCGATGGCTCATGCCCTGATGGCGGCGGTCAACCCGATCTACGGGCTGTATACGCTGATTGTTGCCACACCGGCCGGCGCGTTGTTCTCCAGCGCCACCTTCATGAACATCTCGTCCACCAGCGCCCTTTCGGTGGCGGCGGGAGGCGTGATCGTGGCATTTGCCAGCGACGACCGCACGACCGCCCTGGTGACGTTGGTGTTCCTGATCGGCATCTTCCAGATCCTGCTGGGGGTCTTCAAGCTGGGAATGCTCTCGCGCTTCATCTCTTATGCGGTGATGACCGGCTTCATGACCGGGGTAGCGGTGCTGATCATCCTGGGACAGCTGGAAGACCTGACCGGCGTCAACAGCAGCTACGATAATAAAATTGCCCAGGCTGCCGATATTCTGCTCAACGGGGAAGAGATGGGTTGGGCATCGCTTGCCGTCGGCTTGCTGACAATCCTGCTGATCTATGTGCTGGCGAAAACCCGGCTGCGTTATTTCTCGATGATCATTGCCCTGCTGGTGGCATCCATTGTGGCCCTGATATACAACGAATACGTAGACCCGAACATCCAGCTGGTCGGCGACGTGGCCGACCTGGGAAAATTAGGGTTGAGCCTGCATCTCCCCAGCCTGACTATGGTGCTTGAACTGTTGGTGCCGGCCATCTCCATCGGCATCATCGGCCTGGTGCAGGGGGTGGGCGTGAGCCAGGCCTTCCCCAACCCGGATGGCAAGTTTTCGGATGTTTCGCGTGATTTCACTGCCCAGGGTGTAGCCAACGTGGCCGGCGGCCTGGCCGGGGGCATCCCGGCGGGCGGTTCCAGCTCGGGCACGGCTCTGGTGGTGAGCGCGGGAGCCACCTCCCGGCTGGCCAACATTTTTGCCGGGGTCTTTGTAGCGATCGTGGTGGTTCTCCTGGGGAACCAGGTGGAGAAGATCGCCATGCCGGCCCTGGCGGGATTGGTGATCGTCGCCGGGATCCAGATGATCAACCCGGAATCCATCCAGCGGGTGTGGCATAACAACCCGGTGTCGCGGGTCTTGATGCTGCTGACCTTCGCCACCACGCTGGTCATGCCGCTGCAGTATGCGGTGATTGTGGGCGTGGTGGTATCGCTGCTGGCATTTGTGCTGCAGCAGTCCAGCTCGATCCGGCTGGTGGAGTGGCGCCTGCAAGAAGGCGGCATCCCGGTGGAGGGACCGGTGCCAGAGCAGCTCATCTCTCGGCATGTGACGATGATTTATATGTACGGCAGCCTGTTCTTTGCCGCCGCGGATACGTTCGAGAAAGCGCTGCCCGAACCCGGGGATGCTCAAAGGGCTGTGGTTATCCTGGGTCTGCGCGGCCGGCCGGAAATCGGCGCCACGGTGCTGGAAGTGTTCCGCCGCTATGTGAATGGACTTTCTCAGAATGACAATAAGCTGATCCTGGCCGGAGTCGACGATACGCTGATGGACCAGCTGACCCGCACCGGCATGCTGCAGGTCATTGGTGAAGAAAACATCTTTAAGACCACTCCGGTGATTGGGGAGGCGATGAATGCGGCGGTGCTGGCGGGGCGGGAATGGACGAAGGGGGACGGTGAACCGCAGACGGACGACGGTGGACAGCCGACCGCCGACGGCGGACGGACGACGTAAGACGGATGACCGTCCCGCGGGAGAGAACCACAGGATTCACGACGGAAGACCGCAATTGTAGGACAAACTGTTAGTTTGTCCGCACCTGCACACAGTTATTGCCTTTGTCACTCTCGCTTGAGCCGCCATTGCGCCTGCAGCGGTGCGAGTGGGATACACCGCGGCGCGCGGTAGGGTTACACCGCAGAGCGGTGTAACCAGGAGAAGCGGTGTAACCAGGGGAAAGTTTTCTGGTGAGCTGATTTTCCTTTCGTGCCTTTCGCAGATTTCGTGCCGTTCGTGGTCCACTGCCTCGCATCGGGGCGCCTGCAGCGGTGCGGGTGGGATACACCGCGGAGCGGCGTAACCAGGGAAGAGGAAAGGGGCTGCCCAGTAATCGGGCAGCCCCTTTGCGTTACAAGAGACGGATCAGACGATCAGCCTATGGCATGACCAGCGTGCGCGGCTGGACGACGACGAAGTTGGGCTTCGCCGCTGTGCCGACAAACGTGAGCGTGCCCTTGGAGTCTCTGGCGACCAGGTAGTACTCCACACCCAGCGGGGTGACCGCCGAGGCGGGGATGTGCGTGGTGTAGGCCTGGTTGGCGGTCATCTGCAGCGGCATGAGGATGAAGGCCGGACTGCCGGCGACACGATAGTAAAGATCGACTTTCTGCACGCGGATATCGTCGGTCACCACAGCCATCACCGGCAGATCCTGGGCATCGGTGGCGATGTAGATCAGGTCGTGATAGACGACTGCCGGCAGGTCCTGGCTTTGCTTGTGCAGCACGTTGGCCGTGGACCAGATGGTGTGACCGGGAGCATCCAGGTATTCCACCGTCAGGACGTCCATGTCGTTCACCTTGAGCGCCCCGCCCGAAGAATTGGTTTTTTGGACGTTGAGCACGCCGACGAAGTCGCCTGGGCGACCGGCGGGCTTCATCGCCAGGGTAACACCGGCCGGTTGGGCTTTACTGCGCACCGTGACCACTACGGGGGCGACGGCATCCAGGTCGCGCAGCGTGATCTTCACTGCGCCGGATTTCTGCATCAGGTAGGTGGACATGTCGAAGTACACGCTGGCAATGCCCATCTCGTCGAGCACCTGCTGGGTCAGGGTCAGGCGGTCGCTGCCCAGGATGACCTGGCTGAGGTTGAAGCCGAAGTAGACCACCTGGAAGTCGTTGTGGGCGGCATCGCCCTGAACCTGCATGCCCAGGTGATGGCCGAAGGACCAGGTGAAGAGCGGGGTGACAGTGCCAAAGCTGCTGACAGCCGGGTCGAGGTAGTCTTCGATGGCGCGGCCGGGGAACTGGCGCAGGTTGATGGTGGCCGTGCCGCCGATCCACTCACCCAGGCCGTAGATGGTGCCGCCGCCGGCCTGGCTGGACATGGGATAGGTGGCGCCGAAGTAATCGCGCAGGAAGGCCGGATCCACCCCTGCGGAAGCTCCGCTGGGACCGGAACCGAGCGCATTGCCGAAGCGCGGACCGGATACCCACAGCTTGCCGCCGGCGTCCAGGTAGGCCTTAAGATCGGCGATCTCCTGCAGGTTGAGCTGGCCCTGATAGCGGCCGGCCTGCCCGGAGGACCAGATCACCAGCTCGTACTGCTGTAAAGTAGCCAGCGAGGCGCTGTGCTCGACCAGGGTATACGGCACACCCAGGGAAGTCAGAGCGCCTTCGAAGGCCTCTTCGGCAGTGTAGCCGTCGTCATCATCGACGATGAGCACCGCAGCAGTGCGGGGGAAGACACGCGCCATGCCGGGTGTGGTGGCGGTATGCCCCTGCACCGAGGCTTTGGCCATGATGTTCCACTTCCCGGTGAGGGGAACGGCCCAGGTGGCGGTGGCGACCGTCGGGGCGCCGGGGGGCAGGGTCGCCAGGGTGGTCTCTGCCAGCTTGACCTGCTGCGCAGCCCACGGTGGCCCAAAACTCCACCTTTACGTCCAACAGATCGGCTGCGGTCAGGTTGTAGACCTTGGTGCTGAACGTAGCCGGCCCGGTTCCCACGATCACAGGCTGGTTGAGCAGCTGTGGCCGGTCGACACCGACCAGATCCTGGACGTCGGCTTGCTGGACGATATCCAGGGTCATGCTGTCGCCGATATCGGAGATGTTCATCAGGTACCAGCCGGTCTTGGTGCTGGTAGCACCCGCCAGGAGCGTATTGCGGTTGGTGCTCGGGGTGGTGTTGGGGGTCATGCCCAGGGCGGTATCCCACCAGACATCGGTAGGCTCGCCGCGGTTCAGGTTGAGCTGCAGCTCCTGGGTGCCATCGCGGAAGTCGTATTCCTGGACGCCCATGCGGTAGCGAGCCGGGGCGGAGGCGGATTTGTTATTGCTGCCGCAGCGGTCGTAGTGCCAGATCAGCAGCCCCGATGCGTAAACGGCTTTATCGAAGATCGCCCCCGGGATGCGGTTGGAGAGGTACTCGACATAGATGCGCTCGTCGGCGCCAAGACCGGCAGTGCCTGTACAGCTGCCGCTGGTAGTGCCACCGAGTTGGATTTCGACAATCTCCGACGCGATCGAGCGCGGATTAAGTGTCACACCCAATGTGGTCGCGGCGACCTGGGTCGTCGTCACCCAGCCCTGACGGACTTTGCTGTACGGATTCATATGGGTGGGGTTGGAGCCGGCCGGGTCGTTGCCCATCCAGGAGCCGCCGGCCATCAGGTCGTAATCGCCGCTGCCCTCGAGCGGTAGTTGGTGTCGTAGTAATCCGACTCGCCGATGGTGTGGCCCATCTCGTGTGCTACCACGCCGATGTTGAAGCCGATGGCGGGCACGGTGTTGACGCCGCGGATGCGTACCTGCCGGCCGTCCGAGGTGGCGTTCCCGGTATTAAGGTTGGCGGTGCTGGCATGCGACCAGACCTGCCCGGCCTGGCCGGTGGCTTCCTTGCCGGGGCCGGCATGCAGCACGACGACCATATCCACCGAGCGATACTGCGTGCCGCCGCTGGTATACACGACCCGGTCGTTGTCAAACTGGTCCCACCAGTCGGCGCCCAGGGCGGTGAGCTGAGGGGCCAGGTCGTTGATCATGCCGGTGACGCTCTTGCCGCCGGGCAGCTGGTAATCATAAGCATACATCGTGCCGGGCAAGGTCAACGGCCCGATGACTTCGAAATCCGGCAGGAACTGGCCGTAGGACATCTCGTAGTACAGGTCGGTCACGGTACCGGTGGGGCTGGTGCCCAGACCGGAGATCTGGTCCTTGAAATACTGGGGAGTCTGGTAGGCCTCGAATTTGACATCCGTGAATTCTGCCAGGATGACCACATAATGGTAATTTTTGACCGCGGCAGTATTGGCCTGGAAGATGGAGGCGTTGGGCGACTGGACGTCGCGCACGGCGTCGAAGATGGGTTCGCGTTTGTCAATGCCCTGTGCATCCGTCCAGATCGACTCGTATTGGCCGGCTTTCTTGGCCAGGCCGGCGGGTGAATCTACCCCAGGAACCAGGCCGGTAGGGACTAAGCTCGCCGGCAGCGGCAGCGGGGGCGGCGTAATTCCACCAGCCCTGCGCATCCTGGATGAGCGTGTAGCCGTCCAGGGTCTCCAGCAGGCCGCCGGTTTCCATGGGCGTGAGCAGGGCCTGCAAGCTGCTGCCATCCGGCTGGTCCAGGGCGATGACATCCGGGTTAGGGGGTATGAAATCCAGGAAGGCTTCCCCCCAGGCGGCATACGGATCCTCGGCAAAGTACTCTTCCGGGGTTGCTGCCGGGCTGCTCGAAGCCATAGCCACCCCAAAGGTGGAGACGAGCAGGGCAAGCATGAGGAAGCTATTGACGAGCAGGCGAAATGCGCCGGTTCCTGATGTAGATTTTTGATTGCGGTGATGGTTTTGCATGGCATTCTCCTGATAAGACCGACGACCGATGACCGATGATCCCGCGCCTTTGGCTCGGGACAAGCTGGCCGACGGAAGATTTTCCCGCGCACTGAGTGCGCAGGATTTACGACGAAAGGCCGGAGCGATACGCGTTGCAACGTAAAGCTCTACCCCCGCCTGGCGAATCAATATACCGCGTGGTCACCTCCTTCTCTTTAGAATATCGCGACGACTTGAGGTGAATATACCTGCAAGACGTTCTAAAGATCAGAAACCAGACAGCACCGCTAAATAAGGTTGTCGCAAAGGTTACGGATAAGGTGTTAGGAGAGAGTTTTGGCCTGAGCAGAGAGATCAAGCCGGGGCTTAGCTCCCAGGCAGTCTCGCTGCTCATGGAAAACTCATTTTCATTATACCCGAAATCGACGGAAGACGGCGGACCCGCGGGAAACCACCGCCCCGGAGAACAGCACTCCGGGGCAAGCTCGGGGATTCAGGACGGAAGACGGAAGACGGATGACCGCTGACGGCCGACAGCCGACCGTCCCGCGGAAACACCGCCCCGGAGAACAGCACTCCGGGGCAAGCTCGGGGATTCAAGACCGCAGATACCGCGCCTGCAGCGCGCCGCGCACAACCACTCGACTCTCCCCTCCCCGGCTTCGCACTTCTCGATCAGCTCCGCCAGCTTGATCGCTGCCGCCTCCGCGGGAAACGACAGCGGGACTTCGCCGCCGTTGTAAGGACTTCGCCGCCGTTGTAATGCTTTTCCCCACACGCGTGGGGGGCCGAATCGTAGGGGCGGGTCTGAGACCCGCCCCTACCCGTGTCTCTCCCCGCACCATTCTCGGACGCGGAGCGTCCCTCCGGCGTGACGACGCGGGACTTCGTCGTCACGAGCAGAACCACACGAACAAGAACTCAATCCGGATATTCTTTTCGTGACTTGCGCAACTTTGGCGGTTTTCGTGGTTCAAATCCCCTGTATGGTTCGCGGGCGATGCTCCGGGCTGCCGGCTGGCCGAACAGCAGGATGGAATATAATAGCCATGTGGCATCTTCCCTGCAACAGGATAATCACCAATCCCATGACAGACGAGCAACCCATCCCCTCCCCTGAGCCTGCCCCGGCCGCTGAGACGAGCGAGCCGGAGGTGATGGGCCGGGTGCTGGCGGCGCTGCTGTTCCTGCTGGGGGCGGGTGGGGCGCTGACGGCGCTGTGGCTGGCGCAGAGCGATCCGGCGGCACGCGGGGCGCCGCTGACCTGGCTGCTGCTGATTGGCGGGGTAAGCTGCGCCGTGGCAGGCACCTGGCTGGTGGGACGCCCGCCGGTGGGATGGCGGCCCGTCGTTTGGGCGCTGGGACTGACCCGCCGGCTGGGCGTGCGACCCTGGCAGCTGGCCTGCCTGGTAATGGCCCTGCCCCTGGGGTGCATGGCATCCTGGGCGGCGGGCAGCGGGGCGTTCATGACGCAGCCCTGGCTGGCGGTGGGCGGCTGGATCGGCGCTATCGGGCTGGCGATCACCGGCGGCTGGCGTGCCGGTGGTCCGCGAGCCCGGGTCAATTGGGGCGTGCTGGCAGTGTGCCTGCTGTTCATCGCGGCGGCTTTTGCCGTGCGGGCGATCGACACGACGCACATCCCCAATGTGCTGACCGGCGATGAGGGCTCGTCCGGGCTGAGCGCGGTGGAGTTCGTGGAAGGCCGCACGAACAACATCTTCCGCACGGGCTGGTTTTCTTTCCCGTCCTTGTTTTACTTCCTGCAGTCGCTGACTATCGACCTGCTGGGGCGCACGATCCCGGCGCTGCGCCTGCTGGCGGCTTTGGGCGGGGCGCTGACGGTGGGGGCGGTGTACCTGCTGGGAGGATACCTGTTCGGCAACTGGGTGGGGATCTTTTCGGCGCTGTTCCTGCTGGCTTACAACTACCACAACCACTTCAGCCGCATCGGGCTGAATAATATCTGGGACGGGCTGTGGTTCACGGCGGCGCTGGGGTTGTTCATCCACGGCTGGCGGGAGGAGCGGCGCTCGTCGCTGCTGTGGGCCGGGCTGTGCCTGGGGCTGGCGCAGTATTTTTACGTCACAGGACGGCTGCTGGCGGTGCTGCCGCTGGCTTTTTGCCTGCTGGCGCTGTGGTTCGACCGGCCGCGGCTCAAGCGCAACCTGCCGGGCATCCTGCTGATGTACTTCGTCTTCCTGGTGACCTACCTGCCGCTGCTGACCTTTTACCTGGGCAACCCATCCGAATTCAGCGCACCGCTGAACCGGGTGACGCTCTTCGGCCCCTGGCTGGCCGAGCAGATGGCCTCCAGCGGCCTGCCGGCCTGGCGATTGGTCGTGAACCAGGTGTGGCTGAGTCTGCAGGGCTATTTCCTGATCCCGCTCGAGATGTGGTATCGGCCGGAGACGCCGATGCTGCGGCCAATCCCGGCGGCGCTGTTCTTGATCGGTATGGCGATCCTGCTGGTGCGCATCAAGGACGCCCGCTCGATCCTGCTGTGGCTGTGGGTACTGGCGCTGGGCATCACCGGCGGACTGAGCGAAGGAGCGCCGGCTGCCCAGCGCTATGTGGCGGTGGCGCCGGCGCTGGCGCTGGTGATCGGCTTCGGCGTGCAGGAGAGCACCCGGGCGATCGGCGGGCTGTGGCCGAGGCGCAGTAAGGAGAACAGCCGCCTGGCGGGCTGGATTGCGCTGGCGCTGGTGCTGCTGCTGGCGCTGAGCGAGCTGCACTTCTACTACTTCACCTACACGCCGCGCAGCGATTGGGGGCTGAACAACCAGGTGGCGCAGCGGCTGGCGGATACCTTGCAGCAGGAAGAAGCCGGCCTGCAGGTGGCTTTCTTCGGCTTCCCGCGCATGAGCTACTACTCGCACTCCAGCGTGGCCTACCTGAACCCGCATGTGACCGGCTACGATTTCACGCTGCCGTGGGGCGACCCGGCCAACCCGCTGCTAGATGGCGAGCGGCTGATGTTCATCGTGCTGCCCGAGCATATTGAGGAGCTGGAGAAAATCCGACAGTCGTACCCGGAGGGGCAGCTGGGGGTGGAGGAGAACGCCGCCGGGCAGATGCTGTTTTGGCGCTACGAAAACGACGGAGGACCGTAGACAGCCGATCCCGCGCAAGTGCGGCGCGTGACAAGCTAGCTGATCCCGCGCAAGTGCGGCGCGTGACAAGCTAGCTGACGGCCGACCGAAGACCGTTCCGCGGGGGGTACCGAGGAATTCAGGACGGAAGATCCCGCGCCATCAAGCCCGTGAAAAGCTCGACGAACAGCCTGGTAGCCATCCACGAATGGGACCACGAAAACACGAACCACACGAACAAGAAAAATCCAGGACGCGGAGCGTCCCTCTGGCGTGACGACGCGGAGCATCGTCACGAGCAGAAACCTGATCCTCCTTTCGTGTATTTCGTGTGGTTCGTGGTTCCATGTCTTCGACCACGAAAGACACGAACCACACGAACAAGAAAAATCCAGGACGCGGAGCGTCCCTCTGGCGTGACGACGCGGAGCATCGTCACGAGCAGAAACCTGATCCTCCTTTCGTGTATTTCGTGTGGTTCGTGGTTCCCTATTTTTAACCACGAAAGACACGAACCACACGAACAAGTACAAAAGCCTGATTTTCCTTTCGTGATCCAATATCTCCCCCACAGGGGGATTTTTTGTCTATCCGCATAATCTGATTCCTGCCAGCCCTTGCATAAATAGAACAAATATTCTAAACTGGGGCGCATGGAGAAGAGCAACGAAACAACCCAAAAAACAGGCGCCCGGCGGCGCGGCGGACAGCCGGGCAACCACAACGCTCTGAAGCACGGCCTGTATACGCAGGAGGTGTGGTCGGAGCTGAAGCCGCGTAAAACGTCCGGTGAGGCAGAGGCTGGACTGGAAGCGGCCGACCTGCTGGCGGAGGTGGCCATGCTGCGCAGCCTGATCCGGCGCCTGTTCGAGAGCGCCTGGAACGAGGAGAGCACCGGCGGTTTGATCGAGGTGCTGCGGGCGCTGGGGGTGGCCAGCACGCGCCTGGCAGTGCTGCTGCGCACGCAGCGCCTGCTGGACGGCGAGCAGGGCTCGCAGGCGATGCTGATGATCCAGGAAGCGCTGACGGAAGTGATGGCCGAGATGGAGTCGGCAGCGAGGCGCCTGGACAGCCTGCCAGAGACGACGGAGCCGGCGGCCGAGAAGCCGCCCAGTAACTGAACGACCGAAGGCGGCCTGGGCGGGAGCGGGGGGTTGGGGAGGGTAGGCAAGGATGCAAGCAGAAGGCAATAAAGCGAAACGCAAGCCGAGACACGCGACGGGCGGCTGCCCGATTGGGGAAGACTCGCTGAAGATCGCCGAGTTATCCCACGACCTGGTGCGAGCTCTGCGCCGGCTGCGGCGAGACCTGCAGCACTGCCAGGATTGCGCTCGGCAGCGCAGTGCCGCGCCAGGCAGTGAGGGAGTGCGCTGCCCGCTGCGGGGGGAATACAACGCTCTGGTAAGCCAGGCGGTGGAAGAGGTGTGGGAGGAGTGGGGGAGACCTGCGTCGCTCTGAGGAGAGGCAGGAAAGGAGATATGTATGGCAGCAATCAGTGGACAGAAGACGGTGACGACGGCCGGCACGGCGGTGGTGATGGGCTCGGCCCGGATTGAGGGGCCGGTGATGATCAAGGCGCTGGATACGAATACGGGGGTGGTGGCGCTGGGGAATGACGGCGCCGGCGACGTGACGGTATCCAACGGGCTGCGGCTCTCGGCAGGAGAGACAGTTGTCTTTTCCTGGGTGGGCAGCCTGGCGGAGCTCTGGCTGGACAGCGCAGTGAACGGCGAAGGCGTGAGCTGGATACAGCTGTACGTGTAGGGGCAAACTAACAGTTTGCCCTACATGAGCATACACCCTATGCGACCCAGTTTAGCTCTCAGACTGACAAAACCGCACCTGCTGCAGCCGGTGCTCAGCGGGTCCAATGCGACGCCGCCCTGGTACCTGGCCGGCGGGATCCCGAAAGATAACTGCCTGCGCGCTTACCAGCCGATGCTGGCTGATGACCTGGCCGACTCGTATGTCAACCTGGTTACCCCAGGCACCGGCGACATAGTCCAGGTGGGCGCGCCCAACTGGGACTATGCCAACGGCTGGACCGGCAACGGTACCAGCAGCAGCCTGAAGCCCGGAATAACGGGCGCAAGCGGATACAAGAGCATTGCCGTCCGCTTTAGCAATGCCACTGCCGGCGCACTTGAAGGCATTATTCGGGACCTATAACAGCTGGAAGTTCTACTGCATACCGAATAACACCTGGGTAGGAGATACATTCTCGGCAGGCTTTGAGAACGAACTGGCTGTCGCCGGCGGTATTACCGAAGGCATAGTCATCTTTGCCGGCCGCAAGATATATATAGACGGCGAAGACATTGGCTTGACCTACAACGTCTTTACGCCGCCTGCCGGCGATGTGTATTTCCTTTCCGTGGCAGCTGCCTATTACGGCGATATGAGTATCCAGGCAATTGCAATTTACGATATCGACATCACGCCATATGTAACGCAGCTCAATACGGCAATGGGGGCGATCGGCGAGGAGTTCCAGACGATCCAGGTGACAGCTGCCGACCTGGAGGATACGCTGGAAGCGACGGAAGAAGCCTGCTCCGATACCGGCACATTTATCCGAGCAGGCGTTCTCTCGCGTGTGCTGTTCAGCACGAAGTCGCAGCTGATGTATCTCACCCTGTACTCCGACGCTTACACGAACTGGCCGACCATGGCCGAGGTGGGCGTGCGGGTAAATGGGGTTGATATAGCGGTAAAGACCGTGAGTGCCAACGGATCCAGCTCGGGTCATGCCGTGACTCTGCCAGGCGGGTTTGGGGTGTCAAAGATCGTGGAAGTGATCAACGGCATCCAGGGTAGAGGTGACAACGTGATTAAAGGCACCTGGCTGAAAGAGGCCGGCTTTGATAAGACAGCCAGCGTATACCATCCAGCTGCAACTGAAGAGCGGATCATCTTCGTAGGCGATTCGATCATGGAGGGCGGCAACGCCGATGACCCCCCGCTGGAAGCGGGGGTGCAGCTCGTCAGAGCTGCGATAGATGGGCAAGTGCTGGTGGATGCTTACGGCTCACGCGCACTGGAAGATGTGGGCGATCCTGAAACATTTGCGGAGCTGGTGGCTACCTGGTCGCCTACTATCATCTGGATCGAACTGGGGACTAACGACTACGGTCTGAACCAGGGCAGCGCGGCTGCTTTCGCTACCCGGTATGCGGCTCTGCTGGATGCGCTCCACGCAGAGCTGCCGGATACCACGATTTACTGCCAGACCCCGTTAACTCGGGGCACAGAGTCGGCGAACACTTCCGGCAGCACCATGGCCGATTTCCGCACGGCGATAGGTACTGCAGTGACGGCACGCAGCGGGTACTGCGTCCTTGTGGATGGAACGGCCATGCTGACCTATCCTGATGATTTCGGGATCGACGAGCTGCATCCTACGACAGCCGGCCAGGCGGTGTATGGGGCGGCGATACTGGCGGAGTTGGGGATTGGCGGGTGACGGAGGACCGAGGACGGAGGACGGCAGACCGCCGACGGCAGACCGCCGACCGCAGACGGCAGATCGCGCGGAAGACAGTCCCGCGGAAGAGCACCGCGGATTAAGGACGGATGACGGGTGACGAGCACGCGGAGGGCAAGCGCAGGCTCAGGACCTTCCGAATGGAGGACAAAGAGATGGGGTTATTAGACAATTTCTTCAATAGACTGGCTGGACGGAGGGGCATGGACAGTGTGAGTGTGCGCGTGGACGACAGCCCGGGGTGGCTTTCGGTGACTGGGCGGGCGCATGATTACGATCCCGGCACGGTGCAGGAGCTGTACCAGGATGCGCTGACGGCCTGGCGCAAGAACCCGATCGCCTGGCGCATTGTGGCGATTGTGACCGATTACGTGGTCGGGGACCAGCTGACCATTACGAGCAACAACCGGCAGCTGCAGCGCTTTATCGCCGAGTTCTGGCACCATCCGCAGAACCGCATGGACCTGCGCTTAGAAGCGCTTAACGACGAGCTCAGCCGGTCGGGGGACCTGTTTATCCTGCTCTTCCGCAATTCTCAGGATGGCATGAGCTACCTGCGCCTGGTGACTAAGGACCGCATCCAGAAGATCGTTAGTGCAGCCAACGATTGGGAGACCGAGCTGGAATATCACGAAGTGCAAGAGCTGGGCGACCCCAAGGTGTGGCTCTCGCCGGCCAACCCGGCAGCGGCAGAGTCGGATGCGATCATGCTGCACTATTCGGTCAACCGGCCGGCCGGCGCCCTGATGGGCGAAAGCGACCTGACTACCATGCTGCCCTGGCTGCAGCGCTATTCCAGGATGCTGGAAGATCGGGTGCGCCTGCACTGGGCGGTGCGGGCCTTTCTGTGGGTGGTGACGGTGCCGAGCACGAAGGTCCAGGAGAAGCGGGAGCAGTACAGGAATCCGCCCGAGGCGGGGTCGATCGTGGTCAAGGACGAAAGCGAAATCTGGGAGGTGGCCTCACCCACGCTGCATGGGGCGGATGCGCAGCACGATCTGAAAGCGGTGCGGGGCATGATCGATGCCGGGTCGGGCTTTCCCCCGCACTGGCGCGGGGAGGCGGCGGACGCCAACCTGGCGACGGCGACGGCCATGCAAGGTCCGACGGAGCGGCACCTGCTGCGGCGGCAAAAGTATTTCGTGTTTTTGCTGGAGGATATTCTTTTCCATGCTTACCAGCGTGCCCGAGAGCTGGGCTATACCCGAGCGCTGGCGACGAGCGACTATAACAAATTGTTCGTGGCTTCCGTCCAGGATGTGAGCCGGACGGATAACGAGGCTTTAGCCCGCTCCGCGAAAGACTTCACCCAGGCGCTGAGCCAGCTGGGGGCGACTCTGAGCGGCAAGAACGAGAGCTACAAACGCCTGGCGCTGCGGGAAGCAATGCGATTTGCAGGCAGCCCGCTGACGGAAGAGGAAATCGACCAGGTGGTGCAGGATGGGGCGGTGGAAGAACGACCGACGACCGAGGACCGCAGACCGCCGACCGATGACCGATGACCGGTGACCGAAGACCGCAGACCGAGGACCGCAGACCGCAGACCGACGACCGCCCCGGCAAGTGCAGCCGGGATCCCCGACCTAATAAGGCGAAGTGAGATAGGAGACACGTAGCAATAAACATGAATATTAAAACTTGGCGTTCTTGGCGAGTACTCCCGGCTGTCTTTGACGGGGCCTTGGCGGTTGAAGCTTGGCGGTTCAAGCTCTTGTTTGGAAGGAGGAAATGGCATGAATGATTGGAATGAAGTGATCGGATGGTTGGCCACCGGCGGGGCGGTGGCGGTGACGGCATGGTTCACCAGCTGGTTTCTGGAGGGACTGGGCTGGTGGGGCCGGCTGACTTCGCAGGTCAGGAGCCTGGTTATCCTGGGTGCAGCGCTGTCGATCGGGCTGCTGGCTACCTGGGTGCAGCTGCAGCCGCCGGAAGCGCTGGCAAAGTATGCGCCGTATGCGAACATGGTCGTGATGACGGTAATCGCCTGGTTGGGTACGCAGGTGGCGCATAGGGTGGATGGGAAGAAAACATGAAACACGAAGTTCGCAAAGACCCCGCGGCGTTGCGCGGGCGAGTACAAGCACAAAGATTCACAAAGGATATAAAAAGAATGTCTTTGTGCCTCTTCGTGCCTCCTTGGTGTTCTTCGTGTTTTCATGTTTTTAACCCAAGAAAGGCAGGCATATGACTGAGCAACGATACGTACTGGATGGGAAGTTAACCCTCACCCAGCCTCCCCCTAAAGGGGGAGGAGAAATGGGCAAGCGCTACCTGGCACGCTTCACCAAGGCCGGGCGGGTGCGGGCGCCGGGGAATGCACCGGCAGCCGTGGTGCTGCAGGCCGAGGCGGTGCGGGCGGCGCAGGCGGCGGGCATGTTCGACGGCAAGGCGGTTTTTGTGGACCACGCCGGTTGGTTGGAGAACAGCTCGCTGAAGAACCTGGTGGGTTTCACGCAGGCCAGCCGCTGGGTGGAGGCGGAACAGGCGGTGGAAGGCGAGCTGCAGCTCTTCGACAGCGCAGAGGCGGCGGAGTTTGCCCGCCTGCTCGACCAGGTGCTGGCCGAAGGCAAGCCCGATGTGGGCCTGTCGATGGTGTTCTATCCGGTCTGGCAGCACAACGAGCAGAGCGGCGACCGGATCATCAGCGCGATCAAGCATATCGAAAGTGTGGATTTCGTATTCGAACCGGCAACCGACAGCCGGCTGCTGGCGGCATTCTCCAGCTGCAATCAGGCAAGTTTCAGTCAGGCAAGTTTCAATCAGACAAGTTTCAATCAGAAAGGAGCAATCATGGAAGAAAAAATTAGCGAGTGGGAAGGGGCTGTGGCCCAGGCGGCCGGCAGTGTGATCATCGCCGCCTCCAACCTGCCCCAGGCCAGCAAGGATCGCCTGGGCAAGCAGCAGTTCGGCACCCCGGCGGAAGTTGAGGCAGCTATCGCAGCTGAACGCGCCTACCTGGCGCAGCTGCAAGAAGAGCACGTGATCCAGATCGGCGGGCGACCGCCCGCTCCAGCTCCGTCCAGATGGGGCGGGACGGCATGGAGCGCTTAAGCCTGGCGCTGGAGGCGTTGATCGCAGGCACGCAGCCCCCCACGGGTGTGCAGCCGTTGAGCGGGATCCGCGAGTTCTACCACCTGATCTCGGGCGATTATGAAATGTCGGGCGTGTTCCAGGGCGAGCGGGTTGGCTTTGCCAACGTCAACAGCTCGACCATGGCGAACATGGTGGCCAACGCTCTGAACAAAGTCCTGATGGCAAGAGTTCCAGGTCTACCCGCAGTGGTGGAAGCCGATCGTGCTCGAGCAGGACTTCTCTTCGCTGCAGGCCGTCAAGTGGATCACCCTGGGCGGGGTAGGCGAGCTGCCGACCGTGGCGGAAGGCGCGGCCTACACCGAGCTGGCCTGGGACGACAAGTACGAAGCCGGTACTTTCGTCAAGAAAGGCGGCTACCTGGGGCTGACCATCGAAGCGATCGACAAGGACGACACCGGGCGCCTGCGCGCCGCGCCGCGAGCGCTGGCCCAGGCAGCCTGGCTGACCCTGAGCAAAGCCGTGAGTGCCATCTTCACCACGGCGAGCGGCACGGGTCCGACCCTGACCGACTCTACTGTGCTCTTTCACTCCAATCACAGCAACGTGGGCACGACCGCCCTCTCTCTCACCAGCTGGGCGGCGACGCGCCTGGCCATGCGCAAGCAGACCGAGCTCAACTCGGCGAGCGCCTGGGCGGGCTGACGGCTCCGAAGTACATCCTGGTGCCGCCCGACCTGGAGGTCACTGCCCTGCAGGTGCTGGCCAGTGAAGGCGATTACACCTATGCCCTGAGCAATGCCCCCCAGGGTCCGGTGAACGTCTTTGCCGAAGGCAACGAGCGCGAAGCCCGGCTGATGAACGCAGCCAAGCGGGTGATCGTGGTGGACCTGTGGACGGACACCAACGACTGGGCAGCTGTGTGCGACCCGCGGCTGTACCCGACCATCGGGATCGGCTACCGCTACGGGCGCAGCCCCGAGATCTTCTCGGTGGCCAGCCCGACAGCCGGCTTGATGTTCAGCAACGACACTATGCCGGTGAAGGTCCGGTTCTTCTTTGCCGTCGGTCCGATTGACTACCGCGGCATGTATAAGCATAACGTGGCCTAGACCGATGACCGACGACCGCAGACCGCAGACCGACGACGATCCCGCGCATTAAGGCGCGTGACAAGCTCGCCGGCCCCGCGGGAGAACTCCACCCTGAAGGAAATCGCTTCAGGGCTGCGCTCGGGGACTTCGCCGATGACGGATGAATAAGGAGATAAGCAATGGCACAACGAGTATTTCAACAAACGATCAACCTGGGCCCGACGCTGGCGGCCAACCACACCTTTAACTTTACGGTGCCGTTTGACTGCCAGCTGATCCATGTCAGCCTGTGCAACAGCACGGCGAACGCGGGCACTCTTAAGATCGGCTCGACCAGCGACGATGACTACTACCTGGCAGCCGAGAACTTTGGCGTGAGCGGCACGCCAGTGGAGGTGGCCACGCCGGCGGGTTTTGACGGCGTGGGCGCCGGAGGCCAGTATCCACATATTGCCGATGGCAGCGTGGTATCCGTGCTGGTGACGGACCACGGCTCGCACATGGCGAATGTGTTTGTGGTGCTGACGTTTACGGAAGGATAGAGGACGACAGAAGACGGAGGACGGAAGACGGTCTCGCGGAACTGTCGCGGGATCGGCGAGCGAAGTCTCTCAGCGTAGCTGCGGGATCAGCGGTCATGCCGTCTTCCGTCTTCGGTCATCCGTCATCCGTCATCCGTCATCCGTCATCCGTCAACTCACCAGTCATGCCCACCATCAAGGACGCCCTCAAGGAACTGTTACGCGATGTGTGCCTGTTTGCGGAGCATGCCAGTGGTACCCGGCTGCGCAGCTACCAGCAGGAAGTGGCGCAGGCGATCGCGCAAAGTGTGATCGACGGCCAGGGCGAGACCTTCGTGGTGGTTTTCCCACGGCAGAGCGGGAAAAACGAGCTGCAAGCCCAGGTGGAGGCTTACCTGCTGGTGCTGCTCTCGCAGCGGCCGGCGGAAATGGTGATGATCAGCCCGACCTGGAAGCCGCAGTCTCTCAACGCCATGCGCCGGCTGGAACGGGTGTTGAAAGCCAACCTGTTCGCAGCCGGCGCCTGGCGCAAGGAGTCAGGATTTATCTACCGGGTGGGGGCGGCGCGCATCTATTTTCTGTCCGGATCGCCCACCGCGAGCATCGTGGGGGCCACCGCCTCGACTCTGCTGATGTGTGATGAAGCCCAGGACGTGCAGATTGCGAAGTGGGATAAGGAAGTCGCGCCGATGGCCGCCAGCACCAATGCAACCCGGGTATTTTGGGGCACGGCCTGGACCAGCTCAACTCTGCTGGCCAGGGAGCTGCGGGCGGCACGCGAACTGGAAAGGCAGTGACGGCCGCCGGCGGACGTGGGTGCTGACAGCCGAGCAAGTCGGCCGGGAAGTGCCGGCGTACCGCAAGTTTGTGGCGGGGGAGCTGCACAAGCATGGCCGGCAGCACCCGTTTGTGCGCACGCAATTCTACTCGGAAGAGATAGACGATCAGAGCGGTATGTTTTCGGAAGGACGGCTGGCGCTGATGCGCGGGGATCACGCCGCCGAAGAGCAGCCGGCCGCCCACCAGATGTACGCCTTCCTGGTGGATGTAGCCGGGGAAGATGAAGGGCAGCTCGTCGATCAGACAAGCGGCGGGCTGGAGAACCCGAGCAGAGACTCCACGGCGCTCACGATTGTGCGGGTGGATTTGAGCGGCCTGTCTGACCCTGCAATCGGGAAGCCGATTTACCGAACCGTCAAGCGCCTTTCCTGGACGGGGGTGAAGCACAGCACGCTGTATGCACAGCTACTGGCCCTGGCAGAGCACTGGGGACCGCGCCGGCTGGTGATCGATGCAACCGGGGTGGGGGCCGGGCTGGCCAGCTTCCTGGCGAAGGCGATGCCCAACCTGGTGCTGCCGTTTGAATTCACGCAGAAAAGCAAGAGCGACCTGGGCTGGAATTTCCTGAGCATCGTGGAGACCGGGCGCTATCGGGAATTCGCGACCGGAGGGGCAGGGTCCGGTAGGGGCAGGTCTGAGACCTGCCCCTACGCAGGAATTGTTCTGGCAGCAGTGCCGCTTTACGCAGCTGGAGATCCTGCCGGGGCCGGGCAAGGTGATGCGCTGGAGCGTGCCGGATGGTACGCGCGATCCTGCAACAGGTGAGCTGGTGCACGACGACCTGCTAATCTCTGCGGCGCTTACGGCAGTGCTGGACGAGCAGTCCTGGGGCAGCGCCGAGTCGGCGGTTATTCAGGCGCCGGACATCCTGGAGGGACTCTCGTGGTGAGCCGTCCGCAGCCCCCGGACAAAAGGGAGACCAGGCGCCGGCGCTGGATGAACCGGGGCCGGCCGCGCCCGAGCAAGCGCATCCGCAGCCGGGGACTGCCCGAACGCCTGGACCAGGCGAAAAAGAAAGCGCTGCAGCGGCTTAAGCGGCAGCAAGAGAAAGAGCGGCGCAAGCGAGAAGGCGAGCTGGCGCGCTTGCTGCGCATGCGCATCGGGCGGCGGCGGGGTACGGGCTCCTGGCTGTACACGCTCGACGAAAGAGAAGAGAGCGAAGAGGGCACGGTCAACCGGCGGCGTAAGCGCCCGGCCGGAGCTGGAGCGTCCAGGCAGCAAGCAGCACTGCTCGGGATGAGCTCGCTGCGCAAGAAGCCGCGTAAAGCGCTGCAGAAGCTGAAGAGGGTTGGGTGAAAGCTGCTCGCACTACGTGGGCCATGTAAAACAAGTGTCACCCTGAACGACGAAGTTCCGAGCGTAGTTAGGAAAGTGAAGGGTCTAGATTCTTCACTTCGTTCAGAATGACATATCAAACAAGGAGATTTATGGATCACAACCGGATTGAGCGGACTTTTATCGTCAGCGCCGGCGGGCTGCGGGATTTTGACAGCTTGCAGGCGGCGATCAATGCGGCGCATGCCGTGGCGCCGACCGCGGAGCTGCCCTACCAGGTACTGGTTATGCCGGGAGTGTACCGCGAGAACCTGGTGCTGTACGACTACGTGAATATCAAGGGCTACGGCCCCAACCGGTCGGTGGTGCTGGAATACGAAAATGCCGGGGTGATTGAGAAAATGGCCACCTGCCAGATAGAAAACCTGAGCATCACACGCCAATCCGATGAAGCCGATACGCGCCTGACAGCGCGCATCGGCCCGGCTATCACCGCAGGGGTGGATGGGGTGACGCTCAGCTTAAGGCACATCAACTTCGGCAGCCAGAGCAGCCCCGGGCAGCAGTTCCTATCGTTGGTGGCGGGGACGGTGCAGCTGGAGGACTGCGTCCTGTGGGGCGGACTCTATGAGGATGAAGTCATCAAGCAGGCCGCCGGAACCAGCCTGCACGCCTGGCGCTGCCGGATAATCTGCAAGAGCGCAACCGCAAGCCCGGCACGCGGCGTAATCCACGCGGCGGGCGGAGAGATGAATTACTACCACTGCCGAATAGAAGCGCAGTCTGACGAAAGCCTGTACGGCGTGGAACTGAGCGTCGATCCGGGCGTGTGCCGCTGGCTGCACTGCGCCTTCCGAGGATCGAACGGGGCCAGCGGGTTCGCCAACACCAGCGGGAGCACGGTAGCAGCCACCTTCGGACACTGCGCCATCAACGTCGCCCGCACGGGGGCATACAGCGGGCTGGCGGATTTTGTAGTCAATACAGGAGTGTGATATGACCAAAAGGGTAATCCCAGCAAGCCAGGAAAAGCGTTTTGCGATTGTAGCCAAGGCCGGCGGCGACTACAGCACCATCACCGCGGCGCTGGCGTATGCAGCCGGAAAAACCCCCAAGGCTGACGAGCAGTGGGTGATCTATGTATACCCGGGGCGCTACAGCGAATCGGTGACCTGTCAGGATTATGTGCATATCGTTGGCGTCGGCGCACCCGGCGCGGCGATCATCGATGGGCTGGTGGTGGGCGCCAAATGCCGGCTGGAGAATTTGACATTTGATCGCACCACCGGCACGGGGGCACTGGTAACGTATGCCGGAAGCAGCACGACGATCCCATTCGAGCTGGTAGAGTGCCGGGCGGCCAGCACGCAGGATAACCGCACGATCCTGTCGCTGTCCAATTCCGGGCTGCTCGAGCTGACCCGCTGCCAGCTGAAGGGTGAATATCGGGTCATCGAGCAGGCGGCCGGCAGCATTGTGGCCGTGGACTGCGTGCTGGAGGAGGACGCCGCCAACGGTACAGCCTATCCGGTGTATGTCAGCGGCGGGGATAAATTCGAGTATCGCAACTGCCTGCTGATCGGTGGAGGCGTGCATGGCATCTGTGTGTATATGGTCGCCTCGGTGACTGACGCCCGCTTTTTGCACTGCACCTTTCGCAAAGGATCGAACGGCACGGTGACACTCGACTCGGATGCTGCCCGTACGGTGACAATAGCCGGCTGCCTGGCGACGCACGCCGCCAGCGGCGATTTCTCGCCGGCGGATATGGTGGTGGATGGGGGAGTGTGAAGACGACGGAAGACGGAAGACCGAGGACGGAAGACCGCGGACCGCAGACCGCGGACAGCCGGATCCCATGCGGAGTGCTGGATCCCTGATTACTGGTCACTGATATGATGGAGGCAGCTAGCAATGGCACATAAATGGACACACATCGATACTAATGAACGCACGGTGCAGGTTGGGGCGGGGCGCTTGGGCGGGTTGATTATTTCGCACGATCAGAGCAGCGCCCAGGCAGTGACGGTGTACGACGGGGTGAGCGCCGCATTAGGTACGCTGATCGCCCGGGTGATCGTGGCGCCGCAGACCAGCCCGGCGGTGGTGTACTTCGAGCCCGAGCTGCCGTTCACGACCGGGCTGGTAGTGCAGCCGGGCAGCTGCCAGGTGCAGGTGCTGAGCTATTGAGAGAGAAAAACCTGAAACACGAAGACCTCAAAGAAAGCACAAAGAGGCACGAAGGTTTTTATTAATATTTTTCTTGGTGTTCTTTGTGCCTGTACTCCCCCGCGCAACGTCGCGGGGTCTTGGTGCTCTTTGTGTTTCATTCTTGAATCCAGGAGGAATATATGACGACAAGAATTGAGCTGAATACTTTGATCCGGCGGCGGCTGAACGACCAGGTGGCGCCGCAGATGTTTACCGACGAGCAGATCAACCAGTGGATCAACGACGCCATCGAAGAGTACAGCCGCTATTTCCCACGCCTGAAGACCACCACGCAGCTAACGACGGCCAACGACCGGCAGTATGATCTGCCGGCAGATTACCGGGGAGTCGTCTCGGTGGAGTATCCGACCGGAAACGACCCGCCAACCTACCTGGAGCGGCGCGATTACCGGCACCCCGATTTCTGGATGGAAGATGGATTTTATGACGTGGTACATCGCAGCGATGCCGGCAACGCCGACGAAATCTGGATCTCGCGAAAGCCGGCGGCCGGGCAAACGATCACAATCGAATACCTGGGCGATCACGACCTGGTGGACGACGATACGGATGCGATCTCGATCGTTGACCTGCACCTGGAAGTGATCGTGCTGCACGCCCGCTGGAGTGCGCTGCAGGCGCTGGCCAGCGGGGAGGCGGCCAACCCGGACCCAAACAACGTGATGCTGGATCGCTATGAGGCCAATGTCAGCCGGGCCGAGCGCTCGTACTACCGCAAGATCGATGAGCTGCGTAAGGTAGAAGCCGAAAGCGGGATGAACGCCTGGCCGATGGATAAATGGGACCGGGTGTATTAACCTGGTAACTTTTGTGTAGATGTGGATATAATCAAATGAGTGATGAACTGCTACGGCATGCCGGTATGTGCTGGAGCAATAGTAGAAGGAAATCATAGAAGGAGAAGATTATGTCCACAGAATTAGATAATCAATGCGAAAAGAACGTCGTCAACGTCCAGGGCGGCTCGGCGGATACGGTCTATGCCGTGGGGCTGATCGGCGCCTGGGTGTACTACATCAGCCGCGCCACCACGCCGCGGGACAAATTCATCGGCTTCCTGAAAGGCTTTGCCTGGCCGGCGATCCTGGTGCATGCCCTGCTGGAGTTTTTCGAGAAGGATGAGGGGTAGGCCATCCTGAACTTATTCCCTGGTTGCGATGCTCTGCGTCGGAACCGTCCCTCCCGGCGCTCCAGCGCCGAAACCACGCACGAACTGCAGAACGTCTTCTCGTCGCTATCCACGCTGAGCGTATCGTTCGAGTTCATTCTTGTTGCGAGAATTAAATGGAGCTGATTATGACTGAGAACCCCCCAACTTCCGAGCCTGTGGCGGCAGCCTCGCCGGCTAGCGTAAAGCCGGCTTCCAAACACACCGGCCGCAAGATCTGGTACGGATTCATCATTTTCCTTAGCGGTCTGGTCATCCTGATCTGCGCCGTGGGCGCCATCGGCAGCCTGGTGATCACGAAGCCGGTGAGCGATTTGGCGGTAGCGCTGCTGGAGGTGGTGGAGAACGGCGCCGGCGGTATGCGCAATACCGCGGCGCGGGTCGACGGGCTGCTGGGCGAGGCGCAGCAGGTGACCATCGGCATCTCGCAGTCGGTCGGGCAGGTCAGCGAGAATATCAGCGATAAGGGGCTGCTGCTGACCCTATTGCCGGAAGAGCAGGAGCAAAAGCTGGTTTCCCTGGCCGAGCAGATGCGCGAGACCTTTGCCACGGTTAACGAGCTGGTCGCTTCCGGCCTGCAGATGTACCGCACCATCGACCGCATGCCGTTCATCAGCCTGCCCGGGCCGGACCCGGAGCAGGTCGACTCCATCCAGACCACCCTGGACAGCGTGCGCAGCGATGTGAGCGAGGCGCGCGACGCCATCGAAGAGGTGCGCAGCGGCGCGGCGGCTAAAGTCGATCGGGTCACGAATGCCGTGGTCATGCTCTCCGGACGCCTGCAGGAAGGCCGCGACAAACTGGCGGCGCTGGATTCCGATCTGGCGGCGGTGCAGGAGAAAGCCGACACCCTGCAGCAGGTCATTCCGACCGTGCTGGCGGTGCTGGCCATCGTGCTGACGCTGTTTCTGATTTACGTAGGTTACACCCAGGTGGAGGTCATCCGCCTGTATGGTAGCAAGTGGAAGGGGCTGGGATAGTCCGCGAGACGCTATTACGCGTCTGGATGGTGATTTAATAATACAAGCCGGGCGATTCGATCAGGCTCCCGTACTGCCACAAGCCAATAGTGCGGGAGGGGATGCGTCGCCCGGCTTATGATTTTGCCGGCTGAGGAAATCGCTCCGCCGGCTTACATTACATCAAATGTCTCGTAGACTGAGATCTCGGCGCCGCCGGCCAGTACCGGGCAGCCCTGGGCCATCTTGACAGCCGCATCCAGGGATTCGGCCTGCAGGATGGTGTAGCCGGTAGCCATCACCCCCACCGCGCCATCCCGCACAGCACCGTTGCTGGCAACGGCTTTGGCCATCGGGGTAAATGGGTTGCCGGGATCGACGACTGCACTGCCCAGCTGGGTGTACCAGGCGGTCCAGGCTTGAATGACTGCTGCAGATTCAGCTTCGGTTTCGGGCATGCCACCGCCCGAATACAACAATAAGAATTTCGCCATGTCCATGCTCCTAGATTGCGGCGGTGGGCGACTTATCTTGCTGTCGCCCACCATGTTGTGCTTGTTGTTGTTATGGATTGTGTCTAAAGCCCCACGGGGAGCTTATGCCTTCTTCTTGAGCACCGGCAGACCGGTGGAAGTCTCGGAGACTTCGTAACCGGCGGGGACTGCCTCGAGCGCACCGGCCTTCTCGGTCTTGGCAAAGTAGTACAGGGTCTGGGTGCCGCCGCTCTTAAGAGTGCGAGTGCTGGCATGCAAGATATAGGTCGTGCCCTTGGAATTCTTGAATTTGAAAGCCATCTGATCCTCCTGTTGTATTAAGATAATATACACCATTATTGTATATTAAGCAATACTACACGGCTAAATACGGCAAGAAAAGCGAAGGGTGACACAAAAAGAGCGCCGGCGGTTGCCGGCGCTCCTGCTTATCTATACGAGGATGCGACTAGTTGTGGATGACGATGCTGCCGCCGCCCAGATTGAGGGTGGAATTCGAGTTGTCCAGCTGACCCATCATGTTATCGTAGATCACCCCGCCGGCGTCCCAGATCTTGATGCGGAAGCCGTCCGACTGCCCACCGCCCAATAAATTGCCATCGGTAGCGGTGATCATGAAGTAGTAGGAGCCCTGCCCGTTGATCGTGCCCATGCCCTTGAATTTGGCATTAGCGCCCGCCACCACCAACCAGTTGTAGCTGGTGCTGTGGAAATTAAGGTCGCCGGCCCTGAACTGGAACTGGGTGTTGCCATCCGGGGTGGACTGGCCGCGCTTGTACTTGGCCACAAAGCCGAAGTTAGCCTTGCCGGTCAAGGATGCGTCAGCAACATAAGCGCCGGCAGGTGAGTTGATCCAGCCGCCGCCGGTGACAAAGCCGGCACTGGGGTCGTAGACGACCACGAACTGGTAAACCGCTTCGTTGGAAGCGCGCCAGGTCATCATCGGTAACCACCAGCTTGATGGTGTAGACGCCGGGCAGAGCATAACTGTGGCTGTCGCTGACCGAGCCGGAGCCCGCAGCCTGCGTGACGGTGCCTGCCGAAGTGCCATCACCCCAATCCCAGGCAGCGGTGTGGGTATCGGCGGTGCCGGGATCGGTGAAGGAAGCGCCGGCTGTGATGGCCGTATTCACCGGGACCAGGGTCTGGTCGACAGTGATTGCGCTCAGGGTCGGGGCGACGTTGTTGACAGTCACAGCGACGGATTGCTGCAAAGATTGATTGATGTAGGAGATAAAGATAGTCCTGCGGGATCACGCCGACGGGCAAACCGCCGCCCGAAGCCGAGAGCAATACCACATCCGCCTCGCCACTATTTTCACCATAGTAAAGCGTGATTGGCACAAATCCAGCCGGCAGCCCATACGCGATTCCGGTAAAGGAAGCCAGATCTGTGATACTAAGATATTGCGACACGACCACGTTATTGACGATCAGTTTGAAGGCGTCATCAATGAGCACATTGAAGGTAACATTGCCGCCCGCCGGCAGGTACAGGTAGCCCGTGAAAGCGGCGCCAAAGGTTTCATTGCCCCCTGGCGGCTGGATGCTCAGGTCGTCACCCCCAGGAACGGTAGCTGAACTTCCATTGTTGGCCCCATTCGGGCCGACATTGTAAAAGGCAGCAATATCGTTGGCGTTGTCGGGGAAGTTGACCACCGGAACCTGGTAACTTGTGGTTGAGATGGTGCCACCGGTGGTGGTCACCGAGAACGTCCCGGGGGTCAGCCCAGCAAATCCAGTGCCTACGGCGGCAGCTGGATTACCAACCGTATCGTACATGGTCATGCTCAGACCGCTGACCAAGCTGGGGTAATTGACCGTGAGCGTGGCATTGAAATTGCCGTTGTCGCTGCAGGTCAGGCTCGGGTTAAGAGCGCTGGCGTCGTCAAAACCGCACAGAGTTGAATCCACGTCCCAGTCGTAGGTGAGACCAGTGGGGTTGTCAACGCCGACACCGCTCAGGGGGATCGCCGAACCTTCATCACCCCTGTAAGGCCCGCCGAGATTGACTGTGGGAGTAAAAGAACTGAAAGCAACGTTTGCTTTAAAATTAACCCCGTTCGGCCCGCCGAAGTCTGTGTCCGCGATGGTGAGTGTGTTCAGCCCCGCGAGAAAGTCGTTCGCATTGGACCAGGTAAAGGTAGATATCGTTTGAAAATTTGAGAGGAGATCAGCTTGGGGTTGGCGGCCGATCTCAACACCGTTCAGATAGACAATCGCGGCGTTATCCGCCAGCACCTGGACTGAGATACTCGGCGCTGCAAATCCGGGCGGCAGGGAAAATTTCACCGTGTAGTTGGCGGTTCGGTTTGTGCCTTGATCGGCGAGCGTCGAACCGGTTGTATTCACCGAGCGCGTTCCTGGGATTGTGGCGTATAAGGGGTTAGGTGCCACGATAAACGCAGAACCCGCGGTGCCCAATGCAGGGACCGCATATGCTGTCACTGGATCAATTGATCCAAATCCACCGGCGCCACCACCGCTTATGATCGTGATCGAATTTGGCGCAGCAGCCTGTGCCTGATTATTTGCCATTACACCTAAAAATCCAGCCAGCAAAATGGCTGCCAGCAGTATTCTGGCGATTATTGAAGTACCCGATCTGTTATTTGAAGCAGTCATCGATCATTTCTCCTGATTTCACTAAGGGGATGAGTAGAGATTGTTCAGGCTGTCATTATCCTGGTAATCCCCCAGCAGCAATAGACATAAAATCAATCTAAATTTAGACCCAATTAGTTACATTATATTGTAATGAGAGGGGGAATGCCGGTGACAGGCACGTGGTCGTGTATCAGCGCTCGAGAAAGCGTTTTACTGCCAGGCAGTTGGCGGCCAGGGCACCGGCCATCAGCTCGGCGGCCTCGCTCTCGGGGATGCCATCGGCATCGAAGGTGGCCGACCACTCCACCTCAGACTGGCCAGGTCCCCGTGCCAGTACACTTAGTGTTGTCAGGCAGGCCCGGAAGGGTGTGTCGCTCAGCAGCCGGTAGCTCAGGCGGCGGGAATCGTGCTCCAAAGTTTCCAGGCGCTCGACGATCATGCTGCCGTCGGCGCCGGTCAGCGTGCGCCGGGCGCCAACCCCCACCCCCTCCACCTGGCACGCCACCACCAGGGCGAGAACATCACAGGCCGCGGAGAAATCGCCGAGCACCTGCCAGGTGGCTTCAGCGGAAGCGCCAATCGTGATCGTCCTGGTAATGGTAGTAATTTTATTGTCCCGGCGGCCGGTATGTGGGCTGCTTTTTGAGGGCGGCATCGATAAGATATTTGGGCATGGCTGACTTTCCTTAGATTTTTGTCATACTGAAAAAATAACCGGCACACAACCCTGTTTCATTGTGTGCCGGTGAGCCCATCGACGGGTAATATCGTGGATAGGCTAACTATTCTGCCGAAGGGTATGCAGGCGCCCTCCCTGGTCCTTACGGGAGGTCGATACTCCCTGCGAATGAACCGGACGAAACCCCTGTGATCCGGTTAACCCAACGCTCCACGGTGAAGCTCCCGGTTGCGCCGTCAAACCGTCCGCTGCCGCCTGTGATGGTGTACTGTTCCAGCACATAATTCACATCCGGCATTCCAGAAGGAACACCCAGCCCGGTTCCAGAAGCAGAGATCGTCGACCCGTCGGCGGCTACGAAGAGAAGGGATGCTTCTCCTTCGCCGGTTATGAGGTTGACAACAACATCAAAATGAACCGAATATCTGCCCAGGTGGCCGGCTTCGCCTGAGCCATCTGCATCTACGAGCATCGTTGGGAAGGTGATTTGGTTGACTTCCACAGCCTGGATGGAGCCTTTGAACGGCACGAGTTCTTTCGCAGCAGCGGGTGCAACGAAAACAGCAAATACCAGGGCTAACAGCAGCAGTGAAGTAAGGCCAGTAAGTACGCGTTTCTTATTCATAGTATCTCCATTATTCAGGTGTCACCCTGAGCTTGCGAAGGGTCTAGATCCTTCACTCCCCTAGCGGTGCTCGGGAGTTCCTCGTTCAGGATGACAGTCGGTTTGTGTGCCCCAGATAGCGCGAGCAGCAATAAGTCTTGAACCGTGATTCGGATTGTTGAAACCCCGTTGGGTTCCTGTCTTTTCATCATAACTTCCCACCTGAGATGACGATAGACAAGAATCAATCCTTTTTCGGACCAAAACGGTACAATTAATTGTTATAGACGACTTAGAAGGGAGAGTCAGAGCGCCGCTTAATCCAACGAAGCCCAGCCCTGGCGCAGGGCATACAGGGCCGCCTGGGTGCGGTTTTGGAGGTGCAGCTTTTCATAAATCGTGCGCAAGCGGTTGGCCACGGTGTAAACGGAGTAGTTGAGCGCCGCGGCGATATCCTGGTTGTCGACGCCTTGCGCCACCAGGCGTAAAACGGCCATCTCGCCCTCAGTCAATTGCTCGCTTTTCTGGGAAACAGGAATCGGCAGGTGCAGCTCGCTCAGCACGCGGGCAGCAATGATCGGGTCGATCAGGTAATCGCCACGACAGACGGCTTCGATCGCCGCGATTAGCTCTTTTGCATCGATGGTCTTTAACAAGTAGCCACGCGCGCCGGCCCGGATGGCATCCAGCATATACTGCTCTTCACGATACATGGTCAGGGCGATGATTCGGGAAGACGGCTGCGCTTGCACGATCTGGCGGATGGCTTCCACCCCTCCCAGTTCTGGCATGACGATATCCATCAGGATGACATCCGGTTGAGCCGAGCAAGCCAGGGTTACTGCTTCGGCGCCATCCTGGGCTTCGGCAACCACCACATAACCACCGATCCCTTCGCACAGCTGGCGCAATCCCTGGCGCACCAGGGTGTGATCGTCGGCAATCAAGATTCTAATTAGAGGCATAAGACTCTGAAAAGGCTGCCGGTGGCAGACTGATGATGATCTCGGCGCCGAGGCCGGGCGAGCTGATAATATCCAGGGTGCCTCCCAGGTCCAGGGCGCGCTCGCGCATCTGGCGCAGGCCGAAATGGCCGGTTTGCTCACTCAGGCCAATCCGGCTGGGGTCAAACCCGCTGCCGTTATCCTTCACCCGGGCGATGACCTGGCCGCCTGGACCTATGACCAGGCGTACCTGCACATCACTGGCTTTAGCATGCCGACTGATGTTGTTCAGACTTTCCTGAATCATGCGAAACAGGGGCAGCTCGTAGGCAGCCGGCAGCGCCTCACCTGCTTCAGAAAGCTCCAGGGTGGCCGCCATCTGGTTCTGGTCGCCAAAATCGCCGACCAGCTGTGTCAGGGCGGGCACAAAACCCAAGGATGCCAGATCCAGAGGACGCAGGGCAAAGATGGAGCGGCGGATATCCAATATGGCAACTGCCAGAACATCCTGCAGCTCCTCCAGCGCCTGGCGCATGACGGGGGGCGCTCCTTCAGCCATGTGACGCCACGACGCCGATTTAAAGCGCAGACCGGCCAGGCTTTGTGCCACACCATCGTGGATCTCGCGGGCAATCCGGCGGCGCTCAGCGTCGATAGCTTCCGCTTCGCTGCGGCGCTGCACTGCGGTGGTGATGTCCTCTACGGCAACGATCATGTGGTTGCCGTTGAAGGGATCCGGGGTGGCATTGACGCGCACCGGAAAGACCGTGCAGTCGCGGCGCTGGGTGGCAATCTCTTCTGTGACGGTTTCCCCCCGCTGGACGTGCTGTACGATGGACAGCAGCCCCGGCTGGGCTTCTGCGGGCACCAGGTGAACAGCCGGCATTCCAACCAGCTCGTCAGACGAGTAGCCGTAGGTCAGCCTGGCCCGAGAGTTGGCATCCAGGATGACGACCGGCATGACTGCCAGATCGACAACGAAGATGCAGATGGGCATATTTTCGAACAGGTGGCGGTAGTGCTGCTCGTTGGCCTGGTTGGCGGGTTGGAATTGAGTCAATAACAAAGATCAGTGCCCCGGCGTGCGGTAATTAGCCTGATGGAGATGCTTGGCATGCTTGATACTCGCTTTACGCCCTGGCAGGGCTATTGAAATTGATTGGGGTTGATTACGGGACGATCAACCGGTGAACGGTATTATCTCCGGCCCAGCAGATGCACCTGGTTGAATTCGCCAATGTCGATATATTATACATTATTACACCCAATTCCCCCAATGTTGTTACCGAGTTCTCATGCACTCATGCAAAAACGCATGCTCACAAGCGGATATCAAGGCGAATTTCGACTTCGTCGCCTTCCGCCAATTTTTCTGCCTGCCGCACGCTGACCTTCAGCGGCACCAGGTAGAGGCCATCTTTGGGAAACAAGGATGTCTGCCATTGGGTATCTCCGATGCGGGCGTGCACCGGGATCACCCCCCAGCCGTAGGTCACCAGGTTCGAGATCACTTTAATATTGGCGCTGTGCTCCTCAGGAACGGCGACGAAGTAAAAGGGAGCTGGGCCGCGCCAGTAAAAAATTACTCCGATAAATTCGAGATGCATTGGAATATTATATCAAATGGTCTCATGCGTGGATGGCTTCTTCGCATGGTAGAGCAGTTTTCCAACCTGCCGGTGCGCCGGCGCCCCAGTCCGACAGGTTTGATCCGGCAAACGAGACAACCTTTCTGAGCCCAACAATACAGGCGCCGAGGTATCCGGCGCAGACGTACATAACGCTGACCAATAATGCCTGGACGATATCGATGCCACTCAGGCCATAAGTGGAAGACATAAAATGGCACCATCAGCTCCTGCGCCTGGTTGAGCCGGCGGCAGCGCGATGTCAGGTTCCGATATCCTGTGACACCCGGATCACCACTTTCCCCCTGGCGCCTTCTGCCACGATGTAGCGCATCGCTTCTGGCACCTCTTCCAATGGGTAGATCCGGTCGATCGATGGGGTAATCGCGCCGGTTTCGCATAATTCTGTTACTGCCAGCAGATCTTTTCTGTTTTGCGCCACCATCAAGATGCGCATGTTTTTCGTCGTGCGCCGCCGGATCAGAGAACCGAAGAGCAGCACCTGCAACAGCACGCCGGTTGCACCGCCGACGACAAAGTAGGTTCCCTGGGGGCAAAGTGCTCGTTGGCTGGCGAAGACTGAACGGTGGGCGATCAAATCCAGGATCAGGTCATAAGTCCGGCCGCTGCAGGTGAAGTCTTCTTTCGTGTAATCGACCACATGGTCGGCGCCCAACGAGCGCATGAAGTCGAGCTTGCTCCCGTGATCCACCCCGGTAACCTCGGCGCCATACAGCCGGGCCAACTGGATGGCAAACGAGCCGCCGCTTCCGCCTGCGCCATTAATCAGGACCGATTGCCCGGCCTGCACCCGGCCCTGCTCGCGGATCCCCTGCAGAGCGATCACCCCGGCTTGCGGGATGGCGGCCGCCTGCTCGAAGGTCAGGCTGTTAGGCTTGAGCGCCAGGGTACTGCCGCTGGTGCAGACGTACTCGGCGAACCCGCCATGATAACCGGGAAGCTCGCCGAATACTTCGTCGCCCGCACTGAATCCGGTGATATTCTTGCCGGCTTGTTCAACCCGGCCGGCGATATCCGACCCGAGTATTTTATTCCCCGGCCTGAGCAAGCCATTGAATCGGGCATACAATGGCCTGCCGATCAATCCCTCCCGGTCCGAGCCATTGATCGATACGGCGTGGATCTTAATCAGGACCTGGTCGTCCGTTGGGATTGGCCTGGCCACCTCGACCAGATGCAGCCTATCGGGAGAGCCGTACTTTTTATAAATGACCGCTTTCATACCGGCGACCTATCCAGGCGTCCTACCCACCAGAGGAGGACTTGTGGACAAGACGCCGAGCCGGCTTTCACTGTCGCTTTCTTGGGAGCAGTTCGAAGCATGCAGTTTCCTTTCGGCCAGCTGTTATGAGCCAGCCATCCCCATCAGGGCTATAATCCGAAATACGATATGGATCGGGAGAAATATCAGGATCCCGAACAGGAAGGCGGTTATTGCCAGGATTGTTCTGCCGATTATGGGCTTTGCTTTAAAAAGGAAACCAAGCAGTAATCCGAGACCCACAAAGACCGGAGAAAAAAAGAAGAATGCGGTTGCCAGGCCAAAGGTCATGTGGAGGATCAACATGATAATCAGGGTATCGAAATATGCGTCGGTGATTCCTTTGAAAAGCTGAGAACTATTCTCTAAAGCCACCAGCAGCGGTTGGCCCCCCAGGAAGAAAGTGGAGAAATAACCGATGACAAGCAAAAAAATGCAGATCAATCCCGTCCTCAGGATATCTTCTCCACTCAGGCCGTAGTAGGAGAATTTTTTCTTTTCGGGTGCCGCGGGACTGGCTGGCTGATCCACCGGTGGCACCGGCGGGTTAGCCGCGGGCTGCGGCATCATCCTGGGTGATAACCTGCAGCTCGATCGGAACCGTCGCCGGCAGATCAGCAGTTTCTTCCTCAACCGGTTCTTCTTCCTCAAGCTGGATTCCACGGGTACGTTCCTGCACCATGATGTTGTAGATGCGACCCAACGTGGCAAGGAAGACAAAAATGATGGCGATGACGCCGTATGTGCGATCATCCGGGTTATCCGCATTAATGACCCAGAGCCCCAGGACGATCAAGGTAATCACAATGACGGTGATAAAGGCCTGGTTGGGTTTCCCCTTAAGTACCGCGTAGACCCCTTTTACGAATGCAGGACCAAGCAGCTCTTCCATCTGTTAAGATCCTTCTCTTCCTAATTCATTATAGCGTCTGATTAGCGCTGCGATCTATAAGATACTCGCATTGGGTGGGCCAGGCAAACCGACTGTCATCCTAACGAGGTACCCCCGACCGCAGAGAGTGAGTGAAGGATCTAGATCCTTCGCCCACTCGTTCTACTCGGGACTTCAACGCTCAAGGTGACTCATGAAATAAAGGAGCTGGAATTAACTACCCCAGGAAATCATCAATATCAACCAAAATAGACCGAAAATAAGATAAATTAAAGGGATAATTGTGACCAGCCAAACGAGCCATGAGCGCTCATGCTTAGAAAACACCGCAATCAATCCAAGTGTCAAGTATCCTAGCGCAAAGACCGGTAATAAAATAATTAGGAATATGTTGGGCATCAGGTTATAGGTAATCAACATAACCATAAAGATTCCTGCCAGAACCACTGTCCATTTACCTGTCTTCGTGCTGGGCAAACGAAAAAATGCATTCCTCGGACTGGCCATCTTTTTCCTCCCGTTTAATGCTCAACCCTATGCCCTGGTTTCTATCGCAGGCTGGGATTTCAGGCCCGGTTTCATGCCGAACAAAGCCCGGGTCGGTTTGAAGCGCCGGACGAACCCCTCGCAGATCGCCAGGGTGAGGATCAAGGAACCGATGAGGATCACCCCCAGCTTGAGCGCAATGGGCGCCTGCCAGGCCACGACGAAGAAGGCCAGCAAGACGATGGGCGGCTGGTGGAAGACATAAAACGGCACAATCAGCTCCTGAGCCCGGTCAAGTTTGCGGCTGCGATAGTCCAACAAGCGCATGCCCAGCCGCAGGGCGACCAGAGTCCAGCACCAGCCGTTGACGCCGACCAACCCCCAGCCCAGGTAAAAGCCGGCACTGTGCGGATCGGTCACCCACTTAGCCCCTTCGAAGAAAGCCAATCCAGCCAGCATGATCAGCGTACTGACCACGCCAACCGACAGGTGGATGCGCCAGTCGCGCCGCACAGCCCCGATCAGGCGCGCATCGGCGAAGATGAGAAAGCCGAGCACGAAGAACACCAGCATATAGGTGAAATCGGCCCAATCGGTGTAGCCGGGGAAGAAGGGCTGCAGGCTCATGCGCACCGCGGCGATGGGGATAATGAACACCAGCAGCCCGCCGCGCAGATCACCCAGACTGCCCAGGCGATCGAGCGCCTTTTGCCCGTTATTTGAAGTCAGCCACAGGAAAAGCGGCAGTGTAATCAGGCAAAATGAGAACAGGAAGCCCAGGAACCATAGGTGGCTGCCCAGCGACTCGAAGATGCTGGGGCTGAAGGTGGAGGTCAACATTCGGAAACGGTCGGCTGCCAGCACGGGTATGAAGGGTAGAAACGCCCCGTCATACCAGCCTTTGTGCAGCCACTCCAGGTAAAACTGCAGCGGCGAGAGCAGGATGCAGCCGACAGCGAAGGGAATGAGCAGCCGGGTGGCACGCTCGGCGATAAACTGCTTCCCGCTGCGGCGGCGCAGGGCAAACAGGACACCGGCTCCGGCCATCAAGAAGAAGAGCGGCATGCCCATCGAGCCCAGGAAGATCAGGAAGAATAAGGTGATGGCGGTACTTGTTTCGGGGTTGTTAATCAGCCACTCCTGCTGCATGAAAGGCCGCGCCGAATGGTAAGCCCATACGCCGATGATGGCGATCACCCGCAGCCAGTCGATGTAATGCAGGCGGGTCTTCTCCTGGCTGTGGTTTGGGTTTAGCGACTGAGCTTCGGCATACATAGCGCACCTCTCATTCCTCACAACGCCGTCAGAGCAACCCGGCGGCCGAAAATGGACGGAAATCCCCCCAGTATAGGCGCCCAGCCGGCCAGGAAGAGCAGTGCCACCAGGCAGGAGACAAAGAAAAAGGCCAGAACGGGCTGCTGCTTCAGTCGGCTGCGGCCCCAAATCAGGCTGATCAGCACGACGATCAGGGTGAACGGCAGGCCAATGGCCACCGTATTGCCCTCTAAAAAGATGCAGAAGCAGGTGAAACCGTAGAGCAAACCACCCAGCAAGGCCTGCCACCAGACAGTGGCTGCACCGGCAGGTTGGCGCCATTCCCGGTAGATGAGCAAAGCTGCGAATCCGATGATGCCTATATGCCACAGGTAATGGCTGAGCAGCTCATCGTAGAAGTAGGTGAGGGTATATATGCTCGTCCCGGTGATGTCGATCTCTCCGCTGCGCTGCAGCGCTTCGACCAGGTTGCTGATGGAATTGGCCGACAGGTGCAGACTGTGCCCCATCACCCACAGGACAGCCAGCGCCAGGAAGGCGATCTCGTCCACCAGAGCCGGCCTGCCGCTGGCCGAAAACCTGAACAGCAGCCAGTAGATGGGGATGAGCACCAGCGGCGTGAGCACATCCAGGGCATCCTGCCAGCTCATCAGCGGCTGGAGCTGAAACGGGACCCGGAAGAAGACCAGCAGCAGCAAAAAAATCAGGGATAATGCAGCGAAGATCAGTGTCAAAAGAGACAGGCGTTTCATTGGTACCTCCATATTGGAGAGTCATCCTATTTCATGCGTCATCCTGAACGGGGAACTCCCGAGTAATGCGAGGGGAGCGAAGGTTCTGACTTCTCCTCACCTCGCTTCGCTCGCAACTTCGGCGGTCGGGAGTGCCTCGCTCAAGGCGACTTCTGGCGTTTGCAGCTCATCCGGCACGGACATGCTTCGCAGCCTCCTGGCGCACCAGCTCACGGCGCAGCACCTTGCCCACGCCGGATTTGGGCAGGCTGTCCTGGAATTCGATCTGCCTGGGTACCTTGTAAGGCGCCAGATTCTGCTTGCAATAGGCACGCAGATCTCCGGCGGTGATTTGCTGTCCCGCCTTCAACACCACCCAGGCTTTGACCACTTCCCCCATGCGCTCATCCGGCACACCGGCCACGCCCACTTCTTCTACGGCCGGGTGCGTCGCAATCACTTCTTCCACCTCGCGCGGCCAGACCTGCTTGCCTCCCGGCTTGATCAGATCCTTCTTGCGGTCGACGATGAACAGGTAGCCGTCCTCATCCAGGTAACCCAGGTCGCCGGTGAACAGCCAGCCATCCCGGATCACGTTGGCGGTCTCTTCCGGCCGCTGCCAGTAGCCCTGCATCAAGTTGGGAGCACGCAGCAGGATTTCGCCAACCTGCCCGGTTGGCAGCGTGTCCAAACCCGTGTCGGCATCCGTGATGCGCACCTCCACATCCGGCAGGGGGACGCCAACCGAGCCGGCCTTATACGTTCCCAGTACAGGCGTGATGACAGCGGCCACCATCGCCTCAGTCAGGGAGTAGCTGTCCACAATCCGCCCGCCGGTCAGCTCTTCAAAGCGTCTTTTTGTTTCCTGCATCAGCGGCGCTGCCCCACAGGCACACAGCTTCAGCGAGCGCAGATCCGCCTGGCCAGACTGCACCCTGGGGTGTTTGGCCAGGGCAATGAATAATGTGGGCACGCCGGGAAGGAAAGCTGCCTGCTTTTTACGGATGGTATCCAGCAGGTCGTCAAGATCACGCGGATCGGGGAGCAGGGCTACGGGATTGCGACCCACCAGCCCACCGGCCAGGCAGGCGATGCCGTAAGCGTGGAAGAAAGGCATGTTCCCGATCATTACGTCGTCCCAATCCTTGAACACGACTGAGAACCAGGCATGCAGCTGCATGCCCGTGGTGAGCAGCGCCCGGTGGCTGCCAACCACGGCTTTGGGAGTGCCCGTGGTGCCCCCGCTGTAGATGAACATGGCGGGTTGGTCGGGCTCTACCGGCGCCTGGGGCCGGCCAACGCCGGCATGCCGCTTCAACAGATCAGCGAACCACACATCTCCGGCCTGCAAGGTGATGCGATGGCCTTCCTTTTTTTCTTTGAGCGCCGAGAACAGAATGCGCAGGTGCGCCGGCAGGTATTCTTTGATATTGGCGGCGATCACCAGGCCAAGCGGCGAGTTTTCCTGGGCGGCCTTCATTTTTGCGTAATAGGGAGTGCAGCACAAAGGCGATTTGCGCTCCGCAGTCGTTCAGCGTGCGGCGCACCTCGGGCTCGGCCAGCAGCGGGCTGACCGGCACAACCACGGCGCCCGCCTTCCAGGCGCCCAGCAGGCCGATGACCCACTGCGGGCTGTTGGGCAGCATAAACGCAATCCTGTCGCCCTGCCGGACTCCTAGAGCCAGCAAAGCCGCAGCGAAAGCGTTGCTCAGCCTTTCCAACTGCGCGTAGGTCAGGCGTGCGCCCTTGAAGAACAAAGCCGGGTGTGCGGGTCGCTGCCGGGCGGTGAGGCCGACCAGGTCAAACAGCGTGCTTGCGGGGAATGGCGGCAGATGTGGCGGCACCCCTTTGTCATAATTCTTGAGCCAATTGTTATCCATCTTATGCCTCCCAGCTATTCAGCCTGCAACCCGGAGTGACCGGTGATGAGCGATAAACTGCCTTGTTACTGCACTCATTAACAAAATAAGAACTGCCAGTTCAAGATATATGACTGCCAAAAACCGCCAACATTGGCAGTGCCCGATGCAGGATCAGTTCCTCCGGTTAAACGCATCACGGAGCGGTGAGGAACACTAATCCTAGCAGGAAGGAGAGGACATTGACGACGAATGACATCAACAATGCTTTGAGGAACTTGATCTTCAATCCAAAAGCCAGAATCCCGGCTTCAATGAGAATGACCAGCAACTCACCGATCAAAATGATGGGAATGGAGTACCACTCAATTTACGAGAGCGAACAGCGCAGGCGCAGTGATCAGCGACATGATTAATCCCAGCACGACAACTCGTCGGTTGCTGAACGATTGCGCTGGGAACAGGATTCTGACCATATAAAGTAAGACCAGTATCTCGACAACCCAGTCGATGAGTAAAGCCGGCAAGAAACACAGCCGCGCTGACGGGATATATGCATCCGCAGGATCAGAAATTTTTTCATTTAGCCACAATGAGAGCATTTGAAAGGCAGATAGATCAGCCATGTTCATAATAGCCCTCCACCTTATTTCATGTGTCATTCTGAACGAAGCAAAATCTGATCCTTCACTTCGTTCAGGATGACATTTGGTTTGCGTGGTCCACGTAGTGCAAGTAGCTTTGGATAATCTATAGGTCAATGAGAAGGAACCGAATCCTAGGTGGTCTTCACGGAAGTATTTTCCGACGTAGATCGGCAAGAAACTGGATTTTCCCCAGGATCATTTATCCTCCCCTGAAAACAAAGTATTGAATACTGTTGCTAATTTAGTATATACAAATTTTCACAGAATTAGGCAATGAGGGAAACGACCAATATGACGGGTATTTATCCCGCCAATGTGACGATCAGGAATAAATCCTGCCCTACAGATCGTCGGAATTACCGCTTCATCTCCTCCGGCACATCCAGCCCCAGCTGGCAGCCGGGGTTCATGATTGTTGATGCGGGTCAAAATGGCGCTTGAGGCTGCGCAGCACGTCCAGCTGCTGCCGGCCCAGGAAAAATTCAATCCACGGGTGCATCAGCCGGCCCACGCCGTGATGGCGGCTGGGCGTGCCAATGGAAGAGACCCACCAGATTAGCGGCTAACGGATTATTGTCCGCGGGTCGAATTGCGCGTGCGCCTCGATCAGCGCCCGCAGCGCCTCCCAGGGAACCTGATCGTAGGCGTACAGGAAGAGCCAACGCATGGCCAGGCGCTTGCCTTGCAGCAGACCGTGCGGGTCGGGGATGAAGGCGCCGTGGGGGAAGTACAGCCGGATGCACTCGGGAGACAGCCCCATCCCGCAGACCCCGGCGCTCACCGGCCCGCCCCTCACTTTGTTCGGGACTTCGCCCCGCTCGGCGTAGTAGTAGGAGAGGTTGTTCTTGCGAATGGTCTCGGTCACACCCGGGGCCGCCTCGGCGATGAGGCTGCGCACTTCCAGGACGATGTCCTGCAGATCGGGCGGCAGGCCTTCGAGGAAAGTCTCGATGAGGTGGAGAGGCAGCATGTTTAGCTCCCTATGTCATCCTGAGCGCCAGCGCAGGATCTCGAGCGCCATCCCGGCTAAGGCCGCCACCCCCGAAGTGCTGCCCCAGCCGAGCAGTGCTTCCGCGCCAGCCTCGACAGACGGCTCGCCCATCAGCAAGGCACTCAGCCCCAGGAGCAGGCGCTCGTCGGCCAGGCCGCGGGCGGCGCAGGCGATCAGGTTAGCCGAGAGCAGAGAGGTTTTAGAAAAAGCGGCTGCCGTCAATTGCCCCGCCAGCACGGTAAAATCGTCATCCGGCTGGAGGGAATGGCGTGCCAGCAGCAGGCCGATGATCAGGTCGTCGCCCCAGGGAGTCAGGCCTTCGCCGCGGCCGAGCAGGGGGAGCAGGTCGGGGAGGGCTGCTTCAGGACGGAGCTCACGCAGCAGGTCGTTGGTTTCGCCATGCGGGCGGGCGGCCAGGACGAGCTCGATCATGCGGGTGAGGCGGTCTTTCACGCCAGCCCCATCCCAGGCGAAATCTGAGGGAAGTTTTGGGTAGGCGGTGTGAACGGAGAGGGCAGATCCTTCGCTATCGCTCAGGATGACTTCGCTATCGCTCAGGATGACATCGCTATCGCTCAAGATGACATCGCTATAGCTCAGGATGACATCGCTATCACTCAGGATGACATCGAATGCTATCTGCATGCCAGCTTCCAACCCCGGCGGCAGCCCAGCAACCAGATTGACGGTCAGCGGACCGCGGTAGGGCTCGCTGGACAGGAAGACGACGCCCTGCCCCAGGCGCAAAAATACGCCCCGCGAAGTCACGCCCATCACGGTGGCGGGGCCGCCGGCTGCCAGCAACTCCCCAGCCACCTGGCCAATTGCCCAGGCAGTCAGATGCACCTTCATAAGCCCGCAGTGACCCCAAACATAGATCCCAGCTTATCGGTCATCGGTCATCGCGGTCACGTCGGCAGCATCGGTCCCGCGTGTCTCCCCGGGATCCGCGGTCAGCGAGCCGTCCCGCGCTGGTCTCCACGGGATCCGCGGTCGTCCGTCATCCGTCTGTCGCCGTCCGTCGGCCGTCGGCCGTCATCAACCACGCCATCATCTCGTCCGCCGGGGCTGAGGCGGAGAGCCCCGGCTCGAAGACGATGTCGTCCCGGCGGCAGTAGTACAGCCGCATCCAGCGCTCGATGCCCATGCGGATGCGCTCTTCGGAGGCTTTGTTGGCCTGCACCTGGCGCTCGAAGCGGGCGATGATCTTCTTGCGCTGCCAGATGTAGAGCACATACAACAGCGCCAATACGGCCAGCACCGCCGGCAGGAGGCTGGCCTGGTTCTGGTAGATGCGGTACAGGAACAGGGGAATGATCAGGCTGAAGGTCACTACCACCAGGTCGGGGTGCAGCGGGCGGGTAGGCGCTTTCTTTGGCGAAGCCGGCGGCTTGAGGCGTTTGCCCAGGAGCGCGCAGCTCCTGCGGCGGGATATCGGTCAGATTGAGAGGGGTGGTTTGCGGCTCGCCTTCGGCGGGTGTCAGCTTATTCCCGGCGATGCCCATCACGTACAGGCTGCTGGCCTTGTCAGTCTGGTCGGAAAGCCCGCACACCGGGCAGATTTTAGGCCGCGGCACGCCCCGCTCCGGGCTGGAAAAGCCAGCTGAACAGCACGATCCCGGCGGAGACGGCCACCCACCAGTATTCGGCGGCTGCCTGCCAGGGATTGAGCGCCGAGTACAGGAAGACGCCCACCAGGATCAGCACCGCCCCGGCGATGCCGATGATGCGGTCACGCGGGTGGCGGGAAACGAGCGAGTATTCCGGAGAGGGCGGTGGCGGCGGAGGGGTTTTGCCTTTCTTCCTGGCTTTGGCGGCGTTGATGGCATACACCTGCCGCTCATAGCGGATGCGCCTGGCGCGCTGCCGCTGCATCAGGATCATGCGCAGGTAGAATACCAGCACCGCAATAATCACCACGATCGATCCAGTTTCCATATCTAAAGACATAGCGCCTCACCCGGATAAAAATCACTCGCGTACCATGACAAATCTTGTAAGATCGATGACATTTCCTAGTTGACAGACAGCTTTTTTCAATCATAATAATAATATAAAGTTCGCGTTTGTGACGATATAGGCACAAAGTGAACCCTATCACTCTCCCTCACCGCGCCCAATCTCAAGCCGGCCCCTGCCGCCGGTCAATTTTCCACGCGAAGACCGCAATTGTAGGGCAATCTGTTAGATTGCCCGGCTTGGGGCAATCTAACACCCCGCTTACAAACAAGCGGGACTTCGGATTGCCCCATACAGGAGGCGCCTATCGATTAGCATACCCATCCCCCTCCGAACGGCTGCAATCCAAGATGAACCTATGAGTAAAGGAGAATCGATGAGCTATGGCCGCAGAAGTTAAACCCAAAATCACTGGCTATCTTCCCCCAGACCGGCCGCCCTGGGGCGCTATGCTCAGCCTGGGCTTCCAGCAAGTGCTGACCATGTTCCCCGCCACGGTGCTGGTCGCCATCCTGACCAAGTTCGACGTCGGCGTGACGCTGGCCGCCAGCGGTTTGGGCACCATCATCGCCCTGCTGGTTTCCGGCCGGCGCATCCCGCTGTATTACGGCTCCAGCTTCAGCTACATCACCGTTGTGGTGACGACGATGGGGCTGTACGCCGCAGACTGCTTCAACGACCCGGCCACCTTCTACTGCCCGGAGGGTGTGCGCATCGTGCAAGTCGGTATTATGGCCACCGGCGTATTTGAAATCCTGATCGGCTTGCTGATTATGGCGATCGGGAAAGAAGCGCTGGATAAAGTCCTGCCGCCAGTTATTACCGGCAGCGTGGCAATCGTCATCGGTATCGCGCTGGCCGGCGCAGCGCTGGGCATGGCCGGCGGCAACTGGGCGGTCGCCCTGATCACCATGCTGGTCACGATCGCATTCTCGGTGTACCTGCAGGGCAAGGGGCTGATCGGCATGCTGCCCATCCTGCTGGGGGCCATCGTCGGTTATATCGTGGCGCTATTCTTCGGCCTGCCGCAGGCCAACTGGGCGCTGTTCAACGAGATCCAGGGCGTCGGCGACTGGTTCGCAGCTGCCTAACTTCACCTTCCCGGCCTTCACCAGCCCGGATGCCTGGGCGGCGGTCGTCAGCATTGCCCTGATCGCCATCGCCACCATCCCGGAGAGCACCGCCCACCTGTACCAGATGAGCCTGTACATCGACCAGCTGGCCAAGGAGCTGGGCCGCCCGGCGCTGGAGATCAAGAAGCTGATCGGCCTGAACCTGGTAGCCGACGGTTCGGATGACATCGTGGTCGGCTTCCTGGGCGGCTGCGCCGGCACCAACTACGGCGAGAACAACAGCCTGATGGCCATCACGCGCAACTATTCGGTGCCGGTGCTGTTCACCGCCGGCGTGATCGCCATCCTGCTCGGCTTCGTGCGGGTGCTGGCGATCGCGGTCAACACCATCCCCACTCCGGTAGTCGGCGGCCTGTCGATCTACCTGTTCGGCGTGATCGGCATGCAAGGTATTGCGCTGATCCAGTCGGAGAGGGTCAACCTGTTCGAGCCGCGCCAGCTGGCAGTCGGCGCCATCATCCTGATCACCGGCATCGGCGGCAACCTGGCGCTGCCCAACGGGATGTTCCCCTTCCCGATCCCGGTAATCTTCCCCAATGGCATCCCGGCGATCGTCTTCGCGGCGATCCTGGGTATCCTGATGAACCTGGTATTCCTGATCTTGCCACCCAGCAAGTTTGGCGTGCAAGACCGGGAGAATATCAATTATTGATCCGTGTCTAGGGGCGGGTTTCCCCGATCTTCGATCGGATTAAAACCCGCCCCTACAGATCAGGAACCACAGATGAACACGAATGGCTTTGATCTTAGATAGCCAGATAAACACAGATATATTTATATAGGATTTATCTGTGTTCATCCTTTTCATCAGAGTTTATCTGTGGTAAGGTTTGTTATTCATGAAAGGTGCGCCCTATGTCCCTTGATGCTCACCCCGAACTACCCGAATTTGACTATATCCGGCCCGCATCCCTGCAAGAAGCGAGCCGTTTCCTGGCGGAACACGCCGGCGAGGCCCGCCCGCTGCTGGGCGGCACAGATATCTTCGTGCGCATGCGCGACGGCTTCTGGCATGACCGCTATCTTGTCGATGTAAAGAAGCTGGATGGCACCGACGAGCTGCGCTTCGACCCCGTCGACGGCCTGACGATTGGCGCAGGGGTCAACATGAACCGCATTATGGCGCACCCGGCGGTGCAGCAGCACTACCCGGCGCTGGCCGAAGCCTGCCGCTGGGTAGCCACCTACCAGCTGCGCACGCGTGCCACGGTGGTCGGCAATATCTGCAATGCCTCGCCGGCCGGCGATACCATCGGCGCCTGCCTGCTGTACGACGGCGTGCTCAAGGTGCACGGCGTGGTGGGGGATGACCAGCTGGTCAGTGGCGGGATGTGCCGCTGGCAGGGTTCTTCCAGGGCCCCGGTAAGACCAGCTTGCAGCCGGGCGATATCGCCACCGGTTTGCATTTACCGTTACCGCCGCCCGGCGCCTCCGGGGTCTACCAAAAACTGGGGCGCAACAACTGGAGCGACCTGTCGATTGTGGGTGTAACCGTAGTCGGCTATGCGAACCCGGCGTCCGCCGGCGGCTGGACCTTCCGCCTGGCGCTGGCCTCCGTCGCCCCCATCCCGCTGGTCGTCCCGGCAGTGCAGGAGTACCTGGAGAGCACCCCCATCGACCTGCCCGCTTTACGCCACGCCGCCCGCCTGGCCCAGCAGGCCTGCCGCCCGATCGATGATGTGCGCGGCAGCGCCCGCTACCGCAAGGCCATGGTGCGCACGCTCTCCGAAAAAGCACTCAAGACCGTCTGGGGGCGGATCAACGTTCAGGCAGCTCTGCCGGAAGGGAGCAATTAGCATGTCGCTGCACCGCATCCAGATTTCCGTGAACGGCGAGTGGGAGTTTGTCGATGTCCCCTCGCAAATGACGCTGCTGCAAATGCTGCGAGACAAGCTGGCCCGCACCGGCACCAAGAACGGCTGCATGGCCGGCGAGTGCGGCGCCTGCACCGTGCTGCTGGATGGCGAGCCGGTGAACAGCTGCATGGTGCTGGCCGTGGAGTGCGATGGCGCCGCGTGGTCACCATCGAAGGGCTGGCCCACGACGGCCGGCTGGACCCGCTGCAGCAGGCGATTATCGAAGCCGGCGGGGTGCAGTGCGGCTTCTGCACGCCGGGCATCCTCATTTCCGCCCGCGCCCTGCTGGAGCGCAACCCGCACCCGGATGACGACGAGATCCGCGAGGCGCTGGTGGGCAACCTGTGCCGCTGCACCGGCTATGTGAGGATCGTTGAGGCAGTCAGGGAAGCTGCCAGAGCATAATCTGATTGCACCGCTAAGGCGCTATGGATGCAAAGAAACCATCTCACGCAAAGACGCAAAGATCGCAAAGTATTTATTAATTTTTTCTTCTTTGCGGACTTAGCGGCGGCGCAGGGTCCTGTTGATCTCCCCGAGCGGAGAATATCTTAGCGGCTTAGCGGTTTAAGGCTCTTCGAAGGAGTTATCTATGGACAATACGCTTACTCCCCACCCCATTGGCGACAGCGTGCCGCGCGTGGATGCGCGCGAGAAGGCGCTCGGCTCGGCGCTGTTTGGCGACGACCTGCAGTTCGGGCCGGGATTGCTGTATGCCCGCATCAAGCGCAGCCCGCACCCGCATGCCAAAATCCTGCGCGTCGACCTGGAGAAAGCCCGCGCCCTGCCCGGCGTCAAAGCCGTCGTCAGCGGGGCGGATTACCCCGGCATGATCGGGCTGTACCTGACGGACCGCTACATCTTCTGCCGCGACCGGGTGCGCTACGTGGGCGACCCGATCGCCGGGGTGGCGGCGGTCAGCGAGGAGATCGCCGAGCAGGCTGTGGCCCTGATTGAAGTCGAGTACGAGCTGCTGCCGGGTGTGTTCGACCCGGAATACGGCGCCCAGCCGGAAGCCCCCGTGCTGCACCCCGAGCTGGGCAGCTATCCGGTGGCCAATTTCATCTTTCCCGAGCCGGGATCGAACATCTCCAACCATTTCCGCATCCGCAAAGGCGATGTGGAGGCAGCCTGGCCAGAGTGCGCCGCGATTATCGAGCGGGAGTACCGCATTCCGCACGTGCAGCACGTGCCGATCGAGCCGCATGTGGCTGTCGCGCGGGTGGAAGAAGGCGGCAAGATCACCCTGTGGGGCAGCTCGCAGTCGCCTTTCGCCCAGCGCAACCTGATCGCCAAGGCGCTGGATGTCTCGCAGTCCGATGTGCAGGTGATCGCGCCCTACGTGGGCGGCGGCTTCGGCTGCAAGGCCGGCGTGAGCATGGAAGCGCTGGCGGTGGCGGTGGCGATGAAAGTGCCGGGCCGCCCGGTGAAGCTGCGCCTGACGCGCGAGGAGGAGTTCTACACCGCCTTCGTGCGCCAGGGGCTGGTGGCGCACTTCAAGATGGGCTGCGATAAGGAAGGCCGCCTGCTGGCGATGGAAAACCGCTTCTACTGGGACGGCGGGGCATACACGGAGTACGGCGTCAATATCACGCGTGCCTCCGGCTACAGCAGCAGCGGTCCCTACGATGTACCCAACGTCAAGACCGACAGCTACTGCGTGTACACCAACCACCCGGTCGGCGGCCCGATGCGCGGCTTCGGCATGCCCGAGCTGCACGCCGGGCTGGAGCAGTGCATCGATGAGCTGGCGCACGCCATGGAGATGGACCCGGTCGCCTTCCGCCTGCTCAACTGCGTGCGCACCGGCGACACCCTGGTGACCGGCATGACCATGCACCCCATCGGGCTGGATCAGTGCCTGACCAAAGCCGCCGAGGCCATCGGCTGGGGGCAGCAAGCGCCGCCCAGCGCACCGAATAAACGCCGCGGCAAGGGCATCGCCCTGATGTGGAAAGCGCCCGCCATGCCGCCCAACGCCGGCTCCAGCGCCAGGGTTGCCCTGGCGGAAGACGGCACCGTGGCGGTCAGCGTGGGCGGGCAGGAGATCGGGCAGGGCTCGTTCACCATCGCCGCCCAGATGGCCGCCGGCGGCACTAGGCGTACCCATCGAGTCGGTGCGGGTGAACACCCCGCTGGACACCAATTACAGCCCCTATGAGTGGCAGACCGTAGCCAGCCGCCTGACCTGGAGCATGGGCAACGCCGTGGCGGCTGCCGGCCGCGACGCCCGCCGCCAGATCCTGGAAATGGTGGCTAAAGCCTGGGACGAAAACATCGACGACCTGGATATCATCGACGGCAAGGTGATCTCCTACCGCTCGGAGGAGTCAATCTCGCTCAAGAACATTGTCATTTACGGCATCCCGCTGGCCAACGACCAGGGCTGGGTGGGCGGGCCGGTGCTGGGGCGCGGCAGCTTCATGCCCACCTACGTCACCGGGCTGGACCCGCAGACCGGCCAGGGGCCGCGCGCCGTGGTGCACTACACGGTCGGCGCGCAGGCGGTGGAAGTGGAAGTGGATATGGACACCGGCAAGGTGCAGGTGCTGCGCGGCGTGGCGGCTTTCGATGTGGGCAAGGCGATCAACCCGGATATGGTGCGGGCGCAGATGGAAGGCGGCTTCGTCCAGGGGCTGAGCACCGCCCTGTTCGAGAGCCTGATGCTGAAGGAAGGCGTGCTGCAGAACCCCAGCTTTGTGGATTACCGCATCGCCACCAGCGCCGACGCCCCCATGGACATCCAGGCGATCATCGTCGAGACGCCGCAGGACGACGGCCCCTGGGGGGCACGCGGCATCGGCGAGCACGCCATGGTGCCCACCATCCCGGCCATCGCCAACGCCATCTACGACGCCATCGGCATCCGTGTCGGCGCGCCGCCCTACACCAGCGAGAAAGTCTACCTGGCCATGGCGGACGCTGGAATAGTGGAGGAATAGTACAAACCACAGATAAACTCGGATAAATACCTTGGATGAACCCAGATAATTATTAATTTTTTTATTTGTATTCATCCTTCTCCATCTGAGTTCATCTGTGGTTAATTAAATGATTTTCTTAGCGCTCTTAGCGCCTTAGCGGTTCAATCCCATCCCCGCCAATGCGCTCTGGGCAGCAAAGGATGCGAGCCTTGCCAGTAAAAATCCTTCTCAAACCTTCCGAATACCACAACTCGGTGAGCCTGATGCAGGTGGGTGCGGAGCTGGCGCGCCTGCCAGGCGTAGAAGATGCTGCCGTGGTGATGGCCACCCAGGCGAATTTAGGTATCCTGCGAGAGGCCGGGCTGCTGACCCCTGAGGCGCAGACCGCCGGCCCCAACGATCTGCTGATCGCCGTCAAGGCGCCGGAAGAGACCCTGGAAGAGGCCCTGGCGCAGGCCGAGAAGCTGCTCAAGCGTAAAGCCGCTGCCGACGAAGGCGGCGAGTTCCGTCCCAAAACCCTCGCGGAGCGCTCAAAACCCACGCAGAAGCCAACCTGGTGGTTGTCTCGGTGGCCGGGCGCTATGCCGCCGCCGAAGCCTGGGAAGCGCTGCGCAGTGGACTGCACGTGCTGCTGTTCAGCGATAACGTTTCGCTGGAAGACGAGATCGCCCTCAAGCAATACGCGGTAGCGCATGGCCTGCTGCTGATGGGGCCTGGCGCCGGGACAGCCATCATCAACGGGACGGCGCTGGGCTTTGCCAATGTGCTCCCCAGCGGCCCGGTGGGCATCGTCTCAGCGGCGGGCACCGGACTGCAGGAGGTCAGCTGCCTGCTGGCCCGCCACGGCGTGGGCGTCAGCCAGGGCATTGGCACCGGCGGGCGGGACGTGAAGGAGCAGGTCGGCGGGCTGATGATGCTGGCCGGCTTGCAGGCGCTGCAGGCCGATCCGGCTACCAGGGTGCTGCTGGTGGTCAGCAAGCCGCCGGCCGAGCCGGTGACGCGGAAAGTTCTCGCCCAGGCCGCCGCGGCGGACAAGCCGGTAGTGGTGTGCTTTCTGGGCGCAGCCGCGCTCGACCTATCCGAGCTGCCCGGCAAGATCATCCAGGCGCACACATTAGAGGAAGCCGCCCTGAGCGCCGCCTGCCTGGCCGGGGCGCCCCTGCCGCCGGTGGCCGAACTGCTGCTGCAGCAGGAGCGCCGCCTGAATGTCAAAATCGGCCCGCTGGCAGGCGCCCTGCGCCCCGGGCAGAAATATTTACGCGGCCTGTATTCCGGCGGCACGCTGTGCTACGAAACCCAGGTAATCTGGCAGAACGTGATGGAAGAGCCGCTGCATTCCAACGCCCCGCTCGACGAAGCCAACTTCCTGCCCGACTCCAACCGCAGCCTGGAACACAGCGTGGTCGACCTGGGCGAAGAGGAGTTCACCGTCGGCCGGCCGCACCCGATGATCGATAACAGCCTGCGCATCCGCCGCCTGCTGCAGGAAGCCGCCGACCCGGCCACGGCCATCATCCTGCTGGATGTGGTGCTGGGCTACGGGGCGCACCCCGACCCGGCTGCCGAGCTGGCGCCGTCCATTCAGCAGGCACGCGAGCTGGCTTCCGATGCCGGCCGCTGGCTGATCGTGATCGCCTCGCTAACCGGCACAGCCGGCGACCCGCAGGCGTTTCAGGAGCAGTCCGCCCGGCTGGAGAGCGCCGGGGTGGTGCTGTGCGAGAGCAACGCCGCCGCCGCCCGCCTGGCGATCCGCATCTTATCGGCTGTGAAGTCATCCAGAGGCCAGGCATTGACCGAATGATCTAAATTCTTCAGTCGCCTTTAGGCTCCTTCAGAATGACAATAGGGATGGGAGAAACCTTAATGAGTGACCCTCATATCCAGGATCTGTTTGGCAAACCGCTCTCGGTGATCAACATCGGGCTGGCCGGCATGGCACAGTCGCTGCGCGAGCAGGGCACGCCGGTCACGGATGTCGACTGGCGCCCGCCGGCGGAAGGCGTGGCGCGGCTGATGGTCACGCGCGGCGGGACGGATATCGATGCCGCCAACAGCGAAGCCTGCCGCCGCATCAAATCCGGGCGGCCGGTGCTGGTGGGCATGGGACTGGCACGCGACCTGATCCCCGGCATGCACGCACGCATGCTCCTGCACGCCGGCCCGCCGGTGACCTGGGAACGCATGTGCGGCCCGCAGCGCGGCGCGGTGATTGGGGCGCTGGTCTACGAAGAGCTGGCAGCCGACGAAGACGCCGCCGCCAAACTGGCCGCCTCCGGGGCGATCGAGTTCTCGCCCTGCCACCACCACCACGCCGTCGGCCCGATGGCGGGCATTGTCTCGCCGTCCATGCCGGTGTTCGTGATCGAGAACAAGGCTTTCGGCAACCGGGCCTACGCCACACAGAACGAGGGGCTGGGCAAGGTGCTGCGCTACGGCGGGCTGGGGCCGGAAGTCTACGCCCGCCTCAAGTGGATGGAGACCGACCTGTACCCCGTCCTGGATCGCGCCCTGGCCAGCCTGCCGGACGGCATCGACCTGCGCGCCCTGATCGCCCAGGCGCTGCACATGGGCGACGAGTGCCACAACCGCAACCGGGCAGCCACCTCGCTGTTCCTGCGCGCCATTGGCCCGGCCCTGGCACGCACCAGCCGCGACAACGAGACCCTGGCCAAGGTGATCGAGTTCATTGACCGCAACGACCATTTCTTCCTCAACCTGAGCATGCCGGCCGGCAAGGCGCTGCTCGAGCCGGCGGAGGGCATCCCCGGCTGCACGATCGTCACTGTGATGGCGCGCAACGGCACGGATTTCGGCCTGCGCATCTCGTCCATGCCAGAGCGCTGGTTCACCGCCCCGGCGGGTATCGTCCAGGGGCTGTACTTCCCGCAGTACAGCGCCGCCGACGCCAACCCGGATATCGGCGACAGCACCATCACCGAGACAGCCGGCTACGGGGGCATGGCCATGGCGGCCGCCCCAGCCATCGTCAAGTTCGTGGGCGGCAGCCCGCAGCAAGCCACCCAGGCGACCCTCGAAATGTACGAGATCACCTACGACGAGCACGAGCAGTTCACCATCCCGGCGCTCAATTTCCGCGGCACGCCCTGCGGCATCGACCTGCGCAAGGTGATGGAGACCGGCATCCTGCCGCAGATCAACACCGGCATCGCCCACAAAGACCCGGGCGTGGGCATGGTGGGTGCGGGGATACTGCGTGCGCCGGAGGCGTGTTTTAAGGAGGCGTTTGAGGCGATTTCAGGAGATATAAAGCGATTGAACCGCTAAGGCGCTAAGGACGCTAAGAAGAGATCATATAGAAATATAAGAGCGAATAAATTGAACCGCTAAGGCGCTAAGGACGCTAAGAAGAACATATTTATATTTTGATTTTGGGGATTATTCGGGATGGAAATTGAGGAAGTCGGGAGGTTGATCGTTGATAGCGCTTTCCAGGTTCATTCTGGGCTTGGACCAGGGCTTCTGGAATCTGCCTATCAGGCTTGCCTGGCCCACGAACTCCACCTGCGAAGATTACAGGTTGACCTGGAGGTTGTCCAACCGGTTATTTATAAGGGAATACCATTCGATACAGGGTATCGCATCGATATGCTGGTAGATCGCTGTGTTGTGGTGGAAAATAAATGCGTCGAACAGCTGCTTCCGATCCATGAAGCTCAATTACTCACATATTTGAAACTGGGAGGCTACCATCTCGGATTTCTTGATCAACTGGAATGTTCCCCTGATTAAAACCGGAATTAAGAGAATGGCATTGAATTTATCTGAGCCGAAATGGCAGCAAGAACGAAAAAACCTCAAGATAACTTAGCGTCCTTAGCGCCTTAGCGGTTCAATCTCGAAATCTCACAAGGAGCAAACGACATGAAATTTCTCGACCTCACCATCCCCCTCGGCATTGGCACACCGCCCTGGCCGACCTATGAGCCGCTGCAGGTGAAGTACTTCAAGCGGTTGGCGCCTAACGGGGCCAACGGGCAGCTGCTCACCCACTCCAACCACCTGGGCACCCACCTGGATGGAGAAATCCACTTCTACACACCCGGCAAGGACATGGCTTCGTTGGACATGGACTTCCTGGTGCACGACGCCGCCATCGTCGACCTGAGCGACGTGTGCGGCGACTACGACGTGTACACCAGCAAGATGGTCGAAGAGCGGGTGGAAGTGCGCGAAGGCGATATCCTGATCATCCACACCGGCTACCACCACTTCGGCTGGGATATGCCCACCGCCAACGAGATTCGCTACATGGTGATGCACCCGGGACCCGACCGCGAGTTCGCCGATTGGGCCAAGGCTAAGAAGCTGCGCTGGATCGGGGTGGACTGCGGCAGCGCCGACCACCCGATGAACACCATCATCCGCGACTGGATGCCGCGCCAGGCGCGCCAGGCGGATAAGGTCTTCCGCAAGAAGTACGGCATGCCGCTGGCGGAGTTCTTCGACGACACGAAGTACCAGCTGATGCACATCGAGATGTTCCCGTATGGCATCGTGCATGCCGAGTGCATCGGCGGCGACCTGGACCTGATCTGCAACCGCCGCCTGCCCATCGGCTTCTTCCCCTGGCGCTTTGTGGATGGCGAGTCGAGCATCGGGCGCTGCGTGGCGCTGGTGGATGACGACGAGTACGCCGACCTGATGGCAAAGAAAGAGGCCATGGCCCACACCCGCTTCGGCGATGCCATCGAGCCGGGGCACGTGGAGAGCATCAACCGGCTGTCGCTGGCGAACCTGGGGTAGGGACAGCTGACCGATGACGGACGACGGAGCATCCCTGCTACTATGGGTACGTGTATCCTGTCGAGCAGCAGGCGAAAGAAACGCGCATCCTCTGCCGCCTGCAGACAGCGAAAATTACCCTGGATGCCATCCACCACTAGGTGATTTTCGTTCAACCGGTCGAAGGAGATGGAATCATGTCCAAGATGAACATCCGAGGGGTAAGCCTGAACGTGAAAGTCATCGGGCACGGGCCACCGCTGGTGTTGATGCACGGCGGACCCAGCGCCGACCTGTACACCATGATGGGGTTCCGGCCGCTGGCCGACCAATTCACCCTGGTATTTTACGACCACCGCTGCAACGGCCGCTCGACCGGGGTGGATGTCTCGACCATGACTTTTGATAATCTGACCGCCGATGCGGACGCCTTGCGGGAAGCATTAGGGTTCGAGCAGTGGGCCGTACTGGGGCACTCCTTCGGCGGCTATGTCGCCCTGGAATACGCCTTGCGCTTCCCCGAGCGCGTGTCGCACCTGGTGCTGGTCACCACCGGGGGTGATAACGATTGGGCGCAGGTAAATGGGCCAAAGCTGCTGGAGCAGCGCGGCTTCAGCCCGGAGATTGTGGAGACGGCCCGCCGGTTCATCAACGGCCAGCTCGAGCCCAACGAAGTGTTTCCTTCCCTGATGAAGCTCGCGGATGCTTATATCTACCATTCGGACACAAAACATGCACTGGAGGCTCTGTTCTATGGAGTCCAAACCAAACTGCGGCCCGAAGCGCTGATTTGGGGAGAAACCCACGAGCTTAAGGGCTGGACTGTGATGGACCGGCTGGGCGAGATCCAGGCGCCAACCCTGGTGACAGCCGGCCGCTACGACTTCCTGTTTCCGCCCGAGCACCAGGAGCAGCTGGCCGCCGGGATCCCCAATGCCCGCCTGGCGCTCATCGACGACGCTGCCCACTCGCCGCAGGATGAGCAGCAAGCGGTAACCTTGCCAATCATCCGTGAATTCCTGGCAGATGTGAGCCATGTTTGAAGCCATCGACGACTATGTCGTGGGGCAGCTGCGGCGCCTGAATATCCCCGGCGCGGCCCTGGCCGTCGTCGCAGGCGACCGCATCGTGCACTACCGCGGCTTTGGCAAGGCCCGCCCGGGCGGCGAGACGCCGGCTTTGCAAACGCCCTTCTACATAGGCTCGCTGACCAAGTCGTTCACCGCCCTGGCGGTGATGCAGCTGGTGGAGGCCGGCAAAGTGGCGCTGGATGCCCCCGTGCAGCGCTACCTGCCCTGGTTCCGGGTGGCGGATGCTGAGGCTTCCGCCCGCATCACGGTACGGCACCTGCTCAACCAGACCAGCGGTATCCCCACCCTGGCTGGAATGGCGATCCCGGCCGGCATCAACGCCTCGACAGAGGGCAGCGAGCGGCTGAAGCGCATTCTGTACTCCCTCAAGCTCAGCCATCCGGCAGGCACTACCTGCCAGTACTGCAATCTGAACTACGATTTGCTCGGATTGATCATTGAAACCGCCGGTGAAGCGTACGATCAATATATCCAGAAATTCATCTTTGAGCCGCTGCGGATGAACCACAGCTATACCTCGCCGGCTTTGGCGCAGCAAAACGGCCTGGCGGTGGGCTACCGGCATTGGTTCATGCAGCCATTCCCGGCGCGCCACTTCCCCGGCGAGCCGGGAGCCCTGCCTTCCGGCTACATCATTTCCTGTGCCGAAGACATGGCCCATTACATCATGGCGCATCTCAACGGGGGCGTCTTCGAGGGAAAATCGATCCTCTCGGCAGCCGGGATGGAGGCATTGCATCATGGCGCAATGGATTATCGCCCGATGGGCATCGACTCGGGCCGCTATGCCATGGGCTGGTTCGATGAGCACAGCGGCCCCCTGCGGCTGGTTTCCCACGGCGGCAACCTGCCGGATTTTTCCGCCTACATGGGCATGCTCCCCGAGCAGAAGCAGGGATTGGTGCTGCTGGTAAACGCCGACCCCGGTGGATTACCCCCCATCCTGGAGGAGGTCGGCAGAGGTGCAGCCGTGCTCCTGGCCGGTCAGCCCGCGCCTCCTATCGAGTTGGGCGCGGTCCCGTGGATGCTGCGCGGGCTGCCGCTGATCCCGCTCGTTCAGGTCGGCGCCATCGCCGCCACGCTGGCAATGGTTCGCGGCTGGAAGCGGGCGCCCGATCGCCGGCCCAATGCGGGCCGCCTGTGGCGGCAGCACATCCTGCTTCCACTCGTCCCGAACCTATCGCTGGCGGCTGCCCCCTGGCTGCTGCACCGGCGGGGCATGCTCAGGTACCTGATGCAGTTCAACCCGGATGTGGCCTGGACGGCGGTTATCAGCGGCGTCATCGCCGGGCTTTGGGCTGTTCTGCGCACCGGCTTGCTCCTGCAGACCTGGCGCAAGCTCGGACGCTAAGATTGCTATGGAGTGACGAACCCATGCAAACGAAAACCGGACCCTATAAGATCGTCGACCTGTCACCGGGCAGGCGGCTGATGATCAACATGCTCGACCTGTCCGGCTCAGAACACCGCATGATCGGCCTGCTGGAAGTAGACGTGACGGCGCCCCGGCAGTTCATTGCCGAGCACAGGCAGCGCACCGGCGAGACACTGTCTTTCACCGGCTACCTGGTCGTCTGCCTGGGGCGCGCCGTGGATGAGAATAAGGAGGTGCAGGCTTATCGCAAAGGGAGCAAACAGCTCATCCTGTTTGACGACGTGGATGTAGGAATCATGGTCGAGCATAAGAGCGGGGAAAAGCGGGGCCTGATGGGCTATGTCGTACGGGGAGCCAACCGCAAGACCTTCCGCCAGATCCATGATGAGATCCGCAGCGTGCAATCGGCGCCGCTGCCTGCCAACCGTGGGCTGCCGCCCTGGTTCCGCCGGGCCATGCTGCTCCCCTGGCCCTTTTCCGCCTGGTTCAAATCCATCCTTGCCAGCATGTATCACCGGGACCCGACCATGTTCATATCCATGGGAGGCACGGTCAGCATCACCTCGGTAGGGATGTTTGGCGAAGGGCACAGCGGCTGGGGCATCTTCCCGGGTCCGGAAGTGCTCGGGCTGGTGGTCGGGAGCATCGCCCGTGAGCCGGCCTGCGTGGGAGAGCGCATCGAACTGCGCGAGATCCTGCACCTGACCGTGGTTTTCGACCACGAGATCATCGATGGCGCCCCAGCCGCCCGCTTTACCCGCCGGCTGATCGAGCTGATCGAAAGCGGGTATGGGCTTCAAGACGGAGGACGGAAGACCGAGGACGGATGAGAGTATAGGAAATAGTCTGGTGCCTGGAACAATTACCACCGACGATGCTCAATATGCGCTGGATCTGGTCAAGAAGATCTGCAGCGAAGTTGGGCCGGGTCTGCCGGCCAGTCCCCAGGAACGGGCGCGGGCTGCGATCATCGCCGGCGAGCTGGGCTCCCAGCTGGGCGCCGAGAATGTAGTGACCGAAGAGTTCACCCTGGCTCCGGGCGCTTTCTACAACACCTTACCGGCGGTTGTGTGCATGCTGATCTCGGTCCTGCTCAACATCAGCATCGGGCGCATCCCCGGCCTCCCGGCCTGGGTCGTCTCAGGTGCAGCACTGCTCTTCTCATTATTCATGCCGCTGTCTTTCACGCTCGAGTTCCTGCTGAGCCTGGAGGTGATCGACCCGCTCTTCAAGAAGAAACAATCGGTCAACGTGATCGGCAGGCTGCGCAAGCCCGGAACCCGGGAAGTGAAGCGCCTGATTATCCTGAGTGGACATCATGACAGCGCCCCGCAGAACAACTGGCTGCGCTACACCGGTCGGGGTTTTTTTGTGCTCTCCGGCATCTTTATTCTCGGGATGATCACCCTGGTGGTGATGTGCCTGATCCAGCTGGTAGGCCTGATCCTGGGCAGCGACCAGCTTGTCCGCCTGGGGACGCTGGGATGGGTGCTGCTGGTATTTCCAATCGGGCCTGCGATCATCTACGCAGCCTTCCTGAATGGGGGCATGAAAAACGGCGGCGTCGTTCCCGGAGCGGCGGACAACCTATCGGCGTGCGGCGTGGTTGTGGCGATGTGCCGGTTCTTAGTCAAGAACCCCGCAACCATCCCCGATGACACAGAGCTCCGCTTCATCACTTTTGGCAGTGAAGAAGCCGGTCTGCGGGGATCGCGCCGCTACGTCAAGGCCCACCTGGACGAGCTGAAAGCCCTGGATGCTCGGGTGCTAAATTACGAGATCATCGCCTATCCGGAAATCTCCATCATGGCAGCCGATGTGAACGGCACTTTGAAATTTTTTCCCGAGATGGTGAACAGCGCCGTCGCCGCCGCGCAGCGTGCCGGGATACCCTACAAGATAGGCGCCGGCGGGATCGGAGCCGGGAGCGATGCGGCGCCCTTCACCAGGGCAGGATTGAAGGCCGAGACACTGCTGGCCTTTAAGACACCGCAGCAGCAACTGGCTTTCTATCACCAGGACCGGGATACTCCGGATGTACTGAGCATTGAGCCGCTGTTGAATACGCTCAAGCTGACCCAGGAGTGGATCAAGAGCGGCGGAGAATAAGGAATACGAACCATGCCCGATAACGAAAAAATCACTGCGCTGCTCAACCGCTACCGGGGCGAGATCATCGCCCGCAGCCCGCAGTCCCTGGCCGTCTGGCAGGCCAACCGCTCGGTCATGCCGGCCGGGGTCGGCAGCGCCTTCCGCCTGGCAGACCCTTTCCCGATGGTGGTCAAGCGGGCCAAAGCGGCCCGCATCTGGGATGCGGACGGCAACGAGTACCTGGATTTCATGCTCGGCTTCTCGGTCATGCTGCTGGGCAACGCCCCGGAAGAAGTCCGAGCAAGCCATCATCGAGGCGCTGCCGCGCGGCACGTCCTACGGGAACTGCCACGAGCACGAGTATGAATTTGCCAGGCTCTTCTGCGACATGGTGCCGGGGGTGGATAAGGTGACCTTCTGCAACTCAGGCACCGAGGCGACCATGTTTGCCGTCCGCCTGGCGCGCGCCGCCACGGGAAGACCCCTGATCGCCAAGTTCGAAGGCGGGTACCACGGCACCCACGACCTGCTGGCAGTCAGCTTCGGAAGGCCGCGCCCGAATGCCGCTGAATTCGGCCCGCTTGAAGACCCTGCCGCCATCCCCGAGAGCCCCGGTCTTGGCGAAGGAGCATGGAGGGACACTATCGTGCTGCCCTTCAACCACCCGGCGGCCTTCGAGAAAATCTACCGTCACGCCGACCGGCTGGCTGCAGTGATCATCGAGCCGGTGCAGGGCGCAGGCGGCACCATCCCGGCCGAGCGGGAATTCCTGGCAGAGCTGCGCCGGATCACCCGCGAGATCGGGGCTTTCCTGATTTTCGACGAAGTGATCACCGGCTTTCGCCTGGCTCCGGGCGGGGGCCAGGAGTACTACGGCGTCATCCCCGATGTGAGCACGTTCGGCAAGGTTGCCGGGGGCGGGCTTCCCTTCGGGGCAGTCGGCGGGTCCACAGAAGCAATGCGGTTAATGGAGTACGATACCGAGCCGAATTCCATCTTGATGGCTGGGACATTCAACGGCAATCCGCTGGTTACCGCAGCCGGGTCCGCCGTGTTGAAGCGCCTGAACAGTGAGCCAGGCCTTTACACCCGCCTGAACGCAATGGGCGACCGCTTCCGCGATGAAATCAACCGCTTTGCTCGAGAGGAAGACTACCCGGCAATCGCTACCGGCGTGGGTTCAATGTTCTGGCTGCACGCCGCACGCGGTCCGATTCGCAGCATCCGGGATGTGCGGCTTGGGCACAGCTTCGCCAGCCCGGGCCTGAGGCTGCTGTACCGCAAGAACGGCCTGCATATCTCCAGCTACCATGGCTTTATAAGCACCGCCCACACCGAGGAGGACATTTCCCGGCTGATCGATACACACAGGTCGGCCATGCAGGAGCTGCGAGCGGAGGGGGTGTGGTGAAGTCGACCGCCGATGGCCGACCGCAGACGGCCGACGGTGGAATACCGATGGTCGATCCCGTGTGAAAGCACCACGGGACAAGCTGGCGGACCGAGGACGGAGGACGGACGTCCGTCACTGCCCGCTAGTAAGATGAAGGAGGATTTTTGAGCAATTACGGAAAACGATTACGATTTGGCAGATAGCATAAAGTTGGCAAGTTTTATAATTGAATATTGGTCATACAGGCGCAGAGTCTGCCGTCAGCGGCGAAGTCCCGTGGCGGTCTCCCACGGGGTCAGCCGTCTGCGGTCTGCGGTCGGCGGTCTGATTGATATGCACGTCATCATACACAAGGAGGTTAGTCCATGCCAATCGATTTAGAACTAGAGCAAGTCCTGCGACCCCCGCAGATTCCGATGGTGCCCTACCCGCCTAAGGTCATTACCCTGGCCAACGGCAATAAGATGGTGGTGCGCCAGGCGCTGAGGGAAGAAGTCCCCATGATCCTGAAGGGCGTTGAGCCCTGCCTGTGGATCGAACGGGACTATTACGACATCGTCAGCGCCCGGCTGTACGGCGAGCTGCTGGCCTGGTACCGCCACCGGGTAAAGAGCGAATACTGCCTGATCGGGCAGATCGACGGCTACCTGGTGGGGGCAGTCAACGGCCGCCTGGAAAACGAGAAGGTGGGGATGAGCTACCATACCCTGGCCATCGACCGCGGCCTGCGCATCGGCTCGCACCTGTTCGCCGCCAAGATGGAATATCACCTGGAGTATCTCAACCAGGAAGAGGTGCTGATCGTAGCCGAGAGCCCGATCGGCTTCCGGCGCTGGATGATCGAGTACCCCCTGGAAGAGACCAAGATCCCGCATGAGCTGGGCGGCGGCGACTCCTGGCGGTTGACGCGCGAGATCTACTTTAAAGCCAGGGAGCGCCTGGTGGTGGGCGACCGCCCCGTACCGCCCGACCTGCTGGCCAAAGCCGAAGATGAGATCCTGATCGTGGACGATGACATCATCCGCGAGAAGATCGCCGGGCTGAAAGGGAGATGACACCATGAGAGACGTAGCGGTTATTGGCGTCGGCATGATCCAGTTCGGCCGGCGCGATGAAGACACGCTGATGGATATGCTGGCTTATGCCTCGCTCAAGGCGCTGGACGACGCCGGGTTGGGCGACGGCACGGTGGATGCGGTCTATGTCGGCAATATGGCCGCCGGGATGCTGCAGCACCAGTCGGCGGTGGCCAGCTCGCTGGTCGACCGCTTGAGCCTGCTGCCGGCAGCCGCCGATGTGGTGGAAAACGGCCCGGCTTCGGGCGGCTCGGCGGTCAAGAACGGCTTGCTGGCGGTGGCCTCGGGCTACTACGATACCGTGCTGGTGACCGGCGGCGAGAAGATGCGCGAAGTCACCGGCTGGCGGGCGACCGATATCGTCGCCACCATGACCCACCCGGAGGCCGAATACCCTTATGGCATCACCCTGCCCGGTATGGCGGGCATGTTCACCCGCCTGTATATGGAAAAATACGGTGTGACCCGCGAGATGCTGGTGGCGGTGGCGCTCAAGAACCAGGAGATCGGTGCGCTGAACCCTTACGCGCATGTCGAGATGGCGCTCGATAAGGACGGCATCTTCAACAGCCCGCACAGCATTGTCAATAACCCGATGGCGGCCGACCCGCTGCACCTGTACGACGCCTGCCCGGTCAGCGACGGGGCGGCAGCCATCGTCATCACCGCCCTGGATAAGATCAAGAACCCGGCCAAAGCGCCGGTGCTGATCGCCGGCTTCGGCCAGGCGACGGATACCCAGAACTCTGCAGGAGCGCGACGACCCCACCGACCTGAAAGCAGTCACGCTGGCGGCGCAGCAGGCCTTCGAGCGGGCCAAGATGAAGCCCTCCGACATCCACGTGGCCGAGCTGCACGACGCCTTTACCATCCTGGAGATCGCCGAGAGCGAGCACGTCGGCTTCTTCAAGAAGGGCGAGGGCGGCAAGGCGGCCCTGGATGGCAAGACTCGCCTGGGCGGGCAGATCCCGATCAACGTATCGGGCGGATTGAAGGCACGCGGCCATCCGGTGGGCGGCACCGGCGTGGCTCAGATCTGCGACCTGACCTGGCAGCTGCGCCACGAGCTGCCTAAAGAGCGCCAGGTGAAGAACGCCAAGACCGGCCTGTCGGTCAACTTTGGCGGTTTCGGCAACAACGTGCTGGCATTCGTGCTGCGGAGGGTAGATTCATGAAACGCGAGCTGGGCATCGTAGCTTATAAATGTAAAAAGTGCGGCCGGCTGCATTATCCCTTCCACGATCGCTGCCTGGCCTGCCGCTCACGCGACTTCGAGAAGGTCAAGCCGCAGGGCACGCCGCGCCTGCTCACCTTCACCCGCATCTACAACCTGCCCTGGGGCATCGAAGGCCGCTACCTGATCATCGGCGTGGTCGAATTCGAGAACGGCGTCAAGGCCATGGGGCAGATCCCCGTGGACGAGAAAGAGCCGCTGACCAACGGCATGCTGCTGCACGCCACCTGGGAGCCGGTGCGCGTCCAGTATGGGGAGAATGTGTATGGGTTGGTGCTGAGGCCGGGCGGGTAGACGGAGGACGGAGGACGGACGACGGTCTCGCACAAGAGCAGTGCGGGATGCACGACGGAAGACCGCCGATCCCGCGAAAGTGCGTCGTGTGACAAGCTCGCAGACCGCAAATGACCCCCCAGGTTCCGAGGCACTGCGTCGTTGCGAGATGAAGGCAGGAACCACAGATGGACACTGATTGACACAGATACAAAAATTATTATCTGCGTTCGTCTGTGTCCATCTTTGGTTAATAGCCCAGAATTCTTGCTCCGCCGCTACTGTAAATCCATTTTCTTCGAGCAAAATATTGCTGTAGATCATTCTCAAATCCCATGAATTTGATTATAATTATCTCCAACAAACCGGTCAAAGTGTTACTCTGGCTGCTTTCTTAACCGTCCGCAAGCATCCCAATCATCATCCAGCTCCATGTACTCTTAAGATAGCAGCCCGATAGTCCGAGGCAGGATATCCAGGTTGCACTCCTCGCATAGAAACTCGGGTATGCCTTGTATCGGTAAAATGGTGGACATTGGCGGCTATCGCCTGCACGTCATCGATCATGGCAGCGGCAGCCCGACGGTGATCCTGGATGCCGGGGCGGGAGAATTCAACATGAACTGGCGATCCATCCAGGAGATCCGCCTTCTGCTTAAGGAGAGCAATATTCATGACTGAGCCCATCGTCTTCATCAGTCGCAATAGAATCAAGGAAGGTAAGGCCGCTGAGTTCCGGCAACACTACCGGAACAGCATTGCACCGATTTTCGACGGAAAGCCCGGCACATCAGCTCAACTGGCTTATGAACAGGAAGAAACAGGAGAAGTAACCATTGTGCGCATTTTTCCCAATGCGCAGGCGCTTGACCAGCAAATTCAAGGAGCTGACGAACGCTCGAAAAAGACATACGAGTTAATCGAGCCGGTTAGCATCGAGATTTATGGCCTGCCGAGCCCCGAAATAATCGAGAAGATGAAGAAAATCGCCGGGTCGGGTGTCACCGTTAGCCTACACCGAAATTACCTGGGCGGTTTTATCCGCTAGATTGTAATGGTTTGCAAAGCGAGACAGATTCCAAAAGCTGCTCGCACTACGTGGGCCACGCAAAATGAGAGTCATTCTCGAGCTTGCGAAGGATCCAGACCCTTCGCTTCACTCAGAGTGACACATGAAATAAGGAGGTAGCTATGGCGCTGCAATTTGAGTCTTCACAGGTGATCGACCGGCCGGTTGAGAAAGTATTTCACTTCTTCGCTGTCGAGCACGTGCGCAACCACCCGCGTTGGGACCCGGATATCGAGCTCTGGCTGGATGACGACGATCCCATCCGCGTCGGGACGATTATCCACAGGCGCAACAAGCGCAGCGGGACCCCGGTCGAAGGGACGATGGAAGTTGTCGAATTTGAGCCAGGCCGGTCGATCGCTATGATCATTCACGACGGACCGGCTGAGATGTTCGGCAGGACAACCTTCGAGGCGCTCGGCGACAACCAGACCAGGCTCACGACGATCGTGGACATCCCCTGGATGGATGAGAAAACCGACAAGACATTTCTTAACAGCAAATTGGAACGCAGCGCGCAGATTCGCAAGCAGCTGATAGAGGCGGAGACCTGATGGTAGCAAGCCCTGGCGACGACGCAGAACATCATCAACAGGGAGGTGGGGCGGGGGTATCGCACGCGGAGACGCGGAGTGCGCGGAGGTAATAAAAAACCTGGCGACGACGCAGAGCATCCTAACCAGGGAGGTGGGGTAGGGGTATCGCACGCGGAGACGCGGAGTGCGCGGAGGTAATAACTAAAACCTGGTGATGACGCAGAGCATCGTCACCAGGAAAATGGAATTACTGGAAAGCTAAAAAGAAGAAGAGCACCGCAGCTAAGATGCCGATGAGGGCGATGAGAGCTCCCAAACAACCCTGTCCATCTCGGGTTTCGCTTCTCCTTCCGGTGAGGATGAATATCAAACTCACCGACAGGCCGGCGCCCAGGCAAAACCAGCCCAGCCCATAATACAAAAGCTGCAAGTTACTCACCGGGCATTGCCCCGGTAGGGAGATTGCTCGTTGGCCTGCCGGATGTGCATACCTGGAGTTTAGCATGAATTCAGTGATCTTTTGATCCATAACTTGATCATGCACACGGAAATATTTTTTTGCTATAATTAGAGTAAGGATGGACGATTTACAATCACCCGGCGCCAGGGGGCCGCACAGGGGCGAGCGCTTGCCAACTTAGCATGGTTATTCCTAAGATGGAGGCAGATAGTGAAAAAACTTACGCGCATGATCATTATCCTGGCAATCGTCAGCTGGATCGTGACTGCCTTGCCGCCCAATCAGCCGGCGCTAGGGGCACAAGAAGGCGCATCCGCAGAGCGTGATGCTGGTGCTGCCCGGCTGGACGACCTACCGCAACCCGGAAACGGGGCTGCTGCGCTATCTGGGCCTGCCGGCAGGGGAAGCAATCCCCCCAAGTGCAGCACTGGATGCGGGCAGCACACCCGAGTTTGCCGCCCGCGACTTCCTGCAGCGCTACGGTGATCTGTTTGGCGTGCAGGACCCGCAAGCCGACCTGACTGTGATGAAAACCAGCAGCCTGCCGGGCGATGGCGCCGGGGCTGCAGCACGTTCCTTTGTGCGCTTCCAGCAGTTGTATCAGGGCATCCCGGTGCTGGGCGGCGAGCTGATTGTCCAGCTGGACGGTCAGGATGCGGTCACTTCCGCCAGCGGCGAGATGCTGCCGGTGGGCGTGCTGGATACCACCCCGCAGGTGGCTGCCGGCCGCGCCGAGCAGATCGCCCTGGAGAAGGTGGCCAAGGATTACGGCCTGGATGCGGCAGCCCTGACCGCCAGCCCGGCGGAGCTATGGATTTACAACCCGCTGATGCTGGGCGGCCCCGGCCTGCGCGCAGATCGCCTGACCTGGCGCATCGAAGTCACCCCGCTGGAGCTGGCTCCCATCCGCGAGCTGGTGCTGGTGGATGCCGACCTGGGCAACATAGCCCTGAACTTCAACCAGGTGGAAACCAGCCGCAACCGTACGACTTATACAGCCAATAACACCACCATCCTGCCCGGCACCTTCGTGTGCGGCGAAGGCGATCCTTCGTGCAGCGCCGGCGATGCGCACGCCCAGGCGGCGCACATCTTTGCCGGCGCCACCTATGACTTCTACTGGACGCAGCACGGGCGCGACAGCTTCGACAACCTGGGCGGGACACTCATTTCCACCGTGCACTATTCCACCGCATACCAGAATGCCTTCTGGAATGGGACGCAGATGGTCTACGGCGACGCCCACGGCTATGCCCTGGCGGATGACGTGGTGGCTCACGAGCTGACCCACGGCGTGACCGACCGCGAGTCGCTGCTGTTCTACTTCTACCAATCGGGCGCTATAAATGAATCCTTCTCCGATATCTGGGGCGAGCTGGTCGACCTGTACCAGGCCACCGGCAACGACGCCGGCGATACGCGCTGGGATATTGGCGAGGACGTTGCCGGGCTCGGCACGCTGCGCAACATGATGAATCCCACCCTGTTTGGCGACCCCGACAAGATGAGCAGCAACCTGTACTACTGCCAACAATCCACCCTGGGAGGGGGCGGCGATAACGGCGGCGTGCACTACAACAGCGGCGTCGGCAACCATGCCGCCGCCCTGATGGTGGATGGCGGCAGCTTCAACGGGTTCACGGTCACCGGGCTGGGCTACGTGAAGGTAGCCAAGATTTACTATGAAGCCCAAACCAACCTGCTGACTTCGGCCGCCGATTATGGAAATCTATACGCAGCCCTGCAGCAGGCCTGCACCAACCTGGGCTACAGCGGCGCCGACTGCCAGGAAGTCAAAGACGCCCTGGACGCGGTCGAGATGAACACCCAGCCCGCCGCCTGCGCTGCGACACATGCTCCGGTGTGTGACAGCGGTACGCCGACCGACCTGTTCTTCGACGACATCGAGTCTGGCAGCGGCAACTGGACTGCCGGCAGCCTGGCGGGAACCCTGTACTGGTTCGTGCCGCAGACCTCCGCCCCTGCAAACCTGCTTTCCGATCCCTATGCCACCAGCGGTACGGGCAACATCTGGGGTTTCGACCAGGGCTCGCCGGTGGGCGGCACTTCCAACACCTTCGTGGCGATGAACAGCAGCGTCAGCCTGCCGCCCAATGCCTTCCTGCACTTCAACCACTCGTATGGCTTTGAATCCAGCCTGCCAACCGGCGCCACGCGCTACGACGGCGGCATCCTGGAGTACAGCACCAACAACGGCAGCAGCTGGACCGATGCCGGCGGATTGATCACCCACAACGGCTACAACGGCCCACTGGTTGCCGGCAACCCGCTGGGCGCCATCCAGGCTTTCACGGCCGACAGCCGCGGCTACATCTCCAGCCGGGTCAACCTGAGCTCGCTGTCCGGCCAGAGCGTGCGCTTCCGCTTCCGCATGGGGACCGACAGCTCACAGTACGACTATGGCTGGTTCATCGACGATGTGCGCATCTATACCTGCGGCTCGCCGCCGCAGCCGCCGGCGCCCTTCAGCAAATCTTCCCCGGCCAACGCGGCTACGGGCGTCTCGACCGCTGCCTCCCTGAGCTGGGCAGCTACATCTCCCGTCACGCAGTACGAGTACTGCATCGATACCAGCAACGACAACTCCTGCTCCGGCTGGACCGGTACCGGCACGAACACCAGTGTCAATCCAGCTGGATTGATCCCTAGCACCACCTACTACTGGCAGGTGCGCGCCTGGAATAATGCCGTCGGGCCGACCTATGCCAACGGCAGCGCCAGCGCCTTCTGGAGCTTTACCACGCAGTCCGGGCCGGCGCCGAGCATTATCTACCTGCCGTTTGTGACACGCAGCTTCGCTATCGTGCCGCCGTCCCCGCCCAGCGGCCTGGCCGCCTCAGCTACCGGCCCGACCAGCATCCACCTGGGCTGGACCGATAACGCCAACAATGAGACCGGCTACAGCCTGGAGCGCTCGCCGAACGGCACAACCTGGGCGCCGCTGATCAGCCTGCCCGCCAACAGCAACAGCTACGACGATTCGGGCCTGACCCCCAGCACGCAGTATTTCTACCGGGCTCGGGCGTTAAATCAGCACGGTCCTTCGGCCTGGTCGAATACGGCCAATGCCACCACCCAGGCGGGCGGCGCCGGCGTATGCAACGGCGGCTTCGAGCAAGGCGGCACCTGCTGGACGCAGTACTCCACCCACGGATGGACGCTGATCGTCAACAGCGGTTTTCCTGGTGGAATCACCCCGCGCACGGGGAGCTGGGCTGCCTGGCTGGGCGGCGACTACAATGATATTTCCTACGTCCAGCAGCAAGTTACGGTGCCGGTGGGCAGCTCGTACCTGGCCTACTACCACTGGATCGCTTCTGCAGACACCTGCGGGTGGGATTTCGGCGGCGTGCTGGTTAACGGAAATGTGGTGAACGTCTACGACCTGTGCACCACTACCAATACCGGCGGCTGGGTGAAGAAGGTTGTCAACCTGGCAGCCTATGCCGGCCAGACGGTGACGCTGCAGATCCGGGCTGAGACTGACGGCTCGGGCAACAGCAACCTGTTCATCGACGATGTCGCTTTCCAGGCAACCCCGACCAGCACGGAAAGCGCCACGCCGCAGCTGCATTTACCGGAGATGGCGGTAATGCGACGGACGACCGCCGACCGCTGACGGCCGCGGAGGACTTCGCTACGGACCGCTGATCCCGCGGAAACCCCGATCAGAACCGGGCTGGGGATCGCTGATCGCTCGCGACAGCTACCGGAACAGGCATAAACCACGAACCACACGAAATACACGAACAAGATTTTGTTCGGTACCGTTCGTGTGGTTCGTGTTTTCGTGGTTGGAACTGAGCCAGCATCCCCACGCTGCGTTCCAGCCGCCAGTCTTAGACCATCCACGAATAGGCCACGAATACACGAATGGCAGCCTGTATACCGATGCGTACGATTCGTGTATTCGTGGTTTTGTCATTCGTGGGCGGTCGTCCGTCTGCGGTCGGCGGTCGTCGGTCGGCCGTCGTATCAAAACTGCCCCACAAACGCATTCAGCGCATCGATCGCCTGCCACAGCTCGGGGGGGGTATTGGGGGCGGCGTCCAGGGTGACCACGTGGTTGATCAGGTCGCCGCTGCGGGCTTCGATATCGTAGGTGATGCGGTCGCAGCAGGTATCCAGCGGCAGATAATTGCCGGTGAGTGCAAAGAAACCCAGCGTCTCCAGCGTGTCGACCAGGGCAGCTACTTCGGCGACATCCGCCTGGTACAGGCGCTCGGGGCCTTCTCCCAGATAGTGCTGGGCATGTGCCACGTTGCCATCCGGGTAGATCGTCCAAATTTCGTCCAGCCCGGCGATGCCGCCGCTGCGCTTGTAGACGATAACAGCTTCGCCAGGCAGCTCGCTCTTGGGTGGGGTGGTTGCCGTCGCAGCGGGTGTGGCGCTGGGGGCGGGCGTGTCGGTCGGGGCGGGCGCTTCCGCCGGCAGCGTGGCGCAGCCGGCCAGGACGATAATCAGCAGAGAGAATGCGATAAGTTTGAACATGAATGCCTCCGGGTAAAATATCTTGTAAGAATTATCTACACAAATTAACGATGATGCCAGCCTTTCGGTTCGATTACAGCTGAATTATAGACGGATTTTCAGCTACCAGAAATGGTACTTCCGAATCCGACAAACCCACATCCTTGACCTGCCGGAATCTCTGTGCTACGATTCTCCCCTACAACCCATCCCCAAGGAGGCACCCGATGAATAGGATTTATAAAGTTAGGCTGGCCCTGGTCTTAGCCGGCATCCTGGTGTTGCTGTTTGCCATCACCAGCGCCGGCGCGCAGCCCAAGGCGGAGGCAGTGGTCACGATTTCCGCCGACCAGAATCTGTATGCCGCCCAGCAAGACGTGCTGATCCACGTCACCATCGCTAACCCCACCAACCACACGATCCGGGTGCTGCAGTGGTATACCCCGGTGGATGGCGTGGAAGAGCCGCTCTTCAAGGTGAGTGTAGACGGCGCCCCAGTTGCCTATACCGGGCCGGTCTACAAGCGGCCTGCCGCCACCGGGCAGGATTACATCACCCTGAAAGCGGGCGAGAGCGTCACGAGCGACGTTTCGCTGGGCCAGTATTACGACCTGTCCGCCAACGGCGCTTACACCGTGATCTACGATGTCTCCAGCTGGAACCTGACCAGCGAGAAGGGCGGCGGCCCCGACCAGAGCGTCGAGACGCTGACCTCCAACCCGCTGCTGCTGGGCATCGAAGGACGCCAGGCGCCGGCGATCGATTTTTCGGTGCCGGATGCAGTCACCGGCAGCACGGCATTTTCCAAGTGCACTACCACCCAGCAAGGGTTGCTGAACACGGCGCGAGCCAATGCCAGTAACTATTCGGCTAATGCCCTTTCGTACTTGAATGCCAATAAAACCGGCGCGCGCTACACCACCTGGTTCGGTACGGTGACTCCCAGCCGCTACAGCCTGGTAGATGAGCATTTCACAGCCATCAGCAGCGCTATGGACAATGCCCCGGTGACCTTCGACTGCGGCTGCAAGAAGAAATACTACGCCTATGTGTATCCCAACCAGCCTTATAAAATCTACTTGTGCAGCGTCTTCTGGCTGGCGCCTGCCTTAGGCACCGACTCCAAAGCTGGAACTCTGATCCACGAGATGAGCCACTTCGATATCGTGGCCGGCACTGACGACTATGTTTACGGCCAGGCCGGCGCCAAGAGCCTGGCGATCAGCAACCCGGATAACGCCGTCAAGAACGCCGACAACCACGAGTACTTCGCCGAGAACACGCCAGCGCTGCCATAGCAATTCGGCAGGTTAGAAACCTGCCCTACAACTACGCCTTGGGGGGATGTAGGGCGGGTTTCCCAACCCGCCGATAATTTCCGGCAGGTTAGAAACCTGCCCTACGATTACGCCTTGCGGGATTGTAGATTGTAGGGCGGGTTTCCCAACCCGCCGATTATATTTCCGGCAGGTTAGATACCTGCCCTACGACGATAAATATCGCTTCAGCAGCTGCCCGGTGAAGGATGCCGGGCAGCTGGCTATTTCCTCCGGCGTGCCCTGCGCCACGATGCGGCCGCCGGCAATGCCCCCTTCGGGTCCCAGGTCGAGCACCCAATCGGCGCACTTGACCACGTCCAGGTTGTGCTCGACGACCACCACGGTGTTGCCGGCATCCACCAGGCGCTGCAGCAGGCGCACCAGGTGGGCCGTATCGGCGGGATGCAGGCCGGTGGTCGGCTCGTCCAGCAGGTAGAGCGTGCGCCCGGTACTACGGCGCGCCAGCTCCTTGGCCAGCTTCACGCGCTGCGCTTCGCCGCCCGAGAAGCTGGAAGCGGGCTGGCCCAGCTGCAGGTAGCCCATACCGGTCTCGGCCATCAGCGCCAGGCGGGCTTTGGCCGCCGGGACTTCCTGGAAGAGCGCCAGCGCTTCCTCTATGGTCATCTCCAGCACCTGGGCAATATCGTACCCCCGGTACTTCACCGCCAATACCTCGCGCTGGAAGCGCCGCCCATGACAGGCGGGACAGCGCACCAGCACGTCCGGCAGGAAGTGCATCTCCACCGCCAACACCCCGGCGCCCTCGCAGCGCTCGCAGCGCCCGCCGGACACATTAAACGAGAAGTGCTGAGCGGTCAGGCTGCGCTGCTGCGCCTCGGGCTGGGCGGCGAAGGCCTGGCGGATGGGAGTGAAGGCGTCGGTGTAGGTGGCGGCGTTGGAGCGCGTCGAGAAGCCGATGGGGCCCTGGTCGATGGTGATGACCTTGTCGAAGTGATCCCAGCCGTCGATGGCATCGTGCTCGCCGGGCGGGTTGGCCGCACCGAAGAAACGCTGGCGTGCCGCCCGGTCGAGGATATCGAAGAGCAGCGAGGATTTGCCCGAGCCGGAGACGCCGGTCAGGGCGGTCAAGGCCCGCTGCGGGAAGAAGGCGGTGATGTTCTGCAAATTATGTTGGCGGGCGCCGCGGATGGTCAGGCCCTCATTACCCACCGGCCGGCGGGCGGCGGGCATCTGGATGCGCAGCCTGCCGCTGAGATACTGCCCGGTGAGTGAGGCAGGGTTGTCTGCCAGGCCGGCAGGCTCACCCTGAGCAACGATTTCCCCGCCCAAACGACCTCCACCGGGGCCGAAATCCACCACCCAATCGGCGGCGGCGACTACCTCCAGGTCGTGCTCGATGACCAGCACGGTATTGCCCAGATCGCGCAGCGCCTGCAGCATGCGCACCAGGCGCAGGTTGTCGCGCGGGTGCAGCCCAATGGTCGGCTCGTCCAGCACGTACAGCACGCCGGTCAGCCCGGAGCCCAGCAGGGCCGCCAGGCGCAGGCGCTGCGCCTCGCCCGCCGAGAGCGACGGGGCGGCCCGCTCCAGGGTCAGGTAGCCCAGGCCGATCTCGACCAGGCGGCGGATGCGCTCCAGCAGGTCGACGACGATCGGCGCGGCGATGTCCCAATCTTCGGCGGGCAGGGCTGCCTGCAGACTGGCAACCCAGGCGGTCAGGGCATCCAGGGGCAGGCGCGAGACCGCCACAATGCCGACCCCGGCGACGGTCACCGCCCGGGATTCGGGGCGCAGCCGCGTGCCGGCGCACTCCGGGCAGGTGCCCAGGATGAGCTGGCGCTCCAGCCGCTGGCGGTACTCGCCGTCCTCGTCGGCGGCGTGCTGTGCATGGCGGCGCAGCAGGTTGGGCACGACCCCTTCGAAGCGGCCTTTGGCTGCCGTGGTGGGCGGCTCAACCTCCGGATAACGGCTGCGCAGCTGCGGGCTATCCACGCCGTACAGCAGCAGGTCGCGCAGGGCCGGATCGAGCTCGCGCACGGGCAGCGCCGGGTCGAAAGCGAAGCCGTAGTGGCCGGCTGCGGTACGCAGGATATCCAGGTAGTAGCGGGTGAGCTGCGCTTCCCAGGCCAGCACCGCCCCATCCTGCAGGGGAACGGTTTCATCCAGAATGCGCGGCAGGTCGACGGTGTAAAGCGTGCCCAGGCCGGTGCAGGCGGGGCAGGCGCCGGCGGGCTTGTTGAAGGAGAAATTGGCCATGCCGATCTCGGGGATCGGCGTGCCGCAGTGCGGGCAGGCCAGCGTATACTGCGCCTCAGCGGACAGGTCTTCGTCCTCCCAGGCGTCGTCCCGGCTTATATCGTGCTCCGGCGACAGGTCCTGCCCGCAGCCCGGGCAGGGGCGGTGACCGGCGCGCGCAAACAGCACGCGCAGGTAGGTGTACACCTCGGTGGCGGTGCCCACGGTCGAGCGCGGCGAGCGGTTGGTGTTGCGCTGGTCGACGCTGATGGAAGGCGACAGCCCAACAATAGCATCCACTGGCGGGCGGCTCTCGTAGGTCACGAAACCCAACGACTCCATGTACTGGCGCTGGCCTTCCTTGTGCAGGGTGTCGAAGGCCAGCGTCGACTTGCCCGAGCCCGACAGGCCGGTGAAGACCACGAATTTATTCTTGGGGATGGAGAGGGAGACGTTCTTGAGGTTGTGCAGGCGTGCGCCGCGGATGATGATTTCGGACATAAAGACATTAAACCACAAAGCGCACGAAGGAAGCACCAAGAAACACAAAGATTATTTAATTAATGTTCCTTTGCGGGCTCTGCGGCTTTGCGAGAGAAAAATCGGCAATAAAAACGCGGAGCGTTCCTTTAGCGGTTGCGACGCAGAGCATCGCAACCAGGGGAAAAATAACGCGGAGCGTTCCCGTAGCGGTTGCGACGCAGAGCATCGCAACCAGGGGGAAATCTCCGCGCTCTCTGCGTCCCTTGAGATACCTCCGGGATAAATTAATCTATAAGTAAAACAAGTGTTTAATATTAGCGTTTTATTAGAATGCAAGTATAATATTAGTGTTGGCCGGGGGGAGCAAACGCAGGCGAGAGCGCCATCGTCCACCGTTTGCCGGGGTTGGCCAATAAGGAGGGCCGAGTGGAGAAGCAGATAAAGAGCCGTTCATTATCTCCAGCACAGTTCATTAAACATCGACATGAATGGTTTTCCACAGGAGTTGCAACATGCTTGCTAACAAACGCTATACCCTCCCCTTGATTTTGATCGTGCTGCTGGCCCTCACGGCTAGCAGTGTACTGGCCGCCAACCCCCATTTCGTAACCGTTAGAGCCAGCGGGCCGGATGGCGCCGGCGCCATGACCGTCATTTTTAAGATCGCCGGGTTGGGCAACAATATCACCACGACGATTACCGCCGGCGCTAATGCCACCGCCCTGTATGCCTGCCGCAACAACGGCGGCAACTTCCCCAGGGACCCCAAGAAGCAGCAGGTCTCCGGTCCGGTCAGCCGCTCCGGCCAGTTTACCTCCGGCCGCAATGGGCAGATCACCGGCAGCCTGACTTTCTACCCGCCCCCCACCACCCTGACCTGCCCCCCTGGACAGAGCCCTGCCCTGGTAAAGGTGACCTACACCAACGTCTACGTCCGGGAGCCGCACGCCGGAATGTATAACCTGCCGGGAACCTTCACGCGGACTTACTATAAACTGCGCAAGTAACTATTCGCGCTGAAGTATACAGTCATTGCGCCGGCGCGGAGATCGCAAAGGTTTTAATTAATATTCCTCTGCGAGCTTTGCGGCGGAGCAGGGTCCTGGATGATCTTCCCAGGGCGAGAGAAACAGAAGAATACCTACAGTAGTCGGCCGACCGCGGACCGATGACTGCCAAGCAGGGTGGGATTCTATCCCGCCGAAAGGTCAGTAGAAACCAGCCGCCGCCCCCGGTGAAGCCCACCGGTACTTTGAGGGCGGCGGCTGCAAATGTTGCTGCGACGGCTTCAGGCGCTGGGCCAGATCCTGGCCGCCCAAGCCACATGCATGCGCTCCATGACGACGGGGCGCCGGACTGCCCTTGTCTGAGGCGCAGGCAGGTTCAGCCGGGCGGCAGCCTGCGCCGGCAATACTTCGACGATTGCCTGCAGATATTCAGCCGCCCCATCCGCATTGACGGCTACCAGCACGTAGACGGCGGTCCCTTCCGGCGCCTGGCAGTCCTGTCCGCTGCCGGTAAAACTACCGTCGGTCGGGATGGGCAGATCATTGCGCAGGATCTGCACCTGCTCCACACCGCCGGTAACTTTCCATGACAGGTCGATGCAGTATCCAAACGGCACCTGCTGAGGCAGGGCATTGAAGTATTCGATTACAGCCGGCGGCGCCGGGGCGAGGTCTTTAGGTGTATTTTCATCGGGGGCAGGAGGGCTCTCGGTAACGATTGGAGGCTCAATATCAGCCTGCATGACCTGTACATCCTCCTGCCAGGAGATCGGATCGCCTTCCGACCACCAGACAGTGATGGAATAAGTCACCCATCCCGCCTGATCTGGGAAATCTATCGTCGCGTCACTCTGCCGGGCATCTTCCACCAGAGGCTCATCCCCCTTAAAGATGGTCACCCGCTCAACCTCCCCCTGGACATCCCATGCAACGGTGACCTCCCCGCCGACCTTAACCTGCCTGGGATCAACCTTAAATTCTGCGATCACCGGGGCATCCGGTTCCGGCTCGACGACTTCCACATCTTCCTGCCAGGATATTGGGTCGCCTCCTTGCCACCATACGGTGATGGAATAAACTTTCCATCCCGCCTCAGTCGGGTTGTCCGTGACGACTCCATTCATGGACGTATCTTCCAGCATGGGGTCGTTATTCTTATAGATGGTCACTTTATCCGCCTGCCCCTCAACATCCCACTCAATGGTGACGGCCTGGCCCAACTCGACCTGTTTGGGGTATACCTTGAATACCGCGATATCCGGGGCATCCACCTCCGGCTGAAGGACATCGATGCGAATTTGCTGTTTTTCGGTACTCCCGTCGAGGTATACGGCTTTCAGCTCGTAAGTGGTGGTCTGCGGCGGGTGGACCGTGCGCGAGTCTTCGGCTTTCACCTTGTTATCCTGCCAGCGCTCTCCCTGGGCATAGAAGTACACTTCTTTTGAACCCTGCACCACCCAGCGGAAGGTCACCTCATTTCCGGCGTTGATCGTGGTCTGATCTGAATCGAAATCCATGTTCGGCGAGGGCGTCACGGTGATGATCGGGGGCGGAACCGTAGGCCCGCTCACGACCTGGATGCCTACCCAGAACAGCTTGCCAAAGGGGGCATATGTGGCATTGTTCATCGTCCAGTAGCCCTGGTAAATCCCGGGCTGGATTGGCGCCACCAGATTCACGTAGAGATCGTAGGTGCCGCCCGGGGGAACCGAGCCGACGATGGCAGTCGGCTGTCCACTCATGCTGGCAGCTGGGACGTTACCTTTGACATAGCTGGCGAAATACGAGCTGGTCCAGGTGCAGGTGCCGGTATTCTGGAGCCTCCATCCTTTAATAAATGACTGACCCGGATTCAACTTCGGCGGTTGTGTCATCTGATAATCTGGGTATGTCAAATCCTTGAGTAAAGTCATGCCATCCGCACAGGCAGGTGCGGTGGCTGTAGGCTGGCTTGGAACCGGTGTAAGCGTTGGCGCTGGAGTTGGCAGGCTCTCGTCCGGTGCAAGTCCCAGGTATTGCTGGGCAATATTATTGATCACTCCCTGGTTGTTCAGCTCGAGCATGGCGCGGTTTAACTCAGATACCATGGTGCTGGAACCCTTCAGTGCGGCGATGGCATACAGCTGTTGGGAGAAGCCGCTTTCAACGATCTTCAAGCCACCACTGTCCAGATACTGTTCTGCCACCGGCTTGTCCAGCAAGATCAGGTCATTGCGTCCGGCGAGCAGCTCGTTGACGGCGCTATCCATGCGGGGATAGACGAGCACATTGCCGGCAGGCATCCTCCCGGTATCTACCAGGTTTTTCTGGAGCCAGGCCTGGTAGACCGACTTGTTTTGAACCCCAACCCGCTGGTTGACGATCTCTTCGGCAGAATCAATCGAGTCAATGGGGGATGACTGGTTGGCCAGGATGGCCTCTTCAGCAACGTAGTACACGTTGGAAAAATCGGCATACGCACTGCGTTCCGGGGTGGTGGATATGGCTGCCATCACCACATCGATTTCCCCGGCTTGCAGAGCACTGCCCAGGCTTTCAAAAGCATAGTCGTGGATTTCGACCTGCAAGCCCAGCTGAGTGCCAATGGCGCGAATCAAAGCCATATCGAAGCCATCGATCTGGTTTTGAGGCGTGTAATATTCGAAAGGTGGGTAATCGGCCGAAGTGCCGACCACCAGTTTAGGGAAGTTTGCACCCGTTCCCAGGTAGCATCCGTCACTGGGGAGGAGCTTCCGTCACTACGGGAGGAGCAACCGTACCCGTTGGACTGAGCTCAGTCGGCGCAGGAGCCGGCTTGAGGATATTGCAGCCTACGATGAGTATGCCAAAGAACAGCAAAATGGCTATCACAACCAGAACTATGATTGTGGACTTACTGTTGCCTTTCATTTCCTGCCTCCTGAGGCGAATATAAAATTAAGAAACTGGGGTGAGGACCTATTTGGTCCTGTGAAGCGGTTCTCGTTGTAATCGCAAAAGGTCGCATCCAACGACGAACCGCGTTCCTGAGGTGACTATACTTTAACCTTAGCACAATTCCGCTTTTTTGTAACATTTAGCCGTAGGGCAGGATTCCGATCCTGCCGGGAGTGGCGGGTTAGAAACCCGCCCTACAGTTACTTCTGGCGAGAAAAGAGAAATCTCACGCAAAGGCGCTAAGATCGCAAAGATTTTTTTATTTAATATTCCTTGGCGGGCTTTGCGGCGGCGCAGGGTCCTGGGTGATCTCCCCAGGGCGTGAGAATAAGATTAACCGCCAAGAGCACGGGAAATTGAGGGCGAATTCTGGTATAACACTATGTGTAGTTAAGCATATTTCGGGAGGAAGCATGAACACTCGGCATTTACAGGCGATATGGACTTGTGTCATCCTGGTCACTCTACTGGCCGGATGCGGCGGGGCGGAACCTGCGCCTACGGCGACACCCGCGTCACCCACAGCGCTACCCAGCAGCACCTCGCTGCCCACGGATACGCCCATGCTGACGGAGACCCCGCTGCCCACGAATACCCCCGCGCCGAGCGATACGCCCGCCCCGACGCCGACAGCCACGCAGGTGCTGCCGGAAATCCCGCCGGAATATGCTGCCCTGCTGGCAGAGCGGCGCATTGAGCTGCCCGGCGGCGGCTTTGCTTTCCAGGCGCCGCTGGATTACAGCGTGGAGGTCGGTCTGTTCGAAGCCAGGCTGATCAGCCCGGATACGCTGACCGAAGTGCACCTGAAAGGCTCGCCGAACATCGACGGCTCGTCGCTCAGCGACTTAGGGATGAGTGAGACCGAAGGATCAACCTCAGCCGGGGAAGAAGGCATCTCCATCGTTACCCAGCCGGCGATGTTGGGCAGCGAAGCGGCATTGCAGGTAGAGATCGGCATGCTGGACATGATCACATCCACTATGCTGCTGGCTACTCCCCTGGATGGCGATAATGTATTCTCCGGCACGGCTATGCAAATGACGCTGGATCTCTTCAGCGACCCTACCGCTGCGGATGAGGCGCCGGCGGACCATCGCCAGACCCTGGCGGCGGTGCTCTCCAGCGTGCAGTTTTTCACTATCCCCGAGTCTGCCAGGCTGCCGGCGATTGACCTGGCAGCCTGCAGCTACGCCGATGACAGTACCTTCGGCTTGAGCGAAGACAACCCGATCATCCTCTACCACTACCCCGATTACCAGGCGGAACGCATCGACGAATACCTGACGCTGCTGGCCGGGCCCAACGGAGAGGCGGTCATCCGCTCGCCGGGCGAGGCAGGTGCAAGCGGCGGTTTTGAGTTTGCCTTTGGCCAGACCAGCCTCGAGCCGGTACAGCAGGTCCTGGTGACCTATGCCGGGCTGGCGGCGCCGATCACACTTTACATCCAGCCGTTAGCGCCAACTACCGAGTCCGACCTGACCCAGCCGCCTATCCCGGCAGGTTTCAAGTGTCGCGTGCCGTAAAAGGACAATCTCTAAGCCTAAACTTAACTCTTAATATCTGATTTGTTTATATAATGCTCCTTGCCTGCATCTTTTCAGCGCGAGGAGTCTCCTTTGAACCATCACAACCTGACCACAATTAAAAACAGGCTCGCCCGCTTGGGCCTGAGCCTGATCCTGCTGGCGGCTATCACCGGCACATTCCTGCCGGCTGCCGCCCAGCAGCCGGACGCAGCCCCGCTGGCCGAGGGCATTTTCACCGGCGAGTCGACTGCGGTGCAGTTCGACATCTCGCCGCCACTGCGCGATATCCCGCCGCTGCTGCCGACCGAGCTGCCCGAAGGCGAGCGTGAAATCCCCGAGCGGGCCAGCGGCCTGGAAGGCGCCTACGGCCCGCAGGATATCGATACTGCCGTGCAGGATCAGGTAGGCCCGGGGGAGATCCCTGCGCCGCTGGTCTCCTTCGACAGCCTGCCCAATCTCTCCAGTGTGTCCCCGCCCGACCCGGTGGGCGATGTCGGCCCCAACCACTACGTGGCGATGAGCAACCTGAGCTTCCAGATCCACAGCAAGACAGGCACTTCCCTGTACGGCCCGGCGCTCAATAACACGCTGTGGGCCGGCTTCGGCGGCGACTGCCAGACCGATAACTCCGGCGACCCGATTGTGCTGTACGACCAGCTGTCCGACCGCTGGATGCTCAGCCAGTTCACCGGCTTCCGGTCCGACCTACTTCATGTGTATTGCCGTCTCGACCACACCGGACCCTACCGGCAGCTACTACCGCTATGCGCTCAGCACCGGCAACAACTTCCCGGATTACCCCAAGCTGGCCATCTGGCCGGACTCGGTATTCGTCAGCACCCGGGATTTCGCCAACGGCGCTACCTTGTGGGCATGGGTGCTTACGCCATCAACCGCAGCCAGCTGATGGCCGGCAACCCGACCCCGCAGGTCATTTCCTTCCTGGTGCCGCCGTCTTAGTCTACAACGTCGGCGACGGCCTGCTTGCCCGCCGACCTGGATGGCAGCACGCTGCCTCCCGCCGGCAGCCCGAACTACTTCATGGGCGCGATGGATAACGGCGGGCCTTACGGCGCCCCGCAAGACGCGCTGACCCTGTGGAAGTTCAATGTCAATTTGAACACCCAGGAACTTCGACCTTCGTTCCAGCTCAGCACGCATCCCGATGGCGGCGTTCGACTCGATCTTCCCCTGCTCGCCGACCTCGCGCAGCTGCATCCCGCAGCCGGGCACGGCCAACAAGATCGATATCCTGTCGTACCGCCAGCGGCTGATGCACCGCCTGGCCTACCGCAACTTCGGCACGCCACGAATCGCTGGTGACCAACCACTCGGTCGAGGCCGCGCCCGGCATGGCCGGCATCCGCTGGTAGGAAGTGCGCAGCCCCAACAGCGGCCCGAGCGTCTTCCAGGAGGGCACGTACGCCCCGGGCATCAGCGACGGAATCCACCGCTGGATGGGCAGCATTGCCATGGACAAAGTCGGCAATATCGGCCTGGGCTACAGCGCCTCCAACGCCACCAGCGTCTTCCCCGGCATGCGTTACACCGGCCGTCTAGCCGCCGACCCGCTGGGGACGATGCCGCAGGGCGAAGGCACGATTATCAACGGCACCGGCTCGCAGACCGGCATCGCAGCGCTGGGGCGACTACACTTCGATGAACATCGACCCGGTGGACGACTGCACCTTCTGGTACGTCAACCAGTACGTCCCCACCACCAGCTCTGCCGGCTGGCGGCTGCGGGTGGGCTCCTTCCGGCTGGTAAACTGCAGCCAGGCCGATCTGTCGATCGTCAAGAGCCTCGCCGACAACAACGATCCTGCCCGGAGGTTCGCTGATCTACAACCTGGCGGTAACAAATAATGGACCCAGCAGCCTGGATATCAGCCACACGCGCAGTAATACCGCTCCCATCACGATCATCGATGCCCTGCCGGCCTCACCATACCCCTCGACGATAACCACCTCCGACCTGCAGGGCACGATTACCAAAGTGGTGGTAACCCTGACGAACATCAACCACACCTTCCCGGATGATATCGATGTGCTGCTGGTTGGGCCGGGAGGGCAGAAGAGCCTGTTAATGTCGGATGCGGGCGGTAGTGTGGACCTGAACAACGTATCCCTGACTTTCGAGGACGCGGCCGCAAACTTCCTGTCGGATACCAGCACTATCAGCACTGGAACCTACAAACCAACGGAATATGACGCCGGCAGCGATGTCTTCCCGGCGCCCGCCCCGGCTGGTCCTCACACAGCCGGCCTGGCGGTTTTTAACGGCACCAGCCCGCAGGGCAACTGGCAGCTATACGTGCGAGATGACGTCGGAGGGGACAGCGGCTTGATTTCAGGCGGCTGGAACCTGCAGATCACCCTGCAACCGCTGGTAACGGTGGTCGATACCCTGCCGGCAGGCGTCGCCTTTGACAGCTTTGTCGGCCTCAACTGGAGCTGCTCGCCCAACGGACAGCTGGTTACCTGCACCTACAACACCAACCTGCCTGCGCTGGTACAGGCGTCAACACTCAGCATCATTGCGGATATGCCGCTCACTTCCGGGTTGTACGTCAACCAGGCCACGGTCAGCAGCCCGCTGCAGGACCCAAATCCGAATAATAATTCCAGCCAGTGGGGCGTGACGGTAAATGCCGCGCCCAGTGCGTTGGATGATGCCTATAACATGGGAATGAACACCACGCTGGTGATTGGAGCGCCGGGGGTGCTGGCCAATGACAGCGATCCCGAGGGCCAGCCTATCAGCGCCAGCATGGTGAACCAGCCTTCCCATGGCACGGCGGTAATCAACCCGAACGGTTCGTTCAGCTACACTCCCAACTTGGGTTATACGGGCGTAGATAATTTCTTCTACCAGGTGAGTGACGGCTTTTGGACCGACAATGCACAGGTAACGATCAATATCATCGGCGCCAAGCTGTTCCTGCCGCTGGTGCGGAGGTAGACCGCAGACCGCAGACCGCAGACCGCAGACCGCAGACCGCAGACCGCAGACCGCAGACCGCAGACCGCAGACCAACAAGAATGGTAAAACCATCGGGTCTTCCCGACCAGCAATCGACATTGCCTGGGAGGAAGACCCGTATGTTTTAATCTCGTAATCTCGTAGCGACGTTCTACGTCGCTACGCTCTCCAGGACGCTCTGCGTCCCAAGAACACGGTATTCTATAGGAGCAGGTTTGGAATCCCGATCATAGATCGGAGAGACCTGCCCCTACTCCACAATCTTCCAAAATGAGTTCTTCCGGACGATCAAGCCGCCCTGAAACTCGAGGTGATCGGTGCCGTGCACTTCCACCCGCACACTGGCAGGCGTTGTACCGGTCAGGGTCCACTCGGAAAAGCCCATATTGCCGATCACCCAGTGGCGGTCGTCGCCGTAATGAGCATCCGGCAGCCCGGCGAAACGACTGGCGCAGGCGGCGCGCACCTCGCTCCTGCCCAGGCAGCGCGTCCCCCAGGGGTGTGGGCCGCGGGGTAATTCCATCGTGCAGTCTTCGGCAAAGAAGCTCATGATGGCATCCAGGTCGTGCCGGTTGAAGGCATCCAGGAAAGCCTTCAAGGTGTCAATGGTTGGGTAAGGTTCGTCAGGCATACATTTCACTCCTGTTCGGATCGGCGGGTTAGAAACCCGCCCTACAGTTAATGCGGGGGACGGTCCTCGGTCAGCCGTCAGCCGTCAGCGGTCTTCCGTCATCCGTCGGCAGTCGGCGGTCGGCTGTCATATCCCCCAGGCACGTGAGCATGGCCGCGCCGGTGCGGATGCCGCCGATGAAGCGCTCGATTTCGATGTTCTCGTTGGGGGCGTGGTTGCGCTCGTCGGCGTTGGCGTAGGGCACGGTGAAGGCCGGCACGCCCAGCGTCTTGGTGAAGACGTAATCCGGCAGGCTGCCGCCCAGGGCAGGCACCAGCAGCGGCTCGACGCCCTGCGCCAGGGTGATGCCGCGCCGCAAGGGGTCGGCATAGGGCGAATCGAGCGGCGTCTTGGAGGGATCCATGCCGCTGCTCTCCCAGACCACCTGCACGCCGGGGGCATGCCGGCGCACATGCGCATCCACCTTAGCCTGGATCTCGGCACAGGTCATGGCTTCCACCAGGCGGATGTCGCACTTGGCGATGGCTTGGTGCGGCAGGACGGTCTTCGAGCCGGGGCCGCCATAGCCGCCGTGCAGGCCGTTGATCGTCAGGGTGGGCCAGCAGGACAGGCGCTCGTAGTAGCTGCGGCCGGGCGGGGCGTCGAAGTCCGCCAGATCCAGGTCCGCCAGGATGGCCGCTTCATCGACCGGCAGCGCCGCCAGGGCCTGCTTCTCCAGCTCGGTGGGCGGCAGGACGTTATCGTAAAAGCCGTCGATGGTGATCTCGCCGCGGGCGTTCTTCATGGTGCCCAGCAGGTGCACCAGCGTCCACAGCGGGTTGGGCGCCACGCCGCCGAAATTGCCGGAGTGCAGGTCGCGGTTGGCGCCGCGGGCGACCAGGTCGAAGGAGATCACGCCGCGCACACCGAAGACGATGGTCGAGCGGCCGCTGGCATCCACCGGGCCGTCGGCGGTGATCACCAGGTCGGCCGGCAGGAGCGCCTTGTTCTGGCGGATGAAGCCCTCGATGTGCGGGCTGCCCACTTCCTCCTCGCCCTCCAGCAGGACGATGACATTGCAGGGCAGCTCGCCATGCACCGCCAGCAGCGACTCGAGCGCCAGCAGCTGGGCCATGTGCTGCCCCTTGTTGTCGCCGGCGCCGCGCGCATAGATGCGCCCGTCGCGGATGGTCGGCTCGAAGGGCGGCGAAAGCCACTCATCCAGCGGGTCGGGGGGCTGCACGTCGTAATGCCCGTACAGCAGCACGGTGGGGGCGCCGGGCTGGTCAAAGCGCCGGCCGAGCACCAGCGGCCAGCCGGGGGTGGGCATCAGGCGGGCTTCAAAGCCCAACGCCGTTAGCCAATCCAGCAGGATGCCGGCCACCTCACGCATGCCATGGCCTTCGGCGCTGATGCTGGGATGGCGCAGGTAGTGCATCAGCCGGTCGATGAAGGACTGGCGCTGGCGGGCGATGTGCTCGAAGACGGGGGAGAGGTAGGGGTCGGGTGGGTTCATGGGGGGAATTATACTCTGACGGAGGACGGATGACGGACGACGGACGACCGATGACGGACGACGGCCGACGGACGACGGACGACCGATGACGGACGACGGACGACGGACGACCGATGACGGACGACGGCCGACGGCCGACTGCAGCCACAATGACCGCGGATAGGCAGCCCGGGATTCACCGAGGACGGCGTGAAAGCCATCCACGAATGAAGGACCACACATACACGAATGCGCCCTGGTTCGCCTGCTCTTTGCGTGGACGGTCTCTGACCGGCAGCCTGAGCCACGACGTGGAACTGGCGGTCAGACGACCTCATCGATAAGCACGAACCCCACATCCGTACCAAAAAACCGGTTCCTACATTCTGGTGATTCGTGGTTATTTGATATACTAAGCCTGAATTACCCGAGGGTTAGCTATGCATCCTGAAACACGACAGAAAATCATCGATTGGCTGTACAGCCTGGCAGAGGAGCCGGGGGACACACCCGCCCTGCGGAATTGGAAGACGATCTTTGTTGGCGCCATGTTCTTTGGCGCCCCCGTGCTGCTCGTCTGGGCTTATATCTACTTTACTCTATCAGAAGTCACTGTCTCGATCATTCTGATGTTCTATGCAGTCGTCATTCTGATCTTGATTCCATTACTGCGCTTTCGGAAAATCAGGTTTACTTATTCAATGAATATCCTGTTGGGCACCAATGTGGTTTGCGGCTTCCTCGCTACATTGGCGATCGGTGGTATTGCAAATTCGGGCGGATTATTCCTGTACATCATGCTGGCGCCATTCGCGGTTGTAACCATATACGCCACAAAATTTATCGGCTGGTTCATCACCAGCCTGCTCCTGGTGATCCTGGAGGCTGTCCTGCAGCCCTGGCTGCGCACAGAGAATAATATCCCCCTGGCGTACAGCACCTGGTTCTGGGTGCTCAATTTCCTGACATTATTTGGCATCGTGTTCGCCAGCATCATTGGGATCCTGAGGCACTTGAACCTGACCCTGTCGCTGCTTCACCAGGAACAGGAAAAATCCGAGAATTTGCTGCTCAACGTCCTGCCGCGCGAGGTGGCGATGGTGCTCAAGAACGAGACGCGCATTATCGCCGATTATATAGACCAGGCCAGCATCCTGTTTGCCGATATCGTCAGCTTTACGCCCATGTCGGAAGAGCATGACCCCGGAGGAATTGGTGTCCTTGCTGAACGAGGTTTTTTCGCAGATCGACACGCTGGTGGATCAATACGGCCTGGAGAAAATCAAGACGATCGGCGATTGCTACATGGCGGCGGCAGGCGTCCCCCGCCCGCGACCCGACCATGCCCACGCGCTGGCCCAGCTGGCCCTGGATATCCAGGATTACGTGGAGCATACCCCGGTTAAGGGCCGGCAGATCCATCTGCGCATTGGGATCAATTCCGGTCCGGTAGTCGCCGGCGTGATTGGGCACAAGAAATTCGCCTACGACCTGTGGGGGGATGCGGTCAACACCGCCAGCCGGATGGAATCGCATGGCGCGGCGGGGGTGATCCAGATTACCCGCTCGACTTATGAATTGATCCGGGACGAATTTATCTGCGAACCGCAAGGCCAGGTGGTGATTAAAGGCAAGGGCGAGATGGCGGTGTGGCGCGTGATGGGGAAAGCGAAGGCAGACGGCTGATCCCGCGAGAGAGCATCGCGGGACTTCGCTCGCAGACCGATGACGGATGACCGAGGACCGATGACAGAAGACGGATGATCCCGCGGCAGAGCCGCGTGACTTCGCTCGAGGACCGCTGACTGCCCCACGGGATTCACAACGGAAGGCGTAGAAAAACATAAAAACACAAAGGCCACCAAGAAGGCACCAAGAGGCACGAAGATATTTTATAAAAATCTTTGTGCATCTTTGTGCTTCCTTTGAGGGCTTCGTGTTTTAATGTTCTCAATTCTCCGGGCAAAGTATAATCACTCCCATGAAGCAACTCTCCCGCACTCTACAAAACGCATCCCCCGGCTGGGTGGCGCTGCTGGCGCTGCTGATGTTCCTGGTGTTCACTGCCACGGTGCTGCCGGAGCAGTCGCGCCAGGCCGAGCAGGCCAGCGCCGGCGCTGAGACCCCCGACCTGTCGCTGTGGTACACCCCCGCCGAGCTGTACAATATGGCAGAAAGCTATGGGGCTGAAGGCCGGCAGGCCTACATCCGGGCGCGCTTTACTTTTGATGTGGCCTGGCCGCTGGTATACGGCTTCTTCCTGGTGACGGCGATCAGCTGGTTGTTCGGTAAGGGCTTTCCCAAAGACAGCCCCTGGCAGCTGGCCAACCTGGTGCCGCTGGCGGCGATGCTCTTCGACTTCCTGGAGAACATCAGCACATCGATTGTGATGGCGCGCTATCCCCTCGAGACGCCGGTGATAGCAGCGCTGGCGCCGGTCTTTACCGCGTTGAAGTGGACCCTGGTCGGCGGGAGCTTTGTGCTGCTGCTGGTAGGAGTGGTTGCGGCAGTAGTGGCGGGTATCAGGAAAAGATAGAAATTCTAGTCCGATCAGGTAACCGTCTTCTCTGGCACGGTGAGTGCCAGCTCAGCCCAATCAATCTCCGTGACCGGCATTATGTCGGAAGTGACATAATCATTGAGGCCGCTTATCCCCAGCACGGTCATGATGTCCTCAAGATTGTCGGCTTCCCAAAGGCAGAAGACGTAGTCGCCACGGCCATAGGTGAATGGATTCCAGGTCTTGAGGATTTTTGCCGGCATCTGGCCAGCAGCCATCGCAGCCGCCAGAGAAGGCGCCCCTTTACCGAAGAATTCCCAACCAGCTGCGGGATCCCCAATGGTCTTATGCAGCACGAAGTACTTCGCCATCACGCACATCCTTTCAGACCAATCGGTCCATAAAAACCCCCGGTTACGAGAAATACTGGTAGTACAAGATTACCAGCCGGAGAGAGGATGGGTATCGCGATGAGAGGAGAGTTTGCTTTATTGGCCCACCCAAGACTCTCTCCTGTGCCAACCGCGAGGTGCACTGGCACCGCGCTTATTTACATACTATAGCAAAATACATACCTTGTCAATAAAAATCGCCCCTGCACAACCGTTAAAAGGCAAGCAGCGACAGAAATCATAACTCTTGGAAAGACGGCCAGAGGAAATAAAACGGGCGGAGTGTGTTCTCCGCCCGATGCTTACCTGTGGAATTTATCCGTCGCTCATGCCTCAGCCGGCTTGTCTTCTGCCGGTTTCTCGTCGGTTGCCTTGACTTCTTCTTCCGGCGCGCCGATGGCAGTGAAGGCGACTGTGCCCTCTTCGTTAGCAGCCATGCCCTCGACAATAAAGCCGTCCTTGGTGGCGTAGAAACGCTCGCCATATACGCCGCTGTCGTCCACGGCAATGCGCCCGCCCTCGACCGAGTCGGCGCCGGCGGACACACGCGCGGCCTCAAAGCCGCTCTCCGAGGCGATGGCGGTAAAGGCGGTATCGTGCCCGGCTTCCAACTGGGCGGCGATATCGGCGCTCAGCGCGGCGGTGACGGCATCGGCGCCGGCTGCCTGCATGGCGGCTTCCACCTGGGCTACCCAGATGTGCTCGACCACGGCGACAATTGCCGACGAACCAGGCTTCAAGCCCTCGCCCAGAGTCTGCAGGCGATCGTTGGAAAAGCCGCTGTCGCGCAGCTTGGCAGCCAGGCCGCCCACCAGGGCGCCAATCGCCGCCGGTACTACCAGCAGCGGACCGGCAATCAGGCCGATGGCCGCGCCGGCGACTCCGCCCAGTGCGGCGCCCTTGCCGCCGCCCATATCGGCGGTTTCTTTGATGTGCAGCTTGCCTTTCTCATCCTTGCGCAGCACGGCTGCGTCGACGATGTCGATCAGGCCTTCGCGCTTGGCTCGCTTGAGCTCTTTGAGTGCGGCATCGGCAGTCTTCTCATCCTGAAAAGCCGCCACGATCAATTGAACAGGTACGTCGGTCATTGTGATTCTCCCTTTTGGTGATTGGTTTCTGTTTTAGAAATTATACCGGTCTTGCCGGTAGTATTGTAATAGAAGTATGTTAGAAAGCGGGTCCTTCCAGCCACCCTGACAACCATGCTGTCAGTCCAGCGCATCCCCAATACGGACGACCTCACGCACCAGGAGATCAAAATCATCCCGGCGGCTGCGGTGATTGGTGATGGCTGCGTGCAGGAAATGTTTGCTCCACAGGCAGACTGTCGATGGGGCAGCAATGCCGCGTTCCTGGAGCTCAACTTCGATCTGCTTGTTCAACCTGTCCAACTCGGCAGCGCTCACGCCAGGGCGAACATAACGGAAGTTCACCACGTTTAAGGATACAGGCAGCGCCAGCTCCAGCCTGGGCTCAGCCTCGACGAGACCAGCCAGATAGCGCGCCTGATCAATGTTCTGCTGGATCAGACGCCCGAATTTTTCTATGCCCTGTTCCTTTATGGTCATCCAGGCTTTGAGGGCCTGAAAGCCGCGTGACAGCTCGTAACCGTAATCGGAGAGCCAGGGCAGGTCGACACCAGTCAGACCACGCTCCCCTTCGCCATGGGCAAGATAGGCGGGTGTCAGAGAAAATGCGCTGCGGTGCGCCTCGGCATCCCTGACCAGGACGCAGCCGATTGGATAAGGCAGGTACATCCACTTATGCAGGTCAAACGCCAGGGAATCGGCCCGTTCCATCCCGGCAACGAGCTCCCTGGATTGGGGAGCGATTGCAGCCCAGGCGCCAAAGGCGCCGTCGCAATGGAACCACAATCCTTCTGCGGCACAGATATCGGCGATGCTGTGCAAATCGTCGCTGGAGCCCGTGTTGGTTGTGCCGAGACCGCCAACGACACAGATGGGATTAAACCCGTCCTGGCGGTCTTTTTGGATGGCAGCCTTCAGCGCAGGAATTTCCATCTGCATTAATCGGTTCACCGGCATTTTGCGCAGCGAATCGCTGCCGAAACCCAGCAGCTCGACGGCCTTCTGGATGGAGGAGTGCGCTTCTTCCGAGCAGTAGATGGTCATTGGGCGAGCCACCTGGTGCATGCCATGCGCCCGCAAATCATACCCGGCGCGGGTATTGCGGGCTACGGCCAGGGCAATCAAGTTGGATGCCGAGCAGCCGCTTGTGAGCAGGCCGCCAGCCGATTCCGGGTATCCCAGCATTTCCTTGAACCAATCCAGCACCTGCTTTTCGACGTAGTTTGCGCTGTGGTATGCCAGACCGCTGGCTGCGCCAATGTTCATGGTCCCGGCTAAGAGCTCGGCAAAGGCGCCCATCACCGTTCCGGTGCCGAATACCCAACCCCAGAAGCGTGGATGGATGTTCCCAACCGGGTAGGGAAGCACGATCTCCAGAAAATCCTGGTAGACCTGCTCTGCCGGCTGCTGCTCGAGGGGCAGCGGCTCGTTAAACCGCGCTTTTGATCTCCGGCGGGGCGTGCTGCCAGACCGGGCGCTCGCGCACGGCCTGCAAGTAGTCAAGCATATCGTCCACCATCCGGTGACCCAGGGTGCGCATCGCTTCCCAATCTCTGGGATCAAGGTTTTCTTCCATAGGTTGGTCATCAGGTTCGATCACTATTTACCTCCTCGATTTACGCTCTCCGTCCAATCAGATGGACGATGGATTACTTCTCCGGGATGGCCTGCAGCGTCGCTGCTAACAGGTCCATCACCTTTGCCACGCTGGGGATGTGCAGCCTCTCGGATGGCGAGTGGACTTTCGTCAATGTCGGCCCGATCGAGATCATGTCTATCCCGGGATATTTTGAGCTGAATGTTCCGCATTCCAGCCCGGCATGGACGGCGCCGACTTCGGCTCCACGCCAAACAGCTCCTGGTAGGTGGACTGCATCAGAGCCAGGATGGGCGAATTCGGGGTTGGGCGTCCAGGCGCTGTACCAATCGGTGATTTCAACCGGGTAACCGGCCAGCTCCCAGACGCTGGCGACCATCTGGCCATGATCCTGCAGCTCGGAATCGACCGAGCTGCGCAGCGTAAGCACACTAGCTGCATCTGCCCATCCTGGACAGTGGCGATGCCCAGGTTGTTGGAAGTCTCAACCAGCCCGGGGACCGCATCGCTCATGCGGGTCACGCCCTGGGGGTGCCATACAGGGCATTGAGCAGGGTGCTCTTGAAACTCCTGATCCATCACCTGGGCCGGCGGCTGGACGGCCTCCAGCTGGACTATTCAGATCCGGCTCGGTCGCGGCCAGCTCGGACTGGATGGTGGCTTCGTAATCCCTGACGTAGGCGGTGAATGCCTCCACCTGGTCCGGGCGGGAGGAAGACGCACGGCAGCAGCTTCACGCGGGATGGCATTGCCGGCCGTTCCGCCGGCGAGGCTGGCCAGGCGCAGCCCGTAGGGCTCTTCGGCGCCCTTTCAGCAGGCGCACCAGCAGCTTGGTGGCATGCCCCAGCCCCTTGTCGATATCCACGCCGGAGTGGCCGCCCTGCAGGCCCTGCACTTTCACCAGATAGGAAAGCATGTCCGCCGGAGCCGGTGTTTGGGTGTAAGAGCATGTTCATATTGAGATGCTCGCCGCCGGCCGACCGATGGTGAAGATGCCCTCCCTTCCGAGTCCAGGTTGATCAGGATGCTGCCTCTGCAGGATACCCGGCTTTCAGCCCATTGGCGCCCGCCATGGTGGTTTCTTCATCCACGGTGAACAGGCCTCCAGCGGACCGGCCTGCAGGGCTGATTACCTGCAGGACGCCATGATCATGGCGATCCCGATGCCGTCATCGGCGCCCAGGGTGGTGCCATGGGTGACGATGTAATCGCCGTTCACAAAGGCCTGGATGGGATCGGTGGTGAAGTCATACTCTTTGCCGTCTTCTCTGGCCACCATGTCCATGTGCGCCTGCAGCACCACACCCTGGCGGTTCTCGAAGCCGGCGGCGGCCGGCTTGCGGATGATCACGTTGCCGGCCTCATCCACGATGGTCTCCAGGCCGAGTCCCTGCCCGAAATTGCACCAGGAATTCCCGGATCTGGTCCATCTGGCCGGAAGGGCGCGGGATCTGGGTGATGTCATAGAAGTTCTGGAAGACATCCTGCGGCGCCAGGCTGGGCAGGGCATCCTTCAGCGGGATGCTTCCGCCGGTGCGCTGGCCTGGGTGGTGGGAGTTGCAGCTGATGTATCGGTCGCGGCCGGTGCAGCGCTCGCCGGCATTTCTTCCACAGCGGCCAGGCTGGGGGCTGCGGTCGGCTCGGCTGGAGCGGGTGGCGGAGTGGACTGCGCTGTGGCGGTGCAGCCGGCAAGCAGCAGCCAGACAATAGTCAGGGTGAATAGAAATTTGGCATTGAGCTTCATTCATCCTCCTATAGTTTGTCATTCTGAACGACGAAGTTCCGAACGTAATGAGGAAAGTGAAGAATCTATATCCTTCGCTCCCCTCGCACTGCTCGGGAGTACCTCGCTCAGGATGACAGCCTGCGGTCAGCACTTCCGGACAATCTAACACCCCGGTCGAAACCAACCGGGACTTCGGATTGTCCTACAATCGCCGTCGGCGGCGAAGTCACGCGCTGCCCCAGCCCCAATTGGGCTGGACCGGGGTCTTGCGCGGGTCGTCGGTCTGGTATCTCGCGGAGCTTTCCCGCGGGACGGTCATCCATCTTCGCTCCGTCGTCCGTCCGGTCGGCGGCATCAGTCCGCGAGCTTTCCCGCGGATCGGCGGTCCTCCGTCAGCCTCCCAGCCTCTCCTCGAAATACTCCACGCTGGCGGAGAGCGCCGCCACCAGCCCATCGCCCCGGAAGCTGTGGCTCAGGTTGGGCAGGGGCAGGAAGATAAAGGGCTTATCCAGCCGCTCCAGCTCTTCGATCAGGTTGATCGAGTTCTGCAGGTGGACGTTGGTGTCGTTCAGGCCGTGGATGATCAGCGGCGGGGCCTGCAATTTATCGGCGGCGGCGATCAGGTCGGTGGCGGCATAGCCCTGCGGGTTCTGGGCGGGCGTGCGCATGTAGCGCTCGGTGTAGATCGTGTCGTAGTAGTCCCAGCGGGTGGGCGGGGCGCCGGCCACGCCGGCCTTGAACACGTCCGGGGCGTTGATCAGCGCATACAGCGACATGTAGCCGCCAAAGGATTTGCCGTCGCAGCCGATGCGTTTGGCATCCATGTAAGGCAGTTTGCGCAGGTACTCGATGCCCGCCAGCTGGTCGTCCAGGGCGGCTTTGCCCAGCTCGCCGAAGATAGGCGTCTCGAAGGCATGGCCGCGGCCAAAGCTGCCGCGGTTATCCAGCCGCCAGACGATGAAGCCGGCCTGGGTGTAGAGCACATCGCGCTCGATGTGGTTGAACAGGTTGGTCTTGCCGTAGCGGTTGGAGACCATCTGCAGCGTCGGCCCGGCGTACCAGTGAACGATCACCGGGTATTTTTTATTCTTCTTGAAGTTCTCCGGCATGACGATCTGGGCATACAGGGTCGTGCCGTCGTGGGCCGTCAAGGTGACGAATTCACGCTGCACTTCGGGCAGATCCAGGGTTGGGCCCGGCGCAGCGCCCCAGCTCGGCGACCTGCGTGCCATCCGACTCGAGGATGGCGGTGACCGGCGGTGTTTCGACATCGGAATACTGGTCCACCAGGTACTGTCCATCGGCAGAGAGGGCGCCGAAGTGGAAGCCGCTCGGCCCGGAGAGCTTCTCCAGGGTTCCGTCGGCTATGCGCACGCGATAGATATGCCGCTCCAGCGGGCTTTCTTTGGTCGCCGAGAAGTAAGCCCACTCGCCGGCCGGGTCGACGATACACCGGCCGCCCCGGGACGAGCAGGTTCCAGGCGGGTGTATCGATCATCCACTCGCCCTGCGGTCACCTGGCGCAGCAGGTCGCCCTGGCGGGAGTACAGGTACAGGTGCATGAAGCCGTCCCGCTCGGAAAGCCACAGGAACCGGGAGCCGCCATCACCCAGGAAGAGCGGCGCAGCGTAAGAGTTCTCGTTCACCCAGGCGGGGTCGCTCTCCTGGATCAGGACGCGGCCGTGCAGCGGCGGCCACGTCGTAAGCCAGCAGCTCCAGCAGGGTATGCTCGCGGTTGACGGTGACGTAGAGCCGCCTCCTGCGAGTCGGGGAACCAGGCGAAGAACGGCAGGACATACTCGGCATCGCCCGGCAGCGGGATGGGTGTGCTCTGGCCGCTATGCAGATCGATCAGGTGCAGGCTAGGCACCGGGTTCGGCGTGCCGGCGGTCGGGTAGCGGGTAAAGCTGAGCGTGGGCGGCACCGTGCGGTAGTCGGTCACCGAGTGGTCCTGCACCCCGGCTTCGTCCAGGCGCAGGTGGATCAGCCAGCTTGCCGTCCGGCGACCAGGCATAGGCCGGCTGGGCGGAGCGTGTGGCCAGCTCCTCGTTGTACACCCAATCCAGGGTGCCGTTGAAGACGGTCTCGCTGCCGTCGAAGGTCAGGCGGGTGACGGCGCCATCCGCCAGGGCGACCCTATACAGGTCGTTGCCCTGGGCATAGGCCACCTGTAATCCCTCCGGCGAGAAGGTCATGCTGGTGATGCCCTCCCCGCTTACCAGGGATTGCAGCGTGCCGGCAGCGACATCCAGCAGCCACAGCCCATTGTTCCCCGGCAGCAGCAGCGCATCCCCCTGCGGCGACCAGATCGCCAGAGTCAGGTCGAGGCCCTGCGGGTTTTCGCCGGGGGCGAACAGCAGGCGCTTTTCGTCCGAGTCAGGATCGTACAGCCACAGGGCGTCCCAACCATCCTGCGGCTCGACGTAAGCCAGCAGCGCCCCGGAAGGGCTCCAGGCGAAAGCGGAAGGCCCGGCTGCCCATCAGCGCCCCCGGCTGCACCAGCTGGCGCGGGGTGATCTGCTTGCCGGCTTTGGCCGGGTTTGCGGGCAGCCCGCCCCACACACCGGCGGCCACCAGGCAGAATAAGAGCAGCAGGAACGGGAGCTTCAAGTAGGTCTGGTTCATGGATAATTCCTTTCCTGTAGGGCGGCTTTCCATAGCCGCCGTCGTTTCGGCGGGATCGAATCCCGCCCTGCTTTTTCCACCTCAGCACTCCCGGACAATCTAACAGATTGTCCTACAAACGCGGGCGGCGGGTTTTGGCTTTTCCGGCATTGCTCCGGACAATCTAACAGATTGTCCTACAACTGCCGACGGCGGGATGGCATCCCGCCCTGCCGGCAGACAGCCTGGACGCCCTGGAGGAAAGCACTCCAGGACCTTGCTACGCGTCCCTGGCGGGGTCACAACGCAGAGCGTTGTGACCAGGGGAGATCCTTCGCTTCACTCAGGATGACAGCCTGCGTTCAGCACTCCCGGACAATCCAACAGATTGTCCTACAAACGCCGGCGGCGGGTTTTGGCTTTTCCGGCATTGCTCCGGACAATCTAACAGATTGTCCTACAAATGCCGTCGGCGGTCTGCGGTCCTCCGTCATCCGTCTCCCTCACGGCTGCCAGAACGGCAGCTGGTCGTCGGCCGGGTCGTTGGTCAGGTTGAGCGGGTCGCTGCCGTCCACCGTCATGTAGTAAATCTCCCAGTTGCCGTCGCGGTTTGTCTGGAAGGCGATCAGGGTGCCGTCCGGCGACCAGACGGGCGCCCAATCTTCGGCCGGATCGTCCGTCAGTTGGTGCAGCGCGCTGCCATCCACTTTGACCAGGTAAATATCGGCCGCCCCATCGTGGTGCGAGCGATAGACGATCCACTGCCCGTCCGGCGACCAGGCCGGCGAGTAATCGTTGGCCGTATCGCTGGTCAGGCGGCGCAGGTTGGAGCCGTCGGCGTTCATCAGGTACAGGTCGTAAATGCCGGGTTCGTTGTCCCGGTCGGAGACGAAGACCAGCTGTGTGCCATCCGGCGACCAGCTGGGGGCAAAATCGTCACCCGGGGCGTCCGTCAGGCGCAGGGGATCGCTGCCGTCGGAGTTCATCAGGTAGATCTCGTTGTTGCCGTCACGGCGGGAGGTGAATGCAATGCGCGCCCCATCCGGCGACCAGGCGGGGAAGCCTTCGTCAGAACCGTCTATCTCCGATAGAGTCTGCTCCCCGCTGCCATCGGCGTTGATCTCGGCGATGCGGCTGTTGGTCAGGCCGTAGGAGGTGAAAACGATGCGCAGCCCATCCGGCGACCAGGGACCGGCGAAGTTGTCGAGCTCGCCCTGGGTCAGGCGGGTGACGGCGCCGCTGGCGATATCCAGCCCATACAGGTCGCGGTGCACGCCATCGCGGGTCGAGTCGAACACCAGCCAGCCGGAGCCGCCCCCCACAGGGCCGGTAGGCGCCACGTCGACGCCGGCCTGTCCCTGGGGGTTTTCCACGCCGCAGTTCAACGTGATGGTGTAATTCTGCTGCTCCGGCGCCAGCATACAGGCCGAGATTGGCTCGTCCTGCGGGCAGTTGGCCGATTCATCCGGCAGCCAGGTAGCGGCTGCCAGGCAAATCTGCTCGCCGTTGCGGTAGCCAGTGCCTATGCCGGTGGGGCCGCCGGCGGCCAGAAGCATGTCTTCCGTGTAGCCCTGCTCCTGCAGCATCTGGCCCAATGCCGTCGCCACCACATCCGGGCTCTCGAAGTCTGCCCCTGTGCCCAGGACAGTGCTCATGCAGCCAGTGCCGGCATTACCCGTTACCGGGTCGCTGAGCGGCGCTTCCGATTGGGTCACCTCCAGCACATCCAGGGCCTGCGCCATGGCCTGGGCCTGCCCATCGCAGACTTCCATGCTCAGCGGTACGATGTTGGCTCCTGTGGTTTCCGGTAGCATGAAGGTGAGGGTAGCCAGCACCTGCATAACCAGGTCGCGCCGGGAAGATGGGGTGTCTTTGGTATAGGCGACCGTAGAGAAGTCGTTGCCACCGCTCACCTGGTAGCCCATCTGGCTCCAGTATTCAGTCTGATCGGGCTTCGTCCCATAACAGGCCTGTACCTCCGCTTGCGCCAGCTGCACCGGCACGGTTTCGGTGGGGCAGGCACCGCCCAGGCCCTCGCCCCAGTAAACCTCCACGCCGCCTTCCGGGCCATTGAACACCTCCCCATGTACGGCGCCTTCATTCTGATCGGGTAATACTCCATGGCTCCAATTGGAAGGCATCTGCAGGCTGAAGCCCGCTTCCGCATTCGTGTAGCTCACCCACTCCCCAGCCGCAGCCTGCCCGGCGGCGCAGGTGCGATACCAGTATTCCCACGCATCGCAGACCGAGCCGTCCTTGAAGGTGCAGGTGCCCTGCTCGCTGTCGGCCTCTCCGGCGGCGGTGATCGCATAAGTTCCACCGGTGATGGCACAGTACTGCGCCGCGGGGGTGATGTAGCCGGTGATTTTTACACCACCCACAGGGCAATCGCCGCGCAGCAGGGCCCACTCTTCGCACTGGCGGTTATCCTCGAAGTAGCAAATGCCGTACTGGCCGCCAGAGCCATCCTCGGCGATGGACAGGGTACCGCCCTGGGCAACACAGTTCTCGGAGGCCGGGTTGGCCAGCTCCCCCGGAGTAGCCTCCGGCAAGGACGTTTCTGTCGCCGTGACGCAGGCAGCCAACAGTGCCAGGAGCAGAATTACGGGGATAAGGATCAAGGATTTCATCATTTTGATCTCCAGTTTCAATTGGTCTTTTTGAGGGATCCCTGCTGGACAGCGGGGATAAGGCTGCACTGCGTCGACTCGCTCTCAAGGGCAGAGGCTGACGCGTGAAGGCAGCTACCTTCATTATAGGACGGTTCCGACGAACAGCTGCACCTATCAACCGGCCTTGGTGGCAATCGCCTGAACCAGCTCCTGGGTAGAGAGCTGGGTATACATCTGCCCGGACCACATAGTGACTTCGTTGCGATCCGGGCTGACGCCGACCAGCAGCAAACCCGGGCAGTGTTCCAGCAAGGCAAAGGCCGGCTCGGGAGGCGGCGCCTGGAGATCGAACAGGATGATCTCCGGCGCCAATTGCTCCAGCTCCAGGGCGGACGGGAAGGGTGGCGCCAGGGCGATGACCTCAAACTCGGGCCGCTGCCGCAGGCTGGCGCCCACCGTCCCCAGGATGACAGACTTGCCGAACAGAATCACCCGGCGTGGTTCCATGATGGCCGATTACTGCCCTCCGGCGCCCTTGAACATCGATCTCAATTTTTTGGATTTTCGCCGTCGCATTCTTGGGCGGATACTTTAACGAAAGTGCTGTAGTGGTATTGGTAGCCCTCCGAGGCGATATTGTCCATGAAGGTCTGGCGGTTGAAGTAGCTGTAGCGCTCCTTGGGGTCCAGGAACAGGTTGAACAGCTTGGCCTGGTAAGACTCAATGGTCGTGGCACCATCGGCATTAATCACATCAAAATCGTCAAAGGACATGCCGGTGAACATGAATTTATATTCGGCTACGCGCAGGGCGCTGAAGGTATCCATCATCCAGTACCAGACGTACTTGCGGTTGGACAGGCCGTCATCCGAAAGCAGGAAAGAGGTCTGGTCGACGCCATCGATATAGCGGTCTTTAGGAATGGAGCTGGAAGCGCCGGCCAGGTCCAGGAAGGTGGGCAGTATGTCGCAGTAATCGAAGATCCCAATGCTTTGCTGCTCCGGCGAAATCATACCCTTCCAGTATGCCAGCAACGGCACGCGCTGGCCGCCCTCCCAGGTGGTGCCGATACCGCCGCGGAAGGGCGTATAACCGGCATCCGGCCAGGCCTCCATCAGCGGGCCATTATCCGAGGTGACGAAGATCAGGGTGTTTTCCAGCTGATTCGTGTCCTCCAGGGTTTTTACCAGCTGGCCCAGGACGTCGTCCAGCTCAACGATGCAGTCCCTGTAGGGGTACTTGGCCGGCGATTTTCCCTTGTACTTAGGATTGGGGTAGTTTTTGAAGTGGTTGCCGCGGGTACAGTGATACAGGAAGAAGGGCTTATCACTGTCTGCCATCTTCTTCAGGAAATCCACCGAATAGGCGGTGAATTTCTCGTCCAGCTCGGCGCTGACTTCGATGGTAATTTCTTCGATGTTCTCCAGCTCCTTCCCCTTGACCGCATGCACGACATTGGGGTTGAAGCCCACACTGCGCACATAAGCCTGGCGGTCCGGGCTTAAGGCAAATTCGGGGGCGAAATCCTCATCCTGCCAGTCGGTGTACAGGCCGGACCAGCCCAGGTAGCCGAAGAAATCGTCAAAGCCGTTATTCTGCGGTTGGCTGGATTCATCCTCACCGATGTGCCATTTACCCACGCCCTGGGTCACGTAGCCGGCTTTGCTCAGCAGGGTGGGCAGGGTGATCTCACTGGATATCGAGCCCTCCTCGCCGGCGAAGCTGGGACGCAGCTGGCCGTGACGCATGGGCAGGCGCCCGGTGAGCAGGGTGGCGCGGCTGGGCGTGCAGGAAGGCTGCGAGTATGCACACAGCAGCTGCAGGCCCTCGCGCCCCAGGCGGTCCATGTTGGGAGTCGGTGCGCCGAGCAGCAGACCGCCTCCGTAGATGCCCAGGTCGCCCCAGCCGACGTTATCCATCAGGAAGATCAGCAAATTCGGGCGCTTGCCGGTCTTCTTGTAAAGCGCATCCAGCTTTTTCTTGGCCTCGGCGGCCTGGTCTTCGTGAACGATCATCGGTTCCATGTTCTCGGCAACCTGCGTCCACTCGGCGGCCAGCGGGTCGGTGATCTCGCCCTCCTGCAGGCGTTTGAAGATACCGGCGGCCTCGGATTCCGGCATGACCATCGGTACGATGCCGCCGCCTGCGGCGCCGGCAGAACCTGCTGCGCCGGCGTCAGCAGGGGTCGTTTTGGCAGCCGCGCCTACACTTGCGGCGGCGGCGCCCAATCCCAGGGTCTTGAAAAAATCGCGTCTTGATAGTTCCATGTCATTCTCCTTATATATAATTTTTCCTTAGAAAATCAATCACAGAAGTACATTGTCTTTCCTTACATAAACAGGCCGGCCTCTACTCCCGGGGAGATTGGCCCGGGAGACAGCGATTTAACCGGCAGGTTTGTTTGGATATTTGGAAAATGTCGCAATATGCGCAGCCAGGGCGCCGGTAAAAACCCCCGAGATGGCGAGTTTGCGGACCAGATAAGAGTGCTCCTCCTTTGCATCCAGAAACAGGTTGAAAAACTTCCCTTGGGGATATTGTTCGAGCGAGGTCCAACCCCCGGGATTGACCGTGTCCCGATCATCCCCGGATATGCCGGCAACCACAAACTTATACTCGGCGGCGCGACAGGCTGCAGGATTCTTCCCCAGGTAGTAATAAACAAACTTGCGGTTTGAAAGACCGCCATCTGCCAGCAGGAATGAAGTCTGATCGACGCCGTCGATAAAGCGATCTTCCGGGATCAGATCCCAGGCCCCGGCCAGTGCCAGTGAGGTAGGCAGCAAATCGCAGAAATCGAACAATCCGTCGGAAACCTGCCCAGGTTTGATCATACCCTTCCAGCTGACGATCCCTGGCTCTCGCACACCGCCTTCCCAGGTGGACCACTTCCCGCAGCGAAACGGGGTAAAGCCGGTGTCCGGCCAGATTTCAATCTGGGGGCCGTTGTCAGAGGCAACGATCACCAGTGTATTTTCGAGCTGGCCGTTGGTTTCCAGCGCCTTGACTATGCGGCCCAGGATGTCGTCCAGCTCGACGATCACATCTTTGTAAGGGTATTTCGCTGCAGATTTGCCTTTGAATTTAGGATTGGGATAATTGTCAAAGTGCGCCCCACGCGTACCGTGGAACAGGAAAAACGGTTGATCACGCTTCGCCATCTTCTTGATGAAGTCTATCGAGTAAGCCGCCCAGCGGTCGTCCAGCTCGGCGCTCACGGGAATCGTGATCTCCTCCAGTTCTTCCAGCTCGCCTCCCTTCACGGCATGCACCAGGAATTTGTTGAAGTCCAATCCCTGGATCATCGCCGTCCGTTCTTCATTGTTCACGATGTCCGGATTGAAATATTCGTCTCGCCACGCAGTGTACTCATCCGATGCGGCAAGGAAGCCGTAGAAATCATCGAAGCCTACATTCTGCGGTTGGGAGGCTTCGTTTTCACCCAGATGCCATTTGCCGACTGCTTGCGTGACATAACCCGCCTTGCCAAGCAGCTGGGCAAGTGTGATCTCGCCTTGCAAGCCGCCCGGCTCGCCATACGCCGGTGGACGTAGCAGGCCGTGGCGCACCGGCAGGCGGCCGGTAAGCAGAGTGGCGCGTGAGGGGGAGCAGGTCGGCTGTGAATAGCAGGAGGTCAGCCGCAGCCCATCCGCCGCCAGGCGATCGATGTTGGGGGTTGGAGCGCCGGTCATGACACCACCGCCATAGCAGCCAAAATCACCCCAGCCCACGTCATCCACTAAAAACATCAGGATGTTGGGCTTCTTGCCGGTTTTCTTCTCGAGCGCAGCCAATTTCTTCCTGGCTGCTTCCGCCTGCTCTGGGTGTTGGATGACCGGCTCCATGTTTTCCGCAATCTGTACCGTCGGGGCGGCCAATGGGTCGGTGGGGGCAGGGGTTTGCAAGCGCATCTGAAGCTCCGTCTCCAGCAGCGCCGGCAGTGGCACAGCCGCCTGGTCTGCCCCGGCTGCGGCCATTGCGGGCTTAGCCCGCATCGCACCTCCCCACCCGGCCGCCACGGCGCCCAGGCCAAGCGATTTGAAAAAATCACGGCGTGAGAGTTTCATTGTTCTCCTTGTTTCAGATGTCATTCTGAACGACGAAGTTCCGAACAGGGTGAGGAAAGTGAAGAATTCTAGATCCTTCGCTCCCCTCGCTCTCCTCACTTGGTTCGGAGATTCGTGGCTCGGGAATTCATCGCTCAGATTGACAGTCGGTTTGGCTGGCTCACGCAGTGCGAGCAGTTCTTCGGCTTGAGTAATCACTCTTAAAGGGTATCCTTTTCTCGACTGTGGCTGTGGCACGGTAGCAGGGCTGCCGGTTCCACCTCACGGCGCAAAATACGGGCCAAAGTAAATCGCCTTATCCCAGACCAGCTCGTTGATATCGGGGGCGACCGCTGTGGCGGGTTCCATGTAGGCCCGGAAGACGACGAAGATGTCGGATTTCCACCCAGGCGCGCCAGGATCCATCTCCAGGCTGATTTGCGGCGTACAGTTATTGTTGTAGGGGACGCCGTTCATATCCGACGGGGGTCCTACTTCCAGGCAGTAGGGGTCGTCTGCCGGGCAGTGGCGGGCGATTTTGTAGGCGTAGAGCATGTCGGCGTCCGGATCGTCCGGTCCCAGATACACCTCGGCGCTGCCGGCATAATTTGGATCCGCTACGGATCCCAGGCCAATCTCGCGTCCGGTGCCAAAAGTCGGTTCGACATAAACGCTGAAGTTGGCATACGTGGCTTTGCCTGTCTTTTGGTGATTGACGCCATAGACGATGATGTATTCATCGACCGTATCGCGCAGCTTGACGTAAGGGTAGGTCTGGATGTAATTCGTGTCCCGGCTGCCCAGGTAGGAGTAAATGCCATTCTGCAGGCCGGACCAAGGGTCGTCCAATAGCTCAAGCTGCCCGTTTCTCATAGGATCCTGCCAGAGTCGTCCGCCCAGCTCCTTTACCGGCAGGGCGGGAGTGCGCTGCGCTTCTTTGTCCAGGATCGCCTGGCGCAGCCGCTTGAGCGCCGGATAAAGGTCCATCTCAGTCTGCCCGGTGCCGCGCACCCGCAGCATCGGCGCCGGGTATGGATTCTCGGGGATCGTCACCTGCGGCGACAACCGGAAAGCCCGATACGGTGTATGCGGCTGGTTCGGGTCGTCGACCATGCTGGCCTGGATATAATCCTTCCACGCCCCCTCAGGGTCGGCCGGGATGGCGTTGCGCTGGGCTGTAACCAGGAAGGACCCGGATGGGCCAATCCCCAGCGGTGCAATAATGGTCGAGAGCGTCTCGACGTTGATGATCTCGGCGGGGTAGCCGGCACGGCGCACGATATCAAGCACGCGCTGCTCCGTGGTGCGGTTCCCGACGACGATGTAGACGATCGGGCGGTTGAAGGGGTCGGGGCCGATGGTGTGGATGGTCAGGTTGTTCACCGTGTCGCCGAATGCAGAGCCGATGAGCTTGCGATTGGCGGACGGGTGCGCCGGGTCGGGGATTCCCAGGACAGGCCCGGCCTGCACCCAGGATTGGATGCTAAAATAGCGTACCTCGGGGGAGTCTGGCCGATGATCACGATAGCCTGATCCTGTTCCATCTGGTACAGCTGGCCATAGGGGGGTTGATAATTGGCGTCTGGTGGATTTGGCATCTGCAGGCTGAAGTAGGCATTTGGCCAGGGGTTGTTGCCCATGGCGCAAAAGTATCCAGGAATCTCGCAAGTTGACTTGATGAGATCGAGGAACGAGAACATGCCCTCCTGGTAGGAAAAGCCTGCTTTCTCAGCTTCCTGGAGAAAGCGGGGAACCTTCTCCAATGCGGACCAGCCATCGTTCCCGGATTTTCCGCTAATCTCCAGCGCGGAACTGCTCGCTGCTCCGGCAGACACCAGCACGACCGTCACGATCAGCACGACTGATCCGATCAGTACCAAAGACTTCCACACTTTCTCTTTCATAGTTATGCCTCCTTGTGAAGAGTTGAGAAACTCCGTCAAACATCGCCGGTGAAGATCACTCATCAAGCTTAGCCTGCTGCTCGGACCTGAGCCCCAGGTACGCCTCCTTAATCTTTTCATTTTTCATCAGCTCCCGGCTTGGACCTTCCAGGTCGGTGCGCCCTTGAGCCAGCACATAGGCGTAATCGGAAATAACCAGCGCCATCTGCACATTCTGCTCGACCAGCAGGATGGTCATGCCGCTTTTTTTCAGGGCCAGCAGCGCTTCCAGCAGCTGCATGGAGAAGGCCGGCGACAGGCCCAGCGACAGCTCGTCGATCATCAAGACCAGCGGCTCGGCCATCAGGCCACGCGCCACCGCCAGCATCTGCTGCTCGCCGCCGCTGAGTGTGCCGGCCTGCTGCGAGCTGCGTTCTTTCAGGCGTGGAAACATGGCGTACATCTTCTCCAGATTATCTTTCAGGTGCGGGTGGGCATGCTGAGGCGCAGCGCCCATCTCCAGGTTTTCGGCTACGCTCATCGAAGAAAACAGCTGCCTACCCTCGGGCACCAGCACCAATCCCAGCTCGGCTTTTTTATGCGCCGGCAGATGGGTGATATCGTCTCCATTGAAGTGAACTTCTCCCCTGGAAGGCCGGATCAGGCCCATCAAGGTGCGCAGGAAGGTGGTTTTTCCGGAGCCATTGGCGCCCACCAGGGCGGTAAGCTGGCCCTGCTGGATGGCCATATTGGCTCCCCACAGGATCTGGACGTCGCCATACCCGGAACAGATATCGTGCAGCTCAAGCAGCGTCATCGTCCAGCTCGCTTCCCATCAGCTTCTTGGCCAGCTCCGGATTTCCCAGGTAGGCTTCGATCACCCGGCTGTCCTGCATCACGTCCTCCGGCTGGCCTTCGGCAATCTGCTGGCCGTAATCCAGCACAATCAGGCGGTCGGACACCTGCATGATGGCCTGCATGACGTGCTCGATGATGATGATCGACACGCCACGCTCACGGATCTGGCGGATGGCAGTGATCATAATGTCGATCTCGGTCAGGTTCAGCCCCGCCAGGACTTCATCCAGCAGCAGCAGGTAAGGCCGCGCCGCCAGGGCACGCGCCATTTCCAGGCGCTTCTTTTCGGCTATATTCAGGCTGCTGGCCAGCTGGCGGCTGTGATCGGCAAGGCCGACAAATTCCAGCACTTCATCGGCGATGGCGCCGGCTGCTTTCAAGCCGTGATCTTCGCGACCGAAGCAGGCGCCTGCCATTACGTTCTCGCGCACGGTCAGCTCGTTTAATGGGCGGACGATCTGGTGCGTGCGGGCCAGACCCAGACGTGCCAGGCGATCCGGCCGCATGCCGGTCACATCCTGCTCCCGGAAAACGATGCGGCCCTCCTCCGGGTGAAAGATGCCGTTGATTACATTGAACAGGGTGGTCTTGCCGGCTCCATTGGGACCGATCACCCCCAAAACCTGCCCTTCCGGCATATCAAACGTGACATTGGTCAGGGCTTTCAGCCCGCCAAATTTTTTCGTCACGCCGGAGACCTGCAGGACATTCATACAATCACCTGCCGCAGGCGCGGGTAGCGCCGGGTCAGCCAGCCAACGGCGCCCTGCGGGATGAACAAAACGACCAGCAGCAGCAGCAGGCCGGACACGGTAAGCTGGATATCGCGGAAAAGGCGGCTGAGCAGCAGGTAGCCGCGCAGGATTTCGTAGCCGGCCGCGCCGATCACCGGCCCCAGCACGGTGCCGCTGCCACCCAGCATCACCATCACCAGCAGCTCGATGGAGGAGGCGAGATTGAATGCATCGCTTGGCTCGATGCTGCTGTTCTTGAAATAGTACAGCACGCCCAGCATGCCGGGGATGACCGCCGAAAGGACATAAGCCCAGGTCTTGGATTGCGTGGTGTGGATGCCCATCACTTCGGCGGCGTCTTCGTCTTCACGGATGGCCATCAGCCCCAGGCCAAACTTGCTGGTCTTGACCAGGTAGCTGAGCAGAATCGAGGCAAGCGTTAATGCCACCAGGATGCCGTAATCCAGCCACAGAGCCTGCGTGGCGCCGCCATAGGGCTGGTAGACACTGAAATTCAGGGAGATGCCTGTCGGCCCGCCGAAAGGAGGGAAATTGTTGACAAAGGCGCGCATGGCTTCATTGATCCCGATGGTGGCCAGGGCGAAATAGGCGCCGCGCAGCCGCAGGATGGCGCTGCCCAGCAGGAAAGCCAGCAGGCCGGCAGCCACGCCCCCAGCCAGGATCGCCAGCCAGACGGAGGTATTAAAACTGGAGATCAGGTACAAACCCACGTATCCGCCCAGCCCGAAGAAAACCACGTGACCGAAGCTGATGTAGCCGGTATAGCCCAGGATGATATTCAGGCTGCCGGCCAGGGCTATCGCCAGGTAGATCGTGTACAGCGTCTCGCGGACCATGGGATTCCCGGTCACGATTGGCAGCAATCCGATGGCGAGCGTTGCAACGAGGAGTATCCAGATGCCGGGGGAGCGGCGCAGGCTCATTTTTTCCCCCCGAACAGGCCGGTCGGCTTGACCAGCAGGATGACCACAAACAGGACAAACTCAATCACCGGAACCCAACCTATGCTTATAAAAGCCGGCAGGATGCCTTCCAGCACACCCAGCACCAGCCCGCCCAGCAGGGCGCCGATCGGGCTGCCCAGCCCGCCCAGCACCACAATCACAAAGCTCTTCAGCTGGTAGGCATCTCCGGAAAGGACGGTAAACGGGAAGAAAGTGGCAATCAAGCCGCCGGCCATGACCGCCAGTAAGGTGCCCAATCCAAAGCTGAAGGCCAGCATGCGCTGCGAAGGGATGCCGACCAGCTCGGCGGCGGCGCGGTTATCCGTGATGGCGCGGATGTACTTGCCCGGCGTGGTACGTTTCAGGAACAGGGTCAAGCCGGCGGCGATGAGCACGGAGACCAGGGCGGCCAACAGCCGGGTGACCTGGACGGTGACCGAGCCAATCGTAATGCTGCCCAGGTCGATATCCAGCGAGCGGGGGTTGGTGCTGAAGGCCTGGGTAGCCAGGCCCAGCAGGATCATATTGACCGAAAATGTGGCCAGCAGGGTGGATAAATGGGAAGTATCCAGCACCTTCTGAATAGCGATTTTATAGATGCCCATGCCGGCCAGCAGCCCTAGCGCCCCGGCAATGATCAGCGCCAGGTAGGGGTTCATCCCCAGGCTGGTGGCCAGCAGGTAAACGGCAAAGCTGCCCAGTGTGATCATTATGCCGTGGGCCAGGTTGATGACATCCATGACTCCCCAGATCAGGGTCATGCCCATAGCAGCCAGACCGTACACACATCCAATCAGCAGACCGTCTACCAGGTATTGCATCTGCGTTTACCTCAGCGGATAGACGAGCTCAGCGGTCGCCCCTTCGAGCGGCCAGACCACTTCTTTTTCCAGGGAGACGGCATGGGTCGCCCTGCCATTGGATGTAGACCATCGAGTGCCCGATCTGCAGCCCGTGGCTGTCCGGGTGGGTATCGAAAAGGATGTGGCCAAAGAAGGTCATGATATTCATCTGATCCAGCGCCGCCTTAATCTGCACGGTATCCAGGGAGCCGGTGGATTCAATCGCCTGCTGCAAGATCAACCCGGCTGTGTAACCGCCGGCTGCGTGGTAGGTGGGGGCTTCCTGGAACAGCGCCTGGTAGGCGGCGATAAATTCTGCGCTGCTGGGCCCGAAATAAGACAGGTTTTGTTGGGCGGCACTCTCGGCGGTGAAATTCACCTGCGGCTCCCACTGGCTGGGCCCGATGATCCCCCGGGCGGCATCCCCGATCTCAACGAAGCTGTCTTCGGGGGGAGCAACCAGCAGAGCAACCATTTTTACGTCCACCTGCTTCTCGTATAATTGTTTGGCAAAGGTGGTCCCATCTTGAAAATGACCGCCACCCAGGATGGCATCCGGGTTGGAGCTCTCTATCTTGTTGATAAAAGGCGCGAAATCGCTGGTGCCGGTGTCGTAGCCCTCGAAAAATACGACTTCATAACCCAGATCGATGGCGTAAGCCTTGACCGCATTGGCCACATCCGTCGAAAATTTATCGTTCTCGTGGATGATAGCGATCCTGCGCGCCGCAGGGTCGCCGGCTTTCAGTAAATCCACGGCTCCGCTCAGGTAGCGGCTGGCGGGGGAGTACACCTGGTAGACCATGCTGAAGCCGCGTTGGTAGGTGCTGTCTGAAGCCGCGCCGGTGGTAATCATAATCTTGCTGTACTGCTCGGCCACCACTGCGGCGGCGTCGGCCAGGCCGCTGGAATATGGGCTGACTAAAAATGCGGCGTTGTCTTTAATGGCCAGGCGGGTATAAAGCTGCTGGACGCGATCTTTCTGGGATTTATCGTCATAGAATTTGGCTTCGAATTTCACCACCCGGCCGTCTTTGAGCTTGATCCCCCCGGCTTCATTAACTTGCTTGATCCACAGCTCCAGGCCGTTGGTCTGGCGGGTGGATTTGACGTTTAAGTTGCCCGTTTTGGATACGGTGAAACCGATAACCGCCCGCAGCTCATTTTCCGGCAGCGCTTGCTGCTCCTCGCCTGGTTGGCTGCATGCCGCCAGGGACAGGATGATGAGCAATATCACCACCCGTCGTAAGAGTGGTTTTGGCATCATCTGCGCGGCTCCGAGCGATGCTGATCCATCAGTATCAGGTTAACAGAAGCATCCAGGATATACAATGTCCCAATCGACATAAAAAAGACAGTCTCTCCGTTTGGAGAGACTGTCCTTAGGGACAGTTGACCCGGCAGGTTGGAAACCTGCCCTACCCTATGGCATGTTCGCTAGAAACTCCCGCGCGTTGAGCGGCTGCACCGGGCGGTAGTTATCTGTGTACAGTTCCTGGAAGGCGGCGATCTGCTCAGGCGACAGCTCGACCGGTGCGGCCATCACGACCCAGTCCACATTTTCCGTGCAAGGCGGCGTGGTGAGCGATCCAGCGTAGTGATAGTAGCTCTGATCGAACGGCAGCAGCGCTGCGGCGTCAATGACCACTTCCGGGAAGGCCTGATGCTGACCTTCTTCGGCCGGCAGGTGACTCAGAATCGCTTCATAAGCCGGGTTTGGCGCCCCTTCCACGATCATCACCCCAACCACTGCCATACGCCCCGCATCATCCTTGTGCACCAGGTGCAGCTCCATCGGGGTGTGGCTCCCTGCCAGGGTGTGCTCGCTGAGGGAGTGCAGGTGGAACTGCACCAGGGGGTAGCGAATGCCATCGATTTCCAGGGTGCTTCCCGAATCATAATTCACCTGGATGCTGTGGCCGTTGTTAAGAATGTACAGGGCGGATGGTAAATATTCGATTTGGAGTGTGGCGGGGTTGACCGGCGCCGAAGCAGGGATATCCACCGGCGACTGCTCTTTGCCATGCGAGCAAGCGGCGTAATCCGGGCTCAAGTCTCCCCAATACTCCGGGGCAACCTCGCCTGCGTAGCCCCAATGGACGGAGGTCGAAGTCGGCGTTGGGCTGGCTGCTCGGCAAGCGCCCAAGCCGCCAAGAAGCATGGACAGAATGATCAGATAAAACCACGGAAATCTGCGAGAATTGTGCATCGATCTACCTCCGGTGAACGGAAAATGTCCTACCCGCTTTTCGGCTCGCTGCCCAGCCCGATCTTGCCGGCGTAAGCCAGCACCTGGGCGCGGTGCTCCAGGTGGAGCTGCTCCATGATCTCGGCCATGTGGTATTTAATGGTGCGCGGGCTGAGGCCGAGCCTGGCGCCGGCTTCTTTGTACGAGCAACCCCCTGCCACCAGGGAGAGCACTTCCTGCTGGCGGGCAGTCAGCGGGGAGGCTGCCGCCGTCGCCGCTCCCGGTGGAGAGCCTTTCTCCTGGCGGGCGAATTCGGCCAGGATTTTCGCGGCCAGACCGGGAGAGAAGGGCGGGATGCCTTCCTGAGCCTGCTCCAGGCAGACCACCAGCTCGTCGGCATCCATGCTTTTCAGCAGATAGCCGCCGGCGCCGCTCTTGACCGCTTCGAACAGATCGCGATCCTCTTCGGAGGTGGTCAGGATGACGATCTTGACCTGCGGCATGGCAGCTTTGATGCGGCGGGTAGCCTCCAGCCCATCGCAGCCCGGCATACGGATGTCCATCAGGATCACGTCCGGCTGCAAAGTCTGCGCCAGGGAGATGGCCTGCAGGCCATCGTAAGCCATGCCCACTACCTGCACGCCGTGAGCAGCCAACAGGGTGGAAAGGCCTTCCAGTAACAAGCGGTGGTCGTCGACGAGGAGGACTTTCATGGGTTAATTACCTCACGCAAAGACGCAAAGAACGCAAAGGATTCAATCTATTTTCTCACGCAAAGACGCAAAGAGCGCAAAGGTTCAAACCTATTTTCTCACGCAAAGACGCAAAGAGCGCAAAAGTTCAAACCTATTTTCTCACGCAAAGACGCAAAGAGCGCAAAGAAAATATATATATATTTCTTGGGCTCTTATCGGCGGCGCGTGGTCCTGGGTGATTTCCCCAGGACGTGAGATTTATTCTTCCAAATTATTCACAACTCTAGTAATCCCGTCTTTGATTAATGGAGCTCCAAAGTTTATCAGGAGGCCTAGATGCTTATTCGTCAGGCGAAGATAAGTCAGAAGTTGTTTTTTATGAACCGGCGCCAGGATTTCCACTGATTTCAACTCGACAATAACAAGATCATTAACTACCAGATCAGCGCGGAAACCTGCATCGATTACTATGCTTTCATAGATGATTGGGATTTGTATTTCAGTTTCTACGATCAATCCCTGCTGCCTCAGCTCAAAAGCCAAGATCGCCTGGTAGGCAGTTTCCAGTAACCCGGGGCCGATTTTCGTGTGAATTTTATAAGCTGCATCAACGATTTGCCTGGCAATCTCGTTCTCTTTCAATCTCTCCTCCAGTATATTAAATATTCTCTCGCAAAGCCGCAAAGATCGCCAAGTTATTAATTAAACTCAATTAATTCCGGTTTTTATCGTAAAAATCTACTTTTTTTCTTTCCTTTGCGTTCTTTGCGCCTTTGCGTGAGATTTTTTTCTTCTTATTTGCGTTTTTGCGTCTTTGCGTCTTTGCGTGAGATAATATTTTTCCTTTGCGTTCTTTGCGCCTTTGCGTGAGATTAAGCTAGTATTTCACCGGCGCGGTGAGAATGACCTGCGTGCCGGCGCCGGGCTGCGAGATCACTTGCAGACTGCCGCCGATTTGCTGCATGCGATCGTGCATAAAGGCCAGGCCGAAGTGGTCTCCCGGGGCGCCCGGCAGCTCGCCGATCTCAAAGCCGCAGCCATCGTCGGCCACCACGATCTGCGCCCGGCTGTCCTGCAGCTCGAAGCTTACGCCTACCTGGTGAGCACCGCCGTGGCGGTGGGCATTGGTCAGCGCCTCCTGGATGACGCGCAGCAGCTGCACGCCCTCCTCCGGCTCAAAGAGCTCGTCCGCCAGGCCTTCGGGCAGCTGCAATGATGTGCGGATGCCGTAATGCTCGCGGTAGGCATCCAGGTGCTGCACAAGCGCAGCCAGAAAGGACCAGGATGCGCCTGAGCCGGCTTTAAGGTTGAGGATATCCTCGCGTAAGTCCTGGTGACCCTGCTTGGCGACGCCCGCCAGGCGGCCCAGCTGGATTTCCGCCTGGTTGGTGTTCCCTTCCTGGATGTATTTTTGGATAGCCTGGGCTTGCAGGCTGACATACGCCAGCACCTGACCGGCATTATCATGCAGCTCGCCCGCCAGGCGGTTGCGCTCTTGCAGGGTTGCCAGGGCGCGCTGCTGCTCCAGCAGCTGCAGGCGCGCCCGGCGGGCCTCGGTCACCTCTTCGATCAACAGCAGCTGACCGATGGTGTGACCGGGCTGATCATCCAGGGGGGATAGATGCAGGGAGTAGAAGCGCTCGCCATGCGAACCCGTCATGCTGATTTCCAACGGCGCCGTCTCGCCGGCGCCTTCCCCGGCGCACAGCGCTTCACAGCCGGGCAGCAAAGCCTGGATAGGTCTCCCCTTGATGGAAGCTTCTGCCTGGTTGAGGATCCTTTGAGCGGCGCGGTTGCTGTCCATTACCCGGCAGTCGCCATCCAGCACCAGCATGCCTTCGCGCATCTGCTCGAGGACCGTCCTACGCCCCAGATGAATGGGATCGAGCATATTAAAGCCGAACAGCGCCAAAGCGTACAGACCGGTGGTGACCGTGAAGGCCGGGATAGTCACATCGACGCCGGGAAGCACATCGATGTTAAGCAGATCGATCAGAAATGCCGAGCGGATGATGACCTGAGCCAGCAGGCACAGGGCAACCGGCCAGCGGTGGCGGGGCGAGCGGATGAACAGCCAGATAAACACCGCAAATCCGAAAAAACCCATCAGGTAGCCTATCACCAGGGTGGCCCAGCCTACCGGCCCGGAGATGGCATAGGAAGCGCTCAGGGAAGTGTAAGCCCAGAACAGGTGGTGCACAGGATTAGTTAATATGAAGAGACCGGAAATCACGCTGGGAGCGAACAGCAAAAGCAGCATTTTCCCGCTGAGCCAGCGGCCCAGGCCGGCATATTCGAGCATAAAACACAGGTTGGCGGTCAGCATGGGCAGCGGCCAGAGATAGCGAATGTGGAAGAGCAGCTCGCGGGCGGCTGGATTGGTGGCGATGAGGAACAGACCGTCGCAAACAGCCCAGAGGATGCCGAATGCCAGGGCGATGGCAAACCAACGCGCCCCGGGCACCTGCCGGCGGCGCCAGCTGTAGACATCCACGGCAATCAAGAAACCGAGGGATAGGAGTACCGGCCAGAGATAGGGAGTGTAGCTGGAGAGTTGGCCCAAATTATGCCTCAATGCTGTTTCTATAGTATAGTCGATGGAGAGCCCCTGGTAAATTAATCTTAATCTGCTGCCCACACTCGCCAGGTGTATACTATGCGCATGATTCCGCCTGACCCAACCCCTTTCCCGGAGCTAAACCAGGTGCTGGACGAGCTGGTTGCGGGCGCGCAAACCGTGCTGGCGCAGGATCTGGTGGCAGTTGCGCTGCAAGGCTCCTTTGCGGTAGGCGATGCCGACGAGCACAGCGACGTAGACTGGACAATGGTCGTAAAGGAGGCGCTGAGCCCCACTCAGGTGGCGGCTTTACAGGCACTGCACGCCCGCATCTACGACCTGCCGAGCGCCTGGGCGCAGCATTTGGAGGGCTCGTATTTCCCGGCGGCTGTGCTGCGCCAGCACCAGGATTGCAGCCAGGAGCTGTGGTACCTGGATAACGGCAGCCGCCAGCTGGTGCAGTCCACGCACTGCAACTCTCTGGTCGTGCGCTGGGTGGTGCAGCACAACGGGATTGCCCTGGCCGGGCCGCCGCCGGCGACGCTGGTCGATCCCTTTCCCGCAGCCGAGCTGTGCCGGGAGATCCGGGCAACTTTGCACGACTGGGGCAACGAAATCCTGTCCAATCCCGAGCACTACAACAACCGCTTTTACCAGGGCTTTATCGTGCTGAGCTACTGCCGCATGCTGCATTCGCTGGAGATCGGCTCGGTGGCCTCCAAGCGCCTCGGGGCCGAGTGGGCCAAGGCTAACCTGGACCCGGGCTGGCGCGGCCTGATCGAGCGCACCTGGGCGACCCGCCCGCTGCCGGAGGTCTCGGTGCGCACCCCGGCCGACCCGGTGGATTTCCAGAGCACGCTGGAGTTTGTGAGGTACGCGATGGGAATAGCTGACGGATGACGGATGACGGACGACCGACGACCGACGACCGCTGATACCAACACTATTGCAGCGATCTGTAGGACAATCTGTCAGATTGTCCACCGGGTTGCAAAGGGGATTGTCCATCGGGCGTTCTGTCCGATGTTACACCGGGCAATCTAACAGATTGCCCTACAATGGTCATCCCTATTTTCACATTAATTGTCCATAAACCTATGAGATATTTCGGCAGGGGCGTATAATACCGCCATCAGAACCAAAGGAGAAAACAATATGAAGGGTAAATTCGTCGAAGGGGAGCAGAGATCGGTGCCTGCGCAGGCCGGTGAGAAAGCATTGGACGTGATCCTGCCCAGCGCGCTATCCGATAAGTACGATGTGGAAAAGCTGGATACCAGCGGGCTGGAGACAGAGTACAACGGCTACCAGATCGTATGGGTAAACAACTTCAAGCTCAAGCTTAAGCCCGGGAAGTCTAAGAAGAACGTCAAGGTCGATTACGAAGTCCAGTTTGAGAAACCCGATCTGGGGGGAAAACCGGACGAGAAGATGTTCATCTACGACGGTTCTGTACGCTTGGTCGACAGCGCCGATTGGTCCGACCTGGGCAGCGGGAAGGTTGCCGCCCGCCTTAAGGGCGACGACCCGGCGATTGGCTGGGGCGGCAAATAACCTAACGCTCCCATAAATGCAAGATTTCCCGGTGATACGGGATATCCTGTAAAAAGCTGGTACGCAGGGTTTCATCTGCAATGCCGGCTGCCTGCTCTTGTAGCATCTCGTATGCAGTCGCAAGGATCTGTCGCGCCCGCGCATCGCCGGCAGCCTGCAGCGTCTGGACGCAGATCAGGTAGACGCGCAGCGGTTCATCGGCGCCTTCCAGTGTGCCGCCGCTATCCAGGTATGCCAGGATTTCATCGGCATAAGCTGTAGCTTGCTGCGAATTGCCGTGCAGAAGTGCGGTACGCGCCAATCCAGCCAGCGGCTCGCAAGCCAGATTCGGCTGATTCAGCCGCCGGCGGCTGTCCAGGGCCTGCTGGTAGCTCTCCTGCGCTTCGACCAGCTCGCCCAGCTCCAGGTCGGCATTGCCCAGATAGGTAAGCGCCCAGGCCTGCAGAGATGGGTCGCCCACCTGGCGTGCCAGCGCCAGCCCCTGGCGAGCGTTAGCCTGCGCCCCCGGAAAATCGCCCAGGCGGCCGGCATAGGAGCTGAGATTGACGCGCACATAAGCCTCGCTGGATTTATCCCCCAGCTCCTTAACGATGCGGATGGCCCGTTCGGAGTAATTTCGGGCGGTGGCGAAATCCCCCAGCAGTCCGGCGGTAAAGCCCAGGTTAATCAAAAGCGACAGCTCTTTGGGCCGGTTGCCGGTCAATATTGTAATGCGCAGCGCCTGCTGCTGATAATCCATCGCAGTTGTGAAATCACCTTTTCCCGAGCGGATCATCGACAGATTGGTGAGCGCCATGGCCTGGCCGCTGTGAAAATCTATGCGCGTGGCAAGCTTAAGGGCGGCATCCAGGTAAACCCCCGCCGCGTCCAGATCTCCCTGCTCGTAATAGGTCAGGCCGATACTATTTAGCGACCTTTGCTCGCCGACCATGTCGCCGTGCCGGCGGGCCAGCTCCAATCCTTCAGCGCTCAGCGCCAGGCTTTCGGTAAACTGCCCCAGGCGGTACAGAGCATACGCCTGGCTGATGAAGGCTTCAATCTGGGATGGCACATCCCCGGCAGCTCGAGCAGCGGCAATCGACCGTTCCGCTGCGGCTACAGCCGCAGGATAATTCTGCTGCTGAATCCAGTAGGCCGACCAGAGCTCGAAAACCCGGGCTTGCCTGGCGGGTAGCGCGGCCTCAGCGCCGATAACATCATCGAGCATGCGCAAGTCTATTTCTTGCAGATCCTTCTCGCCGATGAGCCAGTAAAGCCGGATCCGGCTAATCAGCAGGTCAAAACGCACTTCCTGATCGGAAGTTGGAGTCAGGTCCAGAGCCCGGGAGTAATAGTCGATGGCCTGGGCGTTCTGATAGGCCAGCTTGGCAATATCCCCCGCCAGGATATAGTACGCACGGGCCTTCTCAGCCTGGGCGGCGGCGGCATGATGGTAGGCCAGCTCGCCGTAGTGGGGCGAGAGGTCGCCGGCGTACAGGTCTTCGATGGCCTGGGCTGCCAGGGCGTGCAGGCTGCGGCGCTGGGCCGAGACCTGCATGCGGTAGGCGGCTTCGCGCAGTAAGGCATGGCGGAACAGGTAGCGGTATTCATCCAGGGCCGACCAGATCGCCGCCTGGCCGGCATCCGCAACTTTATGCTCCAGCATTTCATCTTCCAGCAGCATGCGCCGCAGCAGGAGCAGCTCGAACTCGCGCCCCAGGACGGCGGCGGTCTGCACCACCTGGCGCACTTCGCGGGCCAGGCGATCCAGCCGGGCGACCAGCACCGCCCCGATATCGGTGGGCAGCGACAGGTCATGCGGGTCGGCAGCCGGCCCCCAGGCCTGGCCATCCCAGGCCAGCAGGGATTGCTCCTGCAGGTAGCGCAGGATCTGCTCGGCAAACAGGGGGTTGCCTTCGGCGCGCTCGGCCAGCAGCCTCAGCAGGCGAGAGTCGGCGGGTGCATCCAGCAGGCTGTCCGCCAAATTGGCCAACTGCTCCCGGGTGATGCCGGCCAGGGCGATTTCCTGAAATTCCAGGCCTTCCCCCAGCAAGGCGGGAGTCCCTTCGCTGCGGGCAGTGGCCAGCAAAGCCAGCGGGTACACCTGGCAGTCATCGCAGGTCAGGGCGCGCTGCAGGCGCGGCAGGAAACGGCGGGTGTCCTCGTCCAGCCAGTGGGCGTCTTCGACGAAGAGCACCACCGGCCGGCGCAGGCTCTCGGCTTGCAGCAGGAAGATCAGCGCCAGCAGGGTATTCTGGTAGCGCGCTTCGGGGTCCATCTGCTCGTAGAGCGAGTCGGGCCAGTGCAGGTCGACCAGGGCGCCCAGGAAGGTGCGCGTGCGATCCAGCTCGTCTGCCAGGGTGGGGTCGTGACCGGCGGCGAACTCGATCAGCGCATCCAGCACGCGGTTAAAGCTGCGCTTATTGAGGCGCTCGGTCTGGCCTTCGGACTGCTCCAGGTAGCCGCGCAGCCAGTAGCGGAAGGGGTTGAACGGATCGCGGTAGATTTCGCTGGTCTGGCACACCGCCCACAAGGCCGGGTGCTGCTCGAACAGCGCTGAGGTCATAAACTCGTGCAGCAGGCGGCTCTTGCCGATGCCGGCCTCGCCCGACACGACCAGCGCCCCGGCGGCCTGCCCCTGCCAGAGCGGATCCACCCAGGCTTCCAGGCGGGCCAGCTCGGCTTGCCTGCCCACCAGCCGACCGCTGTATAAAGGCTGGCGCTGGACTTTACGCTCCAACAGCAGGAAGACCGGCTGTTTGGCGGCAGAAGCCCTTGAAAGCCATCTCGCCGGCAGGCTCGAAATCGAAGTGCGCCTGGGCCAGGCGCACGATCTGCTCGCCGACCCAGATCTCACCGCGCGGGGCGGAGGTCATCAGGCGGGCAGCCAGGTTGATGCCGCGCCCGTAGCAGTTGTACTCGTCCAGGCACTCGGCGCCCAGGAAGCCGGCATAGGCCATGTGGTAGGTCACCCCGGCGTTGATCGGGATGCTGGTCAGGCTCTGCAGGTCGAGGATGAAGCTCAGCGCTCGCTCGGGGTCGTTTTCCAGGGTGACCGGCGCCCCCCAGAACAGCAGCAGATTGGAGCCCTTGTCGCCAAAATCCAGCGCGCTGATCAGGCCGCCGTACTGCTCCTGCAGCTCAAAAACGGTGGTCATAAAGGAAGCCAACTGGGCTTCGTTGCGCACGGTGGGCAGGCTGATGAACAGGCTGACAATGTGGCGGAATTCGCCGCTGTGCGGCTGATTGATGAGCAGCTCGGGAAAGAAGCGGCGCATCACCTGCGCGTCTGGCGGCGGCAGGTGGATGGGCTGCGGGGCGGGCAAGCCGGCGGGCTCACCCGACAGGCGAAATGCATGCCCGACAAGTTCGAAATTCGAATCATGTCGCCATTCCGACGGCACGAAATTCCGGCTCGGCGACGATATCGCCCGGGGCGGCGGCATGTTCGGCGGCGGCACAGCCCTCGATGGCGCTGCCCTGGAAGTAGTAGGCGGCGCGCTGGCCGTCGGCTGAATGCACGATGCCCCAACCCACCTCCCCCAGCGAAAGGCCGACTCTGGCGCTGACGGCAAACTCGCCGTAGGGTGTGCGCTGCAGCGGATGGGCAGCCATATGCTGCTGCATGCACAGCGCGGCGGCCAGCGCCCGGGCGGCGGCATCCTGCGTATCTTCTTCCAGCGGGAACAGTGCCGTGAAAGCGTCGCCGGCGGTGCGGGCTACAAAGCCGCCCTGGGTATAGACACAGTCCACCAGGGCGCCAAAGATGGCCTGCATGACCGCCACCAGCGCTTCGGCGCCGTTGGTGCCGTGCTGCATCAAGGACTCGGTCATGGCGGTGAAACCCGACAGGTCGATGAATAACCCGGCGGCGCGAAAACGCCCCCGTTCCTTGCCGGCGGCGTGCTGCTGCTGGATGAAGTGAGAGAGCAGGGTGCGCATGGGTGGTTGGGAGGTATTATAGCAGACGGAGGACGGAGGACGGAAGACCGCTGACGGCCGACGGACGATCCCGCGGGAGAGCACCGTTGGACATGCTCAACGACCGTCCCGTGGAAGAACACCACGGGATACCAGACCGACGACCGCCAGCCGTCTTCCTGAAGGAGTGCACATCACAACCATAGAGAATCAATTACCATCCACGAATTACAGATCACGAATACACGAATAAAATTCCGTGCTGGGCGCCATTCGTGTATTCGTGGCCAACATTCGTGGATGGTCACTGCGATTGTGCGGTCTTCCGTCTTCGGTCTTCCGTCATCTTCCGCATGGTACAATCCCCCGCAAGCACGTCCGGCCCCCAACTCCTTCAGCACTAACCGTTGAGGCAAATCCTATGAGCGATAGATTATTACGACAGCGAGCCTTTTTCTTCGGCATGGTCGCTATCCTGGCAGTTTTAGCCATCTTGCTGGTCTGGCAGTTCACCAGGGCCATCCTGACCGCCCTGGCGATGGTGATTATCTTGAAACCGCTCTACACACGCTTGGAGCGCCACAAATGGATCCAGGGCAAGCCCACGCGGGCCACCATGATCACCATGCTGGTGTTCGTGCTGATCATCGCCATTCCCTTGGGTTTGATCATTGCCGGCGCCGTCAGCCAGGCATCCCGCCTGTTCAGCGGGCTGGATTTATCCGGCATGGATCTCTCGCTGCGCGGGATTATCTCCATGATCGAAGATTCAGTTCAATCGCTCGCCTCAGGCACCATCCAGCTGGATGAAATTCAGATCTCAGAAAGCGTCGCCAGGGCGCTGGCCGGGGTCACCGAGTGGGCCAAAACCGTGCTGCTCAACCTGGGCCGCGCCTTGCCGAGCATCTTCATGAATGGCCTGGTGATCCTGGTGATCATGTATGTGCTGCTGCCGCGTTATAAAAGCCCGGAGAAGCAGCAAATCCTGGAGATCGTGCCCTTTCCGCCGGAAATTACCCAGCTCTTCCTGGATAAGATCGATCTGATGATCAAGGCCATGTTCAAGGGCACCTTTGTGATTGCCTTCACACAGGGGCTGGCGATGGGGATCGTGCTGTGGATCGCAGGCGTGCCATTTGTCCTGTTCCTGACGATGCTTTCCATGCTGCTGTCACTGGTGCCGATGATCGGCGTCTCGCTGGTGGCCTGGCCGGTCGGGATCCTCTTGCTCTTAGGCGGTCAGATCTGGCAGGGGGTGTTCGTAATTGCCGCCTTCCTGCTGGTGATCGGGAATATCGATACTTTCCTGCGCCCGATCCTGATTCCGAAAGGGGCGCAGCTCAACCAGGCGCTGGTGATTTTGAGCGTTTTGGGTGGGCTGGGGCTGATGGGGATTATCGGCGCCCTGTACGGTCCGGTGATCATGATCCTGCTGGTGACCAGCATCGATGTCTACACCAAGTACATCCTGCGCTCGGACCTGGAAGTGCTGGAAAAGCAGGGCCGCATCGACCTTAAAGAGCTGGGGCTGGTGGACAAGGAAGAAGTGGTCAGCCAGAACCTGGGAGACATGTTTTATACCGCTCTTAAGAATGTGACCGCCCCCTTCCGGCGGAAATCGTCCATCAAGATCAATCCTGAACCACCGGCCAGAGGGTTAATAGTAACAGCTCTATTTGGGTAATTATAAGCACTTATTGGGTATTAATGCAAAATATTTTCCATGGTAAAATTTATCAAGTTCCTTGGCCTTCCTGAATAATTGATATTTGTTCTATTGCTCGAGATAAAGAATTTCCTGGCATTATCGGGTTAGGCCGCCAGGAAGTGCAGCTATCACATTCTTCTGCTAGCTTCCCTTTCACCATTGGGTAAGGGGATTATTCATAACGACCAAAATCTTGATTGCCGTGTGGCAACCATCCCTAGAGGAAAATATAATATGTCAGAACAGTCCACCACTGTAAGTGCCGCAAAATCTGTCCTGAAAGCTTCCTGGCTGCCGATGCTCATCATTGCATTGGCGCAAATCCAGATGGGCTTTAACGTCAGCGCCCTGCCGGTATCGATCGGCGGGATTGTCGAAGATTTCAACACCTCGCCTTCCAGCGTGAGCACGGCGCTGGTGGTCTACTCCCTGGCTGTCGCCGGGTTTGTCATGCTGGGCGCCAAGCTGGGCAAGCTGATCGGCTCGCGGCTGGCTTTCCAGATCGGGGTGATCTTCCACGGCCTGGCGATGGTGGGGATGGCGGTCAGCACCAGCGACACCATGATGATCCAGATGCAAGCCATTGCCGGCCTGGCGGCAGCCCTGCTGGTGCCCTCGCTGGTGGTATTGATCGCCCACCATTACAAGGGCGCGCAGCAATCGCAATCCCTGGGCTTGCTGGGCGCTGCCCAGGCGATCGCCGGCGTGCTGGCTTTTCTGGTGATTGGCGTCCTGGGCACCCTGCTCTCCTGGCGCTATGGGTTTGCCCTCATCGTCGTCATTGCAGCCATTGTGTTCCTGCTGAGCTTCCGGCTTAAGCCCGTCGAGCGGGATACGAGCCATCAAGATCGACTGGGTCGGCGCAGTACTGGCAGCCCTGGCCATCATCCTGATCAGCATCGGCTTTAACAACCTCAAAGCCTGGGGCATGCTGCTGGCCACATCCGGATGCGCCGGTCAGCGTTCTGGGTATGTCGCTCTCGCCGATCATGATCGTGGCCGGGATCGTGCTCGGCCAGGGATTCTTTGCCTGGTCCAGGAGGCGCGAGGAGCAGAAGAAGATCGCCGCTGCTGGCTTTGGAGGTGCTCGAACTCGCCGCAAGAACGGGCCGCGACCTATTGCCTGTTTATTATCGCCGCGCTTGGCCCGGCGATCAACTTCCTGATCCCGCTGTATATCCAGATTGTCCAGGGCTACAGCAGCCTGGAGACGGCGGTGGCGGTCATCCCTTACTCGCTGGCCATCTTTGCGGCCACGGCCCTGGTGGTGCGCCTGTTCGACCGCTGGTCGCCCGCGCCAGATCGGCCGCATCGGCTTCATCGTGGTTGCCATTGGGTTGGTCATGCTGGCCTTCACGATCTGGAACGATTGGGAGACGCCGCTGGTGATCCTCAGCCTGGTTGTGATCGGTCTCGGGGAAGGCGCACTGCTGACGCTGGTGTTCAATGTGCTCGTTTCAGCCTCGCCCAAGGAGCTGGCCGGCGATGTGGGCGCCCTGCGCGGCACGACCAACAACCTGGCCACCGGGCTGGGCACGGCCTTCGCCAGCGTGCTCTCGGTCACCTTGTTGAGCATGATCTGCTGAACAGCCTGGTAAACAGCCCGGTGATCCCGACGGACGAGTAATCGAGGAACAGGTCGACCTGGATAATATCGACTTTGTCAGCAACGACCAGCTGGATGAGGTGTTGGAGGAGACCGATCTCACCCCGGTGCAAGAAGCGGCAGTGGTGGACATCAATGTGGCTGCCAGGCTGCAGGCGCTTAAGATTTCGTTCCTGGTGCTGGCCAGTATCGCTTTGCTGGCGATCATCCCGGCCGGCGGGCTGCCAGACTATATCCCCGAAGAAGTGCCTGCCGAAAGCGCACCACCTGCTCAGGGAGCCAAAGAGCCAGCTGCGGCGATAATGCATGAATGGCCACAAGGGATCAACAGATTATTGTCGAGAAGGGAGTATAAACTCAAGATGTCTGATCAATCCAGTGATAAAGCACGCAATTATGCACGCAAGCATGCCGAGCGATTTCGGCATGAGCTGTTCGAGCTGCTGCGCATCCCCAGCCTCAGCGGCGACCCCGCCCATGCCGGCGATGTCCGGCAGACAGCCGAATGGCTGGCAGCGCACCTGCACGCCCTGGGCCTGGAGAGCGCCAGGGTCATGCCCACCGCCGGCCACCCGGTGGTCTATGCCGAGTGGCTGGGCGCCGGAGCCGGACAAGCCCACCGTGCTGGTGTACGGCCATTACGATGTGGTGCCGGCGGCGATGGAAGATGGCTGGGACACGCCGCCCTTCGAGCCGGTCGAAAAAGACGGCAAGATCTACGCCCGCGGCGCAACGGATAATAAAGGGCAGCTCTTTATCCACATCAAAGCGCTCGAAGCGTATCTGGAAGCCTGCGGCGGAGCGCCGGTCAACGTGAAAATCCTGCTGGAGGGGGAGGAAGAAATCTCTTCGCCCAACCTGACGCCCTTTATCAAGGAGCACCTGGACCTGCTGCAAGGCCGATGTGTGCGTGATCAGCGACACCTCCATGCGCAGCGATGGAAGAGCCGGCCATCACGCACAGCCTGCGCGGCATGACCTACATTGAGATCGAAGTCGAAGGACCCAAGGAAGACCTGCACAGCGGGTTATGGGGCGGAGCGGCGCACAATCCCGCCCTGGCGCTGGTCGAAATTCTGGGCAAGCTCTACAACCCCGATCACACCATCGCCGTGCCGGGTTTCTACGACGATGTCGTCCCGCTGACCGACAGCGGAGCGCGCGCATGATCGCCAAGACCGACCTGAGCGAAGAGCAGTACCAAGCGACGACCGGCGTCCCGGCGACCTGGGGCGATGCGAACTACACCATCCGCGAGCGCATCTCTGCCCGCCCGACGCTGGACATCAACGGGATGTGGAGCGGCTGGACCGGCCCCGGCCCCAAGACGATCATCCCCCAGAAGGCCGGCGCCAAGCTCAGCTCGCGCCTGGTCGGCAACCAGGACCCGCACAAAATCTACCAGCTGCTGAAGGACTACATCGAAGCCATCACGCCGCAGACGGTGAAAGTCACCGTCCGCCTGGTGACCACCGGCATGCCGGCCCTGATCCCGTTCGACTTGCCCGAGATGCAGGCGGCTGCGCGTGCTTACGAGAAAGCCTGGGGCCACGCGCCGGTCTTTACCCGCGGCGGCGGCAGCATCCCGGTGGTGGCGGATATTGCGAGCTTGTTGAAAATCCCGGTTGTCATGATGGGCTATGGGCTGGACAGCGACGGCCTGCACTCGCCCAACGAGCATTACAGCATCGAGATGTTTCAGCGGGGCATCGAGACCGCCATTGTCTACCTGGAGGAGCTGGCCAAGGCAGCCAGATAAACCGGGTGAGTATCATAATCAGTCTTCGAATGATATCTGAACAAGGAGAAATCTAATGAACAAAAAATTGGCTCTTGATCAGTGTATGCTGCGCGGTGCTGCTGATGCTGGCGGCGTGCGGATCAACAGGCTCCGGGCAAGCGGAAGACCTGACCGGCAAATTTTGGGCGCTAACCGAGCTGGGAGGCGAACCTCCGCTCGCCGGAACCGGCATCTCGGCGCAATTTACTGCCGATGGCCGGGTGGCAGGCTCGGCCGGCTGCAACCGCTACACAGGCTCTTATACCGTCTCCGGCGAGAACATCACCTTTTCATCACCGCTGGCCGCGACGATGATGATGTGCGAACAGGCGGTGATGGACCAGGAGAGCGCCTATCTCAGTGCGTTGGGCGAAGCCAAAACCTTCGCCATCCAGGGCGACCAGCTGACCCTGAGCGGGGAGGATGGCGCCGCGCTGGCCGTCTTCCAGGTCCAATCCCAGGAGCTGTCCGGTTCCAGCTGGGAGGCGACCGTGTTCAATAATGGCAAGCAGGCAGCTGTCGGCTTGCTGGAGGGGACGACCCTGACGGCAAGCTTTGGGGAAGATGGCAACATCTCCGGAAGCGCCGGGTGCAACAACTTCAGCGGACCGTATACAACCGACGGCAATAAGATCACGATTGGTCCACTGGCATCAACCATGATGGCGTGCGAGGGCCCGGCGGAAATCATGGAGCAGGAGGCGCAGTACCTGGCAGCGCTGCAAAGTGCAGCAACCTATCAAATTGAAGGGAATGTGCTCGAGCTGCGCACGGCAGAGGATGCGATTGCCGCTTTCTTTCTTAAGAAATAGGCCGTTTTCCGGATATCAGATATTTACTACAATAGTGATTCTGAGTGAAGCGAAGAATCCAGATCCTTCGCTTCACTCAGGATGACAAAGGAGAGAATTCATGGAAATTAAAGTCAAAACAGGAGACCTGCTCAAGGAGACAAGCGACCTGGCGGTGCTGGGCTGCTTCGAGGATGTGGCCCTGCCGGAGAGCGTGGCTGGATTGCTGGAGGCCGGAGATTTCCAGGGCAATGCGAGCCAGACTCTGCTGCTCTACCCGCGCGGCAGCGCCGCCCCGAAAAGATTGCTGCTGGTAGGCCTGGGCAGCCAGGCAAAAGCCGATGCAGAGACCATCCGGCGCGCCAGCGCCACAGCCGTCAAGGAGGCGCAAAAGCTGATGGTGGCAGCCGTGACGGTCGGCGTGAATGGCGACATCGCGCTGGAACCGGAGGCAGCTGCCCAGGCGTTCGCCGAGGGCGCCGAGATGGGCGCTTACCGCTTCTGGCGCTACCGCACCGGCCTGAGCGAAACGCAGACCTTTGAGGTGCAGCAACTGACCGTCTTCACCCGCACCAGCGATCAGACCAGCGCCGGAGTGGCCCTCGGGCAGATTGTGGGACGGGGCGTCACCTTCGCCCGCGACCTGGTGAACGGCCCGGGTTACGCCATGACCCCGGCTGCACTGGCCGACGAAGCTGTCAAATTGGGCAAGCGCCTGGACCTCAAGGTGCTGGTACTGGATGAAGCCCAGCTGATCGAGCAGGGTTTTGGCGGCATATTAGCTGTCGGCAAAGGCTCGGACAACGACCCGCGCTTCATCGTGATGGAGTACGGCCAGGCGAAAGCCGGCACACCCACCGTCTGCCTGGTAGGCAAGGGGCTGACCTTCGACTCGGGCGGTCTCTCGCTCAAGCCGGCGGATGCCATGGAAACGATGAAATCGGACATGGGCGGGGCGGCGGCCGTTTTTGGCGCCATGCAGGTGGTGGCAGAGATGAAGTCTCCGCTGCATGTCGTGGGGCTGGTCTCGGCGGCCGAGAACATGCCAAGCAGCAACGCCTATCGACCGGGGGATATTGTACGCACGCTGAGCGGCAAGACCATCGAAGTGCTGAACACCGACGCCGAAGGGCGCATCATCCTTGCGGATGCCCTGTTCTATGCGCAGCGCTACAACCCGGCAGCCATTGTCGAGCTCTCCACCCTCACCGGGGCGATCATCATTGCCCTGGGGCCGCACGCCATCGGCATGTTCCCGACCGACCAGGCACTGGCGGACAGGCTGAGCAGCGCCGGATACGCCAGCGGCGAGCGCGTCTGGCAGTTTCCGATGTGGGAGGAGTACCACACGATGGTCAAGAGCGAGATCGCCGACCTGAAGAACCTGGCCGGGCGCGCGGCCGGCTCGATCACCGCCGGGGCATTCCTGGCGGCCTTTGTGGGCGATTATCCCTTCGTCCACCTGGATGTAGCCGGGACGGCCTGGGTGGACCGGCCGGCAAAAGCCTACGATACACACGGCGGCACCGGCTCGGGTGTGCGCCTGCTGGCTGAATTTCTGAGGAAATTTATCTAATCATCGATTACCAGATTCTTTAAGGAATATTTGGAGGCATTCATGGCAGCAAACTCTGCAGCCAATCCGGGCAAACCTTCATTCATGGACAAACTGCTGAACGCCGTCGAGCGGGTAGGCAACAAGGTGCCCCATCCGGTGCTCATGTTTTTCTTATCTCATCATCGGTGTCATCGTCCTGTCAGCCGTCTTGGCGCTGCTGGGCGTCAGTGTCACCGAAACGATTGCCGTGCCGGTTCCGGTGGAGGTGACGCCCGACTTTTACGAGGATGTCAGCGAATATACGCTTTCGGGAGCGGGGACCGAAGATGTCGATTACGAAATTCGGGAACAGACCATCAGCCATCAAAAGCCTGCTGAGCATCGATGGCATCCGCTTCCTGTTCACTTCCTTTGTGCCGAACTTCCAAGGCTTCGGTGCGCTGGCCGTCACGCTCATCGCCATGATGGGCGCCGGCGCGGCCGAAGTCGCCGGGCTGATGGCTGCCTTGATCCGCAAGCTGGTCAAGGTCGCCCCGACGCGCGCTGATCGTCTATCTCATCGTCTTCGTCGGCGTGCTGTCCAGCGTTGCCTCGGACGCGGGCTACCTGATCCTGATCCCGCTGGGCGCGGCGGCCTTCCTGGCCGTCGGGCGGCACCCGATTGCCGGCATAGCGGCCGGCTTTGGCGGCGTCGCCGCGGTCTTCATGGCGAACCTGATCCCGACGCCAACCGATGCCATGCTGTTCGAGATCACCAATGAAGCCATCGGATTGACCGGCGGCGCGCCGATCTCCATCACAGCCGATTACTTCTTCCAGGCCGCCTCAGCCATCCTGATGACCGTGGTCGTCGGGTTTGTCATCGTGCGTGTGGTCGAACCGCGCCTGGGCAAGTACGACCCGGCAGAAGCAGGCGATCCCGAGCAGGCCGCCGCTGCCGACGAAATCGATCCAGCCCTCGAAGCGCGCGGGCTGCGCCGGGCCGGGCTGGCCTTCCTGGTCGTGCTGGGCGTCGTACTGCTCGCCACCCTGCCGCCGGGCGCGCCGCTGCGCGATCCCGAAACAGGCTCGATCATCGGCCAGACGCCCTTTATGGGCAGCCTGCTGTTCATCGTGATGCTGTGCTTCTTCATCCCCGGCGTGGCCTTCGGCTCGGCGATCGGCAAGTACAAGGGCGCCAACGACGTGATCGCCGCGGTGGTCAAGACCTTTGCGGGTCTGGGCGGCCTGATCTTCATGCTGCTGATGATCAGCCAGTTCATCGCCTACTTCAACTACTCCAACATGCCGAGTGTCATCGCCACCGCGCTGGCCGATTGGCTGGGACAGGCCGGCATTCCGGCGATCCCGCTGTTGGTCGGCTTCGTCCTGGTGATCGTGCTGCTCGACTTCATCATTCCGGGCTCGCTGGCCAAGTGGGCGATCTTCGCACCCATCTTCGTGCCGCTCTTCATCCAGCTGGGCGTGCCGGCGCAGACGGTGTTCGCCGCCTACCGCGTCGGCGACTCGCCGATCAACACGCTCACGCCGTTGATGGTGTACTTCCCGGTGATCGTCATCTTCGCCCAACGCTATCAGAAGAAAGCAGGCGTCGGGTCGCTGGTGGCGCTGATGCTGCCTGTGGCCGGCATCGTTCTGGTCGCCTGGACGCTATTTTTCATCCTGTGGTTCGTGTTGGGCATTCCGTTGGGACCCGGGTATCCGGTGAGTGCATGAAGCATGAGCTAGCGGTCATGCCGTATAGCTCGTAACGCTGCATGAATGATTTTCTGCAGGTCAGCCTGATCGCCTCCCTGGCGGGGTTACTCACCTACCTGGGGGCACCGCTGGCTGAAAGGTATGTCCTGCCGCAGCGTGTGATCGGCGGGGTGTTGCAGTTCGCTGCCGGTATCATCGTCGCCATGGTCGCCATCAGCCTGATGCCGCCGGCAGTTCGCTACGGCCCGTATCTTGGGATTTTGCTTGCTTTCTTTCTGGGCGGCATGCTGTTTGTGATCCTGGAGAAACTGACTGCACGCCTGGCGGAGACCGGGCCGCCAGCGGATGGCAGGCAAAGATCACTGGGGCTATATATCGGCATATTGGTGGATCTGGTGATCGATGGGATCTTGATCGGTATCGGCTCCACCCTGACGCTGAAAACCGGCCTGCTGCTGGCTTTAGGGCTGTCGATCAGTACGGTACCCTTGGCGTTCGTGACAATTTCCACCGCCAAACGACAGGGAATGCCGAAGAAAAAACGCAGCCAGCTGGCTGTTTTACTTTTCCTATGCATTCTCGGCGGCGCAATCATCGGGTATTCTTTTCTGCGCAACCAACCCCTTGAGCTACGCTTGATCCTGGTTTCCCTGGCTTCCGGTTTTCTGATCACCCTGGTGACACAGAGCATGATCCCGGAGGCAAACCGGGAAGGCGAGCCCGGTTTTGCCGGAATCCTTTTTGTGGGTGGTATATCCATCTACGCGCTATTGTCATTCGTCGCCAGGTAACATGGACGTTGGCTGAGTGTAATGAGTGAAATTTGGAGTTAAGGATGGGAGAAGTTATCGTATTATTACTGCCATTCATCATCGGCAGCGCGGTGGTACCGCTGGAGATGATGATGATCATCCTGCTGCTGAATAACCCGCGGCAGGGCTTGGGGAAAGCCATGGCCCTGGTAGCCGGAATGACGGTGGTCCGGCTGCTGCAGGGGATCGTTTTCGGCCTGATCTTTTCTACCGAAGTGGAGCAGTCTGGCGGCAAAGGGACGATCGCTTCGCTGCTGCTGGTCGTCCTGGGCATCCTGCTGCTGATCACGGCCTACAAGCAGTGGCGCAACGAGCCCGATGCGGACGACCCGCCTCCCAAGTGGATGGTGATGCTCGATTCCCTGACAATTCTGAAAGCCTTTGGGATAGGCGCCGGCCTGGTGTTGATTAACGGCAAGATCTGGGTGTTTACCCTGACGGCAATCGGTGTAATTGAGGAGGCGCAGCTGGGGCAGCCTTCGAGCAGTATCGCCTTCTTGCTATACTTACTCCTGGCTCAATCCCTGCTCTTGCTGGCCATCCTGGTGCGCATCCTGCTCCCCAACCAATCCAAGACCGTTTTGGAAGCCATCTCCGTCTGGCTGACACGCAACAGCCGCCCGATTGTCCTGGTGGTCTCGCTGGTTTTTGGCGTGCTTTTCTTTATCCAGGGTGTCGTCGGACTGCTAGAGTAATCATAAGCGATTCTGGTCTTATCAATTGTAGAAACAGATCCATATTCACTCAACCAAAAGGAGACACACAACATGTCAACTGCTACCAATTCAACCAAACTACGGGCCGACCGCATCAGGCTGTGGGTCAGCCTGATGCTCATCGGTGTGGTTCTGCTGTCTGCCTGTCAGCAAGCTGCCACGCCAACCGCAGAACCGACGGCAGAACCGACCGCCGCCCCGGCTGCCACCCAGACCCCCGTACCTCCCACCGCTACCGAACCGGCTGAGCAGCCGGCGCCGCAAGACGAGCTGGCAGCCCAGCTGATAGGCCCGCTTTGGCTGCTGCTCGGTTACGGTGATGCCGGCAATCCGTCGGTCGTCGAGCCGGGCACCAGCGTGACGTTGGAGTTCGCCGACGATGGCAGCCTGAACGGCTCCGGCGGGTGCAATAACTTCTTCGGTTCTTACGAGCTGACCGGCGACCAGATCGCCATCGGCCAGCTCGGCTCCACCATGATGGCCTGCGACACAGGCATGGACCAGGAAACGGCCATCCTGGCCGCCCTGCAAAGCGCCTACAAGGTCGCCTTCACGGAACAGGGCCGCCTGGAAATCTTTTACGAGGCCGATGCGGCTTTTGAAAAGAAGCTGGTGTATACCCAAAGCCAGAAATCGCTGACCGATACCCTGTGGCTGCTGGAAGCCTTCGGCAACCCCGCCGATCCAGCAGCGCTGGAAGCCGGTACGATGATCACCGCCCAGTTCTCGCCGGACGGCATTCTGAGCGGAATGGCCGGCTGCAACACCTACACCACCTCGTTTACTGCCGAAGACGGCCGGCTGGAAGTCGAAATGCCGGCCTCCACGCTGCGGGAATGCACCCAGGGCATGGAGCAGGAAGCCGCCTACCTGGAGGCCCTGGCAGCGGCCGAGAGCTACTCCATCAACGGGACGACCCTGGAAATCACCTATGACGGCGGGCAGGGCGTGCTGCGCTACACCTCGCAGCACCTGCCGCTGGAAAACGTGCTGTGGACGCTGGTGACGATAAACGGTGAAGTAAACCGGATCGGCCTGGTGGCCACCACTGCCCTGTTTGAGCCCGGGAGCGAGCCGGGTAAAGGCGCAGTGGGTGGCACGGCCATGTGCAACGACTACCGCGGCAGCTACAGCCTGGCCGAGCAGGCGCTGACTATCGAGGGCATTGAAGTGAGCTGGGTGCGCTGCCCCGAGACGGTGATGCAAGCCGAAGCAACCTACCTGGAGATCATGGAGGCGGCCCAAAGCTACCAGGTGTTTGGCGAGACGCTGGTGATCACCTCCGAAAAAGGCATCCTGACGTTCAGCGCCAACCGCACACCCCTGGAAGGCACCAACTGGCGGCTGGTCACGATGGGCGATATCCAGAGCCCCACCGTCCCCTCCCAGGGCGGAGATTTCACCGCCCAATTCCTGCCACCGGAAGGCGGACCTTCCGGGCTGGTGGTCGGCTCGACGGGCTGCAACGACTACAATGCCGCTTACCTGGCCAACCTGAACGAGCTCAAGGTCAACCTGCCCAATAAGACCAACAACGCCAGCTGCCCGGCTTCGTTCTGGGAGCAGGAGCAGCAGTTCTTCCTGGGCCTGAACGCCGCCTCCACCTACCGCATCCTGGGCAACACACTGCAGATCCCGTACGACGAAGGCCGCCAGGCGCTGACCTTCACCGCCTTCGTGCCGCAGGTCACCCCGCCGCCCAGCGGTGGACCGCTCACCCCGTTAAATGGCACCAGCTGGTGGCTGACCATGATCAGCGGGACGCCGGTAATCGCCGGTACGGAAACGACCGCCCAGTTCGCCATCAACGCCGACGGGCAGACCGGCACGATCTCGGGCAGCGCCGGCTGCAACACCTATAACGCGCCGATCACCGGCGTGCTGCAGATCGGCCCGGCAGCAGTCACCAAGATATTTTGCGCCGAACCTGAGGGACTGATGGACCAGGAAAGCCAGTATCTGGCGGCCTTGCAGGTTGCCAACAGCTTCACCCTGGCCTACAATCAGTTGTTGATTAATACGCGCAACGGCTGGCTGGTGTACTATAACTCACCGGCGCCGCTGCAGCCGATCGCACCACCCGTGCTGCCGCCGGTTGAGACGGAAGAACCGACAGAAACACCAACCGATGTTCCGGCGGAAACACCCACAGCTCAATACACGCCCACTGCCGCGCCGACGGACACCCCCGCGCCGGTAGCACCGGTAGCGGTGATCACTGCGCCGACCCAGGGAGACACCACCCAGCTAATCCAGTTTGACGCCAGCTACTCCACCTCCGGAGGCAGTATCACGGCGTACGCCTGGGACTTCGGCGATGGCACTAAGGGCAGCAACGTGAAGACGAGCCATCAATTTACCAAAGCCGGCACCTACATCGTGACCCTGACCATCACGGACAGCAACAAGAAGACCGCTACCACTACCCACACTATCACCATCAAGTAAGGCGGTAACCAATGCGCCGGGGCTGCCCGCAATCAGGAGTATCCGAGAGGAAATGCCTGAGCGGGAAGCCCCGGCGCAAGATATCCGAAAGCTTTCCAAGCAAGTGATGATTTTGGGCACTAATCGATGAACGATCGTATGATCCGACAGCGAGGTTAATTCTTCGGTATGGGGCAAATCCTGGCCGTGCTGGCAACCATGCTGGTGCGGCAGTTCGTCTCCTCAATCCTGCTCGCGCTGGCTTCCTTCTGAGTTTATCCCCCCAACGGAATCGCTATCAGCACCATCACCACCGCCACAGCTGTGAGCAGCAAGCCGGTCTTCCAGGGATTGGCGTAGGTGTACTTGCCCCACTGGTAGCCGACGATGAACAAGACGATAAAAGAGACGATGTTCGAGATCTGGATGGCGAGCAAGGTGTCGCTGCGAAATATGACCAGAGGCAGCAGAGAAGGAATTACCGCCATCAGTGCCACCACCACGTGACCCAGTGCGCCGGTCAGATCATCCCTGCGGAAGCCGATCTTTTGCGGCCGGCTGTCTTTCAAGTGAGTCAGGATGCCGGCATATAACAACCGGCGCTGCTCCTGGGCGGTGATGGGATCCAGGACGTAATCCAGCTCGTCCGCAATAGCCGCTACGGCTTCGGCTTCGTCATCGGCAGACTGGATGCGCACCAGCAGGCGGTGCTTCTCGCCGCGCTCGAACATGGAAAACAGCGCGTACATCACCCCGTCGATCGCCCCCCAGGCCAGGATAGCGCCCAGCGCGCCCAGCAGCAGCTCATTCACACCACCGGCAGTCATGTCTGCGGATGAATCTTCGGGCAGGCGCAGCAGACGGAAAGCCAGCGTGTAAGTCAGCAGGATGAGGATGCTGAAGATCGTCTCGGAGAGCCGGTCGATGGGGTCGATCAGGCCGCTCAGGAAACCTTGAGCGGGCTGGCTGCGGTGCCGAGGGCGGAAGGGGGAGCGAGAATACATAGGGGGATTGAGGGAAATTATATCACCTAGGGGAGACGGACGACTGCCGACCGTCCCGTGGTGAATCTTACCACGGGACGGTCAGTCGTCCACCTCCCCCAACCACTCGCGATACACCTCGTACGGCGCCAGAGCCTGCGCCAGCCGATCGGCCAGCTCTTGCGAGGTGATCACACCGGCGTCCTCGTCCTGCCAGGCGGCTTCCAGATCGCTAAGGGTGCCCTTCAGCAGAGCCGGCAGGATGGACTCCGCCAGCAGCAAGCTCAGGCTGTAGGCCAGCTCGGCGGCGGAGCGCTGCTCGCTCTCCAACAGCAGACCGGCGCGCGCCAGGAGCATGAACAGCGGCAGGTCGTAATCCAGGCTGGGATGGCAGAGAGTCAGCAGGCGGATGAGCTGGCTGTAGGGTAGATGGGCGGAAAGCGACAGCTCCAGAATTTCGCTGGTCGGCGGGCGGTCGCTCATGATCTGGCGGTCGGCCCAGGCGATGGGCGCCGAGCGCTCTACCAGGCCGGTGGCCAGCCCCAGGCGGAAGTAACCGTAGGCGTCGGAGTCGGAGAGGGAAGGTGGGGGCATGGTGGGCGCATCAGTTCAACTGCTTGTAAGCGTTCCTCAGGGGTTTTCGATAACCAATATTCCCGCTCATCGGATGGGTCGTTCAGGGAGGCTACACTCAGGGCAGACCGGTCAAGCCGGATGGAGGGGCCAATCGGCATTGATTAACTATACCAGGAAATAGATAGAGGAATGGAAATTAACTTGCAGGTGGCTTGGGGAATCCGAACCACCTGCACACGATAAGCTTACGGGTCAGGCTACGAATGTACTGCATTGCCGTTCAGCAGTTGCAGTCGCAGCCGCCGCAATCCGCACCTCCGCAATCACAGCCACCGCAGTCACCGCAGCAGCCGCCACAATCGCAGCAACTGCCACAGTCGGCGCCGCCATCACCGCAAGTGCTACAATCGCCGCAAGAACAGTCCTCACCGCACGAACTGCAATCACAGCAAGAACTGCCTTCGCTGCCGCAGTCACAGCCGCCGCACTCCCCGGCCGGGGCAGTGGCAATCGCCCGGGCAGTAAAAGCAGCCGCTGCTGCCGCCATCGCTGCCGCCACAGCCGCGGCAAACCCGACAGGAACACAGGCGGCGGTCTTCCGGGAACCCATCCTCACGCCGCCCGCCGGATGGGTCGCCCTGGAAGCCGTCATCGAAGCGGGCGGGGGCAGTCGCAGCCGAGCACAAGCCGAGCGAATGGCAGCCGGTCCGTGCCAAGCCATTCAGCAGCAGAGCCGGCAGCAAACCGGGTTGGGGTAGCGCCAGGGCGGCGTACCCCTGGCGCAGGTCGGCGTGCGCCCGGCGGAAGATTTCCTGCGCTTCAGGCTGCCAGCCCTCCCCGGGATGAGCAGCTGCCAGGGCATTGAAACGTCCCTGACGCAGATCGGCGTCGTAATCCTGGGCGCTATCCAGCAGCAGCAGGATGCGCCCGAAGCTGCGCCCCATCTCGTAGAGCGGGTCGAAGTTGGCAGGCTGCTGCGCCAGGACGGCGGTGTGCGCAAAGACGGCGCCCACCGCCAGCTCGGTCGGCCGGCTGTAGGCGAAAAAAGCCATCCCAGGGCGGCTTTCGACCGAGGCCTGCGCTTCGAGCTGCCTGCACACCTGCCCGGCGTCGAAGCCCAGGCCAGACAGGCGCTTCTCGGCAGCCGCCAGCCGGCTGCGCGCCAGCCTTCCGGCAGGCGGCAGTAGAGGTCCTGGCAGCCCATCCCCGTCCTGGACGTGGTCCCACAGTTTGGCGGCAGCGATCAGCAAAGCGATGCCGGCTGCATAGCGCACGGGTGGGCTCTCCGGTTGGACAACCGTCAGGCGCAGCGGGCTGCGCAGCAGGCAGGCACTTTCCCGCTGCGGCAGGGGTTCATCCGCCTGCGCCTGGTACAGGACGGCCAACAGGGCGGCATCGTAATTGGTCGCCAGGCGCGCCGCCTGCCCGAACTGTTCCTTCAATCCCAGGCACACCCCGCAGATGTGCGCCTGCCACTCCCGCCGGGCGGCGGGTTCGAGACGACAACCGGAATGGCGCATGAGGCCGTACATGGTGGCACCCCTTTGGTGACTGGTATTCTAATCTTTTGACGGCAGACCGCTGACAGCCGACCGAGGACCGATGACGGAAGACGGACCCGCGCTATACCTGGGCGGTATTCCTGACCGCGGTCGTCGGTCTCCGGTCGTCGGTCGGCCGTCCGCGGTCGTCGGTCTCCGGTCGTCGGTCGTCGGTCTCCCGTCGTCGGTCGTCGGTCTCCCGTCGTCGGTCTCCCGTCGTCGGTCCTCCGTCGTTCGAGCGTGATTCTCCATCCCTACGCCATGCTCCCCATCCCACACGAAGCGGCCCATGCGGCAGTACTCGCGGAAGCCGAGGTTCGTGTACAGGCTCTCGCCCATCGGGGAGGCGTGCAGGATGGCCAGCGCGGCGCCAAGAGAGCGGGCTTCGTGCAGGGCGAACAGGGTAAGCAGGCGGCCCAGCCCCAGGCCGCGGTAACCGGGTAGTACGGCTACGTCATAGATGCCGGCGCAATCCGCCCCCAGGAAGAGCTGGGCGCAGCCCACCGGCACTCCGTCCAGGCTCGCCAGGTAGCTGCGCAGCGCCGGGTCATCTTGCAGCCCGGCATGGATGGTGTACCAGCGCTCGGTATATTCCGCAGGCAGCTCGAAGCCGAGGATGGTGGCGGCGGCAAACTGCCCAAGCTGCACCTGGCTGCTTACCTGCTGAATGTATAGGCCGGGCATGCTTGGGGGAAGCATCTCTACCTGGCGCAAATCGAGCGCCATGCCGGCCTCGCCGCGCACGTAGAACAGACAGTGCGCCTGCAGGAAAGCCGGCAGGTAGACCGGGCGGCTGCTCTCGTCCACCCACCAGGAGAAGCGCTGGACTTCATGGGCGCGGAACCAGGCAATCGTGGCGTGCACCGCCTGGTCGACGCGGGCGGTAGGCAGGCGGGTGTGGAAGACCGCATTCAGGTAGGTCAGCGGGGTGATGCCGGTCGACAGCCAGCCCAGCTCGTCATCCTCGTGAAAGACAACCGCCGGGGAGCGCCCCAGGCAGCGGTAGTACTGGCGCAGGTTGTCACGGATCAGCGAGGCGATCTCGCCAGCGGATTGATCGGCTATTGAGGCAGGGGAAATTGTTGAGTGATATTCCACCGGATCCCGCCTGGATTGCTGTGAGAGTAAATGTTAATTTAGTTATAGCAAAATTGTCCAGTCAGGTCAAGGAATTGACTCGATTGGATCCCAAGCACAAAGAGGCCGTATTGCTCGATACGGTATCCAAGGTTGCCAGCCAAATCATCGCAGGGTTAGATGTTCAGAACAAAGGGACAAGTTGATTATGCGGTTAAGATATAATATTCCATTATGGATGAAACAAAACCGAGATCAATAGCGCCGGTTGTCAGGAAAATTTCCCTGTTCGACAAAACTGGGGATGTTGAGTATTGGCGAACCCAACCGTACGCCGCAAGGCTGGAAGCACTCGAGCTGATCCGGCAGGAATATCATCGCTGGAAATACCATGCTGAACCAGGATTTCAAAGAGTTTATTCAATCGTTAAACGATAACCAGGTTCACTATCTGGTCGTTGGGGGATATGCGGTAGCTTTTCACGGCAATCCCCGCTACACCAAAGACTTGGATATCTGGATTGCTCTCTCCCCAGAAAATGCTTCCCATATCGTTGAAGCACTTAACCTGTTCGGTTTAAAATCTTTAGGGTTAACTGCTGCGGATTTTCTTGAGCCCGACACCATCATACAGCTGGGATATCCCCCTAATCGAATTGATCTGCTGACAACGCTCTCTGGTGTGGACTTTGACAACTGCTACGCTGCCCGCGTCCAGGTCGAGATTGATAACACATGGGTGAATTTTATCGACCTGGATAATTTGCTGATTAACAAACGTGCTACCGGCCGGACGCAAGATATGGCTGATGCAGAGAAACTTTCCTAGATAAGTGTAATGGCAGTTACAAGACTCATCCTGGCCGGGTTGTGGGCGGCGCTGATGCTGACTTATCTGCTTGGGGATGTGCTCCGCATCTTCAGCGGCGACTTCACACCGGGGGAGATCGGCGGGGTAAAGGTCAGCCAGAAGATGTGGCTGGGCATCGCCGTCCTGATGGTGACCCCGATCGTGATGCTGGTGCTGACCCTTACGGTAAGCGGCCCCGCCATGCGCTGGGCGAATATCATCGTTGCCGGCTTCTTATTCGTCTTCAACTTGATCGGTCTGCCCACCTACCCCGGCGCGTATGACAAATTCCTGATCGTCGTCGGGCTGGTGTTTAACGTCCTGACGGTGTGGTACGCCTGGAACTGGGTTTGAAAGACCCCGGATCCCCGATCACTTCTTCCTGTTCACTGTCTCCACAATAATCTGCGCTGCGTATGCCGCCCCGTTTTCGGAGCGAATTTGCTCTCCCAGGAGGCGCGCCCTGGCGGCGACCTCCGGCTGAAGGGCCGAGCGGATGGCCGCGGCCAGTACTTCTGCGGTGAGGGATTTGCGCGGCAGCGGCGTGGAGGAAGCGCCCAGCTCGTGCAGGCGGCGGGCCCAGGCAAACTGATCCAGGCCGGAAGGGATGATGACCGCCGGCACGCCCGCTCGCAGCCCGGCGGCGGTAGTGCCCGCGCCGCCGTGATGGACGACGGCTGCCATGCGCGGGAAAAGCCAGGCATGCGGGGCGCTTTCCAGCATGAAGATTTCCTGTGGGAGTGTATCGAGCTGGGCCATCCCGTTCCACCCGGTAGCCAGCACGCCGCGCTGCCCGGCCAGCTGCAGGGCCTCGATCACCAGGCGGGTGGTCTGTTCGGCAGCGGATGGGTCGCCGATGCTGCCGAAGCCGACATACACCGGCGGGTCGCCCCGCTGCAGGAAATGCAGCAGCTCGGCGGGCGGCTGCCAGCCGGGTTCTTCGTCCAGAAACCAGTAGCCGGTGTTGTACACACCCTCCGGCCAGTCCGCCGGGCGCGGGAAGACGGCTTCGCTGCAAGCCACCAGAGTCGGCATCGATGGTGTGGTCTGGCGCGGGAAGGGGCTGCCAAAATTATCCGGCGCCCGGCCGAACTCATTTTTCCAGAATTCCTTGATCGTGGCAGCGGAGGTGGTCCACATAATGCGCTCGAAGATGCGGTGCGAGAGCCGGTTAAAGCCCTTGCCCAGGCGGGGTCCGTTGTAGAACATCAACGCCGGATACTCGACCGTAGGCGTCATAGGGAAAGGCGTGGCCAGGATGGATGGGATGCCGAGCTGCTGCCCGGCAAAGTAGCCGATCGACGGCCCAGGGTGATAAACGATCGCATCCACACCCTGGCAGGCGTGGTAGAAGTCCGGCTGCATCGCCAGGCCGTAGGCTTTGAGCTGCCTGAAGCTGAGGGCCAGCTTGAGCGGGTTGTCGGAGCTGCGGGCCAGGCGCATGCTTTCCGAGCCGGCAACCTGCGCGACATCGCCGGTAATCGGGTAAAACTCCAATCCGTAGCTTTGCACGAAAGCGGCAAAATTCTCGTGGGTGGCCAGGCGCACCGCATGCCCCATCTGCTGCAGTGCCACACCTAAAGCGATGAAGGGCTGCGTGTCGCCGCGCGACCCGGCGGTAAGGATGGCAATTTTCACAGTCCGCCTCCAAAATGGCGCACCAGCTTTTCCAGGATGGCTTGAAGCTGGCGGGATTCTTCCTCGCTCAGGGCGGACTTGATAAAGGCTTCGTAGGCGCTCAAGGCGCGGGTTTTTGCCGCGGCCAGCTCTGCGCCGGAAGCAGTCAGGCCGACATGAACGACCCGCCGGTCGGCAGTGGACTGCGTTTTATGCACATAACCCAGCTCGACCAGCTTCTGCACCCCGGCGGTGACCGAAGCCTTGGAGAAATTCAAGCGCCCGGCCAGATCGGTGATGGTCGGCTCGCCGAGGGCGTGAATCGCTTCCAGGTAATTGAGCTGTGGAATGGTCAAGCCGGCGAACGCCGAGCCATCCCCGGCTTCCCGGAGCATCTTTTTGAGGGATAAGTCCAGGGTATTGATGAATTCACGCAACAGCTGTTCCATAGTCGACCTCATTAATTAGTTAGGCTAACTAATTATACGGACGACTCGAAAGCTGTCAAGGGGGAAAAAACTACCTCTGGGAATACACCCCCAGCACCTGCTCGGCATAGTCCAGCAGGCTGCGGCGCAGGGCGAGCGGCTCCAGCACTTCCACGCCGCGACCCATGCCCAGCAGGCGATCGCGGGCCTGCTCCAGCGAGGCGAACCGCCAGGCAAGCCGGCGCGAGCCATCTCCTTCGGGCGGCTCCAGCCGCGCCAGGGCCTGTGGCCCGAAGGCGGCGGCCAGGGCGGCAACGAAATCGCCGCGCACCCGCAGCAGCACCTGGTAGCCGGAGCGCATCGACTCCTGCCGGGCGCACCACGCTCGCCAGAAGACCGGCAGGTCGAAATCTGCAGGACGCACGAAGGAGTCAACCAGCATACGGGCATCCAGCAGCTCGGCCACCCGGTAGACACGCAGCCGGCCCTGCCCGGCGCCAACCAGGTACCACTCACCGGCTTTCGACGCCAGGGCGTAGGGCTGCACCAGGCGCTCCACCTCAACCGACCAACGGCGCAGGCGCAGCTGCAGGCAGCGATCCTGCCACACCGCCTGGTGGACAGTGTGCAGGTGGGGGGCGGCATTCTGCCCGCCTGAGGCATGCGGCCACCAGGCGGTATCCAAATAGAATCGCAGCCGGACATATTCTTCATCGGCCTGGAAGGCAGGCAAAGCCGCCGAGAGCTTGAGCAGGGCTGTCTTCAAGGCTTCGTCCAGCCCCAGCAGGCGCAGCGGCTCGGGTACGTTGAGCATGAACAGGGCCTGGGCTTCCCCGGCGCTCAGACCGGTCAGGCTGGTGCGGTAGCTATCCACCAGCGAGAAGCCCCCCTGCGGGCCGGCCTCGCCATACACGGGGATGCCGGCGGTGCTCAGGGCGACGATATCGCGGTACACCGTGCGCTCGGAGACCTCCAGCTCCTGCGCCAGGCGCCACGCGGGCATGCGCCCACGGGTTTGCAGCAAGAGAATGAGTTGTAACAGTCGGTCGGCACGCATTCTACTACCTCCACCTTCTTTATATCACAAAACCCTGACATAAGATGTCAGGGTAGCAATGGTAATATGATGGCATGAACTCAAGACTGAAACACGAAGATCACAAAGGCCCCGCGGAGTTGCATCCCGGAGCAGATCATCCGGGGCAAGCTCGGGGGAGTACAAGCACGAAGAGGCACAAAGTTTTTTGTAAATATTTTTCTTAGTGTTTCTTTGTGCCTCCTTGGTGTTCTTTGTGTTTCAATGTTTAATTTTCAAAGGAGAAAATTCTATGGTTACATCAGCTATACGCATTGTCAAACTCGAGCCGTTTCGCGCCGCCAGCTTCTACGGCTTTGGCACGTCGCCGGAGGAGCAGGCCTTCGGTAAGCTGCAAGCCTGGGCCGGGCCGCACGGCTACCTGGACGACCTTGCGCAGCATCGCATCTTCGGCTTCAATAACCCGAATCCCTCCGCCGGCAGCCCGAACTATGGCTACGAGTTCTGGATAGTCGTCGGTCCGGAGGTTGAGCCGGAAGGCGAGATGCGCATCCTAAGCTTCACTGGCGGGTTGTACGCCGTGCTGCGACTGCCGGCCCCCTTCCAGGATGACCCCTACCTGAGCATCCCCAACGGCTGGCAGCAGCTGACCACCTGGCTGGAGGCCAGCGATTACCAGATGGGGACACACCAGTGGCTTGAGGAGCAAATCCAGTACGAGGAAACGCCTCCAGGCCAGTGGAGTATGGACCTGTACCTGCCGATTGCTGAATAAGAACTCAACTATCTCTGAACCACTTTTCCTGAAGAACTGGTGTCAACATCCACCTGCGGGTTGCCGCTGACGTAGATATTACCGCTGCTGGAGATATTGCCCTTCAGGTCGCCGCTGACCTGGAGGTAAGCCGAGCCGCTGCTGCTGATGCTCACTTTGGCGTCCTGGACTGCGACGTCCTCCATGTGCAGGTCGCCCGAGCTGCTGATGGTGACATCCAGCGTGGACACAGTTCCGCCGGCGATATCTACTTTCCCGGAGCTGGAGATATGCACCGTCAACTTCTCGGCGGTCAGGCTTTCAACGCCGGCATCACCCGAGCTGTTGATATTGATCTCGAAGCTGTCGGCGGTCAATGCCGGAAGTACCGCACCCCCGCTGCTGTTGATTTCGATCCCTTCCAGTGATTTGACGGTCAGGGTGTAGCGGATGGGGTCTTTATTCATCATATTGACGCCGCTCTGGGTGAAAATTTCCAGTGTGCCGCCGCGCACCTCTGTCTGGATATACTGCATCAGGTTGTCTTCGGCTTCGATCACCAGGCTCTCGCTATCGCCGATTACCACCGTCAGGTCGCCCTGGTTGGACAGGCTGACGCGTTCCACACCGGAAACCGGGCGCTCTTCGGTGACGGTGTTCCCGGAGCCGGTCACGGTGGTGAACTCGGTGTCGCCGATGGTGAAGGAGCAAGCCGGCAGCGCCAGCAGCAGGCAGAGCAGCAGGGTGAACAGGAATGTTTTGGTTTTCATGATGAGCCTCCTTGTTTAATGCATTTTCATTTTAGTATTAATTACGCAGAAAAACTGTCCAGGTTGCTGAGGCCTCGATAATAAACCGCTAAGAGCGCCAGGCACGCCAAGAATGAATCATGTCGATACTTGCGAAGGGTCGAGATTCTTCGCTTCGCTCATGGTGACAGATGAAATGATCAGATTTGTCACGCGAATTGTCACGCTGGGCGAGACCCAAGCATTCCATGTTGCATGTACAATGACAGCCTACAAATAGACAAAATTAGCCGGATATGGCTGATTGTAGGGAGCAAACATGAAAATCAAGAAGTTAATCTTACTGGTGTTCGCCCTGAGCTTGATTGTATCCACCTTCGGCCTGCCGAATGCGGTGCGGACCCAGGAGGCGCAAGCGGCTGCGCCGAATTACAGTTTTCGTATGTTCGGCTATCTGCCGGGCAGCGGTTTCCCGCTGAGCTACATCCAGATCCCTTACCACCCCGATTTCAACTACTTCCCTCTCGGTATCACCATCGAAGCCTGGGTGCGGCGGGACGATGCCAGCCGCAGCGAGTCAATCGTATGCAACGGCTGGGTGCAGTCTTACTGCCTGAGCTTTGCCGGCGGCAAGGTGCGCTTCCAGACCAACGGCGGGGCCTCCTTCGTGGACAGCAACAGCAGTGTGCCGGCCGGCGTGTGGACGCATATCGCCGTGACCTACAACAACTCAGAGCAGAAGATCTACATTAACGGCATGCTCGATAAAGTGCAGGTTTACCCCGGCACGGTCGGGCAGGCCGGCGGCACCCCTCTGGGCATCGGCGCAGACCTGGTGAACAGCTTCACCCACAACTATTTCGCCGGGCGCATCGACGAGGTGCGCATCTGGGATCGGCCGTATAGCAGCTACTATATTGCCAACCGCATGTTTACAAGTTTTACAGATTATGATTCCTCGCTGCTGGGCTATTGGAAGCTGGATGGCAACGCACTGAATTCGAATACCGCGGAGCACCACGGCAGCGTGCAGGGCGGCGCCTGGGACCCGGACGGCGCCCTGCCGCACGATCTGCGCATCCCGCAGGTGCAGGTCGCGCCGCTGCTGGATGGCATCTGCGACATGACCAACGAGTACGCCAATGCCGTGCCGGTGGCGGTCTCCTGGAATGCCCCCACCACCACAGCCTACCTGATGCACACGGGCAGTTCTCTATGGGCCTGCTTTTACCCGCTGACCCAGGCCACGCATGCCGGGCCAAACTGGACGGCGCTCTACCTGGATCGGGACTGGAGCCGGGACGCCCTGGCCCAGCCGGCCGACCTGACCTTCGAAATCTACAACACCGATACCACTGCCGTGCGAGAGGGAAACGGCGTGGGCGATTACGTCCCCAGCAGCACGGCGGACAACCAGTGGGGCGGCAAGTTCCGCGCGTGCTGCGGGTTGACGCCGCAAAACACGGCCGAGTTCCGCATCGACCTGAGCCTGATCGGGCCGCCGGGCAGCACCTTTGGCTTGAAGCTGGCGCAAAACTGGGTGAATTTTACCGGCGATAACCGCGACTGGCCGGCGCTCTCCGTGTGGAATAGCCCGTCTACCTGGGCGGCTGCCACCCTGGGCGGGCAGGGTCAACCCTTCGCCTTCGGCGGTAAAGTGCAGTACCAGCCGCGCAACCCGTCCTCCCCACAGAGCGGCGTCGGCGGTGTGCGGGTCAATCTGCTGGCCGGCATGCCCAACAGTCCCTGGGTGGTAGCCGATACCACTCTGACTTCCTCGGACGGCTCGTACAGCCTGCAGGCTACTCACGACTATACGCAGCATCGCATCGAGCTGGATGCCATCGGCCTGCCGCGCGGCTTCGTCCCTTACCAGGCTTACCGGGGGAATTTACTGAGCACAGACCCACGCCTGATCGATTTCGGAACAAATTCGCAGGGCAGCTACCCCAACAACAACTTCTACCTGCAAAACTCTATCCCCCCAGCGGCTAACAAGGGCATCGGCCCCTACTTCTTGATCGTCGCTCCACAGGCGGTCATCTCCGGCGGCGCGCTGACCAAATTTGCCGATTATAAGCGCCGCCTGGGCTTCGATGTGGAAGTGTATTCGGTGGAAGATGCCCACGCCAATTTCCCCGGTACGCAGCTGAACGACCGCATTCGCAACCTGGAGATCGCCCGGCGCAATACCTACGGCAGCCGCTTCCGCTACCTGATGCTGGTCGGCCCGGACAGCGTCATCCCGCATGCCCGCATGGCAGCCGGGGTCGACTCCAGCCCGCTGCTGATCACCGAGCCGGGAAAGCAGTGCCGCGATGACCTGGGCGGCTGGATCACCGATTGGTACTACGCCGACCTGACCAGCAACTGGGACGGCAACAATAACGGCTGCCTGGGCGACGGCATGTTCGGCGATCCGAGCAAGAGCCAGCAGAACGGCTACCAGCCGGACAGCGGCGTCCTGTGGCAGGCGGACATTGCCGTCGGGCGCCTGCCGCTGAGCGGGGTGGAAGAAATTCGAGCCGCGCTGGACAACAGCATGGCTTTCGAGCAGCAGACCCCCGCCTCCCGGCAGCAAGCGCTGCTGGCAGCCAGCATGTTTGTAATGCGCGGCCGCTGCTGGGCGCCTTCCGACGACCCCAATGGCCAGTATTACCAGGGCGAAGTCACCATCAACGGGGTTAAGCACGTCTGCGATAACCTGAACAACAGCGGCTATGACAGCAGCTACTACGCCGAGCAAATCCGCGTTCAAGCACTTGCCCCGGCCGGGTTTAGCCAGCCACAGGTGTACTACGAGAACATGCCGCAGTCAGTGGGCGGCTCGCCCTTCACCTCGCCGCAGGTAGTCACCGAGACGCTGGTGGTGAATGCGCTCAATAACAACGACTACGGGCTGGTCTACCTGGCCGGGCACGGCAACGCCGGCGGCGCCTACAAAACCTACTGGGCAGGAGATGCCAACAACGACGGGGTGGTGACCAACCCCACCCAGCCCAGCGGCAACCCGCCTAAAGGCATCTGGGAGATGGCGGGCGGAAATTTGTTCACTAATGACGGCCTGGGCAAAATCAGCACACCGCAAGGCGACGGCGCTATCTGGATTGTTTCTTCCTGCACAACCGGCGATTTTAGAACCGACGGGAACTTTGGCGCTAACCTGTTGCGCACGAATGCCGGCGCTGCCTGGGTAGGCGGAGCCGGCACCGTTCCGGTGGGCACGATGGACAGGTTGAGTTTGCAGGTGACCAGGAGCCTGGTCTCCGGCGACCAGCGCCTGGGCGATGCGCTGTGGGACAACCTTGGCATCCTGATGCAGCAAATCAACGCCAACCCGGCCAAGCCCGGCTGGTGGGTCTTCGATGTCACCCTGTTCGGCGACCCGACACTGAGCTACTGGGGCAGCCCGGCCGCCGACGCTGTAATGGCCCCCTGGCCCATGCTGCGCCAGAGCAGCATGGGCAACGCTTCCAGCCCACTGACCGGGCCGTCCTTCCCCACCCCGCTGTGGACCTACAGCGCCCAGCCGCGGGTGCTCGACACTCTGCAGCCTTCGCCGGTGGTGCGGCCGGATAACAACGTGGTCTTCGCCAACGCCGGCAGCCTGGACATCCTGAACAACGGCCAGCTCAAGCAGAGCCTGCCGCTGAACGCGCCGGCCTTCGGCACGCCGGCCTTGACCTCCGAAGGCGTGATCTACGTGGTCGATCGCAACGGCCGGTTGTACGCCTTCGAGAAGCACCCCTTGGGCACTTTTTACGCCCTGCGTTGGTCGCTGGACCTGGTCGGCGGGCCGCTGACTTCGCCCGTGGTCGGCCCGGACGGGATGATCGCTATCGCCGTGCAAGATGTAACCGGCAACAACAGCGAGATTGTCCTGGTGCGGCCCGGCGGGACGATCTACCGCCGCTCAAACGATCTGTTCGTCAGCTTCAGCACACCGCTGGCGATCCCCGGACGGCCGGTGGGAGCACTGACCGTCACCCCCGACCGCCTGATTTATTTCGCCACTTCCGCCGGGGAAATCTGGCGGCTGGACCTGTACTGCCCCTCGCAGGCAGCCGGGCTGTGCGCTAAAAGCAGCAATGACGGCGGTGCGCCGTACACCACCGCGCTGCTGTACGCCAACAACTCGCTGTACGCCGGGGCAGCCGACGGGCTGGTGGTGCGCAAGGACCCGGTCACGCTGCAAGATACCGGTTACCTCAGCCTGGGCAGCCCGGTGTCGCTGGGACCGATTGCCGGACCCGGTGGGCAGGTGCTGGTTGGCGCGCAAAATAACTTCCTCTACAGCCTGACCATCGGCCTGACCGGCGCCAGCTGGACGGCCGCAGTGACCAACCTGCGCGGGCTCCCGGCTTACAGCGCCGAAGCCCTGTGGGTGACGAGCGGCGACTACCTGCAAAGGCGCGACCCCTACACCGGAGAAGTAAAAAGTGTGGGCTACCTGGGGGCATCACCTAACGGCGGCTCGATCGCCATCGGCTACGGGCGGTCGGTTTTCGTGCAGACCGGCGCCGGGCGGGTGATGGCCTTCACGGAAGGCTGGGCTCAGCCTCCAATCAACCTGTATGCCATGCCGAAGAAACTGCTCAACGCAGACCAGAACGTGATCCTGACAATGCAGCTGAACTGGGACCTGCCGCCCGCCGGACAGCCCGGCGCCGGCAACAGCATGCTGCTGCAGCGCAGCCAGGACGACAGCGCCTGGGAAGACCTGGCGGTGCTGCCGCCGGCAACGGCTGTTTTCACGGATAGCTCCATGCTGCCGGGCAAGATGTACAGCTACCGCATCCAGGCACTGGGTGGCGCGGCAGGTGCAGACTCGGACTTTACCAGCCTGACCGGCAGCCTGCGCAGCCTGCCATTAATGCCCGGCAGCCCAACCCTGACAGCAGTGACGGCGGCAGGCGCCGATCGCCTGAAAGTGGATTGGAGCCTGCCATCCGGCAGCGAGATCACCGGCCTGCGCCTCGAGCGCAGCGCAACCGCCGCCGGACCCTATGCGCCGGTGGCATCCCCTGCCCCGGGTGCAACCAGCCAGATCGACGGCGAGCTGGCCGCCAACGCCACTTACTACTACCGGTTGATTGCGATCAACGCCAGCGGAGAGAGCCTGCCGTCCAACTTCCTGAGCGGCACGACCCGCCAGGTCAGTCTGGCCGCCCCCCAGGCTGTGACTGCTACCCGGCTGGCGAATGGCAATATCCAGGTGAGCTGGAGCGGCGGCCCACCCGGCGCCACGGCAGTGATCGAAGGGCAGGAGCAGGGTGTGCGCGGCTTCGAACAGCTGGGGACCGCCGGTGCAAGCGGACCGTTCACCTTCACGCCGGCCCAGGTGATCGCTATGAGCTTCCGGGTTAAGTTCGTGCAGGGCAGCCAGGAGTCGCCTTACGGCTACAGCGTCCTGGCACTGCAGGTGATGTGGGAAGGATCGACGATGTTTCTGCCGATGGTGAGGCGCTAAAAATATTAAAACACGAAGAGCGCCAAGCAAGCACGAAGAGGCACAAAGATTTTTTATAAAAACCTTGGTGCCTCTTTGTGCCCACTTAGTGGACTTTGTGTTTCAATCTTTTACCCGGCTGGGGTAATTTCCGCACAATTCTTGCGCGAGCTGGTCGGCTGGCCGCAGAGGGGTGAAAAAACACAGGCCGTTGGAGCGAGGGCGCTTATATGGCCTGTACCAGCCGTCTTCGGTCAGCGGTCGTCGGTCATCGGTCGTTTGTCGTCAGCACACTTTTAAACGACACATCCGTCTGCAGGAACTGCTCGGGGGTGTAGCTGCCGAACACCTTGTAAAGCAGCGCCACCAGGCCGGTCCAGCCGGTCTGGTGGGTAGCGCCCAGGCCGGCGCCGTTATCGCCGTGGAAGTACTCGTAGAAGAGCAGGTAATCGCGCCATTCGGGGTCGCTCTGGAATTTCTCCGCCCCGCCAAAGACCGGGCGGCGTCCTTCGGCATCCTTCTCGAAGATGCGCGCCAGGCGCAGGCCAATCTCACGGGCTACTTCGTACAGGGTCATCATCTGCCCGGAGCCGGTGGGGCATTCGATCTTGAAATCGTCGCCGTAATAGCTGTAGTAAGACAGCAAGGCGCGAATCAGCAGGATATTGACCGGCATCCACACCGGGCCGCGCCAGTTGGAGTTGCCGCCGAACAGGCCGGTATTCGACTCGGCCGGCAGGTAGGCCACGCTGAACTCCTGGCCGCCCACATTGACGGAGAAGGGATGCTCCAGGCATGCCAGCGGGAGAGCGAGCGGATGCCGTAGGGGCTGAGGAAGCGGCTCTCGTCCAGCATGCGAGCCAGCACCCGGCGCAGCTTGTCCTCGTTCAGCGGCGAGAGCATGCGCCGCCCGCGGTAGCCGGGTTTGCCGATCGGGTGGATGTTGGCGGTCAGCTCCGGGCGCTTGGCAGTGAATGCTCGAATGCGATCCAGCACCTCCGGCATGGTCTCCAACACTTCCGGCTCGAAGACGGTCACCGCCGTCAAGGGCAGCAATCCGACCATCGAGCGCACCTTAATGCGCTGGGCGCTGCCGTCCGGCATTACCAGCACATCATAGTAGAAACCGTCCTCTTCATCCCACAGCTCATCCTGGTTGTCTCCCACGCGGTCCATCGAGCCGGCGATCCACAGGAATGCTGCACGAACTTGAGCACGAACTCTTCGTAGGTACGGTCGTACTTGGCCATTTCGACGGCGATAGAGAGCATGTTCTGGCAGTAAAACGCCATCCAGGCGGTGCCGTCGGCCTGCTCCAGGTGGCCGCCGGTGGGCAGCGGCGGCGCTGCGGTCGAAGACGCCGATGTTATCCAGCCCCAGGAAGCCGCCGTTGAACACGTTGCGCCCGCCGGGGTCCTTGCGGTTGACCCACCAGTTGAAGTTGAGCAGCAGCTTATTGAAAATATTTTTCAAAAAGTCGACTCTGCTCCGGTCCGCATTGACTCGTTGCGTGTGTAGTTGAAGAAGGTTGCCCAGGCATGCACCGGCGGGTTGACATCGCTGAAGTTCCACTCGTAGGCCGGGATCTGGCCGTTGGGGTGCAGGTACAGGTCGCTCAGCATCAGCTCGAGCTGCTGCTTGGCGAAATCGGGATCCACCAGGTACAGAGCCATGGTGTGGAAGGCCAGGTCCCAGGCGGCATACCAGGGGTACTCCCACTTGTCGGGCATCGAGATGATGTGGTCGTTGATCATGTGGTACCAATCGCTGTTGCGCGATCTTGCGCTTGCCGCCCGAGACGGGATTGGCGCCGTGCTCCTCCAGCCAGGTATCCAGATCGATAGAAGTAATACTGCTTGGTCCACAGCATGCCGGCCAGCGCCTGGCGCATGACCATGCGGCTGGTCATCATTGAGCGGGGCCGGAGTGATGGCATCGTAGAAGTCGTCTGCCTCGGCGCAGGCGGCAGCGAACAATGGATTGGTAGGCTCTTCCGAAGGGCTGGAAATTCGTTAGCGCGGGGCGGCGCACAGGCGCAGGTGGACTTCTTGAGTCTCGCCGGCAGGGATCACCAGGCGGTAATAGGCGGCCGACTTGGTGCCCTTCAGCGCCGGGTTGACCGCTTCGTGGCGAGCCGCCGACCACGTAGCTCGTGGAAGGCGTCCTTGACGTAGGGGGTGGGGTTGGGCTGGTTGAACAGGCGCTGGCGGTTGGTCTCGTTGTCGGTAAACAGCAGCTCGGGGGTCTCCTTCGCAGTACAGGACATACTCGCCCAGGCGTGGCATGCACGGCGCGGATAGCCTGGTAGCCTTTGGCTGCATCCACGGCGGATAACTCAGGGATGGGGGCATCTTTCTCCAGCCAGGAGGTATCGCGGAACCACAACTGCGGCAGGATGTGCAGCTCGGCCGGGTCGGGTCCACGGTTGACAGCCCGGATGCGGATCAGGATGTCCTCCGGAGCGGCCTTGGCAACTTCGACGAACACATCGAAAGTAGCGATCTTCGTCGAAAACACCGGTATCGAGCAGCTCGTACTCCATCTCGTCGCGCGCTGCGCCGTTTGTTGGTCTGCACCAGCTGGTCGTAGGGGAAGGCCCGCTGCGGGTACTTGTACAGGTACTTCATATAAGAATGCGTCGGGGTGCTGTCCAGGTAAAAGTAGTACTCCTTGACATCCTCGCCGTGGTTGCCTTCGGCGTTGTTCAGCCCGAACAGGCGCTCCTTGAGGATCGGGTCGGCGCCGTTCCACAGCGCCAGCGACCAGCACAGCAGCTGCTGGTCGTCGGAGAGGCCGGCCAGCCCGTCCTCGCCCCACTTATAGGCCGCGAGCGGGCCTGGTCGTGGGTGAAGTAGCCCCAGGCATCGCCGTTCTCGCTGTAATCTTCGCGCACCGTGCCCCACTGGCGCTCGCTCAGGTAAGGTCCCCACTTGCGCCAGGGGATTTTCTGCTCACGGGCTTCGTCTAATCGCTGTTTTTCGGGGGTCATAAAGGTCTCCTGAACCTGAATTAATGGAATTTGGATAACATTTGGATTGTACATTGAAGGACGCAGAACGCATAGTGCATTTTAAATGCTGCGGGATACCCGGTCAAAGTTTCACAGGATAGGTGCAGGAAATAAACCATCCACGAATGATTTCCCGCGAATACACTAATGACAGGCTGACATCCATTAGGGTATTCGTGATTGGTATACGTGGATGGTGCTCAGTACGCCCTTTGTAGTTTGCTATTATTTTCGATTGCTCGCCCTCATCTGAAATCCCCACTCCGGACTGGGGATGGGGGTCATGATAATTTTGAGCTGGTAATCCGGCGGGGAAAACGCCAGGCGCACCGCCCTGAGGATAGCGGCGGTGGTGATCATCAGCTGCAGCTCGGCTACCCCCGCGCCCAGGCAGGTGTGCGCCCCCAGGGTGTAGGGCGCGAATATCCCGGCGCCCTGGTGGTGCTCGTCGCGCGGCGGGGAGTAGCGGTCGATGTCGAAGCGCTGCGGCTCGGGGAAGTACTGCGGCAGGAAGTGGGTCAGTCCATTGGCGACCATCACCTGCTCGCCGGCTTCGACGCGATGCCCGGCGAAGGTGAAGGGCTTGGAGGCGCCGCGCGGCGTGAAAGGCGCCACCGGGTACATACGCAAGGTCTCCAGCACGGCGCCGTACAGGGCCTTGAATTCGTGCAGCTGGCGCATGGGGGGCAGCTCGTCGCCCGAGAAATGCTCGTCGATCTCGGCCTGCACCCGGGCGAGAGTTTCCGGATGCTTGTGCAGGGCATACAGCAGGAAGCTCTGCGTATTGGCGACGGTATCCAGCCCGGCGAAGAAGGGTCCGATGGTGCTGCCCAGCAGGTCGCCCTGCGAGAAGGGATTACCATGCAGATCTTTGGCCGCCAGCATATCGTCGATCAGGTCGCGCGAGCGGCCGCCCATCGCTTCGGCACCCATCGCCTCGGCGTGCTCCGCCAGCACCTGCATACCCATCTGGTGGACAACTTTCTTGGAGCGCCGGTAGCGGGGGGAGTAGAGCATGAACTTCGGCCACAATTTGATCGTAAAGACGTTCATCAGCGTGTTGAAGTAGTAGCGCACCTCTTCGAACTCCGCGTAAGCGTCGTGATTGGCGACCGCCGGGCCGAGCTGGTCGAAGACGATGCGCTGCACCTGGTCGCGCACCGGGAATGTCTCTCCCTGCGGCCAGGAGCGCGCCCACTTCTGCGCGGTGGCGTACATGGTATCCAGGTGCGGAGCCATCGCCTGTTTGGAGTAGCCGTAGCGCTGGATGCGGCGCAGGTGCCGGTGCGGGTCGCCGTCCAGGGCAACGGTGAAATTCTCGGCGCCCATCTCGCGGGCAAAGTCGCCGAAGAGCGGCTCGCTGGTCAAATATTCTTCGCCTGCCTGGGCCAGGAACAGGTTGGCCTCCAGCCCGGCCAGGACGACGTAGTTCTGGTTGAGGGCCCGGATGCGGAAGATCGGGCCGAGCGCCCGGTAATTTTCCAGAAACAGCTCCATCGGGCGGTTGAGGAAATCCAGGGCGGAGCCCAGCACGGGCAGGCCACGCGCTTCGGGCGGGGGCGGGGCAGCGCCTGTCCCGCTCTCCCAGGTGATGGTTTGGGTGGTCATAAGGATGTGCTCCTGTGGTTGTGAAAGAATGGATAAATTATGCCACAAAATCTGACGGCCGACCGATCGACGAAGGACGGATGACGGACGACCGCCCCGCGCAAAAACAGCAGAGGTGGGCGCTCCACTTCGCCGCTAACCAACGATTGGAAGGAACTGCAGGAGTCGCCAAAGGAGGTTGGAACACAAATCACACGAAAGAACGCGAAAGCCGCGAAAAGCATCGAGCTGAATTTCGTGGCCTTTCGTGGTTTTCGTGGTCCAGCGTGTGCCCTACTCGCGCTAATAGTGATTTAACGGTTTCGCTACACCTAATTTCAGGTGTCACCCTGAGTTTGCGAAGGGTCTAGATCCTTCACTTTCCTCACTCCGTTCGGAACCGAAGGTCGTTCAGGATGACAATCGGTTTGCGTGGCCCACTTAGTGCGAGTAGCTTTACCAATCTGACAAATCACCACTGGGCAGCCGCGTCGAGCGCCGGTTCACCCGTTTCACTGCCTTGTGGAACAGGATGAACAATATCAGGCAGGTCAACATGGCCAGGATGGAAACCCCATAGCTGTAATCCGGGACGAAGTCCGTCAGGTCTCCCCCCAGGCTGCCCAGCAGCCCGTGGATGCCTGCGACTGCCCGCTGGTGATATTGTGATAGGAAATCAAAAGTAAACAGGATCAAGAATCCCCCGGCGACAATCCGGAGCCCTTTGAAGATCAGGCTGAACAGATAGTGGGTCGTCGTCTGGACGCCTTCCATTTCAATCTCACCGCGCCTCAGCAGCGAGGATGTCCGGTCGATCAGTGTGGATACCTGCGAGGCAGTGCTGGCCACTCGGGAGGTGAGGTTGTGGGTGGTCTCGCGCACAGCCCGTTTTTGCGCCTGCCGAAAATATTGCTTGAGAATCTTCACCGGGTTAGCGTCGCCCAGTAAGACACTGAGGTTAGCATCCAGGGTGGTGATCGCTCGAGCCACGCGCAGATACTGCCAGCTTGGGTTGACATGGTAGCGAGCCGCAATGTTCTGTAAATCGGCAGCCATAGCTCCGGAAATCGCCTTATCCATGTAGGAGGTGCCATAGGCGTGGACGCGCGATTCCCAGGCGCGGTAGGCCTCTACCATCTCTCCGCGTAAGGCGGCCAGGTCCAGCACCGGCACATGATCACACATCAGCAGGTACACTTCAACAGCCTGGCTGTAGTCCTTCTGTGAGGTTGCCCGGGCAACTTCGCGGTAGGCTTCCAGGAAGCGCTTTTCCAGGTTGCCGATCGTGCCGAAATCGATCAGTGCAAAACGGCTGTTGCGCAGCAGGATGATATTGCCCGGGTGCAGATCGCCGTGGAAGAGGTTGTCTTCATACAGCTGCCGGTAAAAAGTAAACATTAAGCGACGTCCGACCTTCCGCGGGTCAACCTGGTTCTGTTCACACCAACCCGTCACCCGATCCGGGTCCGACTGCACCATCCGCAGGTAATCCGTCATCACCACGCCGGAAATCTCCTCCATGGTGATGACGTGTTCTCCGCTGTAGGCTGTGAATAGTTTGGGAACATAGATTTTATGCTTGCGTAAGAGCTTGCGCATGCGGAGCATATTGCCCAGCTCATAGCTGTAGGTCAGCTCCTCTTTCATCATTTGTATCAGCTCGCGCAGCAAGCCATCCAGGCTCATAAAGGACAATCGCGGAAACCAACCCCATACCTTGAAAAGCCAGGTGATCAGGCGAAAGTCGCGCGAAAAGATGTCTTGAATACCGGGGCGCTGGACCTTGACAACCACCCAGACATTCTCGGCTCTCAAATGAGCGCGGTGCTCCTGTGAAATGGAGGCTGCAGCGAAAGGTTGTTCCTCGAATACGTCGAAGACCTCTTCTATCGGTCGTCCGATCGCCGCTTCCACAATTGGCCTGGCGATCTCAAAAGGAAATCCATCCGCCCGGTATTGCAAATTGGACAATTCGTCGGCTATCTCACGCGGCACAAGGTCGATGCGCATCGAAATGAGCTGGCCTGCTTTAATCCACAGCCCTCCCAGGTCTTCCAGGAAAGCATGGGTACGCCTGGCGATGATATCCAGCTGTGTGTGGTGGACCTTTACATCCCACCACAAGGAGCCGCCAAATTTTACCAGGCGCCCCAGCAGCTTCAGGGTTGCCTGGCGAGTCGGTTTTTTAATCGCAACCAGTTGGATGGGCGGGCGTTCATTGGGGCTTACCAGGGGAGTTGGGACGAGTTCTGGTTTCAGCATAGGTGCTCAATCTTTACAGCTAATACTTCCAGCACAAGTCACAGACACGCGGCCAGATGGTTGGCAGCAGCCAATCATGCAAGTACCACCGCCGCCGGAGGCAATCCAACCGGCGTCCAGGCAATACCACGGCAAACGGATCACAAGATGCGGATTTTTAGCTTGCGTAAGCCCTTGCGTGAAGACCTGATCACATTTTTATCCAGGTCTTTGATCCAGCCGTTTTTCTTTTTGGAGTTTGACCGATTATGACGCGAAAGGTAGCTGTCGGCTGCGGTTCCTTCCGCACTGGCCATGCGGCGCATGGCCTTCTCGAAGGGGCGCAGCCGTTTAGATCCGCGGCGGCGTTTGCGCTCGTACACTTTCTCTCGAACTACAACGCCGCCGGCATCTTCCTGCAAGATATATACAGACTTCAGTGGCGATTTCTTGTCCTTTTGGATGGTTTTGACTTCCATGATAGCCTCGATGCCGATCACCACCGGCTAAACATACCGCGCTTTCGGCTTTGTTTGACCACTACAACCACGACTGGGCTGCCGGCTGGGAGTGTGCCGGCCTGCTCAATTTCCTGGACAGCTTCCTTGACACTTTCCATCAACGGACCTTTTCCCTTGCGCAGGCGCTTGATTTTTTTGCGCTTCTTATTGCCAAAGTCCAGAATGACGATTTTTCTCTCTGGAATTTCGTTGGTCATGGGAACATCCTCCTTAATGATCGGATTGGTGCGGGTATATTAGGAAAATACAGAGCAGCAATTTGTGTTTTATACTTCTATTTTGTCCCCACCAGAGCAAGTGGGACTAAAATACATATTCATTATATTTTAATTTACACAGAAAAACCAGGCAATATTCCTTTTTCTCCAACAAACATGAACTTATCCCAGGTATCGCGAACTTCCATTCTGTTATTGATTTGCCGTGCCATAGAAGCCCAGAGGATAATTCTGGATTCAATGACCCAATGGCAGTGCTCTGTTTAGAACGACTGATGGCTTTGGCATCGGAGGAAGAAAAACGTTGGATCAACAAGAGGAAACGATACTATGCAGGAATTCAAGCGCGAGATGCAAAAGCAGGCGTATACAGGCTGCGGGCTTTCGACAACATTGCCAACCGCTTCATCGCAGACAATCCCCGATGCACGGTAATCAACCTTGCCTGCGGATTTGACACCCGATTCTGGCGAATTGACCATGCACAGTGCAACTATATCGAGTTGGATCTGCCAGAAGTAATCGAGCTGAAAAAAGAGATCCTGAAGGATCATACCGACTATGAAATGATCGGCAGCTCAGTCCTGGAACTTGCGTGGATTGATCGAGTAACCATGAATGGAAACACAGATTTCCTTCTCATTGCCGAAGGATTATTCCATTGGATACCCCCAATAGATGCTCAATGGCTTTTAAAACGGATCGGAGAAAGATTTTCTCAATCGCAACTTGTTCTGGATGTGGTGCATGAGCGCTATACATCGAGAATATGGCAAAAACTTGTCCGTCTGCACTTCAGAATTGATTCGGGTCTGGACGTCGCCTGGGTATTTGGTATTAAGGATCCTCAGGATCTGGAGTCTTATGGAAATGGTCTCAGAGTTTTTGGACAAGAGAGAGGATCGGCAGGTCCAATCATCTGCGTATCCATCAATGCGCCCTATGATCGAAGCGATCCCATGCCCACCGGACTTGAGTGACGAATTTCCGGATGTAGTGAAGAAAGCGAAGGATCCAGATCCTTCGCTCCGCTCAGGATGACATCTGAAATAAGGAGGATCACGATGGCCGCTGAAATCATCTACCAGGAGGTTGTCAGTTCAAGAAAAACCTCCCTATTTTTCCTGGCGCTGGCTGCTGAAGCCCTGGCCTTTAGCGCCTGGCGCCTGCAAGCCCGGCGGGCCGGTTGGATCACAAGAGTATCCCTGTTTTTTGGCGCTCTATTCTCCTTCTACACGATAAATTACCGAGAGCTCAGAATCAGGCTGGACGACGACTCGCTCCGGTTGAAGTTTGGCGTGTTCAGCTGGAGCGTGCCCCTGGCAAACGTGGCGGACTACCGCCTGGATGTGCTCCAGCCATTACAGCGCTATGGCGGCGCGGGAATCCACTTTATGTATGTGAACGGGCGCTACCGGGCCAACTTCAATTTCCTCGAGTATCCGCGTGTCGTCGTAACTTGGCCCGCCCGGCAGGCCCGGTGCAGGAGGTATCTTTCTCCACCCGCCGGCCGGATGAGGTGATCCAGGCGATACATGCAGCTTTGGAACACGAATCTCTCGAAAGTGCGCGAAAGCCACGAAAAGCATCCGGCAGAATTTTGCGGTTTTTTGTGATCTACCGTTTTCTTTAGACCTTAAGGTACGAACAACAGGGGAGGTAAACAGGGGAATATATAAGCGGCGGCGAAGTGGGGCTGGGAGTCCGCGTGGCAGTAGGCGTAGGCGTGAGAGTATGCGTGGCGGTGGCAGTTGCGGTCGCGGTAGGTGTGAGAGTAGCGGTAGCCGTGGGCGTCAGGGTATTGGTGGCGGTGGGCGTGAGTGTGCTAGTGGCGGTGGCGGTAGCCGTGCTGGTTAGCGTGTTGGTCGGCGTGGCGGTAGGCGTGAGGGTGTTGGTTGCGGTAGTGGTAGCCGTACTGGTTGGCGTGTTGGTCCGCAGTGGCGGTAGGCGTGAGGGTGTTGGTCGCCGTGGCGGTAGGCGTGGAGGTGGATGTACTGGTAGCGGTCGGAGTAGGCGTAGGCGTGTTTGTAGGAGGAATGGGATTGCCCCAGGCGGCAGTAGCCATCACATAAGGATTAGCCATCCCGGTGTTTTTCCAGGCGTTCAGCAAATTGTCCCTTCGTCGGCAAGAAAGCGTTCTGCCCGTTGTTGGCCAGATACAGGAACTGGATATACTCCCAGCTGGTCGGCTGGTAGAGCAGGCTGATCTGCGCTGTATGCGGCCCAGGCCGGCGGGTTGAGCGTGAAGCTCGTCCCAATAGTTGAAGGTTCCGCCAGCGGCCGGGCTGCCGATACTGGGTAGCCGGGACTGGCAAGGTGTTGCGCTTGCGGGCTTCATCGTAAGTCATACCGTATGGCGGGATGCGGTTGTCCTTGACCACGGTGTTGTTCAGCACAAAATGGAAGGTCTCGTGGATCTGTCCCGGTGCCTGGGCGGCCAGCTGGCCCAGGGTGTAGTCCACCTCGCCGGTGATCCGGTCGTAGCTCAGCGGCAGGTTAGGCGGGATAGCCCAGACGAGCAGCTGGTTGGCCCATTCCTGGGTCATGCCGTAGTGGGCTTCATAGATCTTCGTGTTGGGGTCGTCGAGGTTCAGGATCGATCTTGACCGGGCGACGCCATTGATGGTCACGTGCAGCGACATCGTACTTGCCGTCCTCGCGCAGCAGTTGACTCGCGGCGTCGTACCACTTGATGTTCAGCCACATGCGCCGCCCTTCCGGGTAGCCCGAGATCAGCTTGTGCCCGGTCAGGTTGGTCACCTTCAGTGTATTGCCCTGACCGACAGCGAGGCCGCCAGGTCAAGCTGCTGCTTGGCGCGCAGTCTTGCCGGCTCGATGGCGTCGATCTGAGAGCGGTCAGACCGCCGCCCAGACGCAGGGTGCCCTGGGTGTTCTGGTACAGGATCGCTCGGGCATCCAGTAGTTGCCGCCGGTCATATCGTGCAGCGGCAGGTCCTGCGGGTGGGTACGCCAGCCTTGTTGCAGCCCACGCCGGTGGTCGCCGGCACGTGGCAGGTCTGGCAGCTGAAATAGCGGGCCGTGCCATCGGCATAGTTGCCGCCTGGCGCTGTTGTAGGCCGCCTGGATCGCCCCAGCCTTCAGGTCGGCGGGCAGGCTGTTGTAGCTGGAGACCAGGGTCTTCGAAAGCGTCCCGGCGATGTACTCGCTGAATGTGCGCTCGACGACGCCGTACTGGTAGGGGAAGTTGTTGAAGGCGCCTTTCTATTCGACGGCGAGCCCGGGACGCCGCTGGAACCACCGGGTCGCCGGTCGGCTGCGCGCCGTTGTTGTGCGCCAGGTCGCCCACTGCCGGGTTGGAGACGTCGTGGCAGGAGCCGCAGAAGCTCGATATCGCGGTGGAACTTGGATTGGATGAACTGTGGCGGGCGTCCGCATCGGTGTATGGCCCGAGCTTCTCGTGCCGGCCCAGAGGGAGAGCATGCCCGTGCCGTAGTAGCCGGTGGCTGGCGTCTGCTCATCGTTGGCGATGAAGGGCGCGGTCATCACGCCCAGGCAGCTCGCGGTTGTTGGTGTTGGTCATCTTGTGGCAGGTGTCGCAGTCCACGCCGTCCGCGTCGCCGGCCGTCAGCCCGGAGCCGTCGGTGGGTGTGGAGCGGCCGCCATACCAGCCGCCGGTGCTGTGGCAGCGGATGCACAGGTCGCCCGAGCCGTCGAAATCCTGCTCGGCGATCGCCATCGTCGCCCAGAATATCGGGTCGCGCCCGGCGTTGGCCATCATGCTGCCGCGCCAGTTGAAGGCTGGCTCCACGGCCGGGTTGTAGCCGCCGTGGCAGTTGTCGCATTTGTCCGGGGATTCCAGGTTGCCGATTTCGCCGGGCTGTGTGCCGGGCTGCTGATCTCGTTGGGGACAACCAGGGCCGCACGTACCTGTTGGATCCCCACAATACCCAGGATCAGGAGCAACACTATGGCGAGCAGCTTCTTCATCGGGCAGGTCCCTTTGGTTGGTTGCTGGTGGCGGAAGTTGTGCAAATATTCTAAAGGGATTGGTAATGGGGGATCAGTGCAAAGTATCCCAATATCTTGTGACTTATGTCACAAACAAGCGAAATCTTTGACTTGTCCGGACAATAATGCTATAGTGAAATCAAAGCCCGTTCCACAATTATGATGAATATTCTAAAGGAGGGAACCGATGAACCGTCAAATCGTTTTGGTTTTGATTGGTATGTTGGCCCTGGTGGCCTTATTGTCCTATTCCCTGGGAACCAGCGTTGCCCAGGATGGCGAACCACCGCTACCGGTTGATGAGCCCGAACCGGTTGTGTACGAGGTTGAAAACCCCGAAGCTGTAATACCCAGCTCTTTCTCCTACCAGGGCCAGCTCAAAAAAAGCGGGACGCCGGTCAGCGGGAGCTGCGATTTCATCTGGGATATCTTCGATGTGGTCAGCGGCGGGGCTTCACTGGCGACGGATAGCGATGCTGCCGTTGCAGTCAGCAGCGGCCTGTTCACGGTGCAGATCGATGTGCCCGGCAGCGTGTTTGACGGCCGCAGGCTGTTCTTGGAGATCCAGGTGCGCTGCCCGTCCGGACCAGGCATTTACACCACGCTTACCCCGCGGGAGCCACTGTATGCTGCGCCGTTCGCGCTGGGACTGCGCCTGCCCTTCGCCCATACCATCTCGAATGCCAGCGCTCCAATCTTTTCTGTGACTAACAGCTCTGCCAGCACCAACTCGCCCTCCTTCCTGGGTTCCAGCGCGGGCGGCGACGGGGTGCGCGGGTTGAGCACCGGTGGCAGCAACGCCGATAATGGGGTCTACGGCGAGACCAACAGCACTACCTCAGTCGAGGCCGGCGTTAAGGGTGTGAGCACATCTTCTTCTTTAGGCGGTTACTTCAGCAGCGCGGATGGTCACGGTATTTTCGGTGACACTAACTCGATTACAAAGTTTGGTGGCTACTTTTCCGACTCCACAAATTCCACCAGTGGTGGCGCACTTTATGCGGCTGGGGATGCCAAGCAATCTGTTGAAGGCGATGGTTTTGTAAAGGCGGGCGTGTTTGCCTGGTGTCATGAGAGCAGCTCTTCGATCTATCGTGCTTTCAATAATGCATCAGCCGCCCCCATCAGCATCATCAACGGCAGCGGGCCCGGCAGGTGTACGATTGATTTTGGGTTTGATGTGCGCGATAACCGCTTCGTAACCGCGCTTGCCAATGCCGGCATTGTCCGCATCGTGACCTATGGCCCCGGCAGCACCACCACCCGCCTGGATTTCTTCCGTTTCGACCAAAATGGGAATGGAGCAGATGGTCCCATCATGGTGTTAATCTACTGAAAGGCAGGGGGAGATGAAAACAACATTACGCATCCTTATGACCCTGGTCCTGGTTGCCATGATCATCATTTTGGGGAATGGCACGCCAAAGAGCACGGTCAGCGCGCAGACGGGCGGTGGGTACGACCTGACCTGGAACACCTATGACTCTGGCGGCGTGATGCGCAGCAGTGGAGGCAGCTTCTTGCTGAACGGCACCCTCGGCCAGCATGACGCCAGCGGCACGCTGCGAGGCGGCGTACTTGTGCTGCAAGGCGGTTTCTGGCCGGGCATCCAGCCGTACTACGATGTCTTGCTGCCGTTTGCGAGGCGGTAAATCCCAGAGAACTATGTGATCTAGTCTGCCTCGCTGCTGACGATCAACACATCATCAATCGCCGCCTCTACCAGGCTGGCCGGGCCGCCGTCAGCCGCCTCCACCAGCAGGTACACCGTTTGCCCGGCAAACGCATTCAGGCTCACGGTAGCCAGCGCCCAGCTTCCATCGTCATCCTCAGCAGCGCCGAACTCTTCAAACACGATCGTTCTAGCAGAGCCCACTACCGTCACTCGTAAATAATCATCCGGTGACGAATTGAGGCTGTGCGCCAGGGTGTAGAAGAAAGACAGGCTCAGATCCCCAGCAGCAGGCAGGCTGAAGCTGGGTGAACGGATCGAGGTGACACCGCCATCCACTTCATAACTGTGGGCATTAGGCCCAGCCGGGAGTCCAGTCGCCAGGTCATTTAAGCCGGTCGCCGTCGTGCCCAATTGCTTAATTCCATCCAATTCAGTCTCATCCGGGTTGCCCCGCGCCCACAAGCCCAGGCGGGCTGTGTCTGTGCCATCCGGATTGATCACCCAGCCCAGGTCGCTCTCGAATTGATCCTGCCAGACAGTCATCCCCACCGGCGGCGCCGTGACCGTGTAGTGGAATGACTGGCTGTCCATGTTGCCGGCATAATCGCTAACCGACACCACCACCGTGTGCTCCCCTGAAGTTGATGGGAATGCGAAGCGCGATTCCCGGATAAAGCCGAGGTCGATATAAAACTCCCGGCAGTGATAATCCCCACAGGTGGGAGAGACGTAAAAATCGTTGAGGTAAATCTTATCGTTGGCGCCGCCCGGCAAATCATCAAAGCGCCAGGTTGTATTCACAGGTCCGCCATCCACGCTAAAGGACACCTCATACGGGGGTACATAGTACATCTCGTCCAGCACCAGGTCGCGGGCGTGCACATACAGGCTGTAGTCTCCCAGAGTCTGTGTCCCCGCTTCGATAACCTTGCCCCGCAGAAGGCCAACCCCAAGGATTTCCGGCGCTTCCGTATCCGCCAGTGCATTGTGGAACCCAAAGCCATTCAGGTAGGCTCCCCCTGCTCCCAGGATATTCAGGTGCAGGTGGTTGAAGCGCCTTGAGTGAAACGCCTTATCCGTCCATTTGACTATGTTGCCGATGTGCGTATCGGGCGGGATAAACCCGCCGTTCACCGGATCAGCCTGCCATTCGGCAAACTTGTCCCAGATCAGCTGCGGGATCGAGCGCCGTTCTATGTGGTGGTACACCCAGATATAGCCGTTCGGGTCCAGCACCGCCACTTCCCAATACAGGTACATGGTGGAATAGCGTTCAACATTGATCACCTGGCCTCCGGACCGGCTGTAGATCTCTGTACCATAAGGAGCCATCAGATCCATCCCGTGGTGAAAATACGGCGTCCCCCCGTAATACTGGTAGGACTGGATGACATGGCTGATCGTAAACGGAGTGCCATCGGCTAACGGCCATTTGTACATCCCTTGCTGAGCAGCCAGCGCGCCCGGGCTGCCAGTGGCCAGTCCGAGGTAGTCCGGCTGCCAGCCGCTCTCGATCTGGCTGTCTTCGAACCAGAACCGGGCTTCTAAATCCTGGTCAGGCTGCCCTGGCAAGTCGGGCTCCTGTGCGCTGGCCGTCTGCCAGGCGCCTCCCCCCGCGAGCCCAAAAAGCAGCTCGACGATCAGCAGCACTGCCAATACTGCACACCATGATCGACTCCCAAGACCTGCAAGCATCACAATTTTTTTGTTCATGGCTTATCTCCCTGACCTGGTCATAACCGCCGGTGTGGTCCTTAATTCAAAAACACTATCGCCGGATCCGATTTTTGGGTGAACACAGAAAGGAACTCCCCATGTTTATTATTGTCCCGAAACTCTCGCGTGTCAAGAAATGGGGCTGGCACACCCAGAAGTCTGGCAGGATTGGCCCCGATCTGCGATCGGGATGGCATCCTGCCCTATGACCGGCAATTGTAGGGCGGGTTTCTTACCCGCCGGCATTTGCTTCAGGGTTGAAGAGAAAACATTAAAACACGAAGAACTCGAAGGAAGCACAAAGAAGCACAAAGATTCTCATTGAATTACTCCTCCCGGTGAAGACCATACCCCCGGGCAGTGCACTCCGGGGCTGCGCTGGGGACTATGCCTTCGTGCTATCTCGGTGGTCCTCATATTTTATTGTTTTATCCCATCATTCGTATTCCGTCGTCGGTCGTCGGTCATTGGTCTGCCGTCGTCGGTCGTCGGTTTGCCGCCGTGGACGGTCTGCGGTCGTCGGTCATCGGTCTTCGGTCTGTAATCCCGCGGTGCTCTCCCGCGGGACCGTCTACTTCACCACCACCACATCCGTCCCGGTGCGGCCAAAGACCTCCGGCGAGTACATCTCCTCCGCCTTGGCCGGCGGGACGATGAAGGTTCCCGGCGTGGTGGCACGCGTGACGTATGTGTAGGTGTACACGCCTTCCCAGAGCAGCGGGGTGAAGGCTTCGGCGCGCTCGTCACGCATGTTTTGATGGTTGTACCAGGTGCCCCACCACCACCAGCCGTAGCGGTAATCCGGGCTGGAGGGGTCCTGCGGGATGCTGCCGGTGACCGCCAGGGAGGGGTTTAGGATCTCCAGACCGGCGGGCAGCGGGTCGGCCAGGGCGACATGGTAGCGGCGGGTATCGGCCACCATGGTCAGACGCACGCGCACGCGCACCCCGGCTTTGATATGCCAGACGCCGTTCTCGTCCTGGGTGACATCCGTGGGAATGTCCACCGCTTCGTAACGGCGCTGGACGACGAAGCCCATCTCCAGCGGGTCGAGCTGCAGGCTCTCGGGGGCGTAGCGCAGCCCCAGGCGGTAGTACAGCCGCCCGTCGCCCTGCTTTTCCAGGGTGATCGTCTCGGGCTGCTGGTCGACCAGGTAGCTCATCGGCACGACGGTTTGGGTGTAGTCGGTGCTGTAGCCCTGGTAGGCATGCTCGCCGACGTAGCCCTCGCCCAGCCACATGCGGGCGACGAAATCCGGCTCGACGGATTCGTAAGTGTTGAAGTAGCGGTCCAGCGCCACCAGCACGAAGACATTCTCCTGGGTGCTGCCCCAGCGGCCGTTGACCGAGTGCGCCAGCAGGCCGTTGACCAGCTTGGGGATCAGATCGGCATCCGGGTCGTCCTGGATCAGGGCATCCAGCAGGATGGCATCCGTGCGGCGGTCGGAGCCAAGCAGCAGGTAATTCTGGTCGTCGTAGCTGTTAGTGAAGTTGGCAGCCGAGGCAGTCTCGACGACGCGGTTATTGACGATGCGGCGCATCTCTTCCAGGGTGTTTTGCGCCCCGGGCGTATCCAGCAGCACCGGCCACAGCCAGCCGATAGCGTCCAGGGATAGGTTGTCCAGCCCAGCCTCGGTGATCAGGCGCTGGGCTTTGCCGGGATCGGGGTCGCCCAGCAGGTCGCGGGCGTACAGGGCATAAGCCGAGAGGGTGCGGCGGGTTTCCAGACTGTACCAGACGGGGAAGTGGCTCTCGATCTCACGCAGGTAGGCCAAAGTGCTGTTGAGCATTTCGGGGGGTACCTGGTAGCCCTTGTTCAGGGCACGCGCCAGGGCATGTGCCACGTGGATGGTGTTAAAGGGGATTGACTCGTCGCCCTTGCGCCAGTAGGGGAAGCCGCCATCCGTGTTCTGCAGCGCCTCCAGGCGGGTGATGTCCTGGTCGATGGAAGCCTCCATCTCTTCTGGAGAAGGCAGCCCTTCGGCCTGGAAAGCACTCAACACATCGCGCAGCCCGGCAATGGCCAGCAAGCGGGAGGCGATCTGCTCGCTGCAGTCGAAGGGGTAAGACACCAGGTAGAGCACGGCGTCGGTGAGGGCCTGCAGGGAGGTGGAGGAGGTCTGGATTTCCAGGCCGCCGAACTGCGGGAAGACATCTTCCGGCGGCAGCAGCGGCTGGGCGATGGCCCCCGAGTCGATCACGCCGTAGGTGGCGAAGGCTTCCGTAGTAGCAGGGGTGTAAACCGGCAGCTGGATGGTGATGGCATCGGCATATTCCCCGGCGGTGGCCACAATCTGGATCGATGCCGTGCCGGCCATATCAGCGGCTGCCGGGAAGCGCACCTCCACCCGGTCGTGGGCGGGCACCTCGACCAGCAAGCCGGCGTTACCCAGCAGCTTCAGGTTGGCAAAGCTGACCGCCACCGAGACCTGCATGGCCTCATCGGTCTGGTTTTGCAGCACCACCGGCAGCTCAAATTGGTCGCCGAAGTTGAGGAAGCGCGGCGCCGAAGGCCGCACCATCAGCGGCAGGCGAGCGGTCAGGCTGGCCTCGCCCTGGCCAAAGCGTTTGCCGCCGGCGTCGACCGCCACGGCCATGATGCGGTAGCGGGTCAGGTTGTCGGGCAGCTGGATCGTAACGGAGGCTTTCCCCTGCGCGTCGGTGGTCACCACCGGCTCGAAGGCCGCCAGCGGGTTGAAATCTGCCCGCACCTGGATGGCCTCGGGTTGGCTTATGCCCCTGGCCGCTTCGCCCAGGGTCTGGGTCGCCATGGCGGCAGGCATTTCAGCCGGTGCGGCAAACATCGCCTCTTCCGACATCACATCGGCCTGGCCGCCGCCGCGCCCATCCGCCAGCAGCTCGGGGCTGGCCAGGAGGATGCTGCTGCGCCCGTAAAAGCTCTCCAGTCCGGAAGGGCGGTCGGTGTAAAAGATGCCCAGCGGGTCGGGCAGGGAATAGCCGGTGAGCGCCAGGATGGCTTCATCGACGACCACCAATGCCAGCTCGGCGTCCGCCGCCGGCTTACCGTCCGCGCCGCTCACCAGCAGCTCGATGGTGGTCTCGCCGCCCGGTTCCAGCTCGGCGGGCTGCGGAGACACTTCGACGGTCAGGGTACGCTCCAACGGCGGGATGCGCAGGCTGAGCGTGCCGCCGGCAAAGGCCGGGCGCAGCGGTGCGCCTGCGATAGGCTCGCCCTGCTCGTCCAGACGGGCGGTTTGCCCTACCAGGTCGACCTGCAGGTTTAAATTCGGGATTTGCGTCGACTCGATGGGTACTTCCAGTGTCGTGCTGCCGTCTTCAATCTGGAAGGTTTGCGTATACAGCACGCCGCTGCGGCTGACAGTCAGCAGGCCTTCAGCCGGGCTGAAGGGCGACTGCACCAGGATGCGGGCGGTATCGCCCGGCTGGTAGCTTTCCTTGTCCGGGATCAGGGTGAGCTCTTCCTGCGTCACCTGGCGGTTGGGGGGCAGCTGACCGCCGCTCACCCAGCGGGTAAAGCTGCTCTCATTGGTGCGGCCCTGCTCATCGGTCACCCGGGCGGTAATGCGGTATTCGCCGCCCTGCGGGGTATCGAAAGTGCAGGAGACCGGCTCGTCCTGCGAGCCTACCGTGCAGTCCTGCGCATCCGCTTCCACTTCCTGCCACTTGCCGCCCTGGTATTTCCAGGTCATGCGGGCGGCCCGCACTTCAATGGGGCGGTCGCCTACGGCGTTGCCATCCAGGTCGGTGACGATCAGCTCGATTTTGAGCGGCGTGCCCTTATCGACGAAGTACTGCTCGCTGCGCAGGCCAACGTACAGGCTGGCCGGGTGCACCAGTAAATTGGTGCCATCCGTCCAGGCCTGGCGGTTGACGTCCATGACGTTGGCTTCGGCGCGCACGCTGACCGGCTTTGACTCGCCGCCCTGGAAAGTCCAGCTCCAGGTAGTGCTCACCGGCGGCGTCGGTCAGGCCGTTAAAGATCAACGACTCGCCGCCCTCTTCGATGGGAAAGCCGCGCATGCCTTCGTAGTCGTAAGCCCACCACCAGGGCAGCCATTCGCCAAAGGTGAATTCCGGCCAGCCGGGCGGGCTGTAGCTGCCGGGGGAGTAGGTCACCTGCCAGGTGACCTCGGCGTTGGGCAGCGGGTCGCCGGCGTAGTATTTAGCCAGTACCGCCACGGTAGCCGAGCCACCGGCGAAATAAGGCGGGGGCGTCTCGTTGCGCGCCGTAACTTCGAACTCGGGGCGGCGGAACTCCTGCACCTGGAAGCTGTGGTAGAAGGAACCTCCGGGTGACCCGCCGGTGAACAGGTCGAGGCGCGCCGGACCCAGGTTGAGCGCTTCGGGCAGCTCGATGGCAAAGTCGAAGCCGCCCAGGCCGTTCACCGGAGTTTCACCGCTGCCGATCTGCACACCCTGGGCGTCGTAGACGGTGTAGCTCACCACGCTCGTCCCTTCGCCGGGAATGGCCACATCGCCCTGCGAGCCGCCTTCAATCTTGCGTAGCCAGCCTTTCAGGTGCACGGTCTCGCCGGGGCGGTACATGCCGCGGTCATCGAACAGGTACCAGCGCAGCTCGTCGGTGGACGGCCGTACCTGCCAGCCATCGTCATAGGAGTAGTACGTCGAGCGCGGCAGGATGGCCTGATCGGCGTCCTTGGAAGCGATCAGGTAGCTGGCGCCGGAGGGCAGCGGGAAGCCTACGGTACCGTCTTCTGCCGTGCGCTGGGCCGGCCAGCCGGCGTCGGTTGGGCCTGCCGGCTGGATGGTCACACCGGTCAGTGGGGCGCCGCTCTGCAGGTCGGTGACCCAGGCCAGCATCTGGTCGCTATCGGTGTAGGCGTCTATGCCCAAATCGGTGACCTGCACCCAGGCGCGCACCGCCTGCCAGAAATCATCCTGCGAGGGGTTGGGCGGTTGGATAATAATAATAAAGTGGCCGGAAGTGCCGTCCATGTAGGGGCTCAGGTCGACCGGGAACTCGACCAGCTGATCTTCAGCCGACTCCACAGGCAGGCGCTTGTCCAGCAGCAGCTCACCGGGCGGCTGGGCGTCTTTATCCTCCCAGTTGTAGCGCTGCAGGTAATCCTGGTAGGCCGGCCAGTCCTGCGGCGTGACCGCATAGACCTGCACCCACAGACGCGGGTAATTGATGGTGTACACCGAAAAGACCGGTTTAGCCTGCGAAGGATCGAGGGTGACAAAATTGCTGTTGGGGCCGGAGAGGCGCGGTACGGCGCGACCCACTTTGAAGGTCACGCGCTCGTCCCGGCCGAGGGTCTGCCCGAACGCATCGCGCAGCTCACCGCTGACCGTCACGCTATAGCTGGTGCGGCCCTGGGTAGCTCCCTGGATGCTGATTATGTCGCCGTAGACGTTGATCGTCGCCCCGGGCAGCGCCGGCTCGATGACTAGCAGGTCTTCGCGGAAGGCGTCCATATCCAGCGGGTTGTTGAAGCGGATGATGAAAGGCATGCCGGGAGGACAATCGGAGCCCTGCCAGCCGCAATAATGCTCGGCTATACGCAGCGGAGCATAGGTCTGGAAGCCAAACGAGTAGGATTGCGGCTGGGTCAGCGGGCCTTCGGCGGAGGGTGTATCCGGACCTATGGTCACCGAGATAGCGGTATCCGCCGGCAGCGGCTCCTCGGCTTTGAAGGCCAGCCAGCGCCCTTCGGGGGTGGAATTGGCCAGGGAGCGCACGCGCTCATCGGCTTCTACTTCCTGCGGCAGTGCCAGGCGCAGCTCCACCGGCTCTCGCCCGGCCAGCACCTGGGTGACAGCCAGCACAGACTCGGGGTCGATGCGCTGGTCGAAGGAGACAAAAAACAGCGGTTCGAGCGGCTGCGGGCCGTAATCCGGGTACACCGACCAGACGCCGGGCGGCGGGGTGGTGAAATGTCCAGCTGACCGCCTCATCCAGCACGCCGCCCACCTCGGAACGCGTCCCGGCGGGGACGGTGACGGTATACTCGGTAGCCATCGGCAGGCGGTCGATCTCGGTCGAATCAAAGTCGAAGGTCAGGGTTTTGGTGCCCACCCAGCGCCAGGTGCCCGGCAGGTCCGGCTGGATCTGCACCGGCACATCTTCGGCGGCCAGGGCATCCAGCGTGCCAAGCGGCGCCATGGGCTGGTTGAAAGTCACGCTGACCTGCGGGGCGATGGCAACTTCGCCTTCGGGGGCGAAGCGCAGCACTTCAAGCGGCCCAACTTCCACCTGGGAAGGCACCTCCGCCTGCGCGGGCGGCGGGAAGGGCTGTTCTATCGTCTCGCCGGGGCGCGGCGGCGGGATGGGCTGGGAGGCCAGGCGGAATTCCTGCACGTCGCCGGTTTCGGTCGCCAGCGGCGGCACGCGGCCGAGCAAAGCTTCCACTTCCGCTTCGCTCAGCGGCTCGCCCGGCGCCGGGCTGAGGGTCGGTACGACTTGCTGCGCCGGCTGCCCTTCGTTCAGCGTGATCTGCATGGTAGGAACCTCCGTGCTCTCGGGGGTTGTCTCGGCGGCCTGCCCTGTGCTGGGGGTGGCGGGCACGGCGGTCGGGGTCTGGGTAGATTTGCGGCAGCCCCCCAGCGCCAGCAGCAAGGCCAGCAGAAGAACGGCCAACCCCCAATGATTGATCAAGCTTTTGTTTCGTGCGTCCATTTGAAAACCCTCCCGGCCAATCGCAGGCCACCAGCTTAATTGTATCCCTGAATAACAAGACGAGGGCAGGGGATGGGAAGTTCCGGAAGAAGAGATTGAACCGCCAGGGACCCGGGAAAATCAGCCGGGACGATGACGCCAAGAGAAACATTGAAACACGAAGTCCACAAAGAAAGCACAAAGAGACACGAAGATAAGTAAATAATTCTCTTTGTGCTTCTTCGCGCCTTCTTTGCGATCTTTGTGGTTTGATATTGTATGCTGGATTACAATGAATTTATGGACGGAGAGGATCCTGGCATGGCACTGGACGCTTTTTTCGGCAATTCCGGCGAATCTCGGGCGATTTTTGATGCACTGCGGGTGATGGTTGATGAGCTGGGCGAAGTGACACTGCGGGTGTCGAAAAGCCAGGTAGCTTTTCGGCGGCGGACGGCTTTCGCCTGGGCGTGGCGACCAGAGCAGTACCTGCACCGCCCGGCGGCCCCGCTGGTGTTGACGGTGGGTCTGCGCCGCCGCGACCCCTCGCCGCGCTGGAAGCAGGTGGTCGAGCCGGCGCCGGGACGCTTCACGCACCACCTGGAGCTGTATGCGGTTAGTGACCTGGATGATGAAGTGCGCTTCTGGCTGCAGGAGGCCTGGGAAGAGGCGGGATATTAATAGCTCACGCCAAGGCGCAAAGGACGCAAAGGAATAATAAAAAAATATCCTTCGCGTTCGAAAGGTTTCAATCTACCTTATATTCCGGTGAGGCCGGTTCGGCTGCCTGGTGCACAGGTTGATCGGAGGTAGGCCGATACGGCGGGATGCTATCCAGCACCCCCTGCTCCTCAATCTGCGCCTGGTACAAATCCCAGCGCATCTGGAGGTCCAACCAGAAGGCAGGCGAGTTGCCGAAGAACCTTGCCAGGCGTAAGGCAGTACTCGGGGTAATGCCCCGCCGCCGGTTGACGATCTCATTGACGCGCTGGAAAGGCACCCGAACCGCGTCCGCAAGCTGGCGCTGCGTCAATCCCATCGGGATCAGAAACTCTTCTAGAAGCATCTCGCCGGGATGAGTCGGCTGGCGGTTTGTCGGTACACGGACCATCGATAATCTCCTAAGCGTGATAATCCAAGATTTCTACATCAACCGGACCGGCATCCGTCCAGCGAAAACAAACCCGGTACTGGTCGTTGATGCGGATGCTGTGCTGCCCTAGGCGGTCACCAGATAAAGCCTGCAATTGATTTCCCGGCGGGATACGCAAGTCATTCAGAGATGCAGCCGAGTTCGAGCAGATCCAATTTCCTGGCGGCAATCTTCCACAAGGCCGGCGAACAAATCTTCCTGGCATCTTTCGTATTCTGGCCGTTAAAGATATCTTCGCTGCCGGTATCGTGGAAGGATTGGATCACTTTAGCATTATAGCACGGATATCGTGCTATGGCGAGAGTTCTTCGAGGAAATTAATCTCACGCCAAGCCGCAAAGAACGCAAAGTTTATTAATATATTCTTTGCGTCCTTAGCGGCTTTGCGTGAGATTTGTATTCTTAGCGGTTCAAGCGCATCAAGCCAGCTCGACGGTGACCGGCTGGCGCAGGATGCGGTAGCTGCCGGAGTGGGCCAGCACCTGGGCGGCGTACTGCTCGGGCACGTCGAACAGGGTATGCTCCTCGGCGATGTGGATCTTGCCGATAGTGTCGCCGGGGATGCCGGCGTGGTAAGCAATGGTGCTGACCACCAGGTTGGGGCGCAGGCCGTGGGCTTTGCCGCAGCTGAGGGTCAGGCGCACCATGCCCTGCTCGTGAGAAGTGCGGCCGTGGCTGCGCTTGTCGCGCGGCATGCGCTCGGCAGGCGTCTCGCGGCGGCGGCCGTCACGCGGGCGCACGCTGTCGTGCGGCGGGCGCTCGACAATCTCGCTGAGGGCGGCAATCGGGCGCTGCTTTTCGTCGGCGCGGGCGACCTTTAAGGCGGCCGCGGCGATCTCGAACGGATCGAAGCCGGCCTCCACCAGGCGGGTGACCAGCTCGCGCTCGCGGCGGTAGCGGGCCCGGTTGAGCCAGACTTTGACTTCTTCGAGCAGCTCTTCCTCGCGGCCGCGGATGATATCTTCCTCGGTGGGCAGGTGCAGGCGCTGTGCCTTACTGCGCGAAAATGCCTCAATGCGGCGGAAATAGCCCTGCTCCTTGGGAGTCACCAATGAAATGGCGATGCCGGTCTTGCCGGCGCGCCCGGTGCGCCCGATGCGGTGCACGTAAATTTCGGTCTCCATGGGCAGGTCGTAGTTGAACACATGCGAGATATCCTCAACATCCAGGCCACGCGCAGCCACGTCGGTGGCCACCAGCACCTTGATCTGGTGGTTGCGGAAACGCGCCATCACCCGCTCGCGGGCTTCCTGCTGCAGGTCGCCGTTGAGCACTTCGGCAGGGAAGCCGCGCACGGTCAGCTCGTTGGCCAGGTCGCCGGAAGCGGCCCGGGTGCGCACGAAAATCAGGGCGCTGGTTACCGGCTCGACTTCGAACAGGCGGGTGAGAGCAGCCAGCTTATCCTTTTCGTTTACCAGGTAGTAGCGCTGCTCGATGGCAGCCACGGTCACCTGCTCACGCTGGGTGGCGACGACTTCGGGATTGTTCAGGTAGCGGTCGGCCAGGCTGCGCACTGCCTGCGGCATGGTAGCCGAGAAGAGCGCCGTCTGGCGGGTGGCGGGGGTGGCGGCCAGGATGGCTTCGATATCCTCAATGAAGCCCATGCTGAGCATCTCGTCGGCTTCGTCCAGCACCAGGGTGCGGATATTCGATAGGTCGAGAGACTTCTTTTGGATCAGGTCGAGCAGGCGGCCGGGCGTGCCGACCACGATTTCGACACCACGCCGCAGGGCATTAATCTGCGTGGAATAGCTCTGCCCGCCGTAAACGGCCAGGATGCGGCTGCCTGAATGGCGGTTGTAATCCTTAAATGCCTGGGCTACCTGCAAGGCCAGCTCGCGGGTGGGAGCCAGCACGCAGGCCTGCACCAGCTTCTCGCCGGGGACCAGGTTGTTCAGGATGGGCAGGGCAAAGGCAGCCGTCTTACCGGTGCCGGTCTGCGCCTGGCCGATCACGTCCCGGCCTGCCAGCATCAGCGGGATAATTGCGGTTTGGATGGGGGTAGGTTCCTGGTAGCCGAGATCGGTTACCGCCTGCGCCAGCTCGGGGCGCAGGTTTAGCTCATCAAAAGCAGATGTCATCAAAGACTCCTCAAATTGTGGCGGGGGGTTTTGATGACTCCGTGTGAGCTGTCTACTTCATGCCGTGCCGGCCTTGCGGCGTGCACGACCCCTAGCAATCAAAATGCCCGACAATACTCAGCCGGGCAATCATTCGGAACAATCAAAACAACGACCCTAAGATATGCGATCCGCAATCGGATCGAAGGTGGAGTATATCATGATATTGAAGAGGCAAGATAAAGAAAACATTAAAACACAAAGTTCACAAAGGAAGCACGAAGGGGCACGAAGAAATTTTTAATAAACCTTTGTGCTTCTTCGTGCCTCCTTAGTGGTCTTCGTGGTTTAATCTTGGTTCCTACCGCCCGGCGAGCAGTTTCTCCAGGTGCTCCTGGTGGTGCTCGTAGGTGCCGGTCAGAATCAACGCCAGGCGCCAGGGAATAAATCCCTCGCTTCTGCATCGCCCAGTGAGCTGGATTTCGCTTACCCGAATTTGTGAAAGTGTTCACAATAAATTTGTGCAAGCAGGAAATGATGCTAAACTGAAGTAAAGGATGAAGACTAGTAACCCCGGGAGGCATTAAATCATGAAGGTTTCACGGAAGGATTTTCTCAAGGTTTCCGCCACGGTGTCTGCTTCCGCTTTCCTAAGCAGGTACCTTGGAACGGAAAATGTTTTCGCTACAGACGGCAAACAATCCCATCCAAACATTTTGTTTCTCATGGTCGACCAGCTAAATATGCCGCCGGCATACGCGCCTGGTGAAGGCGTGGTACCGGAATTGAAAGAAATCCTCGGTTTCCAACCGCTCTCTCCCGATAATCCGTTCACCCAATTCTTCCCAGGTATGCTGCGCCTGCGACAAAATGGGGTCGTCATGCGAACCCACTATACCGCCGCGGCGGCTTGCGTACCCAGCCGAACCTGTATCATGACCGGTTCCTATACAACCGGCGTTGATCAGACCGACGGCTTATTCAAATCGGCCGAGGAAGTGGAGTGGCTTGACTCAAACGGCACACCGACTATTGGCGATTGGTTCCGCGCCCTGGGTTATTCCACCCATTATTTTGGAAAATGGCACGTGTCGGAGCTCCATCCTTCGATGAGACCGTGGGGATTTGAGGATTGGAACAGCTCTTATCCGGAACCGCATGGCGGGGGCGCCGATAACCTGGGAGTGTACCGGGATATCGGCTTCGCCGATAATATCGTTGAGTTCCTTACCAAACAAGGAATGGACCGCTCGCGGAGCAAACCCTGGCTCGCCGTCGGATCTCTGGTCAACCCGCATGACAACGGCAACTGGCCATCCCCCTGGCAGCTCCCCGCCGACCTGGGCGTCGTGCCGTGGGGCGGCCTTTCTCTGCTCATTCCATCCAAAGGCGCCAAAAGCCTGCCCGGTTACAATGGCCTGGTCGTGGACCTGAATCCAGACGGATTCCCGCAAAAAAACTGCACGCTGCCGCCAACCTATCACGAGACCTTAACAGACAAGCCAGGCTGTCAATATGACTACTCACTTAAGCTGGGCTTTGCATTCAAGTCCATGTATGAGTACAAACACATTCCTTCGCCGCAGCCCTTTCAAATCCATCCATTCGCTTCGCAGTGGTCCCTGGGATATAACCAGTTCTATTACTACTGCCAGTACCTGGCCGATCTCCAGCTCCGCCGAATTTTGCGGGCGCTTGACGAAAATGGCCTGACCGGGGAGACCATCGTGATCTTCCTGTCCGATCATGGTGAAATGGCCGGGGCGCATGGCGGAATGATCCAAAAGTGGCACAACGCCTATGACGAGACGATCAGAGTGCCCATGATTATCTCGTCGCCGCTGATTAATCAAGACAGCGAACAGATGCGGGAAATCTTGCAGCCCACCAGCTCCATCGACGTTCTGCCAACGTTGTTAGCCCTGTCCGGCTACGATGTGGATGAGCTGCACGCCAGGATGGCATCCCTGCACGGCGCATCCGTAAACGATCTTCCAGGCGCCGACCTGTCGCCGCATATCAAAGGTGAAACCAGCGGGCCCGTTCTCGACCACGATGGGAATCCGCGCCCGGGCGTTTTATTCACGACCAAAGATATGATCACTGAAATCGGCGACAATCCAACCGCAACAACTCAGGGCACGTACGACTTGTTTCTGGAAAATATTGACCAGGCAATCCAGGATGGATATCCCCTGGCCCCCGGAGCGGTCAGGCAGCCCAACAACATCAAAGCCCTGTGCACGGGAGACTGGAAGATCGTGCGCTATGAGGATCCCTATCATAACGAGGCGGATGAATGGGAGCTTTACTGCCTGACAGCAGATCCGATTGAAAGTATAAATCTGGTTGATTTCAGAACAGGCCAGGTGCGTGACGGCGTGAGCGTGCCCGGTTTAACCAAGGATGAGCTGATCGCGAAGAACCAACAATTGAAACAAGATCTGGCTCAACAGGCAGCGGCTGCGCTGGGTTAATCCGCCTTCGTGGTTTAATCTTGGTTCCTACCGCCCGGCGAGCAGTTTCTCCAGGTGCTCCTGGTGGTGCTCGTAGGAGCCGATCAGGATCGCCGCCAGGTTGAAGCCGCCCAGCCAGGGATATTTGTCCCAATCCAGCAGGTCCTTCTCGGATAGCTGCGCGGCGGTATCCAGGAACTTGAGAAAGCCAGTGCGCCAGTCCTGGTAAACCTTGGCCCAGGGCTGCTCGCCGAAGGTGGCATGGATGCGGGCGTTTAACTCATCCACGTTGTCCTCGGTGACCAGGTCCACCCCTTCCATAAAGGCGGGCATAACGGGGGGATGCTCGTGCAGGGCAGCCTCCAGCCGGGCGATAGAGCGCTGCTGCCAGGCCCACAGGTGCGCCAGGTCGTCCTGCACCGACCAGACCCCCGGCTCAGGCGAGGTAGTGATCTGCGCTTCGCTCAGGTCGGCCAGGGTGAATTCCCAGGCATCGTATATCTCGCGCAGCGCCGCGATCAGGTGATTTTTCATGCTCATGGTTGTGCTCCTGTTGTAGGTATCGGGACAATTAAACCACAATTTTTTCGCTATGTGGTTTAATCGGTTATCTCCAGGTACAAGCCTGTGCATTCTGCGACAATCCTCACGGATAACCAAATATCGGAAGGATCAACCATGACCGAATCAACTGCTCCAACGCTGCCTCGCCGCACCGGGCTGCTGATCTGGATGATCATAGCCCAGGTGCTGATGCTCGGCTCGCTGGTATTATGGCTGATCGCAGCAGGCTTTTCTGTCATGGCCTTCGACGCCGGCGTCACCACCCAGGCCTGGACCTTTGTGATCCTTGTCTGGTCCTACCCCATCCTCCCCATCCTGTTGAGCATCGGCGGCTGGATTGCGTACGCCAAACGCAAAAATATCCTCGCAGTGATCCTCTCAGTTCTGTCTTTTGCACCACCCTTCCTGTTTTATTTCTTTATCATCGTCGCTAACCTTGCCTGGTTCGTCTAATCCGGCGAGTTGGCTCCTGATTTCACTGTCATTCTGAAGGAGCGAAGCGACTGAAGAATCTAAATTCTTCGCTTTCCTCGCCCCGCTCGGAACCGGAGGGCGCTCAGAATGACACATGAAATAAGCTGCTAGCACTACGTGAGTTACCCAAACCGACTGTCATCCTGAACAAAGTGAAGGAGTCTAGACCCTTCGCAAGCTCAGGGTGACAGAAGATACAAGGAGTTTCCCCATTGAACCTACGTGATACCTTGTTCGCCGACGAATCCCTGGAAACAGCAGCCGGCTACGCAGCTGGACAGGCCAATCCATCCATCTGGTCGCATTTTGCCAGCGCTCACCAAGCCATCCTCCAAAGCAGTCCAGATGCAGCTATCCAGGAGTTGAACAGGCTGCTCGAGGTTAGCGGGCTCGAGACCCGAGTGTACCTGCAAGCCTGGAGCTGCTTACGGGAGCTCGGTCAATTTCCCTCCGCAGCTGCTGCCAGTGAAATCCGGGGCGTCGTTGTAGAAGTGGCCTTCGAGCAGGGCTTAGACCTGCTCGCCGCCTACACCGACCATGCAGCCCGCTATTACAATTACAGCGGCGCGGGGATCATCTGGGATGTTCCCGACCTCCGCATATCCGGGATCATTGATCAGCTTCTGGCAGCCGGTCAAGGGATCATCAGCCGGATTGGTTTGTGGGACAAGCCAAGGCCCCCCGCCCCGCAAAATGGGATGGCGCGCCTCAATCTGCTGACTTACGGCGGCCTGTATTTTGGTCAGGGCGAGTACCAGCTGTTGGCCAGAGATCCGCTTGGCGGGCCGCTGCTGCGCAGCGCAATCGCGTTGATGCAGGCGTTAATCGATCAATCACCCGCCTGACCTGCCGCCTCGCTGAGACGGCAGCTCAGCTCCCACGAGGGGAGAAAACCGTAGGAGTGGGATCCTCTACCCGCCGGATTATCCTTATCTGATAACTTTGCTCCGCGTCCTAACCAATACTCCGCGCTCTACGGAAAAACTCGGTTTGAGTGTGTCCTCAACTAATCGTCTAATTGTGTTACGCCAGCTTTTTATACCCCTCCATAATGACATCAGCAATCATTTTCCGCCGTTTGATCAGAAACTCCGAATAACTCATCTGCTCCCAGCCCTCGGGAAGAGCAGGCAGGAAACGTTGGGTTTTCCATTCATCCTCGTTGTAGCAATTTAAAAATCCCTTGACATAACCTACCGGCGTCTTCTCAGAGATATCGATATTGTCACTCCATTCCACCAGGGCAAAATTTGCGATCTGATTCGCATCATGTACGTCAGTAACGTCTACTCTCTGCAAGTAACCTCAAGGAACCGATTTTGTTGCTTAACCTGCAATACTATAGATACTCTTTCCTGCTCCATAGTATGAATCATAAACATGCAGATAAACGAGGCTGCATTTTTGTTGGTATAGACCGGTTGTGTATGCCTGCGGCAGCTTGTCCAGGATTTGCTCTATCGTTACCTGCACGCTGGCGCGGGCTTGCTGCTTCTTCCGCCAATCCAGTACCAGCCTTTCAGCTTTCAAAGTGTCCAGTAATTCATGGGCAACGAGCTTGACCTGCTCGCGCTCGTTCCGCGAGAGTCAGCTTGATCCGGTTTGGTGAGCAGGTCAAACAGGGCCAGCTCTTCTTCGTTCAAGCTCTTCAGCTATGCCCCGCTTCTCCTCTTCATTCAGGGACTGGGCAAAGCTGACCAGCTCGGCAAAGAATGCGTCGATGTTTTTGGCTCCAGAGTTGTATTCTTCAATCATCTCCTGGAACTTCTGGTAGTAATCCATGCGGCTTCTGTTCAGACGCAGCATGCTGCCGCAGCTTGCCGCTGAGGAGGGCACGCAGCCTTTCGGCCTCGATGTGCTTGCGGCTTTTCTCGAATTGCCGCTTCAGAGCCTCGAAGTCGATCTTGCTCAAATCCACGTACTGTCCACCAGTAGCTGGATTGCGGATCACGTATCCTTCCTTGGAGGCACGATCGAGTTATCCAGCAATCGCTCGACCGCTCCCATCACTTCGCTGATATCCGCCGGTGGAGTCAGGGAGCGGATTTTTTCGGCAATCACCACGATGGCTTTGCGATCCATGCCAAACTGGTTGGCAGCCTGGTCGGGCAGGATGGCCTGGAACAGCCGGTCAACATCGGATGCCAGGCTCAAGTACTGCCGTTTGGTGTCGTCGTTTACCAGCACAGCATCCACCGCATCTTCGACCAGTGCGATGGACTGCACTGCCAGGTCGAGCAGATGCACGCGCTCAAAGCCTTCCGCTTGATGCATCTGGTCGAGATCAACGCCCAGGTCTGCCAGAAAATCCCTCGTCTTCTTGGATGGTCTCTTGTGAGCTGTCTCGATCAGCGCCTGCTTGGTTTCCACCGGCATGTCACCGGATCCGGTGCCCCCACCCGACGCCGAGCCATAGATCGCCAGGGCTCGTTGCAGGTCGCGGAAGACGCCGATGTAATCCACAATCAAGCCGTTGACCTTGTCCCCGAAAACCCGGTTGGCGCGGGCGATGGTCTGCATCAGGGTGTGGTTGCGCATGGGCTTGTCCAGGTAGATCGTCGAGCAGCTCGGCACATCAAAGCCGGTCATCCACATGGCGCACACAAAGACAATGCGGAAGGGGTCGTCCGGGTCTTTGAATTTGGTATCCAGGTCTTCTTCGACCATGCGCTTGCGGTGCGGCAGGATATCCAGCCCCTTGGCCTGCATATCCGCGATTTCATTCTGCCCCTGCGAGACGACCACCGCCATATCGGTCTCGCGCATGAAATCGATCTTTGCTTTCGAGCTCCGGCCGGTCTTCCAGGTCTGCAGGTTTTCCAGCTCAGCTTCCAGATCGGCCAGGTGTATGCTTCCAGTACTTCCGCACCTTGTCGTACATGCGCACGGCGGTGGCTTTATCGATCGAGACCACCATCGCCTTGCCCTGAAAGCCGCGCCCCATGAAATGCAGGACAATATCCTCGGCGATCTTCTCCAGGCGGTCATCGCGGGTGATCAGGTGGTATTCGCGGGAGAACTCGCGCTCCAGCTTCTCTTCCTGGGCTTCGTCCAGTTCGGCTTCTTCGAGCAGGCGCTGCGATGTCGTCGTTGAGGTTCTGGTTGGTGAGCTGCAGTTCGGGGATGCGGTTCTCATAATAGAGCGGGACGGTGGCGTTATCTTCCACCGACTGCTTGAAGTTGTAGATGCTGACGTAATCGCCGAATACTTGGCGGGTGCGCTCTTCGCCAGCCATCAGCGGCGTGCCGGTGAAGGCCAGGAAAGCGGCATTGGGCAGGGCGTTGCGCATGTTGAGCGCCAGGACATCATACTGGCTGCGGTGCGCTTCATCGGTCATCACGATGATATCCGAGCGCTCGGACAGCGTCGGGTAGACCTCGCCCCGCTCGGTGTGGAATTTCTGGATCAGGGTGAAGACATAGCGGTGATCTTCCTGCAGCAGCTGCTTGCAGATGCTCGCCGCTCTGGGCCCGCACCCGTTCTTCGGGCTCGGTCACCGCGCCCACGCTGGCAAAGTTCTTGTAAATCTGGTCGTCCAGGTCGTTGCGGTCGGTGACGATCACAAACGTCCAGTTGCCGGGCAGCTTGCGCAGCACCTTCTGGGCGAAGAAAATCATCGAATAAGACTTGCCGCTGCCCTGGGTATGCCAGAAGACGCCCAGCTTGCCCTGGTTCTCGCTGGATATTCTTGAATGGACGTCAAAGGCATTGTTGACGCCCAGGTACTGGTGGTTCTTGGCAACCAGCTTGTGCAAGCCCGCCCTTGTCTTCGGCAAAGAGGTGAAGTTTTCAACGATATCCAGCAAGCGGGCTGGCTCGCAGATGCCGCGGAGCACGGTTTCCAGCGAGACGACGCCTTCTTCGCCTTCGCTGTTGATCTTCTTCCACTCGTTGAAATGCTCCCAGGCGGCGGTGATGCTGCCGATCCTGCGCGTCGCTGCCGTTGGAGAGCAGGATGAAGGCGTTGTACCAGAACAGCTGCGGGATGGTGTCTTTGTAATCGCGCAGGTTGTCCTTGTAGGCGTTTTCCAGGTTGACATGGGCTGCTTTCAGCTCGATGAACAGCAGCGGGATGCCGTTGACAAAGCCGAGCAGGTCGGGGCGGCGCTTGTACATGTCACCGGAGACCCAGAACTGGGAAGCCAGGAAGAAATCGTTGTTGGCAGGGTTCTCCCAATCCATCAATCGCACCGTTTCCGCGGTTTCGATGCCCATCGCATCGCGGTAGGTGACCTTGACGCCATCCTTGAGCAAGCTGGTAGATCTCCCGGTTGGCATGCGCCGGGCTCATCGGACTGCGGTCGCGCACAGCTCATCGATGGCCAGTTGGAAAGCTTGGATGCGGCAGGTCCGGGTTGAGACGCTCCAATGCAGGCAGCAGCGGGAGAACAGGATGATTTCGCTGCTGGTCTCGCGCCCCAGCATGCCCGCCTTGGCCAAAGGTCTCATCAAAGCAGTTGGCTGTTTGCCAGCCTAATTCATCGAAGAGAGCGATGGCAGGTTGTTCGATGAGGGTATCTTCGCTGTATTCAAGCATAGCTCAACATTAGTTTCTCAAAAAAACTTGACTTTTATTTTTTTGCTGCTATAATAATCTTACCTCATCTGCCATGTGTAGAAAGAGATCTTTCGTCGCTCACCAGGGCGACGAATGCTTTAACTAAACACGATTTTCCCATTTTCTTCGCAGATTTTTGCGAGTAGATGCACCTTCAACGTGATATGCGGTAACCAGAAAAGCCACGGAACCTCGCCGCTGCCCATCTCTTCTGAGAATTATCACATAGTCCCAACATGTAACCATAAATAAGTGCGTAATCTTCCAGATCCATCTATGTAATCCCATGCAAGGACAGCTGGGTCTCTAAAATTGATGATTGTCGGTGCACACCCAAGGGAATTTCGAACCACGCGCTGAAAATCTGGTAATCGCTCCTTGGTAGCTAAATCGGTCTTTGTAATCAGGTGCCAAAAACCTTCTTCGTATGCCCCCGTCTATTTTCCGACTATCCCATACGACGATGCGTTCACCAAACTTAGGAGGGGATTTGATGAAATCATCTTGGAAAATGCTATAGAGTGTAATTAGGATACGTTCCCACACACCGCCGATAGTGATTGTATGTGGCAGCCAGGATGGCATCATGGTAATTTCCTTTGACTGGCATGCCAACGAAATAGATTGAATTTATTTTTCGCGATAGAGGGTTGTTTGTGTCAGTTGATACCCAGAACGCCTGCGGGTACGTTCCACTAACTTGAGTTTCGCAGAACTTGTAGTCAACCTTCGATTGACATAAAACAACTCCGACAAGTAAATCCGCAAGCTGTTGTTGCTCTATTTCTTCTGACCGAACTGCTTGAATTCTATCAATAATCGTCCGCGAGAAATCATATTGATTGTTGCTCAATACTTCATGTAATTTGGCTAACTTGCTTGCACTGCGGGTATCCTTGATATCAACATATATCCTGTACTTATCACTAGGACTAATGATGATCTTTAACATTCAAAATACATTTTGTAATACCAGTCATCATGGGTCTGGGCAAATTCATCATGGCTTAGCATTGTTTTATCCGGTACAACCAGTCCGCGAAAAATGAAGATCATCATCATCAAAGAAATAGTCTATCAGCGCAAGGTAGAAAGACAGTTTTGCTTGCGATACCTTGGTCCACTTGATTTCAAAATCTGGTAGCAACCCATGTTCCACCTTGATTTCGCGAATTCTTAGAGCTATTTCACGTGTTTTATCCAGAGGGCACCACACGGCTCCAAGAGTCATTGCCGGCTGGTGATCGTTTTCAAGGTGGCAGCTTTCGTCACAGTATATATTGATTACTTGTGTCATATTTACCCGGCTCTCTCCGAGGTTTCTAATTCACTCACATCCAGCTCCCCGCTGACCAGCTTTAGGAGCAGCAGGTCGCAATTGAATACCGTCAACGAATAGATAACGAATAAACGAATGGGTGATTATCATGGTTTTGACTTTAAAATTAGTCACGCCCAACTCGTTAACAAATTCGGGGAACGTCGGGAAAATTCGTCGATACTCTAATCTCCGCCGTCCGAAGTTGAATAACAATCCCACTTCTGCCCCCATAACCTTCAAATAATTCAGCACCTGGGCGAACTCATCATTCGTAAGCTGGTGGCTGAGCGCTTTTACTTCTACGACCACCTGGTTGTCTACCCACAGATCCAGGTAGAAAATACCCACAACTTCTCCCAGGTGTTCTACTGTAACCGGTCGTTGGCGATCGACAATGATACCGCGATGATTAACTTCAACTTCAAGCGCTTTCTCATATACTTCCTCCTTCAACCCCGTACCAAGCTGATTTGAACCGCCATCGCGGCACCAATGATCTCATACGTCAGCTTATTGCCGGTTAAATCAATCACAAGCTTATTCATTCCACCTCTGGTCGATCCATTCCACGAGAATAGATGCGTCTCAACAAATTATATGACTGATCCACTGCGATCACAATTCGTTTATTCGTTACCCAATTCGTTGATGGCCAGTTCACTTACATCCAGTTCCCCGCTGATTACCCTGGGGCAGCAGCAGGTCACGGGTGCGGCGGAGGTTGTTATTACAATTTATCAAGTTTTCAATCAAATTGCCTATTGGTGAGATGACTTCCAAAAACAATGCACTAATTTGTGGATTTGCTATCATGATTGTAAACTCGCGAAATTCAGAACGATTTATTTCTTTATATGTGGCCCCCGAAGCTACATTTATAATCCTATCTTTATTTTCCAATATCCAATAATAAAGTTGGTAAACCGAAATTCGGTCATTCGGGATGCAAGTGATAAAACCCTGGTTTGTGCATGCTTCTTTTGTGTTGATTGATGTAACACCGATTGTTGCTCTACTCGTCATCATCACAGAGTATGGTGGGAAAAATCTGGCTGAACTATTGCGAAAACCCACCGAGGAGATTTTTTTTGATCATTCTGTGATGAACATGGAACCATTTGCTGTCAGGTCGCTTGGAGTAAACCAGGTAATTTCGCCGGGTTCCCAATATTCTGGTACCTTCGTCGAAGGTGTGCTACCTCCAAGGGTTTCAACGACTTTTCTCCAATCGGCTTTACCTTCCACCCCTCCGGCACCAATCCCAACCGTGTCCCCACCATCTTATACCTCTTCATGCCCCGGAAAGCGGAAATTGACGAACCGCTCGCGATAGATCGCCTGAGCCATCTCTTCCAGGATTTTGATGCGTCGGGTGTTATTCTCGATCAGGTCATCGTATGCGGAGAGGATGGCAGCGATTTTACGCTGTGTTTCTATTTCAGTATGATATTTTATTGGTCTGATTCCTAAGAATTTCTAAACTGACAAATGGTTGGGCAGCACCGGTACGAAAGTTCTTTATTCTCTTTTGAAAGTTGTCACTTGTAACTAAATAGTAAAGATAACGGGGGTCAATTATATTGGGGTTTGGTTTGAACAATGCCACGTTCTTGATACTAAATTCCATGCTTGTATTGACATAGGCCGTTGCCCCCAAAGTTGCGCCAATATGGGCAAATAAAGTATCACCTTTCTCAGGTTTTGACCTTGATATTACTTTCAGATGTTCTTCATAACTGATGAATTCACAATCAGCAAAGTCAATAGTGCCATTAGCGATTTGTTTTGCCTTGATAAAGGGTATTCCTTCTGACAACACTTTAGGCGTATCATGTGTTCCATCCGTGACAAGTGTACAAACCGACTGTAATGTAGTGTCAATTAGGCCAGTCATGATATCCCCAATAGAGTGTTTACATTCACTTCAATCGCGCCTCTAATTCATGTAATTCATTATTTAGAACTAGAGTTCCTCATTCAGTGCAATCAATTCTTCAGTGAAATCAAGATCATCAGTAGCGAGTTCTGCCACACCCACATAACGTCCAGGATTGAGGCTCCATCCCTGGGAATCAATCTCACTCCTTGTTGCTACCTTGCACAAGCCTGATACATCCTCATATCTGGCTTCCGCAAACATATGCTCGACCTGTGCTACCTGCGGCTCTGTCAAATTCAGCGCTTCCGCATCAAAGCTATTGCCATTCAGGTCTTCTTCACGGTAAAGGCGCACAATACTCGCAAGGAAAAGCAACCTGCTCTGCGGTGAAATCCGCGGTGGGCGCGGTCTATCTGGCGGTAGATGTGGCGGGCATCTAAAAATAACACCTTATCTTCACGTTACTGTGCCTTTCTTGCCCTTGTCCAGGAACCACAGCGTAGCCGGAAAAGTCACTGTATAGAAAAAGTTACTGCCAATCGAAACCATCACATCCACAGCACCATCCTCGA
>CAVUTH010000004.1:0-80310 GCA_963744375.1 uncultured Chloroflexia bacterium | reverse complement strand
CAAGGAGCCGCGCACCCAGGCCAGTGCGTCACCCGGCGTTCCGATTCGCAGCCCGGAACGCACTGCCACGCCAGGATCATCCAAAAAATGCCGCCTGTTTAATGTGACCAGAAAATCCACCTTAGCTTGCATAGCAGCTAGTAATATGGGAACATCCGCCGGGTCTTGGATCCAATCCAGATGAGCCAGAACAACCGACGCCTCTGGGTCTCCCACAATAACGGCATTACATCGCAATATTGCCTGACGCAGCTCGGGCAAGGCTCGAACGGCTTTGCGCGCCACGGCGCGTTCTGTCTCAGTGACCACCTGCTCTGAAATCGTCAGCTGGATTTTTTTTGTTTCGCCCAATAACAACAAAACTCGCCCTGCGCCGGTGGAAGAAAGGATTCCAGCAAATAAAGCGCTGCTGTCCAGGAACAGGTTAATCATGGGCATATCGTTCCTGGTAATAGCGCTGCCGTTCTTCATCCAGGGTTTGGAGCACTTCTTCCAGGGAGATATCATCTTCAGCCAGAATAGCTGCCACGCGGTCGCTCAATCGATCTACCGCAATTGTCTGAGGAGCGAGCAGGAATGAGCCATCACCCAGGTCAATCAAAGTATAGATATCGCCATCATTTAGCTGGTATTTGCGGCGCAGTTCGACCGGTAGAGTAAGGCTACCTTTGCCACGAATTTGGACGATTGACTTACCCATAATATTCTCCAGTCAGAATTACAGAATTCCAGAATTTCCGTATTATTATATCATTATTTCGTGATCTCCTCAATCAACCCCGTTCATAAACCCATGTTATACTCAAACTACCCAAACCCTCTCTCGGAGTTATCGCACCATGAACCCCATCCTCGAAAAACTTTCCATCAAAGATGTCAATCCTGGCGCCTGCACCGGCCCGGATAGCTGGCTGGCCGACCACACCGGCAAAGAATTAGTCTCGTACAACCCCACCACCGGCGAACCGCTGGCCAGGATCATCCAGGCCACGCCGGCCGTTTACGAGCAGGTGGCAGCTACGGCGCATACCGCTTTCCTGAAATGGCGGGATGTGCCGGCTCCCCGGCGCGGCCAGGTGGTGCGCGACCTGGGGGATGCCTTGCGTGAGTTCAAAGAACCGTTGGGTGATCTGGTTTCGCTGGAGATGGGTAAAATCCGCGCCGAAGGCCACGGCGAAGTGCAGGAGATGATCGATATCGCCGATTTCGCCGTGGGGTTATCGCGCCAGCTTTACGGGCTGTCGATGCATTCCGAGCGTCCCGGCCACCGCATGTACGAGCAGTGGCACCCGCTGGGCGTAGTCGGGGTGATCAGTGCCTTCAACTTTCCGGTGGCAGTCTGGTCCTGGAACACAGCCATCGCTGTGGCCTGCGGCGACCCGGTGATCTGGAAACCGTCCTCGCTGACCCCGCTTTGCGCCATCGCCGTACAGCATATCTGCAACCGGGTGATGGCCGACCACGGGCTGAGCGGTATATTCAACCTGACCATCGGCTCAGGCCGTGATGTGGGCGACCTGATGCTTAACGATCCACGCGTACCCTTGATTTCTTTTACCGGCTCCACCAGCATCGGCACCCACGTCTCCGAGACTATCGCCCGCCGCTTTGGGCGCGCCATCCTGGAGCTGGGCGGCAACAACGCCATCATTGTCACCAACGAAGCGGATTTGGACCTGGCTGTGCGCGCCATCCTGTTTGGGGCCGTCGGCACTGCCGGTCAGCGCTGTACCACCACCCGGCGCATCATCATGCAGAAGGGCATCGCCGCGCAGCTCACCCGCCGCCTGGTGGAAGCCTATGCCCAGGTGCGTATGGGAGACCCGCTGGCAGAGGGCACGCTGATGGGCCCGCTGGTTTATCACGATGCGGTCGAGGAGATGTTTGAAGCGCTGGAGAAAGCTAAAGCGCAGGGCGGCGAGATCGTTTCCGGCGGCAAGATGCGCCCAGACCTGGGCCCCAACTTCGTCGAGCCCACCATCGTGCACATGCCGGCCCAGACCGCCATCGTCAAGGAAGAGACTTTCGCCCCGATCCTGTACCTGCTGGAGTTCGATGACCTGGAACAGGCCATCCAGATCCACAACGGCGTGCCCCAGGGCCTATCCAGCGCCATCTTCACCACCAACCTGCGCGAAGCAGAGACCTTCCTCTCGACGCACGGCTCGGACTGCGGGATTGCCAACGTAAACATTGGCACTTCCGGCGCGGAAATTGGCGGAGCTTTCGGCGGCGAAAAAGAGACCGGCGGCGGCCGCGAATCCGGCTCGGATGCCTGGAAAGCCTATATGCGCCGCCAGACGAACACCATCAATTACTCGAAAGAGCTGCCGTTGGCTCAGGGCATTAAATTCGGCAAAGATTGAGAGAGTATAATTATTTTATGACCAAGGAGCAACTGCGCGTTATTCTGCAGCAATTACGGGATGGTCTTGCAAACATCCTCGGTTCTCAGATGGTGGCTGCTTACCTATACGGCTCTCAGGCGCGTGGTGATGCCTATCCAGACTCTGATATCGATATCCTGGTCGTGCTAAAAGGAAACTTCAACAACTTTGATATGATCGAGAAAACCGGCGAGCTGGTAGCAGCACTCTCCCTGGATCATGACACAGTAATCTCTCTTGCCTTTGCCCCTAAGGAGAGTTTCGATTTTCGACGCACCCCATTTTTTTTGAATGTCAGGCAAGAAGGTGTCGCGATATGAATGCCGACGAACGCCTGATGCTCAACAAAGCTAGAGAAAACATCGAGGCAACTGACCTGTTAATTAGCCAGGGCTTTTTCGATATCGCCGCTTCGCGCAGTTACTAACTACGCAATGTTTTACATAGCCGAAGCACTGTTGCTCCGGCGCGGGCAGCACTTCTCCAGTCACTCTGCCGTCATTGCAGCCTTTGGCAAAGAGTATGCCAAAACTGGAGATTTAGAGCCCAGATTCCACCAGAATTTAATTAAATCTCAAGAGCTGCGCCAAACGGGCGATTATGGGTATCTCGAACCTGTATCAGGGGACAGCGCGAATCAGGTGCTGATCTGGGCACAAGACTTTCTTGCACCAGCCGAGGAATATCTAGGGCGAGAATAACGCGTAATTATCAAACCGGGCGGTGAAGCCGGTAACGAGCTTAGTACCGGCGAGCAGACCCACCACCCCGGTATCGAAGTCATCATCCTGCACCTGTGCCAGCAGCCGGCCGTTGGCGTACAGCGAAAGGGTTTCGCCAATGCAGTCGGCCGTAACGCGGTTGGTTTCACCGCCGCGGATGATGCCCGACGGAGCCATGCCCTCGGCGAGGAATTCCATCGTCCCATCTTTGTTCTTCAGAATGCGATAGGCGCCGGAGCTGGAGATGGTCAGGCCGTAGTAATTCTGCCCATCCTGGTGGCGGCAAACCAGACCGTAATAGCCGTCCTGGGGACCGCCGTCCCAGGAACCTTCGACTTCCTGACGCGTATCGCTAAAATCACGATCCCAGATGCTCCAGATGAAAGCATTCGGGATGTTGACGGTGATCAGGTAGCCGCCATTCTGGAATTGGAAGGCAAAATTATCCTGCTCCTCGGTATGCCAGCCGGTTTCATCCGAAAAATCGTCCTGGCGGCGCAGCTTGTAGTTTGGCAGGGGCGGCAGTGTGGCTGCAGCGGCCGGACCGGTGGGCAAATAGGTGGCATTCGGCACCGGTGTGCTGGTGCCGGGCGTACCGGCTGTAGGGGTCTGGCTGGCCTGGATGGTCGCCTGGGGTGGCATCTGGGTAAAGGGGATCATCGTCACCGTGGGCTTACCCGCCGTCGGAGTCGCCGCCTCGAAAGCCTGGGTAAGCTGAGCCGCGACGGTTTCGGCTGCCAGTGTGCCCTCGTTGACGGGGATTGTCGCTTCGGCCGGCTCTCGGCTCAGGTTGCAGCCCCCCAGGAGCAGCGCGCCGGTCAGCACGAATAAACAAAGTACAATGTTTTTACGGCAATATAGAATGCTCATGGTTTATTATTCACCTCTACCCCCAGGTGTGACAGGATGATGTCCAACGGCCAGTGGCGGTGCTCGTCGAATGCCTTGCGGGCATCTGCCAGGGCTCGCTTTTTTTCATCCTTGTGGATCACCAGCAACCCAGAAACGTTCATGGCATGCAGATTTTCAGCAATCCCGGCAATCGTGCCGTTGCTTTGATCCAGAGCTTCCTGCACATATTGCTGAAGATAGCGTCGATACAGGCCGATATCCATAAAACGTGGTTCCTGCGTACTCTGCTCGCTGATTAATGTGTGCAGGGCAACGGCCACCCCGCTCCGAAAATCATCCTCTTGAGTATACCACCAGCGCAGCGTTATGCTTTTTGAGGGGTTAATCTGTATAATGACTCATCTGTTTTCTATAACGACCGGCGCCACATTCCGGTTCCCGACCTTGTCATGATGGATAACCTCAGCTTTGAAGCATACCTTCAGCACCCCCCGGTCGACCTGGCGCGGGCCGCCTTGCACCTGGCGCGGGAAATCGCTTACCCGCAGCTGGATATCCAGCACTACCTGCAGCGGTTGGAGCATCTGGCGGAATTAGCGGGTGAGGCAATCTCCGAAAGCAAGTCCAATCGACAGCGGGCTGTGAGTCTTTCAGATTTCCTGTTCAACCAGCTGCGCTTCCAGGGTAACGCCACCGAATACGATGACCCGCGCAACAGCTACCTCAACCAGGTGCTTGACCGCCGGCTGGGCATCCCCATCAGCCTGGCCGCTGTCTACCTGGATATAGCCCACCGCCTGCACATCGCCGCCGAAGGCGTCGGGATGCCCGGGCACTTCATCGTACGGGCGCCCGCCGCCGAATTTGATGAATACCTGTATCTTGACCCTTTCCACGGAGGGCGAGTCCTTACACAAGCCGACTGCCTGCGATTGGTGCAGCAGAGCACGGGCTACCAGGGCGAATTCCGCCCGGAATGGCTGGCACCGGCTTCCACCGTCAGGATTCTGACTCGCATGCTGTTCAACTTGCGCAATATTTATCTTCAGAAGAATGACTGGCAGTCTGCCCTGGCCGTGGTCGAGCACATGGCCCAGCTTGAACCGGAAGCGCCAGACCACCTGCGTGACCTGGGCGTGATCCATTATCAGAATGGATCACTTTCCAATGCTGTCTACTATTACGAGCTGTACCTGCTGCGCACCCCCCAGGCCGAAGACGCCGCGCTGGTGCGCGCCAGCCTGCAGTCCGCCGCCCAACAACTGGCACAGTTAAATTTAATCCTGCTGGCGCAGGAATCTTCAGGCAGACAGTGAAAGTAAGGGAATTATTTTCACTGCTGGCATGATTCCTGCTACCAATAAGACAGGCTGTTTGATACAAGACCACGGAAGCTGTTTAATGAGTTGGATAGTAAAAAATGAAGCGGCACACCTGGATCTTAATTTCTCTAGGGGTGGTAGTTCTTGGCCTGGCGGCAGTAGTCATTTTCGCCAGGTATACACTGGCCTCGTCGGCTGGTAAAGCTGAGGGCGTTCTCTCGACTTTTTCCCCGGTTTTTGAGCACAGCGCCGTTGAGTTTGTCGAAGACCCCTCTGTTGCAAAACCGATCGACGGCTGGGTCGTCTGCCAGAATCTGGGAGTTGGCCCTATACCCGGTATCCCAGAACCGCGTCAGCGCTTTATTCTGTGTCATCCATCCGGCTGGCAAGTGCGCGTTTACTGCCTGGATACCAGCAAGCCGCCCCCGCCGCTCGGGCATTCCTGCAGGCGCGTTAGCTCGGATACTTATTGGTGCGGCAATGTCTACCAGCCTCTGCGGGAATACCAGCTCCTGGCGACGCCGACCATCGTGCCTACACCAACCTTAACCCCAACACCTACGTCCACACCGACATCCACCCCTACACCTACCGTACCTGTCAAGCCCACCAGCCGTGTTCGGCCTGGAGGTGGAAATGATGGATGGGTGGTTGACTGGATTGTCGTAGGGAGCGTGTTTTTACTGTCCTATGCAACGCTCGTCTTCTTCACCCTGGCGAGACTGCGAAAAAATCACTCAACAGATAAGTGATCGCATCTCTAGCGAGTCATTTATGAGATAGAATACAACTTCTAGCAAACTGCTGGAAATCCGGCAGCCCACCGGATTCAACTCGAGCCTGGAGGTTTTTTCAGAATGCCTGCCCGCAAAAAGCGCACAATCCTAGCCGAAGATTTATATCAGGTTGAGGTGCTCTCCGAGCCCCGCCTGTCCCCGGATGGCCGCTATGTAATCTACGCCATCCAGCAGGTCGACCGCAAGACCGAAAAGAAGTACAGCCACCTGTGGATCGCTCCAACCGATGGGAGCGGCGCCCGCCAGTATACCTTTGGCAAGCACAGCGACGCCGCAGCGCGCTGGTCGCCGGATGGCAGCCAGATTGCCTTTCTTTCCAATCGTGCTGATCCGGAGAAACCCGCCCAGATCCACCTGATCCCCGCGGATGGCGGTGAAGCCCGCCCCCTGGCTGAAATCCCGGGCGAGATTGGCGAATTGTCCTGGTCTCCGGACGGACGGCGCCTGCTGTGCTGCGTGCGCAAGACCGACCCGGAGGCCCTGGAGCGGCAGCAGAATGAACAAAAGAAAAAACTGGGCGTGGTTTCCCGCCATTACCAGCGCGTGTTTTATAAGCTGGATGGCTACGGCTACCTGCCTCACGAGCGCTGGCACATCTGGAGCGTAGATGCACGCACCGGCAAGGCCCGCCAGCTTACCGACCACGCCGTATATGACGAGCACAACCCCTCCTGGTCGCCGGATGGAAACTGGATCGCCTTTGTCTCCAACCGCAGCGCCGATCCGGATTTCAACCTCGACCAGGTCGGGCTGTACGTTATACCGGCCGCCGGCGGCGAGCTGCGTGAAATTCCTGCCCCCATAGGCGAGAAAGCCAACCCGGTGTTTTCGCCGGATGGGCGCTGGATTGCCTACTTTGGCGTCGAAGGGGAAGGCGAATGGTATAAAAACCAGAGTCTGTGGGTCGTTCCTGCCGATGGATCGCTGCCGGCCCGCAACCTGACGCAGGCTTACGACCTGCACGTCTCGGCCTGGACGATCAATGACCAGGGGCAGGCCGAAACTATGCCGCCTACCTGGTCGAAGGATTCCCAACGGTTATATTTCCAGGTCACTCGCCATGGCAGCAGCTTGCTCAAGTCGATTGCGCTGGACGGCAGCGACCTGCAGGATGTGATGGGTGAAGGCGGTGTTGTCGGCTCATTTTCTTTCAGCCAGGACCAGGAACGGCTGGCTTATTTCTATGGCAGCTTGCACGATCCCGGACAGGTATACCTGCTGGAATGCAGCAGTGGCGCAACCCGGCGTCTGACCCGTCACAACCGCAGCTGGCTGGATAACATCGATCTGGGTGAGATCGAAAGCTGCTGGATCAAAGGGCCGGCTGGAAACGATCTGCAGGGCTGGATCCTCAAACCGCCCGGCTTTGACCCGAGCCAACAAATACCCATCCATCCTGGAAATCCACGGCGGCCCGCTCACCCAGTACGGCTTTTTCTTCATGCACGAGTTTTACTACCTGGCCGCCAGGGCTATGTGGTCACTTTCTGCAACCCGCGCGGCGGGCGCGGCTACGGCGAGGAGCACGCCAAAGCCATCTGGGGCGGCTGGGGCGGGGCCGATTACGACGACCTGATGGCCTGGACGGATTTCATCGCCGAGCCAGCCCTATATTGACACCAACCGCATGGGCGTCACCGGCGGCAGTTACGGCGGCTATATGACGGTCTGGATCATCGGGCATACCCAGCGCTTCAAGGCCGCTGTGACGCAGCGCTGCGTGAGCAATTTTGATCAGCATGTGGGGCTCCAGCGACTTCAACTGGATCTTCCAGCAGGAGTTGAACAACAAGCCGCCCTTTGAGGACCTGCAGAAATTCTGGGATCACTCGCCGATCAAATACATCGGCAATGCCACGACCCCCACGCTGGTGATCCATAACGAGAATGATTTGCGCTGCCCGATCGAGCAGGGCGAGCAGGTTTTTGTGGCGCTCAAGCAGCCTGGGCGTGGAGAGCTGAGATGGTGCGCTTCCCGGATGAGTTCCACGGGTTGTCGCGCACCGGACGCACCGACCGGCGCATTGCCCGTCTGAACCACATCTTAGGTTGGTTCGAGCGCTATTTGAAATGAGCTAGGGCAGTTCGTACAATTCGACTAAAACGCCGCCGGCGCTGCGAGGGTGAATAAAGGCATATTTTTTGCCATCCGCAGCGCTGCGCGGCGTTTCATTTATCAGCTCAAAGCCGCGGGCTTTAATCTGTGCCAGCATGCCTTCGATATCATCCACTTGCAGGCAAACATGGTGCATCCCTGGCCCGCGTTTCTCCAGGTAGCGACTCAGCCCGGAGTCGGTGGTCGTCGGCTGCACCAGCTCGATCTCGCCATCCCCCACCGGCAGAAAGGCAATGCGGGCCTGCTCGGCGGGAACTTCCTGCTGGTGGGTCACGTTCATCCCCAGCCCATCTCGCCAGAAAGCGGTTGCCTGCTGGATATCTTCAACCAGGATGGCCAGGTGATCGATTCTTTGAATGGTTGGCATAGTTGCTCCTCCAGATAGCCGGCTAAAGCCAGGCAGGCGGCTGGTATTCACCCCAGGTCTTGCGCAGCACCCGGCAGATTTCACCCAGGGTCAGATCGTTTTCCACGCACTCGACCAGCAGCGGCATCAAGTTATCCGATGCCACGGGCGGCGCTTTCCAGGCGACCGAGCAGCTCGCCGGCGCGGCTTGCATCGCGCGCGCTGCGCAGCTCCGCCAGACGCTGGCGCTGACCCTGCTCGACTGCCGGGTCAACCTTCAGCCGCTCCAGTTCCACCTGCTCTTCGACCTGGAAGGCATTGACCCCCACCACGACCTCTTCGCCGCGCTCGACTGCCTGCTGGAAGGCGTAGGCAGCCTGCTGGATCTCATTCTGGATATAACCCTGCTCGATGGCTGCCAGCGCCCCGCCCAGCTCGTCGATCTTCTGGATGTACGCCTCTGCCAGGCGCTCGATTTCATCGGTCAGGTGCTCTAGCAGGTAAGAGCCGGCCAGCGGGTCGATCGTGTCGGCGACGCCCGAATTCGTGAGCGATGATCTGCTGGGTGCGCAAAGCCACGCGCACAGCCTTCTCGGTGGGCAGCCACAGCGCTTCGTCCATGCTGTTGGTGTGCAGCGACTGCGTTCCGCCCAACACGGCAGCCAGAGCCTGCAGCGCCACCCGCACCACATTGTTCTCCGGCTGCTGGGCGGTCAGGGTAGAGCCGGCCGTCTGGGTATGGAAGCGCAGCATCCAGGATTTGCGGGCTGCTGGGCGCCAAAGCGCTCGCGCATGATGCGCGCCCACATGCGCCGGGCCGCCCGGTATTTGGCGATCTCTTCCAGGAAATTGTTGTGGGCGTTGAAGAAGAATGATAGCTGCTCGGCAAATCCGTCCACGTCCAGGCCGGCATCGATGGCAGCCTGCACGTAGGCGATGCCATTCGCCAGGGTGAAGGCCACTTCCTGCGCCGCAGTCGAGCCAGCTTCGCGGATATGGTAGCCGGAGATGCTGATGGTGTTCCAGTGCGGAATCTCGGTCTGGCAGTAGCGAAAAATGTCCGTGATCAGGCGCATGGATGGCTGCGGCGGGAAGATATACGTGCCGCGAGCGATATATTCTTTCAGGATGTCGTTTTGGATCGTGCCGCGCAGCCGCTGTGGCTCAAGGCCCTGGCGGCGGGCAAGCGCCACATACATCGCCAGCAGGATCGCCGCCGGGGCATTGATCGTCATGCTGGTCGAGACCTTGTCCAGCGGGATCTCCTGGAAAAGCATCTCCATATCCTGCAAGGCCGAGATCGATACACCCACCTTGCCCACCTCCCCGGCAGCAATCGGATCGTCGGCATCGTAGCCGATCTGGGTGGGCAGATCGAAGGCCACTGAGAGCCCGGTCTGCCCCTGCTGCAGCAGGTAGCGGTAGCGCTGGTTGGATTCCTCGGCCGAAGCATAACCGGCATACTGGCGCATGGTCCAGAAACGAGCAGCGGTACATGCTGGGCTGCACCCCACGCGTGTAGGGATATTCCCCCGGAAAACCTAGCTCAGCCTGGTAATCGAATGTCTCCGGAGTCAGCAAGGCTGGCAGCGGGATGCCGGAGGTGGTGGTAAACTGGCGCTTGCGCTCCGGGAAACGCTGAATGGCGGGATTGAAGGTCTGCGCTTCCCAGCGCTTTTTTTCTTCTTCGGTTGTCATAGGGTGCCTCGTGGAGGTCTTCGGCCGGTCAATCTTCATCCTCGCGCTGGACGTGGATGGAGGTGATATCCAACCATTGATCCGTGTCCGTGGTTCGCTCCGGGGTCTGGACGATGCGGTTGATCTCATCGTAATCCAGCCACAGGATGCCGCAGTCCAGGCAGTTATCCAGCACAACGTTGCCGGGGCCGCCGTAAGGGTAGGTTTCCATGCGCTCGCCGCAGTGCGGGCAGTGCAGCTCGCGGGTCAATTCTTGCGGCTTGAAAGGCGCCGGGGGCCGCTGTCGCTCGGGATACTTCAAGCGCAGGAAATCCAGGATGGGCAGGAAATCGGCCCGGTCCAGCAGCATACCCTTGCATCCCTGGCAGGCGAGCACTTCGAAGCTGTTGACCCGGGCCAGCACCAGCGGCTGCCGACACAGCGGGCAGTCAACTTTACTGGGCATTCCCAGCAGAATCAACCCTTCGGGGGATTCTTTCGGGAAATACAGGGCTTTGCAGTATTCACAAAACAAATAATGCCGCTCAGGCTCCAGCTTGAGAGGAGCGCCGCAATTTTGACAATCCAGCATACTTCGGGATTCTATTGGCGGTTTCATGGGGTTAAGTTTAGGGTGTGCCGGCGATATTGTCAATAATAACAGGTAACTCGCAATAAGGGACCAGGGATTGGGCCAGGAGAGTTTCCGGCCGTGTCGTTTATAATTATTGCATGAAAATTCTAACCGTCGATGTGGGCACCGGCACGCAGGATATCTTCCTGTATGACTCCAAGCTGGACCTGGAAAATGGGTTCAAGCTGGTGGTGCCATCCCCCACTATGATCCTGTTCCGGCGCCTGCAAGAGGCCACGCGGGCCGGGCAGGCCGTGCTGCTGGAAGGGGTGATCATGGGCGGCGGGCCCAGCCAGTGGGCAGTGGAAGCCCACCTGAAGGCCGGCTATGCGGTGTATGCCACGCCGCAGGCAGCCCGCTCCTTCAACGATGACCTGGATAAAATTCGCGAGATGGGCATCCAGCTGGTGAGTGAGGACGAAGCCCGGCGGCTATCCCTGCAGCCGAACCTGCTGCGCCTGGTGCTGCGCGACTTCGATTTCCAACAGATCGGCCGGGCGCTGGGGCATTTTGGCATCCGGCTGGACGACCTGGATGCCACGGCGGTGGCGGTCTTCGACCACGGCAACTCCCCGGCGGATTATTCCGACCGCCAGTTCCGCTTCGATTACCTGGACGAGCGCATACGGAGCGAGAACCGCCTGAGCGCCTTCGCCTTCCTGGCAGAGCAAGCCCCACCGATTATGACCCGCCTGCAGGCCGTGGTGCAATCCGCCCGGGTTACCGGGGAAACGCTGCTGGAGCATACCCCGCTGGTTGTCATGGACACCGCCCCGGCCGCCGTGCTGGGCGCTACCTTCGACCCGCGGGTTGCCGCATGCCGCCGGGCATTGATCGCCAACGTGGGCAATTTCCACACCCTGGCCTTTCGCCTGGGGCCTGGCGGAATCGAGGGCGTCTTCGAGCACCACACCGGCCTGCTCGACCTGCCGCGGCTGGAAGCGCTGCTGCGAGCGCTGGCCGATGGCAGCCTGAAGCACGACGACGTGTTTGGCGAACATGGGCACGGGGCGCTGATCTACAACTCTACCCCCCTGCCACTGGACGAAGGCGACTTTGGCGTGGTCGTGACCGGCCCGCGCCGCAGCCTGATGCAGCCTTCCGGGCTGCGCCCTTATTTTGCCGTGCCCTTTGGCGATATGATGATCGCCGGCTGCTTCGGCCTGTTAGCAGCCACTGCCGATGTGCTGCCCGACCTGGCAGAGCCTATCCGCCTGTCGCTGCGCGGCCAGGGGGGCAGCGGCACGCCGCCCTGGGAAGTATAGACCTGGCCATCAGACAGTATTTCAATCCTAAATCCGGAGTATAGTTACAGATATGGAACAACCTACACAAGACACCTCCCAGCCCGTTTCTCGGCCGATCGCCTTCAAAGCGGAGACGCGCCAGGTACTGGATATCCTGATCCATTCGCTGTACACCGAGCAAGAGATTTTTCTGCGCGAGCTGATCTCTAACGCTTCGGACGCCCTCACCCGCATCGACTTTGAAATCCTGACCAATCGCGATGTACTCGGCCCGGACGCCGAGCTGGGCATCTGGATCACCACGAATCCAGAAGAAAGGATCCTGACCATCCGAGACAGCGGGATCGGCATGACCGCCCAGGAGATGGAGCAGAACCTGGGTACGATTGCCCACTCTGGGGCGCGCGAGTTTATCCGGGCATACCAGGAAACCGAAGGTCGCCCGCCCGAAACCCGCAGCCTGTCGGATGTCATCGGCCAGTTTGGGGTTGGTTTCTACTCCGTGTTCATGGTCGCCGAGTGGGTGCGGGTCACCTCCCGCTCCTACGACCCACAGGCTAAAGCGGCCACCTGGTTCTGCACCGGGGCCGATACCTTCACCATCGAGCCGGCCGAAAAAGACGAGCGCGGCACGCTGGTGACGATCAAGCTCAAGGAGGAGGCGGCCGAGTTTGCCCAGGACTACCGCCTGCGCCAGGTCATTCATAAGCATTCAGACTTCATCCCTTTCCCCATCTACCTTGGCGACCCGCCCGACCAGGCCAATCGCCAGACCGCCCTGTGGCGCCAGGCGCCGCGCCAGGTGGAGCAGAAAGATTACGATGAGTTCTACCGCCAGCTGACCCTGGACTCGGAAGCGCCGCTGATTCACATGCACATGGTTGTGGATGCCCCGGCCCAAATGTACGCCGTGCTGTATATCCCCAACAACCCCGAGCGGCGCGGGTACGCCCCCTTCTCCCTGCGGCGTGAGCCCGGTTTGAAGCTGTATGCCCGCAAAGTCCTGATCCAGGAATACAACCGCGACCTGCTGCCCGAGTATTTCGGCTTCGTACAGGGTGTGGTTGACTCGGAAGACCTGCCGCTCAATGTCTCGCGTGAATCCGTGCAGTCCAGTCGGGTGATGGGGCAGCTGAAAAAGCTGGTCACCTCCAAAGTGCTGGATACGCTGCGCAAGCTGGCAGCCGACAGCCCGGAAAAATACAGCCAGTTTTGGGAAGGCTACGGGCGCTACCTGAAGCAGGGCGTCGCCATCGAGCAGGAAGAACCGCAGGATCTCTACCCCCTGTTGCGTTTCCACTGCACCCCTGGCAATCCGGATGGTTCCAACCCGTGGATTTCGCTGGACGAATACATCCAGCGCATGCAGCCCGGACAGGAGCAGATTTACTATATCATTGGCGACGACGAGCACTCGGTGTTGTACAGCCCACACCTGGACCTGGTGCGGCAGGCCGGCTACCCGGTGCTGCTGATGACCGACCCTCTGGACGCTTTTATGCTGATGCGCTTGCACACCTACCACGATCACACGCTGGCAAACGTGGCCGAAGCCGACCTGCCGCCGGAGCAAAACGGAGCCGAAACCCCCGAGGAGCAGGGCAAGTCGCCGGCCGAGCAACAGGCTGATTTTGCAAGCCTGGTGCAGCGCATCGAGCGCCAGCTAGGCGAGAAGGTCGGCGGCGTACGCCTGACACGGCGGCTGACCGAGTCGCCGGCTCGCCTGGTAGACCCGGAAGGCGCCCTCAATGCGGAAAGACGAGCGCGTCCTGCGTCTGCTTAACCAGGAGTACCAGGCTCCTGCCAAAATCCTGGAGATCAACCCGAGCCACGAAATCCTGCAGCGGCTGAATGGACTGCCGGAGGATAACCCGCTGGCGGCCCTGGTCATTGAGCAGGTCTATGAGGATGCCCTGTTGATCGAGGGGCTGCACCCCGACCCAGCCGGCATGATCCGGCGCATCCAGCAGCTTATGCAGGCCGCCCTGGGCGCCTCACTGGCTGCACCGGAAGAAGCGGCCGGCAACTCATCGGCAAGCAATCAGCCGGCCGAACCGGAACAGGAAGGTAAAGCGGAGTGACCGGGCAGGAGTTTTCCCTGCTGGCTACCGGCTTGTGGTGCATTCCGCTGGCTGTGCTCGGCCTGCTGTTCGGGGTGGCGCTGCTGGTGCGCTTCTGGCGGCTGCAAACCCAGCAGGATATGAAGCGCATCCATGCAGAGCTGCGCGAATGCGAAGCTCAGGTGCGCCAGGCGGCGGCTGACCTGCAGGGCTATTCCCCAGCGGATCCAGAACCCTACGGATCAATCGCCGCCCGGTTGGAGAACCAGCTGCAGGCGCTGCAACGCCAGGCGCACAACCTGCGCATCGGGTATATCGCCATCCAGGAGGATATTCACCGCCTGGCGGTGGATCGCTGGAAAACCTTGCCTCGGGCGCCTTACGAGTGGTACCACCTGCGCGGCGAGGTCGCCGGGATGGGCCGCGAGCTGGATAAGGCCCAATCCATGCTGGAGACTCTGGGCACCGGCCGGCAGGCGCTCAACCACCTGGCCTGGCAAACCGCCCTCATCCTGCGCCAGGCCAGCGACCTGCACCTGAAGGCCGGCCGCAGCCTGGAACGCATGCAATCCAGGCACGTGCACGGCCAGGCATTCGAAGCGGCCCTGGCGCTGGTGGGCCAGGCCCGCCAGGCGCTGGATAGGCTGCCCGCTTACTTTTTCACCGGCAACGAGGACGAAATCACCGCCCTGGCCGATCGGGCAGGTGTCATTTCAGTCCATGAATTCAACATACACTATGTCCCGCTGCTGGCGCAGCTGGATGCCCAGGCACAGGCCTGGGAGCACGGGTATGCGCAGGCTGCCGAGCAGGTCGCCGCTTTGCGCAACAGCCTGGCCGCCCTGGAGCAGGGCGTTGCCAGCGCCCCGCAAGCCCTCTCTCTGGACTATTGGAGCCGGGACATCCAGGGATTCGGCGTGATCGCCCAGGCGCTGCAGACCACCCTGACCCGGCTGGAGGTAGAGAGCCTGCCGCAGGTGAGCGAACAGGCTGCGCACACCCAGCAATCCATCGATGCGTTGGACAGGCAGCTGCAGCAGGCCCGCCAGGGGCAAGCCGCCCTGACAGTTGCGCTGCCGGAGCTGCACGACAACCTTAAAGCGGTTTCGGCGCAGTTCTCCGCCCTGGGCACCAGCCCAATCCACCCGGTCGTATGGGAGCTATCCAGCCCCCGCCTCACCCGCCTGAGCCAGCAGGTGAACGCCATCGGCTCGCTGCGCAAACCGCGCAGCCCCCAGCAGGTGGAAAATGACCTGCAAACCACCCATCAGCTCAACGATGAATGCCTGCAGCTGGCGCAGTACTGCCAGCAGATCGCCCAGCAGCATGCCCAGCTGCTGGACCTGCTCGCCAGTCCGGAAATCAACCAGGGGCTGGCCTGGTACCGGGAGGCGGAAAAGTTGATGGCCCAGGTGCGGGCCTACCATCCGGAAAACTGGCCCGGCGCCGACCGGGTGGACCAGCTGCCTGCGGAGCTGGCCTCCCTGAAAGACGGCCTGGAGAACCTGGCGGGTGTGCCTGCCTCACGCCCCTTGCCGGAAAGCCAGGTCGAGCTCAGCCTGGAAGATGTGCGCTATTTGAAGGAAAACCAGCAGCTGCTCAGGCAGCGCCTGGCTAACGTGCAAAACCGCCTGTCCGAGATTCAGCTGCTTGCGGGTCACACCGGCGAGCAGCTGGACCGCGCCCAGGTGACTCTCAATTTGCTGGAGTCGCTGGGGCGCAGCAACCGCTTTGTGCAGGGAGTCGCCGCCCGGGATGTCCAGCGCCAGCAGTTTTCCTTGCAGGCGCTGCAAGACGAGCTGGAGCACAGCGAGCGCAGCACGGTGGATAAGAAATCCCGCCAGGTAAAGGCCTTCACGCAGCAGGTCGAGGAGCAGTCCAACCAGTGGCTGGACCAGCTGCGCCAGGACACCCGCGCAAAAACGACCGCCCTGGCCGCCTCGCTCAGCACCCTGGAGCAGGTCGCCAGGCTGGACGACCCCGCCGTGGCCGAAGCGCGGCGTTTAGTAGCTGCCGGCCCGTCCTTCGACTCGGCCGTCAAAGGCCAAAAATCCGCCTACGGGCTGGAACAGGTGGGCCTGGAGCTCAAGCGGCAGTGCGAGTACTGGGAAAAATGCGAGGCGGCGCAAAAAGCGCTGGCCGATGTAGAGAAACCGGTGCTGGAGATCAGCCGCCAGGTCAGCGGGCACCGCCAGCAGGCGCAAAAGCAAATGGACGCCGCCCTGGGCCTGCTGCGCAAGCCGGCCGGCTGGCTGCCGGTCAGCCTTTCCCTGGATGCCGAGCGCCGCGAGCTGGATGCGCTGGAAAAGCAGTGGCAGGCAACGCATGAGGAGCAGATCAGCGCCATCCAGCTGGTGGCCCGGCTGGGAGGCCTGTCCTCGCGCTACCAGGTGCTGGCCGAAAAGATCGAGCGCGCCACCGAGCGCACCGTCCGCGAGCAGGCTGATTTTGAGAACCTGGATGCCGAGATCGAAGAGCAGGTGAAACACTGGCGCAAGCTGAGCGGCGATTACCGCGACAACCCGCAAGCCAGCCAGGAAATCCGCGAGCTGCTGGACGGGGTAGAGCAGGAAGCCGGCCGCCTCAAGGAACAGTCCCGCCAGGGAGCGCTCTCCCCAGAGCAGGCGCAGCAAGCCCTTAAGAAGCTCAGCCGCCGCCTGCGCCTGGCCCAGGTGGCGGTGGACGACCAGCACGCCGTGGATATCAACGGGCGGGTGATTGCGTCGAAGGATTCGACGTATCAAGGAGATTTAGATTGTCAATAAAACAGGGATTTATAATCCCTGTTTTTGTACACAAAACAGAGATTATGATATATGGTTGAGCCAGGCTCCGGAAGAAATTCAAAATTAATCCGAAATGCCGTAGGAGTTGATATGAATCCCTGCAAACCAAACAACGTGTGGTAGAATCTCCGCTGCGTTTTCCGCAATAATACTGCCCTCGTAGCTCAGTGGATAGAGCACTTGCTTGCGGAGCAAGGGGTCGCGTGTTCGAATCGCGCCGGGGGCGCTCCCCTTTTCGGGAACGAACTTGCCTGGGTTACGCCGCCAGGCAAGTTCTTCTTATTCAGAAACACCCGGCGGGGTTGTACCAAAAATGGAATCGATTGAAATCCTGCTTACCAATGATGATGGCATTGTGTCGCCCGGGTTATGGGCGGCGGCCGAGGCGCTCTCCGAGCTGGGCTTCGTGCACGTCGTTGCCCCACGCCAGCAGGCCTCCGGCACCGGTCGCAGCATGCCCGCCAGCTCGGATGGCATCATCCAGGAGCACCAGGTGACCGTGCACGGCAAGCCGTGGACGGTGTACGCCGTGGGTGGCACGCCCGCGCAAGCGGTGCAGCACGGCATCCTGGAAATCCTGCCGCGCACCCCCGATCTGGTCGTCTCGGGGATCAACTACGGCGAAAACGTCGGCACCGGTGTGACCATCTCCGGCACGGTGGGCGCCGCCCTGGAAGGTTCCGCCTTCGGCTTGCCGGCGCTGGCCATCTCACTCGAGACGGACATCGGCCATCACCTGTCGCTCTCCCCCGAAGTCGATTTTGCCGCGGCGGGCTATTTCACGAGCTACTTTGGCCGGCTGTTGCTGGGCCGGCAGCTTCCGCCGGATGTCTCGGTGCTCAAGGTAGACGTGCCCGTGGATGCTGATCGAACCACCCCCTGGCAAGTCACCCGGCTGTCGCTCAAGCCTTACTACGCCCCGGTGGCCCCCAATCGTGCATCCTGGGATATCCCTGGAGCAGTCGGCTACCAGATGGTGGGCGTGCCCGAACAGGACGACCCAAACAGTGACGTGTACGCCTTACGCGTGCGGCGGGCCGTCTCGGTGACGCCCCTCAGCCTGGACATGACCTCGCGCATCGAGCTGGGTGCATTAGAGCGGGTACTGCGCTCCGGATAACACGCCAAACCTGGGGGAAATGGAATTCCGCCCTACGTGGCTGCCTGCTCTCTATGCAGGTACTTTCTTCTTTTTCTCCAGTAACGTAAACTCCGCCAGCATCTGGGCATGCAGCGGGGCGTTAGCCGCCAGCACCGAGTACGGCGGGTGCATCAGCTGCGTGTCTCCATCCATGTCGGTCACCGTCGCCCCTGCTTCGGCAGCAATCAGCGCCCCGGCAGCCAGGTCCCAGGGCTGCAGACTCAGCTCCCAATACCCGTCCAGCCGCCCGCTGGCGATATAGGATAGGTCCAGGGCGGCCGAACCCAGGCGCCGCACACCCTGAGAGATCAGAGCCATGTGGGCATATTGCTCCAGGTTGTTGTGGGTGGTGGTGCGCAGGTCGTAAGAGAAACCGGTAACCAGCAGGCTGCGATCCAGGTCTGTCGCCGAGACGGCGCGGATCGGCAGACCGTTTAGGAATGCGCCTTTACCGCGCTCGGCAGAGAAGCACTCGTCCCTTATCGGATCGTAAACCACACCCAGGCGCAGCTCACCCTCTTCCTCATAGGCAATCGAGACGGCGAAGATCGGCACGCCGTGGGCATAGTTCACCGTGCCGTCCAGCGGGTCGATGTACCACACCCGGTGCTCATCGCCGGCATGATCGCCGCTCTCCTCGGTCACCAGGCTGTGCTGCGGAAAGCGGCGGCGGAGCTCGCCGACCAGGAACTCTTCGGAGCGGTGATCGAACTCGGTCACCAGGTCTATCACCCCTTTATAGCGAACCTGCATGTCCGCCTGCATGGTAGGTCGTTGGGTATAACCGGCCTTCAAAATCTCCCCAGCCTGGCGGGCCAGGGATTCGATATCAACTAATTCAGGTGTCATGATAAATTAAATTTCCTTAGGTTAAAATTCGCCGCCCGTTTCGGCAGCCAGGTGCTCGAAATACTCGCTCATGCGGCGGTGTCGTTCCTCCGCCAGGCGTTTGCCGCCGGCAGTGTACAGGCGGCCTTTCAGCTTGCTGAGCTTGAAGACAAATTCATGATAGGCGCTGTGGCTCTCGCCGGGCTCCAGCTGCCCGGTCTGCCGGAAACGCAGCGACGGTTCGGCGTAGGCAGGCTGGTCGTGCTGCGCGGCATAAGCCACCGCCCGGGCAACGCCAATTGCCCCGATGGCATCCAGCTTGTCGGCGTCGAACAGGATCATCGCCTCCAGGGTTTGCGGCTGCTCGGCGTCGTCACGAAAGCGGTGGGCGCGGATGGCATGCTGTACGGCTGCGATGCGCTCTTCCGGCCAGCCCTCCCGCGCGCAGGATTTCCCCGGCGAAGCGGGCTGCAGCCTGGTGGTGCTGGGGACGGTTGGCCCCAGGCGCCGAAGAGACGTCTTCCGGCGGTTCCACATCGTGCAGTAGCACAGCCGCCTGCACGATCTCCAGTTCGGCGCCTTCCTCGCGGGCCAGGCGGCCGGCGATCAGGTAAACCCGCAGCACGTGATCGAATCCGTGCACGGGGTCTTGCGGATACCAGTGGCGCGCTTCTTCCGGTGTTGGCATAATCCAGCAGGACTCCGGGATCAGACCGGGTAGATCCTGCCCTTCTTGATCACGGTCTGCACCAGGTTGGTGCCAAAGCGGTAGCCCAGGTGGCGGTAATCCGAAACGGACAGGATCAGCAGGTCGGCCTGTTTACCGATCTCAATGGAGCCGATCTGAGCGGCGCGGTCGATGGCGGCGGCGGCGTTGATCGTGGCAGCCGCAATCGCCTCGGCAGGCGTCAGGCGCAGGTAGCGGCAGGCCAGGGCGATGGAAAACTGCATGCTTTCGCACCAGGCAGTGCCGGGGTTCAGGTCGGTGGCAATCGCCAGTAAGCCGCCCGCTTCCAGGATCTCCCGAGCAGGTGTGTAGTGCGCCTGTGCCAAACCAAAGGGTGTGCAGGGCAGCGCCACGGCTACCGTCCGACTGTGACCCAAAGCCTCGATATCCTCCGCACAGGTTGCTACCAGGTGATCGGCCGAGGCTGCCCCCAACTCAACAGCCAGCGTAACCCCACCCAGATTGTCAAACTCGTCAGCGTGGATTTTCAAAGGGAAACCAAAACTCCTGGCCTGGGTCAAAATGCGGCGCGACTGTTCCAGGGAAAAAGCGCCCGTTTCGCAGAACACATCCACAAAAGGCATGGGGTGGTAGGGCGCGTGATGCGGCCACCATTCCTTAAGGATGGGGAGCATGGTGCCGCACAGCAGATCGGTATATTCATCCGGGCGGTCTTTGTATTCGGGGGCGATGGCGTGCGCCCCCAGGAAAGTAGGCACAATCTCCAGCGGGCCTTCGGCATCCAGAGCCAGCAGCGCCTGCAGCATGCGCAGCTCGGTGGCGGTGCGCAGCCCGTAGCCGGTCTTGGCTTCGGCGGTGGTGGTGCCATAGGTGAACATGCTCCACAGGCGCGGCCGGGTTTCGGCCAGCAGGCGCTCCAGCGAGCTGTGGCGCGTGTGGCGCACAGTGGAAAGAATCCCGCCGCCGGCTGCCAGGATATCCAGGTAGGTTTTGCCTTGCAGGCGCATCTCAAATTCCGCGGCGCGGTGCCCGCCCCAGATGGCATGCGTGTGTGGATCCACGAAACCCGGCATGACCACCCGGCCCCCGGCATCCAGCGTCGGTGCGTGGGGATAGGCTTGGCGCAGCTCGGCGGTCGTTCCCAGCGCGGCAATGCGGCCGTCTTCGATGAGCACCGCCCCGTCCGGGATAATCCCCAGGCGGCCAAGAGCCGCCCCCGCCTGGGGTCCGCCTTGCAGGGTAAGCAGTTGTGAGGCAGAATGGATCAGCATGAAGGTGGTTTCGGGTTACGGGCAGAGTAGTAGTGCTGGAATTGTACCACTTGCAGAAGACGGAAGACCGAAGACGGAGGACAGCGCCGCCCGGCATCGGCCAGATCAACCAGGCACCTGGCCGTCGTCGGTCGGCGGCGAAGTCCTGCAGCGATCTCCTGCAGGATCCGCGGTCGATCTCGGGCTCATCAAACGCTTATTTAATGGTGATAAAATTGCGCCCATGCGCAAGTTGACAACCTGGAAGATCTTGCTGGCAGGGTTGGGACTTATCCTGCTCGCCCTGGCACTTTACCAGCTTCCACCCGTGCAGCGCCGCCTCGCCTGGCGAGTCGATTTTGCCCTGGTTTATCTGCATAATATCCTTGATCCGGTAGGTAATATGCCTACGCCTCTGCCGCGCCCGCAGGTGGTGGTGACGCGCCAGCCTACCCAGACACCACTGGCGATCGCCATGGCTGCCGCGACAGAAAGCCCGACTCCGACACCGGCGGTCACGCCTACGCCGACCCTCTCGCCCACGCCTATCCCGCAGAGCATCTCTCTGACGCCCCCCAAGTGGGAGAAGCAGGCGCCGAACAACTGCGGCCCAACCAGCCTGGCCATGTACCTGCGCTATTACGGCTGGGAGGGCGACCAGACCACCATCGCCGAGCTGGTGAAACCCAGAGAAGAAGACCGCAACGTCAACGTTGAAGAGCTGGAGTATTTCGTCCGCAACCGTGTAGGCTGGCTGAACATTGAGTATCGCGTGGGTGGGGACGTCGAGATGTTGAAAAAATTCCTGGCGGCCGGCATTCCGGTGATGATCGAAGAAGGTTTCATCCTCGACCAGTCTTATTGGCCCAACGATGACCGCTGGGCGGCTCACTACCAGCTGCTCACCGCTTACGACGACGCCACAAAAACATTCACTGGTCAGGATAGCTTCATAGGCCCCGATCAGAAAATACCCTACGACAAGCTGGATGAATTGTGGCAGGCTTTCAACCGGGTCTACATCCTGATTTACCCGCCTGATAAAGAAGAGACTGTCAAATCAATCATGGGACCGCACTGGGATAAAGACTACAACCGCACGTATGCCTTGCTGGCAGCGGAAGAAGAAACCCGCGTGGATCCCGAGAATCCCTATCCCATGGTTCAACCTGGGCACCAACCTGGTCTACTTCGACCGCTATCTGGAAGCCAGCGACGCCTACGACAAGGCCCTGGCGCTTGAGCTGCCGCAGCGTTTCCTGCGCTATCAGTTTGGCCCGTTCATTGCCTTCTTCCATAGCGGTCAGACCGAAAATCTGTTGAGCCTGATCGACTATGCCCTGCAACGCACCAAAAACTCCGAAGAGGCCTTGCTATGGCGCGGCTGGGCGTACTACCGCCAGGGGAAGCTGACGGAAGCCATCACCGATTTTCAGCAAGCCTTGCAAGAAAACCCAAATTATGTGGATGCCCAATACGCCCTGGACTACGCCTACGCGAATCCGTAGAATAATGGGCGGGGAATCCATGCTATACTTTTCCTAGAAAGGAGATCGAAATGAAACGAACTTTCAATCTCGGGCAGGCCGTCCGGCAACCACGGCGGCTGCAGCCCATCGCACTGGCGTTGCTCACGCTGCTGGTCGTCTTTGGACTGGCGGCATCTCCGAGGACCAGCACGCCAACTGCCGCACAAGAACCGGAAACCCCCAGCGCGAACCCCAATTGGACGATCTACACGCTGGATGACCCGGCCCTGTTCTACAACATGAGCACCCGCAGCCTGCGCTTTACCAGCCAGGGTGTACCCTGCGTGGCCTATGGGGCCGACCACCTGTACTACAGCTGCTACGACAGCAACCTGAATGTGTGGAATCGCGAAATTGTCGATTCCAGCAATGAGGTTGGGCAGTGGGCTTCCCTGGCCTTCAGCACCGGCGACAGCCCGCGCATCAGCTATTACGATGCCGCCAACAACTCACTGAAATTTGCCTATAAAGTCGGCGGCAGCTGGATCATCAGCGTGGTCGACGCACCCGGCGACGGGAACGCCCCCACCGTGATGGAGCCCTTAGGTTCCCCGTCCGCTCTGCAAGTGCGCCGGGAATCTCAAGCACGCCGCTATCTGGAATCCCTGCTGCCGGAGGGCTTCTTCGACAGCCAGGAACCCGAGCTGCCCACCGCTGCGACGGTCGGCAAGTACTCGACGGTCGCCGTGGGCACCGATAACAAAGTGCATATCGCCTATATCGACGATGAGATGGTTGCTCTGAAATATGCTGCCTTCGATGGCGCCACCTGGACATTCGACACTGTCGAGTTGAAAGACCAATCGATGGAATCCTGGTCCTGGCCGGCCATCGCCCTGGACAGCCAGAACAACCCTGGCATCAGCTACACCGACGAAAAGTATGATGACTTGAAGTACGCCTGGTACGATGGCAACTGGCATACCAAAACGGTGGACACAGGGGATCCACTGGATGTCGATTCGGTCGGCTTCTTCACCTCGCTGGCCTACGACAGCAACAACAAGCCGCATATCAGCTACCTGTATAACGGGTCGCCGCCGAGCTTCTCGCTCGATTTCCTGCGCTATGCTACCATCAACAACAGCGGCAACTGGACCACACTGGACCTGGATATCAACTCCGGGCCAGGTGGGCTGGGATACTTCGATCGCCATCACCGACAATAACACCATCTATATCAGCTACTATGATATCGGCGGTGGAAGCCTGAAACTGGCCAAGAAGAGCTCGGGCGGCAGCTTCTCCATCTCGACCCTGGCCAACCAGGGTGACGTGGGACGTTACACCTCCCTTGACACGCACGGCAACAATGTCGGGCTCACCTACATGGACATCTCAAAGGGACAGTTCGAGTATATGTCCTCCTCCGGCAGCACCTGGAGCAACCCCAAGATCATCGACTTCTCCGCCGAGGTGGGTTTCAACACTTCCCTGGCCACCAACAAGCTCAACTCCGGGATGATCACCTATTTCGACGAGACCAAAGACGACATCAAGATCGCCTTTGGCTGGAATGGAAATTGGAATAAGGGCATCCTGGATGGTCCCGGCAACATGGGACCTTTCTCCTCAGCCAAGTTCAACAGCCTGAATGAGCCTTACGTGGCTTACTACGATCTGGCCAACGGCAACCTGCAGTTCGCCCACTATTATGCCGGCGCCTGGAGGTACCAGACTGTCGATAACAGCACAAACGACGTCGGGAAGTATGTCTCCCTGGCTATCGACAGCCAGAACCGCCCGCACGTAGCCTACTACGATGAAACCAGCAATGAGCTGCAGTATGCTTATGCGAACTGGGATACCAACAATAAGGTCTTTGTTTGGGCGCTCCAGCCGGCGCTGGACTCGGCGGGCGATGTCGGCCAGTACGCCTCGCTGGCACTGGATAGCAGCGATAAGCCGCACATCACCTATTACGACGACGGCAATGACGCTCTCAAGCATGCCTTCAAAACCCCCATCGACGCCTGGACGACCGAGTTTGTGGACAATCCGGCAGCTGCTGTTGGCAAATACTCGTCACTGGTTGTGTACGACCCCAACACGCTGTACGTCACTTACTACGATGAAACCAATGGCAACCTGCTGTTTGCCCAGAAGAACGGCAACATCTGGACTGCCGGGCAGATTATCGATGGCAGCCTGCCAGCAGTTGATGTCGGGCAGTATACCTCGCTGACCCTCGATAAAACCGGCATGGGGCACCTGAGCTACTACGATGTCACCAACGGCGACCTGAAGTATGCCACCTACACCGGCGGCATCTGGGCCGTCGACCCAATCGCGATCGATGACACCGGCAACGTCGGCATGTTCTCCTCCCTGGCTATCACCAGCAACGGCCAGGTGGGCATCAGCTACTACGATTACACCAATGCGGCCTTGAAGTTTGCCACCCTGAACGGAGTTTATCCGTGGGTCTTCATCCCGTACATCGTTAAGCCGTAACCCATCGTGTTCACGAAAACGGGTTGAGCCAGTGATTGGCCCAACCCGTTTTTATTTACAGCACTACCCTGCCCTGCTGGATGCCGCGCCGCACGGCTTCCGCCCGGTTGGTCACTCCCAGCCGAGAATAGATTGAGGAGACATGGAACTTTACGGTGTGTTCACTGATGCCCAGCACGGAGGCGATCTGCTTATTGGCCAGGCCACGCGCCAGCAGCTGCAGCACCTGGCTCTCGCGCTCGGTCAGTGGCTCTCCAGGACCATCTTCGCCATCTTCTGCCAAAAGCAGCGGCAGGCCGGCTTTCATTAGCAGCGGATCGGCAACCCACAGCCCCTGCGCTAGGGCGCGCATGCCGGCGGCCAGCTCTTCGGCGGTGGCATCCTGGCTCAGCAGGCCCCAGGCGTGCAGCGGCAGCTTCTCCAGGATCCCGCCGCATGCGGCCATCCTGAGCCAGCACCAGCACAGCCAGCTCGCCATCCGCTCCCATATCCGGGTTGACCTGGGAAAGCAGCCGGTGCATGCCGGAGGTAGAGAACACCTCACCGGTCAGCAGCAAGATATCCAGAGGCGGAGGAAAGACTTCCAGCGCCTCCAGGCTGACGGCTTCCGCTGTGACCTGCAGTTCCCCGTCACCGGAGAGCATCAGGCGCAGCCCCGCCCGCATCGCCGGCAACGAGGAAACCACGGCAATTCGAATCACATGCATCCTATCAAAGGTTGCTTACTTTCGCTCACCTATTATAACGGCGAAGTCCACCGGCTGGCCGCCGCGCAGCACCTGCAGCTGGGTGGATTGCCCAACCATGGCGCCAACCAGGCGAGTCAGCAGGTCGTCTGGATCGGTGACCGGCGCCCCGGCCAACCCCACCAGGATATCCCCCACCAGCAGGCCGGCCTGCGCCGCCGGACCGTCATCTTCCACACCCACCAGCAGCAGCCCGCTGGCCTGCTCGCGCCCGAGAGATTGCTGCTGGGCGGAGGGAATGGCCACCGGCTGGCTGCGAATCCCCAGGTAGCCGCGCCGCACATGACCGTGCTGTGCCAGGGTAGCTGCCGTCTCCCAGGCAAGCGCGACCGGGATGGTCAGCGACATCCCCTGGGCCAGCCCGGAGGTGTTGATCCCCAGGATACGCCCGGCGGCGTCGATCAGCGGGCCGCCCGAAAAGCCGGGGTAAGGCGTGGCATCCGTGCGCAGGTAGCTTTCCAGCAGGCCGCCTCTCCCGGTGCGCACCGGGCCGTTCAGCGCGCTGATCACACCCAGGCTGGCCTGCATGCCATCCGGCGAGGGACGCCCGAGCGCCAGGACCAGCTGGCCAATGCGCGCCGGCTGCGCAGCCGGCTGAGCCGGGCGCAGGCTGCCTTGCGGCAGGCGCAGCACAGCCAGGTCGCTGCCAGGATCGCGCCCGGCTACCACCGCGGCAGACTGGCTGCCATCCGGCAGCAGGATACGGATATCTTCGTCGCGCTCAACCACATGATCGGCGGTCAGGATCAGGTCGGGGGCAAAGGCAATGCCGCTGGCCGGAAAACGCCGCCGGGCATCCACCAATACTGTCGAAGCGGCAGCGGTCTCTACCGCATCCGCCAGGGTCTCTGAGAATCCAATCAACGGGTTCATTTCACTATTTTAACTCATTTTACGTTCCTCCATGCCGGCTATCATAGCCCAGCCCGGCGTGTGGCGCATCGCCCATTCGGGTGGCTGCAACCCTGGACATTCGGGCAGGTCATTAAAAATTGATTCTCCGAAACGCGTTCCGAAACGCACTCAAGCAACGATTGAGAAACGCTCGCCTCGCTATACTGGGGGCAGAATAAACAACGGACCAGAGACCAGCAGCAAAGGAAAGCAGCCATGTTCGAGACCAACACCTTCAAAATGCAGCAGAACTTCTCCCTGACCGGCAGCTACCAGGGCGCTGGAACTCCTCCGGAAGTCAGCCGGGCGGTCTCGCTCTACAATCGCATCAGCCTGAAAGGCCAGCTGAACAGGCTGTGGGAGCGCCTGAGCGGGCGCAGCCGCGGCTGCTGACCCTGGCCGAGATCGAGAAATCACTCCAGGTTCACAGCCGGCACTACGCCGGAATCCAGTCCGTCCTGATCGACCAGATCCGCGGCACCGAAGGACGCAGTGAAGATTTCGACGCCGGCTTCAACCCACTGAACGAGCGCAGCAAGAGCCGCTGGCTGAGCATCGCCACCGTACGCCAGTACGGCACACCGATGCCTCCTGTTGAGCTGATCCAGGTTGGCGAGACCTACTTCGTACGCGATGGCCACCACCGCATCTCGGTCGCCCTGGCCTTCGGAGAAGAAGCCATTGATGCCGAAGTCACCCTGTGGGAAACCTCCGACCCTCTGCCCTGGGAAAAACTGGATGCTACCCGCAGCCTGCAGGCCCTGGCGACAGCATAACGAGCAGAATGACGTAACAGCAGGTTAAATAAAACCGGGCAGATGCACTGCCCGGTTTTTTGATTTACTCCTGGGATTTGCCCGCTGAAAGGGTTTTGAAGCGGGTGGTTATTGCCCGCCATACCGGGCAGCGATCGTACACCCCGGAAAATGCGATTACACCTCCTGCGAAGGCTGCGGCTAAATACCAACCCTCAAAGCTCCCGCTGTAGGCCAGGGCCAGCAGAGCCATGCCCGTACCCAGGCGCAGCACGCGATTCTGCAGCCCAAGGGGTGCACTGGCCGGCGCCTCGCCGCTTATTGCCGCCTCGAACAGCCCGGCGAGCTCCTGCTGGCCGGCTGCGCCGGTGCGTCGCCCCACCGCCTGGCCGTCCCGAAAGGCGATCAGGGTTGGGATGCCGTAGATGCGCAATGCACGCAGGATTTCCGGCTGTTCGTCGGCGTTGACTTTCCAAACATCTACCCGGCCGTCATACTCCTTGCCCAGGTTTTTCAGCACCGGCTCGATCATCCTGCACGGCCCGCACCACGGCGCCCAAAAATCCACCACCACCGGCCTGGGGTGCTGGCTCAGTTTCTCGAAAAACTCTTGCTCGCTCATCGCTACCTGCCTTTTCAGGATTGGCCGTCTTTCCGGGGTCGCCGGATTCAACAGTAATCAAACAGCCTGTATGATTAGACGCGCGAACCTCCAAAAGGTGGCAGGAATAAAAAAAGTCGGTGGCTCTGATGCAGCAGCCACCGACTGAGGAGCTTCGGTGTTCTTAGCCTCCGGCGCCGCCAGCGCCAAAGATGCCGCCCTCGGTCAGGCGGCGCATATCGCTCAAAGCAGCCGCCACTTCTTCCTGGGTCACCGGGCGGTCTTCATCCCGGTGGCGCAGCTCCCCGGCAGCAGCCTTTTCTATCGCCACCTGGCGCACCGTCAGGTCGGCGGCCAGCGCCTCTTTGACCAGCTTGGCCCCGGCGGCATAGCCGATCAGCGGGTTGAGCGCGGTGACCACGATGGCGTTCTTCTCCAGCCAGCCTTCGGCCTTGGCCCGGTTGGCCTGCAGGCCGCGCACGCATTTCTCGGTAAAGGCGCTGCACCGCGCCGATCATCACCTGCATGCTCTCGAACAGGTTGTGGGCGATGATCGGCATCATCACGTTCAGCTCCAGCTGCCCGGCCTGGGCCGCCAGCGCGACGGTCAGGTCGCAGCCCTGCACGTGGAACATGGCCATGTTCAGCATCTCGGCCAGCACCGGGTTGACCTTGCCGGGCATGATGCTGGAGCCGGGCTGCACCGGCCGGCAGGCGGATCTCGTCCAGGCCGGTGGACGGGCCGGAGGCCAGCAGGCGGAAATCGTTGGCGATGCGGGTCAGGGTGATCGCCAGGGTGCGCAGGGAGGCCGAGAAATCGGCCGCATCTGCCATGGACTGCATGCTCTCGAACAGGTTGTCCGAGGTGTACAGCGCCAGGCCGGTCAGCTCGGAGAGGCGCTGCACCATGCGGGCGTGGTATTCCGGGTGGGCGTTCAGCCCGCTGCCGGTCGCCGTGCCGCCGATGCCCAGGCGGCGCAGGCCTTCGGCGGCTGCGGCGGATGCGCTCGGCGTCGCGCTCGCACGGCCCTGGCATAGGCGCCGAACTCCTGCCCCAGGCGCACCGGCACGGCATCCTGCAGGTGGGTGCGCCCCGATTTGACGATATCGTCGAACTCGACTGCTTTCTGCGCGCAGCGCCTCAGCCAGCTCGTCCAGGGCAGCCAGCAGCTCGTCCAGCCGCCACAGCGCCCCCAGGCGGATGGCGGTGGGGATGGTGTCGTTGGTGGACTGCGCCATGTTGACATGGTCGTTGGGGTTGACCAGGTACTCGCCCAGCTCCCCGCCCAGGAGCTGGGTGGCCCGGTTGGCGATGACCTCGTTGGTGTTCATGTTGTGGCTGGTGCCCGCCCCGGCCTGGAATGGATCGACCACAAACTGGTCGTCCCAGCGCCCTTCGATCACTTCCTGGGCTGCCTGGAGCGATGGCCTGCGCCCGCTCCGGGTCCAGCAGGCCCAGGTCGCGGTTGACCTCGGCCGCGGCCCGCTTGATCGTCGCCATCGACCAGATAAACGCCCGCCAGGGTCGCAGCCCGGAGATGGGGAAATTGAGCACTGCCCGCTGGGTCTGCACGCCATACAGCGCCGCGGCAGGCACCTCGATCTCGCCGAGAGAATCACGTTCGATACGATAAGCAATATTCATTCAGGTGAGCTCCTCAACAGGAAATTTTAGCCATTCAAGCCTTATAAGATAAAATCTATTATAATACCCGCCACTATGAAATATCACATCTGGACTGAAGGCTGTCAGATGAATGTGGCCGATTCGCAGCGGGTGGCCTCCGCCCTGGAGCACCTGGGCTACCAGCCGCACACGCTCGGCAGAAGAAGCCAGACGTGATCGTGCTCAACACCTGCGTGGTGCGCCAGAGCGCCGAAGATAAGGCTTATGGGCGCCTGCATTCCCTGCGCCCGCTCAAAGACCAGCGCCCCGACCTGGTGATCAACCTGATGGGCTGCCTGGTGGGCGTCAAGGGCTACGAGCACCTGAAGAAGCGCTTTCCCTTTGTGGATGTCTTTTCTCCACCCTCCGACCCCGGCCCGCTGGTGGCCTACCTGACCCAGGACGAGAGCCGCAATCGCTGCAGATTGCCGAGACCGAGCAGCGCTTTGCCTTGATGGACGACGACCTGCTCCTGCCGCTGGACGAGCGCGGCAAGCTGGTCGCGGCCCATGTGCCGGTCGTGCTGGGCTGCTCGCATGCCTGCACCTTCTGCATCATCCCCTACCGGCGCGGCATCGAGCGCAGCCGCCCGGTGGGCGAGATCGTGGCCGAGGTGCGCTCGCTGGTGGCGCAGGGCGTCAAGGAGATCACCCTGCTGGGGCAGATCGTCGACCGCTACGGCAAGGATATCCCCGACGGACCCAAGCCTGGCGGCGCTGCTGCGCATCGTCCACCAGGTGGATGGCCTGGAGCGCATCCGCTTCCTGACCTCGCACCCCAACTGGATGACCGACGAGCTGCTGGATGCCGTTGCCGAGCTGCCCAAAGTGATGCCGCACATCGAAGTGCCGGTCCAGGCCGGCGATGACCAGGTGCTGGAAGACATGAAGCGCGGCTACACCAGCGACGATTACCGCCGCCTGGTCGAGCCGCATCCGCGAGCGCATCCCGGGCGTCTCGATTGCCACCGATATCATCGTCGGCTTTCCCGGCGAGACGGAAGCACAGTTCATGCACACCTACGACCTGCTGGAAGAGCTGCAGCTGGATGTGGCCCACCTGGCGCGCTACTCGCCCCGCCCGGGCACCGTCTCCGAGCGCCGCATGCCGGATGACGTGCCCGATGAAGAAAAAATGCGCCGCTTCCGCCTGCTGGAAGAGCTGCAGGAGCGCATCGCCGGCGAGATCAACGCCGCTACCTGGGCGAGATGGTCGAGGTGCTGTTCGAAGAACAGGTGCGCGGCCGCTGGCGAGGCCGCACCCCGACCAACAAGCTGGTTTTTGTCGAGTCGAACGAGGACCTGCGCGGCCAGCTGCGGCAGGTCCGCGTCACCTGGACCGGCCCCTGGTCGATGCAGGCGACCCTGCCCGGCCATGTTTCACCCCAGCCGGTGGAGCTGCTCCCGCTGGCGATCCCCTAGATTTTACAAAGCCGGTTGGATCATGATCCAGCCGGCTTTTGTTTAATCAGGGTCCCTTCTGCGGATGTAGTCGCTCACATCCGAATTGAACACCACATCCTCAACCTGGTACACCAACCAGGGCGTACCTTCATCTTCCCAGGTTACTTTGAAGGTCAAAGACCCTGGCTCTCCGTTGAGGCTTTCGCCATGAATTAAGTCTCCCCACCAGCGCAGCACCCCAACTTTTTCATCCCGGTAGCGCAGGGTCTCAATATGGACCAACTCTCCGCTCTGCGGGTCAAACCGGACGGTAAATTCCTGCTCGGTTTCGCCGAAGGGCACGATGAGCCGGGCGGTCGTATCATCGATGGGCTCCCAGCGGGCGCGCGGATCTGTGAGGTATGCCGCCGGGTAAGCCGACATCTCTGCCCACAGGCCCTGGTTGGCGGCGCTATCCACGCCGGGGTCGTTTTCCACCACGCCAAAAGGCAGCTCCAGGCGGGAATGCCCATCCAGGAAGTGCTCATTCACTTTGAGGATCGGCCGCCCATAGAAAGTGGTTTCCATGTAATGCCGGTATCCCTGCCCGGCAATGTGGGTGAAGCGCAATCTCGCCGGCATGGTGATGCCCATAAATCGGATGCTGCCGCGGCCGGTGAATACCGCCGAGTGATAGACCGGTACCTCTTCGCCCCCGTGCTGCGCATGGGACTTCGCTCCAGCCTGGCGGTAATAGCGCTCCACGGGAGCCGGCAGCCCGGCGGGGATGGGAGCCATCTCGACAGCCCCATCAGGCGCCGGGTAAGCTGGAAACGGAGCCGGCTGGACACGCAGGCCAAAGACAACCCCCAGGATAAGGAGGATGACGATATCGACCACTGCCCCCCAGGAAGCGACGCGCCAATCCAGGATGCAGATCACCAGGGAGAGCAAGGCCGCTGCCAACATCAGCGGCGCCCAGATAGGCTTTCCCAGCGCCAATGCGATAGCCGCAGCCACAAACCCCAGTGCAGCCAGCAGCCACATCACGCTGTAGATGCGCATCCCGATCTCGCCTACTGCCAGGTGCTCCCCCAGCAGGGTAGTTTTATACGGCAGGTGGGTAACTTTGGCCAGCGGCCAATAGGCCACAAAGCCCAGCAGGTGGATCAAGCCATGCAGGCCGGCGACGATAACCAGAATAACTGTCAATATTTTTAACATTCCATACTCTCCATAAAGATTGGCGCCAGTACCTCACATGCCTTACGCCAGACTGCCGCGCACAAACAAGTCGATCAGCGGGTCAAGCATTGCCTGGGCAGGCAGGCGGGGAGAAAGACTGCCTTGAAAAAGGCTTTCGAAACTATGGTCAAACGCTTGGGTGCTCGTTTGGCTCTGAAACGGGTTGTTCCCCCAACTCAGCCAGGTATGTGGCGATCAGCTTTTCTTTGCGCGGGCGGCTCATGGCCTTCACTTGCTTCTCACGTGCTTCGGCAGCCTCTTTGCTCTCTGCTTCTTCATGCCACACCAGCCTGACCGGCCGGCGAGAGTAGGTGTAGGCCCGGTGGTGCTTGCCACTGACGTGATCGCGTACGCGGCGCTTCAGGTCGCGGGTCATGCCGGTGTACAGGGTGTCGTCGGCGCAGTGCAGGATATATACACAGAAAGTGTCCATATGCCTATTATAAACCGCCTGCAGCCGCCAGCATTCTCACCAGATATTAACTTGACAATCCTGACCACCCATAATATATTTCAGCTCGCTTAATCAATAAGTTTGATTAATTATATATTCAGTGAAACAACTTTCAGGAATCCACCCCTTATGACAACCCTGACATCCGTCCTCCGCAGCTGGTCCGAAGTGTTTATGCGCCGCTCGATGCACGATTTCATGCGCTTTTCGCGACAATCCGGCCTCTCCATGACCCAGATCAGCGTCCTGTTCCGGCTGCATTACGGCGGTGCGTGCGGCGTCTCGGACCTGGGCGACCACCTGGGTGTGAGCAACGCTGCCGCCAGCCAGATGGTGGATCGCCTGGTAGGCATGGACCTGCTGAAGCGCTCCGAAGATCCGGTCGACCGGCGAGTCAAGACCCTGGCGCTGGCCCCGAAAGGCACAGCGCTGGTGCTGGACAGCATTGAAGCCCGGCGGCGCTGGATGGAGGATCTGACCACCGCCCTGGCGCCCGACCAGGAGCAACACATCGTTGCCGCTCTGACGATGCTTACCCAGGCCGCCCTGAAACTGGAACGCGACCAGGCACCCGAGCCATTATCCCGCTCCAAGACATATTATCCCTGAGGAGGTTTTCCCTTGCAACCCAACACTCGATCTCGCCGGCGCGATCCAAAGCAGCCCCGCCAGAAAGGCACGCTGGGGCGCGCCATACGCTACCTGGGCAAATTCCGCCGCGATGCGGCCCTGCCCTATGTGTTCCTGGTCATCGGCACCCTGGCCCAATTGGCTGTGCCGCGCATGGTCGGCAACCTCATCGACTCGATTACGCAAGGCGTGATCTACGGGCAAATCCTGGATGCGCTCGAAAAAATCCCCGCCGCCGTCTTGCCCCAGGCCATCCCGCAGCTCCAGCAGGCGCTGGCTTCGACCCTGACCTGCGACGGCCAGCCGGCCACCGGGTTGGGGCCGGCGCAGCTCACCGCCTGCCTGCAGTCCACTGTCGACGACGCCCCGCGCGCCCTGGTCACAGCCGCCATCGCCATCCTGATCTTTGCCCTGGTGCGCGGCCTGTTTTCCTTCCTGCAGGTGTTCTGGGCCGAGCGCAACTCGCAGGGCGTCGCCTTCGAATTGCGCAACGACCTGTATGCCAAAATCCAGAACCTGTCCTTTTCCTACCACGATCAAAACCAGACCGGGCAGCTTATGATCCGGGCCACCGATGACGTCGAGAAGGTGCGCCTGTTCATCGGCCAGGGTCTGCTGCAGCTTGTGGGCGCCTTCTTGCTGATCGCCGGCACGCTGGTCATCCTGTTCACCACCAATGCCCGCCTGACCCTGGTAGTCCTGCCGATCCTGCCGGCAGCGCTGATCCTGTTCATGATCTTCGGCACCATCAGCCAGCCGTTGTTTGCCAAACTGCAGATACGCCTTTCGGCCCTGAACACCATCCTGCAGGAAAACCTGGCCGGCATCAAGTTGATCAAGGCCTTCACCCGCGAGAAAAACGAGCAGGCCAAGTTCGACCAGGCCGCTACCAACTTGATGAACCAGCAGATCACGCTCTCGCGCATCTTTGCCTTCCTGTTCCCGCTGGTCTTCCTGATCGCCAACCTGGGCCAGGCGGCCGTGCTGTACTTCGGCGGCCGCCAGATCATCTTCGGCACGCTATCGCTGGGCGAATGGCAGGAGTTCAGCCTGTACCTGATCTACCTGTTCTTGCCGATCGCCCAGTTCGGCATCATCATCACCCAGCTCGGCCAGGCCTCCGCTTCGGCCGCGCGCATCTTCGAGATCCTGGACGCCAAGAGCGATGTCACCGACAAGCCGGATGCCATCACGCTGCCGAGGTCGAGGGCCAGGTCAGCTTTGAGGATGTCACCTTCCGCTATTTCGGCAGCGGCGAGCCGGTGTTGAAGAACGTCTCTTTGACGCCCAGCCCGGCCAGACGGTCGCCCTGCTGGGAGCTACCGGCTCGGGCAAGACCACCATCATCAACCTGATCCCGCGCTTCTACGACCCGAGCGAAGGCCGCATCACCATCGACGGGCATGACCTGCGCGACGTCACCCTCGACTCGCTGCGCTCGCAGATCGGCATCGTGCTGCAAGAGACCACCCTGTTTTCCGGCACCATCCGCGATAACATCGCCTTTGGCCAGCCGGATGCGACCCTGGAAGACATCGAGGCGGCTGCCAGGGCGGCTGCGGCCCACGACTTCATCACTTCCTTCCCCGAGGGCTACGACACCCCGGTGGGCGAGCGCGGCTCCACGCTGAGCGGCGGGCAGAAACAGCGCGTCGCCATTGCCCGCGCCCTGCTGCTCAACCCGCACATCCTGATCCTGGACAACTCGACCAGCAGCGTCGACCTGGCCACCGAAGCGGAGATCCAGCGCGCGCTGGACAGCTTGATGAAGGGCCGCACCAGCTTCGTGATCGCCCAGCGCATCAGCACGGTGATCAACGCCGACCAGATCCTGGTGCTGGACAAGGGCGCGATCGTTGCCGCCGGCAAGCACGCCGACCTGCTGGAAGACAGCGCCGCCTACGCCGAGATTTACAGCTCGCAGCTGGTGGCGGATACCGCTCAGGCAGAGCAGCCGGTCGCCTGATAGGCGCCCACACCATACAGACGCAAGTTCCCGAGTAACCATTTACTCGTTCGAAGGAGACAAAAGATGTTCGGTGGAACTGAAGGCTTACGCCGTACTTTTGAACAAGACATCATCAAGCCAAAGAATATAGGGGAAACCCTGGCGCCGCTTTGGTCACTATTTCAAACCTTACTGGCTCATGCTGATCCTGGTGTCTTTTGGTCGTCGTCTTTCGACCTGGGCCCAGGTCACCGTACCCGAGCTGATGGGGCAGACGGTGGACTGCTATCTGACGCCCGGGGCAATCAGCACGTTGAGCAGCTTACCAGGCACCACGCCCGACAGCGGCGCCGAGTCGAACTGCTGGCTTGAGGCAGACGCCGAACGGCAGGGCTTTACCCAAAACCTGGTCAATGAGCTTGATCACCCTGGGAGGCTTCCCTGCTCCCAACCCGGTCAATATGAGCACGCAAGACGCGCTGGCCGGCCTGGGCCGGATGGTCGTGCTGATCGTCGCCCTGTTCGTGTTGACTTCGGTGCTGACCGGCCTGACCTTCTTTGGCATGACCTGGGCCGGCCAGCACGTGCTTGCGCCAGATGCGCGTGGAGGTCTTCCAGCACCTGCACCGCCTGTCGCTGGGCTATTATGCCGAGCACGAAGCCGGCGACCTGATGAGCCGCATCACCAACGATACCGAAACCATCCAGCAGGCCTTCAGCTTCGCCCTGGTCAACGTGCTGAGCGGCGCGCTGCTGCTGGTCTGGATCGGCTACAACATGCTCAAAGCCAGCGTGCCGTTTGCCCTGCTCAGCCTGGCGGTCGTGCCGCTGATGGTCGTGGCCACGGTCTGGTTCTCGGCCCAGGCGCGCAAGGCCTTCCGCCGCACCCGCAAGGAGATGGGCAACGTCAACGCCGAGCTGCAGGAGAGCATCGCCGCGGTGCGCGAGGTGCAGGCCTTCAACCGGGCGGATGAAAACATCGAAAACTTCCGCCTGACCAACGCCGCCAACCGCGACGCCAACGTGCGGGCAGTGTCCTTCACCAGCGCCCTGGCCCCCACCCTGGAAGCGCTGGGCTACCTGGCGCTGGCGATCGTGACCGTGGTGGGCGGCCTGGTCGCTGCTCAGCGGCGGGAACCTTGTTCGGCACCACCATCTCGCTGGGCCTGGTGATCACCTTCCTGGGCTACGTGCAGCGCTTCAACCAGCCCATCCAGCAGATCGCCATCCTGTGGACCAACATCCAGAACGCCATCGCCGGCGGCGAGCGCATCTTCGGCCTGCTGGACGTCGAGCCGGAGATCATGGACAAGCCGGATGCCATCAAGATGCCCGCCATCCAGGGCGAGGTGGACTTCGAGAACGTCTGCGCCGCCTATAAGACAGGACAGCCGGTGCTGGAGAACGTCAGCTTCACCGCCGAGCCCGGCCAGACGATCGCCATCGTCGGCCCAACCGGCGCCGGCAAGACCACCATCATCAACCTGATCCCGCGCTTCTACGATGTCTACGGCGGCGCGGTGCTGATCGACGGCCTGGATGTGCGCGACGTGACAGCTGGAAAGCCTGCGCAAGCAGATCGGCATCGTGCTGCAGGACACCTTCCTGTTCAGCACCACCGTGATGGAGAACATCCGCTTTGGCCGCCCGGACGCCACCGACGAAGAAGTGATCGCCGCCGCCCAGCTGGCCCACGCCGATACCTTCATCGAGCGCCTGCCGGACGGCTACCAGACCGTGCTGGGCGAGCGCGGCAGCGGCTTGAGCCAGGGCCAGCGCCAGCTGCTCGCCATCGCCCGCGCCGCGCTGGCCGACCCGCGCATCCTGATCCTGGACGAGGCCACCTCCAGCGTGGATACCCGCACCGAGCGCCTGATCCAGCAAGCGCTGGAAAAGCTGCTCGAAGGGCCGCACCAGCTTCGTCATCGCCCACCGCCTGAGCACCATCCGCAACGCCGACCTGCTGCTGGTGATCGACGAGGGCCAGATCGTCGAGCGCGGCAGGCACGAAGAGCTGCTGGCAAAAAAGGGCTTCTACTACAACCTGTACATGAGCCAGTTCTGGCGCGGCACAGTTGAAGCGGCCAGCGACCTGCACGAAGACAAGCAAAGCCCCGCCCGCGCTTTGGGTGGCGGCGAGCTGGCCCCGGCAACTTAGTTAGCCCCCTTTTTGTAACAAACTCAGTCGAGGCAGGATAATCTTTGATCCTGCCTCGACTAATAACTATTCTTTGATCCTTCTCAGGAAGTCCGGGGTATTCAGGCCGCGCTCCAGCAGGTAGGTCAGGTAGTGCTGCATCAAGGCTTCTATCTCACGGTTCAGTCCCGCTGTTAGCGGGGCGCGCGCGCCTCGTTGAAGCTGCTGCGCTGGAAGTGGCGCAAGTACTTCAGGCCGCGCATCGTCACCGGCCAGGCGCGCGCATCCTGTCCCCCGCAGTTTGGGCAGAGCACACCGCCCAGCTCGGCTGAGAAAAACTGATCCTGCTGCACGATTTCCGCCCCGCAGCCGACGCACTGGAAAAGCTGCGGCCGGAAACCGAGCAAATCCAGCAGGCGAATTTCATAATATCGCACGGCCGGCTCCGGAGCAGCCCCAGAAGACAGGCGACCGAGCGTATCCACCAGCAGCCGGTACAGGCTGCGGTTCTCGCCTTCTTCGTAGGTAAAACGATCCAGCAGCTCGACGACGTAGGAAGCATATGTACTGAGCAGCAGCTCTTCGCGCAGCCGCAGGTAGGCTTCCAGCGTGTCGGCCTGGCTGACGATCGGCAGGTCCCGGCCGCGGGCCAGCTGCAGTGTCACGCGGGTAAAAGGCTCCAGGTGGCCGGCCTTGCGCGAACGCGGCCGGCGCGCCCCTTTGGCCAGGGCGCGCACTTTGCCCAATTCCAAAGTATACAGCACCAGCAAGCGGTCGGCTTCGCCCCAATCACTGTGGCGCAGCACCACCGCTTCCACCCGGTAGCTGCGCTGCTTATGGATAGAATGTGACTGGGCATCCAGGTTGTCTTGAGCGGCCATGAAAAGATTATATCAATATAGTTGACTCCCCCGAACCCCTCTGGTAAAATTCTCTGTCGCCAAGGCGTTGTACCCTTCGCCGGGGCACAAACCGCGAGTTGCGCGGTTAATTTCTAGCTGAAAGGGCTTGAAAATGAAAGTTTTACTACTGAAGGACGTTTACAAACTGGGCCGGGCCGGAGACGTAAAAAAAGTTGCCGATGGCTTCGGTCGCAACTTCCTGCTGCCGCAGGGGCTGGCTGTGCTGGCCACACCTGGCGCACTAAAGCAGGCTAATAGCATTCGCGAGGAAGCTGCAGCTGCCCGCACCGCACTGAACCAGGAAATGAGCGGCATCGCCAGCGTCCTGGATGGCGCTTACCTGACCTTCCCGGCCAAGGCCGGCGAGACAGGCAAGCTGTATGGCTCCATCACCCACCACATGGTCGCCGAAGCAATCCAGCAAAAATACGGTGTCGAAGTCACCCGCCGCCACATGGACCTGGAGCCAATCCGTACCCTGGGCGAGCACAAGGTTCACATTCGTCTGACGATGGATCTAGTCCCTGAGCTGACCGTGATCGTCCACCGCGAAGGCGAAGTTCCGGTAATCCCGGGGGCGCAGGCGGAAGCCGAAGCTGTAGCCGAAGTGCCTGCTAAGACCGAAGTACCTGTCAAGGCCGAAGTGCCTGCAAAAGCCGAGGCAGCCGCCGAGGTGGTTGCCGAAGAGCCGGTCGCAGTCGAAACCGAAACCGCCGCCGAATAAAAAGACCCTGCAGCGCCAGGGAAGGCAGAGTTCCAGGCCGCCTGCTGAGACAAGAGCTGACAACCTCTGAGGATCACAGGCGGCTGTTCATTCCCTATCCATGACTGATTTAATCGGCCAGCAGCTCCGCCAGGCGCGTGAAGCGCGCCGCCTCAGCCTGGAGCAGGCATCTCAGGCTACCCTGATCCGCGTGCGCTATCTGCAGGCCCTGGAATCCGGTGATCTGAGCATCCTGCCATCGCAGGCACAGGCACGCGGATTTTTACGCGCCTATGCCGGGTATCTTGGCCTGAAAGCAGATGACCTGATCCGAGAGCTGGACAGCCCGCCTGCGCAAACGGCGGCTCCCGAGGCAGCTTCCCTGCCGGCGCAGACCGATCTTGAACAGTCGGCGGGAGCCCTGGATGGCAAACAGCAGTCTGAGCAAATATTCATCGAGATCGGCCTGACACTGCAGCGCCAGAGGGAACTGCTGGGCCTGACGCTGGAGGACGTGGCGCGCCACACCCACCTGCGCCAGCACTACCTGATTGCCCTGGAGGCAGGCGATATTAACGGGCTGCCCTCCCCGGTCCAGGGACGTGGTATGTTGAGCAACTATGCTTCGTTCCTGGGGCTGGACCCGGAACCGCTGCTGTTGCGTTTCGCAGATGGACTGCAGGCGCGCCTGACCGCCCGCCAGGCAGCCCAGGCAGAATCATCAACTCGCCCGGTAAAAACCCCGCTCAACGTTCCACCGCCCGGGCAGGTCAGGCGCCGCGTCTCTACTGATCTGTTGATTGGCGGCGTGCTGGTCCTGGCGCTGGGCGCATTTATCTTGTGGGGTGCCATTCGCATCTTTTCCCTGCAAGAGGAGGAGCAGGTTGCCCCCACGGCACAGTCCATCGCCGAGATCCTGCTGGCTACCGGCACACCCTCCACTCACACCTACCCTGGCAGAATTCACACCCACTCTGCCGGCTCCAGGCGAGATCGCCGCCACAGCGGTGATCACCGACGTGGCAGCCTTGCAGGCCACCCTGCTGGCAGGCGGTGGGGCAGATAAGGTGGCGGTATATGTCACGGTGCGGCAGCGCGCCTGGATGCAGGTCACCGTCGATGGCCAGATCGTTTTCCAGGGGCGGGTACTACCAGGCAGCGCTTACGCTTACGAGGGCCGGGAGGCTATCGAAATTCTGACCGGCAATGGCGCGGGGCTGCAGCTGTTCTTCAACCAGGAGGACCTGGGCATCATGGGCGATGTCGGCCAGATTGTGAAGAGCATCTTCACCCTGGAGGGCATCCAGACGCCCACCACAACCCCCACACCGATCCTCACCGATACGCCCAGGCCGACGATCACCCCGGCGCCCACCCGCACCCTGCCGCCGGGCGGCTTCCCTGTGCCTACCGTCCCCTGAGCGGCGCCAGGCACTTCAATCGCTGTATACAGTCATAACAATTCTTACCGGTAAAGGGTAACGCATGGATCCAAAAACATTCCACCTGATCTCATTGGGCTGCGCCAAGAACACCGTCGACTCGGATTCGATGGCGCAGCTTATGTCTCAATCCGGCTACCGGGCGGTAGCCAGACCCTGCCCGGGCTGCCGTGCTGATCGTCAACACCTGCGGCTTCATCGGCCCGGCCAAGGAAGAGTCGTTACCAGGTGCTGGGCGAGCTGGCGCGCCACAAGCGCAAGGGACAGCTGCTGATCGCCGCCGGCTGCCTGACCCAGCGCTACGGCGCAGAAGGTGCGCCGCCAGGTGCCCGGCATCGACGGCATCCTGGGCACGCGCCGCTGGATGGATATCGTCGATGTGGTGCAGCGCCTGCGCGGCGGCGCGCACCCCGAGCCGCTCTACCACCTGCCGGAGGCGCCACTGTCGGCGCGACGAACACGGCGCGCTGCGCGTCGCGGTGCAGGGCGCCAGCGCCTATCTCAAGATCGCCGATGGCTGCCGCCGCCCGTGCGCCTTCTGCGCCATCCCGCTGATCAAAGGCACGGCCGTCAGCCGCCCGCTGGAGGCGATCCTGGACGAAGCCCGCACCCTGCAGGAGATGGGCGTGCGCGAGATGATCCTGATCGCCCAGGACACCACCGATTACGGCCACGACCTGGGGATGAAGGACGGGCTGGCGCAGCTGCTGGAGCAGCTGGTGCAAGCCGCCCCGCAGGTCGACTGGATCCGCATCATGTACGCCTATCCGGGCTATGTCACCGACCGGCTGATCGAGGTGATGGCCGCCCACCCGCAGATCCTGCCCTACCTGGATATGCCGCTGCAGCATGCCCACCCGGGACCTGCGCCGCATGCGCCGCCCGGCCAACATCGACTGGGTGCACAGCACCCTGGCAAAGATGCGCGCGCCATGCCCGACCTGGCCCTGCGCACCACCTTCATCGTCGGCTACCCCGGCGAGACCGAGGAGGAATTCCAGACCCTGCTGGATTTCGTCGAGGAGATCCGCTTCGACCGGGTCGGCGCCTTCCAGTTCTCCTTCGAGCCGGGCACCACCAGCGAGCCGCTGGGCGACCCGGTCCCGCCGGAGGTCAAGCAGGAGCGCTGCGAGCGCCTGATGGAGCTGCAGCAGGGCATCTCGCTGGAGAAGAACCAGGCGCTAGGTCGGCAAGACGCTGGACGGTGCTGGTCGAAGGCAGCGGCGACGGGCTGTCGATCGGGCGCACTTACCGCGATGCGCCCGAGATCGACGGCATGGTGATCGTCGAAGGCGAGCTGCCGGTCGGCGAGATCGTCCCGGTGCGCATCACCGGCGCGATGGCCTACGACCTGAGCGGCATCCCGGCGACGGCGGTCTTATCCATCTGTCCAAATCCATTGGCCTGTCCGATTTACAACCCACTTCATAGATGAAACCATACGCAGACGAACTCCAATTTGCTTTGCAGGCCGTCCGCCAGGCCGGTTTACTCATTCGCCAGGTGCAGGCCGAGATGGTCTCCCCGGCCCTGACCAAAGGCGACCGCTCGCCGGTCACCGTCGCCGACTTCACCTCGCAGGCGGTGGTCGCCGCCTGGCTCTCGCAGACCTTCCCAGACGACCCGCTGGTAGCAGAAGAAGATGCTGCAACCCTGCGCCTGCCGGAGAACCAGGCGCTGCTGGCGCAGGTCACCGGCTTCGTGCGCCGCAGTCTGCCGCAGGCCACCTCCGACCAGGTTTGCGATTGGATCGACCGTGGGCAGTCCCAGCCCGCCGGGCGCTTCTGGACGCTGGACCCCATCGACGGCACCAAGGGCTTCCTGCGCGGCGACCAGTACGCCGTGGCCCTGGCGCTGCTGGTGGACGGGGAAGTGCAGGTGGGCGTGCTGGGCTGCCCGAACCTGGTGGATGGCTACCGGCCCGACATGAACGGCCCCGGCTCACTGGCATACGCCGTACGCGGGCAGGGCGCCTGGACGAGAGCCTGGAACCACGTGATTTCACCAGCGATCCGATACCGCTTTCGGTTTCTTCCTGCAGCCGACCCTCGCCAGGCGCGCATCCTGCGCTCTTTCGAATCCGGGCATACCAACGTCGACCAGATAGGCGACTTCGCCCGCCTGCTGGGCGTGGAAGCGGCCCGCATCAAGATGGACAGCCAGGCCAAGTATGCCGTGCTGGCAGCCGGGCAGGGCGAGCTTTACCTGCGCCTGCTTTCGCCGGATCAACCCGACTACCGGGAAAAAATCTGGGACCAGGCGGCCGGCTCGCTGATCCTGGAGGAAGCCGGCGGGCAGTTCAGCGACCTGCACGGCAAGCCGCTGGATTTCACCGCCGGGCGCTCGCTGCTGCACAACCGCGGCATCCTGGCCACCAACCGCCACCTGCATGCCGGAGCCGTGGAAGCCCTGCGCCGCAGCCGCGCCTGACCCCACCCGATTCTGACAGCCCTGCCGCCCAGGGCAGATCGCCGCTCAAGCCATGTCGCGCACCGATCGCTTCGCTATCCTGCTCAGCCTGCTGGGGGTGCTGGCCGCCTACCTGGTGACCGACCGCGTCTTTGAAGGATTGGCGCACCTGGAGGACGAGATGGCCTACGTCTGGCAGGCGCAGGCGCTGGCCGGCGGGGCGTTCAAGCTGCCCAGCCCACCGGAACCAAAAAGCTTTCTGGTACCGTTCGTCGTCGATTACGACGGATTCCGCTTTGGCAAATATCCGCCCGGCTGGCCGGCTGTGCTGGCAGTGGGCGAGCTGCTGGATTTGCGCAACTGGGTCAACCCGCTGCTGGCCGGGCTGGCCATCTGGCTGACCTACCGCCTGGGGCGGCGCGTGCTGAACCCGCGCCTGGGGCTGCTGGCCGCCGGCCTGACCCTGTTCTCCCCGTTTTTCCTGATCAATTCCGGCTCGCTGCTCTCACATCCCCTCGGGCTGGTGCTGAGCAGCGGCTTTGCCCTGGCCTGGCTGGCTGCCACTTCCCCGTCCGATCCAAATCCGGGCGAAAGCGGCCGCGGCGCATCCGTACCGGGCTGGCTGTGGGCTGCCATTGCCGGGCTGTGCCTGGGCTGGCTGGCGCTCACCCGCCCGCTAACCGCCGTTGGGGTCGGCCTGCCGTTTGCAGTTCACGGCCTGTACCTGCTGTGGCGCGGTGAAACAGCCGTGCGCCGCCGGGTGGTCACCACCGGTGCCATCGCCCTCGGGCTGGGTATGTTCGTGCCACTCTGGCAGTACGCTATGACCGGAGACCCGTTGCTCAATCCCTATACCTTGTGGTGGCCTTATGACAGGCTGGGGTTTGGCCCCGGACACGGCGTGACCGAGAACGGCCATACCCTGACGCAGGCCTACTTCAACACCCGCCGCAGCCTGCAAGGCGGCTTCGGCGATCTATTCGGCTGGTGGAAGGTCTCCTGGATCTTCCTGCCCTTCGGCCTGTGGGCGGCGCGGCGCAATAAGCGCCTGCTGCTGCTGGCCAGCGTATTTCCCAGCCTGGTGCTGGTCTACCTGGCCTACTGGATCGGATCCTGGCTGTTCGGGCCGCGCTATTACTATGAAGGCCTGTTTAGCCTGACGCTGCTCTCTGCTGCCGGGATCGCCTGGCTGGCGGGCTGGCCGCTGGGGACGGAAAACGACCTATCGAAGCGCAATGGAGCTCTGAACCAATCTTCGTTCAGAGCAACCCAATCCGGCCGGCTGCGGCCGGCACTGGTGCTGGCCTGCGTGGCCGTGCTGGTCGCCTATAACCTGGCGGTTTACCTGCCGCCGCGCCTGCAGGGTATGGTCGGGTTGTACAGCATACGGAGCGAACGTCTGGAGCCCTTCCTTTCGCCCGCCGCGCAGCAATATGCCCCGGCGTTGATTATCGTACACACCGACAAGAAATGGATCGACTATGGGGCGTTGCTCGAGCTTTCCAATCCCTTCCTGGATACCCCCTTTATCTTCATCGTCTCACGCGGCACGGCTATCGACCAGGCCGTGATCGACAGCTTCCCCGAGCGCAAGGTCTTTCATTACTATCCTGACCAGCCGAACACGTTCTATGTAAGGTGACCGGCGACCGTCCCGCGGAAGAACACCTCGGGATTCACGACGGAGGACCGTCCCAGCGAGAACAGTAGGGATTCACGACCGCCAGCTCCTGCAAAAGAGATGCCGGACCCATAGCCAAAAAACATTCAATAAACGAACAGATTCATCCTGGGTTTGCAGGCTCTCGATTCGAGCGATTAATGCCTCCAGGGACAGGTCGGAGAGGGCCTCCAGGTGCAGATTGGCATGCGTGGTATCCATCTGCCGGGTAATATGATTCGGCACCGCCACGCAAAACAGGCCGGCCTGGCGGGCGGCGCGGATGCCGTTGGGCAAATCTTCCAGGGCAAAGGCCTGCGTTGGCGGCACATCCAGCGCCGCCAGCACCGCCAGGTACAGCTCCGGGTCCGGCTTGGTGCGGCGCACATCGTCACTGGCCAGGATGCAGTCAAAATACTGCATCAGGCCCAGGCGGCTGAGATGACCGGTAACCCAATCGCACGGCGAGCTGGAAGCCAGGCCGATCTTCAATCCCAGCCGCCGGGCGTCCTGCAGGTAAGCGGTCACGCCCGGCAGTACCGGCTGGTTGGCAATCATATCGCTTTCCTGGCGGCGCTGCTGCTCGGCGATCGCCTGGCGGTCGGCGGAGGCCGGCAGCCGTTCCAGCGGGTTGAAGGGATAATCACCGCCGCCGATGATCTGCGACCACTCTTCTATCGTCAGGCTCAGGCCATACGTCTGGTAAATATCCTGCCAGGACTGGAAGATCGGCGCTTCCGTATCCAGAATCAGACCGTCAAAATCAAAAATGACCGCCCGGATCATTCTTGCCTGCGCCTGCGCAATATGCCGGAGAACAGCACCCACAGGCCGGCCAGGATCAGCAGCACCGGCCAGTACGGCCCCAGCAGATCTAACCCGCCCAGGAACGAGCCAAAAATAACGAACAGGATGGCGCTGACCACGATCATGTTCAGCCCCTCCCTGACCTGGCGGGACGAGTTCCCTTTCATCAATCCGGATACGATCGTTCCCAGGCCGGCGAAACCGGGGATCAGCGCCCAGGCATATGCCCAGCTGCCCCAATCGCCGGTGCTGTTCTGATAATACAACAGGCAGCCAATGCCACCGACAATGAAAGCCGGCACGGCTAAGTCGTACTGCCGGGTCAACAAGCCGACTACAAGCAGCAGCACGCCTACGCCAATCACAATCCAGGGCCAATCAAAATCCAAATTTTCGATGAAATTCAGGTCGGGAAAGATCTGCGTTGCCAGCCACATCAGGCCGAACAAAATCAAAAGCACCGCCAGCACCACAGTACCGCTGCGATTTCTCTCCATGACATCCTCCTATTTTACGAGTGCACAAAATATTCCTGCATGGGCTGGAAGTAATAGTCCTCCCACCCCTGTAAGTACGATAGCCCCTGCCCGTCAGGGATCTCGCTGTGCAGCAAGGCCAGGCGAGTTTGGCTTTGGCCGGCGTCTTCCAGCAGGATCTCCAGCCGCGAGTCGGGGCTCCCTTCCGGGAACTCACTGGTACGCCAGGCTTGCAGGATGCGCCGATAAGGCTCCATTTCCAGGGTGACGCCTTCGATATAGCCATCCCAGGCGGTAAAACGCCCGCCAACACGCGGGTCGATATCGGCGGGGCTGCCCGTGAAACTGCTATGAGCAGCGCTGTCCAACCAGGCACGATACAACTGCTCTACGCTAACCGGTAAAACGATCGAGCACTCAATGCTTTCCTGCATCAGGTTAGTCTCCTCAGTATTATTATATCTATGAACGACAGGCACAACACAATGGTATGATATGCTTTGGTACTTGGGATTCCATAAGCTAAAGAGTAAACTCAAGGAAAGCTGCCTTACTATGAAACGCTCCCAGATCAATACCATCATGCAAAATGCGGATGCCTTCATCCGCAGCCGCGGCTTCTACCTACCGCCCTTCGCCTACTGGACTCCCGAGCAATGGGCCGCCCTGGATCTGGAGGCACAGGAGATCGTCGAAAACCGCCTGGGTTGGGATATCACCGACTTTGGCCAGGGTGATTTCGAGCACTTTGGCCTGTTCCTGTTCACCATCCGCAACGGCCACCCGCTCAACTGGCAGACCCAGAGCGGCAAGCTGTATGCCGAGAAGATTATGATCGTCGAAGATGGCCAGGTCACGCCGATGCACTTTCACTGGAGCAAAATGGAAGACATCATCAACCGCGGCGGCGGGCAGCTGGCCCTGCAGCTTTACAACGCCACCCCGGAAGAAGACCTGGACCTTCAGCGCCCGGTGCAGGTCTCGTTGGACGGAGTAGCCCATACCTATCCCCCCGGTACAGTCGTTCGCCTGGAGCCGGGCGAGAGCATCTCGCTGCCGCAGCGCCTGTATCACAAATTTTGGGGCGAGGGACGCGTCCTGGTGGGGGAGGTCTCGCTGGTCAACGACGATCAGCGCGACAACCGCTTCCTCGACGCCGTCGGGCGCTTCCCGCTGATCGAAGAAGATGAAGCCCCGCTGCACCTGCTGTGCGGCGATTACGAGCGCTATTTCCGCAGCCAGGCGAGCAGCCAGGGCAGCAGTTAAATCATCCATCAGGAGCAAATGACCGATGACCACTACCGCGCAGCTTGAAAGCGAGTACCAGGTGTACCGCTACCGCTGGGTCGTCCTGGCGGTCTTCATGTTCATCAACCTGATGATCCAGGTGCTGTGGATTTCGTACGCTCCCATCACCGGGCCGGCAGCCAGCTATTACGGCGTCAGCGACCTGCAGATCGGCTTCCTGGCGATGTCTTTCATGATCGCTTTCATCCCGCTTTCCCTGCCGGTCTCCTGGGTGATCGATACCTACGGCTTCCGCCTGGCGGTCAGCATCGGCGCGGTGCTGATGGGCATCTTTGGCGTGCTGCGCGGCCTGGCAGGAGACAGTTATTCCCTGGTGCTGCTGAGCACGATCGGGATCGCCATCGCCCAGCCCTTCCTGCTCAACGCCTGGACCAAGGTGCCGGCGCGCTGGTTCTCGATTAACGAACGCGCCACCGCCGTCGGGCTGGTCACGCTGGCCAACCTGGTGGGCACCGGCCTGGGCATGGTGCTCACCCCCATCCTGATCGAAAGCCTGCCGATCCCCAGCGTGCAGCTGATCTACGGCGGGCTGTCGGCCTTCTCGGCGCTGCTTTTCCTGCTGCTGGCTCGCGAGTCGCCGCCCACGCCTCCCTGCCCTCCCGGCATGGAGACACGCGCCCTGATGCTGGACGGGCTGAAGCACGCCTTCCGCGTCAAGTCCTTCTGGCTGATCCTGGGGGTGTTCTTCATCGGCATGGGCATCTTCAACGGCATCAACACCTGGATCGAGAACATCGTGCGGCCGCGCGGCTTTACCCCCACCGACGCCGGCACGATCGGCGCGCTGATGCTGCTGGGCGGGCTGTTTGGCGCATTGGTCATCCCGGCGCTCTCCGACCGCCAGCACAAACGCAAGCGCTACCTGCTGCTGGGGGTCGTGCTGGCCATCCCCGGCCTGATCGGCGTGACCTTCGCCAACTCCTTCGCCCTGCTGCTGGCCTGCGCCTTTGCCTTCGGCTTCTTCCTCACCAGCCTCAGCCCGGTGGGCATGCAGTACGCCGCCGAGATCACCCAGCCCACGCCGGAAGGCACCTCCAACGGCGTCATCCAGCTCTTCGCCCAGGCCTCGGTGGTCTTCGTCTACATCATGGAGGCCATGAAAGCTCCCGACGGCGCCTTCACCCCCTCCCTGCTGCTGGCGGTCGGCTTGTTGGTGGTTAGCGCCCTGCTGATTACGCAGCTGGAGGAACCGAAACAGTAAGCGTCAACAGCATCGGCATCATCGATGGCAGCAAACAGACTGGCAGGCTTACCATCAGGTCTTTTACTCAAATGATTTTTTTCATAAGCTGGCTTACGGCTGGGGGGGATTTCTGAGCTTAGGCAGGTACGGCGATCCACCCAGGCCAACATCACCCCCGGAGGGCTGGGAGATGATCTTCTAAAGCCCGCCTTGCTTCTGACGGTGACCGGCCTCCCATTCGCCTGGGCTTATCCTGTGTTTTCCAGTGGCGATACAGCCCGGTAAATCTGCGCAGTAGGCCGAATAGTTACCCCATGCTTTTTCAATAACGATAAGAATGCGATACATGTTTTACCCCATTATTACCTTTAGTTAATCCTGTTAAGCACTTCTGTTCGATGTGTCCTGGGGAAAGGTCATCGCCGGATGACCGGCGATGAGCAAACCCTCGACCGCTTTATTCGTGCTTATACTGCTGGTGGCTGCGTTTTGTAGCAAGCAATATTCCGGCCATGCACCTCTATGAGTCTTGATAACTCGCGCAAGTTTCATAACCAAATTTTAGCACACAAGTACCTTGTGGATTTCGTGACCAGCTCAATTGAGTTACTTCAGGCGGCTTCGGGTCGCTCATAGACAAGTTTGCCTTCAGACAAAACCGTGCGGTAGATCAACCCCACCGTGTTGCGATGACGCTCAAGCTGTTCAGGGGTGGCAACCAGGATATCAACTGGGACAAGCAGGCCGCGCAGGGCACGCCTTAAACGATTACTCTCTGCCCGGGTCGACTGAACCGCTCGCAAGACAACCAATAGATCGAGATCGCTATCAGGCCCATTATCTCCGCGGGCATAAGAGCCAAAAAGGATGATCTGCTCAGGGTCACTGACCTTCAGGATCCTCTGGGTTATCTCAGGCAGCAGTGCAATACTGGAAATCTCAATTACCATACCAATATTCTAATCTAAAAAATGGGACAGGTGGTGAAACTTGTCCAGATTATTTACATCCCACTCGACCTGTTGTATAAATAAACCAACACATACGCTTCTCATCGCTGTCACCATCTGAACCAACAATCTAATCCTGGCTGGGACCTTGCGGGGGGACCGCATACAACCTAGGGGAGGTAAATCATGACCGACCAGCCGAACGCCGCTATCCCTTTTCCCGACCTGCCCGAAGGCACGGTCACTTTCCTGTTCACCGATATCGAAGGCTCCACCCAGCTGCTCAAGGCGCTCGGCGAGCGCTATGCGACCCTGCTCGCCGACCAGCGCCAGATCCTGCGCGAGGTCTTTGCCGCCTGGAACGGCCACGAAGTCGACACCCAGGGGGACGCCTTCTTCGTCGCTTTCGCCGCGCGCCACCCAGGCGGTCGGCGCAGGTGCCGAAGCCCAGCGCCGGTTGGCCGGGCACGCCTGGCCGGAAGGCGTCGCCGTGCGGGTGCGCATGGGCATCCACACCGGCGAGCCCTGGAGTGGCCGAGGAAGGATACGTCGGCATGGATGTCCACCGGGCGGCGCGCATCGCCCACGTGGCCCACGGCGGGCAGGTGCTGCTCTCCGAGACCACCACCGCCCTGGTGCGCGACGAGCTGCCCCCCGGCGTGACCCTGCTCGACCTGGGCCGCCACCTGCTCAAGGACATCCACCGCCCCGAGCGCATCTGCCAGCTGGCCATCGAAGGATTGCCGGCCGAGTTCCCGCCCCTGACCTCCCTGGAAGCCCTGCCGCCCGAAGTCGGCCCGCCCGGCCGCGCAAAGTAGGCGCCTGCCCTTACCGCGGCCTGTCCGCCTTCCAGGAACCGGACGCTCCCTTCTACTTCGGCCGCGAGAATCTTTGTCGACGCCCTGGAGCATGCCGTCCGGGCGAAGCAGCTGGTGGCGGTGATCGTCGGCTCGTCCGGCTCGGGCAAGTCCTCGGCCCTGTTCGCCGGGCTGCTGCCCCGGCTGCGCAAGGCCGGCGGCTACCAGTTCGCCACTCTTCCGCCCCGGCGGCCAGCCCTTCTACTCCCTGGCGGGCGCGCTGCTGCCCCTGCTCGAGCCCGGCTTGAGCGAGACCGACCTGCCTGGCCGAGACCCGCAAGCTGGCCGAGAGGCTGGCGAGCGGCGAAATCGCCCTGGCGCAGGTGATCGAGCGCATCCTGGAGAATTCACCCGGCATCCGCCAGGTGCTGCTGGTGGTCGACCAGTTCGAGGAGCTCTACACGCTGTGTCCCGACGCCCAGCTGCAGACAGCCTTCATCGACGAGCTGCTGGAGACGGTCGAAGCGGCCACAGCGACCAGGACGGCACCGCCAGGTACGGGCGGGGAGTACCCTGGCGGTCATCCTGCTCACCCTGCGCGCCGATTTCATGGGCCAGGCGCTGGCCCACCGCCCCTTTGCGGACGCCCTGCAGGAAGCCTCCCTGCTGATGGGACCGATGAACCGCGAGGAGCTGCGCCTGGCCATCGAGAAGCCGGCCGAGATGCAGGGGGCGGCTTTCGAGCCGGGCCTGGTCGAGCGCATCCTGGACGACGTGGGCGAGAAGCCCGGCAACCTGCCGCTGCTGGAGTTCACCCTGACCCAGCTGTGGGAGCGCCAGACCGACGGCTGGCTGACGCATGCCGATTACGAAGCCATGGGCTGCGTGGAAGGCGCCCTGGCGGCCTACGCCGACCAGGTGTACGCCGAGCTGGAGCGAGAGCGAGCAGGAGCGCGCCCGCCGCGCCCTGGTACAGCTGGTGCAGCCCGGCGAAGGCACCGAAGACACCCGCCGCATCGCCACGCGTGAGGAGTTGGGCGATGAGAGCTGGGAGCTGATCCAGCGCCTGGCCGACCGGCGCCTGGTGGTGACCGGGCGGGATGCTGCCGGGCACGAGACCGCCGAGGTGGTGCACGAAGCCCTGATCCAGAAGTGGGGCCGCTTCCGGGAGTGGATGAGCTCCGACCGGGCCTTCCGCCTGTGGCAGGAGCGCCTGCGCAGCAACCTGCGCCAGTGGCAGGAGAGCGGCCAGGACGAAGGCGCCCTGCTGGCCGGCGCGCCCCTGGCGGTGGCGCAGAGCTGGCTGGCCGAGCGCGGCGGCGAGCTGAGCACTCTTGAAACGGAGTATATCCAGGCCGGCGCGGCTTTGCAGATCAAGCACCAGAAGGAGCGCCAGCGCCGGCGGCAGTGGGCTGTCATCGGATTGACTGCCGGCCTGGTGGTGGCGATTGCCTTGGCGGACGCTGGCATACTTCCAACGCCAGGAAGCTCTTGTCCAGCGCCAGGAGGCCCTCACCCAGCGCGAGAATTCACAACGCCAGGCAGCTGTCCTGCTGGCCGGGCCAGGCCGAAACCGAGCTGGCTAACGGCTATCACGACCGGGCTGTCCTGCTGGCGCTGACCGCGCTGGAGAACTTTCCTTACACCCCACAGGCCGAGCATGCCCTGGGCGCAGGCCGTTTCCTACAGCCGCGCCCTGCTGCAGATCCCCGCTCACCAGAGTGCGGTGACCAGCCTGGCCTGGTCGCCGGATGGCACTAAAGTAGCATCGTCCGGCAGCAGCGACAACAATGTGCATATCTGGGATCCGGCCACCGGAGAGACGATCCGGGTGATCGAGATGCCCAAGGGGATTACCGGCAACAAGGTGGACATGGCGCTCAACGTGCAGTGGACCCCGGACGGGAAACACCTGCTGGTGCTCACCGGCGACCGCTACACATTAGGCAGCCAGGACTATGACCTGCTCTTGTGGGATGCCACCAGCGGTGAGTTGCTCTCCAGCGTCGAGATCCTCAATCAGGCCGAGCCGGAGAGCGGCGACATGAGCAACACGTTCATAAATTATCCGACCGGTCAGGCGATGGAGATTTCCCCACGCAGCTGGCGTCTGGCCACCCTGGGCGGCGACAACACTGCCCTGATCTGGGACGCCGCCTCGCCAAGAACGGGCGAAGGAGTACCCTGGCAAAAACCCGAACTGGTTCTCAGCGGCCATACCCAAGGCGTCAGCAGCGTGGACTGGTCGCCGGACGAGACAAAACTTGTTACTGCCAGCCTGGACGGCACGGCGGTCATCTGGGATGCACAGACTGGAAAGGCGCTTTACACCCTATCGGGCCACGAGGGGCGGGTCAACCTGGCGCTGTGGTCTCCGGACGGCGATCGGATCGCTACCGCCGGGGCGGATGGCATCCTGCGCATGTGGGATGTCGAGGACGGCTCCCTGACGAGCAGCATTACCACCAACGCTGGGGAAATCTTCAGCCTGGCCTGGGCGCCTAACGGTGTGCGGATTTTTACCGGCCATGGGGACGGCAGCCTACATATCTGGGAAGTCGCCACCGGCAAGCTGCTGGAGACCCTGCGCGGGCACCAGGACATCATCTCTGACCTGAAATGGTCACCGGTAGATGACCGCCTGGCCAGCGGAGACGGCAGTGGATATGCTCGCCTCTGGAATGCTGCGCACAGCACCGCCTGGCGCCTGTACCCGCCCCAGGCAGAGCGTGGCGGCGACTGGTCGGCGCAGGGCGCCGGTTGGTCCAGCGATAGTCGCTACCTGGCGGTGGCGGGAGGAGATGCCTTTAATGCCACCGAGCCGGCCTCCTTTGCCATCTGGGACGTGCAAAACAACCGGTTGATTATGGAAAACCTGGGGGATGCGCTCAATTTCATGGGGCTGGAAGCCCACTTCTCGCCGGATGACCAGGCCATCCTGTACTTGGGCTTACCAGGATTCCCCGATTTCTCCGGATTGGTGACCGCCTATGTGTTCGATGCCCAGAGCGGCGAAATCATCCGCACCTTCACACCTGGCGGTGAAAGCCTGGTTCGCACCGCAGCCTGGTCGCCGGATGGTACCCAGGTTGCTACCGGGCTATTTGATGGCGGCGTCATCATCTGGGATTACCAGACCGGCGAGCAGGTCGCCAGGTTGGCGCATAAGACAGGTGGGTGGATGATCAACTACGTCGAATGGTCACCGGATGGATCAAAGATCACCGGCGCTAGCGATGACAGTAATGCCCATGTGTGGGACGCCTACACATGGAAACCGCTCTTCACCGTCCAGCATGAGCCGCCTGCATATGTTAGTGCAGCCGCCTGGTCTCCGGATGGCACGCGGTTGCTGACCGCCGGCGGCAACGATGAACAAGGGGCGAAGGATAACACCGCCCGCATCTGGGATGGCGCGACCGGGGACGAGCTGCTGGCATTCCACGGCCATACCAAGTCCTCCTGGCCCGGGTCTTGGTCACCGGACAGTGGGCGAGTTGCCTCCTTCGGTAACGACGGCACGGTACGGGTCTGGGATTCAACCACCGGCGACGAGTTGCTGGTGATCTCCATGCCTGTTGTATATGGCGGCTGTACCTTGTGGTCACCGGACGGCCGGCACCTGGCTATTATGGGCGTTGACACGTTGGTCAGCGTGTGGAACGTCTGGCAGTCCATGGAGGAGCTGCTCGATTACGCTAAAGAAAACTACGTCATCCGCGAGCTGACCGAGGCCGAGCGCCAGCAGTTCGGGCTGCCGTAAGGTTCTGCTGTTACGGAGTATTCGCAAACACCGAGCACCTTGAGAAGGCCTCGGGGTCTTGCTTGGCTCTTACTCTTCAACCGGAGGGATTAAGGGCTTTAGCAAGCGTATTAATTCGACCACTTCCCTGGTCGCAATCAGCCAGATGCGGTCCGCTTTAATTTCACCGTATTCGTGCGCCAGGACGTTTCTCAACCCAATGATCGGCCGCCAGGGGATTTCCGGGTGTTCGTCTTGATAAGCCGTTGAAACCCGCCGGGCAGCTTCCCCCAGGATTTCGAGCTGGCGTTCTACCGCCGACTGGATCATCAGATTGCGGCTGTATTTCGTGAATGACACGCCCCTGGTGAAAAGGACAATCCGGTTGGCCGCTTCCAGCATATCCCAAAGATAAGCGGGGTCGTTCTCACTCACTGGCATAAACCACCTGGTAGCTTTGCATGATCCGCTGCTTGCGGAAAGGGTTGCGGATTGTGTCCCGCTCCACAAGATCTACAGGCCGGCCGAAGATTTCCTCAAGCTCTTGCTGCATGCGCACGAGATCCAACAAGCTCCAATTTGCAGCCGGTGAGAATGCTACCATCACATCGATATCGCTGTCCGGGCGGAAATCGGGTCGCAGCACCGAGCCAAAAAAGGCAAACTCGTCAATTTTCCAGCGTTCGCAATAACCAACCAGCCTATGATTGGATATATTAACTGGCAGAGAAACCGGGGGAGTTGTGTCAACTTCCATACCATTATTTTAATCGAATTTGATATAATTTCCAGAAAATGATATACTTACAGCGTAAGCACGCGGAGGTAAAATTGTTGCGCAAAGTATTTCGTACCGGAAATAGTGTGGTCATTTCCCTGCCTCGAGAGGCTATGGAGTATCTCAATATCCACGAGGGAACAGAGATAGAAGTGAATCTCGATCGTGAGAACCGCCAGCTGATCATCAAGCCTGTGGAAATGCCTCATGCAATTGCAGGTGTGAATGAGGAATTTGCCCATCAGGTGGCTGAATTCATCGAACAATACCGCCCTGCGTTGGAAGCACTTGCCAAATAGGGATGAACTACCTGTCTGTCGAGCAGGTGCTGTTTATTCACGCTCGCCTGATTTCAGAAACTGGCGGCATGCATGGAGTACTTGACCTTGGCTTGCTCTTATCCGCAGTCGCTCGGCCGCAAGCCACTTTTAACGGGCAGGACCTTTACCCCGATATCTTCTCGAAAGCAGCCGCCCTCCTGGAAAGCCTGGTTGGCAACCACGCCTTTGTGGATGGCAACAAGCGCACCGCCATCACTTCCGCCGGTTTATTCCTCGGGATCAACGGCTACCGCCTGACTGCAAATAACCAGCAGTTGGAGGCTTTCACACTGCAATGTGCCCGGCGCCTGGTCTCGCTGGAGGACATCGCCCGGTGGCTTGTAAGTTTCTCCGAGCACATTCCTTAAATAATCCACACTGCACAACTAAATCGCGGTTGGAACTTGGGAGGACACCTTTTTAATACCGAGGAACTGCAGCCTGGCAAAAGGTATAATAGATGCATGCTTGACATCGATAAGCAAATTGTTTACTGGCGTGATAGTTCTCTGGAAGACTGGCAAGTAGCCAACGAATTGGTTCGTGCTGAGGAGATTTATCGGTGGTTGACGAGTTGATTACTTTGATTGTACGAAAGTACCTTGCCAATCTGCAACAGCAGGATATTCCGGTATCCTTTGGTGTCGTATTTGGTTCGCAGGCCCGCGGTGAGGCGAATCCAATGAGCGATATCGACCTGCTGGTCGTCTCGCCTCGATTTGATGGAGATCGAAAAAGGGCCGATATCAACCTGCTCTGGCACGTTGCAGCCCGTACAGATAGCCGGATTGAACCCATTCCGGTCGGCCGGTTGCAATTTGCCACCGACGACTCCAGCGCCATCATCGAAATCGCCCGGCGAGAAGGCCAGATCATCCCGCTGGCCGAATAAACACGCTTCCCGAATCCCCTTCCATCCTGCGCCCCGCATCCACCACCAGGGCGATATTCGCCGCCAGCATCGCCATCGCCAGAGCCGGCTGGGCCAGCGCCGGGCTGAGCAGGTAAACCGCGAAAAATACAACCGCCGGCCCGAAAGCCCAGACTGCCAGGTAAGCCAGGGGCAGTTCTCCCCGGCTATCCAGGGCCAGCAGGAACGGGACCAGCATCACCCACAGGTACAGGTTGGCGTGCCAGGCCGCCACGCAGGTCCCCGCCAGCGTGGCCAGCATCAACCACAGGGATCGGTCTGGCAGCGGGAAGCGCCGCCAGCGGGAGAGCACCACCAGCGCCGTGGCGATCATCAGCGCAGCCGCCAGTCCCCAGGCGATCCAGGAGGGGAGCACACGCTCCAGGTTGAAAGCCAGCCCCCTGGCGTTCATCATCTCCGGCAGCGAAGCGAAGGTTTCTCCGGCAAAGGAGCGCACCACTGCCATGCCGGCCTGCAGTCCGGAGGTTCCCACCAACAGCAGGGATGCCAACAAGAGGGCGAATCCGCCCACCCCAAACCCCAGCAGTGTCTTCCAACGCCGGGCGAGCAGCAGCCCAGGCAGCAGCAGGATCAAGACATGCGGCTTGATCAGCAAAACCGCCAGCCACAGGCCTGCAACGAAAGGCCTTCCCCGCCGGGAGGCCAGGAAGAACTCGCCCAGGGCAATCACCAGCAGGAAGTTGATCTGCCCCAGGAATACATTAGCCATCACCGGGAAGCACAGCGCCCATTGGGCCAGCCTGAGCACCTCTAGCCTGCCAGCGAGAGCCAGTGAGAATCGGATCAAATACAGCAAGAAAACCAGCAGGCCAATCAAGCTCCAGGCGGCAAATGCGCTGGTAAATCCCAGCACCGGTAAGGGCAGGAACAGCAGGTTAAGACAGGCAGGTAAGGCACCAGCACCTGCAGACGCGGCGAGGTGGCACTGCCGTCCGGGCAGTCCAGCAGTAGCGCGGCCTGGGTATCCCCCTGCATTCGAGGATCATAGACCGCTGCCAGCCCTGCCTGCCGGGCGATCAACCCGGCGGCGTAGTAGCCACGGAAATCGGTAGCCAGGTAACGGCAGGCCTGGCCACTGGCAACCCATGTACCGAGAGCGAGCAGGATGCACAGCGCAAATACCAGCCAGGCCCGGTCGAGCCAGGCACGCGCCCGGGTATTCTCATTAGTCCGATTCAGAAGAATGTCGCCCATCAATAAATGGAATATAATTTCTCAACACTGCTGCGAAAACGAGGAGAAAAACCAGCTCAGGACGGATTTTACTTCGATTTCGCCGGTGCACCAAAAATCAGTCATTATGTGGCGCAATGGGAGGTTTTTTCGATGAAATCAGCGAGCAAAAAAGAGGCGTGGCAGGTTTCCTTAACCTGGGTTGCCGGGCTGCGCATCCTGGTCGGGCTGATGTTCTTAACCACCTGGGGAAATAACTTGCTGAACGGTTATTACACCCCAGATGGACTGGAGCAATTCTTCACTGAATATTACCCCCCCGCGGAAAACCCGCTGCCCTTCTACGGGGCATTCATCAGCAATGTCATCCTGCCCATCCGGGGTGTCTTCGCCCCCTTCCAGCTGGTTGCCGAGGGCGTGCTGAGCATGGCTTTGTTGCTCGGTTTCTTCACGCCGCTCGTCAGCCTGGCTGGAATTTTCTTTCTGCTAAACACCTTCCTCGCTTCGCTGGGGCACGATTGGCCCTGGTCCTACATCCTGCCCATCGGTATCCTGGTCGTCGTCTTTTTCACCCAGGCCGGCCGGGCGCTGGGCATTGATGCATTTTTGCTAAAGCGCTTCGGCGATCGCAGCCGCTGGCTGTGGTAATAAATTCCAGCCGGGGATGCTGCTATCTTGCTGGCTCAAGGATATAGCCCTGGCATATTTCTGGTACTGTTGGGTCGGGATCTAATCGTTCACCCCACATGCGCAGCTGCATCCCCTGATAACCTCCAAAACCAGAGCCGACAAAATGGAAGTAGGAGTAACCGTTTTCATCCCGCAAGCCGGTCCAATTACCTTCCCAGTATCCGCCGGCATTGGAAAGGATAAAAGTGCCCCACATCTGCCCCGAGACAAAAACCGGCTCTGGCATCCATTTGAAATTCCAATTGATTGTTACCCGGTTTTCCGCATTGTCCAGGCGAGGATCGTCAGCCGTGAAAGCAAAGGTATCCACTTCCCCCCGCAGATGATACCTGCCATCTGGAAAAGTCTCCACGCCGGGTAATATGACCGCCGTTGGGGTCTCGCTGCCATTAAAGTAAGTTTTTGACGCTCCGGCATTGGCTGACGAGATGACCAGCATCAGGAGCATCACCATGAGAAAACTCGAAGTCAGCAAACGTGCTCTGATATTCATCGGAGACTCCTTAAATTTTTGCTACCAGGGTGATTACCTGTTTGGTCTGGCCAGGACCTGTGCATAGCCTCACACCTCTCCGGTTGAATTGATTTTCTACTCCCGACTCCGGTAGTTACTGATTGCGACTCTACTTCTGGTAGATTCCCCAGGCCAGATCCTCGAATTGTTTGACAAAATCCTGCGAGAAATACTCCAGATAATCCTCACGCCCCTGCAGTTGATAGCCAAAGAAGGCCGTCATGAAATGCTTGATCCGTTTGGCCTGGTCAGGGTCGACCGCCCGCATATGGTCTATCCCGATAAAGGAAATTAACGACTTTACGGGGGCTCCCAGGTGCTCGAAAATAAATGCTGTTTCCAGGGAGTAAGGAATAAACTCATCCTCCGTCGCCGCGATCAGCAGCGCAGGGCGGTCGGCGGCTGCCAGGCCCCGTTCGCCGTACAGCCAGGTCCCTGCCGCCGCCATGGGCATCACGGCACGGATGCGCTCGTCGGTCACCGGCTGCCAAAGCCCATCCTCGCTGGTGGTGATCTCCTCCCCGGCAAAGGCAGCAAACTCATCCCATTTTTTCGACAGGTTGCAGGTCCATTCTGTATAAAACTCAGCGCCTCCATATGCTGTATCAACGACCGGTGGATTTTTACAGTGATTCAGGAAATACTCGGGATCGATGCGCACCCCACTGAGGGTCAGGGCGATATCGCCGCCATACGAGTATCCAGTCGCGCCAACGTTATCGGTATCCATCACCCCTTCCAATCCTTCCGGTGGATTGGCGGCGATCTGATCCAGAGCAAACACAAAATCACGCGGCCAATCAATCATGTTTTTATCCCAGTTGAAATAATCGTCATGGTCAGGAATAGTGATTTGAACCATCACGATACCGTGAGATGCGAGGTGGTCGTGGAGCATAAAGCCGCCCGTACTGTTCTCGGTCAGGACAACCGGGTATGGAGCTCCGCTCATATCCGGAGCCGCATCGCGCCGGATCACACGCCCGTTGGCATCTTTTTCTTCCAGGGCCGGGTACCAGAAAACCACTTCGATCTCCCGGTTTCCCCGGCCTTCATCCACTAGCCTGACCGACCTGGACCCGGCGTAATACGGCCCGGGTTCCGACAGTGGAAACAGGGCGGACAGCTCGGCTTCCGAGAGGGTGGCAGTTGCTGCAGGAGGCGCGGTAGGTGAAGGTTCGGTCGTAGCTGTTTGGGTAGCGGCAGGCAAAGCGGTTGGCGGATTGGTCGTTGTGGGTTGGATTGGCGGCGGTGGGGATGCTGTCTCAGCGGCTGAGGCGCAGCCTGCCAGCAGCAGCCCAAGGCACAGCAGTGCGGATATAATGGAGAATTGGTTGTGCTTATCCATCGCTCCCTCCTGGAAAAAGGACCTGCACCCAATAGTGTTATAATCTACTATAACAGTATAGCATAATTCGGTTTTTTATGGAAGAGCAATTTACTCCCACAGCCCCTGTCATTTCCATCGACCCGGATTCCGCAGAGCCCCTGGTCGAGCAGCTACGCCGCCAGTTCACCTGGCAGATAGCCGCCGGCCAGCTCAAACCCGGCGACCGCCTGCCTTCTGTACGCGATCTGGCACAGCGTCTTTCGATCAACCTGCACACAGTGCGCAGCGCCTACCAGCGCCTGGAAGCGGATGGCCTGGTGCGCACCCGCCAGGGCTCCGGTACACGTGTGCTGCAGCTCGATCTCCAACGGTTGGTGGAGCTGGCCGGACGCAGCCGCAGCGGCACCATCGGGGTCATCTTGCCCGGCCTGTCCAACCCTTTCTATCACAACTTTTTGCAAGGCGTGGAGCAGGGCATCCAGCGCGACCAGACGCTGCTCTTCGTGTGTGATGCCCATGAGGACCCGCAGATATTTATGCGTTACTTTGCCCAGCTCTCCGCCCGCCAGGTGGATGGCATCATCGTCGCTTCCTTCGATCCCGATGTCCTGCTGGCAGGCGAGCTCTCCCCCGACCTGCCGGTCGTCTGGGTGGATTGGCCCGGCTGCCGGGGGCCGGTGGTCAACTTTGACCTGGAGGGAGCAACCTATCAGGCTGTTCGCCATCTACTAGAGCACGCTCACCAACGTATCGGGCTGATCACCTTCCAGCGGGACAACGCCAATGTTGCGGCCATGCATGCCGGTTACTTTCGCGCCCTCCAGGAAGCCGGCCTGCCGCCCGACAAGTCGCTGATCGCCCCTCAGCCAGACTTCCTGATGCCCTCCGGTGAGCGCGGCGCCCGGCAGCTGATGGAGCTGCCGGAGCCGCCAACCGCCATTTTCACCATTTCTGATACCCTGGCCCTGGGCGCCCTGCGCGCCCTTAAAGCAGACCGCTGGCAGGTGCCGCAGCAGGTGGCGCTGGCCAGCCTGGACGACATCCCCTTCGCCGGGCTGGTCAACCCGCCGCTGACCACCGTCGCACTGCCTGCCCACCGCCTGGGCGAGCATGCGGCCGGCATGCTGCTGGCATTAATGAACGGCGAGCACATCCAGGAGCCCCAGGTCACGCTGCCGGTTGAACTGGTCATCCGGCAGAGCTGCGGGTGTGGTGCGTAAATAATCTGCTCGCGGCCTGTAACCCCATATAAACGAACGCCGGCGGGTCGGGGAAAATCCCTGACCCGCCGGCGCTTACATTCGGGTGGTTAGATAGACGAAACCTCAGCTCACGGGAAGCTGACGATGTTCGTCACCTGGTTGGTCGAGTTCACCGCCGCGCCGGTGTCGTTGACCACGTGGTCGATGCCGCCGTACGCATTGAGAAAGACGGTCAGGAGACTGTGCAGCTTGACCCCAGGCGTAACCGGGACTTCAAAGGCGCGCGTGGCATGGATATCCGGGCCGACGTTGAAGTAGCAGTAGCTGCCCATGCCCCAGGCCTCATGCGTCATTACATGGTCGGCCACTTTGTATGCAGCGTAACCCAGTACGGCGCCGTCTCTCCAGGCCGCCTGGGTTGGCGGGTCGTAGGGCATCTCATTCTGGAAGAAGATGGTCTTGCCGTTCTCCCCGTTCCAGATGAGCTCGTATTTCTGGTAGTGCTCGACAAACAGGCCATAGGCGGTGACGTGGTCGCCGTTAACGATCACGCCGGTGTCGGCGGTGTTGATATCCCAGCCGACGCCGTTGCCGTGGTCGGCGCGCCAGGCCCAGATGTGGTCCAGCAAGACATTGTCGCTGTTCACAACCAGGCTGGTCGTAGCTTTGCCCATCGCTGGGCCGCCGATGCGGAAGAAAACGTCCTGCAACGAAGTCGGGTTGGCAGGGTCGCTCCAGTTGTTGTTTTTGCGAGCCTGACTGCTGGCAGGCATCTGCTTGCCAACCTCTAGCAGTACCGGTGAGTTGACCGGGCCAGCGTCAATCATAAAACCGGCGAGCTTGACGCCCGGCACGTTGGCGACCGTCATCGCCACAATGCCGTTATCCGGAACCAGCGTGGCCAGGCCCAGTCCGAGCACCACCGTGTCGGGGCGCTTGACCGCGACCGTTCGATCCAGGTGGTATACGCCGGGGGTTAAGAGCAGGTGTTTGCCCTGGGCGAGCGCATTATTGATCGACTGCACGCTGTCCGACGGTTTGGCGACAAAGAACTGCCCAATCGGAATGGAAGTACCCGCCGCCGGGCCACCGGCCCAGGTAGTGCCCGACGAATTGGTGCGCAGAGCCGGCACGAAGACGAAGTAGTCACCCACTGCGTCGACGTACAAGAACGGCTTTTCCCGGGTCAGCGGGCTGGTGTCCAATGTAGTGTACGGCGGGGGATCATAGGGGGTGGGGCCGAACGAGTTCGGCGGGGCGCCCACCACACCCGAGAAGACCTGGTTCCACACGCCGTTCGACCAGCCGCCGATGCTGCTGTCGCGGACCAGGAACTGCTGCTGCGACCCATTGATGATGAAGCCGGTCTGGGAGTCGGCGATGTAACCGCCGCTGGCGTACTGCGGACCGGCAGTGCAGTAGTCCATCAGGGTCAGGTTGCCACCGGTGATATTGACCCGCCGCATTGGGGCTGCCTGCGAAACAGCCCAGAAGTTGCCCGAAGCTCGGCATCCATCCAGCCCCGTCCCCGTGACATTAATCGTCAGGTTCGAAAGCGAGCGCCAGAAGTTGTTAAGGGCGATGCAGTTGTCGGGAGCCAGGCAGCGGTTGTAGACGTCGACGTGGCCATTGATGATCACATCGGTAGGCGAAGCGCCCAGGCCGGCTACCTCTGTGTAATAGCCCACCTGGATGATGAGCGGGGTGGCGACACTGCCGTAGGTGCCGGGTTTGAACAGCAGTGCATAGCGCTGCGAGCCCATCTCGTTGTCGACCATCTGATTTTTGATCAGGTCGACCTGAGCCTGGATTTGACTCAGCGGCATGCCGGGGTCGAAGACGAACACGTTCGGACCAAAGTCCGGCTGAACTGATTCACCGGGCGGGCCGGCCAACACCGTTGTGCTGACCATGAGCGCAGCCAGTGCTACCACCAGAAGCTTTAAGCCAATGGATTTAGTCTTGATCATCGTAATTCTCCTTTTTCTCTGCTGTTGGGTCTTTTGCGTTGTGGTCGGTCATTTTCTGTGTTTGCCGAATACAACATGGTGGAGTCTGCCTGGCGAAAATGTTGGTCTCTCTATTACCAGAGCAGCGTACGATCATATTTATTCTACCATATCGGTCATATTATGCCTGCCTGCCTCAATTTTAATGATATTGAGTATAATGTTTTTTAGGACTGAATTTGGCCGAATATTCCACAGTCCTGTGGTAGTTGCACAGACCCGGTTGCATTTGATCTAAAGATCACCAGAAGAATGAGGGAATTGATTATGGAATCATTTCACGAATATATCGATGAGTACCGGAAACAACTCGAGAAAGGAGCGGTTAAAAAGGCATATAAAGGATTGATGGAATACATCATGGAATTGAGAACGTATTTTAATAAAAAATACCCAGATTATTTCGTATCCGGCAGCATTTATTATGGGTATATGGATATGACCTATTTTTCCTTCTTTCCAAAATCATTAAAAGATCGGGGGTTGAAAATTGCAGTAGTTTTTCTACATGAACCATTTAGATTTGAAGCCTGGTTAGCAGGATATAACAAGCAGGCTCAAACAAAATATTGGAAATTGTTTAAGGAAAGCAATTGGGATAAATACCACATTGTCTCAACAACGCAAGGTGTTGATGCCATTGTAGAACATGTTTTAGTTGACAATCCGGATTTTAGTGATTTAGCTACACTAACAAAACAAATCGAGAGAGAGACTCTGAAATTTATTGAGGATGTTGAGAGCTTCTTGTATAAACCATAAAGTTTAAATGCTTTTATGTCCTTTCCTAATGAACGAGATAACAACACGATACCCGGCGTCAAACCGACCAGTCTTGAATCAGGAACATAACGAAGGAGTAGATCGTCGGCTGCCAGACCCCCTCAGCACTCGCTTTCAAAGCCATACGTTAGGGATTATGGTAATATCAATATAGCGATTGATTGCTGCCATTAAACCATTGCGATTCCGATTCACCTGGCGCAAGTCATCGTTTGACAGGTCATCCAAGAAGGCCTGAAGGCGGTTTCGAAAAACCAAATCACAAAGGAGAAAACATGATCAAGAAAATAGTCTTCCTTTTCGTCATCGTGTCCTTGATGGCAGCGCTGATTACGTCTGCGCCTGCGCTTGCAACGGCTCAAGCACAGACAAGCCTGGACCCAGCCACCGAATTTTATGTTCCCAAAGCGAACCACGGCGCCATCATGCAGATCGCTGATCTCACCTCCAGCGGCGAAAAATCAGATGCCAGGCTAATCAAGCAGATGATCCAGACTCCCCAGGCGGTCTGGTTTACCAAAGGCACTCCCAAAACCGTGATGCAGGATGTGCGGAACACGGCCCAGCGCGCCGCGGACAAGGGCACCGTCCCTGTCCTGGTTGTATATAACATTCCGTTCCGCGATTGCGCACAGTACAGCGCCGGCGGCGCCACCAGCATGGCAGAGTACCAGGCCTGGATCGATGGCTTTGCGGCCGGTATCGGGAGTGCCCAGGCAATCGTAATCCTTGAACCTGATGGCCTGGGGATCATCCCATGGTACAACCCGTTTGCAAACCGTGATACCTGGGTGACCAACCCGAACTATGAGTGGTGCCAGCCTGCCGAAGCCGATCCGGCAACAGCGGCAGCAGACCGCTTTGCGATGCTGAATTATGCCGTCGATAAACTCAAGGAAAACCCGGGCACCCGCGTCTACCTGGACGGCACCCACAGCGGATGGCTGGGCGCCGGCGATTCAGCCGACCGGCTGATCCAGGCAGGAGTTGCTAATGCGGATGGCTTCTTCATGAACGTGTCCAACTACCGCCTGAATCAACACCTGGAGAAGTATGGCACCTGGGTAGCAAAGTGCATTGCCTTTGCATCGAACCCGGCCTCCTGGGGCATGGGCCACTCCGAGTGGTGCGCCAGCCAGTACTCCTCACCCTACGGCCCGGTAGACCCGAACGACTTCAGCACCTGGGTTTACACCGACCAGTGGTACACGGACAACGTTGAGAGCCAAACGTGGTGGTACTCAGAATCGCTCCTCGAGCATTTTGTAATCGATACCAGCCGCAACGGGCAGGGCCCCTGGACCCCGGCAGTGAGCTATCCGGATCCCCAGGACTGGTGCAATCCACCCGGACGCGGCCTGGGTGTGCTACCAACGGCCAATACAGGCCTTGCGTTGCTGGATGCCTACCTGTGGCTAAAGCTCCCCGGAGAATCAGACGGCGAGTGCACCCGTGGTCTCGGGCCGGCGGGAACGACGATCGACCCCGAGTGGGGGCGCGTCGATCCGGCTGCAGGGCAGTGGTTCCCCGAGATGGCGCTTGATCTGGTTTACAACGCCAACCCGCCTCTGCCATAACTTAAACAGCCTTCCCTGAAGGTCTAACGGCAAGAACCCGCTTCGCAAGAGGCGGGTTCTTTTTATCGAGAACTATTAGTTCATGTTATGGAACAGGTTCGATGGCATACCAGATATTGGATAGATATCCGGCTGCATCGACCTGGGCAATTTGATCTAGCAGCTCAGGCGCATCTTTCACGCAATGCCAGCTATAAACCGTCGCGTGGCCGGTCACACTCATCGGGATAAAATCGGAACCCGGAAATTCTTTGCAGAAATCAGCCATCGCCTGAGTGGGGATGCGATTGGTGTCGGCTTTGGAGTCGCATGGGAGGTTTGCACCAAAATTGCAGGCGTAGATCTTTTTGTCCATGCAACGCCAGATTGTCATCGCCTTAAATTCTTCCGGATAGCTGCTGTTGGCATCCAGACCTGCTGCTTTCAAATATCCTCGAATGATCTCATCACTGATCTTTGGGCCAGTATAACGTCCATCGGGTTCGTCGATCCTGCCAACACTGGCGCAGTATGCAAACGGGTCAGAGAAGGTCTGTATCGTCTCAGTTTCCACAGCCTCCGTCGTCGATCGGTTGGACGCTGTGGGATCCACGCCTGTATCTGAGCGCACCTCAGAACAGGCCGCCAGAGCGATCGATATCAAGACCAACATGCCGATAATGATGCGGATGAATTTCTTATTCATAGGGTTTACCATACTGATGCCAGGGAGTTGAATAGAATGATCTTATCGTCTCTGGATGTATCTCGGCCTGGTCATCTTTTCGGGCGAAAGGATATCGTCCAATTCGGCCCGGCTCAGATAGCCTTTCTCCAGCACGATCTCATACACAGACCGCCCGCTCCTGAGCGCCTCGTCGGCGACCTCGTGTGATTTTTCGTAGCCGATATACGGGTTGAGTGCAGTCACCAACCCGATGCTGTTTTCCACCATCCGGCGGCAGACCTCTCGGTTGGCGGTGATGCCGGCCATGCAGCGCTCGGCCAGGGTGCGGCAGGCGCGCCCGAGCAGGTCCAGAGAGGAGAACAGGTTGTAGGCGATGACCGGCTCCATCACGTTCAGCTCCAGCTGACCGGCCTCGGCAGCCAGCGTGACGGTGATGTCGTTGCCGATAACTTCGAAAGCCACCTGGTTGACCACTTCCGGGATGATCGGGTTGACCTTGCCGGGCATGATAGATGAACCCGGAGCCATGGCGGGCAGGTTGATCTCATGCAACCCAGCCCGGGGTCCGGAAGAAAGCAGGCGCAGGTCGTTGCAGATCTTGGATAGCTTGGCCGCCACCCGCTTGAGCACGCCCGAGAGCTGGACGTAAGCCCCGGCATCCTGGGTGGCTTCCACCAGGTTCTCCGATCCGACCACCGGAATGCCGGTTAGCTCGCTCAGTTTCTCCGTCACCAGCTGGGCATAGTCGGGGTGGGCGTTCAGCCCGGTACCGATGGCAGTGGCGCCCATGTTGATCTCGCGGATCAGAGACTGGGCCTCCCGCACGCGTTGGATATCCTCAGCCACCATCATGGCCCAGGCTCCGAATTCCTGCCCCAGGGTCATCGGAACGGCATCCTGCAGCTGCGTGCGACCCATCTTGATCACATCGCTGAATTCCTCCGCTTTGTGCAGCAAATGCATCGCGCAGGTGTGCCATCTCGGCCTGCAAACCATCCAGTTTCTGACTCAGGGTCAAGCGCAAGGCAGTGGGGTAGACATCGTTGGTGGATTGCGACATATTGACGTGGTTGAGCGGGTGCAGGATGTCGTAACGACCTTTATCATATCCAAGCAGTTCCAGAGCGCGATTGGCGATCACCTCGTTGGCGTTCATATTGGTCGAGGTGCCTGCGCCGCCCTGGATCACGTCCACCACAAACTCATTGAGCAGCTCTCCGGCCAGTATCTCGTCACAGGCGCGGGCAATGGCCTCGGCAAGGCGAGGCTCCAGCATGCCAAGTTCCTGGTTCGTGAGGGCAGCGGCTTTCTTGATGTAAGCCAGCGATTTTACCAGGCGCGGATAATGCGAGATCGGGATGCCGGTAATAGCAAAGTTTTCGATGGCTCGCAGAGTCTGGACCCCGAAGTATCGGTCAGACGGGACTTCCCGCTCTCCGAGCAGGTCATGTTCTAAACGGGTGTTCTTCATTTTGGGTAGATCGAACAGTTATGAATTTTCATCAGGAGGGGCTAGCACGCATAACTCACTTGGGGTGACCACTTCCGGGCAGAAGTCATCCCATTAAAGGTCGTAATCTCCGGAAGCTTCAGGCTGGTAAAGTATCTTCTTAACCAGCAGGCGCCTTTTCCCGTCGGGGACCTCCCATTCGAAAATATCCCCAACTTTATACCCTAACAATGCGGTCCCGATGGGAGCGAATACCGAGAGTTTTCCCTGGCTCAGATCGGCATTTTCCGGAAATACCAGGGTGAATAATTCATCTTCCCTGGTGTCCAGGTCCTCTAAGCTGACGGTGGAGTTCATTGTGACTACATCGCCGGGGATATCCTGCGGTGCAACCACGATGGCTCGGTTGATTTCATGCAGGAGATTATCCAGGTATTCACTATTCCGATAACTGGAATAATGGGCTTCCTGAAGGAGGGCCTTTAGTCGTACAAGATCGAACTCGGTAATATAAATCGGTTTTTCAGCCATAGCATTATTGTAACACGGTGATTTCCTTCCCCAAATCCGCAGCCACAGGCAAGCAATGGCTTGAAGGGATGATGCCGGTGCTGTTATTATGGTAAACTAGACAATATTACGCTTGTTTGAACAAGCAACTCGTCGCCCATGCTACATGAGCCAGCGCGATCAAGGTGCACAATGGTCAGGGCGGATGGATAAATAACACAAATGGGAGGTCTTACAATGCTCTACCGGACATATACCCTGATTGCGATGCTCGCATTTTTAATTGCCGGCATAAATCCTTCCCCAGCAGTTTCAGCCCAATATGAGACAGCCCCATCACCAGATGCACCTGTTGTTCGCTTGAACAGTGAAGGTGATGAATGGATTCTGGTCGATCCGAACCAGGTAGAGCTAACACCGCCCGCGCCAGAAATTCTCGTTCAGAATGAGGCAGTCGGCGACCAGGCAGGTTCAACTCCCGAATATTTGCCACCTGCGGATGTTGCTCTCGAGCTGTCTCTGGACCGCGCCCGGGAGGCCGGACCGCAGGCTGTCCTGGCATTTACCGCTGATCAGTCAGATCCAAACCATCCCCTACTGCAGGCGGCAATCGCCGACGCGCAGCAGGAGCTGGCTGCCGGCAGCGGGCTGCCGCCTGAGGCGCCAAACGCACCGCGGGTAAGCATAAACAGCGGACCATGCACCTATGACACGATCCAGGCTGCCGTGACTGCTGCGACAAACGGCAGTACGATCCGCGTCTCTACCGGTTCTTACACAGAAACTCTCGATATCAGCGGAAAAACGATCGTCATCGAAGGCGGCTACGGCAATGGCTGCACAACCCTGAATGCCGGTTCACTGACCCAGGTGAATGCCAACAATGTTGGGGGCAGCGTGGTGGACATAAGCAGTGGTTCTGTATTAACGCTTCGCAACCTCAAGCTAACAGGCGGTACAAGTTTTGGCGCCGGCATGGATGTTCTCGGGAGCTCTCTAGTCACACTAAACAACACCGATGTCTTCGGCAATAATGGCTCGAGCGGTGCAGGTTTGTACATCAGCGGCTCCAGCGTCCTGACTTATACGAACGACTCAGATATCTACAACAACATCTCTTCTTCCAATGGTGGCGGTGCGATTGTGTATGGTACATTGCGGGGATTTGATAGTAGCTCTGATATCTATTCGAACAGCGCCATAAGTGGCGGCGGCATCGCCGCGAACGGTGGAACAGTACAACTGAATAACAGCGATGTGGTAGCAAATACTGCCACCGACATGGGCGGGGGTATTCATGCCGTCAATTCGTCGGTGACGCTGTCCAATTCAGTCTTTGTTGGCGAAACAGCGCCATGCTGCCAGAGCGCGGTGTCGGGAGGCGGCATCTATGCCAGCGGTGGGCAGATATCTTTAGTCGGCGCAAACAATGTGGTCATGAATAACACCGCTACTGGTAACGGCGGCGGCATTTATTTGGCCGACGGCGCCACGCTTAATGTTACCGGCAGCAGGGTGGGATATGATTCGTCTGCCGGCGTAGGGAATGATGCGACGCTGGGCGCAGGAATGTATGTCATTAACAGTACGGTCAATTTTTCCGGGCAAATCATCAATAACATCGCCACAAATTCAGGTGGAGGTGTGTACAGCGATAACAGCATCATTGCGATGACCAATACCACCATTGGCGGCACAGGCGCAAATCAGCACAACCAGATCGGCGCAACGGGTTTAAATGGCGCAGGTTTGTATTTATTCAACAATACCCGTGCGACGATGGATCAAACCACGGTCATCAGCAATACGCTGTCCAATCCCAATACCGGTTATGCAGGCGGGATGTATGTACGCGCCGGGAGCATTATCACAATGACCAACAGCAGCATCCAGCAGCATAACCTGCCATCTGCCTTTGATGGCCGCGGCGCGGGGATGTATCTGTACGACGGAACTGCCACTTTGATCAACACCCAGGTAATCAGCAATACGACTAAAAACCTGGGCGGTGGGTTGCGCATGTTCGGGACGAGCACCTTGAATTTGCTGAGCGGTTCTTCTCTGGTTAACAATAAGGCCTTCGGAGGGGTTGGCGGTGCGGTGGCTGCCACAAACACTGCCAAGATCCTGGTCAAAGATTCCTTCGTCAAGAACAACACCGCCAGCAGTCATGGCGGGGCCTTCTATCTCGACAGCGGCACACTTGATTTTGAAGGCTTCTGGGATGTGCGCTTCAACTCGGCAGGCGGCAATGGCGGGGCAGTCGCGGTATCAGGCAGCGGTGACGTTGATTTCCGGGCGACCAATGGTCCTGGCGCCAGCTTACTGGCGGTCAACCATGCCAATGGTCATGGCGGCGGTTTACATATCGCCAACACCGACGCAGTTACCCTGCATGCCACCAGCGGTTATCCGATCTTTTTCAACACCAACTCCGCTGGAGGAAATGGCGGCGGGGCTTATTCGAACAGCGGCGCCTTTTTCGACGTATATGGGGATGTGCAGGCTTCCTCGAACAGCGCGGCTGGTAATGGAGGTGTCTTTTTCCTGGGAGGCGGTTCTCGCCTGTGGTTGGACGACTACTTCAATACACCTATCCGAATCCAGACGAACACCGCGGATAATGGCGGGGCCATTTATGCATCCAACAGCCCGAGGGTTGAGTGCGATGGGTCGGAGTTTGGCTCCAGTAATATTGGCAATACGGCCACTCAAGGGAGCGGTGGTGCCATATACTTGAGCGGCAGCACTTTTACTGCCAGTAATTGCCTCTTCCGCAATAACCAGGCCCAGGCGGGCAATGGCGGCGCTATTGCCGCTTATACCTCCACCGTAACCATCGAAGCGCAGTACCCGACTCCCGCCAATGCCTGGTCTGAGCCTGCAGTAAGGGCCGCCGCAAGCGAGACCGAGGCGCCGCAGGCAACGGCTTGCGATCCACTTACCCGCCAATGCAGTAGTTTCTACTCGAACACCGCTACCCCGACGGTTTCGAACGGTTATGGCGGCGCAATCTTCTCAAGCGGCAGCAGCTTAAATATTAATAAAACCTTCCTGCACCGCAACCAGGCTCAGCGCGGCGGTGCGATCTACCAGGGAGGGGCCGGAGCGACGGGAGTGATCTCTACCACGTTGGTATACAGCAACACCAGTCTGACAGGATTCGGCGCCGGTATTCGCGTAGATGCTGGCAGCATGAAGATCAGCGATTCCACCCTGGCTAACAACGTCGGTGGAGCCGGCTATTCTCCCGGTGCGGTGCTAAGTTATCTGTACAACACCATCATCTGGGGCAACAGTTCCGCTGCATTCGGTGCGCTAACCGCTGCAGTATGCAACATTGATCAAGGTGGGACGGCAGGGCCGGCTACGAATCCGCTGTTTATAGCGCCCGGCTTCGGGGAAAACTACCAGCTTGGCCCTTCCTCCCCTGCCATCGATGCCTGCAACAGCGGTTTGCCAGTGGATCTGAATAATTTTTCCAGACCTAAGGGCAGCAAATATGATATCGGCGCATACGAAGGTCTTCGCTATCTGTTTTTGCCGCTGATTTCGGCGCTAGCCCATAAGGTTTAGATGACAAACGCCCGGAATTGATCCGGGCGTTTTTTTAGCTGGCTGGTAAGTAAATGCACCGTCTGTGGCAAGCCCTGGAGATCGACCTCCTAAATTAAATACTGCTTGTTTACTGGTACACAGGCAATTTTGCCCGGAGATGTCTGTGTTGCTTGACAATCAGCGCTGTACAGGTGTACAATTAATAAACCATTAATCTTAGCGGGCATTTGTCGTATAAATCTTCATAATTTTTAGTAAAAGGAGGCACTATGAGTCCAATTTTGGTCGGTCTGATACTCCTGGCCGGTGGTCTGGCAGGAGTGTTCTGGGGATACCGGATCTTCCGGATTATCCTGCCCATTATGGGCGGTTTCGCCGGTTACCTGATCGCCATTGTTCTGTTCCCCGATAGCTGGGTGTTAGCGCTCGCCATTGGCTTCGGCCTGGCGCTCTTGTTTGTCCTGCTGGCTTACACCGCATGGAGCCTGATGGTAACCATCTCCGGCGTGATCCTGGGTGCATCTTTTGGCGCAGCGATCGCCGCGGGTCTCGACCTGTGGAATTGGCTGGGATGGATCATCATCCTCGGCCTGGCGGTTGTAGGGGGATACCTGGTATGGAAAATCCGCGATGAGGTTGTGATCATCCTGACAGCCATCACCGGTGCGGCTTTCGTCGCCACCGGCTTGCGCATCTGGTTTGGCGAAGGGACCATTCGGTCATTCCTGTGGTTCGTTATCTTCATTGTATTTGCTCTGGTCGGCATTGCCTGGCAATGGCGGCGCTACCGGCACTTAAAGCTGCTTGGAATGGGTGGTGCGGCCGAGGTACCGGGCGCCGCGCGTGCAGCTCCAGTGGTGGACGCAAGCATGCCCGTCGCAGCTGCCGCCCCGATCGTTGAGGCTGCCCCTGCAGCAGCGGCAGTGGTGGCTGCCGGCGCGGTTGCCGCGGCCGAAGCGGAAGTCGAGCCTGAAGCCGAAGCCGCCCGTGGTGGAAGCAGCAGCCGAGGCGGTCGAGGTCGCACCGGCTGTAGCCGCAGTTGCAGCGGTCGCCGCATGGAAGAAGAAACCCCCGCTGAGGAGCCTGAGGCGCCTGTGGCTGAAATGGCTGCACCCGTCGAAGAGCGTGCAGCCGACGTAGCCGTAGCGCAGACCTGGACCAGCTGGAAGCATCCCTCGACGGAGCCGGCCTGGCCGCTATGCAGCAGAAGGTTAATTTCGTGGAAGGCATCGGCCCCGCCTATGGCGAGAAGCTGAGCGCTGCCGGCATCGAAATCGTGATGGACCTGCTGAAGCGCGGCGCTACCCGCAAAGGCCGTGCCGAGCTGGTCGAAGCCACCGGAATTGCGGCCGGCCTGATCCTGAAATGGGTCAACCAGGCTGACTTGTTACGGGTCAAGGGAGTTGGCAAGCAGTTCGGAGAGCTCCTGGAAGCTGCCGGCGTCGATACCGTGCCCGAGCTGGCACAGCGCAACCCGGTGAACCTGTTCAACAAGCTGAGCGAGGTCAACGCCGAGAAGAAACTGGCGGGACGTGCCCCACACCAGGGTGAAGTGGAGAGCTGGGTCGCCCAGGCAAAAGACCTGCCACGGGTTGTGGAGTATTAGCTTCCCAATCCTGAGAAAATGAGTTTGTCTGGCGCTCCGGGGTAATTTTCTCCCCGGAGCGCTTTTAAAATTGGTTTATAGAATACGCGCAGCTTCTCCTGGATTACTCATTCCTCACTGGCCTCAGCCAATAGCTCATCCAGGGTTTGGATGGCATCGTCCAGCATAGCGAACATGGGCTGTATGTGCTTTTGCCGCTCCGCCTGAATTGTCTGCGCCCGAGACAGCATTTCAATAAATTCATTGTGAAAGAACTCGCTGATCGTTTCCGGATCCGGCACCAGGCGTTTGTCGGTAGCTATGCCCAACCAGACTTTTCCATTGTAACTGACCATACTGACACCCAAAGCAATATTTCCGGATTGCGGTACCCACGCCATGGCAGTATTAATTGGCGCTCCGGCCAGGTAAATCTGGGTTTGAGGTCCAGGGACATTTGTTATGATGGTAGTAGCCTTGGTGTCAAAAAAACCGACAGCTATTTCTTCAATCCATGGGGGGACAGCTCCCAGCAAATTGATAATACCAAACGTAGCCACGGCTTCAGAAGATGCTTTGATTTCATTCATATTTCGCTTGACTCGACGAAGCCGCTCTAGAGGATCCACGATACCCATTGGCAGCGAGAGGAAAACCATACCGAATTTATTGCCTAGCTCCTCATCCAATTTAATCGGCCGCAGGTTTACAGGCACAAAGCTGCGGATGTTCACATTTTCAGGGGTCTCCCCGCGAAAATCGATATATCGGCCGAGAGCCCCAGCTACGGCAGTGAGCAGTACATCGTTCACGGTACTGTTGAATGTTTTCCCGATCATTTTCACATCTTGCAGCGCAATTGGTTCAGACCAGGCAGCGCGCTTCTCCATCCCCAAAGAACCCTTAAAGACCGTCACTGGATCAGGCCTGCGCAGTACCAATCCACCTACCGTGACGGCCAAATCGATCACCTGACGTGTGCGATGGCGGGCATGCGAAGGGTCAGAGAAGATCTTTTCCCCTTCTTCCCACAGCTTCCTGGCGCTCCAGTCGTCAGAGGTCAGGAAAGTAGATTTATGGGTTTTCGTTGGCCCACCGGGCGATTGCTCAGCGTTTTGAGTTAAACCCTGTGATTTGCTGGAAGGCGAGGGATTGGGGGATGATTCTGTCATAGAAAGCAACACCTGGAATAAGGCAATCCCATCCGCGATGCTATGATGCAGGCGAGCAACGAGCGCACTTCCCTCTCCGTAGTTTTCAACTATGTAGATTTGCCAAAGCGGACGAGAGTAATCCAACTCAGTACTCATTAATTCGCTAATCAGATCCTGAAGCGCCTTTTGGTCACCGGGTGAAGGCAGTTGGACGTGCTTAATATGTGATTTCGAGGCTAAAAGCAGGATCGTCTTCCCAATAAGGTCGTATGAATGGCGGCTTCGGCGGCGCCAAGCGCTGGTGAAAGCGCCTGAATTGCAAGAGGGTCTGCTCAATGACGGGTATGAAACGCTCGGTATCCAGCGGTGCGTCGAATGTCATCAGGCCGGTAATCACCATCAAGTTGTTCGGGTCGTTCATCCGCAACCAGGCATGATCTGGATAAGAGATTTTTTTACGCACCATACCGATACCTCCTACCAATCCTAAAACGACGGCTGCTGTGCTATTAATGCCATCCTATTTTACCTCGCACTGCCCCGTAGGCCATTGATTATGTTGACAGATATGGCTCGTCACACGAAAAAGCTTCGACAAGAGTAGCATTTTAATCAAACCTGTCTGCAATCAGGGTCAGCCAACAAGGTACGATCCTTCCACCAAATGCCTGTATAATGATAATGTGAGCAACAGCTGAGAAGCTGGCGAACGCTCCCGGCCTGGAAGCAGCGCCCTCACCTCCCCTTTTGCCCATAGGAGTTAAAAATGAATAAGCCGTCTGTCAGGGCGATTTTCTATTGCATCTTGGTTGTAATGGGCTTATTTGTGGTTCCCCTGGGAGTTGCAGGGACCGCACTACCGGCCCAGACCGGATCCGATACACCCGCAGTGCGCTACGCCGCGCCAGGCGGGTTGACCAGCGGAGCGTGCGATTCTTGGCCAAACGCCTGCGAATTGCAAACTGCGCTGAGCCTGGCGGTCTCCGGAGAGGAATTGTGGGCAAAGCAAGGTGTATACAAGCCCACGACCGGCACAGACCGCAACGCCACCTTCCAGCTCAAGACCGGTGTGGCGCTCTACGGCGGCTTTGCCGGCGCGGAAACCGACCGTGAACAGCGGAATTGGGCGACTAACGCCACCGTGCTGAGCGGCGATATTGACGGAAACGATCTCAATACCGATGGCAACTTTATTTCAGAAGTATATTCCGACACCCTGGGCAGCAACAGCATCCATGTCGTGACCGGCAGCGGCGTGGATGTTACCACTGTTCTGGACGGCTTCACTATCACAGCAGGATTGGCGGATGGCACATTTGGAGATGGGGATGGGGGCGGGATGCTTACATTTTCTGGCGGACCGGCATTGGCAAATATTACTTTTTCTGGCAATCTGGCGAGTCATGAAGGTGGCGGAATGGCTAACTTCAATTGCTATGGCCTGACGCTGACCAATGTTACTTATACTGGCAATAAGTCAGGCTTTGATGGCGGGGGATTGTATAGTAACGCCTGCCAGGAAATGCAGGTGACGAATGCCACATTCAGGAATAACATCGCTGTTAATGATGGCGGCGGGATGAAGAATTATGCCAGCGATCCACTCATAATTCATGTCATTTTCAAGGAAAATACTGCCCATTATGGCGGTGGGCTGATGAATGGTTTCAACGAGCTCGGCAGCCCCACCCTCATCGATGTGGTTTTTTCCAGTAACCTGGCCAGCCAGGGCGGGGGAATGTTCCAGTATTATTTCAGCAGTCCCATGCTAATTGACGTTATCTTCATGGGCAACTATGCTGTTGAATGGGGCGGGGGAATGCATAATTGGAATCACAGCAATCCTGTGCTGACCAATGTTACCTTTGCCGGTAACCGGGTGGGGACTGTAGGCAGCGCAATCTATAACGGTGATCACAGCAGTCCGTTGCTGCAAAACGTGATTGCCTGGAACAATTCCAGTGGAACGCCGGGCCCGGCAATATTCAACTACGAAGGCTATGAGCCCAACTTCCCAGTCATCCGCTACAGCTTGGTGGAAGGCTGCAACCCTGGTGGCGCTTGGACCAGCACCTGTGGGATAGACGGCGGGCATAACCTGCCCGACGCCGACCCACTCTTCGTCGCCCCCGAGCCCCCCAGCAGCGCTCCGACCACGGCCGGCGACTATCGCCTGCAGGACGCCTCCCCGGCGATCAACATGGGTGACAACGCCGCCGACCTTGACGGCTCTGGCCTGGGGACTGCAACGATCAGCACTATCCACACCGATCTGGGCAGTAATCCCCGCTTTGTGCGCTTGTTGGTTGACCTGGGGGCATACGAAAACCAGACCTTCCCCTGCCCCGCAGGTGGGGTGATGTATGTAGACCAGGATGCAACCGGTTTGCAGACCGGGGCATCCTGGACAAATGCATTAACCAGCCTGCAAGATGCGCTGCAGGTGAGCGAAGCCTGCGAGATTTGGGTGGCAGAGGGTGTGTATTACCCGGATGTGGGCGGCAGCCAGGCAGATAACGACCGCAACGCCACCTTTCAACTCAAATCGGGCGTGGCGCTCTATGGTGGCTTTGCTGGCGCAGAAATCGCCCTCAACCAACGGGATTGGGCAGCTAATGTCACCGTGTTGAGCGGGGATATTGACGGCAACGATATCACTGATCCCACCGGTGTGGTAACCAATACAGTTAATATAATTGGCGCCAACAGCTATCACGTCGTCACCGGCAGCAGCGTGGAAAGCAGCGCCGTGCTGGATGGTTTTAGCATCACTGCTGGGGTGGCGTACGACGCCAACTCGATTGACCCGCATAATAAAGGCGGGGGGATATACATTTCAAACGGCAGCCCCACCCTGGTGCATGTCACATTTTCGGCTAACCAGGCTGGCTTGGGCGGTGGAATGTACAACATATCGGGCAACGATAGCGCCCCCATTCTGATGAATGTCACCTTCTCAAATAACCGGGGGTATGACGGCGGCGGAATGCACAACTATAATAGTGATCCTAAGCTGATGGATGTTAACTTTAGTGGAAACACTGGAGAATACGGCGGTGGAATGTTTAATGTTTTCGGCAGCCCAACCCTGACAAATGTCACATTCTATGGCAACAGTGGATTAACCACCGGCGGCGGGGTGTTTGAAAATCACAGCAGTGCTGTTTTAACAAATATCCGGTTCGACAGCAACTCAGCCGGTCATGGCGGCGGGATGTCCGCCTGGGACAGCAGCCCGACGCTGACGAACGTGACTTTCAGGGACAACGTTGCCGACGGCTCGTGTGGATATTGCGGTTTTGGGGGCGGTTTATGGAATATTATCAGCAGCCCGACACTGACCAACGTTACCTTCAGCCACAACAGCGCCTCCCATTCTGGCGGCGGGATGTACAATCTTGACTTGATCAATCATACAATCAGCAACAGCATCCTGTGGGGTAATACCTCGGAGCAAATTCTAAATGCTGGCAGCAGCCATCCCGTGATCTCTTACAGTCTGGTCCAGGGCGGTTGCCCGGCAGGGAGCGTCTGTGACCATCTCCTGGATGTTGATCCACGCTTCGTGAATGCAACCAGCGGCGACCTGCGCCTGACGCGCACCTCGCCGGCGATTGATACCGGCAACAATGCTGCAGTTCCCCCAGACTCCGTGGATTTGGACGGTGATGGAAATAACACCGAGCCGCTGCCTTATGACCTGGTGAGCGGGCCGCGCTTTATCGACCCCCCGGATGTCCCGAATACCGGCAGCGGCACGCCGCCCATCGTGGATCTGGGCGCTTATGAGCGTGGTCTAAACCAGGCGCCTCTTGCCGCCGGTGAAGGCTATTCTACGAACGAGGACACACCCCTGGTAGTGGCCGCACCCGGCCTGCTGGCAAACGACAGCGACCAGGATGGCGACCCGATTACCGCCGTCCAGAACAGCGGGCCGCCCCATGGGCTGCTGGCGCTTAACCCGCAAGGCTCTTTTACATATACTCCACCCTCAACTACAATGGCCCCGACAGCTTCACTTACGTTGCCAGCGATGGCGGGCTGAGCTCGAACATCGTTACGGTCAGTCTTACCATCAACCCGGTCAATGACCCGCCAGTGATCAGTGAAGGCGCTTCAACCCCGGTGACGATGGATGAAGATGGGGCGGCAACGATTTTCAGCCTGACCCTGCACGCTGTGGACGTAGATGGTGACGCGCTCGACCTGGAGCATATCGACCCCTGCTGTATACGGCGCAGCCAGTGCCAACGGCACGGGCGCCTCCAAGGCAATTGGCTACACCCCGGCAGCGAACTATAACGGCACTGATAGCTTCGAGGTGCGGGTATCGGATGGTCATGGCGGCCTGGATTCGATCCTGGTCAATGTCACCATAACAGCCGTGAATGACTCGTCGGTGCTGGATAAGCCGGCAGATTTGACGATCAATGAGGATGCCGCCCAACAGACGGTGAACCTCACCGGGATCGGTGATGGCGATCCAGAGCTGTCCCAGACCCTGGCAGTAACGGCAATTTCATCTTCTCCAGGAAGAGTCCCGAACCCGGCAGTGACTTATACCAGCCCCGATGCCACCGGCACGCTGAAGTTCACACCCGTAGCGAATGCTAACGGGGATGTGACCATCACGGTGACAGTCACAGACAATGGCAGCAATATGCCGCCGAATGTTAACTCGGTCAGTAAACAGTTTATTGTGCACGTGACATCTGTGAATGACCCTCCGGCGGGTGCCAGTAAGATCGTGACTACGCTGGAAGATACGAGCTACACGTTTATAACGGCCGACTTCGGGTTCAGCGACCCGAACGACAGCCCGGCTAACAGCTTCAACCGCGTCAAGGTCACCACCCTGCCTGCACTCGGCACACTGAAACTGAATGGGGCAGTCATAATGACCGGCCAGTTCGTGGCGGTTTCCGACATTATTGCCAGCAAGCTGGTCTTCAGCCCTACAGCCAACGCCAACGGTATACCCTATACCACCGTCACCTTCCAGGTGGAAGATGACGGTGGGACGGCAACAGCGGGGCAAACTCGACCCAACCCCGAATACCCTGACCATCAACATTGCCCCTGTGAACGACCCGCCGCAGGCTTTGGGCGATGCCTACACCGCCTGGCAGGATATTGCACTTAATATTGCTTCGCCGGGGGTGCTGGCCAACGACACAGACATTGACAGCGCCATGCTAACTGCCATCCTGGACAACGGCCCGGCGCATGGCGTGTTAACCCTTAACCCGGATGGTTCATTTGTCTACACTCCCGCGCTCAACTACTACGGAACCGACAGCTTCACCTACCATGCCAGCGACGGCAGCCTGGCATCGGGTATTGTGACTGTGCATCTCACCGTGCTGCAAATGTACAAACTCTATCTGCCGGTTGTGTTACAAAATCCTGGATAAAATTCGTTTGTCGGAGACTCTGGATTTATTGTTGATGTGCATTGCATGTTGCTTTGATGCTCACAACAGGCCCGTGTTCATAGGTCATAATCTGGCAAATTTCTCCACTTAGGATCTGTAATAAATTGTCCTGATCGTTTCTTTAGAAACCGGAGTATTGCTTCCAGACCAATCCCTAAAAGAATCGTTATAGTAAGTGGAATCACGATCAATAATCCCTGCTCCGTTCCCGTTACATCGGCAGGCAATTCTTTAAGCCCAAACGAAACGTTAACCCAAACGCCGCTGTTATTCCCCTAATCGACTGCACACAGCCATCAGTAAAATTAGTTTGATCACCGTGAGCTCGCAAAAGCCTGAGGGGTTTCCCTCCCAGTCAATTTAACCGATATGCATCGACAACACCCAGCTTTTTCAATTCACAACGAATATTGTTTCGCGTCACTCTGGCATCGGTCATGATGTATCGAAGCCGGCAGCTGCGATAATAAGCAGATATGGACGCTGGAAGGACAAAAAAACAAAGGATAAACAAAAGCAGCATAATCTTCTCTTGCGTTGGGTTTCCAAATAATACAGCGCCTACTTTATCGCAGCAATGGTTGTTAACGGAAACTTCTGCACCATGTTTTCCATACAATATCTGGCTTTAGTCTCTATGGCAACTTGAAATTCCAATTCCTTCAGGAAATATATGCCTGCCAGATCCGGGTTGCTGGGTGACTGTCAATCGGGCTCTGAAGCGTCAGACATTTTTGGCCTCCCCTCCTCTCCTCGGCAAAAAATATCATGAACAACCTCATAATGGAAAAATGGCGTATCCAGTCATAATGATCCCTGCTATCAACACATATTTTCCATCATCCTGTTTGTGGCTTTCGAAGATGAAGAATCCATAACCGGAAAAGTGCAAGCCTTGAAATTTCGTCACCCCACCCACCATCCTCGGTCGGCGAAGTGCAGCGCCGAGGTTTATCCCGACGAAGGATGGA
>CAVUTH010000003.1:0-500643 GCA_963744375.1 uncultured Chloroflexia bacterium | reverse complement strand
CCCTGACAAATGTCACATTCTATGGCAACAGTGGATTAACCACCGGCGGCGGGGTGTTTGAGAATCACAGCAGTGCTGTTTTAATAAATATCCGGTTCGACAGCAACTCAGCCGGTCATGGCGGCGGGATGTCCGCCTGGGACAGCAGCCCGACGCTGACGAACGTGACTTTCAGGGACAACGTTGCCGACGGCTCGTGTGGATATTGCGGTTTTGGGGGCGGTTTATGGAATATTATCAGCAGCCCGACACTGACCAACGTTACCTTCAGCCACAACAGCGCCTCCCATTCTGGCGGCGGGATGTACAATCTTGACTCGATCAATCATACAATCAGCAACAGCATCCTGTGGGGTAATACCTCGGAGCAAATTCTAAATGCTGGCAGCAGCCATCCCGTGATCTCTTACAGTCTGGTCCAGGGCGGTTGCCCGGCAGGGAGCGTCTGTGACCATCTCCTGGATGTTGATCCACGCTTCGTGAATGCAACCAGCGGCGACCTGTGCCTGACGCGCACCTCCCCGGCGATTGATACCGGCAACAATGCTGCAGTTCCCCCAGACTCCGTGGATTTGGACGGTGATGGAAATACCACCGAGCCGCTGCCTTATGACCTGGTGAGCGGGCCGCGCTTTATCGACCCCCCGGATGTCCCGAATACCGGCAGCGGCACGCCGCCCATCGTGGATCTGGGCGCTTATGAGCGTGGTCTAAACCAGGCGCCTCTTGCCGCCGGTGAAGGCTATTCTACGAACGAGGACACACCCCTGGTAGTGGCCGCACCCGGCCTGCTGGCAAACGACAGCGACCAGGATGGCGACCCGATTACCGCCGTCCAGAACAGCGGGCCGCCCCATGGGCTGCTGGCGCTTAACCCGCAAGGCTCTTTTACATATACTCCCACCCTCAACTACAATGGCCCCGACAGCTTCACTTACGTTGCCAGCGATGGCGGGCTGAGCTCGAACATCGTTACGGTCAGTCTTACCATCAACCCGGTCAATGACCCGCCAGTGATCAGTGAAGGCGCTTCAACCCCGGTGACGATGGATGAAGATGGGGCGGCAACGATTTTCAGCCTGACCCTGCACGCTGTGGACGTAGATGGTGACGCGCTGACCTGGAGCATATCGACCCCTGCTGTATACGGCGCAGCCAGTGCCAACGGCACGGGCGCCTCCAAGGCAATTGGCTACACCCCGGCAGCGAACTATAACGGCACTGATAGCTTCGAGGTGCGGGTATCGGATGGTCATGGCGGCCTGGATTCGATCCTGGTCAATGTCACCATAACAGCCGTGAATGATTCGTCGGTGCTGGATAAGCCGGCAGATTTGACGATCAATGAGGATGCCGCCCAACAGACGGTGAACCTCACCGGGATCGGTGATGGCGATCCAGAGCTGTCCCAGACCCTGGCAGTAACGGCAATTTCATCTTCTCCAGGAAGAGTCCCGAACCCGGCAGTGACTTATACCAGCCCCGATGCCACCGGCACGCTGAAGTTCACACCCGTAGCGAATGCTAACGGGGATGTGACCATCACGGTGACAGTCACAGACAATGGCAGCAATATGCCGCCGAATGTTAACTCGGTCAGTAAACAGTTTATTGTGCACGTGACATCTGTGAATGACCCTCCGGCGGGTGCCAGTAAGATCGTGACTACGCTGGAAGATACGAGCTACACGTTTATAACGGCCGACTTCGGGTTCAGCGACCCGAACGACAGCCCGGCTAACAGCTTCAACCGCGTCAAGGTCACCACCCTGCCTGCACTCGGCACACTGAAACTGAATGGGGCAGTCATAATGACCGGCCAGTTCGTGGCGGTTTCCGACATTATTGCCAGCAAGCTGGTCTTCAGCCCTACAGCCAACGCCAACGGTATACCCTATACCACCGTCACCTTCCAGGTGGAAGATGACGGTGGGACGGCCAACAGCGGGGCAAACCTCGACCCAACCCCGAATACCCTGACCATCAACATTGCCCCTGTGAACGACCCGCCGCAGGCTTTGGGCGATGCCTACACCGCCTGGCAGGATATTGCACTTAATATTGCTTCGCCGGGGGTGCTGGCCAACGACACAGACATTGACAGCGCCATGCTAACTGCCATCCTGGACAACGGCCCGGCGCATGGCGTGTTAACCCTTAACCCGGATGGTTCATTTGTCTACACTCCCGCGCTCAACTACTACGGAACCGACAGCTTCACCTACCATGCCAGCGACGGCAGCCTGGCATCGGGTATTGTGACTGTGCATCTCACCGTGCTGCAAATGTACAAACTCTATCTGCCGGTTGTGTTACAAAATCCTGGATAAAATTCGTTTGTCGGAGACTCTGGATTTATTGTTGATGTGCATTGCATGTTGCTTTGATGCTCACAACAGGCCCGTGTTCATAGGTCATAATCTGGCAAATTTCTCCACTTAGGATCTGTAATAAATTGTCCTGATCGTTTCTTTAGAAACCGGAGCATTGCTTCCAGACCAATCCCTAAAAGAATCGTTATAGTAAGTGGAATCACGATCAATAATCCCTGCTCCGTTCCCGTTACATCGGCAGGCAATTCTTTAAGCCCAAACAAAAGCATTAACCCAAACGCCGCTGTTATTCCCCCTAATAGACTGCACACAGCCATCAGTAAAATTAGTTTGATCACCGTGAGCTCGCAAAAGCCTGAGGGGTTTCCCTCCCAGTCAATTAACCGATATGCATCGACAACACCCAGCTTTTTCAATTCACAACGAATATTGTTGCGCGTCACTCTGGCATAGGTCATGATGTATCGAAGCCGGCAGCTGCGATAATAAGCAGATGTGGACACTGCAAAGACCAGAAAACAAGCGATAAACAAAAGCAGGATACTGTTTTCTTGCATTTCATTTACAAATAATACAGCGCCTATTATCGCAGCAATGGTTGTTAGCAAATACTGCACCATGTTTTCCATGCGATCTCTGGCTTTAGTCTCTATGGCAACTTGAAATTCCAATTCCTTCAGGAAATATATGCCTGCCAGATCCGGGTTGCTGGGTGACTGTAAATCGGGCTCTGTAGCATCACACATTTTTCGCCTCCCTGAATCTTTACTCAGCGAAAACTATCATCAAGAACCTCATAATGGGAAAGATGGCATATACCAGTCATAATGATATGCCTGCTATCGACACATATTTACAGTATAGTGCTGTTTTGTGGTTCTGGAAAAATGGAGCTTCAGGTAACCGGAAGAGTGCAAGCCTTGAAATTTTCGTCACCCACCCCCCGCCATCCTCGGTCGGCGAAGTGCAGCGCCGAGGTTTATCCCGACGAAGGATGGATCAGGTGAATTTACCCGTTTCCCGCCATCCTCGGTCGATACTGCAGCGCCTCGGCCAGATGGCTGGGCGCAATCTCCTGTGCCCCGGCCAGATCGGCGATGGTGCGCGCCAGCTTGAGCACCCGGTGGTAGGCACGCGCCGAGAGCTGCAGCTGCACCATGGCGGTCTTCATCAGCGCCCGCCCGGTATCGTCCAGCTGGCAGAAGTGGCGCACCTCGGCCGGGCGCATGTCTGCATTGCAGGCAATAGGGGAGGCGTTTTCAGCCTGCCCGTTGAAACGCTCGCGCTGCACCTGCCGTGCCGCCTCCACCCGCCCCTGCAGCACCGCCGAAGGCTCTCCCAGCCGGCCGCTGCTCAGCTTGTCGTACTCCACGCGCGGCACTTCCACGTGGATGTCGATGCGATCTAACAGCGGCCCCGAGATGCGCTTCTGGTACTTGGTCACGGTGCCTGCCGAGCAGGTGCAGGCCTTCACCGGGTCGCCAAAGTAACCGCAGGGACAGGGATTCATCGCTGCCACCAGTTGAAACGACGCCGGGAAATGTCAGCGAGCCCTGTGCCCGGCTGATGGTGACGACCTTGTCTTCCAGCGGCTGGCGCAGCACTTCCAGCACGCGCATGCCGAACTCGGGCAGCTCATCCAGGAAGAGCACGCCGCGGTGCGCCAGCGAGATCTCGCCCGGGTGCGGCCAGTTGCCACCGCCCACCAGCCCGGCGTGCGAGATGGTGTGATGCGGGGCGCGGAACGGCCGGCTGCGGATCAGCGGCACTTCCGGCGGCAGCTGATCGGCCACCGAATAGATGCGCGTCACATCCAGCGCCTCGTCGATCGACATGCGCGGCAGGATGCTCGGCAAGGCGCGCGCCAAAAGCGTCTTCCCGGCGCCGGGTGGCCCGACCATCATCACATTGTGTCCTCCTGCGGCGGCCACTTCCAGGGCGCGCTTGACGTGCTCCTGCCCCTTGATTTCGCTGAAATCAGTGGGGACGACGACTTCGATATCTTCGATGGTGACCGGCGGTTGGGGTGGGATCGGCGCCCTCCCGCTGAGGTGGTCGACCAGGGCGGCCAGCGAGTCCACCGGGTAAACTTCCAAACCGGGGATCAGGGCGGCTTCGGCGGCGTCGCCTGGCGGGGTGAAGATGCAGCGGAAGCCCTGCTGGCGCGCCAGGGCTGCCATCGGCAGCACGCCGCGCACATGGCGCACACTGCCGTCGAGTGAGAGCTCGCCCACCACCAAAGCCTTGGCTGCGGCCTGCGCCGGCACCAGCCCGCTCATCAGCACTACCCCCAGCGCGATTGGCAGGTCGTAGGCCGGCCCTTCCTTGCGCACCGAGGCCGGCGCCAGGTTGACCACGATGCGCAGCCGCGGGTAGGGCAGCCCGGCGTTCTTGATCGCCGAGTACACCCGCTGCCGGCTCTCGTTCACTGCAGCGTCAGGCAGGCCGACGATGTCTATGCCAGGAAGCCCCTGGGTGGTGTCGACCTCAACTTCGACGATCACCCCCTCCAGGCCAATCACGGCGCAGGAAAAGACACGTGCAAGCATGAGTTTAGTTTAGAGTCGGTTGGGGAAATTGTCAAGCAATTTGGTTTTGGCAGCAATTTGGTTTTGGCGCCGGGTCAGGTCTATACTTAAGGCAGACCATACATTCATCCGCAGCATCTAAAGAAGGAGAATGTGTCATGTTTGAACTCCCTGAATTCATCACCCTCACCCGACAAATCAACGATACTCTGACCGGGAAGATCATCCTTCGAGGGGCGCTGGGCAACAAGCCGCATAAATTCGTCTGGTACAACCAAACTCCGGCGGAGTTTGAGCGACTGACTATGGGGAAGACCGTCGGTGTGGCATGGACCAAAGGCAAATGGCTGTTCATCCCTCTCGAGCCCGGTTATTTATTGGTCTTTGGGGAATGCGGCGGAAAGATCCTCTACCACCCACCCGGGGATAAAACACCCGACACCTATCACCTCTATCTATCATTCGAGGATAGCTCGGCCATGTCCGCCACCACACAGATGTGGGGCGCCATGGAGCTCTACGAAAGGGGCCGGGAGCAGGAGCGCCAGTATATCCAGGGCATGCGCCCTACCCCGACCGAGACCGAATTTACCTTTGATTACTTCGACACGCTGATCGACACGCTGCTGGCGGGAGAAAAACGCAGTCTGAAGAGTCTGCTAACCCAGGACCAGCTCATCCCCGGACTGGGAAACGCTATTGCCCAGGATATCCTGTTTCGCGCCCGGCTGCACCCCAGGCATCCCCTGGCAGACATGGATGGTGCCCGGCGCCGTGAGCTGTACGATTCGATCCTGAGAACGGTAGCCGAGGTGATCATAAAAGGCGGTCGCTACGATGAGGTGGATCTCTACAACCAGCCCGGGGGATATGTGCGCCTGATGGATAAGCAGGCACTGGATCGCCCATGCCCGATATGCGGCGGCGCTATCGTCAAGATGCAATATCTGGGCGGGTCGTGTTACGTTTGCCCAAATTGCCAGCACTGATTTAACCACTGAGCGGTTTCCCCAGATGCACAACCTGCGAAGTCCAGGGGCGTTATAATTCCCTTATGCACTTCACGCCTGCTTCTCGCTGGTTGCTACTTCTGCGGGATTATGCGCTGGCGATCCTGGTTACACTGGCGCTCACACTCCTCATGTACCCATTGCGCCAGCAGCTCAATACCACCACCATCGCCCTGCTGTACCTCCTGCCTATCACCCTGAACACCACCCTGTGGGGTTTGGGGCCAGGGCTGGTCTCTGGCCTGCTGGCTTTCCTGCTGTACAACTACTACTTCCTGAAACCCTACCAAACCCTGATCGTGCACCAATCACAAGATATCACCGCCCTGTTGATCTTCTTTGTGGTTGCCGTGGTAATCAGCCAGCTTGTCGGGCGGGCCAGGGAAAACCTTGCGCAAGCACGAGCCAGCGAGAGCGAATCGACGCGCCTGTACGAGCTCAGCCTGGCCTTGGGCGGCGTCAACAACGATCGAGAAATCGGACAAATTCTGGCCACCCATACCCTGGAGACCTTCCAGGCTGAGTACGTGGAAGTTCATATCGCAACCAACGGCGCTCCGGATGCCTTCAACATTCAGGAACCACGCGGGATGTTGAAACCAGCCGTAAGCCCAATGATCAGTTTGCCGCTCGAGACGACGCGCAAGCGGCTAGGTGTAATCTACCTGTGGCGCAACCTGGAGCCGCTTATCGGCACAGAGGAACGCATGCTGCGCACCTTCGCCACCCAGGCAGCGCTCTCCCTGGAACGGGCTACCCTGGCTCAGGCTGAAACGAAAGCCCATATCCTGGAAGAAAGCGATCGCTTAAAATCGGCTTTGCTGTCTTCGGTATCGCACGAGCTGCGCACGCCCCTGGCAACGATCAAAGCCTCGGTAACCAGCTTGCTGGCCGGCGATGTCGATTGGGAGACCCAGGCGCGCCAGGATTTGCTGGAGACCGTCAACGAAGAGACCGATCATCTCAACCGTCTGGTTGGGAATCTGCTGGATATGTCGCGTATCGAGGCTGGGGCGCTCAATCCAGTTCGCCAGTGGAACGTGCTAACAGAAATCCTGGAAAGCGCCTTGCAGCGCATCCACCGCACCGCTCAGGATTACCACATCGAGACCGATATCCCGGATGACCTGCCGCTGGTGCCGGTTGATTTCATGCAGATCGAACGCGTCTTCGTTAACCTGGTGAGCAACAGCACCAAGTATGCCCCGCTCGGCACTGTCATCCAGATCACTGCCCAGGTCCAGGAACCCGATTCGATATTAGTCCAGGTAACCAACCAGGGTCCGCCGGTCCCGCAGGAACACCTGGAGCGCATCTTTGATAAGTTTTACCGCGTCACGGATGCCGAGCGTGTCACAGGCACCGGACTGGGTCTTTCGATCTGCAAAGGGATCATCGAAGCCCACGGCGGCCGCATCTGGGCAGAAAACCTGCCGGATCGCTTCGCCTTTAATTTCAGCCTGCCCCTCACCTGGCAGGGGAAATCACCCGCTGCAGTAAACCCCGAGATTTTATGAGCACCGAACCGCACATCCTGGTGATTGACGATGAGCCGCAAATCTTGCGCGCCTTGCGCACCATCCTGACGGCCAAGAAATTCCGTGTCACCACCGCCAGCCGGGGTGAAGAAGGCCTGGCCCTGGCAGCCACCACCCTGCCTGACCTGGTGATTCTGGACCTGGGGCTGCCGGATATCGACGGCTTCACCGTATGCGCTCGCCTGCGAGAGTGGAGCAATGTCCCCGTCATTGTATTATCCGTGCGCGAAAGCGAAGGGGACAAAGTGCGCGCCCTGGACCAGGGAGCCGACGATTACCTGGTGAAGCCATTTGGCATCGAAGAGCTGCTGGCGCGCATCCGGGTGGCGCTGCGCCATGCCGTACAGACGCCCGGCGCCCAGGAAACCATCATTAAAGCCGGCGACCTGAGCATCGACCTGTCGCGCCATATCGTTACCCGCGACGGAGCCGAGGTCAAACTGACCGTCACAGAGTTTAAACTGCTTGCTTACCTGGCACATAACCCCGGGCGTGTGCTTACCCACCAGAGCATCCTGAGTAAAGTATGGGGCATCGAGTATATCGACGACGTCGAATACCTGCGTGTTTACATCAGCCAATTGCGCAAGAAACTGGAGCAAGATTCCCGGCATCCCCGGCATCTGCTCAGCGAGCCGGGGGTGGGCTACCGTTTTTCGGAAGGCGAGTAAACTTCCGTTACAAAAGTACATAAAAACCAGGGAATAGATCCAATCCCTGGTTTTTTATTTTTTCTTAACGCCTGCGAGCGATACCTTTACGGCGCCTTTATTTTTACGCGATATAACCCCTTTTATGTCAGAAAGGAGGCCGTATGGCTGTTAATCGATCCCCCGGAACCCTGATTTCCGATAGCAGGCCCTTACCTTCGTTCAAACGGTTGGTGGTCCTGATCCCGCCTGCCGACCTGGATGAAATCAAACTGGCGCGCCGACTGCGGAGCATGATGGTCCCGTTTAAGACAGGCATCCTGTTGCTCGCTCTGGTAAATCATGAGGACGAGGATCCGCTGGCACGCCGCAGGCTGATAAACCTGGCAGCCATTCTCCACGACCCGCTGTACACGGTAGAGAGCCAAACCGTCTATGGAAACCGTTGGATTGCGGAAATTCAAGAACATCTGTCTCCCGGGGATATCCTGGTGTGCTTTTCCGGGCACAATACCTCCATCTGGGGTCCGAAAAGCCAGCCGGTCAGCCAGACTCTGCTCAACAAGCTGCCCTACCCGGTAATTATCTTAACCAGCCCTGCGATTAAAAATATCCCCAGCCAGGCATTGAGCCGGCGAATTTTGGGTTGGGTGATTTCTTTCGTCATCATCCTGGTGTTTTTAGGGCTCGACATGCGCATCGTCCAGGATACCCAAGGCTGGGTCGGAGCTGTATTGCTGGGAATGGTCATGCTAATAGAAGTCGGTCTGATCTGGAGCTGGAATAGCTTCTGGAATTAATTTATCGCTAGAGGAAAAGTCAATTGTTATTTTCAATTGGATTATTAATCGTCATTGTTTACCTGGCCTACCGGGCCTCGCCGCGCGAGCGCGAAGAAGATAAACATATCCACGGGGCCGGGCAGATCGGCTTGCTGGCCGCTGTGGCGCTTTTTGGCGTGGATTACTTCACCTCGTTCTATTATGCAACGGGTGAATTGATGAGCGCCCTGCATCCCTATGGCCTGCAACACCTGGCGTATTATGGCGTGGCTTTGATCGCCCTGGCCAATTTTATCTTTGGTGCGCTTTATATGTATTCCCTTGGGATTTTTAACGAAGGCGGTGGATCGTATACTGCCTCCATGCGTTATCTAAAGCCCACCCTCAGCCTGATCGTTGCAGTGACCCTGATCCAGGATTATGTGCTGACCATCGTCGTATCGGCCCTGTCTGGCAGCGACCAGCTGCTCTCCATCCTGGGGGCCTATGGCACCAATTGGATCTGGCACTTCGCTATCGGCGCGGCCCTGGCAGCTGCCACCTGGTATCTAACCATCCGCGGGCGAGGCGAATCGGCGCGCGTCGTTTTCATCTTGCTGGGCGTCTTTGTAATGCTAACGATATGCATGGCAATTGGCCTGGTGGTAGCCCACTTCAAAGATGTACCGCCCATCGTAGCCACGGAGGTGCTTAAGCCAGCATCCATCGGGCAGGCGCTTTACCATCTGCTAACCGCTACCATGAAGGGCATGGTCGCCCTCACCGGGCTGGAAGCAGTATCGAACGGCATCCAATTTTTCAAGGATGAAGATACAAGCCTGGTACAATGGGGCAAGCGCCGGCTGCCGAAGTTGAAAGGGCTGTGGAGCTTCTACAGCGGGAAATCGGGCATCGGGCGCTTCGTGCAAACCTCTTTCCTGTTCTATGGTGGGCTGACCACCCTGCTCCTGACTTTCTTCTCCCTACGGTTTAACGTCTTCGATGGGACGCTGGGGCGTACCCTGGTTGGCAACCTTGCGTATATTGGATTCGGCCAGCTGCCAGGTGGCAACCTGCTCTTCTGGATCTACCAATTCCTGGCGGTGGCATTGCTGGCGGCTGCCTCGATGACCGCTTTCCAGGATGCCCAGGCTACCGAGTGGCGCGATGTGGCCATCGGCGAGATCCCAGAGGCCATCGTCTACCGCGACCCGCGCGGCACATTCACCCGCTCGGTAACCATTACCTTCGGTATAGCCGTGCTGATTATGTTCCTGGTGCGAGGCCAGACGACCCGAGCCGTGCCTTTCTATGGCGTGGGCGTGTTCATGCCCATCATGGTGATGGGTCTGGCTGTGCGCAAGCACATCTTGCAGAATTACACCGGCCGGGTGCGCCGCTGGGGCAGTTTTGGCGCCGGGGTGGCAGCCGCTCTGGCAGGCCTGATATTCGTCGGCCAGATCGTTGGCAAGTGGACCGAAGGCGGCTGGGTGGTGCTGATCTCCTTCAGCTTGCTGGCTATTGCCGCCCACCTGTTGCTGCTCTCACCCCTGGGCTTCCGTGAGCCTGTGCAGATTCACCGCATTGTACGCGATAAGGCGCGTGTGAAAGGTGCAATGGCTTCTATCGTCGAGTGGCAATCGTTGGTAATGCAGGAATACCGCTATTCGCTGCTGGTCTTTGCATCCAAGACTTCAGCCAGATTCTTTGCCCTCTTCGGGGTCTTCCTGCCCACACGCTACTACCCGGTGCCGGCTCCGGCCGGTGATTACGACCATGCCCTGCATGTCGATCACCCGGATGCTCCCTCCCTGTTAGAGCAGTACCTGCAGCCCAAGGACGAAGAACCGCGTCTGGGCGGAAAACCGAAGGAAACTGCCTCTCCAATCGATGGGACAGGGATGTAAGGAGGAGTTCCAAATGCCTAAAACTACAGTTCCGACCCAAAATTCGGGTAATCCAACCAACAGGGCTCAAAAACCGGGCAGCCCGGCCAGTTACCTGGCGCAAGAATACAACCGCTGGCAACTCCTGCTTGACGCCCAGCCAACCCTGGTACAACGCTTCCTGGACGCCCAGGCGCGCAACCTGGCTGAGGCGTTATTGGCGCGTTCCCCTCAGGTGCGCTTCAGCCTGCCCGATCGCGTGGTTGTCGATCCTGCGGAGGCCGATGAGGCCATGCCGGCCACTCTGCCGGTGCCTGCCAACGAGCGTGAACAAATGGCCGGCGGGCTAATTGATCGCATGACCCGTGCGGACGTGAACACCATCCTGGCGCAGCGGCTGTCTGAGCTGGAGAACACCTCCAACCAACCTGTATCGGTAAGCGCCGGGCTGATCCGTCACAGCACAGCCCGGCACATGGTGTACGCCATGCTCCCCTCCGGCCGGTCTGTTACCTACCGGGCAGCTGCAGGCGATGAAATCCCCTCAATTCCTGTGGATGATGGCCTGGAAGCTGCCTCAGCCATCACAGCTGCGACAGATGCCATTGCCGAAGGCGAAGCCGGGGTGGACGAAGAAGGACGTGGGGAGTTACTGGTCCCGTATGTGCCCTGGGCGCGTCGTTTTTACCTGCCCCAATGGGTACCTTTGGACGAGAAATATCACCTGCTGGTCAATTCCGCCAGTGAAGCCGAAGCCGCCATCGCCTCCATGCAGCAATACCTGCGCATATTGCACGCCGCCGTCAGTCTGGCGCCTTACATGGTGGTCGACGAGACCTACCAGCTCAAACGCTATGGGATTTTAGGCCAGCTGGTCAACCAGGGTCGCGCCATGGCGCGCTACCAGACCAAAGAAATTATCAAGACCATCCATCGCCGGGCAAAGGCCCAGGACCTCAATCGCGGTCTCAGCCTGAGCCTGCCTTACTTCGATGACCAGGTCTTGCGGATCGCCATGCATGATTTTGAGGTCATACCGGCCGGCAGGATCATGTTTACAGCGGCACTCGTCGTCCGAGCAGCCCGCCAGGAGCAGGTAAAAGTAGCCCAGGATACCCGCCTCAGCCCGTCCACCCGCAAGCACCTGCTGGAAGAGCTGCAAAACCTGGAAAAGGCCTTCGAAAATTAGCGCAGCGCGCCTGCCTGGCCGGCTTGCACGCACAGAAGTAAGCCGGCGGTACCTATCCAGGTGCATGGTTTAATCCGATGGATTCGCGCCCAATCTACTCGCTGAGAGCGACCGAGGTATACACCGCCTTGGAGACTACGCCGGAAGGCGTTCTCTCCAGCGATGTATCTGCGCGCATCGAACTGTACGGCAGCAACCTGCTGACGGAAGAAGTCAAGGACTCACCCTGGCGCAAGCTGTTCGGATACCTCGGCCATCCGCTGGCGCTCCTGCTGTGGCTGGCCGGTGCGATTACATTTTTAATCGGCGAGCCCGGTCTGGGGCTGGTCATTTGGGTGTTGGTGCTGTCCAATGCAGGCTTTTCATTCTGGAGAGAGCATCGCGCCGAGCAGGCCATGCAGGCTCTGCGCAGCCTGCTGCCTGCCTATACCCGGGTGATCCGCGACAGAGTAGAGACCCAGGTACCCACCGAGCAGATCATTCCCGGCGACCTGCTCATCCTGGCAGAGGGAGATAACATCCCGGCTGATGCGCGCGTGGTTGAAGCATATGGCCTTAGAACCAATGAATCGACCCTGACCGGCGATTCCATTCCGGCACGCAAATCGGCTGACGCCTCCCTGCGCGAGGGGTTCAGCGAGCTGGAGCGCCCCAACCTGGTATTCGCCGGCACTTCAATCGTATCGGGCACCGGCCGGGCGGTTGTCTTCGCCACCGGCATGTACACCCAGTTCGGCCGCATCGCCCACCTGACCCAGGCAGTCAAAGAAGAACCATCACCCCTGCAAATCGAGCTGGCCGGACTGACGCGCAAGATTGCCCTGGTGGCGCTGGGGATCGGAGCCCTGGTATTCCTGGCAGGTACTTTTGATGTTGGCATGGACCGGTTAGAGGCCTTCCTGCTTGCCATCGGGATCATTGTGGCCGTCATCCCCGAGGGCTTGCCGGCTACCGTCACCCTTTCGCTGGCCATGGCCGGCCAGCGGCTGGCCCAACGCGGCGTGCTGGTCAAAAAGCTTTCCGTGATCGAGACGACTGGGCACAGTCTCGACGATTTGCACCGATAAAAGCGGCACACTGACGCAAAACCAGATGACGGTGCGAGAAATTTGGGTTGGCAGGCAGCGCTATTCCGTCTCAGGGATTGGCTATGAGCCCACAGGCCGCTTCTCTCCCAACCCGGACGGTCAGCCGCAGGCCGGCGACCTGAACCAGCTGCTGACCGCGGCCATCCTGTGCAATAATTCTCGCCTGAATCCACCCACCTCTGCACAACCCCGCTGGACTACACTGGGCGACCAGACCGAAGCCGCTCTGCGAGTCGCCGGTCTGAAAAGAGGCCTCAAGGAAAACGAGCTGGCAGCGCGTTATCCTCGCATCCACGAGCTGCCTTTCGATGCCCGGCGCAAGCGGATGAGCACGATCCATCACCACCAACCGGGAGGCATCTTCGCCACCCCCGGGGAATCCGCCGCCGGGCAGCGCCCTGCGGAGGTGGTCTTTGTCAAAGGGGCGCCAAGGGAGGTGCTGCAGCTTTGCCGGCGGGTGTTGATCTCCGGGAAGGCCATCGACCTGGATGATCGGCTGCGCAGCCAGATTCTGGACGTGAACGATGATTATGCCCGCCAGGCCCTGCGTGTGCTGGCCCTGGCGCGCCGCGAGCTGCCGCCCCGTACGGGCAGCTATACGGTGGAGAGCGTGGAATCAGACCTGACTTTCCTGGGGTTAATGGCAATGCACGACCCGCCCCGGCCCGAAGTTCACCAGGCGGTCCGCGCCTGCCAGCAGGCCGGCATTCGCATGGTGATGGTCACCGGCGATTACGGCCTGACCGCCGAATCGCTCGCCCGGCGCGTTGGCATGCTGACCACCCCCAACCCAGCCATCCTGACCGGTGCGGAGGTGGAAGAGCTGGACGATCTCGGGCTGCAGGCGGCGTTAGAACACGAAACCATCTTCGCCCGCATGGCGCCCGAGCACAAGCTGCGCCTGGTCGCAGCGTTGCAGGCGCGCGGCGAGGTGGTCGCTGTCACCGGCGACGGTGTGAACGATGCGCCGGCTTTGAGAAAAGCCGACGTAGGCGTGGCGATGGGCGTGACAGGCACCGACGTCGCCAAAGAGGCCGCCGACCTGATCCTTACCAACGACAACTTCGCCTCGATCGTCACCGCCATCGAAGAGGGACGCGCCGTATTCGATAACGTGCGGAAATTTATCACCTACATTTTCTCCAGCAATGTACCAGAGCTGCTGCCGTTCGCGCTGGCAGCGTTGTTCAAAATCCCGCTGGCATTAACCGTCGCCCAGATCCTGATCATCGACCTGGGCACCGACATGCTCCCCGGTCTGGGCCTGGGCATGGAAAAACCCGAGCCGGACGTCATGCGGCGTCCGCCGCGCCGGCGCAGCCAGCCGCTCATCGATCGCTCGCTGCTGCGGCGTGCCTTCCTCTGGCTGGGTCCAATCGAAGCCCTGCTGTGCTACTCAGGATTTTTCCTGGTGCACCAGGCTCAGGGGCTGGGCTTACCCGGTTATTTTGGCGCCTTGCTAAGCGCTGACCCCCAGCAGGTGAACCTCCTGGCGATGACGGTGTTTTTCAGCGGCGTAGTCATGTCTCAGGTCGGCAACGCATTCGCCTGCCGCACCGAAGTCCATCGCGGCCGTTCCCTGGGCTGGACCAGCAATCGCTTCCTCTTGTTTGGGATAGCCGTTGAAATCGTGTTGGTCCTGGTGCTGGTCTATTTTCCACCGCTCGCTGCAGCACTGGACCACGTGCCCCTGCCGCTTGCCTGGTGGGCATGGCTGGCGCCTTACGGACTGGTACTATACAGCCTGGACTGGATCCGAAAATCCTTGCTGCGTGGCATGAATCAGAGTAAAATTAAATAGGAAGGTACTTGCATGAAAGTCATCATCATGGGTTGCGGCCGGGTTGGAGAGCAGCTGGCCCGCTTGATGTCTGAAGGAGGTCACGATATTGCGGTGATCGACTACGACTACAGCGCCCTTGCCAGGCTGGGAGAAAATTTCCGCGGCAAGAAAGTTAAAGGGATCGGATTCGATAAAGATGTGCTGCTAGAGGCCGGCATCGAACAGGCCGATGCATTCGCCGCCACCAGCGCCTCGGATAACGCCAATGTGGTGGCAGCCCGCATTGCGCGCAACATCTTCCTGGTACCCAAAGTCGTGGCGCGCCTCTACGATCCGCGCCGGGCGGAGATCTACCAGCGCCTGGGGTTGCTGACCATCTCCTCCACCACCTGGGGAGCCGAACGGATCCGCGAGCTGCTCACCCACTCCGAGCTGGACCCGATCTTAACCTTTGGCAGTGGTGAGGTTTGCTTACTAACGGTTGAGACGCCACCCATGCTGGTGGGAAGAATAGTCAAGCACCTCTCCATCCCAGGAGAGATCCAGGTAATCGCCATCACCCGCCAGGGGCATGCTTTTATCCCGCTGTTCGGCACGGAATTGCAGCCCGGCGATAGCATTCACCTGGCCATCCTGGCTTCTTCTATGGATCGCTTCAACGACATGATCGGGTTAGAAGCAGGAGGATAAATGATGTTTGTGATCGTCGTTGGAGGCGGAAAGACCGGCTCGCACCTGGCCCGCCAGTTGATTGAAGAAGGGCACCGCGTCAGATTGATAGAAAACCGTCCGGAGATCATCGAGCGCTTGCAGCTCGAGCTGCCCCAGGATGTGATTGTATTCGGGGACGGCAGCTCGCCGGCCGTACTGGAAAACGCCGGTATTCAGCAGGCGCAGGTGCTGGCGGCCGTCACCGGCGAAGACGAAGCCAACCTGGTAGTCACCACCCTGGCGCGCTTCGAATTCAACGTGCCGCGCATCATCGCCCGGGTAAACAACCCCAAGAATGCCTGGCTGTTCACGCCAGAAATGGGCGTGGACGTCAGCTTGAATCAGACGGATATCCTGGCCAGGCTGATCGCAGAAGAAATGTCACTGGGGGATATGATGATCCTGCTCAAGCTGCGCCGTGGCGAATATTCGTTAGTGGAAGAGAAGCTGCCGCCTGGGTCGCAGTTCCTGGGACGGCCGCTGAAGGATCTCCCCCTGCCTGCCACTTGCGTGATCGCCGCCGTGATCCGGGCGGGCCAGGTGCTGATCCCACGCGGCAACATGGTTTTTGAAGTCGGCGATGAAATCCTGGCTGTGGTGGATACCCGCTCGCTGCCAATGCTCAAGAAGTTGTTTGGAGCAGACGGGCCGCAAGACCCAACCGGGCATTAATACCTCTCCGAAGAACCAAACCCCATCGTACGGCCGAAACAGGCTGCAGGGTAATCTCGATAGCCTGTTTTTGCTCCTCGAGTTGTATCTACACAATATATATACATATAATCTACGATTATTAGAAATTCATGAATCTTCGCCAAATAATCTATATATTGTAGATATTAGTGTTACAATTTTGTTGCATTAACGGTAGCAAGTTCAACCAACATCTTTTCGGAGGAAAACATGAAAAAGTTAACGGTTTCACTGGTTCTGACTCTTGTAATGGCTGTGATGATTGCCAACGTCGCCTTTGCTTCCGGCGGCGCCCCCGCTGCGCATGGCGCCACAGGTCGTGAGTTTGGCGCTGCGGTCAGCGCCTTCGCTCAATCTGCCCCCGGCGCCCTGGCTGAGCACACCAGCGGCGGCGCGGCCGGCGGCGCCCCTGCAGCGCACGGCGTGGATGGACGCACCTTTGGCTACCTGGTCAGCATGCTGGCCCAGTCGGCTCCCGGCGCAGTCGCTGCCCACGTCAGCGGTAAATAACTTCTCCTCATCGCTTTATTGATAGCTTACTGGTAGATAACCCCCTTCGCCACCCCGGCGGAGGGGGTTCTGCTTTTGGATGTCCCTTCCCCTCTATCGTGCGGCAGCTTGAACCCGGTAGACCACGGCGTTATCGTCACGGTAGACCTGAACCATGTCGGGATCCGCATCGGCCCGCTCAATGAAGCTGGTGTGCTCCAGGTCGCTGATGACATAGCTCGCGCCGAAGCGACCCAGAATAGCGCGTGACGGCTTCTCGACCTGCCCGCGGGTGATCTGCACCCATTGATCGTACAGCGTTTCGTTATACAGCTGCATATAGGTAGGGTCCAAGCCGATCGTATAGGTATTGTGCGTGTTGTAGTAGAACAGGCGCGGGAAATCATCCCAATCGGTCTGGAAGATACGCTCGCCCGCTGCGGTGTTTGCCGACAGCCAGGCCGAAGCCCCGGCAAACGTGGCGTAAGGCTTCGAGCCGCCGATGCTCGTCACCGCTTTTTGCCCGGTGAACAGCATACCGGCTGCCAGGGCAATCATCGCGAATGCAGCGAGTACCCCGGTGATCCTGGCCTTCTTGCCGGAAGGCACCGCCTGCGCCGATTCTTCGATCAACGGCTGCCAGGCAAAGGCGGCGAAGATCAAGCCAAAGGCCGGAAAGTATTCGATAAAGCGGCGCGCCTGGAACAGCAGCAGGCCAAAGAACAGAGCCGCCAACAGGGCGGTGGCGGTGCGGGTATCCATACGCTTCGGGGTCAGCCCCAGCGCCAGGATGCCGGAGGCAAAAACCAGCAGCGCCGGCAGCGAATTGCTCAGCAGCTGGCCGGTGGTGTACGGATACCACTCGCTCCCCACCGAGAGGGCGGTAGAGTCCAGTAATTTGGGAAGCAGATGCCGGGCGATGAAAACCAGGTTGGCGGGGAAGTATGGATTGACCAGCAGCCCCAGCGTAATCCCCAACCCGGTGTACACCAGGGGACGATAGTCAAAGCGGCGCTCCACCAGCCACAGGGCGAGGGTGTACAGCCCGCTGAGCGCCAGCAGCAGCGGAAAGGCGTCGTACAGCCAGACGTAAAGAAAAGCCAGGGGGATCAGCCAGCGATACTGCCTGTGCAGCAGCCAGTGCAGCCCAAGCGCCAGCACCGCCAGCGAGAGCGACTGCGCCCGTGGGATGCTCATGCGATACAGGAAAGCTTCCGAAACCAGCAGCAGCCCCAATGCCCACAGCGCCGCATAGCGTATGCGCTGCCGGTACAGCAGCCACCATACAGACAGGAAGGCCAGGGCGGCAAAAAACACCGCCGACCACTTGGCGCCCAGCCGCAGGTCCCCCAAAGTGAACGGCATCTGCGCGACGTGGAACAGGAAGTGATGGTCGTAAAATTCGCGCGCGTTCAGGATGGACAGCGGCAGCCAGGGAAAATCCGGCTTGAGCCCCTCCTGGCGCATCAGGGCGGCCAGCCGGATGTGATAGAACCCGTCGTTATCCGGCAAGTCGGGAGTTCGAAAACTGGATGACCGCCAGAACTGCCACGCACACAGCAAAAACGCCCAGCCCGATCCACACACCCCGGTAATTCAGCAACTTTTTCATGCACTACCTCGAATTGCACCAGGCGAGCCGGTGGTGGCTCGCCTGGTCATTACTATTCAACCAATCCAACCCCGAAATTAATCGTCATCGTTGTCGTTCGAGTTCGAGTTGGTGTTGCTGTTGGTGTTCTGATTCATGTTCTGATTCATGTTCTGGTTGGCGTTCTGATTCATGTTCTGATTGGTGTTCTGGTTCATGTTCTGGTTGGCGTTCTGATTCATGTTCTGGTTGGCGTTCTGGTTCATGTTCTGGTTGGCGTTCTGGTTCATGTTCTGGTTGGTGTTGGTATTGCCGTTCTCATTACCCGGCCCATCATCCTCCAGGTCGCCGGCCAACTCGATCTCGCGTACGGTCAGGCTGCCGTCTGCTGCGCGGATAACATGCACCTTCACCCGGTCGCCCACCACGATAGCGTCCTTGATCTCGCTGCCAGAGGTGATCAGCACCTTGTTCCCGGCAATGACGTAGTAATCCGGGCCGATCTCGTCCACCACGCCAGTGATCTCGATCTCATCGCCCTGCATCTGCACCTGCTCGCCGGAAGCCTGCATCAGGCGGTTGATCTGCGGCTGTACCGAAGCCGGCACGCCGGCCGCCATGCCGCTCAGCACCTGGTTGTAACGGCTCAGGGCTTCGGTGATCTTCCCGGCCAACACAGCGGCAGTGGCCGGATCGATCTGGGCCACAATCGCCACGCTGGCGAGGGCCTCCTGGACATGCAGCTCGTACTCCTGCGAAGCCAGCTCGATGTCCATAAAGCGGCCTTCAGCAATCAGGCCGGCTATTTCGTTCATGCGCCGCTCGGCAAAACTCAGGTGCAGCCGGGTGCGGTTGGCTTCGTTGTTGGAAAGCGCCAGGCGGGTTTCTTCCAGCCCGGTCTTCACCGGATACAGGGCATCGCCTGGTAAGGCGCTTTGAGCCGCGTAGGCGGTCATTCCGGCGCTGCCGAAAAGAAACACCAGCACCACCAGCACAATGGCGGCTCCAGATAATGCGAAACGTTGGTTGCGGGTCATCATCACTAAACTCTCCTTGATCCGTATAGATAAGCTTCTACCCGGGCGCCTACCAATTTGGGAAGCCTTCGCTTCGCCCGGGATCAATGCATCGAGCTCGCTCTGAAAACGGCTCCGTCCCTGCGCCACCGCTTGCGGGTCACGCTCTGGGGTTGAGTTCGAACGCATCGAACAGTGCCCGCAGCTCGGGACCCAGTTCGTCATTCTTTTGGTCCATCTCGTCCTTCCTCCTGGTCGACCAGCATGCGGCGCAGGGCAGCCAACGCCCGGTACTGGATGGCGCGCGTGGCTTCCACGCTCTTGTCCATCGCCGCCGCAACTTGCTCGTGCGACCAATTCTCCACAAATCGCAGCAAGACCACCTGCCGCTGCTCTCTGGGCAAGCGCATCAGCGCCTGCCGCATGCGATCCCCGCGCTGCTTGAGGCTAAACTCCTGCTCCGGGTTGCCCAAAGGATCGACGTGCAGCTCTTCGTGCAGCTCTTCCATCACCGCCGGCCGGCGCCGGTAATGGTCCGTGATCCAGTTGTGCGCCACCCTATACAGGTAAGCCCGCGGATTTTCGCCCGGTCCCTGGCCGTTCTTCAGCGCCAGCAGCAGGCGGCTGAAGGTTTCGGCCACGCAGTCCTCTGCCAGGTGGCTGTCGCCCAGCATCCGGTAGGCATAGCGAAAGATGCCGGGGCTGTGATCTTCGTACAGCTGCACCAGGGCCTGCTTATCCAGGGCTGTGCTTTCCGCATTCAAGAGCAAGGTGTCCGTTTGCATCATGGTTCACTTTCTAAGACGCCAAAATGACCAATATGTGACGGCAAGAGAAGATAATAGGTTTTTAATAATTACAGGAAATTATCACGGCGCCCCACTCAACGCTTCACTAACCCCCCAAAATCTAACTGCCTGATCTCCCCCGGCCGATACCAGCCAGCCCCCATCCGGCGAGAAGGACAGGGCCAGCACCGTGTCGTTGGAGCCGGTCAGCTCGGCCAACGGGCTGCCGTCGCTCACCTGCCACAGGCGCAGCGTGTAATCTGCCGAGCCGGAGGCCAGCAGCAAGCCATCCGGCGAGAAGGCCACGTCGGATACCTCGGCAGTGTGCCCCTCCAGCTTATGCAGCAGGCTTCCGTCGCTCACCTGCCAGATACCGATGGTAGTGTCTTCCGAAGCGGAGGCCAGCAAAGATCCGTCCGGTGAGAAGTTGACCCCAAAGACCTTACTTTCGTGGCCTTGAAGGGTATAGAGCAGGCTACCATTGCTTACCGACCACACCCGCACGGCGCCATCCTCCGCCGCGGCGGCCAGCAGGCTGCTGTCCGGTGAGAATTCCACTTCCCGCAGGCTGACATCGGCGTCTTTCAGCGTACGCAGCAGGCTGCCGTTGCTTACCTGCCACAGGTCCACCGAACCATCCCAGGTGCTGGTGGCCAGCAGCTTACCGTTAGGCGAGAAATCCACCGAGGTCACCCCGCCGTTAGGGGAATCGAGCGTGCGCAGCAGGCTGCCGTCGCTCACCTGCCACACGTTGGTGCGGTTGTCCTCAGCGACGGTGACCACCAGCGCCCCGTCCGGCGAGAAAGCAATGCCGTTCAGCCAGGCCTCGTGATCCAGCAGGTAGTCCTGCAGCGCGCCGGGTTCCACCTGCCACAGGGCGCCATAGTGCTTATATTGGGAGAAGCGCACCCAGTCCCGGTCGTGGGCGGTAGCCAGCAGGGCGCCATCGGGCGAAAAAGCCAGCTCGATAATCGCCGAGTCGACCTGCCAGCTGACCAGGTTGACCACCGCCGAGAGGTTTTCGGCAGCGATGACCGCCACCGGCGGCGCGATGGGCGACAATTCAATAGCGGGCAGCTTGCGGCTGCTGTACAGGAAGAACCCCGCGGTGGCCAGCAGGATCAGCACAACGACAGCGACTCCGGCGAAGGTCGCCTTGCGGGAGATTTTACGCGTCGGGGCAGCCTGGGCTTCAATCTCGGGCTCACCTGGCGGGATGCGCCTGGCAGTGTCCTCTGGCACAGGGGCCTGCGGCACTTCGGCCTCCGGCATTTTAGCCTCCGGCACTTTGGTTTGTGCCGGCAAGGTCGCGGCGGCTAGCGCCTGGTCGGCCGGGGTTGCCTGGGGGGTTGCTGACGGCGAGGAAGATGCAAGCACCACAGCTGCGGCTTTGAGGGTGGCTTCTTCGTCCAGTTTGGCAGGCGGGGTTATCACTATCTCTGGCGGGGCCGGCTCCACGGTCTGCGCGGTCATCCCGGCAACCAGCGTTTCGCTGTCCAGCGACTCCTGGACGCGCTCGAGGGCCGCGGCCATCTCGGCGGCCGTCTGGTAGCGCTCTTCGCGTTCTTTGGCCAGGGCTTTATTCAGGATGCCCAGCACCGCAGGCGGCACATCAGAGCGCAGGTCGCGCAGGTCCGGCAGCGGGTCGTTGAGGTGCATCATCATCACCGTCAGGGCCGAGTCGGCTTCGTACGGCGGGCGCCCGCTGAGCATCTCGAATAGCATCACGCCCAGGGCGTAGATATCGCAGCGCTCGTCTACCACCTCGCTGCGAATCTGCTCGGGCGACATGTACATGGCCGTTCCAATCGTTGCCCCAGTGGCGGTGTGGTACTGCCCGCCGACAATCTTGACGATGCCAAAATCCATCAGGATGGCCTGCCCGTGAAGGTCGAGCATGACGTTGGCCGGCTTAATATCGCGGTGCACCAGGCCGCGCCGGTGAGCGTAGCCGGCGGCTTCGCAGATCTGCCGGCTGAAGCGCAGCGCCTCCTCCAGCGAAAACTGGCGGTGGGCGGTGGTCAGACGCTTCAGGCGCGCCTGAAGCGTCTCGCCGGCCAGGTACTCCATCACCATGTAGTAGGTTGGGCCGTCGTTATTGAAATCGTGCACCTGGACGATGTTGGGATGGCGCAGGCCGGCCACGGCGGCGGCTTCTTCCTTGAAGCGCTCGACGAAATCCGGGTTAACCGACAGGTGGGGGTGAATCAGCTTGATGGCCACCACCCGGCGCAGGTTAGGGTCGACGCCGCGGTACACGGCCGACATACCACCCTGCCCAAGCAGGGCTTCGATCTGGTAACGTCCCCCGATGGTCTGTCCGATCCAGCTTTGCGGCATCATGGCAGCAGCCCTCCTAATCCGGATTTGTTAACTCGTAATTTACCGTTAATTGCGCAATATGACAATAGCCAATGCCCCAGCACATCACCCGGCCTGTGGAAAGCGCAAGGTCAAAACCCTGCCCACACTCTTGATATAATGATTGGCGACGCCGGTGATAGGCCGGGGTCCCTAATCTGCGAATGCCTCACCTGTGGAGACCTGCCATGCGCCGATTCGCCATTCTCCTGATCTTGCTGTGCCTGGCACTGCTGCCCAGCGCATCAGCCTGGGCCAACTCCGGCCCGCCGCCGGCTCAGCTCTGGTTTGCATTCGAAGACGAGTTAGGCCGGCCGCTCTCCCCGCAGGGAGTGCAGCTGGTGGGCTGCGACCCAGACTGCTCGAACGAGATCCTGCTGCAAACCTATGGCGCTTGCGACCAGGCCGGCTGTTTGCCTGGTGAGCAGGCCTTGAATATCTGGAGTGACAAGCTCAGCTGTTCTTCAGCTCAACCCGGCTGGGAAGTGCTCCCATCCCCAGCTAACCAGGATTCCACAATTGGCCTATGCCAGGCGACTTCTTATGATTATCCGGGGCAGTTCCGCCTGGTAGCCCAAATCGATGGGCAGGTATACACCTCCGAGCCAAGACCTTTTACTGAGCAGCAGTATTCTGACTGGGAGCAGGCCTTCCGGGTAATCGTCTCGCCATCCGGGTTGGCCCTGGTCGAGCACCCCAATTTCGAGGCGCCTGGCGGCTACTGGCCGGGCTTCATCCCTTCATTGCTGCTCACCCTGGTGGTGGAGCTGCTGGTGGCGGGGCTGTACCTTGGGCTGCTATTGAAACTGCGTGGTCCGGCCCTGGTCAATCTGTTGGTGCTGGTTGGGCTGGCAGACCTGGTCACCTTCCCACTGGTGTGGTTCTTTTTCCCTTCTTTTGCGCCTTTTACACCCCCATACAACCTGGCCCTGGGGTACTTCCTGCTCTTCGCCGGTCTGATCTTCACCATCCTGCTGGCCATCTTCTTCCTGCGGACTGAAGGCCGCAATCGCTGGATCTGGGTGGGAGCGATCACGCTGCTGGCGTTGATTGTCATACCGATCTGCTCGATCATGGTGCTGTTCGCCACCAGCTACGGGGGCGGCTATAACCTTTCAGGCGAAGGCCTGCCGGGCTCCGGTCTATTGCTGGCATCCGAGATATTTGCCGTGCTGTTTGAGGCCGGCTTCATTTACTTCCTCAGCCGCAAAGCCCTGGCGCTCAAACACGCCCTGCTGCTCAGCCTGCTGATGAACCTGGCCAGCTACCTGGCTGGGCTGTTGATTGTGCAAATTTTGTAAAACTGCAGCTACAACCAGCTTAGTTTACTCACCCGCCAGTTAGTTCTGAAGTAGAATCATCCTATACGTAGGATTGTTCAACCTCCGTGAGAGAGGTGCCAGATGGCGGGTAGTACAATACGGAACCTGGTTATGCTTCTTTCTTTAACGGTACTCAGCTTTATTCCCACGGCATCGGCGCGAGCCAATGCCGGTCCGATACCAGATCGCTACTGGTTCAACTTCGAAGACGAATTTGGCCATCCAATATCCCCCGAAGGTGTGCAACTGGTTGGTTGCCGTGATGATTGCAGTATTGATATATTGCTGTTGAGCAACGGTGTCTGCAAACTACCCGGCTGCCTGCAGGACGAGCCCCAAATACACGGCGAAGGGGACCAGCTGGATTGTGCTGGCGCTACCTGCCTGGCGGCCTCATTTGAGTTCTATGACCATAGCCAGGAATACCGCATGGTAGCCCAAATCGACGGCCAGGTATACGCAAGCCTACCACAACCTTTCCACGAATTTGGTGGTTTCATGGATTATCCCTTTCGGGTGGTCGTATCACCCCCGGGTCTGGAAATGATTGAAGATCCAAACTTCGAAATCCCTGACCGGGGCATGGAGGGAGGCTTTTTTTTCTCGTTACTGGTCACTCTATTTGTGGAGCTGCTGGTGGCAGGGATGTACCTGGGGATTGGATTACGAAAGCGCGGCGCGGCACTTGCGAATTTGTTGGTCCTGGTTGTGCTGGCAGACCTGGTCACCTTCCCGCTGGTGTGGTTCTTTTTCCCTTCCCTGGCTCCTTTCGCCCCTCCGGGGATGCGAGCGCTGGGAAAATACTTTCTTGTCCCGGCCCTGGTTTTCACCTTGCTGGCTGCAGTCATCTACAATCAAAAAGGAATTGATAGACGCTCAAGATGGCCGGTAATCCTGCTCGTCCTGGCAGTAGCGCTGACTCCGGTGTGTGCGTTTCTGGTGGAGTATGGCGCCGCTTACACAGACTACAATACCCGGCCGGCCGGCGGCCTGCCGGGCTCCTGGCTGCTGCTGGCTTCTGAGGTATTTGCCGTGCTATTTGAAGCCGGCTTCATTTACTTCCTCAGCCGCAAGGCTCTGGTGCTAAAGCATGCCCTGCTACTCAGCCTGCTGATGAACCTGGCCAGTTACCTGGCCGGGCTGGTTATCCTTACTATTTAGGAGAACACATCGTGAGACCGCTTGAAATCCTGTTGGCTGTACTGGTCGGTGTATGCTTCCTGCGCCCGTTATTCCCCCAGCGCTGGCGCTGGCCGGACTTCCTCCCGGCTGTGGCGCTGGCTGCTGCCTTGCTGCAAATTATCGTCGAAGGCTACCGCTGGCAGATGCTGCCGGTGTACCTGCTGGCGGTCGGGCTGTTTTTCTTCTACCTGCCGCGTATGATCCGCCCGCGCCCGGTAACAACTCCACGACCGGTGTGGAGATCCGGCCTGTATGCCGCCCTGGGATTGCTGGCCACCGCTCTGGCGGTAGCCCTGCCGGTTCTGCTGCCTATCCCCCAGCTGCCCACCCCCACCGGTCCTTACCCGGTGGGCAGCATGACCCTGATGCTGACCGATGAATCGCGCCGCGAGCTGTACGGCAGTGACCCCGAAGCAGCGCGCCGCTTCCTGGTGCAGCTGTGGTACCCGGCACAGGCCCCCATTGACGGTGAGACCGCCCCCTGGATGGAAAACGTCGATCAGGTCGCCCCGGCGATCGCCCGCTGGGTAAACCTGCCGGGCTTTTCTCTGGATCACCTGCGCTACGCCCGCGGTAACGCCTACCCCAGCGCCCTGCTCTCGGGCAATGTATCCCGTTTCCCGGTGCTGCTCTTCTCGCACGGCTGGGGCGGCTTTCGCGCCCAGAGCACATTCCTGATGGAGGAGCTGGCCAGTCACGGTTACGTAGTCGCCGCGCTGGAGCACCCCTACGGCTCCGTGAAGACCGTTTTCCCGGATGGCAGTGTGGCGCTGAACAACCCGCAAGCGCTGCCCATCGGCGCCCCTGAAACGGCGTTCGAAGCTGCGGCGGTGCGCCTGGTAGACCAGTGGGCCGGCGACCTGGGTTATACCCTGGATGTACTGGAAGGCCTGAATGCCGATGATCCGGTATACAACTTTACCGGGCGGCTGCTCCTGGATAAGGTGGGCGTGCTGGGACACAGCACCGGCGGCGGTGCAGCGATCGAGTTTTGCGGCCGCGACTCGCGCTGCCAGGCCGGCCTGGGACTGGATGCCTACATGCGGCCGGTCTCGCCGACTGTACGCCAATCCGGCGTAGTGCAGCCCTTCCTCTTCCTGTTCAGCGAGCTGTGGCCCAGCCAGGAGAACACCGCCCTGTTCAAAGAACTGCAGAGCAACAGCCCTCAGGCTGCCTGGCTGACCTTGCTGGGCACCGACCACTATGATTTCACCGACCTGCCTATGCTTTCTCCCCTGGCGCATCTGCTGGGGTTGAAAGGCCCCCTGGACGGTGAGCGCACTTTACGGGTGATCGATGATTACGCCCTGGCTCTGTTCAATAAGGCTTTAAAGGACGAGCCTTCCGCATTGCTGGATGGCCCCTCGCCGGCATACCCGGAAATCCGCTGGGAAACTACGGACAACTAACGCGGCCAGCTGGCGTCGATTTCCTGCAGCACGGTTTCCAGGTCGGCGCCCTCCACCCAATCGGTGATCCCGCGAAAGAACGAGCCCAGGCCAACTTCCCCCGGCATCAAATCGGAACCGTCAAATCGGTAGGTATCGGCGCCGAGAATGATTTGGGCATAGCGCAAATCTTCAGGGGTTGGAAACCAATCAAGCGGGATTTTCCGGTTAGGGCTGAGAAAATTCCCATACTCGATCAAGGATTGGGTGGCCTCAGGGGTAGTCAGATAGCGCATGACTTCTCGTACTTCGGGGCGATCGTTTAACATTGCCAATAATTCGCCGCTGCCCAGCACCGGCTTGCCAAATTCCGGATCGATGGGCGGTAGATAAAAGAAGTCATAGTCTTCACCGTAACGAACACCCGGTGGGAAATAGAAGGGAATAAACGTAGCCTGTTTATGCAGATAACACCCCGGTGGATCCTCAAACATGTGCTTTGGGCTATCAAAAAAACTTTCCTTACTTATGCTGGCACTCTCTCCATAGACGTAATCGTCATTCAACCAGATTTGGCCCATAATCTCAAATACACGCCGAATTTCCGGGGAATCGAAAGGAAGATCGTGCCTTACCCAGGCATCATAAGTTTCGGGTGGCGCGGTGCGCAGCAAAATATCCTCCACCCAATCCGTTCCCACCCATCCTCGCGCTCCGTACTCATAAATACCGATGCACCACGGCGTGCCTCCATCGGCGACAATCTGCTCTGACAAGGCCAGCATCTCATCCCAGGTTTCCGGCACTTCATAACCCTTCGCCTCGAAGGCTTGCTTGGGGTACCAGACCAAGCTCTTTAGATACACTGTGTACCATATACCTAAAAGTTTGTCATCAATCGTTAGCAGGTCCAGGAATACCTCGGGGTACTGCTGTCTGAGATATTCATCCTCCAGAAACGTCCTGAGATCCACGATTTTCCCTTCCTCTGCCAGCTGCGCCAACCAGCTGGGCTGCCAGAAGACAGCGATGTCCGGCAGATCTCCGCTTTCCAATTTGGCCGCCAGGTATTCCTCATAGGGCTTATCGCCGGTTAGGAAAACAACATCAATGCCGCTTTCTTCCTCAAAAGGCGCCATAGATTGCTCAAACAATTTGGCTTGCGTATCATAGAACGGCCCAAGGATCCACACCGTTTTGCCGGCATGCTCCTGAGGGATTGAGGCTTGTGCAACCGCCTCGTCTGTAAGGAAAGAGTTGGTCAGGCTGGCGAGCTTTTGCGGCCGGTTGTTGCCGGGCACCCCGATCCAGTAGATAACACCCCCGATAATTAGAATGGCCATCCCAATCAGCACCCAGACAGGCCAGGGGAAACCTGGACGGGTATGGGTTTCAAAGTCACTGGCTGGCACTTTAGCTTGTTCATTAACCGAATTCGTGACACCGGGCTCGCCACGTCCGCTTTCCACCGGCTTAGTACCCGCTTCGCTGCGCCCAGTCCGGATGGCTAATGCCAGGGCCACGGTCTCAGGCGAAGGCTCCAGACCCCAGTCTTTCCGAAGCATCTGGCGGCATAATTCATATTGCTCTAGCGCCGTTGCTGGTTTACCCAGCCGGGCATAGGCTTCGATTAATGCATAATGCCAGTCTTCGCGCAGATTTTCCAGTTTCAGCAGCTGCTGTGCAGTGATCACAACCGCGGCGGCATCTCCCTGGCGCCGGTACATTTCAAGCTGCTGTTCAAGCCCAGCCTGGTATTTTCCGCGCAAGCGCCGCCGCTCAAATAACAGCCATTCTTCATAACGATAGGCATCCCGCAAGGACAGTCCTTCCAACAAATCCCCCTGGTACAGCTCGGTTTCTCCCGCTTCAAAAGCAGTTACATCCAGCCAGTAGTCACTCTGAAAATTAAAAGAGACCTCTTCCCGGTCAGCCAGGATGTATTCAGCTCCGATGGCTTTGCGCAGCTTGGAAAGCGTCCAGCGCAGGGAAGCACGCGGGTCGTCCGGTCCATCGAATAGCAAGTCGATCAGGTGTGCGCGGCTGTACGCCTTGCGGGTAAGGATTAAGTAAGCGAGCAAAGCCAGCGGGCGGTAGCCAGGCAGGTCTACAGAGAACCCGTCATGTGTAATACGAGTTTGACCAAGTAATTGAATTCTTAATGACATCTTTTTTCGGACCCCTTGTGTATTAGAAGCAATTACTGAACCTGACGTTACAGGAGTAATACGATCTAAATTATACCGTTGTTTGGAAAATTCATTTCAGCCAATGGGTTATCACAACGCAGGCGACAACGGTTGGGTTGTAAAGTTGTTGCAAGTTTGGTCACCCAAATTATTTGTAGCAGGAGATTTGAAAGGAGGTTTGAGATGAAAGGTAAATTTTTGGTAGTATCGGTTTTGGTGATCGTTGGTCTGGGGTTGGTATTCAGTGGGCGTCAGACACAAGCTCGCTTTGACCACCCCGTGGCGATTGATCACGTATTTTCCGGAATCAACGCAGGCCAGGTGGAGACGGCTTTGACCGTGTTTACAGAGGACGCTACCGCCGAGAATTTGGTACGCCGGGAAACATATCGGGGCGCTGACGAGATCCGCCGGATGCTGCAAGGGATGCAGCGGAACGGACGCCGGTATGACGTTGTCGCTATCCAGGTCAATGGTGACACGACTACAGCCAGGGTGGAAGTCTCGGACCGCGGGCATGTTTGGGGGACAGCTACTTATGAGGCCACTTCCCAGGGCGGCAAGCTGCAATCGTTTGACCTGAAATCCTTCCGGTTAGAATTGTGGCGCATTAACCGGTAGACAAGGGGGCTTAGAAAGCGCCTTTAGCACAAAAAGGGCAGCTGCTAGCTAGCAGCTGCCCTTTGATCAACACATTAAATCGATGCGCTGGCGCCAGGCATGGGTGGGTTATTTTGCCTCGATCCAGAAAGCACCTTGCCGGCAGAAATCGGCCGCCGCGGCGATAGCGCCGATGCTGGGGCGCCGCAGCCCGGCCGGCTCGGCCACACCGATCAGCGCCAGCTCGGGGTAGCTGTGCACGCGTTGCGGCTCGTAAGCCAGGAATGCCCGCTCCAGCGCTTCCCCAAGGTTCAAGGCGTCTTCCAGTGCGACAAGGCGGATATGATCAGGGGTGTAGCTCCCCAGGCACAGCCCCTCCGCATCCGGATCGCCCAGGTCCACGGCCCAAACCTGCCACTCAGGCAGTATGGTACCCAGCGGATTCCAGCCGTGCTCCTCCGCCAGGTCGAGCAGCGCATCCCAGGTTTGCCCGTTGATAGACAGGGATATATCGGGGTTATGGTCGTTGCACAGGTGGTATGCCATCGGAATAATCGCTCAGGATGCCTCTATAAGGTGCATATTATACCAACTGAGCGATTACAACCTTTTCTCAGTGGTAGAATTATTTACTGTTGCGGCGCGTATACACCTGCCGGCTGCTTTCGCCCTGTATCCAGGGATATACGGGGCATCCAGTAGATGGAGTAGAGACCATGCGATACGGGCGCGATCCAAAAACCATGGGGGGAACCAGAACAGGGGTATTGTTTGCCTGCCTGGCAATCTGCATACTTTTTCTCGCCAACGGTTGTACACCTTCTGCACCGGCAACCCCGGGCGCCGCATCTCCCACCGCCACCCAGGCTACTCCCGTCGGGCAGAGCCCCGAAGTCCTGCTTGAAACGCCTGCCAGCCTGGCCGCTTTGCAACCGGATAACCTGCCTCTGCGCTTCGACCACCTGCCACCGGAGGCCGGCCTGTCGCAAAGCGTGGTCAGCGCCTTCGTGCAGGATCAGCAGGGTTTCCTTTGGCTGGCTACCCAGGACGGCCTGAATCGCTACGACGGTGAAAACTTTAAGGTCTTCAAAGACGATCCCGAACAGCCGGGCAGCATTAAAGGCAATTTCGTATCCTCCCTGGAGATCAACTCCACAGGCGGCATCTGGGCCGGGACAAGCGACGGCGGCCTGAACCGTTACGATCCCGCTACCGGCCTGTTTACCAGCTACCAGAACGACCCGGCAGATCCCAATAGCCTGGGCGAAAATTCGGTCTCCGCGTTGGCGGTCGACCTGCACGGCTACGTCTGGGTAGGGACGAGCAACAGTGGCGTCAACCGCCTGGACCCGCATACCGGCGCATTCACTCGCTACCTGTCCGACCCGGAAGATCCTGCCACCCTGGGCAGCAACAATGTCACCAGTCTGCAAGTCGACCCGCAGGGCTATGTCTGGGTAGGGACGCTTAGCGGCGGCTTGAACCGCCTGGACCCTGCCACCGGCCAGGTCACTCGCTACCAGAACGACCCCAATGATCCGGGCAGTTTGAGCAACTCATCTGTGCAGACCGTTTACTTCGACCGGCAGGGTGTGCTGTGGGTGGGCACCTTCCTCACCGGGCTGAACCGCTTCGATCCGCAGGCAGGCCGCTTTATCCGCTACCAGCACGACCCCGCAGACCCGGACAGCCTCTCCCACAACTCAGTGGCCTCGGTCTACGAAGACCAAAGGGGTAATCTGTGGGTGGGGACGCAGGGCGGTGGGCTGAACCTGATGGACCGCCACAGCAGCGCATTTACCCACTACCAGCACAACCCGGCCGACCCCACCAGCCTGAGCAACGACTACCTGCTGCCAATCTTCGAAGACAGCTCCGGCATCCTCTGGCTGGGTACCTTTGGCTCGGGGGCAGATTATTACGACCCCGCCAAGGACAAGTTCCTGCTGCTGCGCTCCGAGCCGGGCAATCTAAACAGCCTGTCCAATAATTCGATCTGGGCCATTTATGAAGACCCGCAAGGCACGCTGTGGATCGGCAGCAATGGCGGTGGGCTGAGCCGTCACGACCCCATAACCAACGAATGGCAGCATTTCCGCAACGACCCGAACAACCCGGAAAGCCTGGCCAACGATTGGATCTTGTCCATCCACCAGGATCAGCAAGGTATTTTGTGGCTGGGCACCCCCGCAGGCCTGGATCGCTTTGACCCGCAAACAACTCGTTTCACGCATTATCCGATGCCCATCGTAATGGACATGTACCAGGATAGTGACTCATTGCTGTGGCTGGCGACTGGACAGGGTCTGTTTGTTTTTGACCCCGTCGGCAGTGTGGTGACGACCTACCTAAACAACCCCGACGACCCCGCCAGCCTGAGCAGCAACACGGTCAGCGTGATTCATGAGGGTCTCCAGGGAGACCTGTGGGTGGGCACTCTTAATGGCGGTCTGAACCATCTGGATCGCGAAAGCGGGCGTTTTACCCGCTTCACCAACGACCCGGCACAGCGCGATAGCCTGAGTGCCAACAGCGTGCTATCCATCTACCGGGATCAGGCCGGAACGCTTTGGGTAGGCACCGGCGGCGGATTGAATAGATTGAACTCGCAAACCGGCAGCTTTGATATCTTCCGCGAGAAGAATGGTATGCCCAACAATTACGTTTATGGCATCCTGGAAGATGACCACGGCAATCTGTGGCTGAGCACCAATAAAGGCCTCTCGCGTTTCAACCCGGCCATCCTGCAGTTTAAGAATTACGACTCCACCGATGGTCTGCAAGGGCCCGAGTTCAACCAGGGCGCCTATTTTAAGAATCGGGGAAGGGGTGATGTACTTTGGAGGCGTCAATGGGCTGAACGCCTTCCATCCCGACCAGATCCAGGATAACCCATTCATCCCGCCGGTGGTCATCACCAACTTTGAAATCTTCAACCAACCGGTGCCGGTAGGGCCGGATTCGCCCCTGCAGCAGCCCATCGAGGCCAGCCAGGAAATCGAGCTGGCCTACACCGATGACTTCTTCGGATTCGAGTATGCCGCCCTGCACTTCTCGTCACCAGCAGAGATCCAGTATGCTTACAAGATGGATGCTCTGGATAGAGACTGGAACTACGTGGAAGGCAATCACCTGGCCAGCTATACCAATGTACCGCCTGGGGAATACACTTTCCGGGTGAAAGCCACTAACAGTGATGGGGTTTGGAACGAGCAAGGCGCTGCCCTGCGCATCCTTATCCCCCCGCCTTTCTGGCAGACCACCTGGTTCAGGCTGCTGGCAGCATTGGCTGTGCTGGGCGGCATATCGGCAGTGTTTGTTACCCGCCTGCGCTCGGTAGAAGCGCAGCGCCGCCGGCTGGAAGAGCAGGTCGAGCAGCGTACGTATGAGCTGCGCCAGGCGATGACTGACCTGGAGTCGGCCAAAGAAGCCGCCGAAAGCGCCAGCCGGGCCAAGAGCACCTTCCTGGCTAATATGAGCCACGAATTCCGCACCCCACTCAACGCCATCCTGGGCTTCACCCAGATCATGCTGCGTGACCGGGCTCTGTCTACCGACGAACACGAAAACGTGCAGATCATTCACCGCAGCAGCGAGCATTTGCTGGGGCTGATCAACGATGTGCTCGAGATGTCCAAGATCGAAGCCGGTCGCATTTCCATGAACCAGCGCAGCTTCGACCTGCACCGCATGCTGGCCGGCCTGCAGGAGATGTTTTCCCTGCGCACCGAAAGCAAAGGCCTGGCATTGAAGCTGGAGCTGGCCCCGGAAGTGCCGCGCTACATCAAGACCGATGAAGGCAAGCTGCGCCAGGTGCTGATGAACCTGTTGGGCAATGCGGTCAAATTCACCCAACAGGGACACGTCATCCTGCGCGCTCACCCCTGCCTGGCGCCTGCCGGGCGAGATGAATCGGGGACCTGGATATGCTTCTCGGTTGAAGACACCGGCCCGGGCATTTCGAAGGAAGACCTGGAGATCCTGTTCACCCCCTTCGTGCAAACCAACGCCGGCCTGCAATCGCCGGAAGGCACCGGCCTGGGGCTGCCGATCAGCCAGGAGTTCGTTAACCTGATGGGCAGCCAAATCCAGGTGAGCAGCCAGGAGGGCAGCGGCAGCATCTTCCGTTTCTCGCTGCCGGTGGAAGTGGTCCAGGCCGGCGACCTGGAAAAGCCGCCACCTGGACGGCGCGTGGTTGGCTTGCAGCCGGGGCAGCCCGTTTACCGCCTGCTGGCCGTCGACGACCAGGAATTCAACCGGCTGCTGCTGGTCAAGCTATTCGAACCGTTGGGCTTCGAGGTACGCTCGGCCGCCAATGGCCAGGAAGCCCTGGAGCTCTGGGAAGTCCTGGGCGCCGCAGCTGATCTGGATGGACATGCGTATGCCGGTGATGGACGGCTACGAAGCCACTCGCCGGATCAAAGCCACCACCCGCGGCATGGCGACCATCATCATCGCCCTGACCGCCAGCGCCCTGGAAGAAGACAGGGCGGTGATCCTCTCGGAAGGCTGCGATGATTACATCCGCAAGCCCTTCCACGAGGAAGAGCTGTATGCTGCCGTGGCCAAATACCTGGGTGTGCAATACATTTACGAAGAGCTGCAGGCAGCCCCTGGCCAGCCTGCAGCAGGAATGCCCCCGGAGATGTCCGAGGCCGAGTTGCGGCCGCTGGTCCGACAGCTGGCCAGGCTCGACCCGGGCTGGCTGGCCGACCTGGAACACGCCACTATTCTGGGTGACCAACAGGCCATCCTGCAGGCTTCCGGGCAGATTGTCGGGCAAGACCCCGTGCTGGCGGAAAGCCTCGCCCGGCTGGCTAACCAGTTTGACCACGACCGCATCCTATCCTTAATTCAACAGGCTCGCCTGGTGGAGTAGCATGCAGCCAACCGACAAAGCTGAAAACATCTTGCTGGTGGACGATAATCCCAACAACCTGCGCCTGCTCTCACAGATTTTGAGCGAGCGTGGTTACAGCCCGCGCGCCGTCACCAGCGGCTCACGCGCCCTGGCATCGGCCGAGATGATTCCCCCCGACCTGATCCTGCTGGACATCCGCATGCCGGAGATGGACGGTTACGAAGTCTGTCGCCAGCTTAAGGCCAACCCGAAGACAGCCGGCATCCCGGTGCTGTTTATCAGCGCCCTGGACGACATCCAGGACAAGATGAAAGCTTTTTCTGCCGGCGGCGTGGATTACATTACCAAGCCCTTCCAGCTTGAGGAAGTCATCGCCCGGGTGGAGACCCACCTGGCTTTGCGTCGCCTGCAGCGCAACCTGCAGGATGCTAACCGGCGCATGCAGCGCCAGCTGGCCCTGGCAGCCCAGGTGCAGTCCAGCTTTCTGCCCAAGGATATCCCCCGCATCGACGGCTGGGAGCTGGCTGTCTCGCTGCTTCCGGCCCAGCTCACCTCGGGCGATTTCTTTGACATGCTGCGCCTGCCGGGAAACAGCCTGGGCGTGCTGATCGCCGATGTAGTCGACAAAGGCGTGGGGGCGGCGCTCTTCATGGCCATGAGCTGCGCCCTGCTGCGCACCTACGCCCTGGAGCACCCTGCCCAGCCGGCGCAGGTTTTCCAGGCTGTCAACCAGCGACTGCTGGAATACACCGCCGCCCATCAGTTCGTCACTGTATTCTATGGCGTGCTGCAGCCGGAAAGCGGCCTGCTCACCTACTGCAACGCCGGCCACAACCCTCCCCTGCTGGTCAACCCGGCCCATCCTGGAACAACGGAGCAGCTCACCCACAACGGCCCTCCCGTGGGGGTAATCGAAGACCAGGAATGGGGCGAAAAGACTGTGCAGCTCGCCCCCGGCGACACGCTGCTGCTGTACACCGACGGCATCACCGAGGCCGAGAGTCCTCTCACGATTTCTACGGCCTCGATCGCCTGGAGCAGGTCCTCCACAGCCGGGCCGGCGCTACGGCAGACTCCACCCGCCAGGCTATCCTGGACAGCGTGAGCAGCTTTACCAAGGACGCCCCGCTCTCCGACGACATTGCCCTGATCGTCCTGCGGCGCAGTTAGGACTGCCACCTGAAAGAGGAGGTATTTTCCTCTTGCCGTAACGCTTTTCGTAACGATTTCAGGACGCTTCCCCCGTATAATAGATAAAAAAGGTAAATAATATGCACTCTTCGCTGCCTGTCCGCACGAATTTTCTCACCATCGCCTGGCTGGTGCTTCTGGTCCTGGCGCTGCTATTAATCGCTGCCCTGGCGCCGATCCATGTGCAGAACATCGCCACGGATTGGCAGCTCAGCGCTGCTGCAGCAGCTCTACCGGACGCGGTACCCTACGGGCTGCTGGTCGATATTGTCCTGGCTTTGCGCTACCTGGCAGTTGCCATCTTCCTGGGCGTCAGCGGGTTGATCGTGCTGCATCGACCCGGCAACTGGCCGGGCTGGCTGGCAGCCGCTGCTTTTTTATTCATGCCCTTCACATTCAACCTGGCCGGTTATACCAATACCTGGCCTTACCCATCGCCCTGGGGGGAGATCCTGCGCCTCCTATTCGGAATGGCCCAGCTATTCGGTATCGCCGGGCTGGGCCTGTTGATTTATGTGTTTCCGGATGGCGCCTTCCGCCCGCGCTGGAGCGCCTGGCTGGCGGGTGGGCTGCTGGTGCTCATCCTTGGGTTCTTTCTGGCTTCCCAGTTCGTCTCGGATGGCGAGAGTCTGGCCTGGTTCGCCTGGATCATCGCCCTGTTCGCCATCCTCATCAGCGGCCTGGTTTTGCAATTCCTGCGTTACCGCAGCACGCCGGCTGAGGAACGCCGGCAGAACCTTGGTTTCGTCATCAGCCTGAGCCTGTTCCTGGGGTGGCTGCTGCTCAGCCTCCTGAACCTGGGCTCGATGTTTCCTGCGGTGTCTCTGGCATCCCTGTTTCTTGACCTGCTCGTGATGTGCAGCCTACCGCTTGCCATCGCCTATGCCATCCTGAAACACGATTTATGGGGGCAGGCGGGCAGTGCCGGCAGCGGCAGAAATCGGGCGTACCTGATCGTTTGGGCAGCGCTTTGGATCGGCGGCCTGGTCATCCTGTTCCTGGCGCGCGACCGGCTGCCGGGGGGCATCGTCCAGCCATTAGATGAGCTGGCCTGGGATAAGCCGCCCATCCCGTTGATCGTCGACACCGATCTATCGATGGATGATCACCTGGCGCTGCTCTTCCTCTTGCAACACCCCGGGGTAGATATCCAGGCTGTCACGGTATCCGGAACGGGCGAAGTGCACTGCGAGCCGGGCGTGCGCCACATGCTCGACATCCTCGAAATGCTGGGCGAGCCCGAAATCCCGGTAGCTTGCGGGCGCGAGACTCCCCTATCCGGGGATCACGCCTTCCCGGATGCCTGGCGGGAGGGGGCCGATACGCTTTACGGGGTCAAGCTGCCCGCTGGAACCCGCCAACCCTACCCCGGCAGCGCTGTGGAGCTGATCCAATCCGTGCTGGTGGAAGCAGATCAGCCGGTCACCCTGCTCACCCTCGGCCCGCTGACCAACCCTGGCGAGGCGCTCGAGGCGCACCCAGAGCTGGCCGCCGAGATCGAGCGCATCTACATTATGGGCGGGGCTGTCGAAGTCCCCGGCAACGTCGGCCCTTCCACTCCAGAGATCGACAACCATGTCGCCGAATGGAATATCTATGCCGACCCGCATTCCGCCAACCTGGTGCTGCGCTCCGGCGCACCCGTCACTCTTGTGCCGCTGGACGCTACCAATTTTGTTCCAGTCTCAGTGGTATTCTTAAACCGGCTGGAAGGCAACCGCGACACCCCCGCCGCCCAGCTGGCCTATGATTTGATGGCCGCCCGCCGGGATATTGTACTTTCCGGAACCGCCTCCTTCTGGGATATCCTGACCGCCGCTATCCTGCTGGATGGCAGCCTGGCTTCTTATAAGATCGGCGGGCTGATCGTAGAAGAAGCCGAAGGCCCATCGAGCGGGCAAACCAGCCTGGATGAGAATGGCCCGCGGGCCGCTTACGCCGTGTGGGCCGACCGGCTACGCTTCGAAAATCACTTCCTCCAGGCGCTGCAGCGCTGAGTATCCAAGGAGACTGATTGACAACAACGCCCCTGGCAGCCGGTACGAAACCACACAGCACAATCCTGAAAGGGATCTGGTTGTGGCCGGCGCGCCTGGCATGGTTGTTCATCCTGGCCGCCAACCTGGTGCTGCTCTATTACCTGCTGCCGCGTGACCCGTTTACCATGTTCCTACAGGATCGATTCACGTCCAGCTGGCCGGCCCTGCGCGGCTTGCTGAGCCTGCGGGAGTACGGCTGGTATGTCATGGCGCTGTATTACCTGCTGCTGCTGGCTTTTCTCGGGATCGGGATTTTCATTGCCTGGCGCCGCTCCTCCGACTGGATGGCGCTCTTCACCTCCGCTGTACTGATTTCCCTGGGGACGCAGGCCAGTAAACTCTCGGTCCAAGACACCAGATACAGCGTTTTAACCGGCTATGAATGGCTGCGTACGCTGGACCAGCTTGCAATGTTTCTTAGCTTGCTGGGCTTGCTGGCGCTGATCTACCTGTTCCCCGACGGGCGCATGATCCCCCGCCGCCTGGGGTGGGCAGTTGCGCTTGTCTCGATACTCGCCCTGGCGGCTATCTTCATCCCCTCCGACGGAGATCTGGCCTGGAATTTAATTTCAATATGCGTTTTCCTGCTTCTGGCAGCCGGCATTTTCAGCCAGGCCTACCGCTACCGGCGTGTTTCCACCCCCCAACAGCGCCAGCAGGTCAAATGGGTAATTTTCGGCTTGCTGGCCTATCCGCTTTACCTGTCTGCCACCGGATTGTTTTCTTTTCTTTGGCTGGACTACCGTCTGCCAATACAATCAACACTGGCTTTTGTTCATTTGCACCTGACCTTACTGGCTCTGCTGCTCATCCCGCTCACACTGGGCATCTCCATCCTGCGCTACCGCCTGTGGGATATCGATCTCCTGGTGCGGCGCACCCTGGTCTACGGCGCTCTGACCTTTACCCTGGCGCTGATCTTCTTTGGCAGCGTCACCGCCATGCAGCTGCTCTTCACCACGGTCAGCGGTCAGCGGTCGGCCGTCGCCACCGTTATCTCCACCCTGCTCATCGCCGCCCTGTTCAGCCCCCTGCGCCGGCGCATCCAAAACGACATCGACCGGCGCTTCTTCCGCCAGAAGTACAACGCCGAGCAGATCGTCGAAGCCTTTGGCGGGCGGCTGCGCGAACAGGTGGACCTGGACGAGATGTCGGCGCACCTGCTGTCGGTCGTCGAGCAGGCCCTGCAGCCAGACCACGCCAGCCTGTGGATCATCCCGCTATCGCAACACCCGCGTACGGATAAGGAAGCTTAATGCAAGAAACCATCACTCCACAGCCGGCCTACCCCCGTCTCTTCCGCCTGGCCCGCCCGACCGCCATATTCGTTGGCATACTGCTCAGCCTGCTATCGATCTATCAGTGGGTGATTACTTTGCAGCAGGTTCTGCAAAATCCGTTCGCCATCCTGCCGGACGACAACTGGAAAGTTGCACAGCTCCAATCCGCCCTGACCGGGCTGAACCTGCCGTCAGGGTTTTTTGCCGCATCTGCCCTGCTTCTCACCCTGCTGTTTAACCTGGCCTTCCTGGCCTGCGGCTGGCTGATCCTGTGGCGTAGAAGCCGGGATTGGTTCGGCCTGTACCTGGGGTTAGTCCTGTTGCTATGGGCTAACGGAGTTGGCGTCTTCTTTAGCACCCCTCCAGAAACCCCCTGGCTGGCGACCCTCACCTCCTACATGGCCTGGATCATGTGGCCGGGTCTTTTTTTGCTGCTCTACTTCTTTCCCAGTGGGCATATTACGCCGCGCTGGGCGCGCTGGTTCGCCGCGTTATTGGGGGTATTTGTTGTATACGGCCTGGTCATCACACTGCTTCAAGTTGAAGAATTTAGTTTTGTCATCGCCGCCCCGCTCATCGTGATCTGCCTGCTGGTTGGCGGCTTCTCCCAGGTATACCGCTACCGGCACGCCGGGCCTCTCGAAAAGCAGCAGGTCAAGTGGGTCATGCTGGCGCTGCTGTTCTATATCCTGGTTTTCATCATAATGCTGCTGCTGATCAACGTCGTACGTATCGCAGATCCATCAGCCTCTACTCCACGTACCGCGTTGATCGCATCGTTGTTTCTCCTGACGATTGGCAACCTGTCCTATATAGCCCTGCCGGTCTCGATGGTGCTGGCCATGCTGCGCTACCGCCTGTGGGACGTGGACATTATCCTGCGCCGTACTCTGATCTACGCTGCCCTGACCGGCACCCTGGCCCTGGTCTTCCTGGGCACAGTCACCCTGCTCCAGGCAATCTTCTCGACGGTCAGCGGTCAGCAGTCGGCCATTGCCACCGTCATCTCCACCCTGCTCATCGCCGCCCTGTTCAGCCCGCTGCGCCGCCGCATCCAGAACGACATCGACCGGCGCTTCTTCCGCCAGAAATACAACGCCGAGCAGGCCATCGAGCGCTTTGCCACCGCTGCCCGCCAGCAAACCGACCTGGACCAGCTCACTGCCGAGCTGTTAGCCGTCGTCTCCGAGTCCATGCAGCCCGTAACTGTCTCACTGTGGCTCAAGCCGCAGCCAAAGAGAAATGCCTCAGGCGATGAATAAATCCAAAGGCTGGCCAACAAAATCGTTAATCGCCCCGACCTGGATGCTGCTGACGATTGGCATCCTTTGCCTGGCGTTGCCCGCGCTGGTGTGGGGCAATATTTATAGCAGCCCATCCGATGGTGCCCGCATGTCCAAACTGCCAGAGGCCACCACCTCCCAGGGCATCTATCTTGATGTGCTGGCCCAACACAGTCTTTTACGGGATGGCGACCTGGTGATCGGTGTGCAGGGTATTCCAATGGCCGCATGGGCCGAGGCGTTGGGACAGCCACAAAGCTGGCAGAGGCGCTGGGCATCCGGGGAGACGATCACCTATCAGGTCGTCCGCCAGGGAAGCACCCGCGAAGTACCGGTGCTGCTCGGAAGCCAGCCGGCGGCGGAAATCCTGGCTGAAAACTGGAGCGTGCTGCTCTTCGCCCTGGTATTCCAGCTTATCGCTATATTTATTATCATCAAGAAACCCGAGGAGCCCGCCGCCCAGGCGCTATTCATCTGGGGCATGACCACCAGTCATTTTTATATCTGGTCATCCTTCATGCAGATTTACGACTTCGTGAATGGGAGTGGTTTCTTGATTTACATCCTGGCCGCCTCATTCCTGTGGGTATCTAACTGGCCGGCCAGCCTGCATCTGGCGCTCACATTCCCCACACCGTTGCCAGCTGTCCAGCGCCGTCCCTGGCTGGTGTGGGCTTTATACCCGCTATCCTACGCAATTTACCTGCTCTACCTGGCCGCCAGCCGGGCGGCTATTCCCAGCACCCTGGCATGGATCGGCCAGTGGAACCGCGGCGATACCCTGATTGCCCTCTTGATGTTCCCTGCTGCAGTGATCGTGATGCTGTGGCAGTTCCGCAGGCATCGCCGCGGCCCCGAACGGCGAAAAGTTCAATGGGTACTGCTGAGCGGATTGTTCTCCGGGACGCTGGCGGTGAGCCTCTACTTGCTGCCCGAGTTCCTTGGCCTGCCCAGTCTGGGGGTCAACATCGTGGGGATCTTGCTGCTGCCCTTCCCCATAGCGATTGCCATTGCCATATGGCGCTACCAGCTGTTCGATATCAACCTGATCATCCACCGCACCCTGGTTTATGGTGCTTTGACCGCTACGCTGGCTGTTGTTTTCTTTAGTACGGTTGCCCTGCTTCAGGCAATCTTTTCGGCAGTCAGCGGTCAGCGGTCGGCCGTCGCCGTGGTTATCTCCACCCTGCTCATCGCTGCCCTGTTCAGCCCGCTGCGCCGCCGCATCCAGAACGACATCGACCGGCGCTTTTTTCGCCAGAAGTACAACGCCGAGCAGGCCATCGAGCGCTTTGCCGCCGCCGCCCGCCAGCAAACCGACCTGGACCAGCTCTCCACCGAGCTGCTGGCCGTCGTCTCCGAGACGATGCAGCCGGAGAGCGTATCGCTGTGGTTAAAACCTCAGGAGAAGAAACGCTGACAAACTTAAGGCCGTTCGCCTATCTGGGGTTATTCCTGGCTTTGGTCCTGTTGGCTTCCGCGTTTGCCTGGATTTTGGTACGCTTTGGTACCCCCGAACCCACGCTGGTGGATGTGGGAGCTGCCAACGATTATCTCCCCGGGCAGGAGCCGCGCCTGTTTGGTGCAGAAAACGGATACTTTTTCGTGCTGAACTTCGAGGATGAGCTCATTGCAGTAACTGCCCAGTCCAGCCATAAGCATAGCTGCCAGGCGAGCTGGCGCGGCTGCCAATCCAAGTGCAGGATGGCCGCTTGTGGGTAAATCTGGGTTACAGGTGAAAGATATTTTTTAGAGAGTCTGGTATTATCGAATGGGAATAGCAGATTTCCGTGGTTCCACAAATACGGAAAAATCCTAACTGCGCCAGTCTGTTATATTAAGATCTTGAAACTCCTGGAAATCTGCCAGATTGAAGGTCACCAGGATCAATTCGTTAACATAGGCAACAGCCGCAATCTGGCCGTCCGCAAACGACGGAGTCTTCCCCAGGCCGGCCAAACGGGCCCTTTCCGCAGCATGGTGTTCCGCCGCCCTGGAATCATAAGGGAAGATGGGCATCGAAGGAGCAATAACCTGCCATAAGTATTTTTCTATTGCAGCCCGCCGTGCAGATTTAGGCAGCTTCACACAGCCAAACCACATCTCATGCCAGACCACCGACGGGATAGCCAGCTGGTTATCATACTCCTTGAGTTTTGCCAGTACCGCCGGATCAGGAGCAGGACGAAGTGGCTCAGCCAGGATGTTTGTGTCTAACAGGTAAACTGGCTTCACAGGTCTACCTCACGCCCACCATCCACCTGGCGCGCATCTTCAAACAGCTCCGACCCCAGCCAGAGCTTATTCAGGTCAACTTGATCACGAAAGGCTGTATACGCATCCCAAAAACCAGTTTGCGTGGCTGACAGACGCTCAAACTCGCGGGTGGATATCAGGACAGCCACCGGTTCGCCGCGCCGGGTGATCTGGATCACAGGCTGTTGATCAAGCTCTTTTACGATCGCGGCCAGATCATGGCGTGCTTCAGCAATCGAGTATTTTTTGGTCATAGGATCACCTCCAGATAGCCATCTAGATAGCTATTTTAACATGGTTGGCTGAGCAGGTCAAGAAAAGCAAATTAACTCGGAAAATTCATGACCTTTATCACCTGCAGCCCTGCCGGATGGTACTTGACAGCCGCTTGAAATGAACTTACCCTCATACTGGAGGTAAATGCATACCTCCGCTGAGTCGTATCGACATGATGGCATACCTGACGATCGAAGATCCATCGATCGCAAGCGAGCGCGCCGAGAATCGCCCGGAAGAAGACCGGTCGAACGACCGTCTACGCCTGGAGAGCGAACTGCGCGCCTTGACCGAAGTCGCCAAAACGCTCACCGCCCCTCTGGAACTGCCCGAGCTGCTGGAGGCCGTGCTGCAGCGCATGGCCCAGGAGCTGGAGCCGGCCGAAGCCGGCGTGATCATGCTGTGGGACCCCTCCGCCGGGCTCTTCCGCGCCGCGGCTTCGATAGGCTTCGACCGGGAGGCATTGGGCCGCATCGGCATTCGCTCCGGCGAATTGATCACCGGCAAAGTTTATGACAGCGGCAAGCCCTTGCTGCTGGAGAACCCGGAAGCGGTCGCCCAAGCAATGGGCAACATTCGCACGGCCAACCTTTCTTATTTGCAGCAAGCCCGGCGCAGGGACGGCTTGCCACAAAGTTGCCTGGCCGCCCCGCTGCAAGTTGAAGGGCGTCGCTTCGGCGTGCTGGTGCTGCAGACACTGCACAAACCGGCCGCTTTTGCCTATCGCGACCTGCCTTTCGTACAGTCCCTGGCCGATCTGATCGCCCTGGCCATCGACCGCACCAATCTGCAGGCCCAGGCAGATGCCAGCCGCCAGGCGCGCCAGGAAGAGCACATGCGCTCGGAGGTGATGGCTGCCCTTTCACACCAGCTGCGCATGCCGCTCTCGGCCATCAAAGGGTATGCCTCCGCCCTGCTGCTGGATGAGCTGAATTGGAGCGAGGCCAAACGGCGCGAGTTCCTGGAGATGATCGACGAGGAATGCGACGGCATGGAGACCCTGATCGCCGAGATGCTCGACTCGGCCCTGATCGACATCGGCCAGCTCAAGCCCGAGCCCCAGCCACTGCGCCTGCCGCGCCTGGCGGACGAGATGGCCGGTGAGGTCCAGCGCCGCTCCGAGCAGCACTCCCTGCTGGTTGATTTCCCAGCGGACTTCCCGCTGGTAGAAGCCGACCCGCATTGGATCAAGCAGGTCTTTCGCAACGTGCTGGACAATGCCGTCAAGTATTCCCCCGAAGGCGGCCTGATCGTCAGTACGCGGCGAGGCCCGCCCGGCAGACGTGCTGGTCTCGGTGGCCGACCAGGGGCTGGGCATCTCCCCCGAAGACCTGATCCCGCTGTTCGAAAAATATTTCCGCGCCAAATACCACAACGGCTACCATATCGGCGGCACCGGCCTGGGACTGCCCATCGCCCGGGCGATCATCGAGGCTCACGGCGGGCGCATCTGGGCCGACAGCAAGCTCGGCGAAGGCACTACCGTTTACTTCACTTTGCCCCTGCTCCCTACCCTGGCCGAGGAGGCTGCGTAATCCATGCAGAAGTACCGCATCCTGGTTGTCGATGATGAGCCCAAGATGGTGCGCCTGGTGCGCGAAATCCTGACCGCCGCCGGCTATGAAGTCCTGGCAGCCTGCAGCGGCGAGCAGGCTATCGAGCTGGTCGCCCAAGAGCAGCCCGACCTGGTGCTGCTGGACATTTTATTGTCCTATGGCAGCCTGGACGGCTACCAGACAGCCCGCCGCCTGCGCGAGTTCAGCGACGTGCCGGTGATCATGCTCACTGCCAGGGCGCGTGAATCTGACCTGCTGGAGGGATTTGAGGCCGGAGCCGATGATTACATCACCAAGCCGTTCAGCGCCAAGGAACTGCTTGGCGCGCCTGCAGGCAGTGCTGCGGCGCGCCCGTGTAGCCGCCCCGCTTGCCGGCGAAGCGCTAATCGAGTGCGGAGACTTGCACATCAATCTGGCCAGCCGGCGGGTGACGAGTCGGCGAGCAAGAGATACATCTGACTGCCACCGAATACAGCCTGCTGCACGAGCTGGCTACCCACGTCGACCAGGTGCTGCTCCACGAGCAGCTGCTCACCACCGTATGGGGCCAGGAATACCGCGACGACCTGGACTATCTGCGCTCCTACATCCGCTACCTGCGCCATAAAATTGAAGCCAACCCCGCCGAGCCAAAGCTGATCCTGACCGTGCCGGGGATCGGCTATCTGCTGGCCCGTCCGGATTAGTCCCTTTTTTCACAACTTTTTCATACACTCAGGGGGTTTTTCTATGCTTTCTTCACGCCTTACATGCCAAACTAATATTGCCTGACCAGCGATCCCGCATCGCTGCCTTTTCATCTTTGCCTCAGGCCCGCCGGTCCCTTCCGGCAATCCATCCATCACCATTCTCGCATCAAGGAGTTGATCCGCTATGCCAATGGATGTACAGGAGCTTTTCACCCTCATCGACGAGGAGGAGGCAGGGCAGGGCTCACTGATCGCCGCGCTGGCGGCGATCCAGGAGCGCTGGCGCTACCTGCCTCCTGAAGCGCTGCTGCTGGCCAGCGCCCGCTTTGGTGTGCCGCTCTCACAGGTATACGGGGTGGCCACCTTCTACAACGCTTTCAGCCTGAAGCCCAAAGGTCGCCACTGCCTGAATGTATGCATGGGCACCGCCTGCCATGTGCGCGGCAGCCCGCGGGTGCTCGACCGGATGGAGACCAAGCTGGGCGTGCAGGCCGGCGAAACCACCCGCGACCGCCAGTTCACCCTGGAAACGGTCAACTGCCTGGGAGCCTGTGCCCTGGGCCCGATCGTGGTGAGCGATGGCGAGTACTCCGGGCAGATGACGCCCCAGAAAGTGGATGTGCTGCTCAAGCACATCCGCCGGGCAGAGGAGGGCTGATGAACCGGACAACCCACGCAACACATGATAGCCAGGCGGTGGAGACGGGCTGGCTGCGGCTGGCGGATATTGCCGCCTTCCAGCATTGGTCGGCGGAGCTGACCCAGGCCTGGGACGAGAGCCGGCCCTGCGTCAAGGTCTGCGACGGCACCGGCTGCCGCGCCCTGGGCAGCCAGAAGGTGCTCTCCGGGCTGCGAGCGGCCTGCCAGAAAACCGACCTGCCCATACCGCTGGAGATCGTCGGCACCGGCTGCCCCGGCTTCTGCGAGTGCGGCCCCCTGCTGACCATTTATCCGCAAAAAATCTCCTACCAAAAGATCAAACCGAACGATGTTAAAGAAATTGTCGAGCGTACCCTGGTGAGCGGTGAGATTATCGAGCGCCTGCTCTATACCGACCCGCTGACCGGCGAGCACATCCACCGTGAGCCGGACCTGCCCTTTTACAGCAAGCAGCTGCGCCAGGTGCTGGATTTCAATGGGCGCATCGATCCGACCCGCATCGAGGAGTACGTCGCCCTGGGCGGCTACCGGGCGCTGGTTAAAGCCCTGTCCGAGCTGGAGCCGGAGCAAGTCATCGATGAGGTCAAAGCCGCCGGGCTGCGCGGCCGCGGCGGCGCAGGCTTTTCCACCGGCCTGAAATGGGAGATTGCCCGCCAGAATATCCGCCGTACGGGAACCGGCTACATCATCTGCAACGCCGACGAAGGCGACCCCGGTGCTTTCATGGATCGCTCGGTAATGGAAGGCAACCCGCATTCCGTGATCGAGGGCATGTTGATCGGGGCTTTTGCCCTGGGCATCCAGGATGGCTATGTCTACATCCGGGCGGAATACCCGCTGGCAGTGCAAAATTTACAGACAGCCATCCGCCAGGCGGAGGAAATCGGCCTGCTGGGCGAGGACATCCTGGGGACCGGCTTCACCTTCCACCTGCGCGTACGCCTGGGCGCCGGGGCTTTCGTGTGCGGCGAGGAGACCGCCCTGATGGCCTCCATCGAGGGGCGCATCGGCGAGCCCCGCCCGCGCCCGCCCTACCCGGCCGAATCCGGCCTGTGGGGGCAGCCCACCGTAATCAACAACGTCGAGACCTGGGCCAACGTACCGCTTATCATCCAGCGAGGCAGCGCAGCCTACGCCGCGGTCGGCACCGAGAAATCGAAGGGCACCAAGATCTTCTCGGTAGTCGGCAAGATCAACAACACCGGGCTGGTCGAAGTGCCCATGGGCATCACCCTGCGCGAGATCATCGAAGATATCGGCGGCGGCATCCCCAACGGCAAGAAATTCAAGGCGGCCCAGCTGGGCGGACCCTCCGGCGGCTGCGTGCCGGCCGAGCACCTGGACGTGCCCATCGACTACGAATCGCTCAGCCAGCTGGGCGCTATCATGGGCTCGGGGGGCATGGTGGTAGCGGACGAAGACACCTGCATGGTCGATTTTGCTCGCTACTTCATGAACTTCACCCAGGAAGAATCCTGCGGCAAGTGCGTTCCCTGCCGGGTAGGCACCAAAGCCATGCTGGCCACCCTGGAGCGCATCTGCGCCGGGTATGGCGAGCCGGGCGACCTGGATTACCTGCTGGAAATGGGCCAGCACGTGCGGGATAGCTCGCTGTGCGGCCTGGGGCAGACCGCTCCCAACCCGGTGCTTTCCACCCTGCGCTACTTCCGTGACGAGTACGAAGCGCATATCCTGGAACACCGCTGCCCGGCGCACGTCTGCAAGGGATTGATCACCTACTCGGTGATCGCCGAGCTGTGTACAGGCTGCATGGTCTGCCTGCGCAACTGCCCCAGCGAAGCCATCACCGGCGCCAAACAGCAGGTGCATGCCATAGACCCGCTGCGCTGCAATCGCTGCGGCATGTGCCAGAGCGTATGCAAGTTCGACGCTATCTCTGTCAACTAGGCGGTCGCTATGATTGAACTGACCATCAACGATCAAGTTTACAAAGTACCGCCGGGGCGCACCATCCTGGAGGCCTGCCGCGAGTTCGGCATCCCGATCCCGACCCTGTGCTACCACCCGGCGCTCGAACCCTACGGCGGCTGCCGGCTGTGCATGGTCGAGATTGCCCAACCCGGGCGCAAGCCCCGCCTGGCGACCGCCTGCACTTACCCCTGCGAAGCCGGCCTGCTGGTGTGGACCGACTCGCAGCGGGTAAAAACCAGCCGGCGGCTGACCGCCGAGCTGCTCCTGGCCACCGCCTCCGGCGCGCCTGAGATCGAGGCGCTGGCAAGGCAGCTGGGTGTGACCACGGTGCGCTACCGCCTGCCCGAATCCGACGCCTGTATGCTGTGCGGCCTGTGCGTGCGAGCCTGCCAGGAGATCGTCGGCGTGAGCGCCATCGGCATGATCCGGCGCGGCATAGCCAAGGAAGTCAGCCCGCCCTTCCAGGTCGCCTCGGCCACCTGCATCGGCTGCGGCACCTGCGTGATGATCTGCCCAACCGGTGTGCTGACCCTGGAACAGATTACCGATTACCCCAGTCCGCACCGCCAGCTGCGCGACGGACAGGAAGTTTACCTGGACTGCGAGCTGTGCACCCCGCAGAGGAGGATGGGCCCATGACTGAAAAGCACAGTCCCCATTCCCCATCCCGCCTGGGAGTGGTCTTCTGCCAGTGCGGTGGAGAAATTTCAGAACGGCTGGACCTGGAAGCCCTGCGCCAGGAAGCAGCCCTCACCCCTGAAGTGGTGTACACCGCCTGCGAAGCCTACCCCTGCAGCCGGGATGGGCAGGAGCGCCTGCTGCAGACCATCCGGCAGCGCGACCTGGATGGCATCCTGGTAGCCGGCTGCTCCCCGCGCCTGATAGAGCAGCGCTTCCGGCAAACCGTCGCCCAGGCCGATTTACCCGCAGAATTCCTGGAAGTGACCAACCTGCGCGGCATGGATACCGACCAGCAGCAGGCCTCCGCCCGGTTATCCATGGGGCTGGCCCGCTTGCTGAATGTTACCCCGGCGCCTCGGCACAGCACGCATACCATCCAATCCGCCCTGGTGTTGGGGGCCGGCCTGGGTGGATTGACCGCCGCCCTGCAGCTGGCGGATCACGGCCTGCCGGTGCGCCTGGTTGACGAAGCCCAAAACCTGGGCGGGAACCTGCCCTTGCCGCCGGAATACCAGCCCTTGCTGGCCGAACGTATCGAAAAAGCCCGCCTGCATCCCGATATCCATATCTACCTGGGGGCCGGTCTGGTCGACATCGCCGGCCACCCAGGCGATTACCTGGTGCAGATTGCCCTGGACCCCGCCACACAGGGCGACGGCCCAAAGACCGCCACCCTCTCGGCCGGGGCTATCCTGGTGGCTTACGACCCGCAGCCTGCCCCGTTAGGTGAACGCTGGTACGACCGCAGCCGGGTGAAAACCCAGCCGGAATTCCAGGACGAGCTGGCCCGTATTTCGCTGGTAGACGATTCTCACCAGGATTTACCACCCTGGAAGGATATCCTCCTCATCCTGGACGACTCCCCAGGTGAGAACAATCCAGCCGACAGGCTGGCGGCCCAGGTTGCCCTGCGACAGGCTATCTGGCTGCGTTTGCTGCTGCCGCAGGCCTCCATTACCCTTCTCTACCGGGACCTGCCCGGCGAAAACGACGCCCAGGAGCTGCTGGAACGCGCCATGGAACAGAACATCACCCTGTTCCGCTATGCCAAAAAATACCCACCCCAGGTTTCTGAGACCGGTGTATCCATTTTCGACCCGCTCACCCAGGAGGCGCTGGAGCTGCCCTACGACCGCCTGGTGCTGGGCAGACCCTGGCTGGCAGCCCGTGGCAACGACCGGCTATCCGCCCTGCTGGGCGTACCGCAGGACCGCGACGGCTTCCTGGTGGAGCCGCGCCGGCGCCTGCGACCCGGGCGCTATATCCGAGATGGTATTTTTCTCATCGGCGGCGCGCACCAGCCGGCCTCCCCGGAGGCAGAACTCTTCCAGGCCTACCAGGCTGTGGCCGAAACGCTTAAACTTTCTGCGCCGCGAGCAGCTGGAGGTCACCGCTCCGGTGGCCGAAGTCGACAGCACGCTGTGCACCGGCTGCGGCAGCTGCGTGGCCGACTGTCCCACCCAGGCGATCAGCATGGTCGAGCGCGTCCTCTTCCGCGATTTCAGCCGCTCGATCGCCGGCATCCTGCCGGGCAGCCGGGCGGATGTGCTCTCGCTCTCGCGAGTCGACCCACTGCGCTGTATCGGCTGCGGCAGCTGCGCTGTGGCCTGCCCGGTCAAGGCCATCGACCTGCCGGGTTGGAACCACGCCGCCATCCTGGCGCAGATCAGCGCCGCCCTGCAGCCTGTCGAGCCGCAAATCCTGGCCCGGCCAAAGCTGCTGGTGCTGGGCTGCGAGTGGAGTGCCTTTGCCGCCGCCGAGCTGGCGGGCAAGCGTCCCCAGGAGCGTTTCGCAGCCGATGTACACCTGCTGCGCATGAACTGCTCGGCGCGCTTCGACCCCGATCACGTCCTGTGGGCTTTCCTTAATGGGGCCGACGGGGTGCTGCTGGGCGCCTGCCCGATGGGCGAGTGCCACTACGGAGACGGCAACCGCTATGCCGTGCAGCGCATGCAGGCGCTCAATCAGCGGCTGGAGGAGCATGGCTTCGACTCGCGCCGGCTGCGCCTGGCATTTTTCTCCAACGACGACCCTGCCGGCTACACCACCGCCGTCAGGGACTTTATTGACGAACTAGGAGGCTTGTATGTCAAAACGATTGGAAGCCCAGGTCTGGTCGCTCGATAAGTGCAGCGGATGCGGCATGTGCGTGGCGGCCTGCTCCAAGCAGGTGCTGCGTTGGAACGGCGAAGAGCACCCATACCTGGAAAAGCGCACCAAGACGGTAGGCATGACCCGCCAACCGCTGGACACCTGCTCGATTTGCGAGAAATTCTGCGAAGCGAGCTGCCCGCGCCTGGCCGGGCGCATGAGCCCGCTGGAAGCCCAGGTCTACCTGGCGGCGCGCTCCCTGGGGCCGGTCAAGTCGGGCGCACCCAACGACGTCATCCGCAGCATCCTGGCTGCCGGGCGCAGCGCCGGCCTGCTGGACGGAGTGGTCACCCTGGACCTCGACCCCTGGCAGCTCAAACCAACCGCCCGCGTGGCCTTCACCGTGGAAGAGATTGTCGACAGCGTCGGCCCGCAGTACCTGTGGGCGCCGGTGCTGGATGCACTCAACGAGGCGGTCTTCGAACGCGGCATGCAGGATATCGCTGTGGTCGGTCCGCCCTGCGTTGCCCAGGCCATCCGCCAGCTCAAATCGGTGGACAATCCGCGCCTGAAGCCCTACCAGGACGCCATCCGCCTGAGCATCGCCTTCTTCTGCACCGGCATCTACCGCCCGGAGATGATCGACGAGCTGCTGGTCAAGCGCATGGGCATCCCGGTCGACCGCGTGCGGCGCATGGATGTTTCGCCCGACCGGGAATGGCTGCGTGTCCTGCTTTGGGACGGCAGCGAGCGCACCATCCCGCGGCAGCAGGCCGAGAGCTTTACCCGCTCCGGCTGCGCCAGCTGCGACGACTTCCTGGGCGATTCGGCTGACCTTTCGGTGGGTATGACGGGCGCCCTGGAAGACTACACCACACTGATCCTGCGCACCCGTTCGGCAGATGTCTTCATACGCAACGCGGTACACATGCACCTGCTGGAAGCCACGCAGAATGTCAACGTCGAATCGCTGCAGGCTGCCGCCCAGCAGAAGGAGCGCCGCCAGCGCGCCCAGGAGTTTGAATCGATGCGTGTGCTGGCGCTGGATGCGCTGGCCGATCCGCTCAAACACGGCGAAGCCGTGCAGCAGTTCGTGCGCCTGTACCGCACCCCCATCCGCACCAAGTCGCCCTACGCCGATAAATCCCAGCAAATGACCCGCGGTGGCTGCGGCGGTTGCTAACTGACCGGGAGGCAAAAATGAAAATCTTCGATGCTCAAAACAACGACCTGAAAACGGTCAACAGCTACCTGAAAGAATCCCTGAACGGCAAACCCGTACCGCTGAAAAATGCGGTCCACCTGCACGGCCTGGCCTCCGGCCTCCAGCACGGCGAGGTGCTGGTGGAAGGCGACACCGGCGATTACCTGGGCGTGCTGAACGACGGCGCCACGATCCACGTCACCCACGACACCGGTCGCTACCTGGGCGATAACATGACCGGCGGCACCGTCATCATTGAAGGCGATGCCGGATTTGGGGCGGCGCAGTACTGCTATGGCGGCACGGTCGTCATCCGCGGCAGCGCCGGCGATTTCACCGCCACCATGAACAAAGGCGCCACCATCATCGTCGGCGGCGATGTCGGCGACGAAGTCGGCACCTACATGCTGAAGGGCGACCTGATCGTGGTGGGGAATGCCGGCAAGAACTTCGCCAACTACCTGATCCGCGGCAGCGTCTATCATCGGCGGCGAGTGGGTTTCCCTGGGGCACAACACCCGCCAGGAGCCGCTCACCCCCGAAGACCTGCAGCGCCTGCAGGAGTACTTCACCACCTACCAGATCGAGGCCGACCCGGCCGAATTCAAGAAGATCGTCGCGGCCTCGGAAAAGCCGTTCTACCACTAGGAGGAGCATATGGCTGTCATTGGCGCTTTTTGTGTCACTGTAATGAAGGATGTCTGCCTTAATGCAGCGCATGCCGGGCAAGTGCGCCACCTGCGCCGAGGTCTGCCCGCACGGTGTGTATGCCTTGAATGGAGACGGGTGAGATGAAGGTGCATAACTATAATGCCTGCGTCGGCTGCCGCATCTGCGCCGAGTTCTGCCCGACCAATGCCATCCGCATCAACCCGGCCGAGCCCGAACACTATACCCGCTACCCGTGGACCCTGGGCGCCATCGAAGAGATCCACTACAAAGCGCTGACCGGCGAGTACCTGCTGCGCGGCTTCGGCACCCACGGCCAGACCCCCAATTTCGATATGATCACCGTCGTGCCCAGCCAGATCGCCAGCGACGCGCCGCTCGACAAGTACCGCGAGGAGTGCGACATGGAAGTGGTGATCGGCGAGGACACCTGCGAGAAACCGATGCGCCTCAAGCTGCCTTTCGTCTGGCCGGCCATGTCCTTCGGCGCGCTGAGCAAGGAAGCCAAGCATGGCCCTGGCCATCGGCGCCGCCATGACCGGCATCGCCACCAACACCGGCGAAGGCGGCCTGCTGCCCGAAGAGCGCTGGTACTCGCACGGCTACTGGGATGAAGCCGAGACCGAGCAGATATGGGAGCCGGGCGGTACCCTGATCGTCCAGTGGTCCACCGGGCGCTGGGGCGTCTCGCGCGATTATGTCAACAGCGGCGATGCCGTGGAAGTCAAGATCGGCCAGGGGGCCAAGCCCGGCATGGGCGGCCACCTGTTGGGCGCCAAGGTCACCGAGGATGTCTCCAAAGTGCGCGGCGTGCCGGTCGGCTCGGATGCGCTCAGCCCTTGCCGCTACTATGACGTGCAGACTCTGGATGACATGAAGCACATGGTGGCTTTCCTGCGGGATGTCACCGACTACCAGTGTGCCGATCCTGTTCAAGCTGGGGCCCTCCCGCCCGTATGCCGACGTGGCCGCCTGCATCGAAGCCGGGGCAGACGCCATCAGCATCGACGGCATGGTGGGCGGCACGGGCTGCTCGCCGGATATCGTCACCCAGGGCGTCGGCATCCCCACCATCGCCTGCATCCCGCCGGCCGTGCAGGCCCTCAAGGACTACGGCGTGCACCACAAGGTCAAGCTGATCGCCCTGGGCGGCATCCGCAACGGCCTGGACGCCTTCAAGTGCCTGGCAATGGGCGCCGACGCGGTGGGCTTTGGCAGCGCCGCCGAGATCGCCCTGGGCTGCCGGGTGTGCTACGCCTGCCACAAGGGCAACTGCCCGTACGGCATCACCAGCCAGAAGGAAGAATTCCGCGCCCGGCTGGATCCGATCGAGGGCGGCAAGCGCCTGGCCAACTTCATCCATGCCACCGCCGAGGAGATCAAGATCCTCACCATGCTCTCCGGCCACGGCTGCACCGCCGAGCTGAGCAGCGAAGACCTGCGCGCCATGGACCTGAACACCGCCGCCATGACCGGCCTGAAGCTGGTTGGCTACGAGCGCCCGCTCCCCATCTGGGAGATGGGCATCCGCCCGGAGGCTGCTCCTTCGGGCAACGGTAAGAAACATCGCAAGCAGGTTGCCGCCGGCTAGCAGGCCAACCCTGAGCCGAGATGTCATTCTGAGGAAGCCCTGAGCCAAAGCTCAGGGCGACCGAAGAATCTGGATCCTTCGCTTGCGCTCAGGATGACTTTCGAACGGTGTAACCTATGCAATCCAGGTGGCTTTTTCAGGATAGGCTGCGGAGGTAGTTATGACCAGCGTGCAGTTGGATCAAGCCCTGGCCGACCGGATGATCGAGCGTGGGGTGGCATTTTGCGCCGAAAAACGCTTCGCCGGCGATACCCAGCAGGCGCTGAATGCCCTGCGCCTGGGGCGCTGCGACGTGTGCGACCACCTGAGCTACAGCCTGGTGCGCCAGGTCAGCGACTATCTCGGCCAGATCGATCACACCGTGCGCGCCGTCTACGCTTTCGAAGCAGAGCGCGTCAAAAATAGCGAGCAGCCGTCTGCCCGCCAGAAAAGCGGTCTCAACCTGGTGGTCTGGGTTGACCGTAAAAGCGCCGCCCTGTTATCCCTCGGCGCCACCCTGGAAACCGTACTGTCCAAGAGCCGGCGCAAGCTGGGCTGCCCGCGCGCCTCCCCCGCCTGCTATGTGCTCAGTCTGCAGATGGTAGATGACCGGGATGTGCAGGAGCGGCGCGGCTACGGCATGCTGGTGGAAAACGTTTTCCTGCGCAGCGTGCCGGTCTGGGCGCGCTTCGAGGAGCAAAGCGGCACCCTCGAGGTGGTCAAGAGCGAAGGAGCAGCGAGAGGGGACATTTCTCCTGAGGATCTACTCACGCCTTTCAACCCTGATTTAGCCCCGGAAGAGATGCTCATCGAGCAGGCCCTGCTGATCGAGAGCTTACAACCCGAGATGCGCCGCCGCCTGGAGCACCGCCTGGTCGACGAGAAGGTCGCCATCATCCGCCGCCTGCTCAGCGACCAGCTGGCCTACATCAACGTCGCCCGCGAATGGTTCACCGTCGCCGACCTGGTGGCCATCCGCCGGGACAAGATCGGCGGCGGCAAGGTGGGCGGCAAATCGGCCGGCCTGCTGCTGGCGGCGCGCATCCTGGATAAGCTGGGGGATGAAACCCTGCGCCGGGACATCATCATCCCGCGCTCGTTTTTCCTGGGCGCCGACCTGATCTACGTCTTCATGACTGTCAACGGCCTGATGCACTGGAACGAGCAGAAGTACAAGCCCGAAACGGCCATGCGCCTGGAGTACCCGCGCATCCTGGAGGAGTTCCAGCAGGGCGAGTTTCCCCCTGAAATCCTCGAGAAATTCCAGGCCATGCTGGAGGAGATTGGCTCGCAGCCGCTGATCGTGCGCTCCTCCAGCCAGCTGGAGGACAACTTTGGCACCTCCTTCGCCGGCAAGTACGATAGCCACTTCTGCTCCAACCAGGGCACGCCGGCCGAGAACCTGCATGCCCTGACGCGTGCCATCGCCCGCACCTACGCCAGCACCCTCAAGCCGGAAGCCCTGCTCTACCGGCGCAGCAAGGGCCTGCAGGATTACGACGAGCGCATGGCGATCCTGATCCAGCCGGTGCAGGGCGAGCGCTACGGGAACTATTACCTGCCGCACGCCGCCGGGGTGGCCTTCAGCCGCAACCTGTACCGCTGGTCGCCGCAAATCCGCCGGGAGGACGGCTTCGCCCGCCTGGTATGGGGGCTGGGCACGCGCGCCGTCGAGCGCGGCGCCGACGACTTCCCGCGCCTGGTGGCTCTCAGCCACCCGCTGCTGATGCCCGACGATTCTTGCGAGGCGGTGCGGCGCTACTCGCAGCAAAAAGTCGACCTGATCGACCTGCAGGCCAATGATTTCAAGACCCTGCCGGTACATTCCGTGCTCACCTCCACATATCCCCCGCTGCGCTACCTGGCCGAGTTGGAGCAGGACGGCTACTTCAGCCCCGTGCGCAGCCGGGTGCCGGAAGCCGAGCTGCCCCGCCTGGCGCTGACCTTCCAGGAGATGCTGCGCCGCACCCCGCTGGCCGAGCGCCTGCGCAGCGCCCTGAAGCTGATCGAGCAGCACTACCGCCAGGCGGTAGATATCGAGTTCACCGTCCAGGTCACCAACCCGCAGTCCCTGCAGCCCGGCGTGTGCATCAGCCTGCTGCAATGCCGCCCGCAGGCCACCCTGGCCGCCGCCGAAGTCCCTGCCCTGCCTGGCGATCTCTCCAGAGAGCAGATTGCCTTCCGCACCGGCTTCATGGTGCCGCGCGGCTACATCCCCGATATCCGCTACGTGCTGTTCGTTGACCCGCAGGCCTACTACGCTTTAGGCACTGCCGCCGAACGGGCTGAAGTCGCCCGCCTGGTGGGACGCCTGAACGCCGCCCTGGCCGGGCAGTCCTTCATCTGCGTCGGCCCCGGGCGCTGGGGCACCGCCAACCCCGAGCTGGGTGTCACCGTCAGCTATGCCGACATCTTCAACGCCAGCGCCCTGGTCGAGATGGCCGGCCGCGGCATCGGACCGGAGCCCGAGCCCTCCCTGGGCACGCACTTCTTCCAGGACCTGATGGAAGCCCAGATCTACCCGCTGGTGGTCTGCCTGGACGATCCCGCCACCACCTTCAGCCGAGATTTTTTCTACGAAGCGCCGGACTGTTCCGGCGCATGGTTGGGCGGCCAGGGGAGTGGTCCGGTCGAGGCCTGCCTGCGTCTGCTGCGCGTGGAGGATTTCCGCCCCGGCTGCCGCATGGAGCTGGTGATGGATGATGAGAGGGGGCAGGCGACGGCGTATTTTGTGGATGAGTAGAACTCTATCTCTCTAATATTAATAAGCTGGCACGGCAATTGCATAAATTCCTCATAGGAGCATCTCATTCGCCTGTGAGGAATTTATGCATCTAAGGGGAAATATCTCAAATAACTCAGCCGGCAAGACCTTCGACCCGATAGACGAGACGCGTTGGGAGCAGTCGGGCGAGTTGGCGCTTAGCTACGCCGGGATCGCCTTCACGCTGGTCGCCAGCGGATTGGCAATCTGGGAGCAGTACCGCATCTTCACCGCCCAGGTTGTACATGGCGCCTGGCTGCAGATCCTGCCGCATATTTTGTTCTGCCTGATCCTGGCCTCCCTGATCGGCGGCAGCCTGGTATACCAGGTAACGCGCCTGTCTTACATCCAGCGCCGACGGCGGCACCATCCCACCTCGCAAGCCGAGCTGGATAGCCTGTACGACCAGCCCGCCCCGCCCTTGCTGATTATGGTGCCTTCATACAAAGAAGAGCGTCGCGTGGTCTGGGAGACGCTTTTGTCGGCGGCGCTGCAAGAGTACCCCAACCGCTGGGTGGTGCTGCTGATTGACGACCCGGTCATGCCCCTCACGCCGCAGGACGCCGCCGGGCTGGCCAGGGCGCGGCGCGCCCCCTACCAGCTGCAAGCGGTGCTGGATGTGCCGGCTAAAACGCTGAGCCGAGAGCTGCGCGAGTACGAGCAACGCCTCATCCAGGGTACATCCGACTCAATCAACGAAGCCCGCCGCCTGGCCGGGCTGTGGGAATACTGTGCCGATTGGTTCAACCGCCAGGCACGCCTATCCATCGCCGACCACTGCGACCGCCTGTTCGTCGACCAGGTGCTGCTGACCCGCCGGGCTGCAAGCCTGGAACGCGCCGCCCAGTTACGCAGCCTGGAAAGCCCCCTGCCGCCGGAACTGATCGCCCGCGAATATCGCAAGCTGGCCGCCTGGTTCGCCGTGCGCGTCACCGGCTTCGAGCGCAAGGCTTTCGTCAACCTGTCGCACGAGTCAAACAAGGCGATGAACCTGAACAGCTATATCAGCCTGGTCGGGCGGCACTTCCTGGTGCGCGAAAGCGAGCAGGGCCCGCTGCTGGAGGAGACCACCCCCGAGCAGGCCGAGTTCAGCGTCCCCACGGCCGATTTCCTGATCGTGCTGGACGCCGACAGCTTATTACTGCCGGGCTACGCCCTGCGCCTGATCCACCTGCTGCAGCAGCCGGGCAACGCGCGCATCGCCGTCGCGCAGACGCCCTACAGCGCCTTCCGCGGCGCGCCAGGCTCGCTGGAGCGGCTGGCCGGCGCCACCACCGACATCCAGTACATCATTCACCAGGGCTTCACCCGCCACCAGGCCACCTACTGGGTGGGCGCCAATGCCCTCATCCGCCGCCAGCGCCCTGGATGATATCGTGGTCACCGAGATTGAGCGAGGCTACCCGGTCAAGCGCTACATCCAGGACCGCACGGTGATCGAGGACACGGAGTCGAGCGTCGACCTGGCCAGCTGCGGCTGGCAGCTCTACAACTACCCGGAGCGCCTGACTTACAGCGCCACCCCGCCCGACTTCGGCTCGCTGATCATCCAACGCCGCCGCTGGGCTAACGGTGGGCTGATCATCCTGCCCAAGCTGCTGCGCTACCTGCTGCACAGGCGCCTTGGCCTGAGTGGGCTGGTCGAAGGCGCCATGCGCTCGCACTACCTGGTCTCGATCACTCTGGTTAACCTGGGGCTGCTGACTCTGCTCAGCCTGCCGTTTTACAGCAGCGCGCACAGCTTCTGGGCGCCGCTGGCTTCGCTGGCCTACTTCACCCTCTACGGTCGCGACCTGGCGCTGTGCGGCTACCGCGGCCGGGACATTTTTGGCATATATTCCCTCAACCTGCTGCTGGTGCCGATCAACCTGGCCGGGGTGGTCAAGTCGATCCAGCAAGGTCTGACCGGGCAGAAGATCCCCTTCGGACGCACCCCGAAAGTCAGCGGGCGCACCGCCAGCGCCCCGGGCTTCATCCTGGCCATCTACGGCCTGCTGGCGCTGACCCTCTTCGCCGCCGCCAGCGACCTGCTCGCCGGGCGCTTTGGCTACGCCGCCTTCTCGCTGTTTAATGCCGCTGCGCTGGGTTATGCGATCTGCAAGCTGGTGGGGATCAAGGAGAGCTGGGAGGATTTGAAGGTAGAGCAGTGGGGACAGGCGCTGGCGGTGGTGCGAGCGATGTTTATGTAGCACCTGCGGTTTCCTAACCGCTTACCCAGGCAACAGTTAGAGAATCACTGAGGCACTGAGAAGAAATGAAGCCCTGAAGTGGGTCAATCTTCAGTGTCTCAGTGGTTCAAGGTGCTGGGGAAACCCCGCATAGGTATTTTCTGTAATCTGGGCCTTCTGCTTACCTACATGTAATCCAATCCACTCAACCTTCCATCTCCTCCCCTGATATAATCGCCCCCATGTCTCCTCTTCACCCCTCCCGTCTCGTCATGAAGTTCGGCGGCACCTCGGTCGGCAGCACCTCTGCCATCGAGCAAGCCGCCCGCATCGTCCAGCAGTCCACGCAAAGCTGGCAGCAGGTCGTGGTGGTCGTCTCCGCTATGAGCGGCGTGACCGACCTGCTGATCCGCGGCGCCACCACAGCAGCCGCCGGCGACGAGCACACCTTCCTGCAGATTGCTTCTCAATTAAGTGAAATGCACACCGCCGTAGTGGATGCTTTGCTCGGGCAGGGCCAGGAGCGCAACGGCGCCTTGGATGCTATCGAGCGCCACCTGGCCGAGTTCCAAATCCTGTGCCACTCTGTATGCGTGCTGGGCGAGCTGACCCCGCGCGCCCTGGATGCCATCACCTCGCTGGGCGAGCGCCTTAATGCCCGCCTGTTCTCTGCTGCCCTGCGCCGTATCGATGTCAGCAGCCAGCCGGTCGACGCCACGGAAGTCATCGTCACCGACAGCCACTACCAGCATGCCTCCCCCAATACAACCGCCTCCCGCCCCAAGGCCGAGAGCCGGTTGGTGCCGCTGCTGGAAGCCGGCGTCGTGCCGGTGGTGACCGGCTTCATCGCCGCCAACCCGGATGGCGTCACCACCACCCTGGGGCGCGGCGGCAGCGATTACAGCGCCGCCATCCTGGGCGACATCCTGGACGCCAGTGAAGTCTGGATCTGGACCGACGTGGACGGCGTGATGAGCGCCGACCCGCGCTTCGTGCCCGCCGCCCGGGTGATCCCCGTGCTGTCCTACAGCGAAGTGGGCGAGCTGGCTTACTTCGGCGCCAAGGTGCTGCACCCGCGCACCATCCGCCCGGTGATCGAGCGCAGCATCCCGCTGTGGGTCAAAAATACATTTAATCCCGCTTTCCCCGGCACACTGATCGAGCGAGTATCGCGCGAGGTGCACGGCACGGTCAAGGCGGTCACCGTCATTAAGAATCTGAGCATGATCACCGTCGAAGGCCGCGGCATGATGGGCGTGCCCGGCATCGCCGCTCGCACCTTTGGGGCGGTCGCCAGCCAGGGCGCCAGCGTGCTGATGATCTCGCAGGCTTCGTCCGAGCAGTCGATCTGCTTTATCGTGCCGGCCGAAACCGCCCAGCCGGTGATGCACGCCATCAAAAGCGAGATGTCCGCCGAGCTGGCCCGCCAGGACATCGACCGGGTGTGGGAGATGCCCGAGGTGGTCATCGTCACCGCCGTCGGCGCCGGGATGCGCGGCACGCCCGGCGTGGCTTCTCGCCTGTTCGGGGCGCTGGCCGAGCAGCGCATCAACATCATCGCCATCGCCCAGGGCGCTTCCGAGTGCAGCGTCTCGATGGTGGTGGAAGCCATCGAGGCCGCCGAGGCGGTGCGCCAGATCCATGACCGGGTGATCCTGGTCAACGGATGGGCTGCTTCATGATGAAGAATTATGGGCGCACTTCGCTGAGCGAGTTCCTGGGCGACCGGGTGGTCTACCGTAAGCTGGCGCCCGCCGACGCATTAATCCCCGGGCTGGATGACCTGCGCACGGAGTTACAGCTGGCTCCCGGCGTCACGCCGCGCAAGATCGAAGTTGATTATGCTCGCGTGATCGTCGCCATGCTGCAGTCCGCCCGCCGCCTGGATGGCATTATCGCCCCTATCGAGCGCCTGATCTACCTGGGCGATACCCAGATGCTGGACGGCACCGCCTTCACCAACATTTGCCAGGCCGGCGGCTGGCCCGGGATGGCTTTCATCGCCTCCGAGAATCTCAAAGAGCCGCCTGCCCTGCTGGAGCAAGGACCCTTCGTGCTATCCAACCGCTGGGCGGGCTTACCCGATTTCGAGCGACTGTGCCTGGAGCGCGGCTTCCCCATCGACGAGAACACCGCCGTGGTGATCGACCTGGACAAGACCGCCGTGGGGGCGCGCGGCCGCAATGCCGGGGTGATCGACAACGCCCGCGTCCAGGCGGTCGAGCAGACCGTAGCCGAAGCGCTGGGCGCCTCTTTCGACCCGCCCGCCTTCCGCCGCATTTACGACCACCTCAACCAGCCGCGCTACCACAGCTTCACTGCCGATAACCAGGACTACCTGGCCTACATCTGCCTGGTGCTGGTGGGTGGCCTGTTCAACCCGGAGGCGACTGTTTCCGAGGTTGATGCCGGCCAACTGTCCAGCTTCGAGCAGTTCATCGCCCGCGTGGAGCAAAACGTTGCCGCCCTTGATCCCCGGCTGCGGCCCATCCATGCCGATATCCTGGCCAACGTGCAGGCCGGCGACCCGACGCCCTTCAAGTCCTTCCGCCGCAACGAGTACCGCCTGACGATCTCTCGCTTCGGCTGCCTGCCGGATGACAGCCCCATCGAAGCGCTGCTGACTGGCGAAATCCTGATCACCCAGGAAGTACGCCTGGCCGCCCTCGCCTGGTGCTCCCAGGGCGCCACCCTCTTCGGCCTGTCCGACAAGCCTGACGAGGCGGCCTTGCCGTCCGAAGCCCTGAGGCGTAGCCGTGAGGATCAAAATCTACAGGCAGCCGTCTACCCCGCCCTCCACCAGGCGACCACCCATACCGTTGGTGAATAATAAGTCGGTGAATAAAAACAAGAACCACGAAATACACGAACCACACGAACCAATTTTTTGTTCGTGTATTTCGTGTGGTTCGTGGTTGATGTCTCTTCTTCGACTCCCAAGTTCTTAGGGCTCAACCATGAAGCACACCCTTGAATTCAACTCCTGGCTGGAATGCAACCGCGGCTGCGGCCGGCGCTACTCCGTCTACGACGTGATCTACCGCTGCGAGGACTGCGGCGGGCTGCTGGACGTGACCCACGACATGGATGCCCTGCGCCAGCGCAGCGGCGCCGAGTGGCGTGCGCTGTTCGACTCACGCATCCGCAGCGAGGAGTGGCCCTACGGCAGCGGCGTGTGGTCCAAGAAGGAGTGGGTGCTGCCGCAGATCCAGGATGACAACATCGCCTCCACCGCCGAGGGCTTCACCCCCACCCTGCGCGCCAGGCGCACCGGCCAGCAGATCGGCATGCCCGACCTGTGGGTCAAGCTGTGCGGCAACAGCCTGACCGGCTCGTTCAAGGACCTGGGCATGACCGTGCTGGTCTCGGCGGTGCAGCAGATGATCGCCGACGGCAAGCCCATCCGGGCAGTGGCCTGCGCTTCGACCGGGGATACCTCGGCGGCGCTGGCTGCTTATGGCGCGGCCGCCGGCATCCCCACGTTGATCTTCCTGCCGCGCGGCAAAATCTCCACCGCCCAGCTCGTCCAGCCTATCGCCAGCGGGGCGCTGGTGCTGGCCCTGGATACAGACTTTGACGGCTGCATGCGTATCGTGCAGGAAATTACTGCCGACCGCAGCATCTACCTGGCGAACTCGATGAACTCGCTGCGCATGGAAGGCCAGAAGACGGTAGCGATCGAAATCCTGCAGCAGTTCGACTGGAAGCCGCCCGATTGGATCGTCATCCCAGCCGGCAACCTGGGCAATGTCAGCGCACTGGGCAAGGGGCTGCTGATGATGCGGGAGCTGGGCCTGATCGAGCGGCTGCCGCGCATCGCCTGCGCCCAGGCGGAGCAAGCCAACCCTTTGTATCTCAGCTTTCGCGACGGCTTTGCCAGCTACCAACCGATGGCAGCTCAGAAGACCCTGGCCAGCGCCATCCAGATCGGCGCGCCGGTCAGCTACGAGCGAGCCGTGAAAGTGCTGCGCCAGCTGGACGGCGTGGTGGAGCAGGCCAGCGAGGACGAGCTGGCCGATGCTGCGGCGCGTGCCGATCGGGACGGGCTGTACGTCTGCCCGCAGACCGGGGTGGCCCTGGCGGCGCTGTTCAAACTGGTCGAGAAGGGCGTCATCCGGCGAGAAGAGCGTGTGGTGGTCATTTCCACCGCCCACGGGCTTAAGTTCACCGATTTCAAGGTCGGTTATCACGACGGCCGGCTGCCGCAGGTCACCTCCCGCCTGGCCAACCCGCCGCTGGAGCTGCCGGCGGATATCAACGCCGTCCGTCAGGCACTGAAAGACAGGCTTCCGTAATAATCTCCTCATTATTCATATTAACTTATCATTAGTCTGATGATATAATCTTTTCACATTAATCTCATATTTCCAGATAAAAAGTTGAATATTGGGGAGGCTGCCTGGGGGCAGAAGTTTCATATGTCCAAAAAAAGCACTGTCAAATTCATGATTGGCTTTCCTATGATCGCGCTGCTGGCGCTGATGATCCTGGTGCTCGCCAGCCCTTCGTATGACGATATCGCCCTGGCCGGTAAACCGACCATCAAGCAAAACAACGGCAATTCGTCAAACGCCGGCGGCCAGCCTGCAAATCAAGGCAATTCCCCCAGCGGTAACGCTGGTGCCTCGAACAACTCCGGGAACAGCAGCAACGGCGGCGGATCGAATAAATCGGGAAGCAATGCGAGCGGCGGCAATACGAACAGCAACAAGGGGAACAATGGCGGCATTCGGGGCAAATCGCCTTCAGTGCCCGATGATGATACGCACGGCATGAACCGCGGCCTGCCGGGACCGGATAAAGAACATGACGGCAATAACGGCTGCGGCAATGACCCCGATCGGGAAGACGATAACAACGGTTGGTGCGGTAATAAACCGACCAAAACCCCCCAGCCTACGGATCCTCCTACCGCCACGCCGCCCACCCCCACGCCACCGACAGTGACAGTGACGCCACCAACGCCAACTACTCCCCCACCCACCGAGAGCCCCACGCCGCCCCCGCCACCCGCTCAGGTTCCACCTCCAGTAGCCGAAGAGAAAGTCATCGATACCTGCCTCCCCAAAGAGGTGATTGTCGCCAAGCAGGCCGGCATCATCACGGTATTTGTGCTGAATAATTTGAAGCCGATCCTGGAATACCACCTGGACTTGCCGATCGCCGGCTCGAGCAGCAGCGATATCATCAGCATCAGCCCAGATGGCTGTTGGGTGTATTATTCCTGGCAAAAGGCCGGCGAAGACCAGACCGATATCTACCGCATCACCATCGATGGCAAGAAAATCGTCCAGGTGACCGATACGCAAGATGCCAGCGAGAGTGAGCCCTTCATTGCCCGCAACTGGTACCTTTACATGACTTCCACCACGGGCTCGCAATCCCAGGTAGAAGGGATGATCGAAAACAGCGGCAAGCGCTGGGTGGTCGCGGTCGGCGCCGAACTCCCCTCGGCTTGTCCTAAAGCATCGCAGATCACGTACCACCATCTCTCTGATAGCTTTATCGACGGCGCATACTATGACGGTACAGCCTCCGAGGTTTCGTCCTCGGAGATCGACGGCAGCTGGAGCGCCTGGCGACCTGATAGCAGTGGGCTGATATTCCAGGAAAAGGAAACTTTTTATACCTTACCCTTCACCAGCAGTCAGGAGATATTAGTCGAAGGCGCAACCTCGGTTGCCTTGCGCCCGGCCGGCGGCTACGTCGCTGTCCTTTCGACCGGCGGCGACCTGAGCACGTATCCATTAGTAGAATGGCTGATCGAAGGGGATGCCGTCCAGATCAAGCCCATCATCCAGGCCGGCTTTATCACCTGGTGGTCCCCCGGCCGCATGGCGGTAGTTACTGTACCGAGGTAATACTTCGGGGCAATGCTTTATTTCGAAATGGACAGTCATTCCGGTGGGCGCCCAGGCCCACCGGAATTATTTTAGCGAAGTACGCGTGCTATAATTCCATCCTGGTGTTGACCCTCCCATGAAAGACTTAACCGTTCTCCCCGACCTGCGCGTCCTGTGCACAGCCGACCTGGTGCCGCACGAGGAGTTCGACCCGCGCCGCATCGATAAGCTCAGCCGGCGCATCATCGAAGAAGGTATCCTGAAGAATCCGCCGGTTGTAGCCGAGATGCCGGGCAGCATGCAGTATGTCGTTTTGGACGGAGCCAACCGGGTAATCTCCTTCCAGGAACTGGGCATCCCCCATATTGTCGCCCAGCTGGTCAGCTACGTAGAGCCCAATGTGGTACTGGATACCTGGTACCATGTGGTTTCCGGCATGTCGCTGGAGGAGTTCGAGCTGGCGCTGACTCAGATGGGCGGCATGCAGTTGGAAGCCTGCAGCCTGTCCGAGGCGCGCCAATCCCTGGAGCGCAGCCTGGCAATCGCCTACATCGTCTGCGAGAGCGGCGTGCGCAAAGTGCTGCACCCCGGCATGACCAGCGTCAGCGACCTGCACCTGTTGATCGACCTGGTCAAGGTCTATAAGGGGCAGGCGGATATCTTCCGTGCTTCCAACGATATCTGGGAGATACAAAAACCCTACTACCCGGATATCACCGCGCTGGTCATTTTCCGGCGTTACCGTCCGGAAGACATCCTGCACGCCACCCTCAACGGCTACCGCGTGCCGAGCGGCATCACCCGCCACATCATCGCCAACCGGGCGCTAAATATCAATATTCCCCTGGGGGTGCTGCAATCCAACTGGACGCTGGAGCGTAAGCGCGAATGGCTGCATGACTGGCTGATGGCGCGTATGTCCGCCAACGCCATCCGCTTTTACGCGGAGTCGACTTTCTCGTTTAATGAGTAAAGAAAGCCAACGCCATCCGCTTTGGAGTTTACCCCGCGACGCTTTGGGCCGCGGGGCCAAGTCGACTTTCTCGTTTAATGAGTAAAGAAAGCCAATGCCATCCGCTTTGGAGTTTACCCCGCGACGCTTTGGGCCGCGGGGCCAAGTCGACTTTCTCGTTAATGAGTAAAGAAAGCCAACGCCATCCGCTTTGGAGTTTACCCCGCGACGCTTTGGGCCGCGGGGCCAAGTCGACTTTCTCGTTTAATGAGTAAAGAAAGCCAACGCCATCCGCTTTGGAGTTTACCCCGCGACGCTTTGGGCCGCGGGGCCAAGTCGACTTTCTCGTTTAATGAGTAAAGAAAGCCAATGCCATCCGCTTTGGAGTTTACCCCGCGACGCTTTGGGCCGCGGGGCCAAGTCGACGTTTTCGTTTAACGAAGAGTTTTAGCGGTAGCTAAGAAAGCCGCCCTGCCCTGTTAAATACAAAGAACGGGTCCCTTTACTGGACCCGTCCTTTATTTGATTGTCGATTATCCCTGTGCGATCACAGGTTGGGGAGGCTGGCTTTGCAGTTCCCCTGCGTTACGCTGCAGCACAATCTCGTCGTCGACCATGTCAACGATGATCGTGTCGTTATCGTTGAAGTCGCCGGCCAGCAGCGAGTCGGACAGCGGGTCTTCCACCTTATGCTGGATCACCCGGCGCAGGGGACGGGCGCCCATATCGGGGTCGTAGCCCAAGTCAGCCAGCTTCTCCAGCGCAGCCGGGGTCGCCTTGAGCACGATGGCATGCTCTTCCAGGCGCTGGGCCACTTTCTGGATCTCCAGCTCAACGATCTTGGTGATATCTTCGCTGGCTCAGGGAGCGGAAGACGATGATCGAAGTCGACCCGGTTGATGAACTCAGGGCGGAAAACACGCTTCAGGCTCTCGCTCAGCTTCTTGCGCATTTCCTCGTAAGCCAGCCGCTCTTCGGTCTCTTCGTCCTTCTTGATGGCAAAGCCCAGGCTGGATTGGCGCTTGATCATATCGGCGCCCACGTTGGAGGTCATCACGATGATGGCGTTGCGGAAATCCACCTTGCGGCCGCGGGCATCCGACAGGTGCCCTTCTTCCATAATCTGCAGCAGCATGTTGTGCGCTTCCGGATGGGCCTTCTCGATCTCATCGAAGACGACGATCGAGTACGGGCGGCGGCGCAGCGCTTCAGTCAGCTGGCCAGCTTCCTCGTAACCCACATAGCCGGGAGGCGCACCCACCAGGCGGCTGACAGTGTGGCGTTCCATGAACTCCGACATATCCAGCTGGATCAGGGCGTCTTCGCTGCCAAACATGAAGCGCGCCAGGGCTTTGGTCAGCTCGGTTTTCCCTACCCCGGTCGGGCCAAGGAAGATGAACGAGCCAATCGGCCGGCGGGGGTCCTTCAGACCGGCGCGCGCCCGGCGCACTGCCTTCGAAATCGCCTGGATGGCTTCTTCCTGGCCGATGATTGCTCTGGCGCAGCTCATCTTCCATCTGCAGCAGGCGCTGCGATTCTTCCTGGGCGATCTGCATCACCGGCACACCGGTCCACATCGAAACCACCTCGGCGATATCCTCCGCTGTCACGATCGGGCTGTTCGAGCGGTCCCAGCCGGTGCGCAGGCGCTCCAGCTGGCTTTCCAGGGCTTCCTGGCGGTCCAGGAAATCCTGGGCGTCGTCGTTGCGACCGTCTTCCAACGCCAGGGCGTGGTTTTGCCGCGTCTCGCGCAGCTGGCTCATCAAGTCCTTAGCCGTCTTGGCAGAGGAGCTCTTGTACATGCGCACCCGCGAGGAGGACTCGTCGATCAGGTCGATGGCCTTATCCGGCAGGAAGCGCTCGGTCACGTAGCGCGCCGAGAGGTGCGCCGCGGCATCCAGGGCCTCGTCGGAGATGGTCAGGCGGTGGTGCTCTTCATATGCATTGCGCACACCGCGCAGGATTTCGATCGTCTCATCGATGCTCGGTTCTTCCACCAGCACCGGCTGGAAGCGCCGCTCCAAGGCGGCATCGCTTTCGATGTGCTTGCGATATTCATCGAGTGTTGTGGCGCCAATCACCTGCAGCTCGCCGCGCGATAGCGCCGGCTTCAGGATGTTGGCTGCATCCACCGAGGAACCGGCTGCGCCGGCGCCTACCAGCATGTGCACTTCGTCGATGAACAGGATCGCACCGGAGGCTTTCAGCTCGTCAATCACGCGCTTCAGGCGCTCCTCAAACTGGCCGCGGTACATCGTCCCGGCAACCAGAGAGCCGACATCCAGCTGCAGGACGCGCTTGTCGAGCAGCGGGGCGGGCACATCCCCATCGACGATGCGCTGCGCCAGCCCTTCGACGATAGCAGTTTTGCCCACGCCCGGCTCGCCGATCAGGGCCGGGTTGTTCTTGGTGCGCCGCGCCAGGATCTGGATGACCCGTTCGATCTCCATCTGGCGCCCCATAACCGGATCCAGCTTGCCTTCTTCAGCCAGGGAGGTCAGGTCGGTCGCCAGCTGGTCCACCATAGGCGTCTTGGGTTTGGCTTGCTCCCCACGTGCCGGGGTTGCTTTCTGCTCTGCCGATACCCCAGTACGCCGCGAAGCGCTGCTTTCCTGCAGCACCCGCCGCGTCTGGCGGCGAATCTGCTCCGGGGTGACGCCCATCTTGCGCAGGACATCCATTGCAACGCCTTCGTTATAGCGCACCAATCCGAGCAGGATGTGTTCTGTACCAATATAATGATGCCCCATCCGCCGCGCCTCTTCCACGGCGAACTCCAGCACCTGCTGCGTTCCGGGCGAGAGGTCCAGCTTCCCGCTCCGGGCACTCCCGGCGCCGGTCAACCGGTCGATCATCTCTTCCACGCGGCCGGCTTCCAGGCCCAGCTCGCGCAGCACACGCCCGGCAACCCCACCCTCTTCCCTCATCAAGCCCAGGAGCAGGTGCTCGGTGCCGATATAATTGTGACGCATGCGCTCGGCTTCCTGGTGAGCCAGGCTTAAACGCGGCGCGCCCGCTGTGTAAATCGTTCCATGCTAGACACGGTACTCCTCCTGCAATCCGTACAGTACCTACAAATGTTTGGATCAAAATCTTCTACGAGACTTTTTCCCAACTAAAGATTCTACCAGAGTTTGCCCGGAGTCCATCTTTCCGGTGGTTGCCTGGCAAATAATTAATACAATTCTTAGGGTTGTTGCCTATATAAATAGAGCACACCCGAAGGTGCGCTCTAAGAATTCAGCATGTTCAGGTAATTAGTAGCTGACTGCCCGCGGCAGTTCTTTGGCCTGCTCGATCCAATCGGTCACGCCGCCTTCGTCAGGCAGGCGGTTGACCAGGTTCTTCTCGGCATTCACTTCAGCCAGCTTGACCGCCAGATTCTCGGGGTTGCGCTGCGCCAGCTCGACTACTGTGTCAACGCCGGCCGCTTCCAGCAGCTCGGCATACTGAGGACCAACGCCTTTGATGCGGAACAGGTCGCAGTGGTTGACCCAGGTCAGGATTAGCTTCGGGCTGATGCCCGATTTCTCTGCCAGATCTTCGCGCCCGGCGGGTGTAGCGCCCGTTTCAAGCAGCTGGGCAGTGGTAAACACGCCAATCTGATTGAGCTGGGCGGCGTAAGCCGGCCCGATGCCCTGGATATCTTCCAGGTTGCCGCTCTGGCCCGCTACCGTTTCTTCTGCAGGGCTTTCTTCTACCTCGGCTTTGCTGGCAGCAGCTTCTTCTTCCGCCACTACCGGCTCACTGGCAGCAGATGCTTCTTCCGCAACCACAGGCTCGCTGGCAGCAGGTTCTTCGCCCTCCAACTCAGTCTCGCTGGTGGAAACCTTTTCGACCTCACCAGCCAGCTCCATCTTCCAATCCAGGTCGGCATAGGCCGGCGAATCTACTTTCCGCAGGCTCAGGCCAATCCGGCGGCGCTCGGGATCGATCTTGATCACCCGCAGGGTAACCACATCACCCTCCTTGACAACTTCCTTGGGGTGATTGATGCGGTTCTCGCTCAGCTCGGACAGGTGGATCAATCCTTCCAGGTCATCATCCAGCCGGGCAAAAGCGCCGAACTTGGTCAGGTGTGTGATGGTGCCCTCGACCAACATCCCCTCTTTCAGATGAGAAGTCTTCTGCGTCCAGGGGTCGGCCAGCAGTTGACGAATGGACAGGCCAATACGCTTGCGATCACGATCCACGCTGATGACCTTGACCTGTACTTCCTGTCCAACTTTCAGCACTTCGTTGGGGTGCTGGATGCGCTCCCAGGAAATCTCCGACAGGTGCACCAGGCCGTCCGCTCCGTCAATGTTGACAAAAGCGCCAAACTCAGCCAGGCTGGTGACACGCCCGGTGCGGATAGAGCCCTCTTGCAGCTCGTCCAGCAGGCGGTCTTTAAGCGATTCGCGGGTCTCCTGCAGCGCCATGCGCTCGGAAAGGATCAGGCGCCGCCGCTCGCGGTCGACCTCGATGACGCGTACCTTGATCGGGTCGCCCACCATCTTGGCCCAGCGCTGCTCCGGCGATTCATTAGATCCTGGCCGCTCGTACGCCGGCTCAGGCTGATCTGGGATGCGGGGACAAAGCCACGCAGGTTGCCGATAGGTACAATCAGGCCACCCTTGTTGTAGCCTATCACCCGGCTGTCGTGGACCGAATTGCTTTCCAGCAGTTCCTGTACTTCCTCCCAGTCCTTCTCTTCACGTGCCCGGACATAGGAGAGCACCACATTGCCGTTCTGGTCTTCGGGAGAAACCACAAACACAGGAATTTTCTGCCCGACTTCAAAAACGGCACGTTCCTCGGACGAGATCGGATTCCAACTCGCGGCCGGTGATCACCCCTTCGGATTTTGTTCCGATGCTGACCAGGATTTCGTTGTCCCTCAGCGTTGCAATGAATCCCTGGCGAATCTCACCCTGGGTTGGAAAATCAAGGCTGAGACCCTGCTCTTCCAGGAGAGATTCCATCGATGCAAACTCAGGGGCTGCTGCTGCTTCGGACGGGGCTTGGCCGGGCTGCTGCTCGCCGGCGAGTTCATCCTCTTGCCCAACAAGGGCGTTTTGCTGTTCCATAATTAAGCTGGCTCCGATAGTTGATTAAGATAACGACGCCAATTATAAATGTGAAAGGTCTTATTGACAACCTTTATGATAAGATTATGTGCTGGACCAGATCCATTCAATCACGAGATTTCCATGCCGCCGATTTATCCATTTACCGCTATTGTAGGCCAGGAGCGCATGAAACGTGCCCTGGTTTTAAATGCTGTCGACCCACGCATCGGTGGGGTGCTGATTCGCGGCGAGCGCGGCACCGGCAAAATCCACCGCGGCCCGTGCCATGGCCGCCTTGCTGCCGCAAATCGAAGTCTTCGTCGACTCCCCTTTCAACGACGACCCCAATGCCCCCAATACCTGGTCGGATTGGGTAAAAGAGCACATGGCGCAAGGCAAAGAACTGGTTATCGCCAAGCGCCGCATCCGCTTCATCAACCTGCCGGTCAGCGCAACGGAAGATCGTGTGGTGGGTACCCTGGATATCGAAAAGGCTATCCAGCGAGGCGAGCGGCACTTCGAACCGGGCGTACTGGCTGCTGCCAACCGAGGTTTGCTTTACATCGATGAAGTCAACCTGCTGGACGACCATGTCGTCGATCTGCTGCTGGATTCGGCCGCCATGGGCATCAATATCGTCGAGCGGGAAGGCATCAGCTTTGCCCACCCGGCGCGTTTTATCCTGGTAGGAACGATGAACCCGGAAGAAGGCGACCTGCGCCCCCAGCTGCTCGACCGGTTTGCTCTTTCGGTCGAAATCCACGGCATTCGCGAAGCCCGCGAGCGCGTCCTGATCATGCAGCGCAACCTGGCCTTCGAAGCCGATCACGATGATTTTTACCAGCAATGGGAGCCCCGCGAGGCAGGAGCTTTCGCACCAGATCGAGCAGGCCCGCACGCTGGTGGACCGGGTCACGCATACCAACCGTGACCTGCTTTCGATCGCCGCTCTGACTTCGTCGCTCAATGTCGATGGCCACCGCGCCGACCTGGTGATCCTGAAAACCGCCCGCGCCCACGCCGCTTTCGAAGGCCGCCTGTCCATCACCGATCGGGATATCGCCCTGGCAGCCGAGCTAGCCCTGCCGCACCGCATGAAACGCGGGCCATTCCACCAGGCCGAAATGACGCATGGAAGACCTGCAGGAGCGCATCGAGCAGCTGCAAGGCGCCTCCGCCAATACAGGCGAGCCCGAAATGCAGCCCGGCGACGAACAGGCTTCCGAAAAAAAAAAGCAGTAACGACCGAAGTTCAGGCTGAAGAATCGAGCCAGACCCCGGCCGAGCCTGCCCCGCAAAACGTTTTCGACACCCTCAGCGCCAATTGGTGGGACGGGGGCGAAAAAGTCAAAGTCGGGCAGGCCTTTATCCCCCGCAAGATCGAAAACCCGCTGGACCGAATCACCCGCCACCACGGCGGAAGGCGCTCGCGCACCCGCACCGATCGCAAACGCGGCCGCTACATCCAGGCCCGCCCTGCCAATGGTAGAACCGACGACCTGGCCTTTGATGCCACCATCCGGGCTGCCGCCCCTTACCAGAGTAGAGCGCCAGGAGCATGCGCAAGCGGGTGGCCTTTGCCATTCGTACCAGCGATTTCCAGCGCAAGATTCGGGTCAAGAAAGCCTCCAACCTGATCCTGTTTGTGGTGGATGCCTCCTGGTCGATGGCTGTCGCCGAGCGCATGGCAGGCCACCAAAGGCGCCATCCTTTCACTGCTGACCGATGCCTACCAGCGCCGCGACCGGGTCGGGCTGGTGGTTTTTCAGAAAAACCGCGCCACCCTGGTCCTGCCCCCCACCAATTCGGTCCAGCTGGCCCAGCGTGCCCTGGCCGATATCCCGGTTGGCGGCAAAACCCCCCTTTCCGCCGGTCTGTTCATGGCTTACGAGGTCATCCAGAAGGAGCGCATCCTGCACCCGGATGTCAACCCGCTGATGATCCTGCTTACCGATGGCGCCGGCAATGTCTCCATGTCCACCCTGCCCCCTCAGGAAGAATCCAACCGCCTCGCCGAGCAGATCGCCGAGGACAATATCCGCAGCGTGGTGATCAACATGGAGCACGCCGCTTTCGATCAGGGGCTGGCCCAAAACCTGGCCGACCACCTGAAGGCTCCCTGCTACACGCTCAGCGAGCTGAAAGCGGAAACACTCTACCAGAAAGTCCGCGAAGAAATGGTGGCATAATCCGTATGGAACCTCAGCCTCGCTCCCCGGGACGCAGGTCTTTGTCCGCTCGCCTGGATCAAATCCAGGACTCCCCGATCAGCAGCATGGCGCAGCTTACCCGGGCGTATGACGTCATCAACCTGGCCCAGGGATTTCCAGACTTCGACCCTCCCCCAGAGATCATCGAAGCCGCTGTGCAGGCTCTGCGCAGCGGGCACAACCAGTATGCCGCTACCTTTGGATCCGCTCGCTTTCGCCAGGCGCTGGCGGCCAAGCAAACCCGTTTCAGTGGACGGCCGGTCGACCCAGACGATATCACCGTGACCTGCGGGGGCACGGAGGCCATGATGGCTTCCATCCAGGCCGTCTGCGATCCCGGCGACCGGGTGATCATCTTCTCACCATATTACGAAAGCTACGCACCCGATGCACAGTTGTGCGGCGCCATCCCGGTGTATGTTCCCCTGCAGCCGCCGGATTTCACCCTGGACCCCGTAGCCCTGCGCCAGGCGTTTCAGGCCGGCGCTAAAGCCCTGGTGTTGTGCAACCCATCCAACCCGAGCGGCAAGGTGTTCTCCCTGGACGAGCTGCAGGTCATCGCCGGACTGGCCCAGGAATACGATGCCGTTGTCATCGCCGACGAAGTCTACGAGCACATCGTTTATGCGCCTCACCGCCATACTTACCTGTCGACTCTGCCGGGCATGTACGAACGCACCATCTCCTGCGGCTCGCTTTCAAAAACCTATTCCATTACCGGCTGGCGCCTGGGTTATGCCATCGCTCCCCCCGAGATTACCGCCTGCATCCGCAAAGTGCACGACTTCCTGACGGTATGTGTGGCCGCACCTTTGCAGGAAGCCGGCGTCTCGGCGCTCAGCCTGCCGGATGCCTACTATATCCAGCTCCAGGCGGATTACACCCGCAAGCTGGAACTCTTCCTGGGCTGCCTGGACCGGGCCGGGTTGGGTTACCTGCGCCCGCAGGGCGGTTGTTTTGTCCTGGCCGATATTTCTACCCTGGGATTTGAGGACGATTTTGAGTTTTGCCTGTGGCTGGCCAGAGAGATCGGCGTCACCGGGCTGCCCTGCTCCAGTTTTTTCAGCCGTCCCGTCCGCCACCTGGTGCGCTTCAATATCGCCAAGCGCGATGAAACCCTGCTGCAAGCCGGGGAACGCCTGCTGAAGATCAGGAGCCGGATCTGATCGTTATGACCACCGGGAAATCTGGCCGGTTGATGCTGGCCTGTATGGTGATTGCTCTTCTGACTGCCTGCGCCTCGCCGGGGAATCCCCCGCCGGCAATTTCGCCGTCTCCGGCTTTGCCTACCGCCACGCAGCCTGTTGTCCTCTCCCACCGCCACCAGCGTACCCCTGCCCACGGCATCCCCCACACCGCAGCCCCCACAGCGGGCGCAGTACAATCTGTCAGCCGAGCTGGATTACTGGGGGCACATTCTGACTGTCCAGGAGCAAATCGAATACACCAACAATTCTCCAGAGGCAATGAGCGAGCTGCTCTTGATCGTTGAGCCTTTACATTACGACGGGACATTCAAGCTCGAAAGCCTGTCCTGGAGCGATGGTACTGCCATCGAACCGGTCTACGACGGTGCGCAGGTGCGCCTGCCGCTACCCAGGCCGCTGGCGCCGGGTGAAAGCGTCAAACTTTCGCTGGGATACAGCCTCAACCTGCCCTCCCCCACGCCCGATCCCAGCATTCGCCCCATCCCTTTCGGCTACACCGACCGCCAGACCAACCTGGTTGACTGGTACCCTTTCATTCCTCCTTACATCCCTGGGCAGGGATGGCTGGCCAACGAGCCATCCTACTATGGCGAGTACCTGGCCTATGATGCCGCCGATTTTAGCGTGCGCATCAAGCCGTCCGCTGCCGGCACGCCGCTGGTCATTGCCGCCAGTGCCCCAGCCGTGCAGGAAGGCGAATGGCAGGTTTACCGCCACCAGGCGGCGCGCAACTTTGCCTGGTCTGCCAGCCATGCCTACGAAACAGCCACTGCCCAGGTGGGGCCCGTCACCGTCACCAGTTACTTTTTCCCGATCCATGCTCTGTCCGGGCAGGCCGCATTGCAGACCACGGTTGAGGCGCTGGAGCTGTACAATCGGCTTTACGGCCCCTATCAGCGGACCACGCTGAGCGTGGTCGAGGCCGACTTCCTGGACGGTATGGAGTACGACGGCCTGTACTTCCTGAGCAACGGCTTTTACAACCTGTACACCGGTACCCCGGCGGAATACCTGGTGGCGATCGCCGCACATGAAACCGCCCACCAGTGGTTCTACGCCCAGGTCGGCAACGACCAGGCCAACGAACCCTGGCTGGATGAAGCCCTTTGCACCTACAGCGAGCGACTGTATTACGAAAATTTACATCCTGAAGCCTTGAATTGGTGGTGGAACTACCGCATCAACTATTACGACCCGCGTGGCTGGGTCGATACCAGCGTTTACAACCCGCAAGGAGATGCGCAGCCGTATGCCGCGTACCGGGCGGCAGTCTACTTTAATGGTGCTGTGTTCCTGGAAGAATTGCGTCAAACGATCGGCGATCCGGCTTTCTTTACTTTCTTGCAACAATACATAGAGCAAAGTTCCAAACTCCTGATCACTGGAGCCCAGTTTTTTGAGCTTCTCAAGCCAGCCTCAACACCGGATTTGCAGGCTGTTTTAGAGAAATACTTTTCATCCTCTTATTTATTGGATATGAATCATTAATAGTCGTCTTAGTAGGGGGTGTGGAGATGTGGATAACATCATTGTGGGTTTTCTCGAGCGGTAGGGGTGGGGGTGAGCAACCTATCAGGACGCAGGGGTGGGGTAGCAAGCGGTTAATTTTCTCCCCACCCAGGGAAGGGAGAAAACGGGAGAATGAGCATCCCTTTTTCCTTTCCCACACTCCCGACAGGCATATGCGAAAGTTTGGTATATAACCCCCATATATGGGGGGTAGCATTCCAATCATTCTTCGCACAAATATGCGAGTTTTCCCCAAATCCCAGGTTTTTTCCACAGTTTTTCACGAGTTATCCACAGTTTTGTGGATATAGCTGTCTTTCGCATAGCTAGCAGCACCCCCATATATGGGTATTGCTTTTTGACCGCCGGCATAATGATATTGGTTGCCACTTATTTCACACTCTCGCATCTAAGCATTTGGTATCTAATCTAATTCAGGAGTGAATATTATGGAGATGGTCATCGATTTTCCCGCCGGAGCGCGTGTTGACGCTCACTTTGGCCCTTATACGGTTATGACCGACCAGCCGGCGGCTGGCGGTGGACAGGGCGCAGCGCCAACCCCCTTTGCCTTGTTCCTGGCGTCCCTGGGAACCTGCGCCGGAATTTACGTGCTCGGCTTCTGCAAGCAGCGCGGCCTGCCTACGGATGGCATTCGCATCGTGCAGCGCATGTTCAACGATCCATCCAGCGGGATGGTTGGCAAGGTAGAACTGGAAATCCAGGTGCCGCCTTCCTTTCCAGAAAAATACCTGCCTGCCATGATCCGCGCCGCCGATCTGTGCGCCGTCAAACGCCATATGGAGCAGCCGCCGGCCTTCGACATCCATACTGCAGTGGTTGAGCCGGCTGTCTGAGGATTAGCATTGAGGATTAAATAAAGGGGTTGATTACCTGCACCGCGCCGTAGATTTGTCCATGCACCAGGTCTTCGGAGAGTAAGAACCCGCAGCCGAGCCGGGCGGCGCTCTGCAGCACCATCGCATCCCAAAAGGAAAGCGAGAAGTCTCTCTGAGAGTCTATCGCCTGCAGCAGGTCGCTTGCCGCCGGAGAGTGGCAGCGCCAGTTAGATAGATCGGCAGCGATTTGCCGTGCAGTCTGGCTATCCAGTGGGCGTGGAATTTTACGAGTGACAGTTACATAAAATTCCTGCAGTACCTGGATGCTCAGGCAGCCGTTGCCGCTATCTCAACAGCTCCCTTGCACGCAGACTGTTTTGATTTTGGGGGGTCAATCCGGTCCGATAGTCGTGCCGGGATGCACCACGCTGCTCTTGGGGATCACGACGATCCCATCTCGAACGACCCAGTTACCTCCGTCCAGATCTGTGCCGCGCGGGAAGGGGCGGATGACCACGTTTTCGCCCATACGGACGTTCTTATCGATAATCGCGCCTTCGATGCTGCAGTTAGCGCCAATCCCCAGCGGGATGCCGCCCCTGGGTAGTACGTTCGGCTGATCGTAGTAGTCGGCGCCCATCATGATCGTGTCCTTCATCTGCACGCCGCCGGCAATCTGGGCGCGCAGGCCGACGATGCTGTTGCTGATCACTGCTTCCTTGATCTGGCAGCCGTCCGCCAGCAGGACGTTGTGCAGCGTAGCGCCATCGATGACTGAGCCGGGCAGGTGGCGTGGCCGCGTGTAAATTGGGAAGCGCGGGTCGGAGAAATTGAAGGGCGAATTCGGGTGCGCCAGGCTCAGGTTGGTATCGTAGAAGGAGCGGATTGTCCCAATATCCTCCCAGTAGCCGTCGAAATCGAAGCCGAACACCCGGTGGGTAGACAGGGCGCTGGGGATGATTTGCGCCCCGAAATCAGCGTAGGTGGAGTTTTCCAGCAGGTCGATCAGCACGTCGGTATTGAAGATGTAAATACCCATCGATCCCAGGAAGGGACGTTCGGCGTCCTCCCGGCTGACGAATTGCGCCAGCACTTCCGGGTCGCGCGGCTTCTCTACAAAAGCAGAGATGTGATAATCGGGGTCGCGCTTCAGCAGGCCAAAGCGGCCAGCCTCGCCGGCCGGCACCGGCTGCACTGCAACCGTGATCTCGGCCTGGTTATCCCAGTGAAATTCGGCCATCTCGCCGTAATCCATGCGGTACAGGTGATCGCCCGCCAGGATGAGCACATATTCCGATCCGGAGGCGCGGATTTCCAGAATCTGTTTGCGCACGGCATCCGCAGTGCCCATGTACCAGTCGCTGCTGCGCGGCGTCTGCTCGGCCGCCAGAATCTGCACCCAGCCGCGGTGGAAATCGTCAAAAGTGTAAGTCTGGGTGATGTGGCGGTGCAGCGACACCGAGTTGTACTGCGTCAGCACGGCGATATGGTAAATGTTGGAGTTGATACAGTTGCTGATCGGAACATCAATCAGGCGGTATTTACCGGCGATCGGCACCGCCGGCTTGGAGCGCTGCTTGGTGAGTGGGTACAGGCGCTTGCCAACGCCCCCGCCCAGGATAACGGCCAGGATCGAATCGAGGGATGACATGAGAGATTCTCCAGTTGGGAAGTTTCAATGCATTTGAAGTTATTATATGCGAATTCAGCCGCTGTGAGTATTACACCGGCATGGATATTCAGCAAAATCGGGAGGCATGCTTAGCCTCCCGATAAAGATGAGTGCCGAAGGTGGGAGTCGAACCCACACTCCCGAGGGAACGCGATTTTGAGTCGCGCGCGTCTGCCAATTCCGCCACTCCGGCGATTTGTTTCGTACTGCGGCTATAGTATATCGAATGTTGGTTGCCCGGTCAAGGATGGGGTAAAATGGTGCCATGCGCCTGGGAATTATAGGACTGCCTCAATCTGGAAAAACGACCATCTTCAACGCTCTGACGCGTGGAGATCAGCCTGTCACCATGAGCGGCGGGCGTTTTGAAGTCCATACGGCGGTAGTGGACGTGCCCGATGCGCGCGCGTCGACCGCCTGACCGAGATGTTCAAGCCGGAGAAGAAGATTTACGCCAAGGTGACCTACGCCGATATTGCCGGATTGGAAGGCGGTGCGGCCAAGGCCGGCATCTCCGGTCAGCTGCTCAACCAGCTGACTCAGATGGATGGTTTTGTGCACGTCGTGCGCTGCTTTGAAAACGCCAGCGTGCCCCACCCTTCCGGCAGTCTCGACCCGGCCCGAGATATTGCCATCATGGATGGAGAGTTCCTGCTCAACGACATGATTTCCATCGAGCGCAAGCTGGAACGCCTGGGCGAAGAGCGCCGCAAGGGCGGCGGGCGTGATAAAGCCGTCATCGACCGCGAGATGCAGCTCTTTGAGCGCATGAAAGATGCACTGGCGCAGGATATGCCGCTGCGGGACGTGGAAATGTCCGAAGAAGACGAAAAAATACTCTCTGGATTCGGTTTCCTCACCCGCAAGCCCATCCTCGTCCTGCTCAACCTTTCGGATGCGCAGCCTGCCCCGGCGATGGAATATCCACATCTCAGCTCCCAGGTGGTTGGCTTGCAGGGCAAGCTGGAGATGGAGCTGGCTCAGCTGCCGCCGGACGAGGCCGAGATGTTCATGGGCGAGTACGGCATCGAAGAGCTTGGTCTCTCCCGCGTAATCCACCTCTCGTATAATTTGATGGGCTTGCAGTCCTTCTTCACCGTAGGTGAGGATGAGGTGCGCGCCTGGACAATCCGGCGTGGCGCCAGCGCTGTGGAAGGCGCCGGCGTGATCCATACCGATCTGCAAAAAGGCTTTATCCGGGCGGAAGTCGTCTCCTATCAGGACCTGATGGCCCTGGGAGGCATGGCAGAAGCGCGCTCGCGCGGCAAGCTGCGCCTGGAAGGCAAAGAGTACATCGTGCAGGATGGCGACATCATGCACATCCGCTTCCACGTTTAGCAGGCGCAACCTATTGGATCGCCAGGTCGAGCTGCCGCTCAATCAAGTGCTGGAGGGGGACTGCGTGGAGATCCTGGACTCCCTGCCCGCCGAATCGATTGACCTGGTATTTGCCGACCCCCCCTATAACCTGCAGCTGCACCAGGATCTCTGGCGCCCAAACCAAACCCGGGTCGACGCGGTGGACGACGATTGGGACCAGTTTCCCAATTTCTCTGCCTACGATGCCTTCACCCACCGCTGGCTGGCGGCCTGCCGGCGTGTGCTCAAGCCCAGCGGCACCTTGTGGGTGATCGGCACCTACCACAACATCTACCGGGTAGGCACCGCCCTGCAGGACCTGGAGTTTTGGATTCTAAATTCCATTGTTTGGATCAAGGACAACCCCATGCCCAATTTTCGCGGCGTGCGCTTTACCAACGCCCACGAAAATCTCATCTGGGCTCAGAAGAAGCGCGGCGCTCCCTATATCTTCAATTACCAGGCTATGAAAGCCTTGAACGACGGGCTGCAGATGCGCAGTGATTGGCGCCTGCCGATCTGCAACGGTCCCGAGCGCCTGCGCCAGGATGGCGAAAAAGCGCACCCCACCCAGAAACCGGAAGCCCTGCTGTATTACATCTTGCAGGCCGGCACCAATCCGGGAGACGTGGTGCTCGACCCCTTCTTTGGCACCGGTACTACCGGTGTGGTTGCCAAACGGCTCCACCGTCGCTGGATTGGCATCGAGCGGGAGCCGCGCTATATTTCCCTGGCTGTCCAGCGCATCGCACAGACCGACCCCGTGCCGTATGATCCCCACTACTTTGATACCCCCGACCGGCGCAAGCAGCCGCGCCTGCCATTCGGCCGTCTGCTGGCCAATGACCTGCTGCGCCCGGGTGACCGGCTGTACTATCGAGGCGACCGTTCGATTGCTGCCCAGGTCATGGCGGATGGCGCCCTGGAGTATAATGGGCGGCGCGGTTCCATCCACCAGATCGCCCGCCACATCTGCCAGGCCCCCTGCAACGGTTGGGAGATCTGGTATTACCTGGACGAAGCCGCCGGCGCCCTCTACCCCATTGATCGCCTGCGGCAGGCATACCGCTTAGTAGAAAACGATAAGTTTGCTGGATGAAGTCAGGATATATAACCAAGAGGTGACATTGCCATGAGCCAAACCTACCAACTCTCCCCCTGGAATCTAGACGAGCTCTTCTCCGGGCAGGATAGCCCCGAGATGCAGCAAGCCATGCGCGAGCTGGAATCCCTTGTGACCGCTTTCGAGGGCCACCGTGCGCGCCTATCCCCGCAACTTTGGGCGGCAGATTTCCTGGGCATCATCCGGCATTACGAAGATATTATCGATTTCCACTACCGAATTAGCGCTTTCGCACACCTGCGATTCTCCGCTGACACGCAAGACCAGGTCGTCCAGGCCTTCATGGGGCGCATCGATCAGTATTTAGCCGGCATCCAGAATCGCCTGCTGTTTTTTGAGCTGTGGTGGAAGGCGCTGGACGAGCCGGCAGCCAACCGGTTGTTGGATATCGCCGGCGACTACCGCTACTGGCTGGAAGGAATTCGCCACGAAAAACCCTACACACTCAGCGAGGCCGAAGAGAAGGTGATCAATATTAAGGATGTCACCGGCTCTCGGGCGCTGAATGATCTGTATGCCAGCCTGACCAACCGCTACCTGTTCAAGGTAAACATCGACGGGGAGGAAAAGGAGCTGACTCGCGGCGAGCTGATGACCTGCGTTCGTGATGCCGACCCCGACCTGCGCGCCCGCGCCTATCAGGAGTTATATCGGGTATTCGGGCAAGACGGCTCAATTCTGAGCCAGTTATATCAGGCCCTGGTGCGCGACTGGCGCAGTGAAAAGATGGGTCTGCGCGGCTTCGCCAATCCGATCGCAGCCCGCAACCTGTACAACGATATCCCCAATGATGTGGTGGACACCCTGCTGGAAGTCTGCCGGCGCAACACCGGGGTTTTCCAGCGTTATTTTCGCCTGAAAGCGCGCTGGCTGGGAATGGAAAAGCTGCGCCGCTACGATATTTATGCCCCGCTGGTGAAATCCGATCGCCGCTATTCTTTCGATCAGGCGGCGCACACCGTGCTGGAATCATTTGATGCCTTTTTGCCGGTGACCGCCCGCCTGGCCCGGCGTGTTTTCGACGAGCAGCACCTGGATAGCGAGGTACGCAAGGGCAAGCGCAGCGGCGCGTTTTGCGCCACCATCACCCCTGATCTAACGCCTTACGTGCTGGTCAATTACCAGGGCCGGGCCGAGGATGTTGCCACCCTGGCCCACGAACTGGGGCACGCCATGCACTCGATGCTGGCCGAGCACCACAGCCACTTTACCCAACACCCCAGCCTGCCCCTGGCCGAGACGGCGTCTACTTTTGCCGAGATGCTGCTGATCGACCGGCTGCTGGCCGAGGAAAGCGACGAGGCGGTGCGGCGCGACCTGCTCTTCAGCCAGATGGATGACGCTTATGCCACCATCATGCGCCAGGCCTTCTTTGCCTTGTTCGAGGGTCAGGCCCATGAAATGATTGAGCAGGGCGCCACGACCGACGAGCTGTCGGCGGCTTACATGGAAAACCTGCGCGAGCAGTTTGGCGACGCTCTTGAGATCAGCGATGAGTTCCGTTGGGAATGGGTTTCTATCCCCCATATCTATAATGTGCCTTTTTATGTCTACGCCTATTCTTTTGGCCAGCTGTTGGTGCTCTCGCTTTACCAGCAGTTCAAGCAGGATGGTGAAGACTTCAAGCCGCGCTACATCGATATCCTGGCGGCAGGCGGCTCCGCCTCGCCCGAGCAAATCCTGACCGAGGCCGGGATTGATATGCATGACCCGGCATTCTGGCAGGGCGGTTTCGACGTGCTCGCCCGTCTGGTAGGGCAGCTCGAAGCGCTGCCGGTGGCTTGAGCCGGGATGAGTGAAAAGCCGCCGCTCGAGCTGGCGCCCCTCTTTGCGGCCGTGGAGCAGGCTCTCACCGGAAACCGGGAGTTGCTGAACCAGGCCGACCTGATGAATGGGAATCACGGCGATCATATGATCGCCGTTTTTCACCTGGCAGCCCGCGCCGCCGAGGAAAAGCAGGCTGCCCCCCTGGCAGAGGCCATGCAGTACGCCGCCGGCCTGCTGGGAGAGCAGTCCAATAACGGCTCAGCCCGCGTCTACAGCAGCGGACTGGCGCAGATGGCATTTCAGTTTCGCAAACACGACCTGGGTCTGGATGATTTTGTCGGCTATGTCCGGCAGGCATTGAGAGAAAATAAAGAAGAAGTCGAACAGACCGGGGAAACCCGCTCCAAAGACGTGCTGAAGGCGCTGCTGGCTGCCCTGGCCGGCTGGAAAGACATTGAGGCGGGCAAACCAACCGCCGATAGCCCCCTGGATATGGGGTTCTTGTTCGATCTAGGAGTGGCTTACATGCAGGCCAAGCAGCGCGGCGGCACAGACCGCGCCCGGGTGCTGGCGGATGCCGCCGCTTCGGTTAGCCCGCTTTCATCCGTACCGCATCGCCTCCAGTCGGGCAAGCTGGCTATTGAAGCCCTGCTGGAAGCGATGCGCCAGGCATAGTCCGGCGTTTACCCGAACGGGAACTCTTCCTCTTCCTCGACCGCTTTTTCCTCGGGTTTGCGGTCCAGGATTTGCACATTCAGGGCTACGACTTTGGTATAGTAGCGCGCTTCCTCCCCTTCGCCCACGCGGTCGGTGTGCAATCGACCCTCCAGGTAAACCTGACGGCCTTTACTCAGGTTTTCCTGGCATTTTTCGCCCACATACCCCCAGGCTTCGATGTTGAACCAATCGGTGGATTCTTTGAATTCGCCATCTTCACCTTTCCAGCGCCGGTTAACCGCAATGCTAAAATTGGTCACCTTTTTTCCGGTGGGCGTGTAGCGGGTTTCGGGATCTCGTCCCAACCGCCCGATGAGCTGTACACGGTTCAATGTTGCCATGCATGACCTCCTTGGGTAAGGTAAGAGCGCTTATTCAATACATTAACTTTAGCGCGAGACGGGCATATGTCAATAGACGCAGGGAAAATCCGTTGCATTCTGGCGCAAAGGCTGGTATCCTTAGCGGGAGATGGGCAACCAGGAGACCGGTATATAATGCAGTAATGTATTATATATTGCATGATTGTAAGATAATGCAATAATAAATGGATTTGATACAGGATTTGACCGCTTATGTACATGGCAATTGAAGGCGTGATCGGCGTTGGCAAAACCACCCTGGCGCGGCTGCTCCAGAGCGCATTTCAGGCCGATGTGCTGTTAGAGGTCTTCGAAGAAAACCCCTTCCTCTCCGATTTCTACAGCGACCGCCAGCGCTATGCCTTCCAGACGCAGATTTTCTTCCTGCTCAGCCGCTACCACCAGCAGCGGCGGGCTGTGCCCACCATCCTGTCCGGCGGTAAAAATCTGATTGCCGATTACACCTTCGAAAAAGATGCCCTCTTTGCCGGCATTAACCTGTTTGGCGATGAGCTGGAGACCTACCACCAGGTGCATGAAGCTCTGGCGGAAAAAATCCCGCCCCCCGATCTGGTGGTTTACCTGCGGGCGAATGTCGACACCTTGATGGAGCGTATTACCCTGCGCGACCGTCCTTACGAGCGCAACATGGAGCGTAACTATATTGCCGAGCTGAACCAGGCTTACGAAGCCTTTTTTGCCGACCACCGCTCCCGGCGCTCTCCGGTCCTGACGCTGGACACCAATCACCTGGATTTCGTCCACAACTCCGCCGACCTTCAGACGGTCGAGGAGCGCATCCGCCAGGCAATGAAGATTACGCCCTTCCAACCGGAGCTGCCGCTGGAGCTCCCTGACGAAGCATAAGCCCCAAGGCGTGTGCTTCTCTTCGATTAATCGATGCGCATCACTCGAGACACCCTGCTCAATATCGCCCGTGACACGGTAGCCCAGCGCACGCGCCTGGACCGCAACCTGATTGCCGTCTACCTGTCCGGCGCGCTGCTGGAAGACTCTTTCCTGTTGGGTGGCACTGCCGACATCGACCTGTTTTTTATCCATACCGACGACACGCCGCTCGGACGCGAGATCGTGCGCCTGACTGACGAAGTCCACCTGGATATTGCCCATCATCGTTTCACAGACTACCGCAATACTCGCACCTTGCGGGTGGATGCCTGGTTGGGCCCTATCTTGAAAGGCTGCCGTTCGCTGTACGACCCGCAGCATTTCCTGGATTTCACCATCGCCAGTGTGCGTGGCCAGTTCGATCGCGCCGACCACGTCCTGGAGCGGGCGCAGACTCAGGCCGACACTGCCCGTCGTATCTGGCTCTCGTTTCACAACCAACCCTTCGAGCAGGGCACAGCGCAGGTAACGGAATACCTGCGCGCCGTAAGCAGCGCCGCCAATGCTATTGCCAGCCTGAGCGGCGGGCCGCTAACCGAACGCAGGTTCTTACTCTCTTACCCGGCCCGGGCAGCCGCAGTGGGGAAACCCGGACTGCATGCCGGTTTGCTTGGCTTGTTGGGAGCCCCTAACCTGGAAGACGACGTTCTGTCAACCTGGATTCCCGTCTGGCAGGCGGCATACCAGGCATTGCCAGAAGAAGGCAGGCCGGTGCGCCTGCATCCCCACCGGCTGGTGTACTATCGGCAGGCCTTCCTGGAGCTGCTGAAAGGCAGCCAGCCTCAGGCTATCCTGTGGCCGCTGTTGCATACCTGGACGATGGCGGTCAGCGCTCAGCCGCCTGCGCCGGAGAATCTGAAAGCCTGGCGACAGGCCTTCGAGTACCTGGGCCTGCTGGGCACCGCTTTTGATGAGCGCCTGGCAGCCCTGGACGCATACCTGGATATGGTAGAAGAGACGCTAGAGATCTGGGGGCGCAAAGCCGGCGTCTGATTGTTTCACATGAAACAATTCCACCCCTTGTCCTGATTACAGCTCTTCGCGTTCAATGAACAGGCAGGCGCCCAGCAGCGCCAGCCCGGCTAACACCAGCGAGCCGGCCAGCGCCGGCCAGGCATCGAATGATCCTCCCATCAAAAGCGCATGCCCTCCGGCCAGCAGCTGCCCGGGCATGTAGTCTCCCAGGCGCGGCACCGAACCCAATACCAGCACCACAACCACCAGCACGAACGCCGCCAGTGCACCCATGGACTGGCTGCGTGCCAGGGTGCTGCCTGCCAGGGCCAGGGTCAGGTAGACCCCCAGAAAAACCGCCAGCAGGGCGTTGAGCGCCAGGAAATCGGCCACCGGCAGCGGCCCGAACAGGATATATGTATACAGCAGGCAGCCAACCGCCGCCAGCGCCAGTCCCGCCAGCAGGCTGGACAGGCTGGCCAGCCACTTTCCCAGTACAAACGTGGCTCTGCGCACCGGTTTGCTGAACAGCATGGCAGCCGTACCGCGCTCTTTTTCCTGCGCGACCAGGCCCATGGTCAACACGACCACCAGCAGCAGGCCGATCTGGCTGAAATTCTTCAGGTACTGGTCAACGACATCTTTTATAGAAGGGTCGGGGATCAATTCGGCCAGCCCGGCCGGTAAATCGGGGATGCTGCGCAGGAGCACAGGGGTATAGCGGGCAATCAGCGGGGAGAGCAGGCCGATCAGGGTGAATGCTGCCAGGAAAATCAGCAGGCGGTGCGTTCGGCGCTGCTCGCGCAGCTCTTTTTTCAATAAAGTCATGAACATGGCTCGGCTCCAGTCGGGGTTTACAGCCGTTTTGTGTGGTTCCTGCGGCCGTTCATTGTTGGGGTGCTTCTTCGGTCAGGCGCAAGAATACATCTTCCAGAGATGGGCGCACAATTTCGACGCGCGCTACAGGCAATCCTTGTCCGATGATCGACTGCAGCACCGCTGGCAGGCTGGTGGCAGCGTCCTTGACCCGCAGGCGGGCGGTGTGATTGGCCAGCGAGACCTGTTCCACGCCCGGCAGGCTCCCGGCTTGCTCGCTCCAGGCCTTTAAAGCGCCTTCAAACTCGACCTCGATCACCGGCACGCCGTAGCGCTCCAGCAGGCTTTCCCGTTCTGCTTCGATCACCAGCTGCCCGTGGTGGATGATCCCGACCATATCGCACACTCGCTCGACATCCGCCAGGATGTGCGTGGAGAGCAGGATCGTGGCCTGCCGGCGCAGGCTGTCGATCAGCTCGAGCACTTCTTTACGCCCGGCCGGGTCCAGGGCACTGACCGGTTCATCCAGCAGCAGGATGCTGGGCTGGTGCACCAGCGCCTGCGCCAATCCCAGGCGCTGGCGCATGCCGCGGGAAAAGCCGCCGATGCGCCGGTCGGCGGCGCTGCTCAAGCCCACCCGCTCGAGCAGCTCGGCGGTCTTGCGAGTTGAATCCGCCGGCGACATGCCGTAAAGTGGGGCAGTCAAATCGCGCAGCAGCTCCCGCGGCGTCATCCACGGGTAAAAGGCCGGCTCCTCCGGCAGCACGCCGATCATCTTGCGCAGGGGCGCCGAGCCAAATGCCACCGGCTGCTCCATGATCCAGGCCTGGCCGGCATCCGGCCGCGCCAGCCCGGAGAGAATGCGCAAGGTGGTAGTCTTGCCGGCACCGTTCGGCCCCAGGAAACCATATACTTTTCCGGCCTCGACGCGCAGGTTCAGCCCATCCAGGGCGCGTACCTGTGCGTAGGTCTTGACCAGGTTTTCGACGCGGATCATAAGGCCGCCTCGACTTGCCGCCCCCACAGCAAATAAAGAGCGCTGGTGATCAACCCCATGGGTACACTGACAGCGCCCAGAACCAGCAGTACGGCCCACAGCCAGCGCGGCCCGCGGGTCAGCTTGCGTTTGGCCAGGTCCACCAGGGAATAGACTGCCAGGCCAATCTGGATCAGGAAGATCGGGCTGGCCAGCAGGAGCAGGGTTTGCAGTTCTTGTGATAGCATGTTGTCTCCTTGATTACTGCCGGGATGGTCGGGATATCCCGACCATCCCGGATATTGTTTCACGTGAAACTTTTTTGTTATTAGGGATAGGATCTGCGGCGGCGATCAATATCACTGAGTGGGCGCCGGGCAACCAGCATCAGTTTATTGCCGGTGGTATGCGTCGCACTGACCATCTCCCAGCCCTCAGCTCCCCAGGCAGACAACAGGGTGGCAACTTCGCTGTCCTTCGGTTCGTGCCAGGTGCTGCCCAGGGTCTGTACGCGGTACTCCCATTGATTCTGCTCGGTCATGGCTATCTACTCGCTCTTAGGCGCCATGCTGTTGGCCAGGGCTACCAGGCCGCTCAATCCGCCCAGGTTCATCGTTTCTACGGCGCTGCTAGGCACAATGATCATGGCGCCTTTCTCTTTCAGGCCCTCAAACAGCATGTTCATTGCGCGCAGGTGCAGCGCGGTCGGGTTGTTGATATAAGCCTCAGCAGCTTCGGCGAAGCTGGATGCAATCTGCTTTTCGGACTCGCCCAGGATGACACGTGCCTGGCGCTCGCGCTCAGCCTGCGCCTGGCGGCTCATCGCGTCCTCCAGGTCCCGCGGGATGATTACATCCCGGATCTCGACGGACTGCACCGAGACACCCCAGGGCGTGGTGCGCTCATCGATAATGCGCTGCAGGTCGGCGTCCATTTTTGAGCGCCCGACCAGGATTTCCGCCAGGTTCATCTGGCCGATAATCTCGCGCAGCGCGGTCTGGGCGGCCCAGGTGATCGACGCGCGGTAATTCTGCACCTCCAAAGCGGCTTTCTCAGCATCCCACACCATCCAGAACAGGACAGCGTCCACGTCTACCGGGACTGTATCCTTGGTCAGGGTCTTTTCAGCGTTGAAAGGCGTCACCATCACCCGGTGATCGATCCAGTTGACGGTGCTATCCACCACCGGCAGGATCACGAACAGCCCGGGACCGCGCAGCCCTTTGAATTTACCCAGGCGTAAGAGCACCGCTTTCTCCCATTGCTGTGCCACCTTGATCGCAAACAGGAAATATAACCCGATCAGGGTAAAGACCACTCCCCAGGCAATTGCCAGGTTGGTTGAGTATCCTTGGGTGTCCAGAAGAATGGCGCCGCCGATGGCGATCAGGAATAACACGATGAACAGCGTGACGGCAATACCGCTGATGCGCGTTGTTTCGGGCGGCTTGTTACTTTTTGGGTCTGTTGTGGGGTTTGATGTGTCCATTTTTGCACTTTGGTATCCTCAATACCTTAACGTTGGTTTCTTCACTTGAAAACCGAGTTGATTGTGAGCTATTCTTCATCAGGGATATCGTCTCCCTGTCGCCAGGCTGCCATCAGCTCATTGAAGACTGCCTGTACTTCCTCGGGTGTGTAGCCCTGCTGTTGGGCGTTGTGCAGGAAACGCCTGGCCTGCACTTCAATGCCTTCCTGTCGCAGCAGCTGGGCGACCTGCGGGGAGTCTTGCTCCCAGATGTATGTACCGCGCCCGTGCTGTGTCGAGATCAGGCCGGCCTCGTCAAGCAAACGATAGGCCCGGGCTACCGTGTTGAAATTGATGCGCAGGTCGGTGGCCATCTGGCGCACAGTCGGTAGCTGGTCGCCGGGCTTTAGCTCGCCGCTGACTACTTTCTGGCGGATCTGGTCGGCGATCTGCAGATAGATCGGCTGCCCGGAGCGAAAATCAAGCTCAAACTGCATGGGGAGGTTCTGTTACCATTGGATTTTCCTAAAATGTATCATTGTCGAATTGTATTATTGTATAATTGACTGTATTGTATCACTGTTTTTCCGCCTGTCAAGAGTCTGGCAGGCTTAAATGGCTCGATTCTCTGCATTCTCCGCTATGGTAAAATCCTCTTCTGATCAAGACATGGACCGCCGAGAAATCCGACCCAGTATAGCCTTGCTGTTGATTACCATCACGATTGTCACAGGCATGGCAATCGCCGGGGTCCGCAGCTTACAAAAGCGTAGCCAGGATACCTGGAGTGTCTCCCTTCAGTTGCCTGGCAGCACCCCCCAATCCGCCAACACCGGCGGATCGGGAGGAATTGCGCGTCTTGCGCCCACCGCTGCCAGCCCGGTTATTACCCCCACCCCCGATACCCCTCACCCACTGCCCAACCTGCGCACCGAAATTGAGCAGCACACGGTCCAGGCCGGCGAAAGCCTGGGGCGCATCGCTCAGAGGTATTCGGTCGGCTTGCGGCAGCTGGTCGACGAAAACCAGCTCGCCAACCCGGATCTGCTGGAAGTCGGCCAGGTGCTGACCATCCCGCTGCCGGATCCATCCAAGATCGGTCCGGCGTATAAAGTCATCCCCGACTCGGAGCTGGTGTATGGCCCGCCAGCCGCCGGCTTCGATGTCGCCGCCTTTGTCCAGAATCAGGGCGGCTACCTCAAGCGCCACAGCGAGGAAGTCGACGGGCAGCCGGCCAGCGGCGCGCAGATTGTGGAGCGCGTGGCGCTGGAGTACTCGGTAAACCCGCGCCTGCTCCTGGCGGTGCTGGAATACCAGGGCGGCTGGCTCTCCAACCCCAACCCGAAAGAAGGCAAGCAGGATTACCCGATCGGCGTGCGTAACCCGGCCCGCAAAGGGTTGTATTATGAGCTATCCTGGGCGGCCAACAATCTCAACCGCGGCTATTACTTATGGCGCGCCAATGGGATCAATGCCTGGCTGCTGGGGGATGGCGATGTAGTGCCGGTCAACCCGACGATCAACGCCGGTACCGCTGGCGTACAGCATATGTTCTCGGTGCTTTACGATCGCCCCAGCTGGGAGCAGGCGGTCGGTGATGGGGGCGTGGCGGCCGTCTATTACAACCTGTTTGGCAACCCCTTCCAGTTTACTTACGAGCCCTTAGTTCCCTCCGACCTGTCCCAGCCGGCGCTGCAGCTGCCATTCGAGCCCGGCAAAGAATGGTCTTTTACCGGCGGCCCGCATGGCGGTTGGGGGGATGGCTCGGCCTGGGCGGCATTGGATTTTGCGCCCCCCGGCGAAGGCCTGGGCTGCGTGATCAGCCCTGATTGGGTGACGGCGGCTGCCGATGGCCTGGTTGTGCGCTCCCAGGATGGAGTCGTCATCCAGGATTTAGACGGCGACGGCCTCGAGCAGACCGGCTGGGCCCTGCTTTACCTGCATATCGACCGGCAGGACCGCGTGCCGGTGGGCACCTACCTGAATGCAGGGGAGCGCATCGGGCACCCTTCCTGTGAGGGCGGCGTTTCGGCCGGCGCCCACGTCCACCTGGCGCGCAAATATAACGGCGAGTGGATTTCCGCCGACGAGGACCTGACCTTTAACCTGGATGGCTGGACCTCCAGCGGGCTGGGTAGAGAATACGATGGCTACCTGCAGCGGGCTGGGCGCCGCATCGAGGCCTATGATGGCCGCTCCCCGGAGAATGCGATTTCGCGATGAAGCGATCGATCTGGTTGATTCTGGTCCTTTGGCTTGCCGGCTGCACGGCGGCCCCGGCTGTCTGGCTGCCGCCCAGCGGGCCGGATTCGGGCCGCCTGGAGATAAATTCCCTGCCCGTCGCTGAGACGGCTGCCCCTGCACCGCAGACCCTGACCCAGGAAGCCGCCACCCCAGACGCCACGGCCCAGTGGGTCGACCGCCATCCGCAAACCGGGCGCACAGCGGTCCCCTCCGGCGGGCCGCAGACCGGTGATGTACCGATCTTGTATTACGCCCAGGCCGCCGATACCCTGCCGGTGGTGGCCGGGCGCTTTGGGGTCGATCCTGCCGAGATCAACTCTGCCGACCCTATCCCGGAGACCGCCTATCTCACGCCCGGCCAGCTGTTGTTTATCCCGGCGCGCCTGGGCGAGACCACCTCTGCCGAGCGCCTGCTGCCGGATAGCGAAGTGGTCTATTCCCCTTCGGCGGCCGATTTTGATACCCTGGCTTTTACCGCACAGGCAGGTGGATACCTGAGTATCGCCAGGGAATGGCGCAAGAATTTTGGCACCCTGAGCGGCGCCGCCGTCGTAGAGCGCATCGCCCTGGATAACTCGATCAACCCGCGCCTGCTGCTGGCGCTGCTCGAATATCAGAGCGGTTGGGTTTTCGGCACCCCCACCGAGCGTGATGCACTCGTTTATCCCCTGGGATACCGCAACGACCGCTATGTGGATCTTTACAGGCAGCTTGTCTGGGCGGTAAACCAGCTGTCGACCGGCTATTATGCCTACCGCGAAGGCCGCATGACGGAGATTGCATTTCCGGATGGCAGCACGCAGCGCCTGGCGCCGGATTTGAACGCGGGTACGGTGGCCTTGCAGTATTATTTTGCCCAGCTGTACCAGGGCGATGCCTGGAAGCAGGCACTGGATCCGCAGACTGGCTTTCCGGCATTCTACGCAAGCATGTTTCCCGATCCTTGGGAGCGCGCCAGTCATGTCGAGCCGTTGTTTCCAACTGGCCTGGCACAGCCGCCCCTCACCTTGCCCTTTGTGCGGAACTGGGAGTGGAGTTTTACCGGCGGACCACACGGCGCCTGGGAGCAGGAAGGCGCCTATGCCGCGCTGGATTTTGCCCCCGGCGCCATCACCTCCGGCTGCGTGGAAACCCCAACCTGGGCGCTGGCGGCCGCCTCTGGCCTGGTTACCCGTACTGGCGAGGGCCTGGTGGTCATCGACCTGGATGGGGATGGCCGCGAGCAAACCGGCTGGGTGCTGGTCTACTTGCATCTCGCCGAGAAGGGGCGCGTGAAAGCCGGGGATTGGGTTGATGCCGGTGACCCGCTTGGTCACCCTTCTTGCGAGGGCGGAACTGCCACAGGCACTCATGTCCATCTGGTGCGCCGATTTAATGGTGAATGGATCCCAGCCGATGGCCCGCTGCCTTTCAACCTGGGCGGTTGGGTTGCGCATGCCGGATCTGAAGCTTACAAAGGCACCCTCACCCGCGGCGACCAGACCATCACTGCCTCCGTCCTCAGTGATGCTACGTCCATTATTAATCGCACGGCGGATGATCCCTGAACCGGCACCGGCCCTTTCCGGCCATTTCTGGCGGATCAATTTGGGGTTGATTTTAATTTTCTGGCTCATCCCTATTTCCGCGGTGCGACCTGCTCGGCAATCCAACCTTGGCACATTATGGGCAAGCCTGCAAATTCCGGATAGCCAGGTGGTGTACTCCCCGGCAGCACTCGGCTTTGACCTGGAGGATACCCTGGCGCGCTCCGGCGGCGCCCTGGGGCGACACCGCCAATATCTGGAAGACCCGGGTTGGGTGCCGGCCGCGCAGATCATTGGGCGGGTAGCGCTGGAAAACTCGATCAATCCTCGCCTGCTTCTGGCGCTGCTTGAGTATTCCTGCCAGTGTGTCACTGGCCAGTCCGACCAGGAATTGCAAAGCGGCTATTCCCTGGGGGTCAAAGATTATCGCCGCAATGGGTTGTATGGGCAGCTGTGGTGGGCTTCCAACCAGCTTTCGGCCGGGTTTTACGGCTGGCGTGAAGGCTGGCTCACCCAGCTGAACTCTTCCGGATGGGTCGATCTACCGCCCGGACCCGGCCTCCAATCCGGGCAGCGTGGCGCTGCAGTATTACTTTGTGCAGCTCGCACAGGCTCACCAGTCGACCCAGCCAGAGGAAGAATGGGAGCGGCTCTTCGACCCCGAATCTGGCTTCCAGGCCGTGTTCCGCCGCCTGTTTGGCGATCCCTCCGATCTGGCCCGCAACTTCGAGCCAAACCTGCCTGCCGGGTTGGGCCAGCCGACGCTTATCTTGCCGTTTGAGATGAATGCGATATGGAGCCTGACCAGCGGCCCGCACCGCGCCTGGGAAGTTATCGGTTCGCTGGCTGCGCTGGATTTTGCCCCGGCGGCCGGTAAATCAGGCTGCATCGAATCACAGGCCTGGGTGCTGGCTATGGCGGATGGAATCGTGGTGCGCTCAGAGAACGGCGTTGTGGTGCAGGATCTGGATGATACCGTGCAGAACGGCAGGACCGTCTACGGTCGTGCGGATGGATTGGAGCAGACCGGCTGGGCTATCCTTTATGTCCATGTGGCCGCCAAAGATCGGGTGGCGGCTGGCACTTACCTGCGCCGTGGCGAGCGCATTGGGCACCCTTCTTGCGAAGGAGGCCCCGCTACCGGGGTTAATTTGCATGTCGCACGCAAGTATAATGGGGAGTGGATTGCCGCCGGGGGCCGGCTGCCGTTTGTCATGAGTGGATGGACGGCGCATGCCGGTGCACAGCCTTACAAGGGCTGGCTGTCGCGGGGCGAAGATACGGTTCTGGCCAACCTCAACGGCAACCGCTCCAGCCGCATCAGCCGCACGCCGGAGAAAATCCACCCTCGCCGGCCGGTTCAAGAATGATGGGTTTGAAGCACGGATACGGGATTAGCGTTTTGAAACGGGTAAAATTTGCACCTTCCTGGATGAACCCCACTGGCCTGCTGCTGCTGGCGCTGGCGGCATTGGTCGCGCTGAGCGGCTGTGTACCGCAGGCGGGTTCTCTGGCTGTGGGGCCGGCGGTTGCCCCCGCCATAGGCGAAACGCCTCTGCCCCAGGATGTGGTCAGTGTGCCGGAGCCTTTTCCTACCCGCCCGATCTACCAGCCCGGCGAGCTGGTGGATTATGTTGCCCAGGCGGGCGATACGCTGCCGGTGCTGGCCGTCCGTTTTAATACCACGGTGGCGCAAATCCTGGAAGCCAACGCTTTCATCCCCGCTACGGCCACGACCATGCCTCAGGGCATGCCCATGAAGATCCCGATTTACTACCTGCCTTTCTGGGGCCCGCCGGATAAGATCCTGCCGGACAGCCAGTTTATCAACGGCCCGGCGCAGGTTGGATTTGATACCACCGCCTTCGTGGATAGCCACCCGGGCTGGCTGAAAGATTACCAGGGCTACGTCTCTGGCGCCAACCGCAGCGGTGCCCAGATCATTGACTTGATCGCCCAGAAATATAGCATCAGCCCGCGCTTGCTGCTGGCCCTGCTGGAATATCAGGCCGGCGCTCTCAGCCGGGCCGAAGTCCCGGAAGATGTGCAGCGCTTCCCGTTTGGCAATCGTACCTGGCAGCATGAAGGCCTGTTCTTGCAGCTGGTTTGGGTCACCAACCAGCTCAACGGCGGCTATTACCACTATAAAAAAGGCCATCTTACCTCCCTCGATCTCCCGGATGGGCGCATCGAGCGCATCGACCCCTGGCAGAATGCCGCCACTGCCAGCCTGATGAGTTATTTCAACAGCGTTTACGACCAGGACGGTTACCGCAAATCCATCTCCGGTGATGGCTTCCTGGCCACCTATCAGAGTTTGTTTGGCGATCCCTGGCAGTACGAGCAGCCGCATATGCCCGGCAGTCTGGCCCAACCGGAGTTTACCCTGCCGTTTGAACCGGGAGATGTCTGGGCGCTCACCGGCGGCCCGCATACCGGCTGGGGTCAGGGCGAGCCGCTGGCCGCCATTGATTTCGCCCCGCCTTCACAGACCCAAGGCTGTGTGGAGTCTGACCGCTGGGTAACCGCTGTGGCTCCCGGAGTGGTTGCCAGGGTTGATGAAGGTGAAGTATTGCTGGACCTGGATGGCGATGGGGACGAGCGCACCGGCTGGGTGGTGTTTTACCTGCATGTCAGCCAGGCAGGCCGCCCTGCGGTAGGGCAGTCGCTGCAGCCCGGCGACCGGATTGGGCACCCTTCCTGCGAAGGCGGCAGCAGCACCGGCACCCACGTCCACATTGCCCGAAAATATAACGGCGAATGGGTGCCTGCCGATGGCTACGGTGGGGTGCTGGGCTTTACCCTGGAGGGCTGGGTAGCGCATGACGGCCCCGAGATCTACCAGGGCACCCTGGTGCGCGGCGCCCAGATCGTCACTGCCTGCACCTGCTCGAACCGGGCCAGTTTTATCCAGACCGACCGGCGCTAACAGGGTATTCAAGGCGCAAAATTTTCAAAATATAAAAGCTAATTTTGTAAATATTAATAAATCATTTCAGAATATTGAATTATTCAATATATATCTTGACATTTTTGAATAATTCGATATAATGGAATTGCTTTTGTGTTTAAGTTCATACCTGTCGAGGAGTGCAAGGATGAATAAGCTGCCTACCAAGTGCCCGCTGTGTGGGGGCGAGATTGCTGTAACCCGAATTTACTGCCGCGAATGTGATACGACCATCGAGGGTCGTTTCACTGGGGGTCCTTTCAGCCAGCTTACTCCCGAGCAGTTGGAATTTGTTGAAGTATTTATCCGCTGTGAAGGCAAGATCAGCCGCATGGAAGACGAAGTCGGCCTTTCCTACCCGACCATCCGCAACCGCCTGCACCAGGTCATCCGCGCCCTGGGATACGAGCCCGGTGGAGCCGAAGAGCCGGTGGGGATGGGGCTTGAAGAGCGGCAGCGCATTTTGGAAGACCTGGATAAAGGCCTGATCAGCGCCGAAGAAGCCATGCAGCTCCTGCAGGAGAATTGATCCAGGGTTTTTCCCGGACGGATGGAGGTGGAGGATGACAGAGAAGCGTATCGAGACCGGCAGCACGCCGGAAATCATTGTGGAGCAGGTAGATGGCAACCTGGATATCAAAGGCTGGGATCAGGCCGAGGTTGAGCTGCGCGCCAGCCCGGATTCACTGGATTACCAGGAAGCCGATGGCCGGCTGAGCCTACGCTGCACCGGCAGCCTGGAAATGCGCGTTCCATTTGGTGCTGATATTCACATCCAGGTAGTGCATGGGCAGGCGCGCTTGCGCCGGCTGGAGGAACCGCTGCAGATTGGGCAGGTCTATGGATCGCTGGCGTTGCGCGAGGTGGCCAGTGCTGTTATCGAGAGCGTCTATGGCGAGATGTCTGCCCGCGAAATCAATGGGGCGATCACTGCCGGGCGTGTTCGCGGCAATGCCTACCTGCGCAGCGTGCAGGGCGACGCAACCCTGGAGAAAGTGGACGGCAATGTGGAGGGCGCGGGGGATCTCCGGGGAGTTCCGTTCGAAAGCTGAAGGTAACCTGCGGCTGAGCCTGGAGCAGATGACCGGCGAAACCTACGAAGTTCGGGCAGTCGGCCACCTTTACCTGGAGCTTCCGGTGGATGCCAGCGTTCGCCTGTCGCTGACCAGCGACGGGCAGATCAAGGTCAAGTTCCCCGGCCAGGCTAAATCCATCTACAATGAAAGCACTGAGCTGCTCCTGGGCGAAGGCCGGGCATCGCTGAGCGCACATGCCGGCGGGCATATTTATCTCTCCAGCCAGCAGCCGGAATGGGCGGCTCAGGGAGAGTGGGATGCTGACACAGAAGCGGATTTTACCCGCCTCTCAGAAGATATTTCCCGCCAGGTGGAAGTGCAGGTGGCTGCCCAGATGGAAGCTATGACTCGCCAGCTGAACGAGCAGATGGAGCGTCTGACGGCTGACCTGGGGCGGGCAGGCATGCCCGATGCCCAGGTCGAGCGCATCGTAGAGCAGGCGCGCCGATCCAATGAGCGCGCCCAGGAGCGTGCCCAGGAAAAAATGCGCAAGGCGCAAGAAAAGATCGAGCGTGCTCAAGAAAAGATACAGCGCAAGGTGGAATACCGCCAGCAGAGCGAGTCGATGCGCGGCCGCCCGCCCATGCCACCTATGCCGCCGAGGCCACCCTCGCCTCATGGCGCGACCGGCCCTCGCCGGGGTTGGGGGTTCGAAGGTTTTGGCAGCTCGCAGGCTCAATCGGCGACGGCCTCGGCTGGCGACCCGGTCTCCGAGGAAGAGCGCCTGATGATCCTGCGCATGCTGGAGCAGAAAAAGATCAGCATTGCCGAGGCCGAGCAGCTCCTGGCGGCCCTGGAATCTCGTGAAGGATCAGCCTGAGATGACCGAAGAGCCGAATGAACGATTGCGTATCCTGGAAATGATCGAGCGTGGCGAGATCAGCGCCGAGGAAGGCTGGCAGCGCCTGCAGGATCTGAACAGCGCCGATCGGGATGTAAAAGATGATTTCCTGGAGCATGATCGCTTCCCGGGGGCTGCCGCCCTCCCGCCGGCCGATATGCCGCAATCCGGCTCCATGCAGCCTCCCCCGCCGGATTTTACCCACTGGCGCAGCCTTTGGGCTATCCCCATGTGGATAGGGATCGGGTTCACTATACTGTTTGCCTACCTGATGTCCCTGGCCGCTGCCGCGGGTTCGGTTTTCTGGATGCTGTGCGTCAGTCTGCCGTTCGCCCTGGGCGTCTTATTGATTGTGATTGGCTGGGGCTCGCGCACCGCCCGCTGGCTGCACCTGCGAATCCAGCAGCCGCCTGGCACGACTCCGCAGCGCATATCGATCAGCTTTCCCCTGCCCCTGCAGTTTGCCGGCTGGATTTTACGCATCTTCCGGGGACACATTAAGGGTATGGAAGATATTGACGTGGAAGGCATGCTGGCTGCCGTAGGCAGCAACACCAGCCCGGAGAACCCGCTTTACGTCGAAGTGGATGAGGGCAATGGCGAGAAGGTACAGATTTATATTGGATAACTCACGAGGAGAAGCGTGATGGTTACGAGTGAAGAGCGCCTGAAGATTTTAAAGATGATCGATGAAGGCAAAATCAGCGCCGAGGAAGGCGCTAAATTACTGGCCGCCTTGGGTGACAGCCGCAAGACGGCGCGTAAGCCAACCGGTTCGCTGCGGGCAGGGGGGCGCGCTGGCTGCGCGTGCGCGTGACCGATATGGTCACCGGGAAAGCCAAAGCCACCGTCAATCTGCCTATCGGTCTGGTGGACGCTGGATTGAATATCGCCTCACAATACGCCCCCGGTGTGAACTTCGAAGAGCTGGTCAAGGCGATCAATGAAGGCGCCGAAGGCAAGATAATCGATGTGCTCGACGAAGAAGATGGCGAGCATGTCGAGATCTTTATCGAATAGCACCTGTGCCCGGTCAAGCGCCAGGCACAGGACGATTTATTTATCCAGTTGGAAACCGGCCCGCCTCCAGGCGGTGATGCCGCCTCTCAGGCTGTATGCCTGGTAGCCTCTGGCCCGTAGCCAGCGCGTTCCCGGCAGGCTGCGGTGCCCGGTCAGGCACAATACCACAATCGCTTTCTCAGAATCGAGCGCCAGCTTTTCCATGGATCCCGGCATCTCGGTCAGCGGGGCGTGCTGCGCGTGGTAGATGGTACCCTGCTGGTATTCTAACGCCGTGCGGGCGTCAACCACCTGTACTGCTTTCCCATTCTTCAGCCAGTCAAAAAATTCCTGCGGCTCAATCTCCGCTGCTTTGCCGGTAGGCAGCCACCAGAAACGTTTCAAGCTCATGCGGCAGTCTTTTCGGGCAGGGTGTAGCTACCGTTAGTGACCAGCTCCTGCCGGCCTTCCCCCAGGTCTTCAAAGATGCTGTAGCGCAGCTCGATCGGCATGATCTGAGCAAACATCGCCTGCGCCGAGCAGTAGGTTGTAGCGGAGAGCTCGATCGAGCGCACCACCGCAGCTTCATCGATGCTGTGCCCGCTGACCAGATATTCCAGCACAGCGTGGTTGAACATCTTGGGGTGAGCTTCACGCCGCTCCATATGCGCCAGCACCTGGAATCCGGTCACCTCCTGGCGTTTTTTCTGCAAAATCGAGATCACGTCCATGGCTGTGCAGCCGGCCAGGCCTATCGCCAGCAGCTCCATCGGACGGAACCCGCTGTCCTCTCCGCCTGCGTTTGCAGACGCATCCAGGCGGATCTGGAATCCAGTGTCGGCTTTGCCGTCGAAGGCTAATCCGCCTTGCCAGTTGACCATTGCTTCCATAATTATTCCTCCATTAAAGGGGTAACGTATTGCTCTAACAGCTCCCGGTTGATCGGGCCTACCCATGCCAGCCGGACCTGCCCCTGGCGGTCGATGACATACGAGCTGGGCAGCGCATCATTCTTGAAGCTGGTCTGAGAGATAAAGTCGGGATCGGGCCACACCGGGAAAGACAGGCGATACTCGCGGGCGAAGGCGGCCACTTCTTCTGCCGGCTCGCCGGCTTCAATCGCCACGATCACAAAATCCTGCGCCTGGTAGTCGTTGAAATAGGCTTCCAGGGTGGGCATCTCGGCCTTGCACGGCGGGCACCAGGTTGCCCAGTTGTTGACCAGGACGACCTTGCCCGCATAGTCGGACAGGGCTACCGGCTGGTTTTCCAGGTCGCGCAGCTCAATCTGCGGCGCCGGGAAATCCACCACCACCGGGATGGCGTAAACCGCCTCCTCGCTGGCCTGGCTGCCCTGTCCCGGCTTAGGCAGCAGCAAGAAGGATGCGATGCCCAGGGCGACCAGGCCTATCCCGATCAGGATCAAGGGTAGGACCTGGCGGCCCGGCGTTTTTTTACTTGGCGATCGCACGCTGGATTTCCTTGAGCAGCTGGTCTTCAGGCACCGCACCAACAACTGTGCCGGCTCCGGCGTTGATCGTCGTCTGCGGCACCCCGCTGACGTGGAAGCGGTTGGACAGCTCGGGGAATTCCATCGCCTCGACCATCTCGGCTTCGATCATGGGGCTTTCCAGCGCCATCTGGTGAGCGAGCACCACGGCTCGCGGGCAGTATGGTCAGGTAGGTGTGACGAATACCTGCAGGTGGACCGGTTTCTTAAGCCCCGCCAGCACCTGGCGCGTCTGTGGATCCAACCCCGAGTCGCGGCTGGAGACCAGCACCATCGTATTGATCAGCGAGCTGAACTCGGACCCGGCCGGGATGCCGGAATAGCGAATGCCGTAATCCAGGATCTGGTCGCCATCTCGCCCGGCAATCACGATGCCGGGTGCCTTGTCAACCCGGTATTGCTCTGCCAGGCCGGCGTCGTCATCCAGGTCGTAGGTTTTGAGCGCCAGCTTATCGGAAGTCTCCACCAGCTCTTCCAGGAGGCGGCGGGTATCGTCGCAGTAATCGCAGTCCTCCTTACGGCCGAAATATAGCACCTGGACCGGCTCTTGCATCTGTTGGAAGAACTCGGTCACCTGGCGAGTGATATCGTCATTTAACAAACGTTCGGTCATACTAGCTCCTTTACCCCGCCGGGGTAAATTGGGATCGTTATCAGGTGAAGCAGCCGGCCAGGCTGTAGCCGCACTGGGTGCACGCCAGGTTTAACAGGCCGTCATAATCCAGCCGGCCTTCCCGGCAGACCGGGCAAGGGTCACCGACGCGCGGCTCAGAAGTCGCCTTGTTGCGCAGCGGCCCCACCGGGAACGCTGCTTGGGGAGGCGTTATAGGGCCTGGTTTGGCTGCCATTATCGGTTTAGATGCGGGTTGTGGGGAAAGGTTACACGTCTGAAGAGTGATCGATGAACTCGTCCAGCGCCAGGCGGTGAAAGAGCCGGCTGTGGACGTCTTGCGGCAGGTTGGGCGGCAGGGCCGTGACCTGGTACAGCTCGATGGTCTTGCGCAGCGTGTCGATCACGATCCGGCAGTTGTCGCAGCCGGACATGTGCCGTTCGATCTCGGCGCACAAACTGTCGTCCAGCGTCCCGTCCACGTATTCGGACAGGGAGCTTAGTAAATCATGGCAGCCGGCGTGGTTCATTCGGATCCTTCTTCCAATTCTTGTTGGCGCATGCGCTCGCCAAAATAACCGGTAAGTTGTTCCCGCAGGCGCAGGCGGGCGCGTGACAGCCGGGTCTTGACGGCGGCTTCGCTCAGGTTGAGCACCTGGCTGGTTTCCAGGGTCGACAGCCCTTCGATATCTCGCAGGACAAACACCACCCGCAATGTGGCGGGCAGCGCATCCACCGCCTGGTCCAGCATGCGGCGCGCCTCGCTGGACATCAATTCCGCCTCCGGAGCGCAGCACCAATCCAGGATTTCCAGCGGCTCCTGCTCTGCCAGGTCGCCTTCCAGCGGCTCTTCGAGCGAGATAGCCGGAGCCTTGCGTCGGCGGATCACCATCAGCGCTTCGTTGGTGGCGATGCGGTAAAGCCAGGTGGACAGGCTCGACCGCCCGTCGAAATTCGCCAGCCCGCGGTGGGCCTTCAGGAAGGTCTCCTGCAGCACATCCTCGGCATCCTGCGGGTCTTCCAGCAGCTTGAGCCCCAGCCGGTAGATAAAGCCGGAATAAGTCTCTACCAGCCGGGCAAACTCTGCCCGGTCGCCGGTGCGCAGGGCGGGGAGTGAAAAATCTTCCGCGAGAGTGTTCCTGTTATTCATTAGATGCATCCGGGCCGGATTCGTTACCGGTTATCAGGCGTCAAAATTGTATCATACCGGTTATCGGAACGGAGCCCTGAGGCCTGTGCCCTTCCAGCTGTGAGGGTTGACATCCACCATCCGGCATGCTATATATACTTTACCAGACAACCCCGCCGCCCCAGGAGCAGCAAATGAGCATTGTAACCTTAATGACCGATTTTGGCCTGAAGGATGGCAATGTAGGCGTAATGAAGGGCGTCATCTGGAGCTTTGCCCCCCAGGCGCAAATCGCAGACCTCAGTCATCTGATCGGGCCGCAGAACATCCGCGAGGCTGCCCTGATCCTGGCTCGCTCGGCGCCTTACTTTCCGCCGGGTACTGTGCACGTTGTGGTGGTGGATCCCGGGGTGGGCACGAGTCGCCGCCCCATAGCTGCCCGCCTGGGCGAGCAGTATTTTGTTGGGCCGGATAACGGCGTGGTTACGCTCTACTTGGAATGGGCGGAAAGCCGCGCTGTACCGGTGGCCTTCGTTCATCTGGATCGCCCGCAGTACTGGCTGCCGGAAGTCAGCCCGGTCTTTCACGGCCGGGATATCTTCTCCCCGGTCGCCGGCCGCCTGGCTGCCGGTATGCAGCTGGCCGAGCTTGGCTCGCCGCTGTCCGATCCGCTGCGCCTGGCGCTGCCCCAGCCGCAGCGCATCCCCCTCGGCTGGCAGGCCGAGATAATCCACATCGACCATTTCGGCAACCTGGCCACCAACCTGCGCCGGGAGCACCTGGCCGGCATCGAGAGCCTCACGGTGCGCCTGGCAGGGGTTAGCGTGCAGGGATTGGTGCGCACCTTTGGCGAGCGATCCCCCGGCGAGCTGGTGGCGCTCTACGGCAGCACCGGCAATCTGATCGTCTCGCAGGTCAATGGCAACGCCGCTGCCCGCCTGGGCGCCCGGGTCGGTGATCCCGTTCAGGTGCAGGTCAATACCTGACTTCGATACCCCATGAACCGCCGCCATCATTTCGGAGGCCTGCCCCATGAGCTTTGACCCTTCCCTGGCGCCATTTTTCTCGCCGCGCGGCATTGCCGTAGTGGGCGCATCCAACGACCCGACCAAGCTGGGCTACGGCCTGGCGCGCAACCTGGTGCAGAGCAACTACCAGGGCGCCGTGCACTTCGTCAACCCGCGTGGCGGCAGCCTGTTTGGCCATCCCATGCATCCCAGCCTGGAAGCAGTTCCCGATCCGCTCGACCTGGCCTTCCTGCTCATCCCGGCCGGCGCCATCCCGGAGATTTTGCACCAGGCCGGCCGGCGTGGCTTGAAAGCGGTGGTGGTCGGTTCGGGTGGCTTTCGCGAGACCGGAGCGCAGGGCGCCGCCCTGGAGGCGGAAATCTTGCAGATTGCCCGCTCCTATGGCATTCGCCTGATTGGCCCCAACTGCATCGGCCTGCTGGATACCCACCTGCCGATCGATGCCACTTTCCTTCCGCCGCCCGGCCCGCCGCCGGGCGACGTGGCCTTCATCTCCCATTCCGGGGCGATCTGCGCCGCGGTGATCGACTGGGCGCGCGGCCAGGGCTTTGGCCTGTCGCGCCTGGTCAGCCTGGGCAACCAGGCGGATGTCAACGAGACCGACGTTCTGGAGGCTGTGGCCGCCGACCCCTTCACCCGTGTCCTGACCCTTTACCTGGAAGGCGTCAGCGATGGGCGGCGCTTCACTGCCGCCGCCGCCCGGGTAACCGTCGATAAGCCGGTCATCGCTCTCAAGGTAGGGCGTATGGCCGGCGGGCGGCGGGCGGTGGCTTCCCACACCGGCGCCCTGGCCGGGCAGGAGTCGGCCTATAATGCCGCTTTCCGCCGGGCGGGCGTGATCCGCGCCGAGACCAGCGAGGAGATGTTCGACTGGGCCCGTGCCCTAGCCTGGTGCCCCCCACCGCGCGGCCGCTCGATCGCCATCCTGACCAATGCCGGCGGACCGGGCGTCACCGCCTCGGATGCGCTGGAGATGCGCGGCATGCGCCTGGCCGAGCTTGGGCCGGAAACCCGCACTGCCCTGGGGCAGATTCTGCCGCGTGAAGCCAGCCTGCACAACCCGGTGGATATGCTGGCTTCTGCCTCGCCGGAGCAGTATGCCGGCTGCCTGCGCCTGCTGCTGGCTGACCCTGCTGTGGATGGCGCGCTGGTGATCCTGCCGCCGCCGCCCATGTACACCGCCGGGGCGGTCGCCAAGGCGCTCATCCCGGTGATCCACAGCGCCGAGAAACCCGTGGTGGTGGCCTTGATGGGCGAGCGCCTGATCCAGGAGGCGGTGGAGCACTTCCGGGCGGCGCATGTCCCCGAGTATCGCTTCCCGGAGCGGGCGGCTTCCGCCCTGGCCACCCTGGCGGCGCGCGCCGAATACTTGCAGCGCTGCCAGACCCACGCCCCACAGCCCGCGCTGGCAGTCGACCGCCAGCAGGCCGCCGCTATCCTGGCGCAGCCCGGCGATCTGGACTCCCCGCAGGTCCTGCGCCTGCTGCAGGCCTATGGCATCCCAACATTACCTCTGGATTTAGCGCACTCGCCGGAAGAAGCTGCTCGCCTGGCCAGGCAGCTTGGTTTCCCGGTGGCCTTAAAGGTAGCCTCTCCGGAGATCTCGCACAAATCGGATGTGGGCGGTGTGCTGCTGGATCTGCACGACGAACAGGCTGTGGTCAGAGGCTTTATACAGGTGATGGAAAATGCCCGTCGTGCGCAGCCGGGAGCCCAATTGGATGGCGTGCATGTCCAGCCCATGTCGTTTGGCGGTCAGGAGGTCATCGTAGGCGCCGTGCAGGACCCGCAGTTTGGCGCGCTGCTGATGTTTGGCCTGGGAGGCATAGAGGTGGAAGGCTTGAAGGATGTGGCCTTTGCCCTGGCCCCGCTCGACTCGCAAGAGGCCGACTACCTGTTAGATAGCACCTGGGCCGGCCGCCGCTTATCCGGCTACCGCAGCCTGCCCGCCGCCGATCGGGCCGCCGTGCGCGACGTGCTCCTGCGCCTGGGCCAGCTAGCCGCCGATTTCCCCCAGCTCGCCGAAATCGAGATCAATCCCCTGCGTGTGCTGCCTGCCGGACAGGGGGTCGTGGCCCTGGATGCGCGCACTACAAAATGACCGGCGTCAGCCGTCGGCTGACGGCCGATCCCGGCATCTACAGCCAATATTGCCGACCGAGCACGCTCCCGCAATCGAATCAAATGAACTGTAACCTTGCGGTTCATTCTGAACTCTTCCTGCTATTGGCTTATGCTCCGTAAACTCAACGGATCCCCGGATATTGCATCAATAATTACATCGCAGTGACTGAACAGCAAGGGAACCACGGTTCCATATTCAGGTGGTGGGCCCTCATGCTCCCACAGACCATCCATTGAAACCAGCCATACGGATTTGTTGGAAAAGCTCCTTATGGAATCTTTTAGTTGGTTTTTGGCCTCTTTCTCGGTCATTAGATTCGCCTCAACATTTGAGGGATCTTCCTTTGGCAGAGACTTAGCACAATAAAGTTCTGCCAGCCCGATTGCCTGTACTTTGCTGATCTTCCCGTTCCATTGAGGTTTCCGTAAGTTAGCGATCAGGGTCCCATCGAGTGGGCCGGTAAATATGCTGGTTTGTGTTGGAATAATTCTTGAAACAACCGTGGGATAGACAATTTTGTAGGCGAGATAAAGTATAAGAGCTATCAGGATGAAGATAGCTCCGAAAATTATTATCCTTTTATACATTTTGCTCCCTCCTGTTATGGTTGAGCAGCGATTAGACGCTTCTACAGAGAATCAGGATTGGTAAGCTACTAGGGTCAATCATTTCCGCGTTGTGAAATCCGCCCTGACACAATCAAAGACGGTATAAGCTTTGTGTCTTCGGTCCTCCGTCTTCGGTCGGCGGTCAGCGAGCTTGTCCCGCGATGCTCTTTCGCGGGATCAGCCGTCTTCCGTCTATAGCCCAAACGCCTTCTCTACCAACGCCACCGCCTGCGCCAGCCCCTTCGCCAGCGGCTCTGTGAAGATGAATTCCTTGACCGTGTGAGCGCCCGAGCCATTGGTCAGCCCGATGCACACTGCCGGCAGGCCGCGGCTGAGCGGGATGTTGGCGTCGGTCGACCCGATGCCCAGGTTGGGGCGCAGTCCCTGTGCCTCCAGGCACTGGCAGGCCAGTTGTACCAATGGGTGGTTGATCGCCAGCTTACCGGCCGGCCGTAGGCCAATCACTTCACAGGTCGCCTCTACGTTGGGACGGTTGGCCGCCTGCACCAGCCCTTCAACCCGGGCGGTCAGCTCGCTCAGGGCGCGGCTGCCCTCCGAGCGTAAATCCAGCTCCAGCCAGGCTTCGGCGGCGATCGTATTGATGCTTGTCCCACCCTGGATTACTCCCACGTTAAGCGAGGTGCGCGGCCGCCCGGGCAGTGCCAGGGCGGTCAGGCGCGTCACCAGCGCGGCCAGCTCGTGGATTGCCGAAGGCCGTCCGTAATCGACCCAGGAATGACCTCCCTGGGTGCGGATGTTGATCCGGTAGCGCTGCACGCCCAGCCCCTGGTGGTAGATCTGGCCTAACGCCATCCCTTCCAGGATGATATAGGCCAACGGCTCGTCGTTGAAGCGCTCCACCACGCTGCACATGCCGCGCAGGTCTCCCAGCCCTTCCTCGCACACATTCGCTACCAGCCAGGTATCGCCGGGCAGGCGCCCGGATTGCCGGTTAGCCTCCAGCTCCCACAGCAGCCCAAACAGACCGGCTACCCCCAGCGAGTTGTCGCCAATCCCCGGCCCGTGGATCATGTTCGCCTCACGCCGTACACTCAGGTCTGTCCCTGCCGGGAAGACGGTGTCCGTGTGGGCGGAGACTACCACCGGCCGCGCCCTCCCTTGCCCGGGGATACGCCCGTACACATTGCCGACCTCATCGACAGAGACATCTGATAGCCCGGCCTGGCTAAATTGCTGGCAGACGAATACCGCTCGTTGGCTCTCTGCGAAAGTGGGGGCAGGAATCTGTTGGATGGCGACCGCCATCTCCAGGATACGGGCAATCCGGTTGGGATCCATAATCAGACCTTTCTGACGTTCTGGCGTAATGCTTCCAGGCGAGCGTCGGCCAGCCCAGGCATGGCATCCAGGGCGTAATAGAATTCGTGGCCTTCAATGACCAGCGATGCCGAGATATTGCCGTACAGCACGGCTTCCAGTGGATCGAACGAGCGGCGGTAGCCTGCCAGGAAACCGCCGCAAAAGGCATCACCTGCGCCAAACAGGTTGGCTATCCGGGCCGGATAAGGCGGTACCTCCCATCGATTGTGCGTGGCCGCTTCATACAGCAGCTGCCCGCGTCCGCCGCGTTTGATCACCACCATCTCGCAGCCGTAAGCTGCTATCCCGGCCGCCATCTCCCACAGATCGGTGCTCTTGCCCTGAAACAGTGAGCGCAGATCTTCCTCAGATGGCATGAAGGCGGTCACGCCGGTCAGCAGTGCCGGCACATGAATCCAATAAGTCGGGTTCATATAGCCCGGCGCAGGGTCCAGGGTGACCGTGGTGAAATCGGCCTGGCGCAGCATAGCCGGCAGCAGGCTGTGCGACAGGTAGTCGATCGGGCACAGGTGCGCCGCACTGGCATCCAGGAAATCCTGCGGGATATCTCCCTGGCGCAGCGAAACCGGCTGCAGCTGCGTGCGGCTGTCCAGGTGCAAGACATATGGCTTGAACCCCAGTAGCTCTTTTGGGAACGGCAGCCCCCAACGGGCAAAGTGCGCCACGATATCGCTGCTGGAGCGAGTATCCCTGTCGACGTATGCAGCGAAAGAGCGCAGGTCTACCGGGTCCGGCAGCACGCGCACCCCGCGTGTGTCCAACCCCTTCTCGGCAATCAGCTCCAGCCACTCAACCGGGTAATCTGTCCCGACCCGGGCGATGATACCCGGCGGCGGATCAGGCTCCCACACCTTTAATCCGATGGCTGCATACAGCACGTTGCCGCCTGGCCGGTCGAGCAAGGCCTGGCCGTTCGGTAAGATCGAATAATCACGGGTTAGTTGTCCGGCGAGCAGGAAACGTGGCGTGGTGAATTCCATTATTAAAATTATACGTCAAGAAAGCGAAATAAAAAATGCGGGAACCTCCCGCATTTTTTTACAGGATTCCAGATAGGCTCAAATTCTGAAGAGTTGATCGGTCTTGGCCGCCATGATGAAATCGTTGCGGTGCAGGCCCTTGATCTTATGCGTCCACCAGGTGACAGTCACCCGTCCCCATTCGGTCAGCAGCGCCGGGTGGTGACCTTCTGCCTCTGCCAGTGCCCCGACCTGGTTGGTGAATTCCAGGGACTGGACGAAGTTCTTGAACTTAAAACTCGCTCCAGGTGGCGGATGCCATCTACCTCGCTTATCACCCACTCGGGCACCTGCGGTCGGAGTGCCGCGATTTCTTCGTCGGTCAGTACCGGCTCTCCGCCCCGGCAGGGCACGCAGCGAAAGTCACTCAATGAGCTCATGTTGCTCAGTCGTGCAGGGTGGCGATGCTGCGCAGCAGGCTGAATACCAGCACCGCCAGCTTGACGCCCTCGCCGGTGCTGATCTCGATCGGCTCATTTTGACGCTCGGCGTTTTGAACCAGCATGTACGCGCCTGCCAGCCCAATCAGCGCGCCGGCCACGCCGCCAATCGCCAGGGTAATGGCTTTTCTCTTTTGATCACTTTGGTCAGTAGGCACAATTTCTTTATTGCTCATGGGATACCTTCGTCACAGTGGGATAAGTGAAAGATGGATTGCTCTTATTTAGATCGCGATCATCAGAGCTAGAGTTTAGCGAGCGGGCGGCTTGCGGCGCAGGCTGCGCCCCAGCTGCCCGGCGGAAGCCCGCCAGGAGTGGATGCGCAGGAAAGGCTCGGTGGCCGCATCACTGACTCGAGAGACACGGATGCGCACGACCAGCATGAAATTCTGCGCCAGCCGCATGTAGTAGGGCAGCACCAGGATCAGGCGTATCAAGCCGTAGATCGAGGCGACCGTGATGGCTATCCCGATCAGGGTGAAAAACATTGCCGGGATGATCAGGAAAATCATCGACACATTCGCCAGCTTGTTGATCTGCGCCATGTTGCCGGCCACGGCGATGGTCAGTCCGATGGTGACGATGATCAAGACGCCGGCGATAAGCGGCACGGTGATCTGCCAGAAAACCTCATGGCGATGTTTCTGCTGGGTGATTGGGTTGCGCGCCGGCGGCTGAAAGGGTCGATGATTCTGCATCTATACGTATTTTAACATGGAACGCGCAAATACCCAGAAAAACTCTTGACTCGCATAGCCAAGTATAATCGGCGTTACCCCAAAGAAGGCGAGCCAGAGTAGAATACATACTCTGCTCGTCTTTTCATTCTAGCACCTGTTGTGGATCCGTTATCTTCTCAAGTCGTTTGTCCTTATACTTTCGCCAGGGGTGATCAGCGGCAGGCTTGGAACCCAATGGCTTTTTGGGCGGCTTCTTTGGTTCATCTTGCGAGGCTGGCGTGGTTGCTGTTTGGCCTGGGCGGCGAGAATTTCTTCATACGCAAGGGGCCATGGTCCTCAGGCTCAAAGATAGCCAGGCGTTGGTTCTGATAGCGCACTTCAAGCCGACCATCCAGGTGTTGGCGCACCTCCACACGTTTGTGTGCAAAGCTGCTGTTTTGGTGACCAGGAGGGATTTGTAAACGCTGGCCATTAAATGGGATGGTGTTGTCATTGCTGACCGTGCGCAGATGTTTGAAACAGAAGAAGTCTTCTACCTGGTGCTGCTTTGGCCAAGGCAGTAAGCTGTTTCAGGCTGCGCCGGTTCCACTCGGAAGCGCTGGTTGATTTGGGTATGTAATGGATCAGCACCTGGTTGGCTTGTTCTAGGTTGCATGCTCCGGCTTTGCGTAGGCTTTGACCAGGCGGTCCTGGAGTGTGCCCCACAGCCGTTCCACACGACCCTTGGCTTGGGGGCTGCGAGCTGCGATCAATCGATCCCCAATTCGTCCGCCAGCCTGCCAAACTGGCTTTTGGGTTGCTCGTTGGCCAGTTCCTGCTCGATCGTGGCCTGGGCTGGGCTCTGGAAGATCGTATGACGATCAGCATAGATTGCCGCCGGGATACCTTGTCGCTGGCAGATGCTCCGCAGCCCAAGAAATATCCCGCCGCATCTTCTTGTTCACGAAACACCGCTCCCAGCAATTCACCGGTGGCATCATCGAGTAGCCGATCAGGGTCAGGTATGGCCCCCGTCCTTCCAGCCAGTCATGCCGGTTGCCATCGGTCTGCAACAGACTCTTGACATGCGGTGCGAATGGGGTATACTAACTTTGTAAGTTTATTGTACTTACTAAGTCGAGCGGCCAGGACAGCATGAAAGCAACCCGACAGCAGCTCAAAGAGCATAACACCACCCTGATATTGAAGACAATCTACCAGCATGACGATATCAGTCGTGCCGAGATCGCCCGCCTGACCGGACTGACCCGCACCACGGTTTCAGACATCGTGGCCGGATTGATGGAAGATGGCCTTGTCGTTGAGGTTGGCCCTGGCGAACCCAGCGGCGGCAAGCCCCCCATCCAGATCAGCCTGGTGCCCAATTCTCGCCAGGTGATCAGCCTGGACCTCAGCAACGACGAACTGTGCGGTGCAGTGGTAGACCTGCGGGGAAATATTCTTTACCGCCAACACCTGCCGCTGGATGGTCGCCTGGGAAACGCCGCTATGGAGCAGGTTTTCCGGCTGGTGGACCTGCTGGCGCAAGCGCTAACCGCTCCCCTGCTGGGGATTGGGATCGGCACGCCCGGTCTGGTGGACTCAACTCAAGGCATCGTTCACCAGGCGGTTAACCGCGGCTGGGTTGACCTGCCGCTCAGAGACCTGGTCGCACAGCGCAACCTGGGTCCAGTGCATGTCACCAACGACAGCCAGGCTGCCGCTCTGGGAGAGCATATCTACGGAAGCCACCGCCAGGCTGCAAATCTGGTGGTAATCAAAGTCGGCGAAGGCATCGGTTCGGGGATCGTCCTTAATGGGCAGCTCTTCCCTGGGGATGGCTTCAGCGCCGGCGAGATCGGCCACCTGGTGGTGGAATATGAAGGACTGCCTTGTACCTGTGGCAACAATGGCTGCCTGGAGACGGTGCTCAGCCGGCGAGCAGTGCTCGCCAGGGCCAGGCAGTTTGCCGCTGCGCACCCCAACTCTCAGCTGGCGCACCAATCTGCCGGCGGCCTCCAATTAGAGCACTTGCAGCAGGCTTTTGAGTCGGGCGATCCCCAGGCGCAGGAGCTGATCGGTCAATGCGGCACCTATCTTGGGGTTGCGATTGCCAACCTGATTGGCATTATTAACGTCAGGCATATTGTCATCTCCGGTTGCCTGGCACAATTTGGCGCCCCCCTCCTGGAGTCGGCCCTGGCTGAAGCCCGCCGGAGAGTACTGCCGGCAATGGTAGCCGAGACTCACCTCTCCATCTCTACTCTGGGAGAAGATGATGTGCTCCTGGGTGCTTCGGCCCTGGTGCTGCAGCAAGAACTGGGGTTGCCATGAGTGAAGTCACAGGCGAGCATCAGGGGGCTGAAGCAACCCATACCCATCAGACCTTGCTGGCCGGCATGGATATCGGCGGCACCAAAATCGAAGCCATCCTGGTCGACTCAGCCGGGCAGCAGCTGGCCCAGGTTTATCTGCCCATGGATGCTCGAACCGGGCAGCGCGCCGTGACCAGTATCGTTGAGTCACTGCACCGCCTGCTCGCCGAGGCCGGCGCCCCGGCAGGCAGTTTGCAGGCAGTCGGTGTGGCCATCCCCGGCAAAATCCACACCGGCGTAGTCGAGCTGGCGGTCAATCTTAAGCTCAGGAATTATCCCCTGGCGCGTGCCTTGACCGATGTCTTTAAAGTCCCCTTCTTCCTCGAAAATGATGTCCGTACAGCCGCTCTGGGGGCCTTTCGCTATTTCCGTCGGCAGCGACCCATTCGCAGCCTGGTATACCTCAGCATAGGCACCGGCATTGCTGCTGGGCTGGTGCTGGACGGCCGCTTGTACCGCGGCGCTAACGGCATGGCTGGTGAAGTGGGTCATATTATCGTTGAGTCTGGCGGCCCGCTGTGCGCTTGCGGCCTGCACGGATGCCTGGAAGCCGTGGCTGCCGGCCCGGCGATTGCCGCTTACGCCGAGGAAATCATCCGCCAGGGCCATGCCTCATCTCTGGCAGATGCCGATCCGCTCGACAGCCGGGCGGTTTACCAGGCTTATGCTGCCGGCGATCCTGTCGCCGAGGGCACTGTTCATCACGTCAGCAGCTACCTGGCACGTGCCATTCAGGGACTGGTCATGGCCTATGATGTCGATTTGCTGGTGTTGGGGGGTGGCGTTACCGGTGACAATCACCTGTTTTTAAAGCCCATCCTTGTAGAATTAAAGTGCATGCGCCTGCAATCTGAGCTGAGCGACATGCTGTTGAAAGAAGATAAGATTTCTCTGCTCCCGAAGGGGATGAACCCTGGCGTCTGGGGCGCGATCGACCTGGCCGAGAAGGGTTTGACCGAGGCGAGTTGTGTCGGCGATGCCTAGCATAATCAATGATCATTGTTGCTTCTCAAGAAGAAAGCGAAAGGAGGCAGGAAAAGTAGAGGACAGAATCAAGCTGGATATCCCTCAGCGGCTGTGTGGCTCTATGGCTGCACATCAATTCAATTGCTTGTCCATAAGGAGAAAACCAAGATGAACGTCCGGAAAATATATAACCTGTTAGTCCCCTTCCTGGTATTGGCTCTTCTGCTGGCAGCCTGTGGTGGTGAGACCGCCACCGAAACAGCGGCCCCCGTTGTCACAGAAGCTCCTCCGGTTGAAGAACCGGTGGAGGGTGCGCCGGTCGACTTGAAGGTTTACGTTGTAGATTACACCGCCGGCACGACAGACACCTGGCTGGAGAACGAGGTCGTGCCTGCGTTCCAAGAAATGTACCCCAATGTGAACGTCGAGTTTATCTGGGGTACCTGGAGCACCTTTGGCGAGACAGTTGCCGGATACTTCGCAGCCGGCGACGGTCCCGATATCATCAACCTGGGATCGGAGTTCAATGGGCTGTACGGCGACCAGCTGGCGCCGATGAACCAATACCTGGGAGCTGCCGCCTGGCCCGAGATCGAGAACTTCATTCCCGGCACGCTGGAGAACGCTTCCTGGAAGGGCGAACTGCGCGGCCTGCCGATCTTCTCGGCGCCCCGTTATGTCTTCTGCCGCACGGACCTGATGGAGACCGCCGGCTACACCAGCCAGCCGACCGATTTTGCCGGCTGGGTGGAGTTTGCCAAAGCCAACACCGTGATCGACCCGGCGACGAATACACTGACCCAGCAAGGCTTCGTGCCGGTGGATGCAGGTACGATGGCCGACTTCCAGTGGTACCTGAACACCCTGTGGTCACTGGGCGGGACGCTCTACAAAGAAGATGGCGTCACCCCCAATTTTGATTCTCCCGAAGCAGATGCCGCCATACAGTTCAACTATGACATGAAGCGCGCCGTCTACCCGGACGAGAACGTGGGTGCGCTGCCTGCCGGGCAGGGCTCGGTGATCGAAGAGGGCAACGGTGCGGTATGCCTGTGGCACTCCGGTTGGGCGGCTCCCGCCCCTGATAGTGCAGTCTGGGAGAAGATCGACATCCAGCCCTTCACCGGCGATCCGGCGAACTTCCCCAACAGCCAGCCGCTCGTCCTGTCGTTTGTGGACTGGTGGTCGGTACCGGCATATAGCAAGAATCAGGAGATGGCAGCCGAGTTCCTGAAGTTCGTCTTCAACAAAGACAACAACTACAAGTACAACGAGACGATGAACCTGATCCCGGCTCGTTCCGACGCAATGACCGGCTTTGTCCAATCCAATCCGGTGTTGGCGCGTGAAGCTGAGCTGGCTGCCCAGTACAGCTATGGCTTTGCCGGCATCCTGGAGCCCACCAAGCTGCAGGAGATCTTGCAAAAGGAGCTGGGTGCCTACCTGACCGATCAGCAGGATAAAGCGACCACCCTGGCCAACATCCAGGAGCAATATACCCAGGCGATCAATGATGCTGGCTACACGGCCGAATCTGTGGCTATGCCTGAGCCCGAAACCCCAGAGTGCACCGCTTCCGGAGACCTGCAAGTCTACGTTGTCGATTTCACGGTGGACGTAACCGACAAATGGCTGGAAGAAGAAGTTGTACCTGCGTTCCAAGAAATCTGCCCTGACGTAAACGTTGAGTTTATCTGGGGTAGCTGGAGCACCTTCGGCGAGTCAGTCGCCGGATACTTCGCAGCCGGCGATGGTCCCGATATCATCAACCTGGGATCGGAATTCAATGGGCTGTACGGCGACCAGCTGGCTCCGTTGAACGATAAGCTTGGCGAAGCCGCCTGGCCCGAGATCAAGAACTTCATCCCCGGCACGCTGGAGAACGCTTCCTGGAAGGGCGAGCTGCGCGGCCTGCCGATCTTCTCGGCGCCCCGCTATGTCTTCTGCCGCACGGACCTGATGGAAACCGCCGGCTACACCAGCCAGCCGACCGATTTTGCCGGCTGGGTGGAGTTTGCCAAAGCCAACACCGTGATCGACCCGGCGACCAATACCCTGACTCAGCAAGGCTTCGTGCCGGTGGATGCAGGTACGATGGCCGACTTCCAGTGGTACCTGAACACCCTGTGGTCACTGGGCGGGATGCTCTACAAAGAGGATGGAGTCACCCCCAACTTTGACTCAGATGAGGCGAAGGCTGCCCTTCAGTTCAACTATGACATGAAGCGCGCCGTCTACCCGGACGAGAACGTGGGTGCGCTGCCTGCCGGGCAGGGCTCGGTGATCGAAGAGGGCAACGGCGCGGTATGTCTGTGGCACTCTGGTTGGGCGGCTCCCGCTCCTGATAGTGCAGTCTGGGAGAAGATCGACATCCAGCCCTTCACCGGCGATCCGGCGAACTTCCCCAACAGCCAGCCGCTCGTCCTGTCGTTCGTCGACTGGTGGTCGGTGCCGGCGTACAGTGAAAACCAGGATGCAGCCGTCGAGTTCTTGAAGTTTGCCTTCAACAAAGACAACAACTACAAGTACAACGAGACGATGAACCTGATCCCGGCTCGCTCCGACGCAATGACCGGCTTTGTCCAATCCAATCCGGTGTTGGCGCGTGAAGCTGAGCTGGCCGCCCAGTACAGCTATGGCTTTGCCGGCATCCTGGAGCCTACCAAGCTGCAGGAAATCCTGCAGAAGGAGCTCGGCGCATTCCTGACTGATCAGCAGGACTTAGAAACGACCCTGGCTAATATCCAGGCGCAGTATACCCAGGTCCTGCAGGATGCAGGTTACATCCAATAACCCGTATAGTTAGGCGAGTTGGATGGATAGCCTCCATCCAACTCGCCAGTTTCTGGCTCACCAGTTAGCAGCCCAACAGTTCCCGATCGTGCGATGGGGTTGCCCGCGCCGTCGACTTGGATGGGACTACGCAGAGGATCTGGCCTGATGACACAAAATCCTTATATCTATACCCTGCTCATGGCTGGCGCGGCTGTTCTCTTCATTATCCTTGCCTGTTATATTCTCGGCTATATCGCTCTTGGGATCGCCAGGCTGGCCGGCCTATCCCGAGTGAAGCAGCAAAACACTTTCACCGGTTATTTCTTCGCCGCCCCATGGATTGTTGGCTTCTTGTTGTTTGTTGTGGCGCCGATGGCGGCCTCTTTATTTTGGAGTTTCACGAACTATCGCATCCCTAACGAGCCGGTCTGGATTGGGTTCCAAAACTATGCCCGCTTGATTTTAGAGGATAAAGAATTCCGTGCCTCGTTGGTTAATACGCTCTTCCTGACCTTGATTGGCCTGCCGCTGCAAATGGGATTTGCGCTGTTCCTGGCAGTCATGCTCAATCAAAAGATGCGCGGCGAACGGGTCTTTCGCATGGCTTTTTACCTGCCAGTCATCCTCGGTTTTAATGCAGCCGTATTGCTTTGTTGGCGGTTGATGCTCAATGCCAGCAATGGAATCATCAACCAGATCATCCGCTCTCTTTCGAACGCATTTCCCCCGTTCAGTTATCTCAACCGGGCCGTTATTTATATCGTCGAAGTTGTGAATGCCTTCTTTCTGGGGATCAATGCCGGTAATTTCACGATGATGAATAAAATCATTGATACCGGCTTCCCGGCAGCAAACCGGGTGCCTATGTGGACTCAAACTGCAGTTTGGACCAAGATGTCGGTCGTTATCTTGATGGTTTGGATTTGCGGCACGATGATGTTAATCTTTTTAGCCGGGCTGAATAATATTCCCAAAGAGCTTCATGAAGCCGCGGAAGTGGATGGCGCTAACGGTTGGAAGCGATTTTGGAAGATTTCCTTTCCCCTGCTGACTCCTTACATATTTTACAACCTTATTGTCGGCATGATCGCTGCTTTGCAGATTTTTGAGCCCATCTACGTCCTCTACCGGGATAACGCGCCCTTAGCGCCATCCGCATACTCTATGGTGTACTACCTGTGGAGATCCACCTTCCGTTTCAACGAGATTGGATACGGCTCGGCCATATCCTGGTTAATCCTGGTCATCATCCTGGTTGTAACGATCATTCAGTTCAGGCTGCAAAATCGCTGGGTGCAGTATGAATTGTATTAGGAGCGGACGATGAAAAGTGCTTTCCATATCTCTGGAAAAATTGTTTTATATGTCATGCTCACAGCTGCCAGCTTATTGATGGCCTTCCCATTATTCTGGATGATTTCCACCTCGCTGAAGTCCCTTGACGAAGCCAATGCGCCCAAGATTATCTGGATCCCCACCCGTATTATGATGGATGCTTATCGCAGTATCTTGACGGATCCGGATTTCCTGCGATCTTATTTCAACTCAACATTTTATGCCGCCCTGGCACTGGTTGGGACTTTGTTATCCATTGCTGCGGTGGCTTATGCTTTCAGCAGAGTAGAGTGGCCCGGGCGTAATCTGGTTTTCTTTCTGATGCTGTCGACCATGATGATCCCCGCCCAGGCCCTGATCGTCCCTCAGTATGTGTTTTTCCACCGCATCGGCTGGATTGGCTCGTTCAATCCGCTGGTTATTCCCGGCTACTTTGCCGGCGGCGCGGCCATGGTTTTTCTGCTGCGGCAGTCGATGGCCCAAATTCCCAAAGAAATCGATGAATTGGCTTTTGTGGATGGCGCCAGCCACATCCAGATTTGGTGGTACCTGGTTCTACCGCTGGTAAAAGCGCCGCTGGCGACTGTGGCTACATTTTTGTTTATTGGTTACTGGAATAATTTGCTTGGGCCGCTGATTTACACCCAGTCTTCCGATATGTACACATTACCGGTTTATGTAGCCCAGCTATATAACATCAACAGCACTACACAACCCTGGCCTTCTATCATGGCTGCCGCGGTGTTAACCACAGTGCCCTTGATCATTGTATTTTTCTTTGCCCAGCGCTATATCCTCGAGAGTGTGGTGATCACCGGTTTGAAGGGATGATTGGAGAGGTGGGTGCTATGCCGCGAGCTTATTTTCCTGCTGTATTTCTCTGCGCATTGGTGTTTTGCGTGGCCGGCTTGATCGGCGCCTGCAGCTCACAGAATGACCTTACCGGCGGCTCGGAAATTCCAACGCCGGTGAAAATTCCACCCAGAATTATCGGTTACTTTACCTCCTGGGGTGTGGCGGCACGCGGCTATTCCGTGGCGCGCATCCCAGCAGACCAGCTAACCCATATCAACTATGCATTCTCTGCCATCAGTCCCCTGGGAAAATGCGCCTTAGGTGACCCGAGCGCAGATACCCAGAGGTTTTATTCAATTCGCGATAGTGTCGATAAGACAGCCGATATCAAAGATGGCCCGCATGGTACCTTCAATCAGCTCCTGAAACTCAAGAAGAAATACCCACACATCAAGGTCTTGATCTCAATCGGCGGCTGGACCGGCTCCAGTGCTTTTTCCGATGTCTCGGCAACACCTGAGGCCCGCCAGAAGTTCGTTCAATCCTGCGTTGAGCTGTATTTCCAAAAACATGCCGGGGTATTTGATGGTGTGGATGTGGACTGGGAGTACCCGGTTGACGGTGGAATGCGCCCCGGTCGTCCGGAAGACAAGCAGAACTACACACTGCTGCTCGAAGAATTCCGTAAGCAGCTGGATGCGCAGGGACAGGCGGATGGGGGCCGGCAGTACCTGCTGACCATTGCTGCGCCTGCCAATCATAAGCTCATGGGGTTTTTTGAATTGGATCGGATTGTGCAATACCTGGATTGGATCAACCTGATGACCTATGATTTTCACGGGGGTTGGGATAAGGCCACAAATTTCAATGCTCCGTTGTATAAGTCTTCCAACGACCCATCTGCGCCGGCAATCCGCGATACCTATAACGTGGATGCCACGGTCCAGGCTTATTTGGCAGCTGGGATTCCGGCTCATAAGCTGGTGATCGGGATTCCTTTCTATGGTCGTGGCTGGCAAGGAGTCCCGGATGTAGATCATGGTTTATACCAGCCCGCCAGTGGACCCGCCGCCAGTAATCTTGAGCCAGGCGCGTTTACCTATTCCCAGATTGTTAAAAGCTATTTGCCTCAATATACTCGCTACTGGCATGATGAAGCCGGGGTGCCCTGGCTGTATGACCCCGAATTCGGGGGTAATGATCACATATGATGACCCCGAATCGCTTGCTTTGAAAGCGGATTACTTGAAAGAACATTGGCTGGGAGGCGTGATGATTTGGGAATTGAGCCAGGATGGAGGCGAGCTGCTGAGTGCACTCTACAACCATCTCTACCCATAACCTCTCTAATCTGCTGTTGCCGTCAAAGGCTAAGCAATAATTAAACTAATGGCATTTTATCGTTTATAATCCCCTCATTGCAGGGTTTATTATCCTAATAGTTGAGGTGAAGTTATGGCCATCGAACTCATCGCGATACGCCGCTGCGATGTGCTGACTCGTCACCAGACACTCCGGCAGGCGGAGGTCTGGATTCAGGGGGACAAAATTATCGGCATCTATCCCTTTGGGCAGGTGACACAGCCTCTTGGCGCACGCGTCATCGACGCGAAGGGTTTGCTGGTATCGCCCGGCTGGATTGACCTGCAGGTGAACGGCGGTTTTGGTCGTGATTTCACCCAGGACCCGGGCACCATTTGGGAGGTAGCTGCCGAGCTGCCTCGCTTCGGTACGACCAGCTTCTTGCCTACTATTGTCACATCGCCGCTATCCGTCTTTGAGCGCGCTATCGAAGTTTGGGTCAAGGGCCCGCCCGCCGGATGGCAGGGTGCTGAGCCTTTGGGCCTGCATTTTGAAGGGCCTTTCCTGAATCTGGGGAAGAAGGGCGCTCACAACCCGGCTTACCTGCGGCAGCCCGATCTAAAGCAGATAGATCATTGGACGGTCGAGAACGGTGTGCGACTCGTCACCCTTGCCCCGGAGCTGCCCGGTGCGCTGGAAATGATCAAGGAGCTGCGACGGCGCGGCATCGTCGTCAGCGCCGGGCACACCCTGGCTTCTTACGAGGAAGCTGTTGCCGGGTTCGAAGCCGGCATCACCTGCGGCACCCACCTTTATAATGCCATGCCCGCCCTGGAGCACCGCGCTCCCGGCCTGACCGGCGCCTTATTGGCCAACCCGCAAATGGTTGTTGGCCTGATTGCCGACGGCATCCATGTCCACCCTGCCATGCTGAAGCTGGCCTGGCAGAGCAAGGGTAGTAAGGGCTTATCTCTGGTGACGGATGCCATGGCTGCCCTGGGTATGCCGCCCGGTGTTTACAACCTGGGCGATCAGGAGGTGACGGTCGATGGCGCCACCGCTCGCCTGAGTGACGGCACCCTGGCCGGCAGCATTCTGACCCAGGATGCCGCCCTGCGCAACCTGATGGAGGTCAGCGGTGTGGGCATCGTCGACCTGGTTCCCACTCTCAGCGCCACCCCGGCTGGGGTGCTTAATCTGCAGAATAAGGGTGTCATCCGCCCTGGCGCCGACGCCGACCTGACGCTTTTAACCCCACAGGGGCAGGTAGTCATGACTATCGCCCGCGGCCGGATCGTCTATAATAACGAGCCGGATCGGGTTCGCCTGGAGCAGATTCGCCACCTGGATTTATAATCATGACCCTGCACGCCGAGATTTTCGAGCAGCCTGCTAGCCTGGAACGCCTGCTGCGCACGCAGCGCCCGGCAGTTGAGGCCATAGCAGAGGAAATCCATCGGCGGCAAATCTCCTATGCATTCCTGGCGGCCCGCGGCACCTCGGATAATGCCGGGCGCTATGCCAACTACCTGTGGGGCGCTGCCAACGGCCTGCCTCTGGCCCTGGCCACTCCCTCCCTGTTCACGTATTACCATCAGCCGCCTCGCCTGAAGGATGCCCTGGTCATCGGGGTTTCCCAATCCGGCCAGTCGCCGGATATCGTCAGCGTGATTGAAGAAGGCCGGCGTCAGGGCTGCCTGACCCTGGCAATCACCAACCTGCCCGGTTCGCCGCTGGCCCGGGCGGCTGACATGGTGCTGGATATTCAGGCCGGTACAGAGAACGCCGTGGCTGCCACCAAGACCTATACGGCCGAGCTGATGGCTATCGCCATGCTCTCCACCGCCCTCGACGGCTCACCGCAGCGCTGGGATGAATTAACCCGTCTCCCTGGTTGGGTAGCCCAGGCGCTGGCGCTGGATGACGACCTGGTGCGCATGACCCCCCGCTACCGCTTTATGCAGCACTGTGTGGTCATCGGCCGGGGCTACAATTACGCCACGGCTTTTGAATGGTCACTCAAACTAAAAGAATTGACTTACGTGGTTGCCGAGCCATACTCCTCAGCCGATTTCCTGCACGGCCCGATCGCCATGATCGCCCAGGGTTTCCCTGTCATGGTCGTGGCCGTCCGCGGCCATGTGCTTGACGCTCTGCTGGACCTGCTCCGTTATCTGAGTAAGCAGCACAAGGCCGAGCTGGTCGTGATCTCCGATTCGGACGAAGCCCTGTCCCTGGCCCAATCGCCCATTCCGTTGCCAAAGGGCGTTCCCGAGTGGCTCTCCCCCCTGGTGAGTATTGTCCCGGCGCAGCTATTTGCCTATCACCTCACTTTGGCGAAAGGCTACAGTACCGAAGCACCGCGCAGCATCCAGAAAGTGACCGAAACCCAGTAAAATAAGCCATGCCCAAGGTTCGCACCCAGTATGTCTGCCAGGAATGTGGACGGATTGCGCCCCGCCAGATGGGACGCTGCCCGCAGTGCAACGCCTGGAACAGTATGGTCGAAGAAGTGGTTGCCGATACGCCCCCGGCGGCCTCGGCGCATGCTAATCGTGGGCTCGGCGGGCGCTCAAGCCCGCGACGCCTGTCCGAGATCAGCAATGATGGCGAAGAGCGCCAGCCGGTGGCAATTGGCGAATTTGCCCGCGTCCTGGGCGGCGGCGTTGTGCCCGGCTCCGTCGTCCTCATCGGCGGCGACCCTGGAATTGGTAAATCTACGCTGCTGCTGCAGGTTGCGTTGGTAATGGCCCGCGATTCCCGCGTGCTGTATGTTTCCGGCGAAGAATCCGAGCGCCAGATCAAGATGCGCGCCGTGCGCCTGCTGCGCACCCCGGATGGCGATGCAGAGCCCGCCACTCACGCCGCACCGGATGCGCCTCCGGAAACTGATATCCCCGACGACCTTTTCCTGGTCACCGAAACCAACCTGAGCGTCATCTTCGAGCACATTAACGAGGTAAAGCCCCGCCTGCTGATCCTTGAACTCGGTGCAGACTACCTATCTGCCCGAGCTGGAATCGCTGGCCGGCTCCGTGACCCAGGTGCGCGAGTTGGCCGGGCGCCTGCGCGAGCTGGCGAAATCCTCCGGCCTGACCGTTTTCCTGATCGGCCATGTCACCAAGGAAGGCACCATCGCCGGGCCGCGCGTCCTGGAGCACATTGTTGACACCGTTCTCTACCTGGAGGGCGACCGCTTCCAGTCCTACCGCCTGCTGCGTTCGGTGAAGAACCGCTTTGGCGCCACCTCGGAAGTCGGCGTTTTCGAGATGCGCGAGCGCGGCCTGGTGGAAGTGACCAACCCATCCGAGGCCTTCCTGGCTGAGCGCATGGTCAACGCCCCGGGCTCGGCCATCGCTGTTACCATGGAGGGCACCCGCCCCCTGCTGGTCGAAATCCAGGGGCTCACCAGCCCCACCTCGTTTGGCAACCCTCGCCGCACCCCCAACGGGGTGGATTTCAACCGCTTGCTGCTGATCGCCGCCGTGCTCAGCCGCCGCATCGGCTTGCACCTGGGCGAGCAGGACGTGTATGTTAACGTGGTGGGCGGCTTCACTGTCGACGAACCCGCCGCCGACCTGGCTGTGGCGGTGGCGATTGCCTCCTCCATGCGCAACCTGCCGGTCAAAGCCGATGCTGTCCTGATTGGCGAGATTGGCCTCTCCGGCGAGCTGCGCATGGTCGGCCAGATGCCCGCCCGCCTGCGCGAAGCCGCCAACCTGGGCTTTCGCACTGCCATCGTCCCGCGCCGCCTGCGCCGCGGCGAACCCTGGCCCGATACGATTCAAATCGTGGAAGCGCGCTCCCTGCGCCAGGCACTGGATGCCGCTCTGGTCCCTGAATCTCGCTCGGATTAACCGCCCTGCTCCCCGAAAGCCGCAGCGACTGACCGCCGCGCCACCTCTGCTCATTATCCCTTATATAAAATCTACGTAAATCTACATTGACCGCGCTATAATTTCTGGTAGATTTGGGTATTGTGCAAGTCGTCATCTACCTGTAGTCGGGAGTCCGTGTATGTTTTGGAAGCGTGTGCAAATTGGCTTGATCCACGTAGCAGTCGCCATGACCCTGGTGCCCATCAACGGCACCCTGAATCGAGTGATGATCAAGGAGCTGGCCTTCTCGGCCGCTCTGGTTGCCTTGCTGGCTTCGCTGCCCTACCTGTTTTCGCCTATCCAGGTAGCCATCGGTTCTTTCTCCGATCGCAACCCGTTGCTGGGCTACCGTCGTTCTCCATATATCGTGATTGGCTTGCTGTTATGCGTCGTAGGTGTAATTGCCTCCCCGGCGACGGCTTACCTGATGGCGGAGAACTTCTGGGCTGGGCTGGCTTTGGGCGTGCTGGTATTTGGCGCCTGGGGGATGGGCTTTAATTTTGCCACCGTTTCCTACTTTTCCCTGGCCTCCGAGCTATCCGGCGAGCGCGGCCGCTCTCGCACCATTTCAATCATGTTCTTCATCATGATCGTGGGCATCATTGCCACCTCGATCGGCCTCGGCCGTTTGCTGGAGCCCTACTCGCCCGCCGCATTGGAGAGTGCTTTCCGCAGCGTGGCGCTTGTAGCCCTGGTGTTGGGCCTGATCGGATTGATTGGCCTGGAACCCCGCCTCACCTCTCGCCGCGACGCAGCCGGTGAAATCGCCAGCCCGATTGGCCCGGATCATGCCGAGCGCCAGTCCTGGCGCGCGGCTCTTTGGCGTGGTGCGTGAGAACCGCCAGGTTACCCGTTTTTTCTGGTACCTGATCCTCATGCTGGCCGCCATCCTGGGGCAGGATGTGCTGCTGGAGCCGTTCGCCGCCGAGGCCTTTGGCATGCCGGTCAACGTCACCACCCGCATTACTGCCCTGTGGGGGGTGTGCTTCCTGGTTTCGCTGCTCATCGCCGGCGCCCTGGAGACGCGGATCGCCAAGCGCAGCATGGTCCGGCTGGGCGGTTGGGGCGCCATCCTGGCCTTCATCCTGATTGCAGCCAGCGGCCTGATGGCGAGCACCAGCGTGTTTTACAGTGGGGTCGTCCTGCTGGGTATTGCCACCGGCCTGGCGACCGTTTCCAACCTGTCTTTGATGCTGGACATGACCATCCCCGGCAAGGTGGGCCTCTTCATCGGCGTGTGGGGCATGGCCAATGCCGTCGCCCGCCTGATGGGCTCTGTGTTGAGTGGGCTGGTGCGGGATGCCATCAACCAGGTTGCCGGCAGCCCCGTCACGGGTTATGTGGTTGTATTCCTCATGCTGGCGGGTCTGCTGCTGGCCTCCCTGGCGTTGCTGCATACCATCGATGTGAATGCCTTCCGCCGCCAGGCTGAAAGCCCTTCACTGGTTGAGCGCGCGGCTGCTGCACAAGAAGTCTGATCCCTGGATGATTGGAGACCTGATATCAATATGAAGGACGGGCAATGGATGAGTTTGAGTGAGGTGGCGGCTGTGTTGGGCATCCACCCCAGTACGGTGCGGGGCTGGTCGGATCGCGGTCTGCTGCCGTATCACCGCACCCAGGGCGGGCATCGCCGCTATCTGCGCAGTGAGATCGAGCTGTGGCTGCAATCCCAGCGCGCCGAAGAGCCGGCCGATATTGGCCTGGTGGTGCAGAATGCTCTGCGTAACACCCGCTTCCAGGTCAGCGAAGGGCGCCTGGAAGTGGAAGGCTGGTACCTCAAGCTGGATGCCGAAGCGCGTGACCAGTACCGGCGCAGCGGGCGCACCCTCCTGCAGGGATTGATCTCTTACCTGTACTCCGATCCCGGTGCAGCCAGCGCCGAAGCCGAGGCGATTGGATATGAATACGCCAACCGGGCCCGCCGCAGCGGCTTGAACGAAGTCGAAGCAGTGCATGCCTTCATGTTCTTCCGCAACCTGCTGGTCGATTCGATGCTGGCGGTCTATGAAGCGGCTTCTGTGCACTCTCCGTACGCCTGGAGCAACCTGTTCCGCCGCGTCAACAGCTATACCGATGAGATCATGATTGCCCTGCTGGAAACCTACGAGGCATACCAGAAGGTCAACCGGTGAAACGACCGAGCACCCGATACACGCCCTCGCGGTGGTCGGAGCTTCTCATCCCTGTCACTTTGATCATCCTGCTCCTGATTTTGGCAGGCACTATATTATTTGTCATTCTGTACTCTCTGGGAATCCTGTCCTTCGCCTGACAGCAGGGGTAATCCAATCCTATGGTTTATAGAGGTACTCGATGCACTACATTCCTATAATTTCTACTATCGTTTCTTTTGCCTTTGCCGCCTCGGTTCTCAACCGCTACCGCCGGCGGAAGGGTACGCATCTTCTCTATTGGGGCATTGGCCTGGTGTTCTATGGATTGGGAACCCTGGGGGAGGTCATCCTGGCCTTCACCTTCAGCCCTTTTGTGCTGAAATTATGGTATTTGTGCGGCGCTATGCTCACTGCCGCCTGGCTGGGCCAGGGCACCGTCTTCCTGCTGGTGCGCAAGCCCGGTGTTGCCCGGGCGATGGCCATCGGGCTGATCGTGGTCTCTTTGTTGGCCGCCGTGCTGGTATTCACTGCCCCGCTTAACCCCGATGCGCTTGCTTATGACATCACGAAACCCGCTTCCGAGCAGTACCATGACATCCTGACACGCGGCGGTTTCACGCTCGCCTTGACCATCCTGCTCAATATTTACGGCACGATCACCCTGGTGGGCGGGGCGATTTATTCGGCTTACCTGTTCTGGCGCAAGCGCGTCCTGATCAACCGCGTGGTGGGCAACATCCTGATTGCTGCCGGTGCCTTGATGCCGGCCACCGCCGGCTCCTTCGTCCGCGCCGGCCTGGTAGACTGGCTGTATATCAGCGAGCTGCTGGGCGTGATTCTGATGTACATCGGCTTTTTGCAGGCTACCGCCTACCGCCCCGCCGAAAAGAAGGCCACCACGGCGGTTCCCGATGCTGACCTGCTGCCTGTGATGACCGCTAATCCTTCTGAGGCTGCACCGTCTGATCAGAATGTGCCGTGATACAATCCCTCCCAACCTGGGTTAACCTGGAATGGAGGTCTGATGTCCGCACAACAACTGAGCAGCCGCTCGATCCTGGATAGCGATCTGGTCTCGCGCGTCCGTCGCAATCACGGTTTGGAGCACGCCACCCTGCACATTTTAGGTCGGCGCTACCCCAACCAGCCCCTGGCCGGCCACTCCGATATTAATGGTTTCTGGATCGTCGGGAACGTCTCGACCGAAGACCTGCAGTCGGCCATTGCCGAAGCGCTGCAGCGTATGCGCAATGGAGAGGTGAAGCTGGCCGTGCACCCCAACTGTGGTACAAACTTTGTCACCAGCGGGGTGCTGGCCGGCGCAGCTGCCGGATTGGCAATGTTGGGCGCCGGGCGCCGCTTCCGCGATACCTTCGACCGCTTGCCCCTGGCCATGATGCTGGCCACCGTCGCCCTGATCGTGGCCCAGCCGCTGGGCCTGATGCTCCAGGAGCAAGTCACGACTTCCGGCGAGCCGGGTGACTTGCCGCGTGGTGGAAATTCGCATCGTACAGCGTGGTGGAGCGGCGCCCCTGAAGGGGATTATCAGTCACCGGGTAATCACAGCAGGCTGATTGTGGCCGGCGCTCCAGTCGTTTATCTGCTGCACGGCGACGACGAGTTCGCCATCGCCCGCTTCATCGATGAGCTGGAATCGAAGCTTGGCGATGCTTCCCTGGCGGCTATGAATGTTACTCGCCTGGACGGGCGCAGCTTCAACCCCGATGAGCTGCTCTCAATTGCCGGGGTGATGCCTTTTCTGGCCAAACGACGTATCGTCATACTGGAACACCCGCTGGCCCGTCTTGAGGCCGCGGATGCACGCCAAAAATTTTTGAGCCAGCTGGACAGCCTGCCTCCTACCACCGCCCTGGTGCTGGCTGAAAAGCGCCCGCTGACCGAAGACCGCGACCGCAAGAAAGGCAAGCTCCACTGGCTGGAGCAGTGGGCGGCTTCCGCCGGCGATCGGGTATTCCTGCGCCAGTTTGTTCAACCGAAAGGCGTTTCTCTGGGCCAGTGGATTCAGTCACGTGCCCGTGAGCTGGGCGGCCAGTTCGAGACCTCCCGCCGCTGCCAGGCTCGGCGATCTGGTCGGGGGCGATTATCGCCGCGCCGAACAGGAGATCGAAAAGTTGCTGGCATACGTTAACTACCGGCGCCCGGTCGAAGTCGATGATGTCCTTCTGCTTACTGCCGACACCGCCGAAAAGAATATCTTTGATTTGGTAGACGCCATAGGGATGCGCAATGGGCAGCAGGCGATAAACCTGCTTCAAAAACTGTTGGAGCAGGAGGATGCCCAGCGGATTTTCAGCATGGTGGTGCGCCAGTTCCGCTTACTGCTGCAGGCGCGCGAGGTGCTGGATAGCGGGGCTTCCGATGCCGATGTGGCCCGCCTGGTAGGTATCCATCCTTTTGTCGCCGGTAAGATCAGCCAACAGGCACGCCAGATCACTTTACCGGCCCTGGAGGATATTTACCACCGCCTGCTGGAGATGGACCTGGCTCTGAAATCCAGCCAGATGAGTGATGAACTGGCTTTGCAAACGTTTGTCGCCGGGCTGGCGATTATGCCGCGTTAATCGGACCGTTCACTCCCAGCCAGAAATGGTTGGGCAGCACCGAGCGGCTGGAGCGCACCTCAACCCCCGCGGCCTTGAGCGGTGCTTCTACCTCCGCCTCCGGCGCGGGGGCTGCAGTTTTTGCAATCATGCTGGGGTGCACAAAGCACAGTGTCGGGGAGCGCCCGTATTTTTGCCGGTAGTACCCCACTGCTCGCTCAATCTTGAGTGCCAGCTCCGTTTTGGGGTCATTATCGAACCAAAGCATTCCAACGTTCATTGTCATCCCTCCTGATAATCAGGCTCACAAATCCAAAACGGTACGGCTTGCTCATCCATCGGCAGCCAGAACCGGTTGCTGCCTGCATGCAACTCCATATCTTCGATCAGGCAGGTGCCGAAAGCAGACAGCAACAGCTCATCTACCTTTGGCTCGCTCTCCCATCCGCTCGCAAACGGGGTGCGCAATCCATCCACCGGCAGGTTGTGTGTTGTCAGAGTAGCGATCAGCCACACCCGCAGCCGCGGTCCGTGGCGGGCCAGCCAGCACAGGCTGGCATAAGCCTGCTTGTCCAGGTTGGCGGTCAGCGCTTCCAGGTCGTCCACAGCCAGGATCACGGCCTGGGCGCGTCTTGCGCCCGGCCTGGGCAGACCGACAGCCGGCAGCAGGTCGATGATGGCCTCGCTTACCGCCGGGTCGTCTGCCGATAAGATTTGCCGGCAATGTTCGGTCGGAAAGAAATGGTCGAACCGGGCTGCCTGCCCGGCGATGATGCGCACTTCCACCTGGCCCGGCCGGTTGATCCGGATCGCCGAGGCCAGGATAGCCTGCAGCAAGCGGGTCTTAGCATTTCCCGTGCTGCCCGAGATGAGCAGCGCGCCAGGTGAAGAGTCAGCCAGATCGAGCAACACAGGAGCGCCGTTGCTGCCTATTCCCAGGATCGCTGTGTGCGGCGGCAGCGGGCCGTACCGGCTGAGGGCTGCCTCCAACCCGGTTCTGCTGGGTGCCGCCGGCAGGGGTGCAGGCGGCGCGATCGGGGGCCGTCTGCGCTGTTGCAGCCGATTGGTTTTCCAGTGATCCACAGATTTCACTCCGCTGGTGGTGATCATCGCCGCCTCCTTCTCTGGTTTGCCATTCTGAGAGAGCCCTGCGAACATAAAATCTCAATGCAAGAAAAAGCCTGGTTTCCTCAGAATAGAATATTTGTTCTAATTATAAAACGACTCCGCTCACCTGTCAAGGCATCTCTACATCCATGTTTTTGAAGTAGAATCAAGCGAGCTCACCCTCGTTTCGTTCAACGATGCCAGTAGTTTTTAAAAGAGATGCTGCCCAACATGGTTATTATTCTGCTTTTTCAACCTGGAATTTACTGGGAGGGAGAATAATGCCGCCCGCGCACAGACGTCCTGAGCATCCTTACCGGGCAAAAACCCTGGAGGAGTTACCGGTCAGGTTGCGGTCCTTAGCCGCCCAGACACTTCTGCCCGATGATCCGGCTGAAGATATCTTTGTGATTCCAGAACAAATGCTGTCCAAGAGTAAAGACGGAATTGGGGGGATGCATTTGGTTCCTGAACAATGTCTGTTGTTCACACAGTGTGGAGTAGTCCATGCTCAAGCGGGCAAATCCGGAGATGAAATGGGACGGGCAAGTTATCTGGCAGGCAGCAGCCTGTTGTATGCCCAAATGAGCCTGATCTTACTCTACGGCAGGATGGAAATATGTGCCGCAGTCAACGGTGAGATGTCTCGGATCGTTGTGGAGTACAACGCTGTGAGCCACGACATGCTGGAGCCGGCATTGCACAAATTAATCCGTTTGGCATGGGACCAGGCTCAGGATCAGAATGCAAAAGATGACAAAAACTATCTCCTGGAAAAGCTAGAAGACCAATCGTACAAGTTCCGAAACGGTTTGGCGCTGCATGCTTTACAACCGGATGAAAAATTATTGGGATACGTCTTTCAACCTTGTGTGTTTATGCGTTATTTTCGCATCATTCGCCGGCAGATTGCTCCGCCCAGCCTGCTTGCAATCACCGACAAGCAATTAATCATCATCGAAGAGGGCATGACAAACGCTACTTCTTATGGTTATTACTTCACCTATTGTCCAAGGGCTTATGTGGTGGACGTCGATTCCGAACCTGCCGACACATTGCAAGCTGTCTGCATACACCTCAGGAAGGAATCTGTTACAGCAGACCATCGGCTTACCGTAGAAAATGGTACGGCCTCGGTCTTGAAGGATCTATTTTTTAACCATGGACTCGCAGTACATAAGAGAAGTATGACACATGCAATCAGGAGTGAAGATGCATAATGATAACTCGTCCCCTTCCTATGGAGTAATCTTCCACCCAACCTTTCCGCCTGAAACACTTGCCGATTACGCGCGCAAGGCAGAAGCGGCCGGCTTTGATGAATTGTGGCTGTGGGACGACTGCTTCTTACCGGGCGCCTTTACTTCAGCTGCCATTGCACTCTCTGCCACCCAGAGACTAAAAGTCGGCATTGGGCTCCTGCCGGCAACAGCCTATAATCCACTTTTCGCGGCGATGGAAATCACCACCCTGGCACGCGCTTTCCCGCATCGATTTTTGCCAGGTTTTGGGCATGGCGTGAATTCCTGGATGGCTCAAATCGGCGCCGCCCCGAAATCATCCCTGAAATCCTTAAATGAGACGGTTACTTCGGTTCGCCGGCTATTGGCTGGAGAATCGGTCACCCTGCATGGGGAGCAGGTGCATCTGGAGAGCGTTCAGATGCAGATGACGCCGGATGACCTACCGCCGCTCTTTATTGGCGCCATGCGAGAAAAAACGCTGCAGCTGGCCGGGCGTGTGGCTGATGGCACCATCTTAACCGCCATGTCTTCGCCTGCCTATGTCCGCTGGGCGCTGGACCATATCCATACGGGTATGGCTGAATCCGGCCGCACCGATCATCGATTGGTTGTTTATGTGGATGTGAAAGTGACCCCGGATGGAGAGCTGGCCCGGGCTGCCATGCGCCGGACACTCGCGGAATGGTTGCCCTGGGCCGATTCACAGCTGAATGCGCTGGGAATTGCGGAAGAAGTCTCCAAGTTTATCCAGGCGCATACTTTTGCAGAGATAATCGAGCGCATGCCGGATGCCTGGCTGGACGCTTTCTCTGCTGCTGGAACGCCGGAACAGGTGACTAATGCTCTGCAGCAGTTGATAGCGGCCGGTGCGAATTCTATCGTATTCCAACCTCTGAACGGAGATCCAGACTGTCTGGATGAATATATCACCTACCTGCTGCCGCGTCTCAGACCTAAAGGGAATCTCGCTTCCAGAAGCTGATACTCTCGATATGGTAGGTCTGCGGGAACAGGTCGAAGGGTGTGACCTTTTCCAGCGAGTATCCCCCATTAACCAAGCGGCGCGCGTCCCTGGCCAGGGTCGCCGGGTCGCAGGAAATATAGCACAGCTGCGGGGCATGCAGCCCCAGCAGGGCATCCAGCGCCTCGCGCTCCAGCCCGGCGCGCGGTGGGTCCACCAGCACAAACTGCGGCTCAACGTCCAGCGCCGGCAGCGCCTCCTCCGCCGGGGCCTCATACAGCGCCACGTGGTCGAACTCATCCAGGTTGGCGGCGAAATCCTCGCAGGCGCTGGGCGAAGCCTCGATGCCGATCAATTGTCCGGCATGCGGCGCCAGGAAGGCGCTGAACAGCCCCACCCCGCAGTACACATCCAGCACAGTCATGCCCGGCAGGTTGGGCAGGTGCTCCAGCACATGCTCTACCATAGCCGCCGCCATGCTCGTGTTCACCTGGAAGAACGACCCCGCCGAGACCCGGAAAGGGCGCCCCAGGACTTCGAAGATCACCGCCGGGCTGCCGGCCAGCACCAGCGTTCCTGCCGGGCTGACCTGAGCCGCCGAGATGGACAGCTCTTCCACGCTGAATTCCGGCGCTTCCGGCAGGCTGCTCTCCAGGATCAGCTGGATATCGCCCTCCACTCCCTGCCGCAGCCCGACGCGTTCGATCGGGGCGGCCTCGCTTGCCTCCTCGGAGGGGAGGTAATCGGTGAAATCGAGCTGCTTCCACAGCTCATCCAGCGGCGGCTCTGGCAGGTGGCACTCGCTCACCGCCAATACCGACCTGCCGGACGAGTCGAAGTAGCCCAGTCTGCCATCCGCAGCCAGGTGGAACTGCACGTGGTTGCGGTAGTTGAACGCTTGCGGCGCGGCAACGGCGGGCTGCATCGGAGGATTCTCAATCCCGCCAATGCGCTCCAGCTGCTCTCGCAAGATGTTGGCTTTGGCCTCCAGCTGGTCGGCATAGCTCATGTGCTGGTAGCTGCAGCCGCCGCACACACCAAAATGTGCACAGCGCGGCGCGATGCGCTGCGGAGACGGCGCCAGCACTTCCTGCAGCGCCGCCCGGGCATGCCGTTTCTTTTCCTCCACCAGGCGAATGCGCACCCGCTCGCCCGGTAAAGTGTACGGCACGAATACCGCCCGCCCATCCGGCAGGCGCCCCAGCCCCTCCCCGCCGTATGCCAGCGTGGTGATCGTCGTCTCAAGCCATGAATTCATTCAACGCCGCCAGCAGTCCTTCAATCTGTGCAGGACTTGTCTCGCCCATGTGCGCGATGCGGAAAGTGATGTTTTTCAGTGCGCCGTAGCCGTTCGCCAGGCGCATGCCGCGCGCTATCAGGAACTTGTTAATCTCCGCTACTTCCCGGTTGAGCGTATTGTGCAGGGTGGTGACCGTCTGCGAGCGATACCCCGCCGGCGCATACACCGGCAGGCCGCGTTCTGCCGCCCAATCCTGTACCTGCTGCGCCATGGCGCTGTGGCGGGCAAAGCGTGCTTCCAACCCTTCTTTCAGGATGCGCTCCAGCTGCACGTCCAGCGCGTAGATCAGCGACATGGCCGGGGTAGCCGGCGTGGAATCCTTAAGGCGGTGCTTCTCCATCCGCACCAGGTCGAAATACCAGCCGCGGTTGGGCACGCTCTCGGCGTACGCCAGCGCCCGGTCGGAGACTGCCCCCAGCCCCAGCCCCGGCGGCAGCGCCAGGCATTTCTGCGATGAAGTCAGCACGCAGTCCAGCCCCCAGGCATCCATCTCGATCCTGGCGCCCCCCAGCGAAGAGACCGCATCCACGCAGATCAGCGTCTCCGGGCTGAGCTCGCGCACCGTCGCTGCGATTTCCTTCACCGGGTTCTGCAAGCCGGTGGAGGTCTCGTTATGCACCACGGTGATAATCTCATAGGCTTTCTGCTGCAGCGCCTCCGCCACCAGCTCGGGCGTGATCGGCTGATCCCAGGGCGTCTCCAGCTTATCGACTGTCTTGCCGTTGGCGACCGCCACCTCGTACCAGCGGTTGGCAAAGGCCCCGTTGACACAGGCAAGCACGCGTTCGCGGGCGAAGTTGCGTACGAAGGCCTCCTGCAATCCGGTGCCCGAAGAAGTCGTCAGGAAGACCCGGTATTGGGTGAAGAACAGCTGGCGCGCCTGCTCTGACGCGTGCTGGAAGATCGCTTCGAATTCTTTGCCGCGATGGGGCAGCATCGGCTGGGCTTGAGCGGCCAGCACCTGCGGATCGACATCTACCGGGCCGGGGACAAACATGGGTGACATAAGAACTCCTTTACCCGCCCGCATCTTCCGGGCGGAGAAATTATTGGATTTACCTGCTCGTATTTTACCAGCAGGTGCAAATTCGGGCCTCGCAACACTTTTATTATTCCAATTTCCACATAGGTGGTCAGCGGTCAGCCGTCGTCCGTCGTCCGTCGTCGTCGTCTTCCTGCTATAATACTCCCCATGCGCCCTCGCCGCCTGCTGCTAATCGCCTGCTTGCTTTTTTCCTTGTTAGCCTGCCGGTTATTTATCCCGGCCACATCGGAATTACCTGCGCCCACTGCCGCCGGCCGGCTGCATCTGCCACTCCCCTTGCCGCCCTGCCCACTGCTTCACTCCCACCATCCGCCACGCCAACTGCGCTGCCCTCCTCTACCCCGGTTCCGGCCACTCCGGATGCCTGGTCGCCTTTCGAAGTGCGCCTGCACCCCGACGGCCCATTATATGCCGGCGACCAGGTGAGCTTCGAGGTGATTGCCCCACCTGGCGCCTCCCTGCCTGACGCTACGGTAAACATTGCCCTGCTGTCCGACCATGCAATAAAAATTGGCGAAGCGGTCTTTGCACCCTACGGCATTGGCGGCCGCCTGCAGGCCACCCTCTTCTGGGCCTGGGATACCACCGGGCTGGCGCCGGGAACATACCAGCTGGACTTTTCTGTTCAGCCCGATGGCAGCTCCTGGACCCAGGATGTCACCCTGCTGCCTGCCGGCGAGGTCCCACCTCCAGAGCCGCAGGCCGCCTGGGGTACGCTCGATACACACTGCTGCACCATTCATTACATCACCGGCACCGCCGCCGAACGCAACCTGGACCTCCTGGCCGAGATGGTGGATGAGCAAGCTCGCTCGGCCGCTGAAAAGATGGGCAGCTCACTGGAAGATGAACCCGCTCAATTGACCTTTTTCCCCCGTGTGTTGGGTCATGGCGGTTTTGCCGGCCAGGAAATTGGGATCTCCTACCTGGACCGCAACTATGCTGGCGGCGCTACGGATATCGTCGTGCACCATGAGCTGGTGCATATCCTGGATAGCCGCCGGCAGGCCGATTTCAGGCCGTCCATCCTGGTCGAAGGGCTGGCGGTTTACCTGTCGGGTGGACATTTCAAACCCGAGCCGCTCCTGGAGCGCGCCGCCGCCCTGCTTCCCCCACGCCCCGGCTGCGCTCCCGTGCCTGCCACCGGCGAGCCCTCTGCCACTGCAGCCGTTGAATTGCCCGCCTGTGGATTGGATTGGTACCTGCCTCTGGCGCCTCTGGCGGATGATTTCTACCAATCACAGCACGAAATTGGCTACCTGCAGGCTGGAGCGCTGGTGGCGTATATGGTGCAGACCTGGGGCTGGGAAGACTTTAACCGCTTCTACACGCAGATTAAACCGCCCCAGCCGTCAGGGGAGGCTTCCCAGGGCCAGCCAGGGACTCAGTCACAGGTCATCGATGCTGCTTTGCAAGAACATCTGGGGATCACCCTGCCCGAGCTAGAAGCCGGCTTCCTGCAGGCGCTGGATCAGGCGCCGCTCACCAGCGAGCAGGTGCAGGATGTGCGCTTTAGCGTGGCTTTTTACGATACCATGCGCCGCTACCAGCTGGCTTTCGATCCATCCGCCCACTTCCTCGCCGCCTGGCTGCCTGACATAGCTCAAATGCGCAAGGACGGGGTGGTGGCCGACTTTCTGCGCCATCCCGCCGCGCTGGAAAATATTGCCCTTGAAGCCATGCTGGTGGAGGCGGATGCCGCCCTGCGTAGCGAAACCCCTGACTATGCTCAGGCAGAGCGCGTGCTCCGGGCGATCAACACTGCGCTGGATGACCTATCTGCCGGGAGGGCGGCTTTCCTTAATCCCTAAATCCCCATTTTCCAATTCGCAATTCCTATTCCCAATTCCCCCTACGGGCAAGTAAACCCGAAAAACTCTGTCGGGATATTGAATGGCGGGGTGCAGTACAGGTTCAAGCTGTCAAATACGAAAGCCGCTCCCACGCACACGCACAGCATCACTACCAGGCAGCCCAGCCCGGCCCACAGCCAGGTGCGGGAAATGCGCGGCTGCTCTTCTTCGTAGATGTATGGGTCGGCCTGTTGGGGAGGGTACTGGCCTCCCCCCATCGTGGGCGGTGGTTGCGGTGGGATGTAAGTGGGTTGCTGGGGGATTTGCTGGGCGTAGGCGGTCTGCTGGCTGCGTGCCTGCGGGATCGGCTGCATGCTTCCCGGCACGGGCGGCTGGTAATTCGGCATGGGGTATGCCGGCGGTTGGATTGTAGTCGCAGATACCAGCGTGGCGTTCGGGTCAAACTCCAGCGCCTCGTACACCAGGCTGACATGTTCCCCGAATAGGACCAGCTCGCCCGGGCGTAGCAGGTGAGGACCCATCAGCCGCTGCCCGTTGACAAAAGTTCCATTCGTCGATCCCAGGTCTTCGACGACATAACCTCCCGGTTGGGCTATCAGGCGGGCGTGCCGGCGGGAGATTTCCGAATCGTTAATCACAATTGCATTCACCATATCCCGGCCGACGGTCAGCTCGGGCTGGTTCAGGTCAAAAATTTTCCCCGGCGTCGGGCCGGTGCGCATCAAAAGCTGGTAAGTCTGTGAGGCCATTCAATCCTCCAAAGATCGGGCATAGAGCCGCCAGGCGTTCTTTGCGCAGATCCGTGCCGGTTTATGGCACAAAACCCGCGAATTCCGGGCCGGCGGCAGAGCATAGAGATAGTGTACTAACTTTTACTAGAGATGTCAAACCGGGGGGAAAAGTTCCCGATCTATAGCTTGCAGGGTCATCTCGTATTCGAAAATCTCTCCAAAGGACCCTACGACAGCCTGCATTACCCGCTCCATAGGCGGGGCCGTGCCGAGCAGCTCCGCCAGGCTGGTCGATGGCGTGTCCTGCAGACCGCAGCCGATGATTCCATCCCAGTAGCTCATATCCGGGCTCACGTTCAGGGCAAACCCGTGTCGCGAGATGCCGCGTGCGTCTACTTTGACGCCGATGGCAGCCAGCTTGGCCCCCGCCGGCGACCACACGCCGGTCAATCCAGGCAGCTGCACTGCACCCACCCCCAGCTCCTGCAGCGCAGCGATCAGCATCCGCTCCAGCTTGCGCAGGTAGCCCAGGTAATCGGCCTGCGGCAGTCGTCCTGCAGCCGCTATGCTCGCCCGGGCTTGCCCCAGCGGCAGCAGCGGATAGCCCACCAGCTGTCCCGGTCCGTGGTAGGTAACATCCCCGCCGCGGTCCACCCAGTACACCCGCACCCCGCGGCTTGCCAGCTCTCTGTCATCCCACAGCAAGTTTTCAGCCTGCCCCCGCCTGCCGAAAGTATAAGTATGCGGGTGTTCCAGCAGCAGCAAGGTGGGTGGGCGCCCTCCGGCGCCGATCTGCACCGCCAGCGCTTCTTGCAGCCGCCAGGCCTGCTCGTAATCCATCAAGCCCAGGTTGTGAACCAGGCAGGTTGGGCGTGTTGTGCTGCTCATCGCTTTACGGCGACATCCCGCGGCTGTATAACAGCCACAGCCCGCCCAGGTACACCAGGATCAGCGCCAGGGAATCGAGCTCGATAAATAAGATCCTCCGCTCCAGCCGTGCCAGATTCCCGATCAAAGCCATCGAGGTCATCAATAACCCCAGCATCCCAACCAGCAGAAAGGCCGGGTCCACCACTCCCAGGAATCTGCCTTGCAGGTAGAAGAAATCCGTCAGGCCCAGGGCAAACATATTAAACAGGTTGCTGCCGAAAAGGTTGCCGATCGCCATATCGTCTGCCCCCATGCGCGCTGCGGCGATAGTGGTGACCAGCTCGGGCAGAGACGTGACCAGAGCGACCAGTGTGGTGCCAATAAAGGTTGTCCCCAAACCGGTGATCTCGGCGATTCCCACACTGGAACTCACCAGCAACGGTGTGATCACGACCAGCACGCCTGCAGCAATCAGGAAGCCGATCAGCCCACGCTTCAGGCTGGGTGTCCCTTCGGGGATTTCGTCGCTGCTTGCCGGAGGACCGCTGTGCGAAGCATTGGTCTGGATCAACCGGATGGAGATCACGTATACCACAATGATCGCCAGGCTGTCCAGGCCTACCCAGCCCACCGATCCCTGGATATTGGCCATGATGAAGAAGACCACCATGCCGATCATAAGCACCGCCAGGCTGCCGGATAAAGCATGCTTTAGGGCCGCCTTTCGCAGTAATCTTTCCTTGCGGTGCATCAGGTCCAGGATCGCCAGCAGGAACATGTTGATCATGTTGCTGCCCAGCAGGTTGCCTGCCGCCAGGTTAGGCACACCCTGCTGCACCGCGCTGATCGTCGTCAGCAATTCCGGCAGTGAAGTCGCTCCTGCCAGCAGGATCACCCCCACGAACATCCCGCCCAGCCGCGTGCGGATGGCAATCACATCCCCATACTTGGCCAGCTGGATGGCCGCCAACACGATCACCACTGCGCTGAAGATAAATTGAAGCCAGACCATGTCATGCCACCGGGGGGTAATTCTTTGGGACGCCTTTTACCACGGCCAGGGGCCAGGCGGCAAACACCCCGGTCTGGGGATTAGACAGGTCGCCTATCAGCGCCTCGGTCGCTTCCAGGCACTCCAGCACCACTGCCTCGCCATCCACCACCGCCAGCAGGGTTACGTGCCCTTCCTCAACATCGCCTGTGGTCTGGTACAGGTAGCGCATGGGAATCAGCTGCTTGCGCTGGCGTTGGATGCCGATGCTTTCAATAATCGTTACCCCGTGGAGGCCAATGCCGGACCATACGTCCAGGACATCATCCAACCGGTCTGGGTTATCCAGAACAAACAAGATCATGTACATGAATGGTGCCTCTTATCTTAGTAAAATTGGATATGCAACGACGTAAAAAAAACTGGCAATCAGGCAGGTTACCAGCATCACCGGCAAACCGCGCCGGTTCCAAAGCCGCGCTGTAATCGGAGAGTTAGTTTTTTCGGAAAGGTTTGTGACGACAATATTGGCAGTTGAACCGATGATTGTGCCGTTGCCGCCAAAGCCGGCCCCAAAGACCAGCGCCCACCACAACGGATTAATATCCATCCCGGATGCTCCCAGGCCCTGGATGACAGGAATCAGGGCAATGGTTACCGGTATATTATCCACGATGGCCGATATACCAGCTACTAACCAGATTAAGATCACTCCAAATAAAATCGGAGACATACTCCCGGCGCGTCCCAGCAGGGAGACCAGGCCATCCAGGGCCCCAGCTGCTTCCAGGCCTCCCACGATGATAAACAAGGTGGCAAAGAACACCAGTACATTCCATTCTACTCGCTGCAAGATCGAGCCCGGCTCCGGCCGCAGCCATATTAAAGCTGCCGCCGCTGCCGTTAGAGCGATATAGGCCGGGCTGACCTGCAGCCAACCGTGAATAAACAGAGCCAGCAGGGCTGCTCCCAGGACGATGAGCACCCGCCGGGTCGTCGTCCGGTCATGCAGCGTCTGGTCCAGGTCCAGTAGCTGGATCGCATCCGGGTTCGTAGGCGGTATGGATAATTCTTTCCGGAACAAGAAGCGGATTAACAGCAGGGCAGCCAGCCAGGCGATCAACACCATAGGAAGCGAGTGGGTTAAGAAATCGTTGAAGGTAAAACCCGCCACCGATGAGATCAATACATTGGGCGGATCTCCCACCAATGTGGCCACCCCTCCGGTATCCGAGAGCAGCGCCTCCGCCATCAAATAGGGCAGCGCACTGACGCCTAAAATCTCGCAGATCAGGATGGTAACCGGGGCGATCAATACCACCGTAGTCACGTTATCCAGGAACATGGATAACACCGTTGTCACGCTGCCCAAAAGGATCAGCAGCCGAACCGGTTGGCCGCGCGACAGCCGGGCTGCCCACACCGCCAGGTATTGGAAGAATCCGGTCGGTTCCAGCAGCGCCACCAGCACCATCATTCCCAGCAGCAAGCCAAGCGTATTAAAGTCGATGGCGGCAATGGCATCTGTCTCATTATAAAAGTTAAATATTTTGCCTGCTCCCACCATCAGCACCGCCCCCGCAAACGCTGCAATCGTGCGATTGACCTTTTCTGAAAAAATCAATCCCAGGCAGGCCAGAAAAATGGCGGCCGCAACCACTACTTCGATCATGGCACCTCGGTTGCCTCATCCTTCCACTGCGATAAGATGGCCGTCCCCAAATCGACTCGCGAGGCGATTCCAACCAGGTGACCGCTCTCCGAGACAACCGGCAGATCGTGGAGATCGTGTTTCAACATCAGGGCATAAGCTCGTATCAAGCCGCACGTCTCAGGGACCGAAGTCGCCCGCCGGGACAGAGTCGTGATCGGCTGCGACAGTTCCTGCGTGGTGGGTCGGGTGGTTTCAACTGCGCCGAAATCATGCACGAAATCGACATCCGGCAGTAGTTTGACAATATCGGGTAATTCAAGTGACAGGATATCCTGCAGATCCACGATGCCCACCAGTCCACCCGCCTCGTCGACTACAGGCAGCTGGCCAATGTGATGCACGACGACTAGCCCGGCGGCCTCCCGGATGGTTGCCGTTACCGGGATAGAGATCACATTGCGTTTCATGCAGTTATTAATCATGGCTAATACCTGACTCCCTCATTAACAAATCGGGTCAGCTCGCTCACGCCTAAATCACTGAGCCCCAGCTTGTCTACCGTGCGGCCGCGGCGCCAGTAATCGGTGCGGTGGATGATGCACGCCAGGCGGATGATGCTATCCATGCCGCGCACCGATACGCCATAGCGTGCCCCAGCGAAGCAATCGGCACCAGGCTCATGGGCACATCCTCGAAGATGTAACGGTGGTTGAGGGCGCTGGGCGCCTTGATGCCGTAATAGCCCGGCTGGTTGTGGATCGCCTCGTTCAGGTCCTCGCCGGTGGCATCATAGGCCAGCTCCAGCCATTCCATCGCCGTGCGCGCCCGGATGCCCAGCGAGGAAGCCACCGTCACCCGCTCGCGGTCCAGCACCTCCAGCACGCGCGCCACCGATGGCGTAACGCCGTCGATGTAGAACTGGTAGTCGCCGTGCGTGGCTTCGATCCAGCCCGCAGTTGAGCAGGGTCAGGGCCGGGTGGAAGATCGCGCCCATGTTGTTCAGCCCGGTATGCAGCACGTTCACCCCGTCGATGAACTGCGGATAGGCCGGGTTGATAGCATCCAGCACCTGCTCGGTGCGCGTGGCGGGCAGCGCGGCCAGCGGCACCGCCTCCTTGATGCGGAAGATGCGCGCCTGGGCCGGCCCTCCGACCGGCTGGCATAAATAAAAGTTTCCGCCTCGGCCACAGTCACATCCGCCGTGCAGCCCGCGTCCTGCAGCGCTTTGTGGAATTCCAACGCGCCGCAGGTACGCCCCGGGTGCAGCACCACGATCTGCCCATCTTTGCAGGTGCGGCGCGGCTGTGCGGGCAATATCGGCATGCGCCGAGGAAGGCACCACCACCATGATCACCTCCGCCTGATCCAGCGCTTCTGCCATGTCGCTGGTCACCAGCGACAGCTTGCCAAAGCCGCATGGGGCTCCTTCGCCGCTCTCCAGCTCGATCCCGCCCCGTTTGTGGATGGCCTCGATGTGGGTATAGGTGCGGTTGTATAGCGTGGTTGTAAAGCCCATCAACGCCAGGTGGGCCGCCATGGCCTTGCCGCCGTGCCCGGCCCCAATCACGGTGAAGCGAGTTGCTGCATTCATCTTCAAGCCTCCATTTGTAATACTGGCCAGGCGTTCGGCCTCGGATAAGCGGGTTGCCATCCTGGTCAACCGCCAGGCAGGCGCCGTGGAGCATGCGTGTCCGCACACTGCCCCGCCCAAACGGGTTGTTGCGCAGCTGGGGCGCATCCAGGATACCCGATGTCACCGCCTGCGCCAGCGTGCCGGGGTCGCTCAGGGGTCTGCGTACACCGCTTGGCGCCAGCGATCGGATCGCCTTCAGCGTCATCCTGGCTTCATCCACCAGCTCGGCGCGCCTCTCCTGGACTGCCGGGTCGCAGCTCATCTCCGGCGCCCCCTGCAGGGCATTTTCGATCGCCCGGCGCGCCAGCCCGCAGGCCTCGATCACATCCGCAGCCGTCGCGGCGTGGTGCGCTTCGGTGTGGCCGACCACATGCACGATGTGCGGCTGCAGTGCCATCTGCAGATAGACGCTGGCTGCCAGGTGTGCCCGGGCAGCGGCGGGATCCAGCGGGTAGCTCAGCAGCCCGGTGCGGGTCTGCCGCCAGATGCGGAAATCTCTCTCTGAGGGTCCTCTCCTGCCAGCGGCTCGATCAGGTCCAGCACCGCCAGCATCTTGGCCAGGTCCATGGCGTCCGAATGCCCCGGCGGGCTGTTGAACATGAACTGGGCAATGTAATCTCTCACGCCAAAGGCACGCGCATTGTACGCCGACAGGAAAGCCGAAACCACAAAGACCACATCCGGCGCATCGCGCATCCCCCAGTGGTGCGGCTCGTTCAGCTCCACCGGGATGCCCCGCTCCCCGTACCAGGCCATCACCTGCTGGTGCTCGCGGATCGAGCCTTCCAGGTCCCACGGCCCGCGCCCGTCCATCTGGTTGAACCAGAACAGCGGGATGGCGCACCAGGCGATGTTGATCGTCTCGACGTACATCTCGGCCAGGCGGATGAAATCGTCCGTGCCGGAGTAGGTGCGCAGCAGGGGGTAGTTGCCGCTCCGGCTGGCTGCGTAGAGCAGGCGGTAATCGTCGGCGCTGCGCACCGGCACGCCGCCGGCGCCCTTGCGCCGCAGGTCCTGCCGCTCGGGGTGAAAGAAATTCTCCTGGGCATCCTGGTCGATGCCCAGCGAGATCACATCCAGCGCGGCGCTTCCGCGATCTGGGCGATCCCTTCCCGCGTGGCTTCCATGGTTGGCAGGCCAAAGTGGTGGCGGATCAGCGGGAAGGGCGCTTTCCAGTGAATGCGCTCCACCGTGGATTGCGGGTAGTCAGCCTGGCCGGTTTTCTCGTGTGCCTGGCCTTTCAGGTAGGCCAGCACCGCTTCGGCCGGCTCGCTGCCGTCGAAGATGCGCTCGAAAAAACCCAGCTCCCGGGCGCGCTCGGCCACCGGCGGCGTGCCGCCAAAGGCGAAGCGCACCCCGGCGGCGTGCAGCTCGTCCGCCGCCTCGGCAAACTGCACCCAGCAGGCGCTCGCCGGTCTCGGGCGTCAGCCGGTAGGAGACGCCCACCAGGTCCGCCTGTTCGCGTCTGGGCAGCTGCCAGTACCTCTTCAATCGAAACCGCCGGACCCAGGAATACCGTCCGCCAGCCGGCCGCTTCCGCCAGGCGCAGGAAATTCATCACCCCGGCGACATGCACGCACTCGCCCAACGCCCCTGCAACGACTGTCTTTTGCATACCAGCCTCCTTCTCCCTTTTTTCATGACTCGGCCTGTCATGGTTGCCGTTATTTGCCTGACCCTTGCCTGCAATGGTCTCCTGCCCTTCCGCATGTTGATTGCCGCTCCAGCAGTTTGGGGACGATGATAAACTTGTGATCCGGGGCAGATTCGGGATTGAGCTCGGCCAGCAGCATCCGCACCAGCTGCCGGGCAATATCGTACACCGGCTGGTCCAGCGTGGTTAGCGGTGGCTGGCTGTACCCGGCCGTCTGTACGCCATCGAAGCCGGCCACCCCCACCTCCCGCCCAACAGCCAGACCGGCCTCGTCGATGGCATGCATCACACCAAACGCGGTTTCGTCATTGACGCAGATGAAAGCATCCGGCGGTTCGTGTAGCTGCAGAATACGTTGTGCCTGCCGGTATCCCTCCGCGCTGGTCAGGTCGCCGGCTGCAACCAGGCTTGGGTCGTAAGCGAAGCCGGCCGTTGCCAGGCCAGCCCGGTAACCGGCAAAGCGCTCAGCCTGAATTTTGAGTGTTTCCGGCCCTCCTATAAACGCAATCCGTTGATAGCCGCGCTCCTGCAGGTGCTGCACCAATGCAGCCACGCTGTTATGGTTGTCTACTTCTAAATAGGTAAAATCACCTTCCGGCAGCGGTTTTTCCAGTGAGGCAAAGGGGCAGCCGGCTTGGATCAGGTAATCGATGCGCCAGTCCACCAGGCGGATGCGATGGAGGATAAATCCATCCACCTTTTGGCCCTGCACCCAGGTCTGGTACAGCCATTTCTCCTGGTCGCTATCCGGTGGCGCCGTAGAGATCACCAGGTCAACCTGGTGTTGGGCAGCTTCATCACCCAGCCCGGCGATGAATTCTGAAAAAAACGGATCGGCGAAGCGCGGTTGTGCTGCCGGCAGGATGTATCCAATCGCATCCGAGCGCTGACGGCGCAAATGACGGGCGGCCTGGTTGGGGAAATAGCCCATCTCCTGGGCAGCCTGGCGCACCCGTTGCCGCGTCTCTTCGGAAACATCGTCATACCCATCCAGAGCGCGCGATACAGTGGTAATCGATAAGTTTATTCGTTTCGCCACGTCGCGTATCGTGATTGGCATCTTATTACCTTCTATTCAAGATCACAGCCTGGGTAAGATTTTCGGCTAACCGTAATTCAGCACTGAGCGATGAGTTGAAGGCTATCCAAAACGTTTTGGATATGGATAGTTTAACCCAAAACGTTTTGGGTGTCAACGAATATGCTTCCGAAGGCGGAATGCCAATTCTGCCAATCACTCCCTGCGTCTTACCAATCAGGTCAGGCGAGGCTGCCTTCGCCGACTTTAACAGGCAGCATGCCGTTGTGTTTCTTGTAATATTTGTTTGCCCACCAGATAAGCAAAAACATGAGAGCCAGCGCCTCGACAAAACCCAGGAATGCAAGCATGGGTAGTTGTAAGCCGTCGGTGACCAGGGTGATTAACTGACCACCGGGCTGGAAGAGTGGCCATAGGATCAGGATACTTTTGGTAATGCGGAATACGACCGCGAACATCAATCCGATAAAGAAGAGGAAAACCATCTCGCTGGCTGGCATACCGTAGCCAATATGATAGACGGCATACAGGGCTGATGCGATCACGATCGAGGGGAGCATGCCAAAGGCTTCCTCAAGACGAAGCTGCACCCAACCTCGCCAGAATACTGCCTCGAAGAAGCCGATGGTCAGGGCCATGCACAGCAAGGGGAAGAACTGCTGGAAGGGAGGCTTGTCCAGTTGCAGTAGTCTGGGTACATTGATGAGTAGCGTAAGTATGATTTGGATCACCAGGCTGAGCTTCCAGTTCTGGGTGGTCAGCCCCAGATCGGAAATCGGGCGTTTTTTGACCACCACCATCCAATAGAGCGGCAGGCCAATACCACACAGGGTTGCGCCGATAATGGCGTACATGACAAAGTACCCCATGCCTCCCCAGACTTCCCGGCCAACAACAAAGGTCGCCATGGAAAGTGCGCCTACGACGAGAATGCAGGAGAGAGCTACGATGGCCAGATCCCGATTGGGATTCCAACGAAAGGTGAGGATTTCTTTCTTTGTAGGGAGCGGTGAAGTTGTCATGGTGTTTTTTTGCCCTTATTGATTTGTGTTTTTCATGGGATTTTCTTTGATATATTATATTATTAACAAAAGATAAATATCAACCACCTGATGCTTTAGTATTAAGATGGTATCATTTCTCAGTTAGGATGTTCACTGACTTGAGAGACCATCATGCCTGATCCCATCTTCCTGGACGGCCAATCCCTGACCCTTGAGCAGGTCATAACGATCGCCAACGGCGACCCCGGCAGCCCGCGCGTCGAGCTTACTCCGGCCGCCGGTCAACGCGTCGAGGGCGCCGCCCAGGCCGTACAGCAGCTCATCCGCCGTGGCGAGATTGCTTACGGCATCACTACCGGCTTCGGCGCCTTCAAAGACCGCATCATCCCGCCGCATGAGGTGGAGGCCCTGCAGCGTAACATCTTGCTCAGCCATGCAGTGGGCGTTGGCCAGCCTTTCGATGTCCCCACCACGCGCGCCATCATGCTCATCCGCCTCAATACCCTGGCGCGCGGCCACTCCGGCATCCGCCTGTCCACCCTGCAGCTGCTGCAGGAGATGCTCAACCGCGGCGTGCACCCCCTCATCCCGCAGAAAGGCTCGCTGGGAGCCAGCGGCGACCTGGCCCCCCTGGCCCACATGGGCTGCGTACTGATTGGCGAGGGCGAAGCTCGCCTGGGGAAAGAGTCCCGCGGCAGCTTATCCCGCGCAGCGTCGCGGACGTCGCGGGATAAGTCCCGCGCAACGTCGCGGGATGGCGCGCCAATGCCCGCCCGCAAGGCGCTGGCCCAGGTAGATCTGCAGCCTGCCCGCCTGGTTGCCAAGGAAGGTCTGGCCCTGACCAACGGCACCGCCGTAATGTGCGCCCTGGGTGCCCTAAATGTACAGCGTGCCCTGCATATCGGGCAGCTGGCCGATATTGCCGGCGCCCTCAGCCTGGAAGCCCTGCACGGCACCGTCCTGGCCTTCGATGAGCGCATCCAGCGCCTGCGCCCGCACCCCCAGCAGACGAACTGTGCCGCTTACCTGAGAGCCCTGCTGGCCGGCAGCGATTTCACCCGTCACCATGATGCTGCCAATGTCCAGGATGCCTACACCCTGCGCTGCATCCCCCAGGTGCACGGCGCCGCCCGCGATGCGATTGCCTACGCCCGTTGGGTTATTGACCTGGAGTTGAATGCCGTTACCGATAACCCCCTGCTCTTTGTAGATGATTCCAGCGGCGAGATCACTGTGCTCTCTGGCGGTAATTTTCATGGCGAGCCGCTGGCTATCGCCATGGACTACCTGGCCATCGCCCTGGCCGAGCTTGGCAACATCTCCGAGCGCCGCATTATGCGCCTGACCGACGAAGCCAGCAACGCCCATGTCTTGCCCGCCTTCTTAACCCAGAGTGGCGGCTTGAACTCAGGCTTCATGCTTACCCAGTACACTGCCGCGGCCTTAGCCAGCGAGAACAAGTCGCTGGCCCACCCTGCCAGCGTCGATACCATCCCCTCCTCGGCCAACGTGGAAGACCACGTCAGCATGGGGCTCACCGCCGCCCAGCATGTCGCCGCCATCCTGGATAACGTCGAGCATATCCTGGCTATCGAGCTGCTGTGTGCTGCCCAGGGCCTCGACTTTCGCCGCCAGGCGATTGGTGCGGGGGCCAACCTGGGCGCCGGCACCGCACCGGTTTACCGCTTGCTGCGGCAGGGAGTCCCCTTCCTGGAAAGAGACGCTTTGATGTATCCATATATGCAGGCTGTGCATGCCCTGGTCGTTTCCCGCCAGGTAGTTGCTGCCGCTGATTCCGTTGTCGAAAATTCCTGGTCGATGTCTCCGGTTAGTACGCTTTAAAAAACTGGGGCAGCCAGGCGCGGTTGGTCTCCAGCAGGTCACCTAGCAGGATCCGCCCAAACTCCTCTCGGTCCGTCCCGGCCGGCAGGTCCTCCCGGCTGGGGAGCAAAGCCCCGTCCGTTCTTGGCGAGGGCCCCAGCGGATGCGCCATCAGCGCCTGGTAAGCCGCTTCCCGGCTGCCGGTTACAGCCGCCTCCACTGTGAAAAGCTCGTAGGTCTTCACCTGCTGCACCAGCTCGTTGCAGGATTCCGGCAGCCCTTTAGCCCGCAGCGGGTGGATTCCCTGGCGGTCCACCCGGCAGGGCAGCTCGATGACCCAGTCATCCGGCCAGCCCGGCGCCGCTCCCCGGTTGGGCACATTGACCACATGCACCTGTCCCAGGTCGTTGTAATGCGAATTGAGCAGCTCGGTCGCCAGGGTGGAGTAGTAAGCCCCGCCGCGTTTCATTAGCTCGGCCGGGGGTTCGCTCAAGGATGGGTCGGCGTACAGCTGCAGCAGGTCCGCCTCGATCGCCATCACTTCTTCCGCTCGGGATGGCGGCCAGCGCTTTTGTGCATCCAATTTTTTCTTAGTGTAGTAAAAATACTGCAGGTAATAGTTGGGTATCATGCCCAGCGCTTCCAGGGTTTCGACTTTCCACTCAGGGTCGGGGTCGCTGCGCAGTTCGTCCAGGTAAGACGTGAAGAGTTGCGGCCACAGGTCTTCGCCATCTACCGTGAAACTGCTGTGCCAGGTAAGGTGGTTGAGACCCAGGGTATGCAGCTGGGCGCGTTCCGGCGCGATGGGCTTGCCCAGCAGCTTTTCGGCCGTCTCCAGCATCTGCATTTTTGTCGTGATGCCCACGTTGCAGACCCCCACGGAAGGGATATCGGGTGCGTGGCGGCTGAGCGCCTCGGTCACCAGCCCGGCCGGATTGGTGAAATTCACCAGCATTGCACCGGGAGCGAGCTGCCGCATATCGTCTGCAATCCCCAGGATCACCGGGATGGTGCGCAGCGCCTTGGCCATGCCGCCTACCCCGGTCGTCTCCTGGCCAATCAGGCCGTGCCGCAGCCCCAGGTATTCATCCTCCCGGCGGGCGGGCATCATCCCCACCCGCAGTTGGGTTACCACGTAGGCCGCCCCCTGCACCGCCTGGCGCTGGTCGGTGGTCAGCGTCACCTGGAAAGGTGATCCGTGTGCGGTTGCCATGCGCTGGGCAAACCCGCCAACGATTTGCAAACGACTGCGGGTCGATATCCATCAGGCACAGCTCGCTCACCGGGAAACTGGAGCCCAGGTAGGGCTGGGCCGGGGTTTCCACCCGTTTCAGGAATCCACTCACCAGCTCTGGGGTGTATGTGGAACCACCGCCAATCACGGTTACTTTCATAGCTTAACCTCCTTAGTTCGACCATCAACCGCTTTGTACTCTCTATCAGCCTCGCCCGGTAGGTGCTCCAATCCACTGCCAGGGCCTGCTCCATCCCGGCGGCCCGCAGCCCCAACAGTACACCCCCTACCGCCGGCGGAGCTTCCAGCCGCACCAGCCGCGCCCCCGGCGCCAGAGCTTAGAATCTTCCGGTGCATCGGCTCGATCAGTAGACTGCCCCCCTTGAACATGCTGCCGGTCAGCACAACCTCAAAGGTTTCCTCTTCCAGGTTCAGCTGGCGGATGACGGCGCAGGCCATCTCACCCAGCTCGCCGCCGCACGACGCAATCAGTTCCCGCGCCGCCGCGTCGCCCGCCTCGGCCACCTGAAAGATTGCCTTTGCCCAATCCGGATTGAGTTGAATTTTATCCCGGGCTATGCCTTCCAGAAGCTCAAAGGCGCTCCGGGCGCCGGTCAGCTCCAAGAACATCGCGGTCAGCTGGGTGGCAGGGCTGCGCCGCATCCATGCGTAATTCACCGCATGGACGGCTCTCCAGACCAGCTCGCTGCTGCCGCCAAATTCGCCGAAGGCTTCTCCTTCACCAGTTACCCGGCCTTCCTGTCCTTGCCGGTTTCTCCCACGGCAGTTGCCGCCCGTCCCGGCTACCAATGCGATGCCCCAGCCTTGCTCTGCTCCCGCCAGCAGCCCGATGATCGTATCGTTGGCGATCTCTATCGGGCAGTTCAGCCCCAACGGGCGGATGGCTTGTCGCATGGGCAGGTCATCGCACGGCCAGTCGTAGCCGCCGATGCCAAAACCGGCGCCGGTCAGCCTGTCGACGGATATCCCTGCCATTAAGAGTGCCTGGTTCAAGGCGCTTTCCATCACCGAAGTCAGCTCGCCGTAGCCTTTGCTTTCCGGGTTGCCGCCGCCCGCCTGGCCAAAGCCAACCACTTCCCCATTTTCATCGGCCACCAGGGCATGGGTTTTTGTCCCACCAACGTCCATTCCAAGGAAATATTGCGTCATACCAGGATTATATAAGCGAAGTTCTACTTTAGCAGGGCGAAGTCCCTTAAATTAAACAAAAAAGCGAGCTGATTAGCTCGCTTGTAGAGGCGACGACGGGATTTGAACCCGTGATCAGGGTTTTGCAGACCCTTGCCTTGCCACTTGGCCACGTCGCCATTATTAAAGAAACGAGCGGGCAACGGGACTCGAACCCGTGACCTTCTCCTTGGCAAGGAGGTGTTCTACCAACTGAACTATGCCCGCATGATGTGATGATATGGTGCCGAGAGCCAGAATCGAACTGGCGACACCACGATTTTCAGTCGCGTGCTCTACCAACTGAGCTATCTCGGCCTGAAGGTTGTCAAAGTTCTCACCAGAGCGCCAGTAATTTTACACGCATGTTTGGCGCTTGTCAAGCCGCATTACAAGTCGGTAAATTCCTCATCCGGCCTGAATTTCTAATCCCTCCACCTCGATCCAGGCTGCTTCTGTGCTCGCCAGCATGCCGTAGCGGATACCTCCCCCGGTAGTGTGGCCCTGCACCGCAGAAGGTGAGAAAGCCAGGTACTGGTTATCCACCCATATCACGCATCCCAGGGATCCTGTGGGCGCCAGCGGGGTATCCAGCACGCATTCACCATCCACAGTGAAGGCAACCGACTCCACCTGCCAATCTATCTGGTAGTTATGCCAGGCGGTTGGATCGCTGGATACCTGGGCTGCGTCCTGCGCCACCACCCGCCGGACGGCCTGCCTCAGCCGCCTCCGTGCCGCATGCAGCCGAGGGCCGCCTGCCGGCAGCAGGGCCAGCAGCGGCAGCGCCGCCAGCATTGTAATCCGGTCAGCCGACCTGCTGCCCTGTGTCTCAGCGGCATTAAATGTCGCCGCCAGCAAGCCATCCCCAGGCCGGTCCTCTCGCAGCGAGAGCCAGTTTGGTGCACCGGCATAGAAAAACCAGGCGCATTGCGGCAGAACCGGCAGCCTGCGGGCGCCTTGCCCGCCCAGCAGCGACATACTGAAAGGATCGTTCCACAGCCCGAATCCCCAGGTCCCCGGGATGGCCGCGTGGGAGGCGCGTGCCCGCAGGCTCATCCGCAGCGGTGGTTGCCAGGCAAAATCCCTCCGCCGCAGGTTATGATAATCGTCCACCTGCGCCAGCCGGTAGCGCCCCGCCGCTCCAGCCGGAATCTCCAGCCGGTAGGTACCAGCCTCCCCTTCCACCACGGATCCTTCGGTCAGGCTGGGGGTCAGAGTTGTTCGTATCATAGTTCACCACCCATTATAAGCGACCAGCCCGTGACCCTGTACATATCATCATCGGTTGTCCGTCCCCCTTCTTCCGTCGTAAATCCCGGGCAGGTTTCCCGCGGGACTGTCGTCGGTCCGGAATCCCCAGGGAAACCCCGGATGCTCTTTTCCGGGGCGGTGCTCTCCCGCGGGATCGTCCGTCCTCGGTCGTCTGTCCCCATCCATCCCGGGATGATGTATAATCTGTGCGGGCCTATGCCCAATCCTTTAGGAGCAATAACAATTTCCATGGAGATTACCTGGTACGGATTATCTTGTTTTCGCCTGGCCGAGCGCGGCCTGGCTACCGTGGTTACGGATCCATACGATCACCAGGTGGCAGGTTATGAAGCGTTAAAGCTGCGCGCCGATATCGTCACCATCAGCCATGACGCCCCCGGTCATAACTATGCCCGCGCCGTCAAGGGCACGAATCACGTTATTACCGGCCCGGGCGAGTTTGAAATCGGCGATGTCTTTATTACCGGTGTGCAAACCAACGGGCATGGAAAACGCACCTCCGATGAGCCCCGCAACACCCTCTACGTATTTGATTACCAGGGTGTGAATGTTGCCCACCTGGGCGACCTGCGCCGCGTTCCCAGCCAGACTGAAATTGAAGCCCTCGGCAATGTTCATGTTGCCATCGTACCGGTTGGCGGCGGCGGCGGGCTCAACCCTGCCAAGGCGGTTGAAGTCATCAGCCAGTTGGAGCCCGGCATTGTGATCCCGATGCACTATGCCACCCCCGGCGGCAGCCTCAAGCTGACCCCGGTGAGTAAATTCTTGAAAGAGATGGGGCTGGGTGATATCGTTCCCCAGCCTTCCTTAAAGATTACCCGCGGTTCGATTCCGGAAGAGACACGTGTCGTTGTGTTGTCTCCTTCCCGCTCCTGAGCCGGCTGGGTATACTTCTCAGGCAGGAGAAACAACGTGGCAGTCAAACTGTTGATGACATGGGATATTCTGCCCGGGCGAGAGCAGGAATACTTTGAATTTGTCGTGCGCGATTTTATCCCCGGGATGCAGCGCATGGGCATGGAGCCCAGTGACGCCTGGTTTACGATGTACGGGGAGCAGCCCCAGATCATGGCTGCCCTGCAAATCGCCAGTATCAATGCCTTGCAGCGCATCCTGAACTCGTCCGATTGGCAGGATATGGTGCAGCGTCTGCTCGATTACGTGGAGAATTTTAACTTCAAGGTTGTCCAGGCGCGCGCTGGTTTCCAGATGTGAGTATGGCTGCGCTGGTCTCGGACCTGCTTAATTGGTACGATCACCATGCCCGCTCGCTGCCCTGGCGCGGTGTGTACTCCCCAGCACACGCTTCTGGCGCGGCGGCGGTTGAGCCTTATGCGGTCTGGGTCTCGGAAATAATGCTCCAGCAGACCCGCGTTGAGGCCGTCATCCCCTATTATTTGCGTTGGATGGAGGCTTTCCCCAGCATTGCTGCCCTGGCGGATGCCCCGCAGCAGCATGTACTGGCCGCCTGGGAAGGTCTGGGCTATTACAGCCGGGCGCGCAACCTGCACCGCGCCGCCCAGCTGGTCGTCAGTCAGCACGGCGGCGAGCTGCCGCGCGACGTCAACGCGCTGCGCCGGCTGCCCGGCATAGGCCGCTACACCGCCGGCGCCATCGCTTCCATTGCCTTCGGTCTGGATGAGCCGGCCCTGGATGGCAACATCCGCCGGGTGCTGGCTCGTTTGTTTAATGTGGCCGAGCCTCTTGGCTCCCCGACCGGCGAGCGCCGCCTGTGGGAGCTGGCTGCTCAAAACCTGCCGCCCGGTAGAGCCGGGGATACCAACCAGGCCTGGATGGACCTGGGCGCCACCCTGTGCACCCCCCGCAGCCCCGACTGCCCACACTGTCCCCTCCAGGCTCACTGCCAGTCCTTTCGCCTTGGCATTCAAGAGCAGCGCCCGGTTGTGGCTGCTCGCCCGCCAGTGCCGCATATCACCGTCACCGCTGCCGTAATTGCCCGCCGGGATCGCGTCTTGATCACCCAGCGCCCGCCGGATGGTTTGTTGGGCGGGATGTGGGAATTCCCCGGCGGCAAGCTCCAGCCCGGTGAGGATTTGCCCGCCTGCCTGCAGCGCGAGATCACCGAAGAACTGGGTGTCTCGATCCAGGTTGGTGAGCCTCTGGGTGTTTACCGGCATGCCTACACCCATTTTCGGGTCACCCTGCATGCTTTCTGCTGTCGCCTGAAGGGGGGTCAACAGCCTCAACCGGTGCAGGTGCAGGACTTGCGCTGGGTGCAGCGCAGCGAGCTGGCCGGCTACCCGATGGGCAAGATCGATCGCCAGATTGCCACCCACCTGCTGGAACAGGGCACTTGATATGCTGATTGTCGATGCTCACCAGGACCTGGCATGGAACATGCTCACTTATGGACGGGATTACACGCGCTCTGCGGCCGAAACCCGCCGCCGGGAGGTAGGTACGATCCAGCTGAAAGAAAAAGAAGACACTTTGCTTGGCTACCCCGATTACCAGCGTGGTCAGGTGGCGCTGGTGTTCTCCACCCTGTTCGCCGCCCCAGAGCGCAGGCGCATCGGCACCCTGGAGACTCTCTATTACCGTGATTTTAACCAGGCGCATCGCCTGTACAGCCAGCAGTTGGATGTCTACAACCGGCTGGTGGACGAGCACCCCGACATGTTCCGCCTGATCCGGACTCGTCCCGATCTGGAAAGCCATCTAAAAACATGGGAGCAATCGCCGCCCGATGCCGATCGTCCTGTAGGTTTGGTAGTCTTGATGGAGGGCGCTGAAGGCGTCCGCCAGCCGTCCGAGCTCGAAGATTGGTGGCAGCGCGGCGTGCGCCTGATCGGGCCGGCCTGGGCCGGTACTCGCTACTGCGGCGGCACCCGCGAGCCGGGCGCCCTCACCCGAGAGGGCTTTGAGCTGCTCGAGACTATGGCCGGTTTGGGTTTTGCTCTTGACCTGAGCCATATGGATGAGGCTGCCGTGCTGCAGGCCCTGGAAGTTTATCCCGGGGCGATCATCGCCTCGCACAGCAACGCTGCAGCTTTATTGAAAGGCGATGACAGCAATCGTCACCTCAGCGATCGCGTACTCCTCGGTTTGCTGGAACGCGGCGGCGTGATCGGCATCGTCCTGGTCAACAGCTTCCTCCAGCCAGGGTGGAAGTCTGGAGACCGCCGTGAGCTCCTCTCCCTGCAGCATATCGTCGCCCAGATAGATTATATTTGCCAGCTGGCCGGTGATGCACGCCATGTCGGCCTGGGTAGCGACTTCGATGGCGGTTTCGGCTGGCAGTCCGTCCCCGCCGGCATCGATACCATTGCCGATTTGCAAAAGCTGACCCCTCTCCTGGCCGAGAAGGGCTACTCCAACCAGGATATTGCTGCCATCCTGGGAGAAAACTGGCTGCAGCTCTTGCGCTCCACTTTACCGGGTGGCCTATGAATGCCTTGAGACCTCGCACCATCAAGCCCCGCATGCGCATCGCTATAGGCATGCTGGTTGTCCTCTTGGGACTGCTGGTCTTTATCCTGGGCATCGCTCCGGGTGTTTTAGGCCTGGATCGCAGCCGGGTGACCGGCTTTGTCCAGATTACCGTTTTCCTGATCGGCCTGGCGATGATCTGCCTGGGCGGCTATCTCACCCTTAATGCCCTATGGAATGGCCGCTCCAAGACCATCAGCGCCGACATTGGTTACCGCCTGGTTGCCACCGGGTATGTCATCAGTGTCGCTTCCGGCATGGCGGATGTGTTTGGCTTTGGCAGCCACATCATTCCGGAGCACATCCCTTATTTTGGCCCCCTCCAGGCGGTTGGCGTGATGATTGGCCAGATCGCCATCGCCGTCGGTTTTGTGCTGCTCATCCCCATGCCCGAAAAAACGCAAGCAAAAAGGGATGCAGCGCAGTAGAACGGAGTACCGCGCCCAGGGCGAGGTACGATTCTTCCACCGGCAGCATCCCTGAAGAATTACCTTCTCAAAGCCTTTCAGGCCAGCTGTAGAACCTCCAGCATCTCCTGGTTCGTCTTCATCTTAAAATCTTCCAACCCCAGGCGTTCCCGTTCCGCCTGTTCGATGGCTTCCAGCTGTTGGATGGCCTCATAGGTCACTGCGGGTGTCACAGCCCCGGTTGGGCTGGACCGGGGGCTGCGCTGCCGCAATACCTGCATCAACGCCTCAACCGTTGCCTCCGGGTTGGATGCCGGTGCTACGCTTTCCAGGTACTTTAATGCCGCCCGGCCGCCGTTTTCTCCATCCTTGCGCGCCACGCCCACCAGACCGCTGCTGGCTTCGCGCGACCACCCGGCTACGAACACACCCTCGATCGGCGCATTAGCTTCCGGGTCAAAGGCTTCGTAGGACATTCCCTCCATTGGGAACTGCGGCACCGGGTTCTTAACAAATTCATTCCACTTGTTGATTGGCAAGCCAAAGTTATCGTCAACTTTATCGCCGATGCAGAAGATGACCGTGTCACAATCCACGATGCGGCGCGTGCCCAGGCTGCGGGCTTTCGTATCGCCGTCCTTCCATACCAGGGTGGTATCTTCCACCTCCAGGCCGGCCACATTGCCTTGCTCGTCGCCCACAATTCCTGTTGGCGAGGCCAGGAACTCAAAGCGGAAACGCGTCTCCGAGACCTTCTCCAGCGCCTTGGGCATGCCAGACAGGATGAATTCCCTGGCTGCCGCCGGGTCCTGGCCGATTGATTCCATGATCGGTGAGACGCGCTGGATTTCTGCATCCAGGTCATTCAGTTCCAGGTTGCGAGAGATGTTCTCCAATTCTTTCTTGGAGAACTTTACTTCTGCCGGACCGCGCCGGGCTACGGCAATCGCCTCACCTACCTTCAGGTCGCGCACAACCCAGTGAGCGATGTCCATCATCACATTCCCCACACCCACCAGGGCAACCTTCTTTCCGATTTTAAAGACCTGTGTGCTGAACGGCGGCAGGCTGTTGTAATGGTAGACAATATCCTTGGCATGGTACACGCCCGAAAGCTCTTCGCCAGGCAGCCCCAGCCATTTGGTGCCCTGGGCGCCCACTGTCACCACCACCGCCTGGAAACCCATCTGCCGCAGGTCTTCCAGGCTCAGCCCGCTGTCTTTGCCCACCGTCACATTTCCCAGGTAGGTGATCTGCGGGTCTTCGAGAATCTGGCGGAACTGTTTCCGCAATCCTTCTTTCATTTTGTATTTGTTGTAATAGATGCCGTACTCCGCCAGCCCGCCAGGTTTGATATCGCGGTTGAGCAAGATCACCTGCGCTCCAGAAGTCGCAAGCTGTCGCGCCGCATAAATTCCGGCTGGTCCCGCTCCAATCACAGCCACCAGGTGTTTGGCTTGATTTTCGTTTGCCACAGGTTCCTCCATTTGTATGTTTGAGACACCAAAGGTCTGGAATAATCCAGCTATTTGGATTATAGCGATTGGTTAAAAATTGCACAAGTGACAATCTTCATTGCCGGAGCATGACGGAATAACTTGCTGGTGTGCAAATTGTCCTCTTTGTGCTATATTCGGGGCTGACTTCTCCACCCCAGGTCGTCAAATCCTATGCCACAGACTGTTACTCGTTACACCCTGCCCAACGGGCTGCTTGTCCTGCTGCAGGAAATCCACACTGCTCCCCTGGTCAGCCACTGGATGTGGTACCGGGTGGGTTCGCGCGATGAAGCTCCCGGTATGACCGGTGCCTCCCACTGGGTAGAGCACATGCAGTTCAAGGGCACGCCGCGTTACCCGGCCGGCTTGCTGGATCGCCTCATCTCGCGTCAGGGAGGCTATTGGAATGCCTCAACATTCTTAGATTGGACCGTCTATTTTGCCACCATGCCCTCCGATTCGATCGACCTGGTACTCGACCTGGAAGCCGACCGCATGGTCGCCAGCCAGTTTGAACCTGCCGATTTCGAGGCGGAGCGCACCGTGATAATCTCTGAGCGCCAGGGCAGCGAGAACGAACCCCTGTTTCTGCTCGGCGAAGCTGTCCAGGCGGCCGCTTTCCAATCCCATCCCTACCGGCACGAAGTCATTGGCAGCCTGGAAGACCTGCAGCATATTCAGCGTGACGACCTGTATTCTCACTACCGCAACTACTACCGGCCAGACAACGCCGTCCTCTCAATCGCCGGCGATTTTGATACCCCCCTCATGCTGGAGCGCCTGCACCAGCTGTACGACCCGATCCCGGCTGGAGGCCCGCCGCCGCGCCTGGTCCAGCTGGACCCCCCGCTCGATCAACCACAAGAGGTGATCGTTGAAGGCCCCGGTGATACCACCTATCTGGAGCTGGCCTACCGCGGCCCCGCCGCCGAGCACCCGGATTTCTGGCCTATGACTGTCTTGGATAGCCTGCTCTCCGGCGCCAGCAGCCCCAGCCTGTTCGGCGGTGGTATTTCTAACAAGACTTCCCGCCTTTACCGGGCGCTGGTGGAGAAAGAAGTGGCCGTCGGCGTGAGCGGCGATTTGCTTGCCACATTTGACCCCTTCATTTACTCCCTGGGAATTGTTCTGCCCCCCGACGGGAATACGGAGCCTGCTCTGGCGGCCGTCGATGCCGAGATCGCCCGGCTGCAAGACAGCCTGCCCGGCAAGGATGAAGTGCAGCGTGCCTTAAAGCAGGCGCGTGCCCTCTTTGCCTACAGCAGCGAGAGCATCTCTCACCAGGCTTCCTGGATGGGATTCGCCGAGCTGGTCTCAACTTACGACTGGTTCGCTACCTATCTCGATCGCCTGGCCCAGGTCACTCCCCAGGATGTCCAGCGGGTCGCCAGGCAATATCTGCGACCCGAGCAGCGCATCCTGGGCCTCTACTTGCCCACTGGGGAAGAAAGCGAGTTAGACGATTGAGCGCCGCGCACGCTTATCACTCCCTGCCGGGCCCGCAGGATATCACCCGCCGGCAGTTGGATAACGGGATAGTTGTGCTTTTCAGGGCGAACTTTAACAGCCCGTCTGTAGTGGTCAGCGGCTATCTTTCTGCCGGGGGACTTTCCGATCCCGAAGACAGGCTGGGCCGGGCGGAATTTACCGCCCAATCTTTACTGCGCGGTACGCAGCGTTACACATTCCATGAGCTGTATGACGCCCTGGAGTTGGTGGGCGCCAGCCTGGGTTTTGGCGGCGGAGCCCATACCACCAGTTTTGGCGGCACAGCGCTGGTCGAAGACCTGGATTTGCTGCTCGATATCCTGGCCCAGGCTATCGAGCATCCGGTTTTCCCCGTCGAGCAGGTCGAGCGGCTGCGCACCCAATTCCTCACTTCCCTGGCCATCCGTGCCCAGGATACCGCTCGGATGGCCTCCATGGCATTCGACCGGCTGGTGTATGCCGGGCACCCTTACAGCCTGCCGGAAGATGGCTTTCCCGAGACCATCCAGGCCATTGGACAGTCCGATCTGCTGGATTTTCACCGCCTTGCCTATGGCCCGCGCGGCCTGGTGATTTCCCTGGTTGGCGCCATCCAGCCGCAGCAGGCGGTGGAGAAAATCGACCGTATTCTGGGCAGCTGGCGTAACCTCGATCAGATCGCAGTTCCAGATCTGCCGCCACTCCAGCGCTTGCCAGGGGTTATTACCGATAGCGTAACCATCCCGGGAAAATCTCAAGCCGACCTGGTGATTGGGGCTGCAGGACCCAACCGCAAAGCCGCTGACTACCTGGCAGCCTCCCTGGGCAACAACATCCTCGGGCAGTTTGGCCTGATGGGGCGCATCGGCGAGGTCGTGCGCGAGAAAGCCGGCCTGGCCTATTATGCCGATAGCAGCCTGGGTGGTGGTGTTGGGCCAGGTCCCTGGAACATCTCGGCCGGCATCGATCCGGCCAATAGCGAGCGTGTCATAGACCTGATCCGCTCGGAGATCCGGCGCTTTACCGACCACCTGGTCACCGTCGATGAGCTGGCCGATAGCAGCGCCCACTACGTCGGGCGCCTGCCGCTCTCCCTCGAGTTGAACTACGGCGTGGCCTCTGCCCTGCTCGCTCTGGAGCGCTATGACCTGGGCCTGGATTATTACCAGCGCTACCCCAGCCTGGTGCAGTCTGTCACCCGCGAAGATATTCTGGCGGCTGCCCGGCATTATCTAGACCCCGATCGGTTAGCCATTGCCCTGGCTGGTCCTTGATGATGATTGCATTGTTGATTTGAAATGAAACTGGTCACTGGTGTCGATATGATCGAAATTGAGCGCATCCGCGCCGCCATTGAGCGTCACGGCCAGCGCTTCCTGACCCGCGTTTTTACCCCACAGGAGCTGTATGAAGTGGGGGAGCAGCCTGCCTCCCTGGCGGCTCGCTTCGCTGCCAAAGAAGCCGTTTCCAAAGCCCTCGGATCCGGCATCGGACTGGTGGCCTGGCAGGAGATCGAAATCTTGCGCGGCCCATCCCGGGAGCCTTTGCTGCGCCTGCACGGCATGGCGCGACCAGCTGGCTTCGCAGCTCGGCATCCACCGCTGGTCGCTCAGCCTCAGCCACACCCACGAGCATGCCATTGCCATGGTAGTCGGGATTGGAGAGTAAGAACACATCCCGGACGGGCGGAGGCGCTTGCCAGATAACATTTATCGATCGCTCCCACGCATTTATTGAATTTCAATTAGTATTATCCCGCTAAAGGAGATGGGTATGGCTCGTAGATTAGGAAAAATCTTGCTGGGAGTTCTGGTGTTTTTATTGGTTGTCGTTATTATTGCTGCTGGTTTTGGTTTTTATACAGTGCGCCGCTCGTTCCCTCAAGTGGAGGGTGAAATCCAGGTGAGTGGATTGGACGGCCCGGTGGATGTATACCGCGATGAATTTGGCATCCCTCATATTTATGCCGCTTCCGAGCACGATCTCTTCTTTACCCAGGGCTATGTGCATGCCCAGGACCGCTTCTGGCAGATGGATTTCTGGCGCCATACCGGCTCCGGGCGCCTATCCGAGATGTTCGGCGCGTCCTTGCTGGATACGGATAAATTCCTGCGCACCCTGGGATGGGCGCGCGTCGCCCAGCAGGAGCTCGAAACCATCGACCCTGACACGCTGGCCGTGCTGCAAAGCTACGCCGATGGCGTCAATGCCTACCTGGCAGAGCACAGCGGCAGCGAGCTCAGCCTGGAGTATGCCGTCCTCAAGCTGACCAACGGCAGCTACCAGGTTGAACCCTGGCAGCCGCTCAATACTCTCACCTGGGCTAAGGCTATGGCCTGGCAGCTTGGCGGCAACATGGATGAAGAAATCCAGTTGGCCCTGCTCTCCAAGACCTTCACCCAGGCCCAGCTTGACGAGCTTTATCCTCCATATCCCGCCGATAATCCGGTCATCGTTCCCGGTTTTACCATTGCCGGCCATGCTTCGGGCAGCCCCCAGGCGGCTACAATCCCCGACCTGTCTGCTGTATACCGGCAGGTCTCGCTGCAAACTGACCTGATTGATGATCTCCTTGGCCCCCGTACTGCCGAGATCGGATCGAACAACTGGGTGGTTTCCGGCGACCTGACTGCTTCCGGCAAGCCCCTGCTGGCTAACGATATGCACCTGGCAATCCAGATGCCCTCCATCTGGTACGAGGTTGGCCTGCACTGCACACAGGAAACCGCAGCCTGCCCCTATAACGTGACCGGCTTTTCCTTTGCCGGCTCGCCGGGCGTTATCGTCGGTCACAACGATCGCATCGCCTGGGGCGTCACCAATGTCGGGCCGGATGTTCAGGATCTTTATATCGAAAAGGTCAACCCGGATGACCCCAACCAGTATGAGGTCAACGGGCAGTGGGTCGATATGGAAACCCTCCAGGAGACCATCCAGGTCGCCGGCGGCGAACCGGTCGACCTGACCGTGCGCTACACCCGCCATGGACCTATCATCTCCGAAACGTACGGCAGCCTGGAAGACTTTGGCCAGGCGGCAGGTGTTGAAGTGCCCGATAACTATGCCGTCGCCCTGCGTTGGACCGCCCTAGAAAAGGCCTTTTCCTTCCGGGCCTTCCTGGGTTTTGATAAAGCCCAGAACTGGGAAGAATTCCAGGTTGCCGCGCGTGACCTCGCCGTGCCGTCGCAGAACCTGGTATATGCCGATGTGGACGGCAATATCGGCTACCACACGCCCGGTAACATCCCCATCCGGGCGCAAGGCGATGGACGCCTGCCGGTGCCCGGCTGGACGGATGAATACGAGTGGCAGGGTTATATCCCCTTTGATGAGCTGCCCTATACCTACAACCCGCCGCAAGGCTATATCGCCACAGCCAATAACGCCGTGGTGGATTCTACCTATCCCTACTTCATTAACTACTACTGGGATTATGGCTTCCGGGCTAAGCGCATCGTGGACCTTATTCAGGCCGGCGCCGGTTCGATCGATATTCCATATTTCCAGCGCATCCATGGCGACACCCTGGATCAGAATGCCGCCCTGTTGGTGCCCATCCTGCTGCAGCTGCCGCTCAACGACTCCCGGCTGGATCAGGCCCGTTCCATCCTTCAGGATTGGGACTACACCAGCGCCATTGATTTACCCCAGGCTGCCCTCTACAATGTCTTCTGGAAAAATCTGATGGCAGAGACCTTGCAAGATGACCTGCCCGAGGATTACTGGCCTGGCGGAGGCAGCCTGGCCTTCGAGTTCTTCCGCCAGCAGATCCAGCTGCCGGACTCAACCTGGTGGGATGACCAGGAAACGCCGGAAATCGAGACTCGCGACCAGATCTTCAGCCTGGCTTTTACGAAAGCTGTGGATGAGATTGAGCAGCTCCAGGGCGATGACCCGCAAAAATGGAGCTGGGGCGAGCTGCATACCGCTACCTTTGAGAACGAGTCCCTCGGCCGTTCCGGCATCAGCCTGATTGAAGCCCTCTTCAATCGCGGCCCGTTCCAGGCGCCCGGCAGCGGCAGCCATGTCAATAACATGAGCTGGAACGCACCGGATGGTTTTGGGATCTACTCGATTCCCTCCGAGCGTATGATCGTTGACCTGGGGAACCTGGATAACTCGCTCAGCATCCATCCCACCGGCCAGTCCGGTCATGCCTACCACCCGCACTACATCGATATGGCCGATTTATGGCGCACTACCCAGTACCACCCCATGTTGTGGAGTACAGCTCAGGTACAGTCGGCCGCTGACACGCATCTGAAGCTGGTTCCTTAATTTATAAAACTCATGGTTGAGTTATGCGAACTAGTTCGCATAACTCAACCATGAGTTTTCCTCGGTTCGGTAGGGCGGGATGCCATCCCGATCGTAGATCGGGACTATCCCGCCGGCAGCTGTTCTTCTGCTTGGGCCTCTTCACCGCTCCCCGGTTTTTCTACCGGTTTAGCGCGCTTTCCCTTGATATATTCGTAGACTGCCGGCATCACCGAGATCAGTACGATCGCCACCACCACCAGCTCGAAGTGCTCTTGCACGAAGGGCAAATTCCCGAAGAAGTACCCCGCCAGGGTGAAAATCAGCACCCAACTGACCCCGCCAATCACATTGTACGAAAGGAATTTGCCGTAGCTCATCTCGCCCACGCCGGCCACGAAGGGAGCAAAAGTGCGCACGATGGGTACGAATCTTGCCAGCACGATCGTCTTCCCACCGTATTTCTCGAAAAATGCATGCGTGCGGTCCAGGTGCTCTTTCTTCAGGAAGCGCACGTTGCCGCTGAAAGCTCTGGGGCCGATCTTGTGCCCGATCCAGTAGTTCACCGTATCCCCCAGGATGGCCGCCGCACACAGCAGCACGATCAGCACAATGATATTGAGCGGCGGTTTTTCCCCGGCTGCGGCCAGCGCCGGCGAGGCAAACGTCCCGGCTGCGAAAAGCAGTGAGTCGCCCGGCAGGAAAGGCAGCACCACTACGCCGGTCTCGATGAAGATGATCGCAAACAGAATCAGGTAAGTCAGCGTTCCATATTGAGAGATGATCTGTCCCAGGTACTCGTCAATATGCAGAAACACTTCGATCATGTTTGAAAGGAAATCCATTGTTAAAAATCTTGCTCCTGACTGGTAAGAGTTCCCCTGCTGCGCTTGCCCCACCGTAGGGCGCCGTCAATCCGTGGCATTATAGCACGTTGTCTGCCGGCTCTGGCTGGTCGGGTAGAGCCGGCGTCGTTGGGGATTGCGGCGGGGAGCTTTTCTCCGGCTGTAATCGCCGGTTCCACACCATCAGCAGAGTGATGCACAGCAGACCCAGCACGATCAGGATGAACGGCGCCGCCGATGCCAGTGCAGAGATCGCCGGCATCGAAACCGGCTCGGGCTGCGCCGCCGCTATGCCATCAACCACCATGATCACCGTCATCGCATTCCACGTCCCATGAATCGCCACCGCTGCCAGGTAAGTGCCTGCCAGGGCCAGATAGCGACGCTGGCGCCAGGCGCCCACCAGCGCCCAGCCCACCAGGCCGCTCACGGTAATGTGCACTACCGCCGTCCCCATGCGCGCCATCGTTACCGGCACCCACTCCTCGCCGCCGTTAAAGGCTACCAGGCTTTCAAACATGGCATAGCCCGCCCCGGAAAGCAACCCGGCCGCGAACCCGGCTGCCGGCCCCGGCAGTCTGCCGTGCAGGAACCACATCCCCACCGGTTTGAGTGCTTCCTCGATCAGCGGTACGATTAACGCCACAAACAGGAAAGCTGCCGCGATGAAGCCCGGCCGCAGCAGCAGCGGGCCGACCAGCTCGACGAACTTGTCCGGCGCGACCCCGCTGGTCATCTGGCTGGCCAGGTCTCGCAGCACATCCATCAATTCCGCTTGGGTTGTGATCCATAACACCCCGCCTGCTGCAAAGACCGCCAAAACCACCATCTCGGCAATGATGATCAGCAGCGGGCTGAGCGCCAGGCCGCTGTCGAACAAACCCCAACGCCGCTGCAGCGAACCCGCAGGCAGGCGGCGCATCCCCAGGTATACCAGCAGGAGGATCGGCAGCCCCACCGCCAGGAAATGCAGCACCGGCAGCGCCAGCCATTCGATCGAGCTACCCGCTGCCCAATTTCCCAGCAGCAGGATCGCCGGCAGCAGCAAGGCGGCAGCCAGCGGCCACCATCCCAGTTTTACCTTTAGCCGGGTCCGCTCGGCCAGGTCGCTGCCCAGCAGGCGCAGGAAAGCCAGCACAGTGGAGGGCAGCAGGAGCAGGCTGAGGCCTACCGCCCCAATAGCCAGCGAGACGCCGGGCAGGGCGAATTCTTCCCCCATACCCAGCAGACCGATCAAGACCGCCCCAAATGCCAGCCCCCACAGCCCCAGCACTGCCAGCAGGCTGAAGGCAAACTGGGCGATGCTCAGCCAGTCGACCGGCTTATTTCTCATCGATCCTCACACTCAGGATTTTATCTCCTGGTGGCAGCGCGCCGCCCTGCGACGGATCGCGCGCCGTCAGGCTCTCGGCCACGTCCATCCCCGAGATCACCTTGCCGAAAATGGTGTAGCCGCCATCCAGGTCAGGTGTCGGGGCGAATGTAATGAAGAACTGGCTTCCGTTCGTGTTGGCGCCGGAGTTAGCCATGGCCAGCAGGCCGGCGGCGTCGAATTTCAGCTCCGGCACGACCTCGTTGTCGAACTCATACCCCGGCCCGCCCATGCCCGAGCCGCTGGGGTCGCCGCCCTGAGCCACAAATCCCGGCAGCACCCGGTGGAAGGTCACGCCATCGAACCAGCCCTGCTGGGCCAGGAAAACGAAGCTGTTTACGGCCAGCGGCGCCTGTTTGGGCAGCAGATCGATCACGATCTCGCCCTTTTCCGTCACGATCGTGGCTGTGTATTCCTTCTCCGGGTCGATGACCATCGGCGGGCATTCTGTGAACTGCCTGTCTTCCAGCAGGAAGGCATCCACTGCCGCAGCCATAGAATCGAAGTCCATCCCTACCTGCAGCGGCAGGTTATTGAACAGCAGGAAAGGCGTCCCGGGCAGTCCAATCTGCCCGTAGTAATCGTAGTCCTTCTGAATCTGTTCAACGTTGGCCGGGTCGTTCAGGTCGGCCTGGAATTTTTCGTCGTCTAACCCCAGCGCCTTGGCCTGGTCTTCCAGCCAATCGGGATACTCCTCCAGGCTGATCGCCGACCATTCGGCTTGCTTCTCGAACAGCAGGTCGTGCATCTCCCAGAACTTGCCTTGCTCGCCGGCGGCGTTGGCTGCCTGGGCAGCCAGCATGGCTTTATCGTGGATGGTCATCAGTGGGAAGTGGCGGTAAACAATGCGGACATCTTCCGGGTAGGCATTTTGGAGTTGCGCCAGCACGGGCGCAACAGAGGCACAGCCCGGTCATTGAAAGTCGCTGAAATCCAGGATGGTTACCCTGGCATCGCTAGGCCCTTTGACCCAATCATTCTCCGTGACCGCTGGGAATAGTGCTATCAGCGTTGGGTTGGGTTCTAGCTGAGAGCCGGTCACCCGGCATCCATTCATTGGCTCGCCGCTGGCTGCCAGGGGTAGCGTGGCCTTGGGCGGCTCGGCGGTCACATCCGTTGCTTGTGCGGCTTCGGCGCTGGTAGCTTCAGCGGCCTCGCTGGGTGTGGCTGTTTGTGCCGGCTGGCAGGCGCTCAGCAGCAGCGTTGCCAGGACGAGCATGATCAAGATTTTACTTTTCATTTATTTTCTCCGTTACTCATTACCATATCCTGTTATCCCGAGTTGTTAGCCTCGGTCGGTTGCTTCACGGCTTGCTGGAGGTCTTCAAAGGAAGACATCCACGAAATCTGCTTGATAAAGCTGGCCAGGGACGGGCTTTGCGTGCGCAGCTGCCGCACCGCCTCCCCGACCGGGTCTGCGCCGGCGGCGCCCCCCCTGGGATTGTCGGCATACGCCCCGTAGAAAGCAAAATATGCCTGGTTGAGCTTACGGATGCGGTAGCCGTTGTCCCAAAATATTTTGCGCCGCGCCTCCATGTAATTTTCCGCATCCTCAATCTGCCCGTTGGCCAGCATGCTGTCCACATTTACACGGGTTTCGTGCATTTCCTTCACAAAATCAAAGACCGGCGGCGCAGGCTCCTCTTCCGGCTGGCTCTCGCTCTCGCTTTCTGGAGGCGGGGGCGGCGGGACGAACTCGGGGTAATATTTTTCCAGCACAGCCCGCCCGATTTCTTTACCGGCGATGGATGCCGCCGTCTCGTTCATCGTGCGCAGCTCCGGGTTGGTCATGTAATTCATCCCCAGCGGGCGCAGCGTCAGGAAGTTGTGAATCCATTCGTGTGCTACTACTTCACTCAGCCAGTTGAGATTGCTCGTCTGTGCCACCATCGTCGGATACAGACCGATGCCGCCAATCCCCACCACCAGCGAAGAAACATCCAGTTTCTCGTCCACCTGTTCTTCCAGGGCGGCGTGCTCGTCCACCGTCAGGTCAGGCACCAGGTTGATATCCTCCTCCTGCCGGATGGCATCCCGCGGGCTGACGATCAGCGCCCAGGGCAGCGGCGTGCTGTGATACAGCACCGGCGGGATAGCCTGCCCGCCGTACGCCAACCCCAGCTCTTCCGCCACCTGGCTGATCTGGCTCTCCAGGATCGCCTCGGCCGTAGGGGCAGCCTGGTTCCTCTGCTCGTGCAGGACTTCTAGCTCTGCGCGCAGCTCCGCCGAAGCGGCTTGCGGGTCGGCGACATTGGGGTCGGCATAAATCTCGTTAAGCTGCCCTTCCTTGATCTGGATTTCCAGCACCACCTTGAGGAAATCTACCACCAGCTTGTGGCGCTCCTCTTCGGTCAGGTAGCGCTCGGCAGCGATCGTGCGCTGTGCCAGCTTGACCTGCACGGCATTCCAAACCCAGTTGGTGAAATCAAATTCCTTGTCGCGGGTGAAGGCGCGCACCTTCTCGGTCAGGTCTCCCGGCGTCAGCGTACTGCTCGCCAGCAAGAACATCCCCAGCAGGATGACCAGCGCTAAAGAAAGGGTTTGCTTGATTGCGCGTTTTGGCATAAGTTGAGATTTTACCATTCGGGAACGGGGTCAACCTGAAGGAAGGATGAGAAGCCCAGCGAATCAGGCAGGGCGTGACGCGCAGCTGCCGGTATCGGCAGCGCTCCTGGATTGTGCAGTAGCCGCAAGGTTCCGCATCGCCCTCCCCCATTTCTTGCTGCCCCTCGCCTATCACCAGGGATAGCGACTTGATCGGTACCATCACCAGCGATTCGGTCAGCTTCACCCCGATCTGTTCGGCATCCACCAGCGAAAAAATTACCGCCTGTTCCTCGATTGGCCAGCTTGATTCCCCCGGGGAGAGCGTCGCGCTGGTATACCTGCCGGCCTGGCGGGCTTCGATTTCTAGTTGGTGGCAGAACTGTTGCCGCAGCGTCTCGACAACCGTGGCTGCCAGGTCATGCAGCAGCATCGCCTTGAGATACGCTCCCTGCTGTTGAGCATTCTGCACCGCCCGGTCTGGCCCGTCGCCCAGCGTCAGTACCGCCACGATCAGGGTGTCTGCTCCCCCCATCACCTTCTCCGTGGTGAAACCTTTGCCCAGGCGCAGTCCGTTCTCCAGCATCAACCGCCCATGTCGAATTTCTTGCACTGGGTAGCGCTCCCAGCATGCCGCGGGTCGCATGACGCGTTCCAGTTCGGCAGCCGCTTCGCCCAGCATCTCCTCCCAGCCCGCTTTTTGCCGCAGGCGGGCCAGCTCCACCCCCATTTGTTCGCTGTACTCTCCCGGGTCAACCCGGATCTGCCAATCCCATCGCACCATTGGTTATATCAGCCCCAGCTGCTTCCCAACCGTCTCGAAAGTCTCCAGCACGCGCCCCAGCTGTTCGTCTGTGTGCGTTGCCATGTAGCTCGTGCGCAGCAGTTGGTGGCCGGGCGGTACGGCCGGCGAGATGACCGCATTGACGAACACCCCGGCGTCAAAGAGCATCTTCCAGCTTTGGAAGGTGCGCATATCATCCCCGATAATGATCGGGATGATGGGTGACTCGGATGGCCCGGTATTGAACCCCAACTGCTGGTAGGCTGTGCGCATATTCTCGGCAATCTGGCTCAGGCGCCTCACCCGCTCCGGTTCGGTGCGCATCACATCCAGCGCGGCCAGCGCTGCCGCCGTGTTCGATGGCGGGATGCTGGCGCTGAAGATCATCGAGCGTGCGGTATGTTTTATATAATGGATCACCGTTTCGTCTCCGGCGATAAAGCCGCCCAGCGAAGCGAAGGACTTGCTGAAGGTTCCCATGATCAGGTCGACCTCATCGGTCAATCCGAAGTGCGCGGCCGTGCCACGCCCTCCACCCAGCACGCCCAGGGCATGCGCATCGTCCACCATCAGCCGCGCCCCATACTGCTTGCATACTTTAACCAGCTCCGGCAGCCTGGCGATATCGCCGCCCATGCTGAACAGCCCATCCACGACCACCAGCCTGCCTTTCTGCTCCGGTACAGCGCGCAGTAATCGCTCCAGGTTTTCCGGGTCGTTGTGCCGGAAGCGGCGCGTTTCTCCCCACCCCAGTCGGGCCCCATCCACAATGCTGGCGTGGTCGTCCTTATCCAGCAAAACGACATCGTCTCGCCCGGTCAGCGTGCTGATCGTCCCCAGGTTGACCTGCATTCCGGTAGAGAAGACCAGCGCTGCTTCTTTGCCCACAAATTCGGCCAGCTCGCGCTCGAGCTGCTCGTGCATCTCCAGCGTGCCGTTCAAAAAGCGCGACCCCGTACAGCTCGTGCCAAATTTCTCCACCGCCTGGATGGCTGCCTGGCGTACCTTCGGATGGGTGGTCAGCCCCAGGTAATTGTTCGAGCCGCACATAATCAGCCGGTGACCGTGCAGGACAGCCTCCGTCCCCTCGTTGCCCGTCATTGGAATGAAATAGGGATACACGCCGGCTGCCATCACATCCCGTGCCGCGGTGTAGTTGTAGCACTTATCAAAAATATCCAAGATTGCACTCCTGTCCGTAAAAATATTGAATTATGAAAATATTTACCGCTTGCCGGTTTAAGATGCTTTTTCCGAGCAGCCCTTGCGTTTGCCGAGCTTTTTGAGCGCCCGGTTGAGCAAAAAATCCTGAACTGGATATGCCAGGTTTAAATAATGGACGATAGCATACAGTGCCTTATTGCCCGCATCGGTGATGATAATTTGCTTTTTCTTTTCAACCCCCTTGAGAATGCGCTCGGCTACCACCTCCGGTGGGTAGGGCGAAAAATTGATAACCGAAAGCATTTCCACCAGCTCGGCCGGCTTGTATTGGTTCTCGTAAGCCAGTTGCGGCGTATCCGTGTCGCTGGGGTATACCAGCGACACAGTAATGCAGTACGGTTTCATCTCAGCCCGCAATGACTCGCTGAAGCCTCGCAGGGCGAACTTCGACGCAGAGTACGCCGTGTAGCTGAAAACGCCGGCAAACCCGGCCGTGGAGACCACATTGACAATCTGTCCTGAACGGCGCTCCATCATCCCAGGCAGGAAAGCTCTGGTGATATGCAGCGCCCCCCAGTAATTGACATCCATCATCCAGTGGTAGATGTCCATCCCCAGCTCATGTACGTATCCTGGGTGTGCTACGCCGGCATTGTTGATCAGTAAGTCCGGAACACCCGCCTGCTCCAGCACCTGTGCGGCCATTCGGTTGACCTGCTCGAAGTCGCTGATATCTGTCGATATCGCCAGGTGGCTGCCGGCCTCGACCGGTTTCAAGCTAATTCGTGCCGCTTCCAGCCGCTCTGCATCCCTGGCTACCAGCACCACCCGTGCGCCCATCTCGGCCAGTTGGCGAGCCAGCGCCAATCCAATCCCGCTTGACCCACCGGTAACAATTGCCAGCTTCCCATTCAGGTTCACTGCCCTACCTCCCGGACGATAAAGTTCATGCCATTTTAATCCATCGCTGCCGGATGTGCAAACATAAAAACTGGTGATATAGACAAGCAAAAATCTCGTCGCTATCACCAGTTATTGTAGGTCAAACAGTCTGTTTGACCCCACGTTTCCCCGTGCCTTGTAGGTCAATCTGTCAGATTGACCGCTTTGAATTTCCAGACCAGGCCAATCCGTCTCAATAAATCGACTCGCCCGCTTGATCGGAATACACCTCTCCGTCGACTACCCACAGGTTGTACCCGGTCCCCCCGGAGCCTGTCCAGCTTCCCAGGTCGAAAGTATCGCTCTCATGGTCAAGTTTATAAACTGCGGCGCCGTCAAATGTCAGCGGCTTGGACTTCTCGCACACAGCCGGTATTGTGTCGGCATTCAGGAAGAACACCGGTCCTTGCCCGAAGAACCTGGCCGACCCATCCGCCTCTACCGCCAGGGCCGTCTTTTCGTTTACGGCAATCGCCTTCACCTCGTTAGCCATACCATCGTTCAAGATGCGCGCCATGAAGGTCAGCAGCCGCCCCATGCGGTCGCGTGCCACGAAGTGGCTGTCGGTGATCACCCCATTCAGGTAAGGCAGCTGTAGAAAATCGGTTGCAATTGCCACGCTCGGGTGGTAAGGATTTTTCAATGCTTGAGGCGAAGTGACCGTTTCGTGCTCGGCCGAGAACACAAATTCGCCCAATATTGCCAGTCCGGCGCTGGTGCCGCCAACCGGTACCCCGTTGGCTACCAGTTCATGGATAGCATCTTCGATCGGGGTGCCTTTCCAATCGCGTACATAGTCCCACTGGTTGCCGCCTGCAATAAACAGGGCTTCGGCTTCCAGGATTTTATCGATCACGAATGGATCGTAAGCGGCACGTTCTTTCTTGATGATCAGGGTGGCTGCCGAATCAACGCTCATCCCCAACTCGGAATAGATATACGGATTATAGGCATCCGTCCCCGACGCCCGAATCACCACGAAGTCGCCGCCTCCGGACTTCTCGATCAGCCACTGCATGGCCGCATCCTGGTCCGTGCTCCCGCCCGCCAGCAGGAACCCTGGCGAGGTATCCGTGTGTACATCCTCGGGGTTGCCTTCCACAAAGTATTCGTATCCGGGATCTGCTTCGGCTGCGGCTGGCCTGGCCATCACCGGCATGAGCAGCAGCCCCAATACGATCAGGCCACTGACCAGAAGTCTGGTTGCGTCCATAACATTCTCCTTTCGGCGACCTTATGTCGTTTTTGACGGCTGGGTTTCTTGCAAGGGGGAGATTTCCGCGACGGTTTGTCCCGTAAGCCCGAGGTCGACCTGCTCTTCCATGGTGATCTGGCCGCGCAGGAAGGCGCCCTCCTCCGTGGCAAAGGCCGCGGTGGTCACGTTGCCCCACACCCGTCCGGTCGCCCGAATCTCAACCTTCTCGGCCGTAATATCGCCGCGCACCGCCCCCGCGACGATCACCACGTTGGCGCGCAGATCCTGGCAGGTCACCCGCCCGGATTCGCCCACCACCAGCAGCCCGCGGATGGCGATATCGCCCTCAAAGGCTCCCTCGATGCGCACTCCGCCGCTGCCGCTCAGGCTGCCCTTCCACACAATCCCAGGGCCCATAACGGAAGTGACCCGCTCGGTAGGGGTGGGCTGAGTGGCCTGGGTGATGGGGTCTTCTCGCCTGCGGAACATGGTTTGTATGCTTCTCCTGCTTAATCGACGTTTTCAGGGATACCCAGGATATTGTAACCCGAATCGACGTACAGCACCTGCCCGGTTGTCTTAGCCGCCAGGTCCGAACACAGGAACACCGCCGCGTTGCCCACGTCCTCGATGGTAATATTTTGCTTCAAAGGGGCAATCTCGGCATAACGGCGGTACATCGTCTTGAATCCGGCAACCCCGGCCGCTGCCAGCGTGCGCACCGGTCCGGCCGAAATGGCATTGACGCGCACGTTTTGCGGCCCAAAATCGTAAGCCAGGTAGCGTACCGAAGCTTCCAGCGCCGCCTTGGCTACCCCCATCACGTTGTAGTGCGGCGAGACCTTTTCCGCGCCGTAATAGGTCATCGTCAGCAGTGCGCCGCCCGGGCGCAGGATAGGCTGGAAGGCGCGTGCCAGGCCGGTTAAGGAATACACGCTGATATCCATGGCATTTAAAAAACCTGCCCGATCGGTGTTGTAATACGGGCCGGTCAGCAGCTCTCGCCCGGCGAAGGCAATCGAGTGCACCAGGATATCCACCTGTCCGAAGCGCTCCGCCGCCCGGTCTGCAATCGATTGGATCTGTTCGTCCTGCGTCACATCACAGGCTTCTACAAAATCGCAGCCCAGCGACTCGGCCAGCGGGCGCACCCGCCGCTCCAGCACTTCTCCGGCGTAGCTTAACCCAATCGTCGCCCCGTGCGCATGCAAAGCCTGTGTCACGCCCCATGCAATTGACCGGTCGTTAGCCAACCCAAAAACCAGCGCTGTCTTTCCATCCAATAATCCCATAGTTGCCTCCAATGCTCGATTTATCTGCTGCCGCTTCCTGGAGACGATGCTCTGCGTCGTCACCATCTCACGCCGCTCTACGGCCCCAGCAGGAACCGCCACGTTACCTGGTGACGATGCTCTGCGTCGTCACCAGGAACCGCCACGCCACGCTTTTCCAGGGTTCCGGTACACTATATAAACCCACGCGCGGGCCAATCGTCACGCTTTCATCGGTTATTGCCTCCCCGTTCTCCACCCACAGCTCACCGCGTGGGTCGCACAGGTCGGCGCCGTTGAACCGCCGGTCGATGTCCAGCGCCTGGCACAGCTTGGCCGGTCCATCCGTCCATAAAGCCTGTTTCTTAGGCCGCCGCCGCTCGGCGATAAGCTCCAATCCTTCGACCGGCTGGATCGCCCGGATCAGCACGGCCGCCGGTTGTCCTTCCGTCTCGGTAACAAAATTGAGCATCCAGTGCATGCCGTAGGTGAAATACACATAGGCGTGCCCCGGCGGCCCGAACATGACTGCGTTCCTTTGAGTGCGACCCGAGCGGCAGTGACAGCCCAGGTCCTCTTCCCCAATATAGGCTTCCGTTTCGATGATCGTTCCCCCCACCCGCCGGCCGTCCTCCAGCCGCACCAGCCGGCTGCCCAGCAGATCGCGGGCCACCTGCAGCGTCGGGCGGTCAAAGAATGCGCGTGGCAGGCGCTGGTTCACGGAGGGGCTTACCAATTCGATCAGCCGCTGTTCTGGATATCGTCGATATCTGTCCCAGGCCCGTATTGGTAGATGTCTCGCCAGGGCTGGTAGTGGGTAGTAAATGTATCGGTGAACAGTACCTGCCCGTTGCGGGTTACCGTGCGGGTGATGGTGACGTCCGCCCCTTCGGCGGCCCAATCCACCTGCTTGATCTCTCCCTCAGCCAGGTCGGGGTTTTCTTCGTAGAGCGGATCCGGCGGTTCAACCACATTCGTCGGCCCGCTGGTATCCCATTCTACGGTTCGCCCGTCCGAGGTGGAGTAAAACTTCCAGGTAAGGGTCTGGTTCTTGGGATTGAAGTACGTCTCCATAAGCAGCCAGTAAGGCGTGTCGTTCTGGAACTTAAAATCTACAACCGGCACGAACACCGTGGCATCCAGTCCGGCCAGGTTCGAATCGTACCCGCCGCTGTTTTGCTCGTAGTAGCCCACCCGGTAGGCATGCGGGTTGCGTTCGATGACCGGGTATCCGCCCAGGAACACCGTGCGGAATAGCGTGGTACTGACCTGGCACACGCCTCCGCCCACACCTTTGATCGTCCGCCCGCCAAAAATGATCAGGGCCTCGGCATAGCCTTCGTCCAGGCTGACATCGCCCATTGCCTCAGCCATCGAGAAGATGGCCCCAGGGGGCACCAGCAGTCCGTGGAAGCGCGCCGCTGCCATCTCGATATTTTGCATGCGCGCCTGGCTCGAGCCGCGGAAGTGCGAGGTGTGCACGCTGACCAGCTCGGTGATGCCTAGAGAGCCGCCTCTGGCGTTATCGCCCACTTCCGGTTCAGTAGTGTCGATCGCCAGCTGGATGCTGTGTTCGCCCTCCAGCAGCTTTTGTTGCGTATTCGCCAATGTGGCTTCGATATCCAGCGCCCGGCCGGTCACGGCCTTCTCGATGACCTCCAGCTGGCGCGTATCGTCATTAAAAATGAAGCGTGCACTCTCTTGCAGGCGGTAGATTTGCTGGGCTGCCTGTTCCAGGGTTGGCCGCAAACCGCTCAGGTTCAGTTCCACCTGGTAGCTCGCGCCTGCCGGGTCGGCCACTCGCTGCAGAGCCAGCATCTGCGCTAGCTGCTGCGGCTCGATCGTCCACGGTCCTGGGCTGCCTTCTCCGGCATCCGGCAGCTGCAGCACCAGCGGAGCGCTGAGGATTTTTTGCGCCGTTTCCGCCTGTTGGCTGGCATCCAGGATTTCCGGCGGGCTCTCATTCACTACCAGCGTCAGGATCCCGTCCGCCATGCTGAGCAGCTGGCCTTCCAGAGGCGCCAGCGTCGCCGGCAGGTCCACCTGCCGGCCGATTTGCCCCGGTGTGGCGCTGACTTGCGTTCCGTTCAGGCTGAGCGCAGCTTCAATGGTCGGCCGGTCCACCTGTTTGGCCAGCCCGGCCAGATAAGCGGCCCCCTGGCGCTCATCGTAAGTAAACTGGGGCGCAAGATTCCTGCCGCTGTACCAGGCGGCCAACCGGCGGTAGGTGCGCAGCAGCGGGTTGCCCTGGCGGCCAAATTGGTATGCCGCCTGCGCGTTGGCTTGCGCGTCAAAGATCAGCCCCAGCTCGCCGGGCTTCGCCACCCATACCGCCTCGCCGTCCTGGAACACAATTTTCCCGCTGGTGGGAAAGGTCAGCCGGTTGGCAAGGAGCTGTTCCGCCTCGTCCGCCCGAAGACCGGACAGGTCGATCCCTGCCATGGAAATTCCCGGGTAGATCAGACCGTTGAAGGAGAATGCATACAGGCTTCCCGCTCCAACCAGCAGTGCCAGGAATAGGACAAAGCCAATCGCCAGGGCTGTCAGAAATTTTGGGAGTGGGGAGATTTGCGGGCCTGCGTTCCGCTTTGCTGCCGATGTCGCGCTCATAGTTACCATTAATCCTGTCTTCGCTGAATTGTACCAGAACTCCGTCCCGGCTCTTGTTCCCAGGCGGCCAAATTACGACAAATGTCGGTCAATTTAGCTCCAAAAATCCAGTTATAATCTCAGGGCTGGGGAACATCAAGACGATAGTAGACGTCCTTCCGCAGTAGAGATTTAATCATCTACCTGATGACCCTGTTAAAACATTTCCCCGGACTGGAACGCCGGCGGGGTTAATTGTTCAGGAAAATGATTTACCGCACCAACTCTTATCCAGGAGAATCACCTGTGCTTCCACCTCGTAAACTTAAGGGCCTCATCTGGCTGCCACTCTTGCTGGTTGCTCTCAGCCTGGCTTGTTCCCTGCCGACCATCGGTAAACCCACCGCTACGCCGCCCGCTCCCACCCCTACCGCCAGCGCTACCCCCCGTCCTACGCCTACCCCGCAGCCCCTGCCGCCTGCCATCGTCGAAAACGATCCGCCGCTTGGCTCCGAGCTGCCGCTTGCCGGTCCGATTACCCTGTATTTCAACCAGCCGATGGACCAGGCTTCTGTCGAGGCGGCTTTCCGCCAGCAGCTGGCGATGAGCGGCACCTTTACCTGGATCGACGACCTGACCCTGGTCTTCTATCCCGATGCCCCCTTACAGCCGGCTTCCGACTTCAAAGTCAGCCTGAACAACGATGTGCGCGCCGCCAATGGCCTGGGGTTGCTCCAGCCGGTCAGCTTCAACTACCGCACCGTCGATTATCTGCGCCCCGTGCAGCTTCTGCCTCGCAGCGGCGCCCAGGATACCGATCCCACCTCGGCGATTGTGGTGGCCTTTAACTACCCGGTGGTACCCCTGGGGGCCGATCAGGCCGGTCTGCCGGCTGCTTTCGATCTGCAGCCCTCTGCTGAAGGCCGCGGTGAGTGGCTCAATACCAGCACCTATATCTTCTATCCTCAGCCCGCCCTGGATGCGGGTCGCGAATACAGCCTGCGTCTCAACCCCGATCTGCGTGGCACCGACGGCAGCCCCCTGGAAAGTTTGGCCGAGTGGAGCTTCTCGACCCGCGAGCCGCGCCTGGAGTTGATCGAACCCGGACCGGATGCCGGTTCGCTGCGCCTGGACCCACAATTCAAGTTGACCTTCAACCAGCCAATGGACCCGGCCAGCCTGGAAGCCAATCTGCGCCTGCTCGACTCCGGCGGTGAGGCCGTACCCGGCAGCCTGGAGTGGGATGAAGCGATTGATACGGCCATCTTCAAGCCCGCTACCCTGTTGAGCCGCGATGCTGAATACACCCTGTTCCTGGACGGCGCAGTGCAGGCCAGCGGCGGCGCTCCACTCGGCCCAGATAGCCGGCTGCTTTATCGTACCGTGCCTGCCCTGGCTGTTACCCGCAGTGAGCCGCCTGCCTCCGGCGTGCTGAGCCCTTATGGCGGCATCGCCCTCTACTTGACTTCACCCCTGGAAGAATTTTCCGACCAGACTCGCTTCGTAAAGCTGGATCCGCCCATCACCAACCTGTCCACCTGGTGGGATCCCTACGATCAGGTGTTGCGCGTCAATGGCGATTTTTTGCCTCTAAAAGAATATACCCTCACCGTTTCCGGCGACCTGGCCGATGTCTGGGGGGATCAGATGGGCGAGGATTATTCTCTCAGCATCAATACCGCCCCGATGAATCCTGAGCTCTACCTCTCGGTCTTCGGGCAGGTTGTTTTCCAGCTCGCCGATGACCCGGCGCTTTCCGCCCAGGCCTCCAACCTGACTCGCATTCCGCTCTCCGTCAACCCGGTTACCCTGGACGATTTCTTTTATCTCCTGGACCCCAACGATTACACCCGGCTGCAAAATTATCCCCAGGACAATGCCCAATCTTGGGAGCAGATCGTTGACGCTCCGGCTGATCGGGCTGTCCCCGTTGACCTGTACCTTTCCCCCGATCGGCAGCCGTTGCGCCCCGGCGTCTATATGCTGCAGATGCGCGTGCCTGGATCAGAAAATCCCAACCGGCGCAATCTGGTGGTATCCAGCAATGTCCATCTGGCTTTAAAAGTCAGTCAGTCGGATGCTCTTGTCTGGGCGCTTGATCTTCGAGACAACATGCCTGTCGCCAATACCCCGGTGACCGTCTACGCTGCCGATGGCTCGGTGGTCGCTGCCGGCCAGACCGACTCGCAGGGTATCTTCCGCTCGGATATCGATACCGCTCAGGACCTGTATACCCCCTTCTACGCCATGCTAGGCCAGCCGGGCGACGACCAATTCGGCCTGACATCATCCACCTGGACTGCCGGGCTGGAACCCTGGGAATATGGCCTGTCGACTTACTACACACAGGTCGATCCTTACATCTACTGGTATTCTGATCGCCCGGTCTACCGCCCGGGGGATACCGTTCATTTCCGCGGCCTGCTGCGGGACAAGGACAATGGGCGCTATAGCATACCCGACCTGGGCAGCCTGTCGGTCACCGTGGCCGACGAATCCGGCCAGGCGGTGGCGTCGTACGATCTACCGCTGTCGCCCTATGGCGCCATCCATGGCGAGTTTTCGCTCCCCTCAGATGCTGCACCGGGGTATTACAGCATTTACAGTACCCAACAGAATATTAGCTCCCTTTATTTCCAGGTTGCCGAATACCGCAAACCGGAGATCAACCTGCAAGTCGACTTCGCCCAGGATCAGCTTGAGTTGGGCGCCGACCTGCAGGCTGAGATCAACGCTCGCTACTTCTTCGATGCGCCCGCCGGTAATGTCAAATTGCACTGGATTCTATACACCGGGCGGTCGGATTTCCCGCTCCCCGGTTACCAGGTTGGTCCGGTAGACACCGGCTGGCTGCAGTATTATCCCTCCTTCGGCGGGTTGGATTTTGGTGAGATGATCATGGAAGGCGATGGCGAGACCCGGCCGGATGGTACTTTTAGTCTGACTGTTCCGGCCGGCGACTACAAGCCTGATCCCGACAACCGCCGGCGCTACACCCTGGAAGTGACCGCCGCCGATGAAAGCGGCCTGGTGGTAACCGCCCGTGACTCGCTGCAAGTTAATCCTGCCGCCTATTACATTGGTGTGCATCCCGATAGCTGGAACGGCCAGGCCGGCCAACCGCTGGGCTTCGACCTCCAGGTAGTGGACTGGGAACAGAAACCCGCCGGAGAGCGCCAGCTGCAGGCCGAGTTCAGCAAGGTGACCTGGGTACGCCAGGAGTCGCCTCCCAGCGCCAACCCGATGTTCTCCCCGCCGCCCACCTATATCCCGGATTACACCCTGGTGGACAGCACCTCAGGCGTCACCAATGCTCAGGGGCAGGCGCGTCTGTCCTTCACCGCGCCGGAAGCGGGCGTGTATCAGCTGACTGTCACCGGTGATGGCGCGCGTACCGAAGTCCAGCTCTGGGTTTCCGGCGCGGGCCAGATCGCCTGGCCTGACCTGCCCAACAAACGCCTGGTCCTATCTCCCGACCGGCAGGGTTACAAACCTGGCGATACCGCTAAAATATTCGTCCCCAATCCCTTCGGTGTGGAGACGCCTGCCTTGCTCAGCATCGAGCGTGGTAAGGTCATGCGCCACGAATTGCTCACCCTCGAGCCCGGCGGCAGCACGCTCAGCCTGCCGCTTACTGCGGAAGACGCCCCCAACATCTACCTATCGCTCACCTTGCTGGGTCGCAACGAGCAGGGTGTCCCCGACTTCCGCCAGGCCTACCTCAACCTGGATGTCGAGCCAACCGAGTACGTCCTGAATGTCGAGCTGGTTACCAGCCCTGAGCAGGCCGGTCCGGGTGATGAAGTCACCTTCGATGTCCGCGTTACCGACGCAGATGGCAGCCCTGTCCAGGGTGAGTTCTCCCTGGCTGTCGTCGACCTGGCGGCTTTAGCCTTGGCCGACCCCAACTCCCAGGATATCGTCACCGCCTTCTACAGCCCGCAGCCCTTGGGGGTGCGCACTTCATTGGCTCTTTCAGCCTACTCTCGCCTGTTCGACCAGCAGGCCGGCGGCATTGGCGGCGGCGGCGGGGATGGCTCGGCATATCCCGTGGTGCGCGAAAATTTCCCCGACACCGCTTACTGGAATGCCTCCCTTGTCACTGACGAGAATGGCGCGGCTAAGGTCACCCTGACTTTGCCGGATACCCTTACCACCTGGCAGGCGGACCTGCGCGGCCTGACGACCGACACCCGTGTTGGCCAGGCCGAATCTACCGTAGTTACCACCAAGGATCTGCTTGTCCGTCCGGTGACCCCGCGCTTCCTGGTGGCGGGTGATCATGTTCAGCTGGCTGCTATCGTGCAGAACAACACCGCTATAGACCGTGAGGTCTCGGTTGCTTTGCAAGCCGGCGGCCTGACCCTGGATGACGACTCCCTGGCAGTACAGCAGGTCACCGTCCCGGCCGGTGGCCGCAGCCGCCTCGAGTGGTGGGGCACCGCCCAGGATGCCGCCTCGGCGGATCTGATCTTCTCGGCCCAAACTATCGCCGGCCAACCTGTTCTGCAAGACGCCGCTCGCCCGCCGCTCGGCCTGCTGCCCATCCTGCGTTACAACGCCCGCCAGGCTTTCCGCACCGCCGGGATTCTGGATGAGGCTGGCGATCTGCTGGAGCTGGTCAGCCTGCCTAAATCTTTCGATCCCACCAGTGGCGAGCTCTCCGTTGAGCTTTCACCTTCCCTGGCGGCTGCCATGGCTCGCGCCCTGGAGGCCCTCGAGCACTATCCCTATGAAGCCACCGAGCAGACCGTCTCGCGCTTCCTGCCCAACCTGGAGACCTACCGCATCCTGCAGGATTTCGGTCTGGAAGATGCGGCCCTCAAATCCCGTCTGGATCGCACCCTGTCTGATGGGATTGCCCGCCTGCAGAGCCGCCAAAACTTTGACGGCGGCTGGGGCTGGTGGACTGAGGACGAAAGCGATCCTTACCTGACCGCTTACGTGCTCCTTGCCCTGCACCGCGCCCGGCAGGCCGGCGTGTCTGTAGAAGAAAGCGCCATTGCCAAAGCTGGCGAATACCTGGCCGGCAGCACCCCGTTCTCTGTCGGCGGCGCTGCGCCGGGCGAGATGAACCGCCTGGCCTTCCAGCATATGGTGCTGATCGAAGCCGGTCAGTCTGCGCAGCAAACACCACTGGATCAGTTGTTTGAAAACCGCGCCCAGCTCAACCCCTGGGGGCAGGCTGTGCTGGCCCTGTCGTACGAACGCCTCTCCCCCGGCAGCGACCAGGCCCGCACCCTGCTCTCCGACCTGGAAGCCGGCGCTCTGCGCTCGGCCAGTGGGGCGTACTGGCAGCTGGATGACCCCACTCCGCAGGATATGGTCGGCCCGCTGACTAACAGCGCTATCGTGCTGTACGCCCTGGCGCAGAACGATCCCGCCTCTCCGCTGGTGGCCGATGCCGTTCGTTTCCTGATGTCCAACCGCCAGCCGGACGGCGCCTGGAATTCGACCTACGCCAGCGCCTGGGCTTTGATGGCCCTCAATCAGGTGCTCAAGGGCACCGGCGAGCTGGGTGGCGAGTTCGCCTATGACGTGCAGCTCAACGGCTTGCCCCTTGCCGAGGGCCAGGCCGGCGGCCCCGGCCGCCTCACCCCGGTCACCGCCTCTGTGCCCCTGGATTCGCTCTATCCCGATGATCCCAATGCCCTGCTCATCCAACGGGGGGCGGGCGCTGGCCGTCTCTACTACACCGCCGGTCTGGATGTGGCGCGCCCCGTGGAGCAAGCCCCTGCTCTTGCACAGGGCCTATCTATCGAACGCAGCTATTACCCATCGCTGGCCGATTGCCCGGCACAGGATTGCCCTGCCATCCAATCGGCTCAGGCCGGACGTAAAGTCACTGTGCGCCTGACCCTCACCGTCCCCAACGATGCCTATCACCTGGTGGTGGAAGACTACATCCCCGCCGGGGCTGAAATCCTGGATGCCTCGCTCAAGACCAGCCAGCTTGGCCTGCCTGAGGAGCCGGTGGCCGAGCAGTACGACCCCAGCCGGCCGTACAATGACGGATGGGGCTGGTGGTACTTCAGCAAACCGCAGGTATTCGACGACCACATTGCCTGGGCGACGGATTACCTGCCGGCCGGCACCTACCAGCTCACCTACACTTTAGTCACCCTCCAGCCCGGCGAATACCGCCTGCTGCCTGCTCGCGCCTGGCAGTTCTATTTCCCCGATATCCAGGCCAACACCCCCGGAGCCCTCTTCGAGATCAAGCCCTAGCCCCAAAAAAGAGGCGGCCCGCAAGCCGCCTCTTTTTTATGCAAATAAGTCCTTCTCGTTTAAGCCCGCCTCCGGCGGCGGGTATGCCCGCATATACAGCTCATTCCGGTCAAACCACGCCATCAGCCTCCCCACCAGGTTCACCCGCCTACCGCTCTCAGGCATCAAATCCCGATTAATTGTATTGGTCATTTCTACTGCAGGAGGTCCTGAATCCCGGCTGTTCGTGTCGGGGCCGTCGTCGGTCCTCGGTCGGCCAGCGAAGTCCCGCGGCTTTTCCACGGGATCGGCGGTCGTCGGTCTGCGGTCTTCCGTCGCCGGCCGGGAATCCCGGCTGTTCTTGCCGGGACCCCCCATCTGGCTCCCATGGCACGCCGAGGCCGCCGCTTTTTCCTGTGTCACACTGGCGCAGTTGATCCGGGCATGGATCGGGAAATTGCTCTCTTCCGCCAGCGCCACCAGGTCGATGTCCCCGTTGCGCCCGAAGCGGCGCGGGTCTTTCCCGAACAGCGGCAGCAGGCGCACCCCCAGCCGCAGTAATTTCGTCGGGAATACCTGGAAGTACAGCTTACCGGGCTGGTAAGGCGGCAGGTCGGTCAGATAACTCGGGTCGCCCGCCAGCTCGAAGGCCCGTACCGTTGCCCGGTGGATGGCGATATGGTCAGGGTGTTTGTATCCGCCGATCGGATCGAAGGTCAGCACCACCTGGGGTTTGATCAAACGCAAATAATGCACAATACGCCCGGCTACTTCTTCCAACGGAGCCGCCGCCAGCGCGTTCGGGTGCTTGTTATCCGGCGCGCCCGGCATCCCCGAATCGCGATATCCCAGGAAGTGCACCCCCGCCAGCTGCAGGATGCCCGCCGCGCAGCGCAGCTCGGCCTCCCGCCGCTCGGCCACCGAGTCGAATCCTTCCAGGTAGTGTGGGTCGACATCGCCCGCCTCGCCGCGCGTCGCGCACACCAGGTGTACCGGGTACCCCCGCCGGGCGTACAGTGCCAGCGTCCCGCCCATCCCAAATGACTCGTCGTCCGGGTGGGCCAGCACGGCCATCAAAGCCGGTTTTGTTGGAATTGAATTGGTCATGGGTTCAGTTCTCCCTAGATCACCCGCACCCGGGATCCCCGCTCCGTCTTCTCTACCTCGATGCGCGTTGGGAAGGCGTCCTTCAATTCGTCGATGTGCGTGATCACCAGCACCTTGGCGAAATCGGTCTGCACCAGGTTGATGGCTTCCACCAGCCGCTGCCGTCCCAGGGTATCCTGGCTGCCGAAGCCCTCGTCGATCACCAGCGTCTGCAGCCGTGCCCCGGCGCGCTGCGCCAGCACCTCCGAAAGCGCCAGCCGGATAGCAAAATTCACCCGGAAAGCCTCCCCGCCGGAGAACATCTCGTAATCGCGTGTCCCGGCCCCATCCCGAATCTGGATATCTAGCGTTTCCTTCAGATCGTCTCGCTTCCGGTCCTTGTAGGACGCCTGTGTCACAAAGTGCACCGTCATGTTGCCCCCGCTCAGCCGGTCCAGGATTTCGTTGGCCTTGCCCTCGATCTGCGGCAGAGCCTGCTCGATCAATAGAGCCGGTACGCCGTCCTTGCTGAATGCCCGCTCGAGCTGCCGGTACTGCCCTACCAGGCGGCCCTGTGCCTCGCGCTCCTTTTCGAATGCCGCCTGCCGCTGCTTCAGGCCTTCCAATACTGCCACCTTCTGCCTTGCCGCACCCATCTCCAGGCGCAGCTGATTTTCCTGTTCCTGCGCCTCGATGACTGCCAGCTCGGCCGCGTACAGGTCGGGTGTTTGAGCGCGAGCCGTTTCCAGCTGGTTAGCCGCCGCCTGGTAATCTGACTGCTGGGCGGTGTGTTCGCTCTGCCGGGATTCCCGCTGCGCCACCAGCCCAGCGATTTCCCGCTCCAGCGGTTGCAGCGCCGCCCGTGCCGCTTCCAGCCGCCGCAGCTGCACCTCAGCATCCCGGCCCACCAGCTCAAGCTGCCGCAGGCGGTCGTGTTCCGCCGCTTCATAACCGATCGCCTTCAACTCCGCGTCAACCTCTGCCAGCTCATGCCTGGTCGCTACGGCATAGCTCTCATCGGCCAGCGCCTGCCGGGTCTGCTCCAGGCGCGGCAGCCCATCTGCCAGCCAGGCATCCCGCTTGTTGGTCTGCATCTCCATCCGGCTGCCGAGCTGCGCCTGGAGCTGCAGGCTGCGTTGTAGCGCCCCATCCGCCTCGCCCAGCACCCGCACCTGTTCCTCCAGCTGGCGCACTTCCCCATCTGCCTGGGACAGCACCTTTTGATTCTCGCGGTAGCGATCGCCCATTTCCCTGCCCTGCCGGCCCAGGTCGGCCACCAGTCTTTCCCGGTCGGATTCGCTCAGTGGTTGGCCGCATAGCGGGCAGGTCGCGCCTTCGGCGGCTGCCAGCCGGTCGATGCGTTCCTTGAGCGACTCCATCTCATCCTTCAGACGCGGGTTCTCCGCGCGTGCCTCCGTTTGCCGCTGGCGCGCCGTAATCAGTGTCTCTTCCACCTGCTTGCGCTCTGCCAGCCGCTGCTCGGCTTCCGCCTGTTGTGTCCCTGCCGCCATGATCTGCACCTGCAAGCTTTCCGCTTCCACCCCGGCAGTTAACGCCTCGCGCTCCTGCGCCTCCAGTGTGCTGCGTTCCGCCTCCAGGCGCGCCTTTTCCTCCTGGATCTTCAGGCGCGGCCCCTCACGGCGCTTCTCTTGTTCGCGGAAGCGCCCCGCAATTTCGTCCCATGCCACCAGCTCCTGACGCGTGGTTTGCCAGGCCTGGAAGGCCGCCTCGATTGCCTCCGCCTCCGCCAGCACACCTGCGTACTCCTGCTGCTCTGCCTGGCGGCTCGCCAGTAGCTGCTCCATTTCAACCAGTTGGCGGCCTGCCGCCTCAACCTGCCGGCCGAGCGCCTCCACCAGCTTCTCCTGCTCTGCCAGCACCGCTGTCGCACGCCGGGCGCTCTCCAGCGCCGCTTCCTGCGCCGCCCTGCCCTTGCTCAGCCGCTTCAGGTCGGCCTCCAGCCCGGCCAGGCGCGCCTTGCGCAGCGCCTCCTCGCTCAGCTCTGCCGCGATCTCCTCCATCCGCCCGTTCAGGTTGGCTATCTCCCCCTCCACCGCCCGCCGCCGCTCCAGCGCCTTCTGCCGGTAGCCCTCCCAGGCCTCCAGGCCCAGGATGTTGCTCAAGATCCGCTTGCGGTCTCCCGGCTGCTGCTGCGTGAACTGGTCCGCCTTGCCCTGCAGGAAGAACGACGCATTGACAAACGTCTCATAATCCAGCCGCAGCACCTCCTGGATGCGGCGCTCCGTCTCCCGCAGCGTCCGCTCCGTCAGCGGCTTCCAAGAACCGACGGACGACCGTCCCGGCGAGAGCACCCGGGATTCCTGACCGATGACTGCCGAGCTCTCCTCGTAGCCTGGTTTTGTTTGGCCATCTTCCTCAACTTCTCTATCTGCCTTGTCTCGACTGTAGCGGTCGGCCGTCTGCGGTCGGCTATCTGCGTTCGGCCGTCTTCGGTCCTCCGTCTTCGGTCCTCCGTCCTCAGTCTCTGCCGTCGGCTGTCCGCCGTCCGCGGTCTGTAGTATATGCAGCTCCAGCATCGCCGTCTTATCGCGCGGCTTGAGGCGCATCACCCGATAAACCGCCCCCTCGTACTCGAACTCCAGGCTCACCTCTGCCGCTTTTGCCTCCGCATGGATCAGCGAATCGTCTCGCTTGCGCGCCATCCCAAACAGCACCCAGGTGATTGCGTCTAAAAGCGATGATTTCCCCGACCCGTTGGCCCCCGAGATACAGGCCAGCTCGATAGCAGTGAAATCGATCTCCACCGGCTCCAGGTAAGACAGGAACCCGGAAAGAGCCAGCCGCCTCGGAATCATGGATACGCCTCGCAGCTCCACTGCCCGCGCAGGTTGGTAAGCGTCGGGGTCAGCTGATGGCCCCTCACCTGCCCGCTCACTGTGTCATACAGCACAAAAGTCATCGGCACATCCCGGTTGCGGATGGGATCGTAACCCAGCAGCGTCCCCGGGTTGATCGTCAGCGTCCGGCCGATCTGCTCCACCCGGTAGGCATGGTTGTGGCCATAGCACAGCACCTGGTACTGCCCGCCGGCAGCGATCGCCAACGCAATGTCGTCATAATGGTTCATCGCCAGGCTCACTCCGCCTACCTCCCCCTGGAAGAAAGCCCCGTGCAGCTGCACCTGCGGGAAGCGCCCCGCCTGGCGCGCGATGCGCAGCAGATCGGCATCGTTGTTGCCGAACACTATATGAATCGACCGGCCGGCGAATCCCTCCGCCAGCCGCGGAATGATGAACGGAGAGCACAGGTCACCGCAGCACAGCAGCGCCTCCGCCTCCTGTGCGTACTCCAACGCCGCCGCCAGTGACCAGACGTTATCGTGAATATCGGAAAGTATAGCAAGGTTCATGACAGTTTCTATTCCTGGTTGGTAAATGATCTAAATTCTGATTATTTTGTCCCTGGCAGCCATTGTACCTGTACCAAATTCTCTACTGATGCAAACTCTGGGTCGCCGGTCAGAACGATGGCATTTTCTCTCCGGGCGGCAGCTGTGGCAAAAGCATCTGCATACGAGATGGCATGGCCTGCTTTGATATGTGCCGCCTCCAACACCAATTCTCGATCGGCATTTAGTAAATCGAGCGGCAGGCTGTCTACCAGCCCCATCACCTGTTGTGCTTTGGCCAACCCGCGCCGTCTCTCGGTAAGGTACAACACTTCGCCCAGGTTGATCAGGCACATGCACAGCCGGCACTGGCCGGCTTGAGCCTGAATCATTGCCTCTTGCACCCGTGTCATGCCGGATTCGTCGTTCAGATATGCCAGCAGGGCAAAGCTATCCAGCAGAAAGGTGGGTTTAGCGGAACTCACTTTCCAATTCCCCTGAATGCTCTTCTACAATTTCCATGGTCAGTGAGCCCTCGCCTTTTATTAACCCCACTCCCTCTCGCACCGGGTCTTTGAATACCGGAATGATCGCCAGTACGCCGCCGTAGTCCACTACCTGGACTTCTGTGCCGGGCTTCAAGTGATATTTCTCTCGCAGCGCCGCCGGAATCACGACCCAGCCTTTTTGAGATAGCTTTGCAATCATTGGACCCTCTTTTCGTTATACTATACTGGCACAAAGTATAACATAACGTGCCGTACCTTATCCCCCGTTGCCCAGTCCAATTACCCCCCTCCAGATTTTCAAGAAGTCAGCTTTTTGCCGATGCTAACAAGATCTCAATTCCCGTCTTGGTCAACTCCAGGCGCATACTGGCCGGCAGGGCATCATCCGTAATCAGCTTTTGCACCGCCGTCAGCGGCGCAATCTGCACCAGCGAATCCTGGTCGAAGTTGGTGTGGTCCGCCAGTAGGATGATCTGACGGGCGGCGCGCAGCATGGCTTGTTTTAAGGTCACTTCCGATATGTGTGTGTGGGAAAGCCCAAAACTTAACGATACGCCATCCGCCGCCAGGAATAGCTTGTCTGCCCGCAGCTCGCGTAGCATATTCTCGGCGGTTGGCCCCACCAGCATCTGGCTGGACTGGCGGTACACACCGCCGGTCAGCATCAGGTTGTTGCTCGGGTTGGCCCTCAGGATGTCAAACACCGGCAGTGCATTGGTAATGATCGTCAGGTCATTCATTTTTACCAGCGCCTCGGCCAGGAAGCGCATGATCGGACCCCCATCGATCATAATCACCTCACCGGGCTGCACCTGGCTTGCAGCCAGCCCGGCAATCTCACGCCGCCGCATTTCCGTCTCATCTTTCAGGCTCTGGTGCACGTCGATAATTTCGAAGTCGATGCCATATCGCTCTGCGTAAGTCCGCATTTCCCTCGCCAGGCTTTGATACCACTCGTGCTCACTGAACGGCACGATTAATCCCACCCGGCGCGGTAAGCTGGCGTGCGCAACTGCATTTTCCCGGAAAATATCCAGCGGAAATATGTGCTCGGAGCGCAGTTTTGCCCATTGGATTTCCCATCCCGTTTCGCTTTGCCGGTAGTATGCTTCCAGGTTATCCGCGTTCAATACAGCATGCGGCGTGATCAATTTTTCCGGGAGTGGCTCGCGGTTAAATGCTGCAATTGCAGCCTCGATGCACACCGGGCCGATAACTTCAGGAAACATTGCCAAGCCGGCGCGGCAGTACCTGCCGCTTACCAGGGCTTCACGTAGGGTATCGCCTTCCAACCCAAACGTAAAGACGGCCAGTTGTTGCGGATCGATCTCCAGGTCGACGCACGCCTGGATCGCCCCCCAGGCGGTGATGTCGTTGATTGTAAAAATTATATTGATCTCAGGATGCACAGTCAGGGCATCCCGAGTAAGCTGGTAAGCTGTCTCGAACCGGCTCTGAGCGTCCAGCGATAGGACTACCTTTAACCGCTGGGTGGTTTGGCGCAGGCCCTCTGCAAAACCCCGGCTGCGTAATTGGGTATTGGCCAGGTAATAGGTCAGATCCAGCAGGCCGGCATTCCCTTCAAAATATTGGTTGGCATAGTTTCCTGCGTACTGGCCCAGCTCCATGCCTGCCTGAAAATTATCCACAGCAACCACTGGCTCATCCTCGTGCTCGGAAAGCGACTCTCCGATGATCGGAATCGCCTTGCGGCTGCGGATGGTTTCCAACAGCAGACCATCAAGCTTCGGATTCAGCGCCGTGGCCACTAAAACGTCCACTCGCCCGACGATCGAGCTGGCGTGTTCTACGGTTAGCTCGGCTTCGGGAGGTTCACCTAACGCGCTGCTGCGCAGCGAAGCCGCTCCCCCATAAGTGCGCTGCAGGCGTTTCTGGCGGTCCAGCTCGGTCAGGTCGCGCCGGATTGTCATTTCGGAAACCCCGAATACCTGGCTTAGCTCGGATACGGAGGCAAAACCATGTTCATCGATAAAACCGGCGATCTGCTCTAGGCGGATTTGTACTGGCATAATCTCCTCTGTATGTGTTCAACAATAAACAGACACCTAAATTATAGCAATAAAAATGATTGAAGTCAATAGATTAATTACCAATAATGATTGAAATCAAACAATTGATACTTGACACGCACAATCGCATGTGCTAAGATGATGGCATGTGTACTCGTTTCCCGAAGGAGGTCCCTGGAGCGAATTCTAACCCGTCGATCGACCATTTCTTGAGCATCCCCAGAACAAAAGATTAAGGAGTAGAAAAATGCACACAAAACGCTTTTTGTTTTTGGTCAGCCTGATGATCATCCTGTCGATGATTTTCAGCGCTTGCACCACCACCGAGGAAGCCACTCCCGAGCCGGAACAGCCTACCGCAGAAGCCCCGGCGCCTACCGAAGCTCCACCGGTTGAGGAAGTAGCTCCGACTGAACCCCCGCCTGTTGAAGAGGTTGCACCTACTGAGGTGCCGGCGGAAGAGCCTGCTCCCACAGGGCCTGAACCCTACAAGATCGGCTTCCTGGCCGGCGTGCAGGATCCCTTCTACTTCACCATGCAGCGCGGCGCCCAGCAGGCCGCGGCTGACCTGGGCGTCGAGCTGGTCGTGCAGATCCCCGACAACTGGAACGCCACCGTCCAGACCCCCATGCTGGATGCCATGGTCGCCCGCGGCGACCTGAACTTCCTCTTCCTGGCCCCGGTTGACAAAGAAGCCATGATCGCCCCGCTGCAGAAAGCCAACGACGCCGGCCTGCCCCTGCTCACCGTCGATACCTTCATCGGCGACGGCGACTACGCCAACGGCCCGGTCACCTTCCCGCTTTCCTTCATCGCCTCCGACAACAAGCAGGGCGGCGTGATCGCCTGCGAAGCCCTGATCGAAGCCATCGGCGGCAAGGGCAAGATCTACATCCAGAACGTCAAGCCCGGCATCTCCTCCACCGACGCCCGCGAAGAAGGCTGCAAGGAAGCCATCGCCAAGCTACCCGGATGTCACCCTGGTGGGCGTGGACTACAACGACGACGACCCGTCCAAGGCCCAGGCTCAGGTTGAAGCCATGCTGCAGAAGGACCCCGACCTGGCCGGCATCTTCGGCACCAACGTCTTCTGCGCCCAGGGCGCCGGCCAGGTCGTGCCAGAATAAGGGCCTGAGCGGCAAAGTCAAGGTCGTTGCCTTCGATGCCACCGAGACCGCCATCGAGATGCTCAAAGGCGGCACGGTCGACATGGTCATCGCCCAGAAGCCCTCCGACATGGGCTACCTGGCTGTCGAAATGGCCGTCGCTTACCTGGACGGCGTCACCAGCGTCCCCAAGCACATCCCCACCGGCTACCAGGTCATCACCCGCGACAACATGGACGACCCCGACGTTCAAGCATTCTTCTACACCGCTGATATCCCCGAGATCCGTACAAGACCACCGGCAAGAAGATCGGCTTCCTGGCCGGCGTGCAGGATCCCTTCTACTTCACCATGCAGCGCGGCGCACAAGCTGCCATCGACCGCTTTGGCAGCTGAGCTGGTCGTCCAGATCCCCGACAACTGGAACGCCACCGTCCAGACCCCCATGCTCGATGCCATGGTTGCCCGCGGCGACCTGAACTTCCTCTTCCTGGCCCCGGTTGACAAAGAAGCCATGATCGCCCCGCTGCAGAAAGCCAACGACGCCGGCCTGCCCCTGCTCACCGTCGATACCTTCATCGGCGATGGCGACTACACCAACGGCCCGGTCACCTTCCCGCTCTCCTTCATCGCCTCCGATAACAAGCTGGGCGGCGTGATCGCCTGCAAAGCCCTGGTCGAAGCCATCGGCGGCAAGGGCAAGATCTACATCCAGAACGTCAAGCCCGGCATCTCCTCCACCGACGCCCGCGAAGAAGGCTGCAAGGAAGCCATCGCCAAGCTACCCGGATGTCACCCTGGTGGGCGTGGACTACAACGACGATGATCCCGTCCAAGGCCCAGGCTCAGGTTGAAGCCATGCTGCAGAAGGACGCCCGATCTGGCTGGCATCTTCGGCACCAACGTCTTCTCGCGCCCAGGGCGCCGGCCAGGTCGTCGCAGAACAAGGGCCTGAGCGGCAAGGTCAAAGTCGTCGCCTTCGACGCCACCGAGACCGCCATCGAAATGCTCAAGGCCGGCACGGTCGATATGGTCATCGCCCAGAAACCGGGCGACATGGGCTACCTGGCCGTCGAGATGGCCATGGCCTACCTGAACGGCGTGACCAGCGTCCCGAAGCACATCCCCACCGGCTACGCGATCATCACTCGCGACAACATGGACGATCCGGAGATCATGCGCTTCTTCTACACCAAGTAGATCCTAACATTTGCAACCAGGCTGGGGCTGTCCTGGTTCAATGGTAGAATCTACTCAGATCCCAAATCCGGATTCAGCAACATCATGATTCATTTCCATTATTCGCGAGATCGGAGACTAATAGATGGCCAGCCACCCCTTGACCAAGATGCAAACCCTGTCGCAATCCCGAAAAACGACCAAGCGCAACCAGCGTGAAAACCTGGAACAGCGTCCGCCAGGTCTGGCCCTGGGTATTCTTTGGCCTGATGCTGATTCGGCTTCAGCATCGCCTCGAAGCAGATGAATGATGTCAACTTTCTCAGCTATCCGCAGCGTGCAGGGCATCTTGGAATATGCCACCCAGATCCTGCTGATCGGCCTGGCTGAAACCTTCATCATCATCACCGCCGGGATCGATCTGTCGCTCGGCTGGACGCTCGGTTTCTGCCTCGGTGATCGCGGCGCGAGGTGATGCAGACCCTGCACGCGCTCGGGCGCATCGCCAGTCGACGGTGATTGCGGCTGGGATTGCTGGCCGGGCATCTTGGTCGACCATCTTCCCGGGTTTGATCAACGGCTTGTTGGTGGCTCGTGTCAAAGTGCCCTCCTTCATTGCCACCCTGGGAGTGGGCATCTTGGTCGAAGGCATTGCCCTGCTGCGCAGCGGGGGTTATCCTGTTGCCAAGCAGCCGCCCTATCCTGGGCCAGATTGGGCAACGGCTATTTGATGCGTTATTGGCCCGGGCATGGCGTTCTACTTCTTCACATGTCCCGCTGAAGCGGCTACCGCTGGCCGACATGCCGAACATCATCCCGCTCCTGCCCAATATCGTCATGGTCACCATCGTCGTGACTCTGATATGCTGGTTCATCCTGGCGAAGACCCAGTTCGGCCAGCATCTGTATGCCATTGGCGGCAACTTCGAAGCCTCCATGCGCGCCGGCATCCCTGTGGCCCGCACCTTGATCAAGAGTCTATATCCTGGCCTCCGTCTTGGCCGGCATCGCCGGTGTTATCTGGGCTGCCCGCTTTACCAGCGGCGCCTATAACGCCGGCGAGACCACTACCATGACCGCCATCGCTGCAGTCGTGATTGGCGGCGCCAGCCTGTTCGGCGGCGAAGGCACCATTATCGGTACCATCATCGGCTCGCTGATCATCGCCACCATCCAATATGGCCTGGTCGTTGCTGGGTGTCGTTCCATTCTGGCAGTACGTCGCCGTCGGTATTGTCCTTATCCTGGCCGTCATTGTCGACCAGTTCGGCCGTCAGCTGGGCAAATAGGAGGACAACCATGGAAGCCATTCTGCACGCAGTCAACCTGACCAAACGCTTTGGCGGCCTGATGGCCGTCGATGATGTCAGCCTGGACATCTTCCCGGGCGAAGTCGTGGGGCTGGTAGGCGATAACGGCGCCGGTAAATCGACCTTTATCAAGATGATCTCCGGCGTTTACCAGCCCAACGATGGCGAGATCTTCTTCGAAGGCAAGAAGGTCACCTTTGCCGGGCCGCGCGAGGCGCGCGACCTGGGTATTGAGACGATTTACCAGGACCTGGCCCTGGCCGAAAACCTGGATGCTGGGCTCGAATATCTTTCTTGGCCGCGAGATTAAAAACCGCTACCTGGGCGGGTCGTCCAAACCCTGAACCGCGCTAAAATGCGCGATGAATCGATCACGATCCTCGACCGGCTGGATATCCAGATCCCTTCCCTCGCCCAGCAGATCCGCAACCTCTCCGGCGGACAGCGCCAGGCGGTGGCGATCGCCCGCACGATCTACTGGAACGCCAAGCTGGTCATCATGGATGAGCCGACCGCCGCCCTGGGCGTTTCCGAGCAGCGCAAAGTGCTCACGCTGGTTCGCACCCTGGCTGATCAGGGCGTGCCGGTGATCATCATCAGCCACAACATGCAGGACGTATTTGCTGTCGCCGACCGCATCGTCGTCATGCGCCGCGGCAAGAAGGTGGGCGAGCTGGTTGCTAAAGAAGACCACCCCGGATGAAGTCGTCAGCCTGATGGTCGGCGCAGAAGCCGTCCACGAGATGGGCGTCATCCCGCGTGCCCTAAATGGCGAAGCGGGTGAAAGCGCTGCCTTATAGCCCGCGGTAGCGCCACGCTCGAAATCACCCGTGTCAATGCTCATTCCGCCCTACTTACCGTAGGGCGGGATTCTTTCCCGCCACCCCAACCGCAGCCAAATTAAGGCTGGATTCTTCCCTGCTGCCCATCTACCTGTGCAGTGTCATAAACAGGTCGCGGTTTGGGCGCAGCACGAACATAGGCAGCGGCTGCACCTGGCTGCCGGGCGCTATGCGCAGCTCAAAGCGCTGCGCCACGCAGGCCATCGCCAGGCAGGCCTCCAACAGCCCGAAGTTGTTGCCGATGCACTGCCGCGGCCCGGCGCCAAACGGAATATAGGCATAGCGGTGCCGCCTTTGGTCGGCTTCCGGGCTGAAGCGCAGCGGGTTGAACACCTCCGGCTGTTCCCAAAACCCCGGGTGGCGGTGTACGGTGTACACGCAGATCGCCATGATCGTCCCCGCTCCCACATGGTAGCCGCCAATCTCGTCCGGCCCCAGCGCCTTGCGTCCCAGGATCCACGCCGGCGGGAACAGCCGCAGCGACTCGTCCAGCACCATGCGCGTAAAGGGCATTTTGTCCAGGTCTGCCGTCACCGGTCGGCGGTCGTTACCCAACACCCCCTGAACCTCCTCCCGCATCTGCCCCACTGCCCAGGGATTTTGCGACAGCAGGTACCAGGTCCAGGTAAGTGCGTTGGCTGTCGTCTCGTAGCCTGCAATCAGCAGTGTCATCACTTCGTCGCACAGCGCCCGCTCGTCCAGCATCAGCCGTGTCTCTTCGTCGCGTGCCTGGATCATCGAGCTGAGCAGGTCGCCGCGGTCCTCGAAGTTCTCCTTGCGCTGCCTGACAATGCGCTCCACAATTGCCCGCACCTCACGCGCCGATTCTTGCACCTGCGGCGTAGATGGTTTTTCGAACTTGACCGCCGCCTGGTTCACCCACTCGCCGATTGTATTCACCTCGTCACCCAGGTCCACCCCGAACAGCGCCCGAGTCGTCACCGTCAGCGTTAGCGAGGCCATCTCCCGGGCAATATCTACCGGCAGACCCTCCGCATAGCGTCGCTCCCAGCGGCTCAGCATTTGGTCGGCCGCCTTTACTATCATCCCGTCCAGCGCCTGCAACCGGCTGTGATGGAATGCCGGCTGCATCAGCCGCCGGTGCTGCCGCCAGGTCTCCCCCTCCAGCGTGATCAGCCCGTCGCCCACCAGCTTCTTGAACACCAGGTTGGAGTAGGTTGCCTTGCTGTAGTTGCGGTTGTTATCTACCAGCACATGCCGGATGGCATCCGGGTGGTTCACCAGGTAAGCCATGTCCGGCGCCGGGCGGTAGCACACCACATCCCCATACTCACGCGTCATATTCAGGAAAAAATTCAAGGGATCGCGCACCATCTCCCGCACGCTGCCGCGTGGCGAAGGCGGCATCCGTCCCGTCCCGCTCTTGCCGGTCTCTGCAATAAAACCATCCACATCGGTCATTCCAACGCTCCTCAGACTTGCAGGTACCCCAACCAGCCTCACTAAACTTCCCCATTATATCTACATTTCCCTCTCTCCGCGCCCTCCGCGGCTCCGTGTGAGATTTCTTTCCCTCAACCAGTTTGTAAAAAAACCTTCCCCTGGTTGCGCTGCGTAGCAAGGTCCTGGAGTGCATTTGTCCAGGGCGGTGCAACCTGTGCCTCCCTTAAAATGAGTATTCATTAAGTGTCTTAGCGGACTATGCGCCTTTGCGTGAGCCAATATATTCGAAAGTGGTAAAATTTGCCTCACAATATCGATTTACCCTAAGGAGGGATTACCCATGGAATATGACCTGGTTTTTGAAGGTGGTGGCGCTAAAGGCGGCGCCTTTGCCGGCGCACTGCGCGCCCTTGAGCGTCGCGGCCACAAACCCCGTCGCCTGATTGGTTCCTCCGCCGGCTCCATCGTCGCCACCCTGGTCGCCGCCGGCTACAGCGGCCAGGATTGCCTGGAAGCTCTCCAGCAGAAACTGCCCGACGGCCGCTCCGTCTTCGCCAGCTTCCTCGACACCCCCAATATCGAAGCCGACGACCAGATGTCCGAAGGCATGCGCTCCTGGCTGATCACCGAGCTGGATAACCCGGATCTTCCCAATAGCATCGAGCCCTTCGTGGATAAACTCATGAATAACCTCATCGGCAGGGAGTTCTTCCGCCACCTGCTCTCCTTGCTCCTGTGGGGCGGCTGGTATTCCGGCAAAGCCTTCCGCAACTGGCTGCGCGAGCGCCTCGACCAGGATGGCCGCGGCCTGGCCAATTCTACCCTGCTCGAATTCCACCAGAAAACCGGCTCCGACCTGTCCGCCGTTGCCGCCGACGTCACCGGCAAAGAAATGCTCGTCATCAATCACCGTACCGCCCCCGACTGCCCCACCGTGTGGGCCATTCGCATGTCCATGGGCTGCCCTTTTGCCTGGCCCGAAGTCACCTGGCACCAGGAATGGGGCCTGTACCGCGGTCGTGACCTCACCGGCCACCGCGTTGTAGATGGCGGCCTGCTCTCTAACTTCCCCATCCGCCTGTTCGTTTCCACCGACGAGAACATCGACGCCATCATGGGCGAAAACTCCATCTCGGATCAGGTCATCGGCCTGCTCATTGACGAGACCCTGCCCGTCCCCGGCATCGAAGCTCCCATGAAAGATTCAGACGCCCCCGGCTTTATCGAGCGCCTCGACCTGCTCCAGCAAACCCTGTGGCGCGTCCAGGGCCTGGCCGATACCGTCCTGGGCGGGCACGACCGCACCGTTTTGGCCGCCTACGAGCATATGGTCTGTCGCCTGCCCGCCAAAGACATCGGTACCCTGGATTTCGATATGCCCGAGGAGCGCATGGCCGCCCTGGTCGCAGCCGGCGACGCCGCCATGGAAGCCTACCTCACCGCCCTGGAATCCTGACCTTAAAAACCAATCTCACGCAAAGACGCCAAAGCCGCAAAGAAGAATTTAAAAAAACCTTTGCGATCTCTGCGGCTTTGCGTGAGATTTTTTACTTCTCCTCCTCACACGGCACCACCTTTTCGTACGAGTAGCAGTTGTTCTTGTCCTGCGCGCACACCTGGCAGATACCCCCCCGCAGCTTGAAAGTCGCCGCGTCTGCCCCCTCAATCACCCGCGGGATATCATCGTACACCTGGTAGCGGTCCTTGGCAAACCAGAAATTGAGCACCTCGAAGGTCGCCGCATCCGCGTTGGGCACCTTGCGCCCTTCCCGGTAAGCGCATTTGCTGTCCTTCTGCCAGCTGTCCTTCAACAGCTTGAACGTCGTCGGGTCGCAGGCTTCTACCGGCCGGTCCTGGATATAAACATCCTTGCTATCCCGCCCCCATTGCAGGTTGAATACCTCGAAGCTGTTTGGGTCCGCCCCCGGCACAACCCTCCCCTGGTAGTACACCCGGCTGGCGTCCCTGGCGTATAATTCCGAAAGCCTCTCAAACGTCGCCGCATCTGCCTCTTCAATCGTGCGACCCTGGTAGTATGCCTGCCGGGCATCTTTGGCATAGCCGTTCTTATCCAGCACCTCAAATGTTGCGCGGTCCAACCCTACTACCGGTTCTTCGACCTTGCCCGCCAACTCATTCCACGTCACGAAGACGTATCCCCCGCCGCTTTCCTGGTAGCCGGTAGCGCATCCTGTCATTAGCGCCAAAAACAGAATAAAGAGGATAGTTTTTCTCATGCTCTGATTTTACCTGGGGGTGGGGATGAGTGCAAGGGAAATTCTGTCTGCCGCATCTACCTGACAGCCTGCTTCCCGTTCTCACTACCTTCACTTTAGGCGGCCGCCTCTCCTGCTGCCGCAAATTAACCTGGCGTTCTTTTTACCTTGGCGGAAAAGCTTCTACCATCCATCTTATCTCCCCCGAATACTATATTGATATTTACGATCTAATATAGTATAATATAATTTAGTCTTAGCGAAATAATAATTTAGTCAATTTCTATTTCAAAAGGTGCATTATGAGCAAGATACTGTCCAGACGTGATTTCATCAAAGCCGGCGCATTGACCCTGCTAGGCGCCGGCGGCGCAGCTGCCCTGGGGCAAAAAGCACAGGATGCCGGTGCTGCCCCACCGCACCCAGGTCATTCCCCGGATCAAACCCCGATGAGCCACCCCACCGGCGGCGATGCCATGCCCATGATGGTAGGCGAAGTCGATCACAAGCGCAATGGCTTCAACCCCAGCGACATCCTGACAGATTTTGATTACGGCAAGGTCTCAACCCTGGCCAACGGGCAGACTTTGCGCGAGTACGATATCTACGTCATCAATAAGGATATCGAGATCGCCCCCGGCATCGTCTATCCGGCCTGGACCTACAACGGCCGCATCCCCGGCCCAACCCTCCGCTGCACCGAAGGCGATCACCTGCGCATCACCCTGCGCAACGGCTCCAGCCACCCGCACTCCCTGCACTTCCATGGCGTCCATAGCGCCGAGATGGACGGCGTGCCCGGTACGCCCGGCGTGGTACTACCGGGAGAGAGCTTCACCTATGAATTCGATGCCGAGCCCTTTGGGCTTCATCTGTACCACTGCCACGTTGCCCCCCTGGCCCGCCACATCGCCAAAGGCCTGTATGGCGCCTTCATCATCGATCCAAAAGGCGGCAGGCCGGCGGTTGACCACGAGTTTGTCATGGTCATGAGCGGCTTTGACATCGATTTCGACAACGCCAACGATTTCTACGCCGTCAATGCGCATCCCCTTCCACTACCAGCTCCACCCGATCCAGATCAAGGTCGGGGAGAAAGTGCGCGTCTACCTGGTCAACATCCTGGAATACGACCTGATCAACTCCTTCCACCTGCATGCCAATTTTTTCAACTACTATCCCACCGGCACCAGCCTGACCCCCAGCGAATTCACCGACAACATCATGCAGACCCAGGCGCAGCGCGGCATCCTGGAGTTCTCTTACCAGCTATCCCGGCTTGTATATGTTCCATGCCCACAATACCGAGTTTGCCGAGCTGGGCTGGACCGGCAACTTCGAAGTTGTCACCCTGAGGAGCTGACCGATGACCGAAACAGTCTATGACCTCCACGAAAGAGAAGCGCTTCAACTCTACCACCGCCATCCTGTTGATCCTGCCGTTGATCGCCTTGGGCGGTGTGATCTGCTCTTCCTGAATACGGGCGGCGGGCTCAATCTTGCTGCACCTGCGCCGGTCGAAGCCCTGACCATCGAGCGCACCGTCCTCAAACCGGGCCAGATCGAAGTGCTCGTGCGCAACTCCAGCCCGGAGGACCTGACCGATCGCCCAGGCGATCGTCAACGATGCCGTCTGGCCGTTCACCATCTCGCCCGGCCGCCACCATCCCTCGCCTGCAGAATGCCTGGATCCGCTTCGACTATCCCTGGAATCACGGCGAAGCCTACTCCGTCCGCCTTTTCACCTCCAATGCCATCCCCTTCGACCTGCGAGATCCCGGTCGCTTTTGAAACGCCCCAGCCAGACAGCCGACACTTTCTTGAGCTTCACCCTGATTGGCATCTATGTGGGTGTGATCCCGGTCTACCTGGGCTTGTTTTGGTTTCCCGCCCTGCGCCAGCTTGGCCGCAAGTCGATGATCTTTTTGCTGGCCATCACTGCCGGGCTGCTGGTCTTCTTAGGCCTGGATACCCTGGCGGAAGCGCTGGAACAGGCCAGCCCTGGTGCCGGGCCCATTCCAGGGAATCGGGCTGGTCGGGATTGGCGTCGTGGGGACATTCTTCCTGCTCGATGCCATCTCCAAACGCCAGGTCGCCATCGGGCGCAATGAGGCCACCAGCGGATGGCGCTGGCCACCATGATTGCCGTAGGCATTGGGCTGCATAACCTGGGCGAAGGCCTGGCCATCGGGGCGGCTTACAGCCTGGGCGAGATCGCCCTGGGCGGCTTCCTGGTGGTCGGCTTTATCATCCAGAACATCACCGAAGGCCTGGGGATCATCGCTCCGGTGCTGCGCGACCGGCCGTCCTGGAAGCAGTTGGCCTTGCTGGGGCTGATCGGCGGCGCTCCCGGCGATTATCGGCGCCTGGATCGGCGCTTTCTCCCCTTCGCCGACCCTGGCCGTCCTTTTCCTGGCCATCGGAACCGGGGCAGTCTTCGAAGTGGTCTACGAGATCGCCAAGCTGATCCACAAAGACACCGCCCAACAGCCCATGCCCATGACCGTTTTCTCGGGCATCCTGGCCGGCATGCTGTTGCTCTGGGTCACCGGCATGCTGGTCAAATAATTAGGCTTATCGCCAGTGGCCTTGAGGATAACCCATGAACAAGCATTTATCCGCCTCGGTCGAAGACTATCTCAAGGCAATTTACGACCTCACCCGCGAGCAAGGGCGCGCTGCCACGAATGAGATCGCCGAGCGTGATGGGCGTAACGCCTGCCTCGGCCACCGGCATGATCCAGAAGCTGGCCGTCATGCAGCCGCCCCTGGTCGATTATCATAAAGCACCACGGCGTTTCCCTGACTCGCCGCAGGCGAGCACACCGCCCTGGAGGTCATCCGCCATCACCGCCTGCTGGAGGCATTTCTGAACAAAAAACTGGGCTATGCCTGGGACGAGGTGCATGCCGAAGCCGACCGGCTGGAGCACGTCATCTCCGAAGAGCTGGAAGAGCGCATCTCCCTGGCGCTCGGCGACCCGGCCTACGATCCGCACGGCGATCCGATCCCCACCCGCGAGTTTCAGATGCCGGGCTGGTCGAATGTCCGCCTTAGCGAGCTGCATCCTGGCGATCGCGCCACCATCCAACGCATCAGTAATGCCGATCCCGACCTGCTGCGCTACCTGGCATCCATTGGCCTGACCTTGAACACCACGGTCGCCGTCCTGGCGCTATCTCCCTTCGATGGCAACCTGACCCTGCAAATCAGCGACCGGCACACCCCTCTCGTCCTGGGTGTGCCGGTCACCAGCCAGATTTTCGTAAGACCCGAGTAGCTCCGCTGAGCCTCAGGGAATCACCCGGGTCTTGAATTCTTGTGTGAACATTCGTCGGTCATGCGGAGCCATATCCTGGAGCCTGAATTCACCCTTAGCCGGGTGTCCTGTTCTATATGACCAGCACAGAGCGTCACTGGGTCCAGGCTGCTATCGTGGGTCCTGCAGGATGATCACCTTGGCGGGCAGGATTAAAGCCGAATTGGGTCCGCGCCGCGTACCCGGGAAGATGTAATCCCGCTCGGAGAATGCAATCCTGTGGCACGTCAGCCCCGTTGGGTCCGTGCAGATCGGGATCATCTGCGGTGTGATTTCCGTGCATGCGCCGCCGGTTAGCGGCTCTAAACCGGCGCAGCTCCGTGCGAAATAGTGCAGGTAAAGTTTATCGGTGTTGTTCACCTGGTTGGCAAAGCCGGCCGCGCTGCCTTCCAGTTCGTAATCGCTGAGATTGAATACACCCAGCTTCAGATTGACATCATTCACGCCCAGGCCCACATAGGTGGCGTTTCCTGTTTCTGTGCCAAGCACACCCACATAGCCTAAGATCCTCCCAGGCGGCAGCAGAAAACCACCTGGAAAGCCCTGGTAAGTTGTATCCTGGCTGTCGGCGATGCAGTCCATACCGATCTGCAAGCAGTGCGGGCCGACCAAATCAAATTCCGTCTGCAGGTCTACGTGTGTCCACACTTTCCCTGCCGCATACGGCTGGCTCCAGCGCTCAAAGACCGCTTTCACCAGGTTATCAAGGTCCGGCTGCAAAGGGAATTCGTCTATCGCCGTGCGCGCTTCAAGCACCGGCGGCCCGTAACGCACCGCTTCCCAGTCCGGGTCGGTCGGCCGGATGCGCAGCACGATCAGGGGCAGATCGCTCCGCCACTTCTCCGCCTGCCATTCATGTTTTGGCTCGGCATAACGCAGGATAGTGATGAAATCGTCTGCCTCTTCGTTCAGGCCGATCCTCACCGTGGAAGGGATCGGCTCGGTGAAGATGTCCTTTGCCTGGATGGAAAGGTTGCCCAGGGCTGCCCGCAGCTTGCTGTCCATCGTTTGGTCGGGGGTGATGATGAAATAGCGCAGCTGATTGAAGGCCGCACCGGACTGCTGTTCGATGACCACATTGTTTGCGATGTTGCCCAGGCTGTCAAAAGTAATGATGCGCTCGTCGTGGTTCGGGACGGTATGGAAAAAAGCATCCAGCACACCTGGGGGATAATTGGCTTTTATATAGTTGTACATATCGCTGGACGTGTCGTAAGCATCCTGGCGGGTAAAAATCCAGCTTTGCTCCCCGAAATAGGCGCCCTTGGGTGGCAGCAGGCCCAGGATCAGAATGGCCTCGCGTTCATCAAAACGGTGGGTACCGTTGTAGCCTGGTTCTGTCGGGCCCCACATATCCTGTAACGCCGGTTCCACCCACTCATTCGCCCAGTAAGGCACCAGCGGAAGCACATAAGGCGCCGCCGGGTTGTTGTAGAAACAGGAATGCAGCGCCGGATACGTATATTGGCACTCCTCGGGAGTGTATAACTTGAAATAACCCCGCCCAACCTCGAAACCGGCCTTGGTCAGCTCGTTCGTCAGCCGGCTGGCAATGTTCTCGACCCTTACAGGAACATTGTTTTGGGGTACAGATGTCACCGCGGCTACCGGCGTTGCTTTCGACAGCGGCAGTACAGCCAGCATAGCTAACACGCACAAAAAGCAAATCAACTTGGCTTTCATGAGATTACCTCCTTATCAATGTCTCGCCGGTACATCGGCTGGTTTCCCGGTCTTGGAGCAGGCCGGGCTAAAGAAATAAATACTTGTGATTATTTTATAGGACGCCTTGACCACGGAGTCAAGCTATTGGAGCAGTTGTGTCGTGGAATTGTGTTACAGGATCGCGCCCTGTTATCATTGCCTGGTTTTCTGGTTCTTCCTCACAATATACTTGACTGTTCTCTCGGTTTCCATTGGATATATATAATGGATATATATAAACCTTGGCGAGCTTGGCGGCCTTAGCGGTTCAATCTCTTATTCCCCCTACCAGATTCTCCGCCTTCGCACGTACCAGTCGTCTGATCTCAGCCACAACATACTCGGCATGCGGGCCAATCTGATCCTCAAGCTCCTCCGATCCTTCAACCTGCTCGCCCAGGTAGATCGCTCGTGCCCGCCTCAGCGCCGGCCGCTGTGCCTCGGGCAGCCGCTCGAGCGCCCAGTCTGCCGCCGCGTCCTTCGAGCGGATCACCCCCGTCGCCAACGTGCTCCACATGCGCGCCAGCGTCAGGATCACATTGTGTGTGTCGGAATCAATATCATCTCGCAGCCCCTCGATCCCGTCTGCCATCGCGCGCCGCAAGTCGTCATCAGGCACGCCCTCGAAGATCTCAGCCGGCGGCGGGCCCAACAGGGGTGTGTTCGCCTGCACGACCATCGTGATCAGCAGCGCCAGATCGGGGTTCACCCTCGTCGGCCACGGCTCAATGTTACCGCTTTCGAACTCGCTCCGCAGCCAGTCCCCATACTGGAAGTCGAAGCTGGGCGGGTAGCGCCACGGCTTAACATCGCTCTCGACCACAATCGTCAGCTCAATTCGCCGCCACATCCCTTGCGCAGTCTTCCGCCCCGACACCGCCAGCAGACCCTCGACGAGACGCTGCTTCTCAGCGTGTGTTGTTCGCCGCTTCGACACCACCAGCAGGTCCAGGTCGCTCTCCGCTCGCAGCCCGCCCATTACCGCCGACCCGAACAGGTAGACGCCCACAATGTCAGCCTCGAGAACAGCGCCTATCAGCGCCAGGGCACGATCGATTTGCTGCCAGTCATCAATATTCAGCACAGCTTTGGGATAATCCTCTTTAAATTCTTGGCGATCTTTGCGGCTTAGCGTGAGATACTTTTCCTTACACATCAAAGTACAAACTCACCTCATACGGATGCGGCCGGTTGCGCACCTGGTAGTACTCCATCTCCATCTTATAATGCACCCACTGCTCGATCAGCTCCAGGCTGAACACCTCCCCCGCCAGCAGGAAGGCATGGTCCTCCTCCAGCGCCAGCATCGCTTCCCGCATACTGCTCGGCAGCTTTTGATCCCAGCCAGCTGTTCCTCCGACCAGGCGAAGATGTTGGCGTCGATCGGGCCGAAGCCGCCCGCCGTTGGGTCGATCTTGTTGCGGATGCCATCCAGCCCCGCCAGCAGCTGCGCCGCCAGCGCCAGGTAGACGTTGCAGGTGGCATCCGGCGGGCGGAACTCCATGCGGGCCGTTTGCGGCTGGTTGGCATACTTGGGGATGCGCACCGCCGCGCTGCGGTTGCCCAGCGAGAAGAAGGCGTTCACCGGCGCCTCGATAGCCCGGCACCAGCCGGCGGTACGAGTTGGTGCTGGGGTTGGTGATCGCCAGCAGCGCCGCCCCGTGCTTCAGCAGCCCGCCGATGTAGTACAGCGCCGTCTCGCTCATGCAGCCGTAGCCGTCCGCGTCGTAGAAGATGTTCTCCCCGCCCTTGAACAGGTGCTGGTGGAAGTGCATCCCGCTGCCCGCCTCGCCGTACAGCGGCTTGGGCATGAAGGTGACCGTCTTGCCGTGCTGGTGGGCGGTCATCTTGGTCACATACTTGACCAGCATGGTGCGTCGCCCGCTGCCACCAGCCCCATCATCGGCGTCTCGATCTCCGACTGCCCCGGCCCGCCCACCTCGTGGTGGTGGTACTTCACCGGCACGCCCATCGCCTCCAGCTGCAGCGCCATCTCGGTGCGCAGGTTGAACAGCTGGTCTTTGGGCGGAATGGCATGGTAGCCCCCGTGCAGCGGGATGTAATGCCCGTGCCCGCCTGTCGCGCTGTTCCAGTCCGCCTCCGCCGCAGTCCAGCCGGTAGCCGGCGTGGTTGACCCCGCTCTCAAAAGCCACCTGGTCGAAGATGTAGAACTCAAACTCCGGCCCCCACAGGCTCTCATCGGCGATGCCGGTCTGCGCGCAGGTAGGCCTCGGCCCGGATGGCGATATTGCGCGGGTCGTTGGTGAAGATGGCGTGTGTATCGGCTTCCAGCGTGGTGCAGATAAAGCTCAGCGCCGGCACCTCCCAGAACGGGTCCAGCGTCCCGGTGGCCAGGTCCGGCACCAGCACCATATCGCCCGCCTTCACGCTCTTCAGCCCCACCGCCGAGCCGTCAAAGCCAATCCCCTGCTCCATCAGCTCCGGCGTGAATTGTGTCGCCGGCAGGCTCAGGTGGTGCCACCGGCCCCACAGGTCGCAGAACTTCAGATCGATCACCTGCACCTGCTGCTCCACCACGAATGCCAGCGCTTCCTCAAACGATTTGAACATAATCTGCCTCAACTCTTCTGCTTCGATTATTTGGTATTGCTATTAGTCTCTCGGTTTTAATTCTACAGAAGAATCATCCTGACGGGCAATTTACATCCATCCTCGAAATCCCTGCCTTTCATCCCATTATCGACCCAGTATCACGATTTAACGTTCGTGTATTTCGTGTGGTTCGTGGTTCCATTAACAATCCGTGGTAGCCCCTGCATTCAGGTTGTAGGCCTGAATTTCTTAACAACCAACTTGATTGTGAAGTAACCCGAGATAAGTCAGTACCTGTTTTGGATGAACGGCAGACATCTTCTCAACAGATTTCAGCTCCACAACTACGATATGGAAATACAGCCCCAGCTGGTGGTAGTGCAGTCAACCGGTGGTCTGGAGCGGCAATTGGTGCGTGAGCTATATGCTGCGGGGATACCACTGGCAATGGTCAACCCACATCGAGTAAGAGAGTTCGCCAAAGCGATTGGCTTGCTAGCCAAAACAGACGGCCTGGATGCTCGTCTGCTGGCTCGCTTCGGACAAGCGACAAACCGGACCCAACCCGACTGCCAAGTGAGAAAGAGCAATTATTAGCGGCGCTGATCTTGCGCCGGCGGCAGTTGATTGACGACCGAACGGCTGAGAAAAACCGCCTGGGAACAGCTCACCCGGCGACGCATAGCAATATTGAAGCCCATCTCAAGTGGCTGAACGAGCAAATCGCCGAACTTGATCGCCAGATCGAGCATCTTATCCAGGATGATCCAGGTTTCAAGGCAAAAGACGAGATATTACAGAGCTTGCCTGGTCTTGGGCCGGCCACCTCTGCGATCATGATCGCCGCTCTTCCCGAATTCAGGGTGTACCGACCGCAACAAGATCTCCGCACTGGTGGCGCGTGGCCCCCATCAACCCGGATACGTGGCTACTATCGTGAAACGCGTATCCAGGCGGCCGCTCTGACATTCGCATCGGTTCATTACATCTCTACCATTACGCCACCTCGGTTTTAATTTCAGTGATCCATGATTTCTTCTCAGCGTTTACTCAAGGCCGGAAAGCTCAAGAAAGTTGTTATCGTCGCCTCAGCATGCGCACCCAGTTCCTGACCATCTTGAATGCTATGCTCTGCGACTGCTGGACCTGGCACGCCTCCTCGGTTTGCAGCCGATCTCCGAAATAAAGACGCGAACCCTGCTTACTCATGACCCAGGTCCCGATCTCGCTTCGCGGTGCTCGTGTTCCATCAGGTTAGATTGGGTTTCTATGAAGGATTTACCGTTCTTTACCCTTGACAATCAACACAGTTGCTTAGCGCTATATCCGGTTCAATTAAGGTAAAATATTCCCTACCTTATCTGATTATTATGACCCCTACCCCCTTCCTCTCTCGCCTGCAGCTTTCCTCTGCGCCTCTCCTCGGCGATGGCGCCATGGGCACCCATGCTCAACGCCCGCGGCTTCGGCTTCGACCAGTGCTTCGACCAGCTCAACCTGCACCCAGCCGGCTCTGGTCGCCGATATCCACCGCGCTGTACATCGAAGCCGGCGCCGAGATCATCCAGACCAACACCTTTGGCGCCAACCGCTTCAAGCTGGCCCTGCACGGCCTGGAAGACCAGGTTGGCGAGATCAACCGCGCGCGGCGTCGAGCTTGCCCGCCGGGCGGTCATGCGCCTCCTTCCGCGACGTGCTGCATCGCCGGCGATGTCGGCCCGCTGGGCGTGCGCCTGGCGCCCTTTGGCCGCGTCCAGCCCGAGCAGGCCCGCCAGGCCTTCGCCGAGCAGATCAGGCCCTGTGCTGAAGCCGGCGCCGATCTGCTCATCCTCGAGACCTTCAGCGACCTGCACGAGCTGCGCGAAGCCATTGCAGGCCGCCCGCCAGGTGTGCGACCTGCCGGTGGTCGCCTCGATGACCTTCACCCGCGACGACCGCACCCTGCTGGGCGATTCGCCCGCCAAGGTGGCCCAGACGCCTGCAGCAAGCCGGCGCCGATGTCATCGGCGTCAACTGCTCCGGCGGCCCGGCCCAGATCTGGCGCATCCTGCGCCAGATGCGCCAGGCGGTCGGCCCCGGCGCCCGTCTTCTCGGTCATGCCCAACGCCGGCTGGCCCGAGCAGGTCGGCGGGCGCATCATGTACCCGGCCAACCCCGATTATTTTGGCGAGTATGCCCTGGCCTTTTGCGAAGCCGGCGCCCGCCTGGTCGGCGGCTGCTGCGGCACCACCCCCGCGCACATCGCCGCCATGCGCACCGCCCTGGATACCACCCCCGCGCGGCTGCGGCCCCAGCATTGCGCGAGCTGGCCATGCCGGCGGAGAGCCGACGAGCAGCGCAGACTCGCCCGAGCTGCCATCTCCGCTGGCCCAGAAGCTGGCTGCCGGGCAGTTCGTCGTCGCGGTCGAGATGGACCCGCCGCGCGGCCTCTCCACCCACAAGCTGCTGGCCGGCGCCAGCCTGCTGGCCGAAGCCGGCGCCGATGTGATCAACGTCGCCGACAGCCCCATGGCGCGCATGCGCATGAGCCCCTGGGCCGTCTGCGACCTGGTCCAGCGCCAGGTCGGCGTCGAGACCGTCCTGCACTTCCCCACCCGCGGCCGCAACCTGCTGCGCGTCCAGGGCGACCTGCTGGCCGCCCATGCCCTCGGCATGCGCAACGTCTTCGTCGTCATGGGCGATCCCACCGCCATCGGCGATTACCCCGACGCCATGGACAACTACGACCTGGTGCCCTCCGGCCTGATCAAGCTGATCAAGCAGAACTTCAACGTCGGCGTCGGACCATGCCGGGGCCGATATCGGCCAGCCCACCGCCTTCTTCGTCGGCTGCGCCCTCAACCTGTGCCCGCCGGATCTCGAGCAGGAGATCAAGAACCTGCGCCGCAAAGTCAAAGCCGGCGCCGATTTTATCCTCACCCAGCCGGTCTTCCAGCCCGAGCTGGCCCAGTCCTTTCTGGAGCCTATGCCGAAGCTGCACGGCCCCCTGCAGGTCCCCATCCTGGTCGGCGTGCTGCCCCTGTTCGGCACGCGCCATGCCACCTTCCTGCACAACGAAGTCCCCGGCATCTCCATCTCCGACGACCTCCAGCGAACGCCTGCGCCGCGCCGGCGACAAAGCCCCTCAGGAAGGCGTGCGCATCGCCCTCGAGCTGATCGAGCGCATGCGTCCCTGGGCTGCCGGCATCTACCTCATGCCCGCCTTCAACCGCTACGACCTCTCCGCCGAAATCATCGACGGCGTTAAGTCATAACGGGCGGGTGCTCCCCGCCCGTTCCGGTATTTGTCGGGCGGGTTTCCATACCCGCCGGAATTTCGTCGCGCCAAGCTCCTGCTCCAGATCGCTATCGCGCAATTCCCAAAGCGCAACTTCCTCGCAAATTATCTGTTTCCTGTCAAAGGTTTGCTGTCAATACTTCGACCAGCTTTTCTGGCTCTGTCCACATCGGCATATGTCCGCTTTTTAATCTCGACATACTTCCAATTAGGCAGGTTCTGCACTTTCTCCGCTGCCATGTCGATCGGGATATGCAGCGGGCCAATATCTTCCCTGCCTCGGGTGCAGTAGATGAAAGTGCGGGGTATCTGATTCGCCAGCGGATTCTTCTGCGGGATTGTTGTATAACACACCGCCAGGGGCATTGGCACGCGCCGGTCGGCGTCCGGTGGGTTGTGCGGAACCAGCCAGCCATCTCCGTAGGCCTCAGCTGCTCCCCGGATATACCCCATCATCTCCGGGCCGACCAGGTCGGCGAAAGACTGTCCATCCTCTACCAGGTATGCGTCCAGATAAACCAGCCGCTGGATGCGCTCGGGGGTTAGCTCGGCCGCCCCGCTTATAACGATCCCGCTCATACTGTAGCCCACCAGGGTTACGTCGTGCAGATCTTCATATCTCAGTACCATGACGAGATCCTGGATGTAAGTATTCAGGTCGATTGAGCGGTTGAGCAGGTGACTCCGCTCTCCAAGCCCAGTAAATGTCGGCGTATATACTTCGTGGCCTTCAGCCCGAAGGCGGCCCGCCACCTCCTTCCACTGCCAGCCGCCTGCCCGACCTCCATGGCAAAGTACGTAAGTAGCCATTTTCTCCTCTCTGCTTATTCCAATACCTGTGGACCTACTCAACTCCTCAGCTTCGCGCCCAGCTCCGTCTCCAGCCGCCGCACGATGCGCTGCCGGATCTGGCGTACCTCCTCGTCGGTAAGCGTCCGGTCGGCCTGGTAGGTCAGGCTGTAAGCCAGGCTCTTCTTGCCCGCCCCGATCTGCTCCCCGCTGAATACGTCGAAGAGGCGCAGCCCGGCCAGCATCTTGCCGCCTGCCGACCGCAGCACCGCTTCCACCTGCTCGGCTGGCGTCGCCTCGTCCACGATCACCGCCATGTCCTCCAGCACCGGTGGGTAGGTCGGCACCCCCTGCACCTCATAGCGCAGCGGCGTCAACGCCTGCAGCGCCGGCAGGTCCAGCTCGGCCGCCAGGATGGGGTGATCGGGCAGCTCGTAGCGTTCCCGCACCTGCGGGTGCAGCTCGCCCATCGTCCCCAGGTAGCTCTCGCCAGGAACCCCGAAGGCTGTGCCTTCGTGGGATAGGATGCGGGCGCACTTCCCCGGGTGGAAGCTGGGATGCTCCGCCGGCTCGTAGCGCACGCCGGGCACGTGCAGGCCGTCCAGCAGCCCTGCCACCACGCCCTTCAGGTCGATAGAAGTCCATCGACCCGCTCTCGGTCCCCTGCCAGGCAGGCAGGCTGCGCGGCCCGCACAGTACCAGCGCCAGCATCGGGATCTCGTCGGGCAGGTCGCCTTCCTCCGCCACTGCGAACACCGGCCCGATCTCGAACAGCGCCATGCGCTCTCGCAGGCGGGCGTTGCGCTCGGCGATCTCCAGCACGCTGGACAGCAGGCTCTGGCGCAGCACATCTCGATCCGGCGCCACCGGGTTGACCACGCCCACGTAGGGGCGGTCGCTGGGTGCTGTCCCCGGCGGCAGCCGCCTGGCTTCCCGCTCGCGCGAGGTCATGCGGTAGGTCACCACCTCCTGCAGCCCCAGGTCAACCAGCAGGTCGCGGATGCGCTCCTCCTTCTCCAGCGACGGGTTGCCCCGCTGCGGCGGCAGCTCATCCGCCAGCCGCGTCTCCGGGATGCGGTCGTAGCCGTAGATGCGGGCGATCTCCTCCATCAGGTCCGCCACGCCAATCACGCCGCGGCCGATGTCCAGCCGGTGGTCGGGCGTTTTGGCCCGCACCTCCTGCCCATCAATCTCCACCTCGAACTCCAGCCGCCCGAGCAGCCCGGCAATCTCCTGCGTCGTCAGCTGCAAGCCCAGCCAGCGGCGCACGTCGCCCGATGTGATCGGTCACTGTCGGGTCGTCCGCCGGCAGCGGGTAGCTATCCACCAGCCCTTGATCCACCGTTCCCCCCGACCACAGGCGCATCCATTCCAGGCCGCGCCGCACGCCGCGCTCCGCCATGGCGGGGTGCACCCCGCGCGAGAAGCGGTAGGCCGCCTCCGAGCTCATGCGCTGCGCCGAGAGCGTCCGCCGGATGTTGGTCATGTTCCAGGCCGCCCCTTCCAGCAGCACGTTGCGAGTAGCCTCGCTCACTTCCGACTCAGCCCCGCCCATCACCCCGGCGATGGACAGCGCCCCGGCGCTATCGCACACCAGCACCGTCTGCTCGTCCAGCTTGCGCTTCACGCCGTCCAGCGTAGTCAGCGTCTCACCGGCCTGCGCCGTGCGAGTGATGATCGTTGGCGCCTGGCCACCCGCCCGGCTCACCAGCACGTCGTAATCGAAGGCATGCAGCGGCTCGCCGATCTCCAGCATGGCATAGTTGGTGGCGTCTACGATGTTGCTGATCGGCCGCATGCCTGCCAGCCGCAGCCGGCGCTGCACCCAATAAGGGCTCGGCCCGATAGTCACGTTGCGGATCAGCCCCAGCACGAAGCGCGGGTTCAGCTCGGGCGTCCCAATCTCGATGTGTGCCTGCCCTTCGATAGGCGCCCCGCTCCAGCCCACCTCGTAAGATGGCTGGCGCAGCGGCATGCCGGTCAGCGCGGCGATCTCGCGCGCCACCCCCAGCACATTAGCGTCTCGGGCGATGTTGGGCGTGATGGCGATGTCCAGCACCGCGTCGCCCATGTACTCCACCAGCGGCACACCCACCGGCGCATCCGCATCCAGCAGGATCACGCCTTCGTGCTCCTCCGAGATGCCCAGCTCCTTCTCGGAGCAGATCATCGAGTAGGAGTCCACCCCGCGAATCTTGGCACGCTTGAGTGTGGTGAGCACCTGGCCCGGTTGGTGGCCATCGTAGATGCGTGCGCCTTCCTTAGCGTATGCCACCTTGAGCGGATGCGCCAGCGGTCCCTGCCCCTTGTACGGGTACAGATTAGGCGCTCCGGTCAGCACGATGTGCTCCTGCTGCCCGTCATCCAGCCGGCACAGCACCAGCCGGTCGGCGTTGGGGTGCGGCATCACTTCCAGCACCGCCGCCGTCACAATCTTGTCCGCCTCCCAGCTCAGCCCGGAGACCTTCATCTCACTTTGCTGCAAGCCGCTGGGGTTACTGCCGGGCATCGGCAGCCCGACATAGGTAATCTCCTCCACCTCCAGGCCGGCCATCGTCAAGCGGTGGGCCAGCTCATCGATGGGGAGGGAGATGTCAACGTAGTCTTTGATCCAGGATAGTGGTAATTTCATTGTCATACTCCGATATCAGGCACCGGGGCACCTGGTGATTAGGGATTGGGTAGTTCTCCTATCGGCTAGGTATGTATTCCAGCGAAGCTTCATGGGTGCTGTATCCAGCACCGGGCTCATTTTGACCGCGTTTGCTGCGTTTGAGATAGTTGATATATCCGTTTAGTAACCGGCGCAGATCATCTACGCTTTCTTCTAGCTCATGCAAAATACCAGGGGATAGATAGCCAAGTTTATTCTGCCAGGACCAGGTGACTGTAGGTTTCTTCCAGAGATCCTCGACTAATGTAACAAAACCGAACGCTTTCCTGGTAATAGTAACTGTCCGTAGCCTTCAGCGATGTTCGCCGGGATACTCTGCACCGACCGGCGGATCTGGTTGAGCTAACGCCCATTTCTCTTCTGCGGGTAGCAGTGGAACCACCTGGCTGCAAACCTGTGTGGCAAAATTCACTGCCATTTTCCACACCTGCAAGCCTGCCCAGTCCCTCTTTCATCGGTTGAAGACATTTCCAGTCACTCCTTTAGCTTTCATGTCACCAAAATCCATACCGGCCTGATTGCCTGATTGCCTGATCCTGATCCCTGATTGCCTGATTGCCTAATCACTCGTCTCCTAAAACTGCTCCAGGAATCGCAAATCATTCGCCCAGAAATAGCGGATATCATCGATGCGGTGGCGCAGCATGGTGATGCGTTCCGGGCCCATGCCGAAGGCGTAACCGGTATAGCGGCGGGGGTCGTAGCCGCCGTTTTGCAACACGACCGGGTGCACCATGCCGCAGCCCAGGATCTCCAGCCAGCCGCTGCGCTTGCAGACCGCGCAGCCGGCCCCGCCGCAGACGAAGCATTCCACGTCCATCTCGGCGGAGGGCTCGGTGAAAGGGAAGTGCGAGGCGCGGAAGCGGGTGCGCACGGCCTGGCCGAAGAAGCGCCGTGCAAAGTCGCTCAGCGTGCCTTTCAGGTCGCCGAAAGTGATGTCCTCGCCGACTGCCAGGCCTTCCAGCTGGTTGAACTGCATCTCCGAGCGCGAGGTGATCTGCTCATAGCGGGCGCACATGCCCGGCAGCACGATGCGGATGGGCGGCGGGTTCTCCGGGTCTTCAGCGGCGTACTCACGCATCGCCCGGATCTGTCCCGGCGAGGTGTGGGTGCGAAACATGATCGGGTTCTCTCCGGGTGTCCGACCGGTATCCAGGTAGTAGGAGTTCCTGCATTTCGCGCGCCGGGTGGTTGAGGGGGAAGTTGAGCAGCTGGAAGTTGTACTCGTCGCTTTCGACTTCCCGTGAGCGGTACACCTGGAAGCCCATCTCGGCAAAGGTGCGGTTGAGATCGCGCAGGGTCTGCGTGGTAGGGTGGATGCGGCCGCGCGGCAGGCTCCTGCCCGGCAGGGTCACATCCAGCCGCTCGGTTTGCAGCGAGCGCTGCAGAGAAGCCTGGCGCAGACTTTCGGCTTTGTCGGCATAGGCTCCTTCGAGAGCTTGCTTCACCTCGTTGGCGCGCCGGCCGATCAGCGGGCGCTCCTCCTTAGGCAGCGTGCCCAGCTTATCGAAGGTCTGCATCAATGGGGCGCTGCGCCCCAGGTAAGCCACCTTCCAGCGCTGCAGCCCATCGTCGTCCTGCACCTGCTCCAGGCCGGCCAGGGCCTCTTGTTGGATTGTATTGAGTTGCTCTTGCATACGTCCTCCTGTTCGGCTGTCCGGCATCTCTCGGTGAGGAATTGCTCCCCGGGGCAATGACCGGCAGCCAGCAAATAAAAAGTCCCGTCCCAATTCAGGGACGGGACGGGGTCCCGCGGTACCACCCTGGTTGCCTGTTTGCACAGGCCGCTCGTCAGCCAACAGCCATACTCTCGGCGATTGTCTCCCTTTCGTTAACGCGAGGGCTGCGTCCCGGACTACTGGGTGCGTCGTTCACCCGGGCGGCTCGGGAGGGAACTTCAACCAGCTTCCACCGGGCGGGGGTCTCAGTCACTGCCCCACGCCTCCCTGTCGGCTTTCCCTGGTCTACTTTCCTCCGTCTAAGCCTTTAAGTCTTCTATCGTATACGTAATTATGCTCACTTTTCATGCCTCTGTCAAGGCGAATATTGAAAAAAGTGGCCTTATAATCGTAGGTCTAATGGAAAAAAGCCAGACCTCTAATCTCCAGGCATTGCAGGTGAAAGAAAATCACTGGACAGGCGATCTGATCGGCTATCAGCAGACCTATAAGCGATGGCTGTGGCTGGCATGGTTGCTTGCCTGGCTCCTGGCGCTGGTCTGGCAGCCGGCTGTGCTGCGCCCGAGCAGCCTCGACCTGGGGGCAGAAACCGGTGCTGGCCTACCTGGCGCTGACCGATGGCCCGCTGGAAGATCTGCGCGCCTCGCATATCCTTAGCGAGCAGCAGGTGGGCCAGGTGCAGGATGCCGCCCGGCAGGAACAAGCAGCAGCTGCGCAAGTTGGCAGAGACATCGCTGCCGATCATCCTGAACTCCGATCTTTCTTTGCCACAAAAGCGTACCTTGCTGCGCCTGTTTGGCTATAACAGGCAGGTCTCCCAGGTGATTCGAGATAGCCGGATGACGCTGTGCGCCCGCTGGGTTTACCAGGCTGCTTGCGGCTGGCTGCCTGGACGCAAGGACAATGGGAGGTGGAACGCCTCCTGCATGGCATCCCGTCCTGGCAAAGCAGCCCGCGCACGTACACTATCTTTGCCACGCATTACAACTCCAAGGGGAAACCGATTGTGGCGCTGCCGGATGCCTGCTTGAAGCTCGCCAACGGCGGCAGTCAATCCTGCGATAGCAAGGGCTATCAGACCGGGCAGGGCTATACCGTTTTTATCGGATACAAGGGTAAGACAGCCGCCTTTCTGGTGGGGGAAGCCGGGCCGTGGAACGTTGACGACAACTACTGGGCCAGCGTTTACGATCCCCAGCCGCGCCGCATGTTTGCCGACCTGGCGTTAGGTCTGCCCGAGGCTCAGGCTGCTTTTTTCAACGGCTACAACGGCGGGCAGGACCAGTACGGTCGGTCAGTGACCGCGCCCTTCGGCATCGACCTGGGGGATGGCGTAGGCAGCCAGATCGGGCTGCCACCGGGAGCGAACGACTGGATCGAAGTCACGTTCATGTGGACCGAGGGCTGGGGCCAGCCGGATCCAGGAGCATCTTCTGGAGGGGCGGTGGCGCCGCTGGAAACGGCAGCTCCGGCTGCAGACGGCTCGGTGGTGCACGAGGTGCAGGCGGGTCAGGCATTGTGGAGCATAGCCGCCGCATATCAGATCAGCCTGCCCGACCTGCTGGCGCTGAATGGACTGACGGATCAATCCATCATCCGGCCGGGGGAAAAGCTGGTGATTGTACCTGCCAGACGCTGCGCCAACACCCAGCCCGACGGCCGCCCAGGCCAGCCAGGTTCTGCCTGTTCGCCCTACGTCCACGACCCGGTCCATACGTCCGACGGCGGTTACGACGATGTCAGCTGTGCCTGCGGCGACCTCACAAAGCACTCCGGCAGCCGCAAGCAGCCGAATTGACCCGCTGCTGCTGGTTATCCTGGCGGGGGTCCTGCTCGGGGCAGCGCTGCTGATCCTAGGACTGCGCCGTCGTTGAGAGGGTATAATAGGCGGCGATGTATACCCTCCCAAATGATCTATCACGCAGCAAAAAATTACTGCACTTCACGCTCCAGGAAAAAGGCAGGCTGCTCCTGCTGCTGGCCGGTCTGCTGTGGCTCCTGGCAGCTTGCTCGCGGGGTGGAGAGCCGCCGCAAGCCACGCTTCCCGCCTCGAACGGCGAGCCGAGCGCCACGTTGGAGTTGACCGCCACGCCTGCTCCGCCTACCGCCACACCGCAGCCCCTGGCCGCCAGGGTCAATGACCAGGGGATCACGCTGGCGGAATACCAGGCCGAGCTGAGCCGTTATCAATCGGCGCAGGGGTCAGATCCTACGGAAGAGGACCGACAGCGTGTCCTGGATGAGCTGATTGACCAGGCTCTCCTGGCCCAGGGGGCGGGCGAACAGGGGTTTGTGGTCGATGATGCGGCGCTGGAGGCGCGCCTGGCACAGCTTGCCGAGCAGATGGGCGGGGAGCAGGCGCTGGCCGGCTGGCTGGCGGCGAATAGCTACGACGCTGAAACTTTCCAGGATGCTCTGCGGCGCTCCGTGGCCGCCGCCTGGATGCGAGATAAAATCCTGGAGCAAGTACCGGTGACCGCCGAACAGGTGCATGCCTGGCAGATTTTGTTCGATAACCCGGATGAAGCCAACCAGGTAATCGCCCAGCTGGATGGTGGGGCTGATTTTGCCCAACTGGCAGCTCAATACGACCCGGCGACGCGCGGCGAATTGGGGTGGTTCCCGCGTGGGTACCTGCTTGACCCCGCCGTCGATGAGGCGGTATTCAAGCTGGAGGCGGGCCAGCATACGCCGGTGCTGCAGTCGGCCATCGGTTATCACATCATCCAGGTAATCGAACGCAATGTAAACCAGCCGCTCTCCCCGGATGCACTGCTGTTGGTACAGACCCAGGCGATCCGGGAGTGGGTTGCCGAGCGGCGGGCCGAGAGCCAGATAGAGTATTTGACCCCCTGAATCGATCCGGTTGTACAAGGATCCAGATCACCGCATATGCAGCCTGAATTAAATCGCACCGATGCCTTAGCCGACCTGCACGCCCGCCTGCATGCCTGCCGGCTGTGCCTGGATGCCGGGCATGATATCTTCCCGCGCGCCATCTTCTCCGGTGGGATTGGCGCTCGCATCTATGTTGATCGGCCAGGCGCCGGGAATCACAGAGAAGGAAGCCGGGCGCCCTTTCAATGCCGGCAGCGGCTCGCGCCTGTTCAAATGGCTGGCGCAGGCCGGCATCGATGAGACTTGGTTCCGTCACAGCCAGTACATGACCGCGGTCACCAAATGCTACCCCGGGCGGGCCAAATCCGGCAGCGGCGATCGCGTCCCTTCCCGCAAGGAGCAGGAGCTGTGCCGCCCCTATCTACAGGCCGAGATTTCCCTGGTGGACCCGCAGCTCATCATCCCGGTCGGCAGGCTGGCGATCGGGTTGTTCTATTCGGCAGGTCAAACGTTGGAGGAAATTATAGGGACGCGCAAGCAGGTCGATCATCGCTGGGTTGTCCCCTTACCGCATCCCTCCGGCGCCTCTCGCTGGCATCAGCTAGAAGAAAACCGGGCGCGCGTCGTCCAGGCGATTGGTTTACTCCAGGAATCACTGAACTCCTGAAAAAGCAGCTGAGGCACTGATGCATTTTTCAGTGCCTCAGTGATCTTTTCAGAGTTTCAGTGATTCAAACTTCGCCTTCAAAATCAGGGCGTCGTCTTCCATCGCCGGGCTCTCGCACAGGATGCGTCCCTGGCAGCCCAGATTATCCAGCGCTCGGAATAAAGCTTTCAGATCCAGGTCGGCTTCTTCAACCGGCAGGTGTTCTTTCTCCCCTTTGGGACCGTAGGCAATCCCCGAGAGGTGGATATGTAAGTTCTGCAGCGCGGCTTCACCCAGCGCCTCTGCATACGATTTCCAGCACCCGGTTCCACTCATCGTAGGTATTCATCGAGCCGTCGCCGGGGCGGGCGTGGAGATGGGCAAAATCCAGGCAGGGCAGCACACCTGGGATGGCCTGGCTCATCGCCAGGGTATCTTCCAGCGAGCCGAGCATTGCCGATTTACCCATCGTCTCGGGGCGCAGCGTAACCAGGTTGCCGGCCAGGCGTAATTCCTCCACGCAGCCGGCCAGCCGCTGGATGGCCTTGGGCAGGACTTCTTCCGGCGGCAACCCGAAATACGAACCGGGATGGAAGATGATATCGCTTGCCCCGGCCAGGTTGCCGAAATAGGCCGCGTCCATCAGGCGCTTGCGCGACTTGGGCCACTCCTCCTCATCGGCGTTCAGGTTGATGAAATACGGCGCGTGCACGCTGATCAGCACATCCTGCTCCTGCCCGGTGGCCCGGATGTCGGCGCAGGTTTGTTCGCTTACCCGTACCGATTGCACCCACCCCAGTTCCAGGGCATCCAGGCCCAGCTCGGCCAGGCGCAGCACAGCTCCCACGCTGCCGCCCGGCTTTTTTGCGGTGGATTTTGGGGCGCCGACGGTGCCAAAACGGAATGCTGTAGTGGTCATGGATACCTCTCAGTTGTATCGGTGGGTTTTGCCGATTCGGTTGCCGGCGTCAGGAGGCCAGCAACGTTTGGATTTGCTGCCAGAGCGGAGGTCCAAGCACCAGCAGGCCGATGAGCACCGAGCTGGCAGAGGCAATCAGCACGGCTGCCGCGCCAACATCCTTGCAAGTTTTGGCCAGCTGGTGCCGATCCGGGCTGGCCAGGTCGACGACTGCCTCCAGTGCGGTATTCAGAAACTCGGCCGTCCATACCATCGTTATAGCAATCAGGATCAGCGCCCACTCGATCGTGGACAGCTTAAGCCACAGCGATACAATCAAGACGGCGATGCTGATTACGGTATGGATCCAGGCGTTCTGCTGGGTGCGAATGACATACCACCACCCGGTGAAAGCATAGTGGAAAGAACGACCTCGGGTCCATAAAAAATGGCGCATGAGTTATTCGGAAGCTGGCGCTGTGATCTGGCAGCCCAGCAGGGTCAGGATTTCCGCCTGGCGGTTCCACATGGCAGCTTTATCCTGCGGGTTGGCATGGTCGTAACCCAACAGATGCAGGACGCCATGCACAGTCAGCAGCTGAAGCTCGGCTTCCACGCCATGTCCTCCGGCGGCGGCCTGGGCTTGCGCCCGGGGTAGCGAGAGGATCACATCCCCCAGGTACAGGCTGCCGCTGTCGGGGTCGAGCTCATCGGCGGGGAAGGAAAGCACGTCTGTGGGCGCATCCACCCCCAGGTACTGCCGGTTGAGCGTGTGCAGCTCGCTGTCATTGCTGATGACAATCGTCAGCTCCAGGTCTTCGCCAGGGCGAACCAATTCCAGGGATTGCCTGGCTGCCAATTCGAGCAAGAGTTGGAATTTTCCGGCTGCTTCCATTTCTGTGCTGGTCAGGGTTTCGGAGCTCTGGTAGTAGATCATGGGTTGGACTGGGCTTTAGCCGCAGGTTCGGCTGGCTGGGCGGGTGGTTGGGGTTCATCGGGAAATGGCCGGGTGCTTATCTCGGTTGAAACCGGCTTTTCCATGGGGGGGTATTCGATACGCGGGTGGTACATGCCGCGCAGGGTAGCCACGAATAACTCAAGAATGGTATCCATGTCGCGCAGTGTAAGATGGGTGTCATCCAACTGCCCGGTGCCAACGCGGTTATTAAATACTTCTTTCAACACACGGCGCAGGTCTTCTTCGCCCTTGGGGCGTTCAGCCCGCACGCGGGCTTCACTGCCATCTGCCAGCATTAATATCGCAGTCTCGCGGCTTTGCGGGCGAGGTCCCGGGTAGCGGAACTGCTCTTTGTCTACCAGCGCCTCGTCATCTCCGGCATTTTTGACCGCCCGCACGTACTGGTAGCGAGCCAGCATGGTGCCGTGGTGTTCGACAATAAAATCCAGGATGCGCGGCGGCAAGTGGTACTTGCGCCCCAGCGTCATACCATCGGGAACATGGCGGATAATGATGGTTGCGCTGGTGACTGGATCTAACGCCTCATGAGGGTTGCTGTCGCCTGGCAGCTGGTTCTCAATGAAGAAACCTGGATTGAGCGTTTTACCGGCATCGTGATACAGGGCGCCTACCCGCGTGAGCATGGGGTCGGCTCCCACCCGTTCGGCGGCCTGCTCTACCAGGTTGGCCAGCTGCAGGCTGTGTTGGTACGTTCCCGGCGCCTCGTGCAGGATGCGCTGCAACAGGGGGTGGTCGGGCCGGCTCAAGTCAATCAGCTGCATGGGCGTGATCATCCCCAGGAACTGCGCCAGGACATATTGCATCAGCACCGTCAGGCTGGCGGCAGCCAGGCCGCTGAAAAACACTGCCCCGGTCAGGGTGGCCAGGCCGATCTCATCCGTGGTAGGCAGGGGCAGGCGGTATATCCACACAATTAAGGCACCGGAGACGGCCACGGCCAGGCCTGCCAGGAAGAAGGATGACATCCGCCGCGCCCGGCCCAAGGCCAGGACGCCGAACAGGCTGCTCAGTGAATAGTACAGGGTCAGCTCCAGGCTGTTTGGCAGGCCGTAAGCGGTTAAGATCGCCAGGGGCAGGGTGGTGACCAGGGCGACCTCCGGTCCAAAAAGGATCGCGATAGTCAGGCTGTAGGCCGAAATCGGGTAGGCATACGGGATGATCGTGTGGGAGGGCAGGATCAACCGGGCAACCAGTAGAAATAAGAGAAACAGGACCGCGATAATGGTAAGGTTGCGCCAATCGCGCGCCAGCTCGGGTTCCCGGGCAATATACAGAACCACCAGAGACATGATCAGTACCACCAGGGCAGCTGCGCTGGCGAAATCCTGCCAGTTTTGCCGGGTCTCAATCAAATTGAGTTGCTCGAGCGCTTCCAGATCGGCGGCAGAGATGATCTGGCCCTGCTGCACGATGGTTTGTCCGGCGATAAAACGGCGGCTGACCGGTTGCACCGACCGGATGGCTTCCTGGCGGGCAGCATCTGTCAGCTCGGCGCTGAATTCGGTATTGGAGGTGACAAATGCCGATGCCAGCGCGGCTGCCAGGCTGGCCTGATTCTCCGGCAGGTTGAGGCTCACCAGGCTGGGCACCAGCTCCTGATTCTTCTGCACCTCATCCGGGCGGATGGGGCTGCTCATTACTTTTTCCAACGCCACCAGGGATTCTTGCTGGACGGCCTGCCAGCGCGAGTCGCTTAAGGCCAGCAGGCTGGCGGCAGTGGTTGGTGTGAGCTGGATATCCTCCAGGTTTGCCAGGTCTGCCAGCTTTTGCTGCTGGGTAGCATAGGCATCGGAGCGCACCGAGTTGATATAAGACAGGGCTGCCCGCAGCCGTTCCAATTTTTGGCGGGCGATCCCAGAATCGGGCGGTGTATAAATCGGCTGCACCAGCCCTTCAATTTCAGTCTGGCGCTCCTCGGTCAGGATTCTACTGGTGAAGGATTGCGACTGCAAGGCGCGGTAATCCTGTACAGCCACCTGCCCGACCTCAGGCGCAGGCACCAGTGAGCTTTGCAGGTAAGGAATCAGTAGCGCAAGCAGCACCAACCCTCCTGTCACGATAGTCAGGAGAGGATAATAAATTCGTCGCCGGGAGGTTGTGAACGTGCTGGTTGCGGGCATCGAGTTGTGTGATCCGGGGAGATGGCTAACCTAACAGGCGGCGTACCGCCTGGCTGGCCTGGTCCCCGCTGGCGCGGCCTTGAAGGCGCGGCAGCAGGATTTTCATCACCTGCCCCATTTCTTTCAGGCTTGTGGCGCCAGATTCGGCAACCGCCTGCTGCGCCAGCGCGTCCAGCTCTTCCGGAGTGAGCTGGTTGAGGAGAAAGCCCTGCAGCACCCCGATCTCGGCTACAGCTTCCGCTTCCAGATCCGGGCGGTGCGCCTTCTGGGCATCGGCGATCAATTCGTGGCGCGATTTGATCTCCTTTTGCAGGATGGTCTGCACAGCAGCTTCATCCACTGGGACGCCTTTGTCGATCTCTTGCTGCCGGATAGCCGCCAGGGCCATGCGCAGCGTGCGCTTGCGCAGATCATCACCGGCTCGCATGGCGTCTTTTACTGCGTTTTCAAGTTCGGTCTTTGTATCCATGGCTTGATTATACACATATTAGGGTGAGTTTACCCGGCGTTTCGACGGGCCGAGCGAGTTACGCCTGGTTCTCCTGGAGCAGCTGTTCCGCCAGAGCAGACAGGTTCTCGACTTCGCCCTCCTCCAGGTGGTTGGCACGCCAGTAGATTTTGAGCAGCTCGGCTGGTGTAATACTGCCGATCGCCTGGTCTTCTGGAATGCGGACTCTCCCGACGACCTGCGGGCGCTTGACCAGGTGGAACTCAAAGCAGCCGGCGGCATATTCCCGCAAGCCGGCATCGTCGATTGCCGCCTCCCACTCTTGCGGGTATTCCAGCACCAGGCGTACTACGGCACCCTCCAGCTTTTCCTGGGTGGGCAGGGCCTGGCGCAGGCGCTCGTTCAGGTCTTCAGCGCTTTCCAGGCGCAGGTAACGATCGATGAAGGGGCGGGTACCCTCTAATCGCCGCCACTCGTAACGCGTCCCGCCGCGGCTTACCTCAGCGATGACAAATCCTTTGTCGTCGCGCGCTTCGCCAAAGTCGACTCGCTCGATCGAGCCGGGATATACCACCGCCGGGTAGCTACCCTCGTTCAGGTCCTGGTGTTTGTGAATGTGACCCAGGGCTACATAATCCAGGCGCGGGTCGCATACCAAAGAGCGCGGCAGCACCAGGTCGCCACCCAGCATCACCGTGCGCTCGCTGCCGTATAACGCGCCCTGCACCGAACAGTGGGCTGTCAGGATTGCCGGCAGGTCCGGATCGGCCTGCGCGATCCACCCCTGCACCAGCTCGGTCAGGCGCTGCTCTAGCTGCTCGTAAATCTCCCCGCTGTCGCCGGCGTCTGTCGCCAGGTGGGCCATCAGGCCGGAGCGGGAAATCCATGGCAGGCACAGTACCTGCAGGGGCAGGCCGGCCAGGTCATCCGGTCCCAGGAAGGTGGGCTTGTCGACTACCTGCACGTGTGGCACTTCCAGGGTGTCGAAGGAGTCCAGCGCATGGGCTCGGCCCAGGGCCGGGGAGAGATCATGGTTGCCCACCAGCAGCAGGGTGCGGATTTTGTGGTGTGATAGGCGCATTATTCGCCGGCCCCACTCGCGCTGAAAGGTGGGGGCTGGGCTGCGGTCTTTGAAGGCATCCCCGGCAAATAAGACCAGGTCTACTTTTTCCTCAATGGCGGCATCGACAATCGCGTCCAGCGACTTGAGAAAATCCAGCACCCGCAGCGGCAGGCCGGTAGCTGGATCGTGGCGGCCGTAATTGGCCATATCGATATGGGCGTCGGCAAAGTGCAGGATTTTGATCGTCAAGGAGTTACTCCCATCAATTGCAGCTGCTGGATGGCCGGAAGGAAATTCTCATGATATTTCAGGGCGGCCTGGAAATCTTTGATCGCCCGCTCGTTATCGCCCAGGGCTGCATAGGCCATGCCGCGCCAGTAGTAGGTCTCTTCCAGGTTGGGCTCGCTCATGGCCTGCAGGGTGGTGTTGGCCAGGTTAATCACATCCTCGAAGCGCTGTGTATAGTAGTAGGCGAAATACGGGCCGGTCTGGTACCACAATATGCGCCAGGGACGCAGCTCCTTGGGGACCTTGCTATAGTTGGCAAAGGCGGCATCGTAAGCCGTGGCGGCAGCCGCGTAATCGTGCAGGTCTACCAGGTTCGTGCCTTGATTGTACCAGGCAAAGAAAAGGTCCCGGCCGGTTAGCTGGGCGGCCTCGTCCCTGGCTTTTTGCAGCGCGGCCTGGAAGTTGGTCTCCAGGTCTGCCTGCTCTCCCAGGATGCGCATCACCTCGTCCTCACGCTCCGGCGGATAGATAATGATATAGGTGTTATTAAATGCTCGCCACTGGTTTTCCAGGTCGGGGTAGTTTATCAGGATATTGGGGCCTTTGTAGGAATCCTGTACCGTAACGCGCTGGTTGGTGTCATCATAACCATTGATCACCTCGTAATGTCCCATCCAGCCATCGAAGCCTGCGCCTTCGAAACCTTTCTCGATCAATACCGGGATGCCGGCGGCGATAAACTTCTTTACTATTTCCAGGTCGCCGCCAACTCGGGTCAGGGCGCGCAGGTCGGTATTGGTTTGCACATAATCGACCATTTCATACGGCATGACGTTATGGTCGCGAGCATTCGGTTTCAGGAACGCGGCCGTGTTGTACTGGTCGCCCTGCCAGCCCCAATAGGACAGGTTCATCGCCAGGTTTGCAGGGCCGCAGTTGTTCCAACGCTGGTATTCGTGAATAAAGCCGTCCAGCAATGTGACGCCCGCGATAGGAGTGGGCGTGTAATCCGGGGTCGGAGTCAGCGATGCGGTTGGCGTGAGCCCGGGCAGGGGCGGCGTTTCGGTGGGCGGCAGGGTGGGGGTATCGGTCGGAAATGCCACCGGCGCAGCGGGGGTGATGCCTTGCTCTGATGGGACGAATACCACTTCCGCCGGCGGATTGATGGCGTACTTTACCTGCGCCTGCAGTGCTTCGACGCGCCAGGCCAGGCGCTCGTTTATCGGCGGAATGTTGTAAAGCACCACCGTTGCCAGGCACAGCAGCGGGATCCCCAGGAAAACGGCGCAGGCCAGGAATTTACGCATGGCTGGAACTCTCCTTATCCAACTACGGCGCCAGTCCGAGCTGGTTGAGTTGGTAGGTGGGCGGGGTAAACCCGGGGTGGTAGCTCAGGCTGGTCCGGAAATCATCGACTGCCCCGGTGCTGTCCCCTAAAGCCAAACGAGCCATGCCGCGCCAGTAGTAAGTTTCTTCCAGGTTTGGCTCGCTTTGCAGGGTGCTCAGGGTGGTATCCGCCAGGCTGATCACGTCCCAGTAGCGCCCGGAGTAGTAATAGGCGGCATACGGGCCGGTCTGGTACCATAGCATGCGCCAGGGACGCTTTTCTACGGGAATGGAAGGGTAAACGCCGAAGGCATTGTCGTACGCTTGCGCTGCCCCGGCGAAATCTTTCAGGGCTGCCAGGTTTGTGCCGCGGTTGTACCAGGCGTAGTACTGGTCGATGCCGGACTGGCTGTAAATTTCCTCGGATGCCTTCTGGGCGGTGCGCTGGTAATTGGCGGTCTCATCGGCGTCTGCACCCAACAGAGCGAGCACATCCGCTTCTTTTTCCGGCGGGAAGATGAGCACATAGGTATTATTGAAACGCTCGCCAGTAAGTCTCCATATCCGCGTAGGATATTTTGTCGTCCGGCTTGGTGAAGGAGTCCTGGGTAATGAAGACCCCTTCGGCGTCATCGTAGCCGGTGACCACCTGGTAGTGTCCCATCCAGCTAACCACGCCTTCCAGATCGTGGAAATATGCTGCCCGCTCTATCAGCACCGGGAAGCCGGCCGCCAGGAAGCGCTTAAGGGTCTCCAGGTCACCTCCCACCCGCTCCAGGGCGAGCAGGGATGTGTTATTGACCACATATTCCACCATCTCGTAGGGCATCACGTTCTTGTCTTTTGGATCGGGCTTGATCACCGGGCCGACCACATCGCGGTCGCCTTCCCAATCCCAGTATGAAAGCGCCATGGACAGGTTAGCCGGGGCGCAGTAGTTCCAACGGCCATGCTGGTCTTCATAGCGCACGCCGGCCAGGCTGACTCCCGGCGGCAGGGGGGCTGGAATCGGAGTAGGCTGCGGAGTGGGCGTCGGCCCAAGGGGCGCGTCGAGGGTTGGCGCCACACCGGCCTCCAGCGTTGCGGTAGGGCGGTGGATCGTGCGGACAGCCGGCTTGTTTAATGCCTGTCCGGGGACGAAGACGACTTCATCGGGTGGGTTGATGGCGTATTTAACCCGCAGGATGGCCTGGTCCACCCGCCAGCTCAGGCGGCTATGGATCGGGGGCAGGTAATAGGCTGCCACTAGGAGGCTTATGAATATCGCTGCCAGTAAAATGTAAAGGTAAGGCTTGCGCATGCTTATTTCATTATAACATCTGGAAAAAACTGCTCTGCTGCGTCCAGCTGCTGCAGCGCGGCCTGGATTTCTGCCAGCACCAGGGGGTCGGTTTCTGTCCGGCGCGCCTGAGTCAGCGGTTGGCGGGCGGCTTCCCCACCGATCCGGCCGAACGCCCAGGCGGCGTGGCAACGTACCAGTGCTTCAGGCTCGCTTGCCACCGCCTGGGCCAGGGCGGGTAGCGCAGCCGGATTGGCGCTGTTCCCCAGGGCAACAGCCACATTGCGCAGGTAGCCCCGGCGCTTGCTGCGCCTAACTGGGCTGCCACGAAATTTGGCATTGAAAGCTTCCCTGCTCAGGGAGAGCTCGCCGATCAGATCTGGCTCTGGAACGCCCAGGCGAGGTTGTAATTCCGGATCGAGTTCGTCGTCCACACCGGCGAAGCGCCGGTTCCACGGGCAAACCTGCTGGCATACATCGCAGCCAAAGACCCACCCGCCGATCTGGGGGCGCAGATCCAGCGGGATGGCGCCTTTCAGTTCGATGGTTAGATATGCGATGCAGCGGCGGGCATCCACCGTACGGTTCGGCTGAATGCAGGCGGTGGGGCAGGCCTCCAGGCAGCGCGTGCAGCGGCCGCAATGGTCTATTGTAACTGGGGCGTCCGCCCTCATCTCCAGGCCGAGCAGGATTTCTGCCAGCAGGAAGTAAGATCCCCGGCGAGGGTTTATCAGACAGGTGTTTTTGCCGATCCAACCCAGGCCGGCGCGCTGCGCCAGGTCGCGCTCCAGAATTGGGCCGGTATCAGTGTACCAGCGATTGGGGACCGAGGCGCCAACCTGAGCCTCAATGAAATCCACCAGGCTTTTTAACTTCACTGGCAGGATGTCGTGATAATCCGCTCCCCAGGCATACGAGGCAATCTGCCCGGCAGGCGTTGGAGATGGTTTGTTAGCATCAGGCTCCGGGAGCGGGTTGGCTGCATAGCGCATCCCCAACACCAGGATCGAGCGGCAGTCGGGCAGCAGCTGCAGCGGGTTCGCCCGGGCGCGTTGAGCGCGGTCGGCTGCCAGGTAGCCCATCTCACCATGCTGGCCGGATTGCAGCCAGGCTTCGTAAGCTGCCAGGTGTGCGGGCGGCTGCGGTGTGGTGATCCCCACGAGTTCAAAGCCCAGGCGGCGCGCCTCGTCTTTTATCGCCTGCTCTAACGAGCCGGTGTTTGATTCTGGCGGTAACAAAGCCTGCCGATTCGTGTCCATCTGGGTATCGTCGATCTGAATATCAGGGTAAAAGTTTTGCCTGCCGGAGATGATGACTCCTCCGGCAGGCAAGATGGCGGGAAGGTTTACTGGCAGCTCAGCGTGAAGTTGACCGTGTTGGACTTGACATCCGTCGGCAGGGTGATGTGAAAGACGGCTGTACCGTTCAGGTTGGTGCTGAAGTTCAGCGTGTACACTACAGAGTGTGTCCCGGCTGGTAATGCCACCGAAGAAGGCGCAGGCAGGTTGAGGCTGACGCCCGGGTCACTGACGCTGGCTTCCAGCTGGTAGGTCACATTTGACGGCTGGCTCAGGCTGAACTGGGCGGTGTAGGTAAAGGTATGCGGGCAGGTCGTGGCAGAGGCGCTGTCCACGCTCAAGGCGACCTGGCTGACGGTGCTAACCTGTCCCGTTGGGCTGGGTGTGGTGGATCCGGCTGCCAGTGTGGCGCCCGGGGTCCCCGAGCCGACCACGATTTGCACCCAGATGGCATCCACAGCATTGGGTCCAACGCCGAAGATTTGCCCGCTGGGATTCTTCAAGATGAAATAGCCGATGTAATCGCCAGGGGTGGCAGGCGCCACCAGGTTCACTGTGATATCGACATTCTGCCCGGGCGCCACGCTGGCCGGCAGGTTGACCACCGCAGGGGCGCTCATCGCTGTGCCGCTGGAGAACACCAGGCTGTAGCTTGGGCTCCAGGTTGTGGTGCCCTGGTTTACCAGCCGCCAGGTCTTGGCAAAGGATTGATTCGGCGCCATGTTCGTGCCATCCGGGATGGTCACGTCGGCGACGAACTCCGCCCGGTCGCCGCTGGATGGCGGTGCGCTGGCGGTGCCGGCTGGAGTTGGCTGGGAGACGGTAGGGGTGATGGTGGCTGTGTTGGTAACCGCCGCGGTCGGGTTGGCTAACGTCGGTGCAGGGGTTGTTGCCTGCGAGAAGCGTTCGTTCAAGCGCGCATCGGCAGTCATGGCAGCCGAGGTGTATACCGCCTCAGCCGACCTCGGTGTCTCTGTAGCATCTCCGCCAGAAGAGCCGCAGCCCGCCAGGGCCACTGCCAGCACTCCCAGGATCAGGGTAATGAACAAGGTTTTTTTCAAGGAATATCCTCCAATGAATGGATTAAGCCTCTAATCCCGACGAATACCCGTCGGGCAAGAGGCGGTCTTTAAGTATAACTGGAGTTGCGCTAGAAATGTTCCCCCGAAAGGGGCTTTCTCAGATACCTTTAAGTTTGTAACCCGGTCAGCTGGAGAGGGTCACGCGGGCGCGCTGGCGCCCTTCTTCGGTCAGCTCCAGGTGTCCATTCACGCGTTCAATCCAGCGCTGGGAAACGGCGCGCTGCACAACCTGGTCGGTAAAGTCTGGGTTCCAGCGCATGTGCTCCTGGAAGTGCTCCAGGCGGCTCTCCTGCCAGGCTTCCGGTAAGCCCTCATGATTGAGCAGATGGATGGTCAGCATCGTCTGGGCGAACTCCCAGCGCTGCTGCCTGCGGCGGCGGGCGATGGCGATCAGCCCTCGCTGCGGAGCCAGCAGCCAGGCTATCCCAAAGAACAGGCCGGCCATGGCGGCCATTGAACCGGCAATTGAAGCGTCCAGCCAGTGTGCCAGCCAGTACCCGCTGATCGCCGCGGCTGCACCGAACAGCACACTCAACCCCAGCATGCGCGGCAGCCGGTCGGTTAGCAGATAAGCGGTGATCGGCGGGGCAACCATCAACGCCACCAGCAGTACAGATCCGACCACCTCAAACGCGCTGACTGCCGTCACGGATACCAGACCCATCAGCAGGTAGTGGATCAGCGCCGGGGCGAATCCCAGGGTCACAGCCAGCCCGCTGTCAAAAGTAGCCAGCTTCAATTCTTTGTAAAGAAGGGCGATGAATGCCAGGTTGAGCAGCAGGATGCCGCCCATCAGGTAAATTCCCACCGGGCCCAGGTCATTGCCCAGGATGACCAGGCGGTCGAACGGAGCGTAAGCCAGCTCGCCCAGCAGGACGGCGTCCGTATCCAGATGCACCTGCCCGGCGTAGCGCGAGACCAGGATCACAGCGATGCTGAATAAAGCCGGGAAGACCAGTCCAATAGCGGCGTCTTCGCGCACCAGCCGGGTGCGGAAGAGCAGTTCGACCAATGTCACGGTCAGCAGACCGGTCAGAGCCGCCCCGATGACCAGATAGGGGGAAGCCAGGTCGCCGGTCATAAAGAAGCCCAGCACGATTCCCAGCAGAACTGTGTGACTGATGGCGTCGCTCATCATCACCATGCGCCGCAGCACCAGGAAGACGCCCAGCAAGGCGCAGGACGAAGCCGCCAGAACAGCAATCAGCTGGATTTGGAATTGGGCGGCATTCATAACCCGACTTCCCCTTGCATGGCCTGGGAGATGCGCTCTGCCCCGGCCGGCGCGGATGCAGCCGAGAGCAGGCGCTGTGCTTCCTCGGCGCCGGCGGTCGTTAGCGACCAACCGCCGCTCTCAGCTCGTACCAAACCCTGCCCGGCCAGCGCCTGCAGGTTGCGCCTGGCGTCGGTCTGCCCGGCGCTCATGGCTTGCAGTACTGCGGTTGTATGTGGGTGGCTCATGTCTGCGTGCTGAGAGGCCAGGGTGTACAGGTCGAGCAGCACGCTCTCCTGGTGCAGCTGGCGTCGGTTGCGCCGCCGGCGCGCCCAGCTCCAAATCAGGCCGCGGTTGGGCGCGAATAAGAGCGATACCACGACCACGCTGCAAATAATCAGGACAATGGTTGGCCCGGTGGACAGGCGCGGCGTCAGGCTGCTGAGCACCGCTCCGCTCACGCCGGAGAGGGCGCCAAAGATGGCTGCCAGCGCCACCATCACACCCAGACGGTTGGTCCACTGGCGGGCCGCCGCCGCCGGGGCGATCACCATGGCGCTCATCAATACCACGCCTACGGCCTGCAGCCCGATGACGATTGACACCACCAGCAGGGTGGTCAGCAGGATGTCCAGGCCGCGTACCGGGTAGCCCAGGCTGGCTGCGTACTCGGGGTCAAAGCTGAGCAGCTTGAATTCCTTCCAGAAAATGGCTACCAGCAAGAATACGATCGCTCCCAGCGCCATCATCGTGACCACATCCCGCTGCAGCAGGGTGGCTGCCTGGCCAAACAGGAACTTGTCGAGCCCGGCCTGGCTGGCATCCGGCATATGCTGGACAAAAGTCAGCAGCATCAATCCCAGGCCAAAAAACACAGACAGGATGAAGCCCAGTGCGCTGTCGTACTTGATGCGCGTGCTGCTGACAATGCGCAGGATCAGCAGTGTGCCGACCAGACCGGCGGCGACCGCTCCCAGCATAAGCACCAGCGGTTCTTTGCTGCGCGTCAGCAGGAAGGCCAGCACGATGCCTGGCAGAGCGGCGTGTGAAATGGCGTCGCCCAACAGACTCTGCTTGCGCAAGACGGCGAAACAACCCAGCGCGCCGCTGACGATGCCAATGCTGGCGGCTCCCAGGGCTACGGTGCGCAGGGTATAGTCGAACAACAGGTCGTGCAAGATTTGCAGCAGGTTCACGGTTGCCTCGCCTACGGGTGGATCGCCGATGAGCCGGCCGGTTGGCTGTTTTCCTGGGGTGGCAGGGCCGGCTGGTCGCCGTTGCCTCTCAAGAAGGCTACCCGGCCGCCGTAAGTCAGGCGCAGGTTGTGCTCGTTGAAGACTTCGCTCACTGGACCGCTGGCTACGCGGCGCACATTGAGCATGGTCACCCAGTCAAAATATTCCGGCACGGTTTGCAGATCGTGGTGGACGACCACCACCGTCTTGCCAGCCTTGCGCAGCTCCTGGAGCAAGCTGATAATGGCGCGTTCGGTCGTAGCATCCACACCCTGAAAGGGCTCGTCCATGAAGTATAGCTGGGCGTCCTGCACCAGGGCGCGTGCCAGGAAAACCCGCTGCTGCTGCCCGCCAGAGAGCTGGCCGATCTGCCGGTCGGCAAAGCTGCGCATGCCCACCTTTTCCAGCGCCTCCAACGCCAGGCTGGTTTCCTGCCGCCCGGGGCGGCGGACCCAGCCCAGCGCGCCGTAGCGTCCCATCATGACCACATCCAGCACGCTGGTGGGAAAATCCCAGTCGACGCTGCCGCGCTGAGGCACATAGCCCACCAGCTGCCGCTGCTGGGCATATGGCTTGCCGTATATCGATACCTGCCCGGCTGCCGGCCGCACCAACCCCAGGATCGCCTTGAGCAGGGTGGTCTTTCCGGCGCCATTCGGGCCGATGATGGCCATCAGAATGCCGGGTGGCACGCTAACATCCACATCCCATAACACCGGCCGGTCCTGGTAAGCTACGGTCAGGTCGGTTACTTCGATTGCGTTAGTATTGCTCATTTCCATAAAATAATTACCTTCTTCGCAGGTTGTTTAACTGCCGGACAGGGCTTTGACCAGCGTGTCAATGTTGTGGCGCACCATGCCAAGATAGTTTCCCTCTGGGGTGCCGGCGCTGCCCATGGCATCCGAGAAGAGCTGGCCGCCGATCTGCACCTCGGCTCCCCGGGCGCGTACCGCCGCCTGAACTGCCTCAATGGTGCGTGTGGGTACCGACGACTCGACGAATATGGCCGGGATGCCGCGCTCGACGATGAAATCCGCCAGCGCCTGCACATCGGCAGTGCCGGCTTCGCTGGCGGTGCTGATGCCCTGCAGGCCGCGCACCTCAAAGCCATAGGCCCGCCCGAAGTAATTGAAGGCATCGTGGGCTGTGATCAGCACCCGCTTCTCCTCAGGGATTTTCGCTGCCTGTGAGTGGATGTATTGGTCCAGCGCTCCCAGCTCTGCCAGGTAGGCGCTGGCGTTATCCTGGTAAGTCTGGGCATTCTGAGGGTCCATCTCAATAAGTGCATCGCGCACGCTGTTGACTGTGTCCATCCACAGCTGGACATCGAACCACACGTGCGGATCGTAGTTGCCCTGGAACTCGGGAGGAGAGGAGAGCTTCGCCCGGTCGATCCCATCTGTGGTAGCTACGGTTTGCACCGCGCCATCCATGCGCTCGAATACTTTGCCCATGCCGGCTTCCAGGTGCAGGCCGTTGTAGAAGATTACATCGGCGTCCGCCAGGGCGATCACGCTGCGCTCGCTGGGCTTATACAGGTGCGGATCCACGCCCGGTCCCATCAGGCCGGTGACATCCACACGCTTGCCGCCAACGTTCTTGACCACATCGGCTACCATGCCGGTGGTTGCCACTGCCCGGATGGGGCGCAGAGAAAGATCATCATCCTGGGCAGTTGTCGAGCCACAGGCGGAAAGAAATACCAGGATAAGTATTAGCAGAAGAAAAGTCGCTTTATTTTCCATAAGTTATCAAAATCAGAATTTAGGATATCCTAAATTCTGATTCTAGACTAAGACGGTCTACTTGTCAAGGATTTTGGATCACAAATGGTAAGAGCTGGATACTTTAGCGAATTTCATGCGCCTGGCGGCGCAGCGTGCTGCGCAGCACCCACCCGCCAAGCAAAGCGCCGAAAAGCAAGTGCGCTGTGGCGAAAGCCCACGCCGGTATCGTTTGCAGGGCAGAGTTGGTGGTTGGCAGCAGCACCAGGTCGGCGGCCAGCCACAGCAGCAAGCCGTAGACTGCTCCTGCCAGGGCGCCCGCCCAGGTGGGCCGGCCGGCCAGCGTGCGGCGCAGCAGCAGCCAGAACAGTATCCCGTAAATAATGCCATAAACACCGGAAAGCGCCAGGTGGATCAGACCGCCCACAAATGGGGAAGGCATCGCCTGCAGGTCGAAGCGGCTGAACAACTCGGTGGGGCTTTCCCCGCCGAACCAGCTGACCAGCGCCAGGAAGACCCCCATTGCCAGCCCGGCCAGCAGCCCTCCGCCCAGGCCGTCAATGGCCGAATCGCTGGCGCTGGTATCGATGCGTGTGGTTTTTATAATTGCCATTGGTATACTCCATTTTTTGATGTTTATTATTCTCAATCGCTTTTATAGTTCGGTCAGCGGTCAGTGAAGCTCCTCGCGGTGCCCTGCCGCGGGACGGTCCTCCGTCTTCCGTCTTCGGTCGACGGTCGGTCGTACCCACAGGCTGGCATGTTCGGGCTGCAGCGTTTCGGCAACCGCCTCCAGCAGGTGCCGGCTGATATCGTCCAGGTCGACTTCGTTGCGCAGGCGGGCGCCGAAAGTTTCTACAACCTGTTCGGCGTTGTATTTACGGCGGAAGAAACGCCGGTCGATGCCCTCCTGGATGCGGCGGCGCAGCGGGTAGAACAGGGCGGCAATGAGCAGCGTGGAGAGCACGGTAACGACGGCTGACCGCTGACCGCTGACCGCCGAAAACAGGCTCTGCATCAGGGTGATGCTGCCGAAGAAAACCAGACCCAGGGTGACCGTTAGGGTGGAATAAACCAGGGTGCGCCGGATCAGGATGTCGATATCCCACAGGCGGTAGCGCAGGATGGAGATTCCGAAACCCAGGGGAATGAACAGCGCGAACAGACCGAATACAAATCTACCCATGAAAATATCCGGCAGCAGGTTGATCTCTTGCAAGAAGACACCCAGAATAGCCGCTGCAGCGAACAGTGCAAAGCCATACACCACCCATTTGGTTTGTGCGCGTTCTACCGGGTTGGATGCTTTGAAATAGCGATAAATCTGTGAGTAAGGTCCCAGGGTCAGGAACGAGAGCCAAACAATTCCCCAATATGCTCGTATCACCTCGGAGGGCAAAAAGCCCTGGATAAACGTGTCCAGCAAAGCCACCCCGACCATCGCCCACCAGTACCAGCGCATCCAGCCAGGAGCAAACCGTCCGCTGGGGAACAGGCCAATTACCAGGAAAAGTAATATATTTTGCAGCGAAAAACCAGCCTCGACCAGCCAGGATAGGTGGGGATACGCTCCCGCAATTGAGTCGGGAGAGCCGCCCGCAAAAAGAATCATCATAGCGGATACCAGCAGCGCCATCCAGTCGTTGGACCGCAGGGCGAAAATGATGACGCCTACGCCCATCCAGACGATGGTCTGCACGAGGCTGAAGCCGGTGGCGAGTCCGGCGAAATTTTTTAAGGACAGCCCGGTGGCTGCGATATCTCGAGAATCCTGGATTGTTGGACTAATTTGCTGCGAGCAGTCTGATTGAGACTCATTGCACACCACTTGCAGATCCTGGTAGAACGGCTGCGTACCGATAACCAGTGTGCCGATGGCATAAACCAATATTAACATCCAGGCCAGGCGCGCCAATATCAGGATTGGACCGCTGATACTCGTCGAAGACGTGGCGTTACTGACCATATACTTGTTTATTTTATGAATAAACCGTGATGGGATCGTTACGAAAAGCGTTACGAAATAAAGACATTTCGGGTCTGGGTTGACAATCATCCCCCTTGCCCGTAGAATCGATACACATCCGTCCAGGATAGTCCCTTTTCTCGCCAATTTATTCGCTTACGGAGGAAGTACCCATGCAGCAGCCGGCAGCCAGTGCATCCGATAACGAGTTCTACTACCCGTCTCCCGATGTTGTTTCATCTGCCCATATCAAAGAGTACGAAAATCTCTACCGGCAATCTCTGGAAGACCCTGCAAGGCTTCTGGGCGGAGCGCGCCGCAGAGCTGGAGTGGTATGAAAAGTGGGATAAGGTGCTGGATGACTCCAATCCGCCTTTCTATAAGTGGTTCGTTGGCGGCAGGACCAACATCGTCTATAACGCCCTCGACCGGCACCTGAAGACCTGGCGCAGGAACAAGCTGGCGTTGATCTGGGAAGGGGAGCCAGGGGACGTGCGTACTTTTTCCTATTTCTCCCTCAATCGGGAGGTCTGCAAGTTCGCCAATGTGCTGCGCAGCATGGGCGTGCGCAAAGGCGATACCGTCACCATCTACCTGCCGCGCATCCCTGAGCAGGTGATTGCCATGCTGGCTACCGCCAAGGTGGGCGCCATTCACAGCGTGGTGTATGGCGGCTTCAGCGTCGAGTCGCTGGCCGAGCGCATCCAGGATGCCCAAAGCCGGGTGCTGATCACCGCCGACGGCGGCTGGCTGCGCGGCAAGACTGTTGGCCTTAAGGATATCGCCGACGAAGCCATTGCCCGCCAGGCCACTATTGAGAACGTGATTGTGGTCAAGCGCACCGGCCAGGATATCTACATGGAAGCCGGGCGCGATTACTGGTACCACGAGCTTATGGCGCTGCCGATCTCGGGCATGGTATGCCATACCGAGCCGATGGATGCCGAAGATCCGCTCTTCATCCTCTATACCTCGGGCACTACCGGACGGCCCAAAGGCATCCTGCACACCCATGGCGGCTACATGGTGTACACCTACACCACACTCAAATACGTCTTCGACATCAAAGACGAAGATCGCTGGTGGTGTGCCGCTGACCCCGGCTGGATAACCGGGCCACAGCTATATCGTGTATGCCCCGCTGCTCAACGGGGCTACCAGCTTCATGTATGAAGGCGCGCCAAACCATCCTTACCCAAACCGCTGGTGGCGTATGGTGGAAAACTACGGCATCTCCATCCTGTACACTGCCCCTACTGCCATCCGCGGCCTGATGCGCTTTGGCGACGCCTGGGCCAAACGTCACGACTTGAGCAGTTTGCGCCTGCTGGGCAGTGTGGGCGAGCCGATCAACCCCGAAGCCTGGCGCTGGTATTACAGTGTGATCGGTGGGGAAAACTGCCCGATCATGGATACCTGGTGGCAGACCGAGACCGGCGGCTTCATGATCACGCCTCTGCCGGTGACCCCGCTCAAGCCGGGATCGGCTACCCAACCCTTTTTTGGCGTGGACGTGGATGTGGTCAACGAAGAAGGCCAGCCGGTGCCGGCCGGAGAAGAAGGCTACCTGGTGATCAAGAAGCCCTGGCCGGGCATGCTGCGTACGCTGTACCACGACCCGCAGCGCTACAAAGAGCAATACTGGGGCAAGTTTGGTCACATGTACCAGACCGGCGACTCGGCCCGCAAGGACAAGGACGGTTATATCTGGATCATCGGCCGCATGGACGACGTGATCAAGGTCAGCGGCTACCGCCTGGGCACCGCCGAGGTGGAGAGCGCCCTGGTGAGCCACTCGGCGGTGGCCGAAGCGGCTGCCATTGGCCTGCCGCATGAGATCAAGGGCAATGCCATCCACGCCTTCGTTATCCTGCGCTCCGGGCAGGAGAAAAGCGACAAGCTGGCGGAGGAGCTGCGCAGCCATGTGGCCCATGAAATGGGGCCAATTGCCAAGCCGGAAGACATCACCTTCGTGGATAGCCTGCCCAAGACGCGCAGCGGCAAGATCATGCGCCGCGTCCTGAAGGCCCGCGCCCTGGGGCAGCCGGAAGGGGATATCAGTACGCTGGAAGAATAAGCGCATACACCAGCCGGTAAATTTTACAGTCACGATCGGGGCAGGATTTTCCTGCCCTGTTTGCTATAATCGAAGCATGCGTAAAACCGAGCATTATTTCGTACGGCGGCTGGCTGGCCCCCAGATCCTGATATGAATCAATCCTCTCCTTCCAGCCTGGAGTCCTACCCGCTGCCCGTCCGCCGCCGCCTGCGCAGCCTGCTGACTTGCTCAGCCTGCCTTTCCTGGCTTTCCTTGTGCTGCCGCTCGCTGCGCTGTTGCTGCGTACTTCCCCTCAGGAGCTGCTCGCCAATCTGCAAAAGCCGCAGGTGATCCAGGCCATCCTGCTCAGCCTGACCACCTCCCTGACCTCCACCCTGGTGATCATCATCATTGGCACACCTTTAGCGCTGGCCCTCGCCCGCCACGTCCTGCCTTTCGAGCGCCTGGTCGACACCCTGGTGGACCTGCCTCTGGTGCTGCCGCCGGCAGTGGCCGGCGTGGCTTTGTTAATGGCCTTTGGACGCCGGGGTATCCTGGGTGAAATCCATGACCGGGCTGGGCATTGAGATTGCCTTTACCCCTATGGCAGTCATCCTGGCGCAGATTTTTATAGCCGCCCCGTTTTACATCAAATCAGCACGCTTGGGGTTTGAAGCGGTGGACCACGAGCTGGTGCAGGCTGCCGATCTGGATGGCGCCAGCGGTTGGCAGGTTTTTCGCTTTGTCGTCACCCCGCTTTCCTGGGCGGCGGTTTTGAGCGGCGCCGTGATGGCCTGGGCGCGTGCCCTGGGCGAATTTGGCGCCACCATCATTTTTGCCGGCAACTTCCCGGGGCGTACCCAGACCATGCCCCTGGCGATTTACCTCGGATTCGAGCTCGACCTGGATGTCGCCCTCACCCTATCCGTGATCCTGATGGGCTTTTCCTTCCTGGCCCTATTCGCAGTCCGCGGTCTGCTGGATAGAAAATAATTCCTGCCTGCATTCAACTTTTCGAAACAAAACAGCCGGCCATTTCTGGTCGGCTGCCATTGTTATCGATCTTCCGTCCTCCATCGTCGGTCAGCGAGCGAAGTCCCGCAGTACCCTCCTGCGGGATCATCGGTCTTCCGTCTTCCGTCAGCGGTCAACGGTCTGCGGTCAGCCGTCTTCCGTCGTTACGTCTGATACGGCACCTCAATAATCACCACGTCCGGGATATTGAACAGCGCATTGCGCATCCAAAATGCGGTCTGAGAGTGCAGCAGGTTCTGCCAGCCCTTGGCAGGCACGAACTGCGGCACAATGATCGTGATGATCTCGCCGTTCTGGCGGGTTTCGGCCAGTGTTTCGATGTACTCCAACAGCGGTTCCATCAGCTGGCGGTAGGGCGAATCCAGCACCACCAGCCGGGTGCCGTTGCCCCAGGTATCCCATTTTTGCCTGGTTTTTTCCGAGTTTACCGGGTCAATCGAGACATGCACTGCGGTGACATCCGCGGATAGGCTGCGAGCGTAGTTCAGTGCCTGCAGCGTGCCGCGGTGCACACCCGAGACTGGCAGGATCACCCGGTGGCGTTTGAGCTGGATAACCGGGACATCGTAATTCGTTAAGCGATAGGCTCTTGGCCAGCGATTTATAGTGGCGGTGAATCGAGAAAAAGATCGTTACCAACACAGGGGTAAGAATCAAGACAATCCAGGCGCCATCGTTGAACTTGGTCACGGCAAACACCAGCATCACCACCGCCGTACAAACGGCGCCAAAGCTGTTGACAACCATCTTGAATTTCCACTGTTTGTCGATGTTTCAGGATGGAACCCGGCTCCTTGACTTCCTGCCCGGGCTCCAGGTGACCGGATTTCCACCAGCGGCGCGCCATGCCCGTTTGCGAAATGGTGAAGGACAGGAACACGCCGATGGCGTACAGCGGGATCAAGGCGGTCACGCTGGCCTGGAAGAGCATGATCAGCAGGCTGGCAATCAGCGCCAGGGTCACAATCCCGCGTGAGTAGACCAGCCGGCTGCCGCGGAAAGTGAGCTGGCGGGGTAGAAAGCCATCACCGGCATGCAGGGCGCTCAACCGGGGAAAATCGGCAAAGGCGGTGTTGGCCGCCATGATCAGGATCACCGTCGTGGCGGTGATCGTTGCCAGGTACAGAATGCCTCTGCCGTCATAGGCAGTGCGCGCCAGCTGGGAGATGACCGTCTCGTGCTCGGAAGGCACTGCCTCGATCTGTCCGGTCAGGAAGGTGATGCTCAGGAAAAGCACGCCCAGGATGATGGACATCCAGATCAGGGTAATGCCGGCGTTGCGGCTGCGCGGCTCGCGGAAAGCTGTGATGCCATTGGAGATCGCTTCCACGCCGGTCAGGGCGGTGGTGCCGCTGGAGAAAGCGTGCAGGATCAGGAACAGGGTGACTGGGGCAAGAGCGCCTGCTTCCATGGTAGGCGGGTCCACCACCGTGCCCAGCGTCCCCATGAAGTACTGCACGAAAGCAAATCCCAGGGTGATGACCATCATTACCAGGAAGAAATAAGTGGGGATGGCAAAAGTCGTTCCCGACTCCTTGACGCCCCGTAGATTGATCACCATGATCAGCAGCACCATCGACTACGGCAATCGGCACCTTATATGGGGCTCAGTGTGGGATAGGCGGAAGTTAGCTGGGCCACACCCGATGAGATCGAAACCGCGACCGTCAGGATGTAGTCGGTCAGCAGGGCCGCCCCGGCGGTTTGCGCCGGCAGCTCGCCCAGGTTGTCACGCGCCACGATGTAGGCGCCGCCGCCGCCGGGGTAGGCGTGGATGGTCTGCTCGTATGAAATCGTAACGATGACCAGCAGCGCCACAATCGCGATAGAAATCGGAAACGCGTAACCAAAGGCAATCGTCCCGGCCGCCGCCAGCACCACCAGGATTTCCTGGGTGGCATAGGCGGTGGAGGATAAGGCGTCCGATGCAAAAACTGCCAGCCCAACCGCTTTGCCGATTGTCTGGTGCGGCATGTCTGCTGTCGAAAGCGGCTTGCCAATCAGCCAGTTGCTCCAGCTGCGTTTTAACTTAAAATTCGTGTCTCGTAAAAATACCCCATCCTTGACCGATGGTTGGCTGCTGGGAACATCACTCATAGAGGCCTCTCAAAGATTGAAATTACAGCATCAGATTGTAATGCTCTTGGGGTAAAAAACCAAGGTGCAGCACGCAATTCGTTGGCGAAATCAATTGACCCGTCGTGTAATGTGTGGCATAATCACCTCTCACAATCGTTAAATCACAGGCGCTGATGGAAACGAGTAAGCCGGAAATTGGCTGCCAGCGACCCCGGGTTTTGGTGCGAGCCGGGGCAGCACGACCGGACGAAAATCCTTCCGGAGCCGCAAGCCGAACGTCGAGGCGCAGCCGAAGGTCTGTAAAGACCAAAGCCGATAGGCCGAAGCCAGTAAGCAAGCCGGGGTCGTCCCCCGTTACCCGGACGCAGGCATCCAGAGAAATACTGGGTGATCCTGGCCAAGGCGCCTGCCGTGCGGCAGGAACCAGGGTGGTACCGCGGGATTAGCTCCCGTCCCTGTTTGGGACGGGAGTTTTTTATATATTGCAAGGAGGAAAGTATGTTCAAGCCAGTCTCATCAAGTCTAAACCTGACTCTGCTCGAAGAGGAGATGCTGCGTCATTGGAAGAGCCACCGCATCTTCGAGAAATCGGCTGCCCGCCGCCAGGGCGCCCCGGAGTACGTATTCTACGAAGGGCCGCCCACGGCCAACGGCAAGCCCGGCGTGCACCATGGCCTGGCCCGTGCCTTCAAGGATATGTTCCCGCGCTATAAGATGATGCGCGGCTATCATGTCATCCGCCGCGGCGGCTGGGATACCCACGGCCTGCCGGTTGAGATTGGTGTGGAGAAGCAGCTGGGTTTCACCAACAAAAGCCAGATCGAAGCCTTTGGCATCGCCAAATTCAACGAGCTGTGCCGCCAGATCGCCTTCGAATATATCCAGGAATGGGAGAAGTTCACCGACCGGCTGGGCTTCTGGGTAGACCTGGAGACTGCCTATGTCACCTACACCAACGAGTACATCGAGTCGGTGTGGTGGATCCTGAAGACACTTCTGGGATAAAGGCCTGCTCTACCAGGGCTATAAAGTGGTGCCTTACTGCCCGCGCTGCGGCACGCCGCTCTCCGACCACGAGGTGGCCCTGGGCTACGCCGAGGCGGACGACCCGTCGGTGTTCGTGCGCATGCCGCTGGTCGATGAGCCGGGCACCTCGCTGCTGGTCTGGACCACCACCCCCTGGACGCTGCCCGGTAACGTGGCGGTGGCTGCCCACCCGGATGTGGATTACGTCACCGTCGAGCGGACCTGCTGCCGGAAGGCGGCCGTGAGCGCCTGATCCTGGCGCAGCCGCTGCTGGAGAAAGTCTTTGGCGACGAGCAGGTACCGGGTGGTCGATACCTATAAAGGGCGCAAGCTGAAAGGGCAAGCGCTATCAGCCGCTGTTCACCTTCCTGCCCGCTGGACAAGCCGGCTTACTTCGTGGTGCTGCAGGATTACGTCACCACCGAAGACGGCACCGGCCTGGTGCATACTGCCCCGGCCTTTGGCGCCGAAGATATGCAGGCCGCCCTGGAATTTGACCTGCCGATCCTGATGACGGTCGACGATGACGGCACTTTCATCCCCGAAGTGCGCCCGTGGAGCGGCAAGTTTGTCAAGGATGCCGACCCGCTGATCATCGAAGACCTGCAGGCGCGCGGCCTGCTGTATCAGAGCCGGCACCTATTCACCACACCTACCCCTTCTGCTGGCGCTGCGACACGCCGCTGCTGTATTATGCCCGCAGCACCTGGTATATCCGCACCAGCCAGTACAAGGACCAGCTGGTGAGCCTCAACCAGACAGATCAACTGGGTGCCGGAGCACATCAAAGACGGCCGCTTTGGCAACTGGCTGGAGAACAACGTCGATTGGGCCTTGGGCCGCGAGCGCTACTGGGGCACCCCGCTGCCGGTCTGGGAGTGCGAGACCTGCCACCACCAGCTGGCGGTTGGCTCGCGTGGCCGAGCTCTCGCAGCTAACCGGGCGCGACCTGAGCAGATCTGGATCTGCACCGCCCGTACGTGGACGAGGTCCACTTCGCCTGCCCGGAGTGCAAGGCACGGCACGATGCAGCGCGTGCCGGAGCTGATCGATGTCTGGTTCGACTCGGGCTCGATGCCGGTCGCCCAGTGGCATTATCCCGTTCGAAAACGAAGAGATTTTCGAGCAGCAGTTCCCGGCCGATTATATCTGCGAGGCGGTCGACCAGACACGCGGCTGGTTCTACTCGCTGCATGCCATCAGCACCCTGCTGTTCGACAAGCGTGGCTTTCAAGAATGTCATCTGCCTGGGACTGATCCTGGATGGCGACGGGCAGAAGATGTCCAAATCGCGCGGCAATATGGTCGATCCCTGGGATGTGCTCAACGCAGCACGGAGCCGATGCCTTCCGCTGGTATCTGTACACCGCCTCGCCCCCCGGGCAGGAGCGGCGCTTCTCGGTCGACCTGGTGGGCGAGGTGGTGCGCAACTTCACCCTGACCCTGTGGAATGTGTACTCGTTCTTCGTCACCTATGCCAACCTGGATGCACTGGACGCCGGCCAAGGATCCGACCGAGCGCAGCTACGAGTATTCCGACCTGGACCGCTGGCTGCTCTCCGAGCTGCATGCCCTGGTGCGGGATGTGACCCAGGCGCTGGAAATCTATGATGTCACCGGCGCGACCCGGCCGATCCAGGCCTTTGTGGACGATCTGTCCAAATGGTACCTGCGCCGCTCGCGCCGCCGCTTCTGGAAGAGCGAGTCGGACGGCGACAAACACGCTGCCTATGCCACCCTGTACGAAGCGCTGGTGACGCTCAGCAAGCTGCTGGCGCCCACCATGCCCTTCCTGGCGGAAGAGCTGTACCAGAACCTGGTGCGCTCGGTCGATCCGGATGCGCGCCGAGTCGGTGCATCTGGCCGACTGGCCGGAGTACGACGCCCGGCCTGGTGGACGAGGTCCTGAACCGAGAGATGGCGCTGGTGATGCGCCTGGCTTCTCTGGGGCACTGCGGCGCGCAACCAGGCCGGATCTGAAGGTGCGCCAGCCGCTGGCCGAGGTGGCCTTCTCGGTGGGCAACCCGGAAGAAGCGCACGCCCTGGAGCGCTACGGCGATCTGCTGGCCGACGAGCTGAATGTCAAACAGGTCCGCCTGCTGGGCTCGGCCGGCGAAGTGGTGTCTTACACCCTCAAGCCGCTGCCCAAGCAGCTCGGGCAGAAGCTTCAAAGGACTGTTCCCCAAGGTGGCCGGCGCCATCAGCGAGCTGGAGCCGGTCCAGGCCGCCCAGTCCCTGCTGAGCGGCAAGCCCGTCCAGGTGAAGTCGATGGCGAGCTGCTCGACATCCAGCCCGAAGAGGTCGAGGTGCGCGCCGAGGCCCACCCCGGCCTGGTGGTGGCCTCCGACGGCCCCTACCTGGCTGCGCTGGATACCATCTGACGCCGGAGCTGGTGCAGGAAGGGCTGGCGCGCGAGTTCGTCCGCCGTGTCCAGGATCTGCGCAAGCAAGCCGATTTTGACATCTCAGACCGCATCCGCCTCTTTGTCCATGCCACGCCCGGTCTTATGGGTGCCGTTGAGACCTACCGGGAATACATCACCGGCGAAACGTTGACCCGCGAGCTGGTCAGCGGCGCGCCGCCTGAGGGCGCCGTAGCCGCTAACCTGGAGCTGGACGGCGAGCAGGTTACTTTTGGGGTGGTGAAATATGAAGGATGAGCTGGCCGATTTCCGCCGGGGCAAGGACGATTTCTTTGCCCATCACCCGCACAGCCCGCTGACCCGCTCTCAAAAGCAGGAATTCAAAGGGCTGGCCTACTTCCCGGAAGCGCCGGAGCTGCGCCTGGAAGTCGAGGTAGAAGTATTGCCCGAGCAGGAAGAGATCGAGATGCAGACCTCTACCGGGGACGTGCAGAGTTACCGTCGTTTTGGGCGCTTTCATTTCCAGGTTGAAGGAAAAGAGTGCACCCTGACGATTTACACCAGTGAAGGTGGCTACTTCCTACCCTTTGTGGATGCTCTGGCAGGGAGTGAGACCTACCCGGCTGGTCGCTACCTGGAGCCGGAGCTGGAACCGGATGGCAGGTTCCTGGTGGACTTCAACCTGGCCTATAATCCTTACTGCGCCTACAATGACCAGTGGAGCTGCCCGCTCACGCCCTTCGAGAACCGGCTGAAAGCCCCCATCCGTGCCGGGGAGAAAGTATTCCACCCCTGAGATGAAATCTGGATCAGGGCAAGTGCACCCTGCCTTGCCCTGATCCATGGCCTGGCATGCTACGCAATGCCTAAGGCGCTGATTTCTACGACTTTACTGCTGCGAAGGTATACCCGTGCCACGCGCGGCAGTAAGTCTGTCGTGACCTCGTAATTGATCGTGCCGGCCATCCGGGCGATTTCTTCCGCCCGGATGTGCTCTGTCCCCTGCCTGCCGATCAGCACTACCTCGTCGTCCATCTGCACACCGGAGATGTGGCTGACATCCACCACGATCTGGTCCATGCTCACCCGTCCCAGCAGCGCGGCGCGCTGCCCGCCTACCAGCACTACCCCCTGATTCGACAGCACACGGTGGTATCCGTCGCCGTAACCGATGGGCGCCAGGGCAACTGTGGCGGGTTCTTTCGTTACGTAGGTGAATCCGTAGCCGATCCCGGCCCCGGCCGGCAGGCGGCGCACCCGCGCTACCAGGCTTTTCAGGCTGAGCACCGGCTGGATTTCGAAAGGCGCCGTCCATTCCGCTGACGGCTGCAGCCCGTACAGTGCCACGCCCGGTCGCACCGCGTTGAAATGCGCCTGAGGCAGGCGCATAGTCGCCGCACTGTTAGCGGCATGTACCACGGGCGGTGAAAATCCGGCCTGGCGGGCGGCAGCCAGCGCGCGCTGGAAAATGGCCAGTTGGGCCAATGCCCCAGCCGGGTCGGCCGAGTCGGCGGTTGCGAAGTGGGTGAACAACCCTTCCAGGGATAATCCCGGCAGCCCGCCAACTGCCTGTAAAAAGGGCACCACTTCCGGCGGCATCAGCCCGTAGCGGCTCATCCCTGTATCGACTTTAACGTGAATCGGGTGCGTTTGCCATTGGCGCTGGCCTGCGCCGAGAGGGCCTGGGCGAATTCCAGCGTCGTCACGCTGGGAGTCAGGTCCCAGGCGACCACCATTGCCGCTCCGCTGGGCGGGGTGTAGCCCATCACCAGGATGGGCGCAGTGATCCCCGCCTGGCGCAGCTCCACGCCTTCAATCGCCCGGTGCACGGCCAGCCTTGTCGCGCCGGCTGCCAGGGCCGCTTTCCCCACGGGCACTGCGCCGTGCCCGTAAGCGTTGGCTTTTACCACGGCAATAACTTCGACCTGCTCGCCAACGTGCCTTTTAAAGGCGCGCACGTTGTGCTCGACGGCGTCCAGGTCGATCTCTGCCCAGGTGACAATCCCTTCGATCATCAGCCGCCCAGGTAGGCTTCCTTTACCTTGGGGTTGCCCATCAGCTCCTGCCCTGTGCCAGAGATCATGATGTGGCCGGTTTCCAGGACATAGGCGCGATGTGCCAGGCGCAGCGCCATGTTGGCGTTTTGCTCCACCAGCAGGATGGTCGTGCCGGATTCGTTGATCTCCCTCAACACCTTGAAGATCTCGCGCACCAATACCGGCGCCAGTCCCATGGATGGCTCGTCCAGCAGCATCAGCTTGCCCCGGCTCATCAAGGCCGCGTCCTACCGCCAGCATTTGCTGCTCGCCGCCCGAAAGCGTACCGCCCAGCTGGTTCAGGCGCTCCTTCAGGCGCGGGAAAATCGCATACACACGCTCGTAATCGCGCCCGATCTCCGCCTTGTCTTTGCGCTGCCAGGTAGCCAGCTTCAGATTTTCTCAGCACGGTCAGGTTGCCAAAGATGCCGCGCCCTTCGGGCACCTGGGCGATCCCCATGGCGACGATCTTGTCTGCCGGCACCTGTGCAAATCGTGCTGCCTGGTAGTTGATCTTGCCTTTATAGGGGATAATGCCGGAGATGGCGCGCAGGGTGGAAGATTTTCCTGCGCCGTTTGCGCCGATCAAGGTGACGATCTCGCCTTCGTGTACATCAAACGAGATGCCCTTGACTGCCCGGATATTGCCATACGAGATGTTCAGGTCCTGCACGGACAGCAAACCTGGTCTCCATTATCTCTGCGCTCATCACTCCGCTCCTTCGCCCAGGTAGGCTTCCAGACTTTCGGATTGTTCTGGATCTCATACGGCAGTCCTTCGGCAATGGTCGCGCCAAAGTCCAGCACCTTGAGCCGCTCACAGATCCCCATCACCAGGCGCATCTGGTGCTCGATCAGGATGATGGTCAGCTTGAATTCCTGGCGGATCCATTGGATGAAATCCATCAGTTGGTCATGATCTCATTGGGATTCATCCCGGCGGCGGGCTCATCCAGCAGCAGCAGCCGTGGGATGGGTAGCCAGGGCGCGGGCGATCTCCAGCCGGCGCTGCAGGCCGTAAGGCAGGTTCTTGGAGGTCTCATCGGCGTACATCCGCCAGCTTCAAGTCGTCCAGCAGATCCATGGCTTCGTCAATTGTGCGCTGCTCCTCATTAGCAAAGCGGCCAACATGGAAAAAGGCTTCAAGGGTTGTAATGGATCTGGCCATAGTTGGCGATGCGCACATTGTCCAACACACTCAGTTCCTTGAACAGGCGGATGTTCTGGAAGGTGCGGGCAATCCCCAGGGCGGTGATTCGGTTGGAGCGCATGCCGACCAGCTCGTGACCTTCAAGCTGGATGCTGCCCTGGGTGGCTTTGTAGACGCCGGTGATCAGGTTGAAGATCGTGGTCTTCCCGGCTCCGTTGGGACCGATGATGCCGACCAGCTCGCCTTGCTGCAGATCCAGGTTGAAATCCGACACAGCGCACAGGCCGCCAAAATAATGGGTACGTTCTTACACTGCAGCAGCATCGGCGGCCTCCTTCTTCTTGGCTTCGGCCTTGCTTCGCCAGCGCTGGCTGGCAAACAGGTCGCAGCCGGGAATGAACCAGCGGAATTCGCGCAACCCCATGATGCCGCGTGGGCGGTATAGCATCAGAAAAACCAGCACCAGCGGCATGAGCACGTAACGCCAGGTCTGGAATAGCCCCAGGATTCGCGCAGCACTTCCAGCAGCACCGTGAAGACCGTCGCCCCCAGGATCGAGCCGGCAATCGAGCCGATGCCTCCCAGGTAAACCATGATCAGGATATCGGTCGATTTGACAATGTCAAATACCCGCGGGCTGATGAACTGCAGCACATGGGCAAACAGCGCGCCTGCCACCCCGGCGAAGAAGGAGGAAAGCACGAAAGCCAGCAGCTTGACCTGCCGGGTGTTGACGCTCATCAGGTCGCTGGCAATCTCGTCTTCGCGGATGGACAGCACCCCGCGCCCGTAGTTGGAGTACACGAAATTGCGCATCACCCATAGGGCGATCACCGTCCAGAAGATACGACCCAGGGCAGGTTGGTCAGCTTGTAAATCCCTGGGATGCCGCGCGGCCCGCCGATGAGCTCGATATTTTCGATTGCCGACTTGACGATGATCAGGAAAGCCAGGGTGACGATCGCCAGGTAATCGCCGCGGGTCTTGAAAGATGGGATCGCCACAATCAGGCCGACCAAAGCTGTGACCAGCCCGGCGATGATGATCGTCACCGGGAACAGGAAGGGATTCAGATCCACCGGCCAGACACGCGTGGAAAGCAGGGCGCCGATGTAGGCGCCAACCGCCATAAATCCGGCGTGGCCGACGGAAAACTCGCCCATGTAACCATTGACCAGGTTCAGGCTGACCGTCAGGATGATTTGATGCAAATGTAGATCAATGTCAGCTGGTAGTAGGCGTTGAATTCCCCAGGTGGAGTGCCAGCGATAGAATGAAACCCAGGGCGATGATCACGGGCAGCAGCCAGCGTTTGGCCATCAGCACTTCCCAGGAGGCTCGCAGGCCGATGGAAACGATTGGTTTTGGATGTCATAGGAGTTTCCATGGCTCACACCTTTTGCGGCCTGGGTTTGCCCAGGATGCCGTACGGCCGGAAAATCAGCAGGATCAGCAGCAGGCTGAAAGCGACGAAATCGCGGTAGGTGGATGGCAAAAAGGCCACCACCATGATTTCTACTCCACCCAGGATAAATCCACCGATCATGGCCCCGCGCACGTTGCCGATGCCGCCCACCACTGCCGCGATAAAGGCTTTCCAGCCGATCAGCACGCCCATATAGGGGTCGATCACCGGGAAAGCCTGGCTGTACATCACCCCGGCGGCTGCGCCCAGGCTGGTGCCCAGCAGGAAGGTGAGCGAGATCACCAGGTTGATCGGCACGCCCATCAACGGGACGATCGTCTTGTCCCAGGAAATCGCCCGCATAGCCATGCCGACCATCGTGCGCCGGACGATGAAATCCAGCAGCAGCATCAACAGCACTGCCATGGCGATAATGATCACTTTGAGCGAGGAGATTGTCACCCCGCCGATTGTCCAGGTGATATCGGGCAGCAGCACCGGCACGCTGAGCGGGTAGGGGTAGATGATCAGCATGACGTTTCGAGCAAGATGCCCACCGCAAGAGCCGTGATAATCGCCGAAACACGCGGCGCATTGCGCAGCGGCCGGTAGGCAAAGCGTTCGATCCCCACTCCGAGCAGCCCCACGCCCACCATAGAAAACAACAGCGTGGGGATGAAGGGCAGCTTGAACACTGCGGCAGCGATAAAGCAGAAGAACGCGCCCACCATGAACAGATCGCCGTGGGCAAAATTGATCATCGTCAAGATGCCGTACACCATCGAATAGCCCAGGGCGATCAGCGCATAGATGCTGCCTAATTGAAGCGCATTCAACAATTGCTGGAGGAAATAGGTCATAACGAGGCCTCCGAAACCAAACCTCCCGCAGGCCGGGAACCAGACAAGCGCCATTCGTTGAGCATAATGTGGGCAGTGGTGCGAATTTGCTTGCCCGGCGCCCGGCGCCTGCGGGAGAGATCAGGCGGATATGACTTTACGGGGCTGCGTTAGCAAACCAATTGAAGGCCTGATCGACAATCTTGATGATCACAGCACTCTTGATTGGATCGCCGGAGCCTTCCTGGAACTGCATGTTGCCGGTCACGCCGTCGTAGCTGGGGATCTTGGCCAGGGCGTTGCGCACCGCCTGGCGATCCACACTGCCGGCGTCTTGCAAGGCCTTCCACAGCAACCCAAAGGAGTCATAGGTCAGGGCGGCCACATCATCAGGGGTGTTGCCGTATTTGGCCTTGTAGGCTTCGATAAACTTGGTGGCGACGGGGGTGGCCGTCGTCGGCTGCATAGTGGGTGCTGAAGTAATAGCCATCGCAATCCGCGCCGCACAAGCTGAACAGCTCGGAGCTGCCCCACGAGTCGCTGCCCAGGAAAGGCACTTCGATGCCCAAGCGCCTTGCCCTGCTGGATCTGCAGCGGCACTTCGCTGTAGTAGTTGGGCAGGAAGATGCACTCGGGATTGGTGTCTTTGATCTTGGTCAGCTGGGCGGTGAAGTCTTTATCGCCGGTGGTGTAGGTCTCGAAAGACACCACCTGCCCGCCGTTCTCTTCGAAGGTCTGCTTGAAGAACTCGGCGATGCCCTTGTTGTAATCCGAAGCCACATCGTACAGCACGGCGGCTTTGGTGCATCCTAGCTCGTCCAGGGCAAACTTGGCCACCACGCGCCCCTGGAAGGGGTCGATGAAGGCTGCCCGGAAGACGTATTTCTTGGGCGCGCCGGTATTGGCATCCAGGGTCGTTTTGGGGTTGGTCGACCAGGGGCTGATCAGCACAGTCTTGCTGCTTTCAGCAATTTCAGAGGCCGGGATGGCATAACGGCTGGCGTTCGGGCCGATGATCGCCACCACGTTGTCCTGGGTGATCAGCTTCTGGGCTGCAGATGCGGATTGCTCGGCTTTACCGGCGTTGTCTTCAATGATCAGCTCGATCTGGTATTTCTTGCCGCCCACTTCCAGCCCGCCGGCGTCATTGATCTCTGCCACTGCCATTTCGGCCGCATTCTTGAATGAGGCGCCAACCGCCGGGATATCTCCGGTCAGCTCGCCAATGCCACCGACCTTAATGGTGTCGCTGGCTGCTCCTCCACAAGAGACCAGGAGCAAGCTGGTGACGACCAGCAAGATTAACAGGCGTACAGTATGTTTCATTGCTTTCTCCTTGCTCGAATCTGATGAGGCTCTTTTTGGGTTGTTATCCTGCCACCCGGCAGGCTTGCTTGTGGCTTGCAGAATCCGGATAAGTACCTCCTTTCTCCGAAGCAATGGCGGGTTGAGAGATAGCCTGATTTTATTGTGGATACGATCAATTAATTTGTCAAGTGTTATTCGTCACCAATACTGGATTTGCCCGGTTCCTGAGACGGATGAAGAATTTCATCTGAGATATAAAAAACGAAAATGTACAAATTCTCTACATAACCTTGACAAAATATGTAGATGCTGGTATGATATTTATCAATCTAATCAAGATAGGATTTCGCAGATGATATCTTTTTACCTGGCAATCAAAGAAGTATGGCGCAATAAGAGTCGTTTCCTGCTCTTCAGCATGGTGATCGCCCTGATCACCACCCTTGTCCTGTTTATTGCAGGTCTGGCAGAAGGTTTGGCGACCGCCAACCGTGAGTACCTGGCAAAGTTGGATGGCGAGTTGGTTGTCTTTCAGGACAATGTGGATTTATCCACTACCACCAGCCGTGTCAGTGAATCTACCCTCTCCCGGGTGCGCAGAGTCCCCGGCGTGGCTGAGGCTGGTCCTGTGGGTTTCAGCAACGCCACCATCGTCTTCTCGGATGGCCGCGAGGATGTGGATGTCTCTTTGATCGGCGTTGAGCCCGGATACCCCGGCGGCGCGCCGGCTTTCACCGGCCGCAATCTTGAAAATCGCCTGGCTGAAGAGACCGTCATCGATGGTAAGATGGCTGAGCAGGCCGGTATCCAGGTTGGGGATATCATTACCATCAAGAGCATCCAGGGCACCGACGAAGAGTATTTCGATCTGAAAGTCGCCGGGATCACCGATGGGCGACAGTATTTCTTCCAGCCATCTATCTTTATTCCGCTCGAGGTTTGGGACGAGATCCGCCCGCAGGCCGCGCTTGCTGGCGCAGGGGGCATGGCAGGCAGCGGTGTTGCATACAATATCCTGGCTGTTCAATTGGATGATCCGGCTGCCCTGGAATCGATGGCGGCAGCCATTGAAATCCAGGTTGAAGATGTCGAAGTCACCGATGTTGTTACTGCCTACGAAGCTACCCCTGGCTATGCTGCTCAGCAGAGCACCCTCAATACCCAGCGCGGCTTCACCCTGCTGATTGGTATCCTCGTGATTGGCGGCTTCTTCCAGATCCAGACCCTGCAGAAGATCCCTAACATTGGTATGCTGAAAGCGATTGGCACGGGCAACCGTACAGTGGGTGGCGCCGTGGTACTGCAAATCCTGGCCGTGACCGTCTTTGGTGTGCTGCTGGGCGCCGCCGGCACCTTGGCCCTCTCCCTGGGCCTGCCAGAAGGCATCCCCATCGTATTCACCGGGCAGGCGGCTGCCGCAGCGATCCTGTCCCTGATCCTGATCGGCCCGCTGGGCGGCCTGGTATCGGTGTGGATGGCTGTGAAAGCCGAACCCCTCATGGCCCTGGGCCTGTCGTCCTGAATTTCGCTCTCATATAAAATACTGGAAGGATTATTCCATGGAAAACATTGTTGAAACTCGATCGGTAAGCAAAATCTATCAAACCGGTGACCTGGTTGTTCGAGCCGTGGACCAGGCCAGCCTGGAGGTGAAAGCTGGAGAGTTTATCGCCCTGGTTGGCCCCAGCGGATCCGGCAAGACCACTATGCTGGCCATGCTGGCGGCGTTGCTCCTGCCCACCGAAGGCCAGATCATGATCGACGGTCAGGATCTGAGCAAGATGAAGGAAAGCCGCCGTGTGAAGTTCCGCCGCGAGAAGATCGGCTTCACTTTCCAGGCCAACAACCTGGTGCCTTACCTGACGGTGCGTGAGAACATCGAGCTCATGCTGCGCTTGAACGGCGATTACGATAAAGCCGGCCAGCAGCGCACAGTCGAGCTGCTCGCTCGCCTGGGGCTTGGCGATCGCATGAACAATTTACCCCGCCAGCTCTCCGGCGGCCAGAAGCAGCGCGTCGCCATCGCCCGCGCCCTGATCCACAACCCCAGCCTGGTGCTGGCCGATGAGCCCACCGCCAGCCTGGACACCGAGCGTGCCTTCCAGGTGGTAGAAATCTTCTCCGACCTGATCCACGAGCAGAAGAAGGCCGGCATCATTGTCACACATGACCTGCGCATGGTGCGTTTCGTGGACAAGGTCGTCCAGATGATGGACGGCAAGATCGTGAACGTGATTACCGATCCGATCGCCATTGCCGCCCTGGCCGGCTCCAGCCAGTTCGAGCCGGGCATCCCGGTCAAAGAGCTTGAATACCAGCCTAACCTGTTTGTAAAATCCGCGTAACTTGTTTGGAGCGATCCCCTGCACATTTTCGGTGTGGGGGACCGAAATCGGCCCTGTTTGTGTGGGACGACCAGGGCAACAAAAAACCAGGCGATTAATCGCCTGGTTTTTTTTAGTAAAGCACTTGCTTGCGGAACTGCCAGAACTTCATCATCCCCGGTTCGCCCCCGGTCCATGGCTTTGGGAATAAGAAGCAGGGCGTGAAGGTGATTTGCGTGTTGCGCAGGGCAATCAGAGCCTTGGGCGGCTGCTGTATGCACGGGTTGTCCGGGTAGACCGGGTCCCAGGGTTTGGTGTATTCGGCCCGGATGGTGTATTGGCCGCGCGCAATCTCAAAGAGAGCTTCCGTCGGTGCTTCACGGCTGCCCTTGGGGACCGTGAAATAGTAGTAGATCGTGTCTTCGTCTTCCGGCTCAACCCAGCGGCCTTCGCGGAACAGGTCAAACAAGCTGGTGCCGGGTTCCACGGCAGTGCCGCTCAGCCAGATTGACAGTGCATAGCCCGACCGGTTGATGATCTTCAGCTGAATCCTGACCGGACGGTCAGCCCCCATCAGCAACAGGGCTAATAACGGCAGGACGAGAAGAAATTTCTTCGGCATACGAAATATCTTACCACAATCTGTAAAAAGACAGCAGCTCCGGAATGACTTCCCGGAGCTGCTGTTGCAGGTTCTGGCTGGGTGGATTACTTCGTAAAGCGCATCACGCTGCCATCCGCCAGCGTAAGGTTGAGCCGGTTGTTGCTGTTATTTAGATTGAAGGAGGCGCTGCTGTCCAGGTAGTTCAGGAACTGATCTGAATAGGAACCTTCCGGGCAGGCGACCTTGGTGCTGGTGAGTACGTCAATCTGCAGGTTGGTGCCGTTCAGGCTGTAGGTCCCGCTGGCAGTATTGCAGTCGGCCTTCATATTGGCGCTGCCATTCGCCATCAGTTGCAGCGAATACTTATCCGGGTCGGCTATCGTGATGCTCGTCCCGTCCGCTCCCTGGAAGCTTATCCAGTACCACACTGGGCCAACCGGGCCATTGACCGGCACCGGGGTGCCTGTGCCGGCGGTAGGCGTCACCAGAACAGAGGGCCCGAAATTCATCGTGCCGTCGTTGGAGAACAGCGCCAGCACGCCGTTTTGTACGGCGTAGGCAAACGAAGCGTTGAGCAAGGTGACATATTGCGTGCCCAGCGACTCCGAACCGCAAGAAGCCTGGGTCGAGGTGGTGACCTGGATGGTGATCTGCGTGCCGCTGGTGCGGTATGTACCGCTGCCCTTGTTGCAATCCGCCAGAACGCTCACCATACCGCCGGCCAGAAATTCGAGCATATAGTTATCATACTCGGTTACTGTGGTCTGGCTGCCATCCGCTTTGATGAATGAGCGCCAGAACCAGGAGGTGCCGGCAATGGGTGGTCCGGCGGGGACAGGGGTGGCTGTGGGCGGGATGGCGCCAATGCGGATCGACTGGAACATGCTGTCCAGCTGGGTCAAATCTGGGCTGAAGTCGCTGGCAGGCGCCGCTTCCAGTGCGGCTGTCATGTCTGCCAGGTATTTATTCGGGTCAGACTCCACTGCTGCCGTCGTTTCGGAGGGCACATCGGCTGCCGTATTGGGCAGTGAAGTTGAGGACACCGGGTAGACGAACGAGACATACTGCTGGCCATCCTCGGATAAGCCCTGGAAGAAGTAGAACAGCCGCTCGTTAGTGATGGCGGATACATCCTGACTGTAGGATGCCAGGAAGGCCATCCCCGTCCCGCCGGCGAAATCGATGTATTTCACCTTGGCGTGCAGTGACTGGACTGCGTTGATTCCCGGCAATACAGGGATGCCGCTCTCGACAGGGTTGGGTTTATCTTGCAGCAGCTGCTCCAGCTGCTCGATCCTCTCCTGCACCTGGCTCACGCCGGCCTGGGCATACATGGATAGGTACGCTTGCACCGGTAGGATGCGTCCCTGGCGCTGAGTGATATCGAACATATTCGGATCAACCTGGTCCTGGTCGAAGGTGACCAGCAGGTGTGGCGGCAGGCCGTTCAAGGAGGCCGGGATGTTCGGGTCATAGGGCGTCCCGGGCACCTGTATCCAGTTGGCGCTGCCGATTGTGTCAGGTGGCGTGATCGAAAACTCACTGGGCCCCAAGACACCCGCCGCATTCAAGTCCACCGGCGCTACAGTTGGCAGCAAGGTGGGGGAGGGGATCGGCGTTTCGGTCGGGATCGGTGATGGAGTCGGGGACGGCTCCTGGGTAGCTGTGGGAGGCACCTGGGTAGGCGTGGCGGTCGGTTCGGCCGGCGCAAATGCGCCGCAGCCGGCGCCAAGCAGCGCCGTTACCAGCAGCGCTGTGATTACAATCGTTCGTTTCATGATTCTTTACCTCTTTCCTTATTTCTGTTCTAAAACCAAACTTTAATCATAAACGATAAAATTTGAATTAAGCCAGGCGGGCTGCGGAATCCCTATAAATACTTATATCCCGCTCATATTAATGGGCGGGATATAAGGTTTTGCCAGGGCAGGTGGTCGGTTTGCCGTCTGCAGGAATTAGTGAAGTAGTTTTTCGAAAGCTGAGAGCAGCAGGTCTACATTATCTGGGTTGGACGAGTAGCCCATCAGTCCGATACGCCATACCCGGCCTTTGAGCTCACCCAGGCCTCCGCCAATCTCGATATTGTATTCGTTCAGCAAGCGCATGCGCAGCTGGGTTTCATCCACGCCATCAGGAACGCGTACTGTCGTCAGGGTCGGCAGCCGGTAGGCGATCGGGACATGCAGCGTCAGATCCAGGCTTTCCAGCCCCTGCCACAGCAGCTCGGCATTGCGGCGGTGACGCGCCCAACGTGCTTCCAGCCCTTCTTCGGCCACGATGCTCAGTGCCTCGAACAGCGAATAGTTGGCGGAGATGGGGGCCGTGTGGTGGTAGGTGCGCTCTTTCCCCCAATACTTCTCTACCAGGGTGCAGTCCAGGTACCAGTTTGCCACGGGCGTGCGGCGCTCCCGCAGCACTTCGGCTGCGCGTGGCGAGAAGGTGATCGGGCTGACGCCTGGTGGGGCGCTCAGGCATTTTTGCGCCCCGCTGTAGCATACATCGATCTTGCGCAGGTCGACGCTCACCGGCAGGCCGCCCAGTGAAGTCACTGCATCCACGATCAGGTAAGCTCCCGCCTGGTGGACGACCCGCAGGATGTCGTCCAGTGGCTGCAAAGCGCCGGTGGATGTCTCGGCGTGGACCACAGCCACCACCTTGGCAGGGTGTTGCTGCAAGGCAGCCTGCACTTCTTCGGCCGTGAAAACCTCGCCCCACGGGCGGGTAATGGTGAGTACATCGCCACCATAGCGGCGCGCCATCTCTGCAATCCGCAGGCTGAAATAACCATTGCTGCAGACCAGCACTTTGTCACCCGGCTCCACCATGTTTGCCACGGCGGCTTCCATAGCCGCCGAGCCGGTACCCGAAACGGGGATTGTCAGGCGGTTGGAGGTCTCGAAGACGTAGCGCAGCAGTTCCTGGATGCGATCCATCAGGCCCAGGAAAGCTGGGTCCAGATGTCCCAGCAGCGGCGTGGTCATTGCCTGCAAGACGCGCGGGTCCGCCAGGCTGGGGCCTGGGCCAAGCAGGATGCGTTCTGGCAGAGCCAGTTGAGAAATGGCTGTCGGACGGGTTTTTTCCATGACGATCGGAGCTCCTTCGGATGTGTTTGGGGTATTATATTATGGATCGAAGTCGTGAGTCGGCCTGGATTCCACCGGCAGCTGGTCAATTATTGAAAGACATCGGTTAAAATTGCAGTAATCTTGCGCCTGGAATCTGGCGCGAAATCTCATCATGATGAGGTGAATATGGCTGATCGAGCGACAGTACCCAATCAACCCGCAGGGGATTCTCAGACAGAGTGGTACCGGCTCACGGCTGCCGACGCCCTGTCCACCCTGGGAGTGGAACCTTCCCAGGGCTTAGCCTCCGAGAAGGCCGTCCTCCTGCTGGAGCAGGTAGGCCCCAATGAGCTCGTAGAGCGTGGTGGGCGAACCCGTTGGGAGATTTTACGCGAGCAGCTCACCGGGATTTTGACCCTGATCCTGTTTGCAGCTGCGGTGATTTCGTTTGTCCTTGCCCAGCATCCCGAAGAATATATAGATGGCTTTGTTATCCTGGCGATCATTGTGCTGAACGCCGCCCTGGGCTACACCCAGGAAATGAAAGCTGAGCAGTCCATGGCAGCCCTGAAGCGCATGGCTGTGCCAACCGTGCGGGTGCGCCGCAACGGGCAGGTGCAGGAAATCACGGCGCGCGAGCTGGTGCCAGGCGACATCGTAATCCTTGAGACCGGTAATGTTGTTCCGGCCGACGGCCGCGTCGTGGCCAGCCAGAATTTGCGCGTGATGGAAGCTGCCCTGACCGGCGAGTCGGAAGCGGTGGATAAAAACCCCGACCTGGTGTATGACACCGCAAAGGCCCTGGGCGACCGCCGCAACATGCTGTACTCCGGCACAATCGTAAATTACGGGCGGGGCGAGTTCGTGACCACCGAAACCGGCATGCAGACCGAGCTCGGGCACATTGCTAACCTGATCCAGTCGGTGGAAGAGGAGAAAACGCCCCTCCAGCAGCGCCTGGACAGCCTGGGGAAATACCTGGCGATTGGCGCCCTGATCCTGGTGGCCATTATTTTCTTGCTCGGGATCGCCCGTGATCCCTCGCCTGAAAATATCGAGAATATGCTGCTGACTTCCGTCAGCCTGGCGGTGGCGGCCATCCCCGAAGCCCTGACGGCCGTGGTGACGATCGCCCTTTCCCTGGGAGCGCAGCGCATGCTCAAGCGCCGGGCCTTGATCCGTAAACTCCCTGCTGTGGAAACCCTGGGCTCGGTCAGTGTGATCTGCTCCGACAAGACCGGCACCCTGACCCAAAATAAGATGACGGTCACCGCCCTGGATATTGCAAACCACCGCCTCGACCTGGTGCAGCGCTCGAATGAAAAGCGCTTCTTCCTCGATCTGCCTGAAGGTAAGAAACCGGAGGTCATTGTGCCCACCCTCGACCTGCTCCTGGTCAGCGGTGCTCTGTGCAACGACGCCGTCCTGGTGCGCCAGGGGCAGGCATGCGAGGGAGGTTGTACGGCGGTCGGCGATCCTACGGAAGGGGCATTGGTTCTGGCGGCTGCCGAATACGGCATCATGAAAGATGTCCTGGAGGTGGCTTTCCCGCGCGTTGCCGAGCTACCCTTCAACTCGGTGCGTAAACGCATGACAACCGTCCACCGCACACCTCAATCGCCCTCAGAGCTGCCGGAAAGCCTGGTGCCTGTCTGGGAGCGGCGGGTTACGCCGGAAGCGCCTCCCTCCTACATGGCTTTCACGAAGGGAGCGGTCGATGGCTTGCTGGAAGTTTCCAGCCAGGTTTGGGTGGAAGGCCGCCTGGAGCCGCTGGATGATAGCTGGAAAGAGCGCATCCGGGCCGGTAACGAGACCCTGGCCGGGAAAGGCATGCGCGTCCTGGGTGTCGGGCTGCGCGGCTTTGATCACAAACCCAACCAGGAAGAGCTGCAAGCGGTCGAGCAGAACCTGATCTTGCTTGGGCTGTTCGGGATGATCGACCCGCCACGCCCAGAGGTTACCGAGGCCATCCGCCTGTGCAAGACGGCGGGTATCCGTCCGGTGATGATTACTGGCGATCACCCGCTTACCGCCCTGCATATCGCCAAGCAGCTCGGCATGACCGACAATGATGAATTTATCACCGGCCAGGAACTGGATAAGATGTCAGTGGCCGATTTAAAGGAAAAAGCCGATCGGGTGTCGGTCTTCGCCCGGGTCTCTCCGGAGCACAAATTGAACCTGATCCAGGTTTATCAGGATCAGCAGCGCATTGTATCCATGACCGGCGATGGCGTTAACGATGCCCCTGCGCTGCGCAAAGCGGATATTGGCGTTGCCATGGGCATTACTGGCACGGATGTTTCCAAAGAAGCTGCCGACATGGTGCTGCTGGACGATAACTTCGCCACCATCGTGGCCGCGGTCGAAGAAGGCCGGGTGATCTATGACAACATCCGGCGCTTCATCAAGTACCTGCTGAGCTGCAACGCCAGCGAGATTGCTGTCATGCTGATTGGGCCTTTCCTCGGTATGCCCATTCCTCTGCTCCCGCTGCAAATCCTGTGGATGAATCTGGTCACCGACGGCCTGCCGGCCCTGGCGCTAGGCGTGGAGCCGGCTGAGAAAAATGTCATGAAGCGCCCGCCTTACTCCTCCACGGAGAGTGTCTTCGGTCACGGGATGCTGGCTTTTATCATTGTCATCGGGATCGTGATGAGCATCATCTCCATTGTTATCGGTTACATTGCCTACCAAGCTGGCGATCCGACCTGGCAGACGCTGCTCTTTACCACATTGATCTTCGCCCAGCTGGCACTGGCATTGGAAGCCCGCTCGGAAGAAGAGTCGCTCTTTCGGTTGGGGCTGTTCACCAACCGCTCGATGATCTGGGCAATCCTATCGACGATTGCACTGCAGCTCCTGGTGGTCTACGTGCCTTTCCTGCAGGTCGTTTTTGATACCGTCGCACTGGACGTTCAGCACCTGCTGATACCGGTTGGAGCCGGCATTGCGGTGATCCTGGTGGTGGAATTATGGAAATGGGTTCTGCGCCACCGGAAATAAAGAGGTAGTGCAACTCCTTTCGAAATACGGTGTTCTATAAAGCAACAGAGAGTTTAATGATCCATTGATTTGACCAAAGGAGAATGACTATGTGCTGCTTTTTTGCTACACTCATGTTTCTTGGGCCGCGTTTTGCTTTTCTGGTTTACTGGCTGCTCGTACCAGGAAAGGTCGATGCAGCGTTTAATACCATCATCTGGCCGCTGCTCGGGTTGATCTTCGCCCCGTGGGCAACTTTAATGTACGTGCTCGTGTTCCCGATCAACAACCTGGATTGGCTATGGGTTGGCCTGGCGTTGGTCTTTGACATTGCCTGGTATGCCGGCGGCGCCGGGCGCAAGAAAGTCCCGGGATATTCCGGCTACTAAGACCGCTGGCTGTTAGCTAGCCAGCGCCTTCTTGGTAGAGCAGTTGACCGCCAATGGCAGCCCGCCGGAGGCGGTTTTTTATCTTTTTGCACCGCGCCTGGCCGGCCTGGCGCCGCAGCTCCAAGAGTTGAATCCCCAGACATTAGCTGGGCTAACGTGTTTTCCAGCAGCCTTATGGCGTGGCGGTGACGAACGCTTTTCCATCCTGGTGGCAGATGGTGTGGATGGCGTTGCGGCCGGATGCGGCAGCCAGCGGCAGGCTCCCGCCCGGCTCTACCCATTGGCCGGCCATATAGAAGTTCTGTAGCCCCGGCAGGGTTTTGCTCACCCCCAGCAGCAGCATGAGCATCGTCTGCCGCGTGGGCAGCCAGCCGGTGGTGGATCCCTTCCAGCTGCCCGTGTAGCGCTCGTAACTGAGCGGCGTGGCCACATCCACCACCTCGACCTGGTCTTTCAAACCAGGGTAGTATCTCTCCAGCAGGTCGATCACGATATCCGAGACCTGGATTTGCTCGGTATCGTACAGCTTATGGCCGTAAATGCGCTGCCAGTAATCGTAATCCGAGGCCAGCATCACTTCAAGGGAGGACTTGCCGGCCGGCGCCAGGCTGCGGTCGAAGCAGTAGTGCTTGACCCCGATGTCACTGCGCTCCTCGCCGGCGATCTGCACCGGCTGGTCCAGCAGGTAGGTGACCCAGTGCGGGTCGCCGGAAAAGTCGCGGTCTACGCCCAGCGATACCTGGATTTGTGGGCGGATCGGCAGGTGCCCGTCGTACATGCGGCGGATCGCTCGGCTGGAATACGTCCCATCCAGCATATCGAAAATTGTTTTATATCCATCCGCCGCCGAGATAACGTAGTCGCCCCGGTATTCATCGTCGTTGTACAGCCGAACGCCCACTGCCCGGTCGTTTTCCACCAGGACTTTCTCTACCTGAGCTTTATAATACAGCTCGCCGCCCAGCGCCAGGTAGCGCTTTTCGACCGCCCGGGCGAATTCTAGCGAGCCGCCTGCCGGAAAGCCCGCGTTGCGGTTGTGCATGTAGGCCAGCTGCATCAATGCTGCCATCATCGGGATTTCGTTCCAACCAAAAGCCAGCGGGATAGCCCTCTGCAACAACGGGTCCTGGAAGCGGTGGCCATACGCAGCTGCATCCAGCGGCCACCAGCGCAGCAGTGGCCCCAGGTAGGGCATCATGCTGGCGAAGAATTTACCCCAGTCCAGCGGGTTCATCATGGCGCGTGGCTGGGCTACCAGTCGCGACATATCGAATTGCATAAACGAGCGGATGCCATCGGCAAACATCTTGCCCAGCGGGGCGTCTGCCGGGGAAAGCTCCCGGATGTGCTGCTCCAGGTGATCCGGATCGGCATATAAAGTAAAAGCCCGTCCGTCCCGATCGACTACCCGCATGAAATCCTGGTGGTGCAGCATGGGGCGCTCCTGGACGCCGCCCAGCTCTTCCCACAACCGGTAAAACGGCTGTCCGGGGCCGGAGCCGTAGAGGTAATGAATGCAGCCGTCGAAGATGAATTCTTTGCGTTCCCAGGCCGTGCACAGCCCACCGGGCAGGTCGTGCAGCTCGAAAACTTTGGTGTCATAGCCGTTCATCCGGCCGTAGCAGCCGGCGGCCAGCCCTGCGATTCCCCCACCAATGATCAGGATCGATTTTGCCATGATGTTTCCTTCTTTCGAGGTTGGTGTCGGGGCTCATCCTGTAGGGAGCCGGGATTATTATACGCCCAGTAACAGCTGGATCAGCATGGCTATCCCAAAACCCAGGATGATCACCCCGGAGATGCGGTTGATCCAGCGTAGCGTGCCTGGCGTGACCCGGCTGCGGAACAGGCTGACGACACCGCTCAGCAGCAGCCACCAGCTCGCCGAACCCAGGAACACCCCCAGCACCACCAGTGCAGCCGAAAGGTATTCGCTCGCCTGGCTGCTGCCCTGCGCCTGGGAGATGCTTGCCAGCCCCAACCCGGCATAAATCGCGGCAAACGACAGGATGGTGAGCGGGTTGGTCAAGGTCAGGAAGAATGTGGAGGTGTACATACCGAGCAGGCTCTTGCCGCTGCCCGAAGGAGCAGCTCCCTCGGCCGGCCTGGATAGAAAAGTGCGCACCCCCAGGTAGCACAGGAATGCGCCTCCTGCCAGGGCCAGCAAATCCTGCTGGCGCACCAGAAATGCGGAGATAAAGGTCAGACCAAAGGCGGCGATGCAGCCATACAGCGCGTCGGCGGTGGCTGCCCCCAGGCCGGTCAGCACGCCGGCCATACGCCCCTCTGCCAGGGTGCGCCGGATGCACAGCACCCCAATTGGACCCACCGGTGCGGCTATCGAAAAGCCGATCAGCAGGCCGCGCAGCAGCAGAGAGAAAGTGATCCCGTCCATGAGGGAGGCATTCTAACGAGCGAGAGCCGGGCTGTCAAGCGGGATTATTTATCCTTCGGCAGTGTCAGGTTTCCAGCCTGTTGCGGCTGCCCAGTCTTCTGCGGGGAAATAAATCAGATCGACCGCCGGGTCCTTCACCTCAGGGTAATCCTCTGGGTTGGCCAGACCGGCTGCCAGCCGGCGTTTGAGCTCGGCGTAGGCTGCCGCGCTGGCGGGGTGCGACCGCAGATAATCTCGAAACAGGAGCGGGTAGCGCTGGTTGGGGCGGCCCGCCACTCGCACGTGGATGTGCGCCCGGCGCTCGCCCGGAGCCTCGTGAAAATACAGCTTCTCCCAGTCGCTATCCGGGCCTGTTGCTCCCGGCGGGCGGTGGTCGTGCTGCATACCTTCCACACCGGGCAAGCCCAGCGCCTCGAATGCCTGCCTCAGGCGCTCGTCCAGAGCCGCCACTGTTACCTGGATATCAATCACATCCTTCGCCGCCAGGCTGGGCACTGCTGTAGAGCCGATATGGTCGATGCGCAGCGCCATCTCGCCCAGCCCCTGTTTAAGCAGGGAGGCGATCTGCTGGAATTCAGCCGGCCAACGACTCTGGTAGGGGATGATCTGGACCACTGGCCGCCTACCTAAAACAAGCCTGGCCCGGAGGGCAGGTAATGCTCCAGCCGGCCAAAGGGTGCTGTGAGCAGCAGGTGTGAGTAACCAATCAGCTGTAAACCATTCCCCAGGGCGAAACGCAGGGCAGCGTGGTTCATACCGGGTATGCGCAGGCGTACGGAGAATCCCTGCAGGGCGGCTGCCTGGCAGGCCAATGTCAGCAGGGGTATTGCATGGGCCGCGTGGAGCCAGGCTGCCGGGCCGATCAGCCCATCCGCCTGGTAAAAATAGCCGATCAGCTCGCCCTGGTTACGCACCTGATAGCCGCGGGCGCCAGTTCGGAGCCAAAATTCGTGATCCACCTGGCGTTGGGTGTCCAGAGTGCGCTCGTCGATCCGGCAGGCTAAATCTTTATCCAGCGGTTCCAGTGCATATCCCGCAGGCGACTCGGGCGGTAGCAGTGCCTTGCCTTCGAAGGTCAGGATCTGGTATCCCGGCAGCATGCCCAGCTTCATATAGGTTGCCATAGCTGGCAGATCGACGGACGACCATACGAAAAATTGTCTTGCCCCAGCCTGTTGGCCTGCCTGCCACACCCTCCGCAGCAGCGGCCCGCCCAGCCCGCTGCGCTGCATGCCCGGCCGCACCCAAAAGCCGGCTAGAAACCACCACCGCCCGCGCAGGATGGCGCAGGCAATCCCGCCAATTCGGCCATCTACCTCAGATACATAAAAGATGCCGGTCTCCAGAATATGCTGGTAAAGCGCCAGCATTTCGTTGAATGGATAGGAGGGTGATTGCGGAAAGTTGTGGCGAGCCTGCATATCGCTCAGCGACTGGTTGTATACCTCAACGCAGGCCGGCAGGTCGGCGGCTTGTGCCGGGCGAATGTGAGCGTCGAAGCGGGGTAGATGGGTCATATTTGTTAAACCGGGACTGGAGAAAATTAATAATGATACCGGTAGCTCAGAACGGAAATACTCAATTCAATGGCCTACTTACCTGGCCAAAAGCTCGGTCTACCTTAAATCAGATTTGCCAGGTGTTCTTTCAAAGACGGCAGGTTCTTCTGGATGATATCCCAGACGATCTGCAATTTGACCTGGTCGTAACCATGCACGATCACATTTCTTGTCCCAATAATAGAAGCCCACGGGATTTCCGGATGTTTTTCTTGAAATTCATCCGGGACTTGATCGGCTGCTTCACCCAAGACCACCAGGTTGAACATGATTGCGTCCTGGGTTTTATCGTCGGCAAGAAACTCGTCGAAGGATAAGGCTGTGTAATGATCGATGGCTATGATGGCATCCAGCATGTCATTGAGAAGCTTTGAAATGTCCCTCATAGCGCGACTGCTTCTCTTTGAATGTTCTTAACAAACTCCTGATCTGTTACCTGGGGGAGCACGGATAGGGGAACAACGTCAACTTGGACGCCAAGTAATTTTTCGGTTTCATAGCAGAAACCAGCCACACCAAACAGGGATGCCCCTTCCACCATCTCTACCAGAAAATCCACATCGCTCAAGGGATCATTTTCTCCGCGGGCAACCGACCCAAACACATAGACATGTGAAATTCCATGTCTTTGGGCAATTTGAATAATCTGGGGTTTATACTGCCGGACTTTATCGAAATTCATTGAAGCCTCAATATCAATTATACATAAAAGTACTATTGTCCATGAAGTGGTTTTAGCTGCTGCTATAATCGGATTGCTGAGATATAAGTATTATTTGCATGACCATCAGAAAGGCAGCTTCCCGTAAACCCCCTCCACGAATCTCTTTCTAAAAACATCGCCTCGCTCTTCTCCGCCCTGCCGCAGGTCGTCGCGGTAGCAGTTGGCGGCTCCCAGGGCAGCGGGACGAGCGACGCCGCCTCCGACATCGACCTGTACGTATATACCCGCGAGGACATACCGCTGGATGAGCGTCGCTTGATCGTCGAGCGAGCGGGCGGTGCTTCTCGTCTCAGCCTGGGCCTGACCTTTTGGGGGCCGGGCGACGAGTGGATGCATGCCGCCAGCGGCATCGAGATCGACGCGGTCTACTTCGATGCCGCCTGGATGGAAGCGCAAATCCAGCGTACCTATCAAGAGAACCTGGCCTCGCTGGGCTACTCCACCTGCTTTGCTTGTACCGTGCTCCATTCCGAGGTTTTCTACGACCCTGATGGCTGGTTGGCGGCAATGCAGGACACCTGCCGCCAACCCTACCCGGAGGCGCTGCGGCGCAACATCATCGCTCTCAACCACACCGTTTTGCGCGGCATTATTCCTTCGTACAAGGCTCAAATTGAAAAGGCCGCCCGGCGCGGCGACCTGGTAAGCCTCAACCACCGCCTGGCCGCTTTATTGGCCAGCTATTTCGACATCCTGTTTGCACTCAACCGGGAGCTGCACCCCGGTGAAAAGCGCCTGCTGGAACAGGCGCAGTCCCGCTGCGCCTGCCTGCCGGTAGATATGCCGTTGGATGTCGCCGCCGTGCTGGCCGCCGCTGCTACTGGCGACCCTCTCCTGCTCGCTCGATTAGAGACTCTGCTGGACCACCTGGACCAGTTATTGGAACAGGAAAGGTTTGATCCTCACACCTGGCTTCCCTGAATTGCAGTTTGACTTCTCACAAGGTGCAGCGCCGCCACGGTCTTCTCGGCGGCGAACTGCTCCAATTCGGCGCGCGTATGGCGGCTCGGCAGCCCTTCCAGCCGCAGCAAAGTACTGATCATGCGCGGGTGGCGTTGTCTGCGATACTCCAGGAAATCGGCAATCCGCTCGGGGTCCGTGATCGCCTCGGCCAGGGCATCGAACTGGCGCTCGCCCACGCGCACCCGCACGTGTGGGTCGGCTTGCAGGTTGCGAAACCAGTCCGCACCCCGGCCGCGGGCGGATGCGACGTAGTACACGCCATCGATTTCTTCGAATTGCAGGGGGGTTGTGCGTTCCAGGCCGCTTTTACGCCCGGTGGTGGTCAGCAGCAGCACCATCCGGCTCATGCGGCTTTTTCCGTTATAGCTGCGCACCATGCGCCGGCTCAGTGTCTTCATCCAGCGCCAGATAAAAACTGGGATTTGGCGACTTTGAGTCATGCATACCTTCCGATCGGCTATACTCTAAGTATATGATTAAATCCTCTTCAATACTGATCGATTGGTTGCTGGAGTTGAACGAGCCTTGGACACAATACCGGGTCCGCCGGGATTTGCTAGGTCAGGCAGAAGAGGATCCCGAAGTTGCATTGGCACGCGCTGCGATGCTGGGACACCTCCAAGTACAGGAGCTGATCGCCAGGGCAGCTTCATGGCCGGGAGCTGCTCTCCGACGTCATAATGATGCGAGTCACCCGCTGTATGCCCTCAGCGTGCTGGCGGACTTTGGCCTGCGCCAGGATGACCCCGGAATGAATCTGGCTGTTGAATCCCTTATGGCCCATCAATCGCCAGACGGCGCTTTCCAGACTCTGCTCAATATTCCAACGGCCTTCGGTGGTACTGGCCAGGATCAATGGGCCTGGATTTTATGCGACGCGCCGACACTTTTGTACGTTTTATTGGCCGCTGGTCTGGATCAAGACAGGCGTGTTCAATCCGCGGTGCAACACCTGCTGGCCAGTTTCCGTGACAACGGCTTCCCCTGTGCAGCCGCCTCTGAGCTGGGGCGCTTCCGCGGCCCGGGGCGAAAAAGCGATCCGTGCCCGGTGGCCAACCTGTACGCCTTAAAAGCGCTCTCTTTAATTCCTCAGGAGTTGGATAGCCCGGCGGCGCATGCTGCCGGACAGGCAATCTTGCAGTGCTGGGAGAGGCGCGCTGAACAGAAGCCTTATTTATTTGGCATGGGTACGGATTTCCGCAAGCTGAAATACCCTTACGTCTGGTATGACATCCTGCATGTTGTTGAGGTGCTCAGTCGCTTCCCCTACTTGAGTACCGATTCCCGTTTTGTAGATATGCTTGAAGTGGTCATCGCCCAGACGGACGCTAACGGACGCTTTACTGCCGGTTCGATGTACCAGTCCTGGAAGGGTTGGTCTTTTGCCGACAAAAAACACCCCTCCCCCTGGCTGACTTTCCTGGTGCTGCGAATTCAAAAGAGGATTTCTAAATCACCGCACAGTTTCTTGTAGCATTTGGGTTTGGCGCAATCACTAGTTCTTTAGCGCCTCCGCCATCGCCCGGATGTGCTCGGGCGTCGAGCCGCAGCAGGCGCCAACCAGGCGCGCTCCTAGCTCGCGGATGCGTAGCGCGTACTCGGCCATCCGCTCCGGCGAGCCGTCGTAAATCACCTGTCCTTCAACCAGTTTCGGCAATCCGGCATTGGCCTTGGCAATTAATAGGGCATTCGGGTTGGCGGCGTGCATGGCCTGGATGATGGTCTCCATCTCGTCCGGTCCGGTGCCACAGTTGGCGCCGATGAACAGCAGATCCAGGTTGCCCAGCGCCTCGACTGCTTTGGCGGGAGTTGTGCCCATCATCGTGCGGCCTTTCATATCAAAGGATAGCGTCGCGGCGATCGGTAGGTGGGTGGTCGATCGGGCGCCTTCTACCGCGGCCCTGACCTCGTTGAGGTCGCTCATTGTCTCTACCCACAGCAGGTCGGCGCCGCCTTCTGCCAGGGCGGCAGCCTGCTCGGCGAAAGCAGCCACACAGGCCTCGTAGGTCAGCGGCCCCAGCGGCTTGAGCAGCTCCCCACTCGGCCCCATCGATCCGGCCACCAGCACGGGTTGCGGGGCAGCATCGGCCTCGGCACGCGCATTGGCGGCTGCCGCCCGGTTGATCTCAGCGACCTGCTCTTCCAGCATGTGCCGCTTGAGCCGTATCCGGGTGCCCCCAAAAGAATTGGTCAGCACCAGCCGCGCCCCGGCCTGGATGTATTCCCGGTGCACGGCGCGCACCCGCTCTGGGTAAAGCAAATTCCACTGCTCGGGCGAAGCGCCGCTTTCCAATCCGGCGGACATCAGCAAAGTGCCCATGGCGCCGTCCAGCAGCAGGATGGGTTCGCTTTCCAGCAGCGCTTCGATTTTGTTCATTGCCTGTTCCTCCGCATGATTATTGACGCCTGCATGGCAGGACCTTGCCCAGGATTTTACCGCATGTTGCTACAATTTTGACCCAAATATGGATTGCGACACAGGCCAGGGGTCGGTATAATCAACCTGGCTTCCCGGCCAGAAAGGTTCAGCATGGCAGAAAATCTAACCACGCATCTCTCTTCGCAAACGAAAACCGTTAAGATTCAGCGTAACGGGCCGACCGTCATGATCGGCGAGCGCATCAACCCCACCGGGCGTAAAGTCATGCTTGAAGCGCTCCTGCAGGGCAACCTTGATCTGGTGCGCCAGGATGCCTTGAGCCAGGTCGCCGCCGGCGCGTTGGTGCTGGATGTTAACGCCGGCGTCCCTGGCGCCGATGAGCCGGCCTTGTTGCAGCAGGTTATGCAAGCAGTCATGGCCGCCGTCGATGCGCCGCTGTGCATCGATACCAATAGCCCGCAGGCGCTGGAGTCCGCTCTCTCGGTTTACCCGGGTAAGGCGCTGGTCAACTCGGTTAACGGGGAGGAACACTCCCTTGCTGTGGTGCTGCCAATGGTGCAAGAGCACCACGCCGCCGTTATTGGCCTTTGCATGGACGATAACGGCATCCCCAAGACAGCTGAGGAGCGGTTGCGGGTGGCGGCTAAGATTATCGAGCGCGCCGGGCGTCTGGGCATCCCGGCTGAGGATGTCGTCATTGACCCGCTGACCCTGACGATGGGCTCCGACAGCCAGGCCGGCCGGGTGACGCTGGATACTGTTGCGCTGGTGGTTAAGGAATTTGGTGTGAATGTCTCGATGGGCGCCAGCAATGTCTCTTTTGGCCTGCCCGACCGCAAGTATATTAACGCCACTTTTGTTGCGATGGCCATCCAGGTCGGTGTTACCTGCCCGATTACAAACCCGCTCATCCCTGAAGTTGTCGCCGCTGTACTGGCTGCCGACCTGGCCCTGGGCCGCGATAACTACGCCCAACGCTGGATCAAGGCTTACCGCAAGCGCGCTGCGGCTTCCAGCCCCTGAGATTCCCGGGCCTGGCTGCGGCGTGTAGTGGGAATAGATCGGTTCAGTCAGTTAGGGAATTGGTCAGCTGGCAGCCGGCCGGCGCCTGGCGATGTGCCAGGAAGCCTTCCAGCCAGTATAATGCCAGCGCGGTCCAGATGATGCTGAAGCCAATCAGGCTGTATTTGGTGAAAGGCTCGTTGTAGATCAGCACCCCAATTAAAAACTGGCAGGTGGGGGCAATGTATTGCAACAGGCCCAGCGCAGATAAGGGGATGCTGCGCGCTGCTGTCCCAAACAGCAGCAGCGGGACAGCAGTCACCACTCCGGTGAAAACCAGCAGCAGGTTTGTTTTGGCATCGTATTGCGCATATCCCCCGCTGCCTTGCAAAGAGATGAAGGCCAGGTACGCCAGGGAAGGGATGAAGAGTATACCGGTCTCCAGCGTCAGGCTGTGCTGTGATCCTAGAGGGGCAGTCTTTTTCACCAGCCCGTAAAAGCCAAAGGTAAATGCCAGCACCAGGGCGATCCAGGGCAGATTGCCCACGCTGAAGGTCAGATACAGCACGCCGGCTGCGGCCATCCCGATGGGCAGCCACTGCAGCGGGCGTAGTTTTTCGCGCAGGAACAGCACCCCCAGCAGTACATTCACCAGCGGATTTATGAAGTAGCCCAGGCTGGTTTCGACGATATAACCGGCATTCACTCCCCAGATGTAGGTCAGCCAGTTCACCGCCAGCAGGCAGGCCGCCATGCCGTATACCAGCACCACTCGCGGCCGGGTGATGGCCTGTCGCAGCGGCAGCCAGTTTTTACGTGCCGTAATCAGGATGCCCAGGAACACCAGCGACCACACTACGCGGTTGTTGAGGATCTCCAGCGGAGGCACTTGCTTGAGGGTTTTCCAATAGATGGGCAGGAATCCCCAAATCAAGTAAGCCCCAATAGCGTACAGGACACCGCGGTTCAAATATTCACCTCTGAAGGTATCTGGTTGAGTGGGGCAATCATACCAGAAATCGTGGTTAAAAACCCTTGACAATCCATTAACTACGGTGTATATTTACGACATAAATAAACAATGTAAATATAGAAAGAAGTTTAGGCCGGGTACGGCCAGATAAAACAAGATCAATGGAATTGGAGAACACGCCATGTCTGATTTACATGTCATTTTCGGAAGCGGACCGCTCGGCCGGTCGGTGATGCAAGCAGCACTGGAGAAGGGCTACCAGGTGCGGGTGGTCAATCGCAGCGGGCAGATGCAATCTGCGCCGCAGGGGGTTGAGCTGGTTGCCGGTAACTGCCTGGATGTGGATACTGTCCGCCGGCTGACGCAAGGCGCCGCGGTGGCATACCAATGCGCCCAGCCCGAGTACCATGAATGGCCCGAGAAGTTCCCTCCCCTGCAGGCAGCTATCCTGGAGGGTGTGGCTTCTTCCGGCGCCAGGCTGGTGCTTGGTGAAAACATGTACATGTATGGCGATACGAACGGCAAGCTGCTGACTGAAGATCTGCCATATGCCGCCCAGACCCGCAAAGGCAAAACTCGCCTCGCCATGTCCCAGGCTGCTCTGGCTGCCCATCGCAGCGGCAAGCTGCGCGTGGCGATAGGCCGCGCCTCGGATTTCTTTGGCCCATACGTATTGGACTCGGCGCTTGGCGACCGTGCTATCTATCCTGCCCTGGCCGGCAAAAGCGCCTCGCTGGGCGGCAAACTGGATGTTCCCCATACCTATACTTTCATTGAGGACTTTGGCAAAGCGCTCGTTATCCTGGGGGAACGCGATCAGGCTCTAGGTCAGGCCTGGCATGTGCCTAATGATCAACCTGCCATCACCCAGCGTCAGCTCATGAGCCTGTTTTTTGAAGAGATAGGCCAATCACCGAAGCTCAGCACCGTCAGCAAGAACATGATGCGCCTGGCCGGGTTGTTTGTCCCCGGAGCGCGCGAGATGGTTGAAATGATGTACGAGTTTGAAAAGCCGTTCATCGTCGACTCAAGCAAGTTCGAGCGGGCGTTTGGCATGCAGCCCACACCACTGCGCACTGCGGTCAAAAAAACCGTAGCCTGGTACCGTGCGAATCCGCAATCCACGAAACAGCATACGTCCAAGATGCCGGAAAGTGTGCCGGCTCCGGCTCAGGATTAACCCGGCATGTAGGCAAGTGACAATCTACCGGCAGAAACCCATAGATTGTCACTTGCCGGCTGCGAATAAAGTTAATACAATTCCCGGCAGGATGAAAAACTACTTCGCCCCCTGGGTAAAAACCTCCACCCTGCAGTTTATCCGGGAAGCCCGCCGCACTCCGGGTTTTTCCTGGTTTGATGTGCTGCATGGGTTGGTATATGCCCGCTGGACTTACCTGTACATCGGCATCGGTATCGGGGAGCATCCTCTGGCGAAACGTCTGAAACCTACAGTTTCCCGCGTGTCCAGGCTTATGGCCAGACGTAATGGCGGGGGCCAACAGGAAACTGATCATGTTGCGGATGCGGACTTCTTGCCGCCGCAAAAGCCGCGCCGGACCTTTGCCGATACCTACCATGGCAAGGTGGTGCCTCTGGAAAGTGCTCGCCAGCTCGTGATGGTCAATGAGGATGTACGCCTGCCGGATCTGGAAAAAATCATCCCCTACCAGCGGGCGCGTGACATCATCCTGACCAACCCCGACCATATCGTTGTTCTCGACTGTCCCTGCCGGGTTTCGCGCCCCGACCCCTGCCTGCCCTTGGATGTTTGCCTGGTCATCGGCGAGCCGTTTGCCGGTTACGTCATCGAGCATCACCCGACGCGTTCCCGTTGGATCAGCCGGCAGGAAGCGACCGCCATCCTGGAAGCCGAGCATGCCCGCGGCCATGTGCACCATGCGTTCTTTAAAGACGTGATGTTAGGGCGCTTCTATGCCATTTGCAACTGCTGCGCCTGCTGCTGCGGGGCGATGCAGGCCCAGCGGAACGGCACGCCCATGCTCACCTCGTCCGGTTATATCGCCCAGGTGGATGAGAGCCTGTGCATCGGCTGTGGTGATTGCGGGGAAACCTGCCAGTTCCAGGCGTTGAGCGTCGTAGATTATCAGAGCCAGGTCGATTTTTCACGCTGCATGGGCTGCGGCGTGTGTGTCACCCAATGCAGCCAGGGGGCTATCAGCCTGGAGCGTGCCCTTGAGAAGGGCGAGCCGCTGGAAATTTTCGCCTTGATGGAAGAGGCACGCCAGGCTTCGATTTAAATCCATTCTGTTTCCAGGGTTAGCAGCGGATCGGCTGCTCGCTCTGGCTGGATCAGCAGCCTGGTTTCAATTCACAAAATCGCGGATGAATGAATTGATAAAATTCGCCGGGCTGATCCGTCCATGGGCGACGTCCCACAGCCCTTTGGCTAATGGCATCGAGATGTGCAGCTTTTCGGCCAGGTAGAGCATCGAGCGCAGCGTGTTGTAGCCTTCTGGGGCCACTCCCATCTTTTGCTTGATTTCATCCAGGGTCAGGCCTTGCGCCAGCAGCTCGCCCATCAGCCGGTTGTGACTGTGCTCGCTCATCGAGGTCGCCAGCAGGTCTCCCATCCCGGATAAATACAGGAAGGTCTCGATCCTTGCGCCCAGCCCGACGCCGATGCGGGCCATTTCCTCCGAGGCAATCGTCAGGTATGCTGCCCTGAAATTCACGCTGCGAATGCCCTGGCCGTCGAACATCCCCAACCCGATTGCGTAGATATTCTTCAGCACGCCTCCCAGCTCGACGCCTATCTCGTCGTCGGAAAAGCGCGTCCGGAAAGTTGGGCTGTCCAGCAGGTGCGAGACGGTCAGCAAATCGTTACGGTTGCGGCCGGCAAGCACCACCACCGTGGGCATCCCCAGGGCGAATTCGTTGGCAATCGATGGGCCAGATAGCATGATCGCCGGGTTGCCGGGGAACATGCAGCGCAGTGTTTCGAAGGAAGTCAATCCGCTCTCCCGGTCGATGCCTTTGGCCATATTCACCAGGATCGCCCGGGCGCTCACCTGCTCCCGCACCTTGCCCAGAGTAGATTGGATGAAGACCGAAGGCAGGGCAATAAAAACCACCGGAGGCTCGCCAACCACTTCAAGCAGATTGCTTGTGGCTTTCAATTTGGGATCCAGGATAATCCCCGGCAGATAACGGGCGTTGGTGTGAGCCTGGTTGATCTCGTCAACCACCTGCGCATTATATTCCCAGCCGATCACCTCATGACCATTGCTGGCAATAAGGTTGCCGACTGCCGTACCGAGATTGCCCAGGCCGATCATCCCTGTAATCATCTTTATACAGTCCCCTCGTCGTCCGAGACGTCGATTTCTTTCATCTGGCCGGTCGCCACATAAACCGCTCGTTCGCAGATGTTCGTCACCCGGTCTGCCATGCGCTCCAGGTTGTGTGCCGCCCACATCAGGTAGTTGGCCTGATCTATTGTCGATGGGTTGCTGAACATGATCGATACCAGCTCGCGGTATACCTGTTTGTATAGCGAGTCTACCTCATCATCTTCTTTGGGGATTTCACGGGCTGTCTCTGCATCAGACTGTACGAAAGCCAGGACCGAGCGATGCAGCATGCTGACAGCAATCTCTGCCATGCGCGGGATATCCACCAGCGGCTTAACATGCGGCGTGTTGCCAATCTGCAGGCAGATTTTGGCGATGCCCTTGGCATAGTCCCCCATCCGTTCGAGCTCAGCCACAACTTCCAGGATGGAAGCCACCAGGCGCAGATCATGCGCCACAATTGGCTGTTGGGTGGCAATGGTGATCATGCAGTCGTTTTCCAGCTCAAAGCGCCGGGCGTTGATCTGCGCATCGCCGTAATAAATCTGCCTGGCCAGCTCAAGATCGTGGTTTTTTAGCGCTTCAATCGATTGCAGCGTTGCCGTTTCCACCATGCTGTTCAACGCCAGGATTTCATCCAGCAATTTTTGCAGCCTGTAGTCAAGGTTAGCTCGGGTCATCTTTACCTGCCTCTCGTTTATCCAAAACGGCCTTCCACATAATCTTGAGTGCGCTTATCATGCGGATTCAAGAACAATTCTTTCCCCTCGGTATACTCGATCAAATGTCCCTGAAGAAGGAAAGCTGCCTGGTCGGCTGTGCGTGCCGCTTGCTGGATCGAATGCGGTACCAGGATGATCGTGTAATTCTCTTTCAATTCCTGCAGCGAGGCTTCCACTTTGGTGGTGGAAATCGGGTCCAGCCCTGAGGTGGGCTCGTCCAGCATGATCACTTCTGGGTCGAGCGCCAGGCTGCGCGCCAGGCATAGGCGCTGCTGCTGACCCCCGGAGAGCGAAACGGCCGGTTCGTCCAGGCGGTCTTTCACTTCGTCCCATAGGGCTGATTTTTGCAGGCTGCGCTCGACTGCATCGGCCAGGCGCCCCGGATTTCGTTCCCCGGCTAAGGTCAACCCATACGTCAGATTCTCGCGGATCGTCATCGGCAGCACAATCGGCCGGGCGAATACCATCGAAACTCGCCGGCGCAGGCCGATGACATCCAGCCTGGGGTCCAGCAAGTCCAGCTGGCTGCTGTCCTGGTTGATCAGGCTGGCGCTGCCAGAAACGGACTTGATGTCCGAAAGGTCGTTCAGCCGGTTCAACGTGCGCAGCAAGGTGGATTTTCCCCCGCCGGCCGGCCCAAACAGCACGGTAATTGAGTTCGCCGGTATCTCCAGCGTGATCCCGTGCAGTGCTTCGACGTCGTCGGAGTAAGTGACCCGTAAATCGCTGATCGCAAATTTGTTCATCTATTCGCCTCAGCCGCTTACCACATGCGCCGCCGCCGGGCACGCGACCGGATAACAGTGGCCAGCAAATTCAGGCTGAGCACCAGGAACAGCAATACCAGGGCGGTGCCGAACTGGACGGAAGATGGCATCCCCGGCACCTGGGTCGAGATTACATACAGATGATAGGGCAGGGCCATGGTTTCATCCATCGCAGACGTAGGAAGCGTGGGCAGGTAAAAAGCAGCCCCGGTGAACAGGATGGGGGCCGTCTCGCCAGCTGCTCGCTCCAGGCCCAGGATCACCCCTGTCAGGAGGCCGGAAACCGATTGGGGTAGCACAATACGCCGGATCGTTTGCCACTTGGTTCCCCCCAGCGAGATGCTGACCACCCGGAAGGACTGCGGTACGGCGCGCATCGCCTCTTCTGCTGTGCTGATCACGACCGGCAGTGTCATGATGCCCAATGTCAGGGAAGCAGCCAGGATGCTGGTACCGGTCCCCAGGAAGAGCACAAAAACGCCCAGGCCAAACAGCCCGTACACTACCGAGGGGATGCCTGCCAGGCTGACAATGGATATACGGATCGTACGTGTCCATCGATTATCGGCCGCATATTCGGAGAGGTAAATTGCAGCCGCGATGCCAAGCGGGACGGCCGCAATGGCAGTCCCAAAAGTCAGGATGACGGTCCCCAGGATCGCCGGGTAGATGCCTCCCGAGCGCATCCCGTCGGTTGGGAAGCCGGTCAGGAAATCCAACGAGATGGCTGAAATGCCTTTAACGAAAATATAGACGACGACGAAGAAAATGGGCAGCACTGTCAGGATTGCCAGAACGGTCAGCCCAGAAAAGCCAATCGTCTGGACCAGGTTCCGCCGGGCAGAGCTGCTATTTGGGCGTATGGTCATCGCATAGTTTCCTCAGCCGGCTTCATGACAGGATGCGCTCCGCGCGCTTGCGCTGGCGCAGCAGAATGCCGGAGGCGGTCAGGTTGACCACCAGGGAGATCAAGAACAGGATGATCCCAATCAGGAAAAGGACATGGTAGTGGACGCTGTCGGTTGCGACTTCGCCCATCTCTGCCGCAATCGTCGCAGTCATGGTGCGTGCCGGTTCGAAAAGGGATGACAGGCGAGTAGGCATCACCGGAGCATTACCGGTCACCATCATCACCGTCATCGTCTCGCCAATCGCCCGACCCAGACCAAGCATGATGGCGGTGATCACACCAGAGCGGGCAGCCGGCAGAGTTACCTTCCAGATCGTCTGCCAGCGGGTGGCTCCCAGCGCCAGGGCGGCATCCCGGTAGGAACGCGGCACTGCATCCAGGGCATCCTCTGACACCGATACGATTGTCGGTATGGAAATCGCGCCCAACAGCAGCGATCCGGCAAATGCGGTCAGCCCGGTCGGCAGGTCGAGCACGGTGCGCAGCGCAGCGGCCAAAACAATGATGCCGATAAAACCCAGCACAACCGAAGGCACACCCGCCATTACTTCCACCAACGGCTTGAGCATCTCCCGCGCCCAACGGGGGGCGACTTCGGCGATATAGATGGCCGTGCCTACCCCTACGGGAACTGCAATCAGGGCTGCCCCAACGGTTACCAGCAGCGTGCCGGCAATCAAAGGTAAGATTCCGCAGTACTCCTCGATCGGGTACCAGCGCGTGCTGAAAAGCCCTCCCAGAGATACTTCGGTCAGAGCTGGCAGTCCTTCGGTGAGCAGAAAGAAGAAAATAAGCACCACGAATACAATTGCAGAGTACCCAGCCGTTTTGATTAGCGTGGTAATGACAATCTCTTTTACATTCGTGGGCGTTTTCATAACTCGCTGTCTCTATGTGCCTGAAAAGGGATTTATGGCGCAGTTGCCTGCACGGGCACGAAACCCAGTTCTTTGACCAGGGCTTGTGCTTCTTCTGAGAAAATCCACTCGATGTAAGTCTGGATTGCTCCCTTGGGAACCCCGGCAGTGTACATATAAAGATCACGGGCAACCGGGTAGCTTTTGTCGTTGACTGTTTCCGCCGAGGGCAGCACATACGGATCACCCGGTTGCTCTGCAATGGCAATCACTTTCACTTCCGGGGTCACATAGCCCAGCCCGTCATACCCGATGGCATGCGGATTGTCGCGCACCTCTGTCATGATTCCTTCAGAAGAAGGCAGCAGCAGAGTATCTGTTGAGAATAAAGTCGTGTCTTCGGAATTGCCCTGGCGCAGCACGTTCTCCAGGAAATATACATGCGTCCCCGAGTTTGTCTCCCGCGACAGGCGTACGATCTGCAGATCGTCCCCACCAACTTCCTTCCAGTTGTTAATTTTGCCGCTGTAGATATCTGAAACCTGCTGCAGGGTCAGCTCGCTCACCGGGTTTTCCAGATTTACGATCACCGCAATGGCATCCCGCGCCACAATATATTCCACTGCTGGTGATTCGGGCGGCATCGCCTCTTTCTCTTCGTCTTTCATCGCGCGCGAAGCATTGGCAATATCAACGGTGCCGTTCGTCAGGGAAGCAATACCCGTTCCGGAACCGCCACCGGTTACTGAGATGCTGACCTCCGGCTCAATGCTCTGGTATAGCTCAGCCCAGGCCAGTGCCAGGTTGACCATGGTGTCCGAGCCCTTATTTTGTATCGTTGTAACAGCCTGTGGAGTACTCCCATCTGGTGTGTCGCTTTGAGAGTTGCATGCTGCGCACAACCACACCAGGGAAAAGATCAGGGTCCATCGAAGTTGTCGCATACATCGATTATATTAGGGTTAACCGGGAATAACAAGATGTTAACAAACTATTAAATTGGCATGCCCCGTAGCATTGGAATAGAGTAAAATCACGGCATGGACTCACCATCCCCGATCTTTGTGGCTCAGAATGTGGACTTCTACTACGGGCCATCCAAAGCGCTCTCCCAAATCCAAATTGAAATTCTGCCGCAGAAAGTAACTGCGATGATCGGCCCTTCCGGCTGCGGAAAATCTACCTTCTTGCGCTGCCTTAATCGCATGAACGACACCATCCCTGGAACGCGCCTTACAGGGAAAATCCTGCTGGATAACGAAGATATCTATGCTCCAGATATGGACCTGGCCGGGCTGCGCCAAAGAGTGGGCATGGTGTTTCAGAAACCCAACCCATTCCCGCAGTCAATCTACGACAATGTTGCTTTTGGCCCGCGCGTCTTGAACCTGACCCGTTCGAATATAGAATTGCGGGAGATTGTCGAAAACAGTCTGCGCCAGGCCGCTTTATGGGACGATGTCAAAGATAAGCTGCAAGACCATGCCATGGATCTCTCGCTTGGCCAACAACAGCGGCTGTGCATAGCACGCGTCCTTGCGGTTCAGCCCGAAGTAATCCTGATGGATGAGCCCTGCTCAGCCCTGGATCCGATTGCCACCGAGCGGATTGAAGCCCTGATCCACGAGCTGAAATCCGAGTACACGATCGTGATAGTGACCCATAATATGCAGCAGGCTGCCCGGGTTTCGGATTTTACCGGCTTTTTCTGGCTGGGCGAGCTGATCGAGTTTTCCCCCACCGTCCGCATGTTTACCCAGCCGGAGAAAGAGCTAACTGAGACCTATATCACCGGACGGATGGGATAACTCGGATAATTGAAATTGGGGGTCTGTTAACATCTTGTATATTTGCTCTGCGATAACTTGACAATACCTGTAAATTATAATAACATCCTGCCCGATATTTGATCAATACAAGGATTTTACATGCAGTCACTGCTCGGAAAACATTGGCATCATCTTCCACCGGAAGAGGTAGTAGACCTGTTAGATACCGATTCCCAGGCGGGCCTGGATCTGTTTGAGATTAAGCACCGCCACGAACATTTCGGTCCCAACCAGATAACACCGCGCAAGGGTAAAAGCCCATTTCTTCGTTTCCTGGCGCAGTTCAATAACCCGCTGATTTACATCTTGCTGCTCTCTGCGCTGGTCACTGCCATAGTGAAGCAGGAGCTTTTTGATGCGTTGATTATCCTGGGCGTGGTCCTGATCAATGCCCTGATTGGCTACCTGCAAGAGGCGAAAGCCGAAAAAGCCATCGAGGCCCTGGCGCGATCCCTGGATAGCGAAGCAACGGTGATTCGGGCTTCTCAAACTCTGCGCGTTTCCTCCACCAGCCTGGTACCGGGAGATGTCGTCATGCTCAAGGCAGGCGATAAAGTCCCAGCCGATATGCGCCTCTTGCGCACCCGCGACCTGCAGTTATCCGAGGCTGCTCTTACCGGCGAGTCGCTACCGGTCGCGAAGGATGCCCTGGCTGCTTTGCCTCACGACACAGTGCTGGCAGAACGGCGTAATATGGCTTATACCTCCACACTGGTCACCTATGGCTCCGGCGCAGGGCTTGTGGTGGCGATCGGCGACAATACCGAAATCGGGCGCATCTCTCAGCTTATCTCCAGTGCAGAGAATCTGGAAACGCCTCTCACACAAAAAATGGCCGCTTTTGGCCGCATCTTAATGGTTGCTATCCTGGCGCTGGCTGCCCTGGCGATTGCGGTTGGCATCCTGCGCGGCCAGCCGGTGGCAGATACCCTCACAGCCGGAATTGCCCTGGCGGTGGCTGCAATCCCCGAAGGCTTGCCGGCCGCTTTGACCATCACCCTGGCTATCGGCGTCTCGCGCATGGCACGGCGCAAGGCGATCGTCCGCAAGCTGCCTGCCGTAGAAACTCTGGGCGGCGTGACCGTAATTTGCTCGGACAAAACTGGGACGTTAACTCAAAACGAGATGACTGTCCAGGAAATTGCCATAAATGGCGATCGCTTCCAGGTGACCGGCATTGGCTATGCCCCTAACGGGCAGATTTTATTCCAACAAACGCCGGTACAGGTTGCGCCGGGCAGCGCTCTTGCGGAGACACTGCTTGCCGGTTTGCTTTGCAACGACAGCGCCGTGATAGAAAAGGATGGTCGCTGGGAGTCGCAAGGTGACCCGACGGAAACTGCCTTGCTCGTCTCTGCTCGTAAAGCCGACATTGATGCGGATGCCATGCGCCGTGACATGCCCCGACTGGATGAAATCCCGTTCAATTCGCAGCATCAGTTTATGGCCACCCTGCACGATGTCGGTCCCGATCGGCCCCGACGAGTTTACTTGAAAGGTGCGGTGGAAGCGCTAATTGGCCGCTGCTCGCAGGCGCTTGACAATAACGGCATGCAAATCCCCTTGGACGCGGATTAATTCACCGCGCGGTGACGGATCTGGCCCAGCACGGCCTGCGGGTGCTGGCTTTTGCCCGAATTGACCTCCCCGCTGGAACACAGCGCCTGGAAGAATCTCAGATCGCTAACGGTCTAGACTTTCTTGGGCTGCAAGCCATGATTGACCCGCCGCGGCCGGAAGCGGTTGCGGCTGTCAACGCCAGCCAGCAGGCGGGTATCCGGGTCAAGATGATCACCGGGGACCACGCGGTGACTGCCGCCGCGATTGCTGCTCAGTTCAATATGGGCGTAGACCGGGAAAATGGCAGCCGGCAGGATGGCACCGGGCTGCCCGTTGTGGTCACTGGCAACGAGCTCGCGACAATGACAGATGCTGAGCTTATCGAGCTTGTGCAGCGGATAGATGTCTTTGCACGCGTCTCGCCCGAGCAGAAATTGCGCCTGGTTGAAGCGCTTCAGGCGCGCGGCGAGGTGGTTTCCATGACCGGCGACGGCGTTAATGATGGACCGGCGCTGAAGCAGGCTAATATTGGGGTGGCAATGGGAATCACCGGCACGGAGGTAGCCAAAGAAGCCGCCGACATGGTGCTGACCGATGATAATTTCGCTACCATCGAAGCGGCAATCGAAGAAGGCCGTGGCGTCTACGATAACCTGATCAAGATCATCGCCTGGACGCTGCCTACCAATCTGGGCGAAGGCCTGATCATCTTATTGGCCATCTTGCTGGGGATTGCCTTACCGATCCTTCCGGTGCAGATCCTGTGGATCAACATGGTTACCGTGGCGGTGCTTGGGCTGGTACTGGCCCTGGAGCCTAAAGAGCCGGGCATCATGCAGCGCATGCCACGCAATGTGGCCGCCCCGATTCTCTCTCCGTACCTGATCTGGCGTACGGTATTAGTCGGCGGCTTAATCCTGGCGGCCGCTTTTGGTATATTTGAATGGGAGCTAATCAGCGGCGCCAGCGTGGAGGCTGCCCGCACGGCCTCCGTCAATATGGTAATCGTGATCTCGATGTTTTATCTGTTCAATTCCCGTTCATTAACTCAACCGGTTGCCCGTATTGGACTCTTTTCCAACCCTTGGGCGATTGCCGGATTTGCGGCGATGTTCATCATCCAGCTGGGCTATACCTACCTGCCCTTTATGAATACCCTGTTCGAGAGCGCCCCCTTGGGCATGGAAGCCTGGACGAAAATATTCGTGGTTGGACTTGCCGGCTTCTTCCTGGTCGAGCTGGAAAAAGTCATTCGTTTTCGTCGCGGTCCAGGACGACAAAAGTAACATCGTCTTCCTGCTCCCAGTCCGGGCCGGTGAAGTCATCTAACTGTTGAAGCAGGTAGCCGATCAGCCGCTCGCCTTTCAGAGAAAGCCGGCTTTGCTCCAATACGCGTTGCAGGCGGGTGTATCCAAATAACTCGTCCTGGGCATTGTGGGCTTCGGTCAGGCCGTCACTGTACATCAGCAGGCTTTCGCCGGGTTGGATAGCAGCCTTCTGGACTTCGTAGTTCGTTCCAGGGAATAAGCCCAGCGGGACGCCGGTGGCGCGCAGTTCCGTGACCCCTTCTTTGGCGCAAAGGTATGGCAGGTTGTGGCCGGCATTAGCGAACGAAAACTCCCCGCTCTGGGTGTTCAGGTATATCAGCAGGCAGGTGACGAACATATAGCGCGGCATGTCCTCGCACAGGATATTATTCACCTGCGCCAGTAATGCTCCCGGCGAGGCCAGGCTTTTGCTGCGCGAGGCTGCCATCGCCCGCAGCACGCTGCGCGTATTGGCCATGACCAATGCCGCCGGCATGCCTTTTCCGGTTACGTCGGCAATTGCCAGGCCCAGGGTGTTGTTCGGCAGGTGTAGGAATTCGTAGAAATCCCCGCTCACCTCCCTGGCGGGTTGCCAGTGGGCTGCAAACCTCCAGCCCTGGACGACGGGCATGTGGTGCGGCAACAGCGCTGCTTGCACCTGGCGCGCAGTCTGCAGATCGCGCTCCAGCCGCTCCTTTTCCAGCTCGAGCTGGTGCAGGTGTGCGATCTCGATGGCGGGCGCCGCCTGCATGGCGATGGCATTGACCAGCTTCAGGTCGCCGGCTGTGAACTCCCTGGATCCCGGGCCAACCAATAGCAAGACGCCCAGAACGCCTTTTTCGGTTTTCAAAGGTGCGCAGATCAGGGAGACTGTGGCCCCTTCGAATCCCAAGAAATAATCCCTGCCTGGCAGGTTATTGGCCAGCTCGGCAGCACCGTTGTTGAAAACGCGGCACACCAGGTTTGACCCACCCTGGATATCGGGTTGCAGTTCAATGCTTTCCCCGCAAGTTGCTGCGGTTTGCAGCGTGTTGGCTCCATCTTGATGCAGCACGACCAGGCCGCCGGTTGCCTGGATTAGCGGGCAAACTTCACTCAGGGTCATCCGGGCGATCGCTTCGGGCTGCAACGAAGCAGAGAGTTTCTCTGCGAGACGGTAGAGCAGATGCAGCTCGCGGTACTTATCCAGCACTTCAGCTGCCAGGTCTCGCTTTTCTGATTCACCGGACAGTAAAAACTCAACCATCGCGACTGCGCTGCTCACCCAGGTTGAACCTTCTCTGCCGGATACCCAACCGGCCGGCTGGCCGTTAAGGTTCACTGGGATGCGGTAGGTCGGTCTTATTCCCAGCATTGGTTTGCCCCACACCAGGTTGCCATCCAAATCCAGCACGGAAAGCGGTTCGTTCGCCGGCGCCAGCAGCGTATTTAATCGCCGCGGCCCGTCTTTTCCAAGTAATTTCTTGAGATTTACAGGCGCCATAGATTTACACCATTAAAATCCGTGTGGCCAGTTCCAGCAACTCATCTGGATCGAATGGCTTGGTGACATATAGGTCTGCTCCAACCTCACGGCCGATTTCTTTATCATATTCCTGCCCTTTAGCGGTTAAGATCACCACGTACACATCCTCGAGCTTCAAATCGCGCTTGATCACCCGGCAGACATCAAACCCGCTCATCCGTGAAATCATTACATCCAGAAACACCAGTCCGGGGTGTTCGGATTTAACCAGCGCCAGCGCTTCTTCACCATTTTCTGCACTGATCAGCTCCACGCCTTTTTCTTCCAGGTCCTCCAGGGTCTGCTCCAGCAGGAGGCGAATGAAGGCTTCATCGTCTACGATCAATATTTTCTTGGGTTGTTCTGTAGTCATGCGACCGCCTTTCCCGGATACCTCATCCTAAGGGTCATATCCCGGCATCTACCGGGTAGATCGGAATAGAAAAGAAAAAATTACTTCCCTTCCCCGGCTCGCTCACCAACCAGATTTTCCCCTGGTGGTGCTCAACAATTTCTTTGCTGATCGCCAACCCTAACCCGGTGCCTTGCGGTTTCCCGGTCAGGCTGTCGCCCACCTGCCTGAATTTTTCAAAAACCAGCGCCTGGTCTTCCACAGTAATGCCGATGCCCTGATCGATGACGCTGAACACGATTTGCTGTTCGTCCTGCCGTGCTCGGATCGTTACCGTGCCCTGGGAGGTAAATTTTACTGCATTTGCGATCAGGTTAATCATTACCTGGATAAGTTTATCGCGATCGCCAAGCACGAGAGGGAGCCCGTCCGCCAGGTCGATTTCAAGCCTTAAGGCTTCCCATCGAATAAAGAAGCCGTACTCGCCACAGCTTGCTGGACAATGCCGGGACTGTCGACTGCCTGGAAGTGCCATTCCATCTTGCCAGACTCGATTTTTTCCAGGTCTAACAGGTTGTTGATCATTACGGTCAGGCGCTGCCCTTCGGTGTTAATTATTTCCAGGTTCTCTAATACCTGGTGGGCAGTCTTGTCGGATTTCTCATCATCTGGCAGGAATGGGAAGATGCGCTCTTCCAGTCGTTTCTGGACGATGCGTGTGAAACCCAAGATCGAAACCAGCGGTGTACGCAGCTCGTGGCTGACATTTGCCAGGAAGTCGCTCTTGGCGTTGTTGGCATTCTCTGCCTGGCGGCGGGCGGCTTCCATTTGACGGGCATATTCCAGGGATTGATTGTACAGCCGGGCATTATCCATCGCTACCCCGATTTGCTGACCGATTGCCGACGGCACTACCAGCTCTTCATCGGTCAATTCGGCGTGCGAGCGGCTCAGCACATTGATCGCACCCAGGGCTTTATCCTGGGCCAATAGTGGGATGCTGACCACGGTCTTCCAGCCGTCTTTTTCCAACAGCTGGCGCACCTGGTTGCTTGGGTAGTCCGCTACCAGCCTGGAGAGCGGGTGATTGATCGATATCACCTCCCGCACGATGCTCAGCTCCAGCGGCATGCGCCTGGACAGCCTGATTAACTCCTCGCTCAGGCCCTGGCCTGCCGCCAGCATCAACGTCTGCGACTCTTCATCCAGGCGAAATACGGCCCCGGCATCCATCCCCATCACCTTGATGGTTTCCTCCAGCGCGTCGGGCAGAATTTGCTCCAGGTCCAATGAGCGGCTCACGACAGCGGCGACCGAATACAGGGCTGTCAGTTCCTGGGTCCGCTGGGCGACGCGCTGCTCTAATGTTTCGTAGGATTCCTGCAGGTGGACCGCCATAATATTGAACTGGTCGGCAAGTTCTTCCAGCTCGTCATTACTGTTCACAGTGATGCGCTGATTAAAATCTCCGTCGGCAATCCGCTGGGCAGCAGTGGAAAAATCTGCAATTGGGCCAGTGATGCGCCGCACGCCAACCATCACAAAGATCGCCGGGATGACCACGCCCAATGCCAGCAGCAGCCACAAGAACCGTCGAGAGCCCTGGCCCTGGCGTAACAGTTCTCCCCAATCCTGCTCTACCACCAGCGTCCATTCGGTCCGTGGCACGGGTGCGTAACCGGCCACGATGTTCTGCCCTTCTTGCGAAAGAGCTCGTAGCGCCCCGACCTCTCCGCTCAGTGCTTCCCTTGCGACCGGGTGATTGACAAACAACTCGCCAATCTCGTTTGTGTCCGAAGAAAACAGCACCTTTGCGTTTCCATCCACCAGGTACGCGCTGCCTCCCTGGCCGATGCGCAGCTTGATCAGATTGCCGTAGAGGGCGTTGATCGCCGTCGGATCCAGGCGGAACATACCCGCCACAAGGCCATTAAACTCACTGCTTTCGCCCAGAACCGGCACGGCAATGGTGATCACATGTTCCTGGTTGGGGCCTTCGGGCTCAATATTGGAGATATACAGGGCCGGTGAGCGCACCATTTTCTGAAAAAAAGAATAGCCGGACCAATCTGCTCCTACCAGGGATGGGTTATTGGGCTCGGCAGCAATCAGGGTACCCAGGTTGTTGATCAGGTAAACACCGCCATCGAAGAAAACCAGCTGGTTGCGAGCATCACTCAAGGTTGCTTGCTGGTCAGCAGGACTGCCCAGGTAAATATCCGGGTCGCGTGCCAGGTCGTTCAGCCGGTCGATGAACTCCTCCATGCTGGTAGTGACTTCCCTGGCCGTCAGGCGCGTCAACTCCCGGTCGCGCGAGATGACCACACGCTCGGTTTCATCCTGGTAAGCGATGTAGATCATGGTGGCGACCAACAGCAATATGATCGCCGTGGGGATGAAAGACCAGGCGATAATCTTGGTACGCAGCTTAAACTTGGGTCGCTGTAAGGACACGCCTCTGGCTCTTAACTCTTTGCCTCACAGCTGCAGGATGCAGGCGCCAGCCCACTGGCCTGCTGTTGGATCGCTTCGATCTCTCCGCACACATTCGCCATCTCGGAGACCGGCGCTTTGCCAAAAGTATAAATCTGGTCCCAGGCATCTTTGGCGATTTGCCCACTCCAACCATGTTGGGGAAATGCTCGACGGTCACCGAATACTCTTTAATTTGACCGTCGGCAAAAGCTTCCAGGTTGAGGTCTTTGGTTGCCTCCGGGTACTCCTGGCGGATGTACCCGGCCCATTCCGGCACCAACGATGTGCGTGCCGGCTGCAGGAAGTGCGCTTGCGCCATCGCCCGTCCGTAATCTTTGCTGATCAAGAACTTTAAGAATTCCCAGGCTTCTTCTGGGTGTTTGGTGCCGGCGAAGATGCCGAACCCGTCGGTAGTGCCCAGCGTGACCTGCTTCACCGGGCCACGCGGGAAAGGCGCTACCCCGATGCGGAAGCCGGCTCCGTCCAGGATGTTTTTCAATGCCCAGGAACCGTCCTCCACCATGGCAACTTTTTGGCTATGAAAGCCTGGCTGGTGGTAAGGTTCTGCACATCCAGGAAGTTAGCCATCACCCTGTCATCCCACATGCGTTGGCGCAGCCATTCCTGCGCTTCCAGGGCGGCGGGTGCAGCCATAACGCAATGCTTAGGGTCTTGCGGATCGACATAATGTCCGCCCCAGCCATTGACATGCATCTGGATGCGGTCCCAGGATACGTCGAACATGCTGCCCCATTGGGTCACCTGCGGACTCTGTCGCACGGTCAGCTTGCGCATCGCTTCCAGGTATTCGTCATGAGTCCAGTCCCCGGTTGGATATTCGACGCCTGCAGCATCAAAGAGGTCCTTGTTGTAATACAGCGCCAACCCGCCGTGGTACATCGGCAGGGCGTATTGCAGTCCGTCGCGGGTGAACAAGGCGCGGTACTGCGCTTCCGACCAGTCTGAGATGGTGTCCTGATCCAGGTCCGCTTCGACGAATGGTCGCAGGTCGAGCAGGTATCCGGCATCCGCCCAGGCCGGGAAGAAATCGCAGCAGCCGGAGAATACATCCGGTGCCGTCCCGGCGGTGAAATCCTCCAGCATCTGCGCTTCCTTGTTCTCGGGGTCGGGGGTATAAAACACCTGGATGCCCGGGTTCGCGGCATTGAACTTCGCCAGCATTTCCTGGGCCATGGCCGGGAACCATTCTGTGCGCCAATCCTGGTACACCAGCTGAACCGGTCCGCCGTTAGACTGTGAGGCAGGCGGCTTGAGTCCGCAGGAAGCCAGCGCTGCCCCCACACCGGCCAGGCCGGCCAATCGCAAGAAATCACGGCGAGATAACGGGTGAGTTGTACTGGACATCTTCCAATTCCCTTTATGCTATACAGAATAGAAAGTAAAAAATCCCCTCACAATTTTACACGAGATTCTAAAAAATCAGAAGAATATACAACTAAAACACTCTTATTATCCTGTTAATTTGCCGGTTAATCCGGGTCGGGGCCGGGCGGTTATGCGTAGAATCAACCAACCGGCAAGGCTCCCGACCAGTGCAAAGGCGTACAGCCAGTAAGCCCCTACTGTGTCGAACAGCGCCCCTGCCAGCGGCGCGCCGACCAGCCCTACCAGGCCGCGCAATGTGACCATGTACAGCGCCATCACTGTACTGGCCTGCCGCTCCGGTGCTCCCTGGGCCAGGTAAGTAATCGACGAGACCAGGTAGAAGCTGAAATAAAAGCCGCTCAGGGCGCGCAGAATCAAAATTGCAGTCACAGATGGGAAGATCAGCACCAGCAGCATACCGGCAGCCTGCATCAACAACGAGCCTCCCAGCAACCGGCTGGCTCCCAGGCGGCGAACCAGCCGGTCGGCGATCAACATCCCAGGCAGTTCGAGCAATGCGCCGATCGTGCTCGCCAGCCCGATGACTGTCTCGCTGGCGCCCAGCTGCTTCATATAGATCGCTTCAAACTGCACCCGGCCGGCAGTGCTGATCCACAGGATGGTCAAGGTCAACGCCAGCCCGACCATGGCGCGGTTATGCGCCAGATCTGTCACCAGGCTCCTGATCCCAACACCGGTTTTGTTATCGGGTTCGCCAGCCCGTGGTGGACCGGCATCCTGTGGGGAGCTGCGCCGCGACGACGGCAGGACAATTAACGCGAGTATCGCGGCGCTGACCAGCATCCCGCCCAGGTATCCGATGAATGGCGTAAACAAGCCGCTGCGTTCGATCAGCCAGCCGGAGATGGGGGCGATCACTGCCCAGCCCAGCGACCCCCATAATCGGACGCTGCCATAGCCGGCCTTTTCCCCGTTAGTCATGGTCAAAACCAGGGTAGTGGAAAGCGGCTCTGCACCTCCGCCCACCAGCGCGTCGGCAGCAACGAACAACGCCATCCACAGGAATGCGGTCTGCATCCCGAGCAGCAACATGCATATTCCCGAGCCTACCAGAGCCAGCTGCAACAGGCGCAGTGGGCGGTGGGATGCGTCGCTCCATCGCCCCCAGACAGGCGCTGCCAGCAGGGCAGCAATTCCACTGGTAGCCACCAGCAGCCCCATCTGCTGGCCGCTCAGCCCTCGCTCCTGGTAGAACAGGGTAATGAAGGGTATGATGAAGCCACCTGCCCCGATCGAGGTGAAGGTATATGCCCGGGTATAAAACAGGTTGCGCGCCATTGTTCCGGTATTATTTAGATTGCAGCATTAAGTAAATTGAGGCAGGTACTGCTTGTAGGTTTCCAGGTAATCGTCCAGGATCAGGCGGGCGGTGTCCAGGTCGCGTATCACCGGGTCCAGCAGCAGGCACTGCAGGGCTGTCTGCCGGTCGCCGGTCGCGGCCGCATCCACATTGAGCTGCCCGACGGCAATCTCGCGGCGCAGCAGCTCGGCGATGCCTTCCGGCAGCGACCCGACGGGCTGCGCATGCACACCGGCGCTGTCTATGCTTACCGGCGTTTCCACAATCGCCCCGGGCGGCAGGTTGGCAATCTGCCCGGCATTGGGTAGATTGGCAGCCAGGTGAGTGTGGGGCTCTCCGCCGGCAACATGTTCAATGACCTCCAATGCGCCTTCCGAATCGGCCTCCAGCAGGCCAGCCAACCCCAGCTCGCCACTCGCCATCGCCGCCAGCCGGGCAATCCCGGCTTCACGCCGCCGGGCCCACGCATCCCAATCATACAGGTGCAGGTGGTATTTCTCCCAGGGCCGGGTCAGCGGGTCGCTCACCCAGGGCAGGTATTCGCACAGATGCGAATCGCCCGGCACCGGGAATAGGCCGAAATCTTCGAACACCCGGCGGGTGAGCGGCTCAAACTGCGGATCCATCTCTGCCCAGCGTTGGCGGAAGAGCGGGTACAGGTCGGCGCCGGTCTGGCGATCCCGGATGCTCAGCACCCAGGTAAAGTGATTTAAACCGGCTGCCTCGATTTCCAGGCGCGGCAAGACCTGACGCACGAAAGCTCTGCGCAGCGGCATCTGCTGCGGGTCGGCATCCATGCTGTGGATCCCGTAGGGAACTTCCAGCCCCAGTTCCTGGCTGAGTGCCATCCCGATCATGCAATAACCGATCAAGATTTGGTGGCACAGGCCCACTACTTTTATCTGGCTGTAGCGGTGGACGGCGTCACAGATGCGCACCATTGGATTGGTGAAATTGATCAGCCACGCATCCGGGCAGGCCTGTTCCATGTCGCGGGCGATTTCAAGGATTGGCCCGATGTTGCGGGCAGCATGCGCAAACCCGCCGGGTCCGCCGTTTTCTGCATAGGGCTGGCGCACCCCATATTTCAACGGGATTTCATAATCCATGCGCCACAAGGGCTTCTCGTGGACCGACCTCGATGGCTGAAACGACGAAGGCAGCCCCCGGAAGCGCCTCGCGGTGGTGGCTGTGCAGGCTGATTGTCAGCCCGGCCTCCCACTCCTGGTTCAGCCTTTCCGCCAGCCTGCCGACGACCTGCAGGGTTTGCGGGTTTTGGTCGACCAGTGCCAGGTGGCTGCCGTGTAGCTTTGGTGATCTCAGGATAGCAGCCAGCGTATTTTCGCCAAAGGAGGCGCTGCCCGCGCCGATCACAGCGATCTTGGTTGGCAGAGTCATAGTGTTTTCTCCGGTTTGAGGTCATCCGGGGTTCAAGCCCGGAACTCGATATCCTGCCTGGCAGCTGCCTGCACCCTCTCCCGCAGGGCCTGGGGTGCAATCGCCGCGATTTGGACACGCTGCGCCTTCAAAAATATGGCGAAACGTGCCAATCCCCGGGCCAGCACCTCGGCAAATTCCGGGTTATCCTGCGGTGCATGTTCCTCCAGCCAGAAGCCATTGATCACCAGACTGGCGGTGTCGCGCTCCAGGCGAGGATCCAGCCGCCCGACCAGGCGGTCACCATAAAGTATCGGCAGGGTGTAGTATCCCCAGCGGCGTTGCGCGGCGGGTTTGTAAACCTCCCACAGGTACTCGAACTCGAAAAGCGTCGCGGCCCGCCCGCGTGCGCTGACGATATCCAGCGGTGCCAGGAAAACGACCTCTTCACTGGTGGTCAGACGGGGCTGCCAGCCAGCCGGGATTTGGCCGTACTCCAGGCTTTCCAGCATAGGCAGGCTGGTATGCAGGGTCAGCCAGCGCTCTTTTGAGCCCTCTACCTGAATAGGAACGACCTGGTTCTGCTCGACCAACCGCTCGAGCCAGGCTTTTGCCTCCACGAGAGGGATGCGCCTCTGGATGTATCGCCCACACTGACCGCCCAGCGTTTCTCGCGCATCAACCCCAGGAAAGCAATCGCCTTCCTGGCCAAATAATTCTTCTGCATCACGATCTGCTGCCGCGTAATCCAGCTCTGGAGGCGCCACGCGTTCGCGAAAATCGTAAATCCGCTCGAAGCCCTTGCGGCTGGAGATCATCACCTCGCCCGCCAGCCACAGATAGTACAGCGCCAGGGCGGTATCCTTGCTCCCGCGGTAGCTGTTTACGCGGGTATTACCGGCGAAGTCGCGGTTCCCCAACGGGCCGCGCTGGCGCAGCTCCGCCCGTACCTGGTCGAGCACCGCAGCATGCCCGGCGGCAAAATCCGCCCAGCGAGGTTGCAGAATCTTGCGCTTCATGTGCAGCCGCCAGTAGGGCAATTCCCGCATCGGGTAAATGAATAAACCGCCCCCATAATCGAAGGCGCCTCGCTCCTGGTACATCAGCCGGTTGAGTACCTCAGGTGTGTAATCCAGGACGCGTCCCCACAGGGCGATGTCGTGGCTGCGCCCGGTGACGTTGAGCGGGTCCATCTGGACGGCTTCGACACTGTGCAGGGCGGCTTCTGCCCCCACCGGTCCGGCCCAGCGGCGCCCGGGCCACAAGCCCTGCAGTCCCATGACCAGCCGTCGGGCGGTTTGTTTTGAGATCGTGATCGGATCCATAAAATCCTTGAGCTTACAGAACAGACTGCTTCCCGGTCAATATCGACCGGAATTTGTGTTGACGCCGCCGGGCGTCGGCAGTAGGATTACCACGCGCCATTATACACACATATGCTATTGGAGGGAAGAAATGATCCGCAATCAATGGTATATCATCCTGGAGTCGAATGAGGTGCCCCGGGGCAAACCGGTTGGGGTGCTGCGCATGGGAGAGCCGCTGGTATTGTGGCGCGACCAGGCGGGAAACCTGAGCTGCATGCGTGATCTTTGCCCGCATCGCGGCGTGGCTCTCAGCACGGGCAAGCTGGTCGGGGATCACCTGCAATGCCCGTTTCATGCCTTCGAATTTGATTGCCTGGGTGAGGTGCGTCTGGTGCCGGCTAACGGCCGCGCCGCGCGCCTGCCTAAGGCTATGCGGGCGCATACCTATCCGGCCCGAGAAGCTCATGGCTTTATTTACATCTGGTGGGGCGATCATCAGGCTGACTACCCTCCCCTCCCCTGGTTCGAGTCGATCGACGATGATTTTGCCTATGCCACCGTCAAAGATACCTGGGCAGCGCACTACTCGCGGGTCATAGAAAACCAATTGGATGCGGCGCATGTGCCATTTATCCATCGCACCACTATCGGACGCGGCCAGCGCACTGTCGTCAATGGCCCGATCTGCACCCTGGAAGCGGGCGGCTTGTTAAATATGTGGGTGAAAAACGAAGAAGATATGGGTCAGTTGGCAAAAAGGGCTTCCGAGCTGCCGGCACCTACCGGCAAGCCATCCCTGCAGTTCCATTTCCCCAACCTGTGGCAGAATTGGATCGCTGACAATTTGCGCGCTTTGCTGGTGTTTGCCCCCATCGACGACGAGCACACGCGCCTGTACCTGCGCTTTTACCAGAAGATCGTCCTGACGCCGATCCTTCGCAACCTGTTCTGCGCCTTTGGCAGCCTGAGCAACCTGCTCATCGAGCGTCAGGATCGCTGGGTGGTCGTCACCCAGCGCCCCAGGCGATCCGATCTGCGCGGAGGAGAAATCCTGGTGCCTAGTGATGGGCCGATAATCGAGTATCGCAAGCGCCGTGATGAGCTGCTCCGGGAGCAGCAGGCTTCTTGAAGACAGCTCAGCCCGACGCCAGCGCGGCCGCTTCTTCGAACGAGATGCGGTTGCCTAAAATCGGCCGGCTGTAATTATCTCCCGAGTAATCTACCAGGTGCTCGTTAGAGCGCAGGTCTTCCACCCGCCCGCCCGATAGCGCCAGGGTTGTGTGGCGGTCGCCTTCCTCCAGGCTGAGTACTTTGCCGCTCGAGCGGAAGGCGATGCAGCTTGGGCCGTTGAACGCCAGCTCTTCGAGCGTGCAGAATAGAGCGATTCCTCCGAAAGGCATACTGACCCGTTGAAACTGCCCGCCTACGATCACTGCATCCCGGATAACGGTCTGCGGGTCGGTGATGGTTGTGTCGATCAGCACCGAGTTGTAGATATCCGCCCCCTGCGGGATGGTGCTGCGCAGCAGGGTGTTCTCGTTGCGATCGCGTTCCTGCGGGATCTTGAGCAGCTCGCGCATCGCAGCCCCCTGGTAAGTATCGGTGGTCAGCGACTTCCAGGCTTTTGCGCAGGGTCAGATGCAGACCCCAATCCATCCAGAAGGGCTGCCCAAAATCCAGGGCGCTGACCTGGATGGGGCGCCCATACTTATCAAAAAACCGCTCTTTGAGTGTTTCGATCCGCTGGTAAAAGTGGGGATAGCGGCGCTCGATCTCGGCAATCCCGCCCAGGCCTACGCTCTGTTCGTAGGCTTGTTCTGCGCGCCAGGCCTCGCTGTCATCGCAGGCCAGCGCCATCCAGGCATAGGGATCCCAATCGAGCCACAGCCGGTCGTTAGCTACGTCAGCTTGAAATACCTCGCTGGCCAGCTCCAGCAGCCGGTAGCTGATCGCCAGGCTGCCCAGGTTCACGCCTACCCGGTGGTTGGCGTGGGCGCGGTCCGCCAGCCTGTCCTGCAGCAAGTCCAGCTTCTGACGGGCAAACTGGAAGGTCATCTGTCCGGAGTGCGGGTCGATTTCGACCCAGTCTTTTTCTCTTGCCAGGCTTTCGGTAGGCTCAGTGATCCATACGAAGCGCACCGCATCCGCCTGCTGGAATATCTCTCGCCCCGGCTGCCAAATTACTCCCGGGAAGATCGCCTCGTCGCCCCACTTGACCAGCACGCCCCGGAAACCGTTTTCTTGCAAATGGTCCATGATTAGCATGGAAGACACGCAGGCCAGGTCGGCGGTGGTCAGATTTTGGCCGCCCGAACCCAGCAGGGGGGTGGGAAAAGCCGGCTTGCGGTTTGCCAGCGCCTGGGTAAACGGGCTCAGGCGCTTTCCCTGCCCAAACACCATGTTCATCAGCATCACTGCCGGCCAGGTATTTGGATCACTGGGCAGCCGGTTGCGGACTCCTTGCCAGGCGTTGAAATGTACCCAGAAAATTGCCTTTGCGCACACCTTCCAGGGTCGACCAGACGGTTGTCCCGCCATCCTGGCGGAAAACATCCCGGCGTGTGCTGTTGAATTTATCCTCCCAAAACACCTGGTCGGAAGGGCTGCCGGTTACGATGCTCACCAGCCCAGCGCCTCGATTTTCTCGGATCAGGGCGTAGGCGCGGTGGATGCTGCCTGTCCAGTTTGCTGACATGCTGCTCCTCCCTCACTCGGGGTTGATTTTCCAATCAAAAGAAGTAGCATAAGTGATCACTCGGAAGCCGTGCCGGGCCAGAATACGTCGGCTCATGGGGACGGCATCCACCACCAGGAAGCGGTAGCCGCGCTGGATTGCTTCCTGCACCCGAGCCGCCAGCACCGCCGTATAACAGCCGCTGCGGCGCTGCTCTGGCACGGTCGAACCGCCCCACAGCCCGGCAAACTCCCCTTTCAGGTTGTAATAGGTCCATCCGGTGCAGGCCGGCTGCCCGTCCTGATAAGCAACGAAAACACTCAGGTATCCGGGAACTGCCAGGTGGCTGCCCATGCGCGCCCGGATCCAGTCGAAATTGCCGCCCCACACCTGCTGTTCCACCCGGATCACATCTTCCAGCTCTTCCGGCCGGGTGATTCGCCGCACCTCGATGGGAGAGCTGGCCAGCAGGCTGTCAGGCGTTTCTTGCAAGTCTAGCACCATGATCGCATCCGGTGGGTCGGAATCCGGTTCGAAGCCGGCTGCTTCCAGGCGCTCTCCCAGGTCGGGGGGTTGGTCATGCAGGTAAACTTTCCAGGTAAAGGGCAGCTTCAGCTGCGTGAAATCCGCGATCTGCTCCTGGATAACCAGATCGGCGTTGGATTCATCCAGCTGGCAGTGCAAGATCAGACTCAGACCAGGAGCCGGGCGTAAGTGCCGGGTAACATGCGGCAGCACCTCTTTGCGCATGTCGGGGTATTCATACGCCATGCGCTGCTGCTGGTCGTAAGCAACCAGGATTTCTTTTGGGTCCATCGGTGCGACCCGGGGATTTACATATACTCGCGGAACTGCAAACCGTGGCGCTTGCGTGCCTCCAACCAGGCTTTACGCAGGGTTTCGTACACCTGTTCCGGATCGTGTATGTTTCGCAGGACAATACTAGGGTCGGAAGGATCGTGCCCTCGGATTTCGATATCGCCGATGCCCAGCATCCGCTCGCTGACGTTTTGCTTGAAATCGATGTCCTGGACACGCACCAGTTCGAAATTTTCAATATTGCGACCCAGAAAGCCCTTGATAATCTTGAGCCGGTCGTTGGTCAGAGTGTAAAACTCCACCAGGGAAAGGAACGGCCTGCCCTGCCACAGCACCACTTCACCTTGCTGTTCCTCTTCCTGCTTCTCGGCGGCCATTTCATCTTCCGATTGGCTTTTCATGATGTTATCCACCATCACCAGCACATTATCTGCGATGGTGCTGACCAGCTTTTCCTGTTGGTCTGCTGGGATCACGGCCAGGTCGACCTTGCTTTGCACGATCGCCTGCCATACGGTGCCGATCACTTGTGCCCGGATTTGTTCCAGAGTCATCGCCTGCTCTCCTGTTTGAGTTGGATACCTGGCATAGTTGCCTTCGATTTATTATAAGCCATGATTTACACTGCAGGCCGTACCCGATCGGCTATAATCTAATCATGTTGATTTCTGAGCCCTATCCCAGCCTGGATGAAATACTTGATTCAATTGGCAAAGCTGGGCAGCGCCTGGATGAGATTGGGGCCTGTGAAGGTGCAGCCGGTAACATCTCGGTATGTCTTGGTTGGCCAGTAGAGTTCCGCGAAAAATTTCCCCAGGAAGAGCAGATCAATCCTCCGATCCCGGCGCCGGAGCTTGCGGGCAGCAGTTTACTGGTAACCGGCTCGGGCTGCCGCCTGCGAGATATCTCCTGCGACCCTTTGGCTAACCTGAGTGCCCTGGTGGTTAACCCGGATGGCCGGACCGCTCGCCAGTTCACCTCTCCGCATAAGATTTTTGCATGCGTGACCAGTGAGTTCAATTCGCACCTGGCCGTGCACCGTGACCAGGTGCAACGTGGCGCAGTCAATTTCCATGCCGTCATTCACGCCCAGCCGCCTTACCTGACCTATCTCAGCCACATCCCGCGTTACCAGGAGCAGGCTTACCTCAACCGCCGCTTACTGCGCTGGCAGCCTGAAACAATCATCAACCTGCCGGAGGGGGTGGGGATACTGCCGTTCATTCTGCCCGGCTCTACGGAGCTGATGCAGGCCAGCGTTGATAGCCTGCGAACACATCGTATGGTAGTGTGGAGCAAGCACGGCGTGATGGCCCGCTCGGATCTCTCAACTGCGCATGCCCTGGACCTTATCGAGTATGCCGAGGCGGCTGCCCGTTATGAAATCCTCAACCTACAATCCGGCGATGCATCCGAAGGTTTGAGCGTGGAAGAGATCCAGCGTATCTGCCGGGCTTTCAACGTCCAGCAGACCATTTTTTGATTGGTTGTCGGGGTTAACCCGGCGCGTCCGTCTGTTCGTCCGGGTCGGAGCTGCGCATGCCGGGTGCAATAAAGGCCGTGCGTTTATAAGGCCGCACCTGTGCTTCGACATTATCCTTCAATACATTCCCCGAAACGTGCATCAGGGTGTCGCCAAAGTCCGGGTCTTTGCCCATGCTGGCCAGGCAGGGGAAGTGGTGGTGCAGCAGCCCGGCCTGCTCGCCGGCCTCGTCCGCCGAGAGGCCGACCAGTCTTTCCGCCACGAAGCGGGCGCAGCCGCAGACTGCGTCTCGCTGTACATCCACCGCCAGGATCGTGCTTGTTTCGGGGTCAACTGTGATTTTCAGCTCGGGCTGGCCAAAATAGCGGGCGAATTCGGCGATCTCGGCGTTCTGATAGGCATTGCGCTGCCGGCGGGTCACTCCGTAATCCTGCTCGGTTAGCGAACACAGCGGCTTCGGCGTGGCGCAGGCCACTCCCATCCTCTCCAGCCAGTCGCGCAGCTGGCGAGCCAACCCGCGTGGCAGCCAGGACTCGTTGTCCACTGCAGCAATCACGCCTCGCGCCGCGCACATACGCGCAATATCCGGGAGCAGCTCAGCCACGCCTTTCAGCTCGGCAAAGGACAGGATCAGATCTGCAGCCGGCAGCTCGGCCGGCAGGTAATCCTCCGGGTAGTCGATCATCAGCGGCAAGACAGCCGGCGCCTGCCAGGTGAACACTTCCCATTCAGCCGGGCCATGTGCTCGAATGTTTTCGACGTGCCGGCGCCCGTACTCCCCTGAGATGATTGCCAGGATACGCATGTGCTACCCGGCGGACCCTTCGAGCAGATAGAGCAGCATCACCAGCTCAGTCTCGGCTTGCACGCTATGCGCCAGCTTCGGTTGCATATACACCCATGTGCCCGGATTGGCACGTTGGGGTTCCCCACCCAGTACAAGCTGTGCCTCGCCTTTCAAGAAATGCAGGATTGCCGGGCGAGCTGCTGTATGTTCCGAAAGCTCCTGGCCGGCGGCAAAACCAAACAGGATCGCTTTCACCTGCCCTTCGCTGAAGAAAGTCCGGCTGACGATCGTATCGGGGGGAATCTCCGGTAATTGGGTCTCTAATTCAGATATATAGAAATATGGGGTATCCATGTGCGCCTCCATTAGCTAATGTTATCAAAGAAGATGCCTGCTGTATATGACAGGCATCACATCTGGGCAGGCAAATGGCAGGTTCGGCTTGCGTTCCTGGTGGGTTGGCAATATACTTCTACCTATGGAAGAGGTTTATTTATATCGGCAGATTACCGAGCATATCCGTGGCGAAATCCTGTCCGGTGTCCTGAAACCGGGCGACCAGCTGCCCTCCGTCAAGCAGATGGCAGCGCGGTGGGACTGCACGGTTGGCACGGCCCAGCACGCCTACCAGGAGCTGGTACGCCAGGGACTGGTCACCAGCCGCCCGGGGCAGGGTACGCGCGTGGTGGATGGTCTGCCGGTTGGCGCCTCTGCGGGTGAACCGCTGCGCCGCCTCGCCCTGGTAAACCGGGCCGAATCTTTCTTGCTCGAGACACTTACCGCCGGGTACACGATGGAAGAAACTGAATTGGCTGTCCGGCAGGCGTTGGAGCGCTGGCAGGTTGCCGTAAGCCAGCCGACCCCGGAGCATAGTGGGGGGCTGCGTTTTGCTGGCAGCCATGATCCTGTAGTCAGTTGGCTGGCCGGTCATTTCAACGAAATCGCCGACGGCTACTCGCTGGCATGTGAGATCAGCGGCAGCCTGGGCGGGCTGCTGGCCCTGGTAGAAGGCAAAGCGGATATCGCCGGATGCCACCTGCTGGATGAGCAGAGCGGCGAGTACAATCTTCCTTTCGTGCGCCGATTTTTCCCTTCCCAGAAGGTTGCCCTGGTCACTCTAGCTCACCGCCGCCTGGGATTGATCCTGCCGCCGGGCAACCCGGCTGGTGTAAGTGGACTGGCTGATCTGCGCGACCTTCGCCTGCGGCTGGCCAACCGCCAGCCCGGCTCCGGCACGCGTGTCTGGCTGGATCAGGCGCTGCGCCGCCTGGGCATCGTTCCGGATGAGATCGCAGGCTACCAGGAAGCCTGGATGACCCACTCGGCTGTGGCTCGCCAGGTGGCGCAAGGCCAGGCGGATGTCGGGATCGGCCTGGAAGCGGCCGCCCGCAGCTACGGTCTTGACTTTGTCTTGCTGACCCACGAGCGCTACGACCTGGTGCTTTCGGAAGCCGGAATGCAGCTGCTGCCTGCCCGCCGGTTGATCGATTGGCTGGGGTCGCCGGAAGGCCGGCAGGCGATCGAAGCCCACGGCGGCCACGATACCCGCCATACCGGTCGGGTTGAATGGTGTGAGTAAATCCGCGTGAATACTGCTGGCGGCGGGAGGTGAGAGGCCTCCCGCTTTTTTATTAAGCCTGGACGGATAAGGAAATAGAAACTATACTTGTACCGGTTTAATTGTTACTTTCGAGTTTACCGATGCTTGAGGATATTTCGCAAATCATCCTGTTATCCTTGCAGGTATCCGGGATTGCCCTGCTGCTCAGCACCCTGATCGGTATTCCGGTGGGTGTGCTTATGGGCCTGCGGCGCTTTTCGGGCCACCGGATTGTCACCGCACTGCTCTATACCGGGATGGGCTTCCCGCCGGTCGTTATCGGCCTGTTTGTTTACCTGCTCCTTTCTCGTAGCAGCCCCATTGGCCAGCTTGACCTGGCCTTCCTTCCCAATTTATTCACCCCGGGCGCCATGATACTCGCCCAAACGATTATCGCCTTTCCCCTGGTAGCAGGTTTTACCATGGCGGCGGTGATGGGTGTCGATCCCCAGCTGCGTCTGCAGGTTCTCTCATTAGGCGCCACCCAAAGCCAGGCGGCCTGGGCGGTCTTGCGCCAGGCGCGCGTGGGTGTGATTGCCGCCGTCGTCGCCGGTTTTGGCAGCATCATCTCAGAGGTCGGCGCGGTGATGCTGGTGGGCGGCAACATCGAAGGTCGCACGCGCGTGATGACCACCGCCATCGTGTTGGAGACCCGCAAAGGCAATTTTGAACTGGCTATTATGCTTGGGATCGTCCTATTGGCGATTACCTTTGTTACCAACCTTTTCATCATGCGCCTGCAGGGCAGGACACCCAACGCATGAACCACTCGATCTACCATCTCAATCAGCTTGCCAAAGAATACGCAGGGCGGGTCGTTCTGCAGGTGGATGCGCTGCAGATCGAGCCGGGCGAGGTTTTTGCCCTGATCGGTCCCAGCGGCGCTGGGAAGAGTACCCTGCTGCGCCTGATGAATTTTCTTGAGCCGCCCAGCCGTGGCAGCCTAATTTTTGAAGATGTGGAGGTCGATGCTGCTCACGAAGCGCCGCTGGATGTACGGCGGCGGGTGACCACCGTCTTCCAACACCCCGTGCTCTTGGACATGAGCGTGCTGGAGAACGTCATGTACGGCTTGCGGCTGCGCGGGCAGCATGATTGCCGCGATCAGGCACAGGCAGTGCTGGAAAAAGTTGGCCTGACCCACCTATCAAACGTGCCTGCTCGTAGCCTCTCCGGTGGGGAAGCTCAGCGGGTGGCCCTGGCGCGCGCCATCGTGCTGCAGCCGGACGTCCTGCTGCTGGATGAGCCGACCGCCAACCTCGATCCCTACAATGTGGGGCAGATCGAAGAAATTGCCATCCGCCTCAACCGCGAGCAGGGTACCACCCTGGTGCTGGTGACGCATAATGTCTTTCAAGCTAAGAGGCTGGCCGGCCGCGTCGCCCTGATGTTGGAAGGCAGGCTGATCGAAGTAGCGGGCGCAGAGACCTTCTTCCAAACGCCGCAGGATCCACGCACGGCCGCCTTTGTGCGCGGTGAAATGGTGTATTAATCAACCGGCAGGTCATACCGGCCGGAATTTTGACCACATATTTATAATTAAGGGGTGATCCCATGAATAAAAAGAGATCATTTTTCCTGGTATTGCTGACTGTCCTGGCGCTGATGCTCTCCGCCTGCGGGGGGACGGCGCCCACCACCGATGCCCCGGTGGATGAGCCCAGCAGTGCTCCCGCCGCCCAGGCGCCCGAACCGGAAGAACCTGCCTCACCCCTGCCGGGTGAGGGCAGGCTGGTCCTCGCCACCACAACCAGCACCCAGGACTCGGGCCTGCTGGATTACCTGATCCCGCTGTACGAGGAAGAGGCCGGCACCCAGGTGGATGTGATCGCCGTGGGCAGCGGCCAGGCCTTGCAGCTTGGGGTAGACGGCAACGCCGATATTCTCCTGGTGCACTCCCCGGCTAAGGAGAAAGAGTTCATGGATGCCGGTAATGGCGTGCGCCGCGAAGACGTGATGTACAATGATTTCGTCATCGTCGGGCCTGAGTCGGATCCGGCTGGGATCAAGGGAATGACCAACGCTGCGGATGCCTTTACAAAACTGGCCGAGACACAGTCTACCTTTATCTCCCGTGGAGATGAATCGGGCACCCATTCCAAGGAACTCGCCATCTGGAAGGCTGCCGGCTTCGAGCCGGCCGGCGATTGGTATGTCTCTTCCGGGCAAGGGATGGGCGAGGTGCTCACTATGACCAACGAGCAGCAGGCCTACACCCTCAGCGACCGGGCTACATACCTGGCGCGCCTGAAAGAAGGCCTGGAGCTGTCCATCCTGGTAGAAGGCGACAAAGCCCTGTTCAACCCCTACGGTGTGATTGCTGTCAATCCGGATAAAAATCCTGCTATCCAGGCGGCCCTGGCCAACCAGTTTATCGATTGGCTGATCTCGGTGCCCGTCCAGGAGAAAATCGGCCAGTTTGGCTTTGATGAGTTTGAGCAATCGTTGTTCGTCCCCAACTCGCAGCCCTGGCGCGACTCGCAATAAGAGATGATAATAAATCTGGCATTGCTTTGAACGACCTTGTGAATAGCTTTCCTGGAACCCCTCAGCACCAGGCTTTGCTGCAGGCGATAGCCTCCTATTACGAACAGGATCGCCGCGTTCAGGCGGTGATCCTGTTCGGCTCGCTTGTTCGGGGAGATTGGGATTCCTGGTCTGACCTGGATATTGATGTCATTCTTACTGAGGGTGCTGCGATCAACGTTCTTCAAGAATTGGAGGCATTGCGTGCGCCCATCGCAACGATTGGGGAGAAGATCGTGCTGATCCTCCCGGACGGCCCGCAGGAGGGGGATGTTGTCCTGGAATCACTGATGCGGTTTTCGATCCGCTACCACACCTTGGAGGAAACCAGCCCGAATATCGTGGATAGTATGCTGCTGCTGGCCGGCAGCCTGGAACCAACCGCCATAATAGCCGCCGGTATGGCCAACCAAAGGCCCGCTGAGGTGGATATCTCCTCAATAGTTGATCGATTCCTGTATTACGGTGCCGTTGCTAAAGTCTGCCTGTGCCGCGAGCAGACCTGGACGACAATAGAAATCCTGCATCGCATGCGCAATCTGCTGATGGAGCTGTACGCCCGCACGCATGGCGCCCCCAGGGCTTACAAAATGTTCGATGCCCGGGCGAGCGCTGGCATCCAGCAGCGCCTTGGAAAAACGCTGCCCGAGAAAGACCAGCTGTCCCTGAGCCGCGCACTCTTCAATCTATTGAGTATGCTTGAGGACGACCTGGATATGTTAGGGAACGGCCAGCTGCGATTGACCCCTGAGCAATTAAAAATTCTGGCAGGGATTAGAAAAGCCTGTTAGTCGCTGCCAACACGTGCTTCGGTTGCCAGCCAAACCAGCGCCAGGCCATGCACGGCACCGACCACAGCCCCCGCCAACAATAGCGCTCCTGCAATCACCGCCACTGACCCTGCCGTTGTCGCCTGCTTGAAAGCCAGGTCCATGGCAGCAAAGATGATCGCCATCCCGAAGGCCCAGCCGATCGCATTTGCCGGTAGCCAGGTCCAGGCGTTGTCTACTACCTGGCGCAGCACGCGCCACTGCGGATAGGCCAGCACCACACCCAGCACCAACCCCATCCCGGCCGCCAGCAGCAGGACAACCGCCGCCGCCGGCTCCTGAACCTCTTCGCCGCTCTGCTGACCCATATCGATCAGTGTGCTTGGCAGCGAGCCGAAAAACCACGCTACCATCGCCCCTACGATCGTTGCCAACACCCAGGCGCGGCGTGCTACCTCGGGGAAAGGACGGCGCAGCACCAGCCACTGCAGTAATCCGACCACGCTGCCCTCAATCGCCCCACTGGCGGTCACCAGCAGGATCGATACGATCGATCCCAGGGTGCCGAGTCCATCGGATTGTGAAATGATCAGGAAGTCGATCGCAAAGGTGGCGCCCAGCCCAACCAGCTCGGCCAGCGCATTAGCGCCAACCCATCTGAGCCATAGAGAAAATTTCTGGGATGGTTTCATCGCACGCCCAAGTGTTTGCTTGTCTGTAACGCTCTACCCTGCAGGGGGCTCTGGCCGGAATTCGACCATCACCTTGTCTTTGGCTGCCTGCCGGATCTCGTCTTCGCTAAGTTTGCCGTCAGAGCCGGGTTTTAACCCAAAATACCTGGCGACTTGCGGCACCTGCATCAGATACTCTATCAGCATCTGGGCAACATTCTGCTCATCCTCAATCACCAGGCCCCAGGTCCGGACGTCTTTCCCTTGCAGGCGCAGCGTTGCGGCAGCCCCCTCGCCGCGCAGGTTGCGCCACCAGGTGCGTTCCCTGGTACTGATGACTTGCAGCGCCTCCCCTGCCCGGTGGTAGTTCACTGGCGTGGTGTACACCTTGCCGCTCTTGCGCCCTGTCACGCTGACCAGTACAAAGTTCTGGCTTATCAAGCCGTGCAGCGGGGAGCGTAATAGCCAGCTGAACATTATATTTCCGCTGCGTAAAAAGAAGTTGCTTTCTGCCATGCTGGTCCTCCATTCGCCTGTTTGGTGCTAATAACGGGCCAGCACGATCACCTGGTCTTCCGACCCCAGGGTAAGGTGAGCGGATTTGACCGGGTTGACCACCATCTGGTAGCTGGTTTCGCCTCGCTCGGTCGCGGTGGCATAGCGGTATCCGATGGCGGTCTCCTGGCGCTGCCTGGCCGCCTCAACTATGGTGTAGAAGTTGGTGCGGGATCCGGCAGGAACGTACTGCGAAGCCGGTTTCAAATAAATTTCCACCCCCTGCGGATCGAAGATTTCATCGTACACCGCGCACATGCCGCGTGTTTCGGCTACCTGCGCCATCAGCAGGCTGATTAAACGCTCGCTGACTATGAAATCGTCTGGCCGGTTCGATGCCACCAGCTTGCTGTTGCGCAGGTCTAACATCTCGGTGACAATCGAATACTTCAGGTTCCCAGCGTCGGCCATGTCGCGGATATGCAGTAATGTGATGGCGGTAAGTGCGTCCGCTTGCTGGATGTCAAGATTTTCCGAGTAAGCCAGGATGACCACGTGGTGGAATTTCTCCAGCTCCAGGCTGTCCAGCAGCTCGCGGCTGCAGCTATCGCCCGGCAAGTAGCTGGCTTTCAGGTTCTCCAGTCCCAGGAACACGCTGGGGATATCCTCGCTGGTCATTGCCGGGTTGGCTGCCACCATGGCCTCCGATCCCGGCGCGGCATAACGATCCAGTTCGTGCAGGATGCCCGCCCCGCGCCCATTCCATCCCAGAATGATGGTGTTTTCATGGAAGAAGTTGCGCTGCACCGTGGAGCGGACGATGTGGTCGTAGATCTCTGGCTGGACACCTGGGTTAAAGGTGATGCTGCTGTCGTCCTGGGCGATCACCACCAGCTGGTCGCCGGCCTGGATGGGGGTGTTATAAGGAACCTCCAGGCGCGGCCTCTGGCCTCGTGCCTGCATGCCGATTACGGTCACGCTCTCGCTGGCGTGCAGCGCTTCGCTGAAAGTTTTTCCGGCCAGGTTCGGCACGGCCGCCAGGTAAATTTCGTTGCCGCTGTAATCGAACAGCTCGGTATATACCACCGACAGGCCCGGCTGTAGGGCAGTCTGGGCGATGATACGCGAGATCACATCCCCTTGTAATATCCACTCGACTTCGTCCTTGCCGAGCACGCGCGCCAGGTCGGTGTTCCTGGGATTGCGGATTGTGGCGACAACCCGGTAGGGCTCGGGGCGGCGGTTGGGATTGTTCAAGATAGCCAGAACGATTTTGATCGATTGGGCATCCGGGTGCGCGCTTTCCGGCGGCAGCACGATGATGTTTTTCGAGGTATTCAGGCTGACCCGGTCCAGGTTGGTCATCTCCAACGGGCTGCCGGTGCGGCAGATAACCCGCACCCGTCCGGTATCGCCAACCTTCTGGCGGATGTCATCCTCCATTACCGTTTTCTCGCGTTCTCCGAGTACCACGATACACCCTTTGGGCTCGCTGGCCAGGGCTCTGGCCAACTCGCTGATGATGGTGAAAATTTGCTCCGACCAGCCCAAGATTACGGTGTGGTTGCTCTCAATTACCTGCGAGCGGCCGCGGCGCAGCTCTTCCAAACGGTTCTGCATGCCGCTGGTCAGCGAGCCGATCACGATGCTGAACAGGAACAGGTTGAACAGCATCACACCCAGCATCAGGAAGCGGTAGGCCCACACGGTGCCGCGCTCGCCCACCGAGCCGTTGCCCATCGTCTGCAGGAAGCCTACCCACATCGCCTCAATGAAATTATAGGGAGGCTCATCACCCGGCGCCATCCCGGTCAGGTAGAGCACGACTGCAATCAGCAGCATCACCAGGACAGACAATAATCCCAGCCAGACAATCAAGATGCCGGGGTGTCTGGAAAACTGCTGGTCGATCCGGTAGCGGAAGCGCGCCAGCAGGCCGGGTTTGGTTGGGGTGGGTGGTTTGTTCATATCATCGCTCCAGTTTGCGAAATTATAACGGCGAATGTCAAAAAGGGATACATGTCCGCTTCTGATATGACATTCGTCCATTCCTGTGGGCAGCGAATCGGCATACAATACATTCAGGAATTTGAATATGAGCGCATTATCCTCAAACATTACTGATCAAATAAGCCAGCTTTTCCAGGCTATCGCTTCACCGAGGCGTCTGGAAATCCTGTTGGCAATTGGGGAGGGCGAAGTCTGTGTCTGCCATCTGGAAGCCATTTCGGGTTATCGCCAGGCCTACATCTCGCAGCACCTCATGGCCCTGCGCGACGCCGGTGTGATCACATCCCGGCGCCATGGGCGTTTTGTGTATTATCGCTTGAAAGACAGGACTCTGCTGGCCTTGCTGGCTGCTGCCGGGACATTATGCGGCGTTTCGCAGGGTGAGCTGGAGCAGGTATTCCCGCCATACCAGGTGGTAGGCTGCGCTTGCCCGCAATGTGTTACACCCCAAGCCGCTTCACCCCTGCAGATCGAGCTCCCACCATCCATTGCATGAAACCAGAGAGAACATGATGACGGAATTTCTTGAAATAACAGTTGATAAATTTATTTTCAAAGTGGCCACCGACCGGTTGTATAACGGAGAAGGGGTGTGGGCTCAAGCAGAAGGAAGCCTGGTGCGCATTGGCCTATCGGACTTCCTCCAACAGCGCAGCGGCGATGTCGCCTTTGCAGAAGTGAAACCTACCGGGACAGAACTGGCTTTTGGTGATGAAGTCGCGGTGATCGAGACGATTAAAGTCAATATCGCACTGAGCTCACCTGTATCCGGGATCGTGCTCGAGGTCAATCCGGATATGGAAATGGCCCCGGAAGCGATTAACCAGGACCCCTTCGGCAAAGGCTGGCTGGCGCTTATCGATGCCGGCAGCTGGGACGCCGACCGGATGCAGCTGCTGGAGCCGGCGGCGTATTTTGCAAAAATGAAGTTAGAAGCAGAACAGGAAGTGAAAAAATCATGACCGAGCTGGATAGCAAGCGGTCGCACAAGGTGGTAATTGTCCCATGCAGTGGGATTGGTAAAACCTATGGGACGGTCAGCCGCGAAGCGGCCTACATTGTGACGGAAGATATCCGGCCAGAAGAAACGCAGCTCGTGGCGCTTATCCATGCTGGTGCTGGGCGACGAAGATGCCGCGCCGTGCAGTGGCCGACAGCCCGGCAATCACCATTGATGGCTGCAAGCTGGCCTGTGCCACCAAGATGGTCCAGGAAAGCGGCGGGACGGTCGCCCAGGATTTCGCCGTCCTGGACGTCTACCGGCGCTACCGGCAGTTCAAGCCGCAGGGCATCGCCGAGCTCAACGAAGGCGGACTGCAGCTGGCCGAAGCTATGGCTGAGGAGATATCTCAAGTTGTTGATCAGCTAAAAACCGGCGGTCAGCGATCGCCGGTCAACGGTCGTTTAAGCGAGCCCCCCAATGGTTGATCTTCCTAAGAAAAAAGTCGGTATCGTGGCCTGCTCCGGCGAAGAGCTGGCAGAAGGCACTGTAACGCGCCTGGCTGCCCTGAAGGTGCTTGAACAGCTCCGCCCGGAAGACACCGTCACCATCTGCCTGCCCTTATTCCTCGCCGGCGGCGAGGGCGACCGGGCCTTTGCCCGCTTCTATCCCACCATCGCTGTGGATGGCTGCGAGCTGCGCTGTGCGGCGCGTGCCACCGAGATGTATTCCGGCAAGCCGGCTGCCGGCCTGGTGGTCAGCCAGCTGCTGGTCGAGCTGGGCCTGGATAATCCGCAGGGTCATAGGCGTCTTGATGTGGCTGGCAGTGCTGCGGTGGATGCCACAGCCGGGCGTATGGCGGAAATGGTCGATGAGCTGTTGGATAAGCCCTGGAGCCGGCGCACTGGCCAGTTCATCTCCCTGGACGCGGTCTCCAGCGGCCCGGCAGCCGAACCGCAGCAGGCCGTTGAAGCCACCTGCTCCTGCGGTTCGGGCATCCCGGTTCTTAAGGTCATGGTCGAGGGTGAAAGTGTCACACTGGTGGCATTGCCTTTGATTTTTGATAACTTTTACGAACAGGGCAAGCTTCCTGAAGGTGGAACCAGGCGTGAAATGCTGGATACTGTGAAGCTCTACAATCCAATCCCCTCCGGGTCGGAAGAGGCCTACGCCGAGAGTCTGTTGCGCGAATATGCCGCCTATTGTGCCGAGAAGGTTGCAGCGAAATGAGCCCGAACACCGCCACCTACCACACCACCGTTTCCTGGAAGGGTGACCACTGGGGGCACGTCGTCATGGGCAACGGCCCGGAGATGGACTTTTCCGCTCCGCCGGACGCCCAGGGTCATTCGGGAGTCTTCACCCCGGAGGATGCCTTCGTGGCGGCCGCCAACACCTGCGTCATGATGATGTTCATCTGGGCAGCCGAGCGCTTCAAGCTTAACCTGCTCTCTTATGAATGCCGGACAGAAGGTACCAAGCTGATTGAATTAGACCGCACCGAGATCTTTACCCACCTGCGTTTCTGGCCGGTGATCCGCATTGCGGCTGGAGACGAAACCCCCGCGGTGATCGAATCCAGGACTCGCCGTGCCTTGCAATCGGCTCAGAAATACAGTCTGGTGGCCAATTCGGTCAAATCCGAAATCATCATCGAACCACAAATTGAAATTGTTCCATAGAAAACCGGAGGAATAAATGCTCACCATTAAAGTTTTAGGCCCCGGCTGCCAGAACTGCAAAAATCTGGAAGCCATTGCCCGTAAAGCGGTTGCCGATTTTGGCCTGCAGGCTGAGATTGTCAAAGTAACCGATTGGGATGAGATTAAAAAATACCCGATCCTGGCGACTCCTGGCCTGGTGGTCAACGAGAAACTGGTCAGTGCCGGGCGTATTCCGAGCGAAGGGGAAGTTCTGACCTGGCTGGCCGATGCGATGAACTAAACAGGGTCCGATCCATAGGCCAATGCCCGGTTTGATTGGCTCAAATGATTTTGACTTTGCATACTTCTTACATCGGGGCCAGGCTGGGCAATGCTATTAAGGGATTGAAAATATGACCGATGATTTAGCGTATTACCGACATTTAGAAGAACGCCTGGTCCAGTTCGGCAGGGAAATGCCCGGTCCAATGACCGGCTTTGCCCGGCTGCATAAAAAAGCGGTTGAAGACGGCGCCTTGAGTGCCAAGATAAAAGAATTGATGGCGTTGGCGATTAGCATCGCCGTCCATTGCGACGGCTGCGTTGTCTACCATGTTCATGATGCTGTAGCTGCCGGGGCAACTCGTCAGGAGCTGCTCGAGACCCTCGGCGTCGGGCTGATGATGGCTGGCGGCCCCGGATCGATGTACGTTGCACAGGCAATGGATGCTATAGATCAGTTTATGGCTGAGGCTGCCAAATCGCAGGAATGATGCCCGAATCTCAGCTTCAAATGACATGATCGGCAATGCCTTGGAGATCGGCAGGGATTGAAAATGAACAAGAGCATCACCTTGGTGCTGGCTGAACAAGATCTCATCGAGCTGATCCGAGTATTGCTCGACGAGGATGCCGACGGCGCGTTGGCTTTCCTAAAAGTGCATTTCAAGGGAAAGGCACGCGAGCTGCTGGAAGGTGGCTGAAAGGTAATGCTGGACGTGCCCGGTGTGGGCATGACACAGATAAAATCCGGAATGCTTCGGTGAATTACCTCGAGTCGATCGCCCTGGTCCGGACATTGCCTTGCCTGGCATACCCGGGTAGGATTATTGTGATTGGCAAACCGTCCAATTCTCTGGAGCATGTTTTACCATACCTGGCCAGCCTTACCGGGAGTGATTGCCTATAACCCCGAAACGTTGACGCTCACGTTTCGCCGCCAGCCCGGATTTATGACCCTCTACCCAGACAAGGTGTACCTCACCCAGATCAAGGATCCTGAAGAGGGATTGGAGCTGCTTGAGGCTCTGGTCGCTGCCATTAATGCCACCTGGGAAGGCCGTGCTGACCTTGTCGCCATGACGGCTTTCCGCACAGCGCCGCGCCCGCTGGATATTTGGACGCTCCTGCCGCAGACTAACTGCAAACTATGCGGCGAAGATACCTGCCTGGCTTTTGCCTGTAATCTGCTATTATATAAAAGGGAACTGGCTGATTGCCGGCCGCTGCAAGAAGACCCGGCTTTTTCTGATCGGCTGGCTACTCTGGAAGCAATGATTTAGGCAAAGATCCAGCCGGAGGCAATATGACAGATCTCACCAATCTCGCTTTAGAAAAAGCCCAGGCGATCCTGGACAGGGAATGCAGCCCGATCGGCCTGATGGCCTCACCGGAGGGCTATCCACATGTCTGGGCGCGTGACAGCGTCATCACCTCCCTGGGAGCGCTGCTTTCTCCCGGTCACGAGAACTGCCTGAAGGTCTCGCTGCAGACCCTGGCCGGACAGCAGTCTGAGCTGGGGGCGATCCCCAATAACGTCAGTGTCGCTACCGGGCGGCTGGATCATACCAACGCCGGCTCGGTGGACTTCAACCTGTGGTTTATCCTGGGACATGCCTTCCAGCAGCGGGTGTGGGGCGATACTCGACTTTCCTGCAAGATGCCATGGCCGGCGTTGGAAAAGGCGCTGCTCTGGCTGCGCTACCAGGATTCTAACGGCTGCGGCCTGCTGGAAGTGCACGAAGCTGCCGATTGGGCCGATCTGCTGGCCAACCGCTTCAATGTGCTCTATGATAACGTGCTGTGGTATGCCGCCCTGAATGCTATGGGCGAGATGGCCGCAGTCCTGGGCCGGGATGGTGAGCGTTACGCTGCCATGGCCCGCGATGTGCGCCACAAGATTCGCATCGTGCTGTGGGTCGGAAAAGAAAACGAAGAAGAGTGGGGGCCAAACTGCCCGGGTCATGGCGAGTGGATTCACACCCTCAGCCAGGTAGATCCTGTGCTGGTAAAGCGCCCCTACTTCCTGCCTTATGTGGCTTTCCGCGATTTCGGCGATTATTGTGATGTTTTCGGCAATTTATTGGCGGTCTTATTTGGCGTCGCCAACCCGGCTCAGGAAAAGCGCATCCTGGATTACCTGCATCAAGTCGGCATTGCTGAGCCTTATCCGGTACGGGTGCTAAACCCGATCATTTACCCGGGCAACAAGGACTGGCGTGAATACTACCGCAACAACAACCTGAACCTGCCCGAGCAGTATCATAATGGCGGGATTTGGCCTTTTGTGGGTGGTTTTTACGTGGCGGCCCTGGTCAAGGCTGGCCGGCTGGAAGAAGCACGCCGCCAGTTGGAGAAACTGGCCGAAGTCAACCGCCTGGGCGTCGAAGAAGAATGGGAATTCAACGAGTGGTGCCATGGCCGCACCGGGCAGCCAATGGGTTATCCCCACCAGGCCTGGTCGGCTGGAATGTACATCTTCGCCTACCATTGTGTGCAGCGGGGATTCGTGCCCATCCTGGTTTAGATCTTTTCCTCTCAAGCAAGTGCCTGCTCCAGGCCGAGCTGCTGCCCGGCGGCAAAATGCACCGGAAAGGCCTCAGGTCTTACCCCTGGAGTTTCAGTAACCCGCAATAGAATTCATACCTTATAATCAACTGAATTCCAGCTGCCAGGTCGCCTGGCAATGAAATTATTCTTGTTGGCTTATTGTTGAAATGCAACCCAATAGAATTCGCCTATTAGCTCAGTCTTACCTTTCCCTGGCGTTTATCCAGGGTTTGCTGTTCCTGGCCGTCATGCTGCGGGAGCCCTCCGAGAGCGAGCAGGCCGTGCTGTTTGGCTTTTCCGCCACCCGGGTTGTGCTGGCGCTGGCTCTCCTGGCAATCAGCCTGGGGTGGGGGTTCTTACTGCTGGCTTCGTTTTTCTGGCGGGATTGGTTTGATCGGCAAGCCTCTATACTGGTAGCCTGGTTAAGCCGGCCGAAGGTGTGGGGCTGGGTGTTTGTGCTTTCCCTGGCCGGCTTCTGCAGCGGGTCGTATCTGCTGCTGCTCACGCTGGAAGTGGACGAGCTCTTTACCCGCATGATTATTGATCGGGTAGTGCCTTTGTTCCTTTACCTCAGCGGTTTGTGCGCTCAGAACCTGCTGGTCTTGGGCGTGCTGCGCGCACCTCTTGTGCGGCAAAACAAGAAAACCCTTTTCCTGTTCCTGTTTTTTTACCTGTTGTTGGTTTTGCTGGCCTTTCACCCCTGGCTGTCGATCGTTACTGATGCAGCCGGTTTTCGCGAACAGGCTTTGGGATGGAATGAAATGGGCGCCCCAATCCTGGATACACAGGTATTCCTGGCCTGGCTGGTGGCCTTGGGACTGGCCGGCCTGTTCTCGACGAGAATGTCGTTTAGCGGCAAGGTGCAGTCCTCCAGGCATTTCTCTCCGCGCCTGGTAGATTGGACCCTTGTTCTAGGTCTATGGCTGGCGGGCGCCGTCCTGTGGAATAGCCTCCCCATCATCGACCAATACTATATCTCCAGGCCTCTTGCCCCAAACTTTGAATACTACCCAAAATCGGATGCCCTGGGTTATGACCTCACTGCGCAAATCATGCTGGCGGGTGAAGGCTACCATTTTGTCACCGATCTGCTCAGTCACCGGCCTATGCACACCCTGTACCTGACTCTCTTGCATCTCGTCGCCGGGCAGGACTATGAGCGCGTGGTATTTTTTCAGGTCTGCCTCCTGGCGATATTCCCGGTCCTGGTTTACCTGCTGACACGGAAACTTGCCAACCGACTGGCAGGATTGATCGCCGCTCTGCTCGTACTATTGCGACAGGCAAATTCTATTGCTGAAGCGAGCAGCTTTAGCTCGCATGCAAAATCTCTATTGGTCGATCTGCCCGGGGCGGTAGGTGTCGCTTTGCTGCTCCTGCTGCTGTTCAGGTGGTTGGAAGAGCCTCGCCGCAGGCTGGTGGATCTGCTTCTGGCGGGAGGGATATGGGGCATGCTGATCCTGCTGCGCCAGGAATTCGCCGGCCTGGCGCTCACCATCCTGCTGGCTTTGGTGGTCGCCTATTGGAGGCTGCCCCGCTGGATGATAAAAGGTGGGCTGGTCTTTGGCCTTGGTGCGCTGCTGGTACTATCCCCCTGGCTATATCGTAACTCCCGTGTGGCAGGGTTGACCTTTCGTGATACGATCCGCGTTCAGGCTGGTTTTGTCCGTTGGCGCTACATGGCCAACACCTCCGCTGCTGCCGAGCAAGAAGCTGACACTCCCAATCTACAGTCGCCTGCGGTGCTGGTTCCACCGCTCGGCACGCCGTTTCCGCGCTTTCCCGTTGCCCTGGCTCCCGCGGCCTCTCCTCTGCCTCAGACGAAAGACGCCTCACCCGGCTTCGAGGAGGTAGATTCAGCGCCCCAATTGCCGGGGACTCCGGCTCCATCGGCAGGTGAAATTGGGTCACAGCTTCCGCTAAGTGGTGCACAGCGGTCCTCTTTCACTGGCGGGCTTGGGGTCTATGCCGAGTCAGTCCTGATGCATATGATCAACAATCAGGATCAGCTCGTCTTCTACCTGCCGGGCAGCTTCCGGATCATTGAAAGCCTGATCGGCTTTCTGGGGCATCAGAATCCGCACAGGTTGTGGGCTGAATGCTGTTCAATGAAGAATTACATGCGGCGGTTGACATTTTGGCCGGAATGGGATGGGCGCTTCTTGCGCCAAAGCATCCTGGTGCTGCTGGCAAACCTGTTCTTGCTTTCCGTAGGAATTGCAGTAGCCAGTCGGAGTCCCCGGCGAATTGCGGGTCTGCTCCCGCTGCTGGTAGCGGTTAACTATTTCCTGGTCAATGCCGCCATCCAGAATTCCGGCGGGCGCTACATCATTCCGGTGGATTGGGTCAGCCTGCTGTATTATTCCGCCGGTCTTTCCGCCGTGAGCTGGTGGCTGGTTAGCATCTTGAGGGGGAGATTTGCCTCCTCAATCAACGCCCAGCCGGGCGATACCGCCTTCCAGTCGCTCTTCGTAGATAAATCTCCCCTTGCTGAGGAACCCGGATCACGCCAGCGCTTTTCGTTACACAACCCCTGGCTGGTTGCCGCCCTGGTCGGCTTGTTCCTGGTAGGCTGCGCCCTGCCGCTGCTGGAAAAGGCTATCCCTCCGGCCAATCCCCCGCAGGTGCAGGCTGCCATGCTCGAGCAGCTGCTGGAATTGGATCGGCTCTCTGACAGCGGGAGTAACCGCCTGCAAAACCTGCTGGCTGAGCCAGGTTCGGCGGTTTATGCCGGCAGGGCAATTTACCCGCGCTTTTTTAAAACCGGCGAGGGTGAGACGGATTCGGGCAATCCATTCACCCCCCGCCCCTACAATTACCTGGGGTTTTACCTGGCTGGCCCGGAAAGCCGCTCTGTTGTCATGCCGCTCGAAGCGCCTCCACAATGGCTGCCCCATACCGCCGATGTGCTGGTGTTTGCTGGTGAAGATGGCCGTGCCGCCGCCATCGCGGTCTTCGATCGGGATCACCAGCCGGTGCAACTGCTGTACAGGCCCTGAACTATCGCAGATTCCTGCCTTATAATGTGCAGGTGTTTCCTTGCCGTTTACCCGGATTATGGCACGCCACCATGCTGATCGCTCGAAAACATGCCCGCCGCTAAGATTCGCCTGACCGCCCGGGTCTACCTGCTCCTGGCGCTCCTCCAGGGCTTGCTGGTCCTGGGAGTGCTGCTGCGCCAGCGCTCCGAAAGCGAGCAGGCTGTCCTGTTGGGCTTTTCCGCCACCCGCATTACCCTGGCGGCGGCTCTGCTGGCCATCGTCGTTAGCTGGGCGTTATTGCTGCTGCTTTCTTTTGTCAGGCCGGCCTGGTTCGATCAGGCGTCTTGGCGCTTATCAGCCTGGCTCAGCCGGCCCAAAGTTTGGGGCTGGGCTTTCGCGCTTTCCCTGGCCGGTTTCTTCAGCGGACTGTACCTGCTGCTGCTCACCCCGGAAGTGAGCGAGCCCTTCACCCGGGCGATTTTCGACCGGCTTCTGCCGCTCCTTCTTTATCTAAGCGGCCTGTGCGCACTCAACCTGCTGGTGCTGGGCGCTTTGCGAGTTCCCACCCTGCGCCAGAATAAGAAATCGCTGGCCTGGTTCCTGGCCTTATACCTGCTGCTCGTCCTGCTGGCCTTGCTGCCCTGGCTGTGGCTGGCGGGGCAGGTTGACCACCCGGCCGGAACGCCTGGTGGGTCTGAACGCACTGGGCGTTCCGGTGCTGGAAACCCAGGTGCTCCTGGGCCTGCTGCTGGCATTTATGATCTCTGGAGTATTTCTCTGGCGCCTGCCTTTCACCGGCGGATGGCGCCTGGCGGATCGCCTCTCTCCCGGAGCGATCGATGCCGTTCTCGCTTTGGCCCTCTGGCTGCTGGCGGTCGTTCTGTGGAGCAGCATCTCGATTACCCCCAACTGGTTCGTCTCCGAGCCTCGTCCGCCAAACTTCGAGCCCTACCCCAACTCGGATGCCCTGGGCTATGACCTTGCCTCCCAGATTATGCTGGTGGGAGAAGGCTATCATTTTGTTAACAACCTGCTCAGCCACCGGCCCATTCACACCCTGTACCTGACCTTGCTGCATGCAGCCGCCGGGCAGGAGTATAACCGCCTGGTGCTCTTCCAGATTGTTCTGCTGGCCTTATTCCCGGTGCTGGTTTACCTGTTGGGGCGCAAGCTGACCAACCGCCTGGCCGGGCTGCTGGCTGGGTTGTTGATTATCCTGCGCGAAGCCAATTCCGTTGCCGGCGCCGGGGTGATCACCAGCTCGCATGTTAAATCCTTGATGGTAGACTTGCCGGGCGCGCTCGGGGTCGCCCTGCTGCTCTTGCTCCTGGCTCGCTGGCTGGAAAATCCCCGCCAGCGGCTGCTCGACCTGCTCCTGGCGGGCGGTGTGTGGGGGATGCTGATCCTGCTGCGCCAGGAATTCGCCGGGCTGGCGCTCACCATCTTGCTGGCTTTGCTGGTTGCTTATTGGAAGCTGCCCCGCTGGGTGCTGAAAGGCGGGCTGATCTTCACCCTGGGCGCCTTGCTGGTGCTTTCGCCCTGGTTGTACCGCAATACTCGCATGGTCGGTCTGAGCCTGGAAGAGATCGTTCGCTACCAGGTTGGCTTTCTGCGCTGGCGTTACTCGGCCAACACTGCCAGCGCCACAGAGTTTGAAGCCTTTGTTCGCAGCCAGCCGACCCCCACGCCCACCCCGCTGGTGCCCGCCCTGGGCGAGCCTTTCCCGCGCCAGATTTTCGTCCCAGCAACCGCCACGCCGCTGCCCGCCGGCTCGACCCCCAGGGCGCAAGCCACTGCCACTACGCCGCCAACCCAGGCCACCCCCACGGCCCAGCCGGTCACAGAGAGCGGCAGTGGGACCTCTCCAGGCGGCCCAACTCGCCTGCCCTTCAGCGACAGGCTGGGAACTTTCGTCGAGACCGGCTTGCTGCATACCGTCAACAGCCAGGACCAGCTGCTCTTTTACCTGCCGGGGAGCCTGCGCCTCTTTGACAGCCTGACCGGCTTTTTGGGGCACCGCGATGCGCTCAAGCTGTGGGAAGAATGCTGCTCCCTGGAAAGCTACCTGCGCCGCCTGCCATTCTGGCACAAGTGGGAGGGCAGCATCCCATCCCAGAGCCTGCTGCTGCTGCTGTCCAACCTGTTCCTGCTGGCGCTGGGTCTGTCCGCTGTCTGGAAGGGCGGCCGGCGCCTGGCCGGCTTGCTCCCGCTGGTGGCGGCGGGTAACTACATCCTGGTCAATGCCGCCGTCCAGAATTCCGGCGGGCGCTACATCCTGCCCGTGGATTGGGTCAGCCTGTTGTATTATTCCGCCGGCCTGGCAGCCGCAAGCTGGTGGCTCATCGGCATCCTGCGGGGAAAAGCTGTTTCCATCGCCGCTTCGCAGCCGGGTGAAAGTTCTTTCCAGTCGCTCTTTATCAGCGAGACTCCACTCGCTGTGGAACCTGCCCCTCGCCAGCGATTCTCGCTGCGCAACCCCTGGCTGGTTGGCACACTGATCGGTGTGTTGCTGGTGGGTTGCGCCCTGCCACTCTTGGAAAGCGCCATTCCCAAAACCTACCCCCCTACGGTGCAGGCCGCCATGCTTGAAGGGCTGCTGGCCTCCGACCGGCTTACCCCCAGCGAGCGCGGCCGCCTGGATGACCTGCTGGCTGAACCGGGTTCGGCGGTCTATGCCGGGCGGGCGCTCTACCCGCGCTTTTTAAGGCTGAGCAGGGTGAGGTGGGCTCGCGCAACCCGCTTGGCCCCCGCCCCTATGCCCGCCTGGGTTTCTACCTGGCCGGACCGGACAGCCAGGCTGTGATCATGCCGCTGGAAGATGCTCCCGATTGGCTGCCCCACACCACCGATGTGCTGGTGATTGCCGGCGCAGACCGCCGCGCCGCCGCAATTGCCATTTTCGACGCAGACCTCCAGCCGGTGCAGCTGCTGCTCGGCAAAGAAGTTTCTCCGCAGGAATAAAAAAGCTTGCCTGATACCGCATCTGGAAAATCGCGTTCTTCTTTGCGCCTGGTGCAGGCGGCTTGCCTCCTGCTCTTTGCCGTTCCGGTATTGTACTGGCTGCTGCAGACGCTGGGAGTCCCGCTCCCTTATGTGTCGCTCACCCGGCTTCACCTCTTCATCCTGCTGACCGGCGAGCTGCTGATCGGGGTATTGGTCTTCCCGCGCTATGCCCGCGGCCCCTGGAATGCTCGCCAGGTGGGCCTTCTGGGGCGCGATTTCCTGGTGGCCAACGCCGTCTTTTTATTTCCCTTCGTTAAGTTTTATGCCAACCCGCTGCGGCAAGAAATTCCGATTATCCAGCAGGCACGGCCGTACCTGCTGGCGTTCTACCTGGGGCTGTTGCTGGTGATCGTGGGGCTATTATTTGTTTTGGGAGACCTGCGCCGCCTCTCTGCCTGGATCACCGGCCGCATTGATGCGCAGCGCTCGCGGGATGACGATGCCGAAGTTGCCCGACGGGCGCAATTTGACAAAAAATACCCGCGCCTGGCCCGTCTGCCGTTGCTGGGTGGCATCGGCCGGGGGGTGTACCGGCAGGGCGTTGGCTATGTCCTGGCTTTTCTGGCGATTGCCGCCCTGGGCCTGGCTCTGCGCCTGTGGAAGCTGGGCGCGCTGCCGCCCTATATCGATGAGTTCAACCATCTGAATGCCGCCCGCGATTTGCTCCAGGGGCTGCCGCTGGCCGAGCTGTCTTATCGCCGCAGCCTGTACCCTGTCACGCTGCCGGCTTTCCTGTCGTTCGAAGTTCTGGGCCAGAGCCTGTTTGCCGCCCGGTTACCGGGTGTGCTGGCCAACATCCTGGCGCTGGTTCCACTGTACCTGCTGGCCAGACGGGTCAACAAGCCGACTGCCTTGCTGGCGGTTGCTTTGTTCAGCTTCAGCCCCTGGGTGATTGCCGCCTCACGCAACCTGCGCGAGTATGCCTGCTATCCGCTGATCTTCTATACTGTTGGTCTGGTAATGGTAAAGCTCTACGAAGGGCTGCCGGAGCGCATCGACTTTCGGCGTGACTTCTGGTCGCTCTTCTCCTGGCGCAACCTGGCCTATCTGGGATTGTTGATCTTCGTGCTGGTTTACGCCATCTATATCGACCCGTATTCCACCCTGAAGATGATCCTGATCCTTTTCCTGGCGTTTGGCCTGCTGCTGGCCAGAAAGATCGATTGGCGCCGGCCGGCCAACCTGGCCTTCGGTGCTGTCGTCCTGGGGGCCTTCGCCCTGCTGACCCTGGCGATTGTGCAGTTCACCGGGTCGGATTATTTCCTGGCTAATTTTTCCGGGCGCGATTATGCTTTCTTTCCATCCCTGTTTTTCGAGAAGCCTGCCCAGCAGTGGTATTTCAACCGCCCGCTCATCTCTCTGGCGATCTTTGCCCTGGGGCTGCTGGCCACACCGCTGCTCGACCGGCGCAAGATCGTCCTGCCGCTATCACTGCTCACTTTTCTGGGCGGCCTGTTCACCATCACCTTCCTGTTCCTCAAGGGCGACCGGCCGCGCTACGCCATGAACATCGAGATCTGGTTTATCCTGCTGGTAGCCGCCGGGCTGTTTGCCGCCCTGGCGTTGGGTGAAGAGGTGGCCGGCAGGCGTGCTAATGGCGTGCCGATCTTTGGCACGATATACCGCTGGGTCGCCTGTGCTGTCATCTTGCTGCTCTTCTGGAACCTGCCCCAGACCCTGCCGGCCAGTGTGCATACCCTGCCCGGCTGGCACCCGGTCACCCAGGAATACCATGCCGATCTGGCCCCGGCCCTGACCTATTTCTCGGCGCACGCCTCTCCGCTGGATGCCATCATCACCACGGATTACGTCAACCCGTACCAGCAGTACTTTTTCCCTGGCCTGTTTTCCGGCCATCCACGCTTGCGCTACAACCCGATCGACCCCGAAGCTGTCGAAAAAATCTACGCCGCCATCGCCGCCCACCCCAGCGGCTGGATTATCTTCGACTACCCGCGCGGCTACGATTGGTCGCGGCCGCTGCCGCTGCGCGATTTTGAGCATAACGGCAAGCCGGTGAAGTACCTGGGCTGGTTTGGCGACGCGTATGTATTTCGCTGGTAAATTTACCCCCACAACTGCTCAAGAAACTTGAGCTTCTCCACATTCTGAAAGCTCTCCCCGCCCTCGTGCTGGTTGTAAGGCCACACCCTGATTTGCTTGGGGCCGGCATAGTGGTTGTAGGCCGCGAACACGGTCGAGGGCGGGCAGGTGTCGTCCATCAGGGCTACAGAGAAGAGCGCCGGGCAGACGGCACGGGCGGCAAAGTTCATCCCATCAAAGTATGACAGCGTGGCGAATACTGTCTCCACCTGGTCGCGCTGCACCTTGCAGTAATTGGCGATCTCCCGATAGGGGTAGGTATCGACAATCTCGCTGGCGCGCCGATAATGGCATAGAAAGGGCACATCCGCCAGGCAGGCTGCCATGTCTGTTAACAGGCCCGCCGCGGCCAGGGCGATCCCGCCGCCCTGGCTGCCCCCGGTCACGGCCACGCGCTGCGGATCGACCGCCGGGTGCGAGCGGGCGGCCTCCACGGCACGCACTGCATCCGTGAAAACCCGCCGGTAGTAGTAGGTCTGCGGTTTGAGCACGCCGCGCGTCATGAAGCCCGGATAGTGCGGGTTGGCGCCCTCCGCTTCGGGGTCGGGCGTGTCGCCCTTACGCCAGGCGCTGCCCTGGCCGCGCGTGTCCATCACCAGGTGAGCGTAGCCGGCATTGCTCCACAGCAGCCAGTCCAGCGGCAGCCCGCGTCCGCCGCCGTAGCCGATGAACTCCACCACGCAGGGCAGCTGTTCCTGCCGGCTGCCGCCCAGGCGCGGCAGCAGCAGCCAGCCTTTAATCGGCTGCCCGCCGTAACCGTTGAAGGTCAGGTCGAAAACTTCCACCAACCGCAGGCCGCTTTCTATCGGCTCGAAGCGGGCTTGCAGAGGATGGCGGCGCGCCTCGCTGATCGTCGCCGCCCAGAACTCGGCGAAATCCCCCGGTTCGTCGCGAGGCGGCAGGTAAGTGTGTAATTGTTCGATGGGTAGATCAAAAAGCGCCATAGCTTATTCCTCTCAGATCAGGTCAAAGATTGCCCATTCGCCGCGCGGCGCCCCCAGCTTCTCCCCGCGCTCCCCCGGTGAACAGCCGCCCACCGCCAGCCGGAATTGCCCCGTCTCCAGCACAGACTCCCCGGCCTCGTTCACCAGCGCCATCATCTCCGGGGTAATGGTGAAGGTGATGCGCCGCCGCTCTCCGGGCCCCAGGCGCACCCGCCGGAAGCCCACCAGCTTGTGGATTGGCACTGGAACACTGGCCTGCAGGTCGCTCAGGTAGAACTGCGCTACCTCCTCCGCCTCCCGGCGGCCGGCATTGAGCAAGGTCACTTCGCCGGTCAGCGCCTCGCCGGCCCGGAGGCTCGTTTTCTCTAGCCTGAGGTCGAGATAGGCAAATTGTGTATACCCCAGCCCGAATCCGAACGGGTACTGCGGATCCTTGGTCATATAGCGGTAGGTGCGGCCTGTCATGCCGTAATCATCGAAGGGCGGCAGCGCCTCGGCCGGACCCGAGAAGGTGATCGGCAGCCTGCCGGAGGGCAACTCATCCCCAAACAGCAGGCTGGCTGCTGCCCGGCCGCCCTCCTGCCCGGGATACCAGGCGAACAGGATAGCATCCGCCAGCCCTTCGACCGCCCCCAGGTCGATCGGGCTGCCACCGGTCAGCACCAACACGATCGGCTTTCTTGCCTCGGCCAGTTGCTTCAGGAAGATTATCTGGTTGGCAGGCAGTCCCAGGTCCAGCCGGTCGCCGGCTGCCCCGGATAAAATCGCCTCACCCTCCTCGCCTTCCAGCGCCGGCGCCAGCCCCATACATGCGATCACCAGGTCGCTGTCGTAAGCCTCGCCCACCGCCCAGTTGATCGGGTTCAGGTTCTCTCCCATCAGTTGGCAGCCCTGACGGTAGTTCACCTGCACCCCCTCCGGCGCCCGCCCGGAGATCCCCTCCAGCAGAGTGGTCAGGTGGTCGTTCATGCCATAATAGTTGCCCAGCAGGACGTCTACCGAGGCCGCGTTCGGCCCGGTGATCAGCAATCGACGGTACTTCCGGGTGTCGATAGGTAGCATGCCGTTCTTATTCTTGAGCAGCACCATTGACTCGACCGCTGCCTGGTAGGCCAGCTGGCGATGTGCCGGTGAATTAACCACCTCCGGCGGGAGCGAGGCGTAAGGTACGCGCTCCGCTGGGTCAAACATACCCAGCTTAAAGCGCGTTGCCAGCGTGCGATCCAGCGCCCGGTCGAGGTCCGCTTCGTTCGCCAGCCCGCGCTGGATGGCCTTACCCAGCTGTTCGTAGCTCTTGCCGCAGCACAGGTCGCAGCCCGCACGCAGCGCCAGGGCAGCCGCCTCGACCGGTGTGCGCACCCGGCGGTGCCCGGCATGGATATCGTCGATTGCCCCGCAGTCTGAGACCACATGCCCCTGGAAGCCCCAGTCTTCCCGCAGGGTTTTCTCCAGCAGGTACTCATGGGCGCAGCACGGCTCGCCGTTCACCCGGTTGTAAGCACCCATTACCGCTTCGACCTTGCCTTCCTGCACCAGCTTTTTGAAGGCCGGCAGGTATGTGTCGTGCAGTTCGCGCAGAGAGATGCGGGCGTCAAATGTATGGCGGTTTGCCTCCGGCCCACTATGCACTGCGAAGTGCTTTGCGCAAGCCGCCGCTTTGAGATAGCGCGGGTCGTCCCCCTGCAGACCGCGCACGTAGGCCACCCCCAGCTCGCCTGCCAGGTACGGATCCTCCCCGTAGGTCTCCTGCCCGCGGCCCCAGCGCGGGTCGCGGAAGATATTGACATTGGGCGACCAGAAAGTCAGCCCCTGGTAGCGCTGCCCGCTGTAACCTGCTCGCTGCGCGGCGTGAAACTTGGCCCGCCCTTCATCGCCGGTTGCCGAGGCTATCGCCTGCACCAGCGCCGGGTTCCAGGTCGCCGCCAGGCCAATCGCTTGCGGATGCACAGTCGCCCGCCCGTTGCGCGCCACACCGTGCAGCGCTTCGCTCCAATAATCGTACGCCGGGATGCCCAGTCGGGGGATGGCCGGGCAGGAGTTGCCCATCTGGCTAAGCTTTTCTTTCAGCGTCATGCGTTCCAGCAGGTCTCGCACCCGTTCCTCCACCGGTCGCTCTGGATCAAGAAAAATCGGTTCGCCTGTCATCGGAGGTTCCGCTCCTCTCGCACTGTTGCTTGATTAAAAAATACGTTCGGGGTTGTTCACGCGCTGACAAACCCCGAACGGTATCCACAGGCAGCTCTAGCTAAAACTTGCCTTCCATTGCCTTTCGCAGAGTCTTCTCATCTTCGTCGGAAAGCGAGGTTTGGTAAATCTTGCCTTTGAACTCGCTCAGCGTGGTGATCGCTGCATTCGGGTTGTCCCGCACGATCAGGAACAGAGCCGATGAGTTGGGTTGTAGAGAGGCTTCCACTTCCTTGATGAACTTCTTGTCGATGCCTACGTTGGCCAGCGCGCCGATCCCCGCGCCCGCCAGCGCCCCCAGCACCAGCCCGCCGATCGGGAAGATCAGGGTGGTAACCAGCAGCCCAATCATGCCCCCACTGATAGCCCCTACTTTGGTGCCCCGGTCCATCTGGTTTTGCACATGGATCTTGCCTTCCGCGTCTTTTACCACCACCGCCGAGTTATCCAGGCTCAGGCCGGCCTGCTTTTCCATGGTGGAGATTTGCTGCCGCACCTTGCCTGCTTCTTCAGCGCCATCGAATGTGACTACAATCCAGGTTGCCATGTAATTTTCTCCTTGCTTTTGATTGGTTTTCGGATTTGTGGGTACGAGATGTCAAAATTTTACCAAAGAACTCCTTTCTTTGATTATACTTCTTGTATTGGAGGCCACCGCGTATGAATAAATCACAGCTGATCGAGCAAGTCCGGCTGACCCATGCGGCCTGGGAAGCCGCTGTCAGACGGCTGGATGATGTGCAAATCCTGGCGCCGGGGGTTGCCGGGGATTGGTCTGTCAAGGATATCATCGCCCACCTGGCCTGGCACGAGGGCGAGATGGTCAACCTGCTTCAAGCGCATGTCCTGGCCGGTTCCGAGATGTGGGGCTGGCCGCTGGACGAGCGCAATCACGCCATCTACCTGGCCAACCGCGAGCGGCCCCTGGCGGATATTCTTCAGCAGGAGCAGCAGATCTACATCGAGCTGGCTTCCCTCCTGGAAGCCCTGGAAGAGGCAGACCTGCACGATCCAGGGCGCTTCGCTGGCATGCCGGATGACTGGCAGCCCTGGGAGCTGATCGCCGAAAATACCTGCGAGCATTTCCAGGATCACCTGCCGCAAGTCGCAGCGTTAGCTAATAGCTGAGACCGGCGCCGGGGACCCGTGTTTCAATGCAAATAATCACTGGAGGTAAAAGGATATGGAACTGATTTTGCTTTTGAGCGCCGCTTTTCTGGCCGGTATCCTGTGGGGGAGATGGCGCGCCAGAAAAGCCGCCACACCTGCATCCCAAATGGTAGTCGATGGGCAGGCCAAGGACCTGCCGCCAGGCGAGTGAAACGCCATCACAGCAGCGGCAGCAGCGCCTGCAGGGCGCGCCCCAGCGCCGCCAGCCGCTCCGGGTCGACCAGCTCTGGCCGGTCATGCGCCGTATGGGCGATCTCCGCCCACAAGGGCGCCATCTCCCCGGACGTAATCGCCATAGCCGGCACCTGGTTCTGGAAGAACATCATGTGATCCCCCTGGTACCAGAGCTCTCCTTCCACCAGCCCGGGCTGGGTGGCAAAGGATTGCCGGATCTGCACCGCCATCTCGTCCGGCACTCCGTAAAGCGAATAGGCCGTGCTGCCCTGGCGGTAGCCGACCCCGTCCAGGTTGATATTCAACCGAATTTCATCCAGCGTTGCCGCGTTGCGCTTCAGGTAGTCGATTTCACCGGCTGCCGAATAATGATCCTCGCCGTTTACGATAAAAATCTCAACTCCTGGGTCTCCCGCGTAATCGCGCAGCAAATCCGCCAGCAGTAGCAAGGTCGTCACTCCGCTTGCGTTATCCAGCGCGCCGGGTGTGGTTGGCTTGGCGTCGATATGCGCGCTCAAATACCACCCGCCCATGAGCATCGCCCCTGGAAGCCAGCACATTGCAGCCGGTGGCCGGGCTGCGCCGGGAGCGAATTTCCAGCGCCACCTCCTGGCCAATGAATGCGGCCAGGCGCTGCCCTTCTTCATCCGTCATATAGGCCGACGGGATGTCAAAATCTCCATCTTCGATCAGTGGGAAGGGGTACAAGGCGCCGGCCAGCTCGGGGTTGCGCTGCGTGGCGGCGATCACTGCCAGCGGCTGTTTCTCCTCCAGCAGCCGGTAGATGAGCTGGTGCTCCTCTGGATTATAGAAGGGGAAATTCTTTGGCATCAGCTGCTCTCTGGCGATCTCACCGTGCAGCAGCAGGACTTTTCCCCCTTCGGGCAGCGCTTCCAGCTCTGCCACGGAACCGGCCGCCACCAGCCTGGCGCGCACCTGGCAGCCCGGCGAGTACGGGCCAACCTGCAGGTTGAAACTCCCTCCGCCAGCAAATAGAGACGCACCTTCGTGAATCCAATCCAGGCAGGCGAATTCCGGGCAGTTTACCTCAAATCCGGCGGCGGCCAGCACCTCGGCGGCATAAGCAGTGGCGGCGCGGTTGCCGGCGCTGCCCAAACTTCGGTTCGGGATGTCCAGGCACAGGTGCTGCAGATGTTGTTCGGCTTGTATACATAAAGGATCGGTGGTCATATGGTTCCTCTTCTCCAGATACTAATCAGCAGCCCCAGCAGGATCACATCGATTGCCAGGGTAGCTACGTCCAGGGCACCGACCTGGTCGGTAAAGGTCAGCAGGATGTTGACTCCCAACACCGCCAGCGCCAGGTAGAGAAAGCGTTTCTGCCCGCTGCCGATCCCCCAGCCGCATAGCGCCAGTGCGGCAGCATTGGCGAACATCAGGACGGCGATGATCCACGCGGTGTACGGGGACCCGCCGCTGGTGCGCACCAGACTGACGATGCCCAGCAGCAGCCACAGCGCGGCATTGAAATAGAACAGTGCCTGAGCCATGCGGGTCAGAGAATTGGTTCTCATGCGACCTCCAATGTCATCCATGCCAGGTAGCTGTAAGCCTCCAGCAGCGCACCCGAGAGTGTGATGCGATCTCCTTCGATCTCCAGCACTTGCCCGTCGATTTCGATGCCCCGCAGCGCCAGCCCGGTGCCATCCAGCAGCAGCCGCAGGTCCGCCGGGGTGTAGCAGCGCACGGACTGCGCCAGCGCTTTTTCTGGCTCCGCGGTTGGCTCCCACTCGTCTATCCAGCGGCAGTGCAGCGGGTCGAAGCGGCAGCGGTGGCGCATCTCGACCGACCCGAGTACCCCCTTGAGCGGCGGCAGTATTTCACCGCTGTCGGCATGGCGGGCGAAGCGCGCCGGGTGAAATACGTCGATCAAGGCTGTGCCTCCCGGGGCCAACCACTCCCGGCCGATACGGCGCAGCAGGCGGCGCTGGTCGCTATCTGTGCCCACGCCAAAGCCATCCCAGTAGCATACCAGGTCGAAAGGCCCTCTCAGATCAACGGTGTAGAAATCGGCTTCCAGTGCCAGCAACGTGCCCTTCCAGCCCTCCTGGCTCAGCTCCTGCGCCGCCTGGATAGCCGTGGTCAATTCCAGCGCCGTTACCGTGTGGCCGTTCTTTGCCAGGGCAGCCGCTACAGCCCCGGAACCTGCCCCTAGCTCGAGGATGCGCTTCAACCCGGGGCCGCCCAGCCGCTTGATAGCCTCCAACCGCCCGGCATAATATTCCTCCCCGGCGTCTGCTCCCCACCAGATGTCAGATTGAGTGTAGAAATCTTTCACCCAATCCGGCGTGTACCTGCCTGTCTTTAGCAGCGAAACCGGCTTCATCGTTTACTCCATCTGCCCGATCGTAACCACGCTGGCGTAGTCGATATACAGGACCCCGCCTGTGCTGAAGCGCACGAAAATCTCCCAGCATTTCTCTTTGAATGCCGGGTAAAGCAGGTTCCCTTCCTGCGGGGCGTGCGAGTGCGAGCACAACCCGCCAAAGAAGCTCTCCCAGGTCAGTTCGACCGAAGCCGGGAACTCTATTTTACGGTGTCCGGTCTCCCCCAGGTAAAATGCCGCCGGCTTCCCGGGGCCTTTGTTTTCGTCGGAGGTATCCCAGCCGTAGGTTGCGCTGCGCAGGGTGTTCATCGCCTCGCCGTAAACCGGGTCGGTGCTGTGGTTGCCCATTACGGCCAGCCAGCCGCCCGGCTTGAGGATTCGCCGGAACTCTGCTCTGGCCGGCTCAGCCTGAAACCAGTGCAGCGCCTGGCCGACGGTGATCAGCTCCACGCTCTGATCTGCCAGGGGGATTGCCTCGGCGCTCCCGGCTATAATCTCCAGGGCCGGTCCATCCCCCGCCTGCATCCAGCGGCGCATGGCCGCGTTGGGTTCGATGGCAACAACGTACCCTGCCCGGCCGGCAAAGCGGCGGGCCAGCAAACCGGTGCCGGCGCCAATATCCGCCAGCCGTGAGCTGTGTCCCACCTGGGCGATCTCGCATACCGCCTGTATGGCCGCCTCGGCATATTCCCAGCGGAAGCGGGCGTAGTCGTCTGCTCGCGAGGTAAACCTTTTCTTGGGGTCTATGGGCAGAGCTCATGGCGTAGCGTTTTCCTCCGGCCCCAGTACCAGGGTCACCGGGCAGTGATCCGAGCCCAGGATATCGTCGTGCACGACCACATCCTGAACCCGCGGCAGCAGGCTCTCTGAAACCAGGAAGTAATCCAGCCGCCAGCCAACGCCGTTCTGCCGGGCGTTCATCCGGTAAGTCCACCAGGTGTACTGCACCCGCTCCGGGTATAGCCGCCGGTAAGCGTCCACGAAGCCGTGCTCCAGGTAGCGGTCGACCCAGGCGCGCTCCTCCGGCAGGAAGCCGGAAGTCTTGCGGTTTTGCTTGGGGTAGCGCAGGTCAATCTCGTTGTGGGCGGTGTTAAAATCGCCGCCAATCACCAGCTTCTCGCCGGCAGCATGCAGGCTGTCGCAAATCTCCAACAGGGCGGCATAAAAATCCAGCTTGAAAGCTACACGCTCGTGGCCGCGCTGACCGCTTGGGAAGTAGGCGTTTACCAGCGTGAAATCCGGATAGCGCAGCAGGAAGCAGCGGCCTTCGACATCAAAGAGCGGATCGCCCAGGCCCAGTTGAAATGCTAGCGGTTCAGGCTGCCACAGCGCCGCCACGCCGCTGTAGCCGGGTCGCTCGGCTGGGTGCCACACCTCTCGGTATGGTGCCCAGGAGCGGCTGTGCTCCGCCGGGATCTGCTCCGGGCGCGCCTTGACCTCCTGCATCATCAGGATATCCGGCTGCAGCGCCAGCAGCGCCGCCAGGCGGTCGCTGCGCAGCAGGGCGCGCAGCCCGTTGACGTTCCAGGTCGTGATCTTCATACTGCCACCCGGCGTGCCACCGGATGGCGCAGGATGGTCTTCAGTTTCTCAGGGTCGGCGCGCAGCGGGTTGCCCAGGTAAATCTCATGGTGGTTGTGTGCCAGTTTATAGCCGTTTTCTTCCGCCCAGGCTTCCATGCGGGCCAGAGTCGCCGGTTCTTCCAGGTAGGGACCGATGTGCATGGTCTGGATGCACAGCCCTTCATGGAAGCGCTCCAGCCGCAGGCGCTCAATCCCCGGGCCGGGTTTCTTCTTGCGCAGCTGGGCTAACGCTTCGGCGAACATCTCCGGCGTCACCAGATCGGGCTGCAAAATCATCACAGTGTACTTCCAATTGCCCGGCTTGCGAATGTCGAACTGGCCATCCTCCACCCACCACAGCCCCTCCATCGCCATCACCGGGTAGTCCACCGGGTTTTCCTTGCGCTTCTTGGCCATAAATTTCAGCGTGTAGGCCGCCGCGTACAGCGCCTGCATCGCCTCCTGGAAGCCGGGCGATGTCCCCGGTGCCATGTCCGGCTCGATAGCGCCATCCACCATCACGAAGTTGAATGGGGGCACATCCACCAGCTCCACCTTTTTCGCCGAGGGATTGTACAGCCATTTCAATTCTTTTTTCAAGTCGAGTGTTTCCATAATTCACTCCTTGGTACCCTCCATGATTTCAAGATTGTTACTCATTTGTCCTCCAGGTTTGGTGATGCTCCATCGCCGCTGGGCGGTTGGTCTGATTGTCCTTGCTGTCTGCGCAGCCTGGGCACCCAACCAGGGACCCGCTGACAATAAGCCTGATAGACCTCACCAAACTCGGCCTCCAGAGCCTGCTCTTCGCGCCGCGCCCGCGCTGCCAGCCCCAGGAAGCCGACAGCAATAAAGACGAAGGTCCAGGTTCGGTAGACCAGCAGTCCGCCGGCTCCGGTCAGGATGTACCCCAGGTACATCGGGTGCCGCACCAGGGCATATGGCCCTTCCGTGACCAGCCGGTGCCCGGCAAAAAGCTGTGCGCCCATGCCGGTGGAGACAAAGTACTGCTTGCCCAGTGCCAGCCGCCCCCACAGCACCAACCCCAGCCCGGCGAATAGCAGCACACTGCCCAGCGCCAGTACTGCCGCCCCCGCTGCTGGCGAGAGGGTCACCGGCAGCGGAATCCACAACAGCCAGCAGATCCCGAAATAGGCAATACTTGCCGCCAGGTAGAAAGCGCCGCTGCGCAGCAGCCCAGGCATGCGGCCCGTTGTCCGCCCCACCGGGCGGCGCGCCCCCTGCCACAAACCGTAAAAAACCACCGCCAGAGTCACCCCTATGGCGATCGCCCCGGCCAGGCGCACCAGCGTTTCCAGCCTCTCCAGCATCAATCAGGCCCTTCCGTGCTCTGAATATCGATCCCCATGTGCTGCATGTCCTGCATCAGGCGTACCGGCTCAACCAGGTGAGCCTGTGTCCATAAACCGGGTTTCCTGGCTGTCCCATCCAGGTATTGCAGCAGGCAGGCCACCACCGGGATGGCGGTAAACAGGTAGCCGTCTGGATGGTACAGGGTGACGTGCAGCTCTTTTGCCTGCCCGTTCTTGGAGCCCTGTGCTTCGACTTTCAGCAACGTTCCAAATGGCGGCCGTGAGAAGGCTTTCAATCCCCATTTCATCAGCTTCACCATCGGCTTCAACCCCCTCTGCGGCCAGGTTTTCGTGACCACCATTGCAAGCGGCATAACTACCCAGTCCGTGAACCAGTTGAAGCCACCCACGAAGAAGCCGGTCTCCTGCAGGGATGGGAACATCTTGGGCAGCGCCCGCATCTCCTCCAGGAACATTGGTGCGCAGTACTGCAAGCCGAACTCCCTGCCAAAATCCATCCGCAAGTAGCCTTGCATCCCAAACATCCCGGCTTTCTTCCAAACCCCCTCTTTGAAAACCAGGCTTTGAAAATCGTTGATTTCTTCCAGTAGTTCCTGGATCGTCTCGTCCGGCAGGTCCAGGCCGGCCCAGTCTTCTTTGATCACGCTGCCGACGACGGCTCTTTCCAGGCTGTCGAAGTGACCGGCGGCATACCGCACCAGGGCTGCCGGCAGCCCGGGGTGAAACCCGCCATCCGTGATGAAACAGCGTCCGGCATTTTCGATTTCTGCCGAGAAAGATTGCAGGGCGGTGATCTTTTGGGTCGAGTATTGGATGTCCAGGTAGTCGATCCCGGCTGCCAGGGCTGCGGATGCTACCTCCCTGGCATAACGTGCTGTGCTGGACGCCACGATTACCATATCGATGCCCTGGAACACTCGTTCCAGGGCTGTTTGGTTGGATGCATCCGCAAAGCTCCCCGAGACCCGTCCTGGGAATTCCCGGTTGCATTCGGCTGCCGCTGCCTCTGCTTTTTCCCGGCTGCGCCCTGCCAGCACGAGTTGCACATCGGTTTCCTGCAAAAGAAGGCGAGCTAAAGGTCGCCCTGTGTGGCCATACCCCCCCAAGATGAGCAATGTTATTTTGCTCATGGACTTGCTCCTTATCGATTTTTGAAAAGCCCTGTGCTATGATTGATTATAGTAGATTCTTAAAACAACAGATACCAGTACAGCGCAATCTCCTCATTCTCCGGGTCGATGCCGCGATACAGGCAGGTGTCGAACCCGGCCAGAGTCAGCCCGCCGCGTTCGTACAGATTGCACGCGGCGACATTATTATTTTGCGTCTCCAGCATAATCCCTGGACAACCCCTGGATTTTGCCCATGCAATCGCTTGCGCCAATAAAGCCTGCCCGATGCCTTCTCGCCGGGCAGAGACATCCACCACGAGGTCTTCGATGTAAGCATAGCGGTTCCAGTACCGGCACAGCCGCACCTGGCCGGCGATCTGCCCATCCCGGTAGGCCAGGTAGATCACCCGATCAGGATCGGCGATGTAGTCTGCAGCTTCAAATGCATCCACCAGGTAGCGCTTTTCATAGGGGGGAACTTGCTCGACAGTATAGTGGATAACGCCGGCTTCGGCGCTTAGCTTCAGCCGCGAATCGATCCGGAAAACACCGTCACAGCGGTTAACGTCTCCCAGTCGTTCGGTGCTGAGTTCTTCAATCGTAATCGTCATCTGCTGGAGCATCCTCCGGAGGTTGGAATTAACCCTAGGCGCGCAAAGGTCCTGACTGTTTCCAAATTCAGGTCGTAATCTTTCAGCTTCACCGGGTTTTCCCAGCGGTATTCTTCAAATTCGGAATTCAGTGTGACTGCATCTCCCCTCGCCAGGCAGGAGAAAAGCAAAAATACCATGTATATTTCGTGTTGACTGCTATCTGGAAATGTTTTTTGATACGTACCGTCGCTAAAAAACAGCGGCTGGATATTGGCGACATCCAGGCCAACCTCTTCTTTTAGCTCCCGCTGCAGGGCAGCCGCGGCTGTTTCCCCTGCTTCTATTCCTCCACCCGGCAGCCCCCACTGGCCCGGAAACACACCGCGCCCCAACGGCATTTTACAGATCAGGATCTCGCCGGTGATATTCTGAACCACACCAACGACTATCACCCTCATAGTTTATCTGCCGTCGTCCACTCTTCCCGCAAGATCCCCATGTAGACCAGGTCCATGTAAACGCCATTCGACCAAACATGTTCGCGCAGCCTGCCTTCTTCCACGAACCCGCAGGCCCGGTACGCCCGGATGGCGCGCTCATTATTGCCGTTCACCGCAAGGTACACACGCCGGAAATTCCGCAACCGGAAGGCATAATCAAGCAGGACACCGATAGCATCCCGGCCGTATCCGCCTCCCCAATAGGCTTTGTCGCCGATGGTGATCCCCAGCTCGCAGGTCTGGGCGGTTTCGTTGAAATTGAATAAGGCGCACTGGCCGATAAACTTTCCGTCGGCTTCGATGGCAAACGTAGCGCCATCACGCCCGCCGGCGGCTGCCTGGGCGTCGTATTCCGCGTACAGTCGCGCCAGCGATTGCGGCATGGGTGGGTCGCCCCCGCCTGCCAGTTCTACCTCCACATCATTATTGAAGCGCCACAGGTGCTCCAAATCCTCCCGGGATATCGATCGTAAGATAGTTTTTTGGCCATGCAGCATGGATTTGACCCAATCCTTTCAGTTATAATCGTTGTTTAATTGTACATCGATCTCCTCAAACCGGGCTGATTGGCGGTCGATCCATAGTTCCTCAGGTACTGTGCCTTCTCAGGAGGTTTAACCGGTAGATGGATGACACAACCGGATCGGGCGGAACACAACGGCCGGAAGCCGGCGTTGGCAGGATCAAGCGTATTACCCTGCCCGCCGACCAGCGCGGCATCTTGAAATGGCTGCCCGGCCTGTACGTACTGCGCCATTACCGTCCGCGCTGGCTGCGCAGCGACCTGGTCGCCGGCCTGGTGCTGACAGCCGTCCTGGTGCCGGTGGGTATGGCTTACGCCGAGGCTGCCGGTCTGCCGGCGATTTACGGTCTGTATGCCACCATCGTCCCGTTGGTAGTATATGCCCTGGTCGGGCCCAGCCGGATCCTGGTGTTAGGGCCGGATTCTTCCCTGGCGGCGATGATCTTCGCCGTCATCGTGCCCCTGGCTGCCGGCGATCCGGCGCGCACGGTGGCGTTGGCCGGCATGCTGGCGATCTTCACCGGGCTGCTGTGCATTATCGCCGGACTGGCTCGACTGGGCTTTGTCACCGAGCTGCTCTCCAAGCCGATCCGCTACGGCTATATGAATGGCATCGCCCTTACGGTGCTGATCGGCCAGCTTCCCAAGCTGTTTGGCTTTTCTGTCGATGCCGACGGCCTCCTGGCGGAATTGGCCGCCTTTTTCCAGGCAGTGATTGCCGGGCAGACTAACCCCGTGGCGCTCCTGTTAGGCGGCGGCAGCCTGGCCTTCATGCTTCTCTTCAGGCGCTTTAAACGCTTTCCGAGCGTGCTGGTTGCCGTAGTGGCGGCTACGGTCATTACCGCTGTATTTGACCTCGCAACCCGAGCAGACCTGTCGGTGCTGGGGGTGCTGCCTCAGGGGCTGCCTGCCTTTACGATCCCGCGCGTCGGTCTGCAGGACCTCGGTCCGCTGCTGGTTGGGGCCATTGCTATTGTGGTCGTCTCCTTTGCCGATACCAGCGTGCTCTCGCGGGCCTATGCCACCCGCAGCGGCGCATATGTCGACCCGAACCAGGAGCTGATCGGCCTGGGGGCAGCCAATGTGGCTACCGGCTTCTTCCAGGGCTTTTCGATCAGCAGCAGTTCCTCTCGCACGCCCGTGGCCGAATCCGCCGGCTCGAAGACCCAACTGACCGGTATTGTTGGCGCGGTCGCCATCGCTTTTCTGCTGGTGCTTGCTCCCGGTTTCTTGCAAGACCTGCCCAGTACAGTGCTGGCTGCGGTGGTAATCGTTTCCGCCATCGGCCTGTTTGAGATCAGCGACTTGCGCCGTCTCTACCGCATCCAGCAGTGGGAATTCTGGCTTTCTATCGCCTGCTTCCTGGGCGTGGCCATCTTCGGGCCGATCCCTGGCATCCTGGTGGCCATCATCATCGCTTTGTTGGAGTTCGTCTGGGATGGCTGGCGGCCGCACTATGCCGTTCTGGGTCGCGCAGAGGGAGTGAAAGGCTATCACGACCTCACCCGCTACCCGGATGCACGCCTCATCCCCGGGCTGGTGCTCTTCCGCTGGGATGCCCCGCTGTTCTTCGCCAATGCCGAACAATTCCACAGTATTGTGCTCGATGTGCTGGAAAAGACACCAACCCCGGTGCTGCCGGAGCCCAGTGGGGCACCCACTAGGTGGCTTGTGCTTGCGGCCGAGCCGGTCACCAGTGTGGATGTAACCGCCGCCGACATGCTGGCCGAGTTGGACGATGAGCTCCACCATGCTGGCATCCAGCTGGTGTTTGCTGAAATGAAAGACCCCGTCAAGGACAAGCTCAGGCGCTTTGGGATCTTCGATCGCTTTGGCGAGGAGTATTTCTTCCCGACAATCGGTCAGGCGGTCAATGCGTTTATTAAGATGAGCGGCGTGGAATGGATTGACTGGGAGGAGCGGCAGTAACGGCGCCCCGATTACTCCTGCTCATAAGCCTTCCGTAACAGCGCCATAAATTGCTGTCTATCCAGATCAAAGGTGACGGTCAATACCTCACCGGGTCTGGGTGCACCTTCGCCATAGCGAGCCCGCGGACTGATGCGGATCCACGATCCCCGTCGCAATGCGAAGATCTGCATTATCCGCGGCTCGATGCATGTGTACCGGAACGTCTCCAGGGCACAACCCCAGGTCGACCAGTGCTGCCGAATGTTGCGGCTTGTTGTCGATGACCCGGTAGCGGTTTACCACTTTAATGCCTATCGAAAAGAAAAGGCTGCCTCGTCTGGCTTTCGAAGCAGCCTGGGTGCGAGAGAACGCAGCCGTCTATCGCAGAAAAAAGTTTACACTAACGGTTATTGTTTCGTTTGAGGAATTTACTTGCTGGATTTTATTGTTTCTTTACCAATGCGATTAGAATTTTCGATGGGCATTAGTGTAGACGAGTTAGCTTCTATTGTTTGATAATACAGTATTGTTATCCCCCATATGAACCATAATAAAGGTGCTGGACGAACCATCCCCCAGATGATTGAATCGACTTAAACCAGTTAGCAGCAGAACGAGTTGGCTGGCCAGTAAACCTGCTCCCATAGCAGCAGTATCGGATTCCTGATTGCGCATCCCATAGCGATAAATCCTCCAGGCAAGGATGACGATGACAGAAAAAATTGCCAGGAAAGCTAGGAGCCCAGGGATTCCAAGATCTACTGATATTTGCAAGAATAAATTATGCGCATGAGATATCCTCCCCTTTGCTAATATATCCAGAGGGTATAGAGCATCCATTGTATTTTGAAATGAGCCCATTCCGATACCCGTTAAGGGATAATCAGATATTATAGATAATGCCCTGGACCATATTTCAAGTCTGGTTTCAACCCCATCTGAAATCAGATTGGTACTAATAAATTCCACGACAGGAGTAATGCCTTTAACGCCTGCAAATATTATGCCACTGACAATTATTGCTAAGCTTGCAATCCATCCCCGACGCCACCGAAGCATGACAAGAAGAAGGGTGCTACCAAACAAGGCAATCCATGCCCCTCTTGATTGTGTCAAGATAATAGTTGCCACAATCACAAACAGGCATATTGAGAGAGCAATTCGTGTCAATATTCTAATCTCCCGCCATAAAAAAAGTAGCCAGGAGATTGTGAATGGAATCAGGAGTGACAGAACTCCTGCGAGAACATTAGGGTGAATGGAATCAATAAATCTATTGTCGAAAAAAGTGTACAGTGACCTGGGTATAAAGAAAAGGTTATCCGTAGTCCAATCCACAGTCATTGGAGCTAAAAAGGATAAGCCTAGAGCAGCGATGAGGGTTATAGCAAGGGTCCAGCGGATATCAATCACCTTGTTTGGCGTATTTATTAAGGCGTATAAGAAGAATACCCCCAACAAGACCCGAAGGATTTGCTGGATTGTTATTTCCGGAAAATGAGTAGCAGTGAGCGAGATTCCTAATGTCAATAGCAGGAGAACGACAGGTATATTTATTGGCGAATGTATACTTGGGCGACCAGTAACCCACCACCGTACGCCCCATAGTAGCGTTGATCCGATAACAGCGACAAGTAAAAGACCCGGGAAAACCATACTCACTATGACAAAAAAAGCTACCAGCCCGATTTCGAATTGGGCTAGGTAGCCTGATAGTTGCTTGGTTTTTGCCAGCATCGAGGTGAGTGGTGTATTGGCTAGGGAATGTTCAGTTCTGGGTCGTGGGATTTCCCTTGCTTATGTTGGGTCTTTATTGGTTCCTCTTTTTGATCATTATATTGGCCGTAATCGCGCGAGTAATAGTAAATGGAGTTATACCGGTAGCGGCCCGAATAATACCTGGCACCTCGGCGAGTAATAGGGTTCAATACAGTACCCACAACTCGGGCCCCTGCCAGTTGCAATTGCTCGAGCATGGCTACAGCCGAGTTGATCTTGGTGACGCCAGGTTGTATTACTAGAAGAACTCCATCTACTTTAGCCGATAGTACAATAGGATCGGTGACGATAAATGGCGGTCCGTCCACTACGACTATATCAGAACTATCTTTAAGCGTATCAAGGATATGGGTCATGGTTTGCGACCCAAGCAGTTCAGTTGGATTAGGGGGCAAGGGTCCACTCGTCAGTACTTTAAATGGGTGTTCGCCCCATGGTACAAGTGTGGTTAGGTAGGATACTGGGATCACGAAAAACGTCGCTTAAGCCAGAGTGGTTTGTGATGTTTAGAAATTTATGGATCGATGGTCGCCGTAAGTCTGCATCAATGATCGTCACTTTATTATCACCTTGGGCTATCACCGATGCTAAGTTCACGGCAATTGTAGTTTTGCCCTCCGATGGATCGGCGCTCGTTATAAGCAGTGTCTTAAGCGGCTTGTCGATAGACGCAAACTCCAAATTGGTTCGCAGAGTGCGAAATGCTTCAGCGATTGGCGATCGGGGATTCCGTACAACATAGACATCTTTGTTCTCTCGGTCCTTTTTCTTCCTTCCACCGCGATCCATCTGACCGATAAAGCCAATCACCGGCAGGTTTAAGACGCGGTTGATATCTTCCGGGGTTTTTAATGTGTCGTCCAGGTATTCCACCATGAAAGCGATCCCCCCCGCCAAAATTAACCCTACCAAGGCCCCCAAAGCCGCTGCCCGGATAGGTTGTGGTTGGATCGGTTTCACAGGGACGACAGCTTCTTCGATCTTTACAACGTTCGGGGTGCTTCGCAGTCTGGCAAGCCGGATGTTCTCATAACTATTTAGAAGATTTGAGTATATTTGCTGGTACAACGCCAGAGTGCTCTGATTTTGTCCCTGGTTTGCATTGGTTGAGCTGGCCTGTTCGCTTTGGCCAAATACCAGTAAATTTAAATATACCTGGCGATACAGTTCCAGGGTCTTCCGCAAATTCTCGATATCGTCTTGTTTTTCATTGATGGTATCTGTAGTTTGTTTTATCACCCCAAGTTGTGAGATCGTAAGTGTGGGTGTAGGAGTAGGAGTTTCAAGCACTGGCGCGGATTGGGTAGAAACTGCAATAGCTGCCGGATAAGGTGTCAGGGTAGGTATCAGAAGTTCAATTTCATCCTCAATACTTTTCACCTGCACCTCTAAGTCGGCAATTTGTTTTTCAACTTGTTGTTGTTGTGTTTGTACTGTTAACTCTGAAAATTGAGACATCTCTTGTTGCAAGCTGTTAATCTGACTCTCGACCTGGTCAATTTGTGTCTTTAAGCTTTCTTCAGAGGATGCAAAGCGCGTGGATTGTAGAGAATCGTTATATTCTATAAAAACATCGATCAACGAATTTGCGATTAAAGCGGACTGTGCGGCATCGCTATCTTTGACCGTAATTTCCAGGATTTGTGAATCCTGCACCTGGCGGACGTCAATCTGTCCTGTTGAGATATCGAACCCCAGACGATCGCTCAATGTTTCTAACACTGGTTTTGTTACAATTAATTGGGCATAATTTTTTGCTCGCTGGATGTCGTCATAATAGGATGAGTAATAATAAGTCGTAGTTCGATCATCCACGGCCCCCATGATCATGACTTTTGCCAGGGTTTCAAAGACCATAGGCTGACGAACGGTGATCAGGTAAGCGGCGACAGCCCCAATTTCCGCCAAGACGAGGAACAACCAGGCCCACTTTCTCAATAAGAGTAAATATTGGCGTATTTCCATTTTCTCTGCTCTTTACCTAATTGGGATAAAAACCATAACAATTTATTTATGAGCTAATGTCTATTAGGACGATGCTCGCCAATTTCCTGAACTGGCCAACCATGAAACATTAATATCCAATCCATTGATTTGCCAGCCAAATAACCTTCCGTGCCAGGAAATATCTAATGGGTGAGGAATCTCTACAGTAAACAAACTGCTTGTTGCTGGCGACTTTTCTGTGATCGTCCCTACCGGAAGGTTTGTCCATTATATCCCAATTCGTTAGCCTCAAATTGAGGGTCAATCTGCCAGGGGATCAGGCTCGAAGGGAAAAGGTGACATGTCCCATAATTTCTTATTACCAATCACCTGATATTTGCTAACCCATGCGATGAAGTCCGCCGCTATTCCTGTTAGTTGTTATGACCTTCCGATGGGATCTGCTTTATTTTCTGGCGGATTGTTTGAGTATTATGCAATATTGCAGAAGTATTTCCTTTTCTGGCATCTTCTTCCAATTGTGCGAACCATGCATCCATCTGAACCAACGAAGGGCAATTAGGGCATTGAAGAATTGTTGTACTATCGAAAAATGCGAGCTGTTCTTGTGAGTGATTGACGTCAATATGTCTGGTTGACGTAACCCGCGACATATCATTCAATGTGGCCGGGATATCCGGGAACATCATCACCCGTGCGGAAGTGGATGCGCAAATATCTAGCAGTGAGCGTCGTTCTAGCTCGGTGATATTGTGAATCGCGAAAATAATGATTCCAACATCGTATCTTTTAACGATGTCCGGGATTTGGGCTCGGGAACCCAGCACATTTGCCCCGCGAATTCGAAATCCCTGTTTAAAAAAGTCGTCATCCACAAAACCGGCAACATGAAAGACGCCGGTATATTTTCTTTGGCTGAGCATATATGCTGCAAACTGGCCAGTCTCTCCGCTGCCAACGATTAATACCCGCTCTTGGGCAGTATTTGCTCCTTTACGCCAATCAAGCCAGCGAGTTGCCATGCCGGTGATAAGGCGTCCTCGGTATCGAATTACTACAAAGCCGGTGAAAGCAATGCCTGCTGCCAGCAAGATTAATGCCGGTGGCAGCAGCGTTTGGGCTTTATATGGATTTATGGCTGGAATCTCTGCCAGATATATATTTGCCAGGTAAGCCATACCTGTAGCCAGCAAAACCGGGAGGATCAGATCCAATATATCTTGAGGAGCAGCGTGTGACCAGGATATACGATTCGTGCGAAAAACCAGTCCCATCAAACTGAATAACAGGGCAAATCCTATCGCGAACCCTGCTGCAGTCATCCAACCTACATCCAGTGGGCCAAACGACCGCCAAAATAAGCCGGTTAGGCTGATTGCCAAGAATGTTATTGATAAATCGACAACGAACCAATTAAAATATCGCTCCATAAATAACACAGCCGGGCCCTGGAAAAAACGTCGGTCGGGTGGTTGGTATTTGCGAATAGCCGGAAGCAATATCAGAAAGGTCCAGAAAAGAATGTCGAGATCCGTCCAGAACGTATGGTGACGGACATAGATCTGATCCAGGCGCAGCTTGCTGGGTAGGATATCTGTTAGATACGATTGCATGAGATCATCGTGCTTGAGCATATTTTCTTCGTCACGAAAGCGCACCGACGCCGGGCTGGTGATGCCTGGATGTACCGAAAGGATCTCGTCTAGAATTGCTTCAGGCCACTGATTAGCTACCTGCGGGTCTTCCGGGCGAGGGCCTACCAGGCTCATTTCACCCACCAATACATTCCAGAGTTGTGGCAGTTCATTCAGTTTGGTTGCACGAAGCCATTTCCCAAAAGGTGTTACACGCGTGTCTCCGTTGGCGGTCAAGCGAGGGCCAAGGTGGGATTCTGGGCGTTCGTACATAGTACGGAACTTCACCATGTTAAATTCTCTTCTTCCCTTTCCCAGGCGTGGTGCGATGTAGAATATCGGGCCAGGAGATTTGCGGCGTATTCGCCAGGATATCCAAACAAATACGGGAGACAAAATTGCCAGACCGAACAATGCTACAATGATGTCAAACAATCGTTTGAACAAATCGCTTAGCTGGTTTTTTCGATTATCGGTATCGATAATAGGGATGTTGGAAGTTTGTTCGGCCATGGGTTCCCCTGATCTATTGGAAGGTGTGAAAAAAGTGAATTGTTAATGTGTTTGAGAGAATCATTGCTCTCATTACCTATGGGCGAATTGCAACAAGATAATGGGAATTAAAGATAGATAGTTTTTCCAGGAGCATGCAACCTATCCAACTTGTATTAATAAGGCGGCGGGTGATTGGAGGGGCCAGGGTTATTTTGTGGAATTCGTACTGGCAGCCGGGGAAAAGCGACCGAATTTCGTTTGGACGGATCCCCGTGTGTGTGGATTTACCGGGTTGAGCCAAAAATCATACCAGATGATTAAACCGGTGGCTTTCCGGATTATCCTCAGCATTTCAAGTGCCAGCTGCCTGCGGATTAGAATCATCCAAGACGGAAGAAAAAGCTGTATACTGGAGTACCACGTCAAAGGATGCGCCTGGATAGGGCAGATTTTGTCCATCAGCACAAACAAGGGGTACAAGTGGCATGATATTATGGGCCACTTTCAGCCGCAAAGGGAGCAGATCCACCCCGTGTAAATACCCTGGCTGAACACCATAGCTCAGATACTCCTGCAGAATCCCACCAGTTCCGCATCCCAGTTCAAGCACACTTCGCCCCTGCAAAGATTTATGTTCATATTTTTCCAGCATAGCCAGGGTTGCCCGTTGGCGGCTTTGCCGCATGAAAAGGCCGGCTGGGTCGAATAGAGAGTCATAATACCTGCCTTCCTGGCGCGCATCCCGGCGGGCATATTCGGCTTTCAGGCGCTCAAGGTCGTCGGAGGAGGTCAAATTTGATAAGATCGGAATTATTGATCTAGCGGATTTGCCTTAGACAAAGATAGGTCAAACGCTGGCACATGCCCAATTTTGTCGCCCCATCTTTTACGGAAGTGGATCAAGCCGACCAGGAATCCAAAACCGTAGCTAATGTGCAGCACCGTAAATGCCAGGGGGAGGAACAACATATTTCTCAATCCATACTTCCAGGCAAGCCGCGTAGATGTAATCAGGTTAATCAGGATGTATAATCCAACTACCCAGGCTAACGTGAGAGCTGCGATTGGCGAAAAGATCGACAGGACGCTTAACCCGATCAAAGCTGCAACAAATAATGGAGGCACAAATTGGCGTGGTCTCATCTGCCGTGGGTGTTTCTGCAATACGCGGACTTTCCAGAAGCCATATTGGTAGTACTGGCGCCAGAGTGATCCATAGTGAGGCTCCGGGTTTGATATGAATGCATCATTGGGTGCCAGTAAAGATTTTCGCTCACCAGTCTTTGCAAGGCGATAACTCATATTCGTCATCCTGGTTGCGGACCATCTCTTCATCGAATCCACCGATATTTGACAATCGCTCTGGTGTAAGCGGGGAAGGGTACACTATCCACCGCATCGTCTTTCCTGTTTGGGTTCGGCATAGCAGAATGTGGCTCCTACGCCGAAGGGGGAGCTCATTGCGAGAGCAATTGCCTGTCGCGATCCGTGTCTCTGCTTAGTCTCTAACGGGCCGCCCACGCCATCTGCCTGCCCGGTTGCAGGGCGTCGACAGCTTCAGAACATAATCCGGAGCGATCCGGATGCCCACTCCATGCCGACAATATCTCCCCTTTGGCTTTCGCAATGGCCAAATTCAGGCCGCGTCTGGAACGTCTGGCCTGGGTTATCGAGTAATTGTAAATTCCCGGATTTTTATGGAACGCGTCAACGATATTGCGTGTCCTGTCTGTCGACAGACCATCCGAATGATCACCTCCAATCGATTTTCTGGATATTCCTGATTGCTATCGATGCGCTCCAACAGCGCTTCAATACAATTGGCTTCGTTGCGCATTGGAACCAGTAATGAAGACTCAGGGCTTTCCGAAAACAAGCTCAAGCCCAAAATATCAGCCATATACCAGGCGTAAAAAACGTTTGTGATCACTAACAGGATAAATATAATTACTTGCAATAATCGACCTACTTTACTATAAATCCAGTTCGAGAAATCAATCCTGCTTTCCAGAAAAAGCATGAGTGGAATAACGATCAAACGACCAAAGCGCATAGATGCCCATATTTCATGTTGGTTCAGTAATCAATATAGAAAAATTGCAGGTTAATTGGTAGACCCAGAGTGCGCATTCCTTGGTTGTTTGATTTCCATCCCTCGATAATTAAAATTGATGCACATATAAATAATCCCAGGATTATCGCAAGCTTGAATAATTTCTGAAAATTTCCACTGCAAAATTGTGCCAATAATCCCATCAAATATTGGGTATTCACTCCGGCTGGCGAGCTCCTTCTGGAAATTGGTAGAAATGATCCATGTGTGGTTGCCATAATATTGTGCACCTCGCATCCAAATTACAGCGAGAGGTAATAATGTAAGCAAAACAAGCCCAAACCATTTGGTTTCTGGGCGGTTCAAGCCGGCCTAACCGCCCGAGCAACACGATAAGATACTCGTGCCAAACTCTAGCCGTTGAGTTTTGGGGATTATCGGACAAGGCTTGTGTCCAGGTTTATTCGGCTTACTCGATATCCTTGACCCGGGGCTTTCCAGCTGATAATCCGCCTCTGCCAGCCCAAAGGTGAAGCCGGCAGTGGCCAGGCGCATTGCAGAATGGAACATATATAACAGAGCATAGGCTGTCAAGGAAAGGACAATAGCCTTGGATATATCCGGGCGTTTACCAATCAACCTTCTGGCAATAACAGAAATAATGATCAACAAAGCTATAAGACCCAGGCTGCCATGCTCGGCGAGCAATCGCGTGTATTCTGTATGAGCATGGGATTGGCGAAAATAAATCTCATGCCAGATAGTATGACTGTCCCACACCAACGCCGAACCAGGGGTTTTGACTGAAAGCCAGCAGGTCGGCCGCGAGCGATCTGTTCCCGACCTGTCGTGTATGGATCGGTAAAGCGTTCAATGAGAGTATTGCCGGTGAATTCCTGCAACGAAGGGACGATCCAATAGATCGCGGCCATTAAAACGATGATCAGTAAAATAATAATAAATCCGCGAAACTGGCGATTTTTCGATAAGAAATACATCGCGACCAGGATTGCCCCCAACCCACCCAGGAAACCGCCGCGTGAAAATGTCAGCGCACACTGGACCAGCATCCATACGCCCACGGGGATCAGCAGTAAGGAAAGCGATTTGCCTGCCAATCGGCTCAGCACCAGCAGGAAAGCAAGGAAGGCGCCCAGGCCCAGGATGGACGATACCTGGTTTGGGCCAAACCCGGCAGAGGCAATGAAATTGGAATTCGGAGGTGTAGGTCAATGCTTCGGCGGTAAGTGTAGAATACGTGGCCAGGAAAGCAACGCCGGATATCGGCACGATGGTGGTTAAGACATGCGCAGAGTTTTTTTTCGGTCGAGTTTCTGAGTGCTGAAAAACAGGCTGACCACCGCCAGGGAAAAAGGCCCGCTCAAGTTTGTGGAAATCATCTCACGGTCGAAGCCTGGCATGACCAGGATGCCCGGGAGCAGGAGCACGAAAAAGAAGATCGGCCAGCGTGCTGCACCGGGCAGCAGGTGGAAGCGCAATATGGCCAGATATCAGGAGCAGGCTGATGGCATATTTGCCGTACTCCCAGAAAACATCAGCCCCGGTTATGCGCCACAGAACTTCCGCTCCGGTGATATAGGCGGCTACATAAGCTACCCGGGTTGGGTTATGATCGCGAATGAGGTAATAAATGCCCAATGCCAGGGCAATCAAGGCGTTCGCGGTCGAGATAATGGGCGTACGGTACATAACCCCGGCCAGCAGGATCTGCGCAAAGAGAATGATCAACAGGCGGAAAGCCGGCTGGTGCGACAGGGCACGGGCTGGGTTGATGCGATCGATGGGTGCCAGGTTATCAGTTGCAGCGGGCTGTGGCTGGGAAGGGAAGGTCCTGGAATTCATTACCGGCCTCCCACAGCCTTTTCGTATACCCGGATTATTTCGCGGGCGGTAAGCTGGATATCCAGTGCAGGATCGACTCCCGGCCCTGGGTGAGCGATCGCCGCTGCAGGGCTTCTGCAGGGCGTGTGCAATCGTTTCAGGACGGTCGTCCTCGGTTACAAAGCAGCCATCGATCCCTTCCAGGCGCTGTCTTACATCGCCAACATCTACTGATACGATTGGCAGGTTGCACGCCAATGCCTCTTTTACAATGGTTGGAGATCCTTCCCGGATCGAGGTAATCACAACGCATTGGCTGCATTCAATAGTAAGGCATCATTGCCGGCGGTTCGTTCTCCGCTACCAATAAATTAGGTTTGCTGGCATATTTGGGATTAAGCTAACAGCAGAACGTGCCAGTTGAAAACGTTTGATAATTTTTGAACTGGACCCGCTAAATAACACGTAATTGGCATTCAATCAAGGCCGAGTTCCCGGCGTGCCTCTTGCCTGGGTATTGGCTGAAAAACATGTTCAGGTCTATCCCGGTAGGTATCATCTGATAATCCTTACGCCATAGCAGTCTGGCCATGGATGGGGAAACAATAATGACCTGATCGGCGCACCGGGAGACGACCTGGCTATTTTTCGCAGGAGATAGCCGGCCAGGGTCAGGCGTCCATTATCTGAATACAGACCATTTAAATCGCTGCCACGGAAATGTGACCACCAGCGGCCTGCGACGGGGAAAGAGTGCGATCAATCCATTTTGCCCGAATTGGGCATGAACAATATCCCAATCATGCTTATTGAGTTCCGTATGAAATTTATACCAGGCTTTAATGTATCGAAAGGGATTGAAGCCACCTCGGAAGTGAAAAACATCCACCGAGCAGCCTTCTTTCCTGAGTTGCTCGACTTCGTTTACACTGAAGGGTGCAAACGCGGGCTGATCGGGTGAGGGCCAGGCGCTGGTAACCATACAGATCTTCATACCCATAATCTCAAGAGGATCAGATCGGGCACAGATCGCGATATAGCAAATCCAGGTTTTCGGGCAGCATTGCCAGGCTGTGATTTTTTTTAGCGAAATCTCGAGCCTGCATACCCAGGCGGTTGCGTAGCTCAGCGTCCCGAACCAATCGTTCTAATCGCTCTGCCATTCCTTGCATATCGTCTGGCTCCACAAGAAAACCGGTAACATTATTCTCAATGATTTCAGAAATGCCGCCCACTCGAGTAGAGACCACTGGCAAACCGGAAGCCATTGCCTCCAGGATTACATTAGGTACCCCTTCGTATTCTGAAGTCAGAAGAAAAATGTCCGCATTCCGATACAGATCTGCAGGGTTCTCCACGCCGCCCAAAAAATACACGCTACGGTTCAATATCCCCAGCTGAGCGGCCTGGTCCTTTAACTTACCTAATAACGGGCCATCTCCAGCGATGTGGGCGACAAAATTCACACGGATATCATCAAGCGATTTAAGGACACTCAGTAACCTGTCCACCCTTTTTACAGGCAGCAAGCTGCCAACATATAGTATGTGTATCGAAGAGTTCTTTATCCGGCTTACGGGATGAAACTCGGACGTATCGACAACGTTAGGTAGGTAGACGAGGCGATCTGGATTTAGATGGAATTTTCTTGCCCTTTGGATGGCATGGCGCGAATTGGAAGCAATTCTGTGGGGTAAGTTAAGGCTGATGCTCCCAAGCACCTTGCCAACATCAACCACTTCATTGTATCCGTCGGATCTGAGGGCGCCGATACCTGTCAAACCAAGGTATCTGGCTGCTAGCCCAACATAAGCGTTCGTGAAAAAATGCTGGCCTTGTAGTACATCGAGTTCAACATTATTCAGGAGCTCGATCCAATGCTTGAGACGCGCAAGCCTTGAGTTGCCACCGCCGACATAAATCACCGGGACACCTAAGTCTTGGATCGGCTTCAACCAAAAACCATCTGGAGAAAAAGTATATAAGTGGACCTGTGCTCCTAATGAACTCAGGCTTTGTAACACATAATACAACTGGCGCTCGGCGCCCCCCTGGCTGAGGGAGCCGGTAAGAAAACCGATCTTGAGCTTCGTCCAGTCACGCATGATTTGTTAACAATAAATCATTCCAATGGAGCTGCAATTCCTGCCGGATGGAATCCTGCCAGTTCTCTAACGAGTATTGTGATGCAGTCTTCAGCGCACAAACGGACATTGACTTATAATGAGCTGGGTTGGAAAACAGATCAATCACCGCCTGGGCTAATTGTTCCGGATTTGGCGCATCGAGGGATATACCCCCTCCCTCAGAAAGCAAAACGGGTATTGCAGATACTGAAGATGCAATAACAGGTATGCCGCAGGCAAGCGCCTCCAGGACAACTTTAGGAAATCCTTCCGAAGCCCGAGTTGGAAAACAAAAAAGATCAGCCTGTTCTATTCTTTGTAGTGTCGTGGTGTGGCTTAATTTCCCGTAAAAAACGACCTGACACTCTAAGCACAAATTTTCCACCTGTCGTTTAAGGGCAGACAATGCGCTGCCATCACCTACTACATCTAAGGTAACTTCAGGGTATCGCGCCAGGATGAGCGGAAGACTATCGATCACGAAAGCAGTGCCTTTGTCTGGTTCCTGGCGGCAGGCGATGATCAGTTTCTTGGCGCCGGAAGGTAAGGATCGTTTGCGACCTGAAGCAATCATCTCCGTTTCCGAGAGACTGGTGGAGAATATCCATTTGATATTTGGATTGCGAGATGATGGTTGCTGTTGTGCGGCACCGGTCGCAAGGATCATGTTTTTCCCCCCTGCAATAAATTCCAACAATCGGATCAACAACCTTTCGTAAAACGTTCGAGGCTGAGCCCAATTACCGCAGTGCCGGACAAGGAGCGGTTTACCTTGCACAAGAGCAACGCAGATTCCCAGGGTGCCGACATCCCCAGGGACGATAGCATGTACCACATCAGCCCGTTTGGCTATCCTTGAATATTCAAAGGAATATTTTAACGACCAGAATAAAAACCGGATTTTTCGCATTAATGTTCGGCCGGCAAGTTCCGGTAATGGGTGAACAATCAAGTTGTTCCCAAGTAGAGGCTCTGTTTGTTCAGGAGTTTCCCCTTTGCTTAGAAGAATGATCAATGTGGTTTGTTTGAACAAGTGAGAGATTGCACCGATTTGTTTTGGGAAATCCGCCATCTGTGGACTAAATCCCGATGGAGAGCGATTGTCACGCCAGCAAAGTTTATGGCTGAACACAACCAGGTTTACTGGGAAGTTTTCCGATCCCAACTCTTCCTCGCAGTCTCAAAAAACCATCGTGCTTCACGGCAAACGCTTGCGTTTTGCTCGAATACCTCCAAAAAACGCTGCCGGCAGTTTCTCCCCATCGCCTGGCGAAGATTCCCATCTTCTATGATCATACGCAGTTTCGCCGCCAGGTCCTCGACACTTTCCAGGTCAAAGAGGAGCCCATCAATTCCATCCCTCAATATTTCCGGCATTCCACCAGTACGGGTGGCAACCACCGGGGTGCCGACAGACATGGATTCAATGTTCACCAGGCCAAAAGCCTCACTCCGGCTTGGAACAACGGTTAGCAGAGAGCCGGCCATGCTGAGCAATACCTGGGGATGGGGGATACTGCCTCTGAATAAACAGATATTTGAGATGCCTAATTCGTCGGCTAAAGTAATAAGCTCGCTTTTCGTCTTACCGCCACCTATGAGCTCGATCTTAAAATCTAGATCTCCTTTCAACAAAGCTGCAGCTCGGAGTAATATATCCTGTCCTTTAGCATGAACAAACCGGCCCACGCAGACAATACGTGACTGCTTATTTGATGCAGCTGTGGGTATATCCAGATAAGTATAGGGGTCCACTAAGGAGTTATAAAAGACCTGTGTTTTTTTCTGTGGAATACGATACTTTCGTGTGGCATCAAGCTGGGCTTGTTTCGAATTTGCGATGATATGGGTGGCAAAAGAATATACTCCAAACTTGCGAATCCGTAATAGCGCGATTTTCCACTTAGGGAGCATGGCATCAAGGTCTACCTGAGTACTCAATGTGTGGTACCAGGCAACTCGGCATGGCACTCCGCTCAACCAACCAGCCAAGATTGTCAGGTTAACCGATCCAAAATTACCAATAATACAATCCGGGTGGTGTCTATGAATTAACCACCACAAGAAATGTGCATCTCGCCAATGCACTGGACGGATTGACGGCCATGTAAGTATCGAAGGATTACAATTTTCGCTTACTAGGTCATACCTCTGGTTATCTGTCAAGATGACGACCTTATTACCAAGGTTAGCCAGTTCCTTTGCCAGATGACGGGTGTGATCACCCATTGGGTTATCCCGTAAGCTACCGGCAATGAAGAAGCAAAAGGAAGCGGGCTTACTCAAGCGCAGAAATCTCCACAAATTCAACACGCCAGTGCAAAAGTTCTTCTGCGAGGAGTTGGTAAGTCTGGTTGTTACTATATAAATCCTCTATCTGCCGGCGGGCTGCCAGGCTCTGCCTTGCTAATTCGCCTGGATCCATATACCAATTTGAAAAATGATCTGCCATCTTCCGGGAATCTTTCTCGAGGATCAATCCATTATTTTCTACCAGTTGCATCCCATGCACCGCATCGGGGGATGCAATCACCGGCACACCCAGCGCCATTACTTCCACCAGGCGGCTGCGAAAACCATAGGTCCCCTGCCAGGGGCATAGGACCGCTGTCATGGTGCTCAACACTTCTTGCACTCGCGGTACAAAGCCGGTCACATGCAATCGGGGTTCATTCTCGGACAGGTGGATAAGATAATCGGGTGGGTTGCTGCCAACCAACCACAGCTCCACCTCCGGGTGCCTCTGCCATATGACCGGCATGATTTGCTGGAGACAGACGACCGCGTTCCTTTGATTATGCCGGCTGCCTAATGCCCCATAATACGCCAACCTGGCAGGCTGCGCGGGATTCCAGTTGTAAGGCCACGCATCTAAGTCGATACCCATTGGGGCATAAAACAAACGGGTCTGAACTGGGATGCATCGGGATGTATATTCATATTCGGCCTGGTTTATGGCGATCAAGCCGTTATATTTCCGCCAGACATTTTCTTCTTGTACTTGATAGCGGCGTATGGCCAGGCGCTGCCATGATTCGGGTAGGATTGTTCGGTTCTTCAACTGCTGGGCGTAGGACTGCCACAAGATGTTGTGCATGTCCAGCACGCATGGTATGCCTCGTTGCTGAAAAAAGGGCAGGCTGCCGCTGGCATGCCAGTATTCATATAACACCAGGTCAAATGTACGCTGTCCCAGGATTCCCGAGAGCCGCCTTTTAGAAAATTCAAGATTTCCGATCCAGAAGTTGGAAAATTTCAACCCGCGAACTACCTGGTAGCCAACCCCGATCGTCCGGTATGCCAGGTGGGTGATCCAATTACCGGGATATCGTGCAGGCAATACCAGGGCCTCGTCGCACACTGTGGAACACTCTTGCTTGATCCGGCCAACCGCATCCTGAGGCGCGAATGTCAGGAAGGTCACATGAAAATATTGGCGCAGCGCCAGTAATGTGTTCCGCACTCGCTGCTGCTGTCCGGATACTCCCGGGAATGGGTGTACATGAGAAATGACCAGCATGCGAGGTCTGGCAGCCATAGTCATCTACAGGTAACCGATATCTTGCAGGACCGGCCTGGTAATCTCTAAAATGATATCTTTTTCCCGGTCCGAGAGATTCTGGATCTGAAAGCTGTTGATATCAGGCTCCAGGATCTGCTCCAGCTCGGAGATTTCAAACCAGTAATGCCGGCCAGGTTCATACCCGGTTGTCCATTGGCCGTTCGCATGCAGGTGCGGCTTGGCTTTCAAGCGGATCTTCCGAACAGCGTCCAGCTCCAACCCCGCCTGGTTATAGAGCGTTTTGATACTGCCACCAGGATCCCCCAGGATATCCTCAAACCGCACAAGGGAATAATTATCCAATCGGGCCTTATCAGATAGCATGCGTCGCACGATTTGCAGGTAAAAATGCGCGAATTCTTCCGGCCGGTCGGTTATCTTATGGCGCTTGTGGCCATCGAAAAGGGCGAAAGGATGCCGAGCCAGGGCGAAAAAAGTAGCATTGGGATACATTTCAGCGAACAGGTCGCTTAAATATACAAGACCATTGTTATTCTTCAGCGCCAATCGGGATCGCCTGACTTCTTCTTCGGTGTATTTCACCCCTTCGCTTTGATAGGCCATTTCCGGGTCGGTCAGGGTCCGTAGCTTGCGTTGGTACAAGGTCTGGTCAATATATTCCCTCGTCCGGCGGGGAACCAACCGCCTTTCCTCGAGATTCCACTGGTCGAACAGCCTGCGCTGGCCGCTGGTCAGCGCTACCCAATATCCCGCCATCGTGGCATGCCGGATGCCCGCCCCAAATATTTGCAGGGTTTCGTCGATCGGGGAGCACACCTCCGGGTGGCTGAGGAACAGGTTCCAGAAGATATTGCTGCCGCCCCTGGAGAAGCAATTCAAGATGATGGGAGCGATAATTCGGGACACAATTATTTCAATGTAACAATTGAGTTTTTTGTCACAACCAGATTCTCGCGATTTCTGAGAACAGAAAGCTGCTTTTGATTCAATTATCCTATCAAAGGCGGCTTCACACCCAGGTTTTATTCGATCATGAAGTTCTACTATCAGTATATCAATTTGATTAATCCAGGAGATGTCACCATTTTCAAATATTTCTTTCTCTGCACCCTCGATATCTAATTTTAGAAGGATTTTTTTATCGCAGCTATCAATTAGTAGATCGGGAATAGTAATGGCTCGGACTGTTCCTGCTTCGCTGTTTGTCGCTTCTCTCACCTGGAATGCCCAAAACGCATCGCCAGGATTTGGAATTTCAAGGGGAGTGTTTCTATACCAAATTGCTGCCTGGATGGGATTTATGTTTGGGTAATAACTTGCATTTATAGATAAAAGCTCATAGTTTGATGCTTCAGGTTCTACAGCAATAATGTGTGCATCAGGATATTCCCGGGCGAAAAAAATACTGCTCAATCCGACATTTGCACCTGCATCTATTATCAATTCTGGAGGATCTGCAATCTCGATATCGTACTGCTTTGCCATAAATACCTGTTGGAAGACCCGCCGATCCGATGAGCCCGCTCGTAAATAAATAGGATGTTTATAGCCTTGCAACCTAAATACAATTTTCCTTTTCGATGTATTCAATAAGAAAAATAAATATATTCCCTGCCTTATCCCAAAGGCTAAAATGTAGTAGTAAAACCGTTTTGTTATCTTGATCATTGGTGGATGGTTGGCTCAGGATAGCAATTATTGCTATTGCTTTGGGGAATTGAGATATTCGGAATAACCCACCAACTTACCCTGTAATGCCGATAAAACTAAGCGAAAGTTCAAAAAATATTTGGGGTTAAGCAATAATTGCACAATTCCAGGTTGACTTTTATTTCCAATAATTAGATCGAAAACTAAAAAGACAAATGCAGTGTTTCTACTCCAATAATTACGAAGGATGAATAAATGATGGTTGCGTGCAAAATCATACATTTTCCTGCGATTCATTGTTCTTGGAGCAATATTTGAGGGCCTGGGGGCAGATTTGTGTTTCCCTGTTATCTCAGTGGAATATATAATTTTATATCCTTGATTCGCTATACGTCTGCAGAGGTCTGTTTCATCGCGGAATCCAATACCATTGCCATAAACCGTAGAAAAATAGCCTGCCTCAGCAGCCGGGTGTTTCCTGAAAGCCATGCAACAACCACGGACATGATCTACAATAAATCGGCGGCCTGTGTCCAGGTATTGGAATTTTGCCGTCACCTGTCCCCATCTATTAATCATTCCTGGCCTATAAATCAAACGCTCAAACAAGTATTTAAGCCGGTTGTAGCTTTTAATTTGAGATAAATCTTTACTCATTTCTGCAGAAATTCCCAAAACCCCTAATTGTGGATCTGTTTGAAAGCAGGAGACAATATAAACTAAAGTATCAGGATCGGTCATTTCCCAGTCGTCGTCAGTAACCAACAACAAACCGGTTTTGGCATAATGGCAGCCTATGTTGCGAGCAACCGAGATCCCCTTCTCGTCGGTGGATATGTAGATAATGCGATCATCTTCTTTCATCAGGTCCATGACGTACTGGCGAGTTTGATCGATCGAAGGACCGTTATCCACCACAATCAACTCAAATTTATCAAGCGTTTGCTTCCTCATTGCTTGCAATGCTTCGAGCAACACCTCAGCTCTATTCAAGGTTGGGATTATTATGCTAATCCTGCAATCGCTAACTGGATGCGGGCTGGTGAAAATCTCCGTCCCCATGCTTAACCTAAATCATTGGCCAGCTGCAACAGTCGCATTGCTACTCGTCGACCGGAATTCCCGTCTAAGGTATCACCAAAAAGACTATGGATAAAGGACTGCCTATTTCCACTATCTGACTCTGGCTGGTGAATGCCACGGTCAATCATCGTATGGATATCAGTTTCCGACCTGGCTATCATTACGGCGCCACTTTCGGAGACCGGCCGGTAATGATCAAATTCGATGTGGCGGATCCAACGCCATGGGTTGGGAATTTGGCTGCCTGGAGGGTCGAAACCGAGGTTGATCACTGGTCTATTAAGCATCATCAGTTCCAAAGATACAGTCGACGCCGCGTTTATTCCTAAAATTGTGTGGTGCAGCAAGCTGGTATAAATCGCCAGGTCTTCATATTTTGGCATGGCCCATTTCTCGTCCCATAAGATAGGCGGGAAAAGGACATCTGGTATATTTTGACGGGCGAGTGCGATCATCTCCGGGCTGGTACCTTTTATATAAGTGCGCACGACCAGTTGTGGGCGATGGGATGGTTCTATCTGCTGCAAATACCGGATGACCGTTTCTACATGACGGTGCTCTTCTGGAAAGTCGCTGGACATGCCGGTGGTATAGAGGATGAACGGGAAGTGTGCGTCCAACCCAATAAGCCGGCTCAAATGTTCATAGCTTAGCAAAAACTCCGATTTGAAATGGAAGTCAAATTGGGGTGTTCCGGTAATGAAAACCTTGCCGGGATCTATCCCGGGGTAGATTTTCATTAATTCATCATGCATACCCGAATGCCAAACCAGATAATAATCATATGGAGCAAGGATGCGGCTTCGGGTGCTGAGATTGTCCCATGAAAAAATAAAGGCTGCCGTACGAATTCCCTGGCGTTTAGCGGCTATTATGGGCAGATCCGCAATACCCTCGTGAATCTGAATTTGTGCGGCATTGAAGACCAGGTCGGGCTTGAGTTCTTGTTAATAGCTGTTCAAATTGTTGGGTAGAGCGAAGTCTCCAGGCTGCCGACCGATAAACAGTGGTCAGCAGGTTGAGGGACGGGCGATTCGCCAGCAGCTTAATCAATAATTTCCAGGCAGAAAAACGCGCTCTGGCGAGTGGATTTGTTTGGCGGTACGCAAGGATTTCCCATTTATTTCTAGCTTTTTCGCTCCACAACCAGCGATAATGGGCGTGGATCACTACATCCCTCAATAAAGCTACAACGCGGCTTTCTTTGTAAACCTCTAAGGGTATAACCTGCTCCACAAATGGCTGAACAGTATTCTTGAATTCATCATCGTGGATGACCGACAGCAGGGTGACCCTGGCGTTTTGGCTCAAAACGCGCAAGGTATCGGAGTAGATAAAATTCCTCACCGCCTCCCCCCTGGCGATGACCATCACGATGTGCGGTTTCGGATTAATCTCAGTTTGAATCAATGGTAATTTAGGTCAGGTAGATCGGGACAGGATCGCTTGGAGGAACCGGTCGAAATCAGGTTGCAATGCCTCACGTGTGAAATGTTCCTCAAATGTTTGACGCCCTGCCAGCCCAAGCTCCTTGCGGATTTCAGGTTGGGAATAAAGTCCCACAATCTGCCCCGCCATCTCCTTCAAATTTTCAACCAGGATGCAGTTCTTGCCGGGGACCAGCTCCGCAATGCAGGCCGCGGCGGCCCTTGTCGATACCAGCACCTGGGCATAGTTCATCACCAGGGGTATGCGTGTGCGCGTGCCGGTATCGTGCTCCCAGGGAATGATGTGAATATCTCCCGGCCGCAGAACGGTTGTGAGGTCCTCAACAGATCCCGTGCAAACCGCTCCGGCCAGCGAGAGTTTATCCAGCAAAGCTGGAGATGCCCCGTTCAGGCTTCCAATCACCCACAGCTCGGGAATAGTGGGCATCTGCCTGGATAGAGCTGGCCAGCAGACATCCATGAAGCGCTCCAGTCCAATCCGGTTGGCAGTGGCGCCCATCCCGCCCAGGTGGACGATGCGCGGAGGTTGAGACGGGAGATAATCGGTTATTTGTACCGGTTGATATGTCGTTGGCAGGTAGATCGATTCTCTGGCGCCTAGCTGTTTGATCTGGCTGCAGCTCGCTGGCTGATGCAGTGACCACTCCAGCTGCTCTACGCACCAGGTCCTCTTCTACAATTCTGCGCCAGGTAAACTTCAACTTTCCTCGTAGAGTCCGGGAGGAATCCCCATCTCGCATTTTCTTGATCCGGAAGCTCCAGTCATGGTGGCTGTACACAACAGGTTGATGCAGTTCCTGGGAAATAGCCAGTGCTCCCGGAAGCAAATGCTCAGCCCAGATCAAGGCTGTCCCTTTTTTAGCAATGATTTTTCGGAATTTCTCCTGCGTCTCTGGAGTTGGAACTGCGTATGTCCCGGCAGGCTTGCTCCAGGCAGTCCTGACATTTCGAAGCGGTTCCAGGCGCTTAGAACTGCGCCGGTACTCTATAACCGTAATTTCTTTACACCAGCTCTGGATCTGCTGCCAGATATCTGGCTGGTTAAGGGTGAATTCCTGGAAACCCAATTGATTATCAGGTTCAGATAAAATTAGTAAATTTATATCGACTCCGGAATAGGCAAGGAGTTCTAAATGGCTGTAAATCAAAGCAGCTGCACCGCTCGCAGAGGGGGATATCGGCCAATCCTGGGTGAGAAATATAATTACTGGTGTATCCAACTTGGTTAATAAATGAGAAATGCTTATCAGTGAGAAATCCTGAACCACTTGGCGCAGGATATCCGCAACTCGCTGCCCGGCAACATCCCAATTTAGTTCGCGTTCATAGCGCAGTCGTGTGGTCTCACACAAACTCCGGTAGCGTTCTGGCGAGGCGACCAGTTCCTGGATGGCTTGAACGTATGCCTCAGCCGGACTGTTCTTGGGAAGTACGATCCCCGAAATCCCATCAGCGACAGTGGTTGCCAACCCGCCAGTGTCATTGGTGATGGTCGGGACACCAAAAGCAGCCGCCTCGCTCGGGACAATGCCGGCCGCCTCATACCGGGCAGGATGGATCAGGATATCCGCCCAGCGATACCAATTCATATATTGTTCCAGCTGGGCTGGATCGCTCTTGCGATAAGGCCCAACATACCGGATGCCGGGCTGTGGTTCTCCAGCCGAGGCCACAGACGACTAACTCGGCTGGTAACCCATCCTGATTCATCACAGCCACAATTTCAGTGGCAATATCGACACCTTTCCGATGATATTCTCGTCCCACCAGGAGCAATCGGAGAGGAGTATGCAGTGCCCTTTTCCTAAAGTCGACCGGTCGAGGCACTGGCGGTCCCGGGAGAGCAGAAGGCATCGGCAGGATATCGACTTTTTGGGGGCGAATATTATGCTGGCGTATTAAATCGACCACTGCCGAATTGGCTGTGGGCAATCACCCTGGCTGCATTAATGACAGCCCGGTGTTCTAACCACACCTGGAATGCAAGGGGAAGCCGGCCAAAGTTGGCGCCATGTTCCTGCCAGGAACTGAATGTGGTATCTGTGACGAACACACATGGGGTATCGCCTGAGTAAAAAGCCAGGGTAGAGGGGAAAATACTGAAAATTATGTCCGGCTTCCATGATCTTGCGGCACGATTTACACCCCTGGAAGCCCTGGACAATGCCCGCAGGTTCCATTTCATATACCGCTTTCCGGTTACTTGTGTATAGGCCATTTTTACCAGTCGCTCCGGTAAGCTTCCTTCAACCTTAAAATGGGCCACAAATAGTTATATCGAAGCCATTTTTTTGCAATGCAGAATAAAACATATTGTCCACGCTGCTGGAAATATCCAACATGCGGGGATCGTTATACATGGCAGCATAAAAGACTTTACAAAACATTTACAATGCCATTTGCCCCGTATCTCGGCTCACTCAGGCTACCAGTTTGCTGATCTACCATAGATGTTTGAATGCCTGTCATACCGGGGATTAGGGATGGTGTTCCATAAACCGATGCTTTCAAAAAAAGATCATCGAAGTTTTGAGATGGTCGACATATACACAGCCTTGGTGGCTTGCCAGTGGTAACCGCGCCGAAACAACCGGCTGAAATTCCGGTCTTTGATAGTGCTCTGGATGCGGAACCGCCATACCTGCAATAGCCAGTGAAAAGAACTTTCTCCCCGTAGGTGTGCCGCATGCAAAGCCGAAAGGCTTCTTTCTCGGATGTGCTGATCGGCATCGCCTACGGCGCACTTTTGTGCCGGGTGAGTTCGTGCGATGGATAGCACCTGTTCGGTAAAGATGACTTCCTGGACCTTAGGCTGCATGCGAAGCCATAAATCAAAATCTAACGTCAGGTGCAAATATTCGTTTATTCCACCCACCATTTGCCAGAGATCTTTGGTCCAAAAGACACTTGGCTGAGGGAAGGTTTTTACATTATATTGGATTTCGCCCCATGCAGGCTGGCGGCGGTCCAGACGCCCAGTCAGCTGGTCAGGCCCGTCAGTGATGATCGAGGCGCCGATAAGTAGGGCCTGCCATTTATTTGAGAGCGTGCTCGCGACCAGACCCAGGGTTCCTGGTGTGTATAAGTCATCGCTGTTAAGCCAGCGAAAAATCTCGCCGTGGCGCGAGCAAAGCCCTTGTTAATGGCGTGCCCCTGCCCCGCGATCGGGCTGACTTTCCCAGAAGGCAAGCTGCGCTTCGTATTTGCGGATGATCTCCACGCTGTTGTCGGTGGATCCGCCATCCATAATAATGTATTCCAGGTTGGGATAGTCCTGGTTGAGCACCGAGCAGATCGTATCTTCCAGGAATTGACCCTGGTTGTAAGAAGGTGTAACAATCGAAATGCGGGGAAATGAAATTGTCATTCTCATATATCTGTCCAAACACAATTCCTAACTTGTCGCTCTACGACAAGAAGTTACTGTGAGGCAGTTTTCAAGAATTTCTTGGAAGGTAGAGATATCCACAAAAATATCTGTATCGCCAGATTTTTGACCTAACACGAACCAATATTTGTGCTTACAATCAATACTTAAGTTGAAGAATGTTGGAGAAAACCAGGATGGATCCAAGAATTCAATAATGGAGACACCATCAGAAAAAATGATATTTGTCAAACCAGCACCGTGTGGTGCAACGATAATTTCCGCATTTTGAAAATAGGAAATTTGCTCCATAACAGTAAGATCTTCGAGTACCAAAGATACAAATCCGTATCTCGTTAATACAAATTCAACTTCACATTCATTTATCGCCCTCCGTTTTGAAGCTTTTTTCCTGCTGATATATATACGCTGTTTGGCTTGTGGATAATCAGAGGTATGTAGCATAAATTTTGATCTAAGCCATTTAATTGCCCAGATAGGTGTATTCATAATACTCCCCAGACTGGATACATAATAAAGCTTTTCTACGCGAAGCTGTCTACCATTAGTTCTGTATAACTGGTTGTCATGCAGGCCTAAAATCTGCAAGCTCTCACTCATCCAATGCGCATTATTGGGGGGAAGTATGATTTTGCAATCCGTCCAGTTGTCGGAGATATTTGAGAAACCAGATGGATCAATTATCGGCGCTAATCGAGGTAAGAATTCAAGCATCCAGTGGTAATAATTATCGGCTGCCCAATGAGGATATGCCAGAATATATTTTCCGTGTAAGTTTGTGACAGCTGGCCATAATAGGGTTTTTGGAATCGATCTTCTCTTCAATAATTCAGGGTGCGCTATGAGTCGGTAAATAATTGCCGATCTGAAGTAATCACCCAGCCCAAGGATGTTAAGGTATATGGTTTGGTGAAAGAACAAATAAAAAACTCTTCATACTTACAAGACATGCTATCTATGAAAGACTGAGGAAGCTCAATAGGATAGGATGTTGGTGTTTCGCGATTTAATACACCACCCGGTTTTAGGATTGAGTATAATTCTAGATTTTGTTGATGGATAAATAGCTCTTGTCGGGAAACGTCTTCTCTTAATTGCCCGATCCTACTGGTATGGATATCAAATATATTTAATATTTTTCCTAACCATTTTGCCTTTGAGAGAGATTTGAGGAACTGATAAAAACGCATACAAGATACCTTTTGTGTTGTTTACGGTTCCATAAAGCATATAGTAGTTATTTGAAGTAGCATCCATTTCCATATTACGTGTGGTATAAAGCGTCTGCGATAAAAAAGGGCAAAAAATATCCATTTTTCCAACGTTAACCAGTTCATTCCTACACCCGATGGATTATTTAGTGTTGCTAACCGCATAAATCGGCGCTTCAAATGGTTTTCAGTCGCTGCTGGTTGTAATCCACTGGTAGATCGCATAAGTTTCACAACGCAATTCACAACCATTACTCCGAATTTTCCACACAGAGAATTCCAATGTTCTCCAAGGATCATCCCTTCGCACCGAAAGCACGATCATCGAGCGTGGGTAAGTTGGTTGAATTTGCGAGACACTGCCCGATAGCGTCGATAAACAGAATTTATAACGTGATAGCGAAGGCGTGATATGTACCAGGAGTTGATCATTACAGGCGATGAATTTTCAGGAATCAGGCCTAATTCTGGAAAAAAAGCTCGATTACCGACTAAACGGTTAATTTCCTGCTCTAACCCTGGTAAATCAGGGTGGGGTCCATGTAGAATTTTGACTTTTTCATTGAGAAAAACCGGATGCACAAAACGACAATTATACTCTGGAGGCAAAGTTGCAACCCTCAGAGAACTGGTATATAAAAGTTCTCGAAATGCGATCTGGTCGCTGCATTCCGGAGCCTGTAATAAATAGAAATAATGTAGATCAAGCCAGTCTTCTAAAAATTTTTGGATTTGCACCGTTTGTTTATAAATAATTACGCCAGTATTCAATATTGGGAAGCTTGCAGGAATACTAAGAATATATTCCTAAGCTTGAAATAGCCAGGATCAAAAAGCCTGAATGTATCGTGAGCCAGAGCCAGATCAAATAATTCCAACAAGTCAAATAGTTCGTTTATATTATCGCAAATATAGGTATCGGCATCCAGGAATAGGGTATGTTCATAGGGTGATGCAGACATATATGCTACCTTATCCCTGAAGTCAAAAGTTGGGTTTTCGATAAGTACTATCTGATTGAAAGAAGGGTCATTCATCCAACGATCAGTAAATAATGTGATGGACAAATCGGGCATATGCTTTTTTAAGCTTGCAGCTGAGAGGCTGGCACGCTTTCTATATCGCTCTCCAGTCGCGATATAGATGACGCCCTTTCAGAGCGTAAAAACTCTTTATTAATCATTTCATTTACGATTATATTTATTCCCTAAAGTATTGCGTTGGCTAAAGTACTTCGTATATTGCTTCATTCAATAAATTTGTGATTGTATCCCAGCTTAATCTGGATTGATATTCATAAAAAGACTTAATCGCGATTTCCTGATATAAAGACTTGTTGGTGAATATCTGGGAAATATAGTCACTATATTGAGATGGTGATGCACCCACTGGAAAAAGTTGTCCATTATGATTTGGGCGAAGTAAAGTTGATACACCACCAATATCATTCGCAATAGCGGGCACGCCGAATGAGTTTGCCTCACTGATTACAAGTCCCAAAGCCTCCCTGCGTGTTGGGAATAGTAAAAAATGTGCATTTTGGAATAATCCATCCAAATACCTGCGACTTTGGAGACTGCTTTTTTGAACAAAGCCTATTTGTGTTATCCATCGGGGAGTAACGCCTCGATATTTTGGTTCACAACCGACTACTACTAATTCAGTACGTATACCCCTTCGTATTAATTCTTCTGCTATGGCAATTGCTGTATCGCCTCCTTTATTCTCCCATTCCCGAGCAATAAAAAGTAACCGCAAGACTTCTTTCCCTCGGCTATCTATCATTCCTTGGATATCTTCGCTGGTCCGGTCGCAAAATAAGTTGGGACCGTAGGGAATAATCCTTATTTTGCTATTCTCAATATCATAAAATCGGCGTGTAGTCTCTGCTGCCCATTCAGAAGTGAGTATCACTAATTTGGCTTTATTTAAGGCAATTTGTTCAATTCTGTTCGCTTCTCCAATAGTTATATTTGAATACGAAATAAGCCCCTTATTTAATTCTGTCCACCCAGCAAAAGTTGCATCAGACCAGATGATAATTGGGGTGCTGGTATCAAGGAAGGCGACAGGAAGTGTTCCAATACTCAGGATTACATCAACTTTTTGGGTATTTAGTTTATTTATTAACTGGCTTGAATAATGCTTGACAACATCTTGTGATCGAAAAGAGCTATATTTTCTATGTGTTAGTTTAGTAGTAACAAATTTCTTTACCTTTGTTTTGTTTGATACTTTCGTTTCTAAAGGTCCTAAATAGAAGACATTATAATAATTAGCCAATGCTTTCCCACCAAAGTACTCAATTCTCGCATTAGAGGAAATATCAGATGCATCTTCAATTGTGGCATAACCAAGGTTCATATTCACAAAGTATAGCCCTCAAAGATATTATAGAGTGAAAGTGATGCTACGATATGTAATTAATGGCGATCTTTCGTCATGGTCATCTAGCCCTTCATAGGGTAGCCCCACAATAAATTCTTTATTAGGGCTGGCGATCGATTCCGTACCAGGGATTTGAGAGTCCAATTCTATTACCGGAAGTTGAAAATACTTCCAGAAAATCCCTAACGTTTATTCTGAAAATAACTCCTAATTGTCACCTTCACACATCCCAGCGATGTGGAATTGCCAGTAAAGACCGAGACGAGATAGGCGGCATCCCGGACTTATACACATCGCGATCATGAATAACCAAAGGCCCAGCATTCTCAATCCAAACCAACCATTCTTTAGTCGGAATGGCCAATCCACAACCAATCATAAAGGTCCCTGCCGAAAGCGGGATCCCTTCGATGGTGCAATCGGCAAAATGATCCCCGAGCTGGATGCTCATAGGGACATTTCCATGTGGTCGAGTGGATAGCAGGATCAGAGGGCTGCCAAATAAATCGGAAATTTTAAGTTCTACAGATCCGTCCTTTACCCGTTGTTTGGCCCGGTAATGGATCCGAATCCTTAAAGTATCCCAGGTGTAAGCTGTCTGTTTTGGATTGTTTTCTGTATCGAGCAGCTCCACCCGAGTGATCTCAAAATCCTTCTGGGAGTTTCCTTCCAATTGAGAATAGATCACATGAGTACCTGGTGTCTCTGCCGTCCTTTGCTTCCCATTTAATAGACCGATTTCATATTGGGCGATCGTGTCGGTTGTATTCCCAGCGAAGTGGATGGTCCCGTCTTCCAGCATGATACATCGGGAGCATAAATGCCGGACCGCCCCCATATTATGGCTGACAAACAGCACCGTCCGGCCTTCATGCGCCACCTCGCCCATCTTGCCCAGGCACTTCTTCTGGAACTCGGCATCGCCCACCGCCAGCACCTCGTCCACCAGCAGGATCTCCGGCTCCAGGTGGGCGGCCACGGCAAAGGCCAGGCGCACATACATGCCGCTGGAGTAGCGCTTGACCGGCGTGTCGATGAACTTCTCGACCTCGGCGAAAGTCGACGATCTCGTCGAACTTGCGGGTCGATCTCCTGCGCTGGTCATGCCCAGGATGGCGCCGTTCAGGTAGATGTTCTCGCGCCCGGTCAGCTCGGGGTGGAAGCCGGTGCCCACCTCCAGCAGGCTGGCGATGCGCCCCTTCACCTTGACGCACCCCGCTGGTGGGGGCGGTGATGCGTGAGAGGATCTTGAGCAGCGTGCTCTTGCCGGCCCCGTTGCGCCCGATGATGCCCAGCACCTCGCCCTGCTGCACCTGGAAGCTGACATCCTGCAGCGCCCAGATATATTCGCCATGCCGGGAAGCCTTCTCTTCCTGTCCGATGCGCAGGGTGGGGTCGGGCCGGCCGCGCAGTCGCGCTGCCCAGCGATTCAGGTCACTGGTCAGCGTGCTGCTGCCGATCTGGCCCAGGCGGTATTGTTTAGATAGATTCTCGACAGAGATCGCAATCAAGGTGATGGTTACTTATATTCGATTAGACTTTCAAGATAATTGCTTGTCCCGAATCTAATCTTACAATGGGTTCAGGCTTGTCGGAAAAGAAATCATCCATTGCTTTTTTAGCACCGGGTGTACCTATAAATCCATAATCATCACAAACAATTATTCCACCAGGGACAATTCTTTCATAGAAGAATAATAGCGCATCGAGTGTAGGCTGATAAAAATCCACATCAACATGAACCAAGATAAATTTATAACCTGAAACTTCACGGAAGCGTTCTGGGATCCAACCTTGATAAAGATGGATATTTGCTAATTCTTTGAGATTATTCTGAACATCCTCGATATCTACTGCATATTCCCCTTTTTGTAATTGGATGGTGTTATTCGGTGCCGCATCTTCATTGATAGGTTCTGGTAAACCTTCGAATGAATCAAATGCATGATGATGGCGATTATCTCGATAAGTAGCACGACTTATCAAGTAGCTTGTAATTCCGGATGCGACTCCACACTCTACCGTATCACCATCCAAATGAGCTATACCCTTCGCCAAATAAAAGAGGTTATAACGCTTAGGAGTATATCCCCCCTTTCCGGGGAAACCATCTAGAATATTTATAAAGAATGGATCTTGGTGGTAAGTGTTGTCAAGGTGATAAAGATTAAGTCCCCATCGTTTAGCTAGAGCCGATGTAAAGTGATATCGGGCCCACCGTTTTGATGCTTGACTTCCAAATGTAAGATTTGAAAACAACCGTAGATAACTACACAATCGGCTCATGATTATGGCACCATCTCCATAAATGTTTGCTCGACTTGGTTGAAGACCTGCGCCCCGACCAGTAGCAGAACCACCAATATAAACCCTAAGCGGTAGGCAACCATTACTGGGATGACTGTACCCTGTCTCAGGCGATACTGTTTGCTCAGGCTCTCAACGGAAATTACTGTGGTCATACCGTATCCATGAAATTCTGCTCGACCCGGTTGAAAATCACCAGGCCCACCAGCAGCACCACCACCATGCAACCGAAGCTGTAGGCCAGCATCCCCGGGGCGACCGTGCCCTGCCCGAGGAAAGCGTAGCGAAAAGTCTCGACGATGGCGGTGAGCGGGTTGGCCAGGATCAGCGGGCGCAGGTTGGGGGGCACCGAGGAGAGCGGGTAGACCACGGGCGTGGCGTACATCCACAGCTGCACGCCGAAGGCCACCAGGAAGCGCAGGTCGCGGTAGCGGGTGGTGAGCGAGGAAACGATGACGCCAAAACCCAGCCCCAGCCCGGCCATGATCAGCAGCAGCAGCGGCGTCAGCAAGATGGCGGCATTGGGGTGCACATCGGCGCCCTTGATGTAGTAGAAAACCACGAAGCCCAGGAACAGGGCAAACTGGATGGAAAAGGCGATCAGGTTGGAGATCAGGATCGAGACCGGCACCGCCAGGCGCGGGAAATAAACCTTGCCGAACAGGTTGGAATTGCTGACGAAGGTGAGGGAGGTCTTGTTCAGGCAGTCGGCGAAGTAGCTCCAGATGACCGTGCCGGACAGGTAGAACAGGAACTGAGGCAGCCCATCGGTGGGCAGGTCGGCGATGCGCCCGAAGATGACTGTGAAGACGATGGTGGTGAGTATCGGTTGGATCAGGTACCACAGCGGGCCCAGGATGGTCTGCTTGTAATAGGAGACAAAGTCGCGCCACACAAAGAGCATCACCAGGTCGCGCGCCTGCCACAGCTCGGATAAGCGCAGGTCAAGCCACTTACGCTGCGGGCGGATGATCAGGGTCCAGTCTTCGGTTTCCATTATGTCAGGAGAAGGGTAATGTGGAAAGTCATGGGCCGATTCGAGCAAGCAGCTCCAGCGCCTGGGGCTCGCCGGATTCGGCCAGCGGCTGCAGGATTTTGCGTGCTTCTTCCAGGCGGCCCAGCTCGATCAGCGCCTGCCCCAGCCCGATCTTCGCCGGGGCCCAGCCCGGCAGCTGGAGCGTGGACTGGCGGTAGCGGCTGGCCGCCAGCTCGTATTCGCCGGACTGCAGGTAAAGCCGCCCGGCGTTAGGGCAGCCGTTTTTGCCCGGATCCATGCGATAGCAGGCCCTGTCATAGGCCTGGATGGCGCCAGGGATGTCGCCCTGGGATTCCAGCAGGCGGCCCAGCTCGTACCAGGCCTGGGAGTCGCCGCTGCGAGCCTGCAGGCCGCGCCGGTAAGCCTGGATGGCGGCAGGAACCTGTTCCTGGCTGGCCAGCAGGCTCCCCAGCCAGAATTGGGCTGGGGCGTTATCCGCGTGCGCATTGACTGCGGTTTGCGCCAGCTCGATGCTTTCCGGGTGAAACGTTCGCACAAGATCCACACGGTTCGGTTCCTCAGCCAGCACCTGTCCCCAGGCGGCCATCTCCAGGGCGACTTCACCTGCGCAGCGCGCCTGGAGTGCCCGGAAGTATGGCGAGACGGGATCATTTTTTCCGATCAGCCTGTCCAATAGAGAGGCCTGTCCTCCGGGCAGGCAGGCGGCGCTGGTACGCAGGGCGTCCAGGTTGCGCTGCCAGACCCCGCTCAGCGCCAGGATGAGCAGCACGCTTGCGGTAAGCAGCCAGAGAGAATCCAGCGCATCCGCCCTCGCTTACCTGGCGCGCTCCGCCCTTCCGACATTACCGGAGTATTTGGATCAGTCATTCGTCGTGAGATATATGACCAGCCTAAGTCGAGCAATCAGGCCGGCGTTTGGCTGCCGGGGACGTCTGTCAGACCGGCAGCAAGCAATAGGCAAAGTCGGGGCTTGCCTGCGCCAACAACCTTACGGGAAGCATTGAGAATTCGCTCTCTACCTGTAAATTTGAACCGGACTTGCCGGAGTACCAATTCCTCACAATAATAAACCTCCGGGGCTGGGGGCTGACTCAAAAGAAAAATGAGTCAGCCCCCAGCGAGATGAACTACCGATGATCTTCCATCACGGCGTCCAGGGGCTCTGGTTCAGGGTGAAGTTCCCAGACATCAAGGTCAGGTCCAGGATATCCGTCACGCCATCTCCATTGACATCGCTGGATCCCTGCCCATCGCGGTGAGACACAGCCCCGAATACAACAGTCGGAATGGGCTATAGGCATTGCCGATGCAGCCGGCATCCTTGATGTCGATCAGGTCATCGCTGACCGCATCGCCGCCCAGCAGCAGCAGCAGGTTCAGCGGTGTAAGCGGGCGGACATCCAGGATATGCGCGTCTTCCCAATCTGCCGGGATCGGCGGGCCTGGGGATCAGGGCGGTGTCTGTCATCATGATGGTGGTCGGCAGGAACAGCGGCCGGTCGATGAACAGGTAAGTAGGTGTTCCCGATGGTCAGCAGCTTGCCGGGCAGGTAGCTGCTGGTGTAGCCGCCGCCGGGTGCGCTGGTTGCCGTCGCCAGCTGCCAGTTGAGGTGCTTTTATTGGCCACATCGTATACGGTCAACACTGCGCCGCTGTCGTTGGTGCGGCCCTGCAGGTCGACAAAGCCGGTGTAGTTGGCAATGCCTTGATGATGATCTTGCCATCGTCGCCGATCGGTGATGTCGCGGGTTGGCACGCTGGGCGCGCCGTAGCCGGCATTGTTGACCCAGATCTTAGCCCCGGCCACCGCGCCGGCGCTGGTCTCGGCGGGTAGGGCGGAGATGTCGAACAGCGCCTCCCAGGGGCCGTTGCCAGAGAGGCTGCCGGTATTGGTGGTGAAAGTGAAGGTGGCGATGGTGCCGCCGTCGGCATCATATTCCGGGGTCGGGTATTCCAGGTTGCAGCGGTAGGCGAAGACCCCAGGCGTGGCGGAAAGCGAGTTACAGTTGCCATCCCAAGGAGCAGTAAAGGCCGGGGTGCCTACGAGAGACAGGCGGGTGGTATCCCAGGTGAAACTTGAAGCTCAGGCCATAAATCCGCTGAGCATCAACTTTCAGCTTCACCTGGAATGTTTGCGTTTCCGCGCACAGTTTCTCACCAGGGCTTCCGTATCCGGTTCCACATCCATGAAGACTTCCACGAAGTTCCACGGGCGTGTATTCCACATTAGCTGCTGACGCCATCGCCCGAGCCAACCGCAGGACCAGCGTAATCTGACCCCACGAGTTGTACGTAGCATCAATCACGGAGCCGCTGTCGTTCTGGATGCCGGGGCCGGTGTTCTCTTTGAACAGATTGCCCTCGATAGTCAGTACGCCGTCGATCACCACGCCGCTGTTTACTTGCAGGCCGGATTCGGAGTTATCGTGGAACCAGTTGCCAACCAGCTTGAAGGAGACCACGCTGCCTTTCAGCTCGACCCCGTCCCTCCAGTGCAATACCTGGCTGCTCTGCAGGGTGAAATTATCTGCGCCGGCCAGGCTCTACTGCGGCAGTGGCATTGTTGTCGTTCAACCCGCCGACAGGCCATCCAGGATCCCACCGTTGAGGATCTCGATATTATCACCGGTGATCTTGAAAGCCGGCGAGCTGCCGGTGAAGGTGCGTCCGTTCAGGTTGATGGTTCAGGTTGGGCTTTATCTCAGCAGCGTAGTGCCGGCAAAGGGACCAGGGCCGACTGTCAGGATGGTATGCCAGGACATAGTGTCCGGGTCGTTAACCGCTTCCTGCAAGGTGGCAAAGAACTCGTTGGTAGACGTATTCATGAAGTTCGCCTCACCCAGGATGACCATGATCGAGACATCCTGGTTGGCGGTTGCCCCAGAGGGATCGGCGATGGTATAGGTGAAGGTGTCGGAGCCGAAGTAGCTCGGGGCAGGCGTATAGGTGATGGTGTTGTCTGCTTCTATAACCGCAGTTCCATGGGCTGGGACCGTGACTTGCGTGACGCTGAGAGCATCACCATCCACATCCCCATCGTTCTCCAGGACATCGATGATCAGCGGCTTGTTCAGCAGGGCTTCCACATTGTCACGGACGGCATAAGGCGGGTCATTCAGCGGGGTGACCGTCACGCCGACATTGGCCGGGACGCTATCCAACGATCCGTCATTGGCTGTGTACGTAAAGCTGTCAGCGCCGTGATAATTCGGTGCCGGCGAGTAGCTCAGCTGGCCGGATACGACAGCAGCCGAGCCGTGGCCTGGCTGTGTGCCGATCAGGTAGGTCAGGGAGACATTATCGACATCATTACAAACTGGTGCGGTCGAACCGGGTGTGTCTTCGTTCGTTGTCAGGGAAACAGCTGTGCACACCGGTGCATCGTTGACTGGATCGACGGTCACCGTGACCGTGGCGATGTTACTGTCAGCTGTGCTCGTCCTTAGCCTTGTAGGTGAAGCTGTCGGGTCCTGTAATAATCAGCCGCAGGCGTGTAGCTCAGGATGTTTCCTCCAGCCACCGCGCTACCATGAGCCGCTGGAGTCACGATCTCGTAGGTCAGGGGGTCGCCTTCGGCATCCGTACAGTCCGGGTTGGTCGAACCCTGGGTGTCTTCATCCGTTGTCAGGGTGACATTTTGACAGGTGGGAGCCTGATTAAGGGGTGCAGTTGTAAATGCCCAGGTATTGCCAGGTGTCTGGTGTGTACTATCTGAAACTATTGCAAACCATTCATATTGTTCGTTAGGATTTAGGCCCGGCCAGGATATTGAAGCCGTACTTCCCGATGCCACTCCGCTAGCTGTACCGATGATCTCAAAACCAGAGCCATCCATCGCATAAGGCAGGTTGAAGTTGTTTTGGGCAGCGTCCGCCTTGTCATAAAACTTATTCTGAGTGGGTGAATAAGTATTTATGTAGATCATATCATCGGCCGGGGAGAAACGCATGATGCGCAAATACCCACTCTGCTGGGAGTCGACCGTCTGGTAATCGGAGCGCAGGGTATAAACGGTGTTGCCGTTGAATGTGTCTGTGCGGCGGGCGGCGACATCCAGGTGCCCACCCAGCATCAGGAAGAGGTTTGGATTTCCCTTCAGGGCATCGTAGATTATCTGTCCCTGGGTAGAAAACGAGGTTGAAGTGCCTCCCTGCAGCATGTTATGGCTGACGATAATGCCACGGTATTCGCTGTATGTACTGAGCTGCTGATTGGCCCATTGCAGCACGGGGTAATTCGTGGCGGTCATCGTCGCGTCGTACTCAATGAATAGTACGATAAATTTCAGGCCACTGGATTCGAAGAGCACGTAATGGTTGTCGTTATCGCTGCCATAATGGCCTGCGACGTATGGATTGCCGGTCATGCGACCGTAACCGAAGTAGGTATTGAGGTTACCGGTGTTTGATGGCGCACCATCATGATTACCGGCTGTGAGGCCAAACGGGACGCCATTCAATTCCAGGATTGACCAGGCAGTGTTTGCATTCGCCCATTAAGTCAGGTCAGAGGCAACATCCACATTATCGCCCAGGCTGGCAACGTAGATGATATTCTCATCTTCCTGGTTATCTGCAATCCACTGCATTTGCGCATTGTATATTGAGGGATAAGTAGAAGCGTAATACTGTGCATCGGGTATGACAATGATCGTGAAATCCGGACCTGCGGCGCTTTGGATTGGCCGTCCATAGAATGTGACGTCCAGGGCGTGATTTTCTGGGTCGGATACATCGACAGATAGTGTTGCCGGTACCGGTACATTGGTGGCATTGTTTTGGGGTTCAACCAATGTAGGTGCATCCGGGGGCAGATTGATGACGGCATTGAAAGGCGATCCGGGCACCCAGCTGTAGCCGGAATTCGTAATATTACCGGTGACCAAATTCCCGGAGATATCGTTGACCTGCGAGCCTGTCCCTTCATCGAGGCCCCAGCGGGCTACCAGGTTGGATTGCGGTGAGGTGATTTTGGTATTGATCGTAGCGGCGAGTTGTGCCTGGGTGCGAGCGACATTCCAGATGCGGACTTCGTCGAGAATGCCATCGAAATGTCCCGAGGCTGCCCCGGTTGAGTTGAGAGCCACACCCAACCCAGCATGCTGGATGCTGTCCGAGCGCACAGGCTGACCGACCAGCAGGGTTGCTTCGGGGCTGCCATTCAGGTACAGATTCCAGGTATTCCCGTCGTAGGTGGCAGCCACGTGATACCAGGTATTGTCAACGATCGTTGTGGTGCCACATACCGGATGATTCTGGCCGAGTGGGCCTGCCCCGCCACTCCCTTCCTCAAAATCGGCACAGATCACATTGTTGGTGCCATGAATTCCGAGGAAGTAATTCATGTCCACATTACTACCTTCGGCCTCGCCTACCCCCTTCGTGATCAAAGGGATGCCATAGAAGCCGCCAGTGCCGGTGTTGGCGGTTGTACCAATTCCTTCACGCTTGAACCAACCTTCCAGGGTGAATTGGGCAAGTTTCAACGGAGCGCTTCGCCAAAGGTGACATAAGCTGTCGAGCTGCCAAAATCCAGGGCTTCCGGTGGCGGAGGGCGGTAATGGGACCGCACTGGTCTCGGCTGACAGGGGCAATTCGTTATCCAAGTCATCGACCGCCGAAACCGCATAGTAGTAAGTAATTCCTTCAGTGACTGCCTCATCCAGGTAAGACGGTGCGATTAGCAATCCAGTGTTGATCGGCGTCCCAAGGGTCACAGGGCTGGAAGTACTGCGGTATACGTTGTAACCGGCCAGGTCAAATTCTGAACTCTGCAGACCACTCCAACTGGACTGCCCCGGGTCGGGGTGAAGCCATCAGGATAGTCGGCGCAGCAGGTGGCACGGAATCGAACACGATATCAAATGGAGCGCCAGACACCCAACTGTAGCCGGTGTTGGTGATGGTTCCATTAGCAGCTGCTGGAGCAACTACTGAATCATGCACCAGAGTGCCGCTGCCTTCGCCAAAGCCCCAGCGCGCCACCAGGCCAGCTGGAGGTGTTGTCAGCTGGTTATTAATATCAGAGCGAATTTCTGCCTCGCTGCACGGGTATTCCAGACGTGTGCCTCATCCAGCACGCCTTCTAAGTGACCGTTCGTCGTGCCATCCAACTCAATCATGGTGGCCAGGCCGGCACGCTGTATCGTGTCCGATCGCGGGGTAGCGTTTACCACCAGGGTGGCTTCTAAACGGCCGTTCAGGTACAAACGCCAGGTGGTGCCATCATAAGTGGCGGCGGCATGGTACCAGGTGTTCTGCAGGATCTGAGTTGTGCCGGATACCGGGTGGTTCAAACCGGTAGCCATATCTTCGAAATCGGCGGCGATCACATCGGTGGCATCATCAATTACCAGAACCCAGTTTGCATCGACGTTTGAGCCATCGTCCTGGGGTGAGCCGTGGGTGACCAGAGGAATAGCTGCGGCAACCCCGCTGGAGCCCGTTGTACTGGTTACACCAGGGCCAGTGCGCTTGAACCAGGTCTCGATGGTGAAAGTAGCGAGATCAAGCTTGGCCGGGTCGCCAAAAGTGGCATAAGCTGTGCCGTAACCAAAATCCAGCCCGAAGGCGCCTTCTGCCGGGGTGGTTACACATTGGGTATTCGAGTAACCGGATGGGCCGGCCGAGTTCGTGGCACGCACGCGGTAGCAATAGTCGTTTGCCGGAGAGACGCTGGTGTCGCTATAAGAAACGCTATCAGCTCCCAGGGTGGCCAGCAGGCTAAAGCTGCTGCATGAAGCTCCAGTGCAACGTTCGACCTCAAAATTGGTTTCATCGGTGGCGTTATCCGTCCAGGCCAGGTCCACCTGGTAGGCGGATATCGGCGTAGCTGTCAGGCCGGTTGGTGCTGTGGGGGGAATGAAGTCGATGTTAAACGGGGCAGGTGCTGCCCAGACCCAACCTGTTCCTGTGATTGTTCCATCGATCGTTGTGCCAGCGAGCTCTTAACAGTGCTACCGACACCTTCGTCTAGACCCCAACGGCCGAGAAGGCCTGATTGGGATCCGGTTATTTGTGAATTAATGTCACCTTGGATTTGAGCCTGTGTCCGCGCATAGTTCCATACTCTCGCCTCATCAAGTGTACCGTTGAAAAAGCCCTGAGCAGCGTTTCCGGTAGTTATGGAAGTCCCCAAAGCAAAGCGAGCAATGTTACTGGCATTGGCAGGCCGCCCAACTAGTAGACTTGCTTGCAATAAACCATTAAGATATAAGTTCCAGGTGGTACCATCATAAGTTGCAGCAGCATGATACCAGCTTGTTCCAGCTGTGATAGGGGTTGTCCCGCAGACCGGATGGTTCAAGCCGGGTGAGCTGCCGGTTTGTGCTTCCTCGAAATCTGCGCAGATTACATTATCTGAGTTTCGGATCCCAAGGAAATAATTAATATCAGCATTGGCGGTTTCAGCTTCTGAAGTACCTTTGGCAATTAACGGGATAGCAGTGATACCACCGGTTCCTGTTGAGACCGCAGTACCTGCGCCATCTCGTCGAAACCAGGTTTCAATTGTAAAGGTAGGGGAATTAAGGGTGCTGGAGCTTAGAAAAGAAGCATATGCATTGCTTGAGCCAAATTTCAAGGCACTGGACAATGCATAAGGGGTGCCTGAAACCCACTGAGGCCCAGAAGTTAGTGTGCCGACAGGACTTCCGGCGATGGAATTCGCCGTGGTTGTGCCGGTTCCTTCGTCCAGGGCCCATCGCCCTATCAAGCCGGTACCGTTGGTAACATCATGGAACATATCTGCCTGTAAATCTGATTGGCTCCGCACGACATTCCATATCCGGGCTTCATCTAAAGTGCCCTGGAAAAAACCAGCTGCTGTTCCATTTGATGTCATTGCTGTAGCAAGTCCAGCATGTTGTAAGCTATCACTGCGTGGGTATACTATCGGGTTCAGAGCAGCTGGTGATGCATCGACAACTCCATTTACGAACAATTTCCATTGCCCAGACGTATGATTATATGTAGCAGCCACATGGTACCAATGATCCTTTGTCAAGGTAGTAGATCCATTGACGGGATGATTTAGACCAGGAGAAGCACTACCAGCACCTTCCTCAAAATCGGCACAAAGGATTGGCGTTGCTGTTGGATTACAAATCCCCATAAAATAATTCATGTCTAGATTACTATTGTCTCCCTCTCCCCGGCCTTTCGTAACCAAAGGTATAGCAGTTACTCCTCCTGTACCGGAGCTGGCAGTAGTGCCCCCTGTCCAATAAAACCATACTTCCAATGTAAAACTCAGAACACCTAGTTCGGTTTGCGCTGTTCCGAACGTTATATAGTCATCATTTCCGTCAAAGCGAACCCCATAAGAGGAATCCGCCCTCGCCGGCTGACCCACCCCGCCCGCCAAAACGACCAGTACCAACACGAAAATGGCCACTCTGTGAAAAAACGGTTTTTGATTCATGTACTCTGTCTCCCTGACAATTTCTCAACCTGGTCGTATTTTTCTCAAGGACATCTGCTCTTGCAGCGTGGATGGCTTTCCATGATCCGCCTCTCTTGCTGCCGGCAATGACCCTTGGTCTGTATGGAAAATTCTTTTCCAGTCAATTTTTTCTGTTCTTTTTGCATTTTTTTCTTTTTGGGAGCCATGGTCCCGAGTTGAGACCACGGCTCCCAGTTTAAAGGATTGGTTATGGCGTCCAGGGGCTCTGATTGAGGGTGAAGTTCCCGGACATCAGGGTCAGGTCCAGGATATCCATCACGCCATCGCCATTGACATCGCTGGTGCCGAGGGTGGGGCCGATGCCGCACACAGCAGGCGGAAGAGCATACGCACTGCCGATGCAGCCGGCATCCTTGATGTCGATCAGGTTGTCATTGACCGCATCGCCGCCGAGCAGCAGCAGCGTGTTCAGCGAGGTGAGCGGGCGGACATCCAGGATATGCAAGTCTTCCCAGTCTGCTGGGATAGGCGGGATCTGGGTCCAGGGCGGTGTCGGTCCACATGATCGTGGTCGGCAGGAAAAGCGGCCGGTCGATGAACAGGAAGTAGGTGTCCCCGATGGTCAGCAGTTTGCCGGGAAGGTAGCTGCTGGTGTAGCCGCCGCCGGGTGTGGTAGTGGCAGTTGCCAGCGCAACGGAGGCGCTTTTATTCGCCACATCGTAGACGGTCAACACTGCGCCGCTGTCGTTGGTGCGGCCCTGCAGATCGACAAAGCCGGTGTAGTTGGCAATGCCTTCGATGATGATCTTCCCGTCGTCGCACGTCAGTGATGTCGCGCGAGTCCACGCTGGGTGCGCCATAGCCGGCATTGTTGACCCAGATCTTAGCCCCGGCCACCGCGCCGGCGCTGGTCTCGGCGGGTAGGGCGGAGATGTTGAACAGCGCTTCCCAGGGACCGTTGCCCGTAAGGCTTCCGGTATTGGTGGTGAAGGTGAAGGTAGCGATGGTGCCGCCGTCGGCATCGTATTCCGGGGTCGGGTATTCCAGGTTGCAGCGGTAGGCGAAGGTCCCCGGCGTGGCGGAAAGCGAGGTACACTTGCCATCCCAGGGTGCAGTGAAAGTCGGCCCACTTACCAGCGACAGGCGGGTGGTATCCCAGGTGAACTTGAAACTCAGGCCGTACAGCTTCTGGGCGTCAACTTTTAGCTTGACATTGAACTGCTGAGTCTCCGAGACAGTTTTCTCCAGGGCTTCCGTGTCCGGGTCGACATCCATGAAGATTTCGAGGAAATTCCACGGGTCGGCATCCACATTAGCGCTGACGCCATCCCCCGCTGCCGGGCCATAATATGAACCCCACGAGTTATACTCGGCCTCGATCGAAGCGCCGCTGTCGTTCTGGATGCCGGTGCCGGTGTTTTCCTTGAACAGGTTGCCCTCGATGGTCAGCACACCGCTGATCACAACACCGGGGTTGACCTGCAGGCCGGACTCGGTGTTGTTGTGGAACCAGTTGCCGACGATCTTGAAGGAAACCACGCTGCCTTTCAGCTCGACGCCGTCTTTCCAGCGCTTTACTTCGGTGTTGAGCAGGTTGAAGTTGTCCGCGCCGGCGAAGACTTCTACTGCGGCGGTGGCATTGTTGGCGGTCCCCGTCCAGCCATCCAGGATGCCCGGCCCGCTGATGACCACATCGTCGGCGGTAATCTGGAAGGCGGGCGAGCTGCCGGTGAAGGTGCGCCCGCTCAGGTTGATCACCAGCCCGTTCTTATAGACATTGGTGGTGCCCGAGAAAGGTCCGGCAGTGACCGGAACGATCACGTCGCCGTAGTTTGCTCCCGAAGCGTCTACTGCGGCCTGCAGGGTGTTGAAGTAGGTGTTGTCATTGACATTCTTGAAATTGCCGGGGACAGGGCTGCCGCCGCAGGCGCCTAACCAGGGCGTGTAGGCCACATTGTCATCCACTTCATCGCCGTTGCCGGATGGGTTAGTGGTGGGGTTGTACGGCCCGAGGGCGCCGCCCCACCAGTTGTTGGTGGCATCCACGAACGGGGCAGTGGTGGTCACGCCATACTCGTTGCCCGACATGCAGTTGTTGTGGGCGACGACCGTGCTGGTGTCGCTGCCGTCGTAACCGACGGCGATGGCTTCGGTGCTGTTGGTGATGGTGTTGCCGGTGATATTGGCAGCACTGCCGGCGCCGTAAAAGGTGGTGACCAGGATTCCGGCTGAGCTTGAACCATCGATGCTGGCTACGCCCAGTTATTGCCGGAGATCGTGTTGTTGCTGATGGTTGCCTGGGCGCCGCCTCCCACTTCCACGGCGTAATCCAGCCAGTCACCGGTGCCTTTGCCTGTGAAGGTGTTGTTGCTGTATAACCGATCCGTTGACGCCCGTGCCAAAGAAAGCACGCCAACCCGGCCGATATGCGTGAAGGTACAACTATTGATTGTTACGGTCCATCGCCAAAAGCAGCCACAGCCATGCCTTGATAATCGGGGCCGCTGGCGTTGTACTGGATATTGTGGAAGGCGACATTGCTGACCGAGCCCTTGCCTTTGATTCGGAAGGCCTGGTAGACTTTTGCCCGCGCCATCCAGGTTCAGGTTGGAGAGATTGAGTGTATAGGTGGGATTGACCAGGAACCAGCCCCGGGGATCTCCCGAGCTGCCGGTGTCTTGAGATGGCGTGATAATCGTGGCTGCCATCCCGGCGCCGGTCAGGGTGATGTTTTTCGAAATGACCAGCTGCGGCCCTTCGGTAAATGTCCCGGCAGTCACGCTGATTGCCGCGCCGCTGTCCGAGTAGTCGATGGCATCTTTGATCTTTGCAAAATACCCCGTGCTGCCGGGGAAGCCGGTGGGCTTGTCGGTTTTGGCGTATTTCGCCAGGGTAGCTTCATTGACCGTCGCCAGGTTGCCCACGTTGATGGCATACATGGTGGCGCCGCTAAAGCTGGTGTAAGCCTCATTGAAGGTGGTCGTGCCGGCGAACAGCACCGCCCCGGCAAACGTGCCACTATAAGTGTTGCCCTGCACCAGGCCGCCCGAATCCGCAGGTGGCATCGCCATCGTCCACGATGGCTACGCCCAGGCCAAACTCCGTTGAATGCCGCGGCATCCGAGCCGTCCTTGATGTTCTGGAAGATGTTGCCCGTGACGATCGCCCCGCCGCCGCCACCGCCGCCCGACAGGCTGTACAGCCATACGCCGGCCCCGGCGGAGATAGTCGCCGCCTGGCCGGCAGCACCGCCCAGGTCATAGATCTTGTTTCCCTGGATATTCACGCCGGTCAGCGTGTTGCGCACCCCGCCCACCGCATCGCCCAGCCCAAACACGCCGTAGCTGGTGACGTAGGCGGTGCTGCTCGGGTTGGGCAGCGCCATGCCGTGGATGAAGTTGTTCTTGACCTGCAGGGTGTTGAGGTTCCCGGCGCCAGTGGAGGCATACAGCATGACCCCGGCGTAGGTGCTGGCTGTTGCCGAGGATATCGCAGCCGTCGATGGTGACATTGCTGGCCTTGACGATGACGCCCACGGGCAGGCCGCTGGCGTTGATCACCGTTTCGGCCGCCGAGCCCGCCGTCCGCCCGCCGACCGGCACGCCGGCCTGGGCACAGGACAGGGTCAGGGACTTGGCAATGGTCAGGCTTTCGTTATAAGCGCCGGCGGCGACGTTAATTGTGTCGCCGGGGGCAGCCATATCAATGGCATGCTGGATGGTCAGGAAGGGCGATACCAGTGTCCCCTCGATTGGTGTCCGAGCCGGTAGGTGTCACATACCAGTAGCTGGGCCAGGACAAAATCATAGGTCACCGCACCCAGCGTGACCTTGTCCACCCAGCCGATGGTGCCCGTGCCGTTGGCGTTATACGAATCGCCCATGCCCAGGCGCAGGTAGGCGCGCACCACATTCAGCCCGGTGTGCGTGGAGGCCACATCTGCTCAGTGAGATCAGTGGCTCGGTCACGGTGCCATTGTTGTCATCCCACTTCTGCCATAGCCCGGCGGCGGCATCCACCGTGTGCCAGCCCGCAGGATTGGTGGTGGGCACGTGCTGGTAGGTGGTGTTGTCGGTCCGGTCGCCCACCATCCCGGTGTCGATCTCAATCGTCATCCACACCGGGTTGGCGCCGGTCTGGTTCTGACATCGTAAGTCACCGGTCCGGCAGCGAAAGTATCGATGGTCACATTGGGCTTGAAGCCGAAGAGACCTTCGTCTTTGTAATGGGTGGAACCCGCCGGGTCGGGTGTTAGGCCGGCCTTGATAATGCCCGCCTCACGTCCATCGTACAGGGCGGTGCTGCCCGGCGAAACATAGCCGTATCAGGCGGGCCGATGTAAGCCGAGAAGACGCCCCCGCCTCCCGGCGCCTCCCAGCTGGGGGCCAGGTTATCTACCAGGATGGTGCTGGCGGCCAGGGCAGGCCGCAGCCCGACCAGTAAACACAGCAGCAGGATGATCACCCCCAGGGTAATCCATTGTTTGCGTGGCATAAATGTAGACATCAGCAATTCTCCCTTCCTCAAATCTCAAGAGCCATGAAATGAATTTGTCCTTCTTGTGCCTATACATGCGACAGCCTGGCAGGGCGCCACACGCAGGCGGAGAGCAGCGCTTGCGCACTGCTCGGTAACTCTCAATCGATAAACCCCGGGGCATTGTTTACTTTATTGGTTCATCTCCTCCACTGGCTTGCCAGATGTGTTGGTTGTATTTTGATCTGTTTTTGTCGATTTCCTGTTTTTCTTTGGGAGCCATGGCCCCGATTTGAGACCATGGCTCCCAGGATGGTATCTATACGATCGTTATGGTGTCCAGGGGCTGGAGGTCAGGTCGAAGTTGCCGCCGACCAGCACCAGGTCGTAGATATTGACAACCCCGTCCCCATTGACATCGCTTGAGCCTAGACCTGAACAATTAGTCGCCAAGCCGCCATAAGCGCCAGCGATACAACCGAGATCTGACACGCCAATCACATTGTCGCTGACTGCGTCTCCACCCAGCAGCTTGACCTGCTTCATAGAGGTCAAAGGTCGGTCACTCAAGATCAGGGAATCCGGCCATAAGGTAGGTAGGGACGGATAGCTCGGAGAAGTAGCTACGGCTGTAGTCGGCAGGAACAGCGGGGCATCCACCTGGAAGTAGTAGGTGGTCGGTACAGTGAGCTGGTAAGTTGCCAGGTAGCTGGTGGTGAACTTGCCCGATGAGGCACTCACCCCGCTGGCGTAAGCCACCGAGCCAAAGATAGCCTGCTGGTTGTAGGCGGTCAGAGTGGCGCCGCTGTCATTGGCGCGCCCTTCCAGGTCGATATAGCCGGTGAAGTTGGCCAGCCCGCTGATGGTCACCTTGCCGTCGTCGGCGTCGGTGATGGTGTGCCCGGCATCGCTGCTGGGAGCACCGAAGCCGCCGTTGTTGACGAAGACCTTGATGCCGCCCTTGGCGCCCGAGGACAGGTCGAGCAGGTTAGTGGATAGATCCAGATAAGTCGTCCAGGGGCCGTTGAGGGTGAGCCCGGCGCCGGTGGCTTTGAAGGTGATCGTGCTGATGGTCTCGCCGGCTGGATTGTTGACTTCCAACTCAGGTGAATAACGGGTGCAATACACTGCGACAACCCCCGGCGTAGCCGTGGTCATGCAGGCGCCCGGTGAGCCTTTGAAACTCCCATCGACGACACTTTGCAGGCTCAGGAAGCTAGGATCGTAGGTGAGCTTGTACTGCACGGCATACAGGTTCCTGGCATCCACCTTGACTGCGACGCGAGAAGTTGTTGGTCTCATTGACGCCCACCTGGGTGGCCAGGGTATTGGGTGCCATATCGACAAAGACCTCCGAGTAGGTCCAGGGAGTATCGTCAACGCTGCCGCCCACGCCGTCACCGTCGGTTCCGGCCGGCCCGGCATAGTCGCCCCAGGAGTTGTACTCGGCTGGAAGATCGATCGTTTCGCCGATGTTATTTACAGCTGTACCGTCGTTCTGGATGCCGTTACCGTCGTTGTTCTTGAACAGGTTACCTTCGATGGTCACCACGCCGCCGACGGCAGCGCCATCACCGATCAGCAGGCCGTTGGCCGTGTTATCGTGGATCCAGTTCTCGACCAGCTTGAAGGAGTTGACCGAGCCGGCCAGCCGCACACCATTGGCCCAACCAGTGATGTAATTATTCTTGATGATGGTGTTATTGGCATCAGCATTAACGACAATCGCATCAAAAGCCACGGGTGTGGTACCCGATGGGTTGCCAACAATGATCATGTTGCCAATCGTTACATCTGGTGCGCTGATCGTAAAGGCCTCCGAGCCCTGTGTGACGATGGTCGTCCGTACTATGGCAGGATTGAGATTGGGACCAAGTCCCAGGATGGTTAGCGGTTTATTGACCGTCGCGCCCTTATAGGTGCAAGCAGCGAGCTGGATCGTGTCGCCTGCAGATGCAGCGTTAACCAGGGTTTGCAGGTAGCCCGCAGGCAAGGCAGTGATGAAATAACTGAAATTGACGTTCGACGAGACTTTATCGCCGTGCCCTGGGCCGACAATTCCGGGACCATCGCACGAGCCCCAGAAGTTCGCGGTGGCATCAAGAGTGACACCAGTTGTGTTATTTACGCCAAAGCTGGTATTGCCGGTCAGGTTGCTGTTGTGAATTGTAGCTGAGCCAGTGCCCTCGACCAACAATCCGGTCGAATTGAAAAACAGATTTACATTATTGATATTCGCAGAGCCATCTACCAGGATGCCGGTTGCAAATTTCTTGATAGTGCCACCAGACACCGAGGCCGTTGCATTCGGGAGGAGTTGAATGCCTCTCCCTCCGCCGCCACCACTTGAAATCGTGTTGTTACTCAGGGAGTAATTTTCATAAGCACCCAGCATGATGCCAGTAACGACATTATTCAGGGTGTTGTTGGTGAGTTGGACCGGTTGCACTACCCCGCTAAGTGTCATGGGGGCAAAACCCAATTTCGCTCCATTTACCGTGTTGTTGGTGTAAGATACGGTCGTACTGGCACTGGAATGCGATGTGGGCCGGAAGGCCATCTGCCGGTTGAGGGTTGGGTCATTGCCAGCCGCCAGGTTGTTAAACTGGTTATTACTGACTGTGATATTGCTGCTGTGAACTCCAACCGTTCTCCCAGATGCCGACGATCCGAGCCGGGTGAGCACTCTGAGCATTCAGGATGTTGATCACATTGCCCGTAATTGTCAGACCATCGTAGCTGTTTCCACCGTGCGTGTTTGACTGTAAGACGACGTTGCTGGAGTACAACCAGCCAGGGGTGGCATTGTAAGTCCACCAATCCAGGCCCGCTGTACTTGGATCGCTTACTCCATCGCCCGCCAGCTCAAATGTGTTGCCGGATACGGTAATATTCTTACCGTAGGCAAGATGGATGCCGATGTTCTGCGTCGCCTCGGGCCAGATGAGCTGGCGCCTTTTATGTCGGTAGCGATACGGATCAGGTTATTGGTGATGGTCATCCCCTGATATGCATTACCGGGCTGTCCAGAATAACAACAGAAAGCACCGATTCCCAGGTCAAAGTCCTTGATCTGCAGGTTTGAAATAGTCCAGTCATGGTTGGTGCCATTGTTATAGAACTGGAGAAAGCCTTCCAGGTCAACGCCGGGCAGATCGCCAGGGCCCTGGATAGTCGCTGTTCCCAGGCTGGCAGCAGTGAGCGTGACGGTATCGGCATTGGCTGGCACGTCGACTTCATAGTCATCGTTCGTTCCAGTGAGTGCGTCCGTCCCCAGCGCCCAACTGGCAGCAGCATTCGGCAAACTGAAATCGAATGTACCGCTGAGGTTGATCGTCTGACCGTCGAGGACGCACCCCCACGGCATTCGCCAGGCTGCGGTAGTTGTTGTCGGCTGCGCTGGTATCTGCCCCAGCTGTGACGGTGAAGGAAACCGGCAACTGGAAGCCAGGATCTGCACTTGTGTCGGTGTTGTATTCCAGCCAGGGGGAGAATGCCCCGGCCCCGCTCAATGGCTGGCCGAGACCGCCAGGATTTGTAGTCGCTTCGGTAGGACCCGATATTGCTGCCCACCAGTTGCAGCCCAGGTTTATACTGGCAGCGGGCACAGCCACGTTGCGGATGCCGACCCCATTTCCACTCACCTCGTTGTAGTTGATAGTTCCCGTGGAAATTGGTGAATTGCCGCGCCCGAAATAAGCATCGGCGAGATCGGATTGATCGCCATCGATGTTCGTATTGGCTGTGTAAGGCAGGTGGCCCTGTTGGATCTGGATGCCTACATCGTTGCCGGTAGCAATATTGTTGAACACCTTCATGTTGTTGCCTTCGACAACGATACCAAAACCATCGCTGGTGCTGGCTGGATTGGTTTGCTGGTAACCACTTACCGTGTTTTCTTTCACAACAACTCCGGTTGGGATATCAACATTACCGTTTCCGGCAACCCAACTCTTACGGTATACGGAAATACCGGCCATGTCTCGCTCTTCGGCGGGTAATTGAGTGGTGATTGGGATAGTCGTCTCGACCAGGTTCTTCGTGACGACAATGCTTCCATCGCCTGTCTCGGCCCCATTACCATCAGGGAGTTTGATCTCAATCCCAAAACGTCCGTTGTTTCGTACAATGTTGTTGGCTATCAAATTAGGGCCTGCTCCGGCTTTTAGACCGATGAAAGCCATACCGCTGTCAGAATTCCCTTCAATCAGGTTGCCAGTGACGGTCACCCCGGACGCTGTCCCATCCTGGAGTTCCATACCGCAGCAGTTATTGCCGCGGACATCATTATTGGTGAGCGTGATGTGAGTCTTAAAACCGTTCCAGATCACGATGCCGCGGCCGGCATTATTATGAGCCTGGACATGGTCGATCAAAACCGTGTCCACCGGTCCATTCATGAACAGACCGCCTCTTCCGCCCGTTATATTGCTTATTAACAGGTATTCAGCGGTGAAGTTGTTGTTATTACCGATCTCCTACTACCCCACCGACGTCTCCGCCTGCCACCGAGTAATTCTGCACGGTCAGCTCGCGGATTGTAACGCCTGTTACACCAGCATTCACATGGATACCAGAAGCGTCACCGAGCGTGGTCCCATCGAGGATCGTGTGTGTGGCGGGGTTCGTGCCTGCCCCTGCGCCGTCCAAAGTCAGGCTTTTGGGTATAATCAAATTCTCTACGTAGGATCCAGGGCCGACAAACACAGTATCTCCAGGCTGAGCATTATCGATCTCATCCTGGATTGTTGTTCCGATATGGCGAACGTCGTTGAATGTATAGCTACCACTTGTGTAAGAATAGGTGCGTACATTGTCCAAGTTGCCATCGGTAGATGCCAGGACCGCTTTGTCAAAGATGTTATCACCCCAATACCAGGACCAATCAAACTGGCTGTTATCATAGGTACCGCGGTCGATATACTGCTCCCCTCCCTGAAACGAGTTGCCAGTAATGACAGCACCCCCAACCGAGTAAGTAAACCAGGGTACTCCTGTTCCTGAACCGCTGAAGCTAATTACTGGCCAATAATAACCTGGAGACAATACAAAAACGTTATCCAGGATTTGGCGCCCGCTAACAGGACCGCTAAAGCCAGCCCCACTGGTCAAGTCGACACTCGTCCCATCATCGAAAAGATTTCCCATAATAGTGTAGCTCTGGAGGTACGATGTATTTGTGCCAACATCAAAGCGCCAGTCGTTGAAATAAACCGATCCCCAGCCATCAGGGACACTGAAATTGCAGTATTTCAATGTGAAATTGTTGCCGATTATTTCAATCGTTTTATTATCTCCAGGCAAATTTGGACCAATCTCCAGGCCTTGGATGGTAATGTCGTCTGCTTCAACCCAAATGCCACTAGGCCCAAAATCATTTGTGGCATTGGTGGTGACGTATGCTTGTACAGCAGTTGGATCCGTGATTGGATCGTCGCTAGCATCAACGCCCATCACGGTGATACCAGGTTTCGCCACACCAAAGAATAAGCCAAACTGGTAAGGCCCGCTGCCATTAACCAAAAGCCTGGCACTGGCAGTTTCGCTATATGTTCCTGGAAATACCCGAATCACGTCGCCAACATTCGTGCTGGCATCTACGGCTGCCTGGATTGAGTTGAATGACGCTCCCGGGTGCCCGCAATCGCCAACAGGGCAGACCCAAAGCGTGATTCCTGCCGCCTGGGCTGTCCACACGCTGCCAAGACAGCAGCGCCGCCAGCACAACCAGCCCGGCACGAGCGACCATTTCTTAAAGTTTTTAGTAGTATTCATAGCGATGCCTCCCTGCATCTACTTCATGAGAAAGTGCGGAAAAAGGATCCATCGAGCCGCCAGTCAGCGGTATACAAACGTTTTATCCAATAACGCACCTCCCATCCCCTCAAATGCATCCAGGCCCACCCGCGAACGGGCAGGCCTGGCCATGGTTGCCTATCTGTTGATCAGCGGCAGCATCATCCGGAAGAGGACGTTGGCGGACTGCGGCCCCAGCCACTCCGGCGGGCCGGACTGCACCACGCCCTCCACCCAGTAGAACCAGATATCTCCGGGCTGGACTCCCGTATCTTCGTAGCTGTAGCTGCCGCCCAGCAGCTGGCCGGCATGCTGCGCCGGGATCATGCCCCCATTGAGCTTCACCTTGACGCCATCGGCTGCATCCGAGCGGTACACGTTGAAGCCCAGCAGGTTGAGCTCGTTGAGCGTCTGCCATTCCAGCGCTACCGAGGGCACCGCGTTCTGGGCGGTGGCCCCAAAGCCGGCCATGGTGACGGCGGTGGGGGCGGCTTCTTCGCTGTGGCAGCCGTCGATGGCGCCGGTGGTGCTGTTGGCCGGGAGAACGACATACCAGCTCTCCAGCGGCTCGTTATCGGTGAAGCTGCCCACGCCGGCACCATTTGTGGTAACCGTCATTAGGTACAGGTAGCGGCCACCGCTGGCGCCGTTGAATGCCCCGGATGCCTGCGTGCTTTTGTATACGTAATAAGTCTTGTTCGCTTCGGCTGAGAAAGTGACAGATTTGCTGCTCCCGGTCGTGGATGCCGCGGTGATTGCCGGGCAAGCCCGCACAGTTGCGCTTAGTGCAACCGTGCCGTGATCGGTCTCGAAATTAGTCTGTTGATCCCAGGTGAAGTTGTAAGACCACAATGATCCTGACCATGGTCCCAGGCCGCCAAAAATCATGCTGACAGCGTCCAGGTGAGCTTCGTTAGTGAAGTTTTCGACCTGAAGAATCCACTCAATATCAGGATCTGCATCATATTGGCTGTATCCTAAGTTGACGTCAATATCGCTGGCAGTATTGTCTTCGGTCATAATCTCGCTGGGCATTCCCGCCGGCAAGATCGTCTTATTGAGCCAGGCCGTCCAGTTTGCCTGGCCCTCCGGCGGTGTACCGGCAAGGATGCCAAAATCAATCGTTGATCCTGCCAGAGCGGCTAAAACGATATACGAAGCCCAAAATGACTTGCATGATTATGATATCACAAGTAGTTTCTTCATCTGTTTTCACTCCTTCTTGAATAAACTCAGTCAAATATACTGGCGTATAATCAACCCTATGGCCAGGTGACCGTGAAGCCAGAATTGACATTCACCTCCACCCGGTAAGGGTAGCCAAACCGGGTCGAAAATTGAAGGATCCACTCACGTTATTATAGGATGTGTAATTCTGCCCCGAAGGGTTCCATCGGCTGACAGTTAGAACGGATACCGGCGCGCTGGAGTTGGTTTGAATATCGGTGGCCAATCCTTCTGCTGTCAGGTACTTGCGTCATATCCAGCGGCTGTAATATCCAGGTATAGTCCGTACCGGTGGTTTCATAAATCGTATAGGTATCTGTTGTGATTGGTGGGAGGACGCCTACCTGGGCCCAGATCACAAATCCAGAAGTTGTACCTGGGAGATCAACTTCAATCCGGTAGGGTATTTTCACTACTACCGTAAAGTTGTTCGAAGGCTAGACCCATTATTGTACGCACTGATATTTTGCCCGGATCCGTTCCAGCGGCTTATCGTTTTCACAGATACAGTTGCGTTGCTGTTATTCTGGATGTGATTGGCGAGGCTCAGCGCATTGGTAAGTCCCTGCCCATCAAAGATCAGCCCAACCCAGGAATAATCCGTTCCGGTGGTCTCGTAAAGGGGAAACTCAAACTTCCCCACCTGCCGGGAGGCCGCGCTCAGGCTGCCGGTTGGCGTGCTGCACTCGGCGCGCAGGGCGTAGAAATAGTTGGTGGTGACATTCCCCAGCACGCTGTCGTTGAAGGTCTGGGTGCTGGCTGGGGCGCCTGCCGTCAGCACCTGGTAAGCCGTGCCGGTCGGGTTGAAATATGGCGTGGTGCTGCGGTACAGGTGGTATTTGCTCACCCCGCTGGCCACCGGCCAGCTGAGCTGCACCTGCGTGGTGTTCAGGCGGCTGATCGACAGGATGGGGAAGACCGTGCTGCTGCCGTTGACCGTGCCGTTGGTGCCGGTAGCGGGGATTTCTACGCCGCCCGGGCTGGAGAGCTTGATGTAGGTGAAGGTCAGGGCAATCGCCGCAGTGGTTTTGGCCCGCACCCGCAGCCTGGCCACATGCCCCGTGCCTGCCGCCGGCGGGGTGGGGGCGGTCTGGGTGGTGGCGTACCAGATCGTGCCGGCGAAGTTATCGACGATGTTGCGCACCGTGAACCCGGCTATGAAGTTCAGGTTGGGGTCGATGACCGGCTCGAGCGGCTGGCCGGGCGAGAACTCCACCACCTCCAGCTGGGCCGGGTCGAAGCTCAGGCGCACGTCCAGGGCGTACAGGTTGGTGACATCGTTGACGTCGATGTACAGGTCCAAGATGCCGCAGTCGGCCGCGCTGCCGGAGATCGGGTTGATCGAGACCGTGGTGGCGGTAGGCGCATCTTTTGCCGCCGGGCGGCCGGCTTTGCCTCCCGCGCCCAAAAAGGCTGCCTGGGTGCCATAAGCCCCGGAGGATGCCAGCAGCAGCGCCAGCACCAGGGTGAGGGTGGATAGTTGTAGCAATCGGTTCATAAAATAACCTCCGTCATGATCGCCCCGTGGTTGCCCCGGGATCAATTGCCCTGCCCCAGCAAAGGCAGGTAGCTGCGGTAACCCAGCAGGGTGTAGGAGGCCGGCTGGAGCGTGAAGGCGATCGGGTTGCCGCTTTTATCACTCAGCTGGGCTGAGGTGATCTCGATAGGAAATGTGCCGTTGGCCAGAGCCAGCAGGCCAAACTCAAACAGCGCCCCCGAGCCGCTGGCCGGCAGAGCGGGGTTCACCTGGGCATTGGCATACCACACGAATCCCGCCTGGTTATCGGCCTCCCGGTGGATGACAAAACCGGGCTGCAGCAGGTCACTGCGCAGCTTCACCTGGACGCCGGCCAGGGACGGGTTGGCGTCCAGCACCTGGAAGGCGGCCGGGTCGAAGCCCAGCCGGATATCGGCGCCGTACAGATCGACCACGTTCTCCACCCACACCTCCACGGTGATGGCTTCGCCGGCGGCGAAGGTGGCGGCGGCCGGGTGGATCGTCACCGCGGCTGTGACAGCCGGGGAGGACTGCGCCGGGTGAGTCCCCAGGCTCAGCATTACCGCCAGCGCCAAGATCCAGCCCAACCGCGCCCGATGCATCTTCGGCTTAGCCTTCCACCGGCGGCTTGCGGCGCCGCATGAACCAGAATGCCAGCACGGCGATCAGCACGCCAACCGCCAGCAGGGCGATCCACAGGCCCTCGCCGGAGGTTTCGCCCTCGGCCGCCGGAGTGGCTACCACCAGGTTGAGCGGGGTGGCTTCGATGGTGGGCGCCGGCGTGATTGCGGCCTGCGCCAATTCGGTAGCCGCCGGCGCTTCAGTGGGCACGCGCTGGCCGCTTCGCCGGGCGCGGTGGTGGGCAAGTCGGCCTGGGCCTGTGTAGGCGAGGCCGGCGGCGGGGGCAGGGTCGGCAGGGCGGTGGGAGGAATTTCCAGGAAAGCGCGTGTGGCAGTGGGGGCTGCGGCGGGCTGGTTTGATCCAGGGGGCAGCGCGGTGGGCGGCGGGGGGGTGGGCATGGGTGTGCCCGGCGCCTGCGAGGGGATGGCTGTCGGGCTGGGGCCGGAGACGGTCTGCACCACCTGCACCTGCCCGGGGGTCAGCGTGCCCAGCGGCACTTCCTGTCCCTGCGGGCTGGCCAGCTGGGCGCTCAGGATGGTTACCGCTGCCGGCGGGCCGGCCTGCTTGCCCTGGAAGCGCACCACCATCAGGGTGCCGCTGCCGCTTTTGGGCGTGGCCGGCGCCAGCTGGGTCATCACCAGGCGCAGGCGGCCCAGGCCGTTATCCACCAGGTTCAGGATCACGAAGCCCGGCTCCAGCAGGGTGCCCAGGCTCACCTGGATGTCCGGCAGGCTGGGGTCCATGTCGACCACTTCCAGCGCGGCCGGGTCAAAGGCCAGCAGCAGGTCGATGGCATACAGGTTGTCCACATTAATGGCTTCCACCGCCACGTCGACGGTCTGGCCGACGGCCACCTGGGCCTGCGGCGGGATGACCCGCAGGTCCGCCGCCTGGGTGGTTTGCGCCCGGACCAGGGCGCGGGGGAGTAGCAGGCTGGCAATGCAGCCGATAAGGACAAGAATTTTCAATAATACGCGCCGATTTACCAATGAATGATCTACCTTTCCGGATTGTTAAGCTTCTTTTTTATGTGCCCGGAACCCGAAGGGCGGGGAAACGCCCTCCGGGCTCTGGGAGGGGGCCCTGCGGTCAGGCAGGGCCGGTTGGTTGCCTGAGGGGCGGGGGAAAGCCGCCCCTCAGGGATAGATCGAAGCGTTTACGGCGTCCAGGGAGCTGATATGTCAGCCAGTAGTTGCCGCCCATCAGTGTCAGGTCGTAGATGTTGACCACACCGTCGCCGTTGACATCGCTATTAGCGCCGGTTCCTGGTGCACGTATTGGTCGTAGCTGCCATAAGCTGAGCCGATACAGGCGGCATCGCCGACTATCGACTATATTGTCATTCGTGGCATCGCCGCCCAGCAGCAGCAGGGTGGCCAGGGTGGTTGGTCAGGGTCGGCTGTTTGCGAGGATCTTTGGAGGTGAGGTGGATAGTATGTGGGCAGGAACAGCGCCCTGTCAGCAAACAGGTAGTAGGTATTGCCAATCACCAGCAGCTGGCCGCTCTTATAGGCAGTAGTGTACTTGCCGGAAGAGGCGCTGGTTGCATCGGCCAGTACCGGTCACGCCAGAGGTGTTGTCGAATACCTGCACCAGGCGCCGCTGTCATTTGGTCGGCCTTGCAGGTCGATGAAGCCGGTGTAGTTGGCGATGCCGTTGATGATGATCTGGCCGTCATCATCGTCGGTGATATCGCGGCCCGGCTGTGCTCGGGGCGTTATAGCCGGCGTTGTTCATCCAGACCTTCACGCCGCCGGTGGCGCCGGCGCTGGTGTCGGCTTCCAGGTGCGAGATATCAAAGAAGCTGTCCCAGGGCCCGTCCCCGGTCAGGCCGGTTCCGGTGGCGGTGAAGTTGAAGGTAGCAATCACGCCGCCGTCCCATTCCGCTCCAGTGGTAAGGTTGCAGACAAAAGCAATTGTGCCTGCTGGGAACGTGCCGGGAGGAGGATTAACGCATTTGCCAGCCCAGGGTGCTGCAAAGGAGGTGCTGTTTAACAGCAGTTGGGTTGGGTCATAGGTGAACTTGAAGGACAGGCCGTACAGGGTCTCGGCCTCGCCCATCAGGTTTACATCGAAGGAGGTTGAGCTCGCTGACTGTTCGGATGTACTGGTCGCCGCCGGGGTGGATCGACGTCGAAGTAGATTTCGGCGAAGTTCCAGGGTCGAAGAGTACATTGGCACCGACGCCGTCGCCAGTGGTCCGGTCGGACCGGCGTCATCACCCCAGGAGTTGTAGGTGGCATCCAGAGTACCAGCACCACCATATTCAACACCTACTCCCGATCGATGTCCACCATTCACCTTGAACAGGTTGCCTTTGATCGTAACAACACCTGTCGGGCTACATCTACCTGCAAGCCGTCATCGGTGTTGCTGTGGATCCAGTTGTTAACGATCTTGATCGAACTCGACCGAGCCTTCCACCTGTACGCCATCTAACCACTCCCGGATCTCTACTCCGTCCAGGATGAAGTTGTCGCCATTGGCCTTGACCAGGATAGCCGGTGAAGAATTGCCGTTGCCGTCCAGGATGCCTGGGCCGAGGATGGTCGTATCCGGAGCATTGATCGTGAAAGCTGGTGAGCCTGCGCCAATCGTGACGTTGTTCAAATCAAAAGTCAGTTGCGGAGTGTTCACGATCAAACCACCCGGGTAGCTGCCACTCACAAACGTAAGCGTCGATCCGGGTGCCGCGCAGGCGATGATCGCATTCATGGTGGCGGTGGATGAGCCGGCCGGGAAGATGTAACCGCCTGGGGTAGTCGATCCACTGCTGGTACCATCGGGAGCAGTCCACCAGGGCGAGAAATCAACATTTGGAGATACGTTGGCAGCAGCTGCTGTCGGACCACAGGCCGTTCCCCACCAGTTATACTCGGCATTTACGATGTAGTTGAATCCATTTGCACCACCGGGTAGATCATCCGGGTGAATTGCAACACCATATGCGCCGGTGAGATTAAACTGATTGCCGGTTACGATAACCGTATTTCCTGCTGGATTCTCCTCAAAGAACACAGCAGCGTTATCCGCACCAGGTGCAGTCAAGGTGTCAAACACATTGCCGGACACGATGGCATTTGGAGTAGGCCCTTCCAAACCAATTGCGTGGGTCCATCCCCCGTTGATTGTTGAGAATGAGTTATCCTTAATTTGTGCGCTTGGAGTACCGGCACCGTTATTGATCAGGACTCCATATGATCCACGCCCGCTTATAAGGTTGTAGAAGGAGTTATCCTGAACGACGAATCCTGTGCTTGGATCTGCGCTCGTTAGAATCCCCAACAAAGACAGCATTGACGCTCTTCGTTGGACCGCTTGATATGTTGTTGAAAGTGTTGTTCTCGATCAATACATTATCCGGCCCATTCTGAAGATAAACGCCCTTGACGTTACTTGTCATACTCCCGCTGCCTACGTTCTGAACCTTGTTGTAAGCAAGGTTTATGTTGTTGTAGGGAGCATTAATCAGGACACCATATAGCTGGCCGGGGTTGCTCAGGTACATCCCAGTGACGGTCACATTGCTGGCGTTGATCGTCAGTTGGCCGAGTAGCGCCGACTTAAAAGTCGCAGGTGTGGCGGAATATACCTGGAAATTATCCCAGTAAACGTCATAGTCGGCGCCGAAGTTGCCAGCGTTGAGAATCAGGTTGCCGAGGTTGGTCGTATACGGATCGGCAAACGTCAGTTTCGAAACTCCGTCTACGAAGTATTCAACCCCGGTTCCAACGTTGAATTCGAAGGAAAGCGTGTGCCATTTCCCGTAATCTCCTGCACTGGCAGTCATTAGAGGCATCCAAACGCCGTTGATGTAATCAAACGCATAGAAACCATCCGGAGATACGCCTTTTGCACCGCCACTCAGCCAGGCAATGATAGGATAGGCCGAAATCGAGGGAGAGCTATCAAATCCGGTAGCCCAGATACCGGCATATCGCTGCACTCCACTCCAAGATGAATCGACCCAGAGATCAATCGTCATACTTTGTTTACTGCCTGTGAGGTTTGTGTTGTACTTGCGTCCTTGAGTGTTATAGAATGATGTAGGAGGTGATTGGTAATCTGCTGCGCGGATGCCATGGCGCAGGACCATCTTGCCGCTGAAATTGTATGCATCAAAGACACCGGGCTTCCAACGATCCGGGTACCAGCATCCAGGTGCAGCGGTCGTGCAAAGCAGCGGATTGCTCGAGAAAGAGCCACCCTCGATAAGCCCTTGAGTGTGAGGGCTTTGGGAATCACAACATTTTCTGGATATTGGCCCGGGTATACAATTATCTTTCCACCAACAACCACACGGGTAATCGCGGGCGTTATGGTCGAATACGGATGGTAGCGGCCGCCAGATCGGTAGTGAATGCTGTCGAGGCATCGACATACACCACCGAGAGCACTGCCGGGCTGACGCGCTGGTCTTCGATTACGGCGCCGTTATTGGCGTTGCTCATCGCTACGATGTCGGGATAAGGACCTGCGCCAACATCGACGAGAATTGCGATATCGTATACGTTGGCATCCGCGCCGGTGCCCCAGGTGTTGCCGGTGAAGGTGAGATTTCCACCTTCGAGCACCCAACCCTTGGTGCCATAGACATAGTTGTTCTGGATCGTCCCCGTTGTGAGTACCGCTGAATGTAAGCCGGGCTGGCGGAGGGCATAGATCGTGTTGCCCTCAATGTTCAATCCGCTCATTGCCCCGGCATTGACCACCATAGCCCGTGCTGACATCTCCATCGCCGATGACGAACTGGCCATGGATGGTATTGTTCTTGATTGTGATGTTGTTGCCGCCGTGAGGCGAATGATGTTTTGCACGCCCGGTCTTATCGGTCTTGACGATCTCAAAGTCTTGCAAAGTGACGCCAGCAGCCGGATATGGTAAACCTGTCGTCCGGTCCCGACACCTGCACAATCGTCGCGCCCGCCCCATCGCCATCCAGGGTAATGCCGGTTTTATTCACAATTACGGCAGTGGATAGCACATACGTGCCCGCCTTGAACGTTAACCGTCCCACCCGGATCCACCAGGTCAATGCCTTTCTGAATCGTTTGGACGGCGCAAGCCGGTCCTGGACCGCCGCCAGTATAGGCAGCGTCCACAGTGCCATCGCAATTTGTATCGTCGCCATCAGGACGCACATAGATCGGCGTTCAGCCGCCTGCGTATTGATGACCCCCACCAGCAGCGCCACCATCAGCGCTGCCGCCAGGATCACTGCCAATTTTCCGTTTTTTCGTCGTATCGTAGACATGGTCATTCCTCTCCCTGTAATTGAACTTCATTGTCTGTATCAAATCTGGTTGGAATAGACATTTGTTCTTTACGTTTGATGTCTGATTGGCTTGGAGTGCTCACCCCCTTCCGGGTATATGTGCCTGTGCTTATTCTGTTTGTCGTGCTTGTTTGCGTTCCATCCCCCAGTTATGCCCGCCTGCTGTCCGTCGCTATTAATATTAACTCTTGCCCGTTATAGTAGATTAATCTGGCATAAGGGACTTGTACCAGTATAGCACCCCCTATTTTTCAGCACACCTGACATATGTATTTGTGTCTGGTGACGAATGTCACTTATTTGTGCCCGCGTTTTGGGGGTTTTCAGCCCCCAACCACAGGCGGATTTCCTGGATGCGGTTCTGTCTTCGCGCGGCATGCGCGGCCTGCGGGTCGCCGCGCAGCAGGCGCAGGGCCGGGGAGATATTCGGCAGCAGCAGGCGCAGCCGCCGCAGGTAGTAGCGCGGCGGCACGCGGGCCTCCGGCGCCAGGCCGAACTGCCTGCGCAGCAAGGGGCGGGGGACGAATACCCGCTGCAGGAAGCGCTGCCCCTTGCGCAGCGGCTTCCCCGGCTCGAGCAGCTCGCTCAGGTTGGGGGTCAGGCTGCCCGCGCCCGCCAGGATGTGCTCCTGCACCAGCCCCGGGTAAGCCGGCGGCATGTCCGGCGGCTGCAGCGCCTCCAGCACGCCGGCGGGATGGGTGCGTGGAGCAGGCCGGCAACCGCCTGCAGGGTCAGAAAGGCACAGCGCCCCAACCCGCCCTCCAGTGCCCGCTGCGTGAAAGCCTGCCAGTCCAGTTCGGCCTGGAAATGGACCATCACCAGGCTGATGTCCAGCAGCGGACTCAACCCCAGCCCAAAGGCATGCTGGTAGGAGGCGTGAAAAATCAGGTGCAGCAGCAGGTCTTCCGGAGCCGGCAGGCGGCAGGTCTGCCCGGCGAGCCGGGCCGGGCGGCTGCGCTCCCACAGGCCTTCGGGGTGCAGGGTGAAGGGCGTTCCCGGCGGCAGCAGCGCCCCGTGCAGCTCCACCAGCGGGCCGCCAGGGCGGCTGTAGGGGGGCAGGTGCTGCTGGATTGCCAGCTCCTCGTCGAGCCGGTAGGGTCTTTCGGGATGGTACCCCAGGCCGTCCAGCAGCTGGGCGGCGCGCGGCAGGTCCGCCAGGGGGATCAGCAGGTCCAGGTCGTGCATGCGCCGCCCCGCCAGGTTGCCGTAGACCGCTTCGGCCAGGTAAGCGCCCTTGAGCGGGATCACCTGGATGCCGGCCTGCTCGCAGGCCGCCAGCAAATCGCCCAGCTCGCGCGCCAGCAGGATATTGCGGCCGGCATTGTGGTGGTAGGCGCTGGACAGCCGCTCGTGAAGCGCCTGGGGCAGCCGGTCGTCCACGCCCAGCTCTCGCAGGCGCTGGAAGAAATACGCGCTCAGCTCGTGCCGGGCGGCCTGCTGCGCGGCGGCCTGCCAGTCTTCCGGCGTCAATTGGGACGCCAGGGATAACGCCTGCTGCTCGCCCCCCTGGCGCAGGAAGGAGAGCAGGTAGGCTTCATCCGCGGCCGGTTGGGTTGCCATATGTGGTGGATCAGCGGGAAACCAGGGGGAAGTACTGCCAGTACGGCGCCTGGATCTGCAGCGCCGGGTCGCCGAACAGGGTGTAGGTCTCCACCAGGTCGCGGTACGAGCCCGTAGCGGCGTACATCTCCAGCTTGGCCTGTGTGGTTGCCGCACCCACCTGCCGCACGCCGTCGATCAGCAGCTTGCGGTACAGCAGCCGGTTCAGCCAGTCGTGGCCGTGCACCACGCCGTAGCCGCTCGGCGACCAGCTGGCGATGGCCCCGCCGTTCGGCAGGCGCACCATGCTCTCCCCGAGCGAGGCGTAATCGTTGCCGGGCGGCTTGGGCCAGATAAAGTAGCCGTCCAGGCAGGTCATAGGGACCAGCAGCGGGAAACGCCCGGTGTTGGTCAACAGGCCCAGGTCGCTCACCTGCAGCAGCCTCTCGGCTGCCCAGTACTGCGTGCCGGCGTGCCCGATGTAATTCACCAGCAGGCGGCCCTGGTTGATCGCCCCCAGGATGGCCTGTTTGGTTTCAGCAGGCGTCGCATGGGTCTGGGGGTAGTAGATTTTCTCGATGCTGGAATGCGCCGGGGATGCCGGCTGCCAGCTGGTCGGACAGGGCGGGGAAATCGCCGGCCGTGTCGGGGTTGTCGCTCACCAGGCTGATCTGCCGCTGCCAGTCGCCGGGCGGGGAGTTCTGCTCGTAGTCCAGCACCCTGGCTGCCATCAGGGCCGCTTCGGCGGGAGTGCGCACCGGGAAGCGCCCCAGGTACAGGTCGGGCAGGAAATCCTTCCCGGCGATAGCGGCATAGGCGTTATCGCTGGCCGTCTCACCGATCCAGGGGTCCACCTCGTCCAGGTAGGGCGGCAGGTACTGCGGCGTGTTCCAGCCAAAATTGTTTTTGAAATCGAAGTGGCCGTCACCCACCAGCAGCACGAAGCTGGGGGCGGGCGGTGTCCAGTTTTCATACGCATACGCCAGGAAGGTGCGGATCGCTTCCGGATCAAATACGCCGCCATTGAACTCATCGTAAATATCCTGCACGTCCACCACCGCCACGCGCAGCCCCTGGCTTTCACGGTAAGCCGCCAGCGGCTGTATCGCCTGGATAAAATCGCTGTGCGAGATCACCAGGTAATCCGCCGCGTTGCCGGCTGCCTGCAGGGCGGAGGGCGTGTCGGCTGCGATGGCCAGCGGCGCCAGGCGGCGGCCCTGCTCCTGCGCCAGGTAGCGCGATTCTGCCGCGGCTGCCGTCTGGAAAGCCAGCTGGTACCCGCCGGCTGCCGGCTGCACCGTCCCGCCGGTGATGCGCACCGGCGCCAGGGGCTTGCTGGTGTCGTAAACCTCAATCTGCGGGGTGGTGAAGCCCTGCAGGACAAACTGATTTTCGCTGGTCTGGCCGGGTGAAAATTCCAGCCGGTCGTTTTCCGCTGCATAGGCCTGCTGGAAGTCGATCTCGAACCAGTTGGTCAGCACCACATCCAGCGTGATATTGTTATCCCGCGGGCACTCGACCCGGATCGTATTGGCGCCCTCCACCAGGTAGGCCTGGGGGAAAGCGACATCGAAGGCGTAATCGCTGCGCGCCGGCCAGGTGGCGTCGTCCACCAGATAGCCGTTTATATAGATGCGCGTGTGGTGCTCCGGAGAGGCGTTGAAGCCGCGCAGCAGCCCTCGCAGGCGGGCGGTGTGGCTGCCGGGCGCCAGGCGGGTGACCTGCGCCGGGTAATCGGTGTAAGCCGCTCCCGCACTGGCATAGATCAGCGACCAGTACCAGTGGTCCTGCTCCGGGCCGTTAGCTTCCGATGAGCGATAAGTAAGATCCTTCTCGAAGCGCTGTTTCACCGGGAAGCTGAGGGGCACGCCGCCCTGCCCGGGAGTCCCGTCCAGCTGGGCCATGCGCAGCCCGCTCCCGTTCCCCCAGGTCAGCCAGTACACGTTCTGGCGGGTAAATTTACCCGAAACCGGCTCGCCGTAAAATATCAGCCTGTCCGCCGGATCCAGCTGTCCATCGGCCTCGCCTTCCACCTGGATAGCCGCTTCCTGTCCCTGGTTGAACAGGCGCAGTGTACGCGGGTCCAGGCTGTCAACGGGCAGGCCGGCAGCTTGCAGAGCCGTGCTATCGAGCTGGTAGATGCCTGCCTGCTCCAGGGTGATCTTGTAGTACGGGCTGCCGGGCGGCAGAGCGGGTACTGCAGGTGATTCTGATTTCTCCGGTAGCAATCGCCAGGCGCGTGCCTGATCATAGTTCAGGAGCGCTTGCTCCAGCAGCGGCTCGAACCTGCTTTCACTCACTGCCATCCCAGAAGAAGCTTCCTGAAGGGTGTCTGGCGCGTTAAAGCGCACTTCAACCAGCAGTCGGCGGTAGCGGCGCAGCTCGCCGCTGGCGGCATTGTATTGGATTGGCGCCAGCCGCACCTGGGCGACCCGCTGGCTGCGGATATTGCCCAGCGCAGCGATCTGGGCGGTGGGCTGGGGTTGGGTTGCGTCCAGGCTGTATGCCTCTGAATTTGGCTGGTGGATGGCGGGGAGCCCGCCGGAGGGGCCCTCCTGCCTCGCATCCAGCTCCACGCCGGGAACCGGGCAGATCTGGTAGCGGCCGGGGAGGGTCTCTAACTCAGCCTCCAGGATCGATATGCCGGGCTGCCCTTGTGCGGGAATACCGACCATCGCCCCGAACAGCGGCAGGTCCGGCTGCCCGGGGGGCTGGCTGCCGGTCGCAGCGGATACGATCAATCGCTGGCAGGCCAGTTCGCCGGCCTGCTCGTCCTGGGTGGTAAAGGACGATAGCTTCAGCTCCAGCACAAGGTGCTGGTCATCGGCGGCTACCAGCCGGATGGAGTTTTCTCCCGTTCCCGCACCGGCCAATCCCTGGGCACGGCTGATTGATTGCTCTCTGGCCGGCGCCAGCAAGATAGCGAGCAGGGACATGGCCAGGGTCAGGCGCAGCAGACCTTTTACCCAACTGCCTGCCCGGCTGCGAAACCCCCGTACATGCTGTCTTAATGGAAGCCATGCCACCCACATGCGAGCCTGCAGCCGCCTGATCGGACGGCCCAGCTCCCGGCGCTGTGCCTCGTGCTGGATTGCGACCACCCGGCCCAGAATCTGGGCTCTTTGGATCCAGCCATCCGGCTGCATGCCGGCATCGGCTTGCAATAGATATTCGCGTTCCCCCGCGATCACCCGGCTCTTCACCACCCGGTGGATGACCGGCCTGCCATCCCGGGTGCGGTACATCAGCAGCTCGCCGGGTTGGATAGGATGGTTGGCAATCGGTTGGATATCCACCAGGTCGCCGGGGAGCAGGGAGGGGGACATGCTCCCGCCGGTCACCCGCATGCGGATCTCTCGGCCCGACCCAAGCAGGTCGCCGGCAAGCTCCCCCAATTCCTTATTGTCGATCAATTGGGCAGGCATCTGACGAAATCGACCACCTGGCTGTCGGGCACAAAACCCAGCTCGTAGCAGGGAACAGACTGGCACATTTCTTCCAGCAGCTGCAGTGTGAACTGCATCGCCTGCGGATCCCACAGCGGTGCAAAGCAGCGCACCAGCAGCATCGAAACAGCTTGCATTACCGATAAGCGAGTCGCAACATTCTCAGGGGCATGTTTTAAAATGAAGATGCGTTTGAGCGGTGCATCCAGCGGCAGCGCCATGCCGCCCTGTCCATGCCAGGGGGTGCCGAAAACCCGGAAGTTCCCGTCAACTTTGCGTAAAATTACCCGGTCGTCATTGAGCACGGATACTCCTGGCAGACCCTGCCACAGTCTGGCAGTGGTAGTTTTCCCGGCACTGCTGATACCGGTGAAAACCATGCCCTCCCCCTGGTCGACCACGCCGCAGGCATGCTGCAAGATGCCCAACCCACTGCCGAGCACGTTCACCATGAACAATTCACCTAAAGGATACCCCAGGGGAAAAATGTACTCATCCACCTGGCCTGGCAGCCGCGGCACATAGATTTCCCCCATACGGAAATCCGGCGTAAAGATACCCAGCTGATAAGGGTCCTGATCGGCGGAGCGGACATGCAGCATCCGTCGCTCGCCATCCTGGAATAAGCGCCAGCCCTGGCCGCTCTCAAAAACCTGCCGCCCGGTCAGGGGTGGAGGCGGGCTGCCACAGCGGGCAGATAAATGGATATCTGCTGGCCCTTCACAAATAAAATCGCCAAACCGCCGCATGCGGGCATATGCACCATTGGATGGTTCGGCGCTCAGGGCAATACTGATTCCCCCAATGCGGAAACTTAACGGCTCAGGCATTAATATTCCCAGCCGTGTCTACAGGTCACCGTAATCAGCTCGATGGATTGGCGACGCAGGTTGGATCCGGAGCGCAACCATCACCCATAACGCCGTTCTTGCACACCGCCAGGACCGCTTCTTGAGGAACCAGCTGCACTTTGGTGATTTTTGGTTTGTCGTACGGTTTTTTCTCGGATTGCTCAACAGTCCTGTCAGTCATAACAGCCTCCATGAAATACGTAAGAATATCATTATATCGAAGAAACAGGCACAGGTATAGCTGGCAATGGCCGGCTGAAGATTTGCCGGCGGAGGTGTGCTACATCACAGACAAATTCCACCGGTTTCTCGCTGTCGCCATGTTCCAGGTAGCTAACCGCCGGGCACTGCGAACAGACCGGGCGTAGCTCGCAGCTCCCGCAAGCGTAGTCTTCGCTATACTCCTGGGCGCGTACCCCGGCCAGGAATTCGTCCCATCCCTGCCGGAAGCTGCCGTGGCGAAGATCGAAGCTCGGCTGCCGGGCGCTCTGGCACAGGCTCAACCTGCCAAATGAATCAATGTGAAAAGATGTCTTGCCTGCGCCACACAGGTACAACTGGCGATCCTGAATCTGTTTTTCGGCCAGGTTTTGATAGTGTTCAGGCCAACGTCGCGCACGATCCGGATCATTTCTTTCAAGTGTGACGATCTCTTCCGGTAATAACCTCAACGAAGTAGGCTCCAACGAACCGTCGATGCCTGCATTCACCATCGGGTCGAAGCGGAATTCGACCCCCAGCTGTTCTGCAAAGGACTGCATATCCGCCAGTTCATGCCGGTTGAGCGTCATCAGCACCGTTTTGAGCTTGAGCGGTAGGCGGCGCTCGAGCAGCAGCCGGATACCCTGCATGCAGCGCTCATGGGAACCAGGGATACCGGTGACACTTTCGTAGGTTTCGCGCGTATAGCCGTATAAGGTGATTTCGATGTTAAACGGCCGCCACTCGGCGAGAAAATCCGCGATCTTTGGAGTAAGCAGGGTGCCGTTCGTGAACAGAGTGAGCAGAAAACCCTTGTGCTTCGCATACAGGTAAATATCTTTAAAATCATGGCGCATGAGCGGCTCGCCGCCCGTGATCACCAGCCACAGGCACCCGGCTTGTGCAATCTCGTCCAGGATCCCTTTGATCTCATCCAGGTGCAGTTCGGGCGAGGCAGGGCCGCGGCGGTTCGATAAGGGAACGTAACAATGCTGGCAGCGTACGTTGCACCGCAGGGTCACTTCCAGGCTGCCGGAAACCGGCACGCGCTGCTCGGCCACTTTTTTGTGCAGTCGGCGGCTGAATGTTTCGTAACCTTGCTCGGATAAGACTTCGCAGTTCATTTCATACCAGCTCAACAGCCTCAATCTGCTCCAGTTCCTGGACTAATTCAACCAGGTCCTGTTGTGCTTGCGCGGTGTCCACCTCAAAGGCATGTTCTACAGCGCTCACGATCTCCGCCAGGGTGTGCCGGCCATCCATCAACTCCCAGGCCAGGGCGGCTGTGTCATTGAGCGTGTAGATATTCTCCAGGTCGCCCACATTCTGCCGGATGGGCACCAGGATCGTTTCGCCGGCTATCTCCCGAGAAACGATCGAATCAGTCTGTTTGTAGCGCTCATCCATCTGTACCATAAATATTTTTCCGGGAACCTGCAACAGATAACCCCATCATGGGTTGCATCAATAGTTAAACCGATCAATGCCAGTGATTCCTGGCAACAATCTATAAAAATTGTATCGCACTAATACAGACAGGTCAAATTACTTAAGCCACTCCTTAAAGGTGATATTCTACACATGAAATCACAGCCGGTCCGCTGGTACTTTCGTTGCAGCCTATACCGGGATATTCGAAGCGGTTACAACAGCTTCGATCACCGCGTGAGCCTGTTCAGCGGTCATCGTTGGGAAGAGCGGCAGCGTTACTTCGCGCCCTGCGTAGGCTTCGGCCTTTGGCAAGCTGACCTGCTGGAAGTGCTGGCGGTAATAGGCAAACCTGTGGACAGGGGGGTAGTGCAGGCTGGTCTGGATGCCGGCAGCATGCAGCTTTTTGACCCATGCGGCCCGGTCTGTAGTATCCGGTAACAGGATGGGAAAGATGTGGCAGGCAGGCAGGCTACCAGGCAAGCGACTGGAACGAAATGGAAGCGTCAATGGCTGATCGGCCAGGGCTTGCCAGTACGCCTGGGTCAGCTCCCCTCGTTTGAGGTTGTTGGCGGCCAGCTTGCTCAACTGCGCCAGGCCAAGCGCCGAGTGAATTTCATCGATGCGGTAGTTATAACCCAGGTCGATCACATCGTAGGAATAGGCGTGTCCCTGGTGCCGGTCCCAGGTCAGGCTGGTCATGCCATGCGAGCGCAGCAGGCGCAGTTTTTCCGCCAGCCTGTCCTGCTGCGTAACCAGCATCCCGCCCTCGCCGGTCGCCAGGTTTTTGTTTGAGAAAAAACTGAAGCAGCCAATATCTCCCCAGGTCCCTAAGGCTTGGTCATTCAGTTTTGCACCCGGGGCATGGGCTGCATCTTCGATGACAGCCAGTCCATACCGCTTGGCCAGGGCGAGGATTTCGTCCATTCGACAGGGATAGCCGGCATAATGCATCACGATCACGGCTTTAGTGCGGGGTGTAACCAGGCGCTCGATCTCTTGCGGATCGATATTGGGTTCTTCCGGGTCGATGATATCGGCAAAACGCGGTATTCCACCAGCGTATAGCACGGCGTTAGCGGTGGCTACAAAGGTCAGGGTAGGGACGATGACTTCATCACCGGGTCCAATCCCGAGGACCAGGCAGGCCAGGTGCAGGGCCTGCGTGGCGTTAGCGACAGCAATGGCGTGGGCAGCCCCGCATTCAGTTGCAAACTGCTCTTCAAACTGGCGGGTAACTGCGCCCATTGTCAACCATCGGCTGCGCAGCACGCCCAGTACGGCCTGCTCTTCTGCGATGCCATAATCAAGGTCTGCCAGCGGGACACGCCAGGTCACAAAGTCAATCCTCCCCCAGGAATTGGTCTCTCAGCGAATCAAAATCCTTCACAGCCTGCTCGTAATCGTCGATCCGCCCCAGGTCTTGCCAGTACCCATCAAACGGGTAACTCATCACCCGCTCTCCCTTTTGAATCAAGGTGAGCATCAAATCCGGAAAATCGAGGTACTGGTTGTGTGGAATGTGGTCCAAGACGCGCGGTTCGAATATATAGATGCCCATGCTAACCAGAAAATCGTATACCGGTTTTTCAATATACCCGGTGAGTTCGTGCTGGCTGTTTACCTGCAGCAGGCCAAAGTCGATTTTTGTCTGGCGAGCATGAGCAGCGATGGTCGCTGCGGCGCCGGAGGCGTGGTGCGCGCCAATCAGTTGGTGAAGATTCAATGTGGTCAGCACGTCCCCATTCGCAACAATGAACGTGTCAGTCAGCTTGCCTTTGAGCAGCGATAAAGGACCGGCTGTTCCCAGGGGTTGATCTTCCACGCTGTACAGGATCTCAAGGCCCAGGCGTTTCCCGTCTTTGAAGAAGGATTGCAGCAGTTCGGCCATGTGACCGACGGTCAGGTAAACCTGGGTCACGCCGGCTCGCTTCATCTGCTGCAGCAGAATCTCCAGGATGGGCATGTCGCCAATTGGCATCAGGGGTTTTGGCAGGATCTTGGTGTACGGAGCCAGCCGGGTTCCCTTTCCGCCAGCCAGGATTACCGCTTTCACTGCCTGTCCCTCCAATTAGATTTCATATTGCCCAATCCGGTAAAAATCCAGGTGCGCTTCGATCCAGGCGATCGTCTGCCGGAGGCCTTCTTCCACGCCAATCTGTGGCTGCCAACCCAGTATATCCTTCGCCAATCGATTGTCAGAGACCAGGCGTTGGACTTCGCTTCTTTCCGGGCGCATACGCTCCGGGTCGAGGACAATTTCAACCTTTCTGCCGATGATGCCGATAATCTTCTCAGCCAGCTCGCCGATCTTGAATTCAATCCCTGCCCCCAGGTTAATGGTCAACCCTTCCACGCTGGCGGCCTCTCCTGCACTCAGGAAACCGGCGACAGTGTCGCTGATATAGGTCAAGTCGCGGCGAGTTTCCAGGTTTCCCAGCCGGACCTGTTGCCCGGTGAGCGCCTGTGTAATGATCGTTGGGACGATCGCCCGGCCAGATTGGCGCGGCCCGTAGGTGTTGAATGGGCGCAATGTGACCGCCGGCAGGCCGTAGGACAGGTGGAAGCTCTCAACCAGCTTATCGGCGCCGATTTTGCTGGCGGAGTAGGGCGATTGGCCTTGTAGTGGGTGATCTTCGCCGATGGGGGTGTGCAGGGCGCTGCCATAGACCTCGCTGGATGACGTATGCACCAGGCGCTGGATGCCTGTCTGGCGTGCTGCAAGTAAAACGTTAAGAGTCCCAATAACATTGGTTTCCACTACTTCCATCGGGTGAAGATAAGAATAAGGGATGCTAATCAGCGCGCCCAGGTGGAATACGTGGCTGGCGCCTTGCATTGCCTGTTGGACTGCCGGCAGATCGCGCAGGTCGCCGGGAATAATCTCGATACGGCTGCGATCCCTGGCATCCAGTAATCGCAGCAGACCAGGATCGCCGCGTGAGTTGTAACGCACAAAAGCCCGCACTTTGGCGTGGCGAGCCGCCAATGCCTCCACCAGGTGGCTGGCGATAAATCCACCTGCACCTGTAACCAGTATGGTTTTACCCGACCAAAAGTCCTCCAAGTAGTGCTCCCAGCAGCGGTAATATGGACTCCCCCAACCAAAGTTGTGCGGGCGAATAAAGTATTTTATCGTTAATTGTGGGGTTCTCGCGGGTTGGCTGGCTGTGTGCGGCAGCTTGCTTGGGCGGTACAGTTCAGGTCATTTCTGTCCTTAATCCTTACCTGGCGTTATCTGAGATGAACTGCTGCACAGCAGGAACAGGATCAATGCGTAATCTCGCATTCTACAGGTCGTCTGTCGATCAATTGCTCACAGCAGCGCTCCTTTATCCTCGCCGGATAGATATCTCCCGCTGGAGTACGGCCTTATTTCATGTAAGATCTCCGCACCTGCCGGGTTTCGCTTCTCCACCCCACATTTTGCTACAAATTCATCAAAAGACGCCAGGGTTGCCAGGTAAGTACGGACCTTGCTTGCTTTGAAACCGCAGTCATCCAGCCATTTGCGCCAGCGCAGCACATTATCAGGCGTCTGCCTGCAGAAATCTGTGAAATCGTCCATATTCGCCTGTAATCTCTTGGCCGGGCTCCACGCTGCCTGGCTGTCCAATTTTCGAGCGCCTCCTGCCAGTTTGGCGGTCTTGGCGTCATCTTATTCCCTGGATTAGCTCACCTGACACTGCTTCCCTCCTCGTCTGTGTAATTGGTTAAATGATCATCATTCCCCCGACGGATCAAGACCACGCGTTCCGGCTAAACCACAAAATAGCTACTTCCGTCCCGGATAAAATCCAAAATTGCCTTCAACGCGATTGCCTCGAGCTGCTACCAATCGAAAAGAAATGGCTGCTTCGAAAGTCAGACGAAGCAGCCTGGGTGCGAGAGAACGCAGCCGTCTATCGCAGAAAAAAGTTGTAACTGCGGGGAGGACAGGATTCGAACCTGCGGCCGGGGTTTTTGCCCCGGCAACCGCTTAGCAGGCGGCCCCAATCGACCACTCTGGCACCTCCCCAATACGTCCCGCACTGAATGTTTGGGATGCGCCAGGATTGTACCATATTTCAGCGGAGGGAGTGGGATTCGAACCCACGATGGCTTGCGCCATACCTGTTTTCAAGACAGGCGCCTTAGGCCGCTCGGCCATCCCTCCTTTCAGACCGGCGACCGAAGACCGCTGACCGCCGGCTTCCTCGTCCGTTCCGCAGCTATTCTACCATGAACGATTGCTTGATTCTCGTGCTATACTTTCCCCGATGCATTCGTTCTCACGGACGCTGATTCCTGATCACTCGGTGCCTGTTTCCTGATTGCCTGCTTGCCTGATCCCTTCCACCTATGACGAAGCTCTCGCGCGCTGCCCTGATCGTTGCCTTCTTCTTCGGCCTGGAAAAAGCCCTCGGCTTCCTGGGTAAAATTATCATCAATCGCCAGTTTGGCCTCTCCGCCACCCTGGATGCATTCTACGCCGCCAACAATATCCCCGATCTGCTCTTTGCCCTTATTTCTGGCGGTGTGCTGGCGATGGCTTTCATCCCGGTCCTCACGGAGTACCTGGAGCGCCGCGGCCGTCCGGACATGTGGGATCTGTTTTCCCGCATCGCCAACCTGGTCTTCCTGGTTACCGCCGGGCTTTCCATCCTGGTAGCCATTTTCGCCGACCAGCTGGTTAGCTGGCGCCTGGGCATTGCCCCCGGCTTTACCAGCCAGCAGCAGGCCCTGGTCGCCGATCTTATGCGGATCAACCTGTTGGGTACCCTGCTGTTCTCCCTCAGTGGGCTGGCAATCGCCGGCCTGCAGGCCAACCAGCATTTCTTCCTGCCAGCCCTGGCCCCCAGCATGTACGATATCGGCACCTTGTTCGGCGCCCTGGTGCTGGCCCCCGAGAACGGGGTCGCAATCGGCCCTATAACTCTGCCGGCATTTGGGCTGGGGATTTATGGTGTCGTATACGGCACCCTCATCGGCGCCGGGCTTTTCCTATTGGTACAAGTCCCCGGTCTGATCTACTACCGTTTTCGTTGGCGGCCGGCCATCAACCTGCAACACCCCGGTGTGCGCAAGGTGCTGGCCCTGGTTGGCCCGCGCGTTCTCACCGTAGCTGCCATCCAGCTGATCTTCTATGCCCAGGATAATATCGCTTCCCGGCTGGCGGAAGGCTCGGTGACCGCTCTGGCTAATGGCTGGCTGTTCATGCAAGTGCCCGAAACGCTGATCGGCACGGCCATTGCCACCGTCTTGCTGCCGACCCTTTCCGAGCAGGTCACCCGCGGCCAGGACCAGGCTTTCCACGATACGTTGAACCGCGCCTTGCGCATACTGTTGGCCTTCACCCTGCCTGTGATGGTGCTGGTAAGTGTGGGTGTTCGTCCGGTGATTGATATCCTGGGCTTCGACCAGGCGGGCGCCGACCTGGTGGCCTGGGTCACCCGGGCTTACCTGCTCGGCTTGTTGGGCCATTCGCTGCTGGAAGTCGCTGTGCGCGCTTTTTATGCTCAGCAGGATGCGCGCACGCCCTTGAAAATCTACTGGGCGGGTGTTCTGGTTTTTTTTGGCCTGGCCTTTGCATTAGCCTGGCTGATTGGCCCGGCCGGGATTGCCCTGGCGAATGCCATCGTGTTCACCGGCATTGCCTTTATCCTGCTCCGGCTGCTCAATCGGCGCTACCCCAGCATCATCCAGGTGCGCGGCACCCTGGGACGCGTGCTACTGGCCTGCCTGGCTGCCGGGCTGGTTACCGCCGGCCTGTTGTGGGTTGGCGAAAGCCTGCCTGTGCCGGGCGCTCTGGTCGGCCTGTTGGCCATGGGCGGCGGGGTGTTGGCAGCCGTGCCCTTCATCTGGCCGGAAATTAAACTGCTCTTGAAGATGTAAAATCAAAAACCTATCAATGTTTGGAGGACCCTATGAAACTGGCTGGAAAACGCATTGCCTACCTGCTGGAAGAAGGTTTTGAAGACCTCGAGTTTTACGTGCCGTTCATGCGCCTGCAAGAAGAAGGGGCGACTGTCACCGTGGTCGGCACCAAGATGGTTACGTATCGCGGCAAGGCCTGCCTGGAAGCCAAACCTGACGTGCTGGCCCAGGATGTTAAAGCCGATGATTTTGACGGCATCGTCGTGCCGGGCGGCTGGGCGCCGGATAAGCTGCGTCGTTACCCGGCAGTCACCGGACTGGTGCGCGATATCTACGACCAGGGTAAGATCGTGGGCGCCATCTGCCATGCCGGCTGGGTGCTGGTCTCGGCGGGTGTGGTGCGCGGCCACCGGGCTACCGGCTCGGTGGGTATCAAGGATGACCTGGTCAACGCCGGGGCTACCTGGGTGGATGAGCCCGCTTTCCGGGACGGCAACCTGGTGTGGGGCCGGGTCGTCGCGGATATCCCCGATTTCTGCCGCGAGCTGGTGAAAGCATTCGCCGGTTAATGAACATCATGTTGGCAGGTCGATTGAAGCGGCTGGCAGCGTTGCTGGCCACCCTGACTCTGGCGATTCCCTGGCATGGCGTACCTGCACAGCCGCTCGCCGTATCCACAGCCTGGCAGGCCCGCGTCGAGCCGGCTGCCCTGTCCGCTGCGGCCTCTGGTGAAGCGGAATTCCTGGTTTACCTGCAAGAACAGGCCGACCTGAGCGGCATCCCGATCTCGGCGACCAAAGCTGAGAAAGGCGAATACGTTTACCGGCAGCTGATCGCTTCGGCCCAGAAGGCTCAGGCCGGGTTGGTCGCCATGCTGGCAGCGCAAGGCGTGGCTTATCGGGCATACTGGGTCGCCAACCTGGTCTGGGTGCGCGGCGACCTGTCCGTGCTGCAGTCGATTGCTGTCCGCCCCGAAGTAGCCCGCATCTACGCTAACCCGCTGGTGAAGATGGATATACCCGACTTGCCCACCGCCGGCCTGGATGGATTAGATTCCCCGCAAGGCGTGGAGTGGAATATTCAGTTGGTGGGCGCGCCGCAAGTGTGGGCCGCCGGCTATACCGGCCAGGGGGCGGTTATCGGTGGACAGGATACCGGCTACGATTGGACCCATCCGGCGTTGAAGCCGGCCTACCGTGGCTGGGATGGCGCTGCGGCCGATCACAACTATTCCTGGCACGATGCCATCCACCAGAATGACCCGCAAACGCCGCCCGGCAATCCCTGCGGCTTCGATTCGCAGGCGCCTTGCGATGACAACGGGCATGGAACGCATACCATGGGCACCATGATTGGCGATGACGGTATCGGGAACCAGGTGGGCATGGCACCCGGGGCGCGCTGGATTGGCTGCCGCAATATGGAGCAGGGTTGGGGCAAGCCATCGACTTACCTGGAGTGCTACCAGTGGTTCCTGGCTCCTACCGATCTCAGCGGTAATCATCCCCGCCCCGACCTGGCGCCAGATGTGATCAACAACTCCTGGGCCTGCACTCAGGGCGAGGGCTGCACGGATCCGTTTGTGCTGCAGCAGGCGGTAGAAAACCTGCGCCAGGCAGGCATCCTGAGCATCCATTCAGCTGGTAACTCCGGGCCGAGCTGCGGCACGATCAACGAACCCGCCGCGATCTACGACGCCTCATTCAGTGTAGGAGCCACAAATGCTGCCGACCAGATTGCCAGTTTTAGCAGCCGTGGACCGGCTGCCTACAGCGGGCTGCTCAAACCGGATATCTCCGCACCAGGCGTTTCCATTCGTTCCAGCGCTCCGGGTGGGGGTTACGTATTATTGAGCGGCACCAGCATGGCAGCGCCGCACGTGGCCGGTCTGGCAGCCTTACTGCTCTCAGCATATCCTGCATTGAGCGGGCAAGTGGACGCACTGGAGTCGGGGATCGAGCGCAGCGCGCTGCCGTTAGCCAACAGCCAGACCTGCGGGAATATTCCTGTCGGGCAGGTGCCGAATGCCGTCTACGGTTGGGGCCGCATCGATGCCGCCTCAGCTTACAACCGCCTGCGTATAGCAGTAGAAGATGGCGTTTCCACCCCCTCCATTGCACCAGGCGGCACCCTCACATATACGCTGACGGTCCGCAACCTGCATATCTCAGAGATTGCCACCAACGTTGTCCTGACCGACACCCTGCCTGCCGGCACGCTGTTCGTCTTGGCCACGCAGCCATATCTGTTGCAAAACGGTTTGATCCGCTGGGACTTAGGGCAGATCGGACCGGGCAGCTCAGCAAAGGTGGATTTGACGGTGAACGTACCGGAGGGTTACCTGGGGATGCTGGTCAACAATCAGTATGCCGTAACCAGCGACCAGGTGCAGCTGCCGGTTACCGGCCCGCCGGTGATTGTCCGGGTCGGCTCCAGTTTCCAACTCCTACCCCTCTTGTTCAGGTAGGGGTAGGTCTTGAATCCCGGTGATAAACCGGGGAGACCTGCCCCTACTTCTTTTCGTTTTCTTCAGGGGCTGGTTGCTGCCGGAGCAGCCGAGAAGAGTTCGCCAGGATGCCCAGATCGGGCAAGGATTGGGCCGCCGCCGCCCAGATCGGCGGAAGAAAGCCGAAGGCGGCCAGGGTTAGCCCGACCAGGTTGTAAGCCGCGGTGAAAGCAATATTGCCCTTCACCACCCGCATCGTGCGCTGCGAGATGCGCAGGGCTTCCGGCACCAGCCGCCAGTCATCGCGCAGCAGGGCAATGTGGGCTGCCTCAATGGCGACATCGCTTCCGGCTGCTCCCATGGCGATGCCCACATCAGCCTGGGCAAGGGCCGGGGCGTCATTCACCCCGTCTCCCACGAATACCACCAGCTTTCCCTGTGCCTGGTATTCCTGCACGATGCGGATCTTATCTTCCGGCAGCAGGTTAGCCCGGTATGGCAGCCCTAACCCCTGCGCCAGGGCGGCTGCAGTCTGCTCGTTGTCGCCGGTCAGCAGCTCCACCTGGCGAATGCCCAAGCGGCGCACTTCTTCTATGGCTTGAGGTACTTCAGGGCGCAGCGTGTCGGCTGCAGCCAAAACGCCGGCTGGCCGGCTGTCGACCCTGACCATCAGCAGTGATTTACCTTCGTCTCGCAAGTTGGTTATTCTTGCTGGTGTGTGGTTGCTTTCAATAAATATGAGTTTTCTCACTTCGACCTGGCGCCCCTCGATCGAGGCGCTCACGCCGATGCCGGGTGCGGCCTGAAAATCTTGCGCCTCGAGCAGTCCCAGGCCGGCCTGGCGGGCCGCCTGGCGCACCGCTTCGGCCAGCGGGTGCTCCGAGTATCGTTCGGCTGCCGCCGCCAGCTGCAAGATGTCATTCGCAGAAAACTCGCCTGCCACATCCCACAGCTCGATATCTGTGATCGCCGGCCTGCCCAACGTAAGCGTCCCGGTCTTGTCAATCAACAGGACGTTGGCTCGATCCAGGCTTTCCAGGTACTTGCCGCCTTTAATTAGCAGACCGTGCTTTGCGCCTGCTCCAATCGAGGCCAGCATGGCGATGGGAGTCGCCAGGGCAAAGGCGCACGAGCAGGCTACCACCAGCACGGCTGCTGCTGCCAGCGGGTCGCCGCGCAGCACTGAAAGTCAGCAGGCCGATGCCGGCGACCACCGGCAGGTAGTAGCCCGAGAACTTGTCGGCCAGGCGCTGCACGTCGGCGCGCTGGGCTTCGGCGCCTTCCACCAGGCGGATGATGCGCCCGAAGGTCGTGTCCACGCCCACCTGGGTGGTTTCAATGCGCAGGCTGCCCAGGCTGACCAGGGTGGCGGCATATACCTGCGAGCCGCGCACGGCCTCCACCGGCAGCGACTCGCCGGTGATGGCGGCCTGGTTCAGGGTGGCCTGACCCCCGGTCACCTGCCCGTCGACCGGGATCATTTCGCCCGGGCGCACGATCACGATCTGGCCGGGCTGCACCTGTCCGATCGGTACTTCAATCTCCTGTCCATCTTGCTCCAGGCGCGCCGTTTGCGGGGCCATGGCTGCCAGGTCTTTCACCGCCCGCCGGGCGCGCTCGGTGGTGAAGCGTTCTACATAATCGCCCACCCGCATGAAGAAGACCACAACCGCCGCTGTCACCCACTGGCCCACCGCCAGCGCCGCCAGCACGCCGAGGGTCATCAGGGTGTGCGAGATCACCTGCCGGTGGAACCCCGCCCGCACGACTTTCGCGAAAACCGGGTACCCAGCTGCAACCACAATGGCAACCCCGATGGGGAAAGGAATCAGCTGGTTCAGGGTTTCGAATAGCCCCAGCCACTCGCCCACGATGACGACAAACAGCACTGCCGCAAACAGGAACCCCAGCAGGAACAATGCCGAGCGGCTGAAATTTTCGGGTTTTTCACCCGCTGCAGCTGCTGGGGCCGGGTCTGCCACATGGTAGCCGGCGCTTTCTACTGCCTTGCGGATGGCAGGCATTTCCACCTTGCCAGGGTCGAGCCGCACCACGGCCTTCTCGGAGGCCAGGAACACATCCACCTGCGTCACACCAGGAAGCGCGGCAATAGCTTTCTGTACGTGCAGCGTGCATTCGGTGCAGTCCATCCCCTGGATAGGGATTTCGAGTACCTGGTTGGAGCTCATAATTGAAGAGGAGTGCGGAGAACCTTTGGCCTCATTCAGCGCCGGCCCAGGCCAGGGGCGGGCTGTGAAAACCAATCACCGTTGGGGTAGGCGTGACTTCCTGGGTGGGCGTGGCGGTTGGCACGCCGGGACAGGGGATGTTATTATCCAGGCAAAGGCGGGTCACCTGCGTGCCCAGGTAATCGCCAAACAACTGGTAAGCCGTAGCGATAACCAGCACCACCAGGATCAGGATGAGTAAATATTCCAACCACATGCCAGGCAAACGAAAGTTGCCCATGGATAATCTCCTTCCGTGGGGCATATTATAATCTTTTTAGGAGGATGCATCGATGACCATGACTTCTCGTCAGCGGGTTCTGACTACGTTGGATCACCAACAGCCGGATCGCGTGCCGATCGTGATCGGGGTCAGCAACGCCACCGGTATTAAGATGAAGCCCTACCGTCGGTTGAAAGCTGTAACCGGAATTGAGGCGCCCGACCGCTACCTGTACGACTGGCCCGAGCTGGGGACCGCGCTTGTGGATGAAATGACTCTGCAGCGGCTGCACTCCGATGTGCGCGGCGTATGGGATCGTTTCCCGCAGGAGACATACCGGCGCAACCTGGCTCGCCCCGAGCACGCTGATTATATCGACGATTGGGGCAGCGGGGCGATGGAAATCGAGCCGGGAGAGTGGTTCCCGGGTGTGCACCCCCTGGCGCAGGCCGAGACGTTGCAGGCGATCGAGGCATATCCCTGGCCGGATATGGACGACCCTGACCGCGTTGCCCACGTGCGAGAAGCCGCAGCCGCCCTGGCGCGCGAAGATCGCTATGCCATCCTGGCCACGCCCTGGCTGCTGTTCCCCCTGGAACGAGCCTTTGCTATACAAGGCATGGACCGGTTTCTGCGCAACCTGGCGCTGCACCCAGATTTCGCCACCGAGCTATTGGAAAAGATTACTGCCCTGTGCAAGACCCTGATGGGGCACTTCCTGGATGCGCTGGGCGACAATGTGGACCTGATCAAGATCGGCGACGACCTGGGTATGCAGGAAACCTTACTGATGTCGCCGCGCATGTACCGCCGGCTGGTCAAGCCCTTCCATGCGGATTATATTGCTTTCATCAAGGAACATACCAGAGCGAAGGTCTTCTTTCACACCGACGGCGATGTGTTCGACCTGCTGGACGACCTGGTTGAGATTGGGGTGGATGTGCTCAACCCGGTGCAGACTTCCGCCGGGCGGATGGCGAACCTGGCGGAGCTAAAGAAGCGCCATGGGCAAAACCTGTGTTTCTGCGGCGGCGTCGATACCCAGCGCATTCTGCCTTTCGGCACGCCGGATGATGTGCGCCAGGAGGTGCGCCGGGTGATTGAGCTGCTCGGTCCCGGGGGTGGCTACATGCTTGGCGCGGTGCACACCATCATGGACGATGTCCCGCCGGAGAATATCCTGGCCATGGTGGATGCGGTGGAGGAGTTTGGGTACTACCCGCTGGGGAGGTAGCTGAGAGACCATCGGTCGTGTTGAGCGGGGACTCCCGACCGCGGGAGGGGAGCGAAGCAGCTTTCTTTTTGGGAGGGGAGCCTTTGCTCCACTCAGGATGACAACCAGTTTGTGTGGCCCACGTCGTGCGAGTAGCTTAGGGTAGGGGTGTTGCCAGGATGCGCTCGACCTTTTGGACTGGCCGGCTGCGCGCCAGGTCGTAGGCGCTCTGCAGGTTGATCCAAAATTCCGGTGTGGTTCCCAAGGCCTGAGAGAACAGCCAGGCTGTCTCGGGTGTGACCCCGCGCTTGCCGCGCACAATCTCATTAATCCGCTGCAGGGGTACCTGGACGTGCCTGGCGAATGCCACTTGGCTCATTTCCATCGGGATTAGAAATTCTTTTAACAAGATTTCGCCCGGATGAGTGGGAATGCGATTTTCCGGTAGCATAGTTACCTCCGGCTTTCAGTCATGGTAATCAACAAGAGAAACATCCAGGGCATCGTGGCCTTCCCAACGGAACACCATGCGCCATTGATCGTTCACACGGATGCTGTAAAAACCTTCCCGGTCCCCTTTGAGGGCTTCCAGCCTGTTACCGGGCGGAGCGCGTAAGTCGATCAGGGCGTGTGCTCTGGCTAGCATGTCCAGCTTACGCAATGCAGCTGGGATGATATTTGAAGGAAAACGCCGCACCCGGGTCGAGGTTCTCCCGTGATAAAGGTCTTCGGTTGCCAGATCGCCGAATGTGAGGATCAAAGTTCACCTGAGTATATTATAACAGTTACACGCTTGCCGTGCAAGAGTGTAACGACCTCCATAGCGGGGCAATGAAAAGCGCACGCCAGCATTTACCTGGCGTGCGCCATTGTTTAACTTAGCAGCAGAAAGGGTTAATCGCCTTCCTTCTCGTAGGGCTCACCGTCGGCGGCAGGCGCCCGGCTGCGACCGACCACACCGGCGAGCACGATCATCGTCACCAGGTAGGGGGTCATCAGCAGAAATTCTGAAGGGATTTGCACGCCTAAAATGGCCAGTTTGGCTGCCAGCGAGTCAGCAAAACCAAACAGCAGGCCGGCTCCCAGCGCCCCAAAGGGCATCCAGTTACCGAAAATCATCGCCGCCAAAGAGATAAAGCCACGCCCGGCGGTCATCATCTCATCAAATCCGCCTACCGATCCGATCGTGAAATATGCCCCGGCAAAACCGGCTACCATCGCCCCCAGCAGCACCGAGATATAGCGCGTGCGGAAAACGTTGATGCCCAGCGTGTCGGCTGCGCGTGGGTGTTCGCCTACACTGCGCATGCGCAGCCCCCAGCGAGTGTAGAACAGGCCGAAGTGCAGCACGATCAGCAGGATATACATCCCGTAGACGAAGATATTCTGGTCGAACAGGATCGGTCCGATGAAGGGAATTTTGGACAGCACCGGCAGTGGGAATGCCTTAAAGGTGCCAGGATTGTTCAATTCCATCTGGAAAACCTGGAGAAACTTAGATGAGATATAGGAGGTTAAGCCGATGGCAAAGATGTTGATCGCTGTGCCAGAAATGATCTGGTTAGTCTTGTATTTGATGGAAAGCACGCCGTGCACCAATCCCAGCAGCGCGGCAGAGACTACTCCGGCCACTACACCCAGCCACAGGTTCCCGGTGACACTGGCGAACAGCGAGGCGGTCATGGCAGCCATCAGCATCATGCCTTCGATGGCAATGTTGACCACCCCCGAGCGCTCGCACAGGATGCCCGAAAGCGCCCCCAGGGTGAGCGGCACCGCTTTAATCAAGGTGGTGTTGAACATGCCTGCCAGGTTGAGTGATTTGCCAGCTGCCGCCCAGGTCAGAAATGCGGAGACGAAGGCCGCCACGACGATCCCCAGGGCCATGTTGGTAAAGTGCCCGAAACCGCCCGGCTTTAACAGCTGGATCAAGCCCAGCAGGATGCACAGGATCGCCAGGAAGTTCAACGTCGTCACTGTGGGCAGGACCAGATCCGGCAGCTTTAGGGTTTGCCCGCCCGGCGTCATGCCAAATTTGGTCAGTACATCCTGCTCGATCGCGCGGCTGAAGAAATACCAGATCGCAAATCCAATGGCTATGAATAGCACACCCATCACCCGCTGGCGGGTGGGTGATTTTACTTCGACTTTCTGCCGTAATTTCGCAGTGGAAGCAGTAGTCGCCATGGATTAATGCCCTCCCCAACCGCCTGCCATTGCACCGGCGCCTTCTTCGTAAGCGGGCTTTTTCAGGCGGTAGATGGTGCGGATGATGGCCGGAGCGGCGATGAACACCAGGATAAAAGCCTGGACAACAGAGATGATGTCAATCGGGATGCCGGATGCCAGCATCATATTGGTGGCGCCATTGCGAAGGGCGCCGAACAGCAGGGCAGCCAGCACCACTCCCAGCGGGTGGCTGTTGCCCAGCAGTGCGAGGGCGATGCTATCGAAACCATAGCCGGAAGAGAAAGCCATTGCCAGGTTGTAGTTCACCCCCAGGACTTCGTTGCCGCCGGCCATGCCGGCCAAAGCGCCGGCCAGCGTCATGCCCAGGGTGATCGCCAACGGGACGTTCATCCCGGCATAGCGGGCTGCGTGGGGGTTGGCGCCTACCGAGCGCAGATAAAAGCCCCATTCGGTGCGGAACAGGAACCACCATACCAGCCAGGCAACGCCCAGCGCAATCAGAAAGCCGGAATGCAGGCGGATCGGCTCGCCGAAGAAGCGCGGCAGCTTGGCGCTATCCAGGATGGTAGGGCTGACCGGGTTGAATGAGTCGGGGCGCTGCATCGGACCGGTGAGCAGCCAATCGCTCAGTCGAAAGGCGATATAGTTCAGCATAATCGTATTGATCACCTCGTGAGCACCTGTTTTTGCTTTCAAGCCAGCCGGGGATAAAGCCCCATAGTGCACCGCCCAGTGCGCCGGCCAGGAATGCAAGCGGCATGTGGATAAGGAGCGGCAGACCGGTCAAAGAATAGCCGACAAAAGCGGCGGAGATGGCGCCGATGAACAGCTGACCTTCGGCGCCGATGTTGAACAGGCCTACCCGGAAGCCCAGGGCGACCGACAAGCCGCCAAAAATATATGGCGTGGAGGCTACCAGGCTCTCGGATAGCGGGTAGAAGGCTTCTCGAATTGCTTCTGGGTCGCCGCTGGTAATGGCAGCCCACATCTCGGAGGGGGAGCCAAAGGCGCCGGTAAAAAGCGCGCCGTAGGCGACACTGATAATATTCCAGGCTTCCTTCAGCCCGGCGACAATTGAGATCTGCAGGGCGGCGTAGAATGACGGCGAGGTCAGTACGATGAAGATCGCACCCATCAGCAGGCCGGTGAAAATTGCCAGGATCGGGATAAGCAGGGTTTGGCCAATCCGACGGCTGCGAGACGCTCCCTTTGGCGCCGAAGGTCGGGCTACTTCCTCCAGGAAGACTTCCGTAGCGGTCTGTTTAGGGGGTTCCGCGGGCGTCTGGTTCGGTTTCGGGTTTTCCTCAGACATGGATTACTCCTGTGTCGCGCTGGGCTGGGGCAGTTCTCCGGCTGCGGCAACCGGTTGAGTGACGCCGGCCATCAGCAGGCCGACTTTTTCTTTGGTGGCTGGCAGCTGCGGGCAGGATATCAACGATCTTGCCACGGTACATCACGGCGATCCGGTCAGAAAGCTCCATGATCTCGTCCAGCTCGGACGAGACCAGCAGCACGGCGCAGCCCTCGTCGCGCTTTTCAGGATCAGCGTCCGTGGATATACTCGATCGAGCCAACATCCAGGCCGCGGGTGGGCTGCGAAGCGACCAGCAGCTTGATCGGGCGGGAAAACTCACGCGCGACGATCACTTTCTGCTGGTTGCCGCCCGAGAGCGAGCCGGCGCTGGTAACTGGGCCGGGCGTGCGGATGTCAAACTCCTTGATCAGGCGGTTGGCATTCTCCAGGATCTTGTTGTTCTTGCAGGACAACCCCCTTGGAGAACGGTGGCAGGTAATAGGTATTCAAGATCAGGTTGTCGGCCACCGGGAATGGCAGCACCAGCCCGTCCCGCTGGCGGTCTTCCGGGACATGGGCCGCGCCCAGCTCGGTGATCTTGCGGGGTGTGGCGCGGTGACATATCCTGCTCGTCGATGGTTATCTTCCCGTCCAGGGCAGTGCGCAGCCCGGTGAGCGCTTCCACCAGCTCGGTCTGGCCGTTGCCCTGCACCCCGGCAATGCCCAACACTTCGCCTGCGCGACTTCAAAGGAGACACCATCCACGGCAATCTGGCTGGCGATCGTCCAGTACGACCAGATTTTCCACCTGCAGGACGCATTCACCGGGTACGGCAGGCTCTTTATCCATTTCCAGCTGCACCAGGCGCCCGACCATCATCTCGGCCAGCTTGTTCTGGTCGGCTTCGTCCGGCGTGGTGCTGCCGATCACCTTGCCGCGCCGGATGACGGTGATCCGGTCGGCGACTTCCAGCACTTCGCGCAGCTTGTGGGTGATGAAGATGATCGATTTGCCCTGCGCCACCAGCGAACGCATGATCTTGAACAGCTCTTCGGCTTCTTGCGGGGTCAGCACGGCGGTGGGCTCATCCAGGATCAGGATGTCGGCATTGCGGTAGAGCAGCTTGATGATCTCCACCCGCTGCTGCACGCCGACCGGCAGATCCTTGATATACGCATCCGGATCGACTTCCAGATTGTATTGCTCGGAAATCTCGCGGATCTTAGCGGCGGCGGCTTTGCGATCCAAGACACCAGCCAGCCTTCACATCCTCATCGCCCAGCATCACATTTTCTGTGACGGTGAAGACCGGCACCAGCATGAAATGCTGGTGCACCATGCCAATGCCGGCGGCGATGGCATCGCTGGGTGAATGCACCTTGATCTGCTGGCCGCGCACCAAGATTTCACCTTCATCCGGCTGGTACAGGCCGTAGAGAATATTCATCAGGGTGGTTTTGCCGGCGCCGTTTTCCCCCAGCAGGGCATGGATCTCGCCTTGTTCCAACGTCAGATCGATGTGATCATTGGCCAGCACGCCCGGAAAGCGTTTGGTGATCCCTTGGAGCTCAAGTACAGGTGTCATGGTAATCAGCAGACCTCCGGTGGGTGGGGATCGATTAATATGAGTTTAAAAATTTTACCATAATCCGCCATGAAACCAATTAAAACCCAATTGGCGAAAAAAAGCGGGGTTGGCATTTTGCCAACCCCGCTTCCGTGCGGAACTGATTATTGTTAAGGCTTGACCGATTGCTTGCCGGAGATGATATCGGCCTTGAGCTGGTCCAACTCGGCCTTGAGCTCGGCTGAGACCGAAGCATCCAGGTCATGGAAGGGCGCCAGGCCCACACCACCGTTCGCCAGGGTACCGACGATCACGCCGCCGGCGAAGGTACCGTCGATGACCTGCTTGATGGACTCATAGGTCGTGATGTCCATGTTCTTCAGGACCGAGGTCAGCAGATGCTCTGGAAATCGGGAGCAGTGATGTACCAGTCGGTGTCCACGCCGATGATCAGGACGTTGCCGCGCTCGTTGAGCAGCAGCAGCGGTGCCCAGCCAACCGGGCCGGCGACGGGCATGATGATGTCGGCGCCTTCATCCATGAAGGTCAGGCCCAGGGTGCGGCCGTCTTCGTTGGATCTCGAAGTTGCCGGTGAACAGAGCCGGTCTGGGTGGCGGGATCCCAGCCCAGGACCTTCACGCTGTGCCGTGCTTCTTCATTGTAGTACTGCACGCCGTAATAGAAGCCGTCCATGAAGATGGTGACGGTCGGGATCTGCATGCCGCCGAAGGTGCCGACCTTGCCGGTCTTGGTCATGCCGGCGGCCAGGTAGCCAGCCAGGAAGGCGGCTTCATCGGTGTTGAAGACCTGCCCCAGGACGTTGGGGATGGCGGGATCGTAAGCGTAGTCGACGATCGAGAACGGCTGCTCCGGGTTGGCTTCGGCGGCGGCCTTGGTGGCATCGCCCAGCAGGAAGCCGACGGTGACGATGATTCGCAGCCCTCATCGATGAAGGCTTTGATGTTCTTCTCGTAGTCGGTCTGCTGCTGCGACTCGAGGTACTTGCCCTCGATGCCAAAGCGAGCCATGGCATCCTGGATACCCTTCCAGGCGGTGGCGTTGAAGGACTTGTCGTCGATGCCGCCGGTGTCGGTCACCTGGCAGGCCTTGAAGCCTTCCGGCGCTTGCAGGAAGTAATCTTCTACATTTGCGGAGATGTCCTTGGCAATCACGCCGGCCTGGATCTGCTCCAGCTCGGCCTTGAGCTCGGCCGAGACCGGAAGCGTCCAGATCGTGGAAAGGGGCCAGGCCCACGCCGCCGTTCTCCAGGCTACCGACGTCACGCCGCCCTCGAAGGTGCCATCCATGACCGTCTTGATCGCCTCGAAGGTGGTGACGTCCATGTTCTTCAAGACAGAGGTCAGGGTGATGTCTGGTAGTCGGGGGCGGTGAGATACCAGTCGGCAGTCCACGCCGATGATCTAGGCGTTGCCGCGTTCCTTGAGCAGCGGCAGCGGTGCCCAGGCCAACCGGGCCGGCGACGGGCATGATGATGTCGGCGCCTTCGTCCATGAGGGTCTCGCCCATGGTGCGGCCGTCATCGGTGGATCTCGAAGTTGCCGGTGAACAGAGCCGGTCTGGGTCTCAGGATCCCAACCCAGGACTTCCACGGCGGTGCCCTTCTGCTCGTTGTAGTACTTCACGCCGAGCGCGAAGCCGTCCATGAAGACGGTCACGGTCGGGATCTGGATGCCGCCGAAGGTGCCGACCTTGCCGGTCTTGGTCATGCCGGCGGCCAGGTAGCCGGCCAGGAAGCCGGCCTGGTCGGTGGAGAAGACCTGCCCCAGGACGTTGGGGATGGCGGGATCGTAGGCGTAGTCGACGATCGAGAACTTCTGATCGGGGTTGGCTTCGGCGGCAGCCTTGGTGGCATCGCCCAGCAGGAAGCCGACGGTGACGATGATATCGCAGCCCTCTTCGATGAAGGCGTTGATGTTCTTCTCGTAGTCGGTCTGCTGCTGGGATTCGAGGTACTTGCCTTCGATGCCGAGCTCGGTCATGGCATCCTGGACGCCCTTCCAGGCGGTGGCGTTGAAGGACTTGTCGTCGATGCCGCCGGTGTCGGTCACCTGGCAGGCTTTGAAGGCAGCCTCGGCTGGGGGAGCTACGGTGGGCTCTTCCACAACGGGTTCAGCAGTGGGTTCTTCGACAACAACTGGCGCTTCTTCGGTGGGGACGGGCGTCGCTTCGGCGCCGCAGGCTGCCAGCAACATCGAAAGGACGATCAAAATACTTAAGAACGCAAAAAGCTTTTTGGACATACAGGTTTCTCCTCCTAAAGAGAGACGATTTTCGGGGATTGGTTTAATACGGGTGAGATGATAAGGGTGCTCTCGGCGATCGCAGCTCCTCCTTTCGAAAAGAAAACCACCAAGATAGTGCTAGTCTAGCACAAATATGGTATGTATGCAATATGAGATTTGTCATATCAAGGATAGGGCAAAAGTTGTACAACCGGGAAAGATTTACCAATATTCGTTTAGGGCTGGGTAACGCCCGTTCCGATATAACCGGCTTGCAGGTCGGCCAGGGTAGCATCCACCAGGCGCTGGCGGCCGGTGCTGAACAGGGCCTCGTTGCGGTCGGTGATGACGATTGGGGTAGGCAGGTTGGCGCCGCCCTGGCCTATCATCAGGTCGGGCCACAGCTGCTCCAGGCTGGCCAGCAGGTCGGTCTGGATGGTGGCCACCCAATGATCTTTCAGGTTCTCCGGCGGAGGAGCACTGCCGATCAGGTTGAGGTTAGCCTGCGCCAGGTACTCCAGCAGGGCGGGATCGCCGGCCCCGGGGGCCAGGTAGACGGTCTGTATGCCCTGGCTGATCAGGCTGTCGGCAGCCGCCTGCCCGGGAGGTGAGACCAGGATGGGATATTCGTAAAATGGGGGGAAAGCCGGCCGGCACAGGCCACAGAAAAACACAACGCCATTGTCGAAGCCCTGCGCGGCCAGCTGGCCGGCGGCGTCGTCGCTGCTGATGACGCCGGCGCGCCAATCGTTGGTGATAACGGCCGCCAGGTAGCCGGCAATGAAGCCCATCTGGTCCGGCTGACCGTCAGTGCTACCGACCACGCTCAGGTTAGGCGCTGGTTGAATGCCGGGGATACCAAGCGCCAGGAACTGCGTCCCGGGAGCGCCGGCCGCCAGCTGGGAGATGCCGGAATTGGGGGCCACGGCCACCACGATGCGCAGGTTGGGACCGATCTCGGCGGCTGAGAGGGCCGGGCGTGTCTCGAACTGCATACCCTCCTGAGCGGCCAGCTCTGGCAGCTTTTCCTGCAGGGCGGCGATTAAGGTGGCATCCGAGCCTTCCGGGGCCAGCAGGATGACCATAGGCGGCGGGGTAGTCGGTGTGGGTTGGGGTGTGAAAGTGGCAGTTGGGGCTGCCGTCATCGCCGGGGTGGGCGTTTGCGAGTTCTGGCGCAGCGGTGCTGCAGGCAGCCAGGACGAAGGTGATTGCCAGGGTGAAAATCAGGATGCTACGGGAAAAGGGCATGCCGGTGGTTGCGCTCCAAGGCGGTCTGTTCTTTGCATCGCCGCAGTGCCGCGCCATAGGCGCGGTGCAAGGGTATGAAAACTGGGTAATTGTACTATAATTGCCCTATGATTGAGCTTCATATCCCCGGGCGGGGTGTGCTACAACTGGAGCACCTGGTATGTGATGTCAATGGAACGCTGGCGGTGGATGGACAGCTAATCGAGGGCGTTGCGCGCGGTATCCGCACACTGCGCGACCGGCTGCAGATTCACCTGCTGACGGCCGATACCCACGGACGCCAGGGACTGATCGACCAGCAGCTTGGCCTGACCGCGGTGCGCATCCGCCCTGGTGATGAAGCCGGCCAGAAGGCGGAGTACATCCGCAAGCTAAACCCGGCCCAGGTGGTGGCGATTGGCCAGGGCGCCAATGATGCTGCTATGTTAAAGGAAGCAGCTCTGGGAATCTGTGTCTTATCTGTGGAAGGTGTGGCGGTAGAGGCGCTGCTCTCCGCCGACCTGGTAGCGCCTACTATCCAGGCGGCATTTGAATTGCTGGAAAAACCCCTGCGCATCGTAGCCAGCTTACGCCAATGAGCCTGCCGCAAACCCAACCGATTCCGGACGATCCGGAGCAGCTGCCGCCTGCCCGCCGCCGGCGAGCCCGCCGTCTTCTCGCGCCACTGGACGCAGACCAGCGAGCCGCCTTTGCCGACCAGACGATGCGCCGCGCCGGCCTGTCGGTGGATTTTTTCCTGTTCTCGATCCTGGCTGGGGTTGTTCTGGCCCTGGGCATAGCCCTGAATGAACCGGCCGTGCTTGTGCTGGGTGCGGCGCTGTCGCCATTAATGGCCCCCTTCGTCGGCATGGCGCTGGCTACCGCGCTGGGCTCGGGAAGGCATTTCCTGCGCAGCCTGGCCGGCTTGCTGGTTGGTGCAGGTCTGGTGTTGGCGGCGGGATGGGCTGGTGGCAGCCTGGCACAGGATACGATGCCGCTCAACCTGACCCTGGCGCAGCATGCCACGCAGCTCTCCTGGATCAGCATCCTGGTCACGGCGGTGGCAGCGGTACTGACTGTGGCAGCAGTGGCAGGCGCCGGGCCGGATGGCTATGGCTGGCTGGCGCCTTTTACTAACGTAGCCCTGGCCTACATGCTTTACCTGCCGCTGGCGGCTGCCGGCTTTGGTTTGGGCAGTGGGGCGCCGTATTTATGGCCGGACGGCCTGGTGGTGTTTGCGATCTATTTGTCCGGCGGTGCTTTGCTGGGAGCCTTGACGCTGGCGCTGGTCGGTTTCCGCCCGCTGACCTTGTTCGGATATTCTCTTGGCGGTGTGGTGACCCTGGCCTGTGTCATCCTGCTGATCGGCCTGGGCGGGGCAGGCGCAGCTATCGGCGGGCAGGTTGGTCTGCCGACGCCTATCCCCAGCCCCACACCTACAGCCTCGCTCACACCGACACCGACTGAGACGCCCATCCCACCGACGGCGACGTTGACACCAACTGCAACGCTGACTGCGACTCCAACGCCCACAGACACGCCCACTCCCACGCCAACCCCCGTTCTTGCGGTGGTGGATGCCGGCGATGCCGGTGGGGCTTTCTATCGGGATGAGCCGGATGGGCAGGTTATGGGTTTGTTAGCCAATGGCACTGTGGTGCAGGTGATTGCTGGACCCGTGGAAGCCGGTGGGAAAACCTGGCTGCAGGTGATAATTCCCAACACCCAGCAGGCCTGGATCCTGGCTGAGCTGCTGCAGCCGCAAGCAACCGCTGTACCGTAATAAATTTCTAGTGAGGTAAGTGCTCCGGTCGGAATGCGCCGGGCAGCAGGTCCGAGATACTGGTTTCCAGGACGACCTGTCCCTGGGCATCTGCAAGCACCACAATCGTCTCCAGTCCGAACTCAGAAATTACCTGGCGGCAGGAGCCGCAAGGTGAGCCGCCGTTATCGGTGACCACTGCGATGGCAATGAACTCGCGCTCGCCTTCGGAGACGGCTTTGAAGACTGCCACACGCTCGGCGCAAATCCCGGTTGGATAAGCGGCGTTTTCCACATTCACACCATCGTAAATTTTCCCGGAAGCCGATAGCAGGGCTGCACCAACCGGGTATTTTGAATAAGGCGCATACGCCCAGCGGCGGGCTTCCTGCGCGGCCTGGATCAGCTTTCTGCGCTGCTCATCCGTCCACATCATCTTTTTCCTCTCTAACGTTGGCAGTTACCTGTTGCCAGCCGGCTCGCACCTTGCGGATGCGCCGGGCGCTGACTTGCTCCACAGTCAAAAGCAACTCATCTTTGTGCACCTGGTCGCCCACGTGCGGCACGCGTCCCAGGCTGCTGTAAATGTAGCCACCCAGGGTGTCGGCGTCGTCTTTGGACAGGTTGCTGCTCATCACTTCATTAAAATCATCCAGGTCTACTCGTCCCAGGAAAAGGTAGTCGCCATCGCCCAACTCCTGATAGGGCGATTCTTCGCCCTGGTCGAACTCGTCCTGGATCTCCCCGACGATCTCCTCGACGATGTCCTCCAGAGTGACCAATCCGGCGACACCGCCGTACTCGTCCACCACGATCGCCATGTGAATGCGCCGGATTTGCATCTCGGCCAGCAGCTCATCCACTTTCTTGGCCTCTGGAATAAAATAGGCCGGGCGCAGCAAAGCCCTCAAGGAGGCGATCCTGTCCCCTTCCTGCCAGACGCGCAGCAGGTCCTTGGAATATAGCAGGCCGAGCATATTGTCGACTGTATCGTCATACACCGGGACACGCGAATGGCCCGATTGCAGTAAAGCCTGCACCGCACCACCAACCGGGGTGTCGGCTTCCAGGGCAAGCATGTCGATCCGCGGCACCATGATCTCGCGTGCCAGGGTCTCGCCGAGCTGAAATATGGAGTGGATCATGCGGGTTTCATCACGCTCCAGGGAGTCGTCTTCCTGGACAGCAGCGTCCACCAGGGTTTTCAGCTCCTGCTCGGTAAAAGCCCCCACCGGGTCGGTGGCGCCGGTCAGCCGCTTGGTGACCCACAGCGGTATGGCCACCAGCCAGGAAAACAGAGTCAGCCACAGGCGTGCCGCAGGCACCAGCTTCAGAACCCATTGCTCCGCTTTGACCACCGCGTTGATGGCGATGGCCCATTCCACCCAGAAAAGCCCAAAAGCGGCTACCAGCAGGATCAGGATCCCCCAGGGAAGGCTGATCCAGGGCTGCTCTACCAGCAAAAACATGGCCAGCCCGGCCAATAGAAAGCGCGTCAGGACCAGGGAGAGATTCAAGCTGGCACGCAGCCGCAGCGGGTTGTGCACCAGCTCGACCGCCTGGCTGGCTCGGCTGCCGGGTTGCTCGCGCAAGGCCAGCATTCTCGCCTGGCTGGTTTCCAGAAAGGCTGCCCGAATAGCGACAGCGACCAGGTCGAGCGCTATAAGCACTACCAGACAGAGCACAACCCAAAACAGATCATTCATTTTTCTTCAGCCTGCGGATGGCGCGTGCCGGCACTCCCACCACCAAGGTGTCGGGTTGGACATTTTTTGTCACCACAGCCCCAGCGCCGGTGCGCGCCCGATCGCCAAGCGTGACGGGAGCCACCAGCATCGTATCGCTGCCAATGAATACATGGTCGCCAATATTTGTGGGGTTCTTATGCTCACCGTCGAAGTTGCAGGTGATCGTTCCGGCGCCAATATTAACATCCTCGCCGATGGTGGCGTCGCCGATGTATGAGAAATGGCCCATTTTAGTGCCCGGACCGAGATAGGAGTTCTTGACTTCGCCAAAGTTGCCCATATGCACGTCATGGGCCAGATGGGCGCCTTTACGCAGATGGGCAAAAGGCCCCACGTCAACCCGGTCTTCCAAAACGGCTTTTTCGAGCATGGAAGCAACGATTGTGCACTCTTTACCGATCTGAGCGTCGATGATAATAGAGTTCGGGCCAAGGGTGCAGTTTTCGCCAATCACCGTGCGGCCACGCAAGGTTGTATTGGGCCATATAACCGTATCCTGACCGATAAGGACTTCCGGCTCGATGTAGGTAGTCGCCGGGTCGATCAAGGTCACACCAGCCAGCATCCACGCGTGGTTGATGCGATGGCGCAGCAGGTCCCCAGCTTCGGCCAGGTGCTGGCGGGTGTTGATGCCGATCAGCTCGGCCGGGTCGGAGGCAGTAACTGCCTGGACGGACAGCCCTTCGGCGACGGCGATGCCGACCAGGTCCGTCAGGTAGTATTCGCCTTTTGGGGATAGCGGGATGCGCGCCAGAGCCGGCCACAGCCATTCTGCCCGGAAGCAGTACACACCGGAGTTGAGCTCGCGAATGGTGAGCTGCTCGATGGTGGCTTGTGCTTCTTCTACGATGGCCTGCACCCGCCCCGAGGCATCCCGCACCACCCGGCCAAAGCCGCGCGGGTCGTCCGCCAGCAGGGTGAGCATGGTGATCGGACCGTTGTGCTGCTGCTGCAGATCTATCAGACGCTGCAGCGTTCCAGTAGAAAGCAGCGGCATATCGGCATACGTGACCAGCACCAGGTCAGCCTGGCCGCTCAGTGCAGCTTCGGCCTGCATGACAGCGTGGCCGGTGCCCAACTGTGGCTCCTGCAGCAGGCAGGTGCCCGCCTCGCCGACCGCCTGCCGCACCTGGTCGGCGCCATGTCCAACGATCACGACCGGCTGCTGGCCAGTGACATGTCGAGCGGCCTGCAGTGCATACTCAATCAGGGGTTTCCCCATCAGCGGATGGAGCACCTTGGGCTGTGATGAGCGCATGCGAGTTCCCTGACCGGCTGCAAGGATAATGGCGGATATCTTCATCTAATACACCTGGATACATAAAATAACGAGCAACCCATCACCCGGCAGGGGATGGAAAGCTCGTCTTAAGTCAAACAGGCTGGGGCGCCCGGATTCGAACCAGGATATACGGATCCAAAGTCCGCTGTGCTACCGTTGCACCACGCCCCAATAGGAATGCTTAACTCCTCTGACTGAGGTCCTTGCCCATTTACAAAAGCCACCCCCCCTGCACCAAAGAGCGGTGCGGGGCGCCGGTCATTCGGGCGGCATGAATTGTACCATAATTTCATTGTGAAGCCATGCAGGGCAGGGCATTAAGTGACCCGCCAACAGGCCACAAAGTGATCTGGAGAGAATTCGATCAGTGGCGGTTCCTGCTGCGAGCACTGCTCCATCACCACCGGGCAGCGCGGGTGGAAGCGGCAGCCAGAAGGCGGATTCACCGGGCTGGGTACGTCGCCCTGCAGGATGATGCGCTCGCGCTTGATCGTCGGATTGGGAATAGGGATGGCGGACATCAGCGCCTGGGTGTAGGGATGCAGCGGGTTGCGGTACAGCTCATCCCGGTCGGCCATCTCGACCATCTTGCCCAGGTACATCACCGCCACACGGTCCGAGATGTGCTCCACCACGCTCAGGTTGTGGGCAATGAACAGGTAGGTCAGGTGAAATTCGTTCTGCAGGTCGTTGAGGATGTTCAAGCACCTGCGACTGGATCGAGACATCCAGCGCCGAGACGGGCTCATCGGCAACGATGAACTTGGGCTGCAGGGCCAGGGCGCGGGCGATGCCGATACGCTGGCGCTGGCCGCCGGAAAATTCGTGCGGGTAGCGCCGGGCGTGATAGTCTTCCATGCCCACTTTCTTGAGCACGTCCAGTACGACATCGAAGCGCAGCTTGGGATCGCCAACATTGTGGATCTTCAAGCCTTCAGCGATCGACTCTGCCGACCGGGATGCGCGGGTCCAGCGACGAATAGGGGTCCTGGAAGATGATCTGCATATTGCGGCGCATTTCCTTCAGGTCGTTGCCCTTCAGCTTCAGGATATCACGTCCATCAAAATCGATCTCGCCGGAGGTAGGCTCGACCAGGCGCAGCATCGTGCGCCCGACAGTGGTCTTGCCGCAGCCCGACTCGCCTACCAGCCCCAGCGTTTCGCCATCCCGGATGGTAAAGCTGACGTTATCGACCGCCTTGACCCAGGCGACGGTGCGCTGCAATAACCCGCCGCGCACCGGGAAGTGCTTGACCAGGTTATTGACCTTGATTAAAGTTCTGGCATCCCTGGAGGGCGCATTGACCGAGACGGGAGACTGCAAGTTGGTTTCAGAATTTTCTGGTTGTGAACTCATCTTTAGCTCCCTGATAATTGAATGCTGCCTTCGACGGGGTAATCCTGTTCCAGGCGCAACGGCGCCCGGTGATCCTCATAGTCCAGGTACAGCCAGCAGCGCACCGTATGGTCACGCTCTACCATCTCCAGCTCCGGATCTACCCGGTTGCATATTTCCAGCCCGTATTGCTCGCGCGCCAGGCAGCGCGGGGCAAAACGGCAGCCTGGCGGCAGGTTGACCAGGTTGGGCACGTTGCCGGGAATGACTTCCAGGCGCTCCTTAACGACGCCCAGCACGGGGATCGAATCGATCAGCCCTTGTGTATAGGGGTGCAGCGGCCGGGCAAACAAGGTGTTGACGTCGGTCTTTTCGACGATCCGGCCGGCATACATCACCGCCACGTTATCGGCCATCTCAGCAATCACGCCCAGATCATGGGTGATCAGGATCACGGAAGTCTCGAAGCTGGTGCGCAGGTTGCGCATCAGGTCCAGGATTTGGGCCTGGATGGTCACATCCAGGGCGGTGGTGGGCTCGTCGGCGATCAGCAGCTGCGGGTTGAGGGCCAGTGCCATGGCGATCATCACGCGCTGCGCCTGCCCGCCGGAGACCTCGTGTGGGTAAGCGCTGGCTTTCTTCTCGGCATCCGGAATGCCCACCAGGCGCAGCAGCTCGACCGCCTTGGCCCAGGCCTGGTCCTTGGTCATTTGCTGGTGGATGCGCAGCACTTCGGCCACCTGGTCGCCGATCTTGTACACGGGTTCAGGCTGGATTGCGGCTGCTGGAAGATCATCGACATGCGGTTGCCGCGCATGTGGGTCATCTCTGATCTCGGGTATTTGCACCAGGTCCTGGCCTTCGAACAGGATCTCGCCTTCGACAATCCGGCCGGGCTGGCCGACCAGGCGCATGATCGAGAAAGAGGTGACGCTCTTGCCGCAGCCGGACTCGCCTACCAGGCCGAGCACCTCGCCGCGCTGCAAGGAGAAATCCACCCCGTCGACGGCCTTGACTACGCCGGCGTCGGTATAGAAATAGGTTTTCAGGTTCCGTACTTCCAGGATGGGCTGGTCATCGGCAGTGGTTATTTGATCATTCAACATAAAGAATCATACCTCCGCGTTACTGGTAGCCCAGCGCGGCGAGCGCATCGCGCAGCGGCTGTAAATTTTTCATCGCCGGGCCATGGACCCTGTAAGCGCCCTTGTCGCCCAACAAAACTACCGAAAGCTCGGAATGACGTCCGGTTATCGGGATCAACATCTTGCTGGCCTGGCCGGTATTAAACCAGGCGTGCAGCTTGACCGGTTGGTCAAAAAAGGCTTCGACCGTCAGGTATTTCTGGTAGGCATCCTGGTAAGTGGCTTCCGAAAAGCCAATTCCGGATTGACGCGCAATTCCCTGATCCAGGCTGTCTTGCAGGGCTTCAGCCAGCAGATCAAAACCTGGCTGCCCGGGGACGTATTCAGTTTGCTGGCCTGCGTGATATACGACGAGGCGGCGGGCAGCTCGTTAAAACCGGACAGGAACCAAAACGGATCCCTGGAGGCGATGAGGATCGTGCCATAGAACATCAGCAGGATGAATAAGCCGACGACGAACAGCATGCCCCAAACGCGCGGCTTGACCGGAGTCTGTCCCTGGCCCATAATTACCTAGATGCTCAGGCGTGGATCCAGTGCATCCCGCAGCCCATCGCCGATGAAATTAATCGACAAAACCACGACAAAGATCATAAATCCGGGCGAGAGCGCCTGGACGAACAGGTATTCCAGCGGCGAGTTGCGCGCCTCGTTGAGCATGTTGCCCCAGGTGGGAACCGGGGGCATGACGCCGAAGCCCAGGAACGACAGGGCCGATTCCAAAATGATGACCCCCCAAAGCCCAGGGTGGCGGCGACGATGATCGGCGCCATCGAGTTGGGCATCAGGTGGCGGAAGATGATGCGCGAGCGGCTTGAACCCAGGGCGCGGGTGGCCTCGATGAAATCCTGGGTGCGCAGGCTGAGCACGCTGCCGCGCACCAGGCGGGCGACGCCCATCCAGCCAAAGATGACCAGCACGAAGATGATGATCACCACGCTCAGGTTGGAGCCCAGGAGGTCCTGCAGCTGGACGAACTGCCGCAGGCTGCTGGATAGGATCAGCAACAGCGGCAATAATGGCAAGGTCAGCATGATATCGGTAAAGCGCATCAAAACCGTATCGGTAGCGCCGCCAAATGAGCCCGAGATCGCTCCAATGGTGGCGCCGATGAGAATGGAGAACACGGTGACGACCAGCGCCACAACCAGGGAGATGCGCCCGGCATACAGCAGGCGGGAGAGAATGTCGCGCCCCAGTTTGTCGGTGCCCAGGAAGTGATCGGGGCGACCTGCTTCGCCGGGTGACATGAAGGGCGCATACGATTGGTCGAGGTTGATTTCTTCGTAATCGTAGGGAGCGATGACCGGCGCCAGCACGCTGGCAATCACGATGAGGATGAAACTCACCAGGCCGATCATGGCCAGCTTGTGGCGGCGCAGGCGCTTCCAGGCAATTGCCCACTGGCTGACCGGTTTTTCAGTGCTTTTGAGGTCTCCAATATTGGCGGTCGTCGTTGCAGTAGCTGTGGCCATCGCTGATCTCCTAGCTGTACTGGATGCGGGGGTCGACTACCGCATACAGGATGTCGGCCAGCAGGTTGGAAAAAATAATCAACCCGGCGGTGATCACCAGCAGCCCTTGCACGACCGGCCAATCGACGTTGGAGATGGCGTCGATATACATGCGCCCCATGCCCGGCCAGGAGAAGATCGATTCGGTAATGATCGCCCCGGCAAACAAACCAGGGATGGTCAGGGCCAGGATGGTGATCAGCGGGATCAGGGCATTGCGCAGGCCGTGCTTCATGATCACCAGCCGCTCGATCAGGCCCTTGGAGCGGGCAGTGCGCATGTAATCCTGGCGCATCACTTCCAGCATAGAAGCCCGTGTGTAGCGGCTCCAGACCGCCATGTTAAAGAAGGTCAGCACCAGCACCGGAAGCGCTACGTGATGCAACCCGTCCAGGATAGTCGGGATCTGCTTCCCCGCCAGCTCGGGATAGGAGCGGCCAAAGGTGAAGATATTGGCCAGGGCCTCGATGATATCGCCTTCCATGCCGGTACTGCGCACCCCGCCGGTCGGGAACCAGTTGAGTGCCACCGCAAAGATGGCCATGGCCATCAGCCCGGTCCAGAAGGTGGGCATCGATTGGCCGAAAAAGGCGATGGTGGTCATGGCGTAATCGCCCACCGAATACTGGCGGACGGCGGAATAAATGCCGATCGGAACAGCAATGATGATTGCAAGGATGGTAGACAAGCTCATTAGCAGGATCGTATAGCCCAGGCGCTCCAATGATCAGGCTGGTCACCGTCTGGCCCGTTTTCATGGTCCAGGACGTGCCCCAATCGCCCTGCAGGACTTTGGTCAGCCAGCGGACGTAGCGGCCCTGGTCTAAGCGGCAAGGCAGTGGCTCACCGGATTTATCTACCGGGCAATACCTGCCAGGCAGGAGCGGTTTATCCAGGTCGAGCAGGGCATTCAGGCGATCGACTTGCGACTGGGTGATGCGTGGATTGCTGAGCGCCAGCATATCGAATGGCCCACCTGGCACAAGGTTGAGCAGCATGTAAATCAGCCAGGAGATGAAAAACAATAAGACTAAAGACTGGATCAGCCGGCGGATAATGTAATTTGTCATACAATCATACTCCTATCCTGAATACCAGCGTTTAAGGCAATCCCTACGCTTCTGTAAGTGTATGTTTGGGCGGCAAGGCCGCCCAAACATACACATTGACTTAAAACTTCCTGATCAGGTAGCTCAATTACTTATTTAGCGAGCGTCCATTCCCAGGCATTCCAGGCGTCAGCAGAGTACTGCGTCGGGCCGGCTTTCCAGTTCTCAAAGCCGTTGCGCACGACGTAGACACGGGTGTTGGAGAACAGCGGGATGACCGGGACAGCGGCGGTCCAGAGCTGGAAGAATTCTTCGAGGACCGGCTTGCGCTTTTCGAGCGACAGGCTGACTTCGGGGTCGGTCTCGTTGAGCTTGAGCAGCTCGTCCGCCCGCTGGTCGCAGTAGCTGGGGTAGTTCTGACCGGACCAGTTGTTCGCTTCGGTTGGGATGGCGGCGCAGTCGTACAGGCCGATGTGGGCAGGGTCGTCGCCGGTGATCCAGGTGTAGATGGCGGCATCGAAGGTGCGGCAGGAGAGCGGGCCGCCCTGCGAGCAGGGAGCAAACAGGCCGCGGCCGTACAGGAACTGCAGGTTGACGCCGAAGCCAACCGCTTTTAGCTGCTGCTGGATAACCTGCGCCAGGGCCTGGCGGTCGGCGCGGTCGGTGGTCATCAGGGTGAACTCGAGCGCCTTGCCGTCTGCATCGGTGCAGGGTAGAGCGTCGCAGTTGTAGCCGGCTTCAACCAACAGAGCCTTGGCTTTTTCCGGGTCAAACGGATATTTGGTAATATTCTCGGTGAAGGCCCAGTTAAAGGACGGAATGGGCAGGTCGGTGGTGGACTGCTTGCCGAAGTACAGCTTGTCGACCACGGCCTGCCGATCGATGGCGTGGTACATGGCCTGGCGGACGAGCGGGTTATCGAACGGGGGCTTGGCGGTGTTGAGGTCGATGTGCTCCCACTGGTAGCCGGGCTCGTAGATCATATCGTATGTGCCGGTCTCTTCGATCTTGTCCAGGTCAGGGGCATTCGCCACGCTCAGGCCGCCGGTGCCGGTGACGGCATCCAGCTCGCCATTCTGCAGGGCTGCAATGACGGCGGCGGTCTCGCCAAAGAAGCGGAAGATGATGGTCTTGATCGCCGCATCGCCGAGCGGGAAGGGCTGGTCGGACTTCTCCAGCACGATTTCCTGGCCTTGCTTCCATTCCTTGAGGAAATAGGCGCCATCGCCTGGGATGGTCGTCCAGTCGAGGGCTGCCTGATCGGCTGCCGGGACAGTGCCAATAGCGTGCTCGGGCAGCCAGCCGGTGCCGGCTGTCCAGAAGATCGAGTCTACCATCGGACCAACCTGGTTGCAGAAGCCGGATTCTTCATAGTCGGCCTTGAAGGCGGTAAAGTCGATGTTGCCGGTCAGGGTGCCGGCGCAAGCAGCCTTAGCCTGGTTTTCGCTCAGGAACTGCACCTTCCAGGTCTTTTCATCAACGGCCACGAGGTCGAAGAGCTTCTCGGACTGGGAGCGGCCGGCTACTTCCATGTTGGGGTCCATGGTCAGTTTCCAGTAGTAGAGCACGTCGGCAGTAGTGACCGGGGTGCCGTCCGTCCAGCGCCAGTCATCGCGGATCTTGTGGGTCACTTCCAGGTACTTGTCGGCGCCTTCGCCTACCCAGACAGCCCCGCCGTTTTCAAAAGTCGGGATATCGCCTTCACAGCCCAAATTGATCCAGACGGCATTTTGATCCTGGCCCATGCAGCCAACCTGCCAGGCAGAATTGACGATCGTGCGGGACATCATCGAGCCGATCAGCGGGTGTAAAGTGTCGGGCTCCTGCTGCAGGGCGAGTACAGCGGTGTCAGCCGGCTGCGGCTCGGGGGTGGGGGGCACTTCGGTGGGGGGCACGGGTGTGGCGGTGACGATGATCGTCTCCACCTGGGGGGTACCTTCGACCATGACTTCCTGGGTGACGATGACGGTCTCGACAACCGTCTCGGGGCTGCCGCAGGCTGCCAGCAGCATGCTGAAGACCAGCAGGGTGCTCAGGGCCAACCAGACTTTATTTCGAGTGTTCATACGTTCTCCTCCTTGCAAAGTGTTGTTGAAAAAAATGATCTAACGTTGGAACTTCAGTTGTACTTGCTTGCTGGAACCAACTCAGGTATATTCGAACGACCACCTCCTTTCAAGCATTTCATACTTGTTCTATAGATAGTGCCTACCGGGCCGGAGGGGAAATTCCGGTCTGTGGGCAGGTATGCGACAAAAAAGGCAGCAATGAATGAGAGTCAAGCACGATTTATACCGTAGAATCAATGTCTGGTCAACCCTGATTTATATCATCTAATTACCCTGACAGGAGCTCCCGTAATCCAGCGCTTCCAGGTTCCACAAGGTGTTGAAGCTGGATGCGTCTGGTTGCAGCCCGCACAGGTCCGGGCGGCTGGCCTGGTAGGCGCTGCGCAGGTACAGCGGCAGGGAGGGCAGCTCTTCGGAAAATATTGACTGCGCCTGGAAGTGGGCACTGGCGTGCTCCGGCTGGTCTGGCAGGCTGTTGCGCGCCTGGCTGCAGGCCGGGTCAAATTCGGCGCTGCTGAAACCGGGGGCGTTGGCCCCGCCCCAACCCAGCGGGTACTCCGGGTAAGGCCCCGGGATCTGGCGGGTAGTGTAAAGAAAGCAGGGCGGTTCGGCAGTTGTGGGCCAGGCGTAGTGCGCCAGGGCAAATTGTCGTCCAAAGAGCAGGCCGTCCGGTCCGGGGGCGAACAGCTTGTCAGCAGGCAGGCTAGAAATTTCCGCAGAAATGCCGCACCCGGCAAGCGACCCCCGGATGGTCTCTGCCGCGGCGGTTTGCTGCGGATCACTGCTTACCAGGTAGGTGAAAGTCAGCGGAGTCCCATCCGGTACGCCGGGCACGCCTAAGGCGCTGCGCGGCGTGCTGGAGCTGCCGTCACTGTCCAGCCAGCCGGCTGAGTCGAGCAGGGCAGCCGCGGCCTGGGGATCGTAGGCGTACTGTCGCAGACCGGGGCTTGTCAGCGGGTTGCCGGGCGGGGAGTAGCTGTCCGGAACAGGTGAACCACTGGGCGCCAGCTGGCTGCGGTCGATGCATAGGGCCAACGCCTGCCGGACGGCTTTCTGCTGAAATAGGGATGGCTGTGCCGGGTCATATGGCATTATGCCAAAATCGATGTGCTCCCAGGCCGCCTCGGTCTCTTCAATTAGAGCGGCTTTCCCGGCTGCCTGCAGCTCCTGCAGGCGAGGGAGCTGTGCCCCCAACCCCAGGCTTTCATCTAAGATGTCGCATTCACCGGCTTCCAACGCCTGCACCGCTTGCTCGGCACTATCTATGAAGCGGAAGATCAGCTGGTCGAAGCGCGGCAGGTCCTCGGCGTTGCGGAAATAGCCGGGGTTGGGGCTGAGCGTGATGTGCTCGCCTGGACTCCAGGAATCGATCGTGTACGCTCCCCAGCCGAGTGGGGTGCGCGAGGCCAGCTCGTTCTGCGCCAGCTCCTCCGCAGGGATCTCGCCCCAGGCATGCCGTGGCAGCGGGGTGAAGAAGTTTTCAGGATAGTTTGGGTCACGCAAGCCGGGGATGCCGCGCCACTCAGCAGTGGTTTCATCGATAACAAGGTAGGACGCGGTGCGGTCGAGCAGCTCGGCGCGTGCCTGCGGGTACAGGCTTTTGGCGGTTTCATAAGAATAGAGCGAGTCATCCGCAGTCAGCGGGGCGCCGTCCGACCAGGTCAGACCGGGGAGTAAGCGGTAACGCACAACCAGCTGGTCCATGGCGACCGGGTCGCGGCCGGTGTACAGCGCCGCGCAGGAGGGGTCGCTGCAGCCGGCCGGCAGGTAAGCCACACCTTCCGCCAGGGCGACCAGCTCGCCGTCGGCATCGATCACCCAATCTCCCAGTCCGGCCTGCACCGCTTCCAGGGCGGCGCCGCCGTTGGCCAGGGAGGGAATCGCATCCAGGATCACCGGCTGGAGCTGGTAGCCCACCCGGTCGATGGGCCCGTCATAGATGGCGCTGCGCACACTGCGAGCGGGTAGTGAATTGTCTGCATAGAGAAAGAGTGAGCTGGGCTCCTGTCCCAGGCAGACGGTCAGCAAGCGTGGTTCCAGTGTTGCTGTGGGAGTAGCCGTCTCTTGCGGGACAGGTGTATCCTGGGGAGTGGCCGGGCCGGCCGGCGCCGGTGGATTGCCGCTCGAGCAGGCAGTCACCGTAAATACAAAGATTACCGCCAGGGCAGGGATCGACCAGAGTTTGCGATTACGCATAGCGCAATGGGCTCGACCGGTAGATGATTTCCAGGTTTAATATAGCAAGCTGGGTGTGGCGAGAATAACGGTTTGAAAAAGGGTTCTTTTCCGGCAGATCTTGCGGCAAGGTCAGCGTGATCCACGGGCGCCGGGTGGCCTGCGTGGCTGCCAGGGCGGACGAATCGGTCTCGCCGGCCGCCTGCTCCAGCAAACGTTTGCGGACGTCCCGGTCGGGGTGCTGCCAGGCTCCCCAGTTCTTGATGCGTCGACTCAGATATTCATCCATCCAGAATTTTCCACCATGATCACAGGTTGTCTTAATTGAAATCCGGTAAGTGCTCGCCCTCCGGGAAGCCCAGCAGTCCAAGGCTTTTGCGCAGGGCGATCCGGCCGTAGTGCAGGCGAGATTTGATGGTGCCAACCGGGACTTCCAGGATCTCCGAAATTTCCTGCAAGGACAGGTCATTCAGGTAATACAGGACGATCACCACGCGCTGCTGGATGGGGAGGGCGAGCAGCCCTTGTTGCAGCTCGCGCCAGTCTTCATTGAATTCGGCGGCTTCGTGCGGCGTGTCCTTCCCCGAACCGGCAATCCATTCCACCAGGTCTTCCAGGGGGCGCAGCCAGCGGCGGTGGCGCTTGATCCAGGAGTAGGACAGGTTGGTGGTCATGCGGTACAACCAGGGTTCCAATGGCCGCTGTGGGTCGATATGGTCGGCGAAGCGGAACAAACGCAGGAACACATCCTGCAGCAGGTCGTTAGCCGCGTCGCGATCACCGGTTATCGCCAGGGCGGTGCGAAAGACCATCTGGCGGTAGCGGTCATACAGCAACCCCAAGGCTTCCAGGTTGCCGGCTTGCATCTGCAAGACCAACTCGACCTCTGTCGGGTTCATCAATATTCGACTTCCTGTATCCTCATTATATTATACCGGTAACGGGGGGAACTGGTTCAAATCTCTTCGCCCAGCTCAATCGACCTCTGGCCGTTTAAGCCGCAGACCGATAAAAATCCCGCCTGCCAGCAGCAGAAATGAGCCCACCGCCAATCCGGCGATCAGCTGGAAAGTCCTGGTAGGGGAGGGAGGTGCTGGAGTCGGGGTTGGGGTGGCCACATCTTGTAGCAGGCCGGCCTGTAGCGGACGAAGCAAGATGCCGGCGGCGTTCGAGGCATTGAGAGGCTCAGGACCTGGGTCCACGCCGTTGATGCGCAGCAGATGGGCGGTGAGCTGCCAGTATTCTTCTTCGCTGCGTGTGCCGGCTGCCTGCCAGGGCATGCGGGTGCTGATGTAGTTGTACAGATCCAGGGCGGTTTGAAAGCGGGCCAGCATCACATCGCCAACCACGGGCGGAACATAGCGGGGGAAGATAAAGCCGTCCGGCGGATGGTTGGTGGCATGGCAGCGCGACTGCCAGCAATCCTGGTCCTCCAGGTCGAGCGCGCCGCGCCACTCGTCGGTCAACCCCTGGCCCCTGTCGCCGTGACACACCATGCAAATCTGGTAGAAGACCTGGGCGCCGTAATCGGCTTGCGTCGGGTTCTCCGGCATGGGCGGCGCAGCCAGCCGGTCGACCGGGGTCTCCATGCCCTCCGGCGCTGCCCGCTCGATCATCGGCGGCACGGGAGTCGGTGTGCCGGATTGAGCCGCGGCTGGCGTGGCCAGGAAGATAGGAAAGACGGTCAGCAGAATGCGTAGCAAGCTAAACAGCTGCGTTTCATGGCTGCGAATCATAGCCTGATTGGCATAGGATTGTCAATGAGGAGAATGGTTTAACGTAGGACAATCTGTTAGATTGTCCGGTGCATAAATCTATGATTTTCCAACCGTCATAAACCATTTGTTACAGTGTCCGGGCAAACTAACAGTTTGCCCAACATGTTACCAACTTCCTTTCGCATAAGTCCATCAATCCGTCAACACGGCTCGTACAGGATTTGCCAAAGTGTCCGGGCAAACTAACAGTTTGCCAGACATATTACCAACTACCCTTCGCATAAGTCCATTTATGCGTCAATCCGGCTCGTACAGGATTTGCCAAAACGTACTTCACAATTCGGTCTAGTTCGGCCCAATCGCGCACCACATGATCATAGCTCTCGTGCTGCCAGAAATCTCCCTGGCGACCTAACTTTAGATTAGCCTGTCTGGCCGTGTGCCCTTTCAACGAATGCATTATGCTGGCGATAGAAATATATCCTGTTTTACAAGGTAATGGTGTACATAGCAGATGAACATGATTTGGCATCACACAGTAAGCTTCTAAAGTGAAAACATGCGTATCCCGGTAGTGGAGCGCTTCACAGACGATCTGTGCGATATCGGGAAGTGCCAGCCAGGTAGGGCCAAAAGAAGAGCTGTCAAGTTCTAAATCATACCTGCCATAAAACCGTTTTCGCAAACTGCGGATCGCGTTTTCTTGACCTTCGCCATCGATAATCCTGGTTAACTTGGCAATTTCGCTTGTAGATTCTTCTTTCATTCGGCGGATAACTTCGATAGGTAATGATCCTGCCAATCGAAATGTGATAAATAACGTTGCTCCTTCCGGATGATAATGAGGCAAATGCCTTTCGTGGAAGAACGTGTAGTCAAACTGGGACATCGTGTTCTATATTATACAAAATCCCCCGCTAGATGGCGAGGGATTGGCTTTCCAATTAGGGAAAATACCTGCTGTATTCAATATTGTACACCCCCGGCCGCGCATGCGCGGGTCCATGATATCGCGCAGCGCATCGCCCAGCAGGTTCCAGCCCAGGCAGAAGATCACCATGGCGATCGCCGGGTAGAACACGATCCACCAGTAGGTCGTCAGGGAGGGGATCCAGTTGCGGGCGAAGCTGATCATCTGCCCCCAATCGGCATAGCCGACCTCGGTGCCGATCCCCAGGAAGCTCAGGGCGGCGAAGGAGATCACGATGGTGGAAATGTCCAGCGAGGCATAGATCAAAGTCGGGTAGATGGCGTTCGGGATGATGTGCTTGGAGATGATGCGGCGGTCCTTGACGCCGATGACGCGTGCCGCCAGGACGTAATCGCGCTCGCGCACCGACAGGATATCGCCGCGGATGATACGGGCGTAGCCCATCCAGCCAAAGACGATCAGCGCGATCAACGGCGGCCAGATGCCCTTGCCGATCACCGGGGTCAGGATGGCGGAGAGCGTCAGGGCTGCCATCAAGAAAGGAAACGCCATGAAAATCTCGGTGATACGCATCAGGCCGTTATCGACTATGCCGCCATAAAAGGCGGAGAGCGAGCCGACCAGCATCCCAATGATCAACCGATAGCCCGACGGCGATCACGCCGATTTTGAGGGCGGTGCGCGTGCCCCAGATCACGCCGTAGAACAGGTCGTACTGCCCGCCGGTGGTGCCGAAGATATGCGTCCATTCTTCTTTACCGACCAGGCTGAACCAGAACGGCTCATCGAGCGGGCGCGTTTTCCACTCGGTGCCGGGGACTTTGGGGTCGGGCTGAAGCCGTCGCGCGGCACCATGAAGGGCTCGCGCTTGTTGGCCGGCAGGCGCAATCTGCGGCGCGAAAACAGCGACCAAGCACGAAGAGAGTGATCAGGGCAATTCCGGTAATGGAGAGCGGGTTGCCCAGGATGCCCTTCAGGATGCGGTAAATCTCCGGACCCAGGGTTTTTTCCAGCCAGGAGACCTTGCGCTCCGGCAGGCTGTCCAGGTAGCTGGAAGGTCCGAGGGTAGGAATTTGTGCGGGGGTTTGCTCTGCAGTCGTCATATCAGGAGTGCCTCCAATTCAGCTCAGCCGCACGCGTGGGTCGAGAAATGCGTACATCACATCCACGACCAGGTTGGCAATGATCAAGATGAAACCTGCCAGCAGCGTGAAGGACATCACGGCAATCACATCCAGCTGCGCGGCCGCCTGGCCGGCTGCCTGGCCAATGCCGGGAAATTCAAATACGGTTTCGGTAATCACCGCCCCGCCCAGCAAGCCGGCGACCGTCAAGCCGCTCAGGGTAGCCACCGGGATCAAGGCATTGGGGCGGGCATGCCCGTTGACCACATCGCGCTCCTTAAGCCCTTTGGCACGCGCCGTGACCACATATTCCTGGCGCAGCGTCTCCAGCATGGAAGAGCGCGTCACCCGCAAATAGGTCGCCCAGGAGATGGTGGAAAGCACGATGACCGGCAGCACCAGGTGGCGCAGGGCGTCTAAAAAGATGTCCACCCGCCCATTGAGCAGCGAGTCGACGGTATACAACGAAGTATAGCTGTTCCAATCCGGCGAGAGCACCACGGCATTGGCCCAGTCGGAGAGCCGCCCGGGCGGGAACCAGCCCAGGTTGGCGTAAAAAACCATCAAGACCACCAGGGCAAAAATAAAGCTGGGCAGCGAGTGCCCCAGGATGGCGAAGATGCGCGCAAACTGGTCGATGGGCTTGTTGTGGTTGACCGCCGCCTTGATCCCCATCCACACCCCGATGAATATGATCGGGATGACCGTGTACATGGTCAGCTCGACCGTGGCGGGAAAGCGCCGCTTGATCAGGTCCTTGACCGGCTGGGAGCTGCTGCGGGAGTAGCCAAAATCGCCGCGCAGGATGCCGCCGACGTATCTCGCCGGTGACCGCATCCTCACGCCCTACCAGCCAGTGCCAGTACTGGATATGGATGGGGTCGTCCAGGCCGTAGCGTTTGATGATCCCAGCCATGGTGGATTCGTTCTTGGGGATATCGCGCACGTACAGGGCGGAGCGTTCCTCCGGGCTGAGGAACATGACCATGAGAAAGATCAAAGCGGTCACCCCAAAGAGGGTGAAGGGCATGATGAGCAGGCGGCGGATGATGTAGTTCGTCATAAGAACATTACTCCCTGTCAGCGGAATAACGATCAAATTGCAGTATATTCAGGATTGCCATGTAGAGAGACGGCAGAGCTGTCTCTCTTACTGAGGCAGGTGGTCTAGCTTCAGAACTTACTTCTTGGAATAAGCGTAGTAATAGTATAGTCCGGTGCGATCGGGTTGCCGTACCAGCCTTCCACCCAGCGCTGCTGGTAGTGGCGGCCGTTGAGCGATGAACAGGATCAGGCCGGTCACCGCTTCGTGGTAAGCCTGGTTGAACTCGTGGTAGATCGCCTCGCGCTTGGCCGGGTCGGGCTCGACCACTGCGGCGTTGATCAGTTCCTCGAACTGGTCTTTCAGCTCTGCGGCAGCGCCTGGCGGTCGCCGTAGGTGCCGATGGCGTAGGGCTGCACCCAGTTGTGGGTCACGTGGATGTCCTCGATCCAGCCGACCGGGAACAGCGGCAGCTTCTGGGCACGCTGGTTGCGCAGATAGGTCGGCCAGGGCAGGCCGGTGACCTCAACGATGAAGTTCTCGTTCAGGGCGCCCAGCTCGGTCTGGAAGATCTGGGCCAGCGGTCTGGCGGGCGGTGTTGCCGGTGTTGTAGGCCATGGTCATGCGGAAGCCGGTGTCCCACAGCGAGACTTCGCCGTTCGGATCGGGAACCCAGCCATCCGCGCCTTTGGTCCACTTGGAGGCCTTCAAGTACTCCTCGCACTTGGCCGGGTCGTACTCGTAGACCGGGGCGTCTTCCTGGTAGCCGATCCATGCCGGGGAACATCACGCCGTGCGAGCGGACGGCCTCGCCCTGCAGCACATCGCTCAGGTAGAGGTCATAGTTGAAGCAGTAGGCGAAGCCCAGGCGGACGTGGTCGTCGCGAGAAGAAGTCCGGCGGGATGCCGTTGCCGTCCAGCTCGCCGGAGCCGATGAAGTTGTTGCCGCCGTCCGTGTTCAGGGTGAAGGTGAAGAAGAAGTCGGTGCGGGTGGCGGTCTCGTAGCCCTTGATCAGCTCCAGCGGGCCGTCGGTGATTCTCGGTGGGCACGCAGTCGGTGTCGTCCAGCTCGCAGACCTGGCCGGTGAGCTCGTCCATCTGCGGCCAATCGGCCTGAGAACCGACAGCTGACGAAATCGGCGTCGCCGGCCTGCAGCATGGCATAGCGGGTGGAGAACTCTTCGACGTTCTTGACGATCACGGTCTTGAGGGCGGAGCGCCGCTCGGGCCGCCTTCCCACATGGGCTCGGTGCGCCAGTAATTCTCATTGGCTGTGTCAGAACAATCTCTTCGCCCTTGGTCCAGTGGTCCAGCTTGTAGGGGCCGGTGCCGATGGCGCTGGAGCCGATGGCGGTCTCGTTGATCTGCTCGGAGGTCTTGCCGTAGAAGTTCTGCCAGGTGGCGCAGTCGCCATCCCAGCCGCCGTTGCGCCTACCCAGGCCTTGGACATGATCGCGCCCCAGCCGTTGGCCAGGGTGGCGATGAACGGCGCCCAGGGCTGTGCCAGGTTGAAGGTCACGGTGCCGGCAGCCGCATCGGCGACGATGGCGCCGGTGACCTTCTCGCAGGTCGCCAGCAGGACATCTGCCGGGACCTTGAGCAGGTTCTCGGGGTCGTCGTTCAGGGTCTCGACATCCGGGCCGGCCAGGGTGGGATCGATCAGGTCGGTGACATCATAGATGCCGACGCCCAGGAGCGGCTCGGTGAGCAGCCACTGCGGGGAGAAGGTGCCGCCCTGCAGCAGGCCGCGCTGGAAGGTGTAGGCCACATCGTCAACGGTCATGTCGCTGCCGTCGTGGAACTTGACGCCCGGGCGGATCTTGAAGGTGTAGGTCAGGCCGTCGGCAGAAATGCCGCCGTTCTCGACGGACGGTACTTCGAGGGCCAGCTGCGGGACGAACTCGGTCGCCTTTTCCTTGTTGTAGAAGATCAGGGTGTCGTAGACGTTCTGGATGATCTGCGATGCCGGCGGTTTCATAGTCCAGGGCCGGGTCCAGGGTCTCGGGATCGCCGAAGGTAGGCATCGACGAAGGTGGTCGGGTCGGCCGATTGAATTCGACAACTTCCTCGGGCACGGGCGTGGCGGTCACGACCACTTCCTGGCACCTGAACTTCGACCTCACCGGGCACTTCAACGACCTCGGTGACCACGACGGTCTCGACGACCGTCTCGCCGGGCGCATCCCGCCAGCACCATGCTGGCGATGATCAACAGCGAGCTTACCAGAAATAATTTGTTACGCATGTTTCTTCTCCTCATTAGAGTTGTGAAAAACGATCTTACTACAGGTTGGATAGGACAATCTTGGATAGTTCTCTCTGTAATCAGTTATCACCTCCTCGGCAATCTGTTTCTTCAGGTTCTCAATCAAGGAGCCCGCCAGGGTGCGATGGCGTGAGGGAATTGGCGAGCTCATCCTTGAGCACCTAAACCATATGGCAGGCCACCCAGTGGCCGGCGCCGACTTCGCGCCACTCGGGCTGCTGCTCGGCGCAGATCTTCTCTGCCAGCGGGCAGCGGGTGCGGAAGCGGCAGCCCGAAGGCGGGTTGACCGGGCTGGGCACATCGCCTTCCAGGATGATGCGCTGGCGCTTTTCTTCCACAAACGGGTCGGGCACGGGCACGGCCGAGAGCAGCGCCTGGGTGTAGGGGTGCAGCGGGTGCTCGTACAGCTCGTCGCGCGTGGCCAGCTCGGCCAGGATGCCCAGGTACATCACCGCCACCCGGTCGCTGATATGGCGCACCATCGACAGGTCGTGGGCGATGAACAGGTAGGTCAGGCCGAGCTTTTCCTGCAGGTCTTCCAGCAGGTTGATCACCTGGGCCTGGATGGAGACATCCAGCGCCGAGATCGGCTCGTCGCAGACGATGAAATCCGGGTTGAGCGCCAGGGCGCGCGCAATGCCGATGCGCTGGCGCTGGCCGCCGGAAAATTCGTGCGGGTAGCGCTCGGCAAAGCCCGGGTTGAGCCGCACCAGGTCGAGCAGCTGGTTGACCCGCTCCTCGGTCTGCTTGCCCTTGGCGATACCGTGCACCAGCAGCGGCTCGCCGACGATCTCCCGGATGGTCATGCGCGGGTTCAAGCTGGCATAGGGATCCTGGAAGATCATCTGCATCCGCTGGCGCATACTGGCGCAGCTCTTCGCCCTTTAACTTGGCCAGGTCGGTGCCGTCGAAATAGACATGGCCGGCGGTTGGGCGGTACAGCTGCAGGATGGTGCGCCCGGCGGTGGATTTGCCGCAGCCCGATTCGCCCACCAGGCCAAAGGTCTCGCCGGTATAAATATCAAAGGTAATCCCATCCACAGCATGCACCACGCCCACCTGCTTCTGGAACACGCCGCGCCAGGATCGGGAAATGCTTGACCAGGTCGTCGACTTTCAGCAGGACCTTGTGGTTGTCGTTCGTATCAGACATCGCGCTCTCTCCCGCCTGAACATCCCACCAGCAGGCGACGCGGTGGTTGACGCCGACCTGCATCAGCGGCGGATTTTCCTTGCATTGCTCAAATACATACGGGCAGCGAGGGCAGAACGGGCAGGCCACCGGCTGTTCGAGCAGCAGGGGCGGCAGCCCGGGAATGGCATGTCAGGCGGTGGCGCTCGTCGGCTGTCCAGGCGCGGCAGGCTGTTCAGCAGGCCCAGGGTATAGGGGTGCATCGGGTTGCGCGTACAGCTCTTTGACCGGCGCTTCTTCGATGATATACCCGGCATACATCACCAGCACCCGCTGGGCCAGCCCGGCGACGATGCCCAGGTCGTGGGTGATCCAGATCACCGCCATGCCCAGCTCGTCGCGCAGCCTCTTGACCAGGTCGATGATCTGCGCCTGGATGGTCACATCCAGAGCGGTGGTCGGCTCGTCGGCGATCAGGATCTGCGGGTTGCAGGCCAGCGCCATGGCGATCATCACCCGCTGGCGCATACCGCCGGAGAACTGGTGCGGGTATTGGTCCAGCCGTTTTTCGGCTTCGGGGATGCCCACCAGCCGCAGCAGCTCGATCACCCGCTCATCGGCCTCTTTCTTGGTCATCCCCAGGTGCAGCATCAAGCGGCTCGGAAACCTGCTTGCCGATGGTCAGCACCGGGTTGAGCGAGGTCATCGGGTCCTGGAAGATCATGGCGATCTGCGCGCCGCGCACCTCCCGGATCTCGTCCCGGCTAGCTTGCAGCAGGTCCTGATCGTTGAAAACGGCTTTGCCGCTGACGATCTGACCTGGCGGGCGTGGAATTAAGCTGCAGCACCGAGAGCATGGTGACGCTTTTTCCGCAGCCGCTCTCGCCAACCACGCCAAGGGTCTCGCCTTCGGCCAGATCGAAACTGACACCATTGACGGCAAAAACGGTGCCTTCTGGTGTGTTAAAGCGCGTCACCAGGTTTTCGACCGAGAGGATATTCTTTTGGTCGTTATCGGAACTCATGCAGGGGATTTCTCCTCAGATATGGAAGCTGTGGGTACCATAAAATACAGGCTTTTATTATATCCTAATTTTAATTACCAACTTTTAGCGGCATGCGAGACGCGTAAATAGTTCCAGGATGATAGCTTCGTTTCATTATATAAATACTAAACCAAGCAGGGAAAGGTTCAGAGGGATACCCCCTGGAGAGAGATATTAATCTTCAAATCTGTCAGACATACGCCAATTCTATCACTTATTCTTCGTCACCGCAGCGCATGCGCACATAAGATTGGTAACGATTGGGATGGATAGCGCCTGCAGCCAGCGCCGCCAGCACGGCACAGCCCGGCTCGTGCAGGTGGGTGCAGTCGCTGAACTGGCAGGCGCTACCCGGCTGCGCAGCTCGGGGAAGTAGCCGTCCAGCTCTTCCGGGGCGATGTCGACCAGGGCCAGTGCTTTCAGGCCGGGGGTGTCGGCTACATAGCCGCCGCCTTCCAGCGGGAACAGCTCCCGCACCACGGTGGTGTGGCGTCCCTTGGTGGTGGCCTGGCTCACCTGGCGGACAGCCAGGCCCAGTCCAGGCTGGATGGCGTTCAGCAGGCTGGTCTTGCCTACCCCGGAAGGCCCGGTGAGCAGGGATAGCCTGCCGCTCAGCTCCTGCTGCAACTGCTCGGTCCCGCTGCCGTTTACGGTGGAGGCGTAATATACCGGGTATCCCAGGGCTGGATAATGTCCGAACATGGCTTGCGGCGCTTCCGGGGCAACCAGGTCGGTCTTATTGGCCACGATGATGGCGGGGATGCCCTGCTTCTCGGCAATCACCAGGTAGCGATCCAGCATGCCGAAGCGCGGCGCCGGCTCGGCGCAGGCAAAGACCAGCACCACCTGGTCCGGGTTGGCGATCAGAATTTGCTGGTACTCGCCCTGCGGGTTGGGCGCCAGGCGGGCGAACATGCGCCGTGCGCGGCTCGATCTCTTCAATCACCCCGGTCGTCCCCTCGAGTGGTGTCAGCCACACCCAATCGCCGACGGCCACCACGTCACCCAGGCGCGGCCCTTTCTTCAACCGGCCGCGCAGGTGGCAGACCACCTCGCCCTCTTGCGTGGCGACGGTGTAGAAACCGGATTGGGTGCGTACAATCAGTCCGCGCTGCATAGGCTGCAATCAGGGTACCGGGGTGCTGGGGAGGTTGGTATCCGGGGTGCGGGTGACATCGAAAGTGGTCTCCCAATCGTACAGCTTGCCCGGCGTGCCCTGGAAATACAGCTCGACAATGCGCCGGAAGATCGGCGCGGCGTAAACCGAGCCTTCGCCAACGGTTTCGGCAATGACGGCGATGGCGATATCGGGATAATCTTCGCGTCCGGCGTCGGTATAGCCCGCAAACCAGGCATGCGGCGCACCGATACCGGTTTGGGCGGTGCCGGTTTTACCTGCGACGGGGATATCCAGCCCGGTGAAGACATGGTAGGCGGTGCCGCGCGGTTCGGTGCTGCTGATCACGCCCACCAGGGCTTCCTGGATCGCCTTCAGGGTTTCCTTGTCGATGGGCAGCTTGCCATTGGCGACCGGCTTGAACTGGTAAGTTGGGGGGCCGTCCGGAGGCACAATTTTCTGAATGACTTGCGGCTGGTAGAGCGTGCCGCCGTTGCCGATAGCCGCCAGGAAGCGCGCCACCTGTAGCGGGGTGACCTGCAAGGCACCCTGCCCGATGGCGTTGTTGGTAGCGTCAATCGGCTCGACCATGTCCTGCACCTGCCCGGCTGCCTCATCCACGCCATCAATTCCGGTTAGCTGACCCAGGCCAAAGCCGCGCGCCATGTTGGATAGGGTGTTGGTCATACCCCGGTTGTAAAAATCCAGCCCGATATGGTAAAACCACGGGTTGCACGAGCGGATCAGGCCGCCCAGCAGGGTGAGCTGCCCGCTGGCTTTGAAACCGTAATCGTAAGTCCAATCGTACAGGGTGGCGCCCTGCAGCTCTTTGAAGACCGTGTCGCAGTAGTACGAAGACTCCGGGGTGTACAGGCCGCTCTCGATGGCAGCCGCGGTGGTGATGATCTTGAAAACCGAGCCCAGAGGGTACAGGCCCTGGGTGGCGCGGTTCAACAGCGGTTGGGATGGGTCTTCCAGCTCGGCCAGCAGGCTCTGGCTGTTGAAATTGACTGGCTCAAAAGCGTTGGGGTTGAAGCCCGGCGAAGAGACCATCGCCAGCACCCGCCCGGTATCTCGCTCCAATACCACGGCCGCGCCCTTGAAGCCGGACATGGCATCCTGGACGGCAGCCTGGAAATCTTTATCAATGGTGGTGTAAATAGCCTGGGATGGCTGGGGGGCGGCTTCGGCCAGCTTGGTGACCGGCTTACCTTCGGCATCCAGTACGTACAGCGCGCCGCCCCGTCCGCCGGAGAGGTACGGCTCGCCCCATTTTTCAAGCCCGGCCAGCCCAACGCGTTCGTCGGCCTGGTAGCCCAGGCGCATGTAATTCTCGACTTCATCGGGTGGGATGGCGCCCATATAGCCGAGGATATGGGGAGCCAGGCCGCCTTCAACGTAATAGCGCGATTTGTAGGGTTCAACTTCAACGCCGCTCAATCCTTCCAGCACGTCAAGACGAGGGCTGATCATCTCGGTGGAGAACTCGCCCAGCGGCAGGTACCAGCCCTGCCCGGCGGGGAAGTTGGCGTATAGGGATTGGATCGCTTCCGGGGTCATGCCGGTCAGCTCGGATAGTTGGGCGAACACCAGGTCCGCCTGAGCGGGGTCGATCTGGTCGGGGTACAGGCCTAGCGCCACCGCGTTTCCCTGAGCGGCCAGCGCATGCCCATTGCGGTCATAGATGTTGGCGCGCGCCGGGGCATAACCCTGGCGCACCATTGACAGGTAGTTGCTGCCCTTTAGCTGCGGCATCACCAGGGTGTCATCCCACTGCACCCGCCACTGCCCATCCTCCAGGGTCAGGTTCATCAGTGTGTCGGATCGGAACTCGCCTGCCAGGGCGCTGTCAAAAAACACGCGGTAGCCCACCTGGGCGGTATCCGGGTTGGTCAGCGAGGACAGGATCTCGTGGTCGATGCTTTTCAAGGCCGCTTCGGTGGAGATTCCCTGGTAATGATCGCTGAACTCTTCCGGAGTGATGGCATCCTGGCTGATGGAGGTCAGCATGCCATACATGGCCGGGTAATCCTCCGCCTGCCAGGCGTCCAGATACGCGCGGGTGGTTTCGCGGGTCGGGGACGCCGGGGGGCGGCATGCCGGGCGCGGATGGCGTGGGGGTCACCAGCGGGGTGCTGGTCCCGGCGGCACAGCCGGCTGCGGCCAGCAGAACCAGCGCCAGCACACAGGTTAAGAAACGGTGGATCGGATATTGTTTACTCATAAGACGAGTTCTGATAGATCTGACAGGGTACTGCGGTGACTTTCTGGCAATCTTGCCAGGGCTGGTGCATACCGTTCACGCCGCACTCCTGGAGCAGTACAGCCAGGCGGCAAACCGGCAGCCCCACCACATTGGCGTAGCAGCCTTCGACTGCAGATACCGGATGAAACTCAACATGCTGGATGGCGTAAGCCCCGGCTTTATCCAGCGGATCGCCGCCGTCCACGTACGCCGTGATCTCTTCATCCGTATAGCGGCGCATGCTGACCTGCGAGACAGCTACATCTTTGATGCACTCGCCGCCCGGGTGCCGGACCAGGGCAATAGCGGTGAGCACCTGATGCGTACCGTCGCGCAGCCGCTGCAGCATGCGCCAGGCTTCGGCCGGCGAGTCTGGTTTGCCCAGAATTTCGCCATTGTCAACCACGATGGTGTCTGCGCCCAGGAAGAGCACCTCCGCAGCGGAACTGCTGTTCGCCCAGGCTTGCTGGGCGGCGCGGGCTTTCGTCTCTGCCAGGCGCAGCACGTATGCCTGGGGAGTTTCGCCTGGGCGGTCGCTTTCGTCCACCGGGGCAGGCAGTACGGTGAACTCCAGGCCGCTTGCTGCCAGCAGCTGCTTGCGGCGTGGAGAACTCGAGGCCAGTACCAGCATACTTGCAAGGATTCTAACACAGTCTATTTCTGTCTCTGCACTGGCAGCAAGGCGCCGGGCGGGGTAGAATTGACGAAGACCGAAGACCGAAGACGGCTGACCGCTGACCGCTACCTGATGACAAATCACATATCCCTGTTCACGAAAAAAATGGGTGGGCGCATGAACGAGCTGAAGGAACGCATTCTTAAGGAAGGCAAAAACCTGGGCGGTGGCATCCTCAAAGTGGATGGATTTATCAACCACCAGGTGGACCCGGAGCTGATGGACCTGTGCGGACGGGAGCTTGCCCGCCGCTTCCAGGGTATCGGCGCCACCAAGGTCCTGACGGCAGAGATCTCCGGCATCGCCCCGGCGCTGATGACCGCGCTGCACCTGGGCCTGCCGGTGGTGTATGCCCGCAAGACACAAACCGATCACCATGCCCGACCAGGTCTTCCTGACCCTTGCGCCCTCGCACACCAAGGGGCGCATGGTCGAGCTGATCGTCTCGCCCGAATACCTGGCCGGCGGCGAGCGGGTGCTGATCATCGACGACTTCCTGGCCTCCGGGGCAACCATCCTGGGCCTGGTGCGCCTGGCGCAAGCTGCCGGGGCGCAATCGTGGGCATCGGCGCGCTGATCGAGAAGACCTTTGAAGGCGGGCGGCAGGCGCTCAGCCATCTGGGCGTCCCGGTCGAGTCGCTGGCCTGCATCCGCTCGATGGAAGACGACCAGATCCTGTTTATGGATGATCCAGCCGATGACTGATTCGATCGCCATCCTCGATTTTGGCTCGCAATATTCCCAGCTGATTGCCCGCCGGGTGCGCGAGCTGCAGGTCTACTGCGAGCTGTTCCCCTGGGATGCCCCGGCCGAGCACAGTCCTGGCGCTCCAGCCGAAAGGCTTCATCCTCTCCGGCGGGCCGGCCTCGGTCTACGAGCCGGGGGCGCCGTTCGTCCCGGCTTATGTCCTGGAAAGCGGCCTGCCGGTCCTGGGTATCTGCTACGGCATGCAGGCGCTGACCCACGCCCTGGGCGGGCAGGTGGCGGCCTCGGCGCAGCGCGAGTACGGCCCGGCCCGAGGTGGAAATCGTCCGCGCCAACCCGCTCCTGCCGGCAGGGCGATCTGGCGGTGTGGATGTCGCACGGCGACCGGATCGAGAGCCTGCCCGCCTGGGTTTGACGACCCTGGCCAGCAGCGCCAACTGCCCGTTGCCGCCATGGGCGACCTGCAGCGCGCGCTATTTTGGCCTGCAGTTCCACCCCGAAGTGCACCATACCCCGGTGGGCAGCGAGATCCTGCGCCGCTTTGTGGTGGATATCTGCGGCGCACGCCGGATTGGACGCCCGAATTCGATCATCGCCCAGGGCGTCGAGCGCATCCGCAGCCAGGTGGGCAGGGGCAGGTGCTCGCGGCGGTCAGCGGCGGGGTCGATTCCAGCGTGGCGACTGCCCTGGTGCAGCGCGCCGTCGGCGACCAGCTGGTGGCGGTCTTCGTCGATACCGGGCTGCTGCGCCAGGGCGAAGCGGCCCAGGTGGAGGCGGCCCTGCGGGAGACCCTGGGAGTCGAGCTGATCACGGTGGATGCCGTCCAGCCGTTTCCTGCAGGCCTTGCAAGGGGTGACCGACCCGGAACAGAAGCGCCGCATCATCGGCGAGCTTTCATCCGCATCTTTCGAAGCAGCAGGCGCGCCAGCCTGGGGCATGCCGCGTTTCCTGGTGCAGGGCACCATCTACCCGGATGTGGTCGAATCGAGCGCCCCGGACCGCTCCCAGGCCCAGCGCATCAAGACCCATCACAACGTGGGCGGCCTGCCGGACGATATGCAGTTCGAGCTGGTCGAGCCGCTGCGCTACCTGTTCAAAGACGAAGTGCGCGCTGGTGGGTGAAGCGCTGGGGCTGCCGCACGAGCTGGTCTGGCGGCAGCCTTTCCCCGGCCCTGGGCTGGCGGTGCGCTGCCTGGGCGAAATGACCCTGGAGCGCCTGGAACGCCTGCGCGCAGCCGATGCCATCTTCACCGGCGAACTGGCGGCGGCCGGCTTGCTGCGCATGGCCAATGGGGATCCGAGGCCAGATCAGATTCAGGGCACCGCCCAGGCTTTTGCCGTGCTGCTGCCGGTGCGCTCGGTGGGCGTGATGGGCGACCAGCGCACCTACCAGGAAGCGGTGGCGCTGCGGGCGGTGACCACCGAGGATTTCATGACCGCCGACTGGGCGCGCCTGCCCTACGACCTGCTGGCACGCATTGCCAACCGCATCGTCAATGAAGTAGCGGGCGTCAACCGGGTGGTGTATGACATCACCAGCAAACCGCCCGCAACCATCGAGTGGGAATAACCGTATGTAAAAACAAAGGAGATTGCGAAATGGATTACGGATATGTTCTCTCTCGCGCCTGGAAAATCATCTGGGAGCACAAGGTACTGTGGATTTTTGGCATCCTGATGGGCCTGGGGAATGCCGGGGGATCAAGTAGCTCGGCAGCCAATGGCAACCTAACCTGGACGGTTGACCAACCACCTGTATGGATGGAAAACTTTGCCTTCAATTTCAGTGATACCCAGGGCATCGTGCTGCTGTGTGGCGCTATCATGCTGGGGCTGCTAATTTTTGCGCTGATCATTTTCCTGGCCACCATTGGCAAGATCGGCATCATCCGCGGTGTTGCGGATGTGGAGTTGGGCTCTCAGGTCTCTCGGCTGCGCTTCGGCGAGCTGTTCCGCCTGAGCACGCCATATTTCTGGCGGGTTTTTGGGATGTACTTCCTGGTGGTGCTGGCCTTTATCGTGGCAATTATCGTGCTGGCTGTGCCGCTGGCGTTGACCGTCGTTGGTATATTCTGTTTGATCTGCCTGGCCCCAGTAGCAGGATTCTTGCTCTTCGCCGTCCTGGAGCTGGCAGCCAATGCCATTGTCATCGAGAACCTGGGGGCGATCGAAGGCCTCAAGCGCAGCTGGATGCTGGTGCGCACCAAGTTCGGCCCGGTGTTCGTCATGTGGCTGATTTTGTTCGTGATTGGCCTGCTCGGTGGGTTCATCCTGGCCCTGCCTTTCTTCCTTCTGGCTATACCCTGGATCGTTGGGTCGGTAATCAGCGGCAGCAATACACTGCAGTTTGGCTGGGGGCTCTGGCTGGTTTGTGGCTGCATCTACCTGCCCTTCTTGCTGGCGCTCAACGGTATCCTGCAGAGCTACATTGGCTCCGCCTGGACGCTGACTTTCCTGCGACTGATCGGTAAGGAGAAGTCTGATGGTGCGCCTGTCATGAGCGATCCGAACGCTACCCTTATCGAAGCTGAACCGGTAGTCGAAGCCGGATAATTCCTCCGGTCGGTCAATTCCCGGGCTGAGCCGGTTTCGAGTTGTGCTGCTCGAAGCCGGCTCAACTGTTTGTTATAATCAATTTATGCCTTTACGCCGGCACGCTTGGGCCCTGCTGTTTGTCTTCCTGCTGTTGGTTTTTCTCCCGGCTGCACCTGCCCTGGCAACTCCCCACGTCACTATTGAGCGCGCCGCGGCCTGGCCTGCATCCAGCCGGCTGCAACAGCCAACGCCGGCGCCATCCTCTGCCAGCGCCACGCTTTCTCCCCCCGATACAACCCAATTTCCACAGATTCTCGCCTACCTGGATTTGCACGATGCGCAGGGTCGCTTCGTGCACGGTTTGCTCCCCGGCGACGTCCAGATCCTTGAAAACGGCATCAGCCTGCCGGTGGACACGCTCCTGGAAACTCGCAGCGGGGTGCAGTTCGTTACGGCGTTGAATCTTGGCGCGCCGCTTGCGGTTCAAAACAGCCAGGCGGTTTCCCGGCTGGACCAGCTGATGGCAGCCCTGTCGGCCTGGTCCAGCAGCCGATTGGGCACCACCCTGGATGATCTCAGCCTGGTGATCTCGGATGGCACGGAAGTGACGCATACCGACAGTCCATCGGGTTTGCTGCCGGTTTTCGCCCAGGAGCTGGATGCACGCAACGCGCAGCCCAGCCTGGATGTGCTTTCCAAGGCGATCAGCCTGGCGACCGACCCTTCCCCGCGGCCGGGAATGGGTCGTGCGGTCTTGTTCATTACCCCACCGCTGGACCCCCAGGTCGGGCTGTCGCTGGATAGCCTGGGCGCTCAAGCCGTCCAGCAAGGTGTGCGCCTGTATATCTGGATGGTTTCTTCACCCGGCGGATATTCTCCTCAATCATTCAGCCAGCTGCAAGGGTTGGCGGAGCAGACCGGCGGGCAGTTCTATAATTTCACCGGCGAAGGTCAGCCTGGCGAAGCGGGATTGCCTGACCTGGAAACTTTTCTGGAGCCACTGCGCAGCATCTATTCCCTGACGTACACCTCGCAGGTGCGCAGCAGCGGGACTCAGCAGGTGATTGCTCAGGTGACCACAGCAGATGGGCAGGTTGAGACGCCTGCACAAAGCTACGAAATCGACCTGCGTCCGCCGGACCCGGCTTTCATTTCTCCCCCGCTGGAAATCGTGCGGCAGCCGCCTGAAGACAACTTTGAGCCTGGAGAAGCGCCTGCAACTCAGGACTACCTGCCACAAGAGCAGCCAGTGGAAATCCTGGTCAGCTTCCCCGATGAGCGCGTCCGGCCCTTGACCCGCACCACACTTTTTGTCAACGGGGTACAGACCGCAGAAAACCGCCAGCCGCCATTCGACCGGTTTACCTGGGACCTATCTGGGATCGCTGACAGTGGGGCTTACTCCCTGCGAGTGGAAGCTGAGGACTTGTTGGGCCTGGCCGGATCGGGCATCGAGCATGTCGTTCAGGTAAATGTCGAGCAGCTGGCTCAACCGCCCTTGATCTGGCTGACACAAAACCTGCCGGTAATTGCCGGCCTGGCGGTGGTATTAGCAGGAGCGATCTTGTTGATGGTGCTGGTATTGGGCGGTAAGATCCACCCGGCGATCCCGGGACGCGGGCGAGGCAAGCCGGCCAGGCGAAAAAACGACCCTGTGACTTAACCTGTTCCTGTCGCCAGCGAACCCCTCCGCCGTCAGCGGGCCGGTTGGGCGACGCGCCTGCACTGGCCTCAGCGGCACACTGCTCCGCAGGCATATGCCTTTTTCAGCCGCCTCTCCGATAGCGGAGATGATGCTGCCAATACACCGATCGCGATCACAGCAGAGGAGATCACCCTGGGCAGCGACCCGCGCCAGGCCATGTTAGTGCTAAATGACCCCTCGGTAGATGCACTGCACGCCCGACTGACTCATCTGGAAAACGGTTGCTTCTGGCTGGCGGACCAGGATTCGGTTGCCGGTACCTGGGTCAATTACACTCCCATCTCTCCGAAGGGTGTAGAGCTCGAGCATGGCGACCTGGTGCATTTTGGGCGGGTTGGCTTTCGGTTTACCATGCGCCAGCCCACCCGTCTCCGGAAACCGGTGGTCCGGCGCATAGAACCTGACGACGCCAACGCTCAGGCCACCTTCTCGGCGCAGGCGGAACCTGGGACGGAGTTGCAAAAATGATCCGTACCGAGCAGGCACACCTGCTGGTTGCAGCCCGTACCCACCCGGGCATGACCGGCAAGGGTAACGAAGATCGTTATGCTGTCTCGGCTTTCCGCCTGAGCGAAGCCCAGCCGCTGCCGGTTGTCCTGGCGCTGGTGGCGGATGGGGTAGGGGGCAATCGGGCCGGTGAGGTGGCGGCAGAGCTGGCGGTTGAAATCATCAGCGAGCAGCTTGCTGCCGGCGAGGGTCAACGCCCGTTAGAAGAGATGGATGCTGCTTTCCAGGCTGCCAACCAGGCCATCTATACCCAGGCGCTGGCAGACCCAACACAGCTTGGGATGGGGACGACCTGCGTGTGTGCCTGGGCGATTGGCAGCCGGCTGTATGCTGCCTGGGTGGGTGATTCGCGGCTGTACCTGGTACGGCACAACACCATTCAACGCTTATCCATTGACCATACCTTTGTTCAGGAAGCTATCGATCAGGGTGTTTTAACCCCGGATGAAGCGCGAAACGCCCCAGCCAGGCATGTCATTCACCGCTACCTGGGGATGCCGCGGCCGGTAGAGACGGATTTCCGTTTGCGCCTGGAACCTGGCTCGCCGGAAAAGCAGGCCCAGGCCGATCAGGGTTTCGAGCTGCTCCCGGGTGATATCCTGCTCTTGTGCAGCGACGGACTGACCGATCTGGTGCAGGAAGCGGAAATATTACCGGTCCTATTGAATACCGATCTGGAGCAGGCGCTTGACAGCCTGGTGGACCTGGCAAACCAGCGGCGGCGGCAGGGACAATATCACTGTAATTGGCTTGCAGATGCCGGGGGTTAGTGCCGGGGTCGAAAAGAGCGCCTCATTGGAATTGGCCGGCGACCTTGCCCTCGGTTGCGCCGGAGCCGGCGCCGACCGTAAAACCAGCCAGCAAGCGCCGTCTGACATGGCGTGGCTGCCTGGGTGCGACGGCTCTGATAGCGCTGGGCCTGCTATTGCTAATAGCCGGTGTGTGGGTTGTCGACCGGCTGCAGGGCACGCCAACTCCTGGCGCCGGGACTGCCATCCCGACGCTGGAAGGCCAAGGCGGTGGTGTTGAAGCGACCTGGACGCCTGGCACCTCGCAGCCGCCCGATGCGACCAGTAACAGCCAGACGACCACACCTGCACTCCCGGTGCCGTCCTCCCCGCAGACCGCAACGGCCACGCTGACTCCCTGGCCGCTGCACGGCCCCCAAAGCAGCGGCACGCCGACGCCTTAGCGGGTTGGCGGATTGATTGGTGTCAGGCGGAATGGAGTGGGGGCGAATTTCAGGGAATCCGGCCGTAATAAACGCTATTGCCGGCAGCCAGGAAGATGATACGGTTAACAGGATCGATGGTAAACGCCGTCGCCGCGCCACCAGCCAGGGCATTGACTGGTAAATAGCGGCGCTGGTAGGTCAGCCGCTGCAAGCTAAACAGGTCGACTGCCTGACCGGTCGGCTCTAACAGATACAGGGCAGGGTCCGGTGGTTGGCTGTACTCGATCTGGGTGTAGGGATTAACCGGTACCAGTGGCAACTCTTCCAATCCAGGCCGAGAATCGAAGAACGGAGCCGGTTCTGTGCAGCGGGTGGGTGAAACATCCAGGTTGCTGGTCTGGCACAGGGTAAGATGCCCATCGGCGTGCAGCAGGTACAACTCGTCAGATGCGGTTGCCAGGTCTATGGTATCTTGCATTGGGGGAGTGTACTCATCGAAATACAGGCGGGGTTCCTGGCTCAGGTTATTCGCCGGGTAGACCCACACTGCGTTGGCTGGAGGATCCAGTACATATAAATAATTGAGATCTTCAGTAAAGGCTTGCAGCGCGGCGAACGAGCGCGTTGCAGGCGGTTGCAGTGTTTGCAGGTTGGGGACAGAATCGGTCTGGCAGTATAGCAGGTTGCCCTTGGGGTCCAGTGTCAGGATATCGGACGGGGGCTCCGAGCTGGACGAGCCGGGCAACATATCCAGCAGCGGGCCTACCTGGCTGGGGGTGCTTGGAAAACATTGGAATTCTGCATCCAGCACGTATCCCTGGGCAGTATAGCTGGCGCGCAGCACGCTGCTGCTGTTGCCATCCAGAAGATATAGATAATCACCTATGCTAATGATGCGGATAATTTTTACGTTCGCCGGCAGCCCACCCACAATCGCCGGTTGGTAATCCACTCGCCTGACCTGGTTGAGCGCATCCAGGGATGTGGCAACTTCATTGCGCAGCTCGCTTGCCTGGGGAGCGGTCTGAGAGGCGCTCACCTGGTTCAGGATCTGTAGGGTTTCTTCCCATGCCTGGCGTTGTGCTACCGGGTCAGTCTGCTCCCTGGCTAACTGGGCTGCCTGGGCCGCTTCCTGGAATGCCACCTGAGACTCAACGCCCAAACCGCGTTGGAAATAGAAAAAGCTGGAGATCGCTACGACCACCACAGGGATGATCAGGGCGACTGCGGCCATACCGGTATTGGAAATCGATGCCAGCGAATCTTCCGGCAAAAGGCGGGATAAGACCACCTGCAGGATATGGGCCAGGCCGCTCACCAGGCTGGATAGCAAGCCTCCCAGCCACAGGAAGGGCGCCAGCAAGCAGCCGGTTAATGTTTGCCGACGCGGGGCTTGCGTGGCGGGTTCGCTGCCGGGCACCGGCTGATATTCTTCAGCCGATGGCGGTTCGGCCACGCCGGCTGCCGCCACATCAGCGGGCAATGTGCCGTGCGCGGCTGGAGATTCCTGCACGCTCTCACCGGCAGGCGATGCCGGAATTTCGTTCCAGGGGGTAAATCCTTCTGTTACAACTGCTGCTGCCGCGGCTTCAGGCAACGGCGCTTCGGCTGTCCAGGTTTGTGCGGGAATGGCAGCCTCGGCCAGGTCGTCTGCTTGTGGAGCGAGCATGGCTGCGCCTGTGGCAGTCGCCTGGACGGGCGCCGACCGCAGCTGGGTGATGCTGCCTTTCCCTGGACGGGCCTGGATCAAAATGGCGTTGAGGTCCTGTGACGAGCCTCCCAGCAGCCGGCGGCGGATGCTCTCGGGTCCCTGGCCGTGGCTGATCCTCAAATTTTCCAGGGTCCAGTTAGCCGGCGGTTGGGCTGCGACCAGCAGACTATCGTTGGGTTGCAACGTGGCCTGGAAAAAGCGCACATCCGGAGTTTCGTGCATGCCCAGGCTGGACAGGTCCGGATCAAAATATTCCTGGCTTTCCTGGGCGCCAATCACCAGGGTTTTTGCCGGGCCGGCATGCGCCAGGTAAGCCTGGTCGCCGCGCAGGACGAAACAGACCAGGCGGGCGAAGCGCTGGGATCCTTCGGCAGCGGAAAGGTTGCGCTGGTAGAAAGTGTCGTTTATCGTCCCGATTACCTGGCGCAGGGCGGAAGTCACCGATCCTGGGGTTTTATAAAATACGCCGGCCAGGCTGGAAAGGATCTGGCTGGGGCGCTCAGTCGGGTCCGGCGGCTGCCCGGTGATCGCCAGGAACAATACCAGGCGATCCGCCTCTCTTCCGCGGGCCGGACTGCGTGGAGGCTCGGCAATATATAGATCCGGCAAATCGACCAGGTCCATGCCGGCCTGCCGGGCAATCACCATCAGGTTGAGATCGAGTGTGTTTGGCATATTGATTGAAATCCTGGCGTCAGGGACGCCATCAACCCCGATTATACTGGTAAAATGCTGGATAGCGAGAAGCCGGGGAGGGATTATCTCGATTCCTGGCTTTCCCATAATATTTCTGATTGGAAACTAAATGCATTTTGACATTCTTCGATCACTAGATGAGCTGGATAAAATCTCCGGCGAGTGGAATGAGCTATTAAGCTGTTGCAGTGCAAGTCATGTACCATTCCTGCGCTACGAGTATTTACGCACCTGGTGGCAAACCTTGGGCGGCGGCGAATGGCAGGACGGCGATCTGCTTGTAGTGACTGGGCGCGGGGATGATGGCGCCTTGCTGGGCGTTGCGCCGCTATTTTTGACAACTAACCGCTCCGGTGAGCGGGCGTTAATGCTTCTGGGTAGTATCGAAATATCCGATTACCTGGACCTGATCGTCCACTGTGATAAGCAGGCCGCTTTTATCGATGGGTTGCTCGGTGTGCTGGCGAGCGACCGGCTGCCCGAATGGCAGGCGATTGATTGGTATAACCTGCCGGATACTTCTCCAACCCTGGGCTTGCTGCAGGAATCCGCCGAACGGCGAGGCTGGTTATTCCAGCAAGAACAGTTGCAGCCCTGCCCATACATCCGCCTGCCGGGTGACTGGGAAGTTTACCTGGCCGGCATTGACAAAAAGCAGCGCCACGAAATCCGCCGCAAGATGCGCCGCGCCGAAGAGAGCGAGCTGGGAGTTCGCTGGTATATTGTTCAGGAGGAAGGCAGCCTGGACGCGGAAGTCGAAGCCTTCATGGAATTGATGGCTCAAGACCCGGAAAAGGCGGGCTTTTTGAGCCAGGTGATGCGCTCACAGATGCACGCCGCCGTGCACACGGCTTTCCAGAATGGCTGGCTGCAGCTGGCTTTCCTGGAAATAGCCGGTCAAAAAGCCGCCGGCTATTTGAACTTTGACTTTAATAACCATATCTGGGTATACAACTCCGGACTGAGCTTCAGCCAACGCGAGCTTTCCCCAGGTTGGGTGCTGTTGGGTTACTTGTTGAAGTGGGCTAATGAGAATGGGCGCCGGGAATTCGACTTTCTGCGCGGCGGCGAGGAGTATAAATACCGCTTCGGTGCTGTCGACCGCTTTGTTGTGCGTGCGGTTGTGCGGCGGCCGGCTTCCGCTTAGCGGATGACCAGGCGGGGCATGCCAAAGCTTCCCCGGCGTACAGATTGCGGTTTGTTGGTCCAGGCGCCGGCAATCTTCGTTCCACACTTCGGACAGGCGCCTACTGCGTCAATGTTGTAACTGCGAATCATATACCCGCTGCGTTCGATCAGTAGATTGCGGCACTGTGGGCAGTAGGTGTTTTCGTACTCGTTCACCCTGCCTGGCAGGTTTCCCGCGTAAACGTAATTCAATCCCGCTTCCTGGCCTATTTCTGCTGCGCGCAGCAGGGTTTTAACCGAAGTTGGCGGCGGCTCGACCATTTTGTAATCCGGGTGAAAAGCGGTCACATGCCAGGGGATATCCGCCGAGACCGAGCGGATGAAGCGCGCCGCATCCATTAGCTCCTCGGTGCTATCGTTGAACCCGGGAACAACCAGGGTGACGACCTCTACCCACAGGCCGGAGGCATGCGCCAGCCGGATGCTGTCCAGCACGTGATCCAGCACACCACCTAAGTGGCGGTATTGGCGGTCCTGCATCGTCTTGAGATCGATTTTGTAGCCCGATAGATAAGGGCGCAGGTAAGCCAGCACCTGCGGAGTGGCATTGCCGTTCGAGATGAAGACGCATTTCAGCCCTTCGGACATCGCCAGCTTAAAAATGCCCACCGCCCACTCCGAAGTGATCAGGGGTTCGTTATATGATGATGCGATTACACTGGCGTTGCTGCGCAGGGCGTAGGAAACCAGCTGTTCGGGAGAAACGCGCCGCACCAGGGAAATAGCAGCCTCCGAGGCCGGGTCACGCATGGCTTGCGAAGTAAAGTAATTCTGGCAGTACTCGCAGTGAAAATCGCAGCCCAGCATGCCGAAGGTCAGGGCATCTTCCCCGGGTAATAAGTGGTAGAAAGGCTTCTTTTCAATCGGGTCGGCCTGCAGCGCTGCCACGTATCCCCACGGGACGAATAGCTTTCCGCCCCGGTTGAAGCGTACCTGGCAGATGCCGCGCCGGCCCTCGCGGATGCGGCAGGCGTGCCCACAGGCAAAACAGCGCACGGCCTGCTCCGGCAGCGATTCGTACAACTCCCCTTCGATGGTCATTTTATCCAGGGTCTCACCCATGGTAGTCATATCGCACACTCCAAAGACATCCAGATCAACCAATAAAACTCTTTCTTTTATTATAATCAACCTGTGACAACCATAGTGATCCAGGCGGGAGGTGAGTCCCGCCGCATGGGGCAGGATAAGGCCTTGCTGCCGTTCCTGGGGCAGCCTTTAATTCAGCGGGTGCTGGAACGCGTCACCCCGCTGGCGGATGAGATCCTGGTGACGACCAATAACCCGGAAGCCTACGGCTTTCTGGCGGTGCCGGTGCTGGCGGATACTTTGCCTGGACGGGGAGCGCTGGGCGGCCTGTATACCGCATTGCGGGCGGCCAGCAATGCCGAGGTGGTGGTCATCGCCTGTGATATGCCATTTGTCAATCCCGAGCTGCTGCGATCGGAGATGGGCCTGCTGCAGTCCAGCGGCGCAGACCTGGTGATCCCGCAGCTGGAAGGCGGTCTGGAGCCGTTTCACGCTGTGTACCGCAAAGAAAGCTGCCTGCCTGAAATCGAGTGGGCGCTGGCCGCCGATAAATGGCGTGTGGATTCCTGGTTCAGCCGGGTGCGGGTCTACCGCATGCCCGAAGAGGAAATCCGCAAGCTTGACCCGAACCTGCGCAGTTTCTGGAATATCAACACCCCGGAAGAGCTGGAACAGGCTATCCGGGCGGCTTCCGGTGAGTAAGCCGGCAGGCCATAAACACCCCACCTTCCCACCAACTGCGTAACTGCTATTGAAAAAAAACCGTCCAGGGTTTTGATCTGGACGGTTGGGGGAGATTATCTGGCCTCGACGCTCTGTAATTTGCGCTTCTCTAACGGCTGGCCAAGCAAGCGCTCAATCGTACGCACTATCGCAAGGTCATCCGGAGTGACGAGTGAGAGAGCCGTACCCAGCCTGGTCATCCGGCCTGTGCGACCGATCCGGTGGGTATATGCCTCTGCCGTATCCGGCATATCGAAGTTGATGACATGCGAGATTTGGGAAACATCGATGCCGCGGGCGGCGATATCGGTGGCAACCATGATCTTTGCTCGCCCGCTGCGGAAGCTGTCCATCGCCTCCTGCCGCCGGTTTTGTGAAAGATTGCCCTGCAGCGAGGTGGCTGGAAGGCCGGCTTTCACCAGCCGCTCGGCCAGTTTCTTAGCGCGATGTTTGGTGCGGGTGAACACCAGGATCTGGCCACTGCCGGGTTTGCTGAGCAATTCCAGCAGCAGGTCGACTTTTTGCGTCTGTTCTACCGGATACACGGCATGGCCAACGGTCTCGATCGGTTTTGATACGCCCAGGTCGACCGTTACCGGGCGGCTCAGGAACTCATTCGCCAGGCCGCGGATTTCGGCAGGCATGGTGGCGGAAAATAACAGGGTCTGGCGAGTTTTGGGTAGCGCCGCCAGGATGCGCCGGATGTCGGGCAAAAATCCCATATCGAACATCCGGTCGGCTTCGTCTAACACCAGGATTTCAACTGCATCCAGGTTAGCAATTTTTTGGTTCATCAGGTCCAGCAGACGACCCGGGCAGGCCACGGCAATTTCGGTGCCTGCACGCAGTCCCTTGATCTGGTTCTGAGTGCTCACACCGCCATAAATGGTCAGGCTGCGCAGCCCGGTCTGGCGACCGAGGGTTTTTATCGACACATGGGTCTGTTCAGCCAGCTCACGGGTCGGGGAAAGGATCAGGGCACGTAATTTGCCGCGCGGTCCTTTCAGGAGGTGCTGCAGAATCGGCAGCACGAATGCGGCGGTCTTTCCTGTCCCGGTTTGAGCCAGGCCCATTACATCACGACCTTCTAAAATGGGCGGGATTGTGTTGAGTTGGATAGGGGTGGGGGAGGTGTAACCTGCGGCAGAAATCCCCGCGTTGATTTGGGGATGGAAAGCAAACGAATTAAAGTTCAAGAAATATCCTTATTATATTAAATTGAGCCAGGGCATTCCCTGGCCCGGTTGCTCTCGTCAGGAGCAATCTCACGGACAAAAGCAGATGCGAGAGTATACCACAAATAAATAAAAATTGATCTCTTTAGTAGAATCAGAACCAGGGTGAGTGTTTTTGGATTGGCAGGCTGGACCCACAAGGTATAATTATTCTCGGAGCAAACCATGAGCCACACCCCCCATTTCTTTTCCCAAGCATTGACCGATCAGGTATATGCCGCGCTGGCGCAAGACGGCGGAGCGGCCATCAGCAACGCCGGTGTCATCGATTTGGGCGGGCTGACAGTGATATTTGACACTTTCCTTACCTTGCAGGCTGCCCGTGATTTGCGTTCTTTTGCCGAAAAAGCTACCGGACGGTCTCCGCAAATAGTCATCAACAGCCACTTTCACAACGACCACATCTGGGGCAACCAGGTATTCCTTCCCGAAGCCCAATTTGTCTCCACGAATGAGAACTCGACAATTGATAATAACGGAAGGAATGGAAGAGTACCGCTGGTACTCGGCGAAAAGCGCCCAAAAGCTGGCATCTTTACAGGCTGAATTCAATGCCACGCAGGACGTAATCGAGCGCCGTCGGCTGCTATTGTGGATCGGTTATTACAGCGGCCTGGTCGAGACGCTGCCCCACCTGGAGTTGACCTTGCCCGGGATCACATTTGACCGGCGACTCGAGATGCATGGAACTAAACGCCGGGCTGAACTGATCACTTTTGAGGGTGCCCATACCGGCAGTGATACGATCCTATACCTCCCCCAGGATGGGATTGTATTTACCAGCGACCTTTTATTTATTGGCAACCACCCTTACCTTGCAGAAGGCAATCCATACAAACTGCTGGATACACTGCATGAGTTGAGCCGGATGGACGCGGCGATCTATGTCCCGGGTCATGGACCGGTAGGCAGCCGGGAAGATTTATTCTTGATGATCGAGTATGTCGAACACTGCCTGGAGGCAGCCAGGTCGTTGGTCAATGATGGCGGTGATTACGAAGCAGGCGCGAAAAATAAGCAGCCGGGGGAGGCTTTCAAGGACTGGCAGCTGTCCGGTTTTTATCCCACCAATATCCTTTCATTTTGCCGTCTATTGACAGCCCAAACCGGTTGAAGCCCTGGCATCAATCATGCCGAGAGGCCAGCCTGCCCAACGCCTCGCCAAATTTAGCAATCTCATCAACGGTATTGTAGTGCACCGGACCAACTCGCACCATGCCGCCGTGGCCTTCCAACCCCAACCGTTCGGTGATCGCCAGGGCGTAGTAGTTGCCATCCCAAACGTTGATCCCTTCCTGGGCCAGGGCTTCGGCTGCCTGGCGAGGCTGCCAGTTTTGCAAGGTGAATGAAAACGTCGGCACCCGCTCGGCCAGGCGGTTATCGTCCGAGAGACCGTATAGCGTCACGCCGGGGGTTTCTTGCAAGATGTCCAGCAGCAGGTGGCTGATGCCGAACTCGTAATCCTGGATGGCCGCCATCCCCTGTTTGAGACGCAGCGCTCGCCCGGTATAACGACCGGCGTAGCGGGGTAGGTATTCCTGCCCAAAGGATTCGCCCACCCATTCCAGGTATTCCAGCGCACCCAGCACCCCGGCCAGCCCCTCGTGATTCTGGGTGCCGGTCTCGAACTTGCCGGGCAGCTCGTTGGTCGCCGGGCGGACCTTGTAAGCGAACAGCTCATCCAGCAGATCATAGCGCCCGTACAGGATGCCCGCATGCGGCCCGAAGAACTTGTAGGCCGAGGAGACCAGGAAATCGCAGCCCAACTCCTGGACGTCGATGGGGCCGTGAGGGGCGTACTGCACGGCGTCGACATACACCAGCGTCCCGGAGGCGTGCGCCAGGGGGATAATTTTATCCAACGGGTTGATCGTTCCCAGGGCGTTGGAGGCATAGCCGACAGCCAGCAATTTCGGCCTGCGCTCCAGGGCCTGCTCCAGCTCGTCCAGCCTGAGTGTGCCGTTGGCCGGGTCGAAATCCACGTAGGTTACCCGGCAGCCGCGGTCCTGGGCAGCCAGCACCCAGGGAGTCAGGTTGGCATCGTGATCCAGGCGCGTGACCACAATCTCATCGCCTGGATGCCCACAGGCGCGAAATGGAGCGGCTGATGTGCAGCGTCAGGGTGGTCATGTTGTTGCCGAAGATGATCTCTTCGGGCCGGCGGGCGTTGTAGAAATCGGCCATGGCACGGTGCGCCTCATCCAGCACCTGGTCGGAGTGCCGGCTGGTTTGAAAGGCGCCGCCGTGGTTGGCGTTGCAGTCCACCAGGTAGGCTGCCATGCGGTCCAGCACGGGCTGAGCTACCTGGGTGCCGCCGGGGTTATCCAGGAAGATGGTGGGGGAGGCGAGTCCAGCCTGGCGAGTGATCGCCGGGAACTGGCTCCGAATGGTTTTGGGGTCGAGGGTCATAGGTTTCTCCGGGATGGGCATCGAATTTCAGGCGATTGTACTACGCCTGGCCCAGGTTTTCCAATCAATACAAAGGGCGCGGTATAATTTAAACATTGTGCAGGCTTTAACAAGCCAGAAAGTGAAGCTCGCGATGTCCGAATCAGTGGAACCGGCGGTAGGTCAGCCGGTAGAAAATCTAAGTCCTGAAATACCCCCTACCGACCAGGGCATCCCTATCGACTCCTTTCGGTCGGTCCTGCGCTTGTTGGTGGGTGGCTCGCTCGAAGTTGTTGACCTGCTGCGCCAGTGGCTGGAAGAAGGGGAAGCCAGACAAACGGCGCTGCTTTCAGAGAATCGTCCGCCGGCAGGAGAAACGCCCGGACAACAAGCAGTGTATGTCTCTCTTGCCTTGCTATTTGCTTCTTATGATGTTACCCGCCGGGGGTTTGGACGGATGGCTCACGCCACCGGGCAGGCGGCACAATTTGGGTTAAAGATGTTTTCACCGGCAAGGCGCCTGCTGGGTTCCTGGGTCAGTGATCATGAGTCCGATCTGGAGCGCTGGATTCGCACCGGGCGCATCGAAGCACTGCGCAGCCGAGGAGTGGTGCGTTATGTAGCCAGCAGCACCGTCAACCAGGTGATGGATGTTCTCACTGGCAACCCGGGGATTGACAATATCCTGCAGCTGCACCTGGGAAATTACCAGCGCTATCTGAAGGAACACCCGGAAGATACTGACCGGCTGGTCGAAGCCATTGCCGCCAACTACCTGGCTTACCTGCAGGAGCACCCCGAGAAAGTGGAAGCCCTGATCCGCTCCCAGGGCGACCAGTATATTGAGTACCTTAATAAAAACCCGGAGATGGTGCAGGATTTAGTAGCTGGGCAGAGCACCGGTATAGCCACCGAGCTGGTGGAGGAAGTGCGCGAGCGAACGGTCAGTGCGGATAATGTCTTCGAAATGATCGCTCGCTCGATCCTGCGCCGCACACCACGGGAGGAACTGCCGGAACCCCCGCCGGAAGTCCAGCGCCGCGCCGAGCGGGCCATCTTGCCCTCGGATTTAAAGCCAACGGAGGACGATGACAGATGCGCGCCTATAAGGGGATGCTCGGGCAGTATGCTGGCTTCTTTACCCGCATGCTGGCTTTTTTGGTCGATGTATTCGTCCTGGTGGCGGCGACTTCGCTGGTTACGGTGACCATCACTGCGGTGTTGAAAGTGTTCGGAGTGGATGTCCAGCAGTGCGTCAATTTATCCTCGGGAGTAAATCTCGAGTTTATTGTATGTTCTGTAGCGGCGATCGCCCTGATTGTGATCAATATCAGTATCGTTCCGCTGTACTTCATCCTGTTTTGGGGCTTATCCGGCCAAACATTGGGGAAGGCAGCGCTGGGAGTCCGCGTGGTCCGTCTCAACGGCAAGCGCATGGGGATAGGCACTGCCATCCTGCGCTACATCGGTTATTTTATTTCTCTACTAACTCTAGGGCTGGGTTTTGGCTGGATCCTGGTCGACGACCGCCGGCAGGGCTGGCACGATAAGATTGCCGGCACCTGTGTGATCTATTCATGGGATGCGCAGATGGACGAGCGCTTCTTATGGCGCATGGTGAAGTGGGTGGAGCGTCGCTGGTCCCGCCGCAGGGCTATACTGGATGCGGTGATGGATATCACCCCGATGATGCGAAAATACCGCATCGCGGTCTTCAACCTGGATGAGCCGAGTGAGACCTACCAGGTATTTGAGGTGCTGAAACGCATCGACAAAGTCGATCCGGCGCGGTATTAAGCATCTCGGTGGTGCAGAAGGACAAACAGGGCCAGATCGATGTCACTGATGCAACAGAGACCCTTCCGGCTAAACCATCTATCCAGCCGGATAAGGAGGCACTCGATATTCGCCTGCAGACCGTGTTGGGCAACCTGCCTCGCAACCGCTCCGCGGTGGTGGCGGTAATGGATCAGGATTTCGTCGATGACGCCTCGGACGCTCTACCCAAGATCGAAGTCGCTGTCTACCGGGTGGATATCACGCCGGAATATACGCTCATCCAGGCGCCGGAGGGGGAGGATGGAGTATCGACAACGGCTGGCAGCTGACCGCCAGCCAGGACTTTCACTACAGGATTCCCGACTGCCGGCTGTAACCATCTTGCAATAAAGAAATCGACCTGCTTGCACACGTCTGCAAGCAGGTCGATTTCTTGTCATTTCTTCTTCATCTGACCGGCTTGCACAAAAATGCCGGCTGCTATGAGTGCAACGACCAGGATCGTCGCAATCGTATCGCTCAACTCCCATTGCCCGGTTACCTTGCCGACCACTGCATTCGCGCCTGCCCAGGCTGTCAGCACGATCAAGCCCCAATCGAACAGGAACATCATCAGTAGGAAACCGACCACTGCGCCAATTAGCGCCGCCAACAGCCAGTTCCAGTCGATGCCGAAGAAGCCCAGGAAGATCGGCAGCCCGACCGCCCCTGCCAGAGCGCCGACGATGTAGCCCACGATTTTTACGAACTTCGTAGCCAACCAGGCAAATATGGCGCCGGCAATAACAGCCAGGATCAGTCCAAGCCACCCAACGTCAAACAGAAAATCAAATAAGTTCAGGGTGAAGAGGAATGCCACCAGGGCAGCTACCAGCCAGAAAAACCGGCGCCCGGCGAAGAGCAGAAGCAAGCCTGCTGCGATCGAAAGAATTAACGAAATCCAGTCCATGTGTGCCTCCAGTCAGGGTTTGATGGGCGATCGAGTAATGCAATAGCCATCACAGAATCTTAACCCCATCAATAATGGGAAGTTATGCGAGGGGGGCATGGAGAATAATGATTGCCGCTGAGGCGCTGAGAGAATACTGGAAACAGATTTCTAATCTACTTTAACTAGATTTAATCTGCGAAATCAATTATAATCACAGTACTGGTCAGACCAGCAGATAAGCACTCTCATCAGTGTACTCCGCGAGTTTAAAATCAGTATATCGCTGCAAGGAATGCCGCCGATGAGTAAACAAGCCAGGTTAGTTGCTCCGGTCAAGGTGACAGTCGTTGAGTCGATCATCGATCAGATTGTTACCCAAATCCGCGATGGCATACTGACACCCAACGAAAAATTGCCCTCAGAAAGAGAGCTGATCGAAATGTTGGGAGTCAGCCGTTCTTCTGTGCGCGAAGCGCTGCAAAGCCTGGTTGCTATGGGCCTGGTCGAGATTCGCCAGGGCAAAGGCGCTTATATCCGCGATCCCCTCCCGCAGTTGGACTTAAACGGAAAATTCGATACCTATCCCCAGCGATTGCAAAAAGATATGCGCCGCCAGCTGAACGAGGCCAGGCTGATTCTGGAACAGGGGATTATTACACTGGCAGCCCAGAAACGTGATGAACCCGGCAAAACCCGCCTGCGAGAGATTCTGGATAGCTACTGGTCCAGCGGCGGCTTGGCCGCAGAGGTAGTCGATTGGGAAAGCCACGATCAGATCCACCTGACCATCGCCCAGGTAGCGGGGAACCAATTCCTGGTGCAGATTCTGCACACTCTGTTGGATATGGTTCCAGACCATTTGCGCGAGATCGGGGCGCGCTACGGCAGCCCGGAGGAGATCGATCGCCGGCTGGAAGCAGACCGCCACATACATATGCAATTGTGTGAAGCCATCATCAGCGGGGATGCCGAGACTGCCCGGTATTGGATGCAGCAGCATGCCGGGCAAGAACAAGAAATTATCGATCGCTATTATAACGATCATGGCGCACCGGACAATGGAAGTGCAGCATGAAAAAAAATGAAATCCCCACTCCTGCTCTGGTTGTCGATTATGACAAGCTGCAAAAGAATATTACCGATATGGCGGCACGTGCCAGGGCATGCGGCATGCAGCTCCGGCCGCATACGAAAACCCACAAGACGCCTATCATAGCCCATATGCAGGTCAAAGCCGGTGCGATCGGCATTGCCTGCGCCAAGCTGGGGGAAGCCGAGGTCATGGCTGCGAGTGGAATCGAGGATATTTATATCGCCTATCCCATCGTTGGCGAGGACAAGCTGGAACGCCTCTTAAACCTGGCTACCTGGACGCCCAGAATTTCCACCTGCGTGGATACTTATGCTGCTATTGAAAAGCTGGATGGTGCAGCCCGTAGGCGCGGCCGGCGGGTGGATGTCATGGTTGAAGTGGAAGCGGGATACAATCGCACCGGGGTCGTTCCAGGCGAACCACTGCTGGAGTTTGTGCGGAAGATTGTGACGGATTGCCCGGGTTTGCGCTACAAAGGGCTGATGTATATGGCCGGGGGGACCGGGGTTCACCTTGAACCGGACAAACAGCGAGTCGGAGAGCTTGCCGGCGCCAAAATCGCAACCGAAGCGGCGGCTTTCCTGAAGAAACACGGCATAGAGAGTGAAGTGATCAGTGGCGGCTCGACGCCTGGATCGGTCTTCATGGGTGACTTGCAGGGTGTAAATGAGTACCGGCCCGGGTGTTATGTATTTGGGGATATGAAATATGCCGACCTGGGAGCGCATACCCGCCAGCAAATGTCCCTCACAATCCTATCGACGGTCGTTTCGGTCCCTGGAACTGCGCAGCCGGATCACTTTGTCCTGGATGCCGGCTCCAAAACTTTAACCCACAGCGGGGCGATGACAACGCCCGGATACGGTACCCTGGTGAAATTTCCTACCCTGAGTGTGACGATCGCCAGTGAAGAACATGGCGCTGTTCATATCCCACCGGGAACCCGGCCGCCGGCTATCGGCGAAAAGCTGGAGGTTTATCCCAACTACGTTTCCGATGTGGTCAACTTATCCGATTTGTTGTGGGTTGTGCAGGGTGAACAAGTGATAGCGACCTGGGAAATCCAGGGCCGAGGGAAGAGGGAATGAGATGATAAGTCGAAATCATGTAATCGACTTGCGCAGCGATACCGTGACCCGGCCATCGGAAGCAATGCGGCGGGCAATGTACCAGGCGGAAGTAGCGGATGACACCTACGATGGCGACCCAACCGTCTCTCGCTTGCAAGAGCTGGCAGCAGAAATAACTAGCAAGGAAGCGGCATTGTTCGTTGCCTCGGGAACCATGGGCAATTTGATCGGCACATTGGTGAATACCCGGCCCGGCCAGGAGGTGATCCTGGGCGACCTGTCACACCAATTCCTGTGGGAAGTGGGCGGCATTGCCCGCCTGGCCGGCTGTGTCACCCATACCATTCCCTTCAGGAGAGGTTTTCTCGACCCCGAGGAAATCGAAGATGCGATCCGGGATCCAGCCCGAGAAGCAACGGATACCGGTTTGATCTGCGTTGAAAACACCAGCAATGCGGGAGGGGGGGCTGTGATCCCCCCGGAGCATTTGGCTCAAATCGCCCAGGTTGCACAGCGCTACAGCTTACCGGTGCACATGGATGGCGCCCGCTTTTTCAATGCCGTGGTTGCCTCCGGGCTGCCGGCGAAAAATTTTACCAGTCACGTAGATACACTGGCCTTTTGTCTTTCCAAGGGGCTGGGGGCACCTTTTGGGGGCATGCTGTGCGGCAGCAAGGAAAAAATTCAGGCAGCGATCAAGGTGCGCCAGATGCTGGGTGGGGGGATGCGCCAGGCTGGCATTATGGCTGCCGCCGGGATTGTGGCTTTGCAGGATGGTATCCATCGCCTGGCGGAAGATCATGCCAACGCTCGCAGGCTGGCCAGGGGGCTGGCCGATCGATTCCCGGGCTGCTGCGATCCGGAGATGGTCGAAACGAACCTGTTTCATGTCCAGGTGGCTCCATTCGGATTGGGCGGCGATGAGCTGGCTGCCTACCTGGCCGGCCATGGAATCCTGGTTTTTGCTGGGGATCCACGCATGCGCCTGGCGACCCATTGTAATATCAGTGCTGCAGATATCGAAGAAGTTCTGGCAGCTTTCGACAATTTGCGTAACCAGCGAAAATCAATCCATCAGGCAGCCCGGCTGCCTGGTGAGCCGATATCAGCGAGTTAGAACCAGGCGTCAAGGTTGATATTCCTGGAATCACAGGCAGTGTGAAAGGAGGCGCAACTGAGAAAACCGGAAATCAATAGAAGCACCATCAATCACCAACAATTTTCCTTACATTGTGGATCAAGAGGAGAAGTAAAGATGCAAACGAAGTCTGCTAAGTTCTTAACCCTGTTTGTGCTGCTGGCGCTCTTGATGAGCACATTGGCGGCATGTGCAACAGAGGCTACCGAGACCGCTCCCGAGGCCGAACCAGAGACTGCCCCTGAAGCCGCGCCTGCTGAGGCCGAGATTCAGCCCGGCAACCTGGAGGTTGGCGTTCTCTGGGAAGAGGGCTCTCCATCGTACGATTTCGTCAAAGCCATTGGTAACTCGTTGGAAGCAGATTTCCCCGGCACCGAGGTGACCTATACCTTCAATAACACGGCTGCTCGCCCCGCCATTGAAGCCCGAATGTTGGCTGGCGATCCGCTCGACATCGATTTCATCTTCGAGGGTATGGATCCGAATACCTATGATTGGGTCACGAACGGCAACATCATGGATATTTCGGAGGCGATGAACGCTCCGCGTGCCGATGGGACTGCCTGGAAGGATGATTTCAACCCCTTGTTCTACCCATCCATGCAGTATGAGGATAAATTCTACGGCGCCCCGGAACAGGTCTTCATCTGGCTGCTGCATTACAACAAGAAAATGTTCGATGAATGGGGCGTGCAACCGCCCGCGACCTGGGACGACATGCTGGCCCTGTGCGAGACCATCAAGGGCAAGGATGTGGCGCCAATCGCTGTCACCGGGCAGGTGAATTTCTACGTGGGCATGTGGTCCGACTCGCTCTTCCAGCGCTACGTTGGCACCGATAAGCTCATGGAGTACCTGTACGGCGATACCGATATGACGCTTGCCGGAGACCCCGACTTCCTGAAAGCTGCACAGGAAATGATGAAGCTCAAGGACAATGGCTGCCTGATCGATGGCTGGGAAGGCACCGACTTTACCACCAACCAGGTTTACTTCTTCCAGGACAAGGCAGCCATGATTTTGATGGGCAGCTGGCTGGCAACTGAAATGAAGGATTCCATTCCGGAAGGCTTCCAGCTGGCTGTTGCGCCGTTCCCCACGGTTGCGGATGGCAAAGGCAAGCAGGATGCCATTTTTGGGCGTGCCGTGAGCTGGAATATCCCAGCCAAGACGGATGTGCCCGAGCTGGCGGTTGAATTCATGCGCCGCTTCACCAGCAACGAGACCGCACAGAAGCGCTCCGACGAGTTGAGCGCCGTCTCCCCGAACCTGGGTGTGACACCGCCTGCCGACATCATTGGCATTGACCAGGTGCTGGAAAATGCCAAGACCGCCGAGTTCATCCTGTATAACTTCGGTGTAAACAGTGCCAAGTATGGCCTGGCTGCCGCCTGGTACGACCCAATCGTCGAGATGTGGAAAGGCAACCTGACCCCTGAGGAAGCCCTGGCCAAGATCGACGAAAATCTGGCCTCTGTGCGCGCGCAGCGAGCAGCTAACCCGTAAATTGCTGATCGCTTCTCCACGCGCAGGATTGCAACGGATGTAAGGCGGAATTCCCCTCCGCCTTACATCCAAAACGATCACGTCCATCTTATCCGGTAGCGCTGATATGACAAAGTTCAACGGCTGGTCATCGACCAAGTTCGTCTTCAACCTGTGGAGGGCACCATGTACCAGAGATCCCGCCGGGTTTTAGTTATCCCCTTCCTTGCGCCGACATTTATCATCTATACGATTTTTGTCTTTGTGCCACTGGCCCTGACCGTCTACTATGGTTTTACCAACTGGCAGGGGCATACACTGGATCGTCCCTGGTACGGTTTAGGTAATTTTCGCCTGATTTTGCTGGACAACCAGGTGATCGGGGCATTCCTCAATACCTTCAAATTTGCAATTTTTGGTGCGCTGATCATTTTCATCCCGGCTTTATTCATCAGCTGGGCGCTGAGTCAGAGCATCCGGCTGAAATCCTTCTATAAATTCATCATCATTGCTCCGCTGGTCCTGTCGGTCATCGTGGTAGGGCTGATGTGGAAATTATTGTACAACCCGGTCTTTGGACCGATCAATAACCTCCTGAACCTGGTTGGATTGGACCAGTTTGCCCTGCCCTGGCTGGGTGATTCTCGCACTGTCATCCTGGCTATCGTCATAGCGACTGCCTGGCAGCAGCTGGGTATGTGGGTGCTCTTGATAACGGCGGGCATGAATCGCATCCCTTCCGAACTGATGGATGCGGCGCGCGTCGACGGCGCAAACGAGTGGCAAGTTTATTGGAAGATCACATTCCCCTTGCTGTGGGGTATCCTGCGCTTGCTCTTCATCTTGTGGATCATATTATCTTTACAGGTCTTTGCCCAGATCTGGATCATGGTGCCGCATGGCGGCGGAGGCGGCGCAGAAGTTGTAGCCACTCTGATCTACACACGCGCTTTCGCAAGCCAGCAGTGGGGGCTGGCAGCGGCTTTGGCGACCATCCTGCTGATCTTGATTTTCACTGCCAGCCTGGTGACCAACCGCCTCACAAAACGAGAGACGATAGAGTTTTAGATTGGGGAGGTTGGGATGACGACAACTGCCACCAGCATGCCTGGCGCCACACCAAAACCTTCTCGGCCAAAACGGAAATGGTCCTGGAGTCACTTTTTCATTTACTTCGTTCTTTCACTGGTTTCCTTGTTTACCGTCCTGGCCTTTGTCTGGGTGATCATGATCTCGCTTAAGACGACCCCGGAGTTTCTCACCACCAGTCCCTGGGCGCTGCCCGAGAAGCTGCATTTCGAAAACTACCTGACCGCCTGGAAAAAAGCCAGGATCGGCAGTTATTTTGGAAATAGCATCATCGCTTCGTTCGCCGGGGCAGGGATATCCGTGATGATTTCGGCCCTGGCTGCCTACGTCCTGGCACGCGTGCCTTTCCGGTTCAACGATGCCTTTGGGATATATTTCCTGGTTGGCTACATGGTCCCCCTGATGCTGACCTTCATCCCGCTCTATTTCATGATGCAGAGCTTTGGCATGTCCGGTATGGTTCCATTGATCTTGCTCTATGTGGCCTCCGGGGTGCCGTTTAATACTTTCATATTGAGAGGCTTTTTCAAGTCTTTGCCATCCGAGTTAGAAGAAGCAGCCGTCATGGACGGCGCTTCTCCCTTCCGGGCTTTCTGGCAAATCATGCTGCCCCTGTCCTGGCCAGGCTTGATATCCGCTTTTTTGATAAACTTCATGAGTCTGTGGAATGAATTCTTCCTGGCACTGATCTTTTTGAAAAAGGAGAATGCCACCCTGCCTCTTGGCCTTTTTTACATGGCGCAACGAGCGGAATATACTGCCCAATGGACCGATTTGTTCGCTGGTATGATCATAACCACCGTACCAATATTAATTATATTTGCACTTCTGCAAAAACAGATCACCACCGGTCTGACTGAGGGCGCCCTAAAGGGATAATCGACTACGATGACCGTCTCTTCCTATACGATTGCAAGGCACCTGGCTTTTTGGTCGAGAGACACTGTAGAGCGCCCCTTGCTGGGCGTTTATCCGGGGAGTTACCTGTCTGAAGATATCTACCTGGTGGCAAAAGAAGGCGAGCTGGTTCAGCCAGGCCAGCTTGAGCCGGAGCGCTTTTTTGACACACTTTCCCATCAAATCGGCCAGCTAGATAACCTGGACCAGGATTTAATTTGTCCGGCACAGCCTATCAGCAGTATTCCCTGGCTGGAAGCGATGTTTGGCTGTCCTGTACGTGTTTCCAGCCAGGCCGTATGGGCTGAGACTTTGCTGGAAAATGGCGCCTCAATAGAGACTTTCCAGCCGGGTTGGGATGAAGCCTGGGAAGTTGCGGCGCTCAATATGGTCCGCGCGCTGGTAAAGCAATTTTCACCGCACGCGCCGGTTGCTGGACCTTTCCTGCGCGGTCCGGGGGATGTCCTGGCAGCCCTATTGGGCGCCTACCGCCTGTCGTACGAGCTGGTTTATCATCCAGCCCAGGTGCAGCGATTGGCCGAGCTATGTGCACAACGCTGGGTAGAGGTTACCCGGCGCATCCTGGCGGAGATTCCAACCTGGCAAGGAGGTTACGTCTTCGGGGCGCGCTGGATCTATGCTCCAGAACCCAGCACGTACGCATCCGAGGATATCACTCAGCTTTTCTCGCCGCGCATGTATCGGGAGATATTCCTGCCTTATAACTGTTGGATGGCCGAGCAGATTCCTTACGGATTCTGGCATCGGCATGCCCCATCTCACCACCACCTGGATACTTTGACCAGCCTGCCCGAAAACTGGGCTATTGAAGTCACGATCGATCCCATGGGACCCCGCCCCCAGAAAATTCTGCCGGTGCTGCAGCGCCTTCAGGAGGCGGGCAGGAGCCTGATTATCTTCGGTGTGACAGACCCGGAAGAAGTGCGCTTTCTGGGTGCTAATTTATCGGGACGCGGCCTGTGCCTAACGGTTCAGGCTGAAGACCGGGAGAGTGCCGCCAGCCTTCTTCAAATTGCCCGGGATAGTGCCTGGATGGGGCAGCTGGAGAGCAAGACATGCTGAAGTTTTTAGACTGCAATGCTGCGGTTGGCCGCTGGAAACATCCCAGGCCGGGAGGCTATGAAAACGCGATTGAGCTGGAGGCTATTCTGGATTATCTCCAGGTCGAGCAGGCGATTGTCTACCATGCCCAGGCGCAGGAAACGCATGCCCCGCTGGGGAATAGCTGGCTGCTTGACGAATTGGCCGGTCACCCGCGGCTGCTGCCGAGCTGGCTTCTCATGCCGCATCACACGGGCGAGATGCCCGAGCCGGATATATTGCTTGAGCAAATGTCACGCAAGGGTGTACGCGTAGCAAGGCTGCTGCCCGGTCTGAAAGGGCACCGTTTTTCCATGGAAGAATGGTGTGCCGGCCCCTTGCTGCAGGCCCTGGAAAGCCAGCGTATCCCCACCCTGGTGGATTTCATGTTCTTCCGCCGGGACGACCCTGATTGGAAGCTGCTGGCCGACCTCTCTGGACGCTACCCGAATCTCCCGATTATCCTGACCGGGTGGGCCGGGTTGGCCAGCCGCACGTTTTACGCCCTATGCAAGGCGTGCCCTAACCTGTACCTGGACACCTCCCGTTATGCACTATTCCGCGGCATGGAAGCATTTTGTGAAAAGGTGGGCGCACGCCAGTTAATCTACGGTTCAGGGCTGCCATTCATCGCTCCCGGTGTTGCTATGACTACCATCACCCATGCCGAGATCAGCCAGGAAGAAAAAGCCTTGATTGCCGCGGGCAACCTGGAGCGGCTGTTGGCGGAGGTGACCTTATGAGCTCAGTGAGGAACCTCGTATACAAGGGTCAGCCTGTCTGGCAGCGAGCTGCCCAGAGCAAGCTGCGCAACCTGCCCTGGCAGGAATCTGCCTGGCAGCAGCAGCTGCGTGCTGGCGAGCCGCTGCGGGATATCACCATCCTGGATGGGCACGCCCACATTGGGGAGTACGCCAACTTTTACATGAACGAGCCGGGCGCCGGCTCGATGGTTGCTGTGATGGACCGGATCGGCATGCAGGCAGCCATTGTCTCGGCGAATGCCAGCATCAGCTCCAACAATGATTATGGCAATCAGATGGTATTGCAGGCAGTACGCGCTTACCCGGGCCGATTCTTGGGTTATGTGGTGGCCAATCCCTGGGAAACTGAGGAGATGGAGGCTACCCTTAACCACTACCTGGACCAGCCCGGGATGGTGGCTATTAAGCTTCACCCGGAGCTGCATGATGATTACCCGATGCGCGGGCCGCGTTATGCGCCCATGTGGGCGGTGGCAGCCGAGCGCAGAGTGCCGGTGCTCTTTCATACCTACTTTGGCGGCGACACCCTGGAGGATATAGCCGAACTGGCTGGAAAATATCCCAACGTGCCGCTGCTGGTAGGGCACTCCCTGCAGGATAAAAGCCTGGATGCCATGGCGGAGATGGCCAACAGCTTCCCCAATGTATATGTCGATCTGTCTGTGCCGGAGATCTTCGGGATAACCGAATTCTTCTATACGGCCCTGGACGATATCGGAAAATTGATCTTTGGCACAGATTTTCCCTGGGGCAACTGCCATTTCCGGGTGGGGGCAGTGATCTACTCCCGTATTCCCGAGCAGGCCAAGCGCAAGGTGCTGGGGGAGAACATGGCCTCCTTATTGGGAATCTCCCTGGAGTCGCTGGTGGCTGCCGCACAAACCGCCCCAGCGCCGGGAGAATTGTGATGAGCTCAGGGATTATAGAAAGTAAAATGCCATTCTGATAGAGGTTTGCTATGCTGATTGCTGACGGCCATCTTGACTTATCTTACAATGCATTACAGGTCAACCGCAATTTGCTGCACTCGGCGATCACCATCCGGGCGCAGGAGGCTGCCTACCGGCCGGCGATTCCTCCAGGCTGGGGCAGCGGAGACGGCACCGTGGCCCTTCCCGAGATGCGCCAGGGGAAAATTGCGCTGTGCTTCGCTACTCTGCTGGCCGGCTGCTCGGGCCATCATACGGTGCCTCACATGGATTACCCTACGCCTGAGCACGCTCACGCCATTGCCCGCGGCCAGCTGGCCTATTACCGGGCGTTGGAAAAAGCCGGCGAAATCCGCATCCTGACGGATTCGCCTGGCCTGGCAAGTCACATAGCTGAGTGGGAAGCCTGGGATACCCGGCAGGCGGCAAGTTCAAACCAGGGCGACCCGCCCCCACCGCTTGGATTCGTGATCAGCATGGAAGGCGCCGATCCGGTGATCCACCCAGATGACCTTGACGAGTGGTGGGAGTTGGGATTGCGCATGATTATTGTCACCCATTTTGGTCATGGACGCTACTCCGGCGGTACGGGTACCGAAGAAGGATTAGGCGAGATGGGGCCGGCGCTCCTGGCGGGTATGGAACGCACTGGAATGCTGGTGGATATGACGCATTATTCCGACCCAGCCTTCTGGCAGGTTCTTGATCTGTACGGCGGGCCGCTGCTCGCCAGCCACTCCAATTCCAGGACTCTGTCCCAAACCAGCGCCAATTCTCGGACGAGCAGATGAAGGCCATCATTGCCCGGGATGGAGTCATTGGCACCTGCCTGGATGTCTGGATGCTGCGGCCTGGCTGGGTAGCGGGTGTTAGCACGAACGCAGGCATCACCCTGGACGATGTGGTAGATCATATTGATCATGTCTGCCAGCTGGCAGGCGACAGCCGCCATGCGGCCATTGGCAGCGACCTGGACGGTGGATACGGGCAGAAGCAGTGCCCGCAAGACCTGGAGACCATCGCCGATTTGCAGAAGCTTCCGGGTTTGCTCGCCCGCCGTGGGTATAAGGACGAAGACATCGAGAACATCATGTACCGGAATTGGGTTGGCTTGCTGCAGCGCAGCTGGTTAAAATAAAGCTCACTGCCGATACAGGTAGATAACTCGCGGATCAACAGCAGGAGAATTACAAGGATGGATATAGTTTCCAATCAGCCTGACCTCAGTACAGCCCAGGTACTCCAGGCACTGTACGATAGCGGCAAACCGCTGCGAGAATGGGGCCGATCGATCGACGGCCAACCCCTGCTATCCGCCCGCAGCGGCGGCGATCGCCAACCGGCGATTTTTATCACCGCAGGTGCGCACTGCAATGAAACTGCCGGCATTCACGCTGCGCTGAATTTGCTGCATGGCCTGGAAACGGATTACGAAGTGCATATCTTACCCCTGCGTGACCCCTTCGGTTTTTCCGGCGACCAACACTGCCTGAGTTTCGCGGCCGGGAAGCCTGTGGAAATACCCAGCCATGCCGGCGCCCTTGAGTTCCTGCTGGCTAACGCCCAACCGGTATGGGGTGATGATTCGGCGCAGTTGTTCCGCCTGGGCGAGATTGGCTTCTTGTGGTCGGTGCCAGAGCTCCCCAGCGAGACGACCTTTACGCGCTTGCATTCGCGCATGCTCTCCCTGGCACAGGAGCAGCCCGCTGTGCTTGAACCGCTGCGGGGGAAAAGGGTCATGCTTTTGCAGTCCATGCCGGATGTTGAGGGTACCGGCGAGCTTGGGCGCTGCTGGCATGCCCTGGTTACTGAGCGTGGCGAGTGGATGCACCTGAATCGCCTGTTTGGCCGGCAGGATGCCCCGGAAGAAGTGGCTGCCGTGGATCGCTTGATGCAAGAGATCCGACCGGGGTTAACCCTGGATTTGCATGAGGGGAATGGCCGGGGCTTTTGGATGCCGGTTAACAAACACAGGGAACCTGAACGCGTCTTTGCCATGACTAAGGCTTTCTTTGATTATGTGAACGAGCGTGGTTACCCGGTGACGAGCTACGAGGAATGGGCGGCTACGGATGCCACCACGGGCAAGAATTACACGCCGGATTGGCTGCAGCCCGAGCCGCGCATCCCCGGCATGTTCTGGATGGATGGTTTACAGCGCGGTGAGGGTTACAATTGCATGGACTACGGCGCGCTGTTCGGGATCGGATACGGCACTGAATCGCCGATGGAGAGACCGCTCTCGATGCGTGTGGACGCAATTACACACGGAATCCTGGCAGCGATTCGTGTTTGGGAAGCAACGGAGACCTAATTGGGTAGGTGGACTTTTTTGAACTTGCCACTACACCTAGGGACGACAATTTGGATTAATCAAGAGGCGTACTAGCCAATGCCAAACAAGATCCAATTGCGAGTTGATCCAAAAGTATGCAGCGGATGCCTGTCCTGCATGACTACCTGCTCTTTTGCCAATGAATCCTATATCAGCCTGACGGCAGCCCGTGTGCAGGTCGTGCTTAAACCATTTGATGCCGTAAATGAGATTGGGATTTGCCGGCAGTGCGGGAAGGCGCCCTGTGCGCTGGCCTGTAAACTGGGTGCCATCCGGCAGGCTCCGGATGGGTATTGGATAATCGATGCGGATTTGTGCGATGGTTGCCAGGATTGCATCCCGGCCTGCCCATTTAATGCCCTGTTTGTCAACTCATTGAATGGTCATGTCATTAAATGCGAGCTTTGCCTGGGCGACCCCCAATGTGTCCAGGCTTGCCCGACCGGGGCATTAGTTATCCGAATTGCGCCGGGATAGGCTGGCAAGTTAACTAGGAAAGGCACCGATGAGCAGGAGTTATGGCTGGGTAGGCAAAATCTTGTGGGTGGACCTGGGCGAACGCCGGGTTCATACGCTTGACACCGAAGGATACGGAGAGCAGTACATCGGCGGGCGGGGAATGGCGGCGCGCATTGCCTGGGAGTCTATACCTCCCGGAGTGAAGGCGCTCGATCCGGAAAACTTGCTGATGGTCTTCACCGGACCGCTGAGCGGCACCACGGCGCCCTTCTCGGGAAGGACTTCGATTAGCGGGCTCAGCCCACAGGGCTGGCCGCATGAATGGTACAGCCGTTCCAACCTGGGCGGACATTGGGGACCCTCCCTCAAGTATGCCGGCTATGATGGACTGGTGATTTAGGGCAAAGCCGACAAACCGGTGACCCTCTTCATTACCGAAGAGCGCGTTCTCTTCCTGGATGCGAGCCCAGTGTGGGGCCTGGGGACGATCGATACACAAAAAGCACTCATGTCCGATCTGGGCAATGATATTCGCATCCTGACGATCGGACAGGCCGGTGAGAATCTGAGCCGCATTGCCATTATTTCAACCGAGACCGAGTCGGCTGCCGGGCAGGGTGGCTTCGGGGCCGTGATGGGCTCCAAGAACCTGAAGGCGATTGCCGTACGAGGTGTTGGCCCTGTGTACATCGCCCGGCCCCAGGAGTTCAAAGAACGTTGTAATGCCGTGCTCCAGGAAGCGCGCACCGGCAATCGTTTTGCAGGTGCAGAGCTGGAACCCCAGCGGGTGAAGAAATACAAACAGCGCTGGCAGGCCTGCACCCAGCAGTGCGGGATGCGCTGTGGTACAGGCTGCCGCTTCTATGAAGTCGAAGGCGCTTTGAGTGGCGAGAAAGTTGCCGGGCAGTTCCATTGTGTCTCGAACTTTATTCCCGGCATCCCGAACTCGTTTTATGATTGGAATCTGGATTTCGAATCGGCGTTTGAAATCCGCCACTTCACCGATAATTATGGATTGAACCAATGGGACCTGCTGCTGGGAATTGTCCCCTGGCTGCGTCTTTGTATGGATGCCGGGTTGATCGGTGAGTATAACGGCCATCCGATAGACTTTTAATGACCCGGTCTTTTGGAGAACATTGCTGCACTCGATTGCTTATCGCCAGGGGATGGGAGATGCCCTGGCGGAAGGCGGCAAGCGCGCCCCAGAGCTGCTGGGGTTTGGGGAGGAGCTGGCTCAGCCGTTATACGCTGCCTGGGGCAGCGCCGGTCACTGGGATGGGCATGGTGATCGTGGCAACCGCATCGTTTATCCCTTCTGGTTGACCACTGCCCTGCAGTGGGCTGTGGATGTGCGCGACCCCTTTAGCAGCTCGCACAGTTACACGATGATGACCATGCATTGGTCGCCTTTTCTCGATGAGCAAAAAGGCTTGGGTTGGGATAGGATCAAAGCGGCAGGTGAACGGCTGTACGGCAGCCAGAGAGCTGTTGACCCGCTGAGCGATTATGAAGACAAACAGCTGGCTGCTATCTGGAATGGTAATCGCAGCATCATGAAAGACTCGGTCCCGGTCGACGATAATGTCTTCCCGATGATCTTGAGTTACAACAGCCCCGATGGGATGGCTTATGCAGCGGAAATGTGGGGTCCGGACATAGAGTACCATCTCTTCGTATCGGCAACCGGCTCGCAGATGACTCGCGCCGACTTTGAGCTGGCCTGCGAAAGAGGCTTTAACCTGGAGCGTGCTATCCAGGTGCGCAACTTCCTGCGTCACCGCCGGGATGATGAAACCGTCATCCCTTATTTCCAATACCTGGAATGGTGGCAGAATCCATTGCGCGACGAGAAGAAGGGGCTGGAAGTTGATAAGTTTCTCCATCTGCTGGAGGCTTATTACCGTGGGCGCGGCTGGGATATCGAGAGCGGACGGCCAACTGCGCAAAAGCTACGCCAGCTTGGGCTGCCGGAAGTCGCCAAGGATCTATTACAGGCCGGTTTGATCGAGGAAGATATTCGCGAGGAAGAAACATTATGGCAAGTACGGTAATGCCTGTTGTAGTCGCCAGCGGGTTACAATCTCCCGAAGGCCCCAGTTTCTCGTCCCAGGGAGTTCTCCATTTTGTAGATTGGGATGCCGGCAATATCTACCGGCTGACCCAAACCGGCGAGCTCAGCCTGTTTGTCCACACCGGCGGGATGCCTACCGGCTCAAAATTTCATCCCGATGGCCGCTTATTCGTAGCGGATGGCGACCTGGGCATCCTGGCTGTCACCCCCGAAGGCGAGGTGACGGTCATGGCGGCGGAGTGGCATGGGCAGAAGTTCCGCGGTCCAAACGACCTGGCATTTGCTCCCAACGGAGACCTGTATTTCACCGATCCGAAAGGCTCCGACCCGGAACACCCGATCGGAAATATTTTCATCTTGCGGGTGAACGGGGAAGTGGAATTGTTTGCCGGTGGTTTTCAGTTTCCCAACGGTCTGGCATTTTCCCCGCATGGAGATGTGCTATACCTGGCCGAAACTTATCCCAATCGGATTTTGCGGTTTGAGCTGGACAGCAACGGGCACGAGAAATCCCGCCGTGTCTTTGCGAATTTGCAGGGCGGCCTGGGACCGGACGGGATGGCATTTGGGGCAGATAGCGACCTGTACGTAGCCCATTTTGGCAAGGGCTGCGTGGCTGTGATTGATCCGCAGGGTGTTGTGATTGACGAGCTGCCGGCTGGAGGTCAGAAACCAACCAACCTGGCATTTTGGGGCTCGAGTCTGTATGTGACCGAGGTGGATCAGCACCAGGTAGTCCGGCTGCAATCCGTTAACCTTGGGCAGGAGGAGATGAAGATATGATGCGCCTGGAGGGCAAGGTAGCGCTGGTTACCGGGGCGGCACGCGGCATGGGACAGGGAATTGCAGTATCCCTGGCTGCCGAGGGCGCCGACCTGGCTTTGAATGATATTGCCGGTCCGGAGGATGCACAGGATACCCTGGCTGCTATCCAGCGGTTGGGGCGGCAAGCCGCTTACTGGCAAGCGGATGTGGGGGATCGGGAAGCTCTATCTGGAATTTTTATCGGTTTGTTAGAGCGTTTTGGGCGGCTGGATATCTGCGTGGCCAATGCCGGTATCTCCATTCCAGAACCCGTCGTGGATGCCAACTGGGAGAATGTGTTCCGTACCATTGAGGTCACTCAGTTCGGGGCTTTTCATACCTGCCAAATGGCCGCCCAGCAGATGGTTCGCCAGACCAACGAGGGCCAGCCAGGTGGCAGAATCATCCTGATCAGCTCTGTGCATGAAGAATTGGCGGTGCGCAACAGCGCCGCCTACAACATGGCCAAAGCCGCCGTGACACAACTGGGGCGTACCCTGGCAGTGGAGCTTGCCCAATACCAGATTACTGTCAATGTTATTCATCCCGGGTTGACTGAAACACCGGGTACGCGTTCCTTCACCAGCGATGAGCGCCTGGAGATTGCCGCTTCGCGCATTCCTTTAGGCCGGTTGGGAAAAGCAGAGGATATCGGCAAGGCGGCGGCCTTCCTGGCCAGCGTGGATGCAGACTATATCACCGGCATCGATTTACGGGTGGACGGTGGTTTTAAATGGGGCTTACGTTTTCCATTAGATGATTGAGAGGAGATCCTATGTCCAATACGCTTACTTTGGGTGGATACATGGGGAAGTTCTTGTGGGTAGATCTGCAGAATGGCAATATGCAGGAGGAAACGCCCAACGAGGGTATGTTACGCGATTTTATTGGCGGCTATGGGATGGGCTGCCGGGTGCTGTACGATCGGATGAAGCCGCATGTCGATCCGCTCGGTCCCGAAAACATCCTGGGCATCACCACCGGTCCGCTCACCGGCACGCTGGCGCCGACCGGTACGCGCTGGACGGTGGTGGGCAAGTCACCGCTTACCGGGGGTTGGGGGGATGCCAATGGCAGCGGTTTCTTCGGCCCGGCGCTCAAACGGGCCGGGTACGATGCCGTCTTCTTTCGCGGGATCTCTGAACGGCCGGTGTATTTGTATATTGAAGATGGGAAAGCTGAGCTGCGGGACGCCACCTCCTTATGGGGGATGGATACCTACCAGGTTGAGGATTGGGTCAAAACTGAGCTTGGCAAGGAGTTCGAAGCGGCCTGCATCGGCCCATCCGGAGAGAAACTCTCCCTGATCTCGGGGGTCGTCCACTGCAAAGGCCGCATTGCTGCTCGCTCCGGCCTGGGGGCTGTGATGGGCTCCAAGCGATTGAAAATGGTGGTGGTGCGCGGCACGCTGCCGGTTCCCCTGGCTGATCCGGATGCAGTGAAGGCTTTCAACCGAAAATATGTTAAAGAAATCACCAGCGGGGTAGGTTCATCTAATTTTTATCGAGAAACCGGCACACCCGGTTATACCCCTTCGGGGGCTCGTAACGGCGATTCACCCACCCGCAACTGGGGTGTCAGCACCGACCATTTCCCGGATGCCAGCCCGCTGGAATTTGAAGAGCTGCTCAAATTCCGTGTCAAACGCAATTCCTGCTATAAATGCCCCATCTCTTGCTGGGGAACCAGTCAAATTGAATATGAAGGCCAGGTTGTTGAGGCACACCAGCCCGAGTATGAAACTGCATCGGCGTTTGGCACCATGCTGCTCAATAATAACTACCCGGGGATTATCAAATCCAACGAATTATGCAACCGCCTGGGATTGGATAGCATCTCGGCTGGCGGCTGTGTTGCGTTTGCCTTCGAGTGCTACGAGCATGGATTAATCACGAAGGAAGATACTGGTGGGATCGAGTTGAACTGGGGCGATCACCGGGCGATCAACTTGCTGCTGGAGAAAATCGCGCTGCGGGAAGATATCGGCGACCTGTTGGCCTTAGGAGTCAAACAAGCAGCCGAACGCCTGGGTCCAGCCTCCGAGCCTTTTGCGATCCATTGTGGAGGCGAGGAACTAGCCTATCATGATCCTCGCTTTGAACCGGGGATGGGCGTGATTTACCAGATGGATGCCACACCAGGCCGACATACACAGGCCTGCCAGTATCACGTGCCTCCGGGTTTTCCATCCAAACGCCCGATTTTTGGGGATGAGCCGATGCAGCAGGAAGGGCGTGGCCGTTGGGTGAAAGAAGCCAGCTGCCTGCACCACGTCAACGCCATTGCGGGCACCTGTTTGTTCGGCTATCTTTCCACGCATGTAACATTTATCCCCGATTTTCTCAGCGCGGTGACTGGGAGATCTTTCAATGTCCAGGATATGCTGGAGGTGGGGGAGCGCGTCGCCAATATTCGGCAGGCTTTCAATGTGCGGGAGGGGATGATACCGTCACGGCGGCAAGTCCCTCCGAGAAAGGCTGGCCCCGCAATGGCTGTCGCAGTCCTCGCCCTCGTGGTCCTCGCGCTCGTCATCGGCCTGGGCTGGTTCTCATCTTCCGCTTGATGAAGCGCAGGCCAGACGGTCGTCCCGCCGTCGCCGACGAGAGGCGGCGCGCGGCGACCGCGTCGTCGCCGTGGACGAGCGGGGCCAGCCGTGACCGAGTCGGAGGACGGCGCGCCCGACCCGGCCGCGACGCGGCGGGCTTCGAGCAGGTGCTCGCGGAGCGCCTCGACGAGCTTCACCCCGGCGCGAGGAGACGGCGCCGCGCACGACGAGGCGGCCCGCGGCGCGCCGCCTAGATGAAGCTCGCGAAGAGCACGGTGGACACCACCAGCAGCACGAGGAGGAAGGCCGCGACCACCCAGCGCCACACGCGGTGCGGAGCCAGCACCGCGGCCGCGCCGATGAACAGCGGGAAGACGACGAGCACGAAGCGCGGCAGGCTGTACAGGGGCCGCGCCGCCGTGGAGTAGAGCAGCGGGAACAGCAGGGCGGCCAGCGCGTACAGCGTGTAGGCCGCCGGCAGCTTGCGCCAGCAGGCCACGAGCATCGCCACGGCCGCGGCGAAGCCGGAGAACTCGAGCAGGTTCGCGACCACGTCGCTCTCCAGGCCGCCCGAGGCGTGCGCATGCCCAGGACCGGGCCGACGCCGTGCGCGGCCAGCCAGCGCGCGCCGCCCACCGCCGCCACGGCGCCGCGCCACACCGCCGTGGTGGGCAGCGTGAGCTCGCGGCCCCAGGCCGCCTGCACGCTGCTGAACAGCAGCGGATCGCCGAACGCCAGCCACAGGTACGCCATGTACAGGGCGAGGCCGGCCGGCACCAGCAGCAGCCAGGCGGCGGACGACAGCGCGCGGACGGCGCGCGGGCGGCGCACGGGCCGGCGGCCGGGCCGCCCGGCAGGCGCACCGGCGCGCCGCGCCGCTGCTCCCACCACAGACGGCGAGCGGCAGCAGCAGCACCAGCCCGGAGCTGCGCGTGAGCACGGCCAGCATGCCCGGCCAGGCCGGCGAGCGCCCAGCGGCGCGCCGCGCCCACCAGAAGGCCAGCAGCGTGAGCAGCAGGAAGAGCGACTCGCTGTACACCGCCTGGAAGAAGAGCGCCGTGGGGAACACCGAGATGAAGACCACGCTCCAGAGGGCCACGCGCGGGCCGAGCTAGCGCGTGCGCCAGCCTGAACAGCACGACCATCGCGCCGGCGTAGCAGGCCAGCGACACGATGAGGCCGGCGACGACGTAGTTGTCGCCCACGCCGGCCGCCACGACGCGCACGAGCAGCGGGTACAGCGGGAAGAAGGCCTGGCTGTGCGCGTGAGCGCCGTAACCGTCGGCGGCGATGCGCACGAACCACACGCCGTCCCAGTGCGCCCACGGATCGAGCAGCCGCTTCGAGGAAGCCGTGGAGCGCTTCGGCGTGCGCCGGGTCGCGCAGGTAGAGGCGCCCGCGCGCGCACGCCGACGGTGTACGTCGTGACGAGGGCGACGAGGGCGCAGCAGCAGCCGCGAGCCGGCCGCGGCGGCCGCGGCCCAGCGCCTCGCCGAGGGCGCCGCCGGTCCGCTCCGAGCGGCGGGTGCGCGACGCGGCTCACGCGAGGCCGCGGGCCGGCCCGCCCCGACGACGTCGCCCCTGCAGCAGGCGCCGCCACCCGGCCAGCACGCGGTGCGCCTGCCTCGGCGCCGACGATGGGCTCCGTCGGCAACGGCAGCCGCGCCGGGTACAGCAGCATGGCGCGCGTCTGCGAGCCGCCCATGCCGCCGTGGAACGAGATGAGCTCCTCGAAGGCGCAGCCCTCGTCGAGCTGCTGGTCGTAGAAGCTGTTGACCATGATGTCGGCGACGTGCGCGAAGCCGTCGGTGCGCCGCAGGTGCCGCGGCGGCGTTGGGCGAGAACCCCGCCAGCGGGTCCTCGCCCTCCACGCGGTCGTCGGCCAGGTAGCGGACGCCGCGGGCGCCGAGCGCCACCGGGCCGTGCTCCGCGGAGCGCACCAGCAGCCAGCCCACGTGCGGGTGCTCGCGCAGCGCCGGGATCAGCCGCGGGTGCCGCTCCTCGATCTCCTCGAGCGTCAGCCGGCGCGGCTCCTCCATGAGGTAGACCAGCCCCAGATTGCCCGAGCCGAGGACCACGGTCTCCTCGTCGGAGACGTCGTTCTTGGCGCGCTTGCTCTTGCGTGCCGCCGGTGGCCTCGCTGAAGGCGTGCGCGACCGCCGTGTCGTTCTCGTCGCCGGCGCGCAGGCCGCCCACCGCGCGGCCCTCCAGGGAGCGCGCGCACCAGGTCGTCGAGCCCGTACCCGTTGCGCTGCTTGAAGGTCGCGCCCTGGGTCTGGCCGTGGTCGGAGAGCACGACGATCTCGTAGGGGCGCGCCGCGTACGGCCGCGCGCGGTCGATGCGCCCGAACTGCTGGTCGAGCTTGCGCAGCACCTCGAGCGTGTCGGCGCGCTCCAGACCCGAGTGGTGCGCCACCTCGTCGTAGCCCGCGAAGCACGCGTACACCGCCGGACGGCCCTTCATCATGTCGCTGAGCACGCTGTACACGGTGAGGTCGCGCACGACCACGGCGAGCCCGGCGCGCAGGAACGGGTACTTGCCGCCGCGATGCCCGCGCGGGCCGGATATCGCGGCGGATGCCGCTCACGGCCGCGGTCCACTCCAGGCCGACCTCGTACAGGAACAGCACGAGCGTGCGCGTGACGTTGAAGCCGTTGGCGAAGAAGGCCCGGTACCCGGGGTTGGCCTTCTTCTCCGCGGCCAGGCGGCTGATGGTGAGGATGACCTCGTCGGCGTCGCCCGAGAGCAGGTTGCTGCGGCTGCAGCCGCCGTCGGCGAGGAGCCCGCGCCCGGAGGTGTGCCGCTGCTCGATGACCGCGCAGTCGGCGGGCGCCGAGCACGTCATCACCCGCCCGACTCCTTCTCCACCCAGCGAAAGGCGGGGATGTCGTCGTTGGAGCCCAGCAGGAGGCCCGCCTGAGAGGCCCCCGTCTGCGACGAGAGGTCGGTCTCCCACTCCGCCAGCCGGTGCGTGCCCTCGGCCACCCAGCGCGCCAGCTGGGGGGCGTGGCCGTCGCGCATGGCGCGCCGCAGCACCGGCGCGGCCAGGCCGTCGATCTCCAGATAGAGGATGCCGGGCACGTCGGTCACCACCCGCCGCCGGAGCGGCGCGCGATGCGCTGGGTCACGCGCAGCGTGTAGGTGTCGTCGTCGTTGGTGCCGAGCAGGACCTCCAGGACGACCGTGACGGCGGCGATGACCAGGGCGGCGACCAGCGCCGACCAGAAGGAGTCCACCGCGAAGGTGTGGTCGGAGAGGTCGGCCGCCAGCTTGAAGATCCAGGCGTCGAGCAGCAGCACGAGCACGAACCCGAGCGCCAGCATGTACGGCAGGCGCAGCGCGGCGATGAGCGGCGGGAGGAGCGCGTTGAGCAGCGCGATGAGGGCCGCCGCGACGAGCGCCCCGCAGCCCCTCGATGGCACGCCCGGCACGAGCGAGGCGGCCACCCACACCGCCAGCGCCGCCGTGACCCAGCCACGAGGAGGCGCGTGACGCGCAGGCGCGGGCGCGCGGGCGCCCACGCAGGGCGTCTTCCCGTACCCGTTTCCGAGCTCTGTGGCCATCCTCGGTCTCCTTCGTCCCCCGGCGCGCGGACGCGGCGCCCTGCCTGCACGACATTCTAACCGGGCCGCGGCGGATGCCAACGCGGGGACGGCCGCGTAGACTCCTCCCACACCCGCCATCGGGTGCACCCCGTGGAGGTGACGACCGTGTCGCGCAAAGGCTGGCTGCTGTTCATCGCCTTGTGCGTCATCTGGGGCCTCCCGTACCTCCTGATCCGAGTGGCGGTGCGTGAGCTCCCGCCGCCGGCGCTGATATTTCTGCGCACCGCGCCGGCGGCGCTCCTGCTCGTGCCCCTGGCCCTGCACCGCCGCGAGCTGCGGCCCGCTCCTGGCACGCTGGCGCTGGGTGGCGCGGCTACACCGTGGTCGAGATCGCCCTCCCCTGGCTGCTGCTGGCGCATGCCGAGGTGCGCATCTCGAGCTCCCTGGCGGGGCTCGTCGTGGGCGCCGGTGCCGCTCATCGCGGCCGTGCTGTACCGGGCTTTGGGCGCCGGCGAGCAGTTCGACGGGCGCCGCATCGCGGGTCTGCTTGTCGGCTTCGCCGGGGTGGCGGCTCTGGTCGGCATCGACGTGGCCGGCTCCGACCCGTTGGCCGTTGCGGAGATGCTGGTGGTGGCGGTCTGCTACGCCAGCGGCCCACTCATCATCAGCCGGCCGTTGGCCGGACTCCCCACCCTGGGCGTCATCACCGCCTCGCTGGCGCTGACCGCCGTCGCTCTACGCGCCGGCGGGCCTGCTGACCATGCCGGCGTCGGTCTCGGCGCAGACGGTGGGCGCCGTCGCCACCTTGTCCATCCTCTGCACCGTGCTCGCTTTCTTCCTGTTCTTCGCGCTGATCGGCGAAGTGGGGCCTTCGCGCTCGACCGTGATCACCTACGTCAACCCGCTCGTGGCCGTGCTTCTGGGCATCGTGCTGCTCAGCGAACCGCTCACACTGGGCATCGCGGTCGGCATGCCGCTCATCCTTCTGGGCTCGGTGCTGGGCACGGCCCCTCTCTGCGGAAGGCGAGCACGAGGCCGAGCGAGCGTCCCGAGGGCGTGGGGACCGACCCTGCCACGGGTCCGGCGGCGAGCCCGCCGACGCCGTAGGCGAGCGGCGGGCACAGCCCGCGCGGAGCGTCAGACGGAGGACGCCGCCGCACCCAGGCGTCGGTCGCCTCGACCTGGTTGAACGTGAACAGGTGCACGCCGCCGATGTCCGAGGCCCGGGTCCGCGGCCTGCGCCGCGACCGCGCGCGCCAGCGGCGTGGGGTCGTAGCGGCGGCGCGCGCCAGCGCGGCCACCTGGCGGCCGTGCCTGATGAGATAGCGCACCGACGGGCCGACCCCGGTCTGCAGCGAGATCTCGGCGAGCTTGCGCCTGTCCACCACGCCCGGCAGGCCCACGACCACCGGCAGGCCCATGCCGGCCTCGCGCATCCCTCGATCCAGCCCGCCAGGGCCGCCGGCGTCGAAGCAGATCTGCGTGGCCACGTAGTCGGCGTACTCCTGCTTGCGCAGCAGGGCCTCGCGCAGCCCGCCTCGGGGATCTTTGGGTGGCCCTCCGGGTAGCCGCCCACGCCGATCCGCGGTGAACCGGTCGGGCAGCTCCGCGAGCACGTCGAGGAGGTCGCCGGCGTCGACGAAGCTCCCGGCCGGCGGCGAGGCGTCGCCGCCGACGACGAACGCCTCGGGGATGCCGGCGGCGCGAGGCGCTGCCACGACGGCGCTCAGCTCTGCCCGGTCCGCGATCATGCGCGCGGCCAGGTGCGGCACCACCGCGATACCCGCGGCGGCCAGGCGCTCGCTCACCTCCATGGTCCGGCTCGATGCCGTGGCGCCGGCGAGGCGGTCACGGTCACCGTCGCGCCGGGGGAGCGCGGCCACCTTGTCCTCGATGGCTCTGCACGGGGATCACTTCGAAGCGCGGCGCCTCCAGCAGCCGCGCCAGGGAGGCGACTGTGCGCCGACTGCTCTTGACTGCGGCCATGGTCGCCTCCGTATAAGGACTCTATATCCTGGATACCCGTGTCCTCATCCGCGGTGCGATCGACCGCTGGGATATCGGCCTGCCGGCGCCCCGGAGCTCGACCCGGATGCCATGATGCGACGCGCCCTCGACACCCCATCGCCGGCATCTCGGTCGTCCATCGGCACGCAGGCCGTGCACGTCACGAAGCGCGCGGCCGCTCGCCGTGCTAGCTCGGCGGTGCGTCGGCGGCGGGCTCGTGCACGGCCGCGGACATCGTCAACGTGCACGTGGACAAGGACTACGACGGCGACAGCCCGGACGACGACCTCGCGGCGTTCGCCGCGCACGTGCGGCGTCGACGGCGGCCTTCGTGGGCCTGATGACCGCCGCCGACACGCGAGCACGCCTGCGTGGAGGCGGAGTCACGGGACGGCGTGCCGTGGCCGCCGTGGTCTCGATGGGACTGAGCAACGTGACGACTGCCGGCGTCACGCCGCCGCTCGCCGGCCACCCCCGGGACGATCAACGCGATCCTGCTCGTCGACGCGCAGTTGTCGCCAAGCGCCATGGTCAACGCCGTGATCACGGCCACCGAGGCCAAGACCATGGCGCTCTGGCCGCATGGGACGTGCGCACGCCCGACGGCGACCCGGCCAGCGGCACGTCCACGGACTCGTGGTCGTCGCCTGCACCGAGGGCGGAACGGGGCTGAGCTACGCCGGCCCGGCGACCACCGTGGGCTGGCTCATGGCGCGCACGGTGCGCGCCGCCATCGACGCGGCATCTGCCGCGAGAAGTGCGAGCGCGACGGGGGCCGCGCTTCGGCTGGTGAGCGTCGGCCGGCAGCCGCGCGGCCTCAGGCTCCGCCTCGAGCACCTCGTCGATCCAGCCAGCGCCGGCGATGGCCGAGGAGAACCCGCAGGTGGTGATGGCCAGCACGGCGACCTGACGGACCTCGTCGGGGGTCGCCCCGGCCGCCATCGCCTTGCGGACGTTGGAGCGCACCGCGCCTTCGGCGGCCGCGCCGATGGCCAGACCCAGCTTGACGAGGCGCGCGGTGCGCTCGTCCAGCGGGCCGGCTGCATCCACGGCCTCGCCCAGGCCGTCCAGAGCCTTGGCGACGCCCGGATACCCGTCGCGGAACTTGAGATACACGTTCGGCAGATGCTCGTCACTCACGATGGTCTCCCTCTAGTCCAGGAACCCGCGCAGGCACTGCGCGTCACGGTACGCCTTGAGCTTGGCCAGCGTCTTGGCCTCGATCTGGCGGATGCGCTCGCGCGTGACGCCGAACTTCTGCCCGACCTCTTCGAGGGTGCGCGGATGCCGCCGTCGAGGCCGAAGCGCAGCTCGATGATGCGGCGCTCGCGCTGCGTGAGCAGCTGCAGCACACGGCCGAGCTCCTCGCGCTGCACGATGTCGCCGACCTCTTCGACCGGCAGACGTGGCATCCTTGTCTTCGATGAAGTCGACCAGCAGCGCGTCGCCCTCGTCGCCGATCGGCGTGTGCAGGCTGGCCGGCTCCTGGCTGATCTTGAGGATCTCGCGCACGCGTCTCGGGCGTGGTGCCCATCTCCGTGGCGATCTCCTCGGGGGTGGGCTCGCGGCCGACTCCTGCAGCAGCTGACGCTGCACGCGCACGAGCTTGTTGATGTTCTCGACCATGTGCACCGGGATGCGGATGGTGCGCGCCTGGTCGGCGAGGGCGCGGGTGATGGCCTGGCGGATCCACCAGGTGGCGTAGGTGGAGAACTTGAAGCCGCGCCGGTAGTCGAACTTCTCGACGGCGCGCATGAGGCCGAGGTTGCCCTCCTGGATGAGGTCGAGGAGCGGCATGCCCCTGCCCATGTGCCGCCGGGCGATGGAGACGACCAGGCGCAGGTTGGCCTCGATGAGCTTGCGCTTGGCGTCCATGTCGCGGCGCTCGATGCGCTTGGCGAGCGAGACCTCCTCCTCGGCGGTGAGCAGCGGCACCCTGCCCATCTCGCGGAAGTACATGCGCACGGGATCGTTGGTGGTGGACTTCACCGAGAGGTCGAGCTTGGGCGGAGCCTCCTCTTCGACGACGGGCTCCGGATCGGCGGCGACGCCCTCGCTCTCGATGACGTCGATGCCGAGGTCGGCGAAGACGCCGTGGATCTCCTCGAGCTGTTCCGGCGTGAGGTCGACGTCGCGCAGTGTGGCGGCGATGTGCGCGCCGTCGAGGTAGCCTTGCTCGCGGCCTTCTTCGAGCAGCACTCGCACCTCGTCGGTGCAGAGCACGGCGAGGTCGGCGGACGAGGTGGTGCGGTCTTCAGCGGGTTCGATCACTCGGAGACTCCTGCTCTTCGTGGCGTGCTTGGGCCATCGGCGTGGCCAGTGCTATCTCGGAGGCGGCGCGCCGAGCACGTGCGCCCCCTGCAAATGCAGTCGCTGGTGCCCGTGAGGGCTGGGGCGGTGAAGAGCGGACGCCAAGCTGACAGGTGATGATACCAGTATGCACAGAGCCGAACAAGACCAAACGACCGTGCCGCCACAGGTCAAGACGAACGGCGGCGCCGACGCGCCGTTGGGGCACGTCGGCGCCGCCGATAGGTCGTCTGGCCGACTCAGGGTCAGTACGGGCTGATCGACCCGTAACCGTAGGGGTCGGCGGTCTGGGTCTGCTGCTGCAGCGTCCCGGCCTTGATCTGCTCCATGACCTGGACGGCGGTGTTGATGGGCACGGCGAACCCGATACCTTCGTTGCCGCCGCCCTGCGAGGCGATCTGCTCGTTGATGCCGATGACCTGCCCGTTGGCGTTGATCAGCGGGCCACCCGAGTTACCCGAGTTGATGGCGGCGTCGGTCTGGATGCCGCCGCTGATCGTGGCGCCGTTCGGGGACTGCAGCTGGCGATCGGTCGCCGACACGACGCCTGACGACAGCGAGAAGTCGAGACCCAGCGGGTTGCCGATGGCCACGACCGCCTCGCCCACGGTGACCTTGGAGGAGTCGCCGAGAGGGATCGGCACGAGCGCAGGCGTCTGGCTGGGGTCGACCTTGATCAGGGCCACGTCGGTCGACTCGTCGGCGCCGAGCACCACGCCTTCGACCTGCGCCCCCTGTGCGCCTTCGCCTTTGAAGGTCACGGTGACCGTGCTCACGCTCTGGCCGCTCTGGCTGACGACGTGCGCGTTGGTGAGGATGTAGCCGTCCTCGGAGACCACGAAGCCGGTGCCCAGCGCCTGCCCGCCACCCGTCTGCTGCCCGAACATGTCGTAGCTCCCCGGGAAGGTCGCCGTGATCTCGACCACGCTGCCGGCATGCTTCTCGTAGATCTGCTGCGGGGTCATGCCGGAGCTCGTGAAGGCCGCATACGCGCCCTTCACGACCGTGGTCTGGCCGCCGCCCGACGAGGCCGAGCACGTTGGCCACGACCAGGAGCACGGCCGCGCCCAGAAAACCCGCCACCATCATCGCGAGGAATCGTCTTGTTCTCATTGGTGCACAGCCTTTCGTTGCCTGCGCCCGCGCGGCCAAAGGCCGGTGTCCGGGCGCTTGATCTCCAGGGACCGCCCGCTTCCGCGGGTCTGCCTGAAGCAACGGTACCCGCGGCGTCTGAGGATCTGCTGAGAGAGAGCTGAGGGCGGCCTGTGGGTCACCGAGCCGTCGCCCGCGCCTCTCCTACTAGCCCTCAAGCGCGCGGATATGTGAGTATTGGCTCAGCAAAAGAGTGTTTTCGGCGACCACCTCAGAAAAGGGAGCACCATGGCGCATTTTGGCCCCGACGAAGCCATCGCACGCATCGCGGACTGGAAGGACAAGGACGTCCGCTGGGAAGAGCTGGGCGGCGGCATCACCAACCACAACTACATCGTCCTGGTCAACGGCGGCCCCGGCAATCCGGGCGGCGGCAAGTACGTGCTGCGCGTCCCCGGTCAGGGCACCGACATGTTCATCGATCGCGAGGTCGAACGCGACTGCATGGTCCAGGTCGCCAAGGCCGGCGTGGGACCCGCGGTGGTCCATCAGATCGACCCCGAGGGCGCCCTGGTCATCGACTTCGTCGAGGGCGAGATCATGCACCCCGAGACGATGGCGGGGCACCCGGAGCGTCTGCAGCAGGCGGTCGAGACGGTCAAGGTGTTCCACGACAAGGCGGTCTTCAAGAATCAGATCAAGATCTTCGACATGCTCCGCCGCTACACCAAGATCGCGCGGGACAACGACACCCCGATGCCGCCCGAGCTCGAGTCGCTCCTGCTCGAGATGGAGACCATCGAGAAGGCGACGGCCGTCAACCCGCCCGCCGACGTCGCCTGCCACAACGACCTGCTCAGCGAGAACTTCATCATCGACGCCGCCGGCAAGATGTGGATCATCGACTGGGAGTACGGCGGCATGACCGACCCCTTCTTCGACCTCGGCGACTTCGTCATGGAGCATCCCTTCTCGCGCGAGGAGGAACGGCTGATCGCCGCCACCTACTGCGGCGAGATGGACGAGGGCCGTTTTGGCCGCATGATGCTCTACAAGAGCGTCTCGGGCGTGTGGTGGGGCGTGTGGGCGATGATCCAGCACACCTTCTCGAAGATCGAGTTCGACTACATGGAATGGGGCATGGAGCGGATGGCGCGCGCGCAGGCCGTCGTGGACGACCCCGACTATCAGAAGTGGCTCGCCAACGCCTGAGCGCGAGGCAGTGACGCAAGAAGGGGGCCGGGCGCCAGTGGCGCCCGGCCCCCTTTTCGCTTGACCCTCAGCCTCAGGTCTAGCCTGAGGTTTCCTCGGAGGTCTCGTTCTCCCGCGCCTCGACAGTCAGCGACTCGCCCGGGTCGAGCAGCCGGACCTCCACGTCCGGCGCCTCCTCGGCGGCCAGCGCGGCGAACGCCTCGGGCCGCTGGCGGGTCTTCTGGAACCAGGCGTACGTGGCCTCCTTGCCGGCGTAGGCGGAGCCGGGCAGGTAGAGCGTGCCCCAGTGGATGGGCACCGCGATGCGCGGCTCGCAGCAGCGCCAGCGCGCCGGCCGCCGAGCGCGGGCTCATGTGGCGCCCCTCCGGCGGCCGCACCCCCCACGTCTCGATGGGCAGCAGGGCGACGTCGATGCGCTCGTGCAGGTCCTCCATGCCGTCGAAGAGCGCCGTGTCGCCGGCGAAGTAGACCGTGGACGAGCCCTGGATGATGAAGCCGAGCGGCTCGGTGGGCGGGGTCAGGACCCAGCGGCGGCGCGTGTGCTTGGCGTGCACGGCGATGACGTCGACGTCGCCGACGTGCAGCGAGCGTGTCGCGGCGCGTCTCGATGACCGTCTTGAAGCCGACCTTGTGGACGGTGCGCCCCACCAGCGGCGGCCCGATGACCACGGCCGACTTGGGCAGCATCTTGAGCGAGGGCGTGTCCAGGTGGTCGAGGTGCAGGTGCGAGATGAGCACGGCGTCGAGGTGATGGCGCACGGCGGGGTCGGGCAGCGGCCCGTAGCGGCGCAACGCCCCGGTCCAGCGCTTCAGCGACGGGTCCGTGAGGATGCGCACGCCGTCCATCTCGATGAGCACCGTGCCGTGACCGACGTAGGTGACTCGCGTGGCGCCGAGCGTCCTGCTCGTGGTCATGGCCGCACCTCCTCCTCGCGCCGCGGTCGCGGCTCGACCGCAGTCGACTGTCGCCGGCGGCTGCCGGTCGTCGTACCGCCTCACTCGCGGCTGCGGCCGCCCGTCAGGCACCCGCGCGGCTCAGGGCACGTAGCGCCGGCCGCCGGCGAACTCGCGAGCGTACGGCTCGGCGGCGAGCGAGACCACGGCCACCGGCATGCCGGTGGCCGGCGCGTGGATCATGCGCCCGCCGCCCACGTACATCCCCACGTGGTGGATCTGCGCCGGAGGCGCCGCGGAAGAAGACGAGGTCGCCGGCGCGCAGCGCCGCGCGCGCGACCTTGACGCCCGTCCGCGGACTGCGGGCGCGGCGTCGCGCGGGATCGTGACGCCGAGCGCGCTGGTAGACGAGGCAGGTGAAGCCGGAGCAGTCGAAGCCGAACCCCGACGTGCCGGCCCAGAGGTACTGCAGGCCGAGAAAGCGGCGCGCCTCGGCGACGAGCTGCGCGCCGGTGGGCCGCGGCAGGGCGCGCCCGCGGCTGCGCAGCGCCACCGCGGCGCGCTGCACGTACAGGCTGCGCGCCGTCCAGCATGGCGACCTCGCACGGACGCGGCGCGTCCAGGCCACCGCGGGCAGGCGCGTGCCGTACGAGAGCTCGAGCACGCGCCCGCTCAGCGACGGCGTCTCCCAGGCCCAGGCGGTCGGCCTGCGGACGACCGCCACGCTGCCGTGCCCGCCGGCGGGCTCACAGCGGTGAGCTGCGCCGTCGGCAGCCAGCCCGGGTAGCCGCGCGCATCGCGCGGCGTGGGCTGGCCGGCCACGGCCACCTTGGACCAGGCGCCGGACGTGGCGAGCACGGTCACCCTGTGCCGTAGAGCGCCTGCGTCTCGAGCTTGCCCGACCAGCCAGCGCTTCTGCGCGGTGCTCATCGCGGCGACCCAGGCGCGGGGGTCGGCCGGCGGCGGCCACGGACGGGGCATCGACGGGCCGCGCGAGCCGCGGCTCGACCCAGAGCGTGGCCACCGAGACGTCGATCCAGCGGGACGGCGCGGCGGCGGCGGCGCGCGGACGCGGCGGCCCGCGGCAGGCCGCCGCGGCCGGCGACGCGCCGCACCGGCGAGCACGACGGCAACGCCCAGGGCGAGCGGCGTTCCGCACGCCTCTCACGTGCGCACGGCCGGCCCGCTCGCCGCGGCCCTACAGCCGCGCGAGCAGCTGGAGCACCGACGAACAGGACGATCAGGGCGACGACACTGCTGAAGTCGACCCCCGCCCGCCGAGGCGCGCCACCGGGATGAGCGCGACGGAACGGGCTCAGGTACGGCTCCGTCACGTCGACGAGGACCGCGTTGACGCGGTAGACGACGGTGCCCGGGCGCGGACTCATCCAGCTCATCACCGCGCGGGCGACGATGAGCCAGGCATAGATCGTCACGGCGAGGTAGATCATGTACACAAGACCGCTCATGCAGACTCCTTGAAGCGGGATGCGCTTGCCTCGTGGCGGGCCGCCTTCCCGACGGTGATTCTAGAGCAGTATGAGCCGGCACGCCGCAGCGCGCGCCGCGTCAGTCCTTCAGGTACCGGTCGAACCACTCCAGCACGATCTGGAAGCGCTGCACGCGGTGAGCCGGGCTGCCCGAGCGGGTCAGCTCGTGCGACTCCTCGGGGAAGCGCACCATCTCGACCGGCCGCTTCAGCAGGCGCAGCGTCACGAAGAGCTGCTCCGCCTGCTCGACGGGGCAGCGCAGGTCGTTCTCCGAGTGCAGGATCAGGAGCGGCGTGTGGATGTCGCTCGGCGTAGGTCGCCGGCGAGATGCTGAGGTACGCGTCCACGTCCTCGTAGACGAACGCGCCGATGTAGCCCTTGAAGTCCCAGCCGAAGTCGCTGGAGCCCCACTCCGAGACCAGCTGGTTCACGGCGCGCTCGGAGACGGCCGCCTTGAACCTGTCGGTGTGGCTCACGATCCACGACGTCATGTAGCCGCCGTAGGAGCCGCCCGATCACGCCCAGGCGCTCGCCGTCGATGAAGTCGAAGCGCCGCACGGCCTCCTCGATCACCGCCATGCAGTCCTCGTAGTCCACGGAGCCCCAGCCCGGGCCGGCCTCGCCGGGGCCGCGGATCGCCCGGCCCCACGCCTCGCTGTAGCCGGACGAGCCGCGCGGGTTGCGAGAACACGACGACGTAGCCGGCGCCGCAGTACACCTGGAACTCGTCGAAGAAGCGTGTTGCCGTACTGGCCGAACGGCCCGCCGTGGATGTTGAGCAGCGTGGGGTACTTCTGGCCGGGCTCGAAGCCGGCCGGCCTCATGACCCACGCCTCGACCTCGGTGCCGTCGGCCGAGACGGCCGTGTAGCGCTCGGCGGCGGCGAGCTCGCGGCCGGCGGCGAAGGCGTCGCCGACGCCCGTGAGGCGGCGGCCGCCGTCGCGCCGCCGGCGAACAGCTCGCTGAGCCGCGTGGGCTCGTCGGCGGAGTACACGAGCCGCCGGCGCGCGACGTCGAAGCCCGGTCACCGCACGCTCGCCGCCGACGACGAGCTCGGGCGCGGCCGAGCCGTCGGCGGCGCACGCGGTACAGGTGCGTGTTGCCGTGGTCCTCCACGGCGAAGACGATGTCGTCGCCGTCCCAGACCGGCTCGCGCATCTGCGGGTACGTGCCGCAGTTGCGGTCGAGCGACGGCGGTGAGCAGCCGGATCTCGCCGCTGCCGGCGTCGACCACGCGCGATCTGCGTGTGCCTCGGGTCGTCGAACACGCCCGGGTACCGCTGCACGGCGAGCCGGGCGCCGTCGGGCGACCAGGAGAGGCCGTCGATGGAGCCGCCGCCCCGGGTGAGCCGCCGCGGCTCGCCGCCCGCGGCGGCCACCAGGTACACGTCGCGTGACCAGGCTCGATGTCCCAGTCGGCGTGCCGCGCCGAGACGAAGGCGAGCGTGGCGCCGTCCGGCGACCACGCGGGGCCGGAGTCCTCGAAGTCGCCGTCGGTGAGCTGGACGGGCTCGCCGGAGCCGTCGGCCGCGACCGTGAACAGGTGCTGCCGGCGGTCGACCGTCCAGCCGACGTTGTCGAGCTTGTACTGCAGGCGCGTGAAGCGCCGCGGCTGCGCGGCGCTTGTCGTCCTCCTCGTCGTAGGCGGCGTCGCGCACGCGCGCGACGAACGCGATGGTCGCGCCGTCCGGCGACCACGCCGGCTGGGTCACGTCCTCCTTGAGGCTCGGTGAGCTTGCGCGGCTCGCCGCCGGCCAGCGGCATCACGTAGAGCTGCGTGACCTTGCCGTCGCGGTTCGAGGTGAAGGCGAGCTGCGACCGTCCGGCGACCAGCGCGGGTCGGCGTCGCTGCTTGGCGCCCGCGGTGAAGCGGCGCGGCTCGCGCCGAGCCGTCCGCCGGCGCCAGCCAGATCGGCGCCGCGGTACTCGTTGGCCTCGGCGTCGACCGGCCGCGACGACGTAGGCGACCGTGCGCGCCGTCCGGCGACAGGCGGGGGTCGGCGACGCCCGTCAGCGCGAAGACGTCCTCCGGGACCATGCCCGCCATGCCATGCTCCCTCCTGCCGCTCGAGGGTCGCTCGTGCCCGGCCCGCGGCCGGCTCACTGCTGCATTCTATGCGCCGCGCGCCGCGGGCGGTCGCGCGCCGGGCCGGCGTCAGCCCAGGTCGCGCCGCCAGTCCCACTCGGGCGCGATGACCGGCGTGCCCTCGCGTCTCCTCGATCTCGCGGCGCCAGGCGACGCGCTGGCCGACGCTGGCGCGCAGGCGCCAGCGGAACGTCTTGCTGGCGTCCTCCACCGCCTCCTTGATCGCCGGCGAGACGCGCCGTACACGCTGCGCCATCGTCCTCGTCGGAGAGGCCGTAGTCGTCGACCATCGCGATCACCACGTCGAGGTTGGTGGTGATGTCGTGGTACAGCCCCCAGTCGCTGGGAGCACACGTCGGCGATGTGCATGACGTCGATGCGAGTCGTCGTCGTCGACGTCGCGCAGCGGCACGTCCTTGACGCAGGGCGATCACGTCGTGCACGTCCTTCTGGTTGATCTTGCCGATCTGCATCTTGGCGATGAACGCGTCGGCGGGCGAGATGGCGTAGTCGTCGATGTCGAGGCGCTCGCTGCACGTCCACGTCGTGGTCCATGCGCATCACGTCGAGGAAGATGTCGATGTGGTCCACGAGCGGCGGCTCGTACGACGCGTGCGGCCCGCCGGCCGCCTCGCTCGGACGGCGTCGCCGCCCAGCGCCTCGACCTTGATGTACTGCAGCTGGCCGCGCGTCGGTGGACTGGGTGACGTAGCGGTTCTCGGCGTAGCCCAGCGTCGGTGAAGACCTCGTGGAGCTCGCTGCTCTGCGACGAGAGCCCGATGAAGTCGATGTCCGAGTACTCGCGGTCCATGAACTCCAGGTCGATGCAGTACCGGCGGATGGCGAGCCCGCCGGTGAGGCGCAGCTGGGCGCCCCGCTCCCGGGCCGCGTCGATGATGTCCATCGCCTCCGCCATCAGGCGGTCGGCGCGCCGAGCGGCGCCTGCGCTCGCGCGGCGCCGACTTGAGCACGGCGCCCGGGCCGCGGCCCCGGCAGGCTGCGCAGGTCCTCGAGGGGGTGCAGGACGGCGTCGAGGACGTGCCGCGCCAGGTACACGCGCGGCCAGTGCTTCTCGCCCCACTCCATCGAGCAGCCCCTTGGCCTCGAGCTCGCGGACCGCGCGGCGCGCGGTCGGGTTGGTGACGCCCAGCACGCGCTGCGCCTCGGGAACGGTGATGCAGGGCGTGCGGAACAGCTCGTCGGCGAGCGCGAGCGCGTGCCCCTTGACCTTCTCGCGGTCGCGGGCGTGGTGGCCGGATGAGCGCCCGCGCCTGCCGCGTCGCGCGCTCGGCCGTCTCGTGGACGCCCGTGGCGAAGAAGCGTCAGCCAGGGCACCCACTCGCCGTGCGTGCGCACGCGCTGCAGCAGCGCGTAGTACTCGTCGCGATGCCCCTCGAGGAAGGCCGAGAGGTAGAGCAGCGGGCGCGGTGAGGCGCCGCGCTCGATGAGGAACAGCGTGATGAGCAGCCGGCCGAGCCGCCCGTTGCCGCCGACGAACGGGTGGATGCTCTCGAACTGCGCGTGCAGCATGGCGCACTGCACGAGGTCCGGCAGCGTGCCGCGCTCCTGCAGGAACGCCTCCCACTGCGGCGAGCGCCTCGTGCAGCTCGGACGATCGGCGTGCGGCACGTAGGTGGCGGTGGCCAGCGTCGCGCCGGGCGGGCCGATCCAGTTCTGCGAGGTGCGGAACTCGCCGGGCGTGCGCGCCGCGCCCACCTCGCCGCGCAGCAGGCGCTCGTGCAGCGCGCGCACGAAGTCGAGCGAGAGCGGCTCCTCGCGCAGGCGCTCGACGCCGAAGCGCAGGGTGGCGATGCAGCTGCGCACCTCGCGCAGGTGGTCGCGCGGCACGCTCGCGCGCGCGGCGCGCGACCTGGTCGAGCAGAAGGTCGGAGAGGCTGACCTGGGCGCCCTCGATGCGCGACGAGCACAGCGCCTCCTGGCGCTTGAACGGGCGCGTCGAGCAGCTGCGGGTCGGGCAGCTCGCCGCCGACGCCGGACAGCTCGCCGAGCGCGGCGTCGGCGCGCGAGAGCGCGAGGACGAGCTCGCGGCTGTAGGTCAGCTCGGCGGCAGCGGCGCCGGCACGAAGGCGGCATACCCCTCGGGGCAGCTCGACGACCTCGCCGGCCTCGGGGGCGTGGAACTCGGTCGGGTCCACGACAGCACCTTCGCACTTTCTGACACGGTCAAGCGGCAATTGAAAGCATACAGGGTAATTGTTACCAATCGATGAAGACCGTGCAAGTGCGCCGGACGCGGGCACGCGGATCCGCGCCCCAGCTGTCGTCACGGCGGCCCTGCACCATGTCGGAGGTCAGGCTCGTGGCGGGGGCACGGCACCCGCGCGGAAGCGCGCCGGCTCGGGAGGCAGCATGCACTCGCCGGTCCGGGAGTCGCACGTCGGCGCAGCTCTGTGCCTGGTCAGGCGAACGCCCCGGTCCCCTTCGCGAGCACTCGCGCGGCACTCCTCGGCGGGCAGCGGCCGGCAGAACAGGAATCCCTGCACCTCGTGACAGCCGCGCGCGCTGCAGGAATTCGAGCTGCTGCCGGGTCTCCACACCCTCGGCGACCACGCCCAGCCCCATGGCGTGCGCAAGATCGATGACGGCGCCGGCGATCGCCGCGCTGCTCTCGTTCCCCGGCAACTCGGCGACGAACGAGCGGTCGATCTTGAGCCGGTCGATCGGCAGCCGGCGCAGCTGGCTGAGCGACGAGTAGCCGGTGCCGAAGTCGTCGAGAGACACGGAGACGCCCATCTCGCGCAGGCGGTGCAACACGGCATCGGCGTGGCCGGCGCTGCTCAGAGTCGCCGTCTCGGTGATCTCGATCTCCAGCAGGCCCGGCTCGAGGCCGGTCTCCCTGAGCGCGTCCGCGACGTCGTCGACCAGACCGGGCTCGCGCAGCTGCCTGGCGGAGACGTTGACGGCCATGCGCAGGGGGTGAGCGCACAGACCCTGCCAGTCGCGCGCCTGAGCGCACGCCGCACGCAGGACCTGCTGGCCCATGGGGACGATGAGCCCGGTCTCCTCCGCGAGAGCGATGAACTCCGCGGGACGGATGAGCCCTCGGTCGCGGATGCCGCCAGCGCACCAGCGCCTCCACGCCGACGATGCTGTGATCGCGCGTGTCCACCTGCGGCTGATAGTGCACGATGAATTGCCGTGCGTCGACGGCGGCGTGAAGCTCGCTCTCCAGAGAGAGGCGTTCGGCGGCCAGCGTGCTGAGTTCGCGGTCGTAGAACTGTTGGGCATCGCCGCCGCTCTGCTTGGCGCGCCGCATCGCCGTATGGGCGTTCTCCAGAAGCGCCTGTGACTCCCGGGCGTCATCAGGATAGAACGCCAGGCCGATGCTTGCCGAGATGTAGAACGTCCGTGCCGTCGAACTGCCACGGCTCCCGCAACGCGTCGAGCATCCTGTCGGCGGCGAGGACCGCGTCGCGCGCCGTACTGATCTCCGTGAGCAGGAACAGGAACTCGTTGCCGCCGGACCGCGCCACGGAGTCGCTGTCGCGCATCAAGCCGGTGATGCGCTCGGCCGCTTCGGTCAGAAGGCGGTCGCCTTGCGCGTGCCCAAGCGTATCGTTGACGTTCTTGAAGCGATCGATGTCGAGGACCCCGATGACGAGCTTCTGACCGTGGCGTTCCGCGACGGCGACCGCCTGTTCGATCCTGTCCCTGAAGAGTGTCCGGTTGGGCAACCCGGTGACCAGGTCGCGATAGGCGAGCCGCTGCACCAGCTCTTCGGCCTGCTTGCCCTCGGTGAGGTCGGTCACGACGCCGATGCCCCCGATGACCTCTTGGCTGGGTCCGAGGAGCGGTGACGCCGCGAAGCTGATCCACATCTCCCTGGCGCTCGGCCCCACTATGACGGGGCCCTCGTAGGTGCCCGCGTCGCCGGCGAGCGCACGCTCCATGACCGGCACGAGTCCGCTGGTCGGCCACCCGACCCACATCGGACCCGACCAGCCGCTCTCTGGAGTCACCTGCCTGCAGGACGAAACGCTCGTTGCACTCCGTGATCACCAAGTGCTTGTCGAAGAGAAAGACCCCGACAGACGGCGTCTCGAAGAGCGTCCGCTCTTCTGCCGCGAGAAGCTGAGCGCGGCCTCCACCTGCCGTCGCGCCTCCTCGGCTTCGCGACGGGCGGCGATGTCCTCTTCGAGAGCCTGCGCGGTGCGGCGCAGCGCCGCCACGTTCCACTCGAGACAGCTCGCCACAAGCCAGGCGACGATCGCCAGGCCGAAGAGCTGGAGGCTGACCTGTACATCGATGAGGTGCCCTGCGTCGAGGCTGCTCCTCCCGGCGTGGACATGGTGCAGGGCGATGAAGGAGACCGACGAGACGCCGGCCCAGATGAACGAAGCCCACGGCGAAGCACGAAGGCCGCGACGAAGATGGGCACGGCGAAGAGGACCTCGATCCGGTAGGGCGACGTGTAGAGGAAGAAGAACACGAGCCCGGCCGACACGCACGTGAGCTGAATGATCGCGGCCAGCAGTGACCCTGCCGCTACGATTGAGGAGCCAGGTGGTGGCGATCAGTACAGCTGAACAGCAGGTCGGTGACGATGTTGTAGGCGGCGTGCTGCGACGGCGGCAGCAGCCAGCCCACGACGTCGATGATCACAAACCCGACGCCGATGAGGAACAAGGGCACGCTCAGAAGGCGAGGAGCTGGCCGCGACGCTGGAGCGAGGGGTCGGCGACCGAGACGCTGACGACCTCCTCGTGCGAACGCCCTCAGCGAACGCCGGGACGGCGACTGCCACTGAAGTGCGTCGCCGCCGAGAGCGCCCCTGGCAAACGCCGCGTCACCCGCCACGGTCCACCTCATTCGACGACATCGAACCTCTCCCCGAGTACTCCGCTCCTGCCGTCCGCACGGCAGCACGCGGGCCCGCGCCCACTGAGAGGTGTCATCGGCACGGCTCGGCCGTCGAGCATGAGAACTGTAGAGGAGCGCCGATACGCCGAGCAAGCCGAAGCCGCGCATTCAGATCGGGGGCGAGCGGACGCCAGTCTAGACGACGCCGTACCGCGCCCCCACAGCGGCGAACTCCTCCACGAGACGGTCGAGATGCTCGCGCTCGTGGCTTGCCATGAGCGTCAGCCGGATCCGGCTCTGCCCTCGCGCCGACGGCGGGCCAGCGCACGCAGGGGGCGAGGATCCAGCGACGGAACAGCTCGTCGGAGATCGCCACCGCCGAGTCGTCGTCACCGATGAAGATGGGAACGATCGGGGTGCCGCTGCCGAGGGGCTCAAGGCCGAGCTCCTGGAGGCCGTAGACCAGGTAGTCACGATTGCGCAGCAGCCGCACCCGGCGCTGCGGCTCCCGCTCTGCGATCTCCATCGCCTTGAGGATCCCGGCTGCCAGGCACGGCGGAACGGCGCCGGAGAACATGTACGAGCTGCGCGGCGACGCGCAGATAGTCTGCTGTCGTCCGGTCGGCGGCGAGGAACCCGCCCAGGGCGCCGTACGACTTCGAGTAGGTGCCCATCTGCAGGATGTCGGCGCCGCCCTCCATGTCGAAGTGCTCGAGAGTGCCGCGCCCGTTGCGGCCCAGGACGCCGGTGGCGTGCGCGTCGTCCAGCAGCACGATGGCGCCGTAGCGTGCGGCCAGCTCGACGATGCCCGGCAAAGGCGCGATGTCGCCGTCCATGCTGAAGACGCCGTCGGTGACGATGAGAAGCCGCTTGCCCTCGTTCTGCTTGAGTTTCGTCTCGAGGGAGTCCAGATCGCAGTGCTCGTAGTGGACCTGCCGCGCTCTTGCCACCTCACAGCCCTCGACGATGCTGGCGTGGTTGAGCGCATCGCTCAGGACGACCATCTCCCGCACGTTGGATGCCAGTGGCATCCCCGCCATCCTCGCGAAGTAGGGCACGTAGGCGAGCGCGGCGATCGTTCCGGTGTTAGCCATGTAGCCTGTGGGAAAGGCGACCGCCGCCGTCGCTGTGCTTGAAGCGTGCGGTAGCTTCCTCAAGAGCGATATGCAGATCCGTCGTGCCCGACACGAGACGCGAGCCGTTGGCGCCGACCCCGTACTCCATCACGGCGCCGACGACCGCATCTTTGACCTCGGGGTGCGTCGCCAGACCCAGATAGTTGCTCGAGCAGAAGTTGAGCACCCGTCGTCCGTCGATCGTCACGACCGGCTCGGAAGAAGAGCCGTGGATGACTCTCAGCCGCGGCAAAGCGCCGGCGCCTTCGACCAGGTCCATGAACTCGGCAACGGCTTGCATCGCTCTCCTCTCCGTTCTTCCGCTCGAGTGGCGCCGGGCCGCGCGCCATTCGCAGCGAGCCTCCGCGGTCGTCCGCTCAAGATTGGCCACGCCTCGCCCGATACCTGCCACGAAGCCGGTCAGGGATCGGCCACGCGTCCTTCGAGCCCGACCACGCGAGGCAGCGCATGGACGACGGCAGGATAAGGGACGCCACGTCGGGCTTCCGCGGCGGCACGCCCCGCGCTCGCGCGGAGAGCCGGCCACGCCGCGCCTGCTCACGATGCGGCGAGCCTTCGGCGAGCCGGCCGCAGGCACTGCCCGCTGTGCGGCAGCGACCTGGTCTACCCGACGGACTGGCGTCAGGTCGACGCCTCCAGCTGGGGCCTCGAGCTGCGCTGCCCCGAATGCCAGACGGTGCGCGCCGTGTCTCTCTCTCGCGAGGAGATGCACCGCTACAACCTGCTCCTCTACCGAAGCGCGGAGGCGCTGACCCGCGAGGCCGAGGAGCTGACGCGCCAGTGCGCCGCCGACGACGAGGCGTCCTGCAGCGCCCTGGTAGATGCCTTGAACGCGGATCTCATCCTCCCGATGGACTTCTGAGGCTCTTCGCGAGACTCCGCCGCGCGCTTCACGCAGCGACCTCCCAGGCACCGCGGCCCGCTCCTCCTTGATTGCTCTCGTCGGCGGGCCGGGCTATCTTGGCGGGAAGCCTGCCATGTGAGACGGGATGAGCGGACTGGACGGGGGCGCCCGTGACCCGCATCGGTGAGGGATCCGGCCTTCTTGCCATGCCGACGCACGTGAGCCTTCGGCGCAGTGGTCTTCGTGGGAGGCTCACGGTAGGCGCCGCGGTCACCAAGCCGGGGGCTCTGAGGGCGACCCAGGTGGGCGTCGCGAGCCCGCGAGCAGGTGGCGGTGGCTCGCCACGCCGGACCGGCGGATCCTGCTGCTCAGCCTCGTCCTGCAGCTCGCGCTGGCGCTGCTGCTGGGGCACTCCTACGACACGCGCGTCTTCATGGGCACCGGCTACCTCGTGGGCAGCGGGCAGAACCCGTACGTGGGCCAGGACCTCAGCGCGGTGTTCCACCACCTCGGCTTTCGCGCCCTGACCACGGTGGGCTACCCGCCGCCGTGGCCGCTCGCCCTGGGGGTCCTCTACCGGGTCGTCCACGCGGCCACGTCGAACATCCTCGTCTACAACCTCGCCATCAAGCTCCCCGTGATCGCCGCCAACCTCGGCCTCGCCTATCTGGTCGGCGCCGTCCTGAGAACCTGGGCGCCGACCCGGCGCGCACGCGCAGGGCCTGGGTCTTCCTGCTGCTCAACCCGCTTCTGCTGTACTTCGGCGCCGCCTGGGGGCAGATCGACGCGCTCGTCGCGCTCGGCTCCCTGGCGGCGCTCGTCCTTCTCGCGAGCGGCGCCGCGACGGCTCGGCCGGCCTGCTGGCCCTGGCCATCGCCGTCAAGCCGACGGCCCTGCCCATCCTGCCCGCCGCCCTCGTCTACCTCGCCGGCACGGTCCCCTGGGCAGGCCGTCCGCTACGCCGCGGTGTTCGCTGGCCGGCGTGCTCGTCTTCTGCCGTGCTCCCCTTCGCCGTCTTCGGCTGGGACCCGGCCCCGGTGTCCGCCACCTCAACGCCCACTTCGTGCATGACGGGCACGATGTCGTGATGACCGTCGTCCGGCTCTTTCGCGACCCGCTGCTCATGCAGGGGCACTGGTGGCTCCTGGGCCTGCTCTGGGTCCCGGCGCTGGCGGTCGCGACCGTCATCGCGTGCGGCGCGGCGTCGGCGGCGTTCGACGACCTCGTGAGGAAGAGCACCGCGCTGGTGCTGGTCTTCTTCCTCACGCGCACCTGGCTCGCCGAGCCCAACGTCGTCCTCGTCCTCCCCCTCGTGCTGATCCTGACGTCGCTCGGCGAGCTCGACCGCCGCGCCCTCACCGCGGTCTGGGTCATCCCGCTGCTGTTCACGGTGTTCAACGCCTCGCCGCTGCAGCTCCTCTTCGTCGCGTTCCCCGACGCCATGGAGGCGTCGCTCTCGGCGTTGCCCGGTACGCGCCCGCTACGCTGGCCGTCGCGCGCCGCCCTGGTGATCGCCTGGCAGATCGCGGGGTGGTGGATCGTCGTCTCGTGCTTCAGACGGGCGCCCGGCGGCACGGCGCGCAAGGGACCGCGTGCGGTGGAGCTGAGCATCCCGCTGTTCGACGGTCTCTCGCTGAGGCGGTCGCCGATCGCTCGGGCGACGCACGGCGAGCTACCCGACAGGGCGCCTCCAGAAAGGCCTCCTGCTGCTCGACGGGCGCAGGAGCTGGCCGAGGAGGGCGTCGGCTTCGGGGTGCCCGATCCTCAAGCGCGGGACCCAGACGATCTTCCCCGGCGAGGTGGAGCTGGACTGGCGGCGGACGGGACCGGTCTGGGAAGTGACGGCCGTCTTCACGCATGGACCTGGTCGAGCGCCTCGCCAAGCCGGGCGGCGCCAGGCTGCGTCCGGCGTGCTCTACGCCGCCAAAGATTCCCTGGCCGCGCTGCACCGCCGGGTGCCCCCGCTCCGCGGCCCGCTGACCGCCGCGTCCGCCGCCTTGCGGCGCGCTGTTCGGGTGGGCGACGACCTACGAGCAGGCGGAGGTCTTCGCCAAGATCGACGGTGACCTACGCCGATCGACGGCGAGGACGGGAGGATCGCGTCGCCGTCGACACTGACCGGCCTGCCGAGGGACGTCACCGAGGTCGTCATGATGAACGAGCAGGGCGGGCGCGCCTTCGACCGCTACACCGACGCCGACGGCGCCGACCTGCGCGGCGACGAGATCGGCACCTGGGACGAGGTCGACGCGCCGCGGCGCGCCCGCTTCGTGAGCGCGGCGCACAAGGTGGCGTTCTCGCTCGGCGCAGGCGGAGGGGGCGCGGCTGAGCCGCGGCCGGGAACTCATCGGCGCGCGCCTCGCCTGGTCGGGTTTCGGCTACTCCCTGCCCCCGACGCCGGGGCTTCGCCTACGATGTGCGCGATCGAGAGGCTGCCGTGACGTCGGTGCTGCTCATCTACCCGTTCTTCCGGCGCCGGCTCGACCGCTCGCGCTTCCGCTTCCCGCCGCTCGGCGTCGCCTACGTGGCCGCCGCCCTGCGGGAGGCGGGGCACGACGTGCGGGTGCTCGATTGCACCTTCCTGCGCCGCGACGAGGCCGCGCGGCTGGCGCTGGCGGCGCGGCGCCGACGTCGTGGGCATCTCCTGCATGGCGACGATGGAGGACGACTGCCTGCTGGTTCGCCGCGCATCTGCGCGGCCGCTGCGGCCTGCTCGTCGCCGGCGGCCCGCTGCCCACCTGCGACCCCGAGGCCTTTCTCGAGCACTTCGACGTCGTCGTGCGCGGAGAGGGCGAGCAGACGATGTGCGAGCTCCTCGCCGCTCACGAGGCCGGCGCCGACCTCGGCGCCGTGCCGGGCGTCGTGCGGCGCCCGGGGCGCGGGGACGGCGGCGCCGGCGCGCGCGCCCTGCGCACCTCCGCGCCCGTTCGCCCGCGACCTCGACGCGCTCCCCTTCCCCGCGCGGGAGCTGCTCCCCAACGCGCGCTATATCGAGTTCGGCAGGAAGAGCTACGGCTCCTCGATCACCACGGTGATGAGCACCCGCGGCTGCCCCTTCGCCTGCGAGTTCTGCAGCAACGTGGTGTTCGGGCAGTCCTACCGCGAGCGCTCGGCGGAGAACGTCGTCGACGAGATCGAGGAGGTGCCTCGCGCTGGGCTACG
>CAVUTH010000002.1:0-506797 GCA_963744375.1 uncultured Chloroflexia bacterium | reverse complement strand
TCTGTTTTGCGTGCGCGATACCGGTATCGGCATTCCGGCAGACCGCATGGACCGGCTGTTCCAATCGTTCAGCCAGGCGGATTCATCTACAACCCGCAAGTACGGCGGCACCGGGCTGGGGCTGGTGATCAGCAAGCGGCTGGCGGAGCTGATGGGCGGCACGATGTGGGCCGAAAGTGAAGGAAAAGCCGGGAAAGGCTCGCAGTTTTCCTTCTCGATCATCGCCCAACCTGCCAGTGTGCCGGAGCGTAAACGCGCCGTTACATCCGGCGTGCAGCCCAATCTGCAAGGCAAACATGCCCTGGTGGTGGATGATAACGCCACCAACCGGCGCATCCTGAGTCTGCAGATGGATAAGTGGGGCATGCAGGTCACGACGGCAGCCACCCCGCACGAGGCGCTGGAGCGTTTGAAAGCCGGGGAGCGCTTTGATCTGGGCATCCTGGATATGCACATGCCGGAGATGGATGGCGTAGAGCTGGCTAAAGCCATCCGCAAGCTGCCGGAGGGCAAGAAGCTGACCCTGGTGCTGTTCTCTTCGCTGGGACGGCGCGAAGCCGAGATGGAGGATTTCACCTTTGCCGCTTACCTGGTCAAGCCGATCAAGCCCTCGCAGCTGTTTGACCTGCTGATGACCCAGTTTGCGGGTGAGGCCGAGAAAGTTGTCGCCCGGACGGAAGCGGCCAAACCCAGCATCGACTCCGAGCTGGGGACGCGCCATCCTCTGCGCATCTTGCTGGCGGAAGATAACGCCGTCAACCAGAAGCTGGCGCTGCGCCTGCTGCAGCAGATGGGCTACCGGGCGGACGTGGCTTCCAACGGGCTGGAGGCGGTCGAAGTCGGTGGAACGGCAGGCCTACGATGTGGTGCTGATGGACGTGCAGATGCCCGAGATGGACGGTCTGGAAGCGACCCGCCAGATCCGCAAGCTGGCCGGCGCGGTGCGACCAGCCGCGCATCATCGCCATGACCGCCAACGCCATGCAGGGCGACCGCGAAATCTGCCTGGAAGCGGGCATGGACGATTACGTCAGCAAGCCGATACGTGTGGAAGAGCTGGTGAGCGCATTATTAGCGGCAGAGCCGGGATAGGAGCGACAATGGCAAAGAAGACTTCCAGGCAAACCCAAACCAGCGAGAAAATTGACTCTCTCCGTAAGTTGGGCGAGCAGGCGAAGGCAGCTTATGATTACCCGTTAGCGGTCGAGCACTTTACCCAGGCATTGGAGCTGCTCACGGTATTCGCTCCGGACCCGGTGCTGGAATTCGACCTGCTCTTTTTACGACTCGCATGCTACGATCTATTAGGCGAGCATCTAGACCACAAAGAGGATGTTGATCGGCTGCTCTTGCTGGCAGGCGCGTTGAATAACCTGGACTTGAAAGCAAAAGCACTGCTTTGGGAAGCGACCTACCAGGCAGGTGTAGGTCAGGTGGAGCGAGCGATCGCGGCAAGTGAACAGGTTATTGCCCTTGGGATCCAGGCGGACCGGCCCGATCTGGAGGCGGATGGTCTGGTGGCAATGGCCGGCTTCAATGTCATTAAAAATGAAAGTGATGCGCACATGGAAGCCTGCTTGCTGCGGGCACTGGATTTATACCGGCAGATGCAGCGAAATCAGGATATCGGCATTTGCAATAAACTCCTCGGGACGCTGTATATCAACATGGGAAGAGCGGGGCAAGGCAGGCAGTTCCTCAACCAGGCATTGATGATTTTTCGCACGCACGGGGATCGTCTGAATGAGGCACTGACGCTTAATAACCTGAGCCTGGGGTCTTTAGACCTGGCAGAAAAACGCTGGTTTCAGGAGCAAGCCCTGGAAATCTGCATCTCAATCCACGCGATCCGTGAAATTGCGGTCATGTATAACAACCTGGGGCTGCTATATGGCAATCTCGGCTTATATAAAACCAGCCAGGAGTACGGTGAGCAGGCGGTTGCGGCTGCCCGCGCCAAAAATGCCGTCTGGGCGCTGGCTATTTTCTCGGAATCTCTGGGCCGCGCCTACCGGGAGAACGGGATGCCCGAGGCCGCGCAGCGCAGCTTCACTGAATGCCTGGAGCTCGCCGGACAAATGGACGACCACTGGTTGATCGGTGAAGCCTCCATCGGTCTGGGGCGGATCGCCCTGGCAGCCGGCAGGCTGGAAGAAGCGGATGAAAGCTTGCGATATGCCTGTGACGAGCTGGGGAAGATCAATTTATTATCCGACCAGGTGAACGCGCTGGCCTGGCATGGCGCGGTTTATGTGTCGATGGGACAGATTCAAAAAGCGCTGGAGACCACCGAGGAAGCCGTGCGCATACTGGCGGGGATTGACCGCCCAATCAGCGAGTATCCGGCCCAGGAAATCTGGTGGTGGCGCTTCCAGGCCATGCGAGCGGCGCAGGAGTCCGGCTTAATCCAGGGTGATGATTACCACACCGAAATTGAGCATGTCCTGGAAATGGCATATCGGGTGATGCTGGCTGGGATTGAAGCGTTGAGCGACGCCGGACTGCGGCGCAATTACCTGAATAAAGTTTCCATCAACCGGCAAATCCTGCCGGCGTGGAATGCCCAGCGGGCACAGGGCGGTCTGCCTGTCGAGCCTCCTGTTGGTCCGGCCGGCAACCTGCAGGAGAGCTTCCGCCGCTTGTTGGCGATTGGTGCGCAGATGAACGCCCCCCGACCGCTGCAGGAGCTGTTGGATTTCATTGTCACCCAGGTGATTGAGCTGAGCGGCGCCGAGCGCCTGCTGTTGGCGTTCAGAGATGGCAAGGATGCGTGGCAGGCGGCAGCGAGCTTTGGCTATCGGGAAGATATCCAGGCTGTACTGGTCGAGCACAGGTCGTTGCTCGACGATCTGGCTGCCGCTCCCAGGCCGCTGCTCGACGAGGTGGCGGGCATCAGCCGGATGGCCGTGCCGCTTGGCGCAGGTAGCCGGCCGGAAGTACTGCTGGTAGAGACGGATGCGGTATTTGGGCCGTTCGACGAGAGCGACCTGGACCTGCTGGTGGCCTTTGCCCAGCTGGCGGCGGCCGCACTGCAAAATGCCCGCCTGGTGGAAGGGCTGGAGATGCGTGTAGCCGATCGTACCGAGGCCTTGCAGACCTCAAATGCCGGGCTTGTACAGCGTAACGCTGAGCTGGCGGTAATTAACCGCATCCAGCAGGGGCTGGCCTCAGAGCTGGATATGGATGCCATTATTCACCTGGTTGGTGACGAGCTGCAGCAAATCTTTGGCGTCTCGGAAATCGAGATTGCTACATACGATGAGCTCTCCGGGATGGTCTCCATCCCATATTGGTCCACCAGCAAAGGACACGTATACCAGGATGCGCTGCCTTTGGGACGTGGACTGATGTCCCACATAATCCAGACCGGCCAAGCGGTGATCATGACTGATGAGAACCGAGAGGAACTGCTGGCGAAGGCGGTGGTCCCGGAGGGCTTACAACACCGGCGATCCTTCATCGGAGCGCCCATCATCTCCAGTCGGGGTGTGGTGGGTGCCATATCACTGCACGAACCGCACCAGGAAAATGCATATTCAACCGACCAGCTCAGCTTGCTAACTACGATTGCCGCCTCGTTGGGAACTGCCCTTGAAAATGCCAGGTTGTTTGCCGAAGTGCAGCAGCGCAACCTGGAAATTAGCGAGGCCCTGGAACAGCAGACCGCCACCAATGCGGTTTTACGAGCCATGAGCGCCTACCAGCCAGACCTGAGGTCTTTGCTGGAGATCATTGCACTGAATGCCGCCAAGGTGTGCGGGGCAGATGATGCCCACATCTATCGGATCGATGGCGGAGAGCTTAAAGAGTGGAATCACCGTGGACCGATTCCCGGACTCGAGTTCCGGCGAGTCGCTGCCAGCTTAATCGTCAGTCGGTAATTGGCCGGGCGATCCTAGATCGGGAGGTGATCCATATACCGAATGCCTCGGTGGAGATCGATGAATTGGAATACCCGGTAAGCGCGGCCCTTCAGCGCCGGTGGGGCTACGAGACGGTGCTGGCTGTGCCCTTGCTCCGGGACAGCGAGCCAATCGGGGGGATCGCAATCCGTCGCCAGGAAGTAAATCCGTTCACCGAGAAGCAGATCAATTTGCTTCAATCCTTTGCCGACCAGGCGGTGATCGCTATCGAGAATGTGCGCCTGTATACTGAAACCCAGCGTTTGCTCAAGGAAACCGAACAGCGCGCTGCCGAGTTGGCGGTAATCAACAGCGTCCAGGAGGGGCTGGCCGCCGAAACTGGATATGGTGAGACTATTGCACCTGGTAGGGGATAAGCTGGCGATGTCACTCGAGGCAATATTGGTATCAGCAGTTACGACCTGAAGAAAGATGATGGACAGCCACTAGCACTACGCCTGGGAGAACAGGCCAATATGTTTGACGCCTTCACCACGGCGATGATCACCGTTGGACTGGAAATTCTCGACAGGCATGGCAATATTTACCATGCTGTGGAATGATAATGCTCGCCGCCCGTCTGCGCCGAAATGGGGCATGGGGTCCCGGCTGCCTATGCGCCGATCGTTGACCGTATCGGTGCCATTCACCGTTGCCGGCCAGAAGACCGGCTTCATCTCACTCCAGGACGTGGACAAGGAATTCGCCTTTAGCGAAACGACGCCCGCCTGATTGCAAACCATTGCCGCCAGTTTGGGGGTAGCGCTGGAGAACGCCCGCCTGTTCCAGGAAACGCAACGTTTGCTCAAGGAAGCCGAACAGCACGCCGCCGAGCTTGAGCTGATCAACAGCATCCAGCAGGGGGTAGCTGCCGAGCTGGACTTCCTGGCGATTGTGGACCTGGTGGGCGATAAGCTGCGGGAGGTGTTCAGAATCGACAATATCGGCATCACTCTGTACGACGAGCTAACCGGCTTGATGAACAGTCTGTACATGTATGAAAAAGCCGAGCGCATTTATGTTGACCCTGTTCTCCTGGAAGCGACAAAAATATGGAAGCGCGTTATTGAGACTCGCCGTCCTGAAATCTATAACAATGCCGAGGAGTGGTCTGCTGCCGAGACCGCACAAATTCCCGGAACCTCGACGCCCTTATCCGGAGCATACGTACCAATTATTGGCAGCGACCGGGCGATTGGCGTCATCCAGCTGGAGGATTACGAGCGGCAAAATGTGTTCGACGAGGCGAAATTCCGCTTGCTGCAAACGGTTGCCGCCAGTATGGGTGTGGCGCTGGAAAATGCTCGCCTGTTTGAAGAGACTCAGCGCCGGGCGAGAGAAACCGCTGCCCTGGTGGAGATTGGCCGCGAGATATCTGCTACCCTGGACCTGCCGACTGTACTGGAGCAGATCGCCGACCGGGCCCTGCAGGTATTGAGTGCCCGGGATGTTGTTTTGCGCCTGATCGAGCCGGATGGCAGTCTGCCGGTGGTGGTGGCGCAGGGAGAGTATGCCGAGAATTACCGGGCAGTACCGCTGCGCGTGGGGGAGGGCATTACCGGCTCGGTGGCGCTCAGCGGGGAGGCGGAGTACATCAACGATCCCCTATCCGATCCGCGCATTGCCCATGTACCCGATACCGACGAGGAGCGCGAAGCCACCATGTTTGCACCGCTCAGGGCCGGCGAGAATGTGATCGGTGTGCTGGCTGTCTGGCGGGATAAGGAAGCGGCCGGTCCATTCACGCAATCCGACCTGGACTTTACAGTCGGTCTGGCCCAGCAGGCGGCCATTGCTATCGAGAACGCCCGCCTGTACCGGCAGGCGCAGGAAGCCCAGGCGGCGGCTGAAGACGCTAACCAGGCCAAGAGCGCTTTCCTGGCGATGATGAGCCACGAAATCCGTACGCCGATGAATGCCGTGATTGGGATGAGCGGGCTGCTGCTGGATACCCGGCTGGATGGCGAGCAGCGTGACTTTGCCGAGACCATCCGCAACTCAGGTGATGCCCTGCTGGCGATCATCAACGATATCCTGGACTTCAGCAAGATCGAAGCCGGCAAGATGGACCTGGAGACCCAGCCTTTCGATCTGCGCGAGTGCATCGAGAGCACGCTGGATCTGGTAGCCGGCAGGGCTTCCGAGAAGGGGCTGGATATTGCCTACCTGATGGAAGATGGCGTGCCGGCCGGCATCCTGGGGGATGTCACCCGGCTGCGGCAGATCTTGCTCAACCTGTTCAGCAATGCGATCAAGTTTACCGAGCAGGGCGAAGTGGTGCTGAGCGTGCGGCCGACGGAAAAGCGCAATGAGCTGCTTTTCAGCGTGCGCGATACCGGCATCGGCATCCCGGCAGACCGCATGGGGCGGCTGTTTCAATCTTTCAGCCAGGCAGATTCATCGACCACGCGCAAGTATGGCGGCACCGGTCTGGGGCTGGCGATCAGCAAGCGGCTGGCGGAGCTGATGGGCGGGGCGATGTGGGCCGAGAGCGAAGGCATACCCGGCAAGGGAGCGGCTTTTTCCTTCACCATCCAGGCCATTGCGGCGGAAATTCCCGAGCGGCGCAAGCCGCGTGGCAAGCGGCGTGCAAGCGGTGCTCTCCGGCAAGCGCCTGCTGGTGGTGGATGATAACCCCACCAATCGCCGCATCCTGAGCCTGCAGGCCGGCAGATGGGGCATGGAAGTGACCGCAGTGGCCACCCCTCATGAGGCACTGAATCTGATCAGAGCCGGGGAGCGTTTCGACCTGGGCATTTTGGATATGCACCTGCTCGAGATGGACGGCGTGGCGCTGGCCAAAGCCATTCGCAAGCTGCCTGGAGGCGAATCACTGCCGCTGGTGCTGTTCTCATCGCTTGGGCGGCGCGAAACGGAAGCGGGTGATTTTCCCTTCGCCGCTTTCCTGGTCAAACCGATCAAGCCTTCGCAGCTGTACGACGTGTTGATGCAGCTGTTCGCCGGGGAGGCGGGCAAGGTGGAGGCACGACCGGAAGCAGTAAAACCTCGCATCGACCCCGAGCTGGGGACGCGCTACCCGCTGCGTATCCTGCTGGCCGAGGATAACGCCGTCAACCAGAAGCTGGCGCTGCGCATTCTGCAGCAGATGGGCTACCGGGCGGACGTGGCTTCCAACGGGCTGGAGGCGGTCGAGTCGGTGGAGCGCCAGGCGTACGACGTGGTGCTGATGGACGTGCAGATGCCCGAAATGGACGGTATGGAAGCAACCCGCAAAATCCGCAGTCTGGGTGAGGCCGTAGCGCAACCGCGCATTATCGCCATGACCGCTAACGCCATGCAGGGCGACCGGGAAGCCTGCCTGGCCGCAGGGATGAACGATTACGTCAGCAAGCCGATCCGCGTGGATGAGCTGGTGACAGCCTTGGTGGGGGAGGGGTAGTTCTGGGTTGCCGGCAGTTAAAATCGCAGCGACAATTACAAATTCCGCCCTGCAGCTGACTAACCCCACGACCCTGGCAAAGTCGTAGGGCAGGTTTCCAAACCTGCCGGAATATGTGGCGGGTTAGAAACCCGCCCTACGGATTATGGGCTTTCCACAACCGGCTTCATTGGCGGGTTCCTCAGCGCCTGCATTAAAATCCCGCCGCGCCGACCAACCCGATGAGCAGGCCGCCGATCCAGAATATGTGGCGGGTTAGAAACCCGCCCTACGGATTATGGGCTTTCCACAACCGGCTTCATCGGCGGATTTCTGAGCGCCTGCATTAAGAATCCGCCGCGCCGACCAACCCGATGAGCAGGCCGCCGATCCAGATGGCCTGCGGGCTGATGTTATCGTTGAGCAAGCCGCCCATCACCGGACCGATGGCGACTGCCACCGACCAGGTCAGACCGTACAGGCTCATATAACGGCCGCGCTTGTCGGCAGGCGCCAGGATGGAGGCGTAGCTGCTGGAAGTAGGCACCAGCACCAGCTCGCCCAGCGACATGACCACCATAGCCACCCAAAAACCGAAGAAGCCGGTGGCAAGGGAGACGACTCCGGCGCCGATGGCATATAAAGCCGCACCCAGGGCCATCACCAACCGGTTGCGGTAGCGCTTGGTGACACTGGTGACCGGCAGCTGCAGGAAGACTACCATCAGGGCATTGGTGGTGGGGATAAAGCCGTACATGCTCTCCTGGATGCCGTAGTTCTGCTTGGCGTAAACCGGCATCAGGGTCCACATCAGCACGCCGGGTAAGATGCCCAGGGTGACCAGCAGCAGGAACTTCATGAAGCGGCTGTCGCGGATGATATCCAGGTAGCCGCCGAAGCGCTCGTGCGGCGGAGGGGCGAGCGATGGATCCATCCGGTGGGGCAGGGTTTCTTTGGCAAAGAAGGCCAGCAGCAGGCTGTAGGTCGTCATCCCGGCGGCAGCCAGGTAAAACGCCAGGGTGTAGGAGGTAGTGGCGATGATCCCGCCGATCATCGGGCCGATGGCAATGCCGGCGTTGGCGCTCAGGCGCATCAGGGCGTAGGCATCCGTGCGCTGGCTCTCGGGCACCAGGTCGGCCAGCATGGCATCCGAGCCGACTACGTACAGGGGCGTCAGCGCTCCAGAAATGATCATCAAGACGACGAATTGCGGGAAGGTGGTGGCCTGCGCCAGGGCGACATAGGTCAGGCCGTGCAAGCCCAGCCCGAAGACCATCATCCATTTGCGGCCAAAACGGTCGACGATTGGCCCGGCAATGAACGAAGCAACAATACCCGAGATAGCGTTGATCGATAGCAGGGTGGCTACCGCCGCCAGGGGCAGGTCGACCTTCTCGCTGACGTAGATCATCAGGTAAGGCCAGATCATGCTGGTGCCGATGCGGCTGAGCAGCAGGCCAAAGAACATCAGCCACAGCTGGCGAGGGTAGCGGTGGTAGGTGGCGTTGAGGCGGGCGAGCATTTCGGGGGGAATGATACCACAGGACGGAGGACGGAAGACCGAAGACCGCAGATCCCGATGGAGTACGCATCGGGACTACGCTGCCGACCGGCGACCGAAGACCGCAGACTACCTACACACAGCGATTTCCTTCCTCTGCGTGGAAGCCTGCGCAGGCAGGCTTGGTAGGCGTTGGTGCTGCTTGAGCCGCCTGAGCCTGTTGAATTTACTTTAGTGGGAAAAGTCACGTGATGCACTTGCGCTGTTTTGACATTTGAGGGATCTCTGCTTTCCGTCATCCCTCCTCCTTCCTCGGTCGGGTTTCAGTGATAATCGGTCATCGGTCATCGGTCGTACTTTCCCGGATCGAGTACAATAAAAGCATGAACCGCTACACGGCACTTTTCGATATCCTCGACGAAGCCTCCAGCCCTGCCGGTCTGCGCCAGGCGCTGCTTGCGGCGCTCGCCGAGAGCCAGGCGGCGGGATCATACCGGTTAGGTTCAGTGGCGCTGTTGGACGGGCAGGTGGCGGCTGAGGTGGTTTGCAGCCTGTCGCGCGATGCGCTGCGTGCCCTACTGGCTGAGGCAGGTCAATCAGCCGGGTACCGGCTGGAAAAAGTCGGTTGGGGCTGGCTGGTGAGCAACAAGGTGGCTTTCGAGCTGGTGGATGAAACCAGCGGCGCTCTGCTCTATGATCCTCTGGCGGATGTGGATGCGCAGCAGGAAGCCGCTCGCAGTTACCGTTATGGCCGCCAACAGGCGCTCTCCCTGACGGTTGTCTTGCTGGGAGCAGCCCTGGTCCTGGGGTTGGCCCTGGGCTATGTGACCAGCCCTCAGGCTGCTACCTGGATTGCCGCAAACATTATCACCCTGGTGCTGGGGTTGATCGTGTTCTGGATGCTGCTGCGCTTGATCGGAGCAATGGTAACACCATGGAGCTACCTGCGCTCTATCGAGGTCGACGAAGCCGGCATCCGCCTGCGCGGCCTGCTGCAGCCGACCCGGACGGCAGCCTGGAACGAGATTGACGAGCTGGAGCTCGCCGACCGGCGGGCACTGCTGCTTTCAGGTGATCGTGTGATAAGCTTCCCGGTGCAGGACAGGCTGGGGATGAGCGATCAGCTCAGCTTGCTGCGCACGATCATCCAACGGGCGGAGCTGCTGTATGTGGGCGGCAGAGTTGGGAATATTATCTACAGAAAATTTGATGCATAACATCGCCTATTCAAGCGTCATCCTCGTGACGTAAAAGCGAATATGTAGGCCACACAAATCGATTTCTTCGAGTGACGACTCTTGCTCCGCTCAAGATGACATTTGAACATAAGGAGTTCATCGTTGTCGTTCGAGCCAACCCAACCCATGATCGAAACATTCAACCTGGTCAAGCGCTACGGCACGAAAACCGCAGTCGATGATGTCAGCTTCTCGGTAAAGGCCGGGGAAATCTTTGGCTTCCTGGGACCCAATGGCGCCGGGAAGACCACCACCATCAAGATGATTGTCGGGCTTTTACAGCCCAGCTCGGGCAGCGTGCGGGTGAGTGGTTACGATATTCAGTCACAATCGCTGCAGGCCAAGGCTGCCAGCGGCTATGTGCCCGACGAACCCAACCTGTACGCCAAACTCACCGGGCGTGAGCTGCTGCGCTTCGTTGGCGACCTGTACGGCGTCGAGCGCGGCCAGGTGGAGCGGCGCATCGATGAACTGCTGCGCCTGTTCGACCTGAGCCAGGCGGCCGATGACACGATCGATTTGTACAGCCACGGCATGCAGCAGAAGACCGCCATCGCCACAGCCCTGGTGCACGACCCCAAGGTGCTGGTGCTGGATGAGCCGACAGTGGGCCTCGATCCGAAGTCCGCCCGCCTGATCAAGGACATCCTGCGCCAGATGGCAGAGCGCGGCTCGGCCATCTTCCTCTCGACCCATATCCTGGAGATTGCCGAGCGGATGTGCGACCGGATTGGGATCATCTACCAGGGACGCCTGATCGCTATGGGCACGATGGACGAGTTGCGCCACCACGGGCAAGCCGAGAGCAGCCTGGAGGATATCTTCCTGGGATTGACCGGCGGAGCCGAGTACGCCGAGATCGCCGAGGTGCTGGGATGAACCTGGCACTCTCCCGTCAGCCGTTCTGGCCCTTTGTCTGGCTGCTGCTGCGCCTGCGGGTGCAAATTATGGCGCGGGATTTCCTGCGCGCCAAGCGCGGCCGCAAGATCGGGATGATTGTCCTGGCATTGGTGATCGTAGGGATCATAGGGTTTGCTTTCTTCGCCAGCTGGTGGCTGCTGGGCTTTCTCAATTCACCCGAGCTGGCGGAAATTACCGGCGATCTGGATGTGCTGCTTGCTTCGATCCCTGTACTGATCATGAGCGCAGCCTTCCTGGGGGTGTTGTTCACCAGTTTTGGGGTACTGCTGCAGGTGTTATACCTGTCCAAGGACATGGATTTTCTTCTGGCGGCGCCGGTGCCGATCCGGGCGGTATTTGTGGCCAAGCTGCTGCAGGCTATTCTGCCCAATCTCGGCTTTATCAGCATTTTGGCACTGCCGGTGTTGTTTGGATTGGGGTTGTCGCAGGGCTACAACTGGCTCTACTATCCGCTGGTCATCGTGCTGTTGTGCGCCCTGTCGCTGGCGGCTGCCGGCATCTCCAGCCTGCTGGTGATCGGCATCGTGCGGCTGTTCTCGGCACGGCGAGTGGCCGAGATCCTCGGCTTCCTGGGCGCTATCATGACCATGATCTGCTCGCAATCCGGGCAGCTGGCCAGATTTAATGATATGAACGCCGACCAGGCGCAGGCAATGATAGGGCTGGCTTCGCGCTACAACACGCCCTGGCTGCCGCTGGCCTGGGCGGGACGCGGGCTGGTGGCGCTCGGCATGCGGGAGTGGAGTGGGGCATTATTGAACCTGGGGCTCACCCTGGCATTGTCCGTTTTAATATTTACCGTAGCCTTGATCACAGCCGAGAGACTGTACTATACCGGTTGGGCCAGTATGCAGACCGTGCCCACGCGAAAAAAGCAGACCCGCAAGCGTAGCGTGGCCAATGGCGCTGCCCGACCCTCCGGCGCCGCTCGCCTGGCCGGTCGTTTTATCCCAGCGGCAGTTACAGCCCTGATGGTGAAGGATTATTATGTGTTGCGTCGCGACCTGCGCAATCTTTCGCAGCTGATTACACCGCTCATTTTTGGCGTGATCTATACTTTTATCCTGCTGCGTGAACCGCAGTCAATCTACGGCCGCAACGAGATGCCTGAGTTCATTGCCGCGGCGGTGAAAAACCTTTCGCTGTACATCAACGTGGGTATGTCGTTGTTTGTCAGCTGGCTGCTGGTGGCGCGTCTGGGTGGGATGGCATTTGCGCAGGAGGGCAAGAGCTTCTGGATGTTGAAGACGGCTCCGCTGCGTGTCTCGCAGCTGGTGCTGGCTAAGTTCGCGGTAGCTTTTTTGCCCGGGCTATTGCTGGGCTGGGTGTTCCTGGTGGCGCTGGCTATCCTGCAGCAGGCGGCGCTCTCGGTGCTGTGGTTTACTGCACCGGCGGTGGCGCTGATTATTGCCGGCAACACGGGCATCCAGCTGACCTTTGGCATCACCGGCGCCAACCTGGATTGGAGCGACCCGCGCCAGATGATGCGCAGCAGCGCCGGCTGTCTTTCATCGATCTTCAGCCTGGTGTTCCTGCCGGTGGCCTTCAGCCTGTTCTTCCTGCCGCCGCTGGGCGCAGCAGTGCTGGGGATACCCGAGTGGATCGGCCAGGTGGTCGGGCTGCTGCTGGGGGGCGCGTTCAGTCTGGCCTGCGCCATCGTCCCGCTCAGCCTGGTGAGCAAGAAAGTTCTTTTGTTAGGAGAAGCAAACTAAGATAAAAGAGAAAACCGCTAAGGCGCTAAAACCGCTAAGATATTAATTTAAAACTCTTAGCGTCCTTAGCGGCTTAGCGGTTCTATCTATTGGAAATTTCTTACCTGCGGCGGCCGAAGATGCGCAGCAGGAGCAGGAACAGGTTGATGAAGTCCAGGTAGAGTGCCAGGGCGCCGATCACCGAAGCTTTGGCCTCCGCCTCGCCATCCGCGCTGACTGCCAGGCTCATATTCTTCAGCTTCTGCGTGTCATAGGCGATCAGGCCAACGAAAACCAGGATGCCGACGATGGTGACGATCCAGTACAAACCCGAGCTGCGGATGAACAGGTTGAGCACAGCCAGCCAGGACGACACCGATCAATCCCATGAACAGCAGGCTGCCCAGCGAGGTCAGGTCGCGCTTTGTCGTATAGCCAAAGATCGTCATCGCCGCGAACATCAAGGCGCAGATCAGGAACGTCTCGAAGATCGAGCTGAGCTCGTACACCATGAAGATCACCGACAGCGTGATCCCGTTGAGTGCGGCATACACAATGAAGCTCACTCCGGCCATGGCGGGCGAAAGCCGGTTGATGGCTGCGCTCAGGAAAACCACCAGGCCGAGCTCGGCAAATAGCAAAACGATGAACGTCCAGGGGCGAGCCATCATGGCGTTCATCAGAGCCGGATTGAACAGCATCACAAAAGAGCCCACCGTGGTGATAAACAGGCCAAGTGTCATCCAGCCGAAGACTTTACGGATGAAATTGCGCTGCGTCTCAGCCACCAACTCAGGAGATTGAAGTATTGAAAGGCTAGAGTTGTTCATGGAATACTCCAGTGGCAAGATTGGATATTGATTTGATTATACACTTTTTATGGGGGAGGATTAGATCGTTAAAACACGAAGACCAGGAAGTAGGCACTAAGACATTAAAATCTATGGTCTTTGTGCTTTCTCGAGTTTTCATGTTTTTTTTAAGCATAACCATCAACGAAAGCGTAATAACCCATCACTGTGTGGGCGAAACTGAGCGACTGGTCGTCCATCCAGGGGAAGTCCAGGTGCATGAGTTTGCTGAAGGCAGGCAGGGAATAGGTTTTTGGGCCGCCTTGCTCGGCCAGGGAGGAAATTTTATGGTGGACACGCTCAAATTCGGCAAACCAGGCTTTGCGGGCGGCTTCATCCGATTGGGGGAATTCGTGACGCAGCCGCTCGTCGCGCGGGATCGAGCGGTTCGGTCCCCACTCGGCGAAGACGAGGTAGGCCCGGTTGATGAGTTTGTCTTGCGGGTGATTCTCTGCGTTTGCCCCGGTACATCGCTGTTACAGGGGTAGCTCAGCCTGCCAAGAGGAAGCGCAGCGGGATCTCAACCCGCTGGCGCCAGGCGGCTTCGTTGTGTTCGGCCCCCTCGAATTTCAAGGTGACCCAGTCCCGTCCGCGTGTGTAGCCGGCATTTTGCAGCTGCGCATCGAAGCGCAATTGAAAGGGTTCGTACAGCTCGTCGAGTGTGGCGGTGCCATAATCGAAGTACAGGCGGTGGATGCCGGGGACAGGCAGGTGCGCCGCCAGATCGTCGACTAACAGGTCGCCGCCAGCAGGCCAGTGGGTAGAAAGGCAGGCAGCTGCGCCAAAGACTTCCGGGTAGATTTCCAGGGCATAGAGTGAAGCCAGGCCGCCCATGCTGGACCCCATTATGCAGGTGTGAGCCTGATCCGGCAGGCTGCGGTAATTTGTGTCGATGAACGGTTTGATTTCATCTACCAGGAACTGCAGGTAGCGGTTGGAGTGCGGCCGGCCGCCTTTCTCCTGAAGGAAGAAATCCAAAACGGTCTCGCCTTCCGGCAGGTCGGTCAGGCGTTGGGGCATGTAATCCACCCAGCGCAACGCCCCATTCCACACGCCGACCACGATCGCCCCAGAAATAACCTTTTTGGCCGTAAGCCGGTTGATTGCCTCATCGACACCCCAGTCGGTACCGGTAAAGGCAATCGCCGGGTCGAACAGGTTCTGGCCGTCGTGCATGTAGATGACCGGGAAGTGGGAGGCATGGTCGGTCGAGTACGCCGGCGGCAGCCACACGTCGACGGTACGCGGCTGGAAATATTGAGAGGGAAAATCAGCGTAGCGATGGAGATATCCGCTGCCGTCGGATAGAGAGACCGTTTGCATCGAAGGGTGACTTCCTACTGGTTTTTTAGCTGAATTTCCCGCTTGCCTTCTTGGTAGAACTGCACCGTGCTTGTATAAAACTTGCGGATTATCTCCATGTCGGCGGGGAGGTCACCGCTGGGTAGCAGGCCCGGATGTATACCCAGGATTTTGCGGTCGTAATCGACAAAGCCGAATGCTATCGGTACTCCAGCACCCAATGCCATGTAGTAAAACCCGGTCCGCCAGTAAGGCACCTTGTCGCGAGTGCCTTCCGGTGCAATAGCAATTACCAGCGCTTCGCTGTTGTTAAAGCGCTCGACGATCTGATCGACAAAGTTGTTAGAGCTATTGCGGACTACGGGGATGCCTCCCAGCAGGCGGATCAGGAATCCGAAGGGCGGCTTGAACAGGGAATCCTTGCCGATGAAACGCATGGGTATATTGGCGGCAAATCCCAGCACAATGGCATAAAATCCATCCCGGTTGGTAGTGTGGGGCGCACCGATCACGATGTATTTTGGGGAATCAGGCAGGTTGACGTCTAGCTTCCAACCCTTGAGGCGCAAAATAAAACGCGCCAGGCGCGTCATAAATGGCAGCCCCTTCGTTATCTCAGGGACTTTGCCGTATGTGGTAACCGAACTATTCACTTTAAATATTTTCCAATCTACTTTGAATCACAGCGGAATGATTATAGCTGGGTGTTTCGCCTCTTTCGTCCAGACTAAGGGAATACTCATCCATATTAGTTAAAACCCCATACCTGCCTTTCCGTCGCGCACCAGGCGCAAATAGTAGATGAAATCCAGATCGCCGGGCGAGACATTGAACAGCGTCAGCAGCACAGCCGCTTCGGAGCGGTGCTGCGTGGCGTGGTTGATCTGCTGGAGCATGAGCTGCCAGAGCGGTTCGGAGAATGCCTTACCACTCAGGCTGGTATAGGCTACTTCCCGATGGAGGGCAGCTTCGTTCAGGTCTTGGATGAAAGCCTGGGTCTCGCCTTCCACTTCAGCCCAGCGCAGGCGTAAACTATCCGGGGTGGGAAATTCGTGCGCATCCGGTACACTGGCCGGCGAGACGCCCTGCCAGCGGGAAAGCCAGATCCACTGGGCGCCGAGCGTATGAACCAGGATATCTCGCAGCGAACCCAGGCCGGCTACCGGCTGGCGCTTAAACTGCAGATCGGTGACCAGTCCAGAAGCAAGCAGGATGCGGCCGTTGCCCCAGGCGTTGTAGGAATACAGTGTGGAGATCGATTTTAGGTTCATGAATTGTTTATCGGAGGTAGGATGATGGATCAGGCTGGTGGAATGCGGCTGAGGAAGCCAAATAGAATTTTTTGGTCTTCAGGGTCCTGGACGGTTTCGGACAGGTCGTGAGCCTGTTGGTAGTGCAGACGGTGCTGTGCATAATCGCCCTGCGTGGCTGCCGCCAGGGCCACTTCCAGGTGGGCAAAAGCCAGGTCCCAGTCTTCGCCATTCCCGGCATCAAAAAACGCCAGTGCGCTTTGCGCAAAATGCATTGCTTTGGCGCCATCACCCAGTAACGAATAGGCATGTGCCAGGGTTATTTCGGCACGCGCCCAATTCACCGGAGTGCCAACCTTCGACCAGTGATAGGCGGCTGCATACGCCAGGTACAGCATCTCGCGCCCTTCGGCGACAGTGCGCTCGGGCTTATCGATCAACGCCCATGATTTATTGTTGCACGACATAGCGAATTGCTTGTGCCAGGCATTCAATTCTTCCGTTGAAGGTTGATCGGTCACGATAATCCCTCCTGTTGTGATGACGGTCTCTACCGGCCAGCTTGTGAAGCCTGAAAGGCTACCCGTACACCAGGCTGAGATAACCCGGATCGGTCTTCAACGAGGCCAGGCGCGTATCAGACCTGGACCATTCGATGAGCTCATTGCGCAGTGCGAAAGCTCGCTGCAGGTTGGATAGGGCTTTGGCTGAATCCCCGGGGATGGCGTAGTAGCAGGCCAGGTTGTACAGGTACAGGCCCTGCCAGCGCGGCGATTCGTCCACCATCAGCATGTCGCGGATGGTGCGTTCCATGCGCTCATCGGCTTCTTCTCGCCGGCCGTATTTCAGTTGCAATTGGGCAAGGTGGAAATTGGCGTGAAAATACAGGCTGTGGACGATGCGCCAGTACAGCGGCTGGCTGTTCAGCCAGGGGTAGCGATCCGGGTCGAGCAGGTCGGCCAGGGGGAAGCTTTGCAGCTGGGATTGAATATCCTGATTGATTTCATCGGCATGCACCAGGATATCCAGGTAGGGCAGGCTGCGGTACAGCTGAAAGATTTCATCGTTCTTCGCATCCACATCGGAATACGTAGCGGGTGTCTCACCCTGTCTTGCCGCGGACAGCCGGTAGGAGGTGATGGCGGCCCATTCTACGATGTGCGCCAGGATATCTTTCGGGCTCCAATCGTCTGGAGAGCCCGAATCCGCCAGCTCAGCTTCGCTCAGAGTGGCAAAATATGCCAGCGTATCTTCATAACCTCGCTGGGCAAGCAGGAGGAGGGTAGTGCGGATATCGACCATGGGCTTGTATTTTACCGCAAGTCAGCCGCAATAGGGCGCCAGGCAAGCAAGCGGCAAGCGATTATTCTCCGCCGGTGGTCATCTCAATGAAGGCAGGATCTTCCCATAGGGAAGCCAGCTCGGTATCCTGCCGGGCCCAGACGCCCAGATCAGGTCGTAAGGCCAGTGCCTGGCGCACCAGCTTCAGCGCCGCCTGGCGCTGGCCGGATAAGGCATAAAAGCAGGCCAGGTTATAACGCTGCACACCTTGCCAGCTCTGCAACTCGTCCAGAGAAGCCATATTCAGACTTATGGTTTCTGCCAGTTGGGCGCCGGCGGTGTGTTCACCGCTATCCCACAGCAGGCGCGCCAGGTGCGAGAGAGCATGGAAGTAGGCAGTGAAGGCCAGACGGTGGAGGAGCGACTGATGGTTAGTCCAGGAGAAGCGCTCCGGGTCGGTCAGGTCGCTATCCGACAGCTGAACCAGGGCGGCAGCCAGGTCGCGTTGGGCATCCGCCAGCAGCCGCATCACCTGATCCCAGGTCCAGTGTTGGTGTTCGGCGTAGATCCCGGCGTTGATCTCGTCGACATCGCCCGAGAGCTGCTGTGCTTCGCCTTGCGCAGCGGATTGCAACATCCAGGCCTCGTGGGCATTCCAGGCGGCGATATGGGCCAGGGTATCTTTGTGCGACCAGTGGTCGGGGGCGCCATTGTCCATACGCTGTTCAGCAGTTAGGTTGGCAACAAAGGCCAGCTCGGCTTCATAAGCCTGGTCAAATAGATAAATCAGGTGCGGTTGCAGGTTTTCCATACTGCTATTTTATATCAAGAACATAGATATTAACGGATTTTTCATTGACAATTTTAAAATTTCCTGATATATTTGCGCCGTTAGGTTGCAGTTGCGTTGCCGTTGTACACAATCAAGGCGATGGCCCGAATGCAAGTCCGGGTCATTTTTAATGGAAGTGGAAGAGGCAAAAGGCGCTTAGACCTAAAATACTACTCTTCTTTTGTAAAGGAAATAAAGCAATGTCAGAACGTATCGTCGGCACAGTCAAGTGGTTCAATGGCAGCAAGGGCTATGGCTTCATCGCTCGTGATAACGGGCCGGACGTTTTCGTCCACTATTCGGCCATTTCCACCGATGGCTACCGCAATCTGGTCGAAGGCCAGAAGGTCGAATTCGCAGTCGAGAAAGGCCCCAAGGGTCTGCAGGCTGCCAATGTAGTACCGGTAAACTGAAATCCTAACTCTTCCATGATCCAAAACAGGCGAGCTCTCATGGGCTCGCCTGTTTTGATTTTAACCAGAAATTCTTCCCTTTTAGCTTACCAATCAATACCCCAACCCAGGCGGTAATCATTCCCCAGGGAGATGCGCCTGGCGGTGCTATCCTGGCCCAGCAGAAAGAGCAGCGGCAGTTCGCTGCGTGAGTCGGCTGTGCCATCGTTATCCATGTCTTCCAGCTGGGTCAGATAGGCAATCATGCGCCCATCCGGCGACCAGTCAGCGACAGCGGTAGCACCGCCGCTGGCGGTTAATGGCTTCAGGTCGCTGCCATCCGGATTGATTGTATAAAGCGCCCCGTGTGGTTCGGGCAGCTGGCCAAACTGCTCCAGCTCGTCGGACATGCTGTCGAGCAGCAGAATTTGCTCACTGTCCGGGCTCCACCCAACGAATGTCATGGGGTAATTGGTCAGAACCGGGTCGTCGTCTCCTGGCTCATCGACGGGGCCGGTTATGGTGTAAAGGAATCCACCTTCTACGCCTTTAGGCCACAGCCGTTTGCTTAAATCAGGCGCAACCAGCGGGCTGTAATCCTGCATTTCATTCTCGGCAAACAGCTGGACATCACCGGTCCGCTCAACCGCACCGTCTGGGGTGATATACAGGACTTCCGATGTATCGGTGGAATCGGTCACAATGGCAGCCAGGTTCTCGCCATCCCGTGACCAGTATAAACCATGGATCTGGAAAGTATCTGCCAGCACCTGCTCGGGTGGAGTTGAGCTGGTCAGGTCTTTGATGTATAGCAGCTCGCCGATGTCCGGGATAGCTTGGGTGGTAAAAGCCAGCTTTGTTCGATCTGGGGAGAGCTTGAACCACTTCGGGATATATTCGCTGGGGTTGGTCAGGCGGCCCATGCTGACTTCTTCGCCATCGACATTGATCTGGTAGATGGCGGGGGCTTCCTCGCCGGGGGATTGATCGTCGAACTGGCCGTCGCCGTTTGCATCATGGCTGGCCAGGGCATACAACGGCTCGTCTTGGGCCTGGGAACAGCCGGCCAGCAGGGCGATCACCACAACCAGCAGGATCAGGGCGATGTTGCGGGGAAAATCAAGTTTCAAGTTACACCTCTTCATAAAGGGATTTATTCAGAGCAATATCGTTTTGCGTATAGCCACGATGGTTGTAAAAGACCAAGGCAGACTGGTTATCAAAACCCGTTAGTACGACCATTTCATCCGCCCCTGCCTGATTGGCAAGCTGAGCGGCAAATTCCATTAACCGGCGGCCGACACCCCAGCGGCGGTAGCTTTCCAGGACGTACAATTCGGTCACTTCGGCATAAGACTCGGCGTAGAACACCGGCTGCAAAAGGCGCAGATTGGCAATCCTAATCGCCTGCTCGTCAAGAATAGCCAGGAAGGGTATATCCACTCGCCGTGGATCGGCCAGACGAAGGGCATAAACCTGCGGGCTTTCGTCAACTCCGTTGAAAAGCAAGTTGAGGCTAGCCAGATGGCGGGCGTCATCCACTGTCGCGCTGCATAAGATCAGGCTGGACAGGCTATTATTCCTCATTGCGTGGTTCCGGAGTCTTGAAGGAGCGGCACTTCTGCAACGGTCTCAGCAAGGTTGTGAATCCAGCGGTGCGAGAAGAAGCGCCACAATCCGAGCGACCACTTGACGATTTCTTCCGACATTGTCAGCAGAAAGACCAGGTAGACCGGCAGGTGCAGGACGAACGCCCCGTAAGCGGTGAGGGGCACACCCACCAGCCAGATGATGAATCCGTCCAGGAGCAGGGCGAAACGCGTGTCCCCTCCGGCGCGAAAAATGCCAATAAAGATGATCAGGTTCATCATGCGCAGCCAGAGGAACGAGGCGGAGATCAGCAGGAAGGTCCTGGCATAGCCAATGACTTCCGGAGATACTTTATACAGGGTGAGGATGAACGGACTGAGGAGCGAGCAATGACAGCCCGAGAACCAGGCTGCCCAGGAAGCTGAGCAGCAGCGAGCGGCCGGCGTACACCTGAGCCTGCTCCTGCTTGCCTGAACCGATCAGGTTGCCGACCAGGATGGCGGTAGCGTTGCCCAGGCCGATGAAAGCCACTACGGCCAGGTCGGTGATGGTGGTGGAGATTTGGACGGCGGCCAGCTGCTCGGTGCCCAGGCGCGCATAGATCACCTGGTAGGCGGTGATGCCCAGCGACCAGAGGATTTCGTTGAGCAGTACCGGCAGGATCGGTCGCAATACGGTTTTTGCGAATGGCAGGTTAAATGAAAACAGCTGGCGGGGTGTACCCGCCGGAGGCAAGCGCCGGGCGTAGGTCAACAGCACCATCAGCAGGGCCTCCACGCCGCGGGCAATCAGGATGGCATACGCGGCTCCATAGATGCCTTGCGCCGGGATGCCGAGCTTGCCAAAGATCAGCACGTAGCTCATAACGATGTTCAGGAACAGAGCGAAGATCGTCACCGAGACCGGCAGCCGCACTTCGCCGATCGAACGCAGCACCAGGGAGAAGGTGGCGGTGATAGCGAAGAAGATAAACGAAAAGCCGAAAATGCGCAGGTACTGGCTGCCCTGGGCAATCACCAGCGGGTCGCGCGTGTAAATGCTCAACACCTGCTCTGGGAAGAACAGGGCAATTACCAGGAAAACCAAAGCCCCGGCCAGGGATATGCCGAGCGACAGTCCCAACACCCGGCGGATATTGGCGATATCGCGGCGGCCCCACAGCTGGGCGGTGAACATGGCTGCCCCGCTGCCCACCCCAAAGACCATCAGGTTCAACAGGAAGAAGATCTGATTGGCCAGCCCGACAGATGCTACCGCGGTCTCGCCCAGCTGCCCGACCATCACGTTGGCGGTCAGATTAAGCGATGAGAAGATCAGCTGCTGCAGCGCAATGGGCAGCGCAAACTTAAAGATACGGCTGTAATACTCTCTATCCGAGAGGTATACAGCGGTGCGCTGGGCAAGGGACTGGGGAACTATTGCCATCTAATATCCACCTGACACCCAGGCAGCAGCCTGAGGGAACAGACCCGAATTATACTCCCGATGGTTAGGCGGAGTATAATCAATCCAGAGGAGCGCTGGCGGCGATGGACATGATCCGAAAACAACACCAGGCAGACCTGCATCGCATGGGCCTGGTGTTTGGTTTGCTGGCCGGGTTAGCTTATGGGCTGGCTGTATGGGGATGGAATGCCCTGCAGCTTTGGCAATCAGCTGCAGAGCCGGCCTGGTTGATGGCAGGCGTCAGTATTCTGCTGGTTACCGGAGTGGGTGGCCTGGTGGGCTGGCTGTGTGCCCGGATAGATAACGCATTCGTGGCATTCCTGGCCTGGGTGGCGGTTGGCGTGCTGTTCAGCTGGCTGGCCATGCAAACCAATTATCACCTGATCAATCGGGTGGTTGAGCTGCTCTACCCTGAGTTTGGCGGCCTGCACGTATACCCCCTGGAGAACTTCATTCGCTTATTCCGTGGCGTGATGTTTGTGATAATCGGCTTCGCCAGCGGCCTGGCCGGCGTGTTTCAGCTCTATCTGGTGGAGGCAGCCGTAAATGCCGGCGCCAGTGCAGGCCGGGTTTCCATCATTATTGTGAACCTGGTGATGTTTGCTGCGGTCGGTCTGATTTCCGATTACATCTGCCAGCGCCCGTTGCGCGAACCGCTGGTATCGCTGGCGTACTCCATTAATGAAGTCAAGTCGGCGGCGGCTGAGGGCCGGGAGCCGGACGGGATGTCTAAGCGGGCGCTGAAGGTGCTCGGTGAGCGCATTAACCGTCCCTATAAAATGTTCAGCGGCACAAACGACCCAAACTCGTTAATTAGCGGTACGGTGCATCTGGACTTTGGCGGTGAATGGGCAATGTGCAAGGTGTTTGAAGGGGTTTTAAGCTACTGCGACCTGAGTGAGAAAATATTTGCCGGCCGGTTGAGGTGTTTGCTGGATGGCGGGACTCAGTGGGCCTGTATGATCCAGGTTCCAGAGGAGACCCAGGCAGAGCTTCAAGCAGTGTCCGCCGACCTGGGGGATAATCCGCAGATCCGTGTTGTCAGGCAGATGGGCGATGCTGTGCTGCTCGACCTGCAGGGTCAGGCTGGTGCGAGCTACCGCTGTGTGCTTCGTTTAAGCGGCAACACGCTTTACGATCGCTGCATACGAATCGATTAATCCCGGCCAGGCAAGCCAGAGAGCAGCTCGCGCACTCGCAGCAATACTTCTCCCGGTCTCAATACCCGAATATCTGGATGGCCGGGTTGAAAATGGCGTATATTGAAGGTCACCAGCCATTCACATTTATTTTGCAGAGCTGCTACCAGAATCGGCAGGTCTTTTTCATTGGCCAGGCCGCGGTATGGCAGCAAGTCCTGCTGCTGTGGAGAAGGGACAACTCTCAGGCAGCGATGAACCAGCAGATGGAATGCCGGCATTGCAGCCGGGAATTTTGTCACCAGGTTGCGCTCCGCTTCAACAATGACCTGCTCGGAGGCGATGGCTTCGATCAAGGTGATCTCTGCCAGGCGAAGGATTACCAGGCTGGCGCTATGTTCTGCCGGTGCTGCCGCACCGGAGAAAAGCACGTCGGCATCTATGAACAGGCGCGGCTTATGCTGCGTCGTTGGTGCCATATTTTTCGGTGTAATAGCGTTCGCGTTGCTCTCGCAGGCTGGTGAGCAGCTCGTCTATCGTCAGACCGGCTTCCAGGCGCGCTTTCTCGATCTCCCTTGCCAGCTCAGGAACCATAGGCACCAGCGGGGTCAATACAAATATGCCGTCAAAGTCGAGCAGGCGAAACGTATCACCTTCCTGGATGCCGTACTGCTCTCGAAGTTCGGCTGGGATGGTCAGCGTGCCGCGCTGGCGAATCTGGACCGTCGAATCCATTATCCACTCTCATTTCAGAAATTCTGCTTATTCAGTAATTCAACTTTACCAATAAGGGATATTTCTGTCAAGGTGCCTGAATAAAGGGCGCCCAAGAAAAATTGCCTTGCACGTTCTCTTCGGATGAAGTATCCTATGGCAGAGGCAGTAATGAATGTAATTAACCGATTTACACCAAAAATGCTGCTAATATATTTTCTGGCAGCGGTTTGCCTGGGGGTAACGGCACTATATGCCTATGCCTATTTTTTTGAAGTTCCTTATATGGGATTTCATGTCCAGCCGCCGAATGAAGTGATATCAAATATTCTGATAAGCCAATCGGGAGAAGCGCAGCTTCAAGAAGGGGATTATCTTGTCGAAATCGGTGATCAGGACTTTCACGAACGAGCGCAATCCGATAGCTTACCCCTGTTTCCCCCTTATCGAGCCGGCGATGTCGCCCGATTGACTATCCAAAGGGATGGAGAAACCCTGCATATCGAATGGATTGTACCCGGGGTGAATTCCCCCGAATTGATTTACCGACTGGCAAATTACTGGTACCTGGCAGTGATCTATTGGATATTTGGTTTGTTGACTGTTGTCTTGATCCGGCCACGCGACGAGCGCTGGGCATTAATGATTGCGTTATTTTTCTTGATCGGTTTATGGGTTAGCTTTGGCGCAGCCAGCACCGGCAAAGTATGGCACAGCAGCCTTTTCATGCGAATGGTCACCTGGCCCATGCTGGCAGTCAGCCTGCACTTTCATTGGGTTTTCCCGAAGCCGCTACGACCCTTAAAACCAATCCACCTTGCCGGATTGTACGGCATATTCTTAAGTCTCTCGATGGCAGAATTTTTTGGTTTATTACCCACGAACGCCTACCTCTTCGGAATTGGCTTCTTCTTCCTCCTATCTCTGGTGTTTTTGGTGTTGCACGTCTGGTTACAACCAGATCAGAGGCGAGTAGTCAATGTAATTCTGGTGCTTATGGCGATTATTCTGGTGCTGGTGATCACTACCAGCCTGCTGTTCTTTTTCAACCAGAGTTACATGCTGGTCGAAATCAGCCTTTTCTCCCTGATATTAATTCCGGTGGTCTATTTTTACGCAGTATATGCCTTCCAAACCGGTGGCATGGAAATCCGGCGCAGCCGCATACTGGGATTGACTGCCTTTACCGCCCTGGTATTAGGCGTAGTGATCCTGCTGATCCTCCTTGCTCGGCTCTTGACCGAAGACAGCGGGATCCTGGTGATGACGATTGTCCTGCTGGCCGGCAGTGCCGCGTTGGTAGGAGCCCTGGGTTACCCCAGTTTTCAGCGCCGGTTTGACCGTCTGATCTTGCGATCACCGGTGCTGCCGCCGGATTTGCTGCCCTGGTACTCGGCTCGCCTGGCAGAGAGCCTGGATGTACAGCATGTGGTCGAGCTGCTAAGAGACCGGGTGCTGCCAGGTTTGCTGGTGCGCCAGGCGGCGATCCTGCTGCTGTACCCAAACGAGCCGGAAGGATCGAAGAATAAAATCGTTCCACTGCTCTTGTTAGGCATCCTGCCTGATGAGCTGCCAGGCGAGGAAGAGCTAAAAGCGTTGAAAGCCTGAGGTAGGAAAATATCGACCGGTGATGATTGGCACCGAAGGAGTTACCGATCCATGTCCCTGGGTACGGCTGGTGTTGCCGTTAAAGATTGAGGCACGTTACCTGGCAATCTGCCTTCTGGGCAGGAAAGATCCCGACGATACCTATACAATCGATGAAATTACCTTGCTTCAGGCACTGATGGACCAGACAGCCCTGTCATTGGTTCACATTGAGCATGCCGGGCGCTTGCGCCTGCTGTACCAGGCGGACATCCAGCGCCAGGAAGATGAGCGCAACCGCCTGGCCCGTGAGCTGCACGACGAGCTGCTCGGCCAGATGGCCCTGATTATTCAAAATGTTAGCACGAACCAGGACCAGCAGGCATTCATGCAGGTATACCGGCCGGCGGTGCAGGAAATTCGATCGATCATTGCCGGGTTACGGCCGGCGATGTTGAATTATGGATTGAAAGCCGCTCTGGAAGAACTGGTTGAAAACCCGGTGGATTTTCGGACGGATGGAAAAGCGCCACGCGATACCCACTGCAGCCTGGAAGGCGGATTGGCTCGTTACCCGGATAGTGTTGAGCTGCACCTGTATCGCATCGTGCAGCAGGCCTGGCGCAATGCTATCCAGCATGCAAATCCAAAAACTCTTATGCTGACCGGCACACTGGACGAACAATGCGTACACCTGGAAGTGATTGACGACGGGGTCGGTTTTGATACGCCCCACACGCCTGACCTGGGGGTGTTATTAGCCCGGCAGCAGTATGGGTTGGTTGGAATGCTGGAACGCGCTGCCTTGATCCAGGCGGAACTGACGATCAACTCGGCTCCAGGGCAGGGAACGCGCGTGAAAGTAACCTGGCAAGGGATGACCTCCGTCCTGCCCGATCAATCTACCAGAATAATGTCGTCGGGGTAGCAGTAAATCCAGGTCTCGCCGGGGTTAAAGGATTGGATGATCGGGTGGCCGCTGGCGTGATAATGCGCGGTGGCATGCCGGTTGGGCGAGCTGTCGCAGCAGCCGACATGCCCGCAAGTCAGGCAGACGCGCAGATTGAGCCATTCGCTGCCAATTTTCAAGCAGTCTTCGCAGCCTGAAGAGCTGGCTTCTACATCTTGCACCTGGCCGTAATGGGAGCAGGTTTCCGGCTTTAATTTGCCGGATTCTACCTGGGCATAAATGCGGTCACTGGCATGCACGTGCGGGTTGGGATTCGTAATCATGGATGATCTCCAGATAATATTGGTATTCTGATATTATATATCAAATAATTCCAAATGGGCATGACGTTGGTGCAATTGTTGGGACGATGGTTGAGGCAGGTGTAGGGGCAGTAGGGGCAGGTCTCAGACCTGCCCCTACAATTGAAATGTCTCGAATCCTCATTCGCCCGTCGGCACCCAGATATTTTTCACCTGGGTGGCTTCGTGCAGGAACTCGTGCCCTTCGCCCTGCTCCGCGCTCCATCCAGTCGCGCTGCAGGCCATAACCCACCCAGGTGCGCTTCATGTTGGCAGCCGACTCGTACTCGACGTGGTAGCTGCCTTCGGCCGTGCCAAAATACCACATGCCATCCACGTCTTCGTGCTGCACCAGGGTCTTGCGCCAGGTGGTCGCGGTCGCCGGTGACGATGTTCACCACACCCGGCGGCACGTCGGAGGTGTCCAGCACCTGGTAGAAGTCGGTGGCGCTCAGCGGGTGCTTCTCGCTGGGGATCATCACCACGGTGTTGCCGCGGGCGATGGCCGGCGCCATCAGGGAGACAAAGCCCAGCAGGGGATACTCGTCCGGGCAGGCGATGCCGATCACACCCACCGGCTCGTTGACTGCCCACCGTGATGCCACGCAGGGTGGTCTCCTGCACCGTGCCGCCGTACTTGTCGGCCCAGGCGGCGTAGGTGAACAGCCGCTCGACAGCGGCTTCCACCTCGGCCTGCGCCGATTTCAGGCTGCGCCCGGTCATTTGCGACAATGCGGCGCGGCAAATTCCTCGTCGCCGGGCGGCCAGGTTCTCGGCGATGAAGTACAGGATCTGCGAGCGGTTGTAGCCGTGGCGCATCGCCCAGCCGGGTTTGGCCAGTGTGGGCGGCGTGCGCGGCTTCCACCGCCTCGCGGATATCCTTGCGGTTGCCGTCGCCGACCTGCCCGACCAGCTCGCCTTTGGGGCTGAGCACGGCATGCGTGTAGTTGCCATCCGGGCGCACCTGCTTGCCGCCGATGTACATCTTGGGGGTGCGGTCGACATGCAGTCAGCCTGGCTGCCGTTTTTGCCATCCGCCGGCAGGGTGGGGCGGGTCGGGGATGTGCTCGCCCCAGTTGGATTTGTCGCCTTCGGCTGGGGGTGTGAAGTTCGGGTCGGGGACGCTGCCTGCCAGGCCGGGCGCAGGTACTCGAACAGCCCTTCGCGGCCGCCTTCGCGGCCAAAGCCGCTCTCGCGGTAGCCGCCAAAACCGGCGGCGGCATCGAACAGGTTGGTGCAGTTCACCCACACCGAGCCGGCCTTGATCTTGCTGGCCACATCCAGCGCCAGGTTGATGTTCTCGCTCCACACGCTGGCGGCCAGCCCGTAGCGGGTGTTGTTGGCCAGGGCGATCGCTTCCGCCGGGCGTGCGGAAGGTCAGCGAGACCAGCACCGGTCCGAAGATTTCTTCCTGCACGGTCGCGGCAGCCGGTTCGAGCCCGGTGATCAGCGTGGGTCGGTAGAACAGCCCTCGCTCTGGCAGGTGGATATCGCGGCTGGAACAGCTGGCCGCCTTCGCGCACGCCCATCTTGACCCAATAGTCGATCGTGTCCCATTGGGTCTGGTCGACGATGGCGCCCATGTCGATGCATTTATCCAGCGGATCGCCGACGCGCATGTGCTGCATGCGCTCCTTGAGCTTGTCGATGAAGCGCTCGGCGACGTTTTCCTGCACCAGCAGGCGCGAGCCGGCGCAGCACACCTGCCCCTGGTTGAACCAGATGGCATCCACCACGCCTTCGACGGCGCCGTCCAGGTCGGCATCTTCGAAGACCACGAACGGCGATTTGCCGCCCAGCTCCAGCGAGAGCTTCTTGCCGGAGCCGGCCGTCTGGCTGGCGCAGGGTGCGCCCGACGTCGGTCGAGCCGGTGAAGGCGATCTTATCGACATCCGGGTGGGTGACGATCATCGTGCCGGCTTTGCTGCTGCCGGTGACCATGTTGACCACCCCGGCGGCAGGCCGGCTTCGGCGACGATCTCGGCGAACAGCAGGGCGCTCAGCCGGGTGTAGGAAGCCGGTTTGAGCACCACCGTGTTGCCCATGGCGATGGCCGGGGCGATCTTCCAGGCCAGCATCAGCAGCGGGAAATTCCACGGGATGATCTGCCCGACCACGCCCACCGGCTGGTAATCTCGCAGCTCGCTCTCCATCAGCTGCGCCCAGCCGGCGTGGTAGTAGAAATGCCGGGCCAGCAGCGGACGTCGATATCGCGCGATTCGCGGATCGGCTTGCCGTTGTCCATCGATTCGAGCACCGCCAGCAAGCGGCTGTGCTTCTGGATATTGCGGGCGATGGCATACAGATAGCGGGCCCGCACGTGCCCGGGGTCTGTGCTCCAGCTTTGGAATGCCTGGCGTGCCGCCGCTACGGCCGCATCGACCTCGGCTCTGCCCGGCCTGCACCGTCTCGGCCAGTTTTTCGCCGGTGGCCGGGTTGTAGCTGGGATAATAGCTGGCGTCTTGCGGGGTGTACCCAGTGTGTTGTTGATGAACAGCCCAAACTTGCGCCCGTGCTCTTCCAGCCAGGCGTTTGCCGCGGCAGGCGATTCGGGAGCCGGGCCGTATTCCATCGATCTTGAAAACTTCCATAATATCCATCGTGTCGCTCCTGGGCTTAGCCCATCGGCATGTGGTGGCGGGCGGCGTAGTGCCCGGTGAGGTAGTGGTAGAGCTGGCGCTCCAGGTCGGTGAGCAGGCTGCTGGCGCCCGATGCGGAACAGGTCCGGCATCAGCCATTCATCGCCCAGCTCTTCTTTCATCAGGGACTGCCAGGCCATGGCCTGCTTGGCTGTGTTGATCCCGCCGGCGGGCTTGAAGCCGACCTTGTAGCCGGTGCGCTCGCTGGTAATCGCGGATGGCGCGCGCCATCACCAGGCCGAACTCCAGGGTGGCATTGACGCTCTCCTTGCCGGTGGAGGTCTTGATGAAGTCCGAGCCGGCCATCATCGCCACCAGGCTGGCCTGGTAGACCTGCTTGAGCGTGCCCAGGTCGCCGGTCGCCAGGATGGTCTTCATGTGCGCAGCGTCGCCGCAGGCCTGGCGGAACTGCCGGATTTCGTCGTACAGCGCCCGCCAGTTGCCGGTCAGCACGTGCGGTGCGGTGTGATGACGATGTCGATCTCGCGCGGCGCCGGCTTCGATTGCCTGCTCGATTTCTGCAATGCGCTGCGCCAGCGGTGTCTGCCCGGCGGGGAAGCCGGTGGCAACCGAGGCCACCGGGATGTCCGTGCCTTGCAGCGCCTCGACGGCATCCTTGCACCCGGCTGGGATAGACGCACACCGCCGCCACGGTGATTTTCTCGTCAGCCGCACCCAGCGCCTTCGAGCATATCCGGGCGCAGCGGCTGGCGGGCTTTGGCGCACAGGCGCCTCACCCGTCCGGGGGTATCATCGCCGGAGAGGGTGGTCAGGTCGATGCAGGTGACGGCGCGCAGCAGCCAGGCGGCCTGCCATTCTTTCTTTACAGTGCGCCGCCCGGGCAGGGTGGCGGCGCGCCGCTCGACTGCGCTGCGGTTGATATGCGCGCCCATCACCCAGTCCAGATCGAGCGGCATGCCGGGGTTGCGAGGATGTTTTATGTCCATATTAGTTGTCCCTTGAACGTGTAGTGTCAGGGTAAGTGGATGCTAGAACCGGCAGCCGAAAAGGCTGGCAGGCTTATTAATATTACCATAATCCGGCGGCGTGAAATTTTCACGCCGCCGGATTTCCATTTCTACTGCTAATTATGTGTCACCCTGACATCGCGAAGGGACTGGATCCCTTCAGTTATTATTGTCTTTCACCAGACCTTTTTCAGTATGAATCGTAAATGGATTTGATTTGAAATGCATTTAGTGCCTGCTGTAACGACCATCCGGGCGGCAGGGCGCAGGAAATCCGGGTGGTGCGGCCGGCAGGCAGGTTGAAATAATTGTCACTGAAGACAACATCCACTCCCGCCAGGGATACTTCCACCAGCAGCGCCAGCGATTGGGAGATCAGCTCAATGATTAACTGATCGTTCTCCATGCGCAGGTTCGCCTGAATTACCGGATCGGCGAGGGATATATGCTTGGTGGGGGCGAAACCGGCTGTTTGCCTGGAAACCAGCCGATCCCCCTGCCACAGCTCAGCGATAAAGACCAGGCTGCGCAAGTTTTCGTCGGAGACCAGATCGGAGAAGTCCAGCCGGCAGACCTGGGTAGCGGATTGTGGTGCGACGATGACGGGCGCCTGCCCTGAAGATAGGATTTTTCCAGATAGATCCTCCAACGACCAGCGCAAGCTGCCTTCCCAGGGTCCGAGCAGATCATTGGAAACATAAACCGCCTGTTCAGGGGGCTTATCTTCAATTGAAAGCATTAAGGGAGCAAAGAACCTGCGGGCGGCATAATGCAGTGCTTTCCAACGCCCGAAGTAATCCAGGCTGGACCAGGAAGCCACCGGCCAGCAGTCATTCAGCTGCCAGTACAGGATGCCGGCAACACGATCCGGGTGGCGCCGCCAGTGCTCCACACCGTAGCGGATGCCCTCTGCCTGCAAGGCCATGCTCAGGTACACCAGGGAGCTAAAATCCTTAGGCAGCCGGAAGGTATCCAGCATCTGACCGACCATCAGGGAGTTGCCGCTGGCATTTTTCTGGTGTTGCTCCATGATGTACGAAGTCATGTTCCAATCCGCTTCATCGGCATAGGTGCGGATGGTTGCCAGCGGCGGCAGCGCCTGGAAGCCGAACTCGCTCATGAAGCGCGGATACTGGTCTCGATAGGCGGTAAATGGTTTCCTGCCATGCCAGACATCCCAGTAGTGAGCATCTCCCTGGTGCTGGCCATTCGGATTAGCAAATGGTGTATCGGAAGAGGGTGAGCTGGGCCAATAGGAATGATCGGGGTCCTCAGCCTGGCACCAGGCCGGCAGTGTATGGTGGAAAAATTGATCGTAGGCGGCTTTTAAGTCCTGCAGCTCAGGCGTGTTCCAATGCCAATCCACCCAACCCCATTCCATCTCGTTGTTGCCGCACCACAAGGCCAGGCTGGCACGATGGCGCAGCCGGCGGATGTTCTCCACTGCCTCGATGCGCACATTTTCAACGAAGTCGGGATCATCCAGGGGGTAGATACTGCAGGAGAAGATGAACTCCTGCCAGACCAGGATGCCATAGCGATCGCACAGATCGTAAAAGCGCTCTTCTTCGTAGAAACCGCCGCCCCAGATGCGCAGCATGTTCTGGTGGGTGTCGGCCGCCGAGCGGATGAGCCCCTCCAGGTATTCATCTGAAATTCGGGTAGGGAAGGAATCGGCTGGAATCCAGTTGGCGCCTTTGGCAAGAATTGAGACGCCATTGACGACGAATACCCAGGAACGCCCCCACGGGTCTTCCTGCTGGCGCAATTCTATCGTGCGCAGCCCAATTTGATAGCGGCGTTGGTCGAGCAGCGCTTCTTCAGAATTACTGCTGTGCCGAAGCGCTACTTCCACCCCGTACAGTGGCTGACCGCCATAGCCATTGGGCCACCACAGCTCGGGTTGGGGGATTGATACCTGCACGAAGGCTGCATTGTCGTCAGAGATTTGAGTGGTATCCTCCAGAACTTCGCCTTGCGGAGTCGTAACTCGAACCACGACCTCCAGCGGGGTGGCATCCCAGTGTTCGACAGCCACGCGCGCCGATACAGTCACCCGTCCGTCGTTGTGCACCTGCCGCAGATGGACTTCTGCGAGGCGGGCTTCCTGGTAACCTTCCAGGCGGATATCCTTCCAGACGCCGATGGGAGGCAGCTGCGGACCCCAATCCCAGCCAAACTGGCAGGGCGCCTTGCGCAGATGCGGGCCGCCAGGGATGGCCTGTGAAACCCCCGGCATGGGGCGGATGGCCTGCTGCGCATTGCAAAAGCGCACCGCCGATGAAAAGACGATGCGCAGATCATTGCCGCTGGATCGGAGCCACGGTTTTACATCCCAGCGATAGCTTCGGAACATATTGGCTGCCTGGCCGAGCTCGTGGCCATTCAAGGTGAGGGTCGCCAGGGTATCCAGCCCGTCACAAACCAGCCAGATATGCGGCTGGGCAAATAGATCGGCCTGCGGGGAGAATTGGCAGTGATATTCCCAGTCTGCTTCGGCCACCCACTGGACGCGCTTTTCATTGTCTCCTACAAATGGGTCGGGGATACGGCCCAGGGCGAGTAAATCGGTATGCACACCGCCGGGTACGCTGGCGGGCAGCCACTACTTCAGTGCCTGCCTGGCGAAATTCCCAGGCGCCTGCCAGAGATTGATTAGTCATACAGTTGAGAGATCCCATTCTTCGTAGATTTTTGGTACATCACTGATCAGGCGGCGGGTATACGGCTCCCGCGGGTGCAAAATCACCTGGTCGGGCGGCCCGCTTTCAACAAATTTGCCGCGTTCCATGATGTAAATCGTGTCGGAGACATAATAGGCCAGCCCGATATCATGGGTGATGAAGATCAGAGTCATGCCAATCTCTCTGCGCAGGTCCATTAGATAATCCAGGATGGTGGCACGGCTGCAGGCATCCACCATGGAAGTCGGCTCATCCGCTAACAGGATCTTGGGCTTCAGCAGGAAGATCCGGGCGATCATCAGCCGCTGCATCTGTCCACCGGAAAGCTCAAAGGGATACTTATTGGTCAGCTCCTCGAACTTCAAACTGACGAAGCTGCACGCTTCAGACATCAGCTCGACTTTTTTCTCGCGCGGCAGTTTGCCTCCGCCGCGCATGCGAATGCAATCTAATAAAACGGCATCCACCTTATGAAATGTGTTGAAGGATGAGAATGGATCTTGAAAGATCGCCTGGGTATTCTTCCAGTATTCCTGCCGCTTCTTGTTGGAGCTGATATCGCGTTTATTTCCCTGGAAATAGATCTCGCCTTCGGTCAGGCTGACTAAGCCCAGGATCAGCTTTGCCAGGGTGGTTTTTCCGCTGCCCGATTCGCCAACGATCGAGATGATCTCGCCTTTCTGGAAGCTGAAGTCCACATGGTCGACGGCCAGGGTCCTTTGCCCGCCAAATCCAAATATCTTGGTTACTCCCTTACCACTTAAGATTTGCGTGTTTTCAGCGAGCATATTGGGCAGCCTCTTTCTTATAATATTCCCGTAGATCTTTTTCAGGCAAGATACAACGATAAGCCCGATTGCTTTCGAGTTCCCGCAGAGGCAAGTTCGTCGTCATACACTCTGGCATGACATATTTGCAGCGCTCTGCAAAACGGCAGCCCGAAGGCGGGTTTTTTAGATTTGGGGGAACACCAGGGATTGCGGTCAGTTTAATGTCGCGCAAGCCGCTCTCCGGCACAATGATCGAGCCCATCAGACCCTTGGCATAAGGATGAAGCGGGTCGAACACAGCTTCCTTGGCTTTTGCCCGCTCCACGATCTGCCCGGCATACATGACCATAATTTCATCCGTTACGTTGTAAAGCAGGGGAAGCTCGTGTGTGATGAATATCAACGAGCGGATCAGATTGTATTCCATCAAATTCTTCAACATCTTGATGACCATCTTCTGTGAAGTGACATCCAATGCAGAAGAAGGTTCGTCGGCAATCAGCACACTTGGGTATAGGATCACCGATAACGCAATGACTGTACGCTGCTTCATGCCACCCGAGAGCTCAACCGGGTATTTTTGCAGCACTTCTTCCGGTAAACCTAATCGCTCAAAAAGCTGCCTGGCGCGATCGTAAATATCTTTCTTGGTGAGGAAAAAATCGTGCGCTTGCAGCACATCCTCGATGAAGTTGATGATCTTGCGGGTGGGATTGAGGGCGTTCATGGCTGCCTGGGGGATGTAAGCAATTTCGGTCCCCAGGATTGATTTGCGGACGTCATCCGGGTCCATGCCGGTAATATTGCGGCCGTTAATGATGATCTCGCCGCTGGTATAGTGCAGCGGGGGGAAGTAATAGCCCATCAGGCTGAGCGCCAGGGTCGATTTCCCGCAGCCCGATTCGCCGGCAATCCCCAGCGATTTCCCTTCCTCAACTTTCAGGGAAACATGGTCCACCGCATAGACACTTTCGTCATAGCGCGTGATATATTTTGTGGTTAGCTCATTAACTTCTAAAACGACTTCTGCCATTCCACCACCTATTCTCTCAATGCAGGATTGTAGACCTGGTCAAGCCCGGTATTCATCAAGTTCAGCGAGAACGAAACCGCGGCAATGATTATAATCACAGGCAGGTAGGCCCACCATTTCCCCAGGATCTGAGCCTGGTAGATAAACGCCCAGTTCAACATCAAACCCAGCGTGGGCACTTCGGTGGTCCTGGGTCCCAGGCCAAGGATGGATAAACTTGCCTCTATAAGGATCGCAGAGGAGATCTGCAAAATTAGAGCCATGAACACATACGATGCGATATAAGGGAGAATATCCGCGAAGATGATGCGGGAGACCGGGTGACCGGATAGCTTCGAGAGGCTGACATGGTCGCGATTGCGCAGAGAAATCACCTGTGACCGAACGGACCTGGCAGTCCATACCCAGGAGGTAAACCCGATCACGATCGCTATGGTCACGGGGCCACGGTTTTCCTGGCCGATGCTGAATGAAATTAATATCAATAACACAAAGGTGGGGATGACGGTGAAAAGATTGGTGACAAACATGATCACATCATCCACCACGCCGCCAATATAACCCGCCGCCAACCCCAGGATCATGCCGATCAGCGTGGCAATTAGCCCGGCGACAATTCCGATCAACAGGGAAATGCCGGTGGCTGCTATCAGTTCAGTCATCACGTCTCGACCGAAGTTGTCCGTCCCCAGCAGCAAGACGCGCTTGTTGGCCACCTCGCCGATGTTTACATAATCGGTTTGTTCGACGGTATCCTTTACTTGCAGCGTCCCTGTGATTCCATCGCTTGCTGCAATGATGGCGCTTTCAGTTGAAAGAAGCCCTTGCAGGGACGTGTTTAACCTCTGATAGTATCTTGATCTGGCAAGCGTCATGCCAGGAATTCGTCTCTTGGGGTCGTAATTATTTCCCCATAATTCCAGCAGGTTTTTGGTATTTTCGGTATCGATCTCGTTTTCGAAGATGCCAATCCCAACCAGCCATTCCTTTATCGCAATCCGGTCTTCCGGGCTGAGCTTGCTGGCGATCCTCCTGGCAGCAGCATCGTCCAACATCAGAATATATGGCTTGGTATTCAGGCTGTCATACACATTGACATAGATGCCGGGTGGGACAAATGTTCCCTGGCTGAGGATATTTAAAGGCCTATCCCGCACGAAGAGCGGATAGATGATGGTCGCCAGGACGATGAAAATAAAAAGGCAAAAACCCACTACAAATTTTGGAGAGTGAAAAATCTGTTTGATCGTATTTTTCATTCCAGGAGCTCTCCTCAATCGGACTGTGCAGCTTTAATGCGCGGATCAATGAAGCCATATAAAATTTCAATCACGAAAGTGGCAATCAGCACCATAATCGTAATAATCAAAGTGGTAGCAGAGATCAGCGGGTAATCCTGCCCCATGATCCCGTTGTAGAGGATAGTACCCAGCCCTGGATAGCTGAAAACGACTTCGGCGATCAGCGCGCCGCCGACCATGGTTCCAATCGCCAGTGCCAAACCGGTGATCTGCGGGAGCATGGCATTGCGAAATACATATTTCACAATCTTATTATCTTTGATGCCTAAAAAGCGGCTGTATTTGACATAGTCCGCATTGAGCTCGTAGATGGACATCGAACGCATGCCAATCGCCTGGCCGCCGATAGCGATCAGTACAATCGACCAGAAGGGTAACTGGTAGTGCAGGAAAATCGACCAGAGATAGGCAAAGTTAAGTTTCGGAATCAAGGCGACGTCGTACCCGCCTGAGGTCGGCAGCCACTTGAGCATTACTCCAAATATAACCAGTAAGATGGTAGCCATGCCAAATGCCGGCAGGGCGCTGGCGAAAATACTGACGGGTAGAATGAGCCGGTCGTACCAACCCTTGCGGTAGGCTGCTAGCGCGCCCAGTGAGTTCCCCAGGATCCAGCCGACGATGATGGCCGGGAACTGCAGCATCACCGTCCACCAGATGGATGTCCTGAGCACGTCGGCTACGGCGCGGGGATATTGGCTGAATGAGAAACCAAAATCTCCCTGAAATACGTTCTTTACGTAAAGAATAAATTGGGTGAACATGGGTTTGTTGGTGCCAAACAGCTCGGTATATTGCTCGTAAATCGCCTGGACACCGCTGGCATTCGACTGGCCCTGGGCGAGCCTTGCGACAATAGCTGCCACAGGATCGCCCGGCATCAGGCGGGGCAGGATAAAGTTGAGCAGGAAGGCGGCAATAAACGTAATAATGAACCAGACTGCTTTTTTACCGAAATACCTAAGGTAACCTTTCAACCCAGCACCTCCTCAAGATTTGGTACCGATTACTCTTGATAAAACAAGTGCTTTCCAATTTGTGAAACAGCCATGTCCCGTTGCTGGCGGAACATGGCTGTTTGGTTACACGATCGGTTACGGAGTCACAAGGCTCAAGTTATACAGACCTGCGATGCTCCAGCCGTCCACCAGCACAAGCGGCGGAACGGGCGGGTTGGTGCCGTCGTCCTGGTGCGGGAAGCCGGTCCAAACGCTCTCGTTCACGGTGTGGAACAATTGCGGTCGGTACATCAGGGTGAAGGAAGGTACTTCGGTCAGGTACATGCGGACCAGTTCGGTGTACATTTCCTTCAGCTTAGCCGGGTCGCTCTCGCCAGGGATCTGTGCGATCAAGGCATCAACGTCCGGATTGCTGTACTGGCCCCAGTTGCCGTTCCAGTTGATCGTCTGACCAACAAATTCAGAGCTCAACAGGTGGCGAATGCGTCCCCAGGGTTGGGTTGGGCCGGCGCTATCGGACCACATCATGAAGATGTCGTAGCCTTCGGGCAGCGGTGCATCCGACTTAGTGACCACGGTCTGGTAGACGGACCACTCAGGGAAGTTGGATACGATGTCGATGCCGATGTTCTTGCCGGCGGCAGCCACGACCTCAATCGCAGCCTGCCAGTCAGACCAGCCATTGGGGCAGGTAGCTACGTAGCGCAGCTCTTGCCCGTTCCACTCGCGATTGCCATCGCCATTGGTATCCAGGACACCGGCTTCATCGAGCAAAGCGTTGGCGCCTTCGATATCATTGCCGGCCCACTGCAGGTCGGCTACTGCAGGCTGGTCGTACATTGCCTGCTCGCCTGGGGTGGGGTTCATCAGCGAGCGCGGCACCTGATCGAAGGTAGCCGACTGGTTGGTCATAGCATTGGCGATGATGGTGTCATAATCCACCGCCATGGCGATCGCTTTGCGGATGGCGACCTGGTCCAGACCATTTGAATTGAGGTTGTAGAAGGCTGTCGGCAGGCTGGCGCCAATGCCGTAGGGAGGCTCGGGCAGGTAGGTAGAAACCGGCAGGCCGTAGTTCTCCCACAGAACCTGAACATTGGAGTTGAACTGCTGGCTGACATCCACCTCGCCCTGCGCCAGGGCGATAGAGCCGGCGGCATTGTCCTTGAAGATCTGATGCGCCAGGTATTTCGGAACCGGCAGCTTGCCAAACATGGAGGCGTCCTGACCCCAGTAATTGTCATCGCGGACCAGGATAACCTTGGTCTCGTCGGCGAAGAATTTAGTATAGGGTCCAGAGTAGACCACATCTTCGGATGGGTCAGCCAGGAATGCAGTCGCATCGCCGCCCGTGCGTGCTTCCAGCGTCTCAGTCCAGGCTTTCTGGGCGACGTAGGCGCCGCTCAAGTAGTGACCAACCTGCAGCGGATTGACTGCCGTGCCGTCTTCTTTCAGCTTGGCCTTGATGATCACTGTCTGAGGATCAACCGCTTCGACGGTTTCGATGAAGTCCTTATAGTTATTCCCGGCATTGGTGTTGTACTTCAGGAAAGTTGCCCAGGTATAGGCGAAGTCCTCCGCAGTAACCGGGGTGCCATCACTCCACTTCGCGGCCGGCTTGATCTTGAAGGTGATCTCGGTCTTGGCGTCATTCCAGACAAAATCGCCGTCCGCCAGCAAAGGATACTGTTTGCCATCCAGCATGTTGTACGAGTAAGCAGTCTCAAACATGGGAGTGCGCGAGCTGTCACCTGCTGCCAGTGCCATAGCGTTGTTGCAATCGGCTGAGTAGGGATTCCAGCACTTGACCGCGCCCCATTGCAGACCATTGAAATACAGCGTCTCATTACGCGGCAGCGATTCGCCAGCTGCTACAGGCGCTTCGGTCGCTTCAACTACAACAGGTACTTCTACTTCAACAGTCTCGATGACTTTCACAGTTTCGATGACCGGTACTTCAACGGTCTCAATGATTGTCTCTGGGGTAGGTGTTGCGCAGGAAGCGAGCAGCATGCCCATCACCATCAACAGAGAAAATACGATCGACAAGCGTTTCATTTTCATTCTCCTTCGAAATATTGTTAGGTTCAACGAATAGTATCTGAGTCAGTCCCGGTTCGTTTTATGGTGAATTTGCACCTCCTCGTAAAATTTGGGCGATCATGCTCATTAATGTTCTAGTGTAGCGATATGATCGCGCGCATTATCATGAATTACCGGAACGCCTTGCAATTGGGCTGCCCCACAGCTATTACGGATGACCAATTCTGTCTCCATAATATAGTGCTGGGGTGGAAAGATCCGGCTATCGATGAGATCAATCAACAACTCTACGGCTTTGAAGCCAAATTCAGAGATGGGTTGGTGGATGGTAGTTAATGTTGGATCAGAATAACTGGCGATGGGCAGGTCATCGAAACCGACCAGGGCAATATCCTTGGGGACGTTCAAGCCGGCCAGGCGGATGGCGCGCGCCGCACCTACCGCCATGATATCGGAGGCGGCAAATACTGCCTGGAGGTTGAAAGCCAGCAAGCGCTGCATGGCCGCGAACCCCCCAAACTCGGTGAAATCACCCTCTACAATCAGGTCTTTATCCAGGGGTATGCCGTTTTCGGCTAAGGCTTCTTGATATCCCTGGAGACGATCCAGGCTGACGGTGCTCTGGAGCATGCCAGAAATAATTCCGATACGCCTGTGCCCCAGCCGGATGAGATGGTTGACGGCACGCTTGGCAGCCGCGACATTATCGACATCGATATAGTTGGCGCCATTGGTGTGGAAAGGACGACCGGCAATGACTGAAGGGATATTGGAGTTGGCCAGCCGGTCGATGAGTTGGTCACCAAGTTGGCCGGACTGGACCAGGATGCCGTCCAGCAGGCCTTTGCGAGAAATGCGCGGCCAGATATTTTCTTCATCTTCTTTGGAACTGAGCAGGAAGAGAGCCAGGGTGTAGTGATAGCGATTACAGGCCTGTGCAATGCCCTGGGTAAGGCGTGGGAAATAGGGGTCGGAAAAGAAGTTGCTTACGCTGCGGGGGATGACCAGCCCCAGCATCCAGGAACGCTGCATGGCCAAAGTACGGGCAGCGATATTGGGGTGGTAACCGGTTTCCTCGATAACTTGCTGGACACGCTGGCGAACTGAGGGATGTACGTTGGGTTGGCCGTTGAGTACACGCGAGACTGTCGAGCGTGATACTCCGGCCATCCTGGCGATATCCTCTAAGGTAACTGCGGCCAACGATCTCTCCTGGCAGGAACAGATGATGACACAAATTAGGAGAATAACTGGAAGCGCTCCCAGAAACAATTATATGAATAATTGATTAAATAGTCAACAGTTTTATAGGATGAATTTTGTCGCGTGAATACCTTTAATTAACGCAAAATTACCGAATACACCGGGTGAAATGGATGAAACCTTCTAAATCATGAATATTTTTCCAACAGGAAGCAAACATTTTTATAACAAGCTTCTCTTATGATGGTGATCAGCATACATCATGGAGAAATTCAAATGATAAAAAATCATCAGTTATGGAAATGGTTCGTAGATTTTACCCTGTTTGTTGGATTGATCCTGGCAGCCATGCTGGACCTGACCGGCCTGCCTATCCACCAGTGGCTGGGTTTGGGCGTAGGGCTGCTGGCAGGCTACCACCTGCTGGCGCACTGGACCTGGATAAAGGCGGTATCCAGCCGCCTGGCGAGCAGTGCATCCAGCCAGGCACGCCGCTATTACCTGGTAGATGCCGGATTGTTTATCGGTTTCAGCCTGATCCTGGTGACCGGGCTGGCTATGTCGACCTGGTTCGATCTGGAATTGGCAGCCTACGACAGCTGGTACCACCTGCATGTGTTTGCAACGATTGGGACACTGGCGCTGACGGTAAGCAAAGTTGGCCTTCACTGGCGCTGGGTGATCAATGTGGGCCGCAAAATTGCCGGCAGCCCTGCCCGGCCGGCCGAGAGAACTGCGCCGGTTCCAGCTCCTGCCAGGGTGCCGCTAAAACCGGCCGTGCTGCGGGCGCCGGTGGATACTGGCCGGCGCGATTTCCTGCGGCTGATGGGTGTGGTGGGAGCCGCGGCGGTTGTGGCTGCTCACTCTGCCCTCGGCGAGGGAGAGCAGGTTGCAGCCGAGGTGGCTCAATCGGAGCAGGCCTCCGCTGCCCAAAGAACTGCGCAGCCGGCAGCCAACAGCAGTGGGTCGGTAGAGCCAGGCGCAACCATCCAGCAAAGCACCGCTCAGCCGACCCCCGGCAGCGCGCCAACTATCACGCAGAGCCCGACCAGCCAGGCCGCTGCAACCAGCTCCCGCAGCGCAGCGTCCAGCTCTGCGGTGGATGGCAGGTCCAGCTGCTTTGTGCAATGCAACCGGCGCTGCTCTTATCCAGGGCACTGCCGGCGCTATCGGGACAGCAACGGCAACGGGCGCTGCGATTACGGCGAATGCGCCTGAATCAGCCTTTCACGTAGGAGAGCTTCTCGGCGATGTGGCCATCCCGCAGCCGGTACAGATCCACGCCACGGATGCGACCTGCCTGGCCTTGCTCGTCCCGCCAGCGGTAAACCCAGCGCATCACCACCCGCTCACCCAGGGCAAAGATTTCTTCCACTTCAAATTGGGAATCTGCGCTGGAGCGGAAAAAGTCCTCCCAGAAGCCTCGCACCGCTGCCTGCCCTGCATAACGGGCGCCATCCGGCGGCGGGTAGGTGTTCTCGAAGACACAGTCCTCGGTCTGGAGAGCCATCATGACTCTCCAGATCGCGGGCGTTGAGGGCATCGTTGAATTGCAGGATAAGTTGTGTACTCATAATACGGACAATTATACTCCAATAAAAAACTCGCTGGCGATAATCGAGTATTATTTCATATAGCTATTGACAATCACTATATTCAGGTATACAATATGACCGATCAGTCATATGACTGAACGGTCATATTGTTGGGAGGCGGTTTATGCCTAAGCAGACTTTTGATAATTTACCAGATGAAAAACGTCAGCGCATCGAAGCAGCGGCTATAGAGGAGTTTGCCGAGCAAGGCTTCCAGGGCGCTTCGATCTCGCAAATTGTCAGCCAGGCTGGCATCGCCAAGGGTAGTTTTTACCAGTATTTTGAAAACAAGCGCGATTTATTCTTGCACCTGGTTGATCTGGTAGCGCAAGAAAAGACGGCTTATTTCGAAAGCCGCCAGCCACCGCAGATCGACCTCGATTTTTTCGCTAAGCTTCATTGGATGTTTGCTGTCGGCATGGAGTTCAACCTGACCCGACCACGCCTGAACCAGGCCGTGGCACGAGTATTGTTTGGCGATGGCATGATCTACACGGAGATGTTCGAAGAGTTACGCCAGGGATCTGCGGCCAGCCTGCGCCGGCTAATTGAACAGGGAATTGACCGACAGGAAATCGACCCGGCGGTCGATCCACAAACTGCGGCTTTCGTGTTCGAAACCCTGCTCAATAACCTGGGGCTTTTTTTACTCAACCAACAGGCGATCGATGCGCAGACCCTGCAAACAGGAAATATCGATTGGTTGAAATCTGAACGGGCAAGACAAATAAACCACAACGTTTTGCATATCTTAGAATACGGCCTGCGCAGGCGAAAGCAATCTCACCAGGAGACAGAAAATGAATTCCAAGTTGACCTATAACCTGACTGACAAAATCATCATAATCACCGGGGCAAATTCTGGTATCGGTAAAGCTGCATCTGTTCAACTGGCCCAAATGGGAGCTACGGTGGTCTTAGCATGCCGTTCGTTGGAACGTGGCACTAAGGCCTTAGAGGAAATAAAGAGATTGTCAGCCAGTAATAAGGTGGCATTATTGTGCGTCGATATGGCTTCCCAAAAATCAGTGCGCCAATTTGTCGTTGATTTTTCAAAGCAGTACAACCGCCTGGATGTGCTGATCAACAATGCCGCGAATTTCGATCATTCTATAAAAACCCCGCAGTTAACCGAAGACGGTATTGAGACTGTCTTTGCAACCAATCATGTGAATGTTTTCATGCTGACCCACTTGCTGATGGATAAACTCAAAGCCAGCGCTCCGAGCCGCATTATTAATGTTGCCAGTCAGGGATTGAGTGTATATCCGACGTTAGATATACAATTTGATAATCTCAATGGGGAAAAGAAGTTTTCCATGCAGCATGCTTATTATCAGTCCAAGCAAGCCCAGGTGATGTTCACTTTTTACCTGGCAGAGCGGCTGCGAGCGTCAGGGGTGACGGTCAATTGCGTTAGGGTGGGCAATGTGGCAATCCCAGATGAGCGCTTGACACATCTGTCACCTTTATTAAGAAAACTATACTCGGTCAAGCGTAAATTCTCAGTGACTCCAGAGGAGATGGCGGAGACTTACACCTGGCTTGCCGCTGATCCATCCCTGGAAACCACGACAGGTGGTTATTGGGATGCTCCTATGAAGCCTGTCAAAGCCAATAAAAATGCATATAATCACGGAACTCAAAAAAGGCTGTGGGATGTAACAGAACAAATGGTCAATTGAGCGTGAAAAAATCGAAAAAGGCTACAGATTTCCCAGGATGATCGCGCCGACCAACGCCAGGATAACGCCGATGATCGTGATGGTGGCGGCGCGCGATCCGGGTGGAGGATCTTTGTACAGAAAAATCCCAAATCCCACCTGGACGATGACACCCAGCTGGGCGATGGTGAAGCCTTTCCCGGTGCCGATGGTTTCGGTAAGCAGCAGCATGCCGTAGTTGCCGATTCCCCAGATCAGGCCGGAGACGGTCGCCAGTGTATAATCCCGCCGGGTGTCGAGCTTTGGCGTGACCCGCACTGCCAGCATCAGCAGCACCGCGCCGGCCAGGATGCCCACCGCCAGCGGGAAGCTGGCCTCCCACATGGACTGCTGCGAGATCTTGATGGGGATAAAATAACTGCCCCACAGGAATCCCGCGCCGACGGCAGCTGCCAGCCCGCTCCAGTAGGCTTTACCCATCTCGGCTCTGCCTTCGGCGCCGCGGGCGAAAATAATCGTCAGGATGCCGGCGATCACCAGAGTTAGCGAGAAAAGCAGCAGGAGCAGGGTCTGCAGGTCGGCCTGCAGGAACTCGCCAAACAACAGGATGCCCCACAGCATGCCAACGATGATATTCAGCGGCGTCCAGATGCCGACTGCCCGGGCCAGGCCGATCTTTGCGATGGCGGTGAAGGCACAGTAGCCGCTGACCGCCCAGATCAGGCCGCCGGCGAAGGGCAGCCAGAAGGCATCCAGCGCCTGGGAAAGCGTGCCGCGCCCCAATAGCACGACGACTGACAGGGCGACATTCGCCAGCCCGACATAAAAGGTACGCACATGCAGGCTGCGATAGGGGATGCGCTGCGAGGGTATCAGCCAGCTTCCCCAGGCCAGGACGGTTATGAGAGCATAGATCAAGGGCATAGGTTAGACCAAGTATAAAACATCTTTCCATCTGCGAAAAACTTATATTTGTGGCAATTAACCCTTGACATTAACGTAACGTCATAGTTTATACTGGGGGCATGTACACAGTTAACCAGCTATCCAGGCTTGCCGGCGTATCCCGCAGGACGCTGCATTACTACGATGAAATTGGCTTGCTGGCGCCTAGCAGGGTTGGCGATAACGGGTACCGCTACTATGGTCAGGAAGCGCTGCTGCGCCTGCAGCAAATTCTGCTGTACCGCGAGCTGGATATGCCTCTGGAGGAAATCCGGCGGCTGCTCAACCGCCCGGGCTTTGATGTGCTGCAGTCCCTGGAACGCCACAAGGCCGAGCTCGGCCTGCGCATCCGGCGCCTGGAGCGGCTGGTTGTCACGGTAGACGATACCATCAATCATTTGAAGGGAGAGAAAGAGATGAGCCCAAAACAGCTGTTTGAAACCTTGAGCGAAGAGCAGCAGGCGGCCTACGAACGGGAAGCCATGGATATTTATGACCCGGAAACGGTGAAGTCTTCTTATAAAAAATGGAACAGTTATACGACAGCGGATAAGCAGCGCATTGGCGAGGAGGGCAATGCCGTTTACCAGGGTTTTCTGGATGCTATGCCCAAGGGCCCGGCTTCGCCTGAGGCGCAGGCTTGCGTTGAGAGCTGGCGGCGGCATATGGAGTACTTCTGGAGCCCCCAGGATGCGCAGCTGCTCGGATTGGCTGATCTGTACAATAACGATCCGCGCTTCAAGGCCAATTTTGACCGTATCGATCCCGGTCTGGCCGAATTTGTGCGTGATACGGTGAGAATCTATGTGGAGCGGAGAACAGCAGCTACCTGAGCCTGTAAAGGTAATTGCTGATAGGAGCTTTGTCGTGTTGGTAGAAGTAGTTGAATTCCTTGGCGAGCTTTGCGGCTTTGCGTGAGTTTATAGGTAAATAACACAACCCCGGGCAAGGAGCGCCTGCATGCCTGCAGGGGGTAAAGACAGGCGGTTCCAACGCAGATCCAGTTTGCGCAGCCGGGGCAGGCGCAGCAGGTTTTCCGGCAGGGTTTGCAATCGATTGGCACGCAGGTCCAGGTATTCCAACGCGTTTAGCTGTCCTAAAGAATCGGGGAGCTGCTCCAGGCGGTTATCGCGCAGGTTCAGGTCGGACAGGCGAGATAGACTGCCGAGCGAATCTGGCAGATGGGCGAGGTGGTTGCTTTCCAGGTTGAGGCGGGTAAGCGATTCCAATCCCCCCAGGGAGTCGGGCAGGGCTGCCAGCTGATTGCCTTGCGCATGCAGCTCGAGCAGGTTGGCAAGCAAGCCGATCTCATCCGGCAGGGCCGCCAGGCAGTTGTGGTACAGGCGCAGCTCTACCAGGTTTTCTAAATGGGAAATCCAGGCGGGCAGCCCGGCAAACCGGTTATCGCTCAGGTTCAGGTAGCGCAGCCGGTACAGGCCAGCCAAGGCGGGCGGCAGGCTGCTCAGCCGGTTGTGGCTGGCATACAGAAATTCCAGGTTGCGGAGCTCCCCCAGAGCAGCAGGCAATTCCACCAATCGGTTGTGGCCCAGGTCGAGCATGCGCAGCTGCTCCAGTTCCCCCAGGCCGGCGGGCAGCGATTCGAGCTGATTCCCGCCCAGGTTGAGCGTTTCCAGCCGGCTAAGCCGGGAGATTTCCAGCGGAAGGTCGGTTAGCTGGTTGTCGAACAGGCTCAGGCTGGTTGCCTGGGTCTGTGCGAGCAGGGCAGGTGGCAGTGAGTCAAGCTCGCAGCTGTCCAGGTTCAGGCTGGCAATTGCAGCGATCTCCTGGCCAGTATTGATTGCGGCCAGCAGTGCCCTGCCGGAAAGGTGGGTAGGATGCTGGTGATTCATCCGGCAGGTTGGGAGATCCGTCGCTGAGCGAGCCAGGCAGTTAAAGTAGACAATCCAGCGGCTATGGGAATACCGATGATCAGCAAGGCAAGGGCGATCATGCCGGCTGAGGCGCGCTCGTCAGCCTGGAGGGGTCCAAGGCGCGGCATGATCAGCAGGAATAGAATGCCTTGCAGCAGGCCAAGCATGGCGCCTGCCAGTGCGGCTTCGCGCAAGCGCTGCCCGGCACCCGGGCTGGTGGAATGAGCTTCGATGCGCACACCAACTGGCAGAGCCAGCAGCCAGGCCAAGGGCGTGATACAGGTCACGCCGGGGTAGCCGGCCCAGGTGACTGCGATCACCACCAACAGCCAGGGAGTAAACAGACGCAGTGCTGACTCAAGGATCAATCGAATTGAGGTGCGCATTCTATCAGCCCAGGATGTGTACTTTCAGTCTATTGCGGTCGGTAGGGCGCTTGCCGGTCGATATTGCCGACGAACTGTGGCAGGTCGACCTGACCCAGCTGCTGGCGAATGGCCAGGTTTTCGCCCAGGTGATACCAGTAATGATAGATGGTGCGCTGGAGCAGGTTGCCAAACATTCGCGCAGTGGGCTTGCCGTTGTGAACCACATGCTGCAACAGCATCTCCGTGGTCAGTGAGTCGAGCCAGGGGTCGGCGGCGGCAGTGATCGCTTTCCAGGCGGAGAGCATTTCTTTCAAGGGCGGCGTGCTGGCGGGGGCGCCGTATGCGAACTCCTGGTTAATTTCCGGATAGAGCATCTGCCCCTGCCCGAAGTGCAGGAAATAACGCTGCTCCTGCCAGGCGAGGTGCCCGATATTCCAGCTGATGCAGTTCATTGGCAGGAAGCGTTGGCGGGCTTGCTCGTCCTTGATCCCTTGGATGCCTCGTTTAAATTCGCTGCGGGTGAAGCGCAGCTGATCGACCAGCGGGTGAGCCATATCAGATCAACCTTTTTGGCCTACTAGCCTTTCGATTTCTCCATTAACTTCCAACCCGGCGTACTTGCCTTGCCCAGCAAAGACAGTCTCGCCGGAAAGACGGCTGAGGCGCACATCGACAGTGGCGCTGAGGGTCTCGTCCACGCGCTTGCCCATCTCGATTTTGGTAGGACCAAGCAGCAGGCCGCCGGGCGCCTGCTGGGTGTGCATTTCCAGGCGGTATTCTTTATTGCGCAAGATCCAGTCGATGCTGTGTTTGCCGATCGCCAGGCTCTCGATGTGAGCCCCATTGTAAGTAGCAAAACGATACAGGAGCCCCTGGTGCCAGAGCCCGACTATGAAACCGCGGAAAGCACTGCGCAGCCAGGGGATGATGGCTACCGAGGCGGTCAGACAGGTTCCTGGGGTGGCAAAATGGTTGCTTTGGAACCACACCCAGGCGGCGGGGAAGGACTGCCCCCAATCTTTCTCGATATAGCCGCGGCCGTCGGTAAAGGCGAAGGTCTCCCCGTCAATCTCCAAATCGCCCTGGATGGTATGGTCGAAGCTCAGCACGCCGTGGTAGCATTCCATGCGTGGCATCCAGGCGTACCAGCCCATGATGCCGGGGGAAAGCAAACTCACCGGCCAGGGTGTTCCGCCGAGAAATGCCACCTCTCCGGCTATCGTCGCGAGGTCGTCGCGAATATCCAGCGAAACCCGGTCCACTGTGAAGCGGCTGCCCCCGATGCGCACATCAAAATCTTCTCTTGAAGCCCAAAATTCTTCCAGCGGGTAGGTATGGTAAGTGGAATGACCGCTGACGCCATTGAGCACCTGGATGAAGGCATGTGCCTGCTCGCCGAGGATAATGCCCGGGATGACTGCCAATCTCTGCAACTCGTCCTGGCTGACAAGCTTGAAATACCAGCCTTCAAAGAAAGGCGGCTTATGCTTGTGCCCGTGATACATCCCTGGGTGGAGGGTAGTATATATGAAGGATGACATTTGACCGAGACCTCACCATCGTTAAATTTCCCGGCGCGCCGGGATCAGCGTCGATAAAAGTGCGCCAATGGCGCCGGCGAAAGCCACTATGCACACGACAATACCTAACCCAGCGATCATACCACCAATCACCAGGATGGAGCTTTGCCCGGTCAGAGAGATGGCCGATGTGATTCCCTCTTGAATGGCTGGCAAGGGGCTGTCTGGTGAGATGACGATTGCACTGAGAAATTGCAACACCAATACGAGTATGGCGGCGATTGCTCCACCGCTAAGGGCAGAGAATAAAGTGGCTTGCAAGCGACGGCTGAGAGACCCATACAGGAAGCCAACGAACGGGTAAAGCAACCCGGCCAGACCGCAAGCTGCCATGGGAAAAACTCCGGACGGATTTAGTGCCAGGAAACTAATGAGCAGAGAAAAGAGGAAGCCTACACCGATAGAGACAAGTAGCGCTTTCCAAGAAGTATTTAGCCGACTCATTTACCTACCATTTTTTTGGTGCGGCGATTTCGCAGGCTGCTGATCCTTAGGCACGTGCGCGTTTCGTATAGCCAATACCGGTCTAGTCATGGGTAATCTCACCTCCTGCCAAGAAGCCAGATGAAGTCATTGGCTGGTCGTGAGCGCTTATCCCCGATTGTAACACCCCTGTCCGTTGCAGGCAGGCAATTTAGTCATAAAAGTGCATCTAGTGGAATATTCAATTTAGACTTGTATTGTTTCCGGCTGAATTTGTGGGAAACGGACGGTAATGATCATGCCGTACCCAGGGGAAGAGACGATATGAAATGTCCCGCCAGAAAGGGTAGTTCGCTCGCGCAACCCGTGGAGCCCATGTCCCACCAATGCCAGCTCTTTCTTGGTGGTTCCCTTGCCGTTATCCTGCACTGTCAGGGTTATTTCTAGCTCGTTGGAGATCAAAGTGACCCAGGTTTGGGTAGCCTCGGCATGTTTGACGACGTTGGTCAATGCTTCTTGTAGAACTCGGTAAAGGGTAACGCTGACGCTTTCCGGTAGATCGGAAAAATCCCCGTCGACTTCGAAACGAATGGGCAGCTGTGTGCGGAGTGCGAAATCGCTGGAATATTCTCTCAATGCATCCGGCAGGCTCATCTTGTCGAGCAGCGGCGGGCGTAGTTTTTGGACGATCAGGTTCAAGCGGGTAAAGATCGTATCGGTTTCGGCGATCAGGTCAGTGATCGGGCTGCGGAAATCCGCAAATCGATCCGGCACGCTTTCTAATAGTGTATGGAGCTGCGCCTGGTGATCGGTGAGCGCCTGGCCGATAGTATCGTTGATCTCGCGAGCGATCTCCTGTCTCTGCTCTTCGTCGGCGTTCATCACACGCTCGCCCATGATCCTCAGCTCTTCGCGCTGTTGGTGCAGAATTCGGTAGCGGTTGAGGCGAGTGATGGTGGCGACGCGTGCCCGCAGCTCTTGTGGATCGAGTGGCTTGGACAGAAAATCATCGGCGCCCGCCTGCAATCCGCGCAGCTTGGACTCGCGATCATCGAGAGCAGTCAACATGACGATCGGCACTTCACGCAGGTCATCTTTCTCGCGCATCATCCGGCAGACCTCGAAACCGTCTATCACTGGCATCATGACGTCCAGCAGAATCAGGTCCGGGGAATCTTGTTCGGCCTGGTGGAGAGCATCCAATCCATCCTCAGCATAACTAAAGGCGTACCCTTCGCCTTCAAGGATGGCGGTAACGGTATGCAGCGCGTTTTGCTCATCGTCCACTATCAAGATTTTGCTGGTCATGTAGCAATTTCTCCTTTATTGTCAAGCCAACGCAGAATGACTTCCACAATTTGGTGCAGCTCCACCGGCTTACTCAGGTAGTCATTCATACCGGCCGCAAGGCAGCGTTCCCTGTCTCCTGGCATGGCCAGGGCAGTTAAAGCTACAATCGGTGTCTGTTCCAGGCCGGCTGTCTTGCGGATTTTTCGGGCTGCTTCAAAGCCATCCATTACCGGCAGGTGCAGGTCCATCAAGATCAGGTCCGGATGATGTTCTTTTGCCAGGGCGACTGCCTGGGCGCCATTTTGTGCTGGCACGACCCGATAGCCATGCGCTTCCAGGTAGTCCTGGGTGATCAGGGTGGCGGTTTCAAGATCCTCTGCCAGCAGGATGACAGGCTGCCTGACATACGCGGGTGCCGGCTCCGCTTTGGTTTTCTGATCAGCCGGCTGTGGGCTCAAGGTAGCAGCTACGGCAGAGCTCCAGGGCAGCGAAAAGTTGAACCGGCTGCCTCGCCCGAACTCACTCTCTACAAAGACCCGCCCGCCATGCAGACGCACCAGCCGGTCGACCAAAGCCAGCCCCAGCCCGGTGCCTGTTTGCGTGCGCGTCAGGCTGGAATCCAACTGGGTGAACGGCTCGAACAGGCGAGGCAGGTCTTCCGCTCGAATGCCAATGCCGCTATCCCACACTGTGAAGATGACTTCACTTATTTCGGGATCGCGGTGCACTTCCAACCCCAGCCTGCCACCAGCAGGTGTAAACTTGACTGCATTACTGAGCAGGTTAACGAGAATTTGTTTCAGGCGGCGCTCATCCGCCCACAGGAATTCCAGGCCGGGGTCAAGATCGAAGCGCACCGACTGTTTCTTTTTTAGGGTCAGCTCTTTTATCAACCGCAAACTGGACTCGCATACCGCCTGAATATTGACCGGCGCCAGGTTTAGCTCGATTTTACCCGCCTCGACTTTGGAGATATCCAGTATTTCGTTGATCAATTCCAGTAAATGCAAGGCACTCTCATGAACGATGCTCAAGTATCGCGCCTGCTTTTCATTCAGTGGACCGGCAATCTGCTCGCCAAGGCTGTCCGAGATGCCTAAAATCGCGTTGAGCGGGGTGCGCAGCTCATGGCTCATGTTCGCGAGGAATTCGTCTTTCACGCGCAATGCCCGCTGCATCTCCAGGTTAGCCTGCTGCATTACTTCAGCTGCCTTGTGTTCCGTGGTTACGTCGCGCATGGTGGTTAGATATTGTATTCGCCCGTGGATTTTGATCGGATTGATCTGGGCTTCCACATCCCTTGTTTCTTGATGGCTGTGCCTTAACAACAGCTCAATGGTAAAGTAGTTGTTTTTCATCTGCAGAGCCTGGGCCAGAGCATCTTCAAACAGGGCTATCTCTTCGCCTTGAAGCAGCCCTGCCTGGCTCATTGTTCGGCCGACAAGCTGCCTGGAGGAGAGACCAGTGATGGTTTCTCCGGCCTGGTTAACCCGCAACACCCGACCGAGCTCGTCCATCAAGAACAGGGCATCCGGCGATTTTTCGAACAGCAGGCGATTTTGCTCTTCGCTCTCTCGGATGGCATTCAGCGTCTCTATCTGAACGCTGATATCCTGGGAGATGCCGATGATGCCCACCAGGCGGTTGTTATCATCGAAAATCGGTGTGGCGGTGACCTGTGCCCAGAAGGTTGTGCCCCCTTTTTTCCCCATCTCCAGCTCACCAGACCAGCTACGACCCTCCCGGACGTTTTTAATTACATTTAAGGTCAATTTCGGTTTGATTTTAGGAATGAATAGATCATCGATCGTACAGCCTACGGCTTCTGAGGCGGACCAGCCGTAAATCTTTTCGGCAGCAGGATTCCAGTAACTGAATTTTCCATCCATATTGACGACAAAGACAGCCTGCTCAATCACATCCAGCAAGCTAGACTGGAAGCGCAGCTGCTGCTCGGCCAGCTTCCTGGAAGTAATTTCATAATTAATCCCTGCCATGCGCATGGGCATTCCATTCCGGTCGCGAAATACCATCCCTTTGGTTTTTATCCAGTGGATGGATCCATCCGGCCATTGGGTGCGGAATTCGGAGTCGTATTCGGTTTCGCCATTTAGAGTGCGGATAATTAGATCATCGTTGTAAGCTCTGTCCTCTGGGAAGAGAGAATTGATCCAAACTTCATAGGAAGCCGATTGCTGGTCCGCATTTAACCCGTACAGCTGGTACACCTGGTCATCCCAGATTAATTTTTCGTTGCGCAGATCCCAGTCCCAGATGCCAATTTGGGCTGCACTGGTCGCCAGTTTCAGGCGCTCGGCCAGCTGGGCGATCTTTTCTTGCGCCCGCCTTCGCTCGGAAATATCGAACAGCATCGTCCGGCTGGAGATAAATTGTCCCTGTGCATCGTAAACTGCCGAGGCGCTGATGGCTACCGGAAGAATGCTGCCATCCTGGCGGATAAAATCCAGCTCGATGTTATTAAGCTGGCCGGTGGATTGAAATATTGGGAAGTAATCCTTGAAGATCTCCACACTATCGGACGACAGAAAGGCAGTCACCGGTTGGCCGATCATCTCCTGGCGCGAATATCCCAGCCAGTTCGCTTCGGTCAGGTTCACCTGGATAATCTTGCCTTCCGCATCCAGGGAGTGGTAACCGCAGGGCGCATGGTCGTACAGGTCTTGCACTTCGGCAGTTCGTTCGCGGATGCGCTCTTCCAGGGTCAGGTTTAACTCGCGCAACGCTTCCTGCGCGGTTTTCTGATCCTCGATATCGGTAGAATTGATCAGAGCCTGAGTCACCTTGCCGCCGGCATCATGGATTGGCTGGATGCTGGCGCGAAACCAGCGCAGCTTGCCCTGGACGTTTGACCGGACTTCGTAGATCAACCCCCGGTTTTCGCGTATCGATTTCTGGACACTGCCCAGCTGTCTTGCGGCGACCGGTTCTGGGAACAGGTCATAGATATTTTTACCTATAAAATCACTGGGAAGCCCGTTTAGCTGGTCGGCAGCAGCGGCATTCATATATAGAATCCGGCCTTCGAAATCCATGGTGACCACCACGTTGTCCATGCTGGCCATCAGCCCTCGAAAGCGCTCCTCGCTTTCTCTGATGGCGTACTGGGCAGTGAGCAGTTCGGTCACATCGTGCACCGTACCGATCGAGCGCAGCGCTCTTCCGCTCTCGTCAAATTGAGTTTCGCAAACCTCGTTGACATATTTAATGCGCCCGTCCGGCATTAACAGGCGGTGGGATATATTGTAATCCTGCCTGGTTTCCAGTGACCGCCGATAGGCCTTGTCGACAACTTCGCGGTCATCCGGGTGTACCACCTCCAGAAAGACTGCATAGGTTGAATCGAATTCTGCTGGATCCAACTCGAATATGCGGAAGATCTCATCTGACCAGTACAACCTGTCGTGCACCAGGTCCAGCTCCCAGCTTCCCAGGTGGGCGATGCGTTGGGCTTCTTTCAAGCGTTCTTCACTGTGTCGCAGGGAGGCTTCAATCTTTTTGTACTCTGTCAGGTCGTAGGCGAACACTGCATATTGAACAATCTTTCCATGGCTATCGAATACCGGGTTAATCGTGGTGACCAGCTCCCGCCCGTCTCTTGGATCCGCAAATGTGACCATCTCCCCGGTCTTGATTACCTGCTCCAGATATGCTTTGCGCCGGGCGGCAACCTCCGCTGGAAACAAATCGAATAAATACTGCCCGATAAATTGCTCCTGTGTAACTCCCATCCGAGCCAGGGCAGTGGCGTTGGCGAGAATGCCCAGGCCATCGGCGCTCATCAGCAGGATTGTCTCAGGGATGGCTTCGATCAGAGCTCTTTGCGACTCTTCAACCAGGAGAAGCGCCAGCTCGGCTTCTTTTCGTTGGGTGATATCTACCGAAACGCCTTGCATCCGCACCGGTTTTCCAGAAGAGTTGTAGCTGAATAAGCCGTAATTCAATATCCAACCCAGCCGACCATCCCGACGGATGATGCGGTAATCTTCGATCAATTGGCGCCGGCCTGACTGGACAACTTTCCTGGCCGCTGCATGAGCCGCCTGCAGATCGTCCGGGTGGACCATACTCTCCCACAGCCTGGATGCCGCCTTCGCCAGGCTGCAACCCATATAGGACTTCCATCTGCTCGGACCAGGAGCTGCGGTCGGTTAGCATGTCCCAATCCCAAAAGCCAACCAGGCCGTGCTCCTGAACCATAGTGAGCCAACGCTCGGATTCGCTGAGACGCGAGGCTTGTTGGCGGAGATCGGTTACATCCTGGATCGAGCCGAAGAATTTCAAGGCTTTGCCGGTGGGGTCGGTATCGAGGCGCACCGATTGGTGCAGGGTTTTTACGGGGGGTTTGTCCGGCCTGGTGCGGAAATCGAAGTCGGCGGGGATTTCACCCGCGGCGATCTGCCGGAGAGAATTTTGCATACTCTCCTGGTCGATGGGATGGATCAGCTCGAGCAGTTCGTCGTCGTTGGGAATTCCAAGGCTGGGGTTGCGCCCCAACAAGCGGTACATAGATTTCGACCACCCCCGTGTACCCGCTTGCACGTCAATATACCAGCTCCCCAGACCGGCCTGTTCTGCTGCAAATTCCAGGCTAGCCAGGATTTCCGGTAAATTTTTCTGCAGCATATATTCCGGCCCCAGTACTACGATACAGGAAGGTTTTCTGGCCTGTCTCTTCCAAAGGAGCCAGTGGTTCCATATTGTGCAAGTCCGGGCGAATGAAATTTGCAGGCATACTTGAGAAATCCAAATACCCTAATACCGAATTAATATTAATATACCATAAGATTGGATGTCTTGGGGAATGAGAAATTAATCACAAAAAGACGGCAGCTGCCCATTAGCCACAAGAATCGGGCATATCCAGATAGCGTGAGGCAAAACTTTTGGTGGTAGGGGATTGTCAGGCATACTTGCTCCAATCCAGGTAATTGCTATAACTAGTACCAGGATTGTATCATATCAGCATACGGAAAAATTATGCGCCCATTCAATGAATAATAGCGCTGTGCCGCTTAAGACTGGTTTCGCATCTGGACCGAAACCTCGGCAATCTGCCGCTCCAGGTGTCTTGGATAATGCTGCAGCCCCGGAGGAATGTCTGCTGGTATACCGTCCATCATCCAGACGATGCCCAGCAGCATCACCGCGGTGTAGTGGTCGAACTGGTCGATGCCAAACGGGCCGGCACCAGATGATAGATTCAACAGGCTGCCCTGTCCTAATAAAAATAGATAAGTGCTGCCCAGGTCGAAGCGTTCGATATGAGCCTTGAGCCGCTGGTGTTCGTGAGCGTAGAGCCAGGCCGTGTCGATCTCGAGATTTGAGTGACCGGCGTTGAAGAGAATGGCTCCGGGACGCACCCTGGCAAGCTGCTCGGCGCCCAGTACGCCTTCGACTCCGGTGGCAGTCACGATGACTTCGCAGCGGTGCAAGCCATCCTGCAGCTCGATTGCTTCACAACCCAGGTGAGCGGCTTCCAGCAATCGCAGTGGTTCGATGTCGGCGGCATAGACGCTGGCGCCCAGGGCTCGAGCGCGCTCGGCGATGCCTTTCCCGACTGGACCCAGCCCAATCACCAGGACGCGCCGCCCATACAGACTCATCCCGGTCAACTGGTTGAAAGCCGGCCAGACCGTATCGCCGACGTGATAGCGGTTGTGCAGGTCTTTTAAGGGTATGCTGTTCCAATCGAATACCGGGAAGGGCAGGCGGTGCTTTTTCAGCAGGTGCAGCCCGCTCATAGTGGCTTCCAGTGCGCCCTTCACTGCAGGCTGCCGATCCAGGTAGGCCACACACAGCTCGCCGCCCATATCGCACAGGTAGTCGGCGTCGAAGTCACGCACGATTTCTAAGTGGGCTTTGTAATCCAGGCGACTCATGCCGCGCCAGCCGTACACATGGATACCCTTGGAAACGGCATAAGCTGCAGCAATGTCGTCTGTGCTATCGATATTGCAGGCGCCAATGGCTATCTCGGTACCAGCTTGTCTTAAGGCGGTGAGCATCGTAAAGAGATTCTGGCCGGTAATGTGGCCCCAATAAGCCAGTTTTTTGCCGCGGTAATCTCGTCTGGCGATCTGATCGGCGAAGTGATGCGTGATGGGCGAGATGTGCCGCAGCCAGGCCATCTCGCCCGGGTCAACCAGGGAGGCCAGGCCGGGGTCTTTGATTCTGGATTGTTCCATGTTATCTCCTATCTCTCCCTGATGAAAAGATGTCAATCAGTAATTTGAGTATACAGAAGTTTTATATTAATAACATTAATCATGAAAACCTGGGTTGAAGGATCAGTACAATTATGGTAATCTTGGTATGAATAACAAGTATGATTCGACCAGGATAACCACGGGAGGTATATATGAAAAAGCGCTGGTCAGCCAGAGTAATTGTGATCCTTACATTTTCTATAATCCTGGTTTTTCTCCAGCCGGCCGAATCTCTGCGGCACGCCCTGGCGCAGGAAGTCCCTGCCGCAACCTTTTTCTTGCCCCTGCGTAGAATGTACTGAAAGCGGCCGGTTCAACTGCTTTCAGGAGATATGAGATGGTTGAGACAAAAAAGACCCCCTGGCCCTTACTGCCGTTTGTCTGGTTGTGGAATTTCGTGGCAGCAATCGTCAAGCTGACTGGGCGATTGGTGGCGGTGCTGCTGGGTTTGGTATTGCTGATAGCCGGTGCGATCCTGACGGTAACCGTGGTCGGTGCGATCCTGGGCATCCCGCTGCTGGTGGTCGGTTTCTTGCTGGTGATGAGGGGTTTATTTTAAAAGCAACACCCGGAGAGGCTGAATAAATGAGCGAAACCGACATTATTCCTGAAACCAGCCCAAAACCGGCATCCTTTTGGAAGCTGTTCCTGGTCGGAACGGGTACGGCGATCCTGGGCAACCTGGTTGGCTGGGTGATCAGCCTGGTTTTGCTGGTGGCGGTGGCAGACGATAGCGTGCTGGAAGGTTTTGCCTGGCTGACCGTCCTGCTAAGCTGGTCATTGATCCCGCTGGGCTGCCTGATTTATGGAGTGCTGGCCGGCTGGCAGGGACCGAAGATCGCTCAACGGCGAACGATACGGCTGGTCCGCTCAGTGGCTTTATGGGGGTTTGGCCTGGGTGTGGCGACCTGGCTGGTGTTGGGCGCGCTGACCTGGGTGCTGGTTACTTTTGTGGCCTGAACAGCCGTTCTTCGGGAGACGATGAAGGCTGTTCAGGCTGTAATTCATTTCACAGGGTGCGATGAATATCCGTTAATTATTTACATAGGAACAGCCTTTAAGTAGGTATGTTCTCGAACTGGCTGTTGTACATATCCGCATAAAAACCGCCTCGCTCCAGCAGTTTCTCGTGTTTGCCCTGCTCGACGATATCGCCATTGTTCATCACCAGGATCCAATCCGCATCCCGGATGGTGGACAGACGGTGGGCGATGATAAAGCTGGTGCGGCCCTGCATCAGCGCCGCCATGGCCTTCTGGATCAGCACTTCGGTGTGGGTATCTACCGAGCTGGTGGCTTCATCCAGGATCAACATATTGGGGTCGGACAGGATGGCGCGGGCTATGGTGAGCAGCTGCATTTGCCCCTGAGAGATGTTGGTGGTTTCCTCGTTGATGACATACTGGTAGCCTTCCGGCAGGGTGCGGATGAAGTGGTCGACGTGGGCGGCCCTGGCTGCGGCATACACTTCTTCGTCGGTGGCATTAGAACGCCCATATCGGATGTTTTCCATTATCGTACCGTTGAACAGCCAGGTATCTTGCAGAACCATGCCAAACATGCAGCGCAGGTCGCCACGCTTGAACTCCTTCACGTTGTGTCCGTCGATCAGGATGGCGCCCTCATTCACATCGTAGAAGCGCATCAGCAGCTTGACCATGGTGGTTTTTCCGGCGCCGGTAGGGCCGACAATGGCGATGCGCTGCCCGGGCTCGGCATAGAAGGAGAAATCATTGATGATGATCTGGTCCGGCCGATAACCGAAGTGGACGTTCTTGAAATCCACCCGCCCTGCATAGGCAGACAGGGCGACAGGCTCGACGGGATCCGGAATCTCTTCTGCTTCACCCAGGAACTCGAAGACGCGCTCGGCAGCTGCCAGGGTCTGCTGCAGGATATTCGAGATGTTGGCCAGCTGAGTGATGGGCTGGGTGAAGGAACGTACATACTGGATGAATGCCTGGATATCACCGACGGTAATAGCGCCCGTGGCAGCCAGGTAGCCCCCCAGGACGCAGATGGCTACGTAGGCCAGGTTGCCGACGAAGTTCATCAGCGGGAACATCAGCCCCGACAGGAACTGGGATTTCCATGCAGAAGTGTACAGCACACGGTTGATCTGGTCGAACTGCTCCAGGGCGCGGGCTTCGCCATTGAAAGCTTTCACGACCCGGTGGCTGCCGTAGATTTCCTCGATATGGCCGTTGATGTGGCCCAGGTAGTCTTGCTGGCGCTTGAAGTGAACCTGTGACTTGTTGATGATCAGGCCGACCAGTGCGAAGGAAATCGGCAGGATCAGCAGGGTAACCAGGGTCATTACAACGCTGATAGTCAACATCATAATCAACACACCCAGCATAGTGGTGACGGCGGTGATGATTTGGGTGAGACTCTGGTTGAGCGTCTGACTGACGGTGTCCACGTCGTTGGTGATACGGGATAGGATTTCGCCGTGGTTCGTGCCATCAAAGTATCTGAAGGGCATGCGGTTGATCTTTTCGTCGATGTCCTTGCGGAAGCGATAGGTGATGCTCATCGCCACATTGGACATGATCCATCCTTGTATGAAGGCGAAAGCGGCCGATATCAGGTAGAGGCCCAAGACGATCAGCAGGATGCGACCGATATAAGCAAAATCGATAGACCCGGTGCCGGTCATCTGGGCTATTGATCCTTCGAATAGAGCGGTGGTAGCCTCGCCCAGGATTTTCGGTCCGACGATCGTGGCGATTGTCGAAGCGACGGCGAACAGCCAGACGATCAGGATGAGCAGCTTGTAGCTTCCCAGGTAGGCCAACAGCTTGCGCAGGGTACCCCTGGTATCGCGCGGCTTCTCGCCTTTCATCATCCCCATCGGGCCATGCCCCATTGGGCCGCCCCGGCCCATCGGCCCCGGGCCCATCGGTTTGGGCTGGCTTTTTGAGCTGCTTGTAGAGGGTGTGGTGGGTGGTGTGCTCATTGCAGCTCCTCCTGGGACAACTGAGACAGGGCGATCCCCTGGTAAACATCGCATTCCTGCATCAGCTGGCTGTGCGAGCCTTTGCCGACGATGCGTCCTTCATCGAGCACGATGATCTGCTCGGCATTCTTGATCGTGGCGATGCGTTGGGTGACGATCAGTAAGGTGCTGTTGCTGGTTCTCTCCTTAAGCGCTCTGCGTAAGGCAGAGTTGGTCTTGTAATCCAGAGCAGAAAAACTGTCGTCAAAGATGTAGATTGGCGGCTGTTTGACCAGGGCGCGGGCGATAGCCAGGCGCTGCTTTTGTCCGCCCGACACGTTCGCCCCACCCTGGGCAATATCGGCCTGCAGGCCGTCCTCCCGGGCAGTGATAAAATCGCTGGCCTGGGCGATATCAGTTGCCCACAGCAGCGCTTCCTCACTGGCGTCCTGGTCGGCGAAACGCAGGTTGCTCTCGATCGTGCCTGAAAACAGGCTGCTCTTCTGAGGAACATAGCCGATGCGGTCGCGCAGGTCTTGCTGGGAGACCTGCCGGATGTCAATACCGTCGATGTACACGCCTCCTTCGGTGATTTCATAGAAACGGGGGATCAGGCTGACGATGGTTGATTTGCCCGAGCCGGTGGTGCCCAGGAAGGCAGTGGTCTGGCCGGGCAGGGCAGTGAAGTTGATGTCGTGGAGGATGTCCTCTTCGGCGCCTGGGTAGCGGAAATTGACGTTGCGGAATTCGATCTCGCCGCGGAAGGGCTGCGGAAACGAGCGAGGCTGATCGATGTCCTTAATCGACGGCTCGGTGTCGAGCACATCGGCGATGCGGTCGCCTGAGACGGCCGCGCGTGGCAGGACGATGAACATCATCGAAAGCATCAGGAAGGCGAAGACGATTTGCATGGTGTACTGCATGAAGGCCATCATGTCGCCGACCTGCATCTGCAGGCGTGAGATGGCATGCGCGCCTACCCAGATGATCAATAGCATGGCGGCGTTCATTATCAGCATCATCAACGGCAGCAGCACGACCATCACCCGACTGATGAACAGCATGGTGCTGGTCAGGTCCTGATTGGCTTTATCGAAACGTTTTTCTTCGAAGGATTGCATGTGGAAGGCGCGGATGACCATCATCCCGGACAGGCTCTCGCGGGTAACCAGATTGAGGCGGTCGATTAACTTCTGGATAATTCTGAACTTGGGTAGGGCGATGGAAAAAACGATCACGATCATGCCCAGCAGCACCATCACCGTCAGGGCGATGATCCACCACAGGGAAGTGGCAGTGCCCATGGCACGGATGATGCCTCCAACGGCGATGATCGGTGCAAAAAACACAATGCGCAGCACCATGATGGTTACCATCTGCACCTGGGTGATATCGTTGGTGGTACGGGTAATCAACGAGGCTGTGGAGAATTTATCGAACTCGACGCTGGAAAAGCTCTCAACGCGCTCGAACAAATCGTGGCGAATATCCATCGACATACCGGCGGCGGCGCGTGCTGAGACATAGCCAACCCCGATGGCGCAGGCGCCCGATAGCAAGGTGACCAGCAGCATGACAATGCCGACTTGCAGGATGTACTGGGTCTGGATTTTGACTAAATCCATCCCCAGGGCTTGATATTCGGCTCTGACCGCCCCTACGGAGGCCGCAGTGATGAGTGTATCCTGCATATTGGCGAGCTGCTGCTCGATGCCCGCCTTTACCAGAGACATCTGGTCGCCGGGTAAACGGGCAAGCATGGCGAATATATCTGTGCCCGCCGGGATCTGCGAAAGATCAAAGCCCAGTTGCTTGCCCATCTGGGCGGCTCCGGCTGGGTCGGACTCTATCTGTTGGATGAAAAAGACCGTGATCTGCGGCTTTTGCATGATCGAATTCAAAGCCTCCATCTGGTCTCTATCAAGCTCTTTCAAAACGTACACCGGCTCGTTGGCCAGAGCCGGGTAGGTTTCCAGATACTGGTCGAAATCCGGCGAGCTTTGGTCGATCAGGTTATAGCTCGCCAGGACGATGGCCTGCTCGGCATCGCCCATAAACAGGAAAAGCTTTTCCATGTCGCTTTGCAGAATTGCCTGCGGCACAGCGCTGTCGATGCCGCCTTGCTGGATGCCGACGTTGACGATTTGGGACATGTAGCCCGGCAGTGCCAGATCGGCCATGGCCTGCCCAAACAGCAGGGCAATATCCAGCACGACCAGCAGCCAGTAGGGTTTTAAGTATTTTAATAACCTCAGCATGATTTTATTTGCTCCATCGGAATGGATTTTAGTCCGGTGCACTGTCCAACAGACCGGACCGGTCAATCAGGATATTCAATGCCACAACAACCTGGCTCTGTTCTTCCGGTGTCAGCAGCCTTGCCAGGTTTTCGAACCAGGCCTGGCGAGCATGGATACTATCTCGGAGTACCTGGCGACCCTTATCGGTGAGCTTGATCTGCTTGCAGCGTCGATCCTGTGGGTTCTCCGTGCGCCAGATTAACTGCTGCTGGACGAGGCGCTCCACCAACTGGCTGGCGGCGGCAGTCGAAATTCCCAGCTCGACACCTAAGTGAGAGACGTCGGAGTGGCCTTGATGCAGCAGCCAGAACAGGGCACCAATCTGTGACATGGATAATCCGCTTTTCTGTGAGAACTGCAGAAAGCTGCGCATCGATCTGTGCATGAATACTTCACTCCATGTGCTCAGGGTGGGGGTAAATGGGTCAGGTGCCTGCATATAACAAAGCCTCCTTTATAGTTAAGGATACTTTACTATAAAGGAGGCTTTGAAAAAAGTCAAGGATGACATTTTTTAGTTTCAATTAGGGTCATATGCTCTTTGATAAATGACAGAATAAATAAGAGATTGGAGCTAATGAGCAACCGACTGATGGGCTTGTACGAATAGCGCCCGCAACCCAGTGCGTTAGTTAGTGTTATACTATTAATCTTGTTAATAATCCTTTCCTGGAGTAGACCATGTCTGAAGAAAGCCTTCCGCAGTTAACCAAAGCCCCCATCCCGGTGCAAACCCACAAACTTCGTGTGCCTGAGCGTCTCGAGAAAGGGAAGGCGTTGCGGGAGAAGGTCTCTCGAAAAGCCCAAATGGAGTGGAAACCTCCATCAAACCGGCGTGATCCGGTAGAGATGTTGATTGAGAACAGCAAAGGCCGCTTGGAAGAGCTGATCCCAATCCGATACGGGCGGATGATGGTGAGCCCGTTCACTTTTTACCGCGGCGCAGCAGCCATTATGGCCTACGACTTGGCGCACACGCCATCCACTGGAGTTACCCTGATGGCGGATGGGGACTGCCACCTGGTTAATTTCGGCGGTTTTGCCACTGCTGAGCGGAATGTGATTTTCGACCTCAATGATTTCGATGAAGCCTCCTTTGCTCCCTGGGAATGGGATGTCAAGCGATTGACTGCCAGCTTTGTGGTGGCTGGGCGTTCAAATGGTTTTGCCGAGACTGACTGCAAGGAGGCCGCCTGGCTGGCTGCACAGGGTTACCGGCAAAAGATGGGCGAATATGCGACGATGCCGGTGCTTGCAGTTTGGAACGATGCAATTGATTTTGAATATATCATCGAGAAGATGGCCGATAAAGAAATGAAGCGCTTCTATTCCAAGAAACTGAGCGGAGCATCCGAACAGAGCGCTCATGAGAAGGAATTTGCCAAGCTGGCTTACAGCTCCGGCGATACACCGCGCATCATCGATCAGCCGCCGCTGATTTACCATCTGGGCGATGACCGGGATGCTTGGATGCGGGAAACTGTGGTAAAAACCCTGGTCGAGTACCGGCAGTCCCTCATCCCGGCCCGGCGGATGTTAATTGACCGCTTCGAAATGGTCGATTACGCTGTCAAAGTAGTAGGTGTCGGCAGTGTAGGTACTTACTGCGGAATCATCCTGATGATATCAGGCAATGGTGATCCGCTGTTTCTGCAGTTTAAGGAAGCACGCCAATCGGTTCTCGAGCCTTATTGCGGCGCCAGCCCTTTTTCGCATGCCGGACATCGCGTGGTGGTGGGCCAGCGTTGCATGCAGTCGGCCAGCGATATCTTCCTGGGTTGGACAACTGGTACCAGTGAGAATAAACGCCATTTTTTCATCCGTCAGCTGAGTGACGCCAAGATCAAGCCGGTGATAGAGATTATGAAAGCGGCGAATTTGAAAAGCTACGCCCTCCTATGTGGCTGGACGCTGGCACGCGCCCATGCCCGTTCGGGAGATCCCGCGTTGTTAACCGGCTATATGGGCAAGAGTACGGCTTTCGAAGACGCGCTGGCTGATTTCAGTGTTGCGTATGCCGACCAGAACGAACGCGATCATGCCGAGCTATTAAAGGCGATTAGCAGTGGGCGGATCGAGGCTCGCACAGTAGAATAGAAATAAGGCTTACAGTTCTAGAGTTTGCCCGTCAATCGGACGCCCGACGGTCAGAACCTGCCGGAGAGGACCTTCCATCTCCAGGTATTTTGAATCCGGTTGGGCTCCGAGTGCATCAAATGTCTTACTAAAGAAGCAGCCAGCGGTTGCCGCGGTGGTGATATCAAATATCTCGGGGCCCGAAAACCCATTCACTTTCAAGCCATCGACATCTGCCCGGGGTTATGGCGGTCGCATCCCTGACTAATTTTTCAACAAAGGTCACCATAGTGACTTCAGCGGGGGTTAAATCAGCCTTCCGATAATCCTGAGCGATTGTGGTTAATTCGTCCGGGGAGAAGAATTTTTTACTAAGAATAGTTCCATGAGCCAGCATGCAATAAGAGCTTTTTAAGGCACGGGCAGCAGCCAGGGTTACAAGCTCATAGCGGCGTTGGTCCATATTGGAGCGGATGCTGCCTAGCAAATTCTCACACGCTTCCATCACTTGAGGTCGGTGGCGATTCTTTTACCTTCATAAAAAATATTGGACAAATGTTAGAGAGTATAATAACCGTACGGTCCATAATATGCATGCAGTCCCCATTTCTATTGGATTAGCGTCCATCTCGATCAGGCATCTATCGGGAGTCCAGGAACTATTCAGGAGCAGCGGCATGATCATAGAGAGTGCTCAGCCTCCAGCCAAGAAATCGGTTGAGCTGGAATTACCCAATACGGTTGGGATCATTTACAGTGATGTGCAGCGCGAGAATTTTCCGACCGAAGCGCAATACATCACCGAAAAAGACGCCCGGCAGGATGCCCAGTTGATCGGCGAGTATTTAGCTACCCTCGGCATCACGGTCAAGCTGTATCCGGGCAACGGCGACCTGCCAAAGCTGCTGCGCAAACACAACCCCGATGTGGTGATCAACCTGGTGGATTCGGTCAAGGGCATCGAGAGTAAAGCCGCCACCATCCCAGGGGTATTGGAGCTGCTTGAAATTCCCTATACCGGCGCCGGCACGTTGGGTCTGTCGCTGGATACCAATAAATTCCTGATCAAAGAGCTGCTGCAGCAAAACGGCGTGCCGGTACCTTACTTCCAGCTGTTTAATTCGGCGAAAGATCGCCTGGATCCTATTATCCGCTTCCCCCTGATCTCGAAGCTGAATGCAATTCACGGCTCGGTGGAGATCACCCAGGATGCGGTCTCAGAAAATGAAAAGCACCTGCGCAAACGCATTCGCTCCCTGATTCGCACCTACAACCAACCTGTACTCGTTGAAGAATTTATCGGCGGCCGGGAGATTACGGCGATTGTCCTGCAAGAAAAAAAGAAAAAAGTCTACATGGCGGAGAAGATTTTCACCCATCCGGATAGCAAATATGTGTTCCTGACTTTCGAAGATCAGTGGTTGACTGCGATGGATGCCGCTTTTCATTACACCCGGTACGAGGATCCCCTGTTGGATGCTTATGTGAAAAAGGCGTTTGAGCTGTGTGAAATGGCCGATTATGCCAAGTTTGACATCCGTCTCGACCAATCCGGGCGCTATTTCTTCATCGACACGAACTGCAATCCCGCCCTGGGCCCAAAAGAGCTGGATATGGCCCTGGCGGTCATTCTGGATATCTATGGGGTCTCTTTTTACGAAATCCTCAAACGGCTGATCCTGAACAAGAACAGGGGAAAACGAAGCAAGTCCAGGGTCGTTTTAACTCCTTAGAGTCAATCGCTTCCACGTTCATTAACCGTGGAAATCTGTTCAACGAAGCCCAATATCAGCCGATCAGAATAGATTCTTCCGGATAATCGATCAATTTTTTGCCTTTATCGCGCCCCAATAGGGAGATCATGATCGTAATTGCACCCAGGCGCCCGGCGAACATGGTGAGGATGATGATCCAACGTCCAAAAGTATTCAATCCACTCGTGATTCCCAGAGAGAGGCCGGTAGTTGAGTAGGCTGAAACGACTTCGAACAATGCCTGATCCAGAGTGAAGGGGTTGGTCATCAGGATCAGCCAGGTTGCCAATATCACCAGGCTGAAGCTGATCACAAAGACGACCAAAGCGCGCAGCAACAATGCTCCCGGTAAGGTGCGTTTTCCCACACGGATTTTATCCAGCCCGCGTGCATAGCTGACCACTGCCAGCCAAAGCACCGTGAATGTCCCGGTAGTGATCCCCCCACCGGTGGAGGCGGGCGCTGTGCCGATAAACATAAGCGCAACCAACATCAAGATGCTGGGGAAATTGATCTCGCTGAAGCCCGGCAGCCCGGGAAATCCGGCCGTCCTGGCGGAAACGGATTGGAACCAGGCCAGGATAAGGCGCTGGCCAAAGGGCATCGTGCTTAATACGCCGGTTTGTTGATATTCGGAAAGCAGCAATCCGGCCCAACCAAGCAGGATGAGCACCAGAGTGACAGTAATTGTCAGGCGCGTGTGCAGCGAATACGGGCGCCGCTTGCGGAAGATTAAGTCCATATAAACCGGTATACCCAGGCCGCCCAGGATTATCAAAACGCCCATGATGATCAAACTCAATGGATCGGTCGGGATACCGTTGGGATATTCAGGCAGGCCGTAGAAAAGATCAAAACCGGCGTTGCAATATGCGGTAACAGCGTGAAAAATGGCGTAAAACGCAGCTTTATCCGGTGGCACGATCCCAGAAAGCCACCAATGCAGAAACAGGGCGAGGGCGCCAATCGCCTCGATGATTAACATCAGTCCGATCGCCCGGACCATGATGACAGCAATCTGTTCGGGGGTATCCAATCCCAACGAACTGGTAACCACCAGCCGCTCGCCGAGCGTTACCCGGCGACCGATCAGCCTGAAAACCAGGACGACCACGACGATCAGGCCTACTCCCCCAATTTGGACCAGAAGCAACAGGATGATCTGTCCCCAGAAGGTCAGATCAGTGCTGATAGGAAACAAACTCAGACCGGTTACGGCAGCGGCTGAAGTAGAGGTGAAGACGGCTTCCATCACAGAAATCTGGCGCGTGCTCGCACCGGGAATCAGCAGCAGCCCGGTCCCGATAGCGATAAGGACACTCAGCCCTATGACCAGCTGAAGGGATACGGGGAACTGCCGTGTTCCTTTCGAGCCGGAGCTGCCTCCGATGCGGATCTTACGCTGCTGGCCGCGGATCACCCTGGTGGCCGGCTCCGAAGAGCGGGTAAACGCAAGCCGGTTCATTTCAGTGTGCTGAACTCCGCCAGCCGTCGTTTCTCGCCGACCAGCACCAGGATATCTTCGGCTATAAACTGAGCGTTCGGCTCTGGATTGATGATCAGCTCATCCCCCCGCAGGATTAGCACCACAATCACTTCATAATCATCGCAGACGTTCACCTTCTTACCGATAAGCCCGTTTGGCGTTTTAATTTCAATCAGACTGTAATCCGGTGTCAGGTGCAGGCGTTCCAGCATCCCGGGTATGCTGAGCTCATCGGCCAGCTGGTAACCGCTCTCTTCAGCCGGCAGAATAACTCGATCGGCCCCGATACGCAACAAGATATCCCGGTGGCGGACCGTATTGGACACGGCGATCACCTGGGGGATATTCAGCTGTTTCAGGGTTGTGGTAATCAAGGCATTGGCTTCGAAGTTATCCGATATACCGATCACCACGGTTTGAAATGCGGTGATATCCACCTGGCCCAGTGCATCCTCATCGGTCGCATCCAAAATCACGGCTTCCGTGATTTCGTCGCTGATCTCTTTCACCATGCGAGGATCGATATCGATCCCTAATACCGGATGTCCTAATGCTTCCAGGCGGCGCGCCAGGCTGCCACCGAACCTGCCCAACCCGATGATGGCTATTTCTTTCTCATGATCTTTGCCAAATCTCGACATTGCCCTATCTCCGCAATTTAGAATTAATTGTCAGGATTCCCAAAACGTTCCTGGTACGCACTGACTGCTGCTCGCACAGAAATAAAAATATGCTCCTGGCCAATCTTTTCGGTCAGCCCGGACGCTTGTAAAAGCTCTCGCAACGGACCGTTGGCGCGGGCAATCCACAGCTCGACGCCCAGCCGCTCCAGGGTCGCATCCAGGCTCTCCAGCGCTTCAGCAGCAGTCGAATCGAAATCGCTGACCGCCTCGGCATCGAAAATAATACATCGAAGTTCGCTGCCTGTACTGGCCACCAGGTTTTCGATCCGCTCGCTGAAAAATCCTGCATTGGCAAACACCAGCGGGGCGTCAAATCGATAGACGATCAGACCTGGCTCGGTCAGGGCCGTATCTTTGTCGGTAACTCCTCGATAAACTGTGCCCCCGCTGGCATCCACCTGGTCCAGCAGCGCATCGTGCGGCCTGGAGATGTGAAAGATCACGTTGACCAACGAGAGCACCACCGCTATCAGGATGCCTTGCAGCACGCCAACGGTGAGCACGCCCAGCGCGGTTACAATTGCCAGCCAAAACTCTCCGGAGCGCACCTTCCGTAAGAAGCGAAACGCCGGTATGTCGATCAGCCCAAGTGAAGCCACAATGATGATCGCTCCCAGGGCAACGGTGGGCAGCGGAGCCAATAGAGGCGTGAGAAACAGCAGAAAGATGACGGTCAAGGCGGCCGCAATCAGCCCCACCCACTGCGTTTTGCCGCCCATCTGGTCATTCACCGCCGTCCGCGAGGCGCTCATTGCGGCAGGGAAGCCCATCAGAAGCCCAGCGCCTATATTGGACATCCCAAGGGCAACGAATTCCTGGTTGGCATCGATCTTCTGGCCGTGCTTGGCGGCAAAAACCCTTGCCGTCAGCACCTCATCCGCATAAATCAGGATCGTTAACGCCAAGGCAGCCGGCAGCAAAGCGAGGATATCTTCAAAACCTACATCTGGGATCGTCAGCTTGGGCAGGCCCGGAGGCACTGCGCCGACGACGGCGACCCCTTTGGACTCCCAGTCCAGCAAGGTGGAAAGGACGATGGTAGCCACTACCACGATCAACGGCCCGGGCAGGGCGCGGTTGATGCGCCGCATAAGGAACAGGGACGTCATGCACACAAAACCGATGATGACGGTGAGCAGATGAGCTTCATCCAGGCGGCCGATCATCTCGACCACCTGTTGGAAGAATTGATCACTTTCCAGCTTAATGCCAAACATCTTGCCCAACTGGCTGCCAATCACAATCAACGTCGCTCCAAAGATGTAGCCGACCAGGATCGGTTTCGACAGGAAGTCGGTAATGAAACCTAACTTTGCCACTCGCGCCAGCAGTGCGATCACGCCGACCAGGATGGCGGTCAGCGCGGCCAGGGCGGCATAGCGCACCGGGTCGCCTCCGGCCAAAGGCGCTACCGCAGCGGCCGTCAGGATGGCGCTGGTGGCTTCCGGACCCATGATTACCAGCTTCGAGCTGCCGAAGAGGGCGTACATCACCATGGCACCCAGGGCTACATATAACCCGGCCACCGGCGTGACGCCTGCCAGGTCGCCGTAGGCCATGGCGGACGGCACCAAAACCGCGATTACCGTGATCGCCACAACAAATTCGGGCCGCAGCAGAGTGAAACTCATTCCTTTGAAGAGTGCCAGGCCGGGAATGAAACGGGTGAACCCTTGGGAGGTAGATGGCTGGTTATTTATAGGTCACCTGATTTTGTTATCAGTCACCAGTCGCAACAGTCGCTGTCTTGGCTGCTGCAAGGCGGGCGCTGTAAAGGGTCAATAATGCGGTTAACAGGGCGCTGGCCACCACCGCCACGGCCACCACTGGCGCAGTCTCAATCTGCACCAGGGCCAACGTAAACAGGGCGGCAAACAGAGGCGCCTTCATGGCGGCTACCAGTGCACCGGCCATTGTCCAGGGAACCATGATCTTGGTTTGGCTTGAGGGTCAATCATTTTGCCTGATTTCAACTTTGAGTCTTTCCACGATAGCCAGGATAGCGCCTTGCCGTTCGGCAGGTGCAGTCGCCAGGCCTGCCTGCAGCAGACTGCGGACCGAATCCGCTCCATTGCTGAGCAGCTCCAGAATGCCGGCATCATCGGATTGGGAAGATAGATATTCCATGACGGCTTCGGGCGGGCCAACAAAAATGTTTTCCGTCCCGATTTTATCCATTGCCCCGGCCTTTTCGAGCATCTGCCGCACTGGTGTGATGACGTGGATCAACATCAGGCGCACTTCCCGGCTGTGCAGGTCTTCGGTCAGTTTTACCAACATCTCGGCGCCGGGCACATCCAGATCGGTGGTTGCGCCCAGATCCAGACTCACTGCTTTTACCGGCACAGCGCTGGAAAGCATTTCAGTGACGATTGCTTCACGAAATCCTTCGGCGTTGGCAAAGAACAGGCTATTTTCCGGTCGCACCATTAATAATCCCGGGACTGTTGTGTTTTCCGGGTAGCGCCGGATATCGCTGAATACCAGCCGTCCTGGAACACGGCCTAATATCGCCAGATCGGGGCGGCTGGCGCGCAGCACCAGGGCAAACAGGGAGACGATGACTGCGATCAACAAAGCTTGCAGGGTTTCAAAGGTAAGCACGGCAAACAGCGCCACAATCGCCAGGATAAAATCGGAGCGGCGAATATTGAGCAGGTGTTTCATCTTGGCAAACTTGAGCATGCCGGAAACGGCAACGATGACGATTGCCCCTAAGGCGGCTTCGGGCAAAGAATAGAAAAATTGAGTGAAGAAAAGGGCGACGAGGATGGTTACTCCTGCGGCGATAATGCCCGAAAGCTGGCTGTGTGCCCCAGCCCGGTCGTTGGCAGCCGACTTAGACAGGCTCGAGCCGATTGGAAAACCCTGGAACAACCCGGCGCCGAAGTTGGCTGCGCCCAGCCCGACCAGCTCCTGGTTGGGATCTATCTTGTATTTGTGGGCAGCGGCAAAGTTGCGTGATGGGCCGATGGCTTCGGCAAAATTGACCAGCGCTAACCCGACTGCACCGGGGAATAACAGCCACCAGTTTTCCAGTCCAACCGCCGGCCACTGAGGCGCAGCCAGCCCTGCCGGGATATCTCCCACGATCTCAACACCGCGCGCTTCCAGGCCAAAAGCTACGGAGATAAGGATGCCGAACACCAGTGCCACCAGTGCGGCGGGGACTTTATGGAAATAATGTTCCAGCGCAATCAGCAGGATCAGACACAGCACACCGGTCACCAGGGTCGGCAGATGCGTTTCCGATAGGTGGAGGATGATCTCATACAGGCGCTCCCAGAAGTTACCGTGCCCGCCTTCGATGCCCAGAAGCTTGGGCACCTGTTTGATCATCACCATCAGCGCAAGCCCGGTGATAAATCCGACCATCACCGACTCTGAGAAGAATTGCGCCACTCGACCCAGTTTCAAAAAGCCGGCTGCAATCGAAATCAGCCCGGCAAGGACCGCCAGGGCGGCGGTAAGCAGGATGAATTCAGGCGTCTCCGGCGCGGCGATCAGGCTGACCGTGGCAAAAGACATGGTAGCGATGATGGCCGATACCGCCACGACCAGCTGGCGGGATGTGCCAAAGATGGCAAAAGCCAGTAAGCCGATCGGGGCGGCATAGAAAGCAGTCTCCGGTGGCATACCGGCGATCTCGGCGTAGGCCATGCCTTCCGGGATAAGCAGGGCAACGACTGTCAACCCGGCAATCAGGTCGGTACGTAGCCAGGTGCGTTGATATTTTGGCAGCCAGTTAAGGATCGGCAGGTAGCGGTGGACCGGACCTGGACTTGAGCTTTGCTTGTTTTCCACAGCCATTTCAACTCCTCGATAACAATAGGATTAAAAGACAATTAGGGCTTGCCCTATTGTAATACCGTGGTCGCAATTACGACAAGTGTACCTGGCTTAGAGGAGTTGAAGTGATTATTGGCGTTGCGGCAAAGATCAAGCCTCCACCTCATTCTGTTTACCTAATCGGCGCGCCGTTGGGATCAAGATCAGCGGCAGGCCTCAGGAAGCAGGCGCTTCTGCTGGCGCACCTGCCTCGCTGCGTTTCCCTAACCAGCGCGCGATTGAGAGTAAAATCAAGGGGAGCAAGATAGCCGCCACAAGCACATACGGGACTGCCAGCGTGCCAGAAAAGTTAGTCAACGTAATCAGAATGGCAGCCGATACATTGCGCTGCGCTGTACCCAGCCCCATCACAGTGCGGACGCCTGGATCTCGGCCGCCAGCTGCAAGACCGATGAAAAGGCTGCCAATGATGAACAGCAGCAGCGCCAGGAAACCGCCTGTGCCGATCAGGCTGATGACGTTGGCCAGATTCAATCCCAGCCCGACCACCAGCAAGATCAGGATTCCCAGGCTGCCTATCTTGTTCATTGCCGGTGCCCAGTTTTTCGCCGTGTCGGGCGCGTGTGACTTAACCAGCAAACCCAGGATCAGGGGGATCAGCATGAGCACGATCAGCGATTGGGCAATCGCCCCCGCATCCACTTCAACCCCGGCCAGGAGCAGCGGCAGGACCACGGGCAGGTAGAATATGGTTACGACCATCAAGAGAGTCATCAACCCTACGGCAACGGCCAGGTTGGCTTTGGCGCCGCGCGCCTCCAGCACCAGAAAGGGCGCCCCTGCACAGGTAGCCAGGACGATCAATCCGATTCTGAGCGCATCATCAAGCGGTATGATCAGCGTGATGACATAGGCAAGCAGAGGCACCAGCACAAAGTTTGCCAGCAGCGCCAGCACCACCAGGCGAATGTTTTTCAATGGTTGGACAATCTGGGATAAGGTCAAACCCAATCCCATGGCAAGCATGCTGCAGACGATGCCGAGCAGACCGGATATCTGGGCGATTATTGTAAAGAGTTCATTCGCAGTCATTGACTTTTCTCCTTATTTCATTTGTCACCCTGAGCTTCGAAGTCCCGAGTAGAACGAGGGGGCGAAGGGTCTAGATCCTTCGCAAGCTCAGGGTGACATCGGTTTTGCGTGGCCCACGTAGTGCGAGCATCTATCTATGGTAAAGATCATACTATGTCCGTGCCTTGTTAGCCCGATGGGAGCTTACAAGGCTGGAGATCGACCATCAGATTACCGTCAAATATCCAGCGTGCTGCGGAGCGTATCCAGCTCTTCTCCCGTGGGAACCCATACTTTCGCCGGATCGAGCTCGTAGCTCCAGGGGGCGGAGTTTTTCCAGCCGTTCTTCATGCGCTTGCCGTGAAAGACACTCTCGGGATCGTTGACCATGTCGCCTTCAAAGCCATCGATAATATTCCATAGATTGGTGAAGCCGGCTTTGGCGAGCATATTGATGGCGAATGCGCTGCGCCCACCGGAGCGGCACATGGCTACGATGGTGTCTTCAGGTTTGAAGATTTCCTTGACGTGGTCGATGAAATCGGGATTGATCTCGAAACCATACTTGCGCTTGTCTGCATGCCATTGGTATTTCGGGAAGGCCACCGGGATATTGATCGCAGCCTCAGCGTGCCCGAGGAAAACATACTCTTCAACCATGCGCACGTCGAGCACCTTGACATGTTCGGGATCGGCTTTCCACATCTCGTACGCCTCTCGCGCCGTCAAGTAAAGCCCAAGGGCAGTTTGCTTTGCTGGAGGCACTTGCATCCCCTGATGAACTACTGTTCCTTCATTTGCAGCCATTTACTCATCTCCTTCAGAATATCGAAAAGATTGAGCGGTTACACCGCTCAATCCTCTCAAATAAAAATCTTTCCTACCCGAGGCGCGTGCCCTCTACCTCGAGCCCGCCTCCCGTGGGAAGCTTGCTCCAGCTCCGCCGCGTCCATTCCTCCTTGAGGACTTCCACCGCAGCCTGCTCCAGGAATTCCGGCGCCGCCCACTTGTCCACATCGAAGTCGTTCTTGATGTAGCCGTGGCTGAACATGAAATCCTTACCGATCTTGACGCATTGCAGGTTCTGCGCGCTCAGGCTCGGTACCATGTCGACGTGCTTGATGCCTTCATAGGTATGCTCGGCATCCAGGTAAAAGGTCTGGCGGTTGAGGATGGCCGCCGCGGCGTGTTTGTGCTCGTTGGCCCAGCGCCCGACCTTGATCATGGCCTTCATGTAAGCGACCACAAGCTCGGGGTGCTCCTTGGCCATCACGTCGGTGCAGGTGATGACAGCAGGGGTGTTGGCAACCTGAATCGTCCAGTCCGGGAGCTTGGACAGGTCGAAGATGGCCTTGATTTCGCCAGTGGCCTCCGAGAGCTGTCCCAATTGTCCCATCTGGTTGTAGATGGCATCGACGGTGCCGTTCAGCAGTGCCTTCTCCAATGGCCGGAAGGCATAGTCGTGCTTGTGGTCGCGGCGCAGCCACAGCTCAGACGGGTTGTTCATCGGCGGCACAAGCATCTCGGGTTTGTCGTACCAGTCATCCGGGTAGGGGAACTCGACCAGCTCAATATCATCCATGGTCATGTCGTTCAGCCTCAGGATATTTTCGATGCCCATGTGCTCCTGGATGCGCCACCAGTCGTTCTTGATGGTGTTGAGGCTCTTGGTGATGCCGATCTTCTTGCCTTTCAGATCCTGCACGCGGAAGATCTTGTCGCGGGCGCGCACCTGCATCACCCCACCCTCGTATACCCAGGTCGCCCCCAGCAGCACGGTGCGGCGGATGTCTGCATTGACGGCAATCGGGGGATACAGTCCGCCGAAGCGGATCAGGTTATCGAGGTTGTGGACATAGTGCGGGTAGAAGTTGTTCTCGGGAGTGGAGCGGAAGTAGGCATACTCGACGCCGATCTTCTTGTACTCTTCCCGGCACCAGCCCAGCTCCTGGTCGACGTTGTTGGCGGATACCATCGGGCAGTTGGTGTACCAAACCTCTTTCCAATTCAATGGTACGGTTGTGGACACTTTTTCGGACATGGTAAATTCCTTTCTTGTTAGGTCTCCGGGTGAACGAACAGCTGGTTGCCGTTGTTATTTTTTCCCGGGTTAATATTGAGTTGGTTCTTCCATCGCATTACGTATTCCCTGACCGGTGGTGATGGCAAATGGTTACCCGCCAGGTCCGGCCGCCTGTATAGTCTATATACTGATGATTCATCTCGTCGTTCACTCACCTCCTGTTATCCCGTTTTGCCTGCCTGGATCATGCGAGAAAGCATGCCGCCGGACAGGTTGCGTGCGTTATAACCGTTCTGCAACAGGCTGCGCGTGGCGTACTAGGCGCGCCAGCCCGAGCGCCAGATCATCATTAAATCCTGGCATGATTTTCACTCTCCCATGCGCTGCACGGTCAGCACCGTCAGGTGCAGCTCGTACAGCGTGTTCAGCACGCCGGCCAGCGCGGCTTGATCGCTTAGCATGCCATCCAGGATGGTACAGGGGTCGCCTGACTGGCTGGTTGCGCTGTTAACGGTCATTCCTTCCAGGCTGTCCTTCCAGGTTAAGTCAATTCGGCCTAGCACGCATATCCGGTAATGAGCCGGGAGATCGTATGGTCTGCGCTGCCTGAAGCTTGTGTTTGCCATGCATAAATCATAGCGTCTCCTCTTCAGGAAAATAACCACCCCCAGGTGTATTCGGCAGGTGTAATCCAGGTGTAGAAATTAAAAAAAACACCGGCGATTACCCGTTCCCAGGTAACCGCCGGTGCATCAGTGTTGAATGTTCAGGCTATTGTACGGTGATATAGACGTAGAACGGGCAGATCGTCTGGCTGCCCAGAACAACCTGCCAGGCCTCGCCATACACGCCCGGTTCGAAGGGCGCGATCATGGGCACAGTGAAGTTATACGTGTTGCCAGGCTGGACTGTGCTGGTGATGTCGTAACCGTCGGGGCCCTGGTGCATGAGGATATTATTGGCTGAACCGGCGAAGACGATATCATACTCGCCCATGTCCCAATTGGCTGTTCCGGTGTTCTGTAACACCCAGGTGGTGTTGAAACTTGCCCCGGGGGCGAAAATTGTGCCATCCACCGGGTTCTGGGATACAAGGGCACAGCCGGCGTTGGTAGTGGGCGGCGGAGGCGTCGTGGGAACGGTCGGAGGCGGCGTGGGTGAGGCTACCACCGGTACGCTGCCGGTGTTCTGGGTGGTTACCCAATCGGCCGAAACCCAGCCACGCCCATCTGCCGAGTACTGGGTGGGAATGATCACCTGCCACCAGGCGTTATCGGAGCTTTTACCGGTAACTTCACCGGTGGAACCGGGAGGTGCAACCACAAGCACGGGGAAGTTGGTCCCCGGGCCGCTGCGCACATTCACCCAATCGATCGTCGTGGCTGTTGGCGCACCCTCTGCCGGGGGCGGCGGGGTGGCGGTTGGCGCCGCGGGCGGCGTAGCAATAACCTGGATATTCTCCACATTGGATGCTACGGTGTACTCCGCCGAGACCCAGCCGTAACCGGCCCCGACCTTGGTGGGATCCAGGCGCACGACCCACCATTCACCGTCTTCACTTTTGCCGATGACGCGGCCGGTCGTCCCGAAGGGGGCGACGCCATAGGCCGGGAAATTCGTGCCTGGGCCGGAGCGGATATTGACATTAGCAATCGCCGTCGCCTGGGGATCTTCCGGTGCCGGGGGCACCATATCGACGGTAGGCGGTACGGGCGGCGTGGCTACAACTGCGACGCCATCAGCGCCGGTGGCCGTAACCCATGCCGCGTTGATCCAGCCCTGGCCATTCGGCGCGGGGGGAACACTGATTACCCACCACAACCCGTCCTCGCTCTTGCCGATGATTTTAGCTGTGGAACCGGTCAGGAAGGTTGCGTACATCACATAGTTCTCACCGGGCCCGCTGTAGATGGTGGTATTGGTATTGGCGACCGCAGCGGGTTCACCGGCTGCAGGAGTCGGCACAACCGCTACCGGCATATTCGGATCAGGCGTGGGACCGGGCGGCGGCGGAGCCTCGGTAGGCACTGCTGTAGCAGGCGGCGGTTCCGTGGGGGCTGGGGCGTTGGCGGTCATATCGGCTACCACCTGTTGGGCAGCCTCGGTCTGGATGGCAGCCACGTCCTGGGTTGGGGCGGGTGCTGGGGTTTCACTGGTGCCGCAGGCACTCACGACCAGCATGAGCAGCATTGAAACGACAACGATCAGCATTACTTTATGTTTCTTTTCAGATTTCATCCTATATTCCCTTTCAACTTAAATGTTAACCGGCAGGCTAACAGATGCCTGCCGGTTTGAGTAAGGAGATTACTCCAGGTTGATTTTGATGCCGCCCATCATACCGGCGACTGCGTTGTAGACCAGCGCGATAAACAAGCCGGCCAGTGCGCCGGGGATGGCGTTGATCAAGCTGCGCCAGATGACCGACAGGAATGTCTGGAAGGAGTATGAAGCCCAATTGGCGAAGTTCATATCGATCCACCAGGACTGCGCGCCAAACAGCCAGCCCAGAATCCAATAGGTCAGGCCGAACACGAAGGTCCAGAAGACTGCAAACATGGCGCCGTACAAAGCGAACGAACCAACAGATACGGATTTAATTGCTTTCATTGCTTAATTCTCCTTGAAAAATATAATAAGATGAACGAAATTGAACGGTTGATGATTGTATCATAGTACCCTTCTACACAAAAAAATAGCACCGATTGGTGTATTTCTGGGGTGTATTCCGGGTGTACATAAATTGGAGGCTTCTTGCCGGCTTAACGGGGAGGCAGGATGCCCAATTCTTCTGCCCGATTGACCGCATCCCAACGCTGATTAACGCCGAGTTTGGCGTAGATGTTGATTGTGTGACGTTTAGCAGTCGCGTACGAGATAAATAGTTCCTGGGCGATCTCTTTGATATTTTTCGGTCCGCGCAGCAAGGCCAGGACTTCGAGCTCCCGGGGGGTCAGTGGGTCAACCAGCGATGCATTTGCTTGCCTTGACAACCGGGAAATTTGAGGCTGCTCGCCATTTCTTTCCGGTATCCTGGCTACCTCCGGGAAGGCTGCCAGGATCGCCGGGATGATCTGCATGTCAGGATATTGGCTGACCAGACGGTTGAGTATTGCCTGGATGGGCTTGCCCAGGTCAAGGAAGACGCGGTTGAAGCGCCCTGGACGCCCCAGCTCCAGCGCCTGCTTCAGCAGCGCCTCGGCAGCTCCTGTATCCCCTTGCGCATCCAGTAAAATCGCCCGAAACGCCAGCAACTGGATTTTAAAGCGGATATTATAGGTGCGGTCGGTGATATCTTCCAGCGCATCCAGCACTCGCTGGGCGGACTGCAAGTCGGCCTGATTGCCTCTTGCCAGCAGTGCACGCACGCGCATGATTTGCGGCTCGGCTAACCAGAGCAGTGGCGCGTCGGGCGGTTGGGCGGTGAAAGAATCAGCCCACCGGCCCGCGCTTTCCTGATCTCCTTCCATCAGCAGTAAACGGGCGCGCAGCGAGCGGGTGCGTACGTCCTCTATGCCGTACAGCTCCAGGTCATAATGGGAGATCGACTCAACCATCTGCCAGGCTTGCTTGGGATCGCCTCGCAGCTGGTGAATCAGGGCGATCCCGGCAACGGCATCTCGCATGGTGGTGACCTGGGCGGTGTAGCGATTTTCCATGATTTGGGAGAAATATCCGGCTGCAGCTTCCAACTCGTTCCACTGGTAATGCACCAGGCCCAGATACCAGTCGCTCCAGTTCTTCATAATGGCAATCTTACGAGAAACCGACCCCTGCTGGAGCAGCCGGGCAGTTTGCTCGCAGCGGACCAGTGACCCACTGTTCAGGTAGACAAAACATAATCCCCTCAGCAGGGCAAGGGAGTAGACATCGGTTTTGTCGTCCTGGGAGGCAAATTCGTCCAATAATAATTTTTCCGCCTGCTGGGCCTGGCCGATCGCTTGCATAGCCATCCCCAGGAACAACATCGCTCCACCGCGCACAAATTTCCATGGTGGTGGCAGCAGTGCCAGCGCCTGCCTGGCAAAATCGATGGCCTGGTCATTCTGGTTGCTTAAATATGCATGCTGCGCCATCAAGCCAAGGATTTGCCCGCGCAGCACTTGCTCCTCACCTCTATCGTATTCTCGCCCATTGCCGGCATCTAACAGCGCTCCGGCTTGTTGGAGTACCTGGGCCTGAAGATCCAGCCGCCACATAAATTGCAGCGCCCAGGCCTTGACCATCAGCAGCCCGGCATCATTCTCGATGACTCCGCCGGGCAACAGGCGCAGCCAGCGCTCCAGAGTAGGCCGGTCTTCCCGATTGGTCACTTCGCACAGCCCGGCAACCATCTGCCGGACGGCCAAACTCAGGTCGCCTGCCACCAGAGAATGCTGTAAGGCTTCATCGATGAGCCCATGTTCTTCATACCAGGTGGATGCCTGCAGGTGGAGCCGGCCTATCTCGTCTGGTGTCGCTTCGACCGACAGGCGCTGCTGCAGCAGCTCCTGGAATAGTTGATGGTAGCGGTACCACTCCCTGCGATTATCGAGTGGCGTAATAAAGAGCTCGGAGCGTTCGATCCAATCCAGGCAGGCACGTGCATTCCATGTGGTGTCACTTTCTCCCATGACCGCAGCGCACAGCCCTGGGGACAGGCGATCCAGGATGGATGTCTTCAACAAGAAAGATTGAATGGCAGGGTATTGGTGGATGAGCACCTCATCCATCAGGTATCCGGTAATGTTGGCGTTATCACCCGAGAGTCCGATCAACACGTCATCCTGGCTGACTGCCGAGCGCAAGGACAGGGCAGCCAGCTGCAGACCGGCGATCCAACCCTCGAAACGTGCTTCCATCAGATCCAGAGCAGGCTGGCTTAACTGAAAAAATTGGGTCTGCTGCAGATAGGCGGCGGTTTCCCCGGGAGAAAAGCGCAAATCCTCAGTGCGGATTTCGGTGACCAATCCCTTGGCGCGCATGCTCGCCAGCGGAAAGGGCGGGTTGATGCGGGAGATAAGCACCAGGTGCAGCGGGCTGGGCCAATGGCTTGACCACTGTTTTATCAGGTTGTGTACCTGCATACCCTGGAGGGCGTGGTAATCATCTAATACGAGGATGAAATTCCGCCCGAGGTCCTCTATCTCGTTATCGAATGTTGCGAAGAGCAGCTCATCCGAGGGATCCTGCCGGGCCTGTAACATTGCCAGAGTCTCTTCACAGGCATCTGGAAAGATCATGCGCAGAGCTGCGATCAGGTAGCGCAGAAAAACGTTCAGGTCGCTGTCATATTCATCGAGTGAGAGCCAGGTGACCGGAATGGTCGTTGCATCCGAGATCTGACCATGGCTGAGCTGTTCGAGCCAGGTACTTACCAGGGTGGTTTTGCCGAAGCCGGCCGAGGCCACTACCAGGGTAAGCGGGCGAGATATTCCGCTATTGAGGATCTCAAATAGCTTGGGGCGGTCGATCAGGCTCCTGGCGATCGGAGGCCGGGTCAACTTGGTTTTCAGAAGGATGGGATCACGGTCGGGCATGGGTTGAATTGTGAGAGTTATTTTACCTTAATTATTTTGGATCTGCCCGGGTTGTGTTTTGAGCGCAATGATGAGTCGAAACCCTTCCATTTGTACCAGAAGACAAATAAAATGGGTGATAATCGGATTCTTGCCTTGACATCAGACAACGGAGTGATCAACATGCAGCAGAAGTGGTGGAAAGAAAGCGTAGTCTATCAAATCTACCCGCGCAGTTTTTACGATAGCAACGGCGATGGCATTGGCGATTTGCGGGGCATCATCCTGAAGCTGGATTACCTGAAAAGCCTGGGCGTGGATGTGGTGTGGTTGTCTCCGGTATATCGCTCGCCAAACGACGATAACGGCTACGATATCAGCGATTACCAGAATATCATGCCCGAGTTCGGCACGCTGGCGGATTGGGAAGAAATGCTGGAAGAGATGCACAGCCGCGGCATCAAGCTGGTGATGGACCTGGTGGTCAACCACACTTCAGACGAGCATCCCTGGTTCGTGGAGGCACGCAAAGCGAAGGACAATCCCTACCGAGACTACTATATCTGGCGCCCAGGCAAGCAGGGCAGGGAGCCCAACAACTGGAAATCGCACTTCAGCGGATCGGCGTGGCAGTATGACCCAACCACCGAAGAATACTACCTGCACCTTTTCTCTAAGAAACAGCCAGACCTGAACTGGGAAAACCCAAAGGTACGCCAGGAAATCTATACCATGATGCATTGGTGGCTGAAAAAGGGTGTGGATGGTTTCCGTATGGATGTGATCAACATGATCTCCAAAGCGCCCGGCTTGCCGGATGCGCCGCGCACCTCAGATGATCGCTATGTGTACGGTGGCAAATATTTCTTGAATGGCCCGCGGCTGCTGGAATACCTGGATGAGATGAAGGGAAACGTGCTGGCACACTACGATATCCTGACGGTGGGCGAAACGCCAGGGGTGTCCACGCAGCACGCCATTGATCTGACCAATGAGCAAAACGGCCCGCTCAGCATGGTCTTTCAGTTCGAGCACATGGGGATCGAACTCGGCGCCAACCCCGGGCTCGACCAGGGATTCGGTTGCTTCCTGGAAGCTGGTCGACCTGAAAACACTAATCACGCGCTGGCAAAGCGACCTGGATGGCAAAGGCTGGAACAGCAACTACCTGAGCAACCACGACCAGCCGCGCCAGGTCTCCCGCTTTGGCGATGATGGTCGCTACCGCATCCAATCGGCCAAGCTGCTGGGGACATTGCTGCATATGCTGCAGGGCACACCGTATATCTATCAGGGCGAAGAGATCGGCATGACCAATGTACCTTTCGAGTCGATCGCCGATTGCAACGACCTCGAGACGCTCAATATGTATCGCGAGCAGGTGGACGAAAAAGGCAGGGACCCAGGCGAAGTCATGGCGATCGTGCGCAGGAAGAGCCGCGATAATGCGCGCACACCCATGCAGTGGTCGGCAGAAACGCAGGCTGGATTCAGCCGCGGGAAGCCCTGGCTGATGGTCAATCCGAATTACCTGGAGATCAACGTCGAAGAGGCGTTGGCGGATGCTGACTTAATCTTCCATTACTATCGGAAGCTGATCCAGCTGCGCAAGACGTACCCGGTGGTGGTTTATGGCTCTTACGATCTGATCCTGCCCGAGCACGAGAAAATCTATGCTTTCACGCGCACTTTGGAAGACGAGCGCCTGCTGGTGGTGCTGAACTTCAGCCAGGATGCGGTAGTTTTCGAGATGCCGAAAAAGTTTGCCTTTGCATCCGCCAATTTGGTGATTGGAAATTACCCGGTCGACTCGGATGGAGCCATCAGTCAAATTATGCTGCGGCCTTATGAGGGAACACGTCGTCTACCGGCTAGGAAGAGGGTTTAGATCTAGTAATCAAACCTGCACCTCCAGTTGGGCGCATATGCCGGTTCATATATAACATCAAAACGGGCGCGTGCCACACCCGGCCAGGTATGCGTAGCTTGCTTTGAATTTTTCTACGTCCAGGCAAGTCAGGGCGGCCAGGCGTTCGAACAGCCTTTCATCTCCGGTATGACTGGGCTTCAAGCGGGTCATAAATTTGTAAGCCGATTGATAGCGGTAAGTGTCGATATTCACCATGCGCACCTCTGTCCGACCTGTCTCGGGATCGATCATCTGATCGTAGGGGATGGGCACAACCTGGTTGTGCTGCAAGGAGATAATGGCATTTGTCCCGCCGCTGAGCAAGAAGCTTACCGCGGCTTCGCCCAGGGTGCGGGTGTATTCAATATCGTGCGCATTGGGCGGGGCACAGCGCAGCTCGTAGCCAAGCACGTGCTTCACTAATTTGATCTTGACTCCGAGACACCTGAGGTTATCCTCCAGCTCTCTTTTGAGGATATCCAGGAAATTGACTTCCGCCAGGCGGATGTGCCCATGCTCATCCCGCTCCACATTTTCGAGGATCGCCAGATCCTGGTGAGACAGGTTCTCTAATATTCCTTCTGCCAAAAGGGCAACGCCATATGGTTTGTTCTCCAACATACGCAGCAGAATGGATACCGTCAAGATATCCACGACTTCCTGGAGACGGATTTCGCCCCCGCGCCATTCTTCCGGGATCAAGGTGAGCGTAGCAGCGGTGCTGTTGCCGATCCCTAACGCTAAATGTCCGGACTTGCGCCCCATGGTTAATACCAGGAACCACTGCTGGCTGGTGCTGGCATCGACCTTCAGGTTCATCACCAGCTGCGCGCCCAGCTCGCGGGCAGTTTCGTAGCCAAAGGTCGGGATATCATCCGGCAAAGGCAGGTCATTATCGATCGTCTTGGGGACATGGACAGATCGCAGCGTAACCCCCATGATCTCCTGTCCGTAACGGGCGACGCGTGAAGCAGAAAATGCCGTGTCATCGCCGCCAATGGAAACCAGGCAGGAAATTCCCGCTTCCTGAAGTGCCGTAATGCAATTGCGCATAGCGATATCCGACTGCGTGGGGTTGGCCCGGGCGGTGCGCAGGATCGACCCTCCCTGGCGGTGGATATAGGCGACGGATTGCGGCGTCAGGACTTCTCCAACAAGCTTGCCATCCATCAGGTGTCGAAAGCCGTCGTAAATTCCGATGACCCCCATCCCATGCTGCGCAGCCTGGTTGGTAACCGAGTGGATGACCCCGTTAATCCCGGGCGCCGGCCCGCCACCTACCAGAATCCCTATTTTCGTGTTCGCTTCAGGACTGGACATCTTGCAGCCTCCATAAATACTGGGTCAATCCGGATTTCTCACGCACTCTGGTGAAAGAGACACTGAACATCCTTATTTCATGGGTCATCCTGAACGGAGTGAAGGATCTAAATTCTTCGCTGCGCTCAGAATGACACTCGATTTGCGTGGTCCACGTAGTGCGAGCAGCTTAGTTTGAGTATACTCCACATCCCGCAGCAAGTCGTTGATGCAGGTGAGGGTCTCTACGACGTTTATTGGATTGCTTATGGGAATTTACCTGCGAAGGTCAGTGTCTGGACGCCTGGACATACCCTTGTATGAGCAAACCTTCATATCGAAATCAGGCGCATCGGAGTAAGGTCTGGTATAATAAATCTAGACAAATTCCAGATTTGCGTTTGATGAGCCGCCATTCTGTAACGAATGGCGCTTTTTTTTCTCCCATGATCCTGGAAAATATTTCAACGACCGTCATTGTGACTGAGTCGAGTCGATGGTTGAAACTCTGTAAAGGAATTGAAAATGGAAACAAAACTGTATGTAGGAAACCTGTCCCCCGATGTAACCGAAGATGGCTTGCGAACGATGTTCGCCACTGCCGGTACGATCGTCGCGATCGATATGATTAAGGACCGTGATTCGGGACGAATGAAAGGGTTTGCCTTTGTCACGATGAACAGCGATGCGGACGCACAAAACGCGATCACGACGCTGAATGAGAAAATGCTGGATGACCGCGCCATCAAGGTGAACATCGCCAAGCCGCGCGTAGAACAGCCCCAGCGCAACTAACCAACTGGCCGGCAGATAATCTGTCGGCTGGAACCTCCGGGGCGAGTATTTCTTCAGTATAGAATGCTTTGCCCCAGAGGCTTTCACCTGTGTTTTCTGAAAGAGGCGTAGGATGAAATTTGATATTGGTGATAAAGTCATCCATTCAATTCATGGCTTGGGCGAGATCGTCCAAATCGAAGAGAAGATCATTCACGATCTCCCTGCGCTCTGCTACATATTTCAGACCGGCAGCCTGTCGATCTGGATTCCGGTCGATGATCCGCAGCAGCACAGCCTGCGCCTGCCTGCCAAGCCCGACGAATTTGTTGGGCTGTCGGAGATTCTTAGCAGGCCGAGTAATACGCTCCTGGAAGATCGGGTATTGCGCAAGGAACAGCTCATGACTTTGTTGAGAGATGGTCAGCTGAAGTCAATTTTTCAGGTGGTGCGAGATTTAACCGGCTTCAAGAACAGTAAAAAGTTGAATGATCAGGAAAAATTTATTTTGGAACGGGCGACAAATTCGTTGCTCGTCGAATGGGCCTACGCGCTGGAAATTTCACCGAACCAGGCGCACCAGGCATTGGTCACGTTGCTCGTCAAGTGAGTGAGGAGTACCTTGGCAGGGAAATTCGCCTTTAGCCCAACAATTGTCTTTCGGCTTCAACTGCCAAAGCTTTTTCGGGCTGACTGCTAAGCTTGTAAGTTCTACCTAGCCAGATATAAAGGTCATTCACCTCCTCTTTATCCAGCATCTCTGAACTCTCAAACTGCTGCACGATTTTTCGGGCATATTCAAAATGAACTATCGCTTCGCTCGTTACGGAGAGGCGCAGCGCTTCTTTCCCTGCTGTTACACTATGATGGAATGCAGCTTGTTTTTGCCCGGCTGCCAGCGCATGATGAGCCAGCACAGCGGCAGATTCCCCCTCAACTTCTAACATTTCCAGCGCCCGCCGGTGAAAAAGACGCCGGCGCGCATCCCCGGCTTCGGTATACACGACATCGCGCAGCATGTCGTTGACGAAGGCGTAGGCACCGTCGATGCTTGGGAGCGTCGCTTCTAATAATAACCGGCCGCTGATTAATTCATCCAGGGCGGGTAAGGCCAGATCTTCGTTCACATTGGAGATTTCACTCAGGCGCTCGAATGTAATGCGCTGCTCCAGGACAGCTCCGCTTACCAACAGGCTGAAGGCATTGGGGCTCAGGCGATTTAAGCGTGAGCGGATCACAGCATGCACCGTGGATGGGACGCGCACTTCCAAACCAAGGTTATGCTCCGCATCCACTGCAAAGGTCCATTGCCCCTCTGACCGGTGTTTGGGATGAATTACACGGCGTTCGAGCAAATCTTTCAAGGTCTCTATCAAGTAGTAGGGCTGCCCATGCGTTTCGTTGTACAACCATTGGGCAAAGTCGGCGGCTGGCGGCGCCAGGATCGACTGCACCATTTGCACTGTCTCGCTTTCCCCTAACGCTTCCAGCGCGAGATGAACCGAGGTGACTTCATGCTCTACGTGTGTCAGCCAACGGATCAATCCTTGAGAACCCTCCGGTTGTAAACCTTCTGATCGCAGGCTGACAAGCAGTAAAATCCGCGCCGCACTATCTCTCCAGCGCCGGATGGCATACTGCAAGAAGTCTAAGGTGGCACTATCAGCCCATTGCAAATCATCTACGAGCAACACAAAAGGCGCCCGTTCGGCCATGGCCAGGGTCAATTGGGTGAGGGGTTCGAAGAGCTGCGCCTGGGCAACTTCCGCTTCCAGGCCAGGAAGTACATCAGGGGTAGGTGGCAGACCTGGATAGCGCTGGCACAATTCCGGCAGCAGCTGACTCAATGGGGCTAACCATAGGTCATCCAGAATTTCTGTCGGCGAGTTTTCGCGTTCCAGCCGCAGACGGAAAGCATCGGTCAGTGGTTGAAATGGTATATGGCTTCCGCTCTCGAAGGCGCTGCAGGGCAATATCTCGGCTCCCTGAGTCAGCGCACCAGGTTAAAAACTCCCTGGCAAGGCGAGTTTTGCCGATGCCTGCTTCGCCGCGCAGCACTACGAGCTGAGGCTGTCTTTCTGCCGCAAGGGTATAGCGTATTTTTAGCGCCTGATTTTCGAGATTTCGACCGGTAAACAGGCTTCCTAGAAAAGCAACCGATGTATCGGGACGGGGTATGCGAGGCGCAGAGTGATGGATGCGAGCCGGTGTAGGGCGGGTTTGCGTGCGAATGCGCTCTGCCAGCGCGGATGTGTCCGGCTCAGGCTCGATCCCCAACTCCGAGGTTAATAATGCGCGGCAGGCTTCGTAGGTTTCCAGGGCTTGCCCGCGTTCACCAGCGGAAAAATGAGCGCGCATTTTGCGGCGATAAGCGACTTCATTGAGCGTATCCAGGGAAATCCAGCGCGAGGCTGTGTCTGCCGCTCCGGCAAACTCGCCGCTGGCGAACTGGATTTCAGAGAGCCGATCCATGATCAGGCCCAGGCGGCGCCGCCAGACTTCACGCTGAACTGCCGACCAATCGTCGAAGCCGGGGGCATCACCAAGTGAAAACCCAACGAGAAAATCGCCGTGATGGCGGGCAACGGCCGAATACAGGACTGGCAGGCTGGCTGTCCCTTCAGGCATTACCCGGCTGGCTCGATCGGCGCGTGCTAAAGCGTAAGCCTGTTCTACGGTATGCAAGTCCAGGTCGATGTTGGCGTCTGGATTCAGCCCCAAAGCATTGTGAGTGACCTGGAGATAAGGGGATTGGACCTGCTCGCTTGCCTGCCTTAGCACCGATTGCAGGTGGCCAAGCGTGTTCCGCAGGCTGGCGTAGCTGCGTTCAGGGCTTGATTCTGGCCACAGCAGAGTGGCCAGGTGCTCGCGTGGCTGCACCCCGCTCTCTATAGCCAGGTAGAGCAACAGCGCCAGAGTCTTACGCGTGGAAAAGGTCAGCGGGATATCCCCCAGGCGAACTTCAGGGACACCGAGCGTGATGAGGCGCAATTGTAGCATCTGGTTTGCAGTCATATGCCCCTTGTGACGCTGTTGAGACTTCTACATCATTATACTGAAATTTGAAGCCAGGAAAAAAATTAATCTGGCAGAAATCGAGGGTGTGTGATGCCTGGAATAGTGCTGACATTTCCAATTCTGGCGGGTAAGGTGGAAGCCTGGCGGCGGTTCTGCCAGGAGCTATCCGGATCCCGGCAAATTATGTATGAAGCCTCCCGTCAACGGATTGGGATCACGCGCGAGCGCCTCGCACTGGTTGAAACCGCTTTTGGCTCGACAGCCGTAACTACCCTGGAGGCTCAGGATTTAGGCCAGGCGCTGGGCCAGATCATCGATTCGAAGCTCCCCTTTGATGTCTGGTATCGGGAGCGGTTGCAGGAGCTGCACGGTGTCAACCTGACGGGTTATGAGCAATTCTCGCAACGAACAGCGCTTCCCCACGATCAGGAACTGGTCTTTGAGTGGATGTTGAGCTCCACCGAGCCGCTGGTGCTTTGAGTTTTTTGTAGCATGTCTGAACAGGTGAGGATTTTATGAATGGAGAACAACTGTATAGGATTGTTGAGCGATACATCCGGAAGAGTGATCCCGAGATGACTGATGTCAGGGTTACTCGAGTTGCAGACCAGCAGACCATGTTTGTGGAGCAAGTTGGCGAGGAAAGCAGTGGACGGGTGGTCATGATGACCGAGTACCAAATTGATGGAGCTACCTGTTGGGCGGGTTACAGTTTGCGCAGCGGGACGGTCTACATAAGCATGGCAGCATGATCGCCTGGCTCAAAACCATTTTCACCACTTATTCCATTGAAAGGGAACCCTGTATGGTGCAGAATTGCAAAGGAACCTTATGCGGAACTTTATATCAACTGCCACCGGGAACTAATCCGGTGGCTCCCAATAGACTATCAGTAGGTCAATCAAAAGGAGAAATCTCATGTTGTGGGCGATAATCTTAATCCTCGTAGTACTCTGGCTGCTCGGCGCTTTTGGCAGCAACATCAACTCAAGCTTTCCGAAGACCGGCGGTTGGATACACGTCCTGCTCGTTATTGCATTAATCCTTCTGATCTTACAACTGCTTGGGGTTATCTAACCACAGGCGGTTCTAGAGATGGATCGATGAATTCTCGAAAATATCCATGGAGAAAGGAGATAACTGATGAACCTGTTTAATTTCTTAGTATGGCTCTCCGCTGGAGCTGTGATTGGCTGGTTTGCCAGCCAAATGGTTACGGCAGAGCACAGGCAGACCCAAAAATTATTGCCTGACGACGGTCCAAAATCTTAGCTGAGCTGGCTTGAAGTATCTGGTCATCCAACACAGAGAATACAGTCGGAGGATAGGGATGGAAATACTCACTTTGGTTGTAGTTGGTTTGCTCGCCGTTTTTATTGCGGGACAGATTATCTGTTGAGGCAGTAATAAACCGGTTCACCAGGCTGCTCAGTGTGCCGGTGGAAATAACAGGAGCAGCGTATGTTAAGGATCAGGAGAATCAGATTATGAATCAGGATATTGCAGAAGGAAAGTGGAAAGAAATGAAGGGCCAGGTCAAAGAGTGGTGGGGCAAGCTCACCGACGACGAGCTGGAACAAGCAAACGGCAATGCCGAGCAGATAGTCGGCTTGCTGCAACAGAAGTACGGTTATACCCGCGAAGCTGCCGAAGAGGAATTCAATAAGCGCATGAAGGACGTGAAAGAGGCAGTTGCGTAAATCCGAGTTTCAGGATAGCCAGGGCCTGTTTGCGAACTGAAGTCCTGGTGGAGTGCCTTGGATGGTTCCGCGCTGCTTCTCTGTTGAGAAGTGGCGCGGAACAGGGATAATCCGCAGCGGAGTTTGACCTACATGGAATACTCCTTGAATCTCAAACACCCATCTAAGTGTAAGGGTAGCATGGCAATAGAATCCTCTATCGCAGCTGAATGAATGGACCTTCCGGCGGGTCGTGTGGGCGACCCTCGTCCTGGCGTCGGTCGTGCTTGCTTTCTGGCTGCTTTATCGCTTCTACCAGGTCGTTTTCATATTGTTTGTTGCTATCGTAATCGGTACAGTCATCCGCCCAGCGGTAGCCTGGCTAAACCGGCGAGGACTCTCACGGGTAGCGGGAGTCATTTCGGTATATCTGCTATTTCTGGCCCTGCTGGTCGGCTTCGTACTCCTGCTATTCCCGCCAATTCTCAAGCAAGGGGTCACGATAGCTGCCGAGGTGCCGGTCTACTACCAGGACATCCGTGAATGGATGGTGAACTCTTCCAATACGGTTATTGTGGACCTTAGCGAGCGCATCCCACCGACGCTGCCTGGCCTGGGGTTGGAGTCTGTGCAGCAAACGGGTGAGCAAACGCTGGCTTCTGCCGGGCAGGCGTTAGGCTACGTGTCATTAGTGGCGAAAATTATCCTGATGACCACAACTATTCTACTGCTGGCCTTTCATTGGACACTGGATGGGCCGCGGATTATTCAATCGGCATTGCTGCTGATTCCGGCAAGCCAGCGCGAGAGCATCCGAGAAATGGTCGCGGCAATGGAAAACAAGGTGGGTTTCTATATTGCCGGACAAGGATTTCTCTGCCTGATCATCGGCCTCATGGCGCTAAGCGCCTATCTGCTGATTGGCTTACCTAATGCCCTGGTACTGGCGCTTGTGGCAGGCGTCATGGAAGCCATACCCATGGTTGGGCCGCTGCTTGGCGCCATCCCTGCATCGATCATTGCCCTATCCATATCCCCCTCCAAGTTGATCTGGGTGATCGTTGCCACGCTGATCATCCAACAGATCGAAAACAGTTTGCTGGTGCCGCGCGTCATGAAGAAGGCGGTGGGTGTCAATCCATTCGTCTCGCTGCTGGCAATATTTTCATTGAGCTCTTTTTTTGGCATTGCCGGTGCGCTGATGGCAATCCCCATAGCGGCGATTATTCAACTTTTACTCGACCGTTTCGTTTTCAACCCAGGAACGATCGAGTCGGAGGTCACGCCAGGGCGCGATTATGCCAGCCGACTGCGTTATGAAGCACAGGACCTGGCGCAGGACCTGCGTAAACAGGCGCGGATAGAGAAAGAAGGCACGGATGTTGAGGTAAAGCAGATTGATAAGATGATGGACGAGATCGAGGCGATTACGACAGACCTGGATTCTCTTCTAGCCCAGGTCAGCCCTTCCGGTGCCGCATGACAAAGCACGTGTTCAGGATCGGCATGGCGATTATGACCACCTTGCTGGCGCTGCTGGTCTTGTGGCAGTTCCGGATAGTGGTCGTGTATGTATTGATTTCACTGGCGCTGGCAGCTGCGCTGCGCCCGATGATAAACCGTCTGGTCGGGAAAAGCCTTTTGATGCGCATAGCCAATATTGTGCTGTACCTGGTGATTCTGATCGGCTTCGGGTTCTTACTCTACATGGTGGGTAAAACTGCGATCAATGAGATCCAACAGCTTGGCGGTACATTGTCGGCGCAAGATAAGTGGTCGCTGCCGATATGGCTGGAAGGCAGCCCAATCCAGGCGACGCTGGATACCCGGCTGCCGCCACCTAGCCAGCTCGTGGATGCGATTACCGGTGACCAGGGGCAGCTGATGCTGCCTGCTTTAATTGGCTTTTCGCAGGGCATAGGCAGCGTCGTAAGCGGCTTAGCCGTCATCCTGTTCTTAAGTCTGTATTGGAGCATCAATCAGATACATTTTGAGCGGCTTTGGTTATCGTTGTTACCATCCGGCCAGCGAAAACGAGCGCGTAGTATTTGGCGGAATGTCGAACCTGATATCGGCGGCTATATTCGCGGCGAATTCATTTTCAGTCTGCTGGCGGGGCTGCTGTTAGGCCTGGGTTATTGGCTGCTCGGGTCGCCGTACCCGGTGCTCCTGGCGCTGATTGGCGCCCTGGCAAGCCTGGTGCCTGTGGTTGGCGTGGTGCTGGCAGTCATCTCGGTGCTCGTGGTGGGACTGCTGACCAGTGTACAGCTCAGCCTGTTCACGGCGCTCTTTACGCTCGTCGCTCTGACGGCTCTGGGTGTATGGGTCAAGCCACGGCTATTCAACCGAAAACTGGATAATCCTATCCTGACGGTTGTTTTGGTGATCGCGTTGGCAAACGCTTTTGGAGTTATCGGCATCATCCTAGCACCCCCATTATCGGTTGTGTGCCAGATCCTGTGGAGCCGCCTGGTCAGCCGCCGCTCTGTGGCAGGGGCTGCTGCCCAGGTCTCCGACTTTAAAGAGCGGCAGGAACACTTGTGGGAAACGATTAGGGCCATGGATGAACCGCCGCTGGCGCTGATCACCAGCAGCATGGAGCGGCTCAGCCAGCTGATCGAGAAAGCGGAACCGATTCTGCAAGCCGGGCTGCCGGTTGCCGACCCGGGGGATGGATCCCCCGGTCCTTTCCATCCATCCCAGCCTGTTAATGCTGAATGAAGGATGCTCATCTGTAAGTGGCGGATTATGACGCTTTTGAGACTCTCTATCAATATACTGAGATTGTATGGCGAATGTCTCCTTACCCCCGGTAGTTCGGAAATTATCGTTCTGAAGGCCAGTATAGAATACCTGTGAGATTGAAATAACTCACAGGCAGGAGAGAATGCGATGGAAAATATCATTATTTGGGCAATTGCAGGAGCTTTCATCGGCGGGCTGGCCACCGTAATTTTGCGCCGCCGCCACCCAATCTTGCTGCTTAATATCATCCTGGGCAGCGTTGGCGCCGTTGTCGCTGGTTTCTTGCTGCCACGTGTGTTCAATATCAACGAAACCGGTTTTGGCTGGCTGGGCTTGCTGGTGGCGGTGGGTGGAGCCATCCTTCTGCTGGCGATTGGCAATTACTTCGTTCGAGAGCACAATGTAAAAAACTCAGCGATTGAAGGTCATTGGGACCAGGTGAGCGACAAAATCCACTCCAGGTGGCCAGAAATCACTGAGGAAGAAACCGAGCAGATCCATGGAGATCATGACCGGCTGATCGATTTAATCGTAGAACGTTACGGTATCCCCAAGAAGGAGGCTGAAGACCAATTCCAAAGGTATCTGCTGGCAGTCATACCCGGAGTATCTTAGCCTTTGGGTAATATCATCGTGCGGAGGTAATTTATCCTTCGCTCGGCAACAAGAAGCAGACTCGATCAGTAAAAAATGGAGATTAGTATGGGAATTCTATCCTGGATTGTGGTTGGCTTGATCGCCGGCTGGTTAGCCGGAAAGGTAGTGCAAGGCGGGGGCTTTGGCTTGATTGGCGATATCATCATCGGTATCATCGGCGGATTGATGGGAGGGTTCCTTGCGTCCTACTTCTTCAACGTCGGTGACCCGATGTCTGGGATCAACCTGCCATCGATCCTGATTGCATTCGGTGGGGCAGTATTGCTGCTCGTCATCGTGCGTGCGTTTACCGGGAGAAGAAGGGTTCACTCCCACTAGAGTCAGTACCAGGCCTCCGTCGTGAGGCAGGAATCAATATGACACCACTTGAGTGCAGCGAAGGATTTAGTTTCTTAGCTGCACTCAGGATGACCAAAGAAACAAGGAGTTGTACCAATGACTGATCAGACAATTAAGGCACCGGTTAAGAAAAAGAAAAAATTATCCAAAGGGCAGCGCATCCATGTGCGTCGGGTGAAGCAAGAAGCCAGGAGTACCAACCCCGTTATCGTAAAAAAGTAGGCGCTATTCAATAGCGTGCTCAACTGTTGAGATTTCTGCGGGCGCCGACCTGTTTGCTCGCTTCTGCATCCAGGTCGGTATTCGCCGTCACAATTCGTTCCTGATCCGAGGAGTACTTATGCCACAGACAGCCCACACCGAAAAACAGCATCGCATAATATTACAGAGCATTGCGCATCAAGCAATGCTCGAACGTGGCTTACTCCCGGATTTTTCTAAAGCAGCGCTGGCCGAGCTCCAGGGGATTCAAGCGCCGGAAATATTAATCGGTGCGCCAGACGGGACAAAGCAGCAAATCCGTGATCTCAGGCAACTTCTGTGGGCTTCGATAGATAATGATGACTCTCGGGATTTGGACCAGTTGACCGTTGCCGAAGCGCTCCCTGCCGGCAGGATAAAGCTCCTGGTGGCTATTGCGGATGTGGATTCAGTCATTAGGGACGGATCGGCGATTGACCAGCACGCACGCCACAACACCACTTCGGTGTATACCGCGGCAGAGATCTTCCCGATGCTGCCGGAAAAAGTTTCGACTGATGTCACATCCTTAAATTTCACTGAGGAGCGGCTTGCCATCATCATCGAAATGGTGATCGGACCAAACGGAGACGTGCAGGATTTAGGCATTGACCGGGCATGGGTGCGTAACCATGCCAAGCTTACATACAACAGCCTTGCCGCCTGGCTGGACGGGAACGGAGCGATTCCCGAGGCGGTAGCCTCTGTGAATGGTCTGGAGGAAAACCTTCGCCTGCAAAATGAAGCGACCCGAAGGATGAAAAAGTTACGTCACCTGCATGGTGCGCTAAGCCTGGAAACCATCGAGGCGAAGCCTGTTTTTGATGGCGACCAAATCCGAGCGCTTGAAATTGAGGAAAAAAACCGGGCCAAAGAGATTATTGAAGATATTATGATCGCGGCCAACGGGGTGACCGCCAGGTATCTCTCCTCCTGTAAATTCCCATCGATCCGCCGGGTCGTCCGCACGCCGAAACGATGGGAGCGGATTGTGGAGCTGGCCGCCGAGCATGGAAGCAAGCTGCCAGGGGAGCCTAATTCAAAAGCATTGGAGGAGTTTCTGATCAGGGAAAAAGCTGCCGATCCCCTGCGGTTCCCCGATCTCTCCCTTGCGGTAATCAAGCTATTAGGCGCCGGTGAATATGCGGCCGAGCTGCCGGATGGAAATGTCCCAGGCCACTTTGGCCTGGCAGTCAAGGATTACGCACACTCTACTGCGCCAAACCGGCGCTATCCCGATCTGATAACGCAACGTTTGGTAAAAGCCGCTTTAGCCGGTCAGCCTTTGCCCTATCAAATTGATGAGCTGCGTGAACTGGCTTTGCATTTTACTGAAGCGGAGAATGCCGCCAATAAGGTCGAGCGCCAGGTCGAAAAATCGGCGGCCGCACTCTTGCTTGAAGAGAGAATAGGAGAGCAGTTCGATTCGATTGTCACCGGCGCGTCAGAGAAAGGCACCTGGGTGCGACTGCTCAGTTTACCGGTTGAAGGAAAACTGGTGCAGGGGTTTGATGGCGTGGATGTAGGTGACCGGATGCGGGTAGAGTTGATCGAAACCGATGTGGAGCGGGGCTACATCGATTTCAAGAAAGTGCACCCATCCAGAAATAGGTAAGGAGACTATATGAAAAAAGAAACCGGTTTGTGGATCGACCATCGCAAGGCTGTGATTGTGTTCGTCAGTGATGAAGGCGAAGAGATCCAGGAGATCACCTCCAACCTGGAAGGGCATGTCCGTTTTTCAGGCGGTACCTCCGAAGATGGCTCGCCGGAGGACGTGCGCGACCGGCAGTTTAGCAACCAGCTAAGCAGCTATTACGATGAAGTCATTGCCGTGATTCGCGACTCGGATCTATTCAGATATTTGGCCCAGGCGAGGCCAAAGGCGAGCTTGAAAAACGCCTGGAGAGTAAAGATCTGGCTGGGCGCATCGTGAGTGTTGAAACCGCTGACAAGATGACCGATCGCCAGATAGCGGCGAAAGTCCGCGAATCCCGCGACCAAAACAGATAAAATCTGATAAAGGATAAATGGAGGCAGGTATGGAATTAACTAATTGGATTATTAGCCGTTTGAAGAACAAAGACGGGAATAACATGCAATCACCCTCGCAAAGGGAAGCACGACAAAGCAAGCGCGCAGGTGTGGCGACCCTGGTGTTGGTCGCCGGCGTTTTGCTGGCCGGTTGCAGCGGATAAATCGAATTCGCCCGTAGTGGCCGATCAGGGATCGGCTGATACAACCCTGGAAACACCGGGCGACGCCCAAACTGCAATACTGGCGGATTTAAACGGTACTGTTGAGGTCAATACGGGCGACGGCCAATGGACTCTGGCTCAATCGGGGCAAGCGCTAAAAAGCGGGCAACAGATCCGCACCGGAGGGCTGTCAAATGCAGCGCTGGTCTTTTACGATGGGAGCCGGGCGTACCTGGGAGCCGATTCTGAGCTCGCATTGGACACGCTGGGTGCCAGCGATAGCGGGGCACGCCTGGTGCAATTAACCCAGATGAGCGGTAAAAGCCAACACGAAGTCACGATGACGGATGATTCCGGATCGCAATACAATATCAATACACCGGCCGGTAGCGGGAGCGCCACAGGCACCCAATTCGCGGTGATGGTACTACCCGGTCAGCTCAGCCAGTTTTGGGTTGAGTCCGGCGAGGTTTCTGTGAAAAACGAGAATGCCACGGTTGAAGTTGTCGCCGGGCAGACCACGATCGTCCCCGTTGGGCAGCCGCCAATAGAGCCGGCTTTCCGGATCACAGGCGAGGGCAAGGTCATGCAGGTCGGGACGGTTGGCGGTGAGGGTGTTACTTTGCCGGAATCAGCACCGAGAGCGATGGCGAATCAAAGCGATAAGGTGACCTTGTGCCATGCCACGGGCAGCGCAACGAACCCCTATGTGGAAATCACCGTCTCGGCTGAAGGTGCAATACATGGTCATGCCAAACACTCCGGGGATATCATCCCGGCTCCAGCCGATGGCTGTCCGGTGTCTACTCCGGTCACGTCGTCTACGACCACGTACTGGGATATTGCGGGCCAGAAGTTCCAGACCGGACCTGAAACGGTCATTTTTGGCAATCCGCAACCCGGCGATTGGGTGAGCTTCCAGGGTCGCCAGCAGCCGGATGGTACTCGCTTTGCAGATCGGATTGAGCTGGTGACGCAAAACCGTGAGAACCACTATACGTTCATTGGCCAGGTGGAGTCGATCGGCGATACGACCTGGACGGTGTCGGGCAGTGTCGTACAGATTACTGAGTTAACCGTGATTGATGATGGGCTAATGGTGGGTGATACCGTTAAGGTTACGGGCGACATGGCGCAAGATGGCATGTTATTCTGGGCGGACCGCATCAACCGATCGGAAGGCGCTGGTTCAAACTTCAGGTTTGCCGGAATTTTAACCAGCATGGGGGAGGATGTCTGGGTTATCTCTGGCATCAAGGTTACAGTCGACGAGAATACCAGGCTCGATGGAGATTTCGAGTTGGGCAATCCCGTGGTAGCCGAAGGGGTGATCCAGGAGAATGGAACCTGGCTGGCTGGGTCGATAGATCTAGTCACCCCGGAAGGATACCGATTTGAGTTCATCGGTGAGGTGCAGACCATCGACCCGTGGATGGTTTCTGATGTTGCCTTTGGTACGACGGATTGGACCGAGATTGACGAGGGCATCCAGGTGGGGAATTGGGTGCGAGTGACCGGGCTGGTCGGCGCCGACGGCGCCTGGATGGCTGAAAGCATCGAGCTGTTGGATGCAGAACAGGCGACGAGCTTCGCTTTCTTCGGCCCGGTGCTGAGCATCGATCCCTGGAATGTAAACGGTGTTTCTCTGGTGGTTGACGAGCGCACCACCATAAAGGGTGACATCGCGCTGGGCGAAATGGTTAAGGTGACCGGTTGGATTCAAGATGACGGCAGCTGGCTGGCGACGGAGATCAAGCACACCGGGCTGCATCTCGGCCAGGGATGTTTCATGATCAGCAGCGTCGTGCAGAGCATCGATGACGAGAAAATCATCCTGATTGATGGGCAAACGCTCGTCCGATCGGATGATCTGGAGGAGCAAGGGGACATCGAGGAAGGCAGCCGGGTGCGCTATGAATACTGCGTGGACGAGAACGGCGAGGGCACGATAGGACGCATCGTCGTTGTATACCCGGCGGATGTACTTCCGCAGTCTACTGGTGGCAAGGTTGTGATCTGTCATTACCCGCCCGGTAACTCTGGGAACCGGCATACCATCGAGGTTGGCCAGGCGGCGCTGTCGGCGCATCTGGCGCATGGCGATACCCAGGGACCTTGTCCCAGCGAAAAACCCGGTAAGAAACCCAAGAATAATAATTAAGTGCTTCAGAGAAGAGCCTTCCAGACAAGAATGCTCTTTTTTGCAATCATCAAGCAATTACCGAATTCTCTGGGGAGAGATCGACATTCTCTCCCCAGATTAGCTTGCAGTTTCTTACGGGATGTAACCGTCCGAAAGCGTCTTCAGGAAAGCCACGATGTTGTCGACCTGCGGTCGGGGGAACATGGCCAGTTGCGCACGATTTTGGTCTACTTCCGGCGGTGGGAACATATTCATCATGTCGTCGCACATGCCGCCGCCACCCATACCGCCACAACCCATACCACTGTCCATCATGCCGCGCCAGTGGTAGAAGAAGACTAAATCATCCAACGATTTGAAGTATCCGTTATGGCCATAGGCTTTCACGAAGTCCGCGGCAGGCCGCCGGTCTACATTGCGCAAGGTAGGTACCTTGAACTTGCCAAGCTCGTGCTCGTAGATCGCAATATCGTATCCAGCCTTTTTCAGGTAACCGCCCAGGCCGTAATCGATCCAGTTTTCACCATCCGGATTCCAGGCGGCAGGCATCGAATAGAAGGGATTGGCCGGGTTTTTGGGTATACCAATGTTGTCGTAGCCGAAATCGGTGAACAGAGGGTAGCCGGCGGGACCTGGCTCGAGGGTGTGGCAGGAGGAGCACTCTGCCCGGGTGTTGAATACTGCCAGGCCCTGCAGCTCAGTGTCGGTGAGTCCCAGACCCACGGAAAGCGGTCCAGCGGTTAGGGTCCATACCGCCGCCGGGGCAGCCCATCGCGCCGCCACCACCGCCACCACCGCCTCCGCCGCCCATGCCGCACTTGATCTGGGTGACATCTTTGCCGGCAGCTGTGGCGTTGTCCCAGAACAGATCGAACTTCGAGCTGAATGGGTTGACCTCGGCGCTGCGCTCGTAAGCTGACACGGCGCGGCCGATCTTCTCGTATACCGCAGCTGTATCCTTGGCGCAGTCAAGCGAGCCGGGGCCGTATACCTGCTCGAACAAAACTGCATAATCCGATTGTTTTACTCTGGTGCAAAGAACCTGGGCATTGGCGAGGGCCTGCTCCAATGGGTTGAGGTAAGGTCCCTGGGCCTGTTCGGCCAGCGGATCGTGAAGCGTCCAGCCGTTAGCGCGGCCATCCCAGAACATGCCGCCGAACCAACCGCCCTCTTCTTCATCGAAAAATAGCTCCATACTGTCACCGGCGTAGGCGGAGGCGGGCGGTTTGCGGTCGCCGAAGCGGTTGGCGATGGCGCCCTTATAGACAGCGCCGCCGGCGTTGATGGCCTCATCCGGGCCGGTATAGCCGACCTCTGGCGCGTGGCAGGTGGCACAGGATTGCGTGCCGTTGGCTGAAAGCGTCTCGTCGAAAAACAGGGCTTTGCCCAATTCTTCGGTTGGAGACGTCAGCTCGGGCGGACAATTGTTGCCCTGCCAATGCCTGGCAAGAGCCATCGGGCGATCAGACGTACATTTTTTCATGGCTCCTCCAGATTTCCAGAATTTCCAGCCAACACATCAGCAGAAGGCTGAAACACGAACAGGATATAAATTGACTTTTTCATTCCTATCAAACCAGATTTTCCCATTCTTCCCTGTTGAGTCACTTATCCGAGACATGGCTTCAAAATGATTATCACCGATGATCATTGGCAGATAAATGATATAGCATTCCTTCGGGTAAGTTGTTGACAGTGATAACGAAGTTCTTGTCGAAAGTCAGCCCTCCCTGATCGGTGACCCGCAGACAGATATTGTAGGTGGACTTCGTTTCGTAGTCGAAAATCGCCGAAGTCCGCAGGTTGGTCCCACTGACATTGAAGGACGTATCATCCGCACCGGGGGCGGCACAGGTCAGGCTGAAGGTGAAAGTGGCGCCGGCATCCGGATCGGTGGCGGACAATGCGCCAACGACGGTGTTGATGGGTTGATTTTCGTTCACCGTATTGTTGGACAGCGTGATATTCGTCGGCGGCTCGTTGACGTTGTTGACGCTGATGACGAAGTTCTTGTCGAAGGTCAGCCCTCCCTGGTCGGTGACCCGCAGGCAGATATTGTAGGTGGACTTCGTTTCGTAATCGAAAATGGCTGATGTCCGCAGGTTGGTTCCCAGGATATTGAACGATCCATCGTCCGCACCGGGGGCGGCGCAGGTAAGGCTGAAGGTAAAGGTCGCGCCGGCATCCGGATCGGTGGCGGAGAGTGCGCCAACAATGGTATTGATGGGTTGATTTTCATCCACCGTATTGCTGGACAATATGATATTCGTGGGCGGCTCGTTGATGTTATTGACGCTGATGCCAAAGTTCTTGTCGAAAGTCAGCCCGCCCTGGTCGGTGACCCGCAGGCAGATGTTGTACATTGACTTGGCTTCAAAATTGAAGGAGGCTGAAGTCCTCAGGTTGGTCCCATTGATATTGAAGGAAGCATCGTCCGCGCCGGGGGCGGCACAGGTCAGGCTGAAAGTGAATGTCGCGCCGCCATCCGGATCGGTGGCGGTCAAGGCGCCAACCACGGTGTTGACGGGTAGATTTTCATCCACCGTACTGTTGGACAATGTGATATTTGTGGGCGGCTCGTTGACGTTATTGACGCTGATGACGAAATTCTTGTCGAAGGTCAACGCCAGTTGGTCGGTGGCGCGGATGCAGATATTGTATGTGGACTTGGCTTCAAAGTTGAAGATTGCTGAAGTCCGCAGGTTGGTGCCATTGACATTGAAAGAAGCATCGTCCGCACCGGGGGCGGCGCAGGTAAGACTGTAAGTATAGGTCGCACCCGGATTGGGATTGGTCATGGATAGGACACCAACCACTGTGTTTACCGGTTGGTTTTCATTTACCGTAGTATTGGATAGCGAAATCGAGGGTGTAACGCTGATGATAGCTGTTGTGGTTACGGTGGCTGTGTCTATCTGGCAGCCGGCGGATTGCGAGGCGGCTGTAATGGTTGCTGTGTCGACCGCCTGGTTGGGCGCGCCGGGCGGGATGGTCACTGTGACGTTGATATTGGCGCTGGCGGAGGGTGGCAGGTTGACCAGCGCAGGCGCGAGGTTTGTCACCCAGGTTTGCCCGGTGGCGCTCAGGGTGAAGTTATCGGTCATAACGCCGGTGTTGGTGATGGAAAGCGTATAACTGACCTGGCTGCCGGCCGAACCTTGCTTGGCCTGATCAACCGATAGGGCAACATCATACAGCTTTTGCTGGCGCCACAGCTCGCCGCCATCCAGGGCATTTGCCGTGCCAACATACAGCTGGCACTTGAAACCGGCGCTGGCATTACTCCAGTTCGAGCCGGTATTATGGCTGTCGCCGAAGCCATCCTGGTTGACTCGCTCCCAGGTCGTACCATTGGCCGAGCGCCAGACCTCGATCCCGGTATGGATGTTGTTCAGCGTGAGATAGAGACTGTTCTGGAAAACGGTCACCGACTCAACCTTGCGGTTGTTCAGATCGCCAAGGCCCGCCGGAGCGATCACCTGCCCCCAGGTCGTCCCCATCGTTGGTGCGCCAGAGCTGCGCGCCGGTGGATGTATTGCCAGCGCCGACATACAGATAACCCCCGAACTCAGCCATACCGCCGGTGAAGATGGTATTGCTATCCCCAAAACCGTTGCTGACGGAAGTTTCCCAGGTGAGCCCATCGTAGGTGCGCCAGATTTGCGCCGGCGCCGACTCGGTCTCCACCGCGGCGTACAACCCGCCATCAAACGTGAATTCGGCGAATCCGGTGACGCTGGAGACCAACGTCCCCGGCACATCCGGAGCCACCTGCACCCAGGAGTTATTATCCCCGGTGAAGCTGCTCCAGATCTGCACGCCATTGACCCGGTTCTTGATCCCGGCATAGATCTTGCCGTTGTAAACGGCGAAAGCGCTGATATCGATGTTATCCTGATCGGCAAAGCCGGTGACATCCATCGGTGCCCAGATGGTGCCGTTCTGGCTGCGCCAGATCTGGCTGGCATTGCGCCGGCCGGTGCCGGCATAAATATAATTGTTGAAGACCACGAAGTCGAGGATGGCCGAGGGCGCGATGTCGTGGGAGATGCCAAAACCCGGCTGGGTCACAGCATTCCACGTTGTACCATCGGAGGAGCGGTAGATGCGGGCGCCATCGATCAGCGTCAACGCATCTACCGGCTTGTAGGTGCCGGCGTACAGGTAAGGGCCGAAGGTTTCCAGTGCGCTTACCTCCAGCGCCAGCGGGTTGCCAAAGCCATTGCTGTCCACCTGCTGCCAGGTGGGCAAAACAGATGAAGATACCGGCAGGAAACTGGGTGCGCGGCTTGCAGCCGGCGCAGAGGCAGTCACACCGGCAGCCTGGGCAACCAGGAATAAAACCAAAGCGCCAATCGCCAGCTTTTTGTAATTCATGTCTTTCTCCTTGTTGCCTGCCTCCAGGCATCTTCCGGGCGCAACCTGATCTTTCGTACTATGGGGGAGGGATGGCTCCCTCCCCCATAGTGGCTAGATAGAAGCGGATACTACGGTGTGGTTACTACGAAGGTGTTCGACCAGCCAGACTGTGTGGTGTCGTTGAAGGCATGCACCCGGTAGTACAAGATTGTGCCGCGGGGTGCATCCTGCGTGAACGAAGTGCTGTTGGCGCCGACTGTCGCGTTGACTACGCCGCTGGTGAAGCCAGCATTGTATGCTCGCTGAACCAGGAAGCCAGTCTCGTTCGTGGAGTTATCCACCCAGGTCAGGGAGACTGCCGCCGTCTTCTTGTTTTTCACTACAGCGCTTCCCGCCAGGCTGGTAGGGGCAACGATGGCGACGGTCGGAGGTGTATCACCCCTGGAGGATAGCGTCAGAGTAGGCCAGCCTCCACCGGGCAGGATCTCGTTGAAGGCCGGGTTGGAGTAGTCCCAGGTATCACCCACCACGTTGATGGCGTAGACCTGGTAGTAGTAGGTGTTCCTGGTCTTATCCGTGTAAGTCCTGGTGCCAGTGCCCGGTCCGACGGTCAATCGGTCCGAAGGCAACGTTGTCAGGATGGTCCACGGGCCGGTGGGGCTGGAGGAGCGCTCGATGACGAAAGCGGTCTCGTTCTGCGAGTTGTCGGTCCAGGTCACGGTGTACTTGCGCTGGTTTCCAGTTCCTGAGGCAATCGCGCTGATGAAGGTAGGCGCTTGAGGAGCGACCCCGACCACCTGGGCATGCATCATGTCCATCTCTTCGTGGCTGAGGATGTGGCAGTGATAGACGTATTCCCAGCCGTAGTTGACGTAGTGATTGGTGATATCGACCGGTTCGCCGTCGGGGTTGAAGGCCATCAGCGGCAGGCCCATGCGCTTCGCGCTGGGTGGTGTTGGCGCCTTCCAGATACGCCCCTCGGGCATGGAGGGGTCGAGCAGGCGGATGCTGTTCGGCAGGCCATTCCATGACAGCCGGGAGATGCGGGACAATCGGGCGCAGGGCAACGATGGTGTCCTCCAGCGGGCTGATGCGGACGGTATCCTTCCAGCCCAGCTCGGTGGCCTCCGGCTTGCGGATGATGCCGTCCCAGCCGACCCGGTTGAGCAGCTGCACGTCATACAGGTGGAAGTGGATCGGGTGCGTGTCCACGCCGTTGTGGGTGAACTTCCAGATCTGCGTGCCGTCATCGGCTGAGGCGATAGGCGTGACCTCCACACCAGGCGGCAGCTCGATGCCGGCGAGGATCTCATCCGGCGGGTAGGTGTAGGGGTGCAGGATCATGTTCTGCAAGCCGGCCTGGGCGTTGGGTGTCTCCACCCCCAGGAAGCCGCTCATACGCCCGTACTCCATCTCGAAGGCTTCGCCCATCTCGTCCTGGATCATCTTCGGCTTGAGATTGATGGTGAGGGCATCATCTGCCGCTGTTCGATCGAGAGCAAGGTCTCGAAGGTCAGCGCAGTGTCGTAGATCTGCACCGTGCCGTTCCTGGGACCATTGAACTGGAACGCGGTGCCATAGGCGGAGTTGTATTCGCCCTGCCCGACGATGATCGGGTTCTGGCCGCTCTCGAACACGCCCGAGCCATCGGTCTGATGTGCGAAGGCGTTCTGAAGCGCGGTCAGGTTGTAGGCAGGGGCCGGAGTCGCGGCTGCAACCTTGATCTGCATCATGGTGCGGGTGTTGGGGCCGTAGCCGGGCAGCGTCGAGGGGGCGCCGCCGGTGTCGCGGTAGTCCCCGTTGCCGGTGTAGTAATCGTAGCGCGGGTCGCGTGCCGGGAAGGCCGCCGGGGCATCGTTGTACAGGATCAGGGTCTGGCCGGCGTACTGCGAGAAGTCCACGATGGCGTCAAAGCGCTCGGCGGGGGCGGCCAGCAGCGAGTGCAGGTCGACGTTGCCGGCATTGAACACCGTGGGGTCATTGACCCAGGTGGTCGGTTGGGCCGGGACTTCTACCGGAGCCGGCAGGAAGCCGCCTTCGGTGCCGATGACGATCCAGTCTGGTCCTTCGGTGCCCGGTAAAGGGGTCGGGAAGATGGTTGGGTCGTCCAGGGCAGCCGCGACTTCGGCCGGATTCAGAGCGACCTCGGTGCAGGCCACACCGGTGCTCTCTGGCGCTGGGGTGGGATTGTAGCGCGTCGCAAGGTACGCCGTTTGCATCCACCGCCTGGTAGAACGACAGGTTGAAGAAGCGGTCGTTGGCCGCATTCAGGACGCGGAAGCGGTAAGCCTTCGGGTCTACGGTCAATGTCGGGTAGAGCGTGCCGTTGACCAGGGGCGTATCGTTGAACGATTCCATGCCCATCGAGAGATTGGGTACGCCCGGCATCAGCGGCGGCTCGCACCAACCGAGATCGGGGTTGCAGGTCGGGTCATAGTAGGGGTTGTCGACCGGGCCGTATTCGATGTTGTTGGTTGGCGGCCAGAACCAGGGACCGTACGCCCAGCGGCCGAACTGGTTGACGCCGGAGGCGTCGCCCGGGTTCTGCGCCGGCGAGTAGACGTGCGGCATCCACAGGCTGCCGGGACCACCCCAGCGGGCCATATCCCAGGTCTCATCCGATACGGCGAGCTGCGCTTCGCTGGGCACGAAGGTCTTGTCCTGGACGATCAGCGGGATGGTCTCGGCGGCGCCGGGGATGATCCCATCGGTGACCAGCGCCTGTCCTCAGTGGGTCCGTGATCATGTAACCGCGCGGCCTCGCCGGCATACACGTTCAGGCGGGTGATGCCCCAGGCGTGGTCGTGGTAGAACATCAGGCGGGCGCTCTGCTGGTTGGTGTAGTAGAAGGTCATCACGCCGTCGTTCGGAGCGCCGCTGTCGCCCATATCCGGCACGGGCCTCACGCTGACGCCCTGCGGGTAGGGAGTGTTCTCACCGGCCGGGGTGATCCACTGGTGCGGCGTGCCGTCCGAGATCCAGGGGCTGATGCCGCCGTGCAGGTGCAGGGTGGCGCGGTTCTCGGGGTAGCAGTAGGCCTTGGGCGACCATACTAGCATCGCATGGTACTAGTAGCTTTCATCGGATCGCTGCACATCGGGTTCTGCGGATCGACCATGTCCGGATTGGCCTCCATGTACACGTGGCCGTCGGCGGTCATACCCGAGCCCATCACGGTGGTGTCGACCGGGATGAACAGGTTGCCGGCTTCGCCGGTGGGCAGCAGGTTGTAGAACTTGACCCGCACCGGGCGATCCTTGGTGGCGACAATTGTCGCTCCGAGGTACTGAGGCGCCTCCACTGCTAATGCCTGAGTTACGCCATCAGGCATCAGGATCGGGCTGCCGTCAGGGTTAACAAGGGCACCTGAGCGCCAGGAACAACGGCGGTCGAGAGCTGCACATAGCCGCGCAGTTTGGTTGGGGGCAGATCGGAGTGCAGCTGCTTCTCGTATTCGACGACCGCGATCTCGTAGTAATCTGAGCCCGGGTAGGTTGTTGTATCTGCGGTTGCTACCGAGATATACTGGCCCAGGTCGTTGACGTTCGCTGCACCCAGGCCGGGCAGTCCGTTGACGAACTTGCGGATGCCGCCGGAGAACATGTCATGGGCGCTCAGGTCAGGCTGCGGGGGCAAAGTAGGTCGCCAGGGCGTCTGTCACGAGTTGCTGCCCGAGTGCTGACCGCCAGCACACTGGAGTTGCGGAAGTGCAGGCCAGCCCAGGTCCTGGCGTTGATGATCTCTGTTCGCATGTCAGCCGCAGTGGCAAAGTGGCTGGTGGTGTTGGTGACGCTGCTGTCCAGGTCGATCCCTCCGCTCGTGAAGAAGCCGAGGTTATCATAGACTTCCGCCTGTGCGGAGACGAAAGAGCCGTGCCCCGCCACGTACTCGGGGAAGTTCGGCGTCATTGCCAGGGGCATCCAGGTGTTAACCTCAACGATCCGAGTAGTGCCATCTGGATTTGTGTGCCGTATTGCCGTCACCGGCCGCCAGAAGCTGTATGCATACTTGGCGTCAAAGGTGGCAATCAGGCTGTCTGAAGCAGCCATGTTGCCCAGCGCCATCAGGCGGGCGGTATCGAGCAAGCCCAGGCCTTTGGTTGCGGCCAGGTTGCGGTAAGCCGCCTGGGTCTGGATGACCATGTTGGTCGTCCAGAACAGGGCAACTTCCGTCTGCTCCGGCTGTGCGGGTCATGCTCATCTTCGCGCCGACATCCCTGACTTCGGCTAAGTCCGCCAGTATATGCCAGGGTCGGTCGAGGGCGGGTGGAGTCACGGGGCGCAGGTCATCTGATTCGGCGTGCGCAGGAAGGGCTGCAAGTAGCGCATCCAGGGATCCATGGGCGGCATGGGTGTCGCCATACGGCCATCGCATTTGGCTCCCAAACGCCAGGTCCGGGAGGCGGCACCACATAGCCGCCGTCGCCAGAGAGAACGTCGCCAGCACGCAGAGCGATGATTTCGGCGGCTGCGGCTGCGCCGACTGCAATCCCATCTGCCTTCGCAGGCCATCTGGGATTATGGCCAGCGAGGCAGCATACTTGCCATCCAGCGTGTTCTCGGCATCCAGTCGGGAAGTAGTTCTTCAAGACGCCATAGGCCGCGGCTGCCACGGCAGCATCTCGCGAGGCGTCGGGTGAAGCCGTCAGTGTCGAATTGTATGGTGTATACCCGCCCTCGATGGCGACCAGGGCGTTGTAGACCGCCGCCTGGGTGTAAGCCAGGTAGACGAACGCCGCCGACATTGATACGCCGCCCATGGGCATGGGCATGCCCGGCATGGGGGTCGGCTGCAGGAGCTCCTGGGCGATGGCGTTCCACTCGGCTACGGCATTTCCTGGCAGAGGGCTGTTGGCGTAGTTGGGGTGGCTGAAGTAATGCGGCGCGGCGCCCGGCATTGCCATATCGGCCGTGCCCACTGCTTCGGTTACCAGGCCGGCAGCTGCGGCTCGATCTGCTGCCGCTTGCCGGTCGGCCTGGGTGATCTTCTCATTTGCCTGTCCCTGTCCCTGGCCGCCTTGCGCGGCTGGTTGTTGGGCGCTGACCTGGCCGCTTGCTCCAAGAAGCAGAGAAGCGAGAATCAGGATTGAGAAGATGATATTCAAACGCTTATGACTGTTCATGCTGTTCCTCCTTGCAGGTTGGTTGGTTTATGGGTTGAGTTTGATAAAATGCCGGTATTGTCAATCGCTTGATCATTCCACCTCCTTATTGATCGATTTCCTTCATGCATGAAGCGCAATGCGTAAACCTCCATTGCACGTCCGGGGTATGGGTGGCCGCATTCGGGCAGGATATGAACTGTTCCTCCCACACCCGGGTTAACCCTTTGATTTCCCGCAGCGAAGCGAGAGCAGGGTTATCGGCTTGCTCGATCTGCTCGAGCAAATATTGAATATCCGCAGCAATCTCCAGCACCTTCAGGTTCCATCTTCCTGCGGGGTTTTGAAAAGAAGGCAGGCGGGTTCGGCGGCTGTAGCGGTCGTACCAGTAGGGTACAGTTACCCGGCGCAGCCATTCGGGATCGGTCACCGCCAGGGTTTCTAGCGCCTGGTGCATCGCTTCCACAATCTCCTCGATGCGGGTGGCTGTGCAAACTGCAATCAGCACAGGCATGGTCAAAACCGGTTGGTCCTGGACATTTTTGTAGAGGCCAAACTCTGCCGTTCGGTCTATTAAGGTTTGGAAGATTACCTGGTAGGGCGGATTTTTAAAGAGATACCTGCGAAATTCGCACAGGGCATTCGGGTCCAATTGGGGAGTATTCATCGGCAGATGCAGCGCATATTTCAGCTCCACCCGATTGCGCAGTGCCTCGACCATCTGCCGGTTGGTCAGCTCCTCGGCAAATTGAAAAATGGTCAGCATGCCCATTTGAATATTGGTTTCGGTGGTCTTGTTATCCTTCGTAGCGCGTGCCAGCTCGATCGGAGCTAAATCATAGAGTAGATTGGCTAGCGCATCCCCAATTCTTAAATAAATATTGCCTTTCCCGAATAATGATCCTGCTGCGCGGGCTGTGTCGGCTGGAACCGGTGGGTAGGGAAGTGTGAGGAACATCTCACGATGAATATATAGCTTTTAAGAAAGCCGGCACAAGCGTAAGAATGCCTGCATTTCTGCGGGCAGGCACCGGGAAGTGTACCGGTAACAACCCGGAATAATACGGTTGCTGATCGGGAAAAAAAGTACGGAGAAAAACAAAACAGCCGCGTAATAAATACGCGGCCGTCAGGCTCAACCTGGAAAAACTTCAATTATTCTTTGATACCGTGGGATTCTACATAATTCATCAACTCCACCCGGCTGCTGATCCCCAGCTTGCTCACCAGGCTGGAACGGTGACCTTCAATGGTGCGCGGGCTCAGGTTTAGTTTTTCGGCGATCTGGCGATTGGTATGACCGCGGGCCAGCAGCAGCAGCACATCCTTCTCACGCGGGGTCAGCTCTTCGGTGACTGTCGAATTCCTGGCTGGCATGTGGAGATAAGCCTCTAACCAGGGAGCTGGTCAAGGATGGGTGCACATACATATATCCTTGCGAGACGATCTGGATAGCCTGGATGAGCTCGGATTCGACCGCGCGCTTGATGATGTATCCATAAGCTCCGGCGCGGATCATCTCGCGCAGCATACCTTCATCTTCATGCACTGTCAAAGCTAATACACGTGCCTTTGGCGAGATATCTTTTATCCTGTGAGTGGCCTCAATCCCACTCAGCCCTGGCATGTTGATGTCCATCAGGATGATATCCGGCTGCAATTCAGCCGCCTGGCGCAAAACTGCCAGCCCATCCTCTGCTTCGCCTACAACTGAGAATTCGGGGATGTCATCCAGCAGGGCATGCAGACCAGCCCGGATCAGACCATGATCATCCGCAATCAAAATTCTAATCGGCACGAGGAACCTCCACGACTAATGTCGTCCCGCCGCCAGGTTTACTCTCGATCTGTATAACGCCGGCCAGCATTTGAGCTCTCTCCTGGATGCCCAATAACCCCAGATGACCCTGCTTTTGGATACTGGCGGTATCGAAACCAACTCCATCGTCTTCTACCATGATGACGACCTTTCCATCCCGCATCTCCAGGATTACATCTACTTGATTAGCATTGGAATGGCGAACCACATTGGTCAATGCCTCCTGGACAATGCGATACAGGGAAGTTTCAACGTAGTCCGGCAGCCGATCTTCTTGAGAAAACCTGACGGCCTTGAATTGGGCTTTCAATGCGTAGCGTTTACCGACGTCGTTCACCAGAAGCTCCAGAGCCGACAGCAGTCCAAGGTAATCCAGGCTGGTCGGACGCAGGTCGATTGCCAGGCGATGCAGCTCTTCTAAAACCTGGTCCGTCAGGCGTTTCAGCTCGGTCACGCGCGCCAGGATGAGTTCGGGTTGGTCGACTTCCTGTTCCAATAGACGCAGGCCGAACATGAGTGCCGTGAGCGCCTGGCTGGCTTCATCATGCAGCTCGCGGGCGATGTAACGCCGTTCGCTTTCCTGTACTTCCACCAGCCTGCGGGATAACAATTGTAAACGCTCGTGGCCGGCGCGTACTTGCTCGAATAGCCAGGCGTTTTGGATCGCCACAGAGGCCTGGGCGACGATCGCTTCGGCCAGCTGGATACGTTCCTCATAGAAGCTATCCGGTGTGGTTTGGGCCAGTGCCAGCATGCCGATTGCCTTGTCGCCCGTCACGATTGGAACACCCATCCAGTTGCGAATGATATCTGGAGTAAAAACAGGCGTCCATCCGGGATACTGTCGTGTATCCCGAATCAGCAGGCTTTTTTGTGTTGTGATGACCTCCTGGATAAATGGAATATCTCCGGCATCAAAAGAGGGGCTGATGGCCAGCTTCAGGTTCTCTGTTTCGGATCCATGCATCGTCCGCAGTGACAGGACCGATTCATTCTCGGCGATCACAATGTAGGCGAGATCACACAAAATCGCACGGCAGGCATAATCCATAAGCGTATCGAGGACTGTCTCAAGACTGAGTGTTTTCGTAAGCGCCAGGCTGACGGCGTTCAAGGTTTCAGCCAGCATACGCTGTTTATGTTCGGCAGCACTGAGAGCTAATATCTCCTGGTTTTGCTGCTCCACCTGCAGTTGGGTGAGCTTACGCTCGGTCACATCCACCAGGCTGAGGACCACTCCCTGGACAGACCCACCGGCGGCATGAACCGGCTGGACCCTCCAGTTCCAATAAGTTACACCACGCTCCGGGAATTCGGGATATTCGAAGGGCTTTTCAAAAACGGAATAGGGCTCGCCGGTATCCACCACGTTTTGGAAGATAGCCTGGTTTTCCGTATCGGGATACAGGTCAAAGTGATTCTTGCCGTTGAAATACTCCGCTGGATGTCCCGTTGAGGCGGCATAAGCTTCGTTGACACGAATGAAGTTAAAATCCCGGTCCAGGTAAGCGATCATGATATCAATGCTGTTAAAGGCTCTTTCGATCAGCTCGTTGGAATGGATGAGCTCCTGTTCGTATTGTTTTCGCCGGGTGATGTCCTGGTTGACAACAAAGACCCCATGCATTTTTTGTTGCTCGTCCAAAACCGGAATAGCTGAATTGAGAATGAACTTGTGCGTGCCATCAAAGCACTCAATCTCGATTTCCTCATTGAGAGATGTCTCGCCATTTTTTATGGCTCTGGCGACAGCCCACTCTTCCGGTTCGATGAGCTTGCCGGTGTTCAGCCACCAGCCTTTATATTCGCCAAACTGTTCGATGCCCACATAATGCGCACCTGCCCAAATCTCCTGACCGGCAGGATTACCATAGAGGATATTGCCACTTTTGTCCGTGATCCAGGCTCCGACAGGTAGGACTTTGAAGATGGTTTTGAATAAGGCCTCACTCTTCACGATCTCTTGCTCGGCATGTTTTCTTTCGGTGATATCCTGATTGACAATAATTACGCCCTGAATATCATCATGTTCATAGATAGGGACAGCAGAATTGAGGATGATCTTATGCGAGCCATCAAAGGATTCAATTTCTACCTCCTCGTTCACCGAGACTTCTCCATACTCAATAGCCCGGACTGCTGCCCATTCGTGCGGTTCGATGGGTTTTCCACTATCGAGCCACCATCCTTTGTATTCGGTGTAGTGATCCAACCCAACATATCGAGCACCAGCCCATATCTCCTGGCTGGCCGGGTTCCCGTGAATAATGGCGCCATTTTTATCGGTGATCCATACACCTACCGGTAAGTTCTCCAGGACATTGGAAAGCAGGGATTCAACCCTGTCTCGCTCTGCAATGTGCCTGAGCAGGGTTCGAAATAGAAGCGAATAGAGGATTGGGAAGATCAAGATGGTCATGATAGTTGCATCCAGCAGCGTTTCCAACCAGTAGGGCTCTGGATTAATGATATAAATTACGAGCATTGCAATGACTTCTGCTAAAAAAACAGCTGCAATGATGACAAATAAGAGGCGTTGGGGAGATGAATATTTTGGGTCTATTGATTTTTTTTGTTCGGAAAATGTTCGATTTGGCGTATCCATCTTTTTGCCTTTGCGCGTAATCAATTCACAAACAGTGAAATATTTTTTAATGGCAGGTTCAAGCCAAGCAGCCAACGAAATATTATAGTTATTGATTAATTATAATTTACCATGGCTTTTGGAAGAAATATTTATTACCTTCTTCCATTGAGGGGCAACCAGGTCATTTAATTCCCCCCGGGGGATATTGACCATATTCAAGGCTGCTGCTGGAGGCTTATTTCTTGCTCAAACAGGCAAAGGAGTGGAGGCGGCTGCCTCCACTCCTTTGAGGATTTCGCAGAACAACTACTTGTCGGCCCAATAGGCGGCCGAGGCGAGCATCGACCATTCACGCTCTGGATCCGCCCGGTAGAGCGGGTTCATGGCGAAGATCGTCAGGCGTGCCGTGCCTGCCAGGCTGGTGCCGTGGGCGATGACGGCCGACCCGGGCGCAGAGGCAGATTGGGCATCAGGCGCCCACAGCCCTGCCAGGAAGTATCCCGCCAGTGGCAGCCGTCCGTCTACACTCATCGTTGCGGGGATAGCTGTGAACCAGGTGGGTGGGTCCATGATGGCGGTATCCTGCGCAGGGAACGCCCCGACGATCGGACTGCTTGGACCGCCCAGATTATTCCAGCTGACGATCCCGCTGCGTCCGCTTCCGCTCCGGTTGGCGGCCGTCAGGCCGGTAACGAGTTCCAGCGGAGGTCAGGAAGTTAGCGCCGTTTAAGCCTGCTCCGGCGTAGCCGCCTCCTGCAGCAAAGAACGCCTGCAGGCGGGCTCGCGCAGTTGCCCCGCTTGGCCAGTTGGCGGTGTTGAAGACCAGGTCATAGCCATCCAGCGGATTAGCCGCTGCCGGGTCATTGAGCTGGCTCGAGGTGCCGGTGGCGATCGGATCGGCAGTGAATCCAAGATTGCGCAGAGACCAAATATCCTGGTTCACCGAGTTGGCAAGCACTGCGATTCGTGGAATGCGATCGATCGGCTCCAATACCGGCAGGTCTGCGGTATTAGCCTTCATGAACCAGACGTTATTGGCTCGTCCGATGCTCGCCAGCGCTACTTTAGTCTCGGGGTCGGCGGCGAAGATCGCACTGCCTGCCGGCAAGGTCTCGCCGGCCGGGCTGGTGAAGGCTGTCATCGCCAATTGCGCAGGCATCCCGCCGCTAAGCAGCGTATTGAGCGTCCGCACAGCTGTTGGCGAGTCGATCGTTAAGACATAGGCATCGGCGGTGCCGGGCTCGACCCCGCCCAACAGATGGCTGGCTTTGGTGACTCAATTCGTGATCGGAAAGAAGCTGGCGTCGCGCGGGATGACCAGGGTGTCAGCGCCCCATAGATAGCCATGGCTCCAGGCTCCGGGCGGAGCGTAGAGCTGGCCAATGAGCCCGGAGATATTGGTGCCGATGCTTAGGGCAGTATCCGCCAGGCCCCGGCGCGCCTGTGTCATCCAGACCACATAGGAGCCTTTCTCGAAGGTTGTTCCTTCGTAGGTGGTCGCCTGCTTCATCTCATCGACCTGAATGCCGTTGGTCAGCAGCCAGTCGACCAGGCGATTGGCTTCCGGATCGCTGCGCTGTCCGGCGCCCAGCGGGATTACATAAGCCTGGGGGTACTCGCGCATCCAAAATCCGTCGGTTGTGTAAGGGGCGGCGCAGCAAGCAGGCCGGGCCGCATTGGTCACGCCGCGCCGGTAGGTCTCCAGCTCGTCCCATAACAGGTCTTGTCGATGCTGCAAGTCGAAAAGCAGCGTAGACCAGGCGACGGTGTATTGGGCGATTTTCGCTCCCAGGCGACCACGCGGATGGGTGGTGCTGCCCGGAACGCCGCAGTTTGTGTCGGTGCGATTGCACATTTCAACCGTTGAGCCGTTCAATCCGACAAGCTGTGAGTACATGGGCGTGTAGAACGGTCCCCAGTCGTCCCAGCCTTCGGCCTGGCTCGGACCAGGCGGGAGACCATTCGCACAGAGACCACTCGCCGGCGGCGGGTTGCCGTTCGCGCACCAGTCGAGAATGGGGCGAGTGACAGCCAGCCCTACCGCGTTCATCGCCGCTTCGTTGGCGTCGACCCGGGCAGGATTCCACTTTAACCAGAGATCGTAGTCGATGCTTGGGTTGTGCGGCTTGGTGGTCGATTCGATCAGGGTTGGCGTAACATAGCCATGCATATCGAGCATGTCCGGAGGCAGCCATTCCTGCATGATCGAGATGGCGGCCCTGGTTTCAGGCTGCGACTGGGTCAGGAAATCGCGGTTGAGATCGAAGCCATTCCCATTCTGCCGCACCCCCGCGATGCGACCGTCCGGGTTGTGGACGACGTTCCAGAGTAAAACGATATGGTTGAGGATGGCGTCGACCTCTGCATCCATGCCGTATGGCGTGGTGGCTAGCCGCTCGACCAGCTCGAACATGGCGTCCACGCCTTCCAACTCGTTACCGTGGATGCCCGACTGGATGAAGATAGGTACCTTGACTGCGTCGCCTGCACGATCGAGCATGTCTTGAGCCCGCTGAGGTTCGGTCATAGCGATCTTGCGGATGTTCTGCCAGGTCTGGAAGTCCTTGCGCTGCTGGGCCGTGTCGAGTGCGTTAAGTGTAACCAGGTACATATCTCGACCGAGCGCCGATTGGCCGAGTACCTTGACTTCCATGCGCCCGTTGCTGCGTGCCTGGATATCGGCAAGCGTGCAGGCCATGGCGTACCAGGGGATATGCGGGAAACTGCCAACCGGGTCGCCGGGGTTGCTGCCATCTGGCAGAGATGCCGTGGCATCGGGCATGGGCGTGCCACACCAAGGGGGCGCAATCAAGGCACTGGGAGCCAGGGCTAAGTCTGGCTTCGCAGCAACGCTTGCGGCAAACGCCCCGACGGGAGAAACCAACATGGTACTGATCAACAGCAACATAAACAAGCGCAGCAGAACCTGTTGAGATGCTTTGCTGCGCAGATGAAACCGATATTGTTGCATGGTTATCCTCCTGTGGCTGGTTAATGCGGAACCGACGGTCGCGTGAGCTAGCGAACGTACAGAATTAGGATAGATTTTATCATATGGACAGCAAATTGGCCTATTCTCCCACCTGAAACCAGCTAGCTAAAATGCTGTCATAAGTCCCGTTATTCTTTAGCTATTGGAGCGACTGATTGATCGCCTCGCGTAATTCATTGCCTGTTGGCAGGGCGAAGGCATAAGCATCTTCTTCGAAAATCGACCCGAAAACCCTTACCCGGCCACGCCCAGCCGTGTTGGCATAATGCAGCAATACAAGTGCTTCAAATACCACGGCATCCACATCACCCTCTACTATCAGGGCATGTGCTTCTTCGATGGTCTCCACACCGCTGAAAACCAGGTTTTCAGCCTCCAAATAGTGTGTTGAGGTTGCCCTAATGACAGCCGCGATGCGTTTTCTGGGCAAGTCGGATGGTCCTTCGATCTCCCGGTCAGCTCGGTCACGTTACTCCCGGCCGCAGAAGTTCCGAGCGAAGCAAGGAGAGGGAGGGGAGTGCAGGGTCTAGATTTTTCATGGTCGGTGCCTGAAGCGGGGCATCAAGAATGGCGTGTGCTGTTTGTAGGCCAGGTATTCCTGTCCGAAGCGGCTCTCCATTTCCTTTTCTTCAACCCGTTTAATATAGATTAACAGGCAGGCAGCAAAAAACAGCACCACGATCACGGCGCCCAGGGATTGGAAAAGGATGCCAACGCCTAGATACATGCCGATGGCTCCGAGTGCCATGGGGTTACGGCAGTAGGTATAAGGAGGCTCAACGATGAGTTTCTGGGTAGCCAGGAGCGGCACCGGCGTGCCTCTTCCAATCGTAAACTGGCTGGAATTTGCCCACAAGCCGAACGCCAGGCCCGGCAAGATGAGCAGGAAGCCAAGGATCAAGTTTATAAGTGACGAGGGGATCGGCGGCCACTGCATCCAGCCATCCAGCCATGTCCCCAGCCGGATGAAAAGTAAAGGCAGCAAAAACAGGAAAATCGGCGCTATGAGTAACAAAAATACAAAGCGCTGTTTTGGACTGTACTCGTGCCGGGTCTGTTGCAATAGTTTATCTTTCACGCTTCCCGTCCTTTGTCTACATTAATTCTATCCCGACCTCGTGAAAAGGATCAATTGATCTATAATCAATATTCTGAGGAATAGACGATGAAAATTTCCGATGCCGAGTGGTTTGAAATTCAGTTCAGCCCTGCGGATGCTTTTGAGCAATTTGGGATCGTACTTCCCACATTACCGAGTGATGACATTCAGATAGGGTTCACGGGTTTGAGCGGACGTGCCAACCTGGAGCAGGCGTTTAATTTTTACCTGTTTGTTCGTTCGATCAGCCAGATAAACAAAATAAAGCAACCATGTATTCTGGACTTCGGCGGAGGGTGGGGGAGAGTTGCCCGTTTCTTTCTGAGAGACACGAAACCAGAGCAGATATATATTGCCGATACTATGGAGTATGCGATTGAGTGGCTGCAGGCAACCGGCAACCCTTGTCAGATTATCCACAATCAACCTCGCCCTCCCATTACCGGGCTACCTGGACAGTTTGACCTGGTCTACGCCTACTCGGTTTTCTCGCATCTTTCAGAGGAGTATTTTCACGCCTGGATCAGATTACCTGCTGGATGAATTACGACCGGGTGGATATCTGGTATTTACGACCAGAGGCCAGTATTTCATCAACCACCTGGAACACTTGCACACGCATATGGATGACTCTCCTAAGATGCTGGAAGAGCACATCCGCAGGCTGCGAGAGGAAATGCCTGTGCCGGAAGAAATCCGCCGCCGCTATCTGAATGGAGAATTTCAATTCTATCCGATCGGCGGGTCTGATGAGCTGACCGCGGAGTTCTTTGGAGAGGCATTTATCCCCAAAGCTTACATCTTGCAGCACTTCGGATCGTGTTTTGTTGATTTCACAGAAGACATTCCAAATGTCGATCAGAGCGTAGTGGTTCTACGGAAACCAACAGAGGGTAATCATCGCGCTCAAGGATCTAAAAACTCTGCGGAGCAGGGTCACAACATTCTGGTACGAGTGTTAAGAAGATTCGCGATCAAGTGCGCCACAGCGGTACGGTGTAATTAAACGGAAATATCCTTGTTTCCGGTAAGAGAGTAGAACAAAAATCGCGCTGATTCCGTCTATAATCATAATATGACTGATGCACAGGAAATTCAAGTGACAGGCCGGTCAAGAATCTCGGACGTAGGCAGCCATAGCCCGCTGAGACACATTGTGGTGTGTATGCTCACGATAGCACTGCTGATCGCTGCGTGCGGCCCTGCGTTGCAACCAGCACCGGATGGCACGACAGGAACTGCGCCAGTGATAATGACGACGGCAACTCTTAAATCGGCCAGCCCAAACATCCCAACCGCAACGGCGGATGCAGCAGAGCTGCCGATCGCAACCGCAACAGCCACCACATTGACCGAGCAAACTGGTGACTGCCCAAGCAGCGCTGCGAATGAACTGGGTGCGGCAATTGCCAGGGATTACGACTTCACCAGCACAGAGCAGGTGATGACCTGGTTCTGCGATGGGGCGGAGTTTGAGGATATCCTGGTTGCCCTGGAGACCGCTGAGCAAACCGGCGCATCTGCCGAAGAGATGTTAATTATGCTGGCGGCCGGTCTGACCTGGGAAGAGATCTGGATAGAAGTTGGCTTGAGCGATTAAGCCAGGTTACTTCAGGAGGATGATGTGAAAAAGTACCTTGTAACCATACTCATCGTTGTGCTGCTATCGCTAACTATAGCTGGGGCGGGTTTTGCCAAAGCCAAAACCTCCGTGGTCAAAGGTGAGGTGACAGCCCTGGGCGAAGGTACGCTTACCCTGGAGAGCCGCAAGGACGGCACTGTGGTTGTGATTCTGCCGGCTGATTTTGACAGCTCCTCGATAAAAATCGGCGATACGGTTATGGTCAAAGGAACCAGGCAGGCAGATGGCTCGCTGGTGGCAGGCACTGTACGGGTACTGGGCGCCGATGAAGAAGACAACGAGCAGGCGGATGGCAAGCCGGAGGAAAGCGGAAAAGCCAACAGCGCTTTTTGCTCGCCTGGCAAAAAAGATAAAGCCCACCCCCTGGCGGGAAAGCTGGCTGCGCAATACGGCGTCAGCCCAGACTGGGTAATGGGTTATTTTTGTAACGGCCAGGGCATGGGTGCGATTATGCTGGCATTGAAAACCAGCCAGCTAAGCGGCGCCGACCCGGACAGCCTGTTGGCCATGCGTGCTGCAGGGGAAGGTTGGGGTGAGATCTGGCAGGAGCTAGGACTGATCGGCAGCGAGAAAGATATCAAAGCGCCGCCCGGTCAGCTCAAGAAGCCGGCAAGCACTAGCCCGGACGATTAGCGAATTTATATTCATATTCTATTTCGGAGTGACATCCGTCCAGGTGTTGGTGTCGTAATCGTAGGTCCATACCTGATTGGATAATTTATCGAACAAGTCGTTGATTTGCCCGCCAAACATGACCACCAGGCCGGCGGCGCTATCATAGGTGATCGCAAACTCAATCAGTGGCCCCGGGTTGGCCGCCGGCTTGAGGTCGGTCCAGGTATTGGTGTTGTAATCGTAGGCCCAGGTCTCGTCGTGCGCCTGCCCGTCCAGCGACAACCCGCCGTATAAAATCACCCTGTCTTCTTTCTCATCATAGGTTATCTTAAGCCAGTACAGGAGACCTGGCATACTTCCTGGCTCGTAGGGCATCTGTTCCCAGCTGTCGGAATTGTAATCGTATGCCCACACAGATGGGTCATCACTGGGGCTATAGCTAGAACCCCCAACCAGGATGATCCGGTCGGATTCAGCGTCATAGGCCATTCCGCCAAAATTTCTACCTGCTGGACTGCCGAGTGGTTTCATCTCTGTCCATGTATCCGTGTTGAAGTCATAAGCCCAGGTGTCATTGAAATATCTGTTTGTAATCACTTGTTGGCCACCGAAAAGGATGACCCGATCCAACTCTAAATCGTAGGCCAGGAAGCACCTAGATGGAATTCTGGACCATCCGACATCTGCTGCCAGGTATTGGTATTGAAATCGTAGGCCCATGTTTGCGGGATATTGAATTCATCGCCAACGGCCCCGCCATACATGATCACCCTATCCGATTCCAAATCGTAAACCAGGGAAGGAGCACAGTTTTTTTGAGGGGCAAATTCCGGAGCCATATCGGTCCAACTCCGGCAGTGAGGTCGAAAACCCATGTCTGACTGCTACAATTTTTCATATTACTGGAGGCTTGCCCACCAAACAGGATCATCCTGTCAAACTCGTTATCATAGGGAAACCCGAATGCCAATCGGGAGAAGGACCTCCGGAGGCGTTTCGGCAGTTGCTGTAAAAATTTCCCCTGGCTGTTCTGTACTGCTGATAGGCGGCTCAATAGGAGCGATTGGAACAGGCGCCGGACAGTCTTCTATGCGGTACTGCCGGCATTCATCCTGCGACCAGGTGCGCGTCAGGCGCCCTCTGGCCAGCGAAACCATCTGATCCAGTGATAATGCATAAAAGCGCACCTGGTTGGCATATCGCTGCCGGCAAAGGCGATGGTACCGTCCGGGCTGAAGCCGATATTATTGACCGGACCTCCTAACCCGGTGAAGCGATGTAAAACCTGCCGGGTGGTTTTACTGTCCGCATCCACATCCCAAATAATTAAGCTTCCATCCGTAAGACCCGCGGCCAGGCGATCGCCGGCCATACTCCAGGCCAGGACGATTGGCGTGGCGGGGGTCGGAAGCCGGTAGCTTTCTGTGCCTTTGTGAACGTCCCAGACGATGACAATCAGCTCGGTGCTGCCTGAAGCCAGCTGCAAATTATCCGGACTGAATGCGACCGTGGCCACGCCTCTTTCATGCCCCGACAATGTAGAGACAATTTTCCCGTCGTTTGCATTCCTGATTTCAATAATTTGGGCAGCGAGCGCGACAGCTGTCCATCCCGGCTGATATCCAGGCTAGCGGGAATATAGCTTTCCAGGGTATCTTTTCCGGTTTGGATGTCAATAAACTGTGTGGTCAATTCCTCCGGATTGGAAGTGACAAGGCGCATTCCGTCTTCGGTCACGAACATCCAGCGGATTTCTTCGCCAACAGGAATGGGGATAGTGTGGGAGATGAACGCTGGTGGCTCACCGGGAAGTAATTCCAGGAGGCTGCCGTCCTCCCTGGCTAATAACGCACTGGCCTGATTAGGTAAATACTCTACTGCGCCGGCTATCCATTTAGCAGGCGTTTCGGGTAGGGGATACTCGAACGAGGCAGCTGGCTCGCTCTCGGGAGACAACTGCCAGGTTTCCAGTGACAAATGGTTAGGACTGGTTTGATTAACCACCTGCACCAGTGCGCTGTCTGGCGTGAAGGCGGCATTATTTCCCATGACAGTCATTAAATCTCGCACGCCGGCAGGTGAGACGTCCCATTTCTTTAACTTCCCGTCTATGCTAACCGTGTACAGGTAGCGCCCGCAACCAGTGAAAGGTGCCTGAGTAGGCGCAGCACATTCAGGGCTAAATGCCAGATATTGCAAGGATCCCATTTGCCCCGAAAGGGTGAACAGCTCCCGGCCAGTCCAGGCATCCCAAATTTTTGCGGTACCGTCGCTGCTGGCGGTTGCCAGCAAGGCGCCGTCCGGGCTGGTATCAATAGTCCAGACGATATCCGCATGGCAGCACAGCGTAGCGATCGGCTTACCGGATTGGGTTTCGTACAGGGTGACCAAGCCTACCTCAGGTCCCACAGCCGCCAGGGTTGCGCCGTCCTGGCTGAAGACCAGACCATCGCCGCTAAATTCTCCCTTCGGGAGGGTCAGCAATTCAGCCCCGGAGGATACCTTCCAGATTTGTGGGCTTCCATCTGTGCCCAGGGTGGCCAGTTTTTTCCCATCCGGACTGAAGGTGACCTGGCCGACCTGCCCGGGGAGCTCGAGCAAGAGTGTCCCGGCGCTGGGCAAATCGGAGACATCCCAAATGCGTATTGCATTGTTATTATAATCAACAGTAGCCAGTTGTAATCCATCCGGGCTGAATGCCAGGTAGCCAGCGCCGCTGGTCATCGCAGGTAGCCGCAGGATAGTCTCGCCGCTGGCAAGATCCACAATGCGTGTAGAGTCTCCTGCCCCTAATGCCAGGCGCCTGCCATCCGGGCTAAAAACTGTATCTTGAATTCCTAGGGCGTAGATGGATTGTTTTTCCTGTCCCGTACCGGCATCCCACAAGGTGGCATAGTACTTACTCGCGGTAGCCAGCAAGCTGCCGTCCGGGCTGACGTTGATTGCCCAGAGCGAGTCGCGGTTGATCGTCATCCTGACACGCTGGGCCTGCGTGGAGCGGTGCAGGATATCTTCGAGCTGCAAGGATACAGGCAAATCCGCCGCCTGGGTGATCGAAATGGCTTCCAATGCCAGCAGCATGCTGAGCTCGGGGTCTTTTTCCAGGTTGGCTTCGGCCGCCTGGCTGAGCTCGCGTGTGTAGGCTTCCAGGGCACGCTGCTCCGCATTGAACTTAGCCTCTTCTGCAACAGACTGCTGGGTAGCACGGGCGGCTTCCCGTTCTTCAGCCAGGGCCTGCTGCTGCATGGCATGGGCTTCGCTGGTGGCGGCCAGGCCGGCGCTGGATTCCGCCTGGGCCTGGCCAGCGGCTGCCAGCTCGGCACTGCGGTCGGCGCGATCGGCAAAGAAGACTGCCGCCGCCGCCAGCCCCAGAGCGACCACCAGGACAACCAGCAGATAAGTAGCCCTCCGCCGCAAGCTGCGGGCATAGGCAGCCTGCTCTGCGGCACGCTGTCTTTCCACCTCCAGCTCGTGCTGGCGCTGGGCTTCACGCTCGGCTTCTTCAGCTCGGCTGCCTGGCGGGAGGCTTCCAGGAAGGCCTGTTCCTGAGCGTTTAGCTGGCGCGGGTTGGCAAATGCCCACTCCACCGCCTGGGCCAGGCCGCGCCCCGCGGTATAGCGCTCCCGGGTCGCGCTCCAGCAGCTCCCACTCCTGGGCAGCCTCGGTCAGGTGCCGCTGCAGGCGCAGGCCTTCTCGGTCCTGGGCCAGCCACTCGCGCAGCGCGGGCCATTCCCGGATCAGGGCCTCGTGCGCCACTTCGACGGTGCCTTCACTGGTGGTGATCAAGCGGGCGTCCACCAGCTTGAGCAGCGCCTGGCAAATCTGCTCCGTTTCGAGCGCCGGCCCGGGCGGGATCAGCTCGATAATCGAAATGCGCCGGCGGGAAATCCTGGGTGCCTTCGCCCAGCTCGGTAAGGCGCAAGAAGATGGCGCGGGCAATTTCCTGCTGCTCGACTGTAAGCTGCTGGTTAAAGACAGTATCGGCGGTGTGTGCAATGGCCCCGCGCACACCGCCGGACTCTGTGTAGGCGTGCAAGTTCATCAGGTTGCCGCGGCGGCGCAGCCAGGTTTCCAGTAAAGCGTGGGAGAGCAGCGGCAGCGCGCCGGTTCCGGCTGGCGCCCGTCTCCGGCGCCGATATCGTGCAGGATTAGCTCCACCAGACCGGGCGAAAGCTCCCAGCCGCCGCGGCTGGCTGGTTCTGCGATGGCCTGGTGCAGCTCGGCTGCGGTCATGGCGCCGATATATAACTGGTGGGAGGCCACCAGCTCGCGCAGGTTGGTGTACTGGGCCACATGTTCGTAAAAATCGGCGCGCAGCGTGATCACGCTTGAAACAGGGCTGCCTTCTTGTGTGACCGCTGCCAGCAGGTTGTCGATAAAAGCCTGGCGCTCTGCTTCAGAGCGGCACAGGGTGAACAGCTCTTCGAACTGGTCGATGATAACCAGCAGGCGCTGGCTTGTGCCTGGGGTGATGATTTTCTGCGCGTACAGATAAAGACTGCGTGCATCCATGGCCAGGTCGTCGATCAGCCGGGAAGTAGCGGTGGTTGAATTCCGCATTGCGTGTCAGGCTGACCGCCAGGGCTTCCAGCGGGTGAGCGGGGCGTGATGACATGGATGCGCCAGGTCGTGATCGGGTCTTTACGCAAGGCGGGTACCAGGCCGGCTCGCACGACCGAGGATTTGCCGCTGCCAGTAGCGCCGATAACCGCCAGGAAGCGCTGCGAAAGAACTGTTTCTACCAGGCGTGCGGTGACTGCATGGCGGCCAAAGAACCAGGCTGCGTCGGGTTCGTCAAAATACTGCAAGCCTTTATAAGGCGGCTCGCCAGGCACGGGCGGGTCTTGTTCGGCAGAAAGTGTTTTCAGGGTTGGGAACTGGCTGCAAGCCTTCCATATCCAGCTGGTAAATTTTTTGCGAATGGCGGATATCTTTGAGCTTGTAATCACCCAGGTCCCGCAGGCTCAGGCCGGTGGGCAAATCCTGGTATACCAGATCCCGGGTGGTCTGGGATAGCAGTACCTGCCCGCCATAGCCGGCATAAGCGATGCGGGCGGCGCGATCACATCCTTACCCACGTAGCCTGTGCCGGTGACGATAGGCTCGCCGGTATGCAGTCCCATGCGGATACGCAGGGTCACCCCGCCCGGCCACCATGGGCGGAAACCTTACGCTGGCTTTCGGCCACGCAGTGGATGGCATCCAGAGTGCGGGGGAAGGCGACGAAGAAGGAATCACCCTGAGTGTCAATCTCGATGCCGTTCCATCGGCAAAAGCCGCACGGAGCAGCTGGCGCTGCTCTTCCAACAAGGTGGCATACTGCTCGCGCAATTGTTAAGCAGCCGGGTTGATCCCTCTATATCCGTGAATAAGAAAGTGACAGTCCCTTTGGGTAATGTCTTTTCGCTGGGATTTCCTTGCTGGTGCTCAGACATCGCGGTCCCTCCTGTGTATGCCTGACGATCTTGGTCCCCGTAGCTGAATTGTTTATGCAAATCAGCCTGAATTTATTATGGCATAACTGCGGTTGGGAATCAAGCATTAAAATTAACTAGGCTACATTTTTTTTCGATAATGACTCCTATGATCCCTGCCCAGATTACGCCATTCTGGTCGATGAGCAAGTTGGTCAGTATAAACCACAAGCGACACAGTGATTAATGCCATGCGTGAAGCAGAAAAATATCCGATCGGATTTGGGACCAAAGTGAGGTGTAAATAGCGCTCCCTTTGTATTTGTCTTTCCAGCGCATGGCACATTTTGGGCGCCACACCCGTATTGTATTTTGGATGCCGAGTGGGTCACGCCGGAGCAGCACGAAGCGGCTAAGCTCTTCGAAATGTATCTGCTTGCACCCGAACAACAAGCCCTGGCGGTAGATAAAGGATTGCGTCCAGCGGACCCGACAATCCCTTTGCATGCGCCGATAGCAGTGGAGAATGGTACTGATCCAGGCGTAACTCCAGCAACTTTACCAGGCCTGCGCAGCCCACTCAGTGATGTGGCAGAAGCAATAAAAGAGGTATTTCATTTGACCGAAAGGAAGGATATCCCTTTCGAGCCCTGATGCAAGTATTCATCTCTCCGCTTCTCCACAAAACAATCAACTTACGGCAAGACGAGATTTTTCAGCCCATCTTTAAAAAGCGGTCCGATTAACAACTTTTACAGCTAACGCCAGAATCGGTTCGGCCGTTTGTTGCCTGGTAATCAGGATTGCGTGAGTATGAGCGACCTGGTTAGGAGCTCGGTATCGGCTTCTTGAACGTACCCTGAGTAAAAATCGGCTTTCTCGCCAAACATCCACCATCGCAAACGCCTGGCTCCCTGCCAATCGCCTTGAATGTCAATCCGGACTTGCTCCCAGTGCAGGTGAAAATGCGAAAACCCCCGCTGCCCATCGGCTTGTACGGTCTCGAAAAGATAGCGTGCCCACAGTTCTACCAATCCATGTACCAGGCCTTGTCCGCATACTTCAACGCTCGGAGGGCTGTCCTGGTCAAAGGTGTCCTGGTACCAGATTTCCCATGCGCCGGTGAAGGAAGGATTAGTTTGTGCCATTTTTCTGCCAGACAAAACCTATTGCTACGAAAATCACCAATTTAGCGATGTGAATCCAGCCAACCGCTGCTACCGATATAAACTGACTGCACAAAGTTAATTAGACGCCTCGATCTGAACGAGGCTTTAGAATCAACCAGTCATTGAGCTGGTGAGCTCGGCACTTTTCAGCGAGCAGTGCCAGGTCTCCCATGTTCGCTGTACATGAATCATGAAGCGCTTTCGGTATCTCATAATACTCTTCATAGTCCACCAGACGGTTGGAGACTGGAGTGGAGAGGTACTAGCGCCCGGATCGATCTCCTGACCGATGGCGAATTGCAGTTCCCTGTTGATGTATGAATTGACAAACTTCATCTTGAACCATGCTACGGCAGCACTTGAAGTATATAAGCCTACGCGTACCGTTTCAACATTATTTCATATTTGCTTATAGGATATCCGAATCATAGGATCGCAGGTACTCCCAGGCAGTTAGCTTATAATGCAGGCATGAAAATGCGCCAAATTCAGATATTTAGCAAGGAAAAACTATTGATCTGGAAAGATTTCAGTGCGTATGCTGGATGGCAGTGATGATAAATAGGCATCGGTACCTGTTACTGATATTATCCGTTACTTTTCTCTCTTGGTTCTGCTGGCTGCCGCGCCGCTGGTTTCGCACAGGGCGTTAGGGGACTATACTGATCCGACAGGTCCTCTCTACGAAGGTGCCTATGCTGACGAGGTAGGGGAATTTCGATGGCAGCCTCCGCGTGGTGACCTGGAATATGTTTTATGGGGATCAATTGGAACAGGCCATCGAAACGCTCGAAGAAGCCCCAGAGCTACAGGACGCGGATATCCTTCTCTTCCAGGAAATTGATGCTGTGGGGGTGGAGACAATCGCCAAAAGACTGAAATATAACTACATATTTTTTCCGGCGATTTTAGATCACCATCGTCCTATCGAATACGGCGATGCAATCCTATCCAAATGGCCGCTCACGAATCCGACAAAACTCATTTTGCCGATTTTTATACCCGGCTGGCTTGAAAGCCGGATCAGCGCCAGCGCCACAATCTCCGTTGGCGGCAGGGCAATCACGATCTACAGCACCCATCTGGATATCACCTGGATGATTTTCATGCTTGGCGAATTTCAAGCGGAATTCTGAGTAGAGCAGCCGGGGGGCAGGATAATTCGATAATTCTGGGGGGCGACTTCAATACCTGGAACCCAGCCAGCATTGTCAACCTGGATAAACAAATGGCTGAAATTGGCCTGAAGCGGCTGTCAAAGGGCGCCGGATACACCTTCGAATGGGCTGCTTTTAAGTTTACCCTCGATCATATTTACAGCACTTTGGGGGATTATCGATCCGGGGTTTACCGCCAGACGAATGCCAGCGATCACTATCCCGTATGGGCGGACATGACGATAGACATCAAATAAAAAATATATATGATTATTAAAAATAGAACAAGCCGGCATGCCTACCTGGTTGGTGGCGCCTTATACGGAAGCCCCGGCCAATGAACGGCTGGAATATTTCTCTGCCGTCTAATCCGGCTCAATTGCCTTATATATCACGAGTACAAATAGAGGTAATTAATATCTTGCGTCACCTATTTGGAGGTTGTTTATTCCAACTCTGCCTCATGATAATCTATGGTTCGGATTCCATTCTGGGTTGGATGGATCACTCGCCCACTCCATTAGGGAACCATCATAAAGAGCCACGTTATCGAAGCCCATTAGATAGAGAACAAAAGCGGCATGTGCGCCAAAATATCCTCCGCCGCAATAGGTGATGGTGCGCTTCTCTGATCTAACTTGAGGCGCATCAATATTTGAGACAAATCTTCAGGTGGCAGGATTGTCTTTAACATTGGGTCGATAGTGTCCGGAGCAGGTAGGCTGAGAGCAGTCGGGATATGGCCTGGTTGGTCATAAGCGTGGAGATTGCCATTATAATTTGGCTGCATCAAAGCATCCAGGATAACCACTTCTGGGTCATCAATTGCGCTCTTGACTTGATCGATTGTTGCTAGCCAATTTGCCTGTGTATTGGCATGGAAAACGGCTGGCTCAACCTGTGGTGCCTCAGTTTCGAGGGGCTTTTCTTGAGCAATCCACTGTGTCAGGCCACCATTTAGGAGCTTGACTTGTTCATGACCGTAGTATCTTAGTGCCCACCACAGGCGTGCTGCCCATAAGCCCCCTTCATTGTCATAAATGATAACCGTTGTATCGTCGCCAATCCCGAAGCGATCCATTACTTCAGCGAAAGATTTCGGCAGACATAATCTCGGATGGGCAACAGACATCCGAGAAAACATTAACGAACACAGCACCCGGTATATGACCTGTTTCGTAAAGTACGCCTTCAAGTGGGTTACGAGCATCCACAATGCGTACAGTTGGATCGTTGATATGATCGGCAACCCAACTTACATCCGTGAGTATTTCCGAATGAGCATAAACTGCTGGGATATTTATAGTTTCAGTTGGACTATTGCTGATATGGCTGTTGGAGTTATGGTTGGAGCAGTGGAAGCTGGTTCTCCGCAAGTGCTCAATAATAGAGCAATCGAAAAAAGCGCAAATCACTGACAAGGCAAAATATAGCCGCCTCATGGTATTCTCCTTTTTTATCCGGTTGGTCGGATTTTCTCTCCCTAAATCCCTGAATTAACCCCTGTTGTTGAACAGCATCCCGGCCTTTTTAGTACTTAATGCAAGTACTTTTCATACCCATGTCATTGATCAGCGATTATGTCACCCTAATTGGTCAGCGAAAATGTCATCTTGACCTCAGGCAATAGCCACGTATAATCGGCGTTACCCCAAAGGAAGGCGAGCCAGAGTAGAAATACATACCCTGCTCGTCTTTTCATTCTAGCACCTGTTGTGGATCTGACAGCTTCTCAAGTCGTTTATCCTTATACTTTCGCCAGGGGTGATCGGCGGCAGGCTTAGAACCCAATGGCTTTTTGGGTGGCTTCTTTGGGTCATCCTGCGAGGCTGGCGTGGATGTTGTTTGGCCTGGGGCAGGCGAGAATTTCTTCATACGCAAGGGGCCATGGTCCTCAGGCTCAAAGATAGCCAGTCGTTGGTTCTGATAGCGCACTTCAAGCCGACCATCCAGGTGTTGGCGGACTTCCACTCTTTTGTGCGCAAAGCTGCTGTTTTGGTGGCCGGGAGGGATTTGTAAGCGCTGGCCATCAAAGGGGAGGGTATTGTCATTGGTGACGGTGCGTATATGTTTGAAACAGAAGAAGTCTTCTACCTGGCGCTGCTTTGGCCAAGGCAGGTAAGCTGTTTCAGGTTGCGCCGGCTCTACCCGGAAGCGCTGGTTGAATTTGGGTAGGTAATGGATCAGCACCTGATTGGCTTGTTCTTGGTTGCATGCTCCTGCTTTGCGTAGAGCTTTGACCAGGCGGTCCTGCAGGGTACCCCACAGCCGTTCTACCCGGCCCTTGGCCTGGGGGCTGCGAGCAGCGATCAACTCGATCCCTAATTCGTCCGCCAGCCTGCCAAACTGGCTCTTGGGCTCTTCCCCGTCTAGTTCCTGCTCAATGGTGGCCTTCGCTGAGCTCTGGAAGATCGAATGACGGTCGGCGTAGATCGCCGCCGGGATGCCTTGTTGTTGACAAATGCTCCGCAGCCCAAGAAAATACCCCGCCGCATCTTCTTGTTCACGAAACACTGCCCCCAGTAACTCACCGCTGGCATCATCAATGTAGCCGATCAGGGTCAGGTATGGCCCACGACCTTCCAGCCAGTCATGCCGGCTGCCATCAGTCTGCAGCAGCATCCCGGCCTTTCCTTACGTTCCCTCCAGCTCCGGTGACGTGGCGCTCGTCGCTTGCGTGGGCTTTTCTGCCCTGCTTCTCGCCGGATGCGGCGTACGGTGCAGCGCGAAAGAACCAGCCCGTGCTCTTCAGCTAGCTCTTCCGTGAAGTGGCTGTCGTTGTAATCCCTGTACTCCTCTTCCGACAGCTCCTGGATTTTCTTGCGCACCTCTTCGCCCACCCGATTATGCGGTGCCCGGCCGCGGTTCCCATGCGCCAGGCCTGAAGCCCCTGCTCCTCGATAACTCACCAGCAGTCTCCGTACTTGCCGCAGCGACAATCCCAACCGCTGGGCAGCCTCTCGACCACTCAGTTTCTTCTCTTCCACCTGCTGAAGCACATATCCTCGCTTGATTTCTTCCATGCTCAATGTCACTCTCTCGTTCATGGGTGACATTTTCGCTGATCAGTTACCTGGTGTCAATTTCGCTGAACAACAACAGTACTTTTCATACCCATTAGATCATACCCAGGCGAATGAATTCGCAGCGATAATTAATTCGCCGACCTTGTCGGCTTAGGGGGAGTTGATCCAGAATATGACAGGATTTAAGAATATCTCTTATCTTGGAGGCGCCCCAGGCAGGATTTCGAACCCACAACCCTCTGATCCGAAGTCAGATGCTCTGTCCATTGAGCTACTGGGGCGTAACCGGATTATACCTTAACGATTGGCATTTTATGCCTGTGGGATCGGGTATGATTGGGGGTGTAGCGGAGGTTATGGATGGAAATTGATCCCGAAATCGGTAATTTTCTCACTCACTATTCGCCGGATGTGCAGGAGATTGCCCTGGCACTTCGGGAGATCGTCCTGGAGCTTGCTCCAGATGCACTCGAGCAGCTGGATGTGCCTGCCAAAATGCTGGCATATGGCTTACAGCGAACCTACAAGGATATGATTTGCGTGATCATGCCCTTGAAGGCGGGAGTGAACCTGGGCTTTCCCAGGGGAGTCGATCTGCCCGACCCGGCGGGTTTGCTGACCGGCAGCGGCAAACGTGCCCGGCATGTCAGGATTTCCTCAATGGACGAGGCGCAGGCTTCGGAAGTGAGAGCCTTGCTGGAGGCATCCATCGCACAACTGCAGGCGAGGTGATAGGGACTACTGGGTTGGCAGGTTGTAGTAGTTGTAAATCGCCTGGGAGAGCTTGGCGACCAGCTCGGAGTTGGGCTCCCACAGCAGCTGGTCGGTGTTGTTGAGGAAGATGGCGACGACGTAATTGCCGCCCAGGGTGTAGACGATGCCGGCATCACCTATGGTGTTGATCACGCCGTTGGAGGTGACCCAACCGTGCTTGTGGGCGATCTGCGTACCTTCCGGCAGGCCGGCGGTCAGTAGAACCGGCAGGCGGTTGTTGAGCAGCAGCTGGTTCATGCTGCGGCACTTATCCTGGTTTATCTGGCTGGGGAAGGCGGCCGGCAAGGCGCCGCCACCATTCTGGGCGCAGGTGTAGATGTCGTGCAGCAGCATGCCGATATCTGAAGGGGTGGTCTGGCTATAGATATCCGGGTCGGTATCGATATCGGTGCGCGTGTTGGCGGGGGTGTCGATCAGCTCGAGGATGGGCGAGCCGGCGGAAAAGTAACCCGCCAGATAGGTGTTTTCCAGGCCAAGAGTCCGCATATCTTCGGTGACCAGCAGCGGGGCACGATCCTCGCCGGTAACACGGTCCATCAGCCAGTCGGCAGCTTCGTTGCCCGACAGGGTGATCATGTCGGTCATCAGCTTGAGGGCTTCGGCATCGTCCACGCCCATGCGGCGAAAGGCCGAAACCATGATCGGGACTTTGATAATGCTGGAGGCGGTGAAGGCGACATCCGGCTCGACGGGCAGATCCTGACCATAGCTATTGGCAAAGTGGATCTCTTCACCGGTTTGCAGATCGAGCAGGTAGATACCGGCGGTGCCTTCGAAGCCTTCCACAATGAGAGTTCTGGTGGAGTAAGGTGTCGAGGTATTCTAATGGGGGACGGGTGGGGTTGGTGCGCTGCAGCGGCAGGTCGACGGTGCGGCTGGAGGTGGAGTACAGGGCATTCTCGATCAGGCGCACGGCGCCATCCGATTGCAAGGCTGTGCCAGGTTTGCCGGCCTGGAAGCTGACTGAACCGGCGACGGGAAGGGCGGCTTCGGAAGGCTGGTCGTAACGCTCGGCGACTTCCTGCAGGAACAGCCGCAGGCGATCCTCGGAGTAAGATGCGCTGAGCGGGACTCTGCCGGCAGATGAAGAACGGCCCCACAGATAATCCCAGAACTCTTCCCAAAATAATCTTTCGGTTCGCTGCAAGTCGGCTTCGGAGAGCATCTGGTCGACATTGAGCTGAAAATCCACCACGGAGGGATCCAGCTGGATGATACCGTCTCGGTAGCGCATTTCGACCGGCGTATTGTAGGTCTCTTGCAGCCGGGCGGCAGCTTCGGCGCGATCCAGCCCGCCCACCGGCACGCCGGCCACCACCAGGCCGGTGGGAAGAAATGAACGCACCCGGCTGAAGCGAACCAGCTGCACAGCAGTCAGGATGACGGCAAACAGCAGGAATGCCATGGATATGATCAGTAATGCCGAGCGTGCTCCACCGCGTCTCAAGAATATGCCTCCAGGCTGATAGGATCCAAAAGTATTTTATACCACAAAGTGAGCCGGGTAGACCGTTGCGGTGCTTAAGGCTAATTAAGCGAGCGCTTAAAGCAAACGGAGCTGCCCTGAGTGCGGGGGCAGCCCCGTTTCCTGAGTACTCGCCGACCCGGCAGTGAGGGTTCGGACGATGCCATCAGTGGCCGGCGAGTGGATCAGCGAGAGACGACCAGCTTGACGACCTTGCCTTCCTGATCCAGGGTCAGCCTGGCGATGTGGGTCTGAGAGCGGTCTGGGCGGCGAAAGGTTTTAACCAGGGTAACCAGCCGCCGCTTGGGAACAGCCGGCGATTTTCCGCTTAGCTGATGGTTGGGGCAATTATGAACGACGCTGCAAGGAGCCCGCTCGTCTGAGACGGTCATCGAAGCGTCCTGCATGTCGGGCAGGTATTTCGCAACCACCTGCTGGATGGAATTCCGGGCGTCCTGCGAGAGAGCCTCTTCGGTGGCCAGCTGGCAGGCCCGGTCGCAAATGGTGTTGATCTCGATGGGCGGTGCAGAGCTCCAACGGGTGATGCCCTTGCGCCCGGCAGCACCGGGGACTACTTGCAGCAGCGGATCGCCATAGAGGACAAAGGAGAGCAGAGTCTTCTGGTCTTCGCCGTCCAGGTAGCCCTGACGGGTGTTCATCTCCTGGGCAAGACGCAGCCGAGCCTGGCGCAGGGCTTCGCCGGCAGGCATGCCGGATTGCAAGCCAGACCAGAAGGTATATGCCAGGAAATCGGCCCCGATCAGCGGGGCGCTGATCGAGCCGTAGGACATAGCGGTCGAACCGACTACAGCCTCGCAGCCGGCTTCCAGGAAGGCGAGCGAAAGGGCTTGATCCACCGGTTTCCCTTCGATGTGGGCGCCATAACAGGCTTCGGAGAAGACGATGCGTGGCAGACGAGCGGCGCCTTTTTTCGCCTTGGAGGCTGCCTGATTGCGGATGTCTTCCGGGCGCAGGGCCACCGGGTAGTCGGGATAACGATCGCCAGAGGCAAAATCGCGCTGCCCGAACCACTCACCGGCGTCCACCAGGCCGTGCAGGTTGAAGTAAGCAAAGGTACCGCTGGGTAGTGGCACGCCCTTGCCGGGCTTTTTGCCTTTTTCAGCGCCGACAGCCAGACCAAAGGGAGGCGAGGTGTACAGGTTGTGGGCTTTGCCGACCGGTTTGAAGGCAGCAATGGAAGCCGGTTTCCAGACCGCAGCGGTGTAACCAAAGCTGGACGAGGCGCCCTTGCCTCGGAAACGCAGACCCTTACCGACCCGTCCCAGCCAGTAGCGCACGCCCCGGCGAGGGGTTGCCGGATCCAGGTAGGCTTTTCCCAGGCGCTCGACCTGGGCCAGCAACAAGGCGGGGTCGTTGCCGGCGCCATCTACCAGGCGGCCGACGGGCCATTCGGGCAGGAAGTAATTAGAGCCCCGGCAGGCGTATGGATTATCGGATGCGATCTGTTCATCCTGGTCATCGACCGGATTAGGCAGGTAGTGGAAGGGTACGATCTCCGGACCGCCCAGGATTAGCAGGGCGCCGATGCGCTCGCCATGCGTCGCCAGGTCTGCATCCAATCGGGTGACAGCTTTCTTCAAGGCAAAGGCATCGGCGATGTTCAGAGCTTGATCTTCTTTTGGGTCGGGGCGATCGACGACGAACAAGCGTGATCCCCAGCGGAAATCGGAGTGTTTGGCAGCATGCGCCTGGATTTTGATCGCCAGGGATGAGGCTTCAGCCATGATCTTCCCGGCGGCAGCCGCACCATACTTGGCTTCCAGAGCCTTCTGGACGGTGAGAATAACATACACCGGGTAGCGAGTATCCAGGCTCTTGATATCAGGGCGGTTCAGGCGGTCGGCGATGCGGAACAGCTCGGCTTGAACCGGCAGGATGTGAATATCCAGGCTTTTTGGGGTGGGCCATGCTTCCTGCTGGGCGTCAATTAGACCTGGGGCAGCCGGTGCATCGATCAAATTCGAAACCGCTGCGGCTGCGAGGACTGTCTCTACGGTATCGCTGCGCTGCGCAATTTCTGACTCCGGAGCGACAAATACCAGCTCGCCGGCGGGCAGCATGTTCCAGCCAATCTCAGCTGCTACTTCGGCGGGCACCAGCCAGCGGAATTCCAGCTCCAGCCGGGTAGGCCACAGCGACTGGTAGCGATGAGCGGCACCCCACATGCGGGTAGGCACCTGACCGGCGATATCCCGGCGGGCGGCTTCGTGCAGCAGGGCGACGCCGCGGGCAGTTTCACCACTCTCCAAAAGGCTCTCGGCAATGTACAGCTTGAATACCAGGCAATCCGGCCAGCGACGCAAATAGTGCTCTGCCAGGCTGTGGACTGCCTGCAGGGGAGCCTGGCCGGAGCGATGCATCAGGTGCAGGTGTACCACTGCCGGAAGCGGGCTTCCCAGGTCTTGACCCAGGATGGGCAGGATAGCTTGCAGAGCGTCGGGAAAATCCTGCTGATCGATCTGCCGGCGTACCTGGGCCAGTGCGCTGCCCCAGGCAACAGGGTAGACCGCCCGGTCTTTCGCCTGGACTGCGCCTAAAGCGGCCGTCCACTGAGCCATCAGGTCATCGGAAAAAGATTGGCCGGATGGCTCGGTTGCAGAGCCTTTGGGTGAGCCGCCATTCTGGCGGTAAGCGGCTTGCAAGGCGGTCACAGCGGGGCTAAATTCCGGGTCTACCTGGCACAATCCTTCCAGGACACGGATGGCCTGCTTGCTGCGCTGGTTGCCGAGCAAGGCGCCCGCATACACCAGGCTGGCTTGCAGGTCGCCGGGGAAAGCCGACAGCCAACCCAGGATAACTTCCTGGGCGAAGCGGTATTCTTTCACTTTCAGGGCTGCCTGGGCGATCTTCAGGAAGAGCTGGCGTGAGAAAACCGGATACTGCAGGTCGGTTTGTGGTTCGGGGAGAGCGGTAGAGGTTGAGGTTTGCATAGGGTTCCTTGGGGCTGCCTTTCTCACCGGGTCAATCTGCCATGTTCAAAGTGCTGCGGTTATGGATCAGGTTCAGGGCGACGACGGCGCCGAGCTGGCGGTGGATGTTGACATCTCTCGGCGCCAGTTGGGCGGCACGGCGCAGCAGGGTCTCTGCTTCCTGGTAGTCCTTGGCTTCTTTCAAGGCAATACCGGCGTGAAAATAAGGCCGGGGGTCCTTGGGGGCGATGGCTATCGCCTCGCGGAAGGCAACCAGCGCCTGTTGGGGACGGCGCAGGTCCTGATAGGAGCGTCCCAGCTCCAGATAGGCATCAATCTTGGTGGGATCCTTGCGTAGAGCGTTCTGGGTATAGGAAATGGCGGCTTCCGGTTCACCCGACAAGCGCAGCTGCTGGCCGACCAGCAGATTGAGCTGCACCAGCTGGGTGGGATCGAGATGGCCTAAATCGGCCTGCAGGGCGGCTTTGCCGGCCTGCACCGCGCCGGCAATGTTACCGGCTTCAACTTCCTGTTCTGCCAGGCCGGCCAGTATATCTGCATCACCGGGATAGCGCTCGGCCAGCTCGCGCCAGGCCTGCTGGGCGGTGGGGATACCGCCAGTCTGGCGCAGCAGTACGGCGCGTGCCATCAGCAGCTCTTTTGGGTGCTCGCTGATCGGGATGGCATGCTCGAGCGCCTGCAGGGCATCCTGGGGCCTGTCGAGCTGGCGAAAAGCCTGTGAGATGATCAGCCAGGCAGGGATATTCGCTGGTTCCTGGTTGAGGATAGTCTGGGCGCATTTAACGGCGGTGGGTGGATCTCCGGCAGCCAACGCCAGCCGGCCACGCAGCTCGAGCGGTGAGGAGCCGCTGCCATCCCGTTCGATCGCCCGGTCTGCGGAGTAAATTGCCGCATCCAGGCTGCCGGCAGCTTGCTGTGCACGGGCCAGGTCCAGCCAGGTACCCCAGTCGTTGGGGTTCAGGCGGCAGGCTTCCTGGTATGCAGCCACTGCGGCGGGATGGTCGCCCAGTAATCCCGAGACTTTGCCCAGGAGCGAAGCATGGCGAGGGTTGCCGGGTTCCAGGCGGATAGCAGCCTGCAGGTAAGGCAGGGCAGCACCCGGATCGGGATGGCCTGAGAGGTCTCGCTCGTCCAGGTAAATCTCTCCAGCCAGGGACTGCCAGCGTGGCTCATCCGGGAGCTGCTGCAGGGCGGATTGGATGGATTTCAACGCCAGGGAATAATCGTCGGATTTTTCGCCTGCCTGGTAAGCCAGGCGTGCCAGCATCGCTTGCAGGAATGCAGTCCACGGCCACACCAGCTGCGGAGGGTGGTTCTGCGCGGCGGCAGCCGGGCGAGCGACACGCAATGCCTGGCGAGGGTTGCTATGCGAGAGCACCAGAACCGCAGGCAGCAGTGCTGCAGGATGGCGCGGGTGGGAGCGGACCGCTTTCAAAGCCAGCTGGTCATCCCAGGTGGCACTGTAAGCCATCACCAGGGCAGAGGTCTCTCCTGGCGTGGGTGCAACGGCACCCAGTGCTTCGGCAAACGCCTGAACGGTAGCCGGGTCGGGCTGGAAGCAGGCTGCGCCACGCAGCCGCATCAGTTGCAGCTTGCCATCTGCTGGTTCAAGATATGGGCGCAGGCTTTCCAAGGCCGGGCTGTCCAACAGGCGGCGGATAATCTCCTGGGCTGCATCGAGTGCGGCTGTGTAGCTTGTCTGCACATCTGAAGAGGAGCAGGCCGGCGGAGCAATGTTAATCGCTTCCACACCGCTACACAGGCGCTGCACTTCGCTTCGCAAGAGGAGGAAGCGGGCAATCTGCCAGTGAGAGGCGGCCTCGGAGGGTGCTTTTTCTAGCAGTAAAGCTGAGAGATTGTCAGCTGCCTGCCACTCGCCCAACTCCAGGGCTGTGCATGCCAGGGAGTGCAAGCAGGGCAACAGCCAATCCGGCGCCAGGTCTTCATCATCACCCAGCGCGCCGATCTCAGTCAACAGCGCGTCAAACCAGCCGGTGGATAAATTCTTGCGTGTGGCGACTAAGCCTTGCTGATGAAGAGCGAGTCGGGTTTGGATGGCGGCAGTATGCGGGTGCTGAGGCAGCAAGCGTTCTGCTCGGGAGAAATCCAGGGCAGAAGCCGCCCGGTCGCCCAGATCAAGGGCCAGGCCGGCACGCAGCAGGAAAGCGTGCGCCAGGGGGAGGACCAGAGGTGTGGGCAGCTCGCCGGGAAAATCGTTGTCGGCGGGGTCCAGCAGGGCGTCCTGCAGGTAGGAAAGGCCCAGCGCCGGCAGGATCAGAGCGGCTGCCAGGCGGGCTGCCTGGGCACGAACCGACAGGCGCAAAGCAGGATCGCTATCGGGCATCAACCCCTTGACAGCCTGGTCGCAATGGGCCAACGCTTCGACCTGGTTGCCGGTGCGCAGGCACAGGCCGGCGTAGCGGTGGTGGATTTCAGGGCTGGATGGGGCAACTTGCAGGGCAACCTTCAAGCTGATCAGGGCTTCGCGGGTATCGCCACTTTCTGCATACAGGTCGGACTGAGCCAGCAGCAGGTCAACATTGTGGGGATCCAGGCTGAGGGCCTGATCGAGGGTCTGCAGAGCCAGGGCGGCATTGCCGGTGTGCTGCAGTGCAGAGGCCATCTCTACCAGGGCCTGGGTAAGCGATTGCGAGCCGGGGCAGCCTTGGCGACCCCAGCACCGCTGCTGTGCTGCACGGCGAGGCCCAAAAGCGGCAGGGCTTTCTCATAATCTCCCAGGTGAAGCAAATACTCTGCAGCCAGCTGCAGCTCCACTGAGGTGACCGGGTCGGCATGCTGCACAGCACTGAAAGTAGTGACAGCGGTAACGCGGTCGCCGCTCAATAGCTGCAGCTCGCCCAACTTGAGCAGCAAGTCGGCGCGCTCAGGCGCCAGAGCAGAAGCCTGCTCCAGCGACTGGATAACGCGCGGTCTGGCTCGCAAGTGGCCGGCGTTTGGGCTATCTTCGATACGCAGGGCCTGATCAGAGAACCAGATCAGCGCCGCCAGGTCATCTGGGTCCAGGTTGAGGGCAGTTTCTGCGCAGGTATAGGCTTCGTTGATTAGATTCAGGGCCAGGTAAGCCTCGGACAGCAGGCGGAAAACGGCAGGATTTTGCGTATCGAGCTGGGCGGCCTCTTGCAGGGCGGCGACTGCGGCATCGAACTGCTCCAGGGCCAGCGAAACACGCCCCAGGCCCAGCGCCACGCGCCCACGCAGGGCGGGTGGCAGGTCACTTGCCAGGGCGACCCGATAAGCCTGGCCGGCAGCCTCCAAATCGCCACACAGCCTGAGCGCTTCGCCGCGCAGGACGGCAGCCTGGATGCGCAGGGAGGCATAATCGGGTGCTTCAAAGGCTTCGACTGCCTGGGACGCCGGCTGCAGGACTTGTCTCGAGTGACTCCAGCGCCAGGGCTGCGGCGGCCGGCTGGTCAGGGTCCAGCAGCAGGGTCTCGGTGTAATCCAGGAGCAGGGCCAGATTCTCCGGTTGAGATTCCAGCGCATGCTCGAACAGTCGCCTGGTGGGGTCTACCACATCCAGGGCGAGCAAGGTTTGGGCATAAACGGCGGCATAATCGGGTGGCAGCGAGGCGATGCCTGCGGTGTTTGCGCTGGATTGCTCAAACACCTGGCGGGCTTCCCGGTGGCGGCCCAGGCGATGCAAAGCTGTACCCAGGAGGAAAGCAGTCTGCGTGGAGAGCCCGTTGGATTGGTGGGGGTGGGAGGCTTCCAGCATGGCAGCCAGCTGGAGATGCTCCAGGGATGCGGCAGGATCGTTTTGTGCCAGCAGGCTTTCGCCAAGGGCGAGCCTGACTGGGATCGAGTCGGGGGTAGCCCGGACAGCACGCTGCAGGGTCTCCTGTCCGGTGGCGAACTCGCCATTGCGCATGTGCAGCGCAGAGAGCGCCAGCCAGGGCTCGACCAGGTGCGGTGAGGATTGGACGGCTTGCTGATAATATAGGGCTGCCTGGGTGGAATCCTCGTCCTCGGCGAGGCGCCCGAGTAAAGCCAGCGCCAACCCATCGCCAGGATCGAGGGCTAGAGCCTGGATGGCGGCGCAGCGGGCAGCATCGAATTGGCCGGCATGCCAGGCGCAATTCGCATAGTCATGAAGTTGGTCGCTATCAGCCTGTTCCAGGTCGGGAAGCAGCACCTGGTAACGCAGGTAGGCGGCCTGCCACAGCTCACCGGCTTCCAGGGATGTTCTATACAGGCGTTCGGCCAGGGCATCCTCCGGCTGCAGGACCCAGGCCAGGTAGGCTGCATCCAGAGCGGGAACGGGCTCTTCGGCAGCCAGGGCCGCCTGTGCTGCCAGGATCAGCAGGGCCGGGTCAGCTGGGCGTAGGGCAAGCGCCAGCTGCGCAGCCTGGTTGGCAGCTGCAGGGGCATCCAGCTCAAGCAGCAAGCGGGCCAGGCGGGAGAGCTCTTGCGTGTAGCCGTGAGTGGAAGGGTCTGAATGATCGCGGTAGCTCGCCAGCGCCCGCAGGGCGGAGGGCAAGGCAGCCTGGTGGTCGCCATCCTGCCAGGCCAGGCAGGCTCCGGCTAAGGCAACGCCGGGGTGTGTGGGGTGACGCTCTTCCAGATGCGCTTCTTTATAGAAGATCTGGGCTTCAGTGCCCCGCCCGGAATCCAACAGGGCAAAGGAGAAGCTGCAGGCATAATCGGGTACGTCCCGCGCCAGCTGGTTCGCTCGTTTCCATGCTTCCAGGGCAATCGCCGGGTACGTAACTCCTGGTTGGTCAAAGTGGGCGATGCTCTCACTGAGCTGCGCTACCCGGGTATACAGGTGTGCCTGGATATACTTGGTGGCATTGAGCGCCTGGGTTAATTGCTGAATCGCGCTTTCTGTGGCACGGGTCAAGGACAGGCGTTCGGCCTGGTATGCGCCTTGCTCTACCCTTTCGAGCAACACAGAAAAGTCCAGTGCGGATAACAACTGCCCTGCCTCTCCATCACTCTGGTCTGGCAGCACCTGTTCGGCTAATGCCAGAGCTAAGCTGGGGCGATGGGTGCTCAGCCAACGAAGACCGCTCTCGATCTCGCTAGGCGTAGCGGCGGCAAGCAAGGCTGCGAGCTGAGTGATGTCGCTCGTCGGGAGGCATGGGAGTGCACAACTGTGCGTGAATTGCCAAAACTACGTCCCCTGCCTTTACGACAGGTAAAAGCAGTTCGGCCGGATCGGGCAGCATCCCAACCAGGCAGGCCAGCACATCGGCAGCGGTTTCGGTGCTCAGTTCGGATAGGCGTTCCAGCGCCGAGCCCCAACCGTCATCCGAAAGACGGGCAGCCCGCAGCTGAAGGGCCACGGCAGTTACCCCCATCAGGTCGAGGGTGGAGGTACTCTCGCCAACGGCCGGTAGGTGAGGTATAGCAGCGGCTTCCAGCTCCGGAGCGGCTGGTTGCAAGGGGTCAGCCAGTAAACCAGGTAGGTGCAAGCGCACCCCAAGCGCATTGAGACCCAGGGCAGCCGGGGTGAAGTCCAATGGCCAGCTCAGCTCGTCAAATTCAAGCTGGTCCACTGAACCCGGCTGAGACAGCCACTGCCAGACCGAAGAACAATTGCGCCAGGCCAGAATGGTCTCACGGCGCATTTCCTCGGGCAGACGGTCGCTTAGCTGGAGCAAGCCGGGAGGGGCGGTCATTGCTGGGACATGAAAATTTGGAACCCTAACCAGCTTGCTACCGCAATGATGATCATCCCGATAATGGTAATGTAGACGCCAATGCCAGCGTTGGTGCGGATGAGCTGGTTCATGGCGTCCAGCAAGTTGGAGGCGTTCCCTACCAACCCGGCCACATCTTCCGCAATGCCTTTCTGGGCGAGTTGGGCGGTCTGGTTGACGATCGATTTCAATTCTTGATCGGATGTGCGCAGGGCAAGCATAAAAATCCCAATCAAGAAAGTACCCAGTCCTACGAAGAACAGGGTGATGGTCATGACCACCAGTACATTGAAGGGGTTAAGGATATCCAATTTGGCCTCCGGTGAAAGTGATTTCTTCCTGGATCGTGGGAAATTCGCAGGTGATGGCTGCGCCAGATGCCTGGCTTATAACGGACGAATCGCCGGCGCCTCGGCGGTACCTGGCTGTCCGGTCTGTTCGGTGTTGGATAGCCAGCGCAGCTCGTTCAGAATTTGCCTGGGTTTCATATCGGTATGTAAGTGATCGGAAAATCTATCCAGAAAAGCAGCGATATCTGTCGGGTAAGCCGGATTGACTGCACCCCGGCAGACTGCCGAGATCAGCCTGGCCTGGGCGGCAACCGGTGAACGGGCGGAGCTGCCTTCCAGGCTGTCGGCGACCAGCTGCAGTCCAGTCAGGCGTTCCGGCAGGCTGGGGGATGCGCTCATGTCAATCAGCTCGGCCAGGGCCAGCTCGTCAAGCAGAAGATAATGGTTCCACCAGGCGCCGGACGAGCGGAGTGCATTCAGGAAAGCTGCACTGGGGGTTTTATTGTGGTCAACTTTAAATGCGGTTTGAATGGCCTGCTCCAGGTCTGGCCGGCTGCTGTCTTGCAGCGGGAAGAGCGGGATGAAGCTGAAGTGAGCTAATCCGGGGGAATACAGGACCAGCCAGGCACTCTCCAGCACCGGCTGCGCCGAATTCAGCTGGTTGACACCGATGACCAGCAGGTTGCGCTGCTCGCCCGGCTCCCAGGTAGAGGTGGCTTGTGAGGCGGTCGAAGGGGTCAATATTGGGCCTGGGATGAGGCGATAAATAGTAAAACCGGCAGTTGCCACGAAAACCGCAATCAATATTGCCAGTTTTTTGGTGTCCCAGCGGGGCGGGCTTTTGGGTAAAGGCAGTGCCTGGCGAACTGCAGCCAGCAGACGCATGACAGGAATAGCGAGGTTCCAGAGCAGGATTTCGAGGCGTTGAGATATTTGCTGCATAGTTTGCCTGTTTAACGAGAGGTAGACACCTTGACAATATTGCCCTGGGCAGAAACGCTGACGCGCAGATAGCGGCTGATCTTGCGATCATTGGCGGCAACGCCCTGGACTTTATAGGTCAGTAGATAGCCCGATTTTTCTGCACCGGCAGAGCCAGCGGTCTGGATATCTGGCCGCACACCGGAAAATTCCGGATAGCGGCGGTAGATTTCCTGGTTTACCTTTTGAACGGCGCTGTTTTCCATCAGAACCACCTTAGTTCTACGGGACTATTTCCCCTGGAAAGTACGCCGTCGCAAAAAGGCGGGGACATCCAGGTAATCGAAGCGGTTGCCCTGTCGACCGTGACCTGCCTCGGCAGCTTTGAGGCTGCTATCATCGAAGTGCGCCGGCAGCTCATAGCGTTCCTTGTGGGCGGCCACCGGCTGCGCGGCCGGAGTCAGAGCGATTGGGAGCGGTTCGGGTTGCATCTCCGGGTGGGATAGCGGTGGGTAAGGGGAGCGGGTGGCTACAGGCTGGGCTTTGATCTCCGCGGCGACAAATTGCGGCTCGGCCGGCTGGCTGACGGATTGCATGGCTTCTTCCAGGGTGGGTGAGCCCAATCCAGTGACAACCAGGATTACCTGCACACGGTCGACCATTTGCGGGTCGGTGATGATCCCCAGGACAGTCTCGGTCGCGGGACCGGTGCGAGCATGCAGGTGGGTGAGAGCATATTCCACTTCTGCCAGGGTCAGATCATTACCACCGGTAAAGTTAACGATCACGCCGGCAGCATTTTCGAGCGGGATATCTCCCAACAGCGGATGGTGAAGAGCTTGCTCGATAGCCTTCAGGGTCTTATCCTCACCTTTGCCCTGCCCGATGGCCATCAGAGCGCCGCCACCGAGCTGGATCAGGCGGCGGACGTGAGCAAAATCGACATTAATAAAGCCCGCTTCGGTGATCAATTCGGTGATGCCCTGCACCGACTGGCGCAAGACATCATCGGCCAGGCGGAAAGCGATCTCCATGGGGAGATCACGCGGGGCGATATACAGAAGGTGATCGTTGGGGATGGTAATCAGAGTGTGGGTTTCCCGGCGCAGCTGCTTCAAACCTTCGATGGCGTTTTTCTGGCGGCGGCCCATCTCAAATGTGAATGGAGTGGTAACGATGGCAATGGTGACCGCTCCCAGAGAGCGGGCAATGCGGGCTGCTACGGCGATCGAGCCGCTGCCAGTGCCCCCGCCCATACCAGCGGTCAGAAAGACCATGTCGGCGCCTTCCAGGGCGGCGGCGATTTCTCGGGCGCTTTCTTCAGCGGCTTCACGACCAATTGCGGGGTTGCCGCCGGCTCCCAGGCCGCGGGTAGTTTTGGGTCCCAGTTGGATCTTGGTCGGCGCCAGGTTACTCGTCAAGGACTGATGATCGGTGTTGGCGGCAATGAAATCGACGCCGCGCAGTCCCAGCTCGATCATGCGGTCGATGGCATTGCAACCCCCGCCGCCCATGCCGATGACTTTCAGCACCGGGCATTGAACCGTGATCGGATTGGGGTAGGACGACGCATAGATAGGAATTTCTTGGGTCATGGCTCACTCCTTGAGTGTGATGGGCGTAAAGACTGTGTTGCAAAATCCATGCCAGGATGGAAGCGCAGTTAAACCGCGACCAGGCTGCCACCGGTTTCAAGGATTTCCAGGCTGCAGCCGGCCTCCCGCAGGCGCTGAAAATCCACTTCGCTGAAGGCATTGCTGCCACCAGCAATCGTCACACGATCCGCCAGGCAGGCTTCTTCTATGGAAAAGCCAACCGTAGGGTGGTATTTTTCGATGACCGGACGAATGCTCTCCATATCCCACTCGGAGATGCCCCAGGCATACAGCGGTACCAGCAGGTAATGGGTGATGGGTCGCGGTTGCGGGGTGGCTTTCAGCGCAGCTGCAGCTGCCGCAGAAGCCGCCTGGCTGTCGGTGGCCGGCGCGCCTTTTGCCTGCTCGGCTGGCTCCGTGGCAGCCATCCGGCTCTTTTGCCAACGGCGCAGGGCCGTGGCTGCCGGCAGACGCCCGCCATCTGGCTGAATCCAGGCCTGGTTAGCATACGGGCTTCCCGGTGCGGCAGCCAGCAGCCAGAAGTTGCAAGCCAGCACTTCTTCCGGGATCGACAGGTCTGTGTCGCCGGCTGGTGCAGCCAGTGCCTGGGCAATTGCCAGGCTCGATTCGGCGTGCTGCTGCACATCTGCAAGCGCAGCATGTGCCTGAAGGGCGATCCCGGCTTGCAGTAAGATGATGGGGCGAGCGACGCCCAGCTCAGAGGCGCAAATCTGCATGTACCAATCAAATATGTGGAAGCCACGCTGGTCCTGAGAGTCGAGAGGCGTGCTGTACGGATAGGATAGCGGCCAGCGCTGTGGACCGCCGGCGCCCCAATCGAGCGGCCGGTCATGCGTCCAGGCCAGCGCCCCCAGGGTGAGCGAATCCAGCAGTGTGTTGCATCCTCTGCGCTGCAGGCTGCGCAGCGCTGCCTGCAAGAATGTGGTATCCCAATAGTCACCGCCGGGTTCCATGGGCGGGAAGACGGGCATCAGACCGGATTGCAGGAAGCGCTCGGCCAGAGGGATATACATATCCAGGAACTGCTCCACAACTTCCGACTGCGTCCACGCAGAAGCCGCCCAGGCCTGGCGAATGTTTGGGCGGTCGAATAGCACGGCATAGCGCACTCCCCAGCGGGCGTATGTCTCGGCCAATAGATCCAGTGAGGGCAGCCGGCTGGGCGATGGCAGGGGTAGCTTCAGGTGCAAGATCGGCTCAATCCCGCCGTTGATCAGCCCGGTGATGAACTGTTCCGGGATGGCGCGTTCGGGGTGGGCATACAGCACCAGCTTTCCGGCTCCCAGCGCCTGCAGCTCAGGAAGCCAGGTATGCAAATCGTGCTCCCGATAATGCTGTGTGTCCGGATAGTAATGGAAGCCGATGCGGTTGGGGTTGGATGTCTGGTCTGCCATAGGTTCTCACATTCCCAAAGATCATGTCTAGAAAGTTGCTTGAGTCGGACAGGGCTTGAGGAATTAATTGCAAGAACTATGCCACTGTTCCAGTATAATTAGGGTATCCAGACTATGCAGATTATTTGATGCTCAAGAGATATCTATTATGACCCAGTGGGGAGTCCTGCTCACCCGATCCTTCTTCTATTCGACGATGATTCTCCTGGCGGTTATCCTGCTTACGGCTGCCTGTTCAGCCCCTGGAGCAGATTCGGAAGAGAAGGCGGAGCAGCAGTTTGAGTTGGATCCTACTTTCCGGGAAATCTATCTAAACCTGGGAGGCGAAGCAGTGCTGGGAAGGCCTATCTCGCCGCTCATGGTTCAGGATGATGTCAAGCTACAGTTTGTCGAGAACGCGCTGCTGCGCTACAACAGCACCGGTCCCGATACCCAGCGCTACCAGCTGGAGCCGATCGGCGTGCGCATGGGTCTGCAGGACCCACCGGTCGCTCCGCCGAACACCCCTGGATTGAAATACATCAACCAATTTGTCATCTTTCCCGATTTTGTGGGGTTTTACGAAAGCCATTTCGGGGATGTTTTCTTTGGCAAGCCAATCAGCACGGTGCACTACAACCCGCTGCGCAAGCGCTACGAGCAGTATTTTGAGAATGTAGCCCTGTACCGGAAGGTAGGCGACCCGGCAGGCAAAGTCGGGCTGCTGGCTTACGGAACGGCAGTGTGCGGAGAGAACTGCATCCACCCGAAAGGTGGCGACAGCACTCTGGATGTGGCCTACGGGTTGGAGACGCCTTTTCAAGAAACCCTTGACCGGTTGACTACGGTGGTGACCGGATTTCCCTTGACTGGCGCTTACACCAGCTCGGATGGCATGATCGAGCAGGTGTTTGAGAATGTCGTCCTGGTGACCGACCCTGCCGACCTTGGAAAGGTGGCGCTGCGCACACTCTCGCAGGTGCTCAACGTAGAGGATGGCAACCTGGAGGATCCCAACGGGGATCCGGCTTACCATTTCGTGCCGGTGGATGGAGAGAAGGGTTACAACATCCGCATGGATTTCTGGGAATTCTTGCAGGCGCATGGCGGCCTGGAGCTTTCTGGAGCGCCAGTAACCGGCATGATTCCCCGGGCCAACCAGCGGCTGCGGCAGTGCTATGAGAAATTATGTCTGGTATACGACGAAAACTTGCCGGATGGTTATCGCCTGGGCGTAGAACCGATCGGATACACCTACTGGGAGCTTTTCAACCGGAACGGTATAGCTAACTCGGAGTCAGGGAGTGGGGGTATCCCTCGCAACCTGATCCTCAATACCTGGGAAAAGTATGAATCCTTACGTCCGGGCGAGATTCAAGAAATATTCACCAGTGTGATCGATGGGAATACGCCCCTGGCGGGGGTGCAGCCGGTGCTTGATTTAACTCTGCCTAATGGGCAGCTGCTGAGTTACATTTTCCCCCGCACAGACGCTAATGGGCAATCCAGCCTGCCTTTACCGCAGCTGGATGGCCGGAGCTACACCCTGGTTCCTTATCAAGTCTGTTTGAGTGGGGAAAAACCGAAACCGATGTGCAAGGCTGACACTTTCATCATCGTAGACAACCAGTAACGCAACTTTGCGTTTTACTCCGGCGGGGGCACCGTAAGTTCTGCCGGCAAGTCGCCAACATCCAGTGATTCTTCATCGCAAAACAACATCGCGCGCTCAATGATATTCCTCAACTCGCGAATGTTGCCCGGCCAGGAGTGGTTTTGCAGCGCCTGCATCGCCCGGGGAGTGACATCCTGGATGTTCATCCCCATGTTGAGATTATTCTTACGAATGAGCATACCCACCAGCTCGGGAATATCCTGCTTGCGTTCGCGCAGCGGCGGCAGGTGCAGGTCGACCACTTTCAGGCGGTAATACAGGTCTTCACGGAATGCACCCGCCTCGATCATGCGCGGCAGGTCACGATTGGAGGCGGCCAGGACTTCCACATCAACCCGGATCAGGTTGGTGCCGCCCACCCGGCGGAAGGCGTGCTCTTCCAGCACGCGCAGCAGCTTGGCCTGCATGTCCAGCGGCATAGAGGCGATCTCGTCCAGGAAGAGAATTCCGCTATCGGCGGTCTCCACCAGTCCATGCTTGCGCTTATCCGCACCGGTGAAAGCGCCTGCCTCGTAGCCGAACAGCTCGGACTCGAGCATGGTGCTCTGGATGGCAGCGCAGTTGATCGCAATAAAGGGCTTATCCCGCCGGGGTCCCATCCGGTGGATGGCGATGGCCAGGATTTCTTTGCCGGTGCCTGTTTCTCCGGTGATCAACACCGAGACAGCCGCCTCGGCGGCACGACGCGCATGGTTGAGGACTGTTTTCATCTTTGGTGTGCTGCCGACGACGAAATCCTGCCCTTCATGGCGCTGCGAGCGCAAGTGAGCCAGCTCCCGGCGCAGGGCAACGATCTCCTCGGCGCGAGTGATGGATTTTTCGAGCTGCGCCAGGCGGATCGGTTTCTGCAGGAAATCGTGGGCGCCGTTTTTCATGGCGTCGACCGCCATCTCGATATCCCCGTAAGCAGTAATCAAGATCACAGGCGGGCGGATGGGCAGGTGAGCAATCTCGAGCAGCAAATCCGGACCGTGTCCGTCCGGCAGGGCAACATCCAGCAAAATAATATCCGCATCGCCGCGCTGCAGGTGGAGTCGAGCTTCTCCCAATGTAGCAACGCCAAATACCTCATAGCCACGCGAGGTCAGGAAGGTGCCGATGTTCAGGCGGGCATTTTCTTCATCATCAACAATCAGAACCGTAGCACTCATGAAATCTGCCTTAAGTAGTCTCTGCCAGGGGCAGGCGGATTGAGAACACCGTTCCACCGGGGAAGCTTTCCAGGTGGATGCTGCCCTTGTGAGCTGAAATGATCCGTCGGGTGATCGCCAGTCCCAGGCCGGTGCCGCTGCTGCTGGTGGTGAAGAAAGGCTGGAAGATGCGTTCCTGCAGCTCCTTAGGGATGCCGGGGCCGGTATCGGCGATGCTGATCTCGACCGAGGGCGGCTCGTTGGCTGCTGCGGCGGCTTTTGTCTGTTTCACCCGGCGAATTTTCAGGGTGAGCTGACCGCCGCTTTCACCCATCGCCTGGACGGCGTTGGTTATCAGGTTATTCAAGGCCTGCTCGAGCGAACGATAATCGGCCAGAACAGGGGGTAGGCTGCCTTCGACCTGGAGCTGGTGACGTACGCCGGCTTTAACCAGGCGTGGAGATAAGCGCTCTAATAGTTTTTGAACCAGGATAGGCAGCTGGACCGGCTGTAGATTGTAATCTGCCGGACGAGCGAATAAAAGCACAGATTTCATCAGTTCGGCCAGGCGGTCGCAATCCTGCTGCAAGCGTTGGATCAATTCCTGCTGCGGGTCATCGGCCGGCAGGTTAAGCGCCATCAGCTCCAGGCCGGTGCTGATATTGTTGATTGGGTTGCGCACTTCGTGAGCGAAAATCGCAGTGAACTCGCCCAGCAAGGCGCGCTGTTCTAACTGGCGAGCTTGTTCGCGAATCTGTTCTGATTCACTCAAATCCTGTACGATGACCAGCAGCATGTTCAGGGTTTTGTTGACCGACAATGGGTGGATCGCGACATTGGCGACAAAGGATTCGCCATAGCGGCGGTACAGACGCAGGTCATTTAGCCGTGTGGCTGTCAACGAACGGGCAGATGCCTGCACGCCGGGTAAGATTTTTTCACTGCCGATGAGCAAGTTTTCTATTGGGCTGTCAACCGCCTCTGACTGGCGGTAGCCAAGAATTTGCTCGGCGGCGGGGTTAATGGTCAGAACCCGGCCTTCAGGGTTGAGCACCAGCAGCGCATCCCGCACCGCCCCATCCACCGCTTGTTGGTATAGCTGCAGGCGATGCTGTTCGGCTTCAGCACGCGCCACCCCGCTTTGCAGACTATCAGTGTGGATCAAGGTATTGACCAGACTGGCTACCAGCTGGATAGCTCCTAACAGGGTATCGGGGATGTTCGTGAGGCGGATGGCTGCCGCTACCAGGCCGGTGGCTGCACCAGGCTCGCCCAGCGGCGCCGATGCCAATAATGGATAACCGTTTTTGCGAGCCGAACGGTGTAATGCTGTGTACGAGCGGCGGCTTTCATTCCACACAACTGCCTCTGCCAGGTGTACCAGGTCCTGAGCGGGGAGCCATCCGGGAAAAGAAGCATCTTCACCGGCGGTGGCCACCAGAAGCAATTCGGGTGTTGCAGGATCCGCAAGATAAATGGCAAACTGGTTGCTGCCGGTCAGCGCCAGGCCGGCGTTGGCAGCCTGGTTGAGGGCAGCCGGTAAGTCTGCCTGGGTGGTGGCTGAGACCAATGATTGCAAGGCATCAAGAGCAAACGCTCCACCAGCGGCGAGTAAATCTTGTTGGTCTGGAAATGAAGGCAGCATCTCCAGGGTGAAGAGCGCCTGGTTGTATCTATCCGGCAGCATTTGCCCGGTAACCAGCACCGCCTGGATTGCCTGGTCGGGCAGGGAGAGATGCAGCTCGCGAGAAACCGGTCTGGCAGAGAAGGTAGCAGGGAACTCGGTCCAATCCGTAAACAGCAAACGCAGGTCGGAACCGAGCAGCTCAACAAGCGAATACCCGGTGGCATTTGTTATCGCCGGGTTGCCGCCGGTAATGCACAGATCATCCAGATTCACAACAATGCAAGGGAGGGGCAAGAGGTTAAGCAGTTTATCCAACTCATACAGCGTTGGTACGGTTTTACGGCGCAAGTTGAGGATCTTAATGGGACTGCGTTCTTTCATTGACTCTGCAGACTCCGCTCGGCGGTTTTGGGAGCAGGCTGGCGCATCCGGGCAGGTAAAATGCCTTCGATGGAGCGGTATTTAGCAACTGTGCGGCGGGCGACGCAAAAGCCCTGCTCGTTGAGCAAGTCAACCAGCTGATTATCACTCAGCGGCTCGCTCTCCTGCTCGACGATCTGCCGTAAGATGGTGCGGACGTTCAGGCTGCGGTCGAACAGCTTGGATAGCGGCAGGATGCGCCCGTTGGGCATCTGTACCGCTTTGTCGGAGACAGCCCGTGAAACAGTCGAACTCGTGTACACTCAACTCCAGGGCCAGGCGAGCGCGAGTGATGGGCATCAGGTGTTGGTCGCCGTGAAGGATAAACGCCCGTTGCAGGACGACCAGGCGGCGTACCAGGCGCACCAGGGTCACATTGCGCTGCTGGATGCACTTCACCAGCAGAACCGCCCGGTCGAGGTGTGCCTGCCAGGATTCGATTTTCTCTGCTGGGGCTTGCTCGATGGCGTCGCGAAACATCGGGTTGACGCGCAGGGCGCCGGCGTAAGGTGAGGCAACTTCGACAACCAAAGGTGAATCTGGCAGGCTGTTGAGCCGGGAGATGATGATATCCGGATCGCGGTAAACAGGGTTTGATTCGGGGTGTTGGGAGGCTTCACCCCAATGGGCACGCGCCGGATAGGGGTTCAGGTTGTCGCTGATGAATTGGGCGATTTGCTGGGCCTGTGCGGCGGGGATTTTCAACAGGCGGCCAAGCTCCTGGTAAGAGCGGCGACTGAGCAGGTCCATGCCTACCCGCACCATGCGCTCGGCTAACGGTGGGACGGGGTGGTTTTCCGCCAGCACTTCGAGCTGCACCAGTAAGGCTTGTTGCGGCGAAGTTGAGCCGACGCCGACTGGGTCGGCACGCTGGATTAGGCTCAGGACGCGGTTTACCCGCTCCAGGGTGACATGATGGTAGCGAGCGATCTCAGCCAGGGGCAGGCGCAGCAGACCATCCTCGTCCAGGCTGGTCAGAATATGGGCGGCAATCGATCGGTCGGCTTCGACCAGCTCGGGGGCAATCTGGCGCAGGATATAAGAAGGTAAATCCTCCCTGGCTTGTGCCCAATCATCGTCACCGGATTGTTCCGCATCAAAGAAGGGGATCGGCTGGCTGAAATCCACACGCGGTGAGACGAAGACAATCGGGTCCTCAGCAGTCGCGGTTTGCATCTGCGAGCAGGCCGGGCAGTGTCCGGCGGAGGCCAGCAAACGGCGGCACATCGGGCAGCGCGGTAAATCGCCCAGCTCCAAGGCGGGGTTTTGCAGCCAGCTCGCCCTCAATTTTTTGACGCAGCTCTTCGGCAGTAAGCTCTAGCAACGACATAGTCTGCGCCAGGTGGGCAGTGGTCAGCGGGCGAATCGAGGTGGAATGGATCTGTACTAGCATAGGCACCATCCGGAGCTTGGGGTTAATTATACCTTGTTGCAATATTTATGCCACTTTTTTGCATGGCATACCAGGCAATCAATGCTTTATGTCACCCTCTAAATGTGATGAAGGTCAAAAGACTGAGGATTTTTAATATGTTAAAATCTAAATATTATTCCATTTTTGCATCTGGGAGGCGCGATTTGTATCGTTCAACCATGATTTACCTCTCGAAAGCAGATTGGGCGCGCAATCTGGTGATGAACTGGGGCTTTGCCTGGCGAGCGGCATCCAGGTTTGTCTCCGGCGAGACACTGGAAGACGGCATCCGGGCGGTGCGCCAGCTCAACCAGAAAGGTATTTACGCCACCCTGGATCACCTTGGCGAGCATACATCCACTCCCGAAGAAGCCAGGCGGGCTACGCAGGATATCATTGACCTGGCCGAAGCGATTCACAAGGCGGGCGTCCAGTGCAATATCTCGATCAAGCTGACTCAGATCGGCATGCAGGTGGACAAACCCTTGTGTGCGGATAACCTGCAATGCATCATATCTTATGCCAGGCAGTATGGGATTTTTGTGCGTATCGATATGGAGGATGTCCCCTGGGTGGATAAAACCATCGGGCTGTACCGGCAGATGCGCGATGAGTATGGGTTGGACAACACCGGCCTGGTGATTCAATCCTATCTGTACCGCAGCGAAGCCGATATTAATCAGATTGCGTTGGACGGCACGAAGGTGCGGCTGTGCAAGGGGGCTTACAAAGAGCCGCCGGAAGTGGCGTATCCGAAAAAGAGCGATGTGGACGCCAACTTCGACAAGCTTGCCGAGATGCTGATCGACGCTGCCCTGGCGCACGGATCGGTGCCGGCCAGTGAAGATGGGCACACCCCGCCTATACCTGCCATCGCTTCACACGATCCCAACCGGCTGATAGCAGCCAAAAAGTATGCCGAGTCTGTAGGGCTGCCCAAGCGCTGCCTGGAATTCCAGATGCTTTACGGCATCCGCCGCGATTTGCAAGAGCAGACCGTGGCAGAAGGCTACCCGGTGCGTGTGTATGTGCCTTATGGCTCGCAGTGGTATCCGTATTACGTGCGGCGCCTGGCGGAACGACCGTCTAATGTTTGGTTCTTCGTCTCCAATTTTTTCCGCAAGTAGACAGGTGGCTGAATGAACACACCAACACAACGGGGAAGGCAAATCCCCATATTGCTGATATTAATAGGTGGGCTGCTGTTGTTGGGGGCGGCAGCCTGGTTCTTCTTCCAGGGGGGGCAGGAGCAGGCGGTGCCAACCGTTCCGCAGGCCGATATTCCTTACCCGGAAGTGCCGCGGGTCTCGTTGGAGGATGCGAAAGCAGCCTATGATAGTCAGACAGCGGTATTCTTGGATGTGCGCGGCGAAGAGTACTATCAGCAGGCGCACATTGCCGGAGCTCTCTCCATGCCAGAAGACCAGCTGCCGGCGCGCCTCAGCGAGCTTAACCCGCAGGATTGGATCATCACCTATTGCACCTGACCGGCTGAAGAGAGCAGCGCCCGTGCGGCGCGCTACCTGCTGGATCAGGGTTTTAGCAACGTTACGCCGCTTAAGGGAGGTTTCGAAGCCTGGCAGCAGGCGAATTATCCGCTCGAGTGATGGTAAACTTAGGGGATTGAGCTGGATACCATCCTGAATACAAAACGAAGTGGATGAATGAGCGACTCACCAGACCGCCTGGCGGCACGCATGCAATCCGAAGGTGAAAAAACCGCGGCCTTCTTTCAGGAGCTGGCTCCTGACCATTGGCGGCTGATAGTATATGAAGGCGGGACAAGCTGGTCGGTACGCCAGATTCTGGCTCATTTTGTCGCTACCGAACAGGGTTTTCGCGATCTTATGGGAAACATCCTGGAGGGTGGTAAGGGATCCCCAGACGATTTTGATATTGACCGCTACAACGCGCAACATGTCGCCGAGCTAGAATCAACCGATCCACACGCTTTAATTGGGCAATTCCTGGACTTGCGACAGAGGAATATCGCTTTAGTGCTGAATATGCAACCATCCGACCTGGAGCGCCAGGGGCGGCATCCCTTTCTGGGCGTTGTTCCGCTGGAAGAGATCGTAAAGCTGCTCTACCGCCACAACCAGATCCATCTGCGAGACGTACGCCGGCTGATGAACCCGACTCAACCCTGATCCAGGGAGCCGAATCGCCAAATGGATCGCTTGCTGTTATTCTTTCGCCTGATTCGCCCGCTGTTCCTGCTGGGAGGTCTGCTGGTCTACGCCCTGGGCGTCGGCATCGCCGATTACCTGGGTCAAGAGATCGACTGGGGCATTTACTTACTGGGGCAAGCCTGGGTGACTACCCTGCAGCTATGTACGCATTTTCTGAATGAGTATTTCAATGCCCCCGACGATGAGCAAAACCGCAACCGTACGCTTTTCTCGGGCGGCTCGGGTGCGGTGGGAGAAGGCAGGCTGCCGCGGACGTTCAGTGCTGTTGTTTGCCCTGACCTGCCTGACGATCCTGGCCTCTTTGACTGTGCTGTGCATTGCTCAGTTCGGCTCGCAGCCGGTGGCTTACCTGATCATGACACTGGGCTTTCTAGGGGCGTTTTTCTACTCTGTCCCACCGCTGCGCTTGGAGTTCTAGTGGTTATGGAGAGCTGACTACCAGCATCCTGGTAGCGGTCCTGGTGCCGGCTTTCGCCTTTGTGCTGCAGCGCGGCGAGCTGCATCGCTTGCTGCCGATGACAACCTTCCCGCTGGCCTTCTACCACCTGGCGATGATGATCGCCATCGAGTTCCCAGATTACGCCGCCGATCTGAAAACCGGTAAGCAAACCCTGCTGGTGCGCATGGGCTGGAAGAACGGCTTTTTGGTGCATAATATCTCCATTCTGGCGGCTTACCTGTTAGTCGCTTTGTCCTTCAGCTTTGGCTTGCCGCGCAGTGTGGCCTTGGCTGCACTGCTGACCCTGCCATTTGGCTTGCTGCAGGTCTGGCAGATGTGGCGGATTGCAGGTGGCAAGAAACCCTCCTGGCAGGGGCTGACGCTGAACGCAGTAATAGGTTTTGGGGCGTTAGCGTATATGATGGCCTTCGCCTTTTGGACCGGCTGATGCCGGCAGGTTAAGGACTGAATTGATGCCGGAATTCCTGGAGCTATTAGCGCCGGATGAAGCCCGCCGACTGTGGTTGGGGCGACTAGCGCAGTCCCATATCACCGAAACGATCCTACTGAAAACGCTTTAGGCCGGGTGACTGCAATTCCAATAACAGCAGGGGAGCCGCTGCCGGCGTTTACGCGCAGTACAGTAGATGGGTATGCCGTGCGAGCGGCCGATACGTATGGCGCCAGCGACAGTTTGCCGGCCTATTTCAACCTGGCTGGGGAAATCCTCATGGGCAGTGCGCCCACCCTGGCACTGCACGCCGGCGAGTGTGCCCTGGTGCATACCGGGGGCATGCTGCCGCAGGGTGCGGATGCCGTAGTGATGCTGGAGCATACCCAGCCGGCACGCCCGCAAGAGGTGGAAGTGCTGCGCGCAGTGGCTGCGGATGAGAATGTGCTCAAAATTGGCGAAGATGTCGCCGCAGGCGAAGAAGTGATTCCAGCCGGGTTCTGCCTGCGCCCGGCGGAAATCGGCGGGTTGATGGCGCTGGGCATCACGCAGGTGACGGTTATTGCCCGGCCGCGTATCGGCATTCTGTCTTCTGGGGACGAGGTAGTGCCTCCCGACCAAAAGCCGGCGCCTGGGCAGGTGCGCGATGTAAACGCCTACTCCATCGGAGCGCTGGTGGAAACCGCCGGCGGGGTAGCCGTGATGTACGGCATCCTGCCGGATGAAGCGATCGCACTGCAAACGACGGCCGCACGCGCGCTGGCGGAATGCGACCTGGTGGTGATCACAGCCGGGTCATCGGCCAGCGCTCGCGACCTGACCTCCCAGGTGATCAATACCCTGGGCGAGCCGGGAGTGCTGGTACATGGGGTGAATGTGCGCCCGGGCAAGCCGACCATCCTGGCTGTCTGCCAGGGTAAAGGTGTGGTTGGATTGCCGGGGAACCCGGTCAGTGCGTTGGTGATAGCCATGCTGTTCGTCCAGCCGGCTATCGAGAAATTGTTGGGCAGGCAAGCAGTACGGCGGGCAGCCGTCCTGGCACGCCTGGCCACCAACCTGCCATCGCAGGCCGGGCGAGAGGACTGGGTGGCAGTGCGCCTGGTGAGTGACCCCGGTGGGACCTATGGCCGAGCCGGTGTTTGGTAAGAGCAACCTGATTTTTACATTGGCGCGAGCCGACGGCCTGGTGCGCATCCCGCCGGAAGCAACCGGACTGGGTGCTGGAGAACCGGTGGAGGTAATTTTGTTGTGACGAAGTCAGAAGACTATCCCCTGCACATCTTATCTGGAATGTATGGCGTGGCTCGTCTTTCGCCGGAAGCCGAGCTGCCCGCCTGGGCGTGTGAGGGCGAATTATGGGCCGCCGTTCGCACCAGAGGCGAGCTGAGCATTGTTTGCGAAGAGCGCTATATTCCGCCAGAAGTGCGCGCCGAGCGAGGCTGGATGGCCCTGCAGGTTGAAGGACCATTGGATTTCTCACTTGTAGGGGTGCTGGCTTCGTTAGCTGCGGTGCTGTCGGATGCCGGTGTGAGTATTTATGCCCTGTCCACTTACGATACGGATTACATTTTATTCAAGGAGTTTGCTAAAGAGCGGGCGCTGGTCGCCTTGCAAGGAGCGGGCTACCTGGTGCTTGCACCGCTTGAGTCGGGAGGTTAGCTTGTCGGTATACCTGCATGATATTCCTCTGGCAGAAGCCCTGCAGCGGTTGGGGGAAGCCCTGGAATCTGCCGGCCTGGGCAGAATCCTGGGTACAGAGGAGATTCCATTGGATGTGGCAGCCGCCGGCCGGGTGCTGGCTGAGGCGGTATTTGCACGGCTGTCTTCGCCGCATTACGCGGCTTCGGCGATGGACGGATACGCCGTGCGGTCTGAGGATACAGCCGGGGCGCTGCCTTCAACGCCGGTCGAGCTGAAGGTGGCTACCGACCAGCTACGAGAAAATGCGCATAGCCATGTTTATGAAGAAAATCAGGCATATACCTGTTACCTCGATACCGGCGATGCACTGCCAGACTGGGCGGATGCGGTAATCCCGATTGAGCAGGTCGAACCGCTGGAAACGGCTGGGGATGGATTTAGACCGGCGCCAGACCCGCGCCGGCCGCAGGTCATCCGCCTGCGGGCGGCCGTCACACCCTGGAGCCACATTCGTCCGGTGGGCGAGGATTTTGTGGCGACGCAGTTTGTGCTGCCGGCCGGCCAGGTGCTGCGCCCGGTGGATTTAGGAGCTCTGGCAGCCAGCGGCCATGATCGGGTATCGGTGGCGCGCAAGCCGCGTGTGGCGATTTTGCCCACCGGCAGCGAGCTGGTGCCGCTGGGGACGGCTGTAAAGCCGGGCGATATCCTGGAGTTCAACTCGCTGGTGCTGGCAGCGCAGGTTGAAGGATGGGGCGGGGAAGCCACACGTCTGCCGATAACCCCGGATGATTTCAACTTACTGTGCGCGCGAGTACGAGAAGCGGCCTGCACCCACGACCTGGTGCTGATCAACGCCGGGTCATCAGCGGGCTCGGAGGATTTCAGCGCCCGAGTTGTATCTGAATTGGGCAAGCTGCTGGTGCACGGGGTGGCGGTGCGACCGGGCCATCCGGTGATCCTGGGGATGCTGCTGCCGGAGAAAACCGGCTGCGAACGGCCGGTGCCGGTGATTGGGGTACCGGGATATCCGGTATCGGCGGCACTGACCGGGGAAATATTTATCGAGGGTCTGTTGGCGCGCTGGCTGGGTCGCTTACCCGTCGAGCCGGTCACCGTGACCGCCAGACTGACCCGCAAAGTCACCTCGCCTGGAGGAGATGACGATTATTTGCGTGTAGCCGTCGGGCGAGTTGGCGAACAATTGCTAGCCGCTCCCCTGGCACGTGGCTCCGGCGTTATCTCGTCGCTGGTGCGGGCGGATGGGATTGCCATCCTGCCGAGCGGTTCGCAAGGATTAGCAGCCGGGGCAAAGCTGCAGGTACGCTTGTACCGCTCTCTGGCCGAACTGGAGCGCACCATCTTCGCTATCGGCTCGCACGATATCGCGCTGGATTTGATGGCTATGTTCTTATCTCGGCGGAGAAGGCGCCTGTCCTCTGCCAATGTAGGCAGCCAGGGCGGGCTGGTAGCGCTGCGGCGCGGCGAAGCCCACCTGGCGGGTGCACACTTGCTTGATCCGCTGACAGGCGAGTACAACCTGCGTTATATTGGCGAATACCTGCCGGGAATTGCCATCAAACTGGTCGCCCTGGTTGGGCGCCAGCAAGGTTTGCTGGTTCGCCCAGGCAATCCTAAAGGGCTGCGCTCTCTGGAAGACCTGCAAAAGCCGGAGATCAGCTTCGTTAACCGGCAGCGGGGCGCAGGAACGCGCGTCCTGCTGGACTATCACCTGGACAGGCTGGGGATCAAACCCCAATCGGTACACGGCTACACACGCGAAGAATACACCCACCTGGCGGTGGCTGCCGCCGTCCAATCCGGGCGGGCGGACTGCGGACTGGGGATCGCCGCTGCCGCGCAGGCGCTGGAGCTGGATTTTATTCCTCTATTTCAGGAGCAATACCAGCTGGTCATCCCGGCTGAATATTACGACGACCCTTTGCTCGCACCGCTGCGCGAGCTGCTAAATGACCCATCTTACCGCCAATCGGTGGCCGCCTTACCGGGCTATGATGTCAGCCGGATGGGCGAGCTGGTGGCGGATATTCAATAAGGAGAACCTATGCCAATCCCTGCCGGAATTGATGCACCGGATTTCACCCTGGAAGATGAGAGCGGCATGCCGCGCCGGCTCTCCGAGTACCGCGGCAGCCCTGTGGTGCTGTATTTTTACCCCAAGGACGATACGCCCGGCTGCACCAAGGAAGCCTGCAACTTCCGCGATGACTACAGCGCTTATCAACAGGCTGGGGTCATCATCCTGGGTGTCAGCCCGGATAATGCCAAATCGCACAGCAAATTTAAAACCAAATTCGAGCTGCCCTTTCCACTGCTGGCCGACGTGGGGCACCAGGTATGCCTGCAGTATGGCGTTTGGGGACCAAAAAAATTCATGGGAAAAGAATATGAAGGCGTTTTACGGACGACCTTTATTATTGACTCTGCCGGCAAAATTGCGCGGGTCTTCGCGAATGTAAAACCCGACCAGCACAGCACTGAAATATTAGCTGCTTTGAAGGAGCTGGAAGTATGAAACAAGCATCAATCCTGGCAATCACCTGCCTGCTGCTGAGCCTGGTTCTGGTAGGCTGTGGTGGCAGCGAAAATTCAGCTACGCCGCCGGCCTCGTTGGAGCGCCCAGCTATCCCGGCTGAGTACAACGGGAAGAGCAATCCCTTTGGCAGCGAAACGACAGCCGTCGAAAGTGGCAGAACCATCTACCAACAGAACTGCGTCGCCTGTCATGGTGAGACGGGCATGGGGGATGGCCCGACTGCCGGAGGCTTGAATCCCAAGCCACAGCCGCTGGCGGCCAATCAGGAAGGGCTCGAAGATGCTTACCTGTACTGGCGGATCAGTGAAGGCGGGCTGAGAGCTCCGTTCAGTTCGTCTATGCCCAGCTGGAAAGCCATGCTCAGCGAGGAAGAAATCTGGCAGGTGATTTCATACTTGCGGACGATGGATTAAAGCTGGACAATCTAACAGTTTGTCCTACAGTCAATTCGATGGATTGCAAGATGTAGGGCGATATGTCAGATTGCCCTACATCTTCTTCCTGATGCTCAATCGGAATTATTTTACAGTCAGGGTTCCTTGCATGCCTTGTTCGAGGTGTCCGGCGGTACCGCATACGATGTTGTAGACACCGGGTTCGGTAGGGGCTGTGAATTCCACCGTAGCAGCCTCGCCGGGTAATACTTCGTGTTCCCAGAAAATATTCGGCTCATCATCATCGTCGAATGGCAGGGTGACATCCTTCCCTAAGATCATAATGACATACTCATGTTCTTGGGTGCCGGTATTGGTCAGGTTTAGTGTGACGTTAGCGCCGGCTGGTACCTCCCAGGTGTTGGGCTCGAAGGCAAAGTCTTCCATCTCCACATCGAAAGAGACCGATTTCGGACCACAGGCAGTTAGGATCATCGCCGCGAGAATGAGCAGGGCACTTACCAGAAAAAAGTTGCGCTTGTACATTGTATTTCCTCCATGGTTTGATAAATCGTATGATTTATACCTTAATGGACATATATTATTCTAAACCTTACCGATTTCACATAATCCATTGGGGTGATTTGATAGGGTGATTTAATTGATTGTTGTACAGACTTATCGGGTAAAATTGGCCTGTGAACGACTCTGGTAAAACTATGCGTGAGAGATCCCCCTGGCGTTGGCTGCTCTGGCTGGGGATAGGCTGCCTGTTTCTATCCGGCGTAACACTGCTGGCGATCCGGCCGGCATGGATCGAGGCTATTCCGGTTCCTACCCAGGTGTTGTTCTGGTTGGTGAGCATTGGCGAGCTGGCAGCCCTGATATTCCTGGTTTGGCTGGTACTGCGCTACCAGGCACAGCAGCAAGCCGACCAGAGGAGAACCCAGGAAGCTGAGCGCCAGATCGCCCTGGCCTACGAGCGCCTGGACGCTTTTTTTAGGGTGGGACAGAAGTTTGTTGAAGCCAGCGAAGAGCGGGAAATCATCGAGCCGGTACTAAACCTATGCATCGATCTGGTAGGAGCGCGAGGCGCATCTTTTGTGCCGCTTGACGATCACGGCCAGCCGAATGTTGCCATCAGCCAGGGGGAAATACCCACGGCAGAGATGGAAGCCTGGACCGATTTTCTGGGCACGCCGGAGATCGCTCAGCGCTGCCAGGTATGCTCGCAGACCGGCAGCCTGCAGCACGCCTGCCCATTGCTTCACAATCCAACGCTGAACGCCTCCGGGATTTTCTGCCTGCCATTAAAGCGCGGCGAGCGCCAGTTTGGCATGCTGAACCTTTATTTACCCGGCGAAGAGCCGCTCAACCAGGAAACGCACGCCCTTCTGGGGGCATTGGTTGACCAAACCGCACTGGCCATGGAAAGCGTCCGGCTGAGACGGCGTGAGCTGGATGCCCTGCGTCAAATGCAGATGGTGCGGCAGAAGACCGATCTGATGTCCTTGCTGGCGAGTTTGTTGGAGAATGTATACCAGGCGATTGACTCGGATTTTGCGTTGCTGGTGATCTCCCAGCCGGGCAGCCCGCTGGCGGATGTCCGCCTGGTGCAAGGCGAGCTCACCAATCCGAGCATCGCTTTTGTGGATGCGGTCGCCCAGGGGGTGATTGGTTCCGGGCAGCCCGTCATGCTGGGACAGATGACCGGGGAATTAACCAATGGTCGCTCGGTGCGCTCGATGCTCTCGGCGCCGCTGCTGTCACCCGAGCACAAGCCGCTCGGTGCGCTGGTGGTCGGCAGCTATCATGCAACGGCTTTCAATAAACGACAGCTATCGCTGCTGCAAACGATCGCCGGGCAGGTGGCGCTGGTTGTGCAAAACGCCGATTCCCTGGCTGAGCTGGAATATAAGACCATTATCCAGGAACGCACTCGCCTGGCGCGGGAAATTCATGATGGCCTGGCCCAGACCCTGGGCTTTCTAAAACTGCAGGCGGCCCAAATCCGTGGCTACCTGGCACGCGGTGAATCCGCTAAAGCTCAAAACAGCCTGGAGATGTATTCAAATGCCTTGACAGAGGCCTACCAGGATGTGCGCCAGACGATCGACGGGCTGCGCATCGAACCGGCTGCTTGCGGGCTGGACGGCTGGCTGGAACAAACTGCAGACGAGTTCCGCGAACTTTCCGGCATGCAAGTGATCTTTCCGGGGACTGCGGTGAGTGGGGAATTACCCCCTGAAGTGCACGCCCAGCTGATTCGCATCGTGCAGGAAGCACTTTCCAATGTGCGCAAGCATGCCCAGGCAACCACCGTATGGATGGATTGCTACGAAAATGGCGGTGACTTGTGGCTGGAGCTGCGTGACGACGGTCTGGGTTTCTCTCCCGAGGATGTCAGCCGCCCATCGCAACACGGCTTGCGCGGCATGCGTGAGCGCGCCGAGTTGATCGGCGCGGATTTCCAGGTAGCCAGCCTGCCGCAGGCCGGGACCACCATCCGGGTGCGCCTGCCCCTGAAAAACTTGCGCCTGCAGGAGACAACCTTATGAAGCCGATCCGACTGGTTGTGGTAGACGACCACGCCTTATTTCGCGCCGGTCTGATCAGCCTGCTCTCCGAGATGGACGATTTTGAGGTGTTGGGCGAAGCCAATGACGGAGAAAGCGCGATCGAGCTGGTGCGCAGGATCAAGCCAGACCTGGTGTTGATGGATGTCAACATGCCTGGCATGGACGGCGTAGAAGCGGTGCGCATGCTGCGCAAGAGCGAAACCTGCCGCATCCTGATGCTGACCATCTCGAAAAACGACGAAGACTTATTTGGGGCGATCGCTGCCGGAGCGGATGGCTACATCCTAAAAAACGCCGAACCGGAAGAGCTGCGCCAGACGATAGCCCTGGTCGCCCAGGGCATGTTTGTGCTTTCGCCTCAGGTAACCCGTCAGGTAGTGCGGGCGATCGGCAGCGACATGAATAAGTTCCAGGAGAGCGGCTTAAGCAGCCGTGAAATGGAAGTGCTGGATTGCCTGGCGCAAGGCAAAACAACCATCCAGATCGCCGGCAAGCTGTTTATCTCGGAGAACACCGTCAAGACCCATGTGCGCCATATCCTGGAAAAGCTGGAAGCTTCCAATCGTGCGGAGGCGGTCAGCAAGGCGCTGCAGATGGGATTGATTGGAACGGAAAATTAGCCTAATCGATACGCTTTTCGGCGGGCAGTTTCAACTTGGCATCGATAAACTGCTTGTGAGTAAGCAAAAGGCCCTGCGAAATCGTGCGGATTTCCTCGATTTCCGCAAAGGAGGCCTGACCGTCACCGGCGGCTACGGCAAACAATACATCCAGGAAGCGTACACGCTCGTCCTCTGTAGTCGCATCGAAAAATTCACGCGTTAGACGGTAATAATCGATATCTTTGGTGATCTCAGCGGCTGCACATTCAGCGATTACGGCTGCTTCCACCTGAGATTTTCCCCAATATTTTTGCAGTGCACCTAAGATAATCTGGCTCTCCGCCTCGGAAACCTGGTTGTCGGCGTATGCGACGCGTGCCATCAATCCGCCTGCCAGGCTCAACCTGCGCAGCTCGACCTCCGGAATTTCCGTGGGTATATTTTCCTGTTCCAGGCGGCGGCGAACGTCATAATAGATTTTATTCTTGAGAAAATCGTCCATGTACTGCTCCCGATTCGGGGCAGCATGCACGGCTTCCGAGCGAGTTTCTACGCGCTTGCGGGTGAACAGGCTCCAGCGCTTTATTCCACCGCTTTGTGCGTTTTGCAGGGAAGCCTTCATCTCGTCGAGGACGGCACGCTCGGACTCGCTGACCACGCCGTCGATGCCGGCCATCTGGTCCAGAGCCTGGATAGCCTGATCTCTTTCTGCCGGGGAGGAGAGCCGGGCTTGCAGCTCGGCGACCAGACGCTGGCGCTCGGCTTCGTCGACCGGGGATTCGATGTAAATGTCTATTTCCGCCCAATCACTGGCAGTCATGCCTTGCAGGTGGAACAGGATATCCTTCAGGCAGTTGATTTCGTCGTTGTTAATTTGACCATCCGCCCAGGCGGCGGCCACCATCACCTTAGCCAGGCTAAGTGTAATATTTGTGCTTGATTCCATTGCTATCTACCTTTTAAATTATCAGATTAGTTGACCGGGTTATGGATGCTGGAATCAGAGCTGTGCCAGCCTGGCTCACCAGGTCAGGTGCAAAGTATACTCGATCAATATTAGAAGAATATCAATAATTGGTAGTGATTATCCGGTGCCAAACTGCCGGTCACCCGCATCGCCCAGCCCGGGCAGGATGTAACCGCGCTCGTTCAGCCCCTGGTCGATGGCAGCCAGGTGAATGGGTACTTCCGGGTGGTGTTGATGCAGGTTGGCGATGCCCTCCGGTGCGCCGATGATGCCCACAAACTTGATCTTCTTCACTTTCCAGCGTTTGAGGATATCAACCGTCGCCACGGCCGAGCCGCCTGTGGCCAGCATGGGGTCCAGGATCAGGCACACCGAAACGGTCGCTTCAGGGGGCAGCTTGTTGTAATACTCGACCGGCATGAGGGTGCGCTCGTCACGGTACAGGCCGATATGCCAGACTTCTGCGGAGGGCATCAGGTTCCAGACGCCTTCCACCATCCCCAGACCGGCCCGCAGGATGGGTATCAAGCCGACTCTTTCCATTAGCTCGTGGCCGTGATACGGCGCCAGGGGGGTCTGGACCTGCTTAGGACGCAGCAGCAGGTCGGCAGTGGCTTCGTAGGCCATCAGGGCGGCAATCTCGCGCACCAGCTCGCGGAACTTGGTCGAGTCGGTGTGCTGATCGCGCAGGGTGGCCAGCTTGTGGGCAACGAGCGGGTGCTGCGAAGGGAATACATTGTGCATGGCAATCTCCTTGGATGCGTTGCTTAGATTATAAAACAGTTTATAATCGCCGGTATGAGTGACTCACCTGATCGTGTGATAAATCCCCAACCGCAGCCGGAAGACCGCATGAATGTCGACATCCGGCCGCGCAAGCTGGCTGAGCTGATCGGGCAGGACCGTGTAAAAGACAACTTGGAGATCCTGATCGATGCTGCCCGCCAGCGGGGAGATCCGCTCGATCATGTATTGTTTTACGGACCGCCCGGTCTTGGGAAGACCACCCTGGCGCATATCCTGGCGAACGAGATGGATGTGAACATCAAGATCACCTCTGGGCCGGCCATCGAACGTCCGGGCGACCTGGCAGCCATCCTGACCAATCTGCGGGCGGGCGATGTGCTGTTCATCGACGAAGTGCACCGCCTGGGCCGGGCGATCGAAGAGGTGCTCTACCCGGCGATGGAAGATTTCGCCCTGGATATTATTATCGGCAAAGGGCCGTCGGCGCGCTCGATCCGGCTGAAGCTGCCGCGCTTCTCCGTGATTGGGGCAACCACCCGCCTGGCGCTGGTGACCGCGCCGCTGCGTGCTCGTTTTGGGGCGGTTTACCGGCTGGAATATTACGACTTGCCGGCGATGCAGGCCATCGTGCGGCGCGGCAGCTGGAGTCCTGGGGGTGCACGCCGAGCCTGAAGGGATCGCCGAGATTGCCCGGCGCGGCCGGGGCACGCCGCGTGTGGCCCTGCGCCTGCTGCGCCGGGTGCGCGATTATGCCCAGGTGCGCAGCGATGGCACCATCACCAGCGATGGTTGCCGTTGAATCGCTTGGACCTGCTGGATGTGGACCCGCTGGGGCTGGACGACCTGGACCGGCGTGTGCTCAAGACCATCATTGAGAAATACCAGGGCGGGCCGGTGGGTCTGAACACCATCGCAGCCTCGATCGGCGAAGAGCCGGACACGATCATGGATGTGGTCGAGCCGTACCTGCTGCAGCTGGGCTATCTGGAGCGCTCGTCGCAGGGCCGGCTGGCCACGCGCAGCGCTTACGAGCACCTGCAGATCCCCTACTCGAAAGACACGCAGCCGCGCATGCTGTAGGCTTATGCTGCAGTTTTCCCGCCTGCTGATCATCCTGGGGGCATCCATCCTGGCTATTGGCGTCCTGATGTATTTTATGGCACGCGCCGGCGTGTCGTTCGAGCGCATCCCTGGCAATATCCGCCTCCAGGGCAGCAATTTTACCTGCGTATTTGCGCTGGGAGCATCCATCTTGCTTTCCGTGCTGCTCACCATTATCCTGAATGTAATCGCCCGCTTCCTGAACAAGTGAAAACCGACGATTTCGATTACGACCTGCCCCCTGAGTTCATTGCTCAGACGCCGCTGGAGCCGCGCGACGCCTCCCGATTGCTGGTGCTGCCGCGTCAGGATGGCGAACTCCGCCACACCGTATTTAGTCAGATCGGTGAGTATCCTGCGCAGGCCGGCGACATCCTGGTGCTGAATGAGACCCGCGTCATCCCGGCGCGGCTGTATGCCAGGAAAATTCCCACCGGCGGGAGGATAGAGATCCTGCTGCTGCGCAAGGAAGATGAGCTGACCTGGGAAGTTTTGGTGGGCGGAAAAGGGATGCAACCCGGCAGGCAGCTGCAGGTAGAAGACGGCCCGCAGGCGGAGATTGCCGCGACTCTGGCAGGCTCGCGGCGGCTGGTGCGCTTTGCCGAGCCGGTGGAGCCATCGCTGGCGGGTGCCGGGCACGTGCCGCTGCCTCCCTATATTCACACAGCACTGGCCGACCCCGAGCGCTACCAGACCGTCTACGCACAGGCGCCGGGCTCGGCAGCCGCACCCACCGCCGGGCTGCACTTTACGCCGGGTTGACTGGCGGCGCTGCAGGCTAAGGGGATCGGCATCGCCCGGGTTACGCTGCATGTCGGCCTGGATACTTTTGCCCCGGTGACCGAGGACAGCCCGGAAGCCCACCACATCCACACCGAGTGGTGCCAGTTGAGTGCTGAGACAGCAGCTGCCATCAACCGGGCGGCGCAGCTCGGCGGGAGAGTGATTGCCGTCGGCACGACCAGCGTGCGCACGCTGGAAAGCGCCGCGCAGCAAGCGCCTCCCGGCATGCGGGTGGCTGCCTACGAAGGCCCTACCGGCCTGTATATCCTGCCGGGCTATACTTTCCGGGCAGTGGATGGCATGATCACCAATTTCCACCTGCCGCGTTCGACTCTGATCATGCTGGTGAGCGCCTTTGCCGGGCGTGAGCGGGTGCTGGCGGCTTATGAGGCTGCCAAACGAGAAGGCTACCGGTTTTACTCGTTTGGCGATGCGATGGTGGTGATTTGACCGCTGACCGACGACGGCTGACCGACAACTCGCCGACCGCCGACCGCGCCGTGACCGACAAGCTCGCCGACCGACGACCGACGATCCCGCGAGGAAGCATCGCGGGACAAGCTCGCTGACCGATAAGCGATGAGCGATGAGAGTGGACGTTTGACAATGAATAATAGCAATTTAAGGATAACCACCGAAAGGATGAATGCGAATGACATCGATTTCAAATGCAAGTAAATTATTTCAAAGCAATTTATGGGCTGCGATGCAAGATGATCCGCAGCTCCAATCCATCATCCAGAGCGAGGCGGCGATTGTATTCGACAGCCCGGCAAGGATTTTGCCTGATGAATCCGGGCGACTTTCGCTGTGGCTGTATTCGGTGAGTATGAATGAGTCTTTCCGAAACCTGATGCCTTCTACGGATAATCCTAGCCGGGGTGGACAGGCGCCGGTTCAGCTTAATCTGCACTATCTGCTTACACCTTTCTGCAAGACTTCGGAACTAGAGCATTTAATACTCGATGGAGTCATCCGGTTCTTGCACGACCATCCTATCCTGGAGCAGCTCAATCCTGACGAATCAACTTTCAGTAAGGCTGATATCTCCATTGTCAACCTCACAATTACCGAGTTAACCAACCTGTGGTCTGCCTTGCAAGTCCCGATTCGGCCGTCTATCGCCTGCCAGCTGCGTCTATCTCCTGGCATGCGGGTATAATGGGGAGAAAAGGACAGATGACGGATGACAGAACCGCTACTCGGCGGTCGGCCGTCATTGGTTATCGGTCGGCGAGCTTGTCACGCGCCGCAGGCGTGGGATCATCGCTCAGACTACAGAAATATAGAAACACCAAGGTGTCCCCATGCGCGCTGTCGATATCATCATCAAAAAACGTGACAAGCAGGAGCTCAGCCGGGAAGAGATCGAGTACTTCGTCCAGGCTTACTGCCGACGGCGAAATACCCGATTACCAGGCATCGGCCTGGGCGATGGCGGTACTGCTCAACGGGATGACGGCGCGTGAAACCACCGATCTGACTCTGGCAATCGCCCATTCCGGCGAAATGCTCGATTTAGCCGGTGTGGTGCCGGTGGCGGTCGATAAGCACAGCACCGGCGGGGTAGGCGACAAAACTACCCTGGTGGTCGAGCCGATCGTGGCGGCCTGCGGGCTGCCGGTGGGTAAGATGTCGGGGCGCGGGCTGGGGTTCAGCGGCGGGACGCTGGACAAGATGGAGTTGATCCCCGGCTTCCGCACCGATCTGACCACTGAGGAATTCCTCGAACAGCTGCGCACGCAGGGGCTGGTGCTCACCGGGCAGTCGGCCGAGCTGGCCCCGGCAGACGGTAAATTGTATGCCTTGCGGGATGTGACCGGGACGGTTCAGTCGATTCCCTTGATCGCATCTTCGGTGATGAGCAAGAAAATCGCTTCGGGAGCCCAGGCGATTGTGCTGGATGTTAAAGTTGGCAATGGCGCCTTTATGCAGACCCTGGTTGAAGCTCGCAAGCTGGCCGAGCTGATGGTCTCGATTGCCACTCTAGCCGGGCGCAAGGCTGTGGCTTTACTCTCGGATATGAACCAGCCGCTGGGGCAGGCGGTGGGCAATGCCCTGGAAGTTAAGGAAGCTATCGATACCTTACACGGCGGCGGACCGAAAGATTTCCAGATGCACTGCCTGGTGGTGGCTTCACACATGCTGGTCTTGGGCGGCAAAGCTGCGGATGAAGCCGTTGGCCAAGAGATGGCGCTGCAGGCCCTGGGAAGTGGTGAGGCATGGAAACGCTTCCGTACTCTGGTGCAGACCCAGGGCGGAGATGTCTCCTTCATCGATCATCCGGAGAAGCTGCCTGCCGCTCAGCCTGGTCGAAGCCGTCCGTGCCGGTCGCAGCGGTTTCCTGAGCATGGTGAATGCCAGGGATGTGGGAGAAACTTCTGTGCTGTTGGGGGCGGGGCGGGCCAAAAAAGAAGATCCCATCGACCATGCCGTGGGGATCATTGTCCACCATAAAGTGGGGGACTGGGTTGCGGACGGACAGCCGTTATTCACGGTGCACGCCAACCGAGAAGATCTGTTGCAGGCGGCACTCAAGCGCTTAGCTGGTGCGGTCGCCTGGAGCGACACGCCGGTGGCTGAACTGCCCTTGTTTTACGACATCATCCGCTGAAGCAGTTTATCCGGCTGCCCGGCATAGGCATCTAGCGGCAGCCGGCCATCCACCAGCTCCTGCATCACTTCATTCAAGCGGGAATTGACCGGCGTGGGAATGCCGGCCTGTTCTCCAAAACGCACCACAGCCCCATTCAGATAGTTGGCTTCGCTTTTGCCCACGCCCGCTGTGCAAATCGAGGTAGAAGGAGGGCATCTTGCCGCCGCGCCCGCCGCCAACCGCTTTGCGCATGAATGGCCGGGAGATAATCTGCGGCAAGTAACGCACCGCCAGGGCCAAGGACTGCACCGGTGTGCCGGGCAGATCGGTGACGGGGATGCGCAGTGCCGCCATGACTGCCAGTGCTTCGCGCAGCTGGCGGATTTCCAGGTCAAACAGATGGGGGTCGGCGAAGATGGCATCCGGCGGCAGCGCCAGGATAGCCGAAGTCGCGTTGGCCAGCAAATTGGTGAGCATCTTGGACCACTTCATCCCGAGGGCGGAAGGGTAGCCCTGGGCGTTCAATCCTGCCCGGTTGAGGCTTTCCAGCAGACGCAGGCTGAGCGGGTGCCCGGAATAGACGCCCAGCCCGCGCTTGCGCTCCAGGACAATATCGCCGGCGGCCCGGCGTCCGATGGCGCTGGTCACCGTTCCGGCAATCACTTTGTCCTCCCCCAGCACAGCGGCTAATTCAGGCTCGTTCTCCACACCATTCTGCAGGCATAGCACCGGCTGGAAGCCGGTCCTTGTACGGCGCCAGGCTTTCCAGGACCACCCGAGTATCGAAAGACTTCAGGGCAAAGATGGCTATATCGAAAGGCGCGGCCTGCAAGGCTTCGTGCTACGCCGGCTGCAATGCGTGGGATTCTCGATGCGCTGCTCGACACCGTCCAGGTTCAAACGCAGGCCGTCACGCTGCAACGCATCGGCAACTGCGGGCTGCTCCAGGAAGACGGCTCGCTGACCGGAGAGCAGCAGGCTGCCGCCGATATAGGTGCCGATAGCACCGGCGCCAAATATGAGGGCGCTAAGTGGATTGTGTTCCACGGCGGTAATCTTCCCAATGACGGTGGTCATTGAATCTTTCTAATCGCCAGGCATGCCCGCTGGATGTAAAAGCCAGGCTGGTAAAGGCTGTGTTGCGAAAGTGGAAGTAAGGTCCCTCGTAATTGGCCATTGGCGAAATCCCCAGGATGGCGTGCATGGCCATGTTGAGGATGCCGCCATGAGCCACCACCAGATAACTTCCCCGGCGGGCGATTCAGCAAGTCCTGGAGCGCCTGACCGGCGCGCAAGATATAGCTCCCACTGCGTTTCCCCGGTAATCAGCCATCGGCTGGTAAAGCCCAAGGTAGGGCGGGCGAGGGTACTGCTCGTTAACCTGGGCGGCATTCAGCCCGGAGAGCTTGCCGAAATCGCGCTCCATCCAGTTCGGATCCAGCTCGATCTCGGCCGGTATGTGTTGGGCGATGATCTCAGCGGTTTCCAGGGCGCGCAACAGCGGGCTGGCGACGATCCGGTTAAAAGATCTGCCTTCCGCCAGCCAGCGCTCGCCAAGCAGGCGCGCTTGCAGCCGGCCGTTGTCGGTCAACGGGTAGTCGAGCTGGCCTTGATAAACATTTTCTGCATTGCCGGCTGATTCGCCGTGGCGCAACAGGGTGAGGTAGTATTCTTCGCTCATAGCGGGAAATCCCGGTCGACCAGATCGGCAAGTGTCTCCCGCCGTTGGATCAGCCGGGCTTCGCCGTCCTGCAGCCACAAGCACTGCCGGGCGGCGGGCGCCGTTGTAGTTGCTGCCCATGCTGAGCTGGTAAGCTCCGCTGACCGGAATAGCCACCAGCTCGCCGGGCTGCACCTCCGCCATCGGCAAATCGTGGATCAGGATGTCGCCGCTCTCACAATACGGTCCGCCCAGCCAGGCGTTCGCACGAGATGGGCCGCTCCGGCTGGCGGACAGGAAGCGCCGAGTAGCGGGCGCCGTACAGCGCCGGGCGGGGGTTATCCACCATGCCGCCATCCAGCAGCAGCCAGCGCCGGTGGGCGGTATGCTTGACCGCGCCGACGCGGTATAAGGCCACGCCGGCACGCGCCACCAGGCTGCGCCCGGGCTCGAGCTGCAGACGGGGCAGGGGCAGGCCGCGCCCCAGGCAGCCTTGCTCCAGGGAATGGGCGATGAAGCGCACGTAATCGCCGATTGCCGGGTGAGGCAGGTCGTCTTCGTGATAGGGCAGCCCCCAGCCGCCGCCGGTGCACAAGGCAGCCGGATACCAGCCGGTTGCTTTTCGTATAGTCACCAAATGGTCGAGGGTGGTGGCTAATCGCCGGCGCCAGGGGAGCCACGTTGTGGAAATGGGAGCCCTGGTGGAAATGCGACGCCGGTCAAGGGCAGCCCGTGCTGCAGGCAGAGTGTCACCGCCTGCTCCAGCTCGTCCAGCCCCAGGCCAAACTTGCTGTCTTCCTGGCCGGTCTGGGTGTGGGCATGGGTATCTACGGCCAGCCCGGGGCGCAGGCGCAGCCAGAGCTCGGGCAGCGCTGCTCGTATAGCTCAGCAGCCACCAGGCGCTGCAGCTCGGCCAGGTTATCCACCACGATCGTCCCGGCATGGGTGATGGCAGCCTGCAAGTCCTCCGGACTTTTATTGACGCCATGCACCAGGATCGACCGCCGAGGAACGCCGGCTGTGACAGCAATAAAAATCTCGCCCGCTCCGGTGCAGTCGACCGTCAGATCGTGACCGGCAGCCCATTGGGCGATTGCCAGGCATAAAAAGGCCTTGCCGGCATAAGTTATCCCGGAGGCTCCGGGATAAGCAGCCAGCGCCTGGTGATACTCCTGCAAAGAGGTTTCCAGTGTGGCCTGATCGTAGACATACAGCGGTGTGCCGTAGGCTTCCGCCAGCAGCTCGAGGTTGCAACCGGCAATTTCCAGGCGTGCTGTTTCGCCGGAGCCGACCACCTGGGCTGTGACCGGGAATAATTGCAGCCGCTGGGTCAGAGGATGCCCGGTCATACGCCCCACCCGCGTGCTCCTTGCAAGAACACTTTTCCAGGCATGCTTTTCTTTCCGGCCGGCTGAACTTCGATCAGCACCAGCAGGCCGTCGGCGGTCCCCACTGCGGGCAGCCCTTCGCTGATGCAGGCCTCACCGGGAGCATACGCTCGCCGCTCCGGCTTGCAGTGCGGCGGCACGCTGGATTTTAAGTGGTTCACCTTGCCACAGCATGGTAGCGCCCGGCCAGGGGTTGAAGGCCCGCACCTTATTGGCCAGCTCTTGTGCCGGGCGGGAAAAGTCGAGCAGACCGTCTTCTTTTTTCAACATGGGGGCGTAAGTAGCCAGCGATTCGTCTTGCGGCTGGGGTTGGATTTCACCACTCAGGTAACCGGGTAATGTTTCCAGCAGCAGGCGAGCGCCCAGCTCTGCCATGCGTGGGATCAGGCTGCCGGCAGGTATCATCCGCCAGGATTGGCAGGCTGCCCTGGCTGAGCATCGGGCCGGTATCGACGCCGGGATCCATGCGCATGATGGTGATGCCGGTCTGCTGATCGCCATGCAGCAAAGCCGCGTGGATAGGGGCCGCGCCGCGCCAGCATGGCAGCAGCGAACCGTGCACGTTGATGCAGCCGTACCGCGGCAGGTCGAGTACATCCGGGCGCAGGATCTGGCCGAAGGCGGCGACCACAATCAGCTCGGGTGCCCAGTCATGCAGCGCCTGCATGGCTTCCGGGCGGCGCAGGCGCTCCGGCTGGATGACCGGCAGATTCAGCTCCTCTGCCAGCAGTTTGACCGGTGGTGGGGTCAGGACACGCCCGCGACCGGCCGGCCGGTCCGGTTGGGTTACCACGCCCACCACGGGGTACTTCTCCGCCAGCAGGCGCAGGCTGGGCACGGCAAACTCCGGCGAGCCCATAAAGACGGTGCGAGGATTCATGGGGAAAATTGTAACATAGACCGCCGACAGCCGACGGACGACGGACGACGGATGACGGATGACGGATGACGGAAGGTCCCGTGGGACGGCACCATCCCGGAGGATCCACTCCGGGGCAAGCTCTTGGACTACGCCGCTGACAGCCGAAGAAGCGCAGTTCCATTGATTGCAGGATGGTATCTGTAATGAAAAACGGTTTGCCGCAGTAAATTCGATAACCGCTATAATTAATCCAGCGATGCTAACCAACCTGCGCACCGACCTTTCGTTCTTTACACGGCCGGCCAGGGTGCTGCGCAACTACCCCCGCAGCAGCCTGAAGCCGGATGTGGTGGCGGGGCTGACTGTAGCGGTGATCTTGCTGCCGCAGTCAATCGCTTATGCCCTGGTAGCCGGCCTGCCGCCGGAAATGGGGCTGTATACGGCCATCGTAGCCGCCCTGGTAGGGGCCTTGTGGGGCTCTTCTAACCAGCTTCAGACCGGGCCAACCAATACTGCCTCTCTGCTGGTGCTTTCGACACTTTTGGTTGTTGCCATACCGGGGTCGCCGGAGTATATTGCAGCGGCTGGATTGATGGCGTTGATGGTCGGCGTCTTTCGCCTGGTGCTGGGGCTGGCGCGCCTGGGATTGCTGGTCAACTTTGTCTCCGACTCGGTGATCGTCGGCTTTACCGCCGGGGCGGGAGTGCTGATCATGATCAGCCAGATCATCCCGCTGCTGCGCCTGGATGTACCCAACACGCCCGGACTGCTGGATACATTGGGCGGGATCGGGCGCTCGGTCACCGAAGCACACCTGGCCAGCCTGCTGTTGGGCATTGGGGTGGTTATTCTGATCGCGATCCTGCGCCGCTTCAAGCCGGGCTGGCCCGGCCCGCTGATCGCTATGATCGCCGCTTCGATCATGGTTTGGGTATTCAGCCTGGGCGATGCCGGAGTGCATGTGATCGGCGAGCTGCCTCGCAGCCTGCCGCCCTTGACCTTCCCGCCGCTGCTCAACTTCGACCTGGCCGGCCAGGTGTTTGGCGGTGCGCTGGCGATCGGCGCCATTGGCCTGGTGGAAGCCGTCTCGGTAGCTAAAGCCATGGCCAGCCAGACCGGCCAGCGCCTGGAAAGCAACCAGGAGTTCGTCGGACAGGGGCTGGCCAGTATTGCTTGCAGCTTCCTGTCCGGTTACGCCTGTTCGGGCTCCTTCACCCGTTCGGCGGTCAACTTCAGATCGGGCGCCAGGTCGCCGGTTGCCAGTGCATTCTCCGGTCTGTTTGTCCTGGCAGGTATGTTCTTGCTGGCGCCGCTGGGTGTCTACCTGCCGCGTGCGGCACTGGCAGGCGTCCTGGTCGTGATTGCCTATGGCATGATCGACCAGAAAGAAATGGCTCGCATCTGGCGCGGTCCACGCGGCGACATGCTGATCATGGTGATCACCCTGGGCGCCACCTTGCTGCTGCCCCTGATGTATGCCGTATTGAGCGGCATCCTGGTCTCGTTTGCGGTCTACATCCTGCGCACCAGCACGCCCCGGGTGGTATGTGTGCTGCCGGACGATGCCTTCCGCCACTTTCTGCACCAACCGGAAAAGTCGCTTTGCCCGCAGCTGGCGATTTTCGACATCCTGGGCGACCTGTACTTTGGCGCCGTAAACCACGTCGACCAGGCGATCCATGACCACCTGCAAAAAAATCCGACGCAGCGCTTCATCCTGCTGCGCATGCACAGTGTCAATCAATGTGATATCAGCGGCATCCATGCGCTTGAAAATATTTTGAGAACATGCCGGGATCGGGGCGGGGACCTTTACCTGACCCGTGTGCAGCCACCGGTGGAGCAGGTGATGAAGTCGAGTGGATTTTACCGCCTGCTGGGCGAGGAACATATCCTGGGTGAAGACTATTCGATCGGATACCTGTTTGCACGCATCCTGGACCCGGCTACCTGCGTGTACGAGTGTGAAGTGCGAGCTTTTCGCGAGTGCCAGTCGATCCCCAAGCGCATCCTGCCAGCTGCGCTGAGCGAGCTGCACCGGCCGGCTACGACGTCAGCGCCAGAAATGGCGCCTGCGCACTTGTGGAAGCTGCTCCACGAGCACGCTTCCGCCTATGGTAATCGATGTGCGCGAGCCGCGCGAGTATCAGCGTGGGCACATCCCGCAGGCGCAGCTTGTACCGCTGCCCCAGGCTCTGACCGAGAGCCTCGATCTGTCTGTGGATTGTCCGGTGGTGTTCGTCTGCCGGGGAGGGCGGCGCAGTGCCCGAGTGGCTGCCTGGTATGCCAGCCAGGGGCTGCCCAACATCTACGTGCTGCAGGGCGGTATGTTAGCCTGGCAAGCGGCCGGCTTGATCGAAGCCCTCGAAATCAGCCGTCCGCAAGAAGGAGAGTGACTATGGAACCAATTTTACCGGCCGACCTGGGCCTGGATCTAGTGCGTGCCACCGAAGCAGCGGCGATCATAGCCGGGCGCTGGATGGGGCTGGGGCAGCCAGAGCAGGCAAACGAAGCGGCTGCCCAGGCGATGGCCGAGACCCTGAATGCCCTGCCTATCGATGGGCGCATCGTGATTGGCGAAGAAGGCAAGCTGGGGCAGCACTCGGTCTTGGACAGCGGTGTGCAGGTGGGCAACGGTAATGGGCCGGCCCTGGATATTGTACTGGACCCGGTCGATGGCTCGCGGCTGCTGGCAATGGGCCATTCGGATGCCATCTCAGTCATCGGTGCGGCGCCGCGCGGCGCCATGCGCTCGCTGTTCCCGGCGATATACATGGAAAAGATCATCGTCGACCGCCAAACGGCCGCCAGTCTGGTGCCGGAATGCCTGGATGCACCGGCTGCCTGGACGCTTGGGATGGTCGCTCGAGTGAAGGGAAAAACGGTGCGCGACCTGATCGTGTTTATGCTCGATCGCCCGCGCCATGCTCACCTGATCGATGAAATCCGCACTGCAGGGGCGCGTGTTGCGCTGCGCCAGGAGGGCGACATTGCCGGCGCGCTGGCGGCAGCGGCTCATGGCGAAGTGGATCTGTTGATGGGCATTGGAGGCGCGGCGGAAGGGGTGATTGCCGCCTGCGGAGTGAAATCGCTGGGCGGTGGCATGCTGGCGCGCCTGGCGCCGCAAAGCGAAGTCCGAGCGGCAGGCTATCCTGGCGGCCGGTATAGACCCCTTGCAGGTCTACTCCTGCGATGATCTGGTGCAGGGCGAGGCGATCTTCTTTGCCGCCACGGGCATCACCAGCGGGTCTCTGCTGGCCGGTGTGCGCTACAAGGGCGGCGAAGCCGAGACGGAATTGCTGGTGTTGAGGCGGGAGACAGGCACGCGCCGGGTGATCCGGGCGTATCACAGCATAAGGACGGAGGACCGGGGACCGAAGTAAGTTTTGTGCGTGGGTGGGAGGAATCAATTGATCAACAGCTACCTCAATCGGGTCTATCATTTCAAAGGCAAGCCACGCGAAATTGGATTTGCTGCTGGACGGATGTTTGGTAACAGGCTTGCACAGACGGCTATCCACTACATAGAAAATCAGCCAATTCCCAAGGATATAGAAAAATTACATACTGGCGCATTACCCTGGTTGCGAAGCTTGCCACAGCGATTTCAGGAGGAATACGAAGGCATGGCTGAAGGAGCAAATATTCCTTTACAGACACTCGTAGAATTCTCTTACATTGAAGAATGCGACGTTAACGAATGCAGCGGGGCAATTTGTTTATTTGAAAACCAGGCGTGGGTAGCGCGCAACAATGATGCTTACGTTCCTGAATTATGGGGATATGTGACGATAAGGGAAGTTGAGGGGCGGATTCCAACGATTAACTTCTCAATGGAAGGAGACATTTTTACCCCCACCGGCATCAATAAGGAAAAGTTATGGCTGCACTATAACTACCTGTCTGTTTGGGATAAACCTGCCTCAAACAAACCGCACGTCCCTGCCTATGTCTTTCTGACAGAAGCATTGGAGCTCTGTCGCAGCATCAGCGATGTGGAAATCACTGCTCAATGAAATTGATCGAGACGGCGGCATGTTATTATTTGCAGTAGACGGGAAAAAGAATGAATTCGCTGTTTTCGAGTGCATGTGCTCCAAGTATTATAAAAGAGATCCCGCTAACGGTTGGATCGTTGGGACCAATCATTTTTGCGCCTGCGAAGATCTAACTTTAAGTGATGCGGATGAAGAACCGTTCGGCACTTTAAGCCGCTTCAGCCGAATGGAAAATCTTATTCAATCATTATCTACTTCGCAAACCTCTCCAAATCTACCTGACGATTTAATCCGCATCCTTGCAGACGACAAAATTGAAAGGCGAGTAAGACCAGATAAACTGGTTGTGACTGCATATTCAAATGTGGCATGCCCGAGCAGTGGTGAGATCTGGTACACTTTTGGAGGCTATCCAGCAGCAAGCCAGGGGAACTGGCAAAGGCTTGAGTGGCCCTGGAAAGACTGATTTGCCCTGACAACAAATATAAGATGCAATCCTTATTCACTGTTCCCGTATCCCTTGACCAACCCCCGTCTTGCAGTAAAATATCTTCATCGGGGCTGTGGCGGAACAGGCAGACGCAGGGGACTTAAAATCCTCCGGGCTAAACACCCTTGTGGGTTCGATTCCCACCGGCCCCACTCAATAAAACGGTTGCCAGCACGGCAACCGTTTTCGTTTGTTAGTGAGCTTTGGTTAACGGTTGTCCCCACACGCAACTCTAAGCTTAAACTCGCCCCTTGTACAATTTTTAGTATACTCTGGAAAATTTGATTGTCAATAGGTTGTTCGGACAAATAAAACAAACCGGTTTGTTCCGCCGGTTTGTTCCTCTTGCTCGAATGGCTTGAGTTAATCAGTTACCTACCACTCAGTTTTGCGTTCCTTCCCTCAGCACCCGGCGCAGGGTTTTACCGACCATCGTCTTGGGCAGGCTCTCGCTAAACTCGATTTCCCTCGGGACTTTGTAGCCCACCAGCTTTGTGCGGCAGTAATCCTGAATCTCCTTGGCGCTGAGCTTTTCGCCCGCTTTGAGCACCACCCAGGCTTTCACGGCTTCGCCCTGCATGGCATCCGGTACGCCGGCCACGCACACATCGGCGACTGCCGGCAGCGTGGCGATCACTTCTTCCACCTCGCGCGGCCAGACCTGGAAACCGCTGGGCTTGATCAAATCTTTCTTGCGGTCGACGATGAAGAGATAGCCATCCTCATCCAGGTAGCCGATATCGCCCGTGTAGACCCAGCCATCCCGGATCATGTTGGCGGTTTCGGTGGGCTGCTCCCAATAACCGAGCATGATCTGCGGCGCCCGGATCAAGATCTCGCCGGATTCCATCGCCGATAAAGTTATCTCTCCAGTATCCACATCCACAATGCGCACTTCGACATCTGAAATTGGCACACCGGTCGAGCCTTCCTTGTACTTGCCGTGCACCGGGCAGGCGACGGCTGCCAGCATCGTCTCGGTCATGGCATAGGCTTCCAGCAGCCGGCCGCCGGTCAGGGCTTCGAAACGATTCTTGGTCTCTGCCATCAGGGGAGCGGCAGCGGAATAGCAGATCTTCATCGATTTGAAGTCGACTTTTCCTGCAATGACATCGGGATGGTTGAGCAAGCTGTTGAATAAGGTGGGCACCCCGTGGAGCACCGCCGGGCGAGTCTTGCGGATGGTGGCGATCAAATCATCCAGGTCACGCGGGTTGGGCACCAGCGCCATCGGCCAGCGCGCCAGCAGTGAAGTGCACATGCCCATATTGCCGTAGATATGGAACATCGGCATACACAGCGTGATCGGGTCATCCCAGTCCACCAGGACGGCTTTGGCGTAGGCATGCAGCTGCATGGCACTCATCAACAGCGCCTGGTGCGATGCCGAGTGCGGCTTTGGGCATGCCGGTGGTACCGCCGCTGAAGAGCAGAATCGCGGGATCTTTGGGACCCACCGCACACTGCCGGCGGGGGCGAGTTGGCATAACTGCTTCAGCAGCTCAATCATGTTGTAGTCGCCGGGCTGGAGCTGGATCCAATGGCCTTCTTTCTTCTCTTTCAGCAAGGTGAACAGCAGGCGCAAGGGCGGCGTCATATGGTCTTTGATATTGGTGGCGATGACACGCTTGACCCCGGCTGCGTTCCTGCAGCGCCTTGACTTTCTCGTAAAAAGGCGTCAGCACCACGACTGTCTCTGCGCTCACTTCCTTCAAGGCGAACTCAAGCTCGGATGCGGTATACAGGGAATTGATCGGGCAGACGATGGCGCCGGCTTTCCAGGCGCCCAGCTGGGCAATAATCGCCTGCGGCGAATTGGGGATCAGCAGCGCAACTCGGTCGCCCTTTTTTACCCCCAGATCCACCAGGGCGCTCCCGAAGGCATTGCTTAGCCGCTCCAGCTCGGCATAACTCATTCGCCGGCCCTTGAAAATCAGCGCGGTGTGTTCGGGGCGCAGCGTGACCGTCTCACGGACTGCCTCCAGCAAGGTGCGCTCTGGATAGGGCTGCAGGGTATGCGGCATACCCGGATCGTAGCTTTTGAACCAGGGGTGTTCTATCATCTTTTCCTCTTTCTCATTGGCTGGCTTCCGGCTTGAATACGTTGCAATACCGAAATCGAATTTTCGTCATCATTAGGCTCGGGAGCCCCGGTCATCTGTCTTCGGTCTTCCGTCTGAGCGTGTAATATGCTCCTGCGGCCAACAGCCCCAGCAGCGCCAATCCGATTCCGGCCTGCACGACCGTCTTCGGCTCCATGCCTGGCATGACCACGTTCCCATCGCCATACGAGCGGAACAGCTGCCCCCAGGGGGTTTGCAGGGCGGCTGCGACGCGCTTGCGCCCGACGAATGGATACCAGTACACGTTGTGGTAAAAATTGCTGGCAAAGTACGACCAGGGCACCAGCGGGCTTTGCAGCAGTGGCTTCTCAAGCGGCTTGAGCGGGCCGTGGTAGATGAGCTTCTGTCCGCGGCTGGCAAAGGTATCTTCCTGCACGAAACCCCAGGGCGGCTCCTGCTCAATATCGTAGCCGACGATCTGGATCTGGCGCGGATCGCCGACTCCCAGGCCCATATCGTGCGCTTTGCGAATAAAGCGGATATTCATCGGGTCGAAACCCTGCAGTTTTGCCGATACGGCATCAATTGCTACCTGATCGGCGGAAGCCAGCAGGATGTTCTTTTCGTGCCAGCGCATGGCACGCGGGCCGGGGCCATCGCCGGCGAAGCTGCCGTCCATCATGGCGAAAATGCCGGGGTGGATATCTTGCTGGATGGTGAGCAGGTCGACCAGCGTATCGTGGATCACACTGTGCGTCCAGTGGCGATTGCGATGCAGCAGGCCGCCGAAGGCGTTTTTCATCGCCCCGGTGATGGTGGTAAAGACATGTGTCTTAACCGTCGGCAGGTGGACGATGTTGATCCCTTCGAGCGCTTTAGGAATGAAGATGCCCTGTGGGTAGACTTTGTCCAGCACCAGCAGTGGGCGTTTGGGGATGTACTCCATCCATTCAAAATCCTGCTTGTACAGGTACATGCAGGGTACCTGGAGCTTCTCGGTTACAAACAGGTGCTTGTTATTGATTTCAGCGTCGGCAGTATTGACCACCACCGTATCGTTGTGCACGCCGACCAGATCGTTGTACCCTGAGTTTCTCAACGCCAGGATAGCGCCTTCCAACTGCCAGGGCTCGGTTGAGCAAGCCGGGTACCAGGTTTGCCAGGAGATGTTGATCTTGATGCCGGTGCGGACTCCCTTTGGTAAGGCAGCTTCCAGGCCGGCCAGTTTCATCACCCGCTGGGTGTCGTCCAGAACGGTCTGCGGAGTGGTTTTTAATACGGCAACCACGCCTTTGCCGGGAAAATCAACCATCGAATTCCTCCATCCAGATGTTGCTGTTATCTATGTTAACAAGCTATTTTTACCACAGATTTGAGAGTAAATTCGGTCAACAGGAATCAAGAATTGAGGATACAATCGTAATAAGGTTTTTACTGCCTGCCTACCCTGCAAATTTGAACATGTTCTCAGACGAAGCTCCTCAATTTTCAGATGACCCGGTGCTGGTGATTGGCTCTGCCGGCATGGATATTGTCGCCCGCTTGAAAGGCGAGCCCAAGCGGGGCACCTCCAGTCCGGCGCAGATTCGCCGCACTTTCGGCGGTGTGGCGCGCAACGTAGCCGAAAATTTGGCGCGCCTGGGACAGCAGGTCATCTTGCTGGCTGCGGTTGGGATGGATGAGACCGGCGACGAGCTGATCGATGGGCTGGTCGAAGCCGGCGTGGATGTCAGTCATGTGCTGCGCCTGCCCGAGCAGGCTACCGGCTCTTACCTGGCGATCGTCAGCGCCCGCGGGGCGCTGCAGTTTGCCCTGGATGATATGCGCATCACTTCGGCGATCTCGAAAGATTACCTGCGCAGCAAGTCCGACCTGTTCGCGGCTGCCTCGATGGTTTTCGTGGATATGAACCTGACCAAAGAGAGCCTGCGCACGGTGTTCAGCCTGGCGCGACGGAATGACCTGCCAGTGTGCGCTGACCCGACTTCGACCACGCTGGCAGAAAAGCTGCATCCCTATCTAGATGACTTGATGCTGATCACGCCCAATTTCAACGAAGCGGGCGTACTGTGCAAACGCTCGATTGGCGCTTCTCGGCCGGATCAGGCTACCGAAGCTGCCCGCTTGCTGGTGAATCATGGAGTAGACGTGGCGATTGTCACCCTGGATGAGCTGGGGCTGTGCTACGCTACCACCGAGACCAGCGGGCATATCCCAGCGATCCATAGCGAGATTGTCGACCCGACCGGCGCCGGCGATGCACTGACTGCGGCGGTGTTATTTGGCCTGCTGAATAACATCCCGCTGGATGAAGCCATGCGCCTGGGGGTTTCGGCAGCTGCCCTGACGATGAGTCACCCGGGAGCAGTCCGTACGGACCTTTCCCTACAGATACTCTACGACCAACTGGTGATCTGATATGAATTTACCCCTTCCGGAAGGATTTCGCATTGCCGCGCCGGTTGCCCAGGCGTTGGAAGCCGGGCGCCCGCTGGTGGCGCTCGAATCGACGGTGCTGACTCACGGCTTGCCTTACCCGCAGAATCTCGAGCTTGCCAAGCAGATGGAAGCCGAAGTTACAGCTCATGGCGCTCAACCGGCTACCATCGCATTGCTGGATGGCCAGGTGGTGATCGGAGCGACCACCGAGCAGCTTACCTGGCTGGTGATGGCGCCCGAGCTGCATAAGATCAGCAGCCGGGATATTTCCGCGGCCATCAGCTTGCGTTGGAGCGGCGGCACGACGGTTGCCGGTACGATGGTGGCGGCGCACCGGGCAGGCATCCGGGTGTTTGCGACCGGCGGAATTGGTGGTGTCCACCGAGCGGCGCCCTTCGACATCTCAGCCGACCTGACGCAGCTGGCAGCTACCCCAATGGTCGTTGTGTGCGCCGGGGCCAAGGCTATCCTGGATCTGCCGGCAACCCTGGAATACCTGGAGACGGCGGCTGTACCGGTAGTGGGCTATCGCACGGACGAGTTCCCGGCGTTTTACAGCCGGGAGAGCGGGCTGCCGGTCAGCGCCAGGGCCGAATTACCCGGAGAAATCGCCGCCCTGGCGTGGACGCACTGGTCGCTGGGCATGACCGGGGCGGTGCTGGTTGTCAACCCGCCACCTGTGGATGCAGCCCTGCCGGCTGAAGACGTAGAAGGCGCAATTCAAACGGCGCTGCTGGAGGCTCAGCAGGCCAATATCACCGGCCAGCGGGTTACTCCATTCTTGTTGGAACGCGTCAATCAGCTGACAGGCGGGGCCAGCATGCAAGCCAACCTGGCTTTGCTGCTCAATAACGCGCGTCTGGCGGCGGAAATCGCCAGGGTTTTGTAATAAATTTCGTTGGGACAGGTGTTTTTTAGTAGGGGCGGGTCTGCAATTCCGATCAAAGATCGGGGAGACCCGCCCCTACATTTTAATATTCTACGGCGTTGGCGTCGGCCAGGATGTGATCGTCGGGGTCACCGGCGTCTTGGTGGCTGTTGGCCAGGCGGTGGGCCTGGGTGTGGGGGTGCGTGGCGCGGGCGTGGGATAAGGTGTGCGGGTAGCCGTGGGGGTAGGTGACTTTAAAAGGCGTGCGTGTTGCTGTAGGCGTTGGGGTCAGGGTCCGTGTGGGGGTCGGCCAGCGTGTGCGTGTGGGGGTTAGCGTAGGTGGTCGGTAGGGTGTCCTGGTGGGGGTGATGCTGGGAGTAAGGGTGATCGTTTGGGTGGGACGCGGTGTGCGCGAAGGTACCGGGCTGTTGGTCGGCCAGGGCGTGCGGGTGGGGACCGGAGTACGTGTTGGGGTCAGTGAGGGTGTGGGGGTATCCGTAGGTTCAGCGGTCGGCGGCTCGCCTTCGACTGCGAAACGCCCGGAGATTTTAAATTGCGTCCCATCAAATATCTGGACTTCGTATTCACCGACTCGCCACTGGTCCGGGGACGGGTTCCAGTCGGTATAGCCCAGCCCGCCGGAGCCGCCGTCCCAGGGTTTGCTCTCGAAGTAAACGATCTCGTCGCCAAAATACCACAACGCCGACCACTGGGAGCCTACCTGCATCTGGTCGTAGCTGAACAAGGCGTACATGTGCCCCACTGGATTTTGGAAGATTTCCCCAGGGTTGAGCGGGCGATATTCCTCATCCAGACCATTGGTGAAGGTAAGTGGGCTGAATATCGAGTTCGGATTGGGCGTGATGGTACTGACAAACTGGGATTTAATCGCCAGCGGCATGGAAGGCGTCGGTGTGATGGTGGGTGTATCGGTGACCGATGGCGTTTGAGTGATCGTGGGGGTCAGCGAGATGGTCGGCGTCAGGGTGATGGTCGGTGTCTGCGTTATGGTCGGCGTGAGGGTGGGCGTTGCTGTGGGTGGGAAGAAGGTATAGATGGTTGGCTCGGCACGCAAAGCCAGGAAGAGCGCTAACAATCCCAGGAAACCGGCCCAGAACAGCATCCGCCAGCCACGCATCATCTGCTCGCGGCGCAAGCGAAAGAACGGCAGGCCGCGAGCTTTACGGATGGCGCGGATGCCATACCAGAGGCACAGGACGGTCACCAGGATGGTGATCGCCAGGGCGACCTGGACGGCGGTGCGGATGTCGAGTGACAGTCCTTCGAGCAAGTTCTTCCCTTAGTGGGTTGGCTCGGCAACGACCGGGTTGCTCAGCTTGCCAATCCCTTCGATGGAGACTTCCACCACATCGCCGGGAAGCAACGGGCCGACACCGGCGGGTGTGCCGGTATAAATCAGGTCACCGGGATGCAGAGTCATGATGGATGAGATGAAGGCGATCAGCTGGCGTACACCGAAGACCATATCCCGCGTGGAAGCCATCTGGCGCATCTCGCCATTGACAGTGCAGGTGACCAGGGCATCCGCCGGGTCGAACTCTGTCTCGATCCATGGACCCAGCGGGGCGAAGGTGTCGAAGCCTTTGCCGCGCTGTCCACTGCCCATCGCGGCATCTGCAGGTCGCGGGCAGTCACATCGTTGCCTATGGTATAGCCAAGGACATACTCCAGGGCTTGTTCGGGCGGTACCCAGCGGGCTTGCTTGCCAATGACCACCACCAGCTCGCCTTCGTGCTCTACCTGCTGCGATTGCGGCGGGAGCACTACCCGATCACCCGGGCCGATGATCGTGGTGGGTGGCTTGAGGAAGATAAGAGGCAGATCCGGGACTTCGGCATCGTGTTCTTTGGCATGGGCGACGTAGTTGCGGCCGATGCAGACGATCTTGCTCGGCAGCACGGGAGCCAGCAGGTGGACTTTTTCCAGCGGGTATTCGGTTTCCAGGCGGTGAAATTCGCCGAAAGGGTCGCCTTGGAGTGGGCCGACGGCGTCTCCCAATACCCAACCGTAGCTGGGCGGGACATTGCGGGTAGTGTAACGGACGATGCGCATTGGGTCTCCTGGTGGTGTGATATTTCAGTCTGAGGCTTCTATCTGGGCGGTTAACTCGGCCAGGCGTGTGCGGGCGGTACTCATTCGCTCGGGGAAGCGCTGCCAGAGGGCCAGCTCCAGGGTATTGAGGATTGCAGCAGCGCATGCCAGCCGAGTTGGTGGGTCATCAGCGCTGTAGATTACCAGGGAAATATCAGCCAACCCGGCGGATGGCAGGGAGGCGGCGCCGGCGATCAGCGCGACGCTCAAACCGGCCTGTTTGCCGTGCTGCAGCGCCCGTACCAGGCGAGGTGATTCGCCAAGAAGGTCGATTCCCAGCAGTACGTCAGCCGGGTTCCGATTGGCTCAGGGCGGCAGCCAGCGCCTCACTTTCTACGGCGAGGCTGCGAGCGGGGAAACCGCCTGCTGCCAGACGGTTAAACAGCCAGCCGGAGAGCCAGTGTCCGGCTGGGTCGGATACAAGCAGGATCATCGCGGGTGTTTGCCAGCAGCTCTACCAGGGCATCCACCTGGCTGTATGCAAGATTGCGATAAGTGAGGTTGAGCGCCTGGATGGTGTCGTCAAATGGGGAATTAAGCCCAGCGTCTTGTTTACCGGGGAGGAACTGCGCTCGCACCCTTTCACGCAGCTCTTGTTGAAGCTCCGGGTAGCCGCGATAGCCCAGGGATTGGGCAAAACGCACCACGGTAGCCGGGTCCAGGTCAAGGGCCTGGGCCAGCTCGTGAGCTGTCATCAGGGCAGCTTGCAGGTAAGAATCGAGCAGAAAATCAGCCAGGCAGGTTGTAGCTGCGGGAAAAGCCCGGCCGCTGTTGGTGAATGCGCTCCTGGTAAGAATATGAGTTATGGGCAGTAGTGGGTGTGTCCATGGGGCAGGCACCGCCTGGGATGAGTATAACATCACAGCTTAAGAAACGCAAACCGCAAGAATAATTGCACTATAATTCCCCCATACCCTTGTTCAAGAGAAAAATATGACCCAGACCACGCAGCCCCGGCTCGTCATCCGCAACCCGCAAGCACTGACGATTTCATCTTACACGGCCATGTTCTTCCTGGGTGTATCGGGCGCTTTAGTTGGGACGGCGGCGCGCAATATCGGGCTGACTGCCTCGCAGATCGGGCTGCTGATCGCTATGCAAAACATCGGCTTCATGATCTCGGTCTCGCTTTCCGGTGCGCTGGCCGACCGCATGCCGAAACCACGGCTGCTGGTGGCAGGCAGCCTGGTGTTGGCTTTCTCGCTGTTTGCTTTTTTCGGCACCGATCTGTTCTGGCTGAACATGCTGATTATCTTCTTGATTGGGGCAGGTATCGGCGTATATGAAGGGGTGACGGATGCCATGCTGTTCGACCTGCACCAGCAGCGGGTGAGCTTTCATATCAACGTCAACCACTTTTTCGTAACGATCGGCTCGATTGTGGTGGCTATCTACCTGATCTTCCTGCAGGATGAATGGCGCATAGCCAGCATCCAGGCAGGCATGGCAGTTCTGGGGCTCAGTATCGTGTTCTGGCTGGCTCGCATGCAGAGCAAACACCGGGCGACGGGAAGCTACCTGGATGCGCTGCGCTTATTGAGTCGGGAGCGGGTGGTGATCTCCCTGTTCGTGGCTGCCATCCTGGTGGTGGGCCTGGAAGCAGGCAGCATGGGATTGCTGACGACTTACTTGATGGACTTGCGCGGCTTCACCCAGGTGACCTCCAAGGTGGGCCTGGTGGTATTTGGGTTGGGAATAGCCGCCGGGCGGCTGGTGGTGGGATTGCTCACCCGCCGGGAGCATATCCGCAGCGTGCTTCTGTGGCTTTTCGTGCTGGCAGCGCTGGCCTTCACGCTGTTGTATTTCGTCAACCTGGGAACCTTTATCTATGCGGCAATCTTCCTGTCCGGGGCGGCTATCTCAGCCATCTTGCCGCTGATGATCACGTTGGCAGGCCTGCTCTACACACAGATTTCGGGCACAGTGGTGGGCACGATCAAAATCGCCATCCCACTGGGCGGCATCCTTATCCCGGCAATACTGGCTTTCCTTGCCGGTATGGTCTCCTTCCAGCAGTCGTTGATCGTGTTCCCATTGGTGGCGCTGGCCGGCTTCCTGGTGTTGTGGGTCGGCTTGCAGAGGGTGCGGATGGAGGCTCGATTAAAGTCGAGCTTCGAGTATAATTCAGCTACCGGGCGCTTAGCTCAGTTGGTTAGAGCACCGCTTTTACACAGCGGGGGTCGGGGGTTCGAGTCCCTCAGCGCCCACCTATTTCGAGGCACTCATCACAGAATCCACCGCAGTCGACCAGTCTCAAATATCCCCAACCTACCCGGGCTATAACAAACGCCTGCTGATTTCGCTGTTACTTGGCAATATTGCATTGTTCCAGGTTTATTCCGGGTTCACCGGGATTCTCCTGCCGGCCATGGTACAGGATGCTGATCCTGCCAATAAAGTGGTCAATCTCGCCGTTGTAACCGGCATCAGCGCGATATTTGCGACCGTGCTAAATCCGCTGGGCGGCGCCTGGTCCGATGGCACTCGCTCACGCTGGGGCCGCCGGACACCCTGGTTGGTCGGGGCTGCCATCGCAACAATGTTAGGGTCGATTTTTCTCAGTCTTCAGACTCTGATAGCGGGAATCTTGCTTGGTTGGTGCCTGGTACAAGGTACCGGGAATATCTTTCAAGCTGCGATCACGGCGATCGTGCCAGATAGGGTACCCCCTCAAAAACGCGGAACAGCTTCGGCTATTTCCGGGTTAGGTCCCATGCTCGGCAGCCTGATCGGAATTGCAATCGCCGGGTTCTTTATCGCAGAACCCTGGGTTGCCGGACTCATCGCAGGCTCGTTACTGCTCGGCGCAGCTTTCCTGTTTGTTTTTCTGGCGCCAGAACCACATAATAATTCACTGAGTATGCCGGATGATAAACAAAACCGGCTTACTTTCCGTACTTTCTTCTCCAGCCTGGCACACCATGATTTCCGTTTTGTATTTATCAGCCGCTTGCTGTTGATGTTGGGATATTTTATTATTCAAGGATATTATTTCTACCTCCTACAGGATTACATACCCATTGAAAAATACGGCTTGCAACCGGAAAACGGCGTCTTGATCATGACTCTGGTGTCTTCAGCAGGCAGCTTTCTATCGATCGTTCTGGGTGGGTTTATCTCCGACCGGACCGGGCGACGGAAGGTGTATGTTATCACTGCTGCTTTATTCACTGGCATGGCGATGTTGGTGCCTCGAATTTGGCCGACCTGGCCGGCATTAATCCTCTTTAGTGCTCTGCTGGGTCTGGGGTTTGGACTCTATATGACGGTTGGTAATGCTGTTGCCACGTTGGTGCTACCTAACTCGGAGAATAACGCGCGTGATATGGGCATTTTTAATGTTGCGAATTCCGCTCCGATCATATTCGCGCCGTTCATTTCTGCTTTTATCATCTCGTCCCTGGGTGGATATCCCAGCCTGTTCGTCGTGTCAAGTTTCCTGGCTATCTTGGGCGGAATCGCGATCGTCCCTATCCAAAAGCAGCTCTAAATCTGAGGTTCATCTATTCACAAATAGAGCTAGTGCGATTTAATTGAGATATAATTGGTCTTAGCAATTAGATGTTAACGACCCTAATAGTTAGCGATTAATTCGGCGATAACTGGTAGTTGAGAAGAAAGAACCTGACATGTGGCAATCCGGGGACGCGTATGAAAACTACATGGGCCGATGGAGCAGGCGGGTAGCCAAAGAGTTTATCAATTGGCTTGTACCTCCGACTTCGTGGAACTGGCTCGAGCTAGGCTGCGGCACAGGTGCGCTAACCGAGGCGATAAGCCTGCATACCCATCCTGCCTCTGTGACTGCCTGTGATCCATCTGCGGAGTTCCTCTCTTATGCCCGCCACTCGCTCACGGGCCCTGAGATCACATTCGTGGTGGCGGGTGTGGACGACTTGCCGCGGCGCGAGGGTGGATTTGACTGCGTTGTGTCAGGATTGGTCCTTAACTTTCTACCAGATCCAGCCAAAGCGGTTCAATCGATGTGCAGCCGGCTGCGCCCGCGGGGGATGTTAGCGGCTTATGTATGGGATTATGCCGAAGGCATGCCGTTCTTGTACGTTTTCTGGGAAGAAGCCATCGCATTGGACAGTCGGGCGGCTGCTCTGAACCAGCGGGAGCTGTTCCCTCTCTGCCATCCAAAGGTTTTGGTAAACCTGTTCGAACAGGCAGGTCTTGAACAGGTTGAATCGCAAGGACTGGAAATCAGCATGACGTTTGATAATTTCGATAGCTACTGGACCCCATTTCTTGGGGGAACCGGCCCGGCTCCATCCTATGTGAGTTCCCTCAATCCGGCAGATCGCGAACAACTAAGGCGCCGTCTACGACAGCGTCTCACCCCCAACGAAGATCACTCTTTCCAATTGAGGGCGCGTGCCTGGGCAATACGCGGCTGTTTGGGTTGATTTTTCGAGCCCGGTCAGATTAACTTGCATTGCGATCAAGTTTCACTTGACCAACCTCATCCTGGCAGCCCGCTTATTTCTTGAAGCGTAAATACTGCTGATAGACTTGCGCTGCCTCGGGTGTCGAATCGTTAAGGATAGATTATAATAAATCCTTATGCGAGCTGCTCGCTATGGGTAGAAAGGCTCTGATCCCTTCTTTCTACAATAGCTGGGTGGACAAGATTATGAATGGGTGAACCGGGAGGTGCCAGGCAATATAAAGATAACCAACCTAAGCAAGGTGGAAGGCGCGATAAAGTGGAGGTAGTCTCTACGAGTTGGTTCCGCACGCGCGAGAGTAATGGTGTGTCAATTGACGCCGGCCTTGATGATGGAATATTAATTTCTAATCACTGATTAATTCTTGAATAAGGAGCTTGCAATGTGTTGTTTCTTCGCTTCACTCGTTTTCTTTGGACCCCGCCTGGCTTTTTTGATCTATTGGTTGATTGCACCGGTGCGGGTTAATGCGGCATTTGCGGCATTTAATTTACCCTGGTTAGTAGGATTGGCCGGCTTGATCTTTGCCCCGTGGACGGCGTTAATGTACGTCTTGATTTTCCCGTTGAACGGCTTTGATTGGATCTGGCTTGGATTTGGAATCATGGCCGATGTTGCCGGTTATGTCGGCGGGTATCACAACCGCAAGCAAGTACCCATGTACCCGGAATCTGCACCATAAATTTCGGCTTGATAGCTGTGATTTTTAATTGGTAATGTAGAGGTTCGCGGGCTTAGCCTCTACATTTCCATTGAGATCAATGAACAAAATTTTCTCAACCACTTTTGGAGGAAAAAATAAATGATTAAACATGGACCAGTCGATGTAGTTGTCCTGGCTTCCGGGGAGCCGCGCTTCGATGGCGGCGTCTTTGCGGAGCTGGAACGGCAGGCAGCATCCGGGACCATTCGGGTTCTGGATGCCATGATCTTGCTGAAAGATGCCGAGGGTGCGGTAATCAACCTCGATATCGAGGATCTGCCGGCGGAAGATCGTGCAAAAGTAGGTTTTATTGAAACCGGGACGCATGGTCTGTTCGACTCCGAGGACGCCGCGACATTAATTGAAGGCATGGTGCCCGGCTCAGCCGTGGTTGCCCTGGCCATTGAGCATACCTGGGCGCTGGCCCTGGTGAATGCGCTCTATCAGGCTGGCGTGGATATGGCGTTAAATTTCCGCGTACCGGCGCTGGTTGTTGACGAGGCGTTCGCCTCACTTGGTAAAGATCTGTAATTTATAAAGAGGAGGCACACAATGCCAGGATTAGTTCGAGGGATGGCCCGGACCGCTGCAGTTGTCGGCACCGCCACCGCAACCCGTAATGCAGTAAATCGCCGCCAGGCGGATAAGAACGCCCAGGCCTACGCGCAGGCGACCAACACCTATCAAGAACAGGTCGCTCCGCCTCCGCAACAGGAAGTGGTATACGTCCAAGATGCGGCTCCACAGGATGATATGATCACCCAGCTGGAGCGCCTAGGAGCGCTTAAAGCGCAGGGATTACTGACCGATGAAGAGTTCGCAGCTGCCAAGCAAAAACTGATGGCAGCTTAACTGCTGGAACAAAATCAAGAAGTTTGTTGCTGGTAGAGAACTACCCCGATACTCTCAGGTGGTGAGCCAAATGCTCTGGCTCACCACCGATTTGTCGGGTCAAACAAGAGCGCTGAGGATTGATGGTTTTTGGGTGGCAGTCGCCATGACACTGGCCCAGCTTGGATAGCAGCCTGGGCGGTGTTCTGGATAAGAAAGCAAAAGTAATCAGGGAGAGTCGGCCTGACTGATGCCGTCTGCGCTGCTGGCAAGCAAGAACTGCTGGATAGATTGGCGCGCTATTGCGTTGTCGATTTCCAGGATTGAGGTGGTCGTATTTCGGAAGGGGTCGAACGTTTTGGTCACACGCAGGTTTTCACCGGGCAGCTCGTAGAAAACCAGGTTCTCGCCTTGTAATTTTGGCAGCAGGCACACCAATTGCTGTATTTGTTTGAGGTTTAAATCGGTCAATAACGCATTCTTAACGAGTTGATTAATCTGGGCAGCTTGGGGAGCACAGTGGGGGATAGGAGCTTATCTCGTATGGCCTTTAAAACTATGGTCTGATTGTTAATTCGCTCAAGGTCGTTGTATGGCATGCGCACACGTGCCAGCAGCAAGGCGCGTCTGCCATCCAGGTGGTTCATCCCGGCTTTGAAGGTGCCAATGCTCAGTCGTGAACCATCTACCTCGCCGGTTTGGGTGGCATCGACAGGTTTGGGCAGCTCAACGTCAATCCCGCCGATGATATCCACCATATCAACAAAAGTACGCATGCTGATAGCCACATACTGATCGACCTGCAGGCCAAAATTGGTATCGATGGTGCGCGCAAGCAAACCCGGCCCTTGACCAGGTCCATCATAATATCCCATGCCTTTATTTCCAAAGAGATATGCTTGATTGATCTTGCCCTGGGTGATTCCATGGAAATCTTCGATTTCCGGGATATTTACCCACAAGTCTCGGGGGAGAGCCAATATGGATACTTTAGGGGTTACAAAATCGATGCGCACGATGCGAATCACATCTGCCAGACCGTATAGATAGCCTTCTCCCCGATAATCGCTACCAATCGCCAGGACGGTCATCATCGGTGGCCCGCCACAAAGCGGCGGACGAGTGGGCGCCGCTTGCACGAGTGCTTCCGGGTAGTCCTGTTGATCTGAGGATGCAGCCGGAGAATCGTCCAAGGTGGTTTGAGTCTCCTGGTTGATGGGCGCTTCAACGCCAGTTTCCAGGGATACTTGTGGACTCTCATCCGACTGGCTTACCTGGCTGATTGCTGTGGGTGCGCCAGGCAAATCAATGCTAGGGCCTAATGGAGTGAGCCAATACTGACTCTGCAGGACTACATTTCCCAGGCCAACCATCACCAGTATGAGCAGGATAGCCAGGGCCCAGCGTGTCAGTGCCTGGCGACGGGTGAGCTTTTTGCGTGGGGGTGGATTATCCGATGTAACCATAAATTAATGTTATGAAGCTCCAGGGATTAATTATAACGAAATATCTGCAGTCTTAACATTAGACTAATGGAATTTATTGACCAAGAGCAGTACGAATTGGGAGGTGGGCCAACGGCACAGGAAAGATGCCTGTCCCTTTGGACAGGCACTGGGACTGGAGACTGTTCCGAGAGTCAGGTTTCCTCGAACCCCGCCCTATTCCACCGGGTAGTTTTTTCAATATTCGCGGGATTGGGTAATCTATTCATGGAAAATTGTGCGATACTTGTTTGTATCAGGCTTAATGTTAAATTAATGAGACAGCTCCTTTTGCAGGTAGTGGCACGCCGGCGTGTAAACCCCGCAGTTTCGGCTAACTATGGCCTTGTTTTCTTGGAGGAGTAGCATGAATAGGAATCTTCAGTTTAGATATCGATATTGGGCGGCTGCTGTACTGCTTGCAGCCGCTGGTATTTTAATTATTGGCAGCTTTCTTTGGCTGCCTGCCCTTACCGGAATCGGGCAGGCCGGCTCGCTTACCTCCAGGCAGGTTGTTGAACAAGCCTGGCAACGCGCCAGGGAACTGGGCAGCTATCATTTCTCCACGAATCTGGAGGCGGCTATCACAGCGACAGGACAGCCTGTGCCAGAAAATAGTGCTCGTTATGAACGGCTATATATTGAAGGCCAGGTGGACCTGCCGGCGCAGAAGATGGAACTGACGATGTGGGAAAAAGGCGGCCTCGCCTTTAACACGCGTCAGGGCATCCAGATTAAGCTGGAGGGGGGTAAAACCTATGGCCGGGTAGGGAGCAGCGACTGGCAGGAGATGGAAGACGCCACCGACGCCTTCGCTCCAGGTCGGGACCCGATGGCTTACCTGGCTGGCGCCAGGGATATTTACCTGGCAGGCACAGGATCGGTTGAAGTCCCTACGCCAGAGGGGACGGTCGTAGTGAATTACACCCGGTATGGTTTTACCGTGGATGGTGTCCGATTTGCCAGAAGCTTGAGCTCCCAACTGGAACGACAAATAGCGGAGTCTGGCGAGATTCCACCTGGGGTGAAGCTGGATGCAACCGAGGCATTCCGCGACCTGACCGGCCAGGGTGAAGTCTGGATTGACGAAGCCGGCCTGCCGCTGCGCTTGATCGTTGACCTGAAGTACCCGGAACAATATGGCGAGCAGACCCAAGCGCAAATTGAGACCGATTTTTCAGGGTATCCTGAAACAAGCGCGACGGCTCTCTCGATGCTGGGGCGGCTGATGTCCTGGACTCAGGGAGCTCTGAATTTACCGGCTACGGGCGAAGCCTGGGGTGATTTTAGCCTGCGCGCATCCATGCTCATCATTTGTATTGCTTTTGTGCTGATCATGGTTGGGCGCTCCCGTTCGCGGGCAATCTACATTACTTTAGCGGTTGTCATCATCCTGTCCATGTTGGTATCGCCGATCTGGGAGAGCCAGAAAGTGTTGGCATATACCGAAAAAATCCAGGCACAGCGCCAGGAGGCAGAAGCTCAGCAGGCGTTCAAGCAGTCTCAGTCCAGCCCGGATTGGGATCCGCAGCAGGACCCGCTGGCGGAAAGCGAGGCTTCTGCCGCGAATCTCGATGCGCTTGGTGACCCAGCACAGCCGCTGCTAACCTTTGGCGGTACTCAGACCATTGGCGTGGGTGATAGCTCCGAGATTAACCCCAACAGCGATGATGATGGAGATGGCCTGACCTACCAGGAGGAAATGCGCCTGGGCACTGACCCAACACTGCTGAACAGCGATCTGGATGAGTTGGGCGACGGCCTGGAGGTGAAGGGTTTTGATTTCCTTGGTGATCACTACTACACCAATCCAATCTCCTCCGACACGGCAAGTGACGGAGTGCTGGATACCCTGGAGTGTTGGAATAGTACGCCTACGACTTTGCCCACCAATACCGCAGGTTGCACCCTGGATAGCGATAATGATGGCCAATTGGACATCTTTGAAACGGACAACGACAACGATGGCGTTGCCGATAGTGTAGATCTTTCCGCTTTTTCTGCAAAGGATGGATTTTCCAGTGATAATCCATTCCAACTGATTGTCAGTAAGCTTGAGCAAAAACCGGTGCTGGTCGACCTCCAAATCCGTCCCACAAATCCGGAGCACCTGGCGTATACCCTCAGCGTCCTGGATTGGCCGACAGGCGACACCCAGGGTCAGGTGCAACGCGTGCTGAATAACACCTTCGCTACCGCCGTGGACAATCCGCTGACACCCGAAGAGATCGCAGCCGATCCACGCGTTCAATACGGCGATATGCGCCTGATCCCCATGCTGGAGATCAGCGTGCCATATATGGAGGGACACACTCGCAACCTACCGGTCAAGCCGGGATTTACCGGGACACTGGAAGCGACAACGCCTCTGGAGGACTGGGTTGACCAGGATAAGCTGGATAAGTATGGTCTGTCAACCCACTACCTGGATAAGACGGGCAGGCTGGCGATCTATGCGCCGTTAAATCTGGTCACAGACGAAACAGGTGGAAAAAACGTGGCTTTCCAATCCCGGATCTACTACGAGCCACAGGCTAATCTCGACTGGGGAAATGCGCAAGAGGTAAGGGTTATCTGGTGGGTGCAGATGCTGGCCGACCAGTGTGACAGCAGCGCTTATGACGAGAATACGGATGGCGAATTTGAGGAGTGGTGTGCCCGGCCAGAGAACCGCATTGAAACTATGCAAATTGTACATACCTATCCAGAGCAGTGGAGCCTGACCGGATTTTCCGTGCGGGAGGACCACGGCCTGGAGACTATCGTCGCTTTTGAGGATCCGAACTTCGATGGCAATGTAAGCGACGATGACAATCTTTGGAAATTGGCAAACGGCATGGATAGCGCTTTCATGACTGCGCGAGACTGCGACCCGCTCGACCCCAACGGAGAATGCAAAGGCGACGGTCTGCGGGATGTGACCTTAAATGAAATCGAACGCCGTTTCGACAATCGTAAAAACTCAAATATACCGGTTGGCGACCCGGTTCTATGGAATATCCCCAACACTGCCCTCCAGGTGTGGAAGGAACAGTTCCCGCACCAGGATTATCAGATCACCATCGTGACGACGACTACCATGCAGATCCTGGATAGCATGTTTCTGCCGGTAAGCAATTGTAAACTAAACTGTAACATACCTCGTGCAGCTGCGCCGACGTTGTTGTATGGCACAGAAGCGCATGCCCGAACAGCAAACCTGGATATCGGTGGAATTACCATGGGCTGGGCGGGTGCCTTGTTGACCGTTGACATGGATCCGGGGATCATCACACTCGATACATTAGCTACTATGAGCTGGTCACCTTTCCGCTACCAGTCTGGCGAGTGGGAGGTTTATCCTCTCGATGAATATTTGGTCGAGTTTGATAAACGCCTCGATTCCGCATTCCCCATCGATCCCAGCGACCCGGAAAGCGAAAACGAGGTGCACACGCAGAAGGCAATCGTTGCCAGCTACTACCTGGGACTCACCCAGGGTACTTCAGCTACTGTGGAGTCGGGCGGGGTCCTAAACAAATCGGCATGGGGGGTAAAGGACACCGCGATAGTCACCTCAAATCTGACGGAAGCGTTCAAACGTACATTCAGTGCGATTTGGGGAGTGATTCAACTTAAAGAGGGGAGTGGTGTATGGAAGAAATGGGATGTTGATACGGCCTGGCGATACCAGATGGAACATGAGGGTTACGGAGACCCTACTAAATTCCCTACCGGCTACATGAGCAGCTTCGTGGAACGCATGTGCGCGGGAGTGAAAATGGGGACCACCATAGCTATGGCGCTGGTTGCAGTCACGTTCATGGCTCTCTCCCTGGCCCTTGATCCGCCGCCGGATTATTTGCCATTTATACAGAATGGCTTGATGGCTCTCGGCAGTACAGTGCTGATTGGTATCTCGCTTTTTAGCATGGTGAAACCTTATATAGTCGGCGGCCTGGGGCTTAGCAAGCAATGGGCACGCTTTAAGGACTTTTATCACACAAAAGGCTTTAAGTTGGCTGTCGCTGGATTTGTGGTAGACATCTTAGCCCAGACTGCGCTCTTCTTATATTCGATGATTACCACAGGTTCCGAGATGTCTGGAATAGAAATTAGCGCCACGATTACCTATTTCATCATCACTATAGCGGTGACGGCAATCCTATTTGCATTAACTTTGATTCCTGTCATTGGGGATATTATCGCCGCGGTAATTGCGTTGATTAATGCCGTGTTTAATATCGTTTGCGCAGCCCTAGGCGATGATTTTAAGGAGAGCTGGGGTGGGATTATTTGTAAAGGCATCGCTGGAATTTTAGGAACAATTCTCTTCAAGGCTATCTACAGTGCCCAGTCGATGCCTTATTTCCCAAGCGAAGATGATGCGCCAAAGAATTACGGGGGTTTGGAGCAATCCTCGCCGCAGCTTTCCCTGGTTGATCCTGGTGAGGGATTCAAAACAGGTGCTCAACTTTCTTATACTTTTAATTTGACGCGCACGATCCGCCTGACTACTTATGATGAACTGGAAAACTGGAAAGCCCGTCAGTGGAGCTTCCAGTTCAACGAGACGAACCTGAAAAAGACGGTCTTCGACTATCTGCTTACGAAACAGGAGGCGGACCCCCACGAGGGGCTGTACCTGGGCAAAGAGAAAAACTGGGTTTCTCTGGGTGAACGCGACAGCGTACCCTGGGTGGAGATCCGGCGACCCTTAAGCAATCAGCAGTATTTCGCCCTTGGCAATGCAGGCATTAACCAGGCGGTTGCTACTTATTATAACGAAGGGTATGACCTGCCGGTTCAGGAATGCTGGGGCTGGCCTATGCCGCCTGTGTCCGGATGCGGCATCGCCAGTGAGGCCGATTCCGGCCATTCCGAGATCGGGCAGTATTTTCTCTACGATGTCTTTCCGGCCGACCTGGATGGCTTTCGGACGCTGCAACCCGTCACTGGCGGCTATCGCCTGACGTGGGGCGGCTCCTCGCTTGCATTCCTTGTCATGAAAGATGCTGATGGAGATGGCCTGGCTGCCGGCTCCGATCCGGGAGATGGTACCTGGGACTTTGACCAAGACGGATTGTCGGATATTTATGAGCTGCAGTATGGCATCAACCCACGCGATGCAGATAGCGACCACGACACTCTGGGGGACCGCCAGGAGTTGTTGCTAGGTTCGGATCCAAACCGTGCGGATAGCGATAACGATGGCCTTACGGATAAGCTTGAGTTGGAAGGGTGGAACTTTGTTTACGGCTGGGTAGATGCAACTACACCAAAGATCATCCGTGTGAAATCCAATCCCCGCCTATATGATAGCGATTTTGATGGGCTGAGCGACCAGAAGGAGTGGTTGTACGGCTGGAACCCAATGGCGATTTCCGAAGGTGATGTGCTGACCTTTTCCTCTGAGCTGAAAGAAAAAGAAGCTTCTGGCCAGTATTCCACCAGCGACGGGGTTGTACGGCGGAATGACGTGCTGCGCTTTGAAGCGAATGTTAAGAACGAGCTGGATTTGCGTTATGCCCGTGGCCTGTTGAGCGCTCAGTATCCAGCCGGTTCCCTCAGCGGTAGTGTCGTTCCGAATACCTTTGTGCTGGCGCCGCGCGAGCTGGCGACCATCCAGGGAGATCTGTCGGTCACCGCATCGTCATCAGGACCGCTCACCCTGACCCAGATCGCCGGGGCTGAGCTGTACAATGCTCAGGCCATTTCTAATTATGCCGTGCTCCTGCTCCACCTGGAAGAAGCAGCCGATGCTACCACTTTCCTGGACGAGTTCAGGTGGGGTCGTGCGACATAATGCAGCTTGTGTTGGGAGCGAATGCCCGGTTCGCCAGGCTCCGGGGATGCTGGGAAAAGGGGTGCGCTTCACCGATCAAAGCCAACAAATATCTGTCGGAAGTATAGATGTATCTAAAGGCTCCCTGGGTGTCACTATGTGGATTTCTACCACTCAAACAGGCGGCTATTTGATACCCAGTCTGGTACCATTCAACAGCAATGGCGGAAGCGTTAAGCTGACGATGAACAGTACAGGCCTACCCTGTGTCGAGGTGAGAACGACGCCAGTTACGCCAAAAGTCTGTGGCCTATCTTCAATCAACAACGGAGACTGGCACCACCTGGCTTTCAATTATGATGCGGCCAAAGCGCCGCAAGTCATGACGTTATACGTCGATGGCACTCAGGTAACCTCCCAGACAGCTACAGCACGAGCAACGTACACCTATGACGTCACGGGTGTCTCCTTCGGTCAGGGCTATTTGGGCGATCTGGACGAGGTAGCCATCTACAACAGGGTGCTGACTCCCGAGGAGATAGATACTGCCAACAATGCCCCCCTGAGCTTGCATGCGCCGCTAGATGAGCCGGCAGGCGCAACTACGTTTATTGATGTGAACCAAGGAAACAATGGGGATTGCAGCCTGTTCCCGCCGTGCCCAACCATGGGCGGCAGAGGCATTTCGCGCACTTCGGCTAAATTTAACGGCCAACAACATATCGATTTCGATTTCAGGTCCCAGTTATCAAATGGTTTTACTGTCGCCGCCTGGATTTAACCTGAAAACACAGGCACCACCAGCATCGACGACCACTGGCAGGGGGTAGTCGGCGCACAGGGTTCATGGTGCGATATGAAAGGATTGGACCCACATTTCTGCTCGTTCCCCAGCATTGAGCGCAAAGGCGATTGCATCCGCAGCGAATTTGGGGATATGGCGAATGTTTACCGGGTGGGGCCGGTGTGTGGTGTCGCGCCGCTCAATACCTGGAGTCACATCTCTGTAGCTTTCAGCCAGGCGACCGTAAATGATCCGGGTTACTATACTCTTTACGTCAACGGGAAAAAAGTGGGCGAGACGATCCTTAATCCCAGGAGCACAAAGTATACGCCTTTCGGTGGATATATCTTCACGGCCGGCTGCTCATGGATTGACTGGAATGGCACCACGCCTAATCTCTGTTTTACCGACCCGGCTCAGTACACCAACCCCTTCCATGGATCGATCGACGAACTCAGGGTATACAAGCTGGGGCTTACTGCGGAACAAATCAATGACCTCTACGCCTCGGAATCGCTACCAGTCTATCTTCATTTAGACGACGCGCCAGGCAGTTACCTGTACCCAGAGGCTAATGGTCATGACCCGGCCAGCTGCCCATCGAACCTGGCAGGCTGTCCGACGAGTGGGGTCGCCGGACGGATGAATCTTGCCAGTCTGTTTAGCTCACTTGAGGGAGACGGGCTATCGACCCCAGCCAGCCTGGACCTGGGTTACAACTCACCGGGAGCAACGCTGATGGCCTGGGTGTATCCCACCAGCGGAGGATCCAGCTTCCAAATGGTCCTGGGCACCGAAGACGGAAACGAGTATTCCAAGGAGTGGAGACTCTGGCGAGAGCCCAACAACGGTGGAACCTGGGGAATTGAGAACGGCAGTTATACCTGGGTTTCCAGCTTTGCCGGTAGAACTAAACCGCTGGCAGCATATCACCGCAGTCTTTAGCCCAGGCTCGCCCGACGGGATCAACCAAGATATACAAGAACTGCGGGGTTGGGGGCACCGCCAGCCATACCGATTTGTTCTATCCCTAACCATATCAACAACATATTTATCGGATGCGATAGTAATAACACGGATTGCTTCCAGGGAAAACTGGACGAAGTAAAAGTGTTCAATCGAGCGCTATCCGATAGCGAGGTTCAGGCGGTTTGCGCCGAAGTCCCCCAGATCTTGCTGCATATGGAGGAATTATACGGGGCGACCACCTTTATTGACGATTCACAAAGTGGTCACAATGCTACCTGCGCAAATCCAGCATCGAATACGACCTGCCCCAATGCTGGGGTAGACGGACAGGTTGGACTGGCAGCCGAGTTTGATGGGCTGGACGACGGCTTGAAGACCACCTATACCCTGGGCAACCACGAAGCTACATTTATGGCCTGGGTTTACCCGAACAGTTCGACAAGCCTGGCCCAGTCGGTGATCGGATCGATAGGCACGGGCCATATCGAACTTTACCGCGAGGGCGGAACCTGGAAGCTGCGTCTGGACAGCAATGTGATCCTGGCTCCCGCCACTGCCAAAGTTCGTCCCAACGAATGGCAGCATCTGGCAGTGGTAATTTCCAAGTCTGGAGTGGGAACCTCTGGGAAGCTGTATTTTAACGGGTCACCGGTGAGCGATGCATCCCCTGCTGGTGGCTATACTTTGTATAATGCAAGCTTCGGGTTCAATCCTGCCGCAAACAACCGTTATTTTGATGGGCGGATCGATGAAGTGGCCACCTATGATTATGCCCTGACCCCTGAGGAGGTCAAGGTGATCTATGACTACCAGGCGGGATGGGTAGAGCAGGTGAAACATACCGAGCTTATTGTTGACAATGATTTTCCAACTGTAAAAATAAATCCTCCCGGCTCTGCGATCTCAATCCAGTCGGTTCAGCTGCGGATTGATACTTCGGACGCAACAACGTCGGTCAGCGCAGTCCAATGGCGAGTGAATGGTGGAGCATGGACGCATGCCCCGGCCTGCCAGGAAGCCGATTCTGCTGCTGCCTGGTGCCCGACATTTACGCCTGGCGGGCCAGGATCCTATACATTCGAGGCAATAGCCACTGATCAGGCAGGTAACAATTCAGCTACTGCTTCGGCCACACTGCTTGTGGATAGCATGGCACCCAACCCGACTTTGGCGCAGGAAGGCACGCTGGTGCAGCTTCAGGCAGCCGCTGACATGCCTTACGCATGGATAGCTGCATTATCGGGCAATGTCACCGACCCATCGCCCAGCAGCGGCGTGGCATCTGTGCGGGTAGCGCTTATCGACCCTCAAGGCGTGCCCTTAGCCGGTGGCAGCCAGGCAGCGGCGGTGAGCGGCGGAGTCTGGACGATCAACTACCTGCTTTCCGAACCGCTGATCTCCGGTGAATATACCGTTCAGCTGGAAGCTGAAGACAAGGTGGGCAATCATACGGCAAGCCGTCTGCACAGCATTTACCTTGACCGCAGTGCTCCTCAAGCCGTTTTCGATGGGCCACCGCCGGGTGGTTCGCTGGCTTTCTGGCGTCTCGACGAAGCGGCAGGTGCTGTGACCTTTGATGACAGTTCTGGATTTGGAAACACCGCGGTCTGCGACCTATCATGCCCGCTGAGCGGTGAGCCAGGAAAGTACGGCAATGGGATAATGCTCTCTGCCGGGCAGTCGATCAAGACGAATTCGCCGCTGGCTTTCAGTGAAGACGGGCTGGCTTTATCGTCCTGGTTCCTGACCGGTGCTACCAGCCAGGGGACACTGTTTACGGCAACTGATTCGACCGGAGTCACAGTGGTTAGCGTCAAGCTGGATATGGCTGGGTCGGTGGTTTACACCATAACGCCTGCCGATGGAGCTGCCACAGTCATTACGACTAAGAAGAAATACAACGACAACGCCTGGCACCACTTATCGGCAATGTGGCAGCCTGGCCAGGTCCAGCTGCTGATGGACGGCCAGATTGTGCGTACGATCGAGGCTGTCCCCGGTACTATGCCTGCTACGCTTAACGTCACTGTCGGCCGGGACGGCGGGGGAGATTATTTTAATGGCAATGTGGATGACATCTCGATCCAGGGTGTGCACCTGACACCTTCTGAAGTACGCAGCCTGGCATACTATAACCCAGGTTTGAAGCAAAGCCAGGTGACGCTTGATGGGACAATAAGCGAGCTCGGAACCAGCCAGGGTGCTGTGCTGGCTTTGCACCTGGAGGAAACAGCCAGTCCCTTTGAGGACAGCTCCGATTATGACAACGATGCAACTTGCGCAGGCACTGCCTGCCCAGTATCGGATAGCAGCAGCCCATACGGAGCCGCACGCCGCTTCGACGGTATCGATGATGCCCTCAGTATAAAATCATCTTCTCTCAATTACCTGACCAATGATTTGACCGTGATGGCCTGGGTTAAACCGGAGCAGATTACCGGTGTGCAGCGGGTGCTGGGCATCACCCAGTGCAGTGCAGGCGGCGGTCTGGGCTTTGGCCTCAGCAACAGCGGGTTAATTTTCACCACTTACCGTGTGAAGGATTATTATTCCAGCGGAGTAAACCTGGCTCTAAACCAGTGGCAGCATATCGCCGCGGTAATGGGCGCAGATAATGCTGTCACATTCTACGTGAATGGCATCGAAATACAGACGATCACTGGCGCTGCTCCTGCAGTTGTCTGCCTGGGCGATATCCAGATTGGGCTCTCGATCGCCGCCACAGGCATCTCCGGGCAACCGTTCAAAGGATCGATAGACGAAGTACAGGTGTTCGATCGAGCCTTGGCCTCCGCGGAGATCCTGGCGATGGCGCAGAAGCAAAACGCCGGGATCTCCTCACTTGACGTTGCCTACATCTCTGACTTACCCGGCTCTACCCGATACAACTCACAAGTCCTCCCGGACACGCAGTTCTACCTGCCTTTCGATGACACTGAAGACGCTGAGGGTAACCTGACCTTCGTGGATATCTCTGGTAATGGATACTCCGGCAGCTGCACCCAACCCAACTGCCCTGCGGCAGGCATTTCCGGACACGCCGGAAGCGGAGTAATGTTTGACGGCAATGACTATCTGACATCGTATCCTGCATCAGGCTGGACTGACTATCTCACTATCTCTACATGGATATACCCAATAGGTTCGAGCGCGTATCGAGGAACGTTCATCACCCGCCGTGGCCACTGGCAAATCAGCTGCCTCCAGGATGGGACTATTCGCATGTCATTCCGCGATACCGGTTTGGGTAACGTATTTGTCTACCCGGGTTACAAAGCCCCTCTAAACCAATGGACGCATCTCGTGGTGGTCTACGATGCCGGGGTTTTCCGGACTTACGCAAACGGCAAACTTGTTGGTAGCAGTATCAACACAACAGGCAGCATTTATAACGGAAGTACGCTGTTCATTGGTGCCTGGCCCGAATTTGGTGAGTACTTTGGAGGCGGCCTCGATGAGGTACAGGTAATAACGGATGCGCTCACAGATGCTGAGGTTGAGGCGCTCTACCAGGGAACAGAGCCCGTGCTTCACCTGCCCTTCAACGAAAGCTGGCTGGTAAACGGCAACCGACTGGCTGATACATCAGGCTGGGAACAGGACGCCATACTGAGCAGTGGAGAGAGCGACGAGTCGAATAAAGTCATCCAAGGTCAGGTTGGAGGGGGAGCCCTGCAGCTGGACGGCGTTGACGATTTTGTGCAGGTCGCCAACCAGACAGGCTTGAACTATTCTGCTGACCAGGATTTCAGCGTTTCGCTATGGGTCAAGGCAGATTCCCAGGTAGACACGCTAAACGATGACAACAGCATCGTTGAAAAGTGGTCGGGGGTTGGTGGATATCCATACGTTATTCGGTATGTGAACAGCAGCGGGAATATTTACGCTGCGCGCTACGACGGTACCTTCGGTCCTGCAGTCGGCTCTACTACGGTGATTAATGATAATCAGTTCCATCATGTGGCCTTCATCAAGCGGGGAACGAACCTGTACCTCTTTATCGATGGCGTAGAGCAGGGAACGGTACCAGACACGACCACTGGCGACACAACGAACACCTCGCCGCTGTTCATCGGCATGCGGGGCAACGGTATTAATCACTTCAAAGGCGCAGTTGACGATCTGCAAATCTATGCGCGTGCCCTGTCAGATGCAGAGGTGCAAGCGCTATTCAGCGAGCGTTGGCGGCCGGTGTTTACGGCTTCCGATGTAAATCCGGTGATGCGAGGCGGCTGGAGCTTAGCACCTGCGAGCGGCCTGGAAGGACATTACAGGGTCGACATGCGCAGTGTGGACAACCACGGCAATCAATCCATACGCAGCAGCGCCTGGGATGGAGTGCTGGATACGACTTTGCCGAGGGCAACCCTGACATACGAAGGCGGGCCGACCACCTATACCTTGCGCTTTTCTGCCCAGGATTGGAATCTGGATGAAGCGGCGCTAGTATCACCATGCCCTTCTTCGACTCCCCTGAGCCGCACTTACTTTAACCCGCCCTGGTATCGTTCGTTGACCGGCGTCGCAACTGCTAACAGCAGCCGGCTGTATACGCTGGAAGGAAGCTGCCTGGTGACTCTGGCGGATCCGGCGACCGCCGGCCTGACTGCTTGCGACCAGTTCGGCAACTGTTCGACTGTCAATGCGAGCGCAGCTGTCGTGGGAGCAATCGCCAGGGCGCCTGCGCAACCCACAGGCCAGGTGCTGATCCTGACGCCGGCGCCGGGAGCGGTGCTGAACAACTCAGTGCCGGTGAGCATCTCGGGCAGCGCACAGGCGGATACGTACTTGAAGCGCTTAACCGTCAGCGTAGACGGCAAGAAAGTGCTCAACTTGAAGTGGGATAAACAGTCGCTGCAGACATACGACTGGGTTGCTACCTGGACACCCACAAAGGCAGGGCCTCACCTGGTTGAAGCCGCATTAACAGACTGGAAAAATGCGGAGGTAAAGCATCACATCATTTTCTTGCTGGATACCGCACAGCCTGACCTGACGATAACCACCAGCGTATTGACTACGACGCATGTGTTGATCAGTCAGCTGCCAATACGAGGAACAGCAAGAGACGAAAATGGTATTGCTCTGGTCGAAGTCCAGGTCGAAGTCTGAGGGTTACACCTCCGACTGGACTCCGGCAGCACTGGATGGCGATACCTGGGAGGCGCTGGTATACCCAGGACACGACTACCAGCCCGATGATGAACTGCTGCGGGTGAATGCAAGAGCAACAGACCGTGCCGGTCTGCAACGCCTCCTGGCCCGCAGCATTCCCGTCGACTTGCAACCGCCGGCGCCCAGCCCTCTTGCGATCACCTACGATGATATGAGTGGAACAACCCCGATCACCCAGACGGGAACGATTCTTACCGGCAGCACTCCTACCCTGCACCTGCGCTGGCCGGCGAGCAGCGACGCAGCGGGCATTTCCGGTTACCGGGCAGGTTGGACGGTGAAGGATGCTAACGGTATCGTTGACACGGTGGTTGATTTCAGCCCAACCGATAATCTGCTGGCCTCCTATCAGGCCGGTGAGGCGCAACAACTGACCGCAGGCGTGGCCGCAATCGACCGGTTTGGGAACATGCAATCCCAGTCGTTTGGACCGATCTACGTCGACAGTCCCTTGACTCCCGACTACATCCGGTTGGATGATACCGGCGAGACTTACCACGGCTGGATGGAGAGCAGCTGCAGCCTGCTCGGCCAGGACCGCCGCGTGAATGACAGGCAGCCGGATACAGCTACCCGAGGCCGCAACCAGGCACTCTACACGAGCTGGGATAAGCAGGCACTGCGCATAGCCTGGACCGGGGCGAACTGGTCGGGGGATGGCGACCTGTTCGTGTATCTGGATAGCAGCGCAGGCGGCACACTGGATGCGATGAATCCATTCACTACCACGGCTACTTTGCAGATGCCGGGCGTGCTTCCTGTTGGCCCGCGGCCGGGCGCCATGTACGCCGATTATGTGGTTTGGGTGCAAGACACTCAGGAGGCCTGGCTGTACCGCTGGGACGGCACGACCTGGTCGCCTGCTTCTCAGCTGGAATCCGGTGAGTACCGTTTTTCCCCGGGATTAAACAATGGAACGACCGACCTTTACCTGCCATTTGAGCGACTTGGAATTGCCAACCCCGATACCACGCCACTTAAGTTGGTGGCATTGGCTACCGAGGAAGATTCATTGCAGATCTGGGCCGTTTTGCCTAAGAGTAATCCTGTGACCAGTCCGTTTGTCACTGCACTGCCGCGAGTGGAGCAAGTTTATGTAAGATTTGCCCTCAATCATCCATTCAGCTGGGATAGCCTCGAGGGCGGCATCTGCCCGAATGGCAGCCAGGCGCTGCAGCCCGACCAGCGCCAGTATACCGACGATGATCTGCAGCTGAGTGTGACGACTGATCCTGCAGGTGCATCCTACCGCTACCTGGGCGACCACCTGTTTGGCTGGTGGCTCACCCTTTTCGAGGGCAAGCCGGCTGAGTTTAGCTCATTGCTGGCCACAATTGCCAACGAGCAAGGCCGGGTGCGAGATGGGCAGGAGATCTCCTACAGCGTGAATTACCGCAATGACGGCGCTGAGGCAGCCCAGGATGTGCTGCTGCAAATACACAGCCGCCTGGCGCTCACTTTGCCGGATGGTGTATCCCAGGCGCCCGGCGAGCACTCCTACTTACCAGGAAATCTACATCGGTGATGTAGCCCCGGGACAATCCGGGGTGGTGACTTTGCGTGGCGAAGTCGACTTAGCCTGGGCGGAAGCGGCTTACCAAAGCTGCCTGGCCCAGCACCCGGCCCACCCGCTGGCATGCAGGTTCAATAAACGCTGGACCTTGCTCAGTGTCCAGGTGTTCGACCAGGCGCATACCCCGGCGGATGGACCGCGTGAACTTATGTGGGTCGATCATCGGGTAGATTCTGAATCGCCGCTGTTCGTGGGTATTGACAATTCCGCTTTTGGGATCTCGCCAGTATCGAACAACCTCCTGCGCGGGTATGCCTTTGACGAGAGCGGCGTTGAAACAGTGAAGGTTGAGATCGCCGCGCCGGATGGAACGACAACGCAAATGGATTGCCCCGATCCAACACCGCTCGATGGGCGATGGAATTGCGGCTTAACCTTAATCCGGCTGCCCAGGAAGGTGAGGTCTACAGAGTCCGGCTTCAGGCGACCGACTCTGTCGGTTACACAAGTGCCTGGAGCCCGTGGCAAACTTTCGTTGTTGACCGCACCGCAGCCGATATCACCGTATCCCCCGTGCCGACCAACACAGCCGGAAGCCCGCCGGTCAACTTGACTTGGCTCGATCTGCGCGGGCAGGTGCGAGACAACTACGGCGTGCGCGGCGTGGAAATCTGCCAGGGAGACAAGCTGTGAAAGCATTCTGACCCAATTAGAGACCCGAGAGTGGAGCTACCCCGATACACTTTCCAACCCGTTGGCCATCGCTGATTGCAGCATTGGAAAGCTGGTGCGAACATTCAACATACCGGACGGCCACACGGTAGGCGAGATCCGCCTGGGGTTCAAAGCTGAGGCCGCCGACCGCGACCGGCTGAAAGTGGAGCTCACTTCGCCCTCCGGCTTAACCTGGCAGCTGCTGGGCGACGATTTTGACCTGAGCACAAAATTCGCTAACTGGAATGTGATCCTGAGCGATCGGGCGGTGGCCGGGCTCTCCGCCTTGCGGGCCAGCCAGATCCCTGCGGCAGCCGGCTTCGCCGAATTTGTGCGACCGCTCCAGCCGCTGGCGATTTTCCGAGGCCAGGCAGCCACAGGTACCTGGCAGCTGAGCGTATGCCAGGAAAACAGCGCAGGCGAGCAGGCGCTCTACCACGGTGCTGAGCTGTGGGTCGAGCCGGAAAACACTGCAGCCCTGGCCGGGAACTGGAAGTCGAATATCCAGCTGGATGCGTTAGATGATGTCCAACAAACGCTTCTCGTCTACGGCATTGACCAGGCCGGCAACCGCTCGTCAACTCCGCAGGTTCTGACATTCCGCATCGACAACGTGACACCAGTTTTGACGGTTGCTAAAGTGATCGCGCAGCTAATTATGCAGCCTGACCTGGCGCCGCAGACCGTGCTGACCGGCAGTGTATCGGATGGAGGCAAAGTGGTGCGCATGCATGCGTATGTGCGTGATCCGCAAGGAATCGGTTATTCCCAGCAGGCCGGTTGTCCATGATGACCTGACCTGGCAGCTGGATTTGCAACCCATGAAGGTTGGCGTTTATCAAGTGTGGATCGCTGCCGAAGACGAAGCGGGCAACCTGACTTCAGCTGGACCATTCGCGGTTGATGTTAGTGCCATCCCAGCTAGTGGCGCGGGTGCGGCGAGTTTGCGCAGCGATGGATTGCCTGCTGCAACGATTTCGCCGACCCCACCCATTACGCCTACCCTTACGCTGACACCGACTCTGACGATCACGCCAACCCTGACTCTCATTCCAACTGTCACCGGTACGCAAATCCCACTGCCAACACTGACCGAAACCCTAACGCCATTGCCGGTCTGGACAGGAACCCCAATGCCTCCAGCCAGTAGTACGCCAACGCCAACAACAGGGGGTCCTTGACCCCGATAGGTCCATAGTCAAAGACAGTGCACCTGTAACTGGGGTGGGCGATCGTCAACGCCCACCCCAGATGTCGTCTATTTTCCTGTAAGAATCTTGGGTTTCACTGTATACTAGAATAAAAGGTTCGATTGATATTGTTGATTCATAGTGTTGCTGGAGGATCACTTGGCCATTGAGACCATGAACTGCCCGAACTGCGAGGCGCCGCTGCCGGAAATTGCCCGGGAATCCTGGGTGTGCCTGTACTGCCAGTCGCTGGTGCGGCTGCAAGAAGGTGATGAAACCCCAGGATTTGTGGTAGACAAGAGCGTAACCGAGGAAGAAATGGCCGAGATTACGCAGGCGTTGCTGAATCACAGCCGGGATAACGCGTTGCAGTTATACCAACAATTGACAGGCAGCTCTGAGGAGAAAGCCCAGGCGGCGATCGATGAGCTCGGACGGCAGCTTTCATTGAAAGCAATCATCCAGCAGCAGCTTTCCCCAATCGGTTGGCTGTTCGTAGTGATTTGGTTTGGGTTATTTGTCGGCACTGCGTTAGCCTGGGCGACCGGCTTATTTACCGGTTTGGTGGCAGTGCTGCTGGCGGGATTTGCATTTTATAACCTGGTATCGCTTTACCCGACTATTTTATTATCGTTACGCTATTTGAAAGCACCACGCGCTCCAGCGACGACCAGTAACTTTGCTTATATCGGCAAGACCTTACTGCGCCGAGAGCCGGTGCATCTGTACAAGATCTTGTTGGATGTTCAGCCGGAGGGGGAAGAATCCTTTCGGGCGCAGGTTCTGATACCCGTGCGCGAGCGCAATCGATCACGCGTCCAAGTTGGGCATGTGCTGCGCATTAAATATTTACCTGATCAAGAGGACAGCGTGATTTTCGATCGGTAATTTGCTATCGATGAATCCAATTTCGCAGACCCACCGTTTTTGGGCTAGATTAATATTGATCGTTGGGAGCGCCCTGGTTTTTTTATATTCATGGGCGTATTTATTCGTTGTGCCGTATATTGGCTTTTTACCCGCTGTGCCAGATGGTGAGATCATCAATGTCTTTCTAACTGATCCTGGTATCGACAAGGTGCAGGTGGGCGATCGATTTATCAGAGGGGGTACACAGACCTGGCAGGAATTTATTGACAACCCAGCCGAAGTACTGTTTCAAGATGCGCAAGCCGGCGAGAATTATTTGATTGTTGTTGAGCGCAATGGCAGCCAGATAAGCTTGATGTGGGAGTTTCCCGGCCTAAATCCGGATGAATTTTATTTATCGGCTGCGGCAGGCATGGTGGATACCTTTTATATTGCTGTTTGGGGCGATAGGCACATTTATATTTGCCCGACCGAGGAATCATTTTTGGTTTTTGCTGACGATATTCTTTACAGTATTATCGGTCTGGGTGTCGGCAGGGCTTACCGCGCATACTCAAATATTTTTCAGCCGTTATCTGGCACACTTCTCGATATGGATCCTGGTGGCTGTGGGCTGGCATTTCCACTGGATCTTTCCAACGCCTCTAGCAAGAGTTCCCCGCTTCGCAGGTTGGGTGTTGTATTCGCTCTGTCTGTTGATTGCTGTAGCAGAAATTTTTGTTGGGTTAAGTGTGTCGGTGATGTATCTCGGGGCGCTTTGCCTGGCTTTTGGTATCCTTGGGATGCTATTTGCGCATATAGTCCGCCAAAAAGAGAGCAGTGCTGAGATCCGCTTGCTTTTAGGCGGACTCCTGCTCGCATTCCTGCCTTCCATCCTGTATTTATTATTGGATACTACAGATTTTAATACCGGGTTCTTATATATTCCAGTTTTATTATCAATTGGGCTAATTCCGATTGCATACTCATATTCCATCTATTACCATCGACTGGGAGGGTTGGAGCTGCGGGCTAACCGCGCTATTGGTATCCTCATTTATGCAGTAATCTTGTTTGTAATCGCCATGTTAACAGGCCTGGTGTTGCGATTATTGTATGCCCCACTGGATTCATCCGAGCTGATATTGATTTTAATGTTTGTCGTATTGGGGTTATTCAGCCCGTTTTTCTTTCCAAAATTCCAATCTTGGCTCAACCGGCGGTATTTTTAACATCAGTCTGCCGCCTGACAGGTTAATTGAAGGGTATGCGAATCAAATTACGACCAGTTTGGATAAAGAGCATCTGGCAACGCTGCTTGGCGAACAAATCTTCCCTTCCCTCATGATCCGCCAGGCGGCACTGGTAAGGTTGGAGACAAATGCGCCGGGTTATCCGATCCAGAGGATTGTACCGGTGCTGGCGCTCGATATCCCGGAAAGTTGGCTGCCCTGTGTGGCAGATATCACTGCCCTTGCCCAACAGGCAGGAAAAATTCGTTTACCCGATGACTCGCTGCAGCCCTGTCCCTGGGCCAGGCTGGTATTTACACTTAATGTAGAGGAGCGCATGATCGGCCTGTGTATGTTCGGCAGGCGAGATCCGGACGATTATTACTCGCCGAGTGATATTCCCTCGCTGCAAGCCCTGATGGATCAAACTGCCCTGGCATTGATAAACATCGAGCAGGCTCAAAACCTGCGCACACTGTACCAGGTTAATATTGACCGGCAGGAGTTTGAACGACTGCGACTGGCGTGCATACTGCATGATGAAGTACTGAGCCAGATGGCGTTGTTAGCCCAGTATGCCGATCCATCCAAGATGGACCCCAAATTTAACCTGGCCTACCAGACCAGCGTAGATTACATCCGGGATATTATTGCAGGGCTGCGCCCGACAATGATAAACTTTGGATTACATGTCGCCCTCGAGGGGCTGGTAGATGAGTACAGCGCTAACCAGACCGCTCAAGAAAGCAAGCCCCAGTACATTTTCGATATCCCAGCCAGCCTAGAAAGGTATCCCGACGATGTTGAGCTACACCTATATCGCATTGTCCAACAGGCTTTAAAGAATGCTCAGAACCATGCCCGAGCTGGTGTGATTACACTGGAAGGCTGCCTGCAACCGGATGCCGTGCAGCTGCTCGTGCAGGATGACGGCATTGGTTTTCCGTCGAATGCCGGCATGGAGATAGTCGGCCTGTTGGCCAGAAAACATTATGGCCTGGCAGGGATGCAAGAGCGCGCGGCAATTATTGCGGCCTCTCTGCAGATAAATTCCAACCCGGGCTTAGGTACAAGGGTCACAATCATTTGGGGACGCCAGGACTGACAATTTTGAGTGAAAGACTTGAAAAGGAAGAATTGATATGGAAGAAGAATACCAGATCGCTTTTGTAGAGGCTCCTGAACAATCGGCCTGGGGGATCATCGGGCGGGGCATTCGCGATTTCAACACCCAGCAAGCAGGAGATGACCGGGCTCAACGCCTGTGTTATGCAGTGTTTGGTCCGGGTGATGAGATTGTCGGTGGCGTGATCGGTGTTGTGCATTGGAACTGGTTATACGTCGATTTGATGTGGCTGCGGGAAGACCTGCGTGGCCGCGGCTATGGACATCGCTTGCTGGCGCTACTGGAGGAGGAAGCCAGGCAACACGGAGCTACCCAGGTGTACCTGGATACATTCAGTTTCCAGGCGCCGGAATTCTACAGACGTCACGGTTACCGGGTTTATGGCGAGCTGAAGGATTTCCCTGCCGGGCACGACCGGTTATTCCTTACTAAAACATTGTAAGATGAATATTCGCCCTGCTATAGACCAGATATTCGCTGTTTGGTATACACAATAAAGGAGTGAAATAATGGCGCTCGATATCCATACGATCACGCTGCCTTTTCCTTTCGGAATGGGCAGGGTGAACTGTTATTTGCTCAAAGGAGAGACCGGTTTTGTGCTGGTAGATACCGGTGCCGCTAGCAATCGTAAGCCGTTAACTGCCGAGCTGGATGCCGCCGGCTGCCAACCAGGAAAACTCAACCTGATTGTACTCACCCATGGTGATTACGATCATACTGGGAACGCTGTTTATCTCAGGCAACGCTTAGGTGCAAAAATCGCCATGCACCCGGATGATGCGGGGATGCTGGAGCAGGGAGATATGTTTTTCAACCGAAAGAAGCCTAATGCCGTGCTTGCTGCGCTGCTGCCGATATTTGGTGGATTTGGTAAAGCTGAACGTGGCAAACCGGATGTGTTGCTGCGGGAGGGCGACAATCTGGCAGGATACGGTCTGGATGCCCGGGTCATCTCTATTCCGGGACATTCGAAAGGCTCAATCGGAATCCTGCTCACCTCGGGTGACCTGTTTTGCGGCGATCTGCTGGTAAGCACGAAAAGTCCCGGCCTCAACTCATTGATCGATGACATGCCTGCAGCCCAGGCCAGTCTGAAAAAACTGACCGGCATGCAGATCGGCAGAGTTTATCCGGGGCACGGCGACCCGTTTCAGTTAGAGCAAATTTCAGAGGTGAGTGAGTAAGCTTGCCAGGCGCGAAGCGAGCTGAGAATAGAAAATGTGCCGGTCCCCCGGGCAAGCACGATCGCAATGCCTGAGCAACCTGGTCTATTATAAGTATTAAAAATATTGGCAATAGATCATGACATCATCGAAAGGATGGCTCCACCTAAGAAGCCCAGGACGGTAAATAAGCCGACCAGTTTCCCCCCATGTTCGAAGGCTTCCGGCATCATGGCATCTGCAAGCATGGTCAGCATGGCCCCTGCCGCGAAAGCCTGAGCCATTAAGCCATTGACTTTGTCTAAATTGAGTATCATAAAATATCCGACTGCTGCACAGCCAGCAGAAATCAGCACGAGAACCAACCACATCCGGAATACTCTTGGCCGGGGTACACCTGAGGCAACCAGATTTAGCGTACCGGCGACACCTTCCGGCAAATTGGAGACAAACACAGCTACGAGGAATGCCAGATTGATAACACCCCCGGAGGCCAGGCTCATCCCGAGAATGATTGACTCGGGTACATTATCCAGCAGAGTTCCGACAAATATGGCTGCCCCGGAACCTTCCTTGTGCGAAGCAGTGATATCCATCCGATCTGCGCCACCCCGGCGGTCGACCAGCCAGTCGCCTACAAAAAAGGTCACCGCACCTAATCCGCAGGCCAGGATGACGCCTTTGTTACCCATCACGGATTCGGGTACCAGCTCATACGCGATCGCACTGATCAGCGCGCCAGAGCCGATACCCATAATGATGCCGATATTGCGATTCGAGAGCTTCCTGGACGCCAGCAGGTAGCCGATCAGCAGCGAGCCGGCAGCAAATCCTCCCCAAATAAATGCAGAAAACATGCAGAGCCTTCCTTGTTTAGCCGTGTGAATTTATTCAGGTGTCTGCTAGATAATACGATTAGCTGAAAACGATGACAGCGCCATCCGGGCTGACCTCAACGCTGAGAGTTTTCAGAGCCTGGGCAGCGGGCCGGCGGGTGACAAGGCCGTCTTCGTCAAACTGGCTGCCATGACAGGGGCAGGTTAGCCTGCCGGTTTTTTCCTGGACGGTGCAGCCCAGGTGCGGGCACACCAGGCTTATGGCCTGAAAACCATTTGTCGAGTGGATCAACAGGGCGGGAATGCCAGGCAAGACCGTGCGCGAGCCCGGTGGGAAATCGGTCTCCTTTCCGGCGATGTGCTGGTCAGGCGGGGGCGGCTCAGGTTGATAGCTCAAGTAACGGATCAAAACCCCCAGGCCAAGTATACCGCTAAGCGCCAGCAGGCTTTCGGTTCCGATACGCAAAAAATCTCGGCGAGAGATAGCAGGCATAATGTCTCTAAAACAACTCAAGTAAGGTCAGCACCAGCCAACCGGCGGCCAGGAGCGCCGCAACAACCTGGGCGATGCGTCCGGCTCTGGGAAACCAGCGCCCTTGCTGATCGGCGGGAACATGTGGAAGCAGGTAGGGAAGCAGCGCCAGGAGTGCCAGAATGCCCAGCGGTAGGGCAATCCCCAGCCAGAAAGCATCTCCGTAGCGCAGTAACTGCTGCACCCACAGGAAAAACCAGGGGGCTTCCGGATCGGCCTGCCCCAGGCTGCCAATTTCCTGGATTGGCATGGCGATAGGAGCGGGCAAGCGCGCCGCAATCACGATCAGGATGATGAGCGCCAGCACAGCCGCCAGGATTTCACGGCGTACCAGCTCGAAACGGGTGATGCGTTGGGAGTTGCTGCGTACTTCCGGTGGGGGGGCGGATATGCCACCATCGCGCCGCACGCGGAAGATGTGCCAGGTAAAGATACCCAGCATGATGGCGGTCAGACCAAAGATGTGCCAGGCGTAGAAACGCGTCAATGTGGTTGCTCCGGGCTGATCGGCGCCAACTACAAAGGCATACAGGGCTTGCCCAATAATGGGAATGGTCTTCAGTAAATTGGTGCCGACGGTCAACGCCCAGCGGATGCCTTCATCCCAGCGCAGCACGTAGCCGGTGAAATCCAGCAGCAGAGCCAGCAGGAAAAGGCCCAACCCAAGCAGATAATTCAGGCGGCGTGGTGGGTATAAGCGCCAGTAAAAATCACCCGGAGCAGGTGGATGCCAGATACGACCACCAGTGCCTGTGCAGACCAGAAGTGCAGGCCGCGCACCAGCCCGCCATAAGGCACCGCATAGGTGATCATCTGGATGGATGTTCCAGCAGATTCTGGTGTGGGGATATAAAAGAACATCTCCAGGATACCGGTGAAAACCACGACCAGCAGGCAGAATACCGCCAGGCCGCCGGCGCTCAGGGTATAGCGCCAGCGTGCTTGCAGCTGCGGAATACTCGGTGGATGCAGATGATGGATGAAGCTCGGCCGAGAAGCCGGGCTGCTCAGAGCTGCGCCAGCCTCTTTGGACCAGTAAACCAACCACAACCAAAGCCAACGAGCCTAGCACCACGATCTGGACCACCTGTTCCTCTCCATGCGAACGGGCGGTGAGATGCACAGGAAACATGGAAGCCTGCTGGGGATCAAAATCGATACGATCCGGCAGGACGCCATTGATCCTTAACAAATAAGCCGTGACATTCCACATATCATCGTCGGGAATCTCCGGGGGCATGTCGTACTTGTAGTAAGGCATGCGCAGCAGCAGGTACTGATAAAGATCCTCGGCATTGACGAAGCGTTTCAGTGTGCCTTCTCCGATTACAGGCGGCACAACACGGGGAAAGATAAATCCAGGAGTGGGATGGTTGGTGGCATGGCATTTCGACTGCCAGCAGTCCATGTCTTCGCCATAAGCCATCTGGCGGTATTCATCGGTCAGTCCCTGGCCCTGGTCACCATGGCAGGCCAGGCAGTATTCAAAGTAGACGATTGAACCCAGATCGGCGCGGCTGGGGTTTTCTGGAAGCACCGGTCGGTCCATGCGTGGATCGATGACCATGGGGGTGGGGTCCGGATCTTCGACGGGCGGCGCTGCCAGGACGTGTAAGGGCAGGGCGTTGAACATCAGACTGAGCAGAAGCAGGATTAGGGTGACAGCTCTCATTGCAGTTTAGGGAATTATACCCGACGTCTGGAGAGGTGTTTATTTAAGGTTAGCAGAAAGGCAGGGGATTCGGGCACATTGGGATTGGATTGCATAGTAAAATGATCTGTATATGTAAGTATGATTGAGGTGGAGATCAGGCACTTGATCCATGTTTAAGCGCTTAAAAGTCAAAGCAGAGCCAGGTCTGGTGACATCCGAGGTGCCAAACCTCTCGATCTCGCAGTTCATTGGTGATGCCAGTCTGCCAGTCACATTGCGTGTGGTGAACAGCCTGCCGGAAAATCCAAAGCTGCGCTTGTACCGCACTTTGGTTCCTGTCCAACTGCTGGCAGATTTTGACATCAACCCGCGCACCTGGTTAAATTCCGACAAGCAGCCGCGGGTTCGTCTGGAGGCGGAAAACGGCAGCAATAAAGTCAAGATCAGCGCCTGGCATGGAGAAGATGAATCCGACACCTTTTTTTATCTCGAGCTGGCGGATAATGCGTATAACGGCATTGACCTTGAACTTTCTGATTGTGTCCAACCCTTTCGCCGATCGATATTTCACAGATATTGACGAGCAAGGGCGGGCGACATTCTTTGGTACGGTGCACCGCAACCTGGCAGAAGAAGAGAAAGCGATGCTTGCCGGCCTGGCTCCTGGGCAGGTGCGGCTCGGTTTACGCAGCTCGCAAATTGTGTTTACCCATATTGAAATTTTCCTGATCATGATGGCCCAGCATGCCTACTTCCTGGAGCCATTATCCTATGTTTCTGCCTGGATTTTTGAAAAACGCGGGTTTGCCTATATCAAAGGCCACAAGTTAATGGATAGCATCCACATTGAATTTCAACCTGGAGGCGAGCTATTTCGGGCGTTAGATGGGAGCACGCCATTTCGCCGGCCAGAAGCCTGGAGGACGGTACGGGGCCGGGCCTGGGCGATCCACGATGGTATTCTGGAGGTGATCGGTAAAAAATGGGATGGTCTACGGATGATAAAACAGGTTGGTAAACATGCCGGGGTCAATACAGTCCCAGGGGTAGAGTATTAGGAGGTGGTATGGCGAGTCGTTATCAGATCACTCGAGCCGCGGAGGTAGAGTCATTAGCAATATTCAGGGAGTTCATTACCGAATGCTGCCGCCGATACCAGATACCAGAGGATGATCATACTGGATCTTAAACTGGCCGTGGATGAAGCCTGTACCAATATAATCATGCATGGGTACAAAGGGATGGACCCCGGCTCGATTATTCTTTCCTTCCGGATCGAAGCTGACCGTATCCTGGTGGAGATTACCGATTTTGGTCATTGTTTTGAACCTGTCATGACAACGATTCCGGATGTAGAAGCTCCTTTGGAGGAGCGTGAACCGGGAGGATTGGGGTTATTCTTGATTTACCAGACGATGGACTATATTGATTACGAAGCCTCTGCAGCAGGCAACTGCCTGACATTCACAAAGAATTTTCCAAAGCGGCCCTGAATGAAACTGATATCAAACACTGAGACGAAATTTCTGCCTCGCGAATTGGACAAGCCAGGAGAATCTGCGGAAGATGCTCTGCGCAAGGTGATGGCTGAGCTAGAGCAACGCGCCAGGGAGTTGGCAGCGATCAACCGCATCGCAATGATCATCAATCAATCCTTGAAGTTGAATGAAATTCTGCAAGCATTATGCCGAGAGCTGCCTCAAATCTTCCCGGTACGCAATGCGGGCATTGGACTGCTGAGTGAAGATAAGAAATCTTTAGAGATTGTTGCTTTTCATTCTGTTGTACCAGGGGAAAACAGCGCCATGGGATTGATACTTCCGATTGAAGGGAATTCACACACCTGGCAGGTGATCGATGCCCGGCAGACCATTGTAGTTCAGGATGCCCAAACCGATCTGCGCACCCAGTCGATCGCAGAAATGTCCCGGCAGCGCGGCACGAAAGCAATCATGGTAGTGCCTCTGCTGACACGGGGAGATGCGATAGGCACGATCGGCCTGCCGGCGAAAGACCCAACCTATGTGTTTACGAAAGAAGAAATCGAGTTGGCGGAGACGATCGCCAGCCAAATTGCCGCGACGGTGGATAACGCCCGGCTGCATGCACAGGTTACTTCTGCTCTGGGGGCAGCCGAACAAGACCTGGAGATTGGCCGCCAGATCCAGTCCGGATTTTTCCCTGAACAACTACCGGATATCCCTGGCTGGGAGCTGGCCGTTCACTTCGAGGCAGCACGGCAGGTTTCCGGGGATTTCTATGACGTATTCCAGCTAGAAAACTCTCAATTGACCGCCTTAATTATTGCGGATGTGTGCGATAAGGGCGTCGGCGCGGCCTTATTTATGGTGCTGACACGCAGCCTGTTGAGGGCTTTCAGCGCAATGCAATCGCCGGCAGAAGAGATCACCGATCGACTGCAGAATGCAATTCAGTGGACCAGCAACTACATCGCCGAAACCCATGAACGGTCCAATATGTTTGCTACCGTATTCTATGCCATCCTTGATCCAGTAAGCAATATCCTGTACTATGTCAATGCCGGGCACGAGCCACCGATGATCTTAGACTCTGCTGGGAATATTCGGAACCGGCTGAATCCAACCGGGCCGGCCGCCGGCTTGTTTCCCGATATGGATTTCCAGGTGGAGAGGATTGAGCTTCAGGAGGGAGACATCCTGTTTGGATACACAGATGGCGTGATCGATGCCCAAAGTCCCGAAGGCCTCCCATTCAATGAAGAGCGGCTGTTATCCAGTATTGCTGCTCCCTGGACATCGATATTCAGTATGGTGTTCGAGCTGCATACAGAGCTGCACCGGCATATGGGCGGACGAAAGCAGTATGACGATATCACCTTTCTTTCTCTGCGGCGAATTCCTTCTGGAGCGACTACCCGGCATGCTATTTGCCGCCCGACGCATTTAAGATACCTGCCGGAGATCAGGGAATTTGTGGCTGCAGCCGGCAATCGATACAACCTGTCGTCGGATGATATTTTCGCACTCAAACTTGCGGCAGACGAGGTGTGCACGAATATTATCGAACATGGTTATCCCGATCGGGGAGCCAGGCCTGATATCGGTATTCTTCGACCGAGATGCTGAGACCGCAAGGTTGACAATCAGCGATGATGGCGTGAATTATCCACCCGAGCAAGCCGCGCAGCCTGATCTGGATGCGGATTGGCAGTCGAGACCGATTGGTGGGTTAGGCATCTATTTTGTGAAAAAACTGATGGATAAAATTGCCTACCGCAGGATCGACCAGGGATTCAATCAGATGGTTCTGGAGAAGAAAATCGAGCGAAGGACCTAGACCCGATGCTATCTCAGGGTGACACATGGAATAAGCTGCTCGCACTAAGTGGGCCACGCAAACCGACTGTCATCCTGAACGAAGTGAAGGATCTAGATTCTTCACTCCGTTCAGAATGACATCTGATACAAGGAGCATGAGAACATGGAAATTTCAGATCGACAAATCAACGGCGTCACAGTGATTGCCTTGACCGGAAGTATCGATGCACTGACCGCCCCCGCGATTGCGGAGTCAATTAATGGCATCATCTCACGGGGAGAGATCAACCTGGTGGCGGATTTTCACGGCATAGACTACACCAGCAGCGCCGGGCTGCGCGTCTTACTGGGGGCTGTCAAAGAGACCCGCTCACGAGGCGGCGATCTGCGCCTGGCAGCTGTGCAGCCGGATGTAATGAAAGTGTTAAAGCTGAGCGGCTTCACCAATATCCTTAAACTATATGACGATGTCGACTCTGCACTGGCAAGTTTTTCGTAAAATGAAGGCTTCCTAATGGCTCCGGTAAATGAAAACACCCGCCTGGCTCTGGTGATTGGGTCGGGCAGTGTCAAATGTGCGGCAGCTCTGGGCCTGATGAAAGTTCTGGAGCGCGAGAACATCGGGGTGAACCTGGTGGTAGGTTGTTCCGGCGGGGCGCTGTATGCGGCGAGTATTGCGTTGGGATGGCCGGTTGAAACGAGTATCGACAAAACGCTCAGCCTGTGGACCCGTCGAGTGACAGAAAAACGCAGCAGAAAAGCGGTGCTGCAAATCATCCTGCCAGGCCTGTTCCACTTTGATGAGAGCTTTGGTCTGATCGATGATAGCCGCTTGAACCGGCAACTGTATGGCGCCTTCGGTGAGGCATCTTTCGCAGATACCCATATTCCCCTGCACATCGCCGCCACCGATTTTTTCGATGGCGAACAGGTAGTCCTCTCCAGCGGCTTAATTTGGGAAGCCATCCGGGCCAGTCTGTCTATCCCGTATGTATTCCCTCCGTACCGGGTGGCCGGCCGTGCTCTGATTGACGGTTATCAGAGCGACCCCTTGCCGGTAGGCATTGCCATCAAGGAGGGCGTGGATATCATCCTGGCAATGGGTTTTGAAAGCCCTTACCAGGAGCGGATTACTTCATTGATGCGCTATAATTTTCAGATCAGCAGTGTGACTTCGAACAACCTGTTGAAAACCAATTTCGCCTTCCATAACCTGGCTCATCACTCGGAGATCATCCCGATACTGCCGGATTTTACCCAAAGAATCCGGTTGTTTGACACCGATAAGATCCCCTACATCATCGACGAAGGAGAGAAAGCTGCAGAGCAGGCATTGCCATATCTCAAGAGGCTGCTTGGCGCAACAGGGGTATCGGGATAATGGGGCAGTCGCGTAAACGTGTGGCGCTTGTAGTTGGCTCGGGGGGTATTAAAGTGCGCAGCTGCGATTGGCATGTGGCGAGTGCTGCAAGCGGAAAACATCCCGATAGATTTTATTGTCGGCTGTAGTGGGGGCAGCCTGTACGCGGCACTGATCGCGAAAAATATCGGCTGGCAGGAACTCGAGACCTTATCCAGGAGCCTGTGGACGAACGATATCATGCAGGGCTACACCGAGAACTTGAAAGCTAGTAAAGATGGGAGCTTAAGATATAATGAGCGCAGCGGACTTGTAAATGATGCAGTGATGAACCGAAATTTGCAACAAATTTACGGTGAGCTATCGTTCAGCGATTTGACCATTCCATTGACTATCGTGGCAACAGATCTACTGCTCGGCGAAAAGGTTCTTCTGAGCGAAGGTTCAGTTTTCGATGCAATTCGCGCGAGCCTGGCGATCCCGATCATCTTCCCGCCCTGGGAAGTCAGCGGGCGCTTACTGATTGACGGGGCGGTTAGCGACCCACTGCCAATTGATGTGGCCATGCAAAATGGGGCGGATATTATCATCGCCATGGGTTTCACCATGAGTTACCGCCAGCGCCTGCGTTCAATGACCGCAGTCCAAGAACAGGTAAACAGTATTTACATGAATAATTTATTGAGCTCAACTTATGCATTTTACAACCTGGCTCATCATGCAGAGATATTTCCCATCGTGCCCGAATTTGAAGAACCGTTGACTATGTTTGATACCCAAAAAATACCTCTTATCGCCGAGCGTGGCATGCAAGCTACTCAGGAGCAACTGCCACATATCCGGCGATTATTGGCTTCATCCCAGTAAGTGATAGTTAAGCAGCTTAAGCAATACCCATCCTTGAAAAACATCGAAAGGTGACCTAATGAACAGATTATCAGGCCTCATCAAATCAATCTTCCATTTCTTGGTTATTTGGTTCGTGGATGCGATTTCGTTACTCATCACCGCAAGCATCTTATCGGGAGTCACGATCGAACCGGTTGGTGAAATTACTGCCTTCATGGTAGCTGTCATGGCTGCCCTGGTGCTGGGTTTTGTGAACCTGCTGATTTGCCCGCTGCTGCTGCTCCTGGCAATGCCGCTTGGTTGGATCGCCATCTTTGTTTCCGGTTTCTTCCTGAATGGAATCGTGTTGTGGATCACAGCTGCGCTCATGGAAGGATTTACGGTAGAAGGATTCTGGCCGGCATTCTGGGGCGGGCTGATGCTCTCCTTGCTCAATACGATTATCATCACCCTCTTGAATATCGATGATGATGATTCTTTCTTTGATAACCTGGTAGAGCGGCGCGTCTGCCCGCCAGGCAAAAAATGTGAACCAGGAAACCGGGCGCGGTCTGGTGATCCTGGAGACGGATGGCCTGAGCTACCAGCGCATCACAAAGGCGCTCGCAGACGGATATATGCCCACACTGAAAGCGATGATGGATGAAGATGGCTACCAGCTTTCCAGGGTTGACTGCGGCGTACCCCCAACCACGCCTGCCTGCCAGGCAGGCATCTTGCAGGGCAATAATACCAACATCCCGGCTTTCCGCTGGCTGGATAAATCGACTGGAAAACTGCTGGCCGGCGGCGGTGCGGCTGCCGTGGTTGAGCCCATCCTTTCGGATGGCAACGGCTTACTGCGTGGCGGCTCGAGCATCGGCAACATGTTCAGCGGCGATGCCTCAAAATCTATCCTGACTTTTTCCAAGCTTCTGGCCGGCACGCCGGAGGACAAAAAACAGCGCTCGCAAGATATGTTCTTGTTGATGCGCAACCCGTATTTCTTTACACGGGTGCTTATTCTGTTCTTCGCGGATGTGTTTTTGGAGATCTGGCAAGGTTACCAACAGCGGCGCAAGAAGGTAGAGCCGCGCTTGAACCGGCTGCACAATGGCTATCCATTCCTGCGCGCAGCTGTGAATGTGTTCCTGCGCGATATTGGCACCTATTTCACCATCCTGGATGTCATCCGCGGTACGCCGGCAATGTACACCCTGTACGCCGGGTATGATGAAATCGCCCACCATTCCGGTCCGTATACCCACGACGCCGATATTTCGCTGCGGCAGTTTGATAATCAGGTGGCGCGCATTAAGCGGGCAATCGAAGAGAAAGCCCCCCGCCCATACGAAATCCTGCTGCTTTCCGACCATGGCCAGTCCTTTGGCCCGACATTCAAGCAGCGCTATGGCATCAGCATCCTGGAATTCATCCAGCAGCAGCTTCCTACGGGCACCACTATTTCCGGATCGGGCGGCGGCGATGACGGTACGATCGGTGTTTCGGCAATGATGGGCGAGCTGGAGAATATTGAAGACAATAAAACCGGCGGGCGGGTCAGCCAGGCAGTGATTGGCAGTGCCAGGCGTATGGTTCAGAACAATCTGGATCAACAGGAGTCCTTTAAAGAGTTCAAACCAGCTAAAGTGACACTGGCTTATGGCGGCAATGGCGCACTGGTTTACTTCGACCTGTTCCCACGCAAGCTCACCCTGAATGAGCTGAACGCAGCATACCCGGGGATGGTCGATGCGTTGGTGCAGCACGAAGGCATCGGCTTTGTGATTGCCTTCGAGGACGATATGGAGCCGGTGGCTTTTGGTAAAGACGGCGCTCGCAACCTGGCAACCGGCGATGTGATTGGTGTAGATCCGCTTTTGCCCTATGGGGATGTAGAGCTGCGCTCCTGGCAGCTGCGCCGGATGGCAGACTTCGAAAACGCCGGCGACTTAATCCTGAACAGCACGCTGTACCCGGATGGCACTGTGGCTGCGCTGGAAGAGCTGATCGGCAACCACGGCGGCCTGGGTGGTGAGCAGACCGACGCCTACCTGTTCCACCCGGGCGATATGATCGTGCCGGAAACGAAAGGCTCGTTTGAGTTCAAGGCGATCCTGGATTCGCGCCGCGGCCTGCCGGGACCAACACCAAAGCCGTCACGGGAATACGTCCCCGTTGTAAATCCCTGGACACTTTCTGCATTCAAAACCGGTTTTGGCCAGGTCGGAAAATGGATCAGTCTGGCGTTTGGTGCTTTGCTGCTCCAGCGGGACGCTTATCGGGAGATTGCCAAGGACGCGTTCATGACCGGGCCGGCTTTGTTGATTGCCCTGATTGGCCAGGTAATCCAGTCGGTAAACCGGGAGGGAGGCTTTGACCTGGTTGCCGCTCTGGTCCAATTCGTGATGTGGTGGGTAGCGATCGGATTGCTGCATGGGGCGGCGGTCCTGCTGCGCGGTAAAGCCAAATTTACGACAACATTGCGCGTGGCGGGTTTTGCCCAAGCTGCTCATTTGCTGGAACTATTTGGTTTCCTTCCAGTGTTAGGTCCGGTAGCACGAATTCTGGGACTGCTGATTGCATTTGCTGGAGTCTGGATAGGTACAGCCACGGCACACGAACTGCGTGGTTTCAGGACCTTGGTACTGCCGATCATCTACATTTTAGTGGTCGTGGTGAGCGTGTTCTTTATCAGAACCATCCTGGCAGGAGCGGCCCTGGAAACCAGCGACCTGCTGACCCTGTTCGGCTGGACGCCTACGCCGTAAGAGCGAGTAAATCCCGGGCGGTGGTCAGGTCATTTGTTGCGTGACCTTCGGTAAACCAATTGTAGATATTGGTTAACAGGTGATTCGCTTCAGAAACCTTGCCTTTGCTGCACCATAAGCGGTACAGGTCTATACTGGAGCGCAGCTCCCATGATCTGGCGGCCGTATGTCGCGCTGATTTTGATCGATTTGAGCAAGCAGGCTTCGGCTTCGGAGTCATCCTCTGTCAATCTTAGCAAAGTGGCATATATGCGGTTGAGCTCCGCTTCCCAATGGCCTTCTCCCGTTTGCTTGACAAGGGAGAGGGCCTCTTTTATGGTATTCATTGCCTGGTCGACCTGCTCCAACTGGATATAACCCCGGCAGAGAAAACCCATAGCTCCTGGAAGGAAAAGTTTTACATCGTTGGCTTTATCAATTTCAATCCCTTCTTGCAGCAAGGCTACTCCCTCACAGGACTGCCCGAGTAATATCAAGGCTGCGCCTTTTGACCAGACCGCGGTACCGAGCCAACCAGGGAAATCTGATTCCTTAGCAAGCCGGATCTGCTCTTCGGCGATCTCCTTCAGTAATTTTCCGTCCTGTCTGATAGCATACAGCATGATCCCAGCATAAGCATAAACATCCAACGTTGAATGCGGGTGCCCAATATCCTGAGCCATTGCAAGAGCCTGCTGACTGCACCTGGCAGCCTGGTCAGGGAAACCCAGGCACCATAACGCACAAGAATTATAAGCAATTGCACTCAGCCCTGCATCTGTGCCCCGCAGGTATAGTAAATCTCTATGTTGTTCGGGACGATATGTAGAAATCATCTGTTCCATATGATTTCGGGATGAGACATAATCTCCCAAGCCGAATGAGACAAAGCCGTAGCACCAATGGCTTACTGCCAGGATGACCGGGTCTTCTGTCTGGCGGGCTAATGCGAGAGATTCTTGGCACAATTCGATTGCTATACTGTATTCGGCTCGTGTGTAATGATAGGTAGCTAACTCTCCTAACACATGGCTTAGTGTAGCTGTGTCACCTAGCTTGAGGCAAATGTCATATGCCCTCGAGTAAGCAGCGATCCTTTCACTGTGTGGGGCATTCTTCATGGATGCCCACCCGAGAGCGAGTTGTAATTCCAACTCTTGATCTGCTCGATTATCAGAATCCGGTAAAGATTCTAAGATGGCTATGGCCTGGTTCAGGTGAGTGCGAGCCTCCTGGTATGCCGAAAGCAGCAACGCCTTCTGTCCTGCCAGGAACAAATAATGGATAGCCTTATCGGCTATGCCGGCAACTTGATAGTGGCGTGCCAGTTGTAAGGCAATCTCGCTGGATTGTTCGCCGAACAATTTTTCCAGGCTGTTGCCGACATCTTCGTGAAGATATACTCTCTCGGGCTCGTCCAGGTTCTCATAGATGAATTTTTGGAAGATGAAGTTGTGAAAGCGGTAGTGTGATAAACGTCGTGCCCCAACTCTTTGTATCGCCAGGGCATTCACCAATCGATGCTTGCGAATCAGCTCTCCGCTCAAGCGCTGTACGATCTCTCTTTCATCTAAGCCCAGGATATCTGCGATGACCTCGGCAATAAATTCCTCACCTTCAATACTGGCTACGACCAGCAATTGATACAAGTCGTCGGGCAGGCGGTCAATCCGCTCCCGGACGGCGGCTTCCACCCGGGCGGGCAAAGCCATCCAATCTAATGACTGTCCTTCTACCCAGCATCCATCTTCGGCTTTGATAATTTCACCGCGTTCCTGTAATCCTCGCAATAGTTCGATGGTGAACAGCGGGTGTCCTCGAGTGTGGCGGTACAGCTGATGGCGAAAATCAGCTGTCAGATGATTTGGCTCTGTTTCCAAGAAGATCTGGATAAATTCAGAACCTTTGGCCAAATCCAGATTGACGGTGATATCACCGCAGGTTTGCTGGATTTCATTAACCGCCATTTCGAGAGCATTACGTGCCCCCTCTTTAGCAACTGCGACGTCTTCTGGGCGATAAGCACCTATCAACATTACCCGGCTTGGTCCAAGGTGCCGACCCAGATGGAAAAGCAGGCTGATCGACCCCGGGTCGGACCACTGCAAGTCATCCAAAATGAGAAGTAATGGTTTCGTCTGGGCAAGGATTTTAATTACGCGTGTGTACTGCTCAAATAAATCCACCTGCTGCGTACCCGGGCTTTTTGGAATCGTTGTTGGCTTGCGTTCCAGAAATTCATCCAGCTCTGTTAGCCAATCGGCATGGCCTGATCCAGCGATCACGGATCGGTCCGACAAGGTAGAGCGAGAGATAAAGGAGTCGATTAAGTCCGGCCCGGCATCCATCAGGCGCGCGGACTGTGATGGGTAGTATTGACCACAAGCGCGAGGCGTGTTTGTTACTGATCGCCCCGGCTGCCAGCCTGGCTTCAATCCCTCCCGATAACATCTCAAGGATCTCACGAAAAGGTGAGAAGGGGTCCCCAATACCAGTATATGCATTGCAGCTCCCACTGGCCACACACAGGTCAGTCACCCGTTCTTGAGCTTGCCGGGAAAACTCCTGGGCAAGCGATGACTTGCCGCTGCCTGCCTCGCCAATAATAAAAACCACCTGGCCATGCCCGCCTAAGGCGAGATCCAGGTAATGACTCAATTTTTCCAGCTCATCCTGGCGGGCTACGAAGAGGGGAGTTTCCTGTCTGGGAACTGTGTTCAATAAGTAATCGGGGATGTGAGGTGACGGCTGCGAGCTGGCAACCGATGATGCTCCTGTTGGTTTCAGAGCGCCTGAACGGATACGCTCGTATAGGCGAATCGTTTCCTCTGAAGGATCTACTCCAAGTTCTTTGTCCAGAAGATTGCGGCAGGATTCGTATTGGGCGAGAGCAGCGTTCCTCTGGCCTGTAGTGGCCAGTAAACGCATCAACTGCCGATGAGCTGATTCATCCCAGGGCTCAATTTCCAGCTGCATCCAGGCGAGGTTGATTGCACGTTGATAGTCACCCTGTTCCTCACAAAATTCTGCAACTGCATATAGGATCGATCGCTGCTGGCGAGCAAGGCGCTCGCGTGTTACCTGGACCCATTCCTCAAATTCCGGGCTATCATCAATATAAAAGCCATCCAAAAAGCTAGCCCGATACAATGTGACCGCCTGTTCGAGGGAAGCGCGTTTTGTGAGGTCACCACCAGATTTTACTATCTCCCTGGTCCACTCTTCGATATCCAACCAATAATCACTCGAGCGATTGAAAGCGATCGACTCCCTGGTTATTGTCAGATAAGGCGGTTCAGCAGTACGATCACCAATTACCGAGCGAAGGTTAGAAAGCGCAAAACGCAAATTGGATAATGCTTCGCTGTTTGGCTGATTCGGCCATAGTAAGCCAGCCAGCGATTTCGCGACTGTGGACATTGCTGGATTCTGTACATAGATAAACCAATAAAGCTTTTACTTTGTTGGATTTAAATCCAACAGCTATTTGTCCCCCCAACCTGACCTGGAGAGGACCTAGCAAGGAGATTGTTAGGTGAGCCATCACTCCACACTTTGGATTCCTGTAATTAGTCAGATATATTTATATTATAGCCGATTTCTTAACCTGTTTCTCATTTGTCTAAACGTTTGCGCCACGTTTGTGCCACGTTACCGCAACAATCATTCCCTATAATAGGTACAAATGAACCTATAGTAACAGCCATAAGGAGGCTAAAATGATTACCCATACGCATGTTGATATCAGCAGGATGAATCTGTTCCTTATCTCGGGGCTGATTCTGGCTATCGGAATGGCCTTCGGCTACTTGGCGGGGAGTGGGCTGGAGATCAATTTGGACTCTCTTCTCAATCGTACGGCATCCAGCGCAGGGATTGCTCAATCTGAGGCAATGGCGGCAATCCAACGAGGGAACGCCGCAGCCGCGGCACGCTACACTGCGCTGGGCGAATCCATCGCTGCAATTGACATGGCTAAGGTTGATCGCGCCGAGGCAGCCGAAATAGCCCGGTACAACGCACAGGCGGCGGCTTTCGCCGGCAACGATACTGCCGGGCTTGAGCGTGGAAAAGCAGCTGGAGCAGCCCGCTCCACGGCTCTGGCCGCTAGCTATGGCTTGTTTGCTGATCGGGGAGCTGCGGCGGATGCTGCCCGCTACACTGCGCAGGCGTTAGCCTATACTCGGCCGGCGGCGATGGTGATCGATCGGGTCGATGCTGCATACACTGCCCGCTTATCAGGGATGGCGTCTTTGTTCAATCCATGGTTTGGGCATGGCTCTCAGCGAGGTAGAGCTGCATACGCTGCTCGCTATGCTGCCCTTGGCGCTTTCTACATGGAGAAGGAACGGGAAAATATCCTGCGGGGTTGGCAGGCTTGGATCGACCGCAACAATGCACTGGCAGCCAGCTTTTTCAGCCAGGAGTTGGCAGGAATTGAGAGAGGCAAGCTGGCAACAGCTGCTCGATACACTGCGCTGGCGGCATATTACGCAAATAAGTAAATCACGAATGTATGCATACGAAGGGGCTGCCTACCACCATCAGGCAGCCCCTGCCATTTAAATTGGTAGAGCTTGGCAGGCGTTTGGGATTAATCGACTACTGAGAGTGTTATAATCTTCAGAAATAATTCCAGAGTGAAAGGAGAAGGATTATGGCAAAATTTTCAATGGACTCAACCCTGGGCTCCCTGCTCGCTGATCCCAAAGCTAAGGCTGTAGTGGATCAGTATGCGCCGGGTGTTTCGAGCAACCCAATGGTGGCGCTGGTAGCTAATGCCAGCTTGAAATCACTGGTTGCTATGCCCCAGGCTGCGCAGCTCGGCCTGACGCAGGCAAAAGTAGAGGCGCTGCTGGCAGAGGTAAATAAAGTCGTCTAAGGTTTTATCTACCTCCCGGAAAATTACCACGCAAAAGAAGAGCGGCTTGAGATGATTCACATACCCAAGCCGCCTTTCTTTTTATCATGCACGAACTATTGCAAGAAAACAACCGAGATGTTGGAGAACCATTTATGAAATGCTTGATCTTGTATGATTTGCAATTTGGTAATACAGAAAAAATCGCCCAGGCAATTGGCCGGGGTCTGGAAGGAAAGCCATGCTGTCACTATGCTGCGGGTAACTGCGGCCAGCGCCAACCAGCTGAGCGGTTACGACCTGTTGGTGGCCGGATCGCCAACCCAGGGTTTCCGCCCTACAAAAGCCAGCAGCGCCTTACTAAAAGCACTTACCAAGAACGCTTTAAAAGGCGTAAAAGTTAGCGCATTTGATACCCGCATTACCGAACAAAAGATAAAGGAATCGGCCCGATTTTTACCAGCCCTGGTGAAGATGTTCGGTTACGCTGCAGAGCCGCTAGCCGAGCAGTTGGTCGCTAAAGGTGGGCAGCTCATTTTGCCGGCCGAAGGATTTTTTGTAGGCGATACCGAAGGCCCGCTGCTGGAAGGTGAGTTGGAGCGAGCAGAAGCCTGGGGTAAGCAGTTGGGTGCAAAATGAGCAATCCAACCCAACCGCAGCCTGCCATCCCCTGGGAGGAGCGACCGAGCGGATCCTCCGATGTCGTCTGGCGTTACAGCGGCAATCCAATTATCCGTCGCGACCAGATTCCTTCATCGAACAGCATATTCAATAGTGCGGTCGTGCCGTTCCTGGGTGCATATGCCGGAGTATTCCGTTGTGACAACAAGAAACGTGAGATGAACATCCATCGCGGTTTCAGCCCTAACGGAATCGACTGGACGATCACGGATACACCCATCGATTGGGAATGCGCCGACCCTGAGATTGGCCGCTTCCAGTACCGCTATGACCCACGGGTGGTGTGGCTGGAGGACCGTTATTACGTTACATGGTGCAACGGCTACCACGGACCCACCATAGGGATTGGCTACACTCATGATTTTGAGCGTTTTACCTTCCTGGAAAATGCCCTCTTGCCATTCAACCGCAACGGAGTACTCTTCCCGCGCCGAATTGGGGGACGGTACTTCATGCTCAGCCGGCCAAGTGATAATGGGCACACCCCGTTTGGGGATATTTACTTGAGTCAAAGCCCTGACCTGGTGCATTGGGGACAGCATCGCTATGTGATGGGCGTCAAGGATGGCTGGCAGAGCACTAAGATCGGGGCCGGTCCAATCCCGATAGAAACGCCGCAAGGCTGGCTGATCTTTTACCACGGAGTTCTGACATCCTGTAATGGATTTGTGTACAGCTTTGGTGCGGCGCTGCTCGACCTGGAACAGCCCTGGAAGGTGATCTACCGTGGTGGAGCGTACCTGCTCTCACCGCAAAAGCTGTACGAATGTGTCGGTGATGTGCCCAATGTGGCTTTTCCGTGCGCCGCGCTTTACGAGGCAGAAAATGGGCGAATCGCTATTTACTATGGAGGCGCAGATACGGTTACTGCGCTGGCATTCTGCAAATTGGATGAAGTGCTGGACTTTGTAAAGGTAACCAACGACCTGTAGGTAAGAACGGCCGGAACGACCCAGGCTGTAAATACTTCAATCAGGATTGCGTGTAGCCACCAGAAGGGTGCGACTCCAGGTATTCATTGTACCCGCCGGGAGATACAGTAAGTTTTCCGCCGTTCAGCGCCCAAACGCGCTGAACGGTACGGTCCAGAAAATAGCGGTCGTGTGAGATGACCAGCACCGTGCCGTTGAAATCACTCAGAGCGTCTTCCAGCACTTCGGCAGAGGCAATGTCCAGGTTGTTGGTCGGCTCATCCAGCAGCAGGAAATTGGCGCCGGATAGCACCAACAGGGCGAGCTGCAGGCGGCTGCGTTCCCCGCCTGAAAGGTTAGCGATTTTATCCCCAGCCTGGCGGTAAGTAAACAGATAGCGCATCAAGAAAGCAATGGCGTTGGATTCGCTTAGCGCGGCGGTGCGACGAACGGCATCGATCAGCGTATCGCTGGGATCGAGAGTCTCATGTTCCTGGGCGTAATAACCGGTCTTTATGCTCGGACCCAGGATCACCTGCCCGGAATCGGGGGCTTCCTCGCCCAGGATCATGCGCATGAGCACGGACTTTCCAGCACCGTTTGGGCCGATCAAGCCGACCCGCTCACCATGCCAGATGGTTTGATCGATTGGCTGCAGCACTTGCTGGTCGCCATACGACTTGGTCAGGTCTTGCAGCTCGAGCACTTTATTAGAGCCACGCCAGCCATTTAACTGCAGGTCCATCCTCTTGCGCTCGAGAAGGGGGCGATCAACCTTGTCCATCTTTTCCAGGCGGTTTTGCATCGAGCGGGCGCGCTTGGCGAATTTCTCGTTATCATAGAGTTTACCCCACAAGGCGTAGCGCTTGATGGCAATCTCCAGCCGGCCGATTTCTTTTTGCTGGACACGGTACAGAACTTCCTGACGCGCCAGGCGTTCTTCTTTATCCAACATGTAATTCGTGTAGTCACCAGAGAACGTAGTCAGTTTGCCATCTTCAATTTCAGTGATATGAGTCACGCAGGCATCCAGCAGGTAGCGATCATGGGAAACGATTACAACTGCTCCGGGATAATCGCGGATCATCTGCTCCAGGTACGCCTTCCCAGGCAGGTCCAGGTGATTGTCGGGTTCATCCAGCAGCAGGACAGGCGGTTGCTGGAGCAGCAGGCAGGCCAGCCCGACCAATTTTTTCTGGCCACCACTGAGCTGCGCCAGTGGTTTCTCCAAATTTGCTTCCGGCATACCCAGGCCAAGCAAAGCCTGCCTGGCACGCAGCTCATAGCCATCGCCGCCAATAACTTGATATTCTTGCAGCAGGCGCTGCTGCCGATCGATGGCCCTGGTGAGCCGGTCAGGTTCCAGGTATACCTCTGGATTGCCCAGGTCGGTCTCTATTGTGTCTAGTGCCCGGCGGATTTCATTAAGGTGAAGATTTTCCTGTACCACCAGCTGCATGGCTGTAGCGGAGGGATCGAACTCGGGCTGCTGCGGCAGGTAGCCGGTGGATACCTGCCGCGCTTTTACTACGGCTCCACCGGGTTCAGGTGTATGCTCGCCGGTGATCAGCTTCAGCAAGGATGATTTCCCGGCGCCGTTTGGCCCGATCAGACCGATTTTCTGATCGTCCTGTATTTCCCAACTTAAGCCGCGAAAAATGGCGGTAGCACCTAAGACAAGTGTGATGTTGGACAACTGAATGGCTATCATAATCTTGCCTGCCTAATAAAAGCGCCGCAGGGTCTTCCTGCGGGGCATCCAGGAATTCTACCATGCCCGTGTGGAAGAATCCAATCTCCTTTTCCGCCTAAATCAGGTAAACTATACGAGAGTATGCGATTACACAATGCCAACATGCTCATTCAAGGATGAGTTTCTTAAATAAGAGATCGATCAGAGAGGCGACCTGCCGATGACCACGCGATTGTATTTGATCTCGTCATGGATCGACTGAATTGACCGCTGAAGACCGGTTTGCCGGCGGTACGGATGTGGACCTTTCCCCAGAGGGACGCTGGCAGGCCGGGCGCTTGGCGGCACGCCTGGCGGATGATAAAATCACGGCTTTTTATTGCAGTCCGATGCGGCGCACGCTAGAGACCGCCAGCATCGTCGCGCGTCCGTTTGGATTGACGCCTATTCCACGTGAAGAGCTGCGTGAAATCCATCACGGACAGTGGGAGACCTTGCGCCGCTCCGACGTGGAGGCTATATTCCCAGTCGAGTATGCCGCCTGGCAGGAAGATCCGTTCACTTTCGCCCCGCAGGGAGGCGAGTTGGGTCTGAGTGTAATGGCGCGTGCTCTGCCGGTGATTCGTGAGATCATCATGGGACACAAGGGCGAACGGGTAGCGGTAGTCTCCCATAAAGCGACGATCCGTTTGCTGATCAGCAGCCTGCTGGGTTTTGATGGCCGAGGTTACCGCGATCGGCTGGATCAATCCCCTGCCTGCCTGAATATCTTGGATTTCAAAGATCCGGTCCGGGCACGCTTGATGCTGTTTAATGATGTCTCGCATTATGTAGACCAACCGCCGTACTCGGGTCGGCGCCTATCGGATTGGTGGGACGGAACACCAAATCAGGAAGAGTGAATGCAGCCTGGTCTCCCAAGATTTCGTGTTTGCCTTTTTGTCCAGGAGGAAGAAATTGCCTAATATGGATGTAATCAATTCGCTGGTGGGAAAGTGGAAGGGGGAAAACCTGGTATGGGAGTCGCTTGAGCAAGAGCCGCATGAGTTCACAAACTGAAGCAGAGATCGTCACGCTTGCCCAGGGGAAATTCCTACGCATGGATTATCGCTGGGCGGTTGGAAACGAGCCGCAATCCGGCTCTCTGCTCATCGGGCAGGAGGCGGTCAGCGGTGAATTGACGGCAGCCTGGATTGACTCCTGGCATAATGGCGACCGGATGATGATTTGTCGGGGAAAGATTGACGAAACCGGCGGGGCTGACTTATATGGCAGCTACCCGGTGCTATCCGGCCCGGATTGGGGTTGGCGGATTTACCTTGAGCCAGGCGGGATTGACTCCTTTCGTGTCTACATGTACAACATCACGCCACAGGGGGTGGAGGAACTTGCGGTCGAGGCGGACTACCGGCCGGCCCATTAGCAGACTAAGATGAGCACGAATAAAGAGACACAGGTTCTCAAGTTACTGGATCGCCTGGAGGCCATCGGGCAGTCCTTAAAAGAATCGGGTCACGCACTGGCCTTGATCGGCGTGGGTTCCGCAGGGTTGGAGCAAGATCGACTGGATGAATATTCCGACCTGGATTTTTTCGCGATTGTCGAAGTTGGGACAAAAGAGCGTTATATCCGAGACCTGGATTGGTTAGAAGCCATCTGCCCGGTGGTTTATCGCTTTCAGAATACCGTAGACGGTTATAAACTGCTTTTTGAAGACGGGATTTTTTGTGAGTTCGCCGTATTTGAGCTGGAAGAATTGATGGACATCCCATTTGCAGCCGGTAAAGTGATCTGGAAGCAGTCGTGGGTCGCGGATGAGATCGCTACACCGAAGCTGCAGGCGCTTTCAGGGGCGAAGAGCTCAGTGGACTGGCTGCTAGGGGAAGCGCTCACCAATCTGTACATAGGGTTGTGCAGGTATGCTCGCGGAGAGAAGCTCTCGTCAGCCAGGTTTATCCAGCAGTATGCAGTCGACCGTCTGCTGGAGCTTGCCGCAACCCTGGAAGACGAGCAAGGTGGAAATAAGGACCCCTTTTCGTTGGAGCGGCGTGTTGAGAAGCGCCTGCCGCAGGTGGCCGGGCGGCTGCCGGAATTCGTACCGGGCTATGAGCATAGTCCGCAGGCGGCAGGAGCGATCCTGGAATACCTGGAAGCGAATTTCCCGGTAAGCCCGGCCATTGCGCAATGCCATCCGTAGCTTGCTTTGAATATGGATGAAATCAGCCGCCGCGAAGTGAAGCAATCCTTGTGGAAGAAAAAACACTGCTCCTTGTAATTTACCTGATAATGGGCGTGCTCTTGATTGGGATATCCATCCCGCTGATGCAAAATAAAATCAAGCCAAATGGTTGGTATGGATTTCGCGTAGCCAAAACGATGAATGATCCTGAAATCTGGTATGCCGTGAACCACCATTACAGCTATCGCCTGTTCTGGTCAGGCGCAGCCTGCATCGTAGCATCCATATTGTTATACCTGGTTCCCGGCCTGAGCATCGACGCTTACGCCCTGAGTGTGTTAGGCGTGTTTGCGATCGTATTCCTGGCAGGATTGATACAAAGCATCCGCTATTTGAGTACTTTATGACCTTGACTTCAAGCAGAATATCCAATTCTCGAGTTCGACCCTTCACGACCAGCGCTAACCGAGCCATCGCTAATCCTGAGACCGCTGGATGTGCCGGAACACTGCATCGTGTGCTTCTTCAAGGAGGTGCTCGATCAGGTCGTAGCCGAGAGAAGCTGCAGGCTGATCCGCGATAACCGTTGGGAGGATGGACCACATCCGCTCTATGAAATGGATTTTCAGGGACGGCGGGTGGCATTTATTCATCCGGGAGTAGGGGCGCCTATGGCAGCCGGGCTGCTTGAGGAGGTTATCGCATTCGGATGCCGGAAATTCATCGTTTGTGGCGGGTGCGGGGTGCTGGAAAAGGAAATAGCTGTCGGCCACCTGATCGTGGTTAATGCGGCGGTGCGGGATGAAGGCACGTCCTACCAGTATCTGCCGCCGGGACGGGAAGTAGCCGCACAACCGGCGGGTATGTCTGCCCTGCAAAGTGTGATTGAACAAAAGAGGAATGCCTTATCTCATTGGAAAAACCTGGACGACAGATGCACCTTATCGGGAGACGCCGAAGCGCATTGCAGCCCGGCGAGCCGAAGGCTGCCTGGTGGTTGAGATGGAAGCAGCCGCATTGATGGCGGTGGCGCAATTTCGTGAAGTTCAGCTGGGCCAGGTGTTGTACGGCGGGGATGACTTGAGCGGCAGCCGCTGGGATAACCGCAGCTGGCAGTCTCGTTCTGAAATAAGGCAAAACCTGTTTTGGCTGGCAGTCGAAGCCTGTTTAAGTATGTAACCACCAAGCATTTGATGGGAGCCGTTAACTGACTCAGTCTTCTTACGATTATCAAAATCGCGAGGGGAGTCCTGCCGATCTCCTGGGAAGATTTCCACGGACTGTGCAAAGCGCTGGCGTTGGCAGCGAGTCGCTTTAGCCCGGAGATCATCCTGCCTATTGGCCGGGGTGGATATTACCCGGGCACGTTGATCTCTCACCTGCTGCAAGTTGAGCGTTTATCCGGTTCGTCTCTCGCGGCGGTACGCGATGAGGTGGTTTGGGATAGCCCTCGTTGGCTGTGTAGAACCCCCGCCAGCTGTTGCCGGCAAGCGGGTGCTGGTGGTGGATGAGATCAGCAGCAGCGGAGAAACCTTGCGGATGGTTCGCGATAAGCTAGTACACATAGGTGCACGACAAGTGCGCTGTGCAGTCTTGTATGCCCATACCAGGGGAGTCGACATCCCGGATTATATCGGGATCATTACCGATGCCCTGGTGCTCAACCCCTGGGATCGGGAAATCCTGCGAGATGGACAGTTTATATTTCACCCGGAATACAGAACCGCTCTGTTGGAACAAGTGACCCAGGCGGATAAAGAGTTACGTATCTCGGTTCGATCGTTTTTATTGGCAAAGGAACCGCTTTCGGGCGAGTGATTGGTCGTGAAAGGAGTTATTTATCGGATGTAGGAAAACATTCCTGGTTTGATTGACAGGGACCGCCAGTATATGCTCATGTTTCGAAAGGGAAAAAATGATCAAAAAAATTCTTGTCATCGGGGCGATTTCGTTAATTGCAATCTTTTTGCTGATCCAGTTGTTACCGTATGGAAAAAACCATACTAACCCGCCGGTTGTACAGGAACCAAACTGGGACTCACCACAAACTCGCGAGCTGGCAGCCCGCGCATGCTTCGATTGTCACAGCAACCAGACGGTGTGGCCCTGGTACAGCAAAATTGCACCAGTCTCGTGGATGGTGTATCGAGATACGATGGAAGGTCGGGAAGCGCTGAATTTTTCCGAGTGGAACCCAAATCGTTTCGAGGACGCCGTAGAAGAAGCAGCTGAAGTTGTATTGGAAGGCGAGATGCCGCCTGCCAAATATTTTCCGACGCACCCGGAGGCCCGCTTGACTTCTGCCGAGCGCCAGATATTGGCGGATGGTCTGATAATAACGTTAGGCGGCGGTGGCATAGAAACAGAAGAACAGGATGATGATTAAATAAAAACGAGGCCTGTATTACACAGGCCCCGTTTTTATAACTGCCGATCAGGGAAGCTGGGTAATCCGGTTCTGGGGGCCGGGAGCGACAGGAGAGTTGGCGACAAAATAGCTCTCAAGGGCGTCGGTATCCACAGCACCGCCCAGGCGATTGGTGCCTTGCGTTAGCACTGTGAAGCCATCCCCGCCATCCGCCAGGAAGCTGTTGACGGTGACACGATATGTAGCTACCGGGTCAACCATAACGCCGTTGAGCATGATGCTGGCAGGATTGACCTTGCCGCAGGCAGGAGCGGAGGCGCTGTAGGCATAAGTGAAGCCGTTGGAAACCTGCAGGATACGCATAGGTAGTTTGTCCCAGGCAGCCAGGGAACTGCTGTTCAAGCAGAGTTTCGATCTGCGCGCCGGTCAGAGTCATAGTGACCAGGCTGTTGCCGAAGGGCTGGACGGTGAAGGATTCGCCGTAGGTCACATTGCCGTCCCCTTCGCCTGCCGGGCTGGATGGGTAAGTCAGATCGGCGCGGATGCCGCCAGGGTTCATAAAGGCTACTACGGCATCACCAAAACCGGGGTCGTTGGTGGCATCCAGCTGGGCATCTGCAATCACATCTCCAAGGGGGGATTCACCAATGGCATTGTTCGTGCGGGTGATCGTAGCAGTGATCGAGCCAATCACACGGTTGGCCAGCGGGGCAGCGATAGCATTGTACTTGTTGATGAGGGCGGTCAGGAAAGAATCCTTTGCCACATCGCGGGTGACGATGACATTATTGGCTACCATCGAGGTTACGTCACCGGTATCCCGGTTAATCTTCAGGTCTACGTCGGTCACAATGCGTCCGAAGGACGCGGCGCTGGTGACGAGTTTGTTGTCTATCACACAGTTGTATGCGTTGTGGGTGTGCCCACTGATGACCACATCTACGGCGTCGTCAAAATTATTGACGATTTCTACAATGGCGCCGGAAATTCCCACGCAGCCGTTGTATGGTGCGGGAGCAACCTGAGCGCCGCCTTCATGGATCAGGACTACGATGGTTTCAATACCCTTGGATTTCAATTCAGGAACCAGGGCATTGACGGTTTCGGCTTCGTCCATGAAGTTCAAGCCGGCGACTCCGGCGGGGGAGACGATAATGGGTGTGCCTTCGAGGGTCATACCGATGAAGGCAACCTTAGCACCGGCAAAGCTGCGCATCTTGTAAGCCGGGAAAAGGGTCTTGCCGTTATCCTGGCGCACGACGTTGGCAGCCAGGTAGGTGAAATTGGCGCCGTAGAAGGGATCGCCATCCAGGCAGCCATCGATCGGGTGACAGCCGCCGTTCTGCATACGCAGAAGTTCGGTGGCGCCTTCATCGAATTCGTGATTGCCCACTGCGTTGTAATCCAGACCGATGTGGTTAAGGCTTCGATGGAGGGTTCGTCATGGAACAGAGCTGAGAGCAGCGGGGTAGCGCCGATCATATCGCCGGCCGAGACGACCACAGTGTTCGGGTTGGTTGCTCGCAGATTGTTGATGTGGGTGGACAGGTATTCCACGCCACCGGCGTCAATTCCTTCGATTCGGCCACTGGAACCGGCAGGTGGCACCAGGTTGCCATGAAAGTCGTTAACGGCCAGGATCTGAACGTCGACGAATTTGGGTTTGGCAGCCCCAACACTGATGGCTGAAACCAGCAGCAACAGGGTGGTTACGAGTAGGACAATCTTGAGAGTCTTTCGGTGCATCTTTTTTTTCTCCTGTAGTGGTGGAATGATGAATAAAAAGGGAGTCGCCGAGATGTGCCCGGAAACTCCCACGCTGCATGGCTACCAGTAAAGATCTGCAAGGTAACGGTAAGTTGGTGATTTATCATGAACTTGATAAATTTTACTTGAAAGATCAAGAAAGTAAATTTAGTTTTTGATAAGAGATTCTTCTGAATACTGTTTTGTAAACTAAAAGATGGTTCACATGCCCTGGAATTCACACAATAAATTACGAATATGTGACATTTGTCACTAACGCTTGTGACATGCCTGATGTAGAATGCTTTCGTATATATTCGAATATGCGTATAAGCCTGAGACAATATGGATAACCTGAATAATTTATCATATGAAATCAACCAGCTGCATGCCGATATCTGCTCTGCTTTAGCCGATCCGACTCGTATCCTGGCGCTTTACTTACTGGCAGAGCAGCCTTACACGGTCAATGAACTGACCGGCAGGCTGGGTGTGTCGCAACCGACGGCCTCACGCCACTTAAAAATCTTACGCGATCGCGGGCTGGTGCAGGCTACCCGGCGCGGGCAGGCAGTGGAATACTCACTGAGGGATGCCCGCTTGATCGACGCCCTGGATACCCTGCGGGCAGTGCTGCGCGAAAGCATTTCGTACCGCGCCAGCCTGATGGTTGAATAAATACTCCCCAAACGCACAATAAAAAATCATTGGAGGTTCTATGAAGAGATCGCGCTATATATGGATCATTGGCCTGGTGGTGACGCTGGCGGTGATCCTTATCCCCCTCGTGATCTTCTGGCCGAAGAGCGATGCCTCTGCCGATAATCCATCGGCGAGCGTGGCGACGCCCCAGCCGCACACCAGCCATGCAGACCTGATGACCGGCCCCTATGCAAATGGGCAGGAAGTCACCCAGGCTTGCCTTGAATGCCACCCGGATGCAGCCACAGACATCATGGCAACCACGCACTGGACCTGGGAAAGCGAGCCATTCGATGTTCCCTGGCGGGACGAGCCGGTTACTATCGGAAAAGCGAATCAAATCAACAACTTCTGTATTGGAGCGCAGGGCAACCAGCGCAAATGCATGTCCTGCCACACCGGTTATGGGTGGGAGGAAAATACCGAGTACGACTACAGTAACGCTGCGAACGTGGATTGCCTGGCATGCCATGCCGATGCAACCGTGTATGCCCGGGGAGATTATGGCGAGCCTGCGGAAGGTGTAGATCTGGTCGCGGCGGCGCAGAGCGTGAAAGCACCGACCGCGTGACAACTGCGGCAAATGCCATTTTGATGGCGGCGGCGGAAATAATGTCAAGCATGGCGACCTGTCCCAGGCATTGGTGTACCCAACCGGTGAGCAGGATGTGCACATGGGCAAGCTGGATTTCCAATGCACCACCTGCCACACGACGGAAAACCATGTGGTTAAGGGACGCATCCAGGCGGATAACTTTGTGGTTGACCCGCAGGAGCAGGTTGCCTGCACCGACTGCCATGCGGATAACCTGCATGAAGACGAGCGCATCAATGCGCATGCTGCCTCCGTGGCCTGCCAGACCTGCCACATCCCGACCTTTGCCACCGAAGACCCGACCAAGCTTACCTGGGACTGGTCGACCGCCGGGCAGGATCTTCCGGAAGATCACTATACTTATTTGAAGATCAAAGGTGACTTCACTTACGGCAAAGATGTTCAGCCGGAGTATCTGTGGTCGAACGGCAACCAGGCTTATCGCTATTTGCTGGGGGATGATCTCGATCCAAATCAAATGACTTACATCAACCGCCCGGCAGGAGATATTACTGACCCTCTGGCACGCATTATGCCCTTCAAACGGCATGTCGCCAACCAGCCTTATGACGTGATCTATAACTACCTGCTGCAGCCGATCACGGCCGGTGTGGATGGCTATTGGACAAATTTCGATTGGGATAATGCCTTCCGGATGGCTGAAGATGTGCACCGGGCTGCCATACAGCGGCCAGTATGGCTTCACCGAGACCACCATGTATCTGGCCGACAACTCACCTGGTGCAGCCGGCACAGAACGCGCTGCAGTGCACCGATTGCCATAGTCCTGAGGGACGGCTGGACTGGCAGGCCTTGGGCTATCCTGGCGACCCAATGGAATGGGGCGGACGCGCTACCAATCAATAAATCATCAAGCAATTCAATACGAGCAACCTATGCGTCTACAAAATTATCAAAAACTCGTTCTAATCCTGGCGGTCATCCTGCTGATCGGAGCCGGGATTGCTGTCAGGCAGGCGGCGGCCGGGTGGGCATTTACCGCCTGCTCAACAGGCCTCGCCCATCCATCCCAATTTTCCGTTATTGGATGACGAAGGTATTCCGGTGCTGGAGAGCGGGGCCGCCGTTTCCACGATGAAAACCTGCGGCGCCTGCCATGATGCCGAATTTATCGCCGGCCACAGCTTTCACAGCGACCTGGGGCTGAGCGATTTCACTAGCTGCCGGACAGGTGCCCGGCGGGCGCCCCTGGGACCAGAGCAACGGTCTGTTTGGACGCTGGAACCCGCTGACTTACCGCCTGCTCTCGCCGGAAGGCGATGCGCAAACAGACCTGACCACCGCAGAATGGCTGAAGGTTTTTGGCAGCCGGGTGGTGGGCGGCGGACCGGCAGTAACGGGTCGAGACGGGCAGCCGCTGGCAGCCTCCGATCCTGCTGTTGAAGGCTGGGATTGGCAAGAGTCGGGCGTGGTGGAGATGAACTGCTTTCTGTGCCACCTGGGCAGCCCGAACAATGCTGAACGCGAAGCTGCTCTGCTGGCAGGGGAGTTTGCCTGGGCAAATACTGCCACCCTGGTAGGAACCGGGCTGGTGGAAAAGACAGGCGATGGCTACAGCTGGAACCGGACGCATTTGATGAAAATGGCGAGCTGGCTCCACAATCGGTCAGCATCCAGGACCCGACCAACGACAACTGCGCCCAGTGCCATGGTGTGGTGCACAGCGGCAGCGAACCCTGACCCTGAGCGAGTGCGACCTGACCGACTGGCAAACCGCCACCACCGGGCAGGTCATTTCGCCGGACAAAATTTCTCAATCCGGTGTCAACCTGCAGGATAAGGAAGAAATCACCCGTTCGTGGGATATCCATGCCGAGCGAGGTTTGACAGTGCACCGACTGCCACTACTCGCTTAACAACCCGGTCTATTACCAGGAGACGGGCGAATTCGAAGCCGGATCACCTGACGTTTGATCCACGCCGGCTGGAGCTGGGCGAATATTTGGAAAAACCGGACCACAACCTGGCCCGCGGGCAAAGCGCCCAGTTCACCATCGCGCCCGAGCTGAAGGGCAGCATGCGGCGTTGTGAAAGCTGCCATAATGCTGTGGATACGCATGACTGGCTGCCCTATGCCGAGCGCCATATGGCTGAGCTGGCCTGTGAAAGCTGCCATGCACCCCAACTGTATGCTCCGGCGGTGCAATCCTATGATTGGACTGCCCTGAAGGCGGATGGCACCCCGCTGGTCGCCTGCCGTGGCGTGGAAGACGAACTGCATCAGCTCAGCAAGCGCTGATCACCGGATTCACGCCCGTCCTGATGCCGCGGCAGAATATCGACGGCGGAACACCGCTGGCGCCTTACAACCTGATAACAGCCTGGTATTGGGTGTACGACTCTGCCGGATGGCGAACGCCCGGTACGCCAATCCGACCTGGAAGCAGCTTATTTCGAAGATGGGACAGATATGCGGCTGAAGTTCTGGCTGGCTTTTGACCTGGACAGCGACGGCAGCCTGAGCGAAACCGAGCTCAAGCTGGATAACTCCGAAAAACAGGCTGTGATCGCCGGCAGGCTGAGCGGGCTTGGGCTGGAGAACCCGCGGATTGAAGGAGAAATCCAACCCTACAGCATCAACCACAATATCGCTCGCGGAGAATGGGCAATCTCCGACTGCAAAGCCTGCCATAACGATGAATCCGAAGTCGCGCAGCCGATCCTGCTGGCCAGCCACATCCCTGGAGGCGTACAGCCGGAATTTGTCCAGGATAACAATACGACCTCGGATGGTGAAGTTTACACCATTGGATGGCGGCACTGTACTACCAGCCAGTTTCCCAAAGCCACGAGCTGTATGTATTCGGGCACAGCCGGGTGTCCTGGATAGATATCCTGGGGGCGCTGTTCTTTGTAGGCGTGCTGGCGGCGGTCTCGGTGCATGGAGGCTTTCGGCTGTATTCGGCAATCAAGTCGCCGAGCCCAAGCCTGAGACGAAAAAGGTTTACATGTACGGGGTGTACGAGCGCTTCTGGCACTGGCTGCAGACGTTCGTGATCGTCCTGCTGCTGTTCACCGGGCTGATCATTCACCGGCCGGACATCTTTGGCTGGTTCAGCTTCCGCAATGTCGTGCTGGTGCACAATGTGCTGGCAGCCCTGCTGGTGATCAATGCCGGGCTGTCGCTGTTCTACCACCTGGCCAGCGGAGAGATCCGCCAGTTTATCCCCCGGCCATACGGGTTCTTCGATCAGGCCATCGTGCAAGCCAAGTATTACCTGCAGGGCATTTTCAAAGGCAAAGGACATCCCTTCGAGAAGACGCCGGAGAAAAAGCTCAACCCGCTGCAGCAGGTCACCTACTTTGGCATCTTGAACGTTCTGCTGCCCCTGCAAATCATTACCGGCGCGTTGATGTGGGGCATGCAGCGCTGGCCGTCCTTTGCCGAATGCACTGGGCGGGCTGCCGGTGCTGGCGCCATTCCACAGCCTGGTGGCGTGGCTGTTCGCCGGGTTCATCGTCGCCCATGTTTACCTGACGACAACCGGTGCGGAACCACTTACCGGAATCAATGCGATGATGACTGGCTGGGAAGATGTGGAAATTGAACATCACAGCAGCCAAGATGCCCTGGCTCAGGAAGATATATCCGAAGAGCAATCAGGTGAGACGCCGGAGCTCGATGCCGGAAACTCCCCTGCAGTAGCAATGTAGATAACAAAACAGGAAAAATCCATAAGAGAGGTGAAATTATGGCAACTGCAACGCAAGCGAAACCCAAACCGAGCAACAAGCTCAAAGCATTTCTGTTCAGCCGGCCCGAGAAGCCGTATGTAAATCCCTATCTTGGCGGCGCAGTGCTTGGCATCGTGCTGTTCCTGGCATTTTTCCTGACCGGCAACGGTTTGGGGGCGTCTGGTGGGTTGAACCGCTATATCGTCTACCTCGAAGACCTGATTGCGCCGGAGCATGTCGACCGGGTAGCCTACCTGCTAAAGATGGCAGGTGGCGTGAAAAACCCACTGGATGACTGGATCGTGTTCGTCACGGGCGGCGCCATCCTGGGCGGTTTCGTTTCCGGCTGGCAGCACGGCCGTCTTGAAAGTGGAAACCAACAAAGGGCCGCAAATCTCGGTGCAGGACACGCTGGATTTTGGCCTTCACCGGTGGGGCGATCATGTCCTTTGGCGCACGCATGGCACGCGGCTGCACCTCCGGCCAGGCGCTCTCCGGTGGGGCAACCCTTTCGGCCGGCAGTTGGGCGGTGATGTTGTGCCATTTTTGCCGGGGGATATGCCCTGGCTTATTTCGTGCGGAAAGCCTGGAATTAAGGAGGCATGACATGACACCTTTTCCTTTACCTTTAGAAGCCCTGTTGACAAAGGGCGGCGCGTATGTCACTGTACCTCTTGATTGGGATCGGCTTTGGCTATGCCCTGGAAATCTCCGGGTTTGCCATCTCCACCAAGCTGGCAGGCCAGTTCTATTTCAAAGATATGACGGTACTGAAAGTAATGTTCACCGCCATTGTGGTGGCGATGGTGCTGATCTTTGGGGCAACCGCCCTCGGGTTGCTGGATTTCAACCTGATCTGGGTCAACCCGACTTACCTGTGGCCTGGGATTGTGGGTGGGCTGATCATGGGGGTTGGCTTTATCGTCGGCGGATTTTGCCCGGGCACTTCGCTTGTCTCGATGGCGACATTTAAGATCGATGGCCTGTTTTTTGCCCTGGGCAGCCTGGTTGGCATCTTCGTTTTCGGCGAGACGGTGGACCTGTTCTATGAATGGTGGAACGGCAGCTACTTCGGGCGAGTTACCTTGATGGACTTTTTCGGATTACCAGCCGGCGTGGTGGTAGTGCTGGTGGTGCTGATGGCACTGTTTATGTTCTGGGGCGGCGAAAAGCTGGAGGCGATCTTTGGCAAGAAGGATCTGAGCAAAGAGCCGAAGTGGCGCTATGCGGCTGCCGGAACCTTGCTGGCTGGGGCGGTGGCTGTGCTGCTGATTGGTCAGCCGACGACTGCCGATAAATGGGCTCAGCTCGAGCCGACGAAGCAAGCCGCGTTGGAAAACCGCGAAGTGCAGGTCAGTCCGGCAGAGCTGCTGGCGACCACAGAAAATAAGCAAGTCAACCTGGTGCTGCTGGATGTGCGCGACGAAGCCGATTACAACCTGTTTCACCTGCGCGGCGCACAGCATCTGCCGCTGGAGCAGGTGGCCGGCGCCATCCCTGGCTTGCTGCTCGAACCAGCCGCTAACACGGTGTATATCTTGATGAGCAATGACGAGGCGGCGGCGACGGAAGCCTGGAAGGTTATGTCGGCTGAGAGTGTCCCTAACGTGTATATTCTGGAGGGAGGCATAAACAACTGGCTGAAGACGTTTATTGCGAATACTCCGGAGATCCAACCAACTCCTACGCCGGCAGGTATGGATCGATTAAACTACATGTTCCCGGCAGCCCTGGGCGACCGCTACGAAGCGGCAGACCCCAGCCCGCATGAGTACGAGCTGGAATTCTTACCCAAGATACAGCTGCAGACCAAGCGTGGTCCCAGCGGCGGTGGTTGCGGGTAATTTACCTAACAAAAAAGGGTCGGTGTGAAAACCGGCCCTTTATTGTTGGTGACTGGTTCAGCCCCTTTCGATTAATCCGATTATGCGGTATTATTTCGATTAGATTTGTCTAAGTAATTCAGGGAGGACCCCACCATGCCACAACATGATATTGAGATCATCCTGTCCCGTCATCTAGCCGAGCACCTGGCGACGCCTATCTTTATTGTTAATCCTGCCGGTGATCTGATCTTCTATAATGAACCGGCCGAAGTAATCCTGGGTTATCGCTTCGATGAGACCGGGGTTATGCCGGCCAGTGAATGGGCCACAGTATTCAAGCCATATGACTCGGCTGGCAATCAGCTATTCCCCGACGATCTGCCGCTGGTGATCGCGATTACCGAACGCACTCCGGCGCATCGAACATTCTGGATCCATGGCATGGATGAATCATTGCGTCAGATCGAGGTGACCGCGTTCCCATTAATTGGGCAGGGAGGAAATTTCCTGGGAGCGGTGGCCATTTTCTGGGAGGTGTCCCAATGATCGTGAATCTGTGGGGGACGCGCGGCTCGCTGGCTTCGCCAGGACCAGACACGGTGCGTTATGGCGGAAATACTTCCTGCGTATCTGTGTTGGGTTTAGAAGGGACTTTACTCGTGCTGGACGCGGGCACGGGAATTCGGGTTCTGGGGAGAAATATGCCGGGGAAAATCCGCGCCATTCACATCTTGCTAACCCACCTGCACATGGATCACCTTCAAGGGCTGCCCTTTTTTGATCCACTGCGTCTGCCGGGGGTGGAGATACACTTGTGGGGACCGGCCAGCACCACCCAGAGTTTGGAAGAACGCTTAAACCGTTATCTCTCTCCGCCGCTTTTCCCGGTGCGGGTGCGTGACCTGCTATCCGAAATGCATTTCCACGAGCTGGATGGCTCAACTGCGGAGATGGGCGAGTTCTCGGTCCTGGGGCAGCGGGTCGTACACCCGAATCCTACTGTCGGTTACCGCATCACATGCACAACGGGTACGGTAACATACATCCCGGACCACGAGCCTGCGCTGGGTACGCGCGATTTCCCAAGCGTAGGTGAGTGGACTTCCGGCTACTCTCTGGCAGAAGGTGCAGATTTGCTGATTCACGACGCGCAGTACTCCAATGTGGAATACCCTTTACGGATAGGTTACGGGCACAGCAGTATTCACCAGACTTTACGGTTCGCTCAATTAGTGGATGCCAAGCAGGTCGTGCCTTTTCACCATGATCCTGCACATAGTGATGACATCCTGGATGGGTTGTTCGCTCAAGCGATCGATGAAGTAGCGCCGAAATGCAAGGTGACTCCCGGCATGGAAGGGATGATGTTTACGATATGATCCACAACCCGGTAGTCGATAGCTTGATGCAGCGCAAGTCGATTCGTAAATACACAGCCGACCAGCCGGGAGAAGAGATCATCCAGACTATCGTCCGGGCAGGGCAGCAGGCGCCTTTTGCATATCAGCTGTGCAGCGTATTGTTATCACGCCGGGCCGACGAGAATCCATTCAACGCTCCGCTCAACTTTACGATTTGCGTCGACGCCCACCGCTTTGAGCTGATCATGCGACAGCGCGGCTGGGAGACAGGCTCGAACGACCTATCGCTGCTGGTGATCGGCATTCAGGATGCGGCATTAATGGCTGAGAATATGGTGATTGCCGGAGAAAGCCTGGGTTTGGGCAGCTGTTTTTTGGGGGGCGTGCCTTATCAATCGAAAGAAATCATTCGCAAATACCGCTTGCCGCAGCGAGTTTTCCCTCTGGTGGGATTGGCGATGGGCTACCCGGCCTCCGATCCGCCTGTGCGGCCGCGCTACCCGCTGGGGTTCACCCTTTTTGAGGACGAGTACCCCGAATTTTCGGATGATGACCTCCGGCAGGCCATGCAGGTGATGGACGATGGCTACCTGGCACAGGATTATTACCGCAAGGCTAACTACATCATCCCGCTTGAAGATGGGCGCCCGGAATTATTCACTTTCGATAACTACAGCTGGAGCGAGCACATCTCCCGCAAGATTGGTCTTTGGCAACGATCACCAAAAACGATCCTGTCAGCATTTGAACGTTGCGGCTTCCATATCCCAAACTCGAGCGGCCCAATAACAATCAATGAAGATTAACCTGGCACGGGCTTGCATCGGGATCGTGATCCTGTGGAATGTGCAGTGCGCGGTGGTTTTCCTGATCTGGCCTGAGCGTTTCGCGCCTGGATTTCAGCTGGCAGGCGCTGCCGGTGAGGCGATGGTACAAGGGATGGGGGTATTATTCCTGATGTGGAATGTTCCGTATGCCGTGGCGTTGTGGAACCCAGTGAGATACCGGATTTCTCTATACGAGGCGGTTGTCATGCAGGCGATCGGATTGGTAGGCGAGATTTTGATCCTGGTTTCTCTGCCCCAGGGATACGCACTGGCTGCTCAATCCATCACTCGCTTTATTTATTTCGATGGCGCCGGGCTTGTGTCACTGTTGGCGGCTGTTTGGGTAACGAGAAGCCACCCAGCTGCTAATCTGGTGTAAATAGCAGCTCGTTAACGCTGGCTTCGATCATGGCTGCTGCTTGATCCAGAGCGCCGGTTACTTCCCGGCTGAGGGCATCGCCCAGATGCATGGCCCCTGCTTCGATCCCGATCAACACAATTATCCCAGGCAAGTTCTCTGAATCCAACAGACGGCCGAGATAGAGGGTTTCCGCCACACCCCAGCCATGCGCCGAGTCCGAACTCGGGTCGGAAGGCATCCAGGTCGGATAGCTCGAGACGGTACAGGCAGCCGGGAGGCGCCCCGCTGCGCACAGCGTCCACCAGGATAGCGGCATCCGCCCCAGAGAGCCGGTCGAGCAGGCTCAAGCCGGGGAGCTCTTCCAGCTCGACGCGCAGCTGTGGATGTGAGGCGGTAGCAGGGTATGCCGCCTGCCAGCGCTGCACCGCCCGGATGCCGGCACCGTCATCGCCACGTAAGGTCTGCCCAATGCCAATTACTACAATCATGCTCTGTCTCAAAACAATACCGGCTGCGGGAATTGTACCGCAGCCGGTATTATTTATCCTTAAGCCGGCTCAGCGGTCGATAGTCAGTTTCAGGAAGTGTGTGGCGCAGGAGATGCACGGGTCATACGAGCGCACCAGGTGCTCGCAAGCCAGCGTAGCATCTTCGTGCGGCAGATCGATGACACGTGGGGCAAATTGCCACAGATCGGCTTCCATCTGTGCAAAATTTTGTGCAGTGGGTGGCGTGATGCGGGCAAAGCGGATTTTGCCGGCTTCATCGACGATATAGCGATGATACAGCAGGCCGCGCGGCGCCTCGGAAACCCCCGCTCCTTCGCCGTTCTTCAATTGGATGGCGGCATGGCTGGTGCCGGTTGGCTGATAGCTGCGGCACAATTCGATAGCAACATCGCAGACTTCCACCAGCTCAATGGCGCGTGCCAGCAGGTTCTTGAAGGGGTTGCGCAGAGGCAGCGTGATGCCGGCTTCTTCGGCTGCCTGCCGCGCTGCCGGACGGAGCTGCTCAAAGTTCAGGTTCAGGCGCGCCAACGGACCGACAAAGTATGAGTTGCCGTCGCTGGTGTGGCTGTGCAAGGCGTTTGAGTGCTGAACATGCGACTCGATGTAGGATTTTTCAAACTCTTCCGGCGTGATCTTCTTGCCGGTAGATGACAGGATCTCGCCATCGTAAATGGCGTACTCGTCGGGGCGCGTCAGGGCGACGAACTCGTAATCCATCTCAAACTCAGGATATGCCAGACCGGCGGCAAAGCGCACCGTTTCCTTAGAGGCTTCCAAAGCCCATTCGAGCTCGGGTATCAGGCTGCGAATAGCCTGCACATCCGGCCAGCGGTAGAAGCCGCCCACGCATGTGTTTACCGGATGCACCGACCGGCCTCCGATGGTGCGCAGCAGGTTGTTCCCAATTTTCTTTAAGCGCAGTGCCTGGCGGACGACATCCGGGGCGACGGCAGCCAGGGAAAGGGCGCTGTCGTGACCGAGCAAGTCGGGCGCCTGGAGCATGTAGATATGCAAGGCATGACTTTCAATGTACTCGGCGCAATACAGCAGGCGACGCAGGAGGCGCATTTGCGGAGTGATTTGTACGCTCAGGGCGGCTTCCAGCGCCTGAACCGAGCTCATCTGGTAGGCAACAGGGCAGATGCCGCAAATCCGTGCGGTGATATCCGGCACTTCCTGGTAATAGCGGTCTTTCAAGAAGCCTTCAAAGAAACGCGGGTGGTTCGTAGATATTCACCTGAATTTCAGCAATTTCGCCATCTTTCAAGCGAATATAGAGAGCACCTTCGCCCTCCACGCGTGCCAGGGCATCGACTTCGATGTTCTGTCTCATGATTTGCCTCCTTCGAGTAGCGTGTCCACCGCGCTGCGAAATTCTGGTGCATACCCAGAGATATTGCGCATCAATAGGGCGGCTTCACCAGGAAAATGTTCCATGCCTTGCAGCAAGCGGGCAGTGGTGGCGAACTCTGCGCCCGGCGCCGGACCAAAGCAGCCATAACAGCCCCTTCCGCTGGCCGGGCACAATGCACCGCAGCCGGTGCGGGTGGCAGGGCCCAGGCACAAGGTGCCATTGGCAACCATGACGCATACCGTGCCGCGCCGCTTGCAATCCAGGCAGACGCTGTGTGTGGGGAGGAATGGGGTGCGGTTTTGCAGCAATGCGGAGACGCATTCCAGCACCTGGTACTTGTTCACCGGGCAGCCCCACAGCTCCAGGTCAACCTTGACGTGCTCTGCTACCGGCGTGGAGGTCTCCAAAACATGCAGATATTCCGGGTGCTCATAAACGGTATGTGCCAGATCGTGCGACATCGGTGAAGTTGCGCAGCGCCTGGATGCCGCCGGCGGTGGCGCAGGTACCCAGAGCGATTAGAAAACGCACCTGCCCGCGAATTTCACGGATTCGCTCGGCCTCATGGGGAGTGGTTATCGAGCCCTCCACCAGTCCGATATCATACGGACCAGGCAGCACCCGCCGGGTGGCCTCCAGGAAGAAAGCGATTTCTACCGCACCGGCCAGGTCGAGCAGCTCGTCTTCCATATTCAAGATTGAGAGCTGGCAGCCATCGCAGGACGAAAACTTATATACGGCAACTTTTGGCTTGCTCATTACAGATCCTCCACATTGAAATACGGCTGGAGCTGCTCATAAGTAAAGACCGGACCGTCTTTGCAGATAAAGTATGGTCCAAGCTGGCAGTGACCGCACAGCCCAAGCCCGCAGCGCATGTTGCGCTCCATCGATACATAGATACTGTCAACGGGGATGCGGCGTGCCAGGGCCTCAAAGATGACGAAGCGGAGCATGATTTCGGGACCGCAGGTGTACACTACAGACTTCCGTGGGTCCATGCGCAGGCGGTAAAACATCAGGGGAACCACGCCGACCAGACCGGTCCATTTTTCGTCGCCGCGATCTACGGTGATGATCTGCTCGATGCCGGCCTCTTCCCAGGCTTTGTATTCTTTGGTGAACTGCAGATCGGCGGGCGTGCGCGCGCCGTAAATGACCACCACGCGGCCAAAATCGCTGCGCTGCTGCATGACCTGATAGAGAACCGGACGTAGAGGAGGCAGTCCGATACCACCAGCGGCGATGAAAATGTCCTTGCCGCGGTGCTGTTCCAGCGGCCAGCTGGTGCCAAATGGTCCGCGCACGCCGATCACATCACCGACTTTCAGGCGGTTGATCGCGTTGGTGACATTTCCGACGAAGCGTATCGTGTGCCCAACTTTCTGGTGATCGCTGGGATCGGAGCTGATCGAGATGGCGGCTTCGCCCATCCCAGGAACGGCCAGCATATTGAACTGCCCCGGTTGGAACGAGTAGCTATCGCTGAGCTCGCTGTCCAGGAATCGCAGCCAGTATGTAGAGACCATCGGTGCTTCCGGTTGAATGGCTGTGATTTCCGCCCGGTATGGCAGCATGGGGGCAACCCGAGAGATGGCTGAGGATAATTGGTGGATTTGGGCACTCATGCCTTCACCTCCCCGAGCAGGGAATTGGCTTCTGCGGTGATATCAATGGCGGCTGGGCACCAGGTGATACAGCGCCCACAGCCTACACATCCCGAAACGCCAAACTGGTAATGCCAGGATGCCAGTTTGTGCGTGATCCACTGGCGGTAGCGGGAGCGCGTATTCGGGCGCGAGTTGCCGCCAAACACATAGGAGTACATGGGGTTGAAGCAGGAATCCCAGACTCGCTCCCGGTGGACTTCGCTGCCCGTCAGGTTGTTGATTTCCTGGACATCCCAGCAGAAGCAAGTGGGGCAGACCTGGGTGCAATTTGTGCAGCTCAGGCAGCGCCCGGCGACCTCGTCATACACCGGGTTTTCCAGGTCATTTAACAGCACGTCTGGCAGACGCTCGGCGTTGGGTATTTGCCGTCCCATATCGTTGGGCAGCGGCTTCCAGCCCACGCTCGGCGTTCTGGAGCCAAAAGACTCCGGCAGGCTGCCAGGGCAGGTCTGCCAGCATCATGCGCCCGGCTTCCGATCCGACTTCGATCAGGAAGACATCCGCCAGCTCGGTCAGACACAGGTCAAAACCGCTTGTAGCGCTGGGACCCGTGCCCATGGATGTGCAGAAGCAGGTGCCGCCAGGGTGCATACAGTTGACTGCCAGAATAAAAGCGCTTTCACGCCTGGCCAGGTAAAGCGGGTCGGTCAAGCCTTCCCGCAGGAAGACTCGATCCTGTACCTGGATGGCAGCCAGCTCGCAGGGTCTGACCCCAATCAAGGCAGTCGGCTTTCGCTCGACTGCAACTGCCTGCGCCTGCCAATCCTTGCCATTCTCGCTCAGCATAGTTAGAAGATGTGAGCGCGGCGGGAAAAAATATTGCTTCCAGCTCTGCGGACCTGGGGTGATGTCAAAATAGTTGGTATGGCCGGTATACTCCAACCGGTAATCGCCGGCATCCTGGCGGCTCTGGTAGCCCTGGGGTAGATCCGCCAGGTTATCCAGCGAGGCGTAGACGATCGTATCGTCTCGCACCTGCGGGCCAAGGACCTCATAGCCCTGCTGATGAAATGCTTTTAGAAGTTCATCCAGTTCGGTTTTTGGAATTGTGACTTTAGCGCCAATTTCCAGGTGAGCCTCGGGCATCTCAAACCTCCTTGGCGGTCGGGTGAGCAAACATGTCAAGCAGCTGCAGGCGGGTAGTGAGCAAGCGGCTGGCGACAACGTTGGCCAGGCGGCGGAAGATGATATAACCCAGGTCGTGATCTTCGTCGCAGGCTTTGTATAGTTTTTGGGCATCCAGGCAGACCACCCGGCTGGGCAGTACCGCGGTGCGCCGGCAGTGCGCTGGCGCACTACCGGGGTGATGCTCGACCAGCCGACAATGTCCATCGGCTCGGCGGTATAGATGCGTACTTTCCCGCGCCCGGGGACCCGCAGCTCGATCCCAATTCGTCCTTCAAGAACAATGAACAGACAGTCTTCCTTGTCGCCCTCGCGAAATAATTCCTGGCCGGCGTCAAAATGACGCAGGCATGCCAGGTCGATCAGCTTGGCGAAATGGTCCGTTGGTAGTTCCTGAAACCAGGGGATGGCTTGCAGCGCGTCAATTAAATCTGCTTTATCATTGGTTTGATCGCACATTTTGGTTTCTCCTGTTTGCCTTGTTTGTAACATTTATCACAAGTTTTATCAAGTGACATTCGTCACTGCTTCTTAATACGCACGGAATTCGACAATATCACCATCTTGAAGCAGATAGTCGCGCTGCACCAGCTGCCCATCGAAGCTTGTGCTGCCCCAAATACGCACCGATTTCATGTGCTCGTAAAAATCCCGGTGAATCTTGCGGGCCAGATCGGTCACCGTGCTTCCACGCTTGATCACAAAGGGGGTATCGAGGTCGGGATCACTACCTGGAGGTTTCGCATAGACACGGATAATGTCAAGCGCTTCTACGATACGCGGTTTCAGACGGTCGAAATACCGTCCGGAACCGGCTGCCACCGGGACCAGGGGGCATTCACCCTCGAATAGCTCGCACAGTACTGTAAAATCTTCATCCGAGATAGGATTGTCGCACTTATTGACCAGCAGGATAGCCGGAAGCTGAGTGATTCTCTCGATGGATTCGGGCACATTCCCAGGCTTGTTGAGAGAGATGCGGTGGTCGGATAGCATCGCTAAAGTGGTTTCATATTGGGTGAACGGATCGGCTTGCAGATCCAGCACGACCATTACCAGGTCGGCACGCCGTACCAGGTCGAAGACCCCCGGATTGGTGTATTCTGGGTCTAGAGATGGGGTATCCACTAGCTGTACCTGGAAGTTTTCAACTTTCATCATACCGGGTGTCGGCTTCCAGGTGGTATGTGGGGCAGATGATATCTCTGGCTCAGCATTGGTAAGGGCGGCAACCAGGGTAGATTTACCCGTGTTGGTGGGACCAACGAGGACGACCTGTCCGGCGCCTTCCTTCTCGATGTGAAACGCGGAAGTATGGCCCCCCAGTTTCTTGTGGGTATCGTGATCGGTTTTTAGTTTCGCCAGCTGGCGGCGCAGATCGGCACGCAGATGATCCGTCCCTTTGTGCTTAGGGACGATACTGATCATTTCCTCCAGGCAAGCGATCTTCTCAGCGATCCCCTCTGCTTCACGGTAACGTTTCTCGGCATCGAAGTAATCGGGCGGAAGATTGGTTGGCATGCTTACTCTCTATGCAGGGCTCACCATTCGGTCAGCTTCCATATTTCTGGAAGGAGGTTTCCTTCCACAACACCAATCTCGGAAAAGATGGCGACGGCTTGTTTCAGGTAAGCCATGGCCGTTTCCTGATCATCCGCCAGGTGGTGCAAATCCGCCAGGTGATTGAGCAGTGCGGCTTCACGGTGCCGGTCGCCGCGTGCCTGGCAGATTGCGAGAGCCTCCTGGGTATAGTTGATCGCTTGCGGGATATCGGGTATATCTTGATAGACCAGGGCGAGGTTATTTAATGCCGCAGCCAGGGTATCCGGGTCGTTAATTTGCCGAGCAATGTCCAGACTGGCCTGCAAGTGGCCTATTGATTCCTGAGGATGGCCTGCCTGGCGTGCCAATATCCCCAGGATATTATGGGCAGAGGCGAGCGCAGGTTGCAAATGGTTAGTTTCTGCCAGTTCCAGGGATTGCTTAGCATAGCTTAAAGCCAATTCTGGCTGAGATCCGATATGTGCGGTCAGGCTCCAATCCGCCAGGATGCGCGCCCGTCGCTCTGGGTCATCCTGAACGGCAAGCTGATCTAATGCCAGCTGGTAGTGACAGGCGGCCAGCTCCCACTCGCCGCTGCGGTGATGCAGGTTGCCGATTTTTTGCTCCAGCCGGGGAGAAGGATCGCTTAACGCGGCACAGGTTTCATATTCGCCCATGGCGAGGCGGTATTCGCCCAGGCGGGTCAACAAATCACCGATGGCTTCGTGCAACAATATCGAGTCCGGATGACCAGAAGAGAGCGCTGCCCGGTAATTCAAGATGGCTTCCTGGTAGGCGCGCACCTCACGGGCGTATTCGCCTGCCAGGAAGTAATATTCGGCCGCTTTCGCTTCCTGTCCGGATTCGTGGTAATGGAAGGCGACCTGGGAGGCCAACAGGCGCGGTTCTGAGCGGCGGCGGGCTTGAAGGACCAGGTCATCTGCGATACGCCGGTGGACCAGGCGGCGGCGAGTGAGCGAGGTTTCCGCGAGTGTCAGGCGGCGGATCAGGTCGTGGGTGAAATCGTAGCCGATCCGGCCTTCATGTACGGCAGGCTGCTCCTCAATCAGCCCCAGGGCGATCAATCTTTCGAGAGTAGAAATAGCTTCGCTCTCGGGACGACCGCTGGCTGCCAGCAGGGTATCAAAATCGAAAGAGCGTCCGATTAAAGCTGCGGCAGATAATAACTGCCAGCCGGAATCGCCGGCTGCGGAGAGGCGCGCCAGCAAGGCGGCCCGGACTGCAGGAGGCAGCTCCCACTGTCCGGATTTGGATATCGCATAGCCATCTTGCTGCTCGACCGGGGTATGCTGATCTGCCAGGATGCTCTCAATATACTCAATGGCGTAAAACGGAAGCCCTTCTGTTTCTACATACAAACGCTCGCCAAGATTGGGCGAGATACCCGGCCGGTTTTGACTGGCAATACGCACCAGATCGATGATATCAACCGGCTTTAAACGTCCTATGCGTAAACGGGTGACAATCCCGCGGCGCTGCGCTTCGGCGATAAACTGCAATAATGGGGCGGGCAGCGAATGGTCGACCCAGGTTGCCAGGATTAATATTGGGTGGCCAATCATCCGGCGGACCAGGTAGTTCAGGAAGTCCAGGCTGGCCGAGTTGGCCCATTGCAAGTCGTCAAAATAGATCACTCCTGGCAGCGGGCCTTCCAGGATCGATAGGATCAGCTGACGCAGGCCTTCAAAGAAATAGGATTGCTCGCCTGGCCCTGAAATTTGGGTTGGTGGCGGCAGGTTTGGGCAAATTCGTGTGCATCTCCGGAAGGAGACGAGCGGCTTCGCTTTGCCAGTGTGCTCCAAGTTTTTCCAATTTTGAAAGACGATCTGGGCGGGCGAGCAGGGGTTGCAGTCCCGAGATCAACGGGCCGTAGGCCAGGTTGCCTTCACCGGGATATGAGCGAGTGTGGATGACGATCGCGCCGCGTGACTGGACGGATGCCAGGAAGGCTTCTGCCAGGCGGGTTTTCCCGATTCCTGGCTCGCCCTCCAGTACCAAAATATGCCCTGTTGGAGCGTGGCGCTGGTAAGCCTGCTCAATGGTTTCAGTTTCGAGCGAACGCCCGATTAAGGGATAGCCTTTAGGTGGGATTGTACCTTCTGGAACCACCATGATGCTTTCTGTCGGCGAAGCAGCCCTGTTAATCCCTGGAAGTGGCGGAATTTCGTTCTCGAGGATGGCCTGATAAAGGCGGGTCGTCTCTTCCAAAGGAGGCACGCCCAGCTCTTGATCCAGGATGCGCAAGCACTCACGATACTGGCGCAGGGCTGAATTGCGCCGATCAGTCCAGGCGTAAATCAACATCAGCGTGCGGTGGACATCCTCGCGCAGTTGGTCCAGGGAGAGCCAGCGCTGGGCGTAATTCAGGGCGGCGGTAAAATTGTGAGTTTCAATCGATATGGAAATCAAAGCTTCCAGTACAGTGCCGAAATCCCGCTTCAAAGAGTTGGCTTCAAAAAACTGCCATTCATCAAAACCGGCACTGTCCCGCAGGCTGAATCCGGACATGAAGTCGCCGCGGTAAAGGGCATAAGCCTGCTCGAGATGACGGGTACAGTCAGTGGATGGTTCGCCTGCAGGGTTCTCGTCATTATCTGCGGATCGGATATGCTGCCGAAAACAGACGACATCTACTTCGACTTGCTCATTGAGTTCCAGGCAGATTGCGTCGCGCGTCACGACTAAATAGCCCCCATTCAATGCCTTTTGCAGCACAGAGAGGGTGCGGCGTAACGCAGAGCGGGCATGCGATTGGTCATACTCCGGCCAAAGCAAAGTCGCCAATGAGTTGCGCGAGTGGCGCTTGCCGGTGACGGCAAGGTAAGCCAGCAGGGCGATGGCTTTACGGGTGTCAACCGTAAGACTATGGCCGTGCAGCTCGATGTTGGGCGTCCCGAACAGGTAGATCGCTAAATCAGGCACCCTCTATTCTCCGGGTTAGCGAAAGATGCTAAAGATTTTACTCTAAATAGCGAAAAATGTATCTAAATATCTTTTTCGTAACGCTTTTCGTAACGATTTCGTCACGATGGGTATGTATACTAAGCACAATCACACGAGGTGGCTGCCACAACACTGGCTTAGCCAATCCAGGGGGAAACCCCAGGGAGCAATACACGGTAGTCCCACCCGTGTATTGCTCCCAACCTGACTAAAATAACTTGGAGTGGAGATTTATGGGCGACCAACCCAACCAGATCGATGTTCAAAAGAAACGTGGAGTGGCTGATTCTGGACCATACTTCCGCTATATGGCGGAATTTGTTGGATTAACCGCGGCCGATATCGTGGCAATCCGTCGAACGAAACCTGCGATTGAGAAGCACTTGCCGAAAATCGTCACTGAGTTCTACGACCATTTACTGCGCTTTCCGCCGACCCGTAAGTTTTTCCAGAAGAAAGATGGCAGCCTGGACTTCGATTACATCGAGATGCGCATGCGGCACTTGAGCAATTTCTGGGTGCGCACTGCGGATGCGGTGTTTGACGATGATTATGCACGTTATGTAGATTATGTGGGCCGGGCGCATACTTCGCATGGCGCCGACCCCCGCATTTATATTGCGGAGCGCTACGTGATTGGCCAGGTGGGCTTCATGCAGCGCGCCATCAAGCAGGTGCTGGATGAGGAGCTTCACGAAAAAGATCCTGAGCTTAGCCACCGGGCAATCGAGGCCTGGGATAAGCTGATGATGGTGCTGCTGGAAATGATGGCTCGGGCGTACACTGCCGAGCGTGAAGAAGAGCGCTTCGATCCGTTGGTTGAGGTGGATGCAGGTATGGTCTCCAAGCTGGCGGCGCATGCTTTTGAACACGAATTCGCCCCGGGCGAAGCGACCCAGGCCAGCGCGGTGCATGTTGCTATGGAAGAGGAGATTCCCGAAGGCGCCCGAAAAATCGTCAAAGTTGGCAATCTCTCGATTGGTGTTTTTCACTACGACGGAGAATGGTACGCAATCGGCAACAACTGTGTCCACCGAGGCGGCCCGATCGCGACCGGCGACCTGGAAAACGGCACGATCACCTGCCCCTGGCATGGTTATGAATACAATATTAAGACTGGCGAGCTACTGGCGGATCCAAAGGCCAGGCTGCCCGTTTATCAGGTAGTGGTGCACGCTGGCGAGGTATCCGTCATGATACCGGAAGATATGAATGGGGAGCATAGCCATGATTTTTCTGGTCCCCAATCTACTTTGCAGCCGCAGCCAACGTTAGCACGAAACGAGTTCATGGCTACTGAGATCCATCCTGGCGAGATGAAGCTGGTCTATCTAGGTGACGACAGTGTGGCGGTTTTCAGAGTGGGTGAGAAGTTCTTCGCGACGCAAAGCCGGTGTACTCATATGGGCGGCGAACTGACCGAAGGCGACCTGGAGGGAGGTGTGATTACCTGTCCGATCCATGGAGCGCGCTTCAATGTGTCAGACGGGACCCCAGTGAAGGGTCCTGCCCGCTTGCCCTTGAAGACCTACCGTGTGACCCTGTCAGGCGAGATCGGTCGTGTTGAGGAAGTCGATGGAGCATAATTACGAGATCGTTGTGATCGGCGGAGGGCCGGCAGGTTTCACGGCTGCTATGCACGCCCGCAGTCTGGGGGCAAACGTGGCGCTGGTTGAGCGTGGCCGGATGGGTGGGACCTGCACCAATGATGGCTGTGTTCCTACCCGGGTGCTGGCCAAGGCTGCCCGCTTGCTGCGCGATACCGAGCAATTTGACCAGTACGGGCTGGAGGGCGAGATGCCCCGGCTGGATTTTGCCCGTTTGATGACCCGCACCCAACAGGTGGTTTACGGGATTCATGAGAAAAAACAGATTATCGATCACCTGCATCAGGCAGGTGTCAGGGTGTACAACCAGGTAGGGTCTGCCGGCTTTGTGGATCCCCACACGATCAAGTTAGAGGACGGCAGGCATATTCGAGGCGAGAAATACATCCTGTGTGCGGGTGGTCGTGCTCGGAGAATTGATTTTCCTGGCGCAGAGCACACCCTGACCCACAGTGATATCTGGTCACTGAAGAAGCTGCCGGCTTCGACCATCATTGTTGGCGCAGCGGCAACCGGCTGCCAGCTGGCCTCTATCCTGGCGACTTTTGGCTCGAAAGTGTATCTGCTGGAAGTGGCGCCGCGCATCCTGCGCCTGGAAGACGAATGCATCTCCGAAGCCATTCGTAAATCCTTTGAAAAACATGAAATTGAGATTATCACCGGCATCGGCGGGGTTTCCTCGATTGACCGGCAAGGCGGTGACCTGATCCTGAATTATCAGCTAAACCAGGCGCCTGCACAGTTGCGTGCTGAGGCGATCTTGATGTCTACCGGTTGGGTGGGCAACCTGTCGGCATTGAATCTGCCGGCGGCCGGTGTTGAAACGAACGGTAATTACGTAAAGGTAGACGACCAATTCTGCACAACAGCACCGCATATCTTTGCTGCGGGGGATATTACCGGCAAAATGATGCTGGTCCAGAGCGCTGGATACGAAGCCCTGGCCGCTGCGGAGAATGCAGTCTTGGGCGCCTGCCAGATTCAAGCCCACCATATCGTACCGCATGGTGGTTTTACCGATCCGGAATATGGCAGCGTTGGATTGACCGAAGTCCAGGCGCGCGAAGCCGGCGAGGTGGCGGTGGCTACTGTACCTTATGCCGAGCTGGATCGGGCTGTGATAGACGGCCGGCCAGAAGGTCTATGCAAACTGATCGTGAGCCTGGACCAACGGACTATCGTTGGCGCGCATGTAGCCGGAGAACAGGCTTTGGAAATCGTCGAAGTGGCTGCTGCCGGAATGGCTTCCGGCATGACGGTTGATCAACTGGCGGATCTTGAAATCGCCTATCCTACATTCACGGCTGTGCTTGGCGTTGCTGCCCGCCGCATTGTGCGCGAACTCAATACCAGCCGGATGACCCCGCAATGGCGTTCGTTGGAAAAATCGTTCGCCCCAGAGTGGGAGCATCGAGATTGATCCACCGAAAAGCAATGGGATGACAATATGAAACGATTTCGACAAAAACCATCATCGGAAATAGTAAGCGAAACAACGCCCCCAGGGGTTGAAGAGCTGGCTGCACCGAAAACCAGGACAGACACCCGTAAATCGCCTATTGCACCGGATGACCCCCTGCTTGAATACTTTGTCAATTCCCAGGGTTTCATTGAGCTTGAAAAACTGCAATTAGATTCGCCTGCCCTGGAGTCACTGCGAAGCGACGGCATAAAGATCACCATGCCTTTAATCAGCCAGGGGGAGCTGATCGGCTTGCTAAACCTGGGTCCACGCCTCAGCGAGCAGGACTACTCCACCGATGACCGGCGTTTGTTGAACACATTAGTGACCCAGGCTGCGCCGGCTTTGCGAGTTGCGCAGCTTGCCCGGCAGCAGCAAGCAGAAGCCCGTCAGCTTGAGCGCATGGAGCAGGAGCTGCGCGTGGCGCGCGTGATCCAGGAGACTTTGTTACCGAAGGAACTGCCTCAGCTGAAGAACGGAAAAGTCTCAGCATTTTGGCGACCGGCGCGAGCAGTAAGCGGTGATTTTTACGATTTCCTGGAGTTTCCCGACGGTAGATTGGGGATTGTCGTTGCGGATGTGACGGATAAAGGGGTACCGGCAGCCCTGGTGATGGCGACCACGCGCACAATCTTGCGGGCGACTGCCGAGCGACTGGTTTCTCCCGGTGAAGTTTTAAAACGAGCCAATGACTTACTGGGTCCGAATATCCCACGCAATATGTTTGTTACCTGCCTGTATATGCTCCTCGATCAAGAAACCGGGGAGCTGGTGTACGCCAATGCAGGGCACAATCTGCCATATAAGCGCACCGCCGATGGGGTGGTTGAGCTGCGAGCAACTGGGATGCCATTGGGATTGCTTCCTGGCATGGAGTATGAAGAGAAACAAGCCCTGCTGGAGGAAGGCGGAAGCCTGATGCTGTACAGCGATGGGCTGATTGAAGCGCACAACCCGAATGGGGAGATGTACGGCTTTCCCAGACTGAAGCAGTTTATCGTCGATTATCAGGAAGATCGTGATGAACTTTCCCTGATTGACCGGGTGGTTGAAGATTTGTGGCAGTTTACCGGGGATGATTGGGAACAGGAAGATGACGTGACGATTGTCCTGGTAGAGCGGCAGAAAGTATCCAGGGACGAGGATGCTGCAGCAGCGAGCCTCGAGCCTGACTGGCAGAATGTGTCTGAGTTTGAAGTAGCTTCAGAGCCCGGGACTGAACGCCTGGCAATGGACCGTGTTGGCGAGATTGTTAGCGAGCTGGGCTACAGCGGGACACGGCTTGAGCGCCTGCGCACAGCGGTAGCCGAGGCAACGATGAACGCTATGGAGCATGGCAATCATTACCAGGTGGATTTGCCGGTGAGAATCGGCGTGTACACATCGGCAGCGGCGCTGATGGTCAGGATAACTGACCTGGGCGGTGGTCGTGAAATTCCAGAAGCGGTGCAGCCGGATATCGATGCCAAGTTGGCCGGCTTGCAGTCACCGCGTGGCTGGGGGTTGTTCTTGATTGAGAGCATGGTTGATGAGATGCGTATTAAGTCTGACGAGAAGCACCATACCGTTGAGTTAATTTTCAATACTGAAGGAGATAAGTTATGAAGGCGCAACCATTTTCAGCGCAGGTGCGTCAGCAGCCAAACCTGGCCACAATCGACCTGCATGGTGAGATCAATGCCTTTGCCGAGAGCGAGCTGACCGAGGCCTACAGAATCGCAGAGCAGACGGACCCGGGAACAGTTGTGCTGAACTTCACAGATGTCAGCTACATCAACAGTACAGGAATTGCGTTGATCGTCAGCTTGCTAGCGCAGGCACGTAAATCCCGCCGGAGATTAGTGGTGTTCGGCCTCACAGATCATTACACTGAGATTTTCAAAATCACGCGCCTATCGGATTTCATGAGCATCTTTCCAGATGAGGCCAGTATCAGTAGCGAGCCTGTTTAACTAATAATAGCCTGAGGAGGAGTAGCATATGAGCAAGGCAAATGTAACTATGACTGTGCGCAAAGTAAAGGGAATTGCGGCAATCATCGATATCAATGGTGAGATCAACGCTTTTGCTGAATCGACGCTTATGGATGCTTACAGTGAAGCCAGCAGTGACGGTGTGCAAAAGATTCTGCTCAACTTTAGCGGACTGGATTATATGAACAGTTCCGGCATTGGACTGCTGGTGACCCTATTGATCCGCGTTCAGCGCCAGAAACAGATGTTAATGGCATTTGGCCTGAGCGAGCATTACCAGCAGATCTTCGAATTGACGCGTTTGAGTGAAGCAATCCACATCTTCCCGGATGAGACTTCGGCTCTGGCGGCGGTTTGATCACCGTAAATAAATTAATGGCCGAGATGGTATTGGAGGCGGTATGAGCGAACAGACTACAGAGGAAATGGCGGCGGTGGAATCGACCGTGGAAACGGGTGGCGATGCCGCCAAAGGCAGTGCCTGGGCAAAGCCAACCCACCACATGACGGTAACAGGCGCACCCAAAGAAGCCATGAACATCAATGTGGAGGGTCGTCACCTTCAATCTCCCTTGCAGGGGTTTGGCCAAATGTGGCAAAAAACTTTCCGGATTCAGTTAACGGGGGTTGACAGGTCCCCAGCGGAAGTGATGACCACCTGGAAGGCGAATTTCCAGAAGTTCCAGCCCCCGGAAAATAAATTTTACCCGACCATGTCGGGGATCAAGCCGGGCGAGGCGATTTTAATCGAAGGCAAAGTACCGCCGCTGCCTGGCTTACCCAGCATCATGCCGGTGGCTACAGGCGTGATGGTACTGTATGCCGATGATGAAAGCTTTACAGTCATGAATCCAGAGGGGCATCCACTGAGCGGGTGGAATACCTTCAGTGTGTTTGAAGATGATGGGGTGTTGTATGCCCAGGTACAGGAGCAGTCTCGACCAAGCGATCCCCTTTATGAAATGTTTTTCCGCTTTCTGGGCAGTTCGGACCAGCAGGACAAGATTTGGCTGCATGTGCTAAAATCACTTGCCGATTACTACGGTGTCCGTAGTGAACAGGTAAAGGTAGAGAAAGTATTAATGGATCCTTCGGTGCAGTGGTCGGAAGCCAAGAACATCACTAAGTCGGCAGCTATCCGGACGGTATTTTACGTAATGGGGACGCCAATTCGCTGGGTGAAGAAAAAGATCTGAACAGCGTATGCATTCCAGTGTGGAATATGATGCGATTGTAATTGGGGCAGGGCCGAACGGCCTGGCTGCGGCGGTGACCCTGGCGCAGGCGGGATGTTCGGTCCTGGTGTTAGAAGCAAAGAGCACAATCGGCGGCGGCTGCCGCACACAGGAGCTGACTCTACCTGGCTATTTACATGATGTGTGTGCCGCGATCCACTCGACCGGAACGCTGTCACCGGTGTTTCGCAGCTTGCCGCTGGAGCAATATGGTCTTGAGTGGATATACTCGCCGGTTCAGGTAGCCCATCCGCTGGATGGCGATCAGGCTGTGCTGGTTACACAGTCGGTCGAAGAAACGGCGCACCAGCTGGGGGTCGATGAACGTTCATACAGCAGGCTGATGACACCTTTGGTGCGCCAGCATGAAGAGATCATCGTCGATATCTATGCGGGAATGCGCATCCCACCACGCCATATCATGGCGACTACCCGATTTGGCCTGCCCAGCTTGCTGCCGGCTGAGACATTAGCACATCTTCGCTTCAAGGGAGAAAAAGCGCGCGGCTTGTTCGCCGGGATGGCGGGGCATGCTGTACTTCCGTTGAACTCGTTAGCTACATCGGGCGTAGGCTTAATGTTTTTGATCCTGGCGCACGCAGTTGGTTGGCCGATGGCGAAAGGCGGTTCGCAGAAAATTGTGGATGCCCTGGCGGCATACCTGCTCAGCCTGGGGGGTGAGATTAGAACAGATAACGAAGTCATTGCGATGGATGAACTGCCCGCTTCGAGATGCGTGCTTTTCGATACCACGCCCTGGCAGATGGTAAAAATTATGGGTGAGCGACTGCCATCCGCATACCGGCGACGCCTGGAGGGTTTCCGCCACGGGCCGGGTGTCTTCAAGCTGGATTATGCCCTGGATGGCCCGATTCCATGGGCGGCGGAAGGCGTCGCTCGGGCAGCTACTGTGCATCTCGGCGGCACCTTTGGTGAGATTGCGGCTGCGGAGCAGGCTGTCTGGCGTGGAGAGCACGCCGAAAGACCTTATGTGCTGCTGGTTCAGCAGTCGCCTTTCGATCCCAGCCGGGCGCCGGAAGGCAAGCATACGGCCTGGGCATACTGTCACGTTCCATTTGGATCTGCTATCGATGCCACTTCGCAGATTGAAAACCAGATCGAGCGCTTTGCTCCCGGCTTTCGCGAAAAAATCCTGATGCGCCATGTCCATAACCCGGCGAACATGGAAGCCTATAATGCAAATTACATTGGGGGAGATATCACCGGTGGGGCGATGGACCTGGGCCAAATGTTTACCCGGCCAACCGTATCCACCTATCGTACACCGGTCAAAGGGATCTACATTTGCTCGTCTTCCACACCGCCGGGTCCGGGTGTGCATGGGATGTGTGGATATAATGCGGCGCAGGCTGCACTGAAAGATATGAAGATCAAGACAGTTTGAGGTAAGTCATCAGACAAATTGTGTCATCTGTCACTTGACCCGCGTGGCGCATGGGGCTAAAATGATATCAGGATGAATACCCACGCTCGTCCGGTTCGCGACGGTCACCCACGCAAGCAGAACCAACCGCTTTGGAAGCATCCAGACGGCTTCGATATCCCAATACCCATAAACAATTTAATACCTGGAGAGTTCTATGGAAGACTTCCTGTTCCGCGGCTCACTCCGTGAGCTGGATCCCGATGTATTTGAACTGGCGCAGCTAGAAGCGGAGCGCCAGGCGCGCAAACTGATACTGATTGCCTCCGAAAGCCAGGCTCCCCTGGCAGTCCGGGAAGCACTGGGATCGGCGTTCCAAAATATTTATGCAGAAGGCTATCCGGATGAGGAAACCCGCAGGATGAGCCAGGCGGAAATCCTGGATTACGACGCCAGACTGGGCGAATTCCGGCGCTATTCGGACCCGCGTTATTACAAAGGCGTTGAATACGCCGATGTGGTTGAGTCGCTGGCCCGCCGGCGGGGGGCGGAGCTCTTTGCCGCTAACGGATTTTCGGCAGACGACCTGTATGTCAACGTCCAGGCTCTCTCCGGAGCGCCGGCCAACAACGCGGTATACCATGCCCTGATTGCTCCGGGAGATACAATCCTGGGAATGGACCTGCTCCATGGCGGGCACCTGACGCATGGTTCGCCGGTTAATCGCTCGGGAAAGATTTATAAGGCGGTGCACTACACCGTTGATCCACAAACCGAACAGATCGACTATGACGCCATCGATGAGCTGGCCCGCCTGCATAAACCCAAAGTGATTGTGGCGGGATATTCGTCGTATCCCTGGGCGGTGGATTGGGCGCGCTTCAAGGCGATTGCCAAATCTGTGGGCGCATACTTGTTGGCGGATATCTCGCATGTGTCCGGTTTAGTTGCAGCCGGTGTTTACCCATCGCCAGTCGGTTTCGCAGATGTCATTACATTTACCACGCACAAGACGATGAACGGGCCACGCGGGGCCTGCATTATCACCACAGATGCCGTCCTGGGCAGGAAGATCGACCGGGCGGTGTTCCCCGGCGAGCAGGGCGGACCGCACATCCACCAGGTAGCCGCCATCGCACTGGCATTCAAGCTGGCTGGAACCGAGAAATACCGCCAGCTGCAGCACCAGACTGTGGAAAACTGCCTGACGCTGAGCAAACAGCTGCAGCGCCGCGGTCTGCGCATTTCCTACGGCGGGACCAATACACACCTGACCAACCTGGACTGCCGCAGTGTGAAAGGACCGGATGGCACGACGCTATCCGGCGACCAGGCGGCGCGCATCCTGGATATTGCCGGTATTGTGGTCAACCGCAATACAATCCCCGGCGATAAATCGGCCGCCGACCCTTCGGGCCTGCGCCTGGGCACTCCTTGGGTCACCCAACGCGGCTTTAAGGAAGATGAGATCCTGCGCGTGGCAGACTGCATGGCAGATCTGCTGCTCTCGGCGACCCCATTCAGCCTGGAAGGGCGCAAAGGCGAAGCGCGCCGGGCGAAAGTCGATTTTGACGTGCTGGAAGATGTAAAACTGCGTGTTCGCCGGCTGGCAGCTGAAGCCGGGCTGGATTTCGAGCCGGCCAGGCACGGCTACCCCCATTTCTACTATATCGATGATCGGACGGAAGGCGATTGGGCCGCCTTCGAATTGGTCGGTGAGCGCGTGCGCAGCTTCGTGAATTATGCCTTTGCCAGCTCGGCGGACGAGCTTCAGCCGGGCGAGAAGCAGCTGACCAAGCTGGTCACACCGCAGGGCGAAGTTAGTGGTGAGCTGCAGTCGGTTGGCGCTAACGTTTTCCGCCTGATGGCGCCTGCCGCCCAGGCCGGATTGGCTGCCGCCTGGCTGCGGGACCTGTCCGACGGCTACGTAGCTTTCGACGGCGATCCGCTGCGCAAGCTGCCTGGACCGGTAAGCGTGCAGTCCTGCGAGCCCTGGAACCCGCTGAGTAAAGATGGCGGGCGGGTTGGGAAGGAAAAACCATATTATATTGGGCAGCCGGAAAGTCCCGGCACCTCTCCATCATTAGCGCCGTTTGCCTGGCACGATGCGGAAGGCGCGCTGCGACGAACGCCGTTATACGATGCCCATAAGAAACTAGGCGCAAAGATTATCCCATTCGCCGGATGGGAAATGCCGGTTTGGTACACCTCGGTTGTCGAAGAACACCTGGCGGTGCGCGAAGCAGCCGGGATTTTTGATGTAGCTCACATGGGCGTTTATCAGGCTGAAGGACCGGATGCCGGAGTATTTTTGGACTGCGTGGTGGGCAACGATATTAGCGGGCTGGGTGTGGGAGAAGTCTTGTTATACGCATTTCCTTACCCCGGATGCGGATGTTATTGATGATCTGCTCGTCTACCGGCGGGGTGCTGAAAAGTTCCTGGTGGTGGTTAATGCCTCCAATGATGACAAGGATTGGACCTGGCTGAACCTGGTTCGGGATGGCAAGATTCTCATCAGCCACGCCAACCCCGGCGCTAAGGCTTTTGGCCGTCAGGTGCGGCTGCGCAACCTGCGGGACCCCAAGGAAGGCGCCGATATGCGCGTGGACATCGCCTTGCAAGGACCTCGCTCGCGGGATATCCTGCTGGCCCTGGGCGTAGACGCCGGCACCCGCCGGCGCATCATGGCGCTCAAGCGCACCCAGCTGTGCGATGCCATCGTAGGCGGTTTCGACCTGGTGGTCTCCCGAACCGGATACACCGGCGAAAAAATGGCTTTTGAACTGTTCGTCCACCCCGAGAGAGCAGCAGCGCTTATTTGAGAAGGTCCTGGAAATTGGGCAGCCATTTGGCATCAAGCCGATCGGCCTGGGGGCACGCGACTCGCTGCGCACCGAAGCCGGCCTGCCGTTGTACGGGCATGAGATGGGTGCAGGATCAGGGAAAATGGGCGAGCGTGACCTGGGCGTGGCAGAAGGCGGCTTTGGCAGTTACGTAAAGACTTACAAGCCCTGGTTTATTGGGCGGGAAGCATTCCTGCAACGCGAAGCCAGCCGCAAAAACGTAGTCATCCGCTTCCGCTTCAACGAGAAAGGTGTGCGCATGGCGCATGGCGGCGATCCGGTGATTGACCGGCGCGGCAAAGTGATTGGCTGGGTCACCAGCTGTGCTGTAGATCGCGATGGTTTTCTGACCGGCCTGGCGTACCTTGAGCAAAAAAGCGCTGAACAGGGCACGCCGATTGCGATTTACCAAAGCGCCCCGGATAAAGCTGGGAAAGCCCCGGTCGAATTGAAACTGGCCGATAAGGCAGTACTGCCGACTCCGGCTACTGTGGTGAGCCGGTTCCCTTAAGCAAACTTATCTGCTTTTATGATCAGGAGGAATGAATGCTGACTCCCTGGGAACACCGCTTTGCTCAAAGAACACAGCGCATGACCAGCTCGGCAATTCGTGAGCTGCTGAAGCTGACCGAGCGACCCGATATCATCTCGTTTGGCGGCGGGATGCCGGCTCCAGAAGTTTTCCCGATTGAGGAGTTTGCAGCCGCCTGCCAGAAAGTGCTGCGCGATCAGGGTCCCCAATCGCTGCAATATGGGCCTACGGATGGCTATCTGCCCCTGCGCGAGCTGATAGCCCGCCATACTGGAAGATACGGGATCGAAGTAACACCCGAAAACATCCTGATCACTTCCGGATCCCAGCAAGCGCTGGACCTGCTGGGAAAGATCCTGATCAATCCAGGTGACCGCATCCTGGTGGAATCCCCAACCTACCTGGGTGCGCTGCAAGCCTGGAGTGCCTATGGTGCGGAATACGTCACCGTGCGTATGGATAAAAACGGGATGGTCACCGAAGAGCTAGAAGCTGCGCTGCGCAGCGGTCCGAAGTTCATTTACGTCCTGCCGAATTTCCAGAATCCATCCGGGGTGACCCTGGCCCAGGAGAGGCGCATGCAGCTGCTCGAGCTGGCCGACCAGTACGGTGTGCCGATTGTCGAAGATGACCCCTACGGTCAGCTGCGCTATGAAGGAGAACACCTGACTTCGGTAGTGGTCATGGATAGCCAGTTCCGCGACAACTGCAGTGTGTGCTATCGCGGGAATGTGATCTACCTGAGTACGTTCTCAAAAATCCTGGCGCCGGGTTTGCGCCTGGCCTGGGTGATTGCCCCGCCGGAAGTAATCCGTAAGATGGTGCAGGCCAAGCAAGGCGCTGACCTGCACACATCTACTTTCAACCAGCTTGTGGCTTATGAAGTCGCGCGAGGCGGTTTCCTGGACCGCCACATCAAGGTGATCCGCTCCGTGTATCGTGAACGGCGGGATACCATGCTGGCGGCGATGGATGGATTTTTCCCACCCGAAGTGGATTGGACTCACCCGGAGGGCGGTTTGTTTCTGTGGGGCACCTTGCCGGAGAGCCTGCGCTCGGCAGATGTGTTAAAAGCGGCAATCGAGCAAAAAGTGGCTTTTGTCCCGGGAGAATCGTTCTATCCAACCGGCGGCGGTCACAATACGATGCGGCTCAATTTCTCCAACGCCACTCCGGAAAAAATCATGGAAGGCATCTCCAGGCTGGGTAAAGTGCTGTACGAGAAGATGGGTGAGCCATCCGGTGCACGCAGGTAAGCTGAATAAATTGGCTTGAGGCTGCCTGCCGAAATTTGCTGCAAGGGCAGCGCACTGCTTTCCTGGCCGGAGAACTGCAGATAGACAAAATAGGCAACAACCGCCAGGATCACGACGATCAGGATGATAGCCAGGATGCGCATGCCGCGCGTACGAGAAGCACGCCGGCGGGCGCGGTCAGAACGGTAAGACATAGTCACCTCGCAGAGATTTCGTCTAAACGGAGAGGGTAACCCCCTCTCCGTTTAGTTTTGCAAGTATAGCCAGCAACTCGGTGTTATCAGGGATGTCGGACATGGCTTTTCCGTAATGCACGAAACGGGCGACACCCTGTTTGTCGATAATGACCTGAGCCGGCATTCTTCCCAGCTTAAACAGGTTAACTTCTTGACCGAATAATTTTAACACGCTGTGATCGGGATTAGGCAGCCCTATGAACGGCAATTGATTTTCTTTCCAGTAGCGCTGAAAGGCGGCCTGGTTTTCTGGGCCTACCACCAGGATAACCGTATCCTGAGCAACAAAAAGATCATAGTCCTGGCGCAACTGCGCCATATGCCCCTGGCAGAATGGTCAGGTGAAGGTTCGGTTGAAGACCAGCAGCACATTTTTTGAGCCGCGGAAATCCGACAGGCATATTGCCCGGCCGGCCTGGTCGGTCAGCTCAAAATCGGGGGCGGGGGTGTTGATTTGGATAGCTTTTGCCATTTCGTATAGTCCTTAGATGTCAAAATTTATTTTAGATTGGTAAGAAATTGATTGACCGCCTTCAGGAAATCCAGCGAGCATTCTTCCTGAGGCGCATGCCCGCAGGCGGGTAAAACGGCCAGCTCTGCACCGGGAATCTGCCCGGCAACCTGGATGCTGTTTTCTGTAGGCACAATCCGATCATCATCCCCGGTTACAACCAGCACCGGCAAATCCAGCTCGCCGAGACGCTGGGAGAGATCTGTGCGATTGCCGCTGCTGCGGACGACCTCCAGAAGGCCACGATCCCAGTTATCAGCTTTGAGCGGCAGGGTATAACCCGCCCAGATTTCATCGGTGATCTTGGATGGGTCATGCCATGCGGTTTTAGCCAGCTCCAGTCCCAACTCCTGCACCTTCCGCACCAGGAGCGGTCCGAGCCGGCGGCCTTGCGGGGTGTTGAAAAAGAACTGTTGAAGAGATGCGCCAGTCCTTTCGCCGCCAACCGCCGGGGCAGCCAGCACCAGGGCTTCGACCCGATCCGGGTATTTCAGGGCAGTTTCCACAGCCAGCGCGCCACCGGCGGAATTACCCACCAATATGGCGCGTTCAATACCGAGCTGATCCAGCATCCCGACCAGCAGCTCCGGCTGTGCCTCGGGGCTATAAGGATTCTGCCCTGACCACGATAGTGGCCTTTCAGTCAGGCCAAAGCCTGGACGATCGTATGCCACCACAGTGTGGTCTTCGGAGAGCGGAGCGAGTACCTCCCTCCAGGTGAATGCGCTGGATGGGAAACCGTGCAGAAAAACGAGCGCCGGTTCGCCGCTGCCGGCCTGTTTGTAATGGATATCGACACCGTCGACTGTCACGAAACGGCTATCCGGGTCCGCCAAAGCCTGAGGCGGCTGCGTACCTTCTAGTGGCGGGACAGGGATTAAAAACGGCACGATTAATACTGCGAGAATCAATAAGCCCAGTATCGCCAACAGGGTCAATCCGATCTTGCGCTTACGAGTTCATTGGTTTATACGCTCCAGGAGGGCCAGGGTGGCTGCAACGATTTGGGCTTGCTGCTGCTCGCGGCTGACGGCAGCTGGATTGTCGCCGCCCTGCGGGCCGTAGTAGCCAAACTGGGCATGGTTACCGCCTTCGATGGGGATAAATATCGTATCCGCAGGCAGCAGGCTGCGGGATGCCTCGATTTTGGTTGGATCAGAAAGCCCGTCTAAGGTGCCAGAGATGGATGTTACGGTTATCGGGCTGTCTGCCAGGCTGTCGCCTTCCGCTGGATATGAGGCCCACAAGGCCAACCCATCGATTGCGCTGTTTCCGGAGTCGATATAATTGGCTGCCATCGCTCCACCCAGCGAGTGACCGGCGATTGCCCAGTTTTGGATGTCCGGGTATGCGGCTATGATATCCGCGGCTCGATCCGGGTTAAAGACTGCCAGGTTCAGCGGCATAGGGGCAATAACTACCAGATAGCCCTGCTCGGCAATTTGCCGTGCGGCAGGAGCGTAGGAACGGGGATCGACACGCCCGCCGGGATAGATAATCAGCCCAGTGGTGGGTGTGACTCCGGTGGGCGTGAAGGTGATCCAGCCGTCTTGTGCGACTTCAACAGTCGCATCCAACTCGATGGCTGCTTCGGCTTCCGGCATCGGCCCTGAAGGTGTTTGTGCCCAGATAACAAAGCCCAGGATCAGGGCAATGAGAATTCCGGGGATAAGCCATAACCATTTCTTCATTTGATAATTCCTGTTCAGTATGATTAGTTATTAGCCGTCGGCTGCAAGGTATAATCCTTGACCCGTCCGGCGATTTTTTTTACCATATCACCAAATATGTACTGGTGAACGGGGTAAAGCAGGTACCAGTAGAGCAAACCGGATAACCCTTTTGGCTCGAAAAATGCGGTTTGAATCAGGCGAGTTTTTTCACTTTCTATTGGCAAAGCTTCAAACTGCAGCCAGGCTTTTCCGGGGACCTTCATTTCGGCTCGCAAACGAAGCAAGCGATCGGGTTCTACTGCTTCGACGCGCCAGAAATCTATGGCGTCGCCGACACGCACTTCATCGGGATGGCGACGGCCGCGCCGCATACCCACACCTCCTACCAGACGATCAAATGCTCCCCGCACACGCCAGGCCAGATCCATACTCAGCCAGCCGCGGCGGCCGCCCAACCCAGAAAACACGCGATAAACCGCAGCCGGTGAGGAGGCTACCACTTGTTCCCGGCGTTCGATGATCATCCCCTGCTCCTGGACCAGGTAGACTGGCCGGACATCGCCCATGCTGCTGGCCTGGGCGTCTGACCAGATGGTCTCGACCTCGCCGGCCTGGACGGTCTCCAGGGCACGGCGGACGGCGGTGCGGTAGTCGACCGGATCGATATCCGGGAAGAGGTCGTTGGCCAGGTCAGAGCGGACAATAACTTCGTTGCGCAGCCCTTCAATAAGTGGGCGAGCGATATCAGCAGGAACAGGTGTGACCCAGTGCACCCAGTAGGAAGATAGACCGGGGGGTCAGGACAGGCACAGGCAAAAGAAAGCGCTTTAAGCCCACGCGCTTCGGCGTATCCCAGCATCATGTCGCCATAGGTAAGGACGTCCTGGCCGCCAACTTCAACGATGCAGCCGGCGCTTACGGGCACGGATAAACTCGCTACCAGGTAAGCGAGCACGTCATCGATGCCGATGGGTTGGATGCGGGTAAATACCCAGCGTGGGCAGACCATCACCGGAACACGCTCGGTAAGGTAGCGGATCATTTCGAAGGACAGACTGCCAGAGCCAACGATGACTGCGGCACGAAACTCGGTGACTGGCACGCCGGATTGGCGTAAAGCGTCTCCTGTGTCCTGGCGGGAGCGCAGGTGCATCGATAGCTCTGATTCGGGATCGCCGAGCCCACCCAGGTAAAGGATACGCTCTACACCGGCAGCCTGGGCTGCGTGTGCAAAGTTACTGGCTGCGGCTACATCACGCTCGTGGAAGTTAGTAGCGCTGGACATCGAGTGGATCATATAATAGGCATAGGAAATGTCCTGCATGGCAGCTGACGAGTAACTCGGGCTGCAATACATCTCCGGTGGCGACCTCGACCTGTGCCAGCCAGGGTCGACCTTGCAGACGGCGCGGGTCGCGCACCAAAACTCGCACTGGATAACCGGCCGCTAATAAACGCGGCACCAGGCGTCCGCCAATATAACCTGTTGCGCCAGTAACAAGGACTTTCGGTAGATTAACTGAAGGTTAACTCATTAGTCGTAATTATCGTCGATTATCCATATATTGTCAAGGTATTGTACAGTATTGCCTAAAATTCGCCACCCATGGAGCGGGTATAGCCGGTTAACTCGACGTAGCCGTAACCGTTGAGGACACCGCTTCCGCCTTCGCCAGAAACCTCAACCGCACCTTCCCAATAGGCATACGACCCGGAGAATTCCTGATCAGCCGCCAGCGGCCTGATTGCGAGAGAAATGGACAACGACGGAATCTCCACCCTCCAGCCGGCAGGGTAGTTGGCGCCAGTATGCGGGCTTATCCAGGTATCGGTCACTTCAATGCTGAAATCCTCAAGTGCTAATGGCGTTGTCGTACCATCGCCCGTGATGAAGGTACCGCTGGAGTAAGGATCGATGCTGCCGTCGGCACGGCGTATCTGGAAGAACATCAGCTCGCTGTTATTGTCCAGTTGGATCGAGAACCAGTCCCAGCCAACCTGATTGGGCGAAAGCGCGCTGGTGCTGAATTCGTGGTCCATCCAGCTTTCGCCCGAGACAGTGTAGCTCTGCCCGTCGGATTGGACAGTGCCGTAGGACGTCAGCCGAGTCAGACTGTAATAGTAAGATGCCTGGCCCGGATCCGGTCCTTTCTGGCTGTAGCCCTGATCACCCTGTAATATGGGTCCTTTTGTGTCCACCAGTAGCAGGTCGATGGCCATTCCGTCCTGGGAAGCAGTCAGGGAATAGGTGTTGGGGGCGGTTTCTTCAACCCGCCAATCCTCCAGCCAGACCTGGAAAGGCGGCGATTGTGCCCCGCTGATCCCAGCTGCGCCGCGTGCCAGGCGCTCGAAGGAGTGATATTGCTGCCGCTCGACGTCTGTCAGGGCAAAATGCGCCATGTATACCTGCCCAGTAGCCCAATCCGACTGGCGTTCGGGCAGCTCGGAAGGCGGCAGCAGTGCCCGCCTGAAGAAGGTCAGCTGGTAACCAAAGCGCTCACCGGTATCGGATGCCAAGTTGCCGGTGAAATACCACCATTCAGTCTGGTATTCCGGGTGCGGACCATGGTCTTCGGGAAAGGTAAATGGAATGGGTTCGGTAGCGCGGGCAAACCCCTGGTTGCTTGGAGGCAACGCCAGATTTACCAGAACGGCCGGTGCAGGCGGCTGTTGGTTGCAGCCTGCCAGAAGCCAGGTCAGTGACTGAGATGACCAGAGTCACAAGTATACAGGGGAGTCGATAATTTGCGCATAGCCACGATAATTTGTCTGCCTTACTCGGAGCGAAGCGCTTCCGAAGTGATCATACGACCCATGCGGTAATGCCGGGTACAACCCGGCCAGGATGGCCGCCAGGACAGCCACCAGCATCGCCTGGGCAAATGGCAGCCAGGTAACATCCATTTGTAACGTCCAACCGAAGGAGCGGCGGTTGATTATATAAACCAGGATTAGCGACAGCAAGTAACCGGTGGGCATGGCCAGCAATCCGGCTACCAACCCAAGTAAACCGGTTTCCATCAGCACAACGCTCCACAGCTGGCGGACGGTCATCCCTACGGCGCGCAGGATACCCAGCTCACGTTGGCGCTCCAATTCGAGTGAAAGTAGAGCGCTCAGCACGCCAATAAACGCAACAAAGGTCGCCAGCAGCTGTAAGGCGCCAGTGATTGCAAATGTGCGATCAAATACCTCCAATACATCCTCGCGCAGGTCGCGGTTGGGACGCACAAGCAGCCCCTGTTGAGTCGGAAGACTGTCCTGCAGGCTGCGTACCAGCGGCTCCACCGCCTGACCGGGCTCCAGGCGCAGCGCAATAGCCGTGATGGAGGGATCTTGCCAATGCTGGCGATAAAGGGACAGGGGCATCAATACCGTCCCCTGGGAGGATGCGTAGTCATAGTAAATCCCGGCAATTGGGAATTCTTTTGCTCCCTGATCCGTGTTCAAGATGATCGAGCCGCCCTGTTGCGGAAGATCGAAACGATTGGCAAATGGCTCAGAGACAATGACAGCGCCATTTTCCATAGCCTGCCACAGGTCGCCTATTGTATTATCCTTCGTCAGAAAAACTTGTTCGCTTGCGATCTCGTAGTTATCGGTGGCAGCGATATGCACCCGGCCTAACGGGCTGTCTACCTCGACAGAGCGCAAGACATCGGCGCGGGCGATGCCTGGCCAACCCTTCAAGGTTTCGATTACCCCCGGTTCGATCGTCGTCGAGGGAGTTGTGGCGGTCAGACCGGGCACTGAGATATAGATATCGCCCTGCAAAGTCTGACTCAGCCAGGATTGGACAGTGTATCTAAAACTGCCGACCATCAGGCTGACACCGATCGTGACAGAAACGGCGACCATTAATGCCATCACCGCGATCGCCGTTCGGCTGAGAGAATTGACCACGCCGCGGGGTGCCATGCGTCCGAGTGTACCGAACAGTCGTCCCATGATCGGTGTAACTCCACCCATCAGCACACCGGTGAGCAGCGGGACGAGCATGGCAGCTCCGACGATGATCATGAACGTGCCGGCAAAGCTGATTACCAGGTCTCGAGTGGGGATGAGCAGAACCAAAATTCCACTGAGAACCAGTATACCCCCCGCAACAGCCGAGAAAGTGATCGCACGGCGTGCCTTGGACTCTAATCCGGAGCGAGAGAGAGCCAGGCGCGGCGGCACTGAGGCGGCTTCCCAGGCTGGAGGAGCGGCGGTAAGCAGGGTAGCCGCCATTCCCAGCAGTGCGCCTTTGGCCAGGCTGGGCCAGGGTATTTGAACACCCCGCACAGTGACCACAAAGAAAAGGTCGTTAATGGTCTGGGTTACCAGGCGCACAGCACCCTGGCCTAGGATTACTCCTAATATCATGCCCAATAATCCGCCTAGCAGCCCTACCACCAAAGCCTCACCCAGCACCATGATAAAAACTTCGTTACGGGTAGCGCCCAGGCAGCGCAGCGTGCCAAACAGGGGGCGGCGCTGAACGACGGAAAAGGTCATGGTATTGTAGATGAGGAACATACCTACGACCAGGGCCAGCAAGCTGAGTGCGGTCAGATTGATGCGGAAAGCGGAAGTCATCTGCTCGATGGTTCCGCTGCGAGCTGAGACCGGCTGCAGCTGCACACCTTGCGGAAGCAGCGCCCCCAGCTCTTCAGCGCAAAGCGCGCCCGACTGGCTGCACAGGGAAGCGAGGATTAAGTCGATGCGATCCAGGCGGCCAATTCGACCGGTGAGCTCCTGGGCGCTGGAGATATCTGCGAGCACCAGGCCTTCCAACGCGCGGCGGTTGAGGCGGTCTTCAGGTTGCAGCAAGCCGGCAATAGATACGGGCCGGCTGCGACCGCTGACTTGAAGATCGATTTTGCAATTGGGAGTTGTTTCATCCTTGCAGGCCTGCAGCCCGTACCGCTCAGCCAGGTCAGCAGAAATCAACACCGATCCCGGTTTCACCAGGAATGTGGTGAAATCCGGGCCAACCGGACGATCCAGGGTAGGCAAGCCGCCGTCGCTGGATGCGCCGCTGATCCCGGAAAAGATCAGGTAGCTGCGGAAAGGTGGCTCGGCAAAGGGATCGATGCCCAGCAGTTGAACCGGTTGATTACCCAGCTGGGGCGAACTGACATATTCGGCTATGATCGGTGCAGATTGGAGTTTTGAGCCCAGGCGGCGGAGTTCAGCGTATAGGGTATCTGGAATACCCTGTGGACCTGCGGTGATCTGGTGCGTGGCTTTGCCTGCCACCGACTCCGTGCTCAGATCAAAGGCACGGCCGGCGCTGGCATTGGCCAGGTCAACGGCAATTACGACCGCTACCCCCAGGGTAATCCCCAGAATCATCAGCGCGCTTTGCCAGGGATGGCGTCGTAGATAGCGCCATCCTACATTGAATAGTGTCTTTCGAAACATTTCTCTAATTAATGCCGATTGTCTGTGGCCGCCCTGGTATTAAATTGCTCGCCGGTAGACGCGGTGGTTTTTATAGGGCTTGCCCCCCAGGTTCACCAGATCACGTCGCATTTGGACTGCTGTTTCTGCAACCTGGGTCATATCGACATGTTCATAACGCGGGTTTTCCAGGACGGTTTTTTGCATCTCGGAGTACATCACAGCGTTGCCGCCGTGCCCCTGAAACTCAGGCAGGACGCCTGCACCGTTTACCGACAGCCAGTTGGTGCGCCGGATTTCGAGCATAATATCAACAATCCCGATTGGGAACAGCTTGCCTTTGGCGCGCTGCAAGGCGGCAGAAAGATCCGGGAAACCCGAGCAAGAAGCCTACCACGTCGTCCTTGTGGGTAATGATCTTGATCATTTTTGGATCGGCAATCAACAGGATGTTGTCCAGTACGACCTTGATTTCGGCATCGGTCAAGGGGGCATACTCCCAGTTATTGACAAAAGCCTGGTTGTAAGCCTTGCCGATCCGTGGCGCCCAGGCTTTCAGGTCATTTTTGCTTTGGAAGCGAGTCACGCCCAGCGTACCTCGCTGCAGCACTCGCTCGGCTATACTGTGAATACGCTCAGGTAGTACGAAATTGCTGCGATGCAGGTAGCAAGAAAGAAAATCAACTTCTTTCACAAACCCCAGGTTTTCGACGAGATTGACGTAATACGGAAAATTGTAATTCATCATCGACATGACCTGGCGATGTTCATAGCCATCCTGGAGCAGCCCGTAGCCATCTAACACGCCGAAGCCTTTCGGTCCAACCAGCGTATCGAGGCCGCGCGCATGCGCCCATTCAAAGACTTGATCGAACAAAGCGCTGGCGGCTTCCTGGTCGTTTTCACATTCGAACAGGTAAAACTGGGCTTTTTTTGTGCCATGATATTCGTTGTAGTGCCGGTTTTGCAGTGCTGCAATCCGGCCAACTACCTGGCCATCTCGCCGGGCAAGGAAAAAATCGGCTTCGGAATGCTCGTAGAAAGGATGTTTATCACGTTGTAAATATAGTTTTTGATCCACCATTAAAGGCGGCACCCATTGATCTACACCTTTGAAGAGCCGGTAAGGCAGCGTGATGAAATCTTTGACCTGGGCTTTGTTGTTGGTGTCTATCTTATCGATAACTATCATGATGCCTCCTGATGATGTTTCGTTCCCGAGATGCGAAAAATAATAATTAAAATCTCAGGGTGAGAATTGCTAAGCTTGCCTTCTCGTAGATAGAGCATCCGATCCGCCAGCGTGGCAGCTTCGACACTATGCGTGACCATGATCATGGTTTTTCCGGCTTTGCGGGTCATGCTGTCGAGTAATGATAACACCTGCAATCCGGTTTCCTCGTCCAGGTTTCCGGTCGGCTCGTCCGCCAGCAGCAGGATGGGATCGTTGATCAGGGCTCGGGCAATCGCCACACGCTGCTGCTCACCGCCAGAAAGGCGATCGGGAAAAGTCGCCAGGCGGTCGAGAAGACCCACTGATTCCAGGAGCTGCTGGGCATGCCGGCGTAAAGCAGCTTCCGGTAAGCCGTTCAGCTCGCCGGGCAGTATCACGTTCTCAAGAACATTGAGTGTTGGGATGAGGTTGAAAAATTGGAAGATAAAACCAATATTGCGACGGCGAAAAAGCGTGCGCTGTTTTTCATTCATGGCGGTCAGCTCCTGGTCGCCCAGGCAGATTACACCGGAGTCGACCAGGTCAATCCCGCTGATCATGTTTAATAAAGTGCTCTTACCGCTGCCGCTTTTTCCAAGGATGGCCACTAACTCGCCCTGATGGAATGTGGCGTTCGCTTCGTGAAGAACTACGCGGTACTGACCTCCTTCCTGGTATCTCTTGGAAAGATTTAGAAGGCGGATAAAGCCTGGATTGGTAGAAGTTTCGCTTGGCTGGAGATCAGACAGGTTGACCATAAGCAATTAATGCGCGCTGGCGAGCTTCGGCATGGTCAACCAGAGGAGGGGGATAATCCTGGCCAATGAAGCAATTTGATTTGGCCTGGATTTCCCGATCCATTTTCCACGGTTCGTGAATATATTCATCGGGTACTGATTCTAACACCGGCAGCCAGTGGCGGATGTACTTTCCTTGCGGATCGTGGCGGATTCCCTGTGTGACCGGGTTGAAGATGCGGAAATAAGGCGCCGCGTCGGTACCGGTGCCTGCGGTCCACTGCCAGCCGCCATTATTGGCAGCCGGGTCGCCATCGATAAGATGCTGCATAAAAAACTGCTCGCCCAGGCGCCAGTCCACCAGTAAGTCCTTGGTAAGGAAGGAGGCTACAATCATGCGAGAGCGGTTGTGCATCCAGCCGCTTTCAACCAGCTGGCGCATCGAGGCGTCCACGATTGGATATCCGGTCTGCCCGCTGCTCCATGCCTGGAAATGATCGGGTCGGTTCTGCCAGCGAACATGAGGCAGGCGAAAATTTTCTCTCCGCAGGCGAGGGTGATGATAAAGTATATGGATGTAAAAATCACGCCAGATGAGTTCGTTGAGCCAGGTCTCGGCTCCTTGACGCGCCTCTGCATCCGCTGCAGATTGGATGGCATGTTGGGCTGCTTCGGCAGCCTGCCGAGCAGAGAGCAGGCCAAATCTCAAGTATGGAGAAATCCTTGAAGTGCCATCCAGATCCTGCCGGTTTCGTCCCGCAGCATATTGGAAGATGTCCCCATGGTTGGTGTTTGTAAACCGCTCCAGACGGCGAAGTGCTTCCTGGGTAGTAGCGGGGAATGGCACAGTCTTCGGTAGGGAGGGTTCGAGCGGGAACGTTAGAGAGTAGATATTACCGGGTGTGGAAATGCGCTCTGGAGGCGGTTTGGGTTTCATACCCCCTGAGGGAAACTGCATTTTCCAGGCCCGGCTGAACGGGGTGAATACGGTGTATGGTTCTCCGTTGGGCTTAAGCACGAATTCAGGCGGCAGGATAGCCGGACTGCCGACCCAGCTAACCGGAAGATGCCGGGAAATCTCGCCATCCCGCTGCATGGCAAAGGGGGAGTAATCCGGCTCGGCAAAGACCCTGGACGCGCCGGTCTCATCTAGCAATTTCTGCAGTTCGGTCAGAGGATTTCCCTGGCGCAGGATCAAGCGGCTGCCACGCTCCTGCAGCTCGCTATTGAGGCTGCGAAGGACAGCAAACAGAAAAGCCAGCCGTTTTTCTCCGCTGTAGCGGGAGTCAATCAGCCGTTGATCCAGAATAAACACAGGGATGACCTGGCTGGAATATTCCAATGCAGCCAGTAGATGCCTGGTTATCCTGCAGGCGAAGATCGCGCCGCAGCCACCAGATAGCGGTGGGTCGGTCAAATGATTCCATAAAAATAGAGGTTATCCTATGCCTAGCTGGCTGATCTGGCTGCGGATCAAAGCCGCGCTGGCCTGGAGCGCCTGGTGCTCTACGCTGTCCATTTTTGGGTGGAGAGTGGCCAGGATGCCCGTGCCGCCTACCAGGTGTGGCATCGAAATGGTAACGTCCTTGACGCTTTCAACTTCTTCAAGCGGTGTGCACAGGGTCAGGATGGCGTCCTGGTCGCGTAAAATTACCTCACAAATGCGGGCCAATGCGCTGCCAATGCCATAATATGTCGAGCCTTTGCCTTCTATTATTTGATAGGCTGCGTGGCGCACCAGGTTGTCGATCAGCATGCGGTCTTCTGAGCAAACGGAGAGATTGCGATCTTCACAAAAATCATCTAATGGTAATCCACCAACACTTACCATCGACCAGGTGAGGACTTCTAAATCCCCATGCTCGCCCAAAACGTATGCGTGGATGTGCTGTGGATCGACTATCAGCCGCTGGCCAAGCAGCGACCGAAAGCGGGCGGTATCGAGCGATGTTCCCGAGCCGATCACCCGGCTGGATGGCACGCCGAGGCGGCGTGCGTAATAGGCTGCCAGGTGGGTCATAACGTCTACTGGGTTGGTTGCAACCAGCAGAATGGTATCCGGTGCATTTTCCAACACCTTAGGAACAATCTGCTCAAAGACGCGGGCGTTGCGTTCCAGCAGCTCCAGACGGGTCTCGCCCGGCTTCTGGCTCACTCCGGCGGTCAAGATAACCACCTGAGCGCCATCCAGGTCGGAATAATCACCGGCATGGACTTCCATGGGGTGGGCAAATGGTACGGCGTGGAGTAAGTCGGATGCTTCCGCATCGGCGCGTTGGCGGTTCAGATCGACCAACACAATTTCCCGACCCACACCGCGCATCACCATGGCGTAGGCGGCAGTTGAGCCTACAAAGCCACTGCCGATGATCCCGATTTTCATGATTAAGCCTTCCCTAAAAACTGATTAATGGTTTGAGAAACGGTAAAATCTTTCATGTACGGGGAGATATTCTCGACGGAGAATGGCCGAGGCTGTGGGACAAATTTATGGATTGCGTTGTCAGTCGTCACATTGCTTACCATGAGCAACTCTAACAAACTTTTAGTTACCGGTGGTGCGGGGAGAAGCGCTTCCATCAGGCTTACAGCAACTTTGATAAGCCCCATGGGAAAGTGGACCATTTTCCGCTTTGCATTGATGGCTGCCAGAGTCCGACGCTCAATCTCCTCCAAAGTGATAATTTCTGGGCCGCCGAGCTCGTACTCCTTGCCAATCGTGAACGGGTCGTCGAGTGCTTTTGCTACACTGGTCGCCACATCCTCAACCCATACAGGCTGGAACAGGGAGTTTTCATCGCCGATGATCGGAAATATGAGAGGGGTAAGCGGTACCAGCCGGGCGAAAGTGTTCGCGAATTCATCCTCGGGACCCCATATGACACAGGGACGAAGGGCGGTCCAATCCAGGCCAGATGCGGCTACATATTCCTGGGCTTTACCCTTAGATGCCAGGAAGCGATATGGTAGTTGAGGGGCGGCGCCCAGTTGTGAGATATTGATGAACCGGCTTATGCCAGCGCTCTTGGCTGCTTCCACCAGGTTGACGGTTCCCTGGTAGTTAATCCCTTCGTAGGTCTTATTGCCTTTTTCTATTGCAATCGCCACTGTGTGAATGACCGCAGTTGCCCCGTCGAGTGCCGCTTGCAAGGTCTCCGGGCGTGTTACGTCCGCCTCGACCAGCTCCACATCCAATGATTTCAAACGTCCTTCGGATTGGGCACGCTGGCGATTGTGAACGAGAGCTCGTACGGATTTCCCTTCAGACACCAACCTGCGGGTGATGTGACTGCCAAGATAGCCGGATGCACCGGTAATAACGATCATGTTGCCTCCTGCACGGGTAGTTCAATTTTAACTGATAAATCTATTTTAGCGAAAATACCTAAAATTGTCAAGATGTTGTACAAATAAACTAAACATATCTTGACAAATATTTTTTGCTGTGATAAATTATATCTATACAATATTTCTCCGAGAGATGACGTAAATTACATAAAACCAGGAATAGTAAGATGAGTCCATTACCAGACGTAAAAGTTGGAAACCACGAGCCGCTTTACAATATTGGGGTTGTAGCACGTATGACAGGCGTATCCATGGCTACTTTGCGAGCCTGGGAGCGGCGGTATGATTTCCCCGAATCCGAACGCACCGCCGGCGGTCACCGCCTGTACTCGGAACGGGATGTGATGCGCCTGCATTGGGTGAAGGATCGCATCGGTGAAGGCATGCAGACCGCTCAGGCAATCAATGCTCTGCGCCATCAGGAAACCACCGGGCATCTTCTTCAGGTAGCTACGGATTACCAGGTCGAGGAGACCACATATCAATCTCAACCGGCAGACCATTTACAAATGTATCAACAGAACCTGGTTGATGTGCTTATGCGGCGTGACTTGATGGGGGCGGATATGGTGCTGGGGGACGCTTTGGCATCTTCTACGCCTGAGAAATTGATCTTGGATGTTATTGGCCCGTCGATTGCCCATTTTGGAGATGCCTGGATCAGCGGGCAGGCCTCCGTAGCCACCGAGCACATGGCAACCAACTACTTGCGCCAGCGGTTGCTAATGTGGATGATGAGCGGACCTCCGCCACGCGCCAAGTCACCCATCGTGATGGCTTGCGGGCCTAATGAATGGCACGAAGGCAGTCTGTTGATCCTGGGAGCACTTCTGCGCAGGCGGGGTTGGCCAATCGCATATCTGGGCCAGGCCGTCCCCATGCAGGAGCTGGCCAATTTTGTCCGCGACCTCAATCCGCCGATGGTGATCTTGGTGGCAATGTTGGAAAATGTGGCTGCCGAGCTGTTGAACTGGCCGCAGTACTTACCCGAAGCTGCGCAAAGTGGTCGACCGGTGGTGGGGTACGGTGGGAGAATTTATGCCCTGCAGCCGGAGTGGCGTCTGCGCATGCCGGGCTTCTATCTGGGCAACGATTTCCGCGAAGGCTTAGCCACTATCGAAAGGCTGCTGGAGTAACGCTCGTCGGGAAATTTGGTGGTATTCTTTTGCGGCTGGCCTGCTCGTATGCGTAGGCCAGCCGGATAATTCGTGGCTCCTGCCAGGCTGTTCCGATGAAGGACAGACCGACTGGCAGATCGCACACATACCCAAGCGGGACTGTGATATGCGGGTAACCGGCTACGGCTGCAACCGAGGTCGTATCCGGGCCGGAAATCTGGTCGCCGTTGACCCAATCGATCATCCAGGCGATCGGACCTGTGGGGGCAATCAGAGCATCCAGATTGTACTTGAATAAGACGGCATCAATCCCTTCGGCACGCGCCAGGCGCTGGTTTTTGGCAAGTGCATTGAGATATCGTTTGTGGGTTAATGGACCTTTTTCCTGTGCTTGCAGCATGCGCTCCTGCCCAAATATCGGCATGGCCCGTTCCTTATTCAGCTCGTTGAATTCAATTACTTCTTGCATGCTGTGCACCTTGGCGCCGGCAGGCAGCCCGCCCAGATAGGCGTTCAAATCGGCTTTGAACTCATACAACAGGACTTCAATTTCGGTTTTGTCCCACTTCCCGGCAGTTGGGATGTCGGCGGGATCGACAATTTCGGCGCCTAGAGATTCCATCAGGGCGATAGCGGCTTCCACGAGCGCGTCGTAACGGGCATCACTGCCGAAGAAATTACGCGCCACCCCGATGCGTGCATCTTTGAGTCCGTCTTCTGCCAGGAATTGCGTATAGTCGGTATAAAATCGGCTTTCACTCTCCCGGGTTGCTGGATCGAGTGGATGCATGCCAACCATGCAGCCCAACAGGATTGCGGCATCCGCCACGCTGCGCGCCATCGGGCCGGCAGTATCCTGGCTGTGTGCAATTGGGATGACGCCTGAGCGGCTGATCAAGCCAAGCGTGGGCTTGATGCCGACAATACCGTTGACGGATGCGGGGCAGGTAATCGACCCATCGGTCTCGGTGCCAACGGCGCCGGCACACAGATCCGCGGCCACGGCCACCGCAGATCCAGAGCTGGAGCCGCAGGGAGAGCGATCTAGTGAATACGGGTTTCGTGTTTGTCCGCCGCGACTGCTCCAGCCGCTGGAGGAATGGGTAGAACGAAAGTTTGCCCATTCGCTCAGGTTTGCCTTGGCTAGCAGGATGGCGCCCGCCTGGCGCAGCTTCTCAACCAGGAATGCGTCTTGCTGGGCGATTGAGCCTTCCAGAGCCAGGGAACCGGCTGTGGTGGTCATGCGATCGTGGGTATCGATGTTGTCTTTGAGAACGATGGGCACACCGTGGAGCGGCCCACGAAGAGTACCTTGTAAGCGTTCTGCATCCATCTGGTCAGCGATGCTGAGGGCATCCGGGTTGATTTCGATAATCGCATTCAGTTTCGGTCCGCTTTGATCGATGGATTGGATGCGATCGAGGTAGTACTCAACCAACCGGCGAGAGGTCAGCTCACCGGAGGTCAGTTTGGCTTGAATTTCCTGAATCGATAGCTCAAACATGGATGCCATGCCGGCCTTTCTCTCTATCAGCGGATGATCTTTTCTGGCAATACTCTATACAGTACCCGGGATTCATCCGGACGGTGATAGGGATAGCGTTCCTTTCCCATGTATTTTTGCGCCATTTTATCGATGTGGTCGGCAGCGCCTTCTTCGGTGATCTCGACCACTTTTCCCTGCACCTGGAAATAACGGTAGGGGTCGTCGGGATCGATTATCTCGATCGCTACGCGGGGATCCCGGCGCATATTGCGATCCTTCACGCGCCCGCGGGCACTGTTTACCAGGATGTAAGTACCGTCGAAGTCAATCCATACCGGTGTAACCTGGGGACTGCCGTCTTCCATCAGGGTTGCCAGGTGAGCAAAAGCACGTTTTTCAAATAGATCAAGATATTCTTCAGGAATGGTAGCCATATATAGGTGCTCCTTGTAGCCATATTTTATTCGGTTTTTATGATCCTGGGGTGCATTCTCTAATGGCTGTGGGACCTTGTTGTTAATCTGCCGGCAGGCAACCTGAAATGGCTATGATAAAATTGATTGGTTATATCCACAATAAGGGAGTGAATATGGGCAGCAGTGAGCTTACCAGCAGCGAGATTCAAGAACAATTCGAGCAACTCCAGAAAAAACTGGTGCCTCTGTGGGAAATGATCGGCAGGACAGATCCCGGCGGACCGATTGAAGAAGGAAACACCATTGTTGTCCTGCCATCCTTAACCGTCGATGTCAAATTAGGCGCAGCCATCCAACAAGCTTACGAAGAGCGCTTTCTCTTCATGCTTTTTCTGCTGCGTCAGCCGAATATCCGCATGATCTATATTACTTCCCAGCCGATCAATCCCGGAATTGTCGAATATTACCTGCAGATGGTGCCCAGTGTGGTGGCCAGTCATGCGCGCAAGCGGTTGCTGCTGGTTTCTCCTGAGGATTCATCTGCTAAGCCGTTGGTCAATAAGATTCTGGAGCGTCCTGGGTTGATCCACCACATCCAGAGCCTGATTGGGGATATGAACAGGGTCCATCTGGTGCCCTTTATCACCACGGACCTGGAGCGTGAGTTGGCCATCCGTCTTGGCATCCCGATGTTCGCCGCCGATCCGCGCTTTTTTGCTTTTGGCACCAAAAGCGGCTGCCGCAGGATATTTGCTGAAGAAGAAGTACTTCATCCGCTGGGGTATGAGAATTTGTTCAGCGAAGACGAAGTTGTGGCGGCTTTGGCACGCATGCGCAGCAGACGACCAGGGATGACCCGGGCGATCATTAAGTTAAACGATGGCGTTTCAGGGATGGGCAACGCGGTAATCGAGCTTTCAGGGTTGCCTGCATCCGGTTCAGTAGATGAAGTTCGACAGCTTCAGGAGCGAGTGCGCGGCATGGGGTTCGAGGTGGAGAACCTGACATACGATTGGTATCGGGGTATGCTGGAGAAACAGGGCGGGATTGTCGAGGAGATGATCTCGGGCGTGGAGGTGCGCAGCCCAAGCGCTCAATTACGAGTATCGCCTTTGGGTGAAGTAGAGCAGCTCTCAACCCACGACCAGATCCTGGGGGGACCCAGTGGACAGAGCTATCTGGGGGCTCGTTTTCCTGCGAGCAGTGAGTATGCACCGCAGATCATGCGCGAAGCCAAAAAGATTGGCGAACGTTTTGCCCGAGAAGGGATCGTTGGCAGATTTGCCGTAGATTTCATCGTCGTTCGTTCGCCAGGGGGTGAATGGGAGCCTTATGCCATCGAAGTCAATTTACGAAAAGGGGGCACGACTCATCCTTTCCTTACCCTGCAATACCTGACAGACGGGATTTACCATCCCGAGACGGGTAAGTTCACAACTCATATTGGCCAGGAGAAATGTTACGTAGCCAGCGACCACGTTGAATCTCAGGCGTATCGAGCCTTTACGACTGAAGATTTATTTGACCTGGTAAGCAAGCATCGCCTGCAGTTCGATCAGACCTGCCAGCGGGGGATTGTTATGCACATGCTGAGCAGCGTCGGCTCGGAAGGTCGTTTAGGCGTAACAGCGATCGGGGATGATCCTGCAGATGCAGAACAGCTCTACCAGCATTTTCTCGCCTTGCTGGATGAGCAAGCAAATGCCGGGAATTGATCTTAAAAAGCGATGATCCCTTGGGCTAAGCCCCGGAGCGCAGGCGTGTATTAATTTCTTCCGGGCGCGAAGGCGTCACGATCAAGTTGGGTCCTTGCATGTTGGCTGACTCATTCATGCGAGCCAGCATGTCACTGGGTAGCAAGGATGCGTCGACCTGGCCGCCGGCATCCTTGAGGATCTGAGTGACTTCTTCTTCCCATAAATACTCTACTACCGCGATGAGAATCGATGTACCCGGCTGTAAATCGGCGCCGATCTGCTCCAGGCGCTCGTCGCGCAGCCCGGAGTCGCGATACTTGGATACCAATCCGCTGACCGCTGCGCCAATCGCGCCGCCCGCTACAACTCCTAAAGGACCGACGATGAGACCGATTGTACCGCCGACCAGGGCGCCAACTCCAGCACCCTCGCCCCCATCCGCGTCGCCATCTTCCCGGATGCGCAGTTTTCCCTGCTCTTCTTTCTTAATTACTGCGGCGTTATTAATGTCAAACTTCCCTTTTCCACCGGCGCGTAAAGATTTTCAGGGCTTTCCCGGCCTTGTCTTCGCTGTCGAATTTGGCCAGTATTATTTTCACTGAGACTTCTTCCATGTTAAATCCTCCAGGAGGTGAGATTGGCGCTGCCAATTAGTATGCACCAGCCGCAAAATACTTGATTTTCGATTATACCTGCATTCGGCATTTTCTTGTCCGGCGCTTCCATCTATGCTATACTCACCCCAGGCTGCCAGGGGAGATCAACGGTGGGTCGTGCGATCACTGGCAGTAACCAGGAGAATATTCTTGAAAGGAAGAAATGTAATGAAAGGTAAACTTTTATTCTTGATTGTTTTGCTGTCCTTGATACTGGCTGCCTGCGGCGCCGAGGAAGCTGCCACACCAGAAGCTGCAGTACCCAGCGAGGCGCCCACAGCCGAGCCCACAACCGCACCGGTCGAGGCTGCTACCGAACCGCCAGCGGCGCCTGAACCAACCGCTGTACCCACCGAGCCGCCCATGCCGGAACCCACCGAGCCAATCGCAGTAGCTGAAGTTGCAAAAACTCTGCGCCTGCCGGACCTGGAAGGCCGCACGGTAGTGGCGGTGACTGGCAACGATTACACCCCGCTCAACTTTGTCGATCCCCTGACGGGCGAAGCGGTGGGCTGGGAGTATGATGCGGTGAACGAGATCTGCCGCCGGCTGAACTGCCAGGTGGACTGGCAGGTGACCGCCTGGGATACGATGATCTGCGGCGGTGAAGGAAGGCCAGTTTGATATCGGGATGGACGGGATCACGATCACCGATGAGCGCAAGCAGGAAGTGGACTTCTCGGACCCGTACATGCTCTCGCAGCAGTTCATGCTGGTGCGGGCGGACGAAGACCGCTTCACCACGGCGGCGGAGTTCGGCGCCAACCCCGATCTGCTGATCGGCTCGCAGACCGGCACGACCAACTTCTACACGGCGGTGTACGAGGTGCTGGATGGCGATGAAGCCAACCCGCGCATCAAGCTGTTCGAGAACTTCGGGGCGGCGGTGCAGGCTTTGATTGCTGGGGATGTGGACATGGTGCTGATGGATGCGGCTTCCAGCAAGGGCTACATCGGCGCCAACCCGGACGAGCTCAAGCTGGTCGGCGATCCGCTGGGGAGCGAGGAATTTGGCTTCATCTTTACACCAGAATCCGACCTGGTTGCGCCGTTCAATGCCGCCATTGCCCAGCTGAAAGCTGACGGCTACCTGGATTATCTGAATAATCGCTGGTTCTTCCTGACCGACCCGGCTGCAGAAGACGCCTATGACAGCCTGCCGGATCTGGAAGGCCGGACAGTGGTGGCGGTGACTGGCAACGATTACACCCCGCTCAACTTTGTTGATCCCCTGACGGGCGAAGCAGTGGGCTGGGAGTATGATGCGGTGAACGAGATCTGCCGCCGGCTGAACTGCCAGGTGGACTGGCAGGTGACCGCCTGGGATACGATGATCTCAGCGGTGAAGGAAGGCCAGTTTGATATCGGGATGGACGGGATCACGATCACCGATGAGCGCAAGCAGGAAGTGGACTTCTCGGACCCGTACATGCTCTCGCAGCAGTTCATGCTGGTGCGGGCGGACGAAGACCGCTTCACCACAGCGGCGGAGTTTGGCGCCAACCCCGATCTGTTGATCGGCTCGCAGACCGGCACGACCAACTTCTACACGGCGGTGTACGAGGTGCTGGACGGCGATGAAGCCAACCCGCGCATCAAGCTGTTCGAGAACTTCGGGGCGGCGGTGCAGGCTTTGATTGCTGGGGATGTGGACATGGTGCTGATGGATGCGGCATCCAGCAAGGGCTACATCGGCGCCAACCCGGACAAGCTCAAGCTGGTCGGCGATCCGCTGGGGAGTGAGGAGTTTGGCTTCATCTTCACGCCAGAATCCGACCTGGTTGCGCCGTTCAATGCCGCTATCCAGAGCATGAAAGAAGATGGTTTCCTGGATCACTTGAACACACGCTGGTTCTTCCTGTACGATCCCAGCGCACAGTAGTGCATAGTCCCCGGCAGGTCTAATCGGCTCGTAACCAGCCTTTCCTGCCGGGGATTTTTTTCATTATCGATCTCCTAGGGAGCTGCTCTTGAGCGCCGCTCACAACCCTGGCACTACACCTTCCGGCATTCGATCCCACATGCTTCCGGCTACCGACAGGCTCTCGCGCCTGCCATACTGGCTCCTGGTAGCGCTGCTGTTTGCCGTTCTGGCTTTCTGGACATTCTCCACCAACGAGAATTACAAAGTCATCTTTGCTGCAGTGCGGCAGGGTCTGTGGACGACCATTTCTGTCTCATTGATTGCATACATCATCGCCATGCTGCTGGGTATGCTGTGGATGTTGATGCGCGTCTCTCAGAGCCGCATCCTGCAGGAAATCTCTTCTTTCTTCGTGGAAGTGCTGCGGGGCATCCCCATGCTGGTATTGTTGTACTTCATCTCCTTCGTGGGAGCACCTGCGCTGGTGGATGGGGTGAACTGGCTTGGCGGACCCCTGATCGAGCGAGGCGTGATCCAGGAATTAAATATCCGCCAGGTGGATTTCACCGCACGGGCTATCCTGGCTTTATCGATCGGCTACAGTGCCTTTATCTCAGAAATTTTTCGGGCTGGGATTGAGTCCATCGAAAAAGAGCAGAAGGAAGCCGCGCAGACTGAAGGCGCTAGCTACTGGCAAGTAATGCGCTTTATCTTGCTGCCGCAGGCCGTGCGTAATGTCCTCCCGGCACTGGGCAACGAATTCATCGCCATGCTGAAAGACTCTGCCCTGGTGTCTGTTTTAGGCGTACAAGACATCACCCAGCTGGGTAAAGTTTATTCCGCCTCGACGTTTAAATTCTTCGAGACTTACTCTGTAGTGGCCATGCTCTATCTGGTGATGACGCTTGGCCTGGCAATGTTCATCCGCTGGATAGAGCAGCGGCTGGATTTAAGTCAATAAGTCATTATGCGGGGCAATGACTTGGCTTGCTCGATCCAATCAGAAACCTGTCCTTGGGTCGGAAGCTTACGCACCTTCTCTGTTTCATCGTTGACAGCCACCATTTTTTGAAACAGGTGCTCGGCATTTCGTTGTGCCAGCTCTACGACGGTATCTACTCCAGACGCTTCGAGCAAGTCTGAATATTCTTCTGCCACGCCTTTGATGCGGAAAAGGTCGGCGCGATTGGTCCATTCGAGAACCAATTTGTCGCTGATACCAGTCTTCTCGGCAATTTCCTGGCGACCTTTGGGTGTCGCGCCTGCCTTGAGAAGCGCTTCGACGGTGGCGATACCAATTCCCTTGAGCACAGCAGCATACTTATCGCCAATGCCTTCAATTGCGATGATCGCGGTCATTAGGGTCTCCTTGTTTCAATGGATAGAAGTAGACAGCAGAGCGTTAATTTTATTTTACTGTAAATCTTGACAATCCTGTCACAAGTGTTGAATAGATTAATATCGAGACATCAGTAAATCTCGCTGGCGTCTTTCGGCAGATAGCGTACATGCTGCAAGTGGGCGCTGACACGGGCATCATCTTCTGCAGGATACATATAGCCCAGGTGGACGGAAACCTGGCCGGCTATTATGCGGAACAGCTCGCCCATAGCAAACAACGCCTGCCAGGTTTGCGCATAGTCACAATCAGAATAGGTGGAAAGTAATAACTGCCACAATTCAGGAGTCAGATACTGGCGGTAGTATTTCCCATACTTACCTGGGTTTTTTTTGAAATCGGTCTGGCAGCCAATATACCAGACCAGCATTTTCATCAGCTCCGGGCGAATGATTACATCCAACATATAGTGGGCATACAGAATTTGTTCTCGCCATAGCCCTTTGGCTACATAAGGGCATACCCACCAAAACTCGTTGCAGCAATCACTGAACTGTTTCGCAGTAGGCAGAAGGGGGAGATAGCCGGCGTCGCCTGCTGGCGGTAGGAGCGGGATTATCCCATCTTTGTCCAGCAGGATGATCGTCTGGCTATCCTGAAGTATGCTATCCAGGCTGGAAAAAGGATAAACTCCCAGGTCAATGCGATTTCCATCGGTAAACTGCATCAGGTAAGTGTACCCTTCAGTTATTATTGGTGGGGGCTCGCCCATATCGTCTGGTAATTGGATGATCATAGGCTCGCCAAATCGCTTGATCCACTCCAGATTACGGATATATGGAGCGATATCTGTGACGATATAGACGATATCAAAATCCTGAAAGATATCGCGTGGCGCATTCGGGTTGGCCCGCGAGCCATTCATGATAACTGCCCGGATGCGGTTGTCATCGTGAGCTGTGTTGAGGATCAGGTCCAGCATTTCTTGTTCGCTGCGCATGTTAAATATCTTACTACGATAATGTTATAATTTTTTTGTGAGCTACAAAGTATTCTTGGTCGAGGATGAAATTGTCGCACGAGAGGGAATTCGCGACAATGTGGATTGGGCAGCAGGGGGCTTTACTTTTAGTGGAGAGGCGCCAGACGGGGAGATAGCACTGCCCTTGATTCAAGAAATCAGGCCCGACGTACTGATCACAGACATCAAAATGCCCTTCATGGATGGTTTGCAATTAAGCAAAATTGTGCGCGAACATATGCCTTGGGTCAAGATCATCGTTCTGAGCGGACACGATGAATTTGAGTATGCCCAGGCTGCCCTAAAAATCGGTGTCACTGATTATTTATTGAAACCAATCAGCTCGGGGGATATCCTGGATGTTCTAAAAAAAGCGGCTTTACAGCTCGATCAAGAAAAAAATGAACGAGAGGACCTGAAACAGCTAAAGAGCCAGGCCGAATCCAATATGCAGTTACGCAGAGAACAGTTTTTGCTCCGCCTGGTGATGGGGGGGATTTCTTCTGGGGTTGCCATCGAGCAAGGTCAACAATTAGGCCTTAACCTGGTCGCCCAGCAATTCATGGTGCTAATCATTTCAATTGAGCTTTGTGATGAAAGCCAATCGTTTGACTACAGTGTCTACCAGCACCTGGAACGGATAATCTCTAACCTGGCAGGGAATAATCGCGATATTTTATGGACAAAAAAAGACATCGAAGAGCTGGTTCTGATTCTGAAAGGGGATGAAGAGGAGCAGTTGAAACAGGAAGGGAATTTCTGGGCCGAATTGATCCGGAGCGAAGGAGCAAGCGACCCGGTTTGCCGTTTAATTATAGAAACCGGCAGTCCGCAGCAGCGCCTCAGTGACATCCACCGCTCTTTCACAGAAGCAATGGTAAAAATTCAAAATCGAGGCAGGCCATCCCATCTGTCTGAATTCCGGGAAGAAAAAGAACACATCGAGCTGGTCAAAATTGACCACGAGGCACTCGAAAGCTATCTGAAATTTGGTGATCTCGATTCATTTGATAACTTCTATGAGATCAACCTGCGACATATTTGTGAGTCAGCATTGCAATCCGACCTGGTGATGCATTATGTGTTTTTAGAAATTATATTAACAATCGCACAATTTGTTAGCGACCTGGATTTCACCGACAGCCAGGTGGTGCCGGAGATTCGAGAAATTGAAGCCATTTTACAACGCGTAAATACGCACCAGCAAATTAAAGCGGAATTGCAATCTATCATTTCCAGCGCACTCATTTTCCGCGACAACCAGGCTAACCACCTGCGTTCCATGCTCATCCAGCAAGCCAAAGCATACACAGACGAACACTATAGCGAAGCAGAGCTGCAGATGAATCAGGTTGCAAAGAGATTTAACCTGAGTCCGAGCCACTTCAGCACAGTATTCAAGCATGAGATTGGGGAGTCCTTCAGGGATTACTTGAACAATCTGAGAATCGATCATGCCAAAGAATTGCTGCGCACCACTAACCTGAAGGTCGCGGAAGTAGCGTATCGCAGCGGTTATCACGATTCGCATCATTTCAGTACATTCTTCAAAAAGAAAACTGGCATTTCTCCCCAACAGTTCCGCGCACGGCCTCAAGATCCTAAGAATTAGAGTGACGCCATGAATATCGAAATCACTGCTAGGAAAAGCCATGTTGGATTCATGGAAAAATTGATTAATTATTTTTCCAGCATCAATTTATCCATCCAGGCAAAAATCCTGATCTCATCGCTAACAGTGATATTTTTAATGGTGGCAGTCAACACCATGATGATATTAAATATTTTGCGGTTTAATCGGCAGTATGATGCCATCATCACGAACATTACCACGGCCAACAACATAAACGGTTTCATCAAACCTGCGATCGATACAGAAATGTGGAACATAGTTGCAGGAAAGACTGAATTTGAGGATGGCAGGCAGTATGAAATTCTCAATCAGACCAAAATTCAGATAGCTTCGATGATGGCAAATGCAACCTCCGATAAATCCAGAATTAAATTGGATGTGATCCGCAGAACTATGGATACGCTCACCAGGTATGTCGATAAAATGGGCGAGCAAATTAATCAAGGCAGCCGGGTGGCCGACAACGAGTTGGTACTGGAAAATATCCGTGGCGTGTCGGATGTCGTCGAAGAAGGCATGCAGGATTACATGCTCGTCGAAATTAATCAGGCCGACGAGCAATACCAGAGAAATAAAATTCTCTTCAACCGATTAATGAGCGCCTACCTGGTTCTGTTACCGGTCGCAATTTTGTTTTCTGTTTTTGCAGCCTGGCTGATATCTGCCAGCATTTATCAGCCGATTAAAAAATTGCACGATGTAACAACTACCATCACTAAAAATGATCTTAGGGCCCTGGTTACGAGTAAGAATGTCAATGAGATTACCGAGTTGGGGATCAGTTTCAATATCATGATCGGCAGGATACGTGAATTGCTCGATTCGAAGGTGAAAGAGCAGGAAAATCTACAAAAAGCGGAATTAAAAGCGCTCCAAGCTCAGATCAACCCGCACTTCCTGTACAACACGCTGGATACAATTGTTTGGATGGCCGAGACGAACAATAACGCCCAGGTGATAGAAATTGTGCGTGCGCTGTCCAGTTTCTTCCGGATTGCCCTCAGCAAAGGAAGGGATTGGATTCCTATCCGGCAGGAGATTGAACATGTGCGCAGTTACTTACAAATTCAAAAAATCCGCTATCGGGATATATTAGATTTTCAGATCGATGTGGACGAAAATATTCTGGATGGCACGATTTTGAAATTAACGATGCAGCCATTGGCGGAAAACGCCCTGTACCATGGCATCAAGAATAAACGGAATGGTGGCATGATCTGGGTACGGGCGCGCAAGAATGGTTTAAACCAGGTGTTGCTGGAGGTCCAGGATAATGGGGTTGGTTTCACCCCTTACCGTCTGGCTAAAATTCAGGAGAGATTAAGTGATGAATTGTTTGAAATCTCGCAAACAGGCGAGGGCTTTGGTCTGGCTAATGTGAATAAACGTATCAAGTTATATTACGGTAAGGAATACGGATTGTCCATTGAAAGCCAATACCAGGAAGGCACACGGGTAACTGTCGTAATTCCCCTGCAAGAAAACATTGAGCCCACCACCAACCCAGAATAGGTTTTAGATGAAGCACACACAAATGCTCCGTTCCACAATCATTATTACCATATCCCTGTTTTGTTTGTCGGCTTGCCAATCAGGTGAGATTTCAGCACCTCAACCGACGGAACCGGAAAATGACAATAAATTCTATACAAACCTGGTTGTTGGATATTCCCAAATAGGGGCAGAAAGCGAATGGCGAACTGGGAATACCGCATCCATAAAAGAAGCCGCCGATAGTTTGGGAGTTGAGCTGATATTTGCAGATGCACAGCAAAAACAGGAAAACCAGATCAAGGCCATCCGCACTTTTATTGCCCAACAAGTCGATGTGATTGGTGTTTCACCACTCATTGAAACGGGATGGGAATCTGTCTTTCAAGAAGCCAAAGATGCCGGAATACCCATCATCCTGGTTGACCGGCGAGCAAATGTCTCCGAAGATCTCTATACGACCTACATTGGCTCCGACTTTTCCGAAGAAGGCCGAAATGCCGCCAGGATTTTGGTGGATTTACTGGATGGAAAGGGCAATATTGTCGAGCTAGTCGGGACGGTAGACTCTGCCCCAGCTATTGATCGCTATAATGGCTTCCGTGAAATTATTAAAGACTATCCAGAGATCAAGATTATTGCATCTAAAACCGGAGATTTCACGCGGGCTAAAGGCGAAGAGGTAATGAAAGAGTTTTTACAGATGTACGGAGACCAAATTGATGCTCTATATGCACATAACGACGACATGGCTATCGGTGCGATAAAGGCCATCGAAGCTCACGGATTGAAACCCGGCCAAGATATTAAAATTGTTTCTATTGACGCCATCCGTGATGCGTTTCAGGCCATGATCGATGGGAAAATTAATGCGACGGTAGAGTGTAATCCATTGCTGGGCCGAATATTTTTTGAGACTGCCCTAAAGGTGGTAAACAAGGAGTATGTTCCAAAATGGATTCCCTCACAAGAGAGCGTCTACTTCCCAGAGAATGCGGCTGAACTCCTCCCCACACGTAAGTATTAGAAGTTCTTATATAAATATTAACTTTTACGATATAAAAATAAACCGCCCATCCAGGCGGTTTATTTTCGGATTGCTTTTCCCAAAACATTATTAACTGATTGATCTGATATATCTATTGGGCTGGGTGTGCTTCTTTGCTATGATTATTTTGTTGAAAAATGTAGGGATAATTTGCGATGTGGTTTTTCAGGAAAATTCTGGATGATATTGAACCCAAAAAGGAGGCCAGCTATCGATCAAAACCCAGGCGGAAAAGTAAGTACAAATCGGCAAATGAATGCCGATCGCAAATTAAAGATCGATTATCCAGAATAATCTCCGTGAGGAGAAACTAACAAAGATCGTAGGAGAATGATCATGGCTCGCTTAAGTAAACTTATGTTTGTGTTCTTTGCCTTGTTGCTGGTACTGGCTGCCTGCACAACTGCTGCTACAGAAGAACCAGCGGCGCCAGCCGATACTGCAGTCCCTGAGGCGCCCGAAGTGGCTGCCGGTACGGCCGACTGTGCCCCTGACTGCCAGTACAAGGACATGGTGGTCGGTTTTCTGCAAACCGGTTCTGAAGGCGGATGGCGTGCTGCCAACACTGCCTCCTTCAAAGAGACTGCGGAACAATTAGGTCTGACCCTCAAGTTCTATGATTTGCAGAACGATCTGGCCAAGCAAGTTGCCGGTTTCCAGCAATTCATCCAGGATCCCGAAGTGGACGTCATCGTTATGTCCCCGCTGGAAGTCACTGGTTGGGAACAGGTTCTGAAGGATGCCAAGGCTGCCGGCAAGTTGGTTCTGTTGTCAGATCGCCGCATCGATGGTTTTGAAGACTTGTATGCCACCTTCGTTGGCGCCGACTTTGTCGAAGAAGGCCGTAAAGCCGGCACAGAAATGTGCAACCTGCTTGAAGGCAGCGAATCGAAAATAGTTTGGGAGCTGCAAGGAAACGTTGGCTCGGCTCCGGCTATCGACCGCGGCACCGGTTTCCGTGAGACTGCCGAAAAATGCGGAATCACAGTCACCAATACCCAGACGGCGAACTGGAGCATCTCCGAAGGCAAGCAGGTAACTGAAGCCTGGCTGAAGGAATCGAAGGATGTCCAGGGCATCTTTGGCCAGAACGATGAAATGGCCTTTGGCGCTATCGAAGCCCTCAAGGAAGCTGGCCTCGTGCCGGCAGAGGATGTCAAAGTCATCTCCGTAGATGCAACATCAGGCGCTTTCCAGGCTATGCTGGATGGCACTTTGAACGTGGCTGTTGAGTGCAACCCGCTGCTAGCCCCACAGGTGTACGAAGCGGCTCTGGCAGCGATGAATGGCGAGACCCTGCCGAAGTGGATCCCTTCGCAGGAAGGCGTCTTCTTCATGACTGATCCGAATCTGCAGGCGATTGCCGATGGCCGTAAGTACTAAAACGCCAATAGACCCCATTTCTGATCATACTGTATGCGTGTCAAAGTAGGGTCTAAGTGAGAAAATGGGAAGCGGTGCTCCGTACTGGCCGCTTCCCATTTTCATCTGAATACTCTGAATGGGCAGGGAAGCATGTCCGAAACGAATGATTATCTACTGGCAATGGAAGGCATCAGCAAAGCGTTCCCAGGGGTACAGGCGCTCGACACTGTGGACTTCTCCCTGAAACGAGGGGAAATCCATTGTTTGGTGGGAGAAAATGGTGCGGGTAAGTCTACCCTGATTAAGGTATTGACTGGGGTTGACCGTCCGGAGTCGGGCAAGATCAGCCTGGATGGCAAAGAAATCCACCCTCGTTCACCACAACATGCTCAATCCTTGGGAATCAGCACAGTCTACCAAGAAATCAATTTATGCCTGAACCTGAACGTTGCCGAAAATATCATGCTCGGTCGAGAGCCCCATAAAGGCGGCAGGATTGATTGGCCCAAGACGAAAATCCGGGCCGCCGAAGCTCTAAAACGCATACTCGATATTGAGATCGATGTTACAAAACCGCTCAGCACCTATACGGTTGCCATTCAACAGATGGTAGCGATTGCTCGAGCGATTGACATCACATCAGCGAAAATCTTGATCCTGGATGAGCCCACCTCAAGCCTTGATGCAAATGAAACCCAACAGCTATTCAAGGTGATGAGAAAGCTTAAAGAAGACGGGGTGGGGATTATCTTTATCACCCATTTTATTGGCCAGATCTATGACATTTCAGACCGGATCACAGTCCTGCGCAATGGAAAATTGGTCGGCACCTTTGAGACGGATTCAATCAATCGCGTCGAGCTGATCGCCAAAATGATCGGTCGAAGTCTGTCCGATCTCGATGAAATGTCCAGCTATAAAACTGGAGAGCAGCAAACAAATTAAATCCGAGGCATTGCTGAAGGCAATCAAGCTGGGCCGCATCGAGTCGATCAATCCGTTCGATCTTGAGCTGCATTCAGGCGAAGTGGTCGGTCTGGCCGGCCTGCTTGGGTCGGGGCGGAGCGAAACAGCCAGGGTGCTCTTCGGGGCGGATAGACCGGATACCGGCGTCCTTGAGTTCAACGGGAAAGCCGTTACAGATCATAGCCCACTCGGCGCGATTAAGCGAGGGATCGCCCTCTGTCCCGAAGACAGAAAAGCGGAAGGAATTGTTGACGATCTTACGGTTCGTGAGAATATTATTCTGGCAATCCAAGCCAATAAAGGCTGGTTCCGTTATTTGAGTTTGCAAGAACAATATGCCATCGCAGATAAATATATTGAAGATGCTCAATATTGCCACCCCATCTCCGGATCAGCCGTTGAAAAACTTGAGCGGCGGCAACCAGCAAAAAGTGATCCTTGCGCGCTGGCTGGCGACCAAGCCGCAGGTGCTCATCCTGGATGAACCCACGCGTGGCATCGATGTGGGTACCAAAGCCGAGATCCAAAAGCTGGTTCTCGAGCTGGCAGATGAAGGTATGGCCTGCGTATTTATCTCATCAGAGCTGGAAGAAGTCCTGCGCACCAGCCATCGCATTGCTGTGCTGCGAGAACGCGAGAAGGTTGCTGAATTTAGCGGTGAAGTAGACGAGCATACGATTATGCAAGCCATCGCCGGGAGTGAATCATGAAAAAGCCTGCGAATTTCTCTCTCACCTGGAAAAAAATCACCGAGAATCGAATATTTTTCCCTTCAGTGCTCTTCCTCTTGATTCTGTTCTTTGATTTCCTGTTTATTCCTGGTTTCTTTTCCATCGAAAATCGTAACGGCGATCTGTATGGCAGCCTGATCGACATCTTACGCAATGGCTCTGTGGTTTCCTTGTTGGCGATCGGAATGACCCTGGTGATTGCTACGGGGGGGATCGATCTATCCGTAGGTGCGGTCATGGCGATATCGGCTTCGGTAGCAGGAATTTTGATGAACCCCTCGGCTTTGAAGAATGAGGTGTTTTTTGTCACGGATCCCACATACACATTCCAGCCGCTATGGGTGGTGATTGGCGTAGCTTTGTTCGTGGCACTCCTGTGCGGTTTGTGGAACGGTATGCTGGTGGCCTATATGAAGATCCAGCCGATGGTGGCTACTCTGATCTTGATGATCGCAGGTCGGGGGATTGCGCAGTTGATCACTAACGGCTTGCGGGTGCAGATCACCTATCGACCATTTTTCGTATATTGGGCAGGGTTGGTTTATCCTGCCCTTTTCATTATATATCGTGCTGTTCATGCTGCTTGCCGCCTGGTTATTTACCCGCCGAACTGCCATCGGGATGTTCATTGAGTTGGTGGGGATCAACTTCCGCTCCAGTTTTTTTAGTGGGGTCAAGGAAAAGAATATTAAATTGGTGGTCTACATCATTTGCGGCCTTATGGCAGGGATTGCCGGGTTGGTCGCCAGTTCAAATATCAGGACTTCGGATGCCAATAATATTGGCATGTTTACCGAATTGGACGCCATCCTGGCAGTAGTGATCGGTGGAACATCCATGTCAGGAGGGCGATTCTCGCTTGGTGGCAAGTGTCATCGGGGCAATGGTCATGCAGGCTGTTACCCAATCCATGTATGCAATTGGAGTCCCTGCCTTTGCGCTTCAGGCCATTAAAGCAGTGGTTGTTATCTTGGTGATTCTGTTATTCTCTGAACAAGCCAGGAGCTTTATCCGCGGCCTCGGCTCGAAGAAGCAAGAGGTTAAGCCATGATGGAACGAGCAAGCAATTTCATCTCGAATAATCGCAGATATATTCCGGTTCTCGCCACGGCGATCCTGGCCTTCTGCGGCCTACGGGATTGGCGCCATCTACTTTGAGGGATTGCGCAATCCTCAGGTTTTCTTGAACCTGTTCCGAAACAGCTCCTATCTCCTGATCAGTGCTATCGGAATGACTTTTGTGATTCTTTCTGGCGGCATCGACTTATCGGTGAGTGGCATTGTGGTTTTGACGACAGTGGTTTCTGCGGCACTGCTGCGTGCCGGATGGAACCCCTGGGCAGTGATCCTGCTGGTCATTGCCATGGGGATGACGATGGGCGCTGTGATGGGCAGCTTCATCGTGTATTTGAAGGTACAACCCTTCATTGCCACCCTGGCGGGGATGTGGTTTGCCCGCGGGTATGTGTTTCTTTATTAGTGATAACGCCATCGAGATAAACCATCCAACTTTTAAGATTTTAGGACAGACTCGCTTACTGATCCCTGGGTTGAAAGAACTGGCAGATAAACAAGGCATCCCAGCGCCGTACATTTCTATCCCTGTAGTTGTTGGGTTTCATCATTTTAATCGTGGCCATCTTTCTGGCGCATTTTACGCGTTTTGGCCGCACCGTGTATGCTATCGGCGGCAACCAACAGTCTGCCCGCTTGATGGGACTTGCCAGTGAACAGGACCTTATTGCTGGTTTACACGTTCAATGGATTTTGCTCGGTGATGGCGGGTCTGGCGTTCGCCCTTTTTGTCTCATCCGGGCATGGCTTATATGCACCGGGTTTCGAGCTGGATGTTATTGCTTCGGTAGTGATCGGCGGAACACTACTGACCGGCGGTTCAGGGTATGTCATTGGCACACTTGTTCGGCGTTATGGTGCTTGCGATCACCCAGGCCCTGATCCAGTTCATTGGCTCGTTGAGCTCGTGGTGGACGAAAATCGTCATTGGCGTGCTGATGCTGGTTTTTATCGGCGTGCAGGCCTGGCTGACCAATCGCAAAGGTGGACGCAGAGCATCATTGGATGCGCAGGCTTACCGCCGCCCACGGCAAAGATTGGCCCTGGTGGCAGGCGTATTGCTGGCCATCATTGTCCTTGCGATCATCTTTGTACCCCGGTTAATAACCCCTTCAGCCGGCAGCACTCCAGTATCCGACCAATGCGAAGTCAAGCCATTCCGTAAGGACGAGGCAGCCAGCCTGATCGCCGATGGTGCTGTGGTTGCTTATCACCGACTGGCAGGACCCGAATTGCATCGATGAGATGTACGCCATCTACCCCGATGGACGGGTCGTGGGAGACAATGGAACCTCCCAGGTGGAAGCGAATAAAGACCCGGCTGCATTGACATCCATGTTGATGACGATCCGTGATGAGTATGGCTGGTTCACAGATGAAATCGTGGATACCTATCATGTTCCATGCCGCCAGTGTTATGCTCATTATGTCATTATTGTCCATGATGGCCAGGAAAAAGGTACAACCGCAGTTGATGGTGGCGTATCTATGCCGCCTGGATATGGGTATACCCTGGCGGTCATCCGGAATTTCTTCCAGTTATGCCGCCTGCACCCTAACCGGTTCATTGCGTGAAACATCAGAAAACCCATAATTGATAAAAAATGGCTCTTGATCCACCAGTCCAATGGATGAATCAGACAAGGAGCAGGGAAGATGAATCTTAAAAAGGTGTTAATTCCAATCCTCCTGGCATGTAATTTATTTAATAGGTGCGTGTGTGTATATTGTATTACCCGAGGGGTTGGAGGAATTCGGCCGGTCGAAACTCTGCAGAAAATTTAGGCTGGGCCGGCATTGCAACAAATGTGGGCGAATCAGAATCTGGAGACTTGCGTGTTGAGCTGGCAATTCGCAATGATACAGGCGATTGGAGTACGTTACGACCTACAGATGGTAAGCCAGCAGTGCTTACCACCAGTGATGGCGAAAAAACGGATTGTGAAACAATCTTTGTAGGTACGGGTGGTCATCGCCTGGCGCCGGGTTTTCAAATCCGTGGTTATTCAGTGGATAATAATGGGCAGGCGGAAACTCAACCACTTTATGTTGAGTGCAAAGGGGCAGCCAATTCTCCTGGCTCGACTCTGACGATCGATTATGACAGCTTCAACGGTGAACTTGATTATTATATTGAGATCGATGAATTGAATATGGTTTCCGGAAAAATGGAGGTTAACCTTGACGAAGTGGCTACCGATTTGACTTACCCGGTTGCCACACCAATTGATGGATTGATTAAAGATGCAGGCGTGGAGATTACCGGCTTGAGCGAAAATGTTGTCCAATTGCTGGATGCCCAGCGTACCGAGACGGGTCTGCAATTTACCTGGCAAAACACAAACCCCTCGAAATTCGGCTTAAAAACGCATATTGGAATCCCGCCCGTTGTTGGAGAAGACGGGATTATCTATGGCGTCTATGAAACCTTGGATATCCCGGAAGTACCGATCACTCCCGCACAGGGATCCGTCGAATGGACGACGAGTGTAACTGCTCCACAGGATGTGGGCGGCTATTATATTCTGCTAAGTGTTGAGTCAAAAAAACCAAGAACTTATTCCAACTATGTTCTTGATATCACCGACAAATAATTGCTATAAAGATTTGTTCCATCCGATTGGCAGGGCCATATGCCCGTGATCTGCTGGGAAGAGGCGTGTCGTTTAGGCGCAGATGAATAATTTGGAGATTAGGCATGGACATAGATCGAAACGACATACAAAAAGCAATTGCGAAGTGGAAAGACAGTTCTTGGCATCGAGTTCGGCTCAACGCGCATCAAGGCAGTGCTGATCGGCGAGGATCATACGCCGATCGCATCCGGAAGCCATGACTGGGAAAACCGGTACGAAAACGGTGTCTGGACATACAGCCTGGAGGATGTTTGGAAAGGCTTGCAAGACAGCTACCGGAAGCTCTGCAACGAAGTTGTAGAGAAATACGACACCCCTGTGCAAACTATTGGCGCCATTGGCTTCAGCGCCATGATGCATGGGTATTTAGCCTTCGATAAAGACGGAAATCTGCTTGTCCCGTTTCGTACCTGGCGGAACACAATGACCGAACAGGCAGCCAAGGAACTCACCGAGCTGCTCCGATTCAACATCCCGCAACGATGGAGCATCGCGCACCTCTATCAAGCAATATTGAACCGGGAATCCCATATCAAGGATATCAGCTACCTGACCACGCTAGCGGGCTATGTCCATTGGAAGCTGACGGGGCAGTTCGTGTTGGGCGTAGGCGAAGCATCGGGCATGTTCCCCATCGACAGTACGACCAATAATTATGATGCAGGCATGCTGGATAAGTTTAACGAGCGGATCAAAGCGGAAAACCTCCCTTGGAAGCTGCAAGATATCCTGCCAAAAGTCCTTGCAGCCGGGGATGACGCAGGTGTTCTTACCGAAGAAGGCGCGAGGTTGCTCGACCCCTCAGGACAGCTGCAAGCGGGTATACCGCTCTGTCCGCCCGAGGGTGATGCAGGCACCGGCATGGTTGCGACCAACAGTGTTGCAGAGCGAACGGCCAACGTTTCCGCCGGCACTTCCGTCTTCGCCATGATTGTTTTAGAAAAGGCTTTGTCGAAAGTCTATCCTGAGATCGACATGGTGACGACGCCTGCGGGTAGACCGGTGGCAATGGTGCATTGCAACACCTGCACCTCCGACCTGAATGCATGGATCAGCCTGTTCCAGGAGCTCACCAATGCGCTCGGTATAGATGTGGGTCAATCCAAGCTATTTGAAATGCTATATCAAAAGGCACTCGATGGCGATGCAGATTGTGGCGAACTGCTGGCTTACAATTATTTTTCAGGCGAGCCTATCACCCACTTTGAGGAAGGACGCCCGCTGTTCGTCCGTACACCCGAAAGCCGCTTCACGCTGGCGAACTTTATGCGTGTGCACCTGTTCTCGGCGCTCGGCACGTTGAAAATTGGATTGGATATTCTATTCGAACAGGAGCAAGTCAAGATCGACCAGGTGCTCGGCCACGGTGGCTTTTTCAAAACCAAGGACGTCGGTCAAAAAGTGATGGCGGCGGCGATGAATGTCCCCGTTTCCGTGATGGAGACCGCAGGCGAGGGCGGCGCCTGGGGTATAGCACTGCTTGCATCGTATATGCTGCAAAAAACCGAGAATGAGCCCCTGGAAGATTATCTTTCCAAAAAAGTCTTTGCAGGGGAAACAGGCACGACGTTAGCCCCCAATCAAAGGGATACCGATAGCTTTTTGGCGTTCATGGAGCGCTACAAGAAGGGACTGAGCATCGAAAGAGCCGCCGTAGATGCACTGAGAGAATGACATGCTGGAAAAACTAAAAGAAGAGCTGGTGCAGCTGCACCTGGAACTGCCAAAGAACAACCTGGTGATGTGGACCGGCGGCAATGTCAGCGCCCGCGACCCTGAAACAGGATTTGTGGTTATCAAAGCCAGTGGAATCCGCTATGAAGAAATGCGACCGGAGCACATGGTGGTGATGGACCTGGATGGGAATTTGGTGGAAGGGGCATTCAAGCCATCTTCGGATGTTTTCAGCCACCTGTATATCTATAAACACCGGCCGGATGTGGGGGGCGTAGTGCACACGCATTCGCGTTATGCAACCGCCTTCGCGGCTGTGGGAAAACCCATCCCTTGTGTGCTGACCGCAATGGCAGACGAATTTGGTGGGCCAATCCCTTGTGGTGAGTTTGCACTGATCGGCGATGAGGCGATTGGAAAGGTAGTGCTGGAGAGCATCGGTACGTCGCCTGCGGTGCTGCTAAAAAACCATGGAGTGTTCACCATTGGAAAAAATGCAACGGCTGCCGTCAAAGCGGCGGTGATGACTGAAGATGCAGCCGCGACGGTGTGGCTGGCGCTGCAAATCGGCACCCCGGACGAGATCCCACAAAAGGACGTTGAACTGCTGCACTATCGGTATACCCACGTGTATGGGCAGTAAAGGAGACCTGAGCATGATTGACCTGAGCAAATATGAAATCTGGTTTGTCACTGGCAGCCAGCACCTGTACGGGCCGAAGACACTTGAGATGGTGGCTGAGCATTCACGCGAGATTGCTGCGGCGCTTACCGCATCTGCATCAGTACCGGTCAAAGTGCTGTTCAAACCTGTGCTTACCACTCCAGATGCAATTCATGAGCTGTGCCTGGAGGCAAATTCGTCCCAAAGCTGCATAGGTCTGATTGCCTGGATGCACACCTTCTCGCCGGCAAAAATGTGGATTTCTGGGTTGAGCCTGCTCAAAAAGCCATTTGCGCATCTGCATACCCAGTACAACCGTGAAATTCCCTGGGCTGAGATCGACATGGACTTCATGAACCTCAATCAATCTGCTCACGGGGACCGCGAGTTTGGTTATATTGGCAGCCGCATGCGTCTCGATCGCAAGGTCGTGGTTGGCCATTGGCAGGATGAGGCGGTGCAGTCCAGCCTGGGAGTGTGGGCGCGCGCTGCCGCTGCCTGGGCGGATTGGCAAGGTGCGAAGATAGCCCGCTTCGGTGACAACATGCGGGATGTCGCGGTTACAGAAGGCGATAAAGTTGAAGCCCAACTTCAATTCGGTTATGCTGTTTACGGCTACGGCATTGGTGATCTGGTCAAGGCAGTCGATGATGCTGGAGAAGTCGAGATCAATCAAATGGTTCAGACTTATCTCGACGAATACGATGTAGTCAACGCTTTGCGCCCTGGCGGCGATCGCCATGCATCCCTGCGGGAGGGAGCACGCATTGAAGTTGGCATGCGCAACTTTTTGGAGGCCGGCAATTTCAAGGCTTTCACGACCACATTTGAAGACCTGTATGGGCTAACGCAGCTGCCCGGGTTGGCCGTCCAGCGATTGATGCGCGATGGTTATGGCTTTGGCGCAGAAGGCGACTGGAAAACGTCTGCGCTGGTACGGGCGATGAAAGTGATGTGTGCCGGGCTGCCGGGTGGCGTATCGTTTATGGAGGACTACACTTACCACTTCAGCGCCAGCGGAGACAAAGTGCTGGGGGCGCATATGCTGGAAATCTGCGAATCGATCGCGGCAAACAAACCGAAACTGGATATATTGCCGCTATCGATTGGCGGCAAAGCCGATCCGGTGCGACTGATTTTTGACGCCAATACAGGACCTGCACTCTGTGCTTCCATGATGGATATGGGCCAGCGCTTCCGATTGGTCGCCAACGTGGTCGATGTTGTTCCGACCAACGAACCGCTGCCGAAATTACCTGTAGCCCGTGCCCTGTGGCTGCCGCGCCCCAATCTCACCACCGCGGCTGCGGCATGGATTTATGCCGGCGGCGCGCACCATACCAGCTTCAGTTATGCGGTCACTGCCGAGCATATGCAAGATTTCGCTGATATGGCGGGTATAGAATTCTTGTTGATCGACGAGCATACCAGGCTGCAGGATTTTCGCGATAAGCTGCGCTGGAATGATCTGTATTACCTGTTAAGTAAGGGGATTTAGGAGTACTACATTCAATAAATAAAAAGCCAGCCGAAACGCTGGCCTCAAGGGTGGCGAAGGGGGTCGAACCCTCAAACACTTGATCCACAGTTGTGGTTGTGGTTGAGCGATATTCGATCCGCCAACTCATTCAGTATCACATCGAAAGCTTACACCTGGTGTAAGGAATTTGAGCGGATTTGAGCGGAATTTCAAGGTGTAAGCACTGGAGATTCCTTCAATATTGCCCCACTGGAACCTCTATCTCGGCTTACACCAGGTGTAAGGAACTATTCCAGATTTGTGCCGTTCTGCGGCACAGAAATGGGATCTATACATAAAAGAACCTGGCAATTTCTGCCATTCTGTGTGGTAGAAAATGCCAGGTTCTTCATTATTCCACCAGCTCTATCTCGCTCGGTCGCCAGGTCTGGTCGAACCACGGCTCGAGGGGGCCGTAGAGCCGCAGGTAGGTACACCAGCCCTTGCCTGGAATGGTCTGTATCCAGTTGCTCTCTTTGCCCACGGGAGGCTCTGGGCCGAAATAGACATCCACAGAGGTGTCCGGGTTAACGAAGAGATCCATCTTCTGGCTGCTGACGCTGGGAAAACGCTGGTCGGTCTGGAGCATCGAGCGCGTCTGCGTATCGTACACAACCACTGACCAAAAGTCCTTGATCGGTATGTTCGGCGGCAGGTGCAGCCGGTAGGTCTTTCCACCGTCGAGGTAGCGGCCTGCGGCGTCGTGCTCTGTGATGGCGTACTGAGAGCCGGCGCCCACCATCTTTACCGACACCGCTGGGCTGACGCCCCAGGCGAAGAAAAAGTAACCCGCTCGCGTGTCGAGGTCAAGCACCCCGCCGGGCGAGAACTGGCAGTCGTTGTGTGGCCAGCTCATCTTCCACGCGCTGTCTGGGTAGTAGAAGACGCCTCGGCCGCGTGGACTGAAGAGCAAGGTGCGTGCGGTGGCTGTGCCGACAGCAGCGGCATCGGCGAGGATGCGCTGCATCCGCTCGTCGGGGGCAAATGGCTGGTCCTTGCGGATGCCGATGGAGGCGAGCAGGCCGCGGGTTTCTGGGTCGATCGTATCGAGCGGCTCTTCATGGACAACGGTTGCCACGTGCTCAAAAAAAGAAGCGTCGGTGGCGGGGATGGTGCTGATGACGAGGCCGGAGAAGTTGACGAACGTCATCGTAGGCGTGTCCGCTGCACGGTCGAGCGGATAGACCCGGAAGTGTTCTTTGGTGTTCTCGACCGCCGGTCGTGGGTCACCTTCCGCGATGAAGCTACGAAGGAACAAAGCGTTACCGTAGGTGCAGGAGGTCAGGACGAAGTAGCCGTCCGGGACGGCGCCCGTGTAGCCCGGTGGGATGAGCAGGTACTTCCCGCCCGCTCCGTGATCGGGGCCGACCCTGCCCAGGTCGGTGACGAAGCGGCCCCAGCAGTCGTTGATCATGCCGAGTACGTCCGGCGGCATCTCGATCACTAATGGGCCTTCTTTCGTGTCGAGCCAGACGACGGTGTAGACGTTCTCGGTGTTCCCCGACCCAAAAAACAGAGGGCGCGAGTCCAGCAGCGATTCACTTATGAGCACGGTTTGATTGTCCGGGCCTAAGGTCCGAATGCCCGTGCGGACCGAGTGGAGCCCGGCCGCCGGCAAGGAGGTGAGAAAGGCCTGCACGGCCCGCTGAAAGTCGAGGTTGTCGTAGACCGTCTGCACGGTCGCCTCGTCCGGGAGGCCGTCGAAGAAGTGCAACGTGCCTATTCGCGTTTCGACGGTGTCCGGCGTGATGATGCCAGCAGGGATGTCAGTCGTCATCTTCATCTTTTTGACAGGATATTTAATTTGGGAATTCATGGTTTCCTCCTCTGATCTGTATACCTGGGGTTTATTTATCTTGGATTCCGAACGAATTCTAATCATTGATTCTAGTATCGCGCATTTCTTGCAATATGCACAACCACTTAAGGTGTGGCCTCCATCGAGATAGTCAGTTTATCAAAATTGAAATAAACACCCGAGTTGGTTTTGATGCGAAATACACATGCCCTGGATTTATCGTGGCAACAACGCCCATAAAATTTAGGTGTAAGGATTTGAGCAAGTTTGAGCAGGTTTGAGCAATATTTGAAGGTGTAAGCACATGAGATCCCTCAATATTGCCCCGCTGGAACCTCTATCTCGGCTCATACCGGGTGTAAGGATTTGTGCTATTTTGAGCCAGGTTGTGCCATTTTTGAAGGTGTAAGGCAAAAAATCCCTCTGTCACTTCGATGAATACCTGTTAGTCGAAAGCCACAGTCTCGGCCGTGCCATTGTTTATATTTTGGAGGACTTTGAGAGAAGTGTTGACGCGGGAGGCTTTAGCGAGGGATTTCGTGAAGCGTTGTAAAACTTTTGGTCAGTGGGGTACGGTGAAATATGTACAAAAAGAGGCAGAGTCATTTCTGACCCTGCCATTCATGTTATTTTACATCCGCATTGTTCTAAATAGCCACTCTGGGGATTTGGCTTGTTTGCCAATCATCTTCCCATAAGGCGACCTAGAATGTGTGTTACCTGCTGGCTGCTCCTAGGGTCCCAGATCCTTCGTCGGTTGATCGAGCATAACCACTTCCATCTATTTCACTTTCAAGGACCGTCCTTGAGCATCGTAAGCCCGCCATACACCGTGCCGTACAGGGCGCCGTTTGGCCCGGGGCCTGCTGCCGCCCAAAAGTTGTCGAACATATCGCCGGTGCCCACCAATTTCTCCCAGACCACCTCACCGGTGTAGAAGTCGATGCGCGGTCCAGTAATATGCATTTAACTTATTCACGGCATCCCATTTCCGGGATTGGACATAGATCAGCCCGGTCCTTGTCGACAGCTTTGGGGTGTTGGTAGAGGCGACTTCCGTGTTGACCCAGACCTTGGTGCAGCCCTTCCCGTTCGGATCGATGTCGATGCGTTCGAGGCCCGGTGCGCCTCCTTGCACTAGCTCCGCCGTCAGGTCTGGGGGATCAGAGTGGATATCCGGAAAGTCGAACAAGTAGCCGAAGGTGTTCTGTACAATGATCGAATTACGTAAACCGACAAGCGAGTTGGATTGGGCTCCTTTACCGCCTCCTAGGAATTCGAATACCGGCATCTTGCAGACAACCCGCTTCTCGCCCGGGTCCAGCTCGTGCTTCGGTCCGGTACACGACTACCTTCATCTGCTCGGCATTGTCGGTGATGGCGACGTATTTGCCTTCACCAAGGATGGTCGGGGTGGTGCCGGAGCCGTACTCGTACTGCCCCGACCTTACACCATTTACGTACTCATCATTATTGGTGTTATCGGGCACATTGTCGTACACCTGTCTCCACACGATGCGCGGCTGGTCATCGGCGCCGGCATCGACCCGGTACATGGCTTGCGTGGTTACGATGTAGGCGGCGCCTTCTTTTGTGAGTGCCAGGCCGTTTCTGGTAAATTCACCTTCACCGAGATTGATCGACTTCAGATCACCTAATGTCCTTGTAAGTCGCAGGGTTGAGCAGGTAGATATTCGCAGAATTCCTCATGTTGATCCAGTAGCGTCCTTGAAAGTCCATAATCGCACCGCTGATACCATCGCCTTGAGGAAGTTCGTCGGTGGGCTCTGTTATCTCCTCCAGGTTATAACCTTCGCCGACATTCACGAAATCAGGGCCAATAGTGTGTCGGTCACGCGTAGAATGATGATCTCCTTGTTTCCGGAAACGATGTGTAGTTGGTCGCGGTCATCGAGGGCGGCGTAGATGGAGAACAACGACTGGAGCATCCTCTGTTCCCCCTGACCAAATGGATCGCCTTTGATCACGTCGAGAGCATAGGAGGCCAGGACCTCCAACGTATCCGGGTCCACCATGACGATGCTCGCCTCGTCCACGCCATAGGTATTCAAGATCAGACGGCCGTGGCTGTCGAACGAAAATGATCCGGTTGGAATGAGCCACGAGTTATTGTGCATACCTGGCAGGGTTGTCGTTATAGTGATCGGATTGCTGCCAAGCGGCCCGGCGAAGTTGGTGGTGTCGCTCATCCAGATATCCGAGTGGGAGTGGGAAATTCCATTTGGCGCGGCGAATGGGTTCTGCGGAACCCCGTTGTTTGCCGTGGGATGCGCTTTAGCCGGCGCCCCGATGTAGTCAGGCAGGGAGGTCAGGCCTTCCGAAGGGATTATTATTACCAGATCTCCAGCATACGCAGGCAGTCCGGTCCCCAGGATGAGCATCACCACAATCAGCACTGTAAGATTTCTGAGTTTGATTGAGATCTTCATGATCTGTTTTCCTTTCACGATTTGACAAGGATTTTATAGTTATCCTGACTTTGTCGTGGTCTGGCGAGCGGTCTACTAGACCAGAATTGCTGCTGTGGGTCGTCGGCGGGGTCGCCCGCAATACTTGGTTTTGTCGATTGGCCTCCCTTGTTTTATGGTTTTGATTCTATAGCCTGGCTCCTATTTTGATCATATCGTTTGTGTGGTTCTGCTGCCTGTCACAAAACTCTGCTCATCGCCATCTGGGAGGGCTTTGCCTTCTGAGCATGGCAATCATGATTTTAGTATAGTACTCTATTTCTCTAATACCGGATTTTCTTCTATATTTCTACTAAAAAAACACCCCTGTCCGGTAGTCACATGGTTATATAAGGGTGTTGCTAGACCCAAAAGTGAACATGGGGGTGGTCAATAATTAAATAACCTACCCCATAGTGCCGGTGACCCCGTAGGGCACCGCCCGGGCACCTGGGGAGCGGACGCAGACGGAGCATGGCCCCGTTGCGAAGCAAACGGGGTGCCGCCTGCCACCCGTGACTATCCACACGGCCTATCCCTAGCCCGCTTCGGACTCGGTTCGCTGGGTCTGAGGTGGCCTCTATCGAGATAGTCAGTCAATCACAATGGAAAAAACCTCCCAAGTCGGAAGGTTTTCAGGGGTGGGCGAAGGGGCTCGAACCCTCAACCACTTGATCCACAGTCAAGTGCTCTGCCATTGAGCTACGCCCACCGTATAGCGCAGCGATTTTATCACGAAGCGGCTTCGGGCGCAAGCATCTGCCGGATGGCTGCGGCGGCCTGGCTGATGGGCAGGCTGATCTGCTCGCCAGTGGTCAGGTTTTTTACACCAATCTGCCCGGCCAGGCGCTCATCAGGCCCCTGTACGACGGCCAAACGGATGCCCATGCGATCGCCGTATTTAAACTGGCGAGCGAGCTTGGTGGCTTCCGGGTATAAAGCGACTTTCAGGCCGGCTCTGCGCAGATCGGAGGCAATGGCCAGGGAGGCGGCGACCGAGCTTTGATCAAACACTGTTACCAGCACCTCGGCCGGCGACTGGCCCAGGGTGGGCGGGATACAGCCGAATTTTTGGAGCAGCAGCGTGGCCACCAGGTCGCCCATAGCAAACCCAACGGCAGGGATGGGATCTCCGCCGACATCGGACACCAGGTTGTCATAGCGCCCGCCGCCCAGTACGGCGCGGAATTCGCCATCTCGATCCCAGCTTTCAAACACGATGCCGGTGTAGTAGTCCAGGCCGCGAATGATGTGCGGGGCGAAGCGAACGTACTCGCTCACTCCCATGGCTTCCAGAGCCGCAAAGAAGGCTACCAGGCGCTCTGATTTGCGCCATAACTCCTGGTTGGAAAGCAAAGCGACCAGTCCATCCACCTGGATTTGGGACAACCCGGAGAAAAGTGCCAGCTCCACCCACTGGGCGGCTGGTAATTTATCCCGGCGGTCAATGATGCGAAAGACTTCACTGCGCTTTTCCGGCCGGACATCCAGGGCTTGCAGCTCTTCTTCCATTAGGCGGCGGTTATTGACCAGGATCATCACCTGGTCCGGGGTCAGTCCGACCGCTTTAAGAAAACCGGCAGCCATGGCGACAGCTTCGGCATCCGCTTCGGGAGTATCGACGCCAATTAAGTCGATATTCCACTGGAAGAACTCGCGGGCACGGCCTTTTTGCGGACGCTCGTAGCGCCAGCAGGGTCCCCAGGTCCACCAGCGCAGCGGGTATACCAGCTGCTTCTGGCGCTGGGCGACCATGCGCGCCAAGGTAGGGGTGAGCTCGGGCCGCAGGGTAATCAGGTCGCCGCCCCGATCAGGAAAGACGAAAGACTGCTCTTTGACCAGCTCTTCACCAGACTTGGCAGCGTAGAGCTCGATCGACTCGAGGAAGGGACCTTCCCATTCCTGGTAGCCGAAAGAACTCCGACACTTTACGGATGTTTTCGTATAGCCAATTGCGCACCGCCATTTCGTAGGGATAGAAATCGCGGGTGCCTTTGAGAGATTGGATTGTCTGTTTCATAGGGTCAGGATTTTAACATAATTTTCACGAAATCAGGATCAACTCGGTTTGGGGAGCTCCCAGGTATTCTGCGCCTGTGTCGGTGACGAGCACATCTTCCTCCAGGCCGATATAGCCGTACCCGGGGACGACCAGGCCCGGCTCGACGGTATAGACCTGTCCCGCTTCCAGCAGGTAGTCAGGGGTATCACCATAGCGTTCCCATCAGCGGGCCGAGCACACCAGCGCCATCGTGGACGGTGCGTCCCAGGTGATGACCGGTGGCATATTTATACTCCGGGTAACCAGCCGTCGTGACGATGCTGACGGGCAATTGAGTCGATATATTGGCCTGTGACACCCGGTCGCATGGCGTCTACGGCTGCCTGAGTAGCAGAGCGGACCGTATCGAAGCCATGCTGTACTTCGGTAGGCGGCCTGGTCTCGCCGGGGCGCAGGTAGTACGCGACGCGCTGGATGTCGGAGCAAAAGCCATCCTGCTTGACGCCGAAATCGATGTGCAGGATATGACCGGGTTGGATGGCGATATCGCCCGGTGAAACATGTCCGACAGGCGAATCTGGTCCGGAGTTGACCGTTGGGCAGCCGTCGTATTCCCAGGCGGCTGTGACGCCAAATTCGTCCAGCCAGGCATGCATATAATCCGCCACCTGACGCTCGGTGATGCCCGGACGGGCAAAGCGAAAGGTGGATTGGTAGATCAGGCGGGTCGTATCGACAGCGGCATGAATGCGCTCGATTTCAGCCGGAATTTTCCGGCTGCGCAAGGCATGCGATGATGCGCTCGGCAGACACCAGGCGCTTTTCCCAGGGTGTATCGTGCAGATATTCTAGCAGGAGCTGGTACATTCCGTAACTCAAACCATCGGCATGCACGTCGTTTTTGGAGAAATTAACCGCAATATTTTTCGGTTGGAGCTTTTCAAGACGTATCCAGCAGCACAGGTCGCATGGATTCATGGTAGGCGATTACCTGCTGGTAAGCGCCGGTACGGCGGGCGGTTTCGGCTTCGAAATGCCCCAGGATGGCGAAGTTATCGACACTTCGGGTGATGATCAGAGCGCTCTGCCAGGTCAGATCATGACCATAGATTAAGCGCAGCACCGGGTCTCCACCGGCCGTCGTTTCACGAACGAAAGTCAGCCAGCAGTCGATATCCATCTCGTTCAAGATTTCAACCGCCTGGGCAATTTTTTCGGCAATTAGTTCAGACATTCTAATATCTCCTAGGCCATTACGAAAAAGATCGAATCAGGTAAATGATGCCCACGATGAAGCCGATCGAAACCACGATCCAGCGTAAGGTGACAGGCTTGATTCGCCCGGCTAGCTTACCGCCAACTGCTCCACCGGCCAGGGCGCCTACCATCATCACCAAAGCCACCGCCCAAACCACCATTCCGGAAAAAAGGAAGAAGATAGCTGCCGCGACATTGACGCTAAAGGAGATCGTTTGCTTGAGGGCATTCAAGCGTGTCAGGTTATCGTCGACGGTCATTCCGAGAACTGCCAGGACAATAACACTTAGCCCGGCGCCAAAATAACCGCCATAAATGCCGGCAATGCCGACAGGAATCGCAGCCCACTTCTCAGAAGAACCAGTATCCGGGTCGTCTTTCCGGCGGCTGAGCACCCAGGCGCGCAGAGGATCCTGGATGGCCAGCAATCCGGAAGCCAGCAGGATTAGAAAAGGAACAATCTGGCTGAACAGCTTCTCGCCGGTATTAAGCAGCAGTATGCCGCCTAGAATACCGCCGATGGCACCGGCGGGGATAAAATATTTCGCCCTTTGTTTCTGATCCTTGATCTCCTTCCATTGGGCCATGGTCGCACCCAGATATCCCGGGCATAAGGCGACGGTATTGGTGACGTTGGCGCTAATCGGCGGGATACCGACCGCCATCAGAGTGGGGAATGTGATCAGGGTGCCACCGCCGGCCAGAGCGTTCACTGCGCCGGCTGCAAAGGCAGCCAGGACAACCAGAATGTATTCGGGGCCTGTGAGCATGGGTTGGTTTCTCGGTGTTATATCTCAGGAGAGGATGACTTTGCGGTGAATAGAACCGGCACGATCTGACAGGATATTCAGGTTAACCACAGCGCCTGGCTGTCCATGGATGACCCACTCAACGCGAGCTCGATTGTCGGTTGGGGTGGCATCGCCGACATAAGTTACTTCCAGTTTATTGCTGCGCCCCTGCAGGTGGCTCAAGTCGGTGCGCTGCTTTCCGCTGACCAAAGAGGCGCCTTCAGCCAGCTCGAGCTCTATCCGTACACCGCGGGGCATAGCGCGCTTTAACGCTTGCTTGGTAGTTGCTGTTGATAAAAAGCCGGTATTTTCGACGACCAGATTGAGGTGATAATCGGAGTTGCCAAGGGGGGTAAGACTGAGGGTATGAATGTTCAGGTGGGGCAGCATATCGCCCATAGCCAGAACGAAGGGCGCCTGGTTGGCGGCTTCCTCCCCCATAAGGGCATGCGGCGGATTGCGCCAGCTGTACATCCGGTCCCAGCCGCCAAGTTCTACCTGTCCCAGCTGGGGGTGTTCAAACGCGTACCAATCGACATGCACCTGCGGACCGGCATTTTCGATAGCCCAGTTCAGGATCTGCAGGTCTTCTTCGTGGGGGTGCTGGCGGTACCATTCGATAAACTTTCGGTCTTTTAGCCCGGCTGCGGTCGGTAAATCCCATAATTCGATGGTGAAGCTGATCATACCCAGGTGGTCGTAGGCCCAATCATCAAAGCCGCCAGTGATGACCTCTTTGGGATGGTATTTAAAGTCATGAAATACTGAAGCATTGCGGTAGCCGGTGAGCTTGCTGCCCAATTCGCTAATGCGCTGGTAGACCCACAAGTCATCCGTCTCCATATCCTCGTCGGGGTGGGTGCTGAAGGGGCGCAGGATTACCCGGCTGTACGTGTGGTAAGTGATTGCGAAATTGATATTGGGATGTGTGGCCAGAAAATCGACCAGCGTGCGGACTTCCGCTTCGGAGGTGGGGTAAGGACCCGCTCCCTGCTGATCGCTTTCAGTACGCCATTCAAATGGGAAGTTACGGTTGAAATCCAGTCCTTTCTGTGGGCGGGCGAGCTTGATCAGGTAGCCGTCATAATTTTCGATCAATCCTTCTGGAAGCAGCCGGTAGTATTTGCCGCCATGCTCAGCGGGGCCACGTTTCTCCAGCATGCGAGGGTCAAGGGAGCTCAGCTTCCAGTCCCCGTTGGCATCCTGGATGCGCATTTGAAGGATCCTGCCATCGCCGTCAATATCTTTCTCGTGCAGCCCTTCATCCAGCTCGGGGATTGGGTAGGCGCGCACTCCAGAGCGGACGTAGGTGGGTTGATCTGCCATGGCCAATTCGGCGCCATCCGGGTTGACACGCGGCACAATATAGAAGGTGCTCGTGTTCAGCAGGTTGGTAACCTGGGCATCTGCACCACCGGTGAGCAAGCGATAGATGAGGTGCATCGCCACGGTGCAACCGGCAATCTCGGTGGCATGGATGTTTGCATCCACCCAAACAGCCGGTTTCTCGTCTGCCGGTCCGGTTTGCTGGTTGGTCAGTGTGGCCAGCCAGATAGGACGCTTTTCATAGCTTTCACCGATTTTTTCAACGCGGATCAGCTCTGGGTAATCGGCCGCCCAGCGAGTTAAAAACTCGCTGACTTCGGCGTTTGTGAAGTAGCGGTTAAAGTCCATTGTTTGTTCTCTCTTTAGTCTGGGTTGATTACAACCGCGCCAGGCGGGCGCGGTATATTTCAGGATCAGGACATATCCATCCAGGGTGAGCCTCCACCTGGAAGCGATCATATTGTACCAGACGGGCTTCGCCATTCCCAAATAACTCGCCGTCAAAAGTCCGCTTCAAGCGGGAGATCGCCTCCCATCGCCCGCTTTGTCAGGGCGGCAACCTTGATCGTCATGCCACCAGGCTCCCTCTCGCGATAGTCAGAGCTCTCAAATTCAATAATCCCGGCAAGCTCGTCGATACCTTCAACCGTAGAAAGAGTACTGTCGCAGTCAAAGATTGCGATTGGGAAGGTCGCCAGAACGCCGGCAGCTGCATGGTTTTAATGGATTTGTGGATCCGGTCACTCGCGATCTTCGCTGTAAGTGAATAAGTCGCCAATCGAGCGTCGCAAATAATTATGCAGGATAGCTTCAGCAAAAATCGGGGCTACCGAGAGGATCTGCAGCTTCGGGACACGCTTCTCCAGGGGTACAGGGACTGTGTCTGTGGCAATGATCTCTTTGATTTGGGGTAATTCCTGCATACGCTGCAGGGCCTGGTTGACGAATACCCCGTGGGTACAGACGGCTGCGATCTCTTGTATGCCGCAATCTACCAGGATGCTGCTGAGAGTCAATACGGAGGCGCCTGTCGCGATCTCATCATCGTAGATGATTGCCCTGCGATAACCCTCAACCTGTTTGGCAATCATCCCGCCTATGTGGACCTTCTTTTCTGATATGCGATGCTTATCGGCAGCGGCGACGTTCAGGCCCAAACGAGAGGCAAAGCGGGCAGCCGATTTTGCCCGGCCCATATCCGGAGCTACCACGATAGATTCGGCAGGGTGCAGCTTCCGTTCAGAAAAATGCTTGACAAACAGTGGTCGAGCGGTCAGGGGATCGGTTGGTACACTGAAAAAACCGTGCACCTGTGGCGAGTGCAGCGACATGGTCATGACATGCGTGGCGCCGGCAGTGACCAGCAGATCGGCTACCAGGCGGGCTGTGATCGAAATGCGTGGGGCATCCTTTTTATCCGAGCGAGCGTACGAATAATACGGGATAATTGCGTGAATTTCCCGGGCACCAGCGCCGCGAGCGATGTCCAGCATCATTAAAAGCTCCAGGAGATGGTCGCTCACTGGAGGTGTCAAAGACTGAATAATGTAGACTGCCCGGCTGCGGACACTGGCACCGAGCTGGATATACATGTTATCGTTCTTGAAACGGGCGAAATGGGTTGGCTCCAGAGGAACCCCAAATTCTGGGCGATCCCGATAGCCAGGTCGTTGTGAGATTGTCCACTAAAAAAACGAACATCATTGGGGTTAATCTCTTCCATCTGATTCCTCGTTTTTTACGAACAAATATTTAATGACGTTGGGTGGGTGCACATAGTGTGCTCTAGGGATGTGTTTTGATCTTACCATAATATTTCGCACTGCGTCATGGAGAGATTGAAGGGGATTGAGCAAATAATCCGGAATCCAGTGAAGACAGGCGGTACGCGATATAATTTTCTTTATGGCGCAAGAACAAAAGCGAAAATTGTTGGTGTGTTTTATCGACGATTTGATGTTTGCCTCGAAAGTAGAAGGTGCTGCCGAAAAATTGGGGTATTCTATTGCCTGGGCAGGTCAGGCTCAGCAGCTAGATCCCCGGTTATCAGGCAGTGAACCTGCACTGCGACAACCCGCCGAGCATCTGCTGGGTGCTGGGTCGATCCTGATCGACACAATTTCAGCCATACGACCGGCATTGATCATTTTCGATCTGAACAATGGCGCAATACCCTGGCGGGACTGGCTGCCTTTACTCAAGTCAGCGCCTGCTACACGGCGCTACCCGGTTATATGTTATGGTTCGCATGTGGATGCCGATGCAATCCAGGCGGCACAGCGTCGCGGAGCGGATGCGGTCTTTGCCCGCTCCCGATTCAGCCAGGATTTGCCGGAAATAATCCAACAATACGCCCGGCTGCCGGATGAGCAGGCATTGGCAGATACCTGCGCAGAAGAATTATCATCGCTTGCCTTGAAAGGATTGGCGCTGTTCAACCGGGGGGATTATTTCGAGGCGCATGAGCTGCTAGAAGAAGCCTGGAATGAGGATCAAAGTGCCGGTCGTGAGCTGTATCGCGCAATCTTGCAGGTAGCTGTAGCTTACTTGCAAATCGAGCGGGGTAATTACAATGGCGCGGTAAAAATGTTCTGGCGGCTGCGGCAGTGGATCGAGCCACTGCCGGATACCTGCCGGGGAGTGGACGTTGCCCGGCTCAGAGAAGACGCCCGCTGTGTCTACGACGCATTGATTGCCCTGGGTAAAGATGGCATCGGGCAGATAGACCGCACACTATTGAGAGAAGTATCTTATCAGGCAGGTGAAGAGTGATTTCTTTGGTGACCGCCCGTAAGTTGAAGCAGGCCGGCTTGAGCTGGACACCGGCTTTACATGACTTTTTTGCCATCCCAGAACGGGGGATGGACGAACGTATTTTTGTGATCAGTGAGATGCTGGTTACGGTGGAAACCGTGCAGGGAACGCCGATGATCCTGTTCCAGGGGGCTTCGGAATGGGCGTTGGATAGCCTGGTAACAAAGGAGTTGATCTGGCTGCCAAGTGAAGAGCAGCTTCGGTTGGCGCTGGAGGCGGCATTGATCCACACTGGACGACCAGAATTGTTGTTATCTAGCGGACTTTCTGGTTGCATCTGCTCATTTCATCACAACGGGGATATTTTTCAATTTGAATCAGTTCAGGCCTGCGAAGCGTACGCGGCAGGGCTGCTATTTTTGTTAACTAATAAATAGAGAGGATGTATATGGATATCCAGGTAATACAAGGAAACATCATTGAAAGCCAGGCCGATACACTGGTGTGTGCCCTCTACGAGGGAGAGCCGCCGTTGAGCAGCGCTACTTGGGCGGTCGACGCCGCTATGTCCGGCGCTATCCGGGATTTATTAAGCCTGGGCGACATAACCGGGAAGACCGGTCAGGTCGCTGTCGTTTATCCTCGCGGGGCAATGCCGGCCAGCCGGGTAGTGTTGATCGGCCTGGGTAAGCGGGATGAGCTCACGGCGGAACTGATCAGGAAAGCTTTCGCTGCCGGGATGAAGAAGGCTCGGAAACTTAAAGCGAGCCAGGTTGCCACGGTTGTGTACGGCACAGGGACAGCAGGTGTGAGCGTCTCGGAAGCGGCTCAGGCGTTGGTTGAAGGCGCCATGCTGGGGTTGTATCGATTTTCTGCTCCGAAGCAAAACCTGGCAGACAGTCAAACCGATATCCAGGCGATTAAGATCGTTGAGCTGGACGGGCAAAAAATAGAAGCGATCCAGGCGGGTCTTAACATTGCCCGAGCAGCCGTAGCTGGGACGATTCTGGCGCGTGACCTGATTAACTGGCCGGCGAATTACACCACACCGACCCGCATGGCCGAAGTCGCCCAGGAAATTGCAGAGAAGTTTGGGCTGTCAATTACTGTGGGAGATCGGGAGTGGGCAGCGGAAAGGGGCATGGGGGCTTTCCTGGCGGTAGCCAAAGGTGCTGGTGAGCCGCCGAAGTTTATCGTCCTCGAGCATAACGGCGAACGCAAGGACCTGGATACCGTCGTCCTGGTGGGAAAAGGGATCACCTTTGATACCGGCGGCATCTCTATCAAGCCTGCGGAACGCATGGAGGATATGAAATCCGATATGAGCGGCGCTGCGGCCGTGCTTGGTGCGATGCGGGCAATTGCAGAGCTGAAACTGCCCTTGCGAGTGATTGGGATTACGCCCTGTACGGAAAATATGCCGGATGCCAATGCTTACCGGCCGGCAGATATCATCACTGCCAGCAATGGCAAGACGATTGAAATCATAAGCACCGACGCCGAGGGTCGCATGGTCCTGGCAGATGCACTGGTCTACGCTTCACAGTATCAGCCAAAAGCCGTCATCGACCTGGCGACTCTTACCGGGGCCTGTGTGATTGCTCTTGGTCAAGGGGTAGCAGCTGGGGTATTCTGCAACGATGAGCAGCTGCAGAATAAGCTGGTGGCATCAGGCAAAGCAAGCCAGGAGCGTCTGTGGCCAATGCCTCTTTGGGACGATTACAAGCAGAGTATTAAATCTACCGTTGCAGATATGAAAAACAGCGGCGGCAGGTTTGGCGGAGTTGGCACTTCGGCAATCTTCCTAAAAGAATTTACTGACTATCCGTGGGCGCATATCGACATGGCTGGGATGGCACTGCAGGCCAAGGAAAACGGCTATGTGCCCGAAGGTGGAGCAGGATTTGGGGTGCGCTTGTTGGTGGAACTGCTGCGCAACTGGTAGCATAGGCTGCTATAATTAATTGGCGAGGGAGCTATGCCGATTTACGAGTATATCTGCCTGGATTGCAAACAGCGCTTCGAGGCGATCCGTCCGATGAAGGATGCCGACGAGTCTATTTCATGCAGCTCCTGCCAGGGCGAGCACACGGCTCGCATGTTAGCGGTGGTTTTCGCGACCAGCGGCGGAAGAACTGCAACCGGCGCAGGGAGTACTTGCTCAAGCTGTGCCAGCAAATCTTGCTCGACTTGTGGTATGCATTAAGCCCGAGAGATAACCTGGGTAAGGATTTCAGCTAAATTTCGTGCCAGCTGTGGGTGCGAGTGGTTCTGCACAGTGTATGTGCGACCATTTGCACCCATTTTTTCGCGCTCATAGGGGTGAGCTTGCATCCATTGAACGGCTTGCGCTAATGCGTGGGAGTCTTCCGGAGGCGAATAGATTCCGCCCTGGACGCTTTCCAGCAGGCTGCGTCCTTCGCCGCCTACACCCAGGATAATCGGTCGGCTGCATGCCCAGGCATCGAATACTTTAGATGGGAGAGCACCTTCGAACAGAGGCAGGTTCTTAAGGGGGATGACAGCGGTATCGGCGGTGGATTGCAGCCCGGGGATATTCTCACGCGGCTGCTCTCCAAGGAAAGTGATATTCTTCAACTCGTAGCAATCTGCGAGGGCGATGAGATCCGCTTTACAGGGGCCTTCTCCAACCAGCAGGAAGTGGATGGATGCTTCGGATTGCAGCTGCCGAGCGGCTTCGACGACAGTTTCCAGCCCCTGCGCCAACCCATGCAAGCCGGCATACAGTGCTATAAATTTGTCCTGCAGCCCGAGTTTTTCACGCCAGAGCAAGCGAGCAGCGGGTGAAAATTGAAACAGCTCGGTGTTCGCTCCATTGGGGATTAGCGCTAATTTCGAGGGCGGTTGACCTCTCTCGACAAGACGGTCCCAGATACCTCGGGTGACGACCACGATCTTTCTGGCACGGCGGTAGCAGGCTTCCTCCAGCCATGTTGCCAGGGCAATGGCGCGCTTGCCTTTCATCTCCCCCAGCACAATGGCTGATTTGGGCCATAGGTCGCAGACCTCAAAAACCATCGGTATGCGACGCAGCCGGCTTATGACCAGCCCAGCGCCGCCTGAGAGGAGTGGGGAGAGTCGACATAGAGCACATCGTACTTGCCGCGAGCCAGGAATACGCCGGTGAATGCAGCGCTCAGCATGAAGGATGCGTAGAACCATAAGCGGCTGCGGTAGTTTTTTTCTGGGGAGGCTTTTACCCACACCCGCCGGACATCGATACCGTCGAGATCGGCGCGCTCGATAATAGCGGCCGCGATATTCGGGTGGGATGATCCCGGAGGGATGATTAGGGATTTCGGCCAGCATGGTGACCTGGTGGCCTTGAGCGACAAGATTGCGCGCCAATTCGTGCGCCCGGGTTTGAGATGCGCCGGCTTCGGGGGGAAAATACTGGGATATGTAGAGAATTCTCATCTATTTACCAGTAGCCCGGTCAAAAACAACGCAGCATAAACATCGAGTATTTTTTGTTGCGAAGCTTTGGTATTGCAGCCTCCTGCAACGGCCAGTGCCGTATTGGCCGCCAGTGCCTGCCGGGCGTCGGGGTTCTGCAGCCGGGTAATTGCTCCGGCCACGGCCTGAGGTGTTAGCCCATCGAGCAGTAATCCGCAATTGTACCTGCGAATTGTATCGCCCAGGTCGCCGATATCATTGGCCAATATCGGTACACCGGCGGCTATGGCATTACCGAGAGCATTCGGAGCGTTATATTCGGCTCCGGGGTAACCCGGCTTCAAGACGTAATAAACCAGGTCTGCTAGCCGGGTGATCAGCGGCACCTTTTCGAGAGGTATCCAACCCAGGTCATGGATATTATTAGATTCCCGGCAGCACGCTTCGATTTCCGGGCGCTGAGGACCATTGCCTGCGAGAAGAATATGGACTTCCGGCAGCAGTTTGGCGGCTTGCAGAAGCGGTAATATTACCCGGTCTTTGGTAAAGCCGCCAATATATGCGACAACCAGTTTGTTTGGCGGAATTTCCAGTTCCAAACGGGCAGTCGCAACATGGCCGGGGGTGATCTCCCGGTAGATTTCCGGGTCGGCGTAGTTCCCGATTGCCGTAATCGGTGAAAATCCACGGGCGGAAAGCTCAACGGAAAAACGCCGGCTGGCAGTGATGGTGTGATCGACCGAGTTCAGCAGGCGGGTTTCCAGAATTTTCAAAAATTGGACGGCAACTGAAGGCAGCTGAAGTGACATCAATGCCGGGTAGTTCTCGTGAGCATCGTATACCAACCGGCATCCGGTCTGGCGCTTTAGCTGCACACCGCAATACAGACTATCCAGGTCATGGCAGTGGACAGCATCCGGAACGAGCGTCCTGCCAAGGCCATCCGTGGCGCGCCAGAAAGACGGAACTCGCAGCGCCTGCTTTAGCCCGGCTGCATAGCTGGAGCGAGCCGAATGTATGCGGTAGATTTCTAACCTGCCTATGATTTCGTGGGCGGGCAGTTCAACCTGGCGATCCCAGGCAATCAAGGAGACCCGATGGCCAGCGTTGATAAGCGCTTCGGCTTCCCATAAAACGCGCGGATCCGGCCTGTATGGGTTAGAGAGCAGCATTAAGATATGCCGGCTCACTGGTGATCCTTCTTGTTTTGAACGAGGGATTTCATAAAGGTGTTCCAGTCTGGTCATTTCGGCTTCTTGCTCAGGGCGCACTGTAATTCGGCGCAAGGCGCCCTCCCGCAACTTTCTACGCCTGTCAGGGTCCTGGAGCAATTCCAACATGGCTTGGTAGAGTAATTTTGCATCTCCGGGAGGAACCAGCAACCCATTTTCACCGTCGCCGATCAATTCTCTCACAGCCGGCAGATCGCTGGCGATCACCGGGACACCGCAGGCAAGCGCTTCCAGAACAGATACCGGTGCACTGTCCGAAGAGGGCACCGATATCCCGATCTCAGCCGAACGAATACGTTCGGCAATCTCAGACTCTGGACGATGCAGGGCCAACCCACTGAACTGCTTCACCAATGGCGAGCCTGGAGATGTGTTGTTCCAGGGAGGCTTTGTACAACGGATCGCTAGAGTAGTCTTGCAATATCAGCCGGGTATTTGGGAAATCCCTTAATACCGCGCTAAAGGCTTCCAGAATGATGTGCTGGTTGTAGAGCGGTGAAATGGCACGCAGGCTTATCAGTGCCGCAGGTGAAGTCCGATGTTCGATTGCGGATTTACTGCGTGGGAAATAAACCTGGCGGTTGACTTCCCATTGAAAAGTTTTGATCCTGGCTGGATCGGCGCCGTATTTACAGGCTTCCTGCGCTAAATGATCTGAATTTGCGGTCAGGTAGTCGGCGCGATGAATGACCTGACGGGTCAGCCAGGCATGCAATGGGGAACGAGCGGGAAATAAGTACAGATCCGACCCCCAAGGAGTAATGATCATGGGGTGGAATTGGATCAAGGCTCCCAACCAGCCGGCGCCGGTGAGCTGGTGCACATGAACAATGTCAGGTTGCCACTTTCGCAGAATACGGGAAACACGCACGCTCCAGAGGAGCCATTTAATCATTGGTAGGTCTTGTTTGCCGGCCAAATGGACAATCCTGACACCTGGGATTTCAGGGCATTCTCTATTTGTGTTGATTAATAAGACTTCGTGGCCATGCGCGGCAAACCAACCGGCCCAACGCCGGCTATGGATAATCGAAGCATCAGCCAGGTAGCATATCTTCACTGCGTCAACTCAAGGAGAATTGCCGATGAATTATAATATCAGTTTCAGGAGCTGCGCCTAATCTATTTCCCGGGCATCTATCCAATCTCAAGATGAGCCGACAACCTTTGATCTCGATCCTCACTCCCAGCTTGAACCGGGCAGATATGCTTGCCGAAGCGATAATGAGTGCAATGCAGCCGGACTACTCGGAAGTTGAGCACTTGATACTGGATGGGGGATCAACCGATGGCACTCTGGACGTTCTGAAGCACTACCCGCACCTGCGGGTAATCAGTGAGCCGGACCAGGGAATGTATGCTGCGCTTAATAAGGGATTGCGGATGGCGCGTGGCGAAGTGATCGGCCTGTTGAATAGCGATGATTGTTATTCCTCAGGCGTGTTTGCCAGGGCGATAGATTGCCTGGAAGCGCATCCTGATGCCTGGGCCGCAGCCGGGGATGCCGAGCTATTCCAGATCGATCTGGATGGCAATCGGCGCCAGATGGCATATTTTCCGGCTATTCCGCCAGGGCAGTTATGGTCGCGCCTGACGGTAGGCATCCCGGCGATTAATGCCTGGTTTTTTCGGCGAGAAGTATTCGAACGCTTGGGGGGATTTAATCTGAATTACCCGATCTCGGCTGACCGGGAGTTCATGCTGCGGCTGGCAGACACTGGATTCAGGTATGCCTCTTTTTCAGGACTGGCTTACAGTTACCGACAACACCCGGGCTCACAAACAATGTCCGCCCCGCCCGACCGTGGAATGCCGTATGTCGAGCCGGCTTATATCATTGAGAAGCTGCGGATTGCAGAGACTTTCCTGAATGATCCCAACCTACCAGCAGAACTACGACCAGTTATGCGGCACTGGCATGCGGATATTACCAGCGGCCTGGTGCTGTATGCGCTGCGCTATGGACAACTTCGGCGGGCAGGAGTGCATGCGGCAGCAGGCTGGCGGAGGAACCTGATCTGGCCGGTGGAGTTCATAATGCGCGTTGTTTCTGGGCAGAAGAAAAAATACAGCAGCAAGGGCGATCGATAACGTCGACCTACATGATTTTGTTCATGCTCTTGGACGCATCCGCAGGTGGCGAACCGAACGATACGCTTCCTCGAGTTGCTGCTTGAGCAATGGAATATCTCCGCGCTCAACGACCAGGGCTGTGTGCCAGGATAAGCCGGAAACCCTATGAAACCAGGTCAGGGCCAGGATCGCTCCGATAAAATAAGACACAGTCGATGCGAGGGCAGCGCCAGGAACACCCAGTCTGGGTATCCAATATATATCGAGCAGGATTGTCAGTGCCAATGTGGCGGCTGCGGTGTAGGCAGGGTACTGCGGTTTACCACGACCAGAGAGGTTGGCGGATAAAATTTTTGTGACCAGGACAAATATCATCCCAGGCAGGAGCAGCAGGAATGGAACTGCCGAGGCTGCGAACTGTGCGCCGAAAATGACTGGGATCAGGATGTACCCCAAGACACCAAAGAGTATTGCCAGTGGGATCGTGATCAGCACCAGAATGCGGCAGGTCCTGGCTGTCAGCAGTGATCCGGTTGTCTCGTCCAGGCTGGATATTTTTGGAAACAGGGCAGAGCTGACAGCATTGGGGAGGTTCCATAATATCTCGGCGGTTGAAACGCTGGTTGTATAGATACCCACGCTGGCTACACCGGAGTAGAAGTTCACCAGGTAATTATCCAGGCGGTAAGTAAAAAGCGTCATCAGGTTGCCTGCGTAGCTCTTGGCGCCGTAGTTGATCATCGGCTGCGCTTCTTTGCGAGAAAGCTGCCATTGAAAGCCAACCGATTTCAGGATGTAGATGCTGATCAGGAAAAAATGGATGACATATGCAAACAGCCAGCTCAGGATTGCCCCAGATACGGCTGCATTCATGAAGACCGAGATCAAAATAAATATCAACATCAACAAAGCCCGAGTGAGCTCGAGGGCATTATAGACCAGGAATCTTTGTAACCCAATCAAGATACCAGATAAAAATACTGCCATCAGGTTCAAGGGCAATGTTAGTGTCACCCATAGGATATAGCGCTGATCAATGCCCGCAAGCAGGTTGTTTGACAAAAACACAAGATAAAGGATATAGAAAACCACTCCACCAGCCACCCCTAAAACTGCCCCAGCGCCGAATGCGAAAGCAACCAGCCGGCGGGGGGAATTTTTTTGACTGGCTGTGAAATAGGTGAGAGCGCTGCCGGTACCGATGTTAAAGAGCACTAAGAGCATCGATGCCGTGATCAATACCAGGCTGTAGACGCCCTTGCCATCTGCTCCCAAGGAACGGGCAACGACCACACCGATAATAAAACGTATCAGGTAGATGATCAGGGAAGCTGCCAGGAAGATGGCGCTGCCTTGAATTAACCCCGGTTTGTTTGGATTCGAATCCATGATTATGATATAAATAGGCGAACCAGGAATTAGGCTGTTGTGTGAATGATTATACCTGTTTGCGCATTTCCGTCTGCAATAGACAACCTGTTTTTAACTGGACCACTTTCCATTTTTGTAAGATCCGCTGGTTTTTATGCCTACAAAATTAATTCGCTACTGTGATGGTATTCTGGAAGCTGCCTGGTTAGCGGCAGTCCTGGTTGTGCCCCTTTTTTTCAATGTTTATTCCAGCCGGATTTTTGAGCCGGATAAGATCGCGCTGCTGCGTACATTAGCCCTGGTAGCCTTAGCTGCCTGGTTGGTTAAGATCATCGAAACAGGGCGAAGCAGTTGGGAACAGCTGTCCGAAAACGGATCGCCCTGGAAGAATTTCCTAAAAACACCCATGGTGTTACCTGCTGTCGCACTGATGTTGGTTTACCTCATCGCGACAGTTTTTTCAGTCAGCCCGGCGGTTAGCCTGTGGGGGTCATACCAGCGACTGCAAGGAACATACACAACACTTTCTTATTTAGTTTTCTTCGGGGCGATTATCGGAAACATGCGTCAGCGGAAGCAGGTAGACCGGCTAATCACGACCATGATCGTCGCCAGTTTGCCCGTTGCGCTGTATGGCGTGCTGCAGCGCTACCGCCTGGATCCGATTCCGTGGGGAGGCGACACAACCATCCGGATCGCCGCCAACATGGGTAATTCCATTTTTGTGGCAGCTTACCTGATCATGGTAGTACCTTTGACTATGGCACGCATCGTTGAGAAGTTCCGTGCAATCTTGCGTGATTCTGAGCGGGTGGCTGAGTTTATGGTGCTGGCGACAATCTATGTGTTCATCGGTGCGCTGCAGGTGATTGCGATTTACATGAGCGGAAGCCGCGGCCCTGCGATCGGATGGCTGGCAGGCATGTTTGTGTTTTTCTTGCTGCTCTCGTTATATTGGCAAAAACGGTGGTTGACGGTTGGTTTGGTAATGGCATCAGGCCTGGTGATTGTATTTGTCCTGGTGTTGAACCTGGCTTCCGGGCCCTTTGCCAGCCTGCGTGCCTCGCCGGCAGTGGGGCGATTTGGGTCTCTGCTGGATTTAGAGAGCAGCAGTGCTTTGGTGCGCCGCTATATCTGGGAGGGCGTGGTTAACCTTGTCTCGCCTCACGAACCGTTGGAATTCCCGGATGGGTCAACGGATCGCTTGAATTTCCTAAGGCCGCTGGTAGGCTATGGACCCGAAAGTATGTACGTGGCCTACAATAAATTCTATGTTCCTGCCTTGGGAAAGGTCGAGCGGCGTAATGCATCTCCAGATAGATCACACAACGAAACCTGGGATTCGATGGTCATCACCGGCGCCCTCGGCCTGTTCGTGTATTTTGTCGTATTTGCAATGGTCTTTTACTATGGATTTAAGTGGCTGGGATTGATCGTCAACCGGAAACGGAGAAACTTGTTCCTGGGGCTATATATCGGAGGTGGACTTGGTGGGGCCCTTTTCTTCAGCATTTGGAGAGGAGTGGAGTATCTCGGGGTAGGAATGCCGTTTGGGATATTCCTGGGGCTGATTTTATACGTTGTTATTGTGGCTCTTTTCTTCACTACGGAAAAACCGGCTAACGATGGTCAGGTAGCCAGATTTTTACTTTTGCTCGGGATGGTCTCTGCAATCCTGGCTTATTTCGTTGAAAGCAACTTCGGAATCTCGATTGCGGTAACGCGTACCTATTTTTGGATTTATGCAGGACTGATGGTCGTGGTTGGCGTCTTCTTGCCCCGCTTGGGTGCTTATGGATATGCTGCAGCCGGAGAGTTGGCCGGCAGGATCGATCCTGCTGCCGGCACTCTACACGATGAGCGCAATGGGAAGCAGACATCAACAGCGGTATCACGGCGCAAGAAAGAAGAGAAGCGTGCAGAGAGCCGCATTCCAAAAAATTCAAACTCACAATGGCTGTTGGAAGCTCTGATTGGTGGTGGGATTATTGGTATCATCCTGATTACGCTCGGGTTTGATTTTATTTCCAACACGGATGGGAATGCATCTGTTCTGGCCGTTCTCGCAAATTTTGGCAGCGATAAGTATTTCGGAATTGTATTTCTACTTCTGACCACATGGATCTTGTCGGCGGTGGTAATCACGCTTTCCGGGGGAGTTGGAGTAAGCGAAACCCCGCGAAATAAGCAGATCGGCCTGCAAATCCTGGTTGTCTTAGGGGTCTCTGGAGCAGTTGGATTAATCTATTACATGGTACATGCAAGCCGCCTGGCAGCCCTGGCACGCTATACTGTGACTTCTATTGAAGGCGTTATGGTGCAGGTCGGTAATTACGAACAGCTGCTGGCCAGCTATTACATATTTATACTTCTGCTGGTGTTCGGAATTGCTCTGGCTATTGCCGCCCAGGCTCGGGCAGAGGCTTTGTTGCCGGTAGGAAATCGTGAGCCGGAGAGGTTGGCCGATAGCTGGGTTTCGGTGGTATGGTTTGTAATATTTATGGTGGGTGCGTTCTATTTGACTTCTGTCACGAACTTGAGAGTTATCCAGGCGGACATTGCCTTTAAGATTGGCGATTCCTTTGCCCAACCGGGAAGCTGGCATGTTGCCACCAGAATCTATGAGCGGGCAATTGCGCTGGCGCCATCGGAGGATTTTTACTATCTCTTCCTGGGAAGGGCTAATCTGGAGGAAAGTAAAACGATCGAGTCAGCTGCGGCGCGCGATAACTATGTAATGAATGCCAGGGACAACCTTTTAAACGCCCAAGCGATCAACCCGTTGAACACCGATCACACCGCCAACCTGGCGCGCCTGTACAGCACCTGGGCGTCAGTAACGACGGACTCAGCCGCTAAGCAGGAAAGATCGGCGCTTTCGTCGGATTATTTCTCCAAAGCCGTGGTGCTCAGTCCCAATAATGCGCGCTTGTGGTCAGAATGGGCGCTTCACATGCTGTCTAACGTGGGCGATGAAGCCCAAGGCAGGCAGCTGATTGCGACTGCATTGGAGAAAGATCCAGAGTACGACTGGGCTTATGGGTTGTTAGGAGATTTGACCTTCCGCAATGCGCGAGCGACACAATCGCCGGAAGATCAGAAGCAGTTATTGGAAGAGGCAGCCGGTTATTACCAGAAAGCTCTCGGATATATCAACCCGTACGAACCGCAGAATATCTACAGCTATCAATTATCCCTGGCGGGTATTTTTTCCTTGCTTGGGCAGCATGAGAAGGCGATCCAGGCATATATTGACGCTGGGAATACTGCAGCAGGACAGGCGCAACGCTGGCAGATCGAAGAAGCAATTTCCGAGCAATATCTGGCTTTAAACGATCCGATTAATGCCCTGATTCACCTGCAAAATGCTTTATCGGTTGCGCCGGAAGATCAGAAAACCAGGCTGCAGCAGCTTATCAGCCAAATTTCTGCACAGCCATAATTTACCGGCATGTCTGCTGTTGCTTTTATTGCTTCGCTGCTGGCCGGACTGGCGCTCATCCCGCTGGTACGACAGGTGAGCATTCGTTATGGATTGGTGGCGAAGCCCAGAGCAGACCGCTGGCACGATAAACCGACCGCTACCCTGGGCGGGGTGGGTATCCTCGCAGCATTCATCATCGGTCTGGCGATCGTCTTCATCAGCCAGGGTATAAGACTGAACAATTGGGAATTTGAGCACTGGGGGTTGTTGCTTGCTGCAGGCTTGATGTTCTGCCTGGGATTGTATGATGATCTTCGCCCGCTTTCGCCGACTGCGAAATTTATCGGACAGGTGATGATTGCCGCCCTGGTTGTGTTCATGGGCTATACCACCGAGTTCTTTTCACCGAGAGTTGAAAATGTCCTGCTGGCACAAAGCCTGAATACCCTGCTCACGATCATCTGGCTGGTGGGGATCACAAATGCCTTCAATTTGTTAGATAATATGGACGGGTTGGCGGCGGGGATTGCATTTATTACTGCGGCCATCCTGGGTTATTTTTTCTGGCGGGATAGTAATTCCGGTATGCTGCTGATCGTCATGGCTTTGGCGGGCAGCATTCTGGGATTCTTGCGCTATAACTTTCCACCGGCGTCAATCTTCATGGGAGATAGCGGCAGCCAATTTTTGGGCTTTACGCTGGCGCTGCTGGCGATTGCCCGTCAACCCGAGGCCTCCGGAGTGCTGGCAGTTGTGGCTGTGCCAACTTTGATCTTCCTGCTTCCGATCGTTGACACCACCCTGGTAACGTTGACCCGCGTTTTACGCGGCGAGTTCCCCGCCAAGGGCGGGCGCGACCACACTTCACACCGGCTGATTGCCTTTGGATTAACGGAGCGCCAGGCAGTGCTGTTTCTATACGGAATCGCTCTGTTAGCTGGTGTGGCCAGTATCTTGATCGAGGCGATAGGTTACTGGTTGAGCCTGGTGCTGCTGCCTCTGATGGTAATCCTGCTGGCACTGCTGGCGGCTTACCTGAGCGGCATCAAGCTGACAGCGGCTTACGATGCGACTCCCCGTCGCAAGAAGGCAGCCACACAGGTGATGCTGGAGTTTGCGTATAAACGCCGTTTTCTCGAAGTGGCGCTGGATGTGCTGCTGGTAAGCCTGGTTTACTTCCTGGCAGTTTGGCTTCACAAAGGGGCAATCCTGTCCCCGGTCGAGATTGAGCAATTCCTGCATACCCTGCCTCTGATTTTATCGATTACCCTGCTATCCTTTTATATTTTAGGTGTATACCGAAGCGTGTGGCGCTACCTTGGAACGAGAGACCTGGTTCGCTATGCAATGGCTTCGATGGTAGCAGCTGGTCTAAATGCTATTGGCGTGTACTTTTTGTATCCCCAATCATTTTCACCGGAGCTGTTTGTGCTGTATGGGATTGTATTATTTCTTGGAGTAGCGGCCTCGCGCTCGTCCTTCCGATTATTAGATTCAATTTCTCAACGCAGCCAGGAGAATGTAGCCGAAGAGCGAGTGGTCATCTTTGGAGCAGATGGCGCCGGCGAGATCGCCATGCGTTGGATCTTGATGCATCCAGAACTAAACTACAAGTTGGTGGGTTTCCTCGACGACGATCCCTTGTTGGCCGGCAGGCAAATCGCCGGGCTTGGAGTGCTTGGTGGAACTCGCCAGCTGGCGGGTATCCTTGAGAAACATCGCATCGATGGCTTGATCTTAGCCCGGGTATTCCCAGCTCCGCAGGACGTAGTTAGTGGAGAAAATCTCAATGAGAACGGCATAGATGCACTCACAGTTGATCATTGGAAAGAAAACCTGCTGTCAATTTGCCAGGCGCATGATTGCTGGATAAGCAGCCTGCAACTGATCTTTGAGCGGCTTAAAATGTAATACTTGCGGGAAATGCCTATGTATACATTACCCAGTATTGAAGTGTTATCTGCTCAGACCATCGTCCATAAGAGCCCGCTTCCGCTGGTTAAAGTAAGGGGATCGCATTATGAGATGGGACGCCAGATCGGCCAGGCTTGTGCCGCTGCGATCCAGCACAGCGTAGAAAATGCCCATACTTTGTTGGAAAGCTCATTCGCCACGATTTAACTGACCTGGGATGGCGCTCTAAACCATTCCAGGAAATACCTGCTATTTGCTCAGGAAAAGTACCCGCAGTACATCGACGAGATGTCTGGCATTGCCGATGGGGCGGGGGTGGCTTTCGACGATCTGGTTGTGCTGAACTCGATGGAAGCTGTAACAATGGATGGTATTCACCTGGCTAAATGTACCTCGATGGCGGTGAGCGAAGTGCGCACCTCCAACGGGCATGTGCTGGTGGCCCATAACGAAGATTGGCTGCCGGAAGACGAATCAGATGTGTACCTGGTGCATGCTACACCAGATGATGAGCCGGCATTCCTGGCAATGACCTACGGCGGACTTCTACCAAATGTTGGCTTTAACAGCGCAGGGGTAGCGCAGTGCTGCGACTCGGTGTACCCAAACGATTCGCGCATCGGGCTGCCAAGGGTGATCGTCTCGCGAGCGGTCCTGGCTGCCGAATCACCTGGCGAGGCAATCCGGCGAGCGCTTGCCCCGCAGCGAGCGGCGGGATACAACCATCTCATTGCGTATGAGAGCGGCGAGCTATATAACGTTGAAGTATCGGCGCACAAGTTTGCAATTCTTGGATCAGAGAATGGCGCCCTGGTGCATACAAACCACTATTTAGATTACGAGATGCAAAAGATAGAAGTCAACTCTGATGAATTGATCAATACGCGCGTGCGCTACTTCCGGGCGGTAAGATTACTTGAGCAGACCTCCTTGCATACGGTGGAGACTCTAGCTGCAATCCAGCGCGACCATGTCAACTACCCAAACTCAATTTGCAATCACTCGATTATCGAGCAGGAGCCTTTAGACAGGGAAAAGACGATCAACGCTATCGTCATGGACCTTACCGACAAGACGATGCACCTCGCATGGGGAAATCCCTGCCAGAACCAGTATTTCACCTATTCCTTGGAACCTTGAGGTTCGACCTTCCCGCTTGCGAGCATTACAGGATCTGCCGACCCAGCCCATAGACCGTAACCAGCGTTGCGGCGGGCCTCACGCCGGGAATGCTGCAGGTGGATTTCTTTAACGTGGCTAATTTTTTCGATAATGGCTGCTTCCAGCCAAAGCCTGCCTTTTTCGGCAGTCGCCAGGCTGCCTGCGCCATAGGCTCCGGTGCGAGTGTCGTCATCCCAGGGTGGGTTAGCAACCAAAGCACCTCCTTCAACCCAATCCATATAGTAAGCAGGTGTGGCGATAAATTCCATCTCATCGACTACCCGCTCCATGTAAATTAATTCGGGTCTCAAATGAAGGATCAAGGAAGTTTCCAGCTCGCAAGCGTGTCCCATGCCGCCAATGGGTGAGCTGCGGTATTTTTCGAGTGCTTCGATACCACTTGGGCCGGAAAGGTAGAGCCAGGCTGTGGCGCAAAAAATGCGCCGGTGCCTTTCGCCGGCGTATTTGACGGCATTGACCAGGAAGGAGCTGTTGCCGCCATGGCCGCTGATCAGGTAATAGCGATTAAAGCCGCGTTCGGACAGAGAGTCAACCAGGGCGACGTAAAAATCTTCAAACGCGCGGCCTCCGGCGTTCATTGTACCGGCAAATGATGGGCGGTGGGTGCTGACGCCGTAGGGCATTACCGGCAGGCAGCAGGCTTGTGACGGAATGGCATTCGCAACACCCTGTCCAATCGCCTCGATGATCAAGGTGTCGGTCGACATCGGGGAGTGAAACCCGTGTTGTTCGGTGTGGCCAATAGGGATGATGACAACTTTGCTGCGCTGCTCGTCGCCAGGTAGTGGCATGACAGGTGCAAACTGGCTTGGATGGGGCAGTCTGATTTGTGGTATAGCTGAGGATAGGTCTACCTGCTGTGGGCAGCAGACAAATACCCGGGAAAAGCCATCGTCCTGCAGACTGCGTACCAGGTTAAGCGTATAAGCACTAAATACCACCTCAGGGATTACCAGGCCACTGCCGGCCCATCCGTACGGCATTTCCGGCAGCAGGCCAATCCGATCTGGATTTCCAAGGGCATCAGACAGCCGTTGCATATCAAAACCGCTCCCCAGGGGAATTACCAATGGGATAGTGCGTGGCAGCCTGTACACGTCTGGCCAGGTCAGTTCATCATATCTGAAATAGTTTGTCATGGGTTGTCTCCTGATTGTGTATCCAGCAGAACCGGGGTTTCCTTGCCGCTAGTTCGGTGTTTACCCGGGTCATTGACCAACCAGTGGAGAACTGCAATTGTGACCACGCCGGCTATCGCGGCGGCAAAGAATGACGCCTGGTAACTGAAGGTGTCCACGACCCAACCGGCAAAAATCGGCGCCAGGATGGTCATTGGGGCGACAAAGCTGTTGCCCATGCCGATATATGCAGGGCGGTCGGCTTCCGAGCCGAATTCCAGGATCATTGCCAGCGCCAGTGTCCATACAGCAACATTGGCAATGCCGGCCAGGATGAACACCAGGTAAAACCAGGCCGCTGAAGGCGCAAAGACAGCCGTTACCGAGCTGAGCACGGCGGCCACACAGCCTAATTCCATGAGCAGGCGATGCCCGAAGCGGTCACCCAGCCAGCCCATCAGCGGGTTGGCAATGATTTGTGTTGCCAGAAAGACCCCGGTCATCAGCCCGACATCGATCTCTGTAGCGCCTTTTTCGTTCACGACGTACACAGCGTAGAAGGCAAAGCCCATTATCGCCAGCTGTGAGATGATCCGCACTACCAAAAACCAGCGAAAGTTGTGATCCTGATGGAGGAGCTCCCTGATCCGCCCCCAAAATTCTGAACGATCGCGCTCTTGCGCTAATTGGGGGGTAGCCGGCTCTCGAGTTTGGGCTAGAAATACCCAGGATATCCCCATGCACAAGAATGCCAGGAAGAAACAGAGTGCAAAATCGTTTGGGTCAATTATGCGTGCCAGGATGATGCCAGCAAGGATGGCACTCAGGCTGGCTAAGAGGTTGGCGGCGGCAGATTGCGCACCATAGAAGGTGCCTCGCCGGTCTCCGGGGATGATCTTACCGATCATGCTCTGCCAGGCAGCAGCGGTAAAGCCACCACCCAGCCCTTGCCAGATCAGCAAACTGAATGTCAAGATCAAGGCAGTCTGGTTGCTCATTTGGGGCAGAAACCAGGCGACAATCGCCAAGCCCAGGAATGGAAGGCGCTCCTGGATCGTCATGCTGACCACCATGGGTTTGAAGCGCGCCTGTCGCGATACTCTGTTCGCCATCAGCACCTGCGGCAGCTGCCAGCCTACAGCATGAATGGCTGGAACGAGGCCAATCAGAATGGCCGAGTCGGTCATCTTGCTGACAAACAGGGGGATGATGGTGACGAAAGAGGCGAACCCCAGGGCAAAGCCAAAAAAGGCGCCATCCAACAAGTTTACTGTCAGATTGAAGGGTAGGTTTTTCTGGATTTCAGGGTTCACTGGAACCTGCCGTAAAACGAGATGCTTTGCGCTGCAAACGGTTCAGGCGGTGCTGCAGCTCGGGAAGCTGCAAGCGTCGCTGGTAAGCGGGATAGCCTGGCGATTTGACCAACCGGATGGCTGATTTCAGTCCATTCGATGGCGGCGGGATAATTGCGTAGCTGGTGCTCGTAATACTTAGCCAGCTCGATGTGGGCTTCCAGGTGGCTGTGGTGCGCAGCTTTCTCCCATAACTGGATCGCCTCGTCCTGCTGATCCTGATGTTTATGGATGGTTGCCAGTCGTTGGATGGCATCCAGATATAGCTGGCGGGGAATGCGTTCCGTATCCGCATCCGAGTGATCCAGGCCACGCAGATATAAATGGGTGGCGGTTGTGGTTGCTCCCAGGTCTTCGAACAGGCGGGCGAGGGCTAATATATCCGAGCCATGCTGCAGGTCGATCCGAACCGGATCTTCCAGGACATTGGATACGTAGGTGAATAACGCCGCCAGGGACAGGATATCCATCGCATTGTGGTAGAAAATCCTCTGCAGCGGACCAGGGTCGCCTGTGAGCAGGTATTCGCGGTACATTTGGGGGATTATCCAACCGGGGATATCTTCCTCTGTGCGAGCAGCTCCCAGGATCTGCACTTCCAGGTTGGCTAATGTTCGGCTAGGCAAGCGGTCACGCCACAGGCGGCGCGATAGATGTAAAAGATCGATATGCGCATAACCATCATAGGGCTTCCGCCAACCATGCATTGCGAAGCGAGTATTCAGCAGGGGGATGTCGAACGACTTACCGTTGAAGGTTACCAGGGCTGCGCAAGGCGCCAGGAATTGCTCGACGGCGTCCAGCTGAGCCGGTTCTTCTCCCGGATCGGGCAGAAAATATTGCACCAGATGAAATGTGTCGCCAATAAAGCGGCCGATACCGATCAAGAATGCAAGCGTTCCGGTGCCGCCAGACAATCCGGTGGTCTCCGTGTCCAGGAAAGCAATGGCATGCGGATCGATCTCCGGCAGCAACGGTTCCCTGGCCCAGGCGGCCAGGTTATTTAGCCTGTCAGGTAAACTAAGTTTTAGTGCTCCATGCGTATAGTCAATATAATCGTTCTCGATTATATACGCCGTCCCGTGAAATGTAGTCATGGAGTGTCCACCCAGGATGCTATCCAAAGGGATAGTGTCTCGAGTGGGGCGAGGTGAGTCTGCCTGGTTCGGCGGCAGCCCGAGCGAAACTCCCAGTGACTTAAGTTTGTCTGATAACGCAGGCATGCATGGATTTTACCATCAGCTCGGATGGGTCAGCTCGTCCAGTATGGCAAGAGTTACTGGCTTCCCGCCCATTCCTAACTCGCCACCTGGGCCAACACAGGAAGGGCATCCCTCTCCACAAGGGCAGCTAAGGATCCGCTCTCGGGCGCTATCCAGTAAATCTGGATGAATTTCGTAGATGCCTTTGCTTAGTCCGATGCCTGCGGGCACCAGATCGTATATCACGATTGCAGGTTGACCATCTGCCAGGGGGGATTGTGGATCGGCGTGAACACCCAGGTCGCGAGAATCGCACATTAAGAACAAAGGCGCCAGGTGACCGAGCAGGTAAGATAGCCCACCCAGCCCGCTGCGTACTTTTACGATCGTCTCTGCCTGATGGTGGCAGTTTGGGCACAGGGTGATCAGGTTGGGCAGCTGATTGGCTTGCTCAGGATTGGTGAACGTGCGGAAAGGCTGCCTGTGATGGACATCGTGTTCCCGGCTCTGCTCGGGTATGCCGCAAACCTGGCAACGGAAGCCGTCACGCTGGCGGGCTAACCTGCGCTGCTGCGGCCAGGCAGCGCCGTAGTCGATGGGATCATTGCGCCATAATCCGCTCTCTCGCAGCCGATTGAGCGCTTCATTGGAAAGCGCCAGCCAGTAACCGGTGGTATTGAGGGTGTTGGAAGGCAGGTCGACCAGGCCTGTGCCTAGCATCTCGTGGGTAAACCAGTTGATTTTCCGGTAGCCGATGACCTGCGTGGTGACCTGGATTTCTCCGAAGTTTTTTGTACCTCCGTGTATCTCGGCTTTCTCTTGAAGCTCAACAAGCTGCACCTGGGATTCTTGCCTGGGTTCAGTGTAATAGTCCCCGGCAAATGAGGAGAGATGGGCAATATGCTGCTCCAAATCCAGCTCGTCCACGTGATAGGGCTGTCCTTCATGCAGATAGACTGCTTGCGGGTGGACCATCCACAGAGCGCTTGCCTGGTCGATCTCGCCAATCGTTTGAACTGCTTCCTCCTGGTTGACCTGGAGCAGGATGTTGCTGGTCGATGCGGTACGGAGTGAAATACTGGCAGCCGGGAATTGATCTGCCACCCAGAAATATTTCTGCCCTGATGCGTGGATTTCACCGGAGGCAGCCAGGAAGTCCAAGAATTCCTTCACCTGACCGGCCTGGACACTTCCAAATCCTTCGGACTGGGTGAAAGGCAGCTCGAATGCCGCGCAACGTAAGTGTGCTAATAGAATGAGCAGATTATCCGGGTTGATCAGCACCTGTTCAACCGGTCGCTCGAAAAAATACTCGGGATGTGAGGACAGGTATTGATCGAGAGGATCGGCGGTCAAGATCAAGATTGCCAGAGAGCTCTCCGTGGTTCGGCCCGCTCTACCGGCTTGTTGCCAGGTGGCGGCAATGCTACCTGGGTAACCCGCCATGATGACCGCTCCCATAGCACCAATATCGACGCCCAATTCCAGGGCATTGGTTGCAACCACGCTGCGCACACGGCCGGTTCGCAGTCCTAGCTCGATCTCACGCCGCTGGTGAGGCAGGTATCCACTGCGATATCCGCGGATGGCTTGTTCGGGCGATGAAGTCGGGAACTCCGCGGATTCCCCATTGGTGATGGTGTCTCGCAAATAGGTTAGCAGCAATTCAACCGAACGGCGCGAGCGGGTAAATATGGCTGTCTGGATGCCGTAGCGGAATAAATCGTCTGCCAGGTGGATGCTTTCCTGCAAGGCACCCCGGCGAATGCCCAGCTCAGGATTGATAATGGGTGGGTTGTAGAGCCAGAATACCTGACTGCCGCGCGCTGAACCATCCTGATCGATCAAGGTGACTGGTGCTTCGATCAATTTTTCGGCCAGCGATACCGGATTAGCGATGGTTGCCGAGGTCAAGATGATGCGGGGCTCTGCCCCATAGTGGCGGGCAATCCGCAGCACCCGGCGCAGGACATTGGCGGTGTGCGAGCCGAATACGCCCCGATAGATGTGCATCTCATCGATAACGATAAAGCTCAAGTTTCGGAAAAAAGATGCCCAGGAAGTGTGATGGGGTAATATTCCGGTATGGAGCATATCCGGGTTTGTTAGCACAATACGGGATTGCGAACGGACTGCCGGGCGCAGGTGGGAGGCTGTATCGCCATCGTAAATGGCAGGCTTCAGGGAGATATTGGGTGAAGGATCACTGGCGAAGCGCTCGTCAAAACGCCTCAAGCTGGTCAGCTGATCCTGCGCCAGCGCCTTGGTTGGGAAAATGTACAGGGCAGTAGAGTCAGGATATTTGACCAGGTGGTCGATCACCGGCAGGTTATAACACAGGGTTTTTCCGCTGGCAGTTCCAGTGGCAATCACCAGATTGCTGCCGGAGCGGATTACCTGGTAGGCGGCAGCCTGGTGCGAATAAAGAGAAGGGATGCCTGATTGGCGCAGGTTTTCAACCACCCGGCTGTCCAGCTCCGCAGGAAACGCCGCAAAAGCCGGTTGCCTGCGAGCAATAGTCCTCGCAGAGCTGATGTTTCCGGCAACACCCGGGTCTGCTCTCCAGGTGCTGAGTAATTTGCTGAGGGACATCTAGACGAGGGTCACTCTGCTGGTGGCATGGCCATGACAGCCATGCGCTTGATATGGGCCAGGATGGCACTAATTCCATTCAATCTTTGGTGGCTCAACACCTGGTCCAACCCCATCTGAAGGTAAAAATCGGATGGAACCGCGAGGACTTCCTGTGGCGAAATACCTGCCAGTCCTTCAGCGAGGATCGCCGCAAAGCCGCGCACGGTGGGTGACTCCTCCGGTATGTCGAAATAGAATTGCATCCGGCCGCACTCGGTCTCGGCGAAAACGGAAACTGGTGTCATACATTCCGGCACATCTTCAAATTTTCCTAAAAGTACTCGCTGAGCTTCGTTGAGCGCTGGCATGCGTTCGGAATATTCGAGCAGCAGCTCCAGTTTTTCGCGACCTTCGGATATCTCAAAATCTTCAATGATTTGAGTCAGGCGAGGGGGGACAACTTGTGTGTTAGCGGACATAAGATTTCGGAGGTTTTCTGTGAACAGTGAACCTGGTGCTCCTGGGCGTCTGCAGCTACTCTGAGACAAAAAAGCCGACCCCCAGGATACCTGGTCCACCGTGGGTGACGATGGCTGGGGGGACATCGGCTATCGGGACGAAAGGCTGGCCGCATAATTTGCCCAGCTCTTCGGCTAACAGGCGGCCTTGTTCCGGGACACCGGCGTGCATCACGGTCAGGTAGCCTTCTCCATTACGGGGAAACTGGTCCAGGGTGATCTCTTTCATGCGAGCCAGTGCGCGCTTGTGGGTGCGTTCTTTTTCAAATGTTTCGACTTTGCCATTTATGATGGACAGGATAGGCTTGATTTGCAGGATGCTGCCCAGCAGGGCTTGAGCACCGCCAATCCTACCACCACGGGCGAGGTATTCCAGAGTATCCACCAGGAAGTAGATCCGGCAGCGCGGGATCATATCTTCCAGCTTCACGACGATTTCGTCAGCGCTTTCGCCCTCCCAGGCCCACTCGGCTGCCAGCTGTACCATGCTGCCCAGAGGAGTGGAGACAGTTCTGGTGTCGATCACCCGAATATCGGCGTCTGGAAAATCCTGGGCAGCCACCTGGGCAGAGCGAACGGTGCCACTTAGCTCGGTTGATGGGTGGATGCAGAGGATCGTTTCGCCGCCAGGTATCATGCGGGTAAACTCCTGGATGAAACGGTCGGGGGAGGGAGCCGCTGTTTTTGGCAGCTCAGAAGAAGCTATCAACCGCTTCATGAATGCCGCGTTATCGATATCAATGCCCTCAAAATAGGAGTCGTTGCCAAAATTGATAATCTGGGGGATGACCGGAATATCGTAGCGGAGTGCGATCTCTGGCGAGAGGCAGGACGTGGTGTCGGTAATTATTTTGACCAAGCTGGATTCCTTCCCCTGACAAATACCAGAGAATGTATCTTTATGAAAGGATCAATTTTTCGGTGATGCTGATGCCTTCGTGGATGCGGTGGATGATATCCGCCAGGAGGGGAGCAACAGAAAGGACAACCAGTTTGGGGTGCTGTTTCTCTGGCGGCACTGGGATCGTGTTGGTGACGACCAGTTTTTCGATGCGATCATCTTTGTCGAGAATCTCCAGCGCAGTGGGCAGCAATACCGGGTGTGTGATCGCAAAACAGGCTTTCCCAGCTGCACCTCGCTCATAAAGGGCATCCAGCTGGCGGAGGACACTCCCCCCGGCCATCAGGTCATCGATGATGATAGGCCGACGGCCGGAGATATCACCGACGACATGGGTGGTTACGACACTGGTGACACTGGTACGGCGTTTATGCATGACCACCAGAGGCAGATTTAGCGCCTCGGCGTAGCGGCCTGCCAGTCCGGCGCGGCCGACATCCGGGCTGACAATGGCTGCGTTGCTGAATTCAGGCTTATGGAAAAAGTCGGCCAGGAGCGAGATAGCGGTGAGCGGGTCAACTGGGATGTTGAAAAATCCCTGGATGGCCCGGTTATGGATATCGACGAATATCACCCTGCTTGCGCCTTGCAACTCAAGCAAATTGGCGACCACGCGAGCGCTGATTGCCTCGCGGCCATGCGCCATCCGATCCTGCCGAGCGTACGGGAAGTAGGGAATCACTACGCTGATGCTGTGCACGCTGGCCCTGCGGAAGGCATCCAGGTACAACAGCAGCTCGATCAGACGGTCGTTAACCGGCTGGCAACAGGGCTGCACCAAAAAAATATCCTGATCGCGGACTACTTCCTGGATTTGGACATGGATTTCACTATCTGGCAGGTTGCGGGTGTGGGATTCGCCAACCGGAACGCCGAGTAAATCGGCTATTTCTTTTGCGAGCGCAGGATGTGCTGAGCCAGAAAATATTCGTAATGGATGACGTGCCATAGGTTTTCCGTGAGTGGATCGCTACTTGGTTTGATTTCTAATTCTCAACCACAGGACTAGCCGCATTATCATCGTCACCACTAATAATACAATAAGATAAGTATACTGTTTTAGGATGCCTTGCGAAGCAGTATAGATTAAAAAGGCAACAGTTTACAGTATCACGAATCCAATCACCACCAGGTGCCCCCCACTTCCGTGTGTGAACCAGCGGCGGAAGTTTGAGTCCTCAGTTGGTTTCTTTGGTTTATTGGTCGTCTTATTCTGTGTAGCCACAAAATTCTCCGAGTAATCGCTAGGGCTGGATGATGGCTGGCTCGGTAAAAGTATACCATGCCGGCGGTAACATCGCCTGAAGATTGAGGCCTGTTTCTGCGTCGAATCAGATATGTTACAATCATTGAGATTGACATTGAAATCATCACCGTCCTTGCATTTGCAGGTACCCGGATGAACTCTCTCGCGCAGACCGAAGCCTGGAAATTATTTGTTGAGACTCAACGTCTGGATTCCGGCGTATCGCCGGTGATCGCAGGCTCGTGGCGTCGCTGCTGGACCCGGATCAATCCCTATCAAAGTGCCAACCTGACCCATCTGAGCTCCGATCACCTGCTGGCTGCGCAGGTGAATGCATTTGAGATCATCTCGCTGGCCCGGCCAATTATGGAGGATATCTCGCAGGCTATCGAGCAGACCGGCACGGCCATGATTTTGGTGAACAGTGCGGGATTTGTCCTGGATATGCTGGGAGATGCAGAAATGATCGAGCATCTGAGATTAATGGGCATTTCTCCAGGGAGCGATTTGTCCGAGTCCCGGTTGGGAACCAATGCGTTTGGGCTGGCGCTGACTGAGCGCATGCCGGCACAGGTGGTTGGCCCAGAGCATTACCTGGTTTCCTTTCACGAACTGGCTGAATCAGCCGCGCCGATTTTTGAGTTGAGCGGGCGACCCCTGGGAGCATTGGGGCTGGTTACATTGGCCAGCCGGCACAACCCACACATCCTTGGTCTGGCAGTAGCGGGGGCCAGGGCGGTCGAAGGCCAACGACAGGCCGAATACCTGCTGGCAGAACAGAACAGCCATCTGGCGCAGCTTAATGCTATCCTGGCGGCTAATTCCGAAGGAGTGCTGGTTTGGAATGCGGATCATACGTTGATCCGCATCAACGACGCGGCGTTAAAAATCTTGAACCTTTCCACGGAATCGGTTATTGGGCGGAAGATTGAAGAGTTCATTATCTACCCGGCATTTTTCCAGGAAGCGTTGGAGAAATTCCGACCGCTGAATGATATCGAGCTAACGTTTCAGGTAAACGGCAAGAATATCCGTTGCCTGGTTTCCCTGCGTTTTATCCTTAATCACCAAAAAGATCAGTGGACCGTTGCTTCGATAAAGCCGGAGAAGGATGTTCGGCAGCTTGTGCAGCACCAATATGGCACCCAGGCGCTCATGGCTCTAGAAGATTTGCCTGGCGAGTCGGCAGAAATGCGGCGGATATTTCGCATCGTGCGCTCGGCGGCCAATGCACAGGCCAGCATCTTGATCCGTGGTGAAAGCGGAACCGGGAAGAACTTGCTGGCGAATGCGATCCACAACGAAAGCATGCGGCGGGAAGGTCCTTTCTTTATCTTCACCTGTTCGTCGATACCCAACGAGCTATTCATAAATGAACTACTGGGATATGATGCCGGTTTCTCCAGCCGGCGGCCGGGCGGCAGGCCAAGTAAATTTGAGCTGGCGCAAAGCGGAACCCTGTATTTCCAGGATGTCGACGCGCTGCCCCTGGAAGCCCAGGCGGTGCTGCTGAATGTGTTGGATATGGGGATCGTGCAGCGATTGGCCAGCGATTACCCCATCGTAGTGGATGTACGCATCATCGCCTCCACATCTGCCGATATGGAGAAATTGATAGCACAGGGAAATTTCCGCGCCGATTTGTTTTACCGCCTGAGCGCATTTGAAATCACCCTGCCGCCATTGCGTGAGCGGACAAAAGACCTGCCATTGCTGGCCGATCGCATCCTGATGCGGCTGGCGCGGCAGCACGGGCGGCCGCTAAGCCTGGCGCCGGAAGTGACTGAGTTGTTCCAAAAGTACCATTGGCCGGGTAACGTGCGCGAGCTGGAAGCCGTCCTGGGTCGGGCAGTACTGCAGGCAGGCGTATCCGAAGTGATCGGGCCGATGCATATCCCAGATGCGATCCGTTACCCGGTGACGGATGAAAGTGATCTCGAGACCCGAGAACGCCCGGTATCTTTGTTTGCCGTCGAGCGACAGGTTATTCTGGAAACTGCTCAGTACTGCACAGGCAACGTCAGTGCGATGGCCAAGATGTTGGGTATTGGCCGGACGACGTTGTGGCGAAAAATGAAGCAGTTTAATATTTCAGCAAAAGATTTCAAACGGATGACCGCAGATTGATGCGTAGGAGCATAAGGATGAGCAGCGAATGTTTTTACTGTAAGATTACTGAGCGAGAAGTGCCCTTGATCAGGCTGACCTTTCGCGAAGAAATCCTTTACATTTGTCCTCAGCATTTACCGATTCTAATTCATAAGCCAGATCAGTTAGCAGAAATTTTAGGCAAGTATGACATCACGAATATGGAGTAAGAATTATCACTCATCGAAATTGGAATAAGGAACTGCTTGTAGGTAAAGATGTTGACAAATTAATGTGTTTCATAAGGAAACAATCATTTATCAATGTGTTTCAATAAGAAACAACAGTGTACTAAATGTTTGACAATTCAGCAGTATCGCGTAAAATAAGCATGTTTGATATTCTAAAAAAAATATATATATTTAAGTCATCAATAAATGATTGATTTCCTCATAAGCCAGATGCTTGAGCCTTGGTCTGTTCTCCAGGAGGTGGAGAGCTATAATTCATAAGAAAGATCGCCATCGGAATAACTGATCCGAATGGCGATTTTTTATTCTGGTGATATTCATCAGAAGGCTTTTCCGGTCAAACACATATAAGGAGGTGGCTATCGGCCAAATAAACAAATCTCGAGGTTCGTTTCAAGCCGCAAGTCTGAATGTTAATCCATACCACAATCTAACTCATAATCATTGTAAGGAGATACAAAATGCTAGGACCATTGCTTGGCGAGGTTTTCGGAACCTTCATCCTGATCCTGTTGGGTGATGGCGTTGTGGCAAACGTGGGCCTGGCTCCTCGTCTGGCTTCCGGTGCCTACAACTGGAACACGATCACCTTCGGCTGGGCATTCGCGGTCATCGTGGCTGTATATGTTTCGGCTGGCGTTTCTGGCGCCCACCTGAACCCTGCGGTGACCCTTGCCCTGGCCGTGAAGCGCGGCTTCCCCTGGAGCAAGGTTCTTCCCTATATCCTTGCCCAGATGGTTGGCGCTTTCCTGGGCGCTCTTGGCGTTTACCTGGTCTACCGTGACGGTCTTGTAGGTGCTGGCATGCCGAATGTATGGTGCACCGGCCCCGGCTCGGTCTTTGGTGAAGCCTTCTGGGGTGGCATTAATCTGGTGTAGCTGCAACCGGTGGTTACAGCTTCGTGAACGCAGCCATCGCAGAATTGTTCGGCACTGCAGTTCTGCTGTGGGGTATTCTGGCCAGCGGCGATTCCAAGAACACCGGCCTGATGCACAATCTGGGACCCTTCCTGGTTGGCGGTACGGTTCTGGCGGTTGGTTTGTCCCTGGGTGGCCCCAGCGGTTATGCCATCAATCCTGCCCGTGACTTTGGGCCTCGCCTGTTTGGCACTCTTGTTGGCACACAGGGTTGTTGGATGGCAGCTACTGGTTCATGGTCCCGCTCATCGTCCCGTTGATCGGAGCAGTCATTGGTGCCTTCTACGCTACGACTGGTTGGTAACTGCAAGTTCCTGCCCAACGAAATAGCTAATTCTGTAATCAGCTTTTGACTGATTGCAGGAGGATGCGTTATGAAGAAACTGATTAACAAGCCTGAAGATGTGTGTCGGAAGAGCTGGAAGGCATTGGCTATGCCCATCCGGACCTGGTCAAGGTGTCACTACAACCCGAATTTCATTGTGCGGGCGGATGCTCCCGTCAAGGCAAAGTAGGCGTGATCTCGGGCGGCGGCTCCGGCCACGAACCGATGCACGGCGGCTTTGTGGGCATGGGCATGCTCGATGCGGCCTGCCCGGGGCGGTCTTCACCTCGCCCACGCCGGATCAGATGCTGGAAGCCACCAAAGCCGTCAATGGCGGCGCAGGGCGTGCTGCATATCGTCAAGAACTACACCGGCGATATCATGAACTTCGAGATGGCCGCCGACCTGGCGCGCGCCGAAGGGATCGAAGTGGAAGCGGTGGTCACCGATGACGATGTGGCCGTGAAAGACAGCCTGTACACCGCCGGCCGCCGCGGCGTTGGCGTCACCGTGCTGGCTGAGAAAGTTGTGCGGCGCGGCTGCCGAGCAGACAACGCTCGCTCAAAGAGGTGGCCGATGTGTGCCGCAAAGTCAAGGACTGGGGCCGCAGCATGGGCATGGCGCTCACCTCCTGCACCGTGCCGCATGTCGGCAAGCCCACCTTCGATCTGCCGGAAGATGAGATGGAAATCGGCATCGGCATCCACGGCGAGCCGGGCCGCACGCGCATGAAGCTCAAGACCGCCGATGAGATCGTCGAAATGCTGATGGAGCCGATCATCAGCGATCTGCCCTACAAGCAGGGCGATGAAGTGCTCCTGTTCGTCAACGGCATGGGCGGCACGCCGCTGGTCGAGCTCTATATCGTCTATCGCAAGGCGTATGAGATCGCAGAGAAGCACGGCCTGAAAGTCGTGCGCAACCTGATCGGTCCCTACATCACCAGCCTGGAAATGGCCGGCACTCCATCACCATGCTCAAGATGGATGACGATCTGATCAAGCTGTGGGATGCGCCGGTCAAGACCCCCGGTCTGCGCTGGGGAGTGTAAGATTCGCAATAGTATCTGTGGGGGCCAGGTCATGCCTGAGCCGCCCTGATCATGCCAACGGAGCTAGGACTATGTCCATTACCCGTGATGATACATTGGAACTGGGTCAAAGGCATGTGCTAGCGTCATTGAGCGAAAACAGCGACGTACCTGACGCAGCTGGACGCTGCCATCGGCGATGCCGATCATGGCGCCAACATGGACCGCGGTTTCAAAGCAGTCATGAACAAACTGCCTGAGATCAGCGACAAGGATATTGGCACCATTTTCAAGACGGTCGGCATGACCCTGATCTCCACCGTTGGCGGGGCCGGCGGTCCGCTGTATGGCACCTTCTTCCTGCAGGCAGGTATGAAAACCGCCGGGAAAATGGAACTGAACCTGGCTGATTGGACGGAGGCGCTGGAAGCCGCGCTGAACGGGCGTGATCATGCGTGGCAAAGCCGAACTGGGCGATAAGACCATGGTCGATGCCCTCACTCCGGCCGTTGACGCCCTCAAGCAAGTCCATTGCAGGATAATCAGCCGATCAATAAAGCGCTTGAACTCTCAGCCGAAGCAGCCAGGAAGGCATGGAAGGCACCATCCCGCTGGTGGCGCGCAAAGGGCGCGCCAGCTATCTGGGCGAGCGCAGTGCAGGTCATCAGGATCCGGGCGCGACCTCGTCGTATCTGATCCTCAAGGCCGCTGCCGATACCTGGAAAGACATGCGGCTAATCCCGTCATAGACTGAGCGTTCGGCTTTGCAACTTGCGGATGGCTCGAGACGTCCGCATCAAAACTTGCTCCTTACTTTCATCAGGAGATAACAAAATGGCTAAATATTCAGCAGCAGTTGATCAGGGCACCACCAGCACCCGCTTCATGATCTTCGATCATGCAGGCAAGGTGGTTGGTCTCGATCAAAAAGAACACGAACAGATCTACCCGAAGCCCGGTTGGGTCGAACACGACCCGATGGAAATCTGGGAGCGCACCCAGGAAGTGATCGAGGGCGCGCTGACGAAGAGCGGCGTTGAGCCCGAAGGATATCGCTGCGGTCGGCGTCACCAACCAGCGCGAGACCACCGTCGTCTGGGAGAAGGCCACCGGCAAACCGGTCTACAATGCCATCGTCTGGCAGGACACCCGCACCGACACGATCTGCAACGAACTGGCCAAAGATGGCGGCCAGGATCGCTTCCGCGCGAAAGTCGGCCTGCCCCTGGCGACCTATTTCTCCGGCCCCAAGGTCAAGTGGATCCTGGACAATGTCGACGGGTGCGCGCGCCAAAGCCGAGAAAGGCGAAGTCCTCTTCGGCAACATTGACACCTGGGTCATCTGGAACCTGACCGGCGGCCCCAACGGCGGCGTGCATGTCACCGATGTCTCCAACGCCTCCCGCACCATGCTGATGAACCTCGAGACCCTGGACTGGGATCCGGAGATCCTGAAGATCATGGGCATCCCCGCGCCATGCTGCCGGCTATCAAGGCCTCGTCGCGAAGTCTACGGCACGGCTGACGGCGCTCTGGCAGGCATCCCCGTGGCTGGCGACCTGGGCGACCAGCAGGCCGCCCTCTTCGGCCAGACCTGCTTCAGCGCCGGCGAAGCCAAGAACACCTATGGCACCGGCTGCTTCATGCTGCTCAACACCGGCACCAAGCCCGTCCAGTCCAAGAACGGCCTGCTGACCACCCTCGGCTACAAGATCGGCAACGAGCCGGCTGTGTACTGCCTGGAAGGCTCCATCGCCATCACCGGCGCCCTGGTCCAGTGGCTGCGCGACAACCTGAAGATGATCGAGAAGTCACCGGATGTCGAAGCCGCTGGCCAGCACCGTGGAGGACAACGGCGGCATCTACTTCGTGCCCGGCCTTCTCCGGCCTGTTCGCCCCCTACTGGAAGAGCGATGCCCGCGGCGCCATCGTCGGCATGACCCGCTACGTCAACAAGGGCCACATCGCCCGCGCCGCCCTGGAAGCCACCGCTTTCCAGACCCGCGAAGTGCTGGATGCCATGAACGCGGACTCCGGCGTGCCGCTGACCGCCCTCAAGGTGGATGGCGGCATGGTCTACAACGACACCCTGATGCAGTTCCAGGCCGACATCCTGGGCGTGCCCGTCATCCGCCCGAAGGTCGCCGAGACCACCGCTCTTGGGCGCTGCCTATGCCGCCGGCCTGGCTGTCGGCTTCTGGACGAATGTCGAAGACCTGCGCGCCAACTGGGGCAAGGACAAGGAATGGGATCCCAAGATGAATGCCGAGAAGCGCGCCGAGATGCATGACGGCTGGAAGAAGGCTGTCACCCGCACCTTCGACTGGGTCTAGCATCGTACTGAAAGATGGGGGGCGGTCAACTGCCCCCCATCAACCTGCCTGCAGGCAGAATAACGGTTTTGTCTGTTCTTGCGACGCACCAGCCTGGCAGGTGGTGCGTCGCCAGTCTATTTTTAGCGAATATTATTTACAATATGTGGAGTAGATAATGACGAAGAATAAGTCCGTTAAGAAATCTAAAGCGCAGCAAGAACAGGAAGCACGTGAATTCCAAACCGAGCTTTCCAAATCCTGGCTTTCCATGCGCACAGGAATCATTATCATGGTTATCGTGAGTATTGCGTTTGCCGGTTTTGTAGCCTGGAATTATGTTGAATCGGCAGGTTTATTCAAAGCCATAATGATTGGCCTGATGTTTGCCGGCATTTTATGGGCGATTTTCATTGGGAATTTTTATCTCAATCGCTTCCTTCGAAGGAAGAAATCTTGATCGTGTAAACTGATGATCAGTTCATCTCTTGTCGCAAACGAATTTAATGTTGATTGGGAGCGGCTTTGGTGTCCGTATGATGAGCACACTTATCAGCAAGCCTTGTCTGCTATTTGCCCGAATGACGTTGTTCTGGATATTGGCGCTGGGGATTTTCGTCTAGCAAAGAAGATGGCTGACAAAGCCCAAATAGTCTATGGAATTGAAATCCAAAAAGAATTATTCCCTAAGGAGGCGACCCGAGAAAATCTGATTCTGGTTCACGCAGATGCTCAAACCTGGCCTTTCCCATACCATATTACCATTGGTGTTTTACTGATGCGGCATTGCCGGCATTTTTGGCATTATGCAGAGAAATTGAAAGCCTGCGGCGCCCAACGGCTGGTAACCAATGCGCGCTGGGGTATGGGTGTTGAGGTAGTTGACCTTTACAAACAAAGGGAACCATATGCGGCGATTGAGCTGGGTTGGTATGCCTGCTGGTGTGGCAATGTTGGTTTTAAACCCGGCCCGGTAGAAATGATCACGCCCAGCATCGACCGCACGATCCATGAAGTGTTCGATTGCCCTATCTGCCAATCGACAGGAGAGTGATGGATGGATAAACCAAAAGCAATTATTATCGGAGCCGGCTTTACGGGTGTCGCTACTGCCCATGACCTGGCCCTGCGGGGCTTTGATGTGACCGTGGTAGAGCGAGGTCCCATTGCCAACGGCACTTCAGGCCGCACGCATGGCTTGCTGCACTGTGGAGGCCGTTATGCGGTCAAAGACCACGAGTTGGCGATCGAATGCATTGATGAAAATATTATCTTACGAAAAATTGTGCCTGAGGTGATTGAGCCTAACGGCGGGTTGTTTATCGCCCTGACCGAGGCGGATCTGGAATACGGCGAGCAATGGATAGATGGCTGTGAAGCCTGCCATATTCCCATTGAGGAATTAAAGCCGCAAGAAGCGCTAAGCCTGGAACCGCACATCAACCCCAAACTCCTGGCTGCATTTTCTGTCCCGGACGGAACTTTTGATCCCCTTCGACTGGCGCTTGCTTTCGCTGCTACCGCAAAATCCAATGGAGCGCGGTTCCGTCTGTATTCCGAAGTCGAGGATTTCATCCTGGATGGGTCAGGCAATGTGATTGGCGTCAAGGTTCTGGATAAAACCAGCGATACCAATTACGAGCTGCGCAGTGATATTGTGGTCAATGCTACAGGAGCCTGGGCAGGCCAGGTAGCTGGGATGGCAGGGGCTGATGTACCTGTTAAGCCAACACCCGGTATCATGGTGGCCTACGACGAGCGCTTCTGCGAGCGAGCGATCAACCGCCTGTGCCCTCCAGCCGATGGTGATATAGCCTTACCGCAGCGGCGTATGATGGTGGTGGGCACGACATCCTATGAAGTTGAAGACATCGATTATGTACCTGTCACCAAAGATCAGATTCAAAAAATGCTGGAGCGCGGTTCGGAATTGATCCCAGGCATCCGTGATGCAAAGGCGCGCGGCATTTACATGGCAACTCGACCTCTGGTGGGTGCAGGTTCCGTCGGGCGGAGCATTGCGCGCACATTCAAATGTTTCGATTGCAGGGAGACTCACAATATTGAAGGACTGGTCACAATCACCGGCGGAAAAGCTACCACTCTGCGATTGATGGCAGAGAAAATGTCCGATTTGGTCTGCCAGAAGTTGAATATCTCGGTCGCCTGCACTACCCAGGAAGTTCCGCTCCTTTCCTACCGGCAATTCTACGCGCTACCCAATTAAGGAGCCACTATGGATATGAACCATCACAATAATTCCGGCTGGTCTGTCTCTTTTCGCGTGTTCAGGCAAAAGACCGGTAAAGATGCACATTACGATACTATCAAAATGGATGTCGATCCGGATGAATACGTGATCGATGCTGTCGAACGAATCTGGGCTTACCACGATCGCTCATTGTCTTTCGCGCATGCCTGTCACCACTCCACCTGTGGTGCTTGCGGGATGCGTGTCAATGGCGTGGAAAAGCTTACCTGCATCACCCCGATCCACACAATTGCCAGGAATGGAGGCATCGTCCAGATTGATCCGCTGCGGAATTTCCCGATTATCACGGATCTCGTGGTCGATATGGGTCCGCTGTACCGCCGCATGCAACAGGTAGGTCACCGGCCAATCGTGCCACTTGCGGAGGAGCCTGCCGGGATGCCAGTTCGCAAATCAAACAACGGCGAATATACCCGCCTGTCGGATTGCATTGAGTGCGGCTTGTGCATCAGTGCCTGCCCGGTAGCTGCTTCTACTCCAGATTATCTTGGGCCGGCTGTATTGGCTGGGGCGTTACAACATGGTATCAAGCGCCAGCCGGAGCTACTCAAGCTGGTGGACAGTGAGGATGGCGTCTGGCGCTGCCATAGCGCTTTTGAATGCACCCAGGTATGCCCTTCGTATGTCGAGCCTGGCACGAAAATCATGCAGCTTCGCCGGAATGTGGTCAGCGAGCGTTTTGCCAACCTGTTCCGGTCCAATCGTTGAGGGGAGGAGGCGGATTAATGAGCACACCATCCAACCAACCGTCGTCTAAGAATTGGTATAAGTGGTTCGACCCTCGTGGAAAAGACCTGGGAAGTTATGCCTTTATCCTTAACCGGATTACAGCCCTGGGTTTGACATTCTACCTGTTTCTGCACCTGATCGTACTTGGACAGCTGGCTATAGGGCCTGAAGCCTATGATAATTTCATGGCGATGCTGCATAATCCAATATTTGTATTTGGCGAGCTGTTGGTAGTCATCGCAGGAATTTATCATGGATTAAATGGGCTGCGGATTGCGTTAACCAGCTTTGGGATAGCTATACCGTACCAGAAGCAGTTATTCATCGGTTTACTGGTTCTCACTGCGCTGGGTAGCCTGTACTTTGCCGTCCGCATGTTCACAGCCTGAGCGAATTCACACAAGGGAGGCACCTATGCTTGCAACTAAATCTACCCCAAAATCCGGTGAAGGCATGTGGCTGTGGCTGATAAAAATTGCTTCTGGAATATTGATTATCCTGCTGCTACTGCTGCACTTCATCGTGAATCATACTGGTCTGATTTCGATCACCGAAAATGGGCTTCTAACCCACGAAGGTGTAGTCCAGTACTATTCCAATCCGCTAATTCCATTGATCGAAATACTATTCCTTGTGTTCGTGGTTTCCCACTCCCTGATAGGTTTGCGCAGCATTGTATTGGACCTTAAGCCATCCAGATCTCTGCTGAAGGGAATCAATTGGGCGTTTGGGATTATAGGCGTAGTTGCCATTGGTTATGGGATCTGGCTGGTGTTTCAGATACTGAGTTTCCTTCCGGCTTGACTTTCGAATAAGGAATAGTGCATGGTTGGCATCGTTCTCGTTTCGCACAGCCGTCCGCTGGCTCAAGCAGTCATAGACCTGGTTCGACAGATGGCTCCAGCCGAAGTGCCATTTTCTGTGGCTGCTGGTGTAGGTGATGACCGAGAGCTGTTTGGCACGGACGCCATCGAGATTACCGAAGCAATCCAATCGGTGTATTCCGACGATGGCGTCCTTGTGCTTATGGATCTGGGCAGTGCAATCTTGAGCGCCGAAATGGCGCTAGAACTGCTGCCGGATGAATTCAAATCCGGGGTGAAGTTCTGCGCGGCGCCATTTGTGGAAGGCGCGATTGCAGCCGGAGTACAGGCAGGATTGGGGAGCTCGTTAGAACAAGTGTGCCTGGAGGCTCAAAGTGCACTCCTCCCCAAGTATGAACAGCTCGGCCTACCGCCTCCAATACAGGCTGCAGCCATCGAAGCAGGAGCACCGGCGACGGATTTAACCGGACAAGAGACCATCCTCATTGTCCGGAATTTGCACGGACTGCACGCTCGCCCGGCAGCACGATTTGTCCAGGCTGCGGCTAAATTCGATGCCGATATCCGCATCCAGAACTTGACCAACCAGAAAGGCCCTGTATCAGCAAAAAGCTTAAATGCCGTGGCTACTCTCGGAGCGGTAAAGGGTCATGAAATCAAGCTGCGCGCCCAGGGCACACAGGCAGGAGAAGCCATCGAAGCACTTGCAGCACTGGTCGAATTGGGATTCGGTGAAGAAGTAGAAGAAGTAGCGGCTGAGCCTGTGCTTAAGCCGAGTGCTGGCGGGTTGGTTCCTATCTCGGATGGCGCAGCGCTGGGACCGCTTTTTCGATATCGCCCTCAGACTCCGATAATTCCTGATTATGCTGCGACCGACCCGCAGCAGGAATGGGATAGTCTGAATATGGCAGTTGGCAAGACTCGCCAGGCTATCCGGCAGCACAGGCAGAGCTTATCGGGAACAGTGGGTGCTGCCCAGGCGGAAATATTCGACGCGCACCTTCTGATCCTACAAGATCCAGAGCTTCTTGATGCGGTGAAGACCAAGGTATTTTTGGAGAAATTCAACGCAGCAGCAGCCTGGAAAGAAGGTATCGATGGGGTGGCCGAGTCTTATCGGCTGGTTCCGGATGCCTATCTCCAGCAGCGTGCTGCAGATGTGATGGATGTCGGCAACCAGGTGCTGGTTGCGCTATTGGCGGGCGAGACCGCTGCCAGAATCGAGCTGCCCGAGCCGGTGGTGTTATTTGCCCAGGAACTCACCCCGACAGAGACAGCCGGGTTGGATATGCATCAGGTGTTGGGTGTTATAACCGTGTTAGGAGGTCCGACGTCGCATAGTGCGATCCTGGCACGCGCCCTGGGAATTCCGGCGGTTACAGGCGTCGATCCTGCGATTGAGAGATTAGCAGACGGCACATTGATTGGCCTGGATGGGTTTGAAGGCAGTGTAACGATCTCGCCGGATGCCGAGACTCAGAATTATTTGCTGAAACGACGCCAGACCTGGTTGGCGGAGCGGGAACGACTGCGCCAATCGGCACACCAACCGGCCAGTACAAAGGATGGGCGGCGAGTTGAGATTGCAGCCAATATTGGCAGCACCCAGGAAGCCGAGAGTGCAGTTGAGAATGGCGCGGAGGGAGTAGGGCTGCTGCGGACTGAATTTCTCTTCCTGACCAGGACAACAGCGCCGACAGAAGATGACCAGGTTTTGGCGCTCCAGCCGATCGCGGAGGCAATGGGCGTCCGACCAGTTATTGTGCGCACGCTGGATGTTGGTGGGGACAAAGACCTGCCGTATATCCAATTGCCGCCGGAACCAAATCCATTCCTGGGAGTACGCGCTTTGCGTCTTTCCCTTCGCCGGCCTGATTTGTTTCAAACACAGCTTCGCGCGATCCTGCGCGCCGGGGTCTATGGGCGATTCCGCATCATGTTCCCCATGGTGGCAAACCTGGATGAAGTGCTGCAGGCTAAAGCATGCCTGGAGCAGGCACATGCATCCCTGGCCGAAGAAGGGATTTCCCACAGCTGGCCGATTGAGACTGGGATCATGGTTGAAATCCCAGCGGCTGCGCTGCAAAGCGAGGTGTTGGCCCAACATGTGGATTTCTTCAGCATCGGCACAAACGACCTGACGCAGTACACCTTAGCCGCAGAACGAGGTAACCCAAACCTTGCCGGAATGGCAGATGCACTGCACCCTGCGGTGCTGCAGTTAATCCAACGGGTGGCCAGCGCCTCTCACGCTGTGGGAAAATGGACTGGCGTGTGCGGCGAGCTTGCCGGCGATCCCCTCGCAGTTCCTGTGCTTATTGGCCTGGGTGTGGATGAGCTGAGCATGAATCCGGGGGCAATCTCGAAGGCCAAGGCTATCCTCAGGCTGGTGGATAGTTCCAGCGCAAAATCTTTAGCGGAAGAAATTCTACGCTCTGAGTCGAATTTAGAAGCGCGACAGATTGCGGCTCAATTCTATAAGTCGGAAATTGAGCCGCATCTGTAGTTAGATCAATATTCTTAGGGATTATGAACCGGTAGGCAGTCAATCGCCTGCCGGTTCGATCTTAACCGCACAAATTTTGTATTCCGGGATTTTTGCTACCGGGTCCAGGGCAGCGATGGTTAGCTCGTTTGTAGGTGTCTCGGGAAAATGGAAATTCGCGAACACCATCCCAGGTGGAACCCGATCTGTGATTAATGTCTGGGCGACCATGCTGCCACGGCGAGATGTGACCCGCACACGTCTGCTGCCGTTCAAGCCAATGCGCTGGGCGTCGTCTGGATTGAGCTCGATCAGTGATTGATCGTAGACCGCCAGCAAGCCTTCCGCCCGGCGGGTCATCTGGCCGCCATGCCAGTGGTAAAGCACGCGACCGGTGCTGAGCAGCATTGGATAATCGTTATCCGGCAGCTCGGCAGGTGGTATGTGATCTATCCCGGCAAATTTTCCTTTTCCGCGAGTAAACTGCCCAATATGCAGAATCGGTGTGCCTGGATGAGTTGCATCTTTTACCGGCCACTGCAGGCTTTCTCCAGACTCTAAACGGGCGTGATTTACGCCGGCATAACTGGGTGTCAGAGCAGCAATCTCATCCATCACCTGATTGGAGTCGCGATATTCCCAGCCATGGAACGGCGCCTGCTGATCTAATCGCCCGTCTCCTGCCAGTATCCGTTTGGCGATTTCGGCGGTGATCCACCAATCGTCGCGGGCGTCTGCTATTGGCTCGATTCCTTTGCGCACCATCTGGACACGCCGCTCGGTATTGGTGAAGGTACCGGACTTCTCGGCAAAGCTGACTCCCGGCAGAAGGATATCTGCATAAGGAGCAGTCTCGGACGGGAAGATTTCTTGCAGAATAACCAGGTCGCAGGTTTCCAGGCAATGACGGATGTGGTTGCTATCTGGGTCACTCATTACAGGGTCTTCGCCCAGGATATAGAGTGCCTTCAGCTTGCCTTCGCCGGCTGCCGGCATCATCTCGGTAATGGTCATGCCGATTTTGTTCGATAGGGGAACTCCCCAGGCAGCCTGGAATTTGTTGCGCGCATCTTCACTTACAACCGGTTGGTAACCAGGGTAAACATTCGGCAGGCCTCCCATGTCGCAGGCGCCCTGGACGTTATTCTGCCCTCGTAAAGGATTTACGCCGCCGCCGGGAACCCCCATGTTGCCCAACACCATTTGGAGGTTGGCCAGATCCATTACATTGCGCACGCCGACGATGTGTTGGGTGATGCCCATAGCCCACATGACTGCCATGGGTTTATTGACTGCGAGCAGCTCGGCTGCCTGGTAGAGCGTTTCCGGGTCTATTCCGGTAATTTCCGCCACCCGGTCTGGTGAGTATTCATTTATCGTAGACCTGAGCTCGTCGAAACCTTCGGTGCGCGTGTCAATAAACTGCTGATCTTGCCAGCCTTTTTCTAGAATGATGTAGATCAGGCCATTGATTAAGGCGACATCAGTCCCTGGACGATGTCGCAAATGCAGCGTGGCAAATTCTGTAATATCGATCTTGCGTGGATCGGCAACCACCAGTTTTACACCTCGACGAAGGACAGCCTGTCGTATGCGTGAGCCGAAGACCGGGTGCTGTTCGGTTGTGTTTGAGCCGATGATGAGCATGCTGGCTGCGTGCTCGACGATATCTTGCATTGAGTTGGACATTGCGCCCGAACCGAAGGAGGCGGCCAGACCGGCCACCGTGCTGCTGTGTCAGAGGCGGGCGCAGTGGTCTATATTATTCGTGCCAACCACCTGCCTGGCAAATTTGTTCATCAGATAGTTTTCTTCATTTGTGCACTTGGCGGAGGCCAGCACGCCGATGCTGTCTGGGCCATGTTCATCTCTCAAGCGGCGCAGGCTGCCAGCCGCCAGATCCAGCGCCTTGTCCCAGCTTACTTCGACCCATTCGCCGCGATCTTTGCTCCGCGGATGTCCTTCGAGCAGGTATCTGCGCACCCTCGGTCTGGCGACCCGATCTTGATGGTGAATGAAATCGTAACCATAGCGCCCTTTGACGCATAAATGCATTCCGTTGACCGGTGCGTTTGGGTTGGATGTTACCCGTATTACGCGCCCGTCTTTGACGTTCAGATCAAACTGGCAACCGACACCGCAATAGGTGCACGTGGTAGTCACCAGACGGTCGGGTTGTCCTAGATCGAGAGACAGTTTGTTATCCAAAGCGCCAGTAGGGCAATAGGCGACGCAGGCCCCGCAAGATTCGCAGCGTGCCTCAAGCAATGTGGTATCTGCTCCGGCGACGATGCGCGCCTGGCTTCCACGGAAACCAACCCCCCAAACCATGCGGCCCTGGATCTCTGAACACGCACGCACACAGCGAGTACACAAGATGCATTTGTTCCAATCCACCCATAAGAATGGATTGGGGTCGCTATTAACCATAAAGTTTGATTTCGGGGCATGCAAAGCCGGGTGCCGAACTTCATATCGCTGCAACCAATGCTCAAATTCAGTAACTTGCCGGTCTTCTCCGTAGCCGGCATCTACATAATTTTCTAGGAGCAGCTCCAGCACCATTTTTCGGCTTTTGATGATCGCCGGGGTTTCGGTTTGGATAACCATACCTTCTGAAACCTGAGTTGTGCAGGCGGCAACCTGGCCGCGCCATTTCTCTATCTCCACCATACACAGCCGGCAGGAGCCAACTGGGGATAAATCTTTGTGGTAACACAAGGTCGGGATGGTGATGCCATGACGGGTGGCGGCTTCCAGGATACTTTCGGAGTCCTTTGCTACTACTTCTTGCTCGTTGATTGTTATTTTGACGCTCATATCATCCTCGCTGTTGGAACACTTACAGGGCCTGGAAAGCCGATGGGAACTGGGTTATGGCTGAACGCACGGGTAGGGCTACCGATTGCCCCAGACCGCAGAAGGAAGCAACCTGCATGACATCGACAAGGTCCAACATTTCTTGTGCGTCATCGGGCCGGATATCACCACTGTTCATACGATTTAGGATCTCCAGCAGGCGACGGGTGCCAGCTCGACAGGGGGTACATTTACCGCAGGATTCGGCTGCGAAAAAGTGGATCAGCACCTGGAGGAACTCTCGCGGCGAAACGGTTTGATCGCAGACCAGGAATGCTCCAGCGCCGAGTGAAACGCCCTTGGTAAAAGAGGAATAATCGATTGGAATATCCATATGAATTGTGGATGCCAGAGTGCCGGCCGCTCCACCGGTAAGTGCGAACTGAAATTGAGAGCCTTCACGCATACCACCGCCAAATTCATCAATCGCCTGGCGCAGGGTGATCCCAAAAGGCGCTTCGAATATCCCCGGGTTGCGGATATGCCCAAGCAGCATATAGATTTTTGTGCCAGGTGTAGGATAGCTGCTCAGGCTGCGGAACCAGGCCGCTCCATTACAAATGATCGGAGGTACAGCAGCGTATGATTCAACATTATTGACGAGTGTCGGTAATCCCCTGTAACCGGAAGTCGGTGGGTAAGGAGGCCGCATGCGCGGCTCACCCGGTTTACCTTCCAGCGACTCGATCAAAGCAGTCTCTTCTCCGCAAATATAAGCACCTGCGCCGCGATGGACGTGGACATGGAAGGAAAACTGGCTGCCTGCGATATTGCCGCCAAGCCAGCCGGCTTCTTCTGCCTGGCGAATGGCGTTCTCCAGCCTCTCGGCTTGCCGGGGGTACTCACCGCGAATGTAAATGAAGCCTTCGGTACAGCCGGTGGCATATCCGGCAATCGCCATGCCTTCGAGAATTGCATGGGGATTGGTGTCAATCAAAACGCGGTCTTTAAAAATCAATGGCTCAAATTCATCGGCATTGCAGATCACATACTTAGGAGATCTCTCAGCCAGGGCGACAAAGCGCCATTTGCGGCCTACCGGAAAACCGGCGCCACCGCGGCCCGTCAAACCAGAGGCTTCGACTTCCGATAGAATTGATTCGGGTGTGCGACTGAGAGAGGAACCGAGGCCGCAATAAGCACCGTGATCCAGAGCAGAGTCAAGCAAATCGGGGTCAACTTTGCCGGTGTTAGCCATGATCACGCGCAATTCGCCTGCTCTAGTTTGCGCATAGTCAATATGGTCGCCGCGCCATCCCGCCAGTATGTCTGTTAAGTTTGACAGGCTGACCGGACCAGACTGGTCTTCGTTGATCAGTGCGGCAGGCGCTCGGTCGCATAGCCCCAGGCAAGAAGAGCGTTCTACGATCCAATCGGGGTGGTCCTGGAGCAGAGATTGGACCTCCCGGTCTATTTTGGATGACCCATTTAACCAGCACACCGGTCCATCGCAAAGGCGGATAGTGTTTACTGGTTTAGGGACGAGGGTGAGCATGGAATAAAAAGAGGCCACTCCGAAAGTAAGCGCCGGGGGAATTTTTAATGCCCTGGCGGTATCGGTGATGGCCTCCTGTGTCAGGCTCCCGCGGGATGCCTGGATGCTCTTCAGGATTTCAAGGACTGCGGCTTTGTTGTGTTCGTGAGAGCCGGCTAGTGCCTCGATTTCCGGGTCAATCGGTTTGTAGCGGTGGTGTTTGTTTGACATTCTCTTGCCTCTTTGCAGGGAGAAGAATCCTGCCTGGATGGGAGTAGACATTGAACCGATTTCGCCTGGCATACCCGATCAGGGTGATACCCCATTGGTTTGCCAGGCGGATTGATAACGAGCTGGGAGATGTGCGCGAGATTACCACCGAAGCCCCCATGCGGCGGGCTTTCTGGAGCATCTCAGAACTGATCCTGCCAGTAGTGACAATCACCCGTCTTTCCGGAAGGATACCCTGAAGCAAGCACAGGCCGGCGAGTTTATCCAGGGTGTTGTGACGGCCCACATCTTCTGCACTGGCGATCAGCTGTTCGCCATCGCTCAATGCGGAGGTGTGGACACCGCCAGTCTGGCGATAAATGGTCTGCGATTCGAAAAGCCCGCTCACCAACCCGGTAATCTGTTCCGGCGTAAGCACAAAGCCATTCAAAGGGGACGATTTTGGGCTGGTCTCATCGACCGTTGTTTCCACACTCGTCATTCCGCCTGTGCAGCCAGAGGTCCGTCGCCAATTTTTTGGTTCTTCCACTGGATGAGACAGCCACACATCTACATTGTCTCCAGCGGCACAAACACGAGCATCAACGATTTCATCCTGGGAGTCGATCAAACCTTCATTGTATAAAAATCCAATCGCTAGTGCTTCCAGATGGATTGGGGTGCACATCAAAGTAAGCCAGGCTTCCCCATTTATGGTCAGGGAAACCGGCATCTCTACTATGACTTCGCTTTCTTGCTTCTCCCAGTGCCCACCTTCAAATTGGTCATACGTGATTGACTCGTTTGCGATATGCATATTGATTACCTGTAAATGGATGTTCTAAGTTGATTGTAACAAATAACTCACGCAGTATCTAGCGACAGAAGTCACACAAACCGGTTGCTATTCGTCCTGACAACAGAGATCAGGTGGCAGCAGCCGGTGACGTGCCTGTAAGCTTGAACAAATCATACTCTTCGCTCATTTCCTGGCGGAACTGGCGGGTATAAAGTCGGTAATAATGGCCGCGAGCGCGCAATAGTTCCATGTGCGTACCGATCTCGGTAATTTTACCGCCCTCAATTACCACAATCCGATCAGCGCGTTTGATTGTGGACAGCCGGTGAGCGATGACGAAGCTGGTGCGCCCTTCCATCAGGTATTCCATACCGCGTTGAATGAGTGCTTCGGTCAGTGTATCAACCGAGCTAGTGGCTTCATCCATGATGAATATTTCAGGCTGCGCCAGTACGGCGCGTGCCAGGCTGATCAACTGTTTTTGCCCTGTGGAAAGCAGGTTACCGCCTTCGCCGACATCCGTGTCGTAACCGTTTTCCAAATGGTTGATAAACTCGTGTGCGCCTGCCATTGCAGCCGCTTTTTCTATATCCTCGTCACTTGCACCCAGGCGGCCATAACGGATATTTTCACGGATAGTGCCGGAAAACAGGTGGGGGGTTTGCAGAACAACTCCTATGCGAGATTGAATTGCGTGCAGAGAAAGTTTCGTATAGTCAATGCCGTTGATCATTAATCTTGCCTGTCTTAGGCTCATAAAAACGACACAGCAGGTTGACGATTGTGGATTTTCCGCCACCGGTGGGGCCGACTAAAGCGATCGTCTCACCGCGTTTGACTTTCAGATTAAAATCCTCCAGCACCGGCTGACCATCTTCGTAAAAGAAGTTCACCCCTTGGAACTCAATATCACCTATGATCGAGTCGGGGTGGATGGCGTAGGGGGAGTCCGTGATTTCAGGTACCGAGTCAATTAACGAGAACATCCGCTCGGCAGAGGCGATTGCGTTCTGCATCTCGGCATAAACACGTGCCAGATCCTGGATCGGCCACATCATGAAAGTAATGTAGGATACAAAAGCGGAAATTCCGCCAATGGTGAGCGTCCCGTACTGCGCCTCAAGGCCTCCATATATCACAACTGCACCTACGGCAAACGCACTGATGATCTGGACAGACGGCAGGAAAAGGGCGGATAACCAGGCAGCCCGGTAACCAGCGTGATACATTTGTCCGGTCAGATGACCGAATTCGCCCATGTTTTCATCTTCTCGACCCAGCGCCTTGACCACGCGTACGCCAGTGATGTTTTCGTTGAAAGATGCTGTGATCTTGGAGTTGATCTTGCGTACCATGCGGTACTCGACCAGGATTTTCTTACGGAATTTCACTGCAACCCAGATCAGGACTGGAATGATCGTCAAAACCAACGCTGCCAGGCGGGGCTCGATGAGGAACATGAAGTATGCCGCGCTGGTGATATTAAGAATCGCCCAGCTCATGTCCAACAAACCCCATGTGACCAGGTCGGCGACTTTGTCGGTATCCGAGGTAACTCGTGACATAATCCATCCAACCGGTGTGCGGCTGTAATATGAAAGGGAAAGGTCCTGCAAGTGATTAAATAAGCTCCTGCGCAGGTCATAACGGATGCGTTCACCCAGGATGCCTGTCAGGTAAATGAAAATGAATACAGCTGCAGACTGGACAAGGATGAGAAGCCCATAGCGAATTACCAGATCAAACAGGACTTCTTTATCTCCAGGTACGATTCCCAGGTCGATGATCTGCTTGCTCAAGTAGGTGAAATACGCATCCAGGAAGGATACAACACTTACGGCTGCCAAAAAGCCAACCACCCATTTCCAATGCGGTTTGGTCAAGGAAAGGATCCGCAGGACCGTTTTGCCGTTGAATTGGCTGGTAAATTCTTCTTCTTCGTAATATTCATCCGTCATGGCTTAGATCTCCACCGGGATTGTCTGGTACTGGCTTATTTCTTCTTCGAGCTCGACTTCTATACGGGTTTGGATGTCATAGATCTGGCGATAGATGCCATCCTGCTCAAGCAATTGGGTGTGCGCACCTTGCTGGACGATCCGGCCTTTATCAAGGGTTATGATCAGATCTGCCGACATAACGCTTTGGATGCGATGGGCGATGATGAACGTGGTGCGGTTTTTCATCAGATTTTCTAACGCCTGCCGGATTTCGGCTTCCGTTTCTGTGTCCACTGCTGATGTAGAGTCGTCCAGGATCAATATGCGGGGGTTCTTCAGCAAGGTTCGGGCAATTGCCATGCGCTGTTTTTGCCCACCGGATAAAGTGACGCCTTTTTCGCCAACCAGGGTATCGTAACCGTGGGGGAAAGTCAGGATGACATCATGGATGGCGGCAGCCCTGGCTGCAGTTTCGATTTCTTCCTGGCTTGTCACCCGGCCAACACCGTAGGTGATGTTCTCGCGGATTGAGCGAGAGAACAGGAAAGGTTCTTGTTCTACGATACCGATCTGGCTGCGCAAGAATTTTCTCGGGTAGGTATTTAAGGCAACTCCATCCAGGAGCACTTCGCCGCTTGTGTAGTCATAGAAACGTGGAAGTAAGTTGACCAGCGTTGTTTTCCCAGATCCCGTTGGCCCTAACAATGCAATTACCTGCCCAGGACTGCAGTGAAAACTTATATTCTCGAGCACTGCAGCACCATGATCGTATTCAAAGCTGACATTGGCAAAGACCAGGTCGCCAGTAACATCCTCTGAAGGAGTATAAGCGCCTTCGGTCAGCGGCTCTTCTTCAACTTTTATGACATCCATGACGCGGCCGTAGGATACCAACCCGGTTGAGGTTTGAACGATCAGACGACCAAGGTTGCGCATAGGCCAGATCAGCCAGATCACCAGCCCTGCATACGCCAGGTAGGTTCCTATGCTGATAGAGCCATTGATCACCATCAATGCAGCGATCAGATTGCCGACAAGGATTTGAAAGCTGCAGATGATATCTGAGATAGGCCAAAACAGAGAGTGCATGATCAGCAAGCGCTTTCCACGCACAAATTTTTCCCAGTTATCTTTATCGAACTTTCCTTTTTCATAATCCTGGCGAGCAAAAGCCTTGACCACGCGCACACCGGTCAAATTCTCCTGCAGGGTGGTGGATAATGTTGCTTCCTGTTCCTGGTAACGCTCGTATGCTTTTGTCACTCTCCGGAAGAAGAAGATGGAGGTGACTACGATCAGAGGCACGACGATTATTGAGATCAATGCCAGCTGGGTATTCAGCCGCAAGAGTGCCACGAAATTGATGGTGAAGAGCATAAATATTCTACCGATGCCGATCGCCTGTTCAGCGTAAAACCGTCGCAGGGCATCAACATCCGATGTGGATCGCTGGATAAGCTCGCCGGTCTGGGTTTTATCGTGGTAGCTGAATGGCAGGCGCTGAATGTGGTTGTAGAGGTAATTTCGCAAGCGTTTGGCAACATTCTCCGCCGTATAGGCAGCCATGCGCCCACTTAAATAAGTGAATCCACCTTCAATCCCGGCGAGCAGTACAAAACCCAATCCAATGAAGATAAGGCGTTGAATTTCCGAAGAAAACTCCAGGATATTATCGGCAAAATACCGCAACAGAAGGTAGGTAGCTGTTTTAGCCAGTGCTGCTACCGCCAGGCTTGCATTGGCGCCGATAAAATACCAGTGATAGCCGCTCATCAACCGCCACAGGCCTTTGAAACGGTTTTCGTCCTGAGCATCCTTCAGGTCGTATTGATTTGAAATTGCGGAAGTGTTCAAGTGTACTGCTCCAAAAATGACTGCTATGAACTGAGCTGCCCGGTGTGGGAAATAAAAAAGCCACGGGACTGGAGCGTGCCCGTGGCTTGCATTTCAGCCTGAACGGCTTAGCGATGGATAGGCACACTCCGACAAGGCAATATGAAGATCGTCGGATCTCCAATCTTTACCCTGATGTTGGCTGTAACATTCTCCATATTGCGTCTATCTCCTCGTTAATGCTTTACTTAACAACGAGCAGAGTTTACCACGACTGCGACTTAAGTGTCAAGGAATTGCACCACTCACTGTCCAATTTACGCCTTAATTCAAACATAAGCTCGGCCTGTGTTATTCCGAGGGAAATATGATATGATGTTTGACGATTAGTCGGAAACAAAACGGTGTACCTGCATGGATGTTTTAATCCCAGTTATTGATATGAGTCTCTGCCAGGGATGCCAGCCTTGCGAAGCACAGCGCGCCTGCCGGACGCATGCCATCGTAAGGATCGATCTGGACGAATCGCCTTGGATACTGTACGAGCGCTGTAACCACTGCGCCCGCTGCATACCGGCCTGCAAATCGGATGCCATTCAACTGCGGGGCCGAGAATGGTCATATTAGGCCTAGGTTGTTTACCCAAGCCGGATAAACCTGTGTCGAAACTTCTCAATATATTCTTAATTATCTTCGTTATTCTGGGTGCTTCCCTGGTGGGTTGTGCGCAGCCTGGTACTGAACAGCCGGTGGTCCAGGCTTCTGCAACGCTGCCGTTAACAGCAGAACCGACTGTGTCCGCATCACCAGTAGCAACCGAAACGGAGCTTATGGCTACCAATACGGTCATGCCAACTCTCGTTGAAGCGACTCCGACACTGCATTCTGCTATCACCATCGGCGTGGAAAATGCAGCGAAATTGGAGTTGGCAAACAGCATCTCCTTCCCCGGTGCAACCGATTTTCGTTGGTGTGAAAAAGGTCTTTCACTGTGCGTGACTTTACCTGCGGAAGTGGTGGTGTATAGTCTGGATGCAGAGAAGATCACAAATCGGATTAACGCCAGTAATCCAAAGCTGTTATCGGTTGCCCCAAGCGGAGCCATGCTGGCCTGGGTGGAAAATGACAGCCAGATGCAGAATCTGGGGTTTCCAGGATAGCTTTGATCAGGTTCTTGATACCCAGGCTGAATTAATCATTGATCTGACGTTTGACCCAAGCGGAACCAAACTTACCGCATCCAATGGGAACCAGATCATCCAATCCTGGGACATCGATGGCAATAAGACTGACCCGCAATTTGATTACCCGGGATGGCTGGTTGACCTGGATTATTCGCCGGATGAAACGCAGATTGCGGCTGCTTCACAGGATGAATTTGCTACCATAATTTTTGATGCGGTGAGCGGAAGCGAGCAGCGGCGCCTGCTCTGGCTGGATCACGCCAGCCCTATTTTATATGGCGCGATTTTCTCGCCGGATTGGAATTCCCTTGCCTGGGTGACGCGGGGCACGATACAACTGATGGATGTAAATAGCGAAGAACTTGGGCCGCTGTTAGGGCATGAAGATTTTATTGTCGCCACGGATTGGTCGCCCAAAAGTGATCTGATCGCCGCTGCGGCAGCGGGCACAGTAGGTCAAGATTACAAACCCCTTATAACGCTCTGGAATCCGATAAGTGGCCAATCTGTCATCAGCCTGGTACATTACGCTCCGCTATTGCAAATTGCTTTTTCGCCGGATGGCAGCCAACTTGTTTCGTTGGATACCGATGGCAACATAAATTTCTGGATAGTAGCTGAAGATTAAGTCGGACAGGAGAAGAGTTGCTGAAATGAAAAAGCTGCGTGTTGCCCTGCTAGCCAACTTGATTGTAAACGCACCAAAACTCGAGGAATTACCCCATGACCAGTGGTCTGACCTGGACTCAGAAAAGACAGTACTTGCATTAGTAGAAGCAATCCGCGCTGGGGGTCATGAATGTGAGTTTTTAGAGGGTGATATCACACTGTATGATACTCTGCGTCAATATAAACCAGATATTTGCTTTAATATCTGTGAAGGGCACTACGGAGATGCCCGTGAAGCACAGGTGCCGGCTATCCTCGAAATGCTACGTATGCGTTACACCGGGTCGAAAGTACTGACATTGGCTTTGGCTTTGGATAAACCGATGACCAAGCGCATCCTGACATACCATGATTTGCCAACACCCCCTTTTCAGGTTTTTGAGCGAGTGGGTGAACCATTGAGCATCGATATGGAGTTCCCACTATTCGCCAAACCCAGCCGCGAAGGCACGGGAATTGGTGTAACGGCCGATTTGATCATTCAAAATGAAGAGCAGTTAAGGGATCGTGTGAATGCGCTTATGCAGCGCTACCAGCAGCCTGTACTCGTGGAACGATATATCGAGGGCAGGGAGATCACGGTAGGTTTGGTAGGCAACCTGGTGGGACCGGCAGCCAGGCGTATGCCGGATAACGAAGAAGCTCCCCGTATCCAGGCCGGCTTGCATTTCTTTCCGCCCATGGAGGTCGACCTTAGTCCATATCTGGACACGGATGCTGTTTACAGCAATCGGCTCAAGATTGACCTGGCTGATCAATTGAACTATATTTGTCCTGCGCCACTAGAACCCGATCTTGTGGCTGAACTCAACTGGTATACTGCGGCGGTATTCCGAGTGACCGGTGGATTAGATGTTTCTCGGGTGGATTACCGCCTGGACGCACACGACAACTCAAAACCCTACATCTTGGAAATTAATCCGCTGCCCGGGTTGTCGCCTGGGTCCAGTGATCTGGTGATTGAAGCGAATGCACAGGGGATTGGACATACTGAGCTGGTCAATATGATCCTGAATACTGCCCTGGAGCGCTACCAGATGATTTAGAGAAGGATATTGATAAAAGCAATAATGAAGCGATTACGATTTATTATCTTATTTAGCTTGGCGATATTGCTCATCTGGTTGGCGGCCTGCAACCAGACGACAGATACCCCTTTGGCAACTGAAATTCCAGTGGCTACTTCTTTGCCTACTCCGGTGATCAAGACTACGGACCTTCCGGACCCCGAGTCGGCAGCGAAAAACTTCTTGTCATATTGGCAGCAAGAAGATTACGAAAAAATGTATGCCATGCTGACAGAATCAAGCCGGGAAAAAATAAACCAGGAAGATTTCACGCGTCGTTACGTCCGCTTCGCTGATGAGGCAGCCCTGCTGGAGTGGGGGGGAGAGGTCCTATCCTCACAGAAAACCCCGACAGCAGCCACAGTCAATTATAAAGTTGATCTGGTGAGCTCAATGGTCGGCAGCCTGGGTCGCGAAATGGCGATGAGTCTGGTTTTTGAGGATGGAGAGTGGAAGGTCGACTGGAACGATGGTCTGATCATGCCTGAGCTGGCCGGCGGAAATACCCTTAGGATGGATTTGGAACTACCCGAACGTCAGGCCATTTTTGATCGCAACGGCAATCCGTTGGTTTCCTTAGCCGAAGCGGTCTCCATTGGCATCTATCCGGATTTTATTAACCCGGATGAAGACGACGGCTTGATTGGCTTACTGGCTTCGGTGACTGGACTGCGTAGCGCGTATATCCGCCAGTTAATCCGAGATGCAAACCCAGGCGATTTCATTGGCCTGGCTCAGATTCCTGCTGAAGGGAATGAACAGCGCGCCAATGCTCTGGCCGGAATCGGATCTGTTGTCACTTCATGGTATATGTCCCGCTTTTATTATGACGGCGGGATTGGCCCACATGTAACAGGGTATACCAGCCAGATTCAGGAAGAGGAGATGTCCCAGTACCGGCGTGCAGGCTACCGTAGTGACGAGTACGTAGGTAGAAAAGGGATTGAACAATGGGCGGAGAAAATCCTGACCGGAAAACATGGTGGCACATTATATATCGTCGATGCTGAAGGCAAGCTGGTGGATCAGCTTGGCTCTTCCCCAGCAGAGCCTGGGCAGCCAGTTTACACAACATTAGATAAGGATTTGCAAGAGGCAGCGCAGCGTGCCCTGGAGGGGTTCCGGGGTGCGGCAGTTGTGATGGAGCGTGATACCGGGCGGGTGTTAGCAATGGCGTCTTCGCCGGGTTTTGACCCTAATGCATACCAGACAGACAACTATAACTGGAGCTCGGAATTGGGAGGAATTGTCAACGACCCGAATCTACCCCAGATTAACCGGGCTGCCCAAGGCATATACCCCTTAGGCTCGGTTTTCAAGGTGATTACTATGGCGGCCGCTCTGGAAAGTGGGCTATTCAAGCCGGAAGATACCTACGAGTGCGGATATTTTTTTGATGAACTGGTTGGGCTGCAGCTCACGGACTGGACCTATGAGGAATTTCTGGAAGATGGAGAGACCGAACCCAGTGGTCTGCTCACGCTACCTCAAGGATTGATCCGATCGTGTAATCCCTGGTTCTGGCATATGGGCCTGGAATTATTCAATCAGGGGAAAACGACTGCTGTTTCGGATATGGCGCGCGCCTTCGGCCTGGGCACTCCAACGGGGATTGAAGGTATAGACGAAGAAGCCGGGAAAATCCCCGATCCGCAGAGTCAGGTGGATGCGACCAACCTGGCCACCGGGCAAGGCGATATGCAGGTCACTCCGCTCCAGGTAGCTAGGTTTATGGCTGCCATGGGTAATGGCGGGACACTATTCCGTCCGCAAATTATTGAACGGATTGGATCAGAAGAAAACCCGCAATCTACTTTTGAACCCGATGCTCAAGGAGAGCTTCCGATCAAACCTGAAACCATGCAGCTTATCCGGGATGCGATGCTGGCAGTCGTGCGGAGCAAGGATCCCCTGGGAACAGCATATCGAGTATTTACCGGTCTGGATCTAAATGTGTATGGAAAAACTGGGACAGCCGAAACGGGAGGCGCAGAGCCGCATGCCTGGTTTGCCGGTTTTACAGATGAGAACCGAGAGGATTTACCGGACATAGCAGTGGCTGTACTGGTTGAGAATGGCGGACAGGGATCTGAAGTCGCTGCGCCAATCTTCCGGCGCATTCTTGAACAGTATTTCTTTGGACGCCCGATTAAGCTTTATCCCTGGGAGACGACCTATAACGTGACTGAAACTCCCACACCTTTGTTTTCGGAAACTCCGACTCCAGAAGCAACGCCTTAGCGATGCGATGACGATTGAGATAGCATTGCTCCTGTTCATTATTGGCACGGCAATGGTGCTGTTCTCATTCGAGAAGGTTCCGGTAGATATTGTTGCGATTGGCGTTTTGGTAGTTTTAATATCCACCGGCTTATTACCACTTGATAGAGCGTTCTTAGGATTTGGCAGTGATGTAGTTGTAGTAATATTTGGACTGCTTGTACTGACCGCGGCCCTACTGCGCACAGGTGTGGTGGAACTGGCGGGGCAGCTATTCGTTCGTAGTACCGGAAAAGAACCCCGTCGCTTGATGTTGGTTCTCATGTCGGCAGCTGTGTTGGTGAGCTCGTTCGTCAACAATACGGCTGCCACCGCTTTTTTCATCCCGGTGGTCATGGGTGTTGCCAGAACTGTAAAAGTCAGCAGATCTAAATTGCTGATGCCGCTGGCTTTTGCATCGATATTGAGCAGCTCAGTTACCCTGGTTGCGACTTCCACAAATATTGTCGTCAGTGGCATCATGACCCAATACAAGTTGGCCCCAATGGGGTTGTTCGAGCTGGCTCCTGTAGGTATTCCAATCGTTCTCTTCGGCATCGCCTATATGTATTTTATTGGCAGCCGATTAATCCCTTCCAGGGTAACGGGCGAAGAAGAAGCTGCCGAGATATCCAGTCCAATATTCTTGACAGAAGTTGTTCTCCAAAACGGTTCCGTATTTGCAGGGCGCACGTTGGCCGAAACCGGTTTAGGTAGAGATCTCGATTTGACCGTTGTCAGTGTGATTCGTGACGACCAGAGTTACCTGATACCTCAATCGGATTTGACCCTGGCAGGCGGTGATATTTTGCTTGTGGAAGGCCAACGCGATGAGATCCTGAAAATTACAAGTACGGCTGGCCTGGACTTAAAGCCGGATATTATTACCAATGATCCCAGATTGCAAAGTAAAGATATCCGCTTGGCGGAAGCCATAATCCTTCTCCGCTCACCTCTCATCGGGACAACTTTGAAGAATGTCCAGTTTCGTGAACGGTATGGCTTGCAGGTGCTGGCTATTAACCGGCACGGCGAGACAATACGGAATAAAATTAGCCAGACCACATTACAACTCGGGGACGTATTATTAATCCAGGGAAACCGAACAAATATTGCCGCGTTGGAGGATGATCAATCGTTCAGAATCATTGGCGAGGTGGAAGATCGCAGACCGAACATGCGGCTGGCGGCAATCTCCGGGATCGCCTTCATATTACCGCTTCTCCTGGCGGCTCTTAATGTCCTACCTCTTCCTGTTGCTGTCATGATCGGTGTGTTACTGGTATTTGTAACCCGTTGTATCACACCCCAACAAGCTTACCGTGAAGTCGAGTGGAAGGCGATCATACTGATTGGATGTATGCTCGGGTTGGGGGCTGCCCTGGAAGTAACTGGCACTGCCAGCTTCCTGGCAGAAAAAATAATTATCTGGGCGGATGGTGCTCACCCACTGTGGCTGTTGTCTGGATTTTTCATATTAACGGTAATATTGACCCAACCTATGTCTAACCAGGCCGCAGCAGTAATCGTGCTCCCCATTGCGATGCAAACAGCCATGCAGGTCGGTTTGAACCCACGGACTTTTGCTATGATGATAGCCGTGGCGGCCAGTACTTCATACCTCACCCCTTTGGAACCATCCTGCTTGATGGTCTACGGCCCGGGACGATACAAGTTTGCAGATTTTCTTAAAGTTGGATCTTTACTCACTGTTGGGATATTTCTACTGGCTATCCTGCTCGTACCGCTGATCTGGCCTCTTTAACCAGGGCCGGGCGGTCCGTGAGCAGACAATCCGCCTTGTTGCAGGTCTGTTCTGTGGGTATACTTAGCGCGAGTCAGGTGATCTGTGCGTATTGAAACATTAATGGATGCTTTGCCGGAAAATTACTCCCAGGCAGACCGGGAGCTGGTTCTGCGCGCCTACCGTGTGGCAGAGAAAGCCCACGAAGGACAGAAAAGGGCTTCGGGGGAAGCATATATTTACCATTGTGTCGAGGTAGCCGGCATACTGGCAGAAATGCGGGTTCCTCCGGCGGTTGTCGCCGCGGGTCTGCTGCACGATACGGTTGAGGATACCGAGATAACTCTGGATGACCTGCGCAATGATTTTGGTCCCGAAGTTGCCATGCTGGTCGATGGTGTAACAAAGCTGACTCAGCTGCCGCGAGTCACACGTGGGGAAAAACAAGAAAACGACGAGCAGGAAGACAGCGACGCCAGCGATCTCGAACAACTCCAACGCAGCAGGAAATACGATGCTGCCTCTGAGACCCTGCGCAAAACATTCATGGCTATGGGCGAGGATGTGCGGGTTGTGTTGATCAAACTGGCTGATCGCCTCCACAATGTGCGTACTTTGCGGGATTTACCTGAACACAAACAGCGCAGGATTGCCCAGGAAACCCTGGATATCTTTGCCCCACTCGCCAACCGCCTTGGTATCTGGCGAATGAAATGGGAGCTGGAAGACCGCGCATTCCAGTTTGTAAATCCTGAAAAGCATAAAGAAATTGCCCGATACTTAACCGAAAATCCAGCGATCCGTGAGCAGCAGATGCTGTCCATTAAGGAAAAGCTTGTGGATATCCTGCGCCAATCTGGAATACAGGCGGATATCAGCGCCCGACCAAAGCATATCTACTCCATTTACCGCAAGATGGTTCGGAAAAATGTGCCTTTTGATCGTGTAACCGATGTGCGCGGCGTGCGGGTGATTGTACCGGATGAGCCTTCGTGTTATGCAGCTCTGGGTTATATTCACGCCCACTGGCGACCTATTCCGGGCGAGTTCGACGATTATATTGCGGGGCCAAAGGACAATTTTTACCGATCTCTCCATACAGCGGTGATGTACGACGACGGAAAACCACTTGAGATCCAGATTCGCACGCCAGAAATGAACCAGGATGCAGAGTATGGCATATCAGCGCATTGGCGCTACAAAGAGGGTTCATCCAGAGATCAGGATTATGAACGACGAATAATCTGGCTGCGGTCCTTGATGGAGTGGCAGCAAGATGTCCAGGACGCTCGCGAATTTGTGGACAGTATGAAGTCGGATGTCTTTGAAGAGCGGGTCTATGTGTTCACGCCGAAAGGCGACATCTATGACCTGTCGGCAGGATCGACACCGATTGATTTCGCCTACCATGTCCATACCGATATTGGCCACCGCTGCCGTGGCGCAAAAGTAAACAATAAGCTCGTATCTTTGGATAATGTATTACATACTGGAGACGTGTGTGAAATTCTAACGGCTAAACGCGGTGGCCCGAGCCGCGATTGGCTGAATCCAAACCTGAACCTGGTAAAAACCCAACGCGCGAAATCTAAGATCCGTTACTGGTTCAAAAAGCAAGAGCGCGAACAAAATATCAACCAGGGGAAGACAGTCCTGGAAAAAGAGCTGCGGCGTCTGGGATTAATCGAAGTCAATCTGGAACGCCTGGCTCGGGAATTCGATTTTAAAGTCCTGGATGATTTTTATTTTGCCATCGGCACCGGCGATTTAACCCTTTCGCGCCTGGTAAAGCACCTGACTTTGGGGGATAAAGAAGAGGAATTTTTACTGCAAGCCAAGCCAGAACAAGGTGGGGGCGAAGACAGTGTGACTGTTTTGGGGATGAAAGGCTTGTTGACCTCCATGGGACGTTGTTGCAACCCTGCCCCCGGTGATGAAATCGTCGGCTACATCACGAGAGGACGTGGGGCAACCATTCACCGCAGGGATTGCCCGAATATTTTACGGGCAGATGATCGTGACCGGTTGATAAAAGTTGGTTGGGGAGAATCGAAAACCACCTTCCCGGTCCCGGTAAAAATCAAAGCTTATGATCGCAACGGTCTGATGAAGGATGTTTCGACGCTCATCTCTGATGAAGGGATCAATATTACCCGCGTCAGTGTTGATACTGCGCGGAACATGGCCGTGTTTGACCTGACGCTTGAAGTAAGGGATATCCTGCAGTTAAGCCGGGTACTCGATCGCCTGGAAAACCTGCCCAACGTACTGGAAGCTCAGCGTGTCCGACCTGGATAACCCATTTTCGGTCCTCAGTTACCCGAACTTCAGCCTTGACACATTTTTGAGAATGGTATAAACTCCCGCCGATGACCGGGAACAGCCCCTTTTTGCCGGAAACGCAACTGATCGATAGCGAATACCAAACTATGGAGATCTGTCTTGGCTATGCCAACGGCTAATTCTCAGAGTAGCCTGATCAGCGTGGAGGAAGCGCTGAAATCTATATTGGAGAATATTAAGCCACTGGCTTTGATGGATGTCCCGTTAACTGATGCTTATGGAAGGGCACTTGCTCGTTCGATTGCATCGCCTGTAAATCTGCCTCACTTTGCTAATTCCTCTATGGATGGCTTTGCTGTGCGAGCAGAAGATACGTTGCCTACTGCACCCGGAAAAGCTGTCACGCTGCACGTATTGTCTGATATCCCGGCAGGCACACAGCCTGGCGTGCGGATTGAACCCGGCCAGTCGGCAAGGATTATGACGGGGGCGGTTATCCCTGACGGAGCCGATGCGGTTGTCCCAGTGGAAGATACGGATTATCCCTACCGCCAAATCGTTTTACCGTTGCCGAAGACTGTGCAGATTAATAAACCTGCAACCCCGGGTGCGTACATTCGCACCCAAGGGCAGGATGTACAAATCGGTTCCGTGGTACTCGATACCGGGAAAGTGCTGCGATCGCAGGAAATCGGGTTCCTTGGCATGTTAGGTATCACTACGGTTCAGGTTCCGGGTAGACCTCGCGTGGCAGTATTTTCGACAGGGGATGAACTGGTTCCTGCAGGGCAGGCGTTGACGCCTGGAAAAATATTTGATGCCAATTCCTACTCCCTGGTTTCGCTGGTTCGAGCCTATGGTGGTGAGGCCATTACCTTAGGAATTGTCCGGGATGATGAACATGAAGTCAGGAGTGTATTGGACCAGGCTGTCTCACTCGGTGTTGATCTCATAATTTCTTCGGCAGGGGTAAGTGTAGGCGCCTTTGATTATGTTCGTAGAGTAATAGAAACCCAGGGGGAACTGTCTTTCTGGCGGGTAAATATTCGCCCCGGTAAGCCGTTCGCCTTTGGAAGCTACCGGCAAGTGCCATTCTTTGGACTCCCTGGCAACCCAGTCTCTGCTTTTGTAGGCTTCGAGGTGTTTGTGCGGCCGGCATTACTGAAGCTGAGCGGCTTCACTAATCTGACCCATCCATCGGTACGGGCTATACTCAGCGAGCCGGTTGAGTCGGATGGCCGAGAGAGTTATTTACGTGGCAGAATTTGGCAACAACAAGATCAATGGTTTGCTGGCGTTACTGGACACCAGGATTCGGGAAATATGCGATCTTTGGTTGAGGCCAATGCTTTGTTGGTTATCCCTTCTGGGGTAAAATCCATGCCAGCCGGCTCCAGGGTAACAGCCTGGGTTTTAGGTGGTGATAATAGCTCTTTGGCGGATTTCGCGTGATTACGGATCACAATCCATACTTTCTTAGGAGGCTAGAATGCCCCGTATTCGTTGTCATTACGTAGATTGTGTGTTTCTGGATGATGGTTATTGTGGCGCAGCTGCGATCGAGCTGGATACAGATGTGGGATGCATGACCTATTCCAGGGCAGATGACCTGGAAACTGAGGATGAATGGGAAGACGAGGAAGAAGAAGAATTGGAAGAATGGGAAGATGCCGATGGCGAGGATGAGGACGAAGAATTATGGCTAAACGAGGATGAATTTTGATCATTTTGGGTTCCTTGCACCATTTTATGATCGTGTAATTGGCTCGCGTGCATTTGAGCGTTTGATTTTGCTGGCGGGACTCCCGATTGAAGGCAGTCTGTTGGATGCCGGAGGAGGGACCGGTCGTGTGGCAGAAACTTTGAGGGGATTGGCAGGAAAGCTAATCGTTGCGGATGTCTCACATGGAATGCTGCGCCAGACGCTCACAAAGGGCGGTCTTGTACCTGTATGTTCTGCAGCTGAGATGCTCCCATTTGGCGATGGTGAATTTGATAGGATCGTCATCGTGGACGCATTGCATCACGTTCATTCGCAGAAGGCAACAGCAGATGAATTGTGGCGGGTATTGGCTCCTAATGGGCGGCTTGTGATCGAGGAACCGGATGTTCGTAGATTAGCAGGAAAAATTGTGGCAATTGCTGAAAAAATTGCCTTGATGCGCAGCCATTTTTTGGCGCCTGGCGAGATTGCAAACTTGTTCTCGCAACAAGAAGCATCGGTAGAAATTGTCGAAAATGGTTTTAATGCTTATGTGGTTGTGACCAAGCTGGATCGAGTTTAACAGATTCGAGGCAGCATCTCCCCGGAAAGCGAATCCAGGATCCGGGTGCTACCCAGTGATGTTTTTAGAAGCACTTTTCCCGGGTGAAGAGAGACGATGCGCCCGATAGCGACAGCTTCTTTGCCGAGTGGGGTACGGCGCATAAGTTCGATCACTTCATCGGCGGCCGTTTCTGGAAGTATAGCAATCAGTTTCCCTTCATTGGCAACGTAAAATGGGTCAAAGCCCAGCATCTCGCAGGCGGATGCTACTGCGGGTTTCACTGGGACAGCGCTCTCGTCAATCAGGATACCGACTTGGGATTGGCGGGAAATCTCGTTCAGTGTTGTTGCCAGTCCCCCCCGAGTAGGATCACGGAGCACATGAATTTGGGGGCAAACTTCGAGCATTTGCCTGGTGAGGTGATTTAAGGGTGCGACATCGCTGTTAATTTGCGCTTCAAATCCCAGGTCGCCACGAGCCTGTAAAACGGCAATACCATGGTCTCCAATGCTTCCGGACAGAATTACTACATCTCCAGGTGATGCAAACCTCCCAGAAATATTTACTGCTTCATCAATAACACCTACGCCGGCAGTGTTGATATACACCCCATCAGCCTTGCCTCTTTGGACGACTTTTGTATCCCCCGCAATAATCGAGATCCCAGCTTCCTCAGCGGCTACTTGCATAGAGTGAACTATTCGCTCCAGGTCCGAAATGAGAAGGCCTTCTTCGAGGATAAAACCGGCTGTCAGGTAGAGCGGAGAAGCGCCTACCATCGAGAGGTCATTAACCGTACCGCAAACTGCCAGCCGGCCGATATCGCCACCGGGAAAGAAAAGCGGCCAAACCACGTGGGAGTCAGTTGAGAAAGCCAGGCGATTGAAGCCAGCGTGGGGGATCTGAATCACCGCGGAGTCGTCGCCTGCCAACAAGGCGGGGTTGCGAAATGCCGGTAAAAAGATCTGTTCGATCAGCCTTTGGGAAAGTTTCCCGCCGCTGCCGTGACCCAGAACGACCTGGTTGCGATGCGCTAATGGTGTGGGGCAAACGGCGCCCTGGATAATAGGAGTATCTTCTGCCATGGGAATTTATTCCTGCGTTACTAACTCAGCCGCCCGTGATGAGTAGCGGTAATACGCTGCACAGGCGCCTTCCGAAGAGACCATCGTGGCTCCGAGCGGGGATTCTGGGGTGCATAAAGTTCCAAAAGCAGGGCAATGTCCTGGTTTTTTCATCCCTTGTAGAATCTGACCGGCGATGCAGATAGGGGATTCCTCCGGTTGGATTTGCGATACTGCAAAGCGGCTTTCAGCGTCAAAAGTGGAATACTCGGACCGCAAACTCCAACCGCTGGCGGGGATCATACCGATGCCGCGCCACTTGCGATCGGAAGTAGTAAACACCCGGTTGATTACTTCTTGGGCAGGAAGATTTCCTTCGTAGGATACGATGCGTGGGTAGGCATTGTCTACCTCGTATTTTCCCTGTTCGAGCTGTCGAACGGTGACCAGGATTCCCTGTAGGATATCCACTGGCTCAAATCCTGTCACAACAATGGGGACTTTGAATTGCTCACTTAGGGGTGGGTATTCCCAGTAGCCCATCACGGCACAGACATGCCCGGCAGCCAGAAACCCCTGTACGCGGTTATGCGGAGAGCTCAGAATAGCCTGCATCGCCGGCGGTACCCTGACGTGTGAGACCAGCACACTGTAATTGTTCAACCCAAGGCTTTTTGCCTGGAGGACGCTCATGGCGTTAGCCGGTGCGGTTGTCTCAAACCCTATCGCAAAGAAGACGACCTGTTTATCCGGATTTTCACGGGCAATCTGGATTGCGTCGAGTGGGGAATAGACTACCCGGATATCTCCTCCGGCAGCCCGCACGGAGAACAAGTCTCCCCCAGAACCCGGCACACGCAGCATATCGCCATAGGAAGTGAAAATGACGTCAGGTTGAGATGCAATTTCCAGCGCTTTATCGACCAGTTCGAGTGAAGTGACACAGACAGGGCAACCTGGGCCGTGCACCAATTCAATTTCATCCGGCAAGAGCTGGTCCAGTCCATAGCGCATGATGGCATGGGTTTGCCCTCCACAGATTTCCATCAATACCCATGGACGAGTGACTGTTCGGCGGATCTCCTGGACAATGGAATGGGCCAAGCCCGGCATCACGGAATTCTTGTTGATATCTCATAATGCGCCTGAAATTTGGCAGTTATACCTGCTCGAAAACGGTTGACTCTGGACCGATTTCACTATTCAAATCGGTAATCTGCTGGATTAGCTCCAGTGTCTCCATGGCTTCTTGCTCGCTGATAATACTCAAAGCAAATCCAACATGGATCAATGTGTAATCGCCAATTATGGCTTCCGGCACATATGCCAGGCATGCCTCGCGGGTGACACCACCAAAATCAACTTTACCCATTGTCAGGCCGTTAGCTTCATATATTTCAATTATTTTTCCCGGAATTCCTAAACACATGCTAGTCTCCTTACTTCGTCTGGCTCCGATTTAATGCCCCAGCGATTGCGGCCTGTCCCAATGATATTCCACCATCATTTGTGGGAACGCGCTGATGAATGTAAACTGAAAAGCCGGCTTCGATCAGGGCAGCTCTGGTAACGCTTAGAAGCGCCATATTTTGCCAGACACCGCCACTGAGGGCCACCCGACTTACTGCGTGTTGCTTGCGGAGCTGAGAGCACACCTCAAGTATCATTCTTGTGGTTGCCTTGTGGAAGCGGGCTGCGATTTTTGCCGGCGCTATTCTCTGCAGGTAATCTTCCGCGGCGGCCTGAATGACCAACTGGGGATCGATCAAGGTTTCTGCACCATTTGCGTTTGTTGAGATTATGTATTCATAAGTGCTGGTTTCAGATGTGTCGATCATCGCTTCCAACTCAATGGCTCCTTGTGCTTCGTAACTAACAAACTGGCGTAGACCGGCCAGAGAAGCAATCGCATCAAATAACCGTCCCATACTTGAAGTCATAGGAGTATTGATTGCATGCACCAGCTGAGCATGCAATGCAGTGCGCTCTTCGGCACACAGTGCCTGTGCAGGAGCATATTCATTATGCCAATCCAAACCGCCTTGCCACAGGTAGGCGAGAGCAATACGAGCCGGTTTTCGGATCGCCATATCGCCGCCTGGCAGCGGGTAATATTTCAGGTGTGCTGCTCTTTGAAAGGCAGTCAACGAGGCAATCAAAAACTCGCCTCCCCAGATCGCACCATCGCTGCCATACCCGGTTCCATCAAAAGCTATGCCGATGACAGGTTCGTCAGGATCAAGCCCGTTATCTACCATGCAGGCTGCGATGTGTGCATGGTGGTGTTGGATACCGACTAAGGGCAGATGCTGAGAAGCACTTCGTTCGAGGGCATAACGGGTGGTCAGGTAATCTGGATGCAGGTCATGGGCGATTAATTTTGGTTTCAATCGGTATAGCTTCTCGAAATGAGCAACACTCGTTTCGAACGACTGGTAAGTCTCGTAGTTTTCCATATCACCGATGTGCTGGCTCAAGAAGGCATATTCATCTTGAGCAATACAGAAGGTATTCTTAAGCTCAGCCCCGGTGGCAAGGATGGGAGGTGCGTTGAATGGCAAGTGGACGGGAAAGGGCGCATAGCCACACGACCGGCGCAAGGGATAGATGGCAGGCGCCTTCAGTGACCCTGTAAAATCTTCCGCTACATGATCAGCTCGGTGGGGGGTATTGGCGAGAACTCGTACCACCGAAATCGTCACAGCGGGTGTGGATCGAACGATTATGCATCAGGTAAGCATCAGCCAGGCTATGTAGGCGCTGGCGAGCTTCGTCATTGTCCGTAGCAATCGGTTCTTCACTTAGGTTTCCGCTGGTCATCACCAGGGCGTGGAGTGTGGGAGTATTTTCCTGGACGGTGTTGTCACCCTTGAACAACAAGTAATGCAAGGGGGTGTATGGCAGGAATATTCCGATTGTGTGTTGCCCGGGTGAGACTTCGGTGCAAATGGATGCTTCATCCAATCTGGACAGGATTACAATGGGGCGTTCTCGGGAGGTGAGCAGATCCATCTCGGCAGGGTTGAGAGAACATTGCTCGGCTGCTTCAGTTGCATCAGCGACCATCACGGCAAATGGTTTTTCTGCTCGCAATTTCCGCCGGCGAAGCTCGCTAACCGCTTCGGGATTGGTGGCGTCGCATGCCAGGTGAAATCCCCCCAGGCCCTTTACTGCCAGTATTTCCCCTCGCGATAAAGCCAGGCGGGCATCGAGGATAGCCTGGTTGCGCTCTGAAATTATTGCACCAGCAGGGGATTCCAGCCAGACTTGTGGTCCGCATTCCGGGCAGGCCACAGGTTGGGCATGAAAGCGGCGATCATGTGGATCTAAATATTCACTCCGGCAAGCATCGCACATGGGAAATTCTGACATCGTCGTATTTGGGCGGTCGTACGGGATGTCCTGGATAATTGTGAAGCGCGGTCCGCAATTGGTGCAATTGATGAAGGGATATCCGTGGCGCCGGTCCAGTGGATAAAATAGCTCTTGCAGGCAATCTGCGCAGATGCAGATATCCGGTGAAATTGGCTGAAAAGCGCCTGGGATCGATTCGGATGGCAAAATTTCGAATGCCGAGAAACCGTCGGGCAAGCAAGACGAGACTTCGATACGATCGATATAAGCCAGCGGCGGTTTGTCGCTTTGCAGCCGATGGATAAAATCCTGTATCTGATCGAATGGTCCATCCAGACGAATATCCACTCCTGCAGAGGTATTTCGAACCCAACCATGAAGATTCAATTTTTCTGCCAGGGAAAACACGAACGGGCGGAATCCAACCCCCTGGATAATCCCTTTTATGTGGATTTCTGCACCAGTAATCTCATTCATCATCAAAATGGATGCCGGTCAAATTATCAAATTGTTACTCACAGATGGCTTTCGCGGGCTTGCCGAAACAGGGCAATCTGTTGTGTGATCCAATCGTACCAGGGTTGCAGCCCTTCACCAGTCTGGCAGGATAGCGAAAAGGTAATAATACCCGGGTTCAGTATCTCAACACCGCGCTGGAAAAAATCCATTCGGAATGGGATGTACGGCAGGAGGTCAAGCTTATTGATTATGAGTACATCAACTCCCTGATACATTCCAGGATACTTGTAAGGTTTATCATCGCCTTCTGGAATAGATGCAACCAGGATGTTTTTGTGAGTTCCGAGTTTGAAGCTGGCCGGGCAGACCAGGTTTCCCACGTTTTCAACAATCAGCAGGTCTAACGCTGCCAGTTCGAGTTGATTCATGCCACCCTGGAGCATGACTGCATCCAAATGACACTCGCCTCCGGTATTGATCTGAACCGCCACTGCCCCGGCGGTAGCGGCTCTGTCGGCATCCAGTGTTGTGGCAATGTCTCCGTCGATTACGCCGATATGGTAATTTTCTTTAAGGCTCTGGACGGTACGCTCGATTAAGGATGTTTTTCCTGCGCCTGGCGATGCCATTAAATTGAAGCTGAAGCACCCTGCGGAATCCAGGCGCGCGCGGTTTTCACTCGATAACCGGTCGTTTGCGCTCAGGATATTTTCAACAACCTGTACTCGTAGGGTCATCCGGCTTCACTCAATTTCAATCAACTCAAGATAGAATTCTCTTCCTGCCTGAATATCGATCTTCGAGCTACTGCAATCAGGGCAGGGTTCAATCTCTTCTCCAGGTAGATAAACCAGGCCGCACTCCAGGCAGTGGAACTGGGCTGGTATGCGCCGAAAATTCAGGATTGCACCTTCGGCTGGCGTATCTTTGGCGATGATGCCCCAATAAAACTGGATTAAGTCATCGATAACTGAAGCCAGCTGACCGATGACAAGATTTAGTGAAACTATTCGGTCTGCCTTGGCCTGCACAGCATGGCGCAAAGAAATTTCCAGCAAGCTTTCGGTTACGGGTAGCTCGTGCATAAATTCGGTTTCAGTTTATCACGAGCGCTACCTATAAAAAAGTGACGAATGTCATCTTAAAAGTTGTAAATTGTTCCGCCATTCGGGCTGATAAATCTGTTAATGGAACTTTGGATGCAAACTATCTCGGATATCACTCGCCTTGTAAGGTTTCGAGCGCTGGGCCGCTGGCTGCCCAAAATAACACAGTCATCACCAGGGCTGATGTAATGCACCAGATACAGGTCGCTCCAATCACGAAAGGCTCGAGAAATGTAAGGTAGATAGAAAACAGCAACCCAAAACCTGCCATTGCCCAGATAATCAATGCAGTTGGCTTCAGCATCGACTTTGGGCCAAACCGCTAAATCGCCCATGATACCAATATCGAAATATAACCAATCGCTCCTAATACTCCGACCGGCAAGAAACCGAACAAGGTGGCGTAAGGACTTTGTTGCACTGAATTACAGTCGCCTACCGGCCCACAAAATGCCTCGTTTTTTGTGGTTTCAACATAGGTGAGATAGAGCGCTACACCCAGACCAAAAACTGCCAATGTTGGAATAATCCAGACTGGCCAGCGAGTCTTGGGTGTTGTGCCACGCACGTAATGCATTGCTACTGCCAGCAGGCTGGCCAGCATGATGAGCAATACGATGACAGCAACTGTGTTTGCTACGGGGTCTAATAAAAACTTAGATATCATTTTTTCCTCAGTGTCCTGACCTGGAAGCAATCACGGGATTGATATTGCCCAGGATCGTAAATGGGATAAATCTTACCAAATCCGCGGGTAATTATATCCAACTATCAGCCAGATTTAAAAAGCTGTCCCAGGTGAAGGACAGCTTCAGGTATAGCTCAAATTTGGGGATTGTCTGATCTGTTTGCTGTAGTTGGAGATCCTTATATATATTTGGACAAAATTATCACGTAGGAGACTGATCCAAATCGTTCGGATTGGTGCTCTTGTCCTCTTTTTGCTCTTTCTCGTCGCTCTGGAGTCCCTGTTTGAAAGCCCGGATGCCGCTACCGAGCTCGCCGCCGACTTTGCTGATCCTGCCGACGCCAAACAACAATATGACTACCAGAACGATAATGCCGATTTCCAAAGGGCCTAGGCTCATAACTTATTACTCCATTTCAGTGTAGTGCGGGTTGAGCATTTGGTCTACAACCTTTTAAGATTATACTACCATATTTACCCATTTAAAAATGGCATGCCAGCGGCATAACTTATAGGTGTTCTCAGGAAGGCTGGTACAATGTTGGGAAAATATATCGAATTTGGGAGTGAAATTTGGCAGACCTGATCATTATTGGCGGTGGACTGGCAGGTTGTGAAGCCGCCTGGCAGGCAGCCCGGCGCGGTATAAAGGTCGATCTATACGAGATGCGCCCTGGCTTACAAACCGGCGCCCATACCGGTGGTGACCTGGCAGAGCTGGTATGTTCGAACTCGCTAGGCTCCAATCTACCGGATCGAGCTGCCGGCGTGTTGAAAGCGGAACTGCGGCGAATGTCATCCCTTTTAATGACGTGCGCTGACCAGGCGGCAGTGCCAGCTGGAAGGGCGCTGGCAGTTGACCGGGAGATTTTCGCCCGATCGGTTACGCAGGCGATTAGATCGCACGATAACATCACAGTAATCCGCAAAGAAATGCAGGAAATCCCAAAAACGCCAACGATCATTGCCTCAGGACCGCTCACATCACCGGCATTAATTCAGGCGATCCGTCAACTATCAGGGGAAGATCACCTGTTTTTCTATGATGCGATCGCACCTGTATTGCGCATAGACACTATTGACAACCAAATTGCATATCGAGCATCTCGCTATGATAGCGAAAAAGGAGGGCAGGGGGACTACATAAACTGTCCCATGACAAATGCGGAGTACGATCGATTTATCGATGCACTGATTTCCGCTGACGCGCATTGAGCTGAAAGAATTTGAACGAGACCTGGAGATGGGTGTCAAGGCAGGTCGGAAGGAGTATTTTGAAAGCTGCCTGCCGATTGAAATCCTGGCTCAGCGCAGCCGTCAGGCGTTGGCTTATGGTCCCCTTCGCCCGGTAGGGTTGGTAGATATCCGGACCGGTCGCAAGCCTTACGCAGTCGTTCAGCTGCGGCAAGACAATCTGGCCGGGACGTTATTCAATATTGTTGGGTTCCAAACCAATCTGACGGTTTCGGAGCAGCGCAGGGTCTTTCGCCTAATCCCGGGGTTAGAAAATGTTGAATTTGAGCGGTACGGCCAGATGCACCGCAATACGTTTATTTACTCACCAGCTCTGCTAAATCCAACCCTGCAATGCAAATCTCGGCCGGATCTGTTCTTTGCGGGTCAGATTACCGGTGTGGAAGGATATGTCGGGAACATCGCCACTGGATTATTGGCAGGAGTGAATGCGGCACGGAAAATCATGGGTGTTGAGCCCGTAGAGCTTCCGCGTACTACGATGCTAGGGGCATTATGTTATTATATTACGCACGCGAGCCCTGAAGATTTTCAACCGATGAAAGCAAATTTTGGAATTTTGCCTGAGTTTGATGAACACCATCAGGTATACGGTAGAAGGCCAAGGAGTATCGCATTCGCAAAAAGAGCCGAAGAAGATTTAGAACTGGTACTCGCAGAGTTTGAAAAATATAGTTTATGCGCATAGCCATAATATTAACATGCAAATACTTCTTAACAACTAACCACAAAAAAAAGAACGCCACCCAGTCCATATCTATTTTTCTGCTTTCTGCACTCCTGCTCCTTGCCGGCTGCAAAGCGACTAACCTGGTTGAGCCAACCCAGGTACAATCAACCAGCAGGGGGCGGCAGCAACACAAACGGTCATTAGGAACGCCAACCGAAATTCCTGCACCTGAGCTATTTTCAGGAGATCGTGCTTATGAGGATATTGAATATCAAGTTTCTATTGGCCCTCGCACACCAGGTAGTGATGGGAACATTCAGGCCGGGGAGTGGATACGCTCCGAATTAATTGATGCAGGCTGGCAGGCCGAAATTCAGGCAGACAGAAATCTCCGGGCAGCCGATCCGCAATATAATAGGCAAATGGGGTCAAGGTGATCCCTGGCTTGTGCTAGGAGCGCATTATGACACACGACTAGCCGCCGATCGAGATCCTGACCCGACAAATCATAGTCTGCCTGTCCCGGGCGCAAATGATGGCGCTTCGGGAGTATCGGTCTTGCTGGAGCTGGCCCGGATACTACCGGCATACCAAGAACTCATTGCGTTTTGGTCAGATCTGGCTGGTATTTTTTGACGCTGAAGATAATGGCGATCTTCCCAACTCCGTAGACTCAGAGCTAATCCCTTCACGGGGATGGATTCTCGGCTCTCGGGCTTTTGTTGATTCCTTGTCCGAATATCCAGATGCAGCAGTGATTGTTGATATGGTAGGGGATGCCGACCTGAATATCTATATGGAAAAAAACTCCGATCTTCCAGATCACCAATGAAATTTGGGCAGCGGCCAATGCATTGGGTTATTCCGAGCAGTTCATACCGGGATATAAGTGGTCAATGACAGATGATCACACCCCATTCTTGTTGGCTGGAATCCCCGCGATAGATATCATCGATTTTGACTATCCCTACTGGCATACCCTCGAGGACACCCCCGATAAGGTCACGCCTGCCAGCTTGAAAGCGGTTGGCGATACCTTATTGCAGTGGCTAACCACCAATAGACCTTGAAGACTACCATGGTAAAAAAGAATCCCGAACCCACAACTCGTCCCCCAGAGCGTGCTTTCATGGTCGGTGTTGAAATATACGGCCAGGAATCGCTCTTATCTTTAGCAGACTCCCTTTCCGAGCTGGCACTATTAGCCGAAACAGCTGGCTTGGAAGTTGTTGGAGAAATCACGCAGAAGCTCAACCATCCGAACCCGAGTACTTTCATCGGTCCCGGAAAAGTTGAAGAAGTCAAAGCCCTGGTAGAAGAAACCATGGCTGAGATCATACTATTTGATGAAGAGCTTTCACCGCGGCATATCCGCGAGCTGGAGAAGATTTTTGGGGTCCAGGTGCGTATACTTGATCGAACTGCTTTAATCCTGGATATCTTTGCCCAGCATGCCAACACCCGCGAGGGCTCCTTACAAGTCGAGCTGGCCCAGTACGAATACTTATTGCCTCGCCTGACCCGTGCCTGGACACATCTTGCACGCCAGGCAGGCGGCGGTGGCGGCAGATCGGGAAGTGTGGGCGGGGTGGGATTGCGAGGCCCCGGTGAGACCCAGCTTGAAGTAGATCGGCGGGATATCCGCAGGCGTATCGATCATTTGAAAAGCGAGCTAGAGAAAGTACGTACACACCGTCAGCAATATCGTTCTCGCAGGCGGCAATCGCGTATCCCGGCTGTGGCTTTGGTAGGGTATACAAACGCCGGTAAATCTACGCTGCTTAATCGGCTGGCGCAGGCAGATGTGTATGTGGCTGATCAACTGTTCGCTACGCTGGACCCAACCACCAGGCGGGTTGACCTGCCAGGCAGCCATACAGCTTTGTTCACCGATACGGTTGGTTTCATCCAGAAGCTGCCGACAAATTTGGTTGCGGCTTTTCGAGCGACCCTGGAAGAGATTGCCGAAGCCGATTTGCTGCTGCATGTTGTAGACATCACTCACTCCAATGCACAAGCCCAAGCTGAAGCGGTGCTTCAAACTCTTGCCGAAATCGAAGCCGATCACATTCCCGTTCTGACCGTGTTGAACAAGATCGACGCCCTGGCAGACGCGGATCGTGCCCGCCAGGCGGTAGAAACCTTCAAAAACGCGGTGGCTATATCCGCACTTACCGGCCAGGGTATCAGTGATTTATTAAACAAGGTAAACCAACAGCTATTTGAAACCTATGTCCCGATCACTGTCTTTTTGCCGTTCCAGCAAGGCGCATTAATATCCCTATTCCATGAATATGGACAGATAGAGCAAATCCAGAATACTCACCGAGGGGTTAAAATCCAGGGAATGCTGCCCGGCAGACTACTGGCTCGATTTCAGCCCTTCACCAACGCCGATCAATCCGTAATGGAAGACTGGCATCCATCCGAATCGCCAGAGTATCTTGACGAAGATCTGTCAGAGGATATAGATTACGATGAATAACCGGTGCCTATCAATGCTCACTCAAGCATGAAGGAGAATCAAAAAGCCCTGCAGAATCGCTAGTGCAGGGCTTTTTAGATTGTAACCTTTAGCTCAAAGTAAAGGCCCTGAGTTGCGCACATCTGCAGAAGTTTGGTCTTCAAATTTCTTGAAGTTATCGATAAAGCGAGAAGCCAACGCGCGGTAACGTTTCATGTATGCATCCTCACTTGGCCAGGATGAAGCCGGGTTGAGAACCTTTTCAGGCACGCCCGGGCAAGAAGTTGGCACCTGGAAACCGAATATCGGATCTGATGTGTAAGCGACATCATTCAGGTAACCATCCAGAGCAGCATTCAGCAAAGCGCGCGTATAACCGATGCTGATCCGCTTGCCAACGCCATAAGGACCGCCAACCCAGCCGGTATTCAGCAGCCAGCAGTTGACATTGTAACGCTCGATTTTTCGCCGCAGGATATCCGAATAAAATGCCGGATGGTGCACCATGAACGGTCCACCAAAACAGGTGCTGAAGGTAATTTCTGGTTCTTCTGCCAGCCCAATCTCGGTGCCGGCAATTTTCGATGTGTAACCGGAGATAAAATGATACAGGGCCTGAGGTGTTGATAGTCGCGAAATAGGGGGCATCACGCCCGAAGCATCGCAAGTGAGGAATATTATATTTTTGGGATGTCCGCCTCGCTTTGAGACAACGGCGTTATCGATAAATTCCAATGGATAGGATGCGCGTGTATTTTCGGTACGCTCATCGTCATCCAGGTCAATCAGGCGAGTTACCGGGTCGTAGATGACATTTTCCAGAATCGTTCCAAAACGATGAGTACAAGAATAGATCTGTGGCTCGGCAGTTTGTGATAAGCCGATCACTTTGGCGTAGCAGCCTCCCTCAAAGTTGAAAACGCCCGAATCGCTCCATCCATGCTCATCATCCCCGATCAATCCCCGGTGAGGATCGGCAGACAAGGTAGTTTTGCCTGTCCCAGACAACCCAAAGAACAGCGCTGTGTCGCCCTGAGATCCGATATTCGCCGAGCAGTGCATGGTCATCACGCCTTCAAGCGGCAACAGGTAATTCATAATGGTGAAGATCGACTTTTTTATCTCCCCCGCATAGCCGGTATTCCCGATGATGCATAATTTTTGCTCAAAGTTAATCACGATGGCCGTATTGGTATGCGTGCTGTCGATCTGGGGAAATGCCTTGAATCCGGGGACGGTAATCACCGTAAAATCCGGGATATGACGGCGGTAATCATCGTTGGTGGCCGGCATAATGAACATATTCCGAGCAAACATACTATGCCAGGCATGCTCGGTTAGGATACGCACATTTAGACGGTAATCCGGGTCGGCGCCGGCGTAGCAGTCCTGCACAAATACATCCTTGCCCTGCAGATATCCCTGAACCCGGTTGAATAATTCACAAAATTTATCTGTCGAATACGGCCGATTATACTGGCCCCACCAGACATGGCCTTCTGAATTCGGCTCTCGGACTACGAATTTGTCGTTCGCGGCACGTGCAGTATGCTTTCCAGTGTTGACCACAAATGGACCACCCAGGCCTATCTTGCCTTCATTGCGGAAGACGGACTCTTCGTACAAGGCTTCGATGGGTAGGTTCCAGTAAACTTTGTTCAGGTTGATGAGTCCCTGGTACTCCAGGCCATAGTCGCTCTTACGCGCCGCGGCCTGGGATTCGGCTGGAGTTTTAATATCCAGTAGGTTGTTCATAGCCAATCCCTGATAACTTTACGATCGCCCAAATAAATCTCGTTGGGCGAATTGGGATCCAATGCCCACTTGATGCGCTCAACTGCAGTCGTAATATCTTTGACGCTGCCCGCATAACTCAATCGCAAGTAGCCATCCATGCCAAATTCCTTGCCGGGTACGGTCACAACCAGAGCTTTTTTCAACAGGAAACGGGCCAACTCCACTGAATCCTTCCGATAAGCCCTGAAATCTGGCAGGCAATAGAAAGTACCACCCGGACGGTTGACCCAGATGCCATTGAAAGCCTTCAGCTCCTGCATGATGACATTACGGTTGTTCTCGATGGTCAAGCGCAAAGCTTCCACAATATTTTGCATGCCCGTCAGAGCGCCCTCGGCAGCCGACTGGAGGACTACCGATGTGCAGGATGTAGTTTGCGCCTGGACATTCACCATGGCTTCGATCAACCGGCGATTGGCAATGGTCCAGCCAATGCGAAACCCAGTCATGCCGTACAACTTAGAAACCCCATTGACGACAATGATCATCGAATCATCGACATCTTTTTCAGTGCAGGTATATGCTGGAATAGCCTGGTTACCATCAAACACAAGCTTATGGTAGATATCATCCGTGATCAGGTAGATCTTTTTCCGCTCACAAAGTGCTACGATTTCAGAAATCAGCTCTGCTGGGAAGACTGCTCCAGAGGGGTTATTGGGGCTGTTGACGATAATGGCTTTGGTGTAGGGGCTGAGAGCGCGCTCGATATCCTTCATCTCTGGAACAAAAGAGCCATCCTCGGGCGTGACCACAACCGGTACGCCGTAGACCATTTTAATCATTTCCGGGTAGCTGACCCAGTACGGCGCCAGGAGGATGACTTCATCCTGGGGATCAAGAATGCTGTAGAGTACATTGAAAATGGATTGTTTCGCTCCAGCGGAGATAATGACATTTTCTGGTTTTACAGAGCGCTGGTAGTTGTCCTCGGTATAGCGAATCACCGCTTTTTTCAAGGATGGCGTGCCGTCCGGCGGGGTATATTTGATGTCTCCAGTACTGAGCTGTGCCGCAGAGCTCAATATGGCCGTGATCGGCGCTTTGTTTTTGGGTTCACCAATGCCCATGTTAATTACGGGATCGCCACGCTCGCGCATCAAGCGAGCTTCATCGTTCAAGGCAAGCGTCGGGGATGGCGCGATTGACCTGGCAAGATGACTGATCATCATCGGATGGGTGACCTCCTGCTATCTGAATTCGATTTTACAAGCTGATTTATCCTTGATTAAATTTAGTGTATCTCCATTTTCGAGGAGCGTCAATGTGACTTTCTTCCTGCGTGGCCTTCGTGCTTCAAAAGCCATCGAGTGTTTTATAGTACAATAACTATCTGAATCCAGCGCATGGAGGTTTCAGTGAATAACTGGAGCCCATTATTTGAGTAATTCCCAGAGTGAACCGATGAATTTAACAAACCAACCGCTTCCTGGCAAAATCTTGCATGCTTTCCACAAACGGATTGCTTTCTTTTATATAGCCGTCTGCATGATGGCAGCCTTTGGCCTTATCGCCATGTGCACCTTTACCATTTTTGGCATGCAACGCGCCCAGGCAGCAAATCTGGTTGAGCCGTCATTCCCCGAAGCTGGACCTGATATCTCGATCGACGATGTCTCAATGACTGAGACAAACAGCGGAACATTAATCTATACATTTACGGTCTCGTTGTCCAGCGCCAGTGTCCCATCCGTAACTGTGGATTACGCCACAGCCGACAACAGTGCCTTGTCAACCGATAACGACTACCTAGTGAACAGCGGTACGATTACTTTCACCAATCCGGAAATTAACTAAAACCATCACGATCCTGGTAAATGGGGATAATAAATTTGAGGCTGACGAGAGCTTCCTGGTAATTTTATCAAACCCAAAACACGGGACGCTTTTAGACGATACGGGTATCGGAACGATTGTTAATGACGATATCATCCCCAGCGTATCAATCGATGATTTTTCACAACCAGAGAGCTTGGGTGGAACAAACAGCCTGACGTTAACTGTATCTCTTTCCCATCCCAGCTACGAAGCGATTTCTATCGATTTCTCTACGGCGGATAACACAGCAACCACCGCAGATAATGATTACCAGGCAGTAAATGGCACATTAACATTTCCCGAGAATATTATCACCCAGACGATCGGGGTACCCATTCTCGGCGACTCAAAATTCGAGCAGGATGAAAGCCTTATTGTCAATATAAGCAACCCTATCAGCGCCACGATCATGGATAACCAGGGCAGTGGAACGATTCTGAATGACGACAGCCAACCATTGATCGCCATCGATGATGTTTCCAAGCTGGAAGGAAATAGTGGTACCCAAATATTCACCTACACAGTCTCTCTTTCCAATCCGAGCTACCAGGCAATTACGATGGATTTTGCCTCTGCGGATGGTACCGCCACAGTAGCCGATGGTGATTTCCTGGCAACCGGCGGAAGTGTAAGCCTGTCCGAAAACCAGCTGTCGGCCCCAATTACGGTTACGGTGAACGGGGACACGAATATCGAGCCCAACGAAACATTTGTCATCGACCTCACCAATGCTAGCAATGCCACTTTTACCGATACACAGGGGCTAGGAACTATCCTGGATGATGACACTTTACCGGGATTATCGATTAGCGATGTTTCAACATTTGAGGGGAATTCTGGAACGAGCGATGGTGTCTTTACCGCCACATTGTCGCAGCCTAGTTCACAAACTATCCAGGTAGATTATTCTACCCAGGACATTACTGCCACGGCCGCAGATAATGATTTTATCCCGGCAAATGGCACCCTGACTTTTACACCCGGGTTGCAAGTCCTGCCCATCACGGTCACCCTGTCAGGGGATCAGAAATTTGAGCTTGACGAGTCCTTTGCGATCAGCCTCACCAACCCTGTCAATGTGTCGCTCACGGATGACCTTGGTATAGGCACAATCCTGAATGATGATAATCCCCCGTCAATCACCATCGACGATCAATCGGTCATCGAAGGCAACGCTGGGAACAGCACCACGGTATTCAGCGTGACTCTCTCTGCTCCGAGCTACCAGGTGATTACAGTAGGTTACCAGACCGTTGACAGTACTGCTACCGTCACCGATCAGGACTACCTGGCAGCCAGCGGCACGTTGACATTCACGGTTGGTCAGACTACTCAATGGATCAGTGTCACTCACTTCGGCGACACCAAATTTGAGTTGGATGAAGACTTCCAGGTAAATTTGGCTAACGCAACGAATGCTTCTTTGCCTGACAACCAGGCGATTGGATCACTGATCAATGATGATGCTCAGCCACAGCTTTCCATAGACAATATATCGGATTTCGAAGGAGATACCGGCTCGAAGGTATTTACTTTCACTGTCTCCCTCTCCAACCTCAGCTACCAGGCCGTCAGTCTGGATTATGTGAGTACAGATGGTACTGCCACCGTCGTTGACAACGACTATCTACCCATCAGCGGAACCCTGAATATCCCCGCGAACCAGTTTTCGACCAGTATCCCGGTAACCATATATGGCGACATAACCCTTGAACCCGACGAGATATTCTCCATCGACATCTCGAATCCCACCAATGCCACTATTACGGACACTCACGGTACGGGTACGATCCAGAACGACGATGCCTTGCCCGACATATCGATCGATGATGTGAACCTGCTGGAAGGAGATAGCGGCGGCGTAACAGCAGCCTTCACAGTGACTCTTTCCGCGCCCAGCCAGACACAGGTGTCAGTCGATTACTTCACGAGTGATGGGATGGCTACAACCGCTGATGGCGACTACCTGGCTGCATCGGGTACGGTGTTTTTTGCACCGGGAGCGGTCAGCCAGCCGATCTCAGTTACCGTAAGCGGGGATACCAAGTTTGAATTAGACGAATTGTTCCTGGTCAATCTTACCAATCCCATCAATGGCGTGCCGATAGACAGTCAGGCAATCGGGACAATCAACAATGACGACAGCCAACCCCAAATATCTATCGACGATATCTCCGGCCTAGAAGGGGATAGTGGCAGTAAAGTCTTCACATTCACCGTTTCCCTGTCCAATCCCAGTTACCAGGCGGTAGGTGTAGGCTATGCCTCCACAGACGGCACCGCAACGGTAATTAACAATGATTTCCAACCAATTAGCGGCACGCTGAGCATTCCAGAAGGCCTGGTCAGCGCACCGATTACTGTGACTGTAAATGGGGATTTGACCGTAGAGCCGGATGAGGAATTTACCATCGACCTGATCAACCCGGCTAATGCAGCCCTGAGTGATAGCCAGGGAGCGGCAAAAATTCTCAATGACGATACTCCCCCAACCATCTACATCGATGATGTGGTCCTTAAGCGAAGGGAATTCTGGAACCAATACCGGGGTTTTTAGCGTAACCCTGTCGACGCCAAGTGATCAGGTAATAACTGTTGATTACCAGACCTCAGACGATATTGCCACAGTTATGAATCAGGACTATCTGGCGGCCAGCGGCACACTGACCTTCACTGTCGGGCAGACCAGTCAATCGATTACAGTCACTGTACTTGGCGATATGCAGTATGAATTGGATGAAACATTTCTGGTTAATTTGTCTGCCCCAGCAAACGCGACCCTTTCAGATAGCCAGGGAACGGCGACCATCGTCAATGACGACCCCTTGCCGGCTGCACCGGCAGGATTGTTTGGCGTCGAGCTCAATCCTATTGACCTATCTGGCGGGCTGGGCTGGATAACTCCAACTTTGACCACCTGGACGAAAGGCGTTGAAATTGCCTGGGCGGACGTCGAACCCATTCAGGGAAATCGCAATTGGAGCTCTCTGGCTAGCGCCGTAGCTGAGCTGAAAAATGCAGCGGATAACAATCTCACCCCGATCGTTGTTGTGGGCGGCGCGCCGGAATGGGCACAAAAATATCAAAGCCCGACGAATACTTACAAGCAATGCGGCCCTGTGGACGCAGCTTATTATGATGAGTTCGCGGCGTTTATGGTAGATCTGATCCGCTATCTGGGATCACAGGCTGTCCATGTCCAGTATTGGGAATTCTGGAACCAGCCAGAGATGCCCTATATCTCGGCGCCTGCTGCGTCCCAAAGCCCTGTTGACGGTTGCTGGGGAGAACCCGGAACGCCGAATTATGGCGGGAATGACTACGCCAAAATGTTGAAGACGAGTCTCTCTGAGATCACAGTGATCGATCCCAGCGCTCAGATACTGGTGGGAAGCTTATACCTGGAATGCGACCCCAGCAATCCTCCTGCCGGCCAGGCTTGCGAGTTGGCCGGATTCATCAATGGAATCCTGGAGGAGGAATCCATCCAGGGACCATTATTCAACGGCATAAGCTTCCAGGCTTACGATTTCTTCGGCGGTGCTGAAGGCAGTTACCAAAACGCAAATTGGCTGAGTGGGTGGAACACGACAGGTCCTGTTGGGATCGCGAAAGCACAGTACTTGAAGTTGCGCTTGCAGGCTTTTGGGATCGCTGGTAAATACCTGATAAACAGCAAGAATACGCTGGTCGATCCCACCTGTTCGCAATCGGCACCTTATAACTGCCCCAAATTTACCCTATACCTGGAGGAGACCAAAGCTTATTATGTTGCCCAGTCTTATGCCGCTGCGATAGCGGAGGGTTTCGCCGGGAATATCTGGTTTGACGGTACGGGAACCTGGCGCCGGAATAACGGCTTGTTAACGCTCAATCAGACGCCGGATCCATTATTTGCGTACAAGGCCTATGACTTTGCGGCACAGATGTTGGATGGTGCTCAACTGGTAACACGAGTTACCGAATATCCGGCAATAAGCGGGTATGAGTTCGGATTTGCGAGTTCAAACAACCATATTTGGGTAATCTGGTCGACCAGCGCCTCTGCCCAATTAATCCACCTTCCTGCCATGCCGAACGCTGTGTATGATGTGGATGGAACCGCATTACCTGCCGTCCAGAATTTGACGGTGACAACTATGCCAATATACCTGGATATGCCAGCTGCTTTGCACAAACTGATCTTCCCGATGGTGGCAAATAATTACAGCCAGGTTTCCCTGGTAAACGGTGATTTCGAGCAAGGAACCCAAGGTTGGAATGTTATTGCGCAACCATTACCAGCAACGATTGTGAGTAGTGCTCCACCCAGCCAGCCCGACCCTAGCATTCCGCTGGGTACAAAATCCATGCTTCTTGGCAACCCCGCTTTGGCTTGTAATGCCGTACCCGCCAACGGGATAGCCGCCGTCGAGCAAACTATCAGTGTGCCCCAAGTGCAACCACAGCAATCAATCATCCTTGAATTTAAGTACATAATCTATTCGCAGGATTTTGGCGCAAATGCCAGCTACGATGCCTTCGAAATTCTGATCAACAATGCAACGCAACCCGCTTTTATTGACGGCAACTTAATTCCGCAAGGCAGCAATCCCTGCTTGTGGAATCGGGTGCCCAGTTCAGGCAATCCACGGGGTGGGATAACCAGCGGGTGGGCGGTTGCCCAGGTTAACCTTACGCAGTACGCCGGGCAAACCATTACCATCCGCTTCCGGAATATCAACCGACCGGATACTTTCTATAACACTTACACCTTCCTGGACGAGGTAAAAATCGTCATCCAATAACTGATTAGGGTTATTTACCGGTCATTTTTCATCAAACATCTGGTAATAGGCCTGGTCCAGGTCATCGTCGGATAAGTGCGCATAACGCTGCGTAACGGCAATGTTCTTGTGGCGGGCGAGCTCCTGGGCTACTTTTAAATTTCCCCCAGATGCTCGGAGAACAGTAGTCACGAAATAATGGCGAAAAGAGTGGGGGGTGATTTTCTCGAGAAACTGGTCTCCAAGGGCCTCTTTCACGCGCTGGGCGACAATGTTTCTTCCGGTTGTTGTGGTCATCGGCTTAATTTTTTTTCCAGCACCACGATCATGCCGGGCAAAGAGGGGGAGGGAAGCCAGTGATCGTCCTGATGCGCCATCCAGTACGGCTCGGGCTGCCAGGTAATCCCTAAGCGCAGCGATGCTGCGGGCGGAAAAGCGCACAACAGCCTGACGATCACCTTTACCGATAATGAGTGCCTTGCCTTCGTTCCAGTCCAGGTCGCCGCGCTGCAGGCTGCAGGCCTCATGAACACGCAGTCCAGTATCCGCCAGGGTCAGAATGAAAGACCGATCACGCAGGTTGCGCAATGATTTAATTTCCTCAGTGACGGGGGCATGAGCAAGATTAATTGCATAATCAATTAATTCTTCAATTTTTTCTCGTGGGAATTGAGGTAGACGCTGGCCAGGTTTACGTGCACGCTGTCGGATCAGGCGCCTGATGCGCGATAGATTAGGATCGAGCAGGCGCTCAGCATCCAGGTATTCATAAAACCCGGTAACGGCTGTCAAGTACAGGCGCTCAGTTGTTGGGGCATATCGCTTGAGAGAAGTAGTAAACCAGGTGACAGAATCATCCGGCATATCAGACACTGAAGTGTCGTCAGGATCCATTTCGTGATCTGCAAGGACGAACAAGAAGGAATGAAGCGCATTCCGGTAGGTGCGGGCAGTATTTACGCTACGCGCCATCTCAACACTGTCAAGAAATCCTGCAACGGCTGTGGCAATTGATATTGAGTTCGTTTTCATAGTCATTTCTGCTACACAAAGCGCATATCTTCATGTTTATGATAATAATACTTATCGAAAGCATGATGATTATAACGCCTGATAATACCGCTGTCAACCCCCCGCCCGTATAATATGTTGCAGGGCAAAGTGAAGCTAATGCGTATTCGCGAAGATGGTTTATTGATTTGCTGCATCACCTTCACAATGACGTACCCAAATTATTATTGAACACTTCAGGTTTTTAGCCCCCTGCCCCACCAGGCATCATCCAATCAATTCTCCATCAACCAGATAGCAACATTTCCATTCTGCTCTAATCATACCTCTAGATTGAAGCAGATATCTTGACAAATAGCACATTAGTTCTATAATATCCAAGCGAGTATTCCCAATGGAAGTATTTGAGACGTTAAATATCTTGAGCGAGCAGATGGACCTGGAGCCGGCAGAAGGCATGCCCTGTCCCAGGCTGTCGATGGAACCAACAAATCCTCCGAAGTATCAAGCGGCCGGGGTGATTTTCCAGCCGGCGGTTCCCACAGGGCCAAAAATCTCACTCATGAAATCCTTGCTCACATCGGCCTGCGAGCGTAACTGCTTTTATTGCCCCTTCCGTTCAGGAAGAGATTTCCGCAGGGCAACACTCAAACCGGAGGAGATGGCACAGGCTTTCATGGCGTATCAGAGATCCGGTATTGCAGAGGGATTGTTCCTCAGCTCCGGGATTGCCGGAGGTGGCCTCACAACCCAGGACAAGTTAATCGCAACAGCTGAGCTACTGCGCAATAAGCATCACTTCAAGGGCTACCTGCACCTGAAAATTATGCCGGGTGTCGAACAAGCCCAAGTAGAACGTGCAATGCAGCTTGCCGATCGGGTATCAATCAATCTGGAAGCCCCAAATACTCACCGGCTGCAAGCATTAGCACCACGCAAAGAGTTCATCCAGGAGCTTCTTCAACCGCTGCAGTGGGTAGAGGAAATCCGCCAATCCCTACCTGGAAATTACGGCTGGCAAGGACGCTGGCCGTCCTCAGCAACGCAATTCGTCGTCGGCGCAGCAGGAGAGAGTGACACAGAGCTTCTCAGGCTCACAGAATATCTCCACAACGCACTGAGATTAAAGAGAGTTCTATTTTTCGGCTTTCCGCCCAGTCCAGGATACCCCTCTAGAGAATCAATCTGCAGAATCACCACAGCGCCAGCTGCGTTTATACCAGGCGGCATTCTTGATACGAGATTATGGCTACAACCTGAACGATATACCCCTGGACTTAACAGGAAGCCTGCCGAGAGATGTCGACCCAAAATTTGCCTGGGCGGAACTACATCTGCGCGAGTCCCCTTTGGAAATCAACAGAGCCAATTTCCAGGAGCTCATCCGCATCCCGGGAATTGGTCCTGTCACAGCACGATCAATTATTAAGTTGAGGCGAACAAATCGTTTTTTGCAGGTTGAAGATTTACGCAAGGCGGGTGTTAATCCGGATCGTGCCTCCCCGTTTATATTGTTGAATGGAAAATCCCCGACTGTGCAGCTTTCCTTCTGGTAATCCGACAATACTACCCGTCGTTTTGACTTAATTGGACCCAGGCTCCAACCCAGGGTGTACCAATTCGATTGCGTTGCGGTACATCTACAGATTTTACCTTTTCGGCTACCTGAGCGGATAGCATGGCAACAGCCGGCCAATCTTCAGCCAAGACTGCTTGCTTCATTTTCGCACTAAGGCGTTCGGTCCACACCCATTCCATCTGAAAGCGATCAGCTTTAAGCCAGTATCCCCGCTTTTCCCAGGCGACAATAGAGGTTTCGATGGTTGCGTGGATCGACTCCAATGCCAGGCTGATGTATGCTACCAGATCTCTGGTCTGATCGTTGGCGTCTTGCTGCTCCATCAATTCTCTCAATGCCAGGACGATGCTGCGTAGTAAAATTGTGCGTTCCTTGGCGGCGGATTCTGGGTTTATGACCCAACTCATAAGCTTCTCCCGGATGGTTTATGACACGCAAAAACCGATTATATTCGATTATTGACGCTCCTACCGCTCTGGCTTATAATCTTGCAGTTACAGCTTGACGTTGGGGAAGTGTCGGAATTGGCAGACGAGCGTGACTTAGGATCACGTGCCGCAAGGCGTGAGGGTTCAAGTCCCTCCTTCCCCACTGCTGTTTTCAGAATCGCGACCCGGCATAGGGTTTGTCGCTAAATTTCTTATACTTGTCTTACAATGGCATGATATAATCCGCCCGGTTTGGTAAATAATCCCCAAGCCGGCTAATTATTTTAAAGAAGGAAAAACCATTTTGAAAATCGAATCGCAACCACGAGAAGATCAGCAGATCGAACTGACCGTAGAATTTGAACCGGCTACACTGGAAGATTTCAAAAGACGGGCTGCCAAACGATTGGCAAACCGTGTCAAAATTCCAGGCTTCCGTCCCGGCAAAGCCCCCTATAACGTGGTTGTTCGGCAAATTGGTGAAAGTGCAATTTTAGAAGAGGCACTCGATATCCTGGTTGACGATCAATATCCCAAAGTCATTGAGGAATCCGGGATAAAACCCTATGGCCCTGGCTCTCTAGAAAAAATCGTCAGCATGGATCCTCCTGTCCTGCAATTCGTCGTCCCGCTGCAGGCCGAAGTGACCCTTGGCGATTACAAATCCATCCGGCAGCAATACGAAGCACCACAAGTAGAAGAGTCGGAAGTCGAGTCTGTCATTGAAGATCTGCGCAGCCAGCGAGCAATCCTTGAGCCGGTCGATCGCCCGGTCCAGGAAAGCGATGTTGTCACTGCAAAATTAAGCGCCACACGTGTCGCAGTCGATGAAGAAGAGTCCACAAGCTTAATAAACGAGATGTCTTCTCCCTTTCTGGTTGAGAAGGCCGGTGCCTCCCGTGAGGATGAATGGCCTTTTCAGGGTTTTTCAGAGCGGTTTATTGGATTAACCGTTGGTGCGGTATCGGATTTTGAGTACACCTATCCGGAGACAACACCATACGAAATGTTGAAAAATACGGTCTGCAACTTTCATTTTGAGGTTGAAGAAATTAAAGCTCGCAACCTGCCACCCCTGGATGATGATTTTGCGGCCTCGGTCGGCGAATTTTCCAATGTGGAAGCGTTGCTGGAGCGTATCCGCACCAACCTGGCGCTCGATAAACTGACCCATTACCATGACGAGTATGACCAGAAAATTCTTGAAGAGTTGGTCGGCCAAACGGAATTCAAATATCCTCCACAAATGCTGGAAGATGAAATTGACAGTGTAATTAATAATCTAAAAAACCGGCTGGAGAACCAAAAACAGGACCTGGATTTGTACTTAAAGGCTCGGGGCATGGACATGGATGCCCTGAGAGAAGAATCTCGACCGGTGGCTGAGACACGCTTGAAAAACACTTTGGCGCTGCTCGAGCTGGCAAAGGCCGAAGACATTAAGATTGACGAGAAAGCCTTCGAGGCCGAGGCATCACAAACAATGGCATCCCTGATGCAGTCACTGTCAGAAAAAGAAGCTCGCCGGCTCTTCAGCCAACCAATGTATGGCAACCTGATGAACAATATCATGGCGAACATGTTAACCGCCCGTTCCTATGATACCTTGCGGAACATTGCCTCTGAAGGGGCATCTGCCCTGGCCCTGGCTGCCGTGCAGCCTACAACTGAAGCGATCGATGATGTTGAAATCAGTGATGACGAGGTCATCTCTGAAATGCCGGAAGTTTTAGCTTCCGAAGAAGAAGAAGCGATCGTAATTACTGGTGAAGAAGAATAATTGAGAAGTGGATCACCCAACAAGATATTTGGAGACCTTGATGAACATAGAATACCCCCAATCCTTAATCCCGATGGTTATCGAAACCACCAACCGCGGCGAGCGCGCCTACGATATCTACTCGCTGCTGCTGCGCAACCGCATCGTATTCCTGGGCACACCGATCAATGACCAGGTAGCCAATGTCATCGTCGCCCAGCTGCTTTACCTGAGCAACGAAGATCGCGAATCACCTATCCAGATGTATATCAACAGTCCAGGCGGTATGGTCTATGCCGGCATGGCGATTTATGACACCATGCAAATGATCCCTAACCCGATCAGTACTCTGGCGGTTGGAATGACCGCCTCATTTGGCACGGTACTTCTGACAGCCGGGACCAAGGGCAACCGCTATGCCCTGCCAAACGCCACTATTCATATGCATCAGCCTCTTGGCGGAGCACAAGGCCAGGCCTCGGACATCGAAATTCAGGCCAGAGAAATCCTGCGGTTGAAGGACGACTTGAACCAGATCCTCGCCAAGCATACCAACCAATCGATCGAGACTATCGAACGTGATACAAACAGGGACTACTATCTGAATGCCCGAGAAGCTGTAAACTACGGGCTGATCGACCAGGTAATGGAAATTCCGGAGCTGAAACAGCTGCCGGCGGCAAAGTCCAACGGCAAGTAATAAATAATCGTTCCAGTTCATTGACGGCGCTGTGGAGGAATACCTCTACAGCGCCGGTTGCATTCAGGACATTCTGTCATATAATGAATTTTTAGTTTCAATATCCTGCAAGTTCTGAGGTATTCATGAACATTCATGGCTTGATCCTGGACATAGACGGGGTCATATGGCGTGACCGCGAACCAATAGGCGACCTGCCCTGCGATCTTCAATGAAATCAGCCGCCGTGGGCTACGTGTAACCCTGGCAACGAATAATGCCACCCTGACGCCGGAAAAATTCCTTGAGAAGTTAGCCGGTTTCGGCGTACAGCTTGAACCCTGGCAATTCGTCACTTCGGCTCAGGCAGCCGCAGAGTTCCTGGCGCAGAAACATCCTGCCGGCGGGCAGGTGTACATTATTGGCGAGCAGGGACTGGTGGACTCGCTGGGCAAGTACGGTTTTTTCCAAGGAGATAATACTCCGTTGGCTGTAATCGTGGGCATGGATCGACAACTTACCTATAAAAAGCTTGCCCAGGCAGGATTATTGATCCGGTCTGGGGTTTTCTTTATTGGCACGAATCCGGATCGCACCCTACCCACCCCAGAAGGCCTGATCCCGGGAGCCGGATCGATCCTGGCCGCGCTCGAAGCAGCCACTGATGTCCGCCCGCACCTGATCGGAAAACCCGCCCCAGAGATGTACAGGGTGGCCTTGCAACGATTGGGGACATTGCCGGAAGCAACCCTGGTGGTAGGCGACCGCGTGGAAACTGATATCGCCGGCGCCCAGGAGCTGGGCTGCCGAACCGCACTGGTGTTAACAGGCGCAACTTCCCAGTGAATCGGCGGCCCTCTGGCAACCGAAACCAGATCTTATTTGCGAGGACCTGGCTCAGGTCATCAATCAGCTTCCAATTAGTAATAATGGAGACGAATGACTAAGGCAAATATTTTTGACCAGGACTTAGAAGAACTCCAGGCATGGGTAGAAGCCCAGGGTGAACCCAAATACCGGAGCCAGCAAATATGGCAGGGTTTATACCGGCAGTTTTGGAATGACCCGTCACATTTCACCTCGTTATCCGGCGGACTACGCACTCGTCTGGGTGAATCGTTTGCTTTTGGCAAGCTGACCCCCGGACTATCGCTTTCTCCAGCGACCAGGAGACACGCAAAACTCTCTTTTTGTTGGAAGGCGGCCAGGCGATAGAAACTGTGCTGATGCGTTATGAAAAACGTCGTACCCTGTGCATCTCCACCCAATCCGGCTGCGGGATGGGGTGTGTATTTTGCGCAACCGGGCAGATGGGATTTCGCCGTCACCTAACCAGCGGTGAGATTATCGAGCAGGTCTTATATTTTGCCCGGCTGCTCCATAAAGAAGGCGAGCAAGTTACCAACATCGTGATCATGGGGATGGGGGAACCTTTCCATAATTATGAAGCTACTCTGCAAGCCATCGATCGGTTGAACCATTCCGACGGTTATAACTTTGGCTCGCGTCGTTTCACGATCTCCACTGTGGGACTCGTTCCGATGATCGAACGTTTCGGAAATGAGAATCGGCAAGTTAATCTGGCAATCTCACTGCATGCGGCAGAGGACGAGCTCCGCTCCAGCATGCTGCCCATCAACCGGAAATACCCGATCCAGGAATTAATTCAGGCCTGCCTGGATTATGTCAGGAAAACCCACCGTCGCGTGACTTTTGAGTGGGCATTGATTCACGATGTCAATGACACCCCAACTCAAGCCAATAAACTTGCCGAGCTTCTACAAGTCTTCCGCCAGGGACAGGTGGCGCACTGCCATGTAAATGTGATTCCCCTAAATCCCACCCTGGGTTATTCTGGTAAAGCGACGACGCCCGCCCGGGCAAAAGCATTCCAGGCGATTCTGGAAGCCAATGGCATCCCTTGCACCATCCGTTTGCGCAGAGGCATCGATATACAAGCCGGTTGTGGACAGCTCGCAACGGTAGCAGCTAACGTCGGGAAAGATGATCCCGGTTAGAGCACGGATACTCACTGCCGGCCTACGCAGCCTGTACAACCTGCTTTACCACCAGTTCGCGTGGAGCTATGATTTTGTTGCTGCAGCAGTCTCTCTAGGCAGGTGGCAGTCCTGGGTGAATGAATGTCTCCCTTATCTCAACGGCCCATGCATCCTGGAAATTGGCTACGGGCCAGGCCATCTCCAGGCGGAAATGGACTGCAGAGGACGGCAGGTATTTGGGGTGGATGCAAGCTCGGAAATGGCGCATATCGCCCACGAAAGACTATTGCGCAAGGGAGTAAAATCCAGGACTATCATCGGTTATGCGCAATACCTGCCTTTTTCTTCATCCATATTCGATCAGGTAGTTGCAACTTTTCCCTCGGAATACATCGCTGATCCGCAGGCACTTGCAGACATCTATCGCATCTTGAAACCAGGAGGGATGTTGCTGATCATTCCATTTGCCTGGCTGACCGGTAAACACTGGTACGAACGAGCCCTCTCCGGGTTGTTGAATGTGCCCCACCGTTCTTCTGATTGGGATAACAGGTTTGTTCAACCATTCATCGATGCCAGGTTTTCTTGCTCACTGACCGAAATCAACCTTAATTCAAGTACTTTACTCATTATTCAAGCCGTTAAGGAACCGGCAAGTTGATGTAAAATTCTATCTATGGAAATTCAGATAGCCGTAGCAAAAACGAGAAAATACGCCGTTTCTAGCAGTGGCGATACCGTAGAGGTCGTCGAGCGTCCGCAAGGCGGTATTTCAGTGGTATTGGCCGATGGACAGAGTTCCGGCAAAGGCGCAAAGTGGATATCCACATTAGTTGTTCGCAAAGTCATCACCCTGCTTGCCGAAGGCGTGCGAGACGGCGCAGCAGCCAGGGCTGCTTCAGACAGCCTGTTCACCGACCGAAGCGGTAAAGTGTCTTGCACGCTAAACATTATCTCTGTCGACCAGCAGACGCGCACATTGGTCATCACGCGCAATAACCCCGTGCCGGCATTTATCTCTCTGCATGGAGAGATATCCGCGCTTGAGGAAATCAGCATTCCAATCGGACTGTACCGTGACACGCGTCCTGTGATCAGTGAAATGCATCTTGAGCCCGGCCTGACCGTCGTCGTTTTTTCAGACGGCCTGGTACACGCAGGTGAACGATATGGAAAACCTATGGATATCGGGATAACCTTAGCTGACCTGCTGCTGGACGAAGCCCCGTCCGCTCAATTCATTGCTGACACTCTCCTTGCCCAGGCCATGAACCTGGATCAGCAACGGCCGGTGGATGACATCAGTGTTGTGGTTTTGCAGGTAATCGATCCATCAGGCGACGACATCCGCCGTATGTTTGTACGGCTTCCACTGGTTTAATGGACTGGGGAATACCAGTTGATGGAGTCACATAATCAACTCCTGATCGGGATAGTTGGCCCATGTGCTGCAGGAAAATCGACCCTAAAAACCGGGTTGGATAGGCACGGAATAGCTGCTCGCCACATTGCCCAGGAACATTCGTATGTGCCAAACATGTGGCAGAGGATTGTAAATCCTGATCTGCTGATTTTCTTGGATGTAACTTACTCAACAACGATGATACGCCGTCAGATGGAATGGAACGAAGCCGAATACCAGGAGCAGCAGAGACGGCTGGAACATGCCAGGCAGAATGCAAATTGCTATATTGACACAGAATTATTATCAATTGATGATGTTTTACAACTGGCACTCAGGTTCATCCAGGAGTATCGCCAGCCATAATAAATAAATCATGTTTGATAACAAACCTAATACAGAGTATAATTGCCGCTTGCCAGCCTCTGGCTGGCATTTGTGTGAATGGAGGCCGTAAAAAAAAACATGCAAAGGTACCAAATAAATCTCATCATCATTGTTGTTATCGTAGCAGTTGCCCTGCTGGTGATTTTCCCTCTGGAAAGCCACTCAGGAATCCACTTTGCCGGTATCAATAAAGATATTGGCACTCGCCTGGGCCTGGATTTGGTTGGCGGTATTCAAGCCCTTTTAGAGGCAGATCTTCCGGCAGATGTAGCTGTTGAAGCGGACGCCATGACAACTGCCACGCGGATCGTTGAAAACCGAGTGAATGGACTTGGCGTAAATGAAGCCGTAGTCCAACAAGCCGCCGATCGCCGTATTCTCGTGGAACTCCCTGGTGAAACCGATCCGGAAAGAGCCCTGTCAGTGATTAAGGAAACCGGTTTACTTGAATTCGTCGATTTTTCTAATCTAACGGATGCCGAGATTGAGACGCTGCTTGCAGCCCAGGCCCCTATCCAGACCGACTTTGGTCAGTCGACAAACACGACCACTTCAGCCACGGGCACCGTAACCTCCACCCTGGACAGCAGAGTTTTCTCGACTGTTATGACCGGAGCAGCTTTGAAAAATGCCCAGGCCACAGTCAGCGAGTTTGGCGAGTACCAGGTAGCATTTGAACTAACGAGCGAAGGAGCGGATATTTTCCGTGATTTTACCCGGGCGCATATTGGCGATGTCCTGGCGATTGTCCTGGACAAACAGATTATCTCCGCTCCGGAGATCCAAAACGAGATCCCAGACGGTCAGGGTTTAATCAGTGGAAGCTTCGATGCTGAAGGCGCCAATTCGCTTGCCGTTCAACTCCGCTATGGCTCGCTCCCCATCCCCTTGACCGTGGTCAGCACTCGATCCATCGGTCCGACCCTGGGGCAAAATTCACTGCAAAAAAGCCTGGTTGCCGGTTTGATCGGCTTCACGATCGTATTCCTATTTATGGGAATTTATTATCGCATGCCGGGTATTGTCGCAGACATCTCAATCATCATCTACGCCCTGATCGCATTCGCATTATTCCGGTTTGTGCCGGTGACGTTAACTCTCGCCGGAGTGGCAGGGTTTTTATTGAGTACCGGTAGTGCGCTGGACGCCAATATCCTGATTTTTGAGCGCTTCAAAGAAGAATTACGCGCCGGTCGAACGCTTTCCCAGGCATTCAACCTTGGATGGCAGCGTGCCTGGCCTTCCATTCGGGACTCAAATATCGCCACATTGATTACCTGCGCAATCCTGTTCTGGTTCGGAAGCGCCTTTGGTGCAACGATTGTGAAGGGTTTTTCACTTACCTTGTTTATCGGCGTCCTGATCAGTCTATTCACCGCTCTTTTCGTCTCCCGCTCATTGTTGGGAGCGGCGCTGAACATTTTCAAACCGAAAAATTACAGCAAATGGTTCGGGCTGTAAAGGAACATTATTATGCAAATCAATATCATTGGTAAACGCTACCTGTTTTTCCTGATCTCGGCGATTATCATCATCCCGGGGTTAATATTGCTTGCTTACGAAGCCAGCACTGAACAACTCCCATTGGCAATTGACTTTACCGGTGGAAGCCTGACAGAAGTAAAACTTGATAGCGGCGATCTGCCTCTGCCGGCAGAAGTCGTTAGCTTCCTCGAAAACCAGGGGTATGAAGATGTAAAAGTGCAAACAACCGGCGAAGGTACATTGGTGATCCGCACTGTAGCCCTGGATGAAGCACAACAGGGTTCATTAATTCGCAGTCTGCAAGATGAATTTGCTGCAGATCTGACCATTTTGCGTATTGAAAGCGTAGGTGCAACAATTGGCCGAGAAGTGGCAATTCGAGCAGCTGAGGCAGTAGCCGTCGCTGCAGTGATCGTGGTACTGTTTATCACATTTGCTTTTCGCGGTATTCCACACGCTTTCCGTTATGGCGTGTGCGCCATCCTGGCAATGATCCATGATGTGGCAGTTGTACTCAGCGTGACAGCAATCGGTAGCTGGTTCTTCGGATGGCAAATTGACGCCCTCTTCTTGACCGCTTTGCTGACAGTGATCGGTTTTTCTGTCCAGGATAAGATCGTTGTGTTTGACCGTATACGGGAAAACCGTAATATTTACAAACGGCTTCCCTTTGAGACTCTGGTCAATCACTCGGTAGTACAAACCTTGCAGCGATCAATCAACACTCAGCTGATGACCGTGGAGTTTATGTTGCTCTCGCTGGCATTGTTCGGCGGCGTCACGCTGCGCGAGTTCGCAGTGATCTTGCTGATTGGTCTGTTATCGGGAACCTATTCCTCAATCTTCATCGCCTCTTCCACTCTGGTTGTGTGGGAGAATCGCGAATGGACCTGGTGGTTCAACCGGAAACAAAAGCCGGCAGCAGCTTAGGAAGAAAATGGCTAAGTTACACATCCAAGGCGGAATTCCACTCTCCGGCGAGGTGACACCTTCCGGCAATAAAAATGCCGCCCTGCCCCTGCTGGCAGCTTGCCTGCTGACTGAGGAGCCAGTGGTACTGCACAATGTACCCAGCATCCTGGATGTTCAGACGATGCGTAAGCTGCTAAGCAGCCTCTCAGTCCAAATTGATACCCTGGACGAGCATACCTGGCGGATTCACGCAGCTCAGGTATTCCCGGCAGATCTTGATCCAGAAATCTGCCGTAAAATCCGAGCCTCTATTCTGCTAGCCGGCCCTATGGTGGCGCGTGCCGGCGAAATGCAGCTGCCACCTCCCGGCGGAGATGTGATTGGCCGGCGAAGAGTAGATACCCACATCCTGGCTCTGACCGCCCTGGGTGCGAAAGCGGATTACAACAAACTGGAGAGGATGTTCCATTTTAGCGCCAATGGTTTGCACGGCGCTGACATCCTCCTGGATGAAGCCAGTGTCACTGCCACAGAAAACGCGATTATGGCTGCTGTACTGGCCAAAGGTACTACAATCCTGCGAAATGCCGCATCCGAGCCGCATATTCAGGAGTTGTGCCAGTTTCTGAATACCCTGGGCGCCCAGATAGAAGGCATTGGTTCCAACACCCTTCATATAGGTGGTGTACCCAGGCTGCATGGAGGCGAATTCTCGATTGGGCCAGACTACCTGGAGGTTGTCAGCTTCATCGGTGCGGCTGTTGTTACCGGTGGAGAAATTCGCATTCGCAACGCCGGGCCGCAATATCTGGATATGATCCGGATTGTCTTCAACCGTCTCGGTGCTACCTGGAGCGTTGATGGTCAGGATGTCCTTGTCCCTGGCGGACAGACCTTGATGGTTGAACCGGATTTGGGGGACGCCATCCCGGTGGTCAGTGTGATGCCCTGGCCGGCATTCCCAACCGATTTGATGAGTATCGCTATCGTATTGGCTACACAGTCACGCGGCAGTGTACTTTTCCACGACTGGATGTACCCCAGCCGGATGTTCTTCATTGATAAACTGGTTGGAATGGGCGCGCAGATCGTGCTTTGCGATCCGCATCGTTGCATTGTGCAAGGGCCATCAACCTTGGTTGGCGAAAAAATGGAAAGCCCAGATATCCGGGCAGGGATGGCTTTGGTTTTAGCAGCCCTGGCGGCTGAAGGCCAATCCACCATCAGGAATGTCGAGCAGATCGACCGGGGATATGAAAAAGTAGACGAGAAACTGCGCCAGCTAGGCGCCGTGATCGAACGGATCAATGATTAGATTAATGGAATGATTGAATGATTGAAAAGAGCCGGCTGCAGCAATATCAGCCGGCTCTTTTTTGAGTATCACAATTATTTCTTAGGTACGTCAGCGACTTCCATAAACTGAGCAACCACATCCCGCAGCATAGGCTCTGGTAGTGCGCCGATCTGTCGGTGAATGATTTTTCCATTGGCAACAAATAACATCGTCGGGATCCCTTGTACGTTGTAGCGTTGGGCCCATTCGGGATTATCGTCCGTATTTACTTTCGCCACCAATAGTTTGCCGGCATATTCTTTTGCCAGCTTATCCAGGACAGGGGCAACCATACGGCACGGACCACACCATGGCGCCCAAAAATCTACAATAGTTGGGATTGTAGACTGCAAGACAGTTTTCTCGAATGCAGCATCGGTGACATTTACAGGCTCAGAAATCATTGGTAACCTCCATAAGTTATCTGATTATATCGAATCTGACCCATCCTTGGAAGGAAATCCACCCTCAGGTTTCATGACAGGGTATTAATCTATCGGTTGGCGGATATAGTTTGTCAGGTATAATCGCATCGATGTCCTCTTCTAATCCATTGATTCACACCAGTAACTACCAGGTCCAAACGCCAATCTATGAAGGCCCTCTCGACCTGCTCTTGCGGTTAATCGAAAGAGCAGAGCTGGATATTACCAACCTGGCTTTAGCCGAGGTGACCGATCAGTACCTGTCCTACCTGGCGAATTTGCAGCAAACAGAGGCGGAAGAGGTCTCAGCATTCCTGGTGATTGCAGCCCGCCTGATACAGATTAAATCCGAGATGCTCCTGCCGCGCCCTGTCATCCGGGAAGAAGGCGAAGAAGACCCAGGCGAAGCACTCGCCCGTCAGCTGCGCATATATAAGGCCTTCAAGCTGGTGGCAGATTGGCTCGCAAAGCGCGAAGCCTCCGGACTGCGTACCTATCTGCGCCTGGCTCCCCCAATACGCATTGAGACCAACCTGAACCTGGAAGGTATCACTTTAGACGATCTGGTCGATGCGGTATATGCACTGTTGGTTGTACCGGACCAGCGGGCAGACCTCGGAACTGTGGTAGCACCTCCCAGGGTAACCATACGAGAGAAAATCCAACTGATTGCCCGATATCTGCAACGATCGGGGCGTTCCTCGTTCCGATTATTCTTACCCGAATTCCCTTCCAGGCTAGAAGTCGTGGTCACATTTCTGGCTTTACTGGAGTTAATCAAGCGGTCTGCGATCCTGGTCGAGCAAGATGCTCTATTTGGGGATATTGGTGTTTTCCCAGCCAGTAACTGGGACGAGAATGAAGCTTTCGAGCTGGAATTTGGAGAGTAAGGGATGACGAACCACCTCAGTTTGGAAAGCTCGCCATACCTGCTCCAGCATGCCGAAAACCCTGTCGACTGGTACCCCTGGGGACCGGAAGCCCTGGACAAGGCCAGGAAGGAAGATAAGCCGATCTTTTTGAGTATTGGCTATGCCGCTTGTCATTGGTGTCATGTCATGGCTCATGAGTTCTTTGAAGACGATCAGGTTGCCGCCATCATGAACCAGTATTTCGTCAATATAAAAGTAGATCGGGAAGAGCGGCCCGACCTGGATGGTATTTATATGGATGCGGTTGTCGCCATGACCGGCAGTGGTGGCTGGCCAATGAGTGTATTTCTTATACCAGATGGAACGCCATTCTTTGGAGGCACTTACTTCCCACCGGTGCGCCGGTACAATATGCCGGCTTTTCGAGAGGTCTTGCTCACTATTGCCAGGCTCTGGCAGGAGGAGCGCACAGAATTACTCTCATCGGCGGTAAATCTTAAAAGAACACCTGGACCGGGCGTCTTCATCACCTGCGCATTTACAACCGCTTGATGGGGATACTGCTGATATTGCAGAACAAAAGCTGATCGATAGCTATGATTGGCAGTTCGGCGGTTGGGGGCGAGCACCTAAGTTTCCACAACCCATGGCGATCGAGTTCCTTCTCCGCCGCTCGCTATTGGGCCATCCGGAAGCATTGAAGGTAGCAACCCACGCCCTGGATGCAATGCAGCGCGGCGGGGTTTATGATGTTTTGGGTGGTGGATTTGCGCGTTATAGCACCGACGATCACTGGTTAGTGCCCCATTTTGAAAAAATGCTGTACGATAACGCGCAGCTGGCTTTAGTCTATCTGTACGGCTATATGTTGACCGGGCATACTCGCTACCGGGATACCTGTGAAGCGACACTGGATTTCCTGCTGCGCGAAATGTCTATCGAGGTCGATTGGCAAGGCGCCAGGCAGATCGGATTTTTCAGCAGCCTGGATGCCGACTCTGGAAGGCGAAGAAGGCAAATATTACGCATGGGGGCTGGATGAAATCCTTGAAACAATACAGAACCCAGATTATTCAGAAATATTCATTGCAGCCTATGGGATCACGAAGGCGGGCAATTTTGATGGAAAATCCGTCCTACAAAGAGTTCCTGAGCAATGATGAGCTCGCACAAAAATTGAAGCTTACCCTTCGACCAGATCAACAATGCCATGGAGAGATCACATCGCCTGTTGTTTGCCAGGCGTCAGGAACGAATCCGCCCTGCGACAGATGATAAGGTATTGGTCGCCTGGAATGCCCTGGCATTGATGGCTTTTGCGGAGGCCGGAAGGTATTTGAGAAGGCCGGATTACCTTAATGCTGCCAGAGCGAATGCCGATTTCCTGATTACTCGATTAATGAGTGACGGCAAACTGCAGCGCTCCTGGCGTAATGGGCATGCCCGGCATCTCGCCTATCTGGAGGACTATGCCGGCTTGTGCCTGGCTTTACTTTACCTTTATCGAGCTGATCCCGGTAACCAGCGCTGGTATAGAAATGCAAAACAACTCGCAGAAATTTTTGTAGCCCATTGCTCGGATCCTGAGTGGGGTTTCTTTGACACCAGGGATGACCACGAAGAGCTACTAACCCGCCCTAAGGATACACAGGATAACGCCACCCCTGCCGGAAACAGCCTGGCGGCATTGGCATTGCTCGAGCTAGGGGCATTGTCGGGTGATCAGGAAATGGTTAAAACAGTCGATCGTATGTTGCAGGGTGTACAAAGTCATGCAGTCCGTTATCCAATTGGTTTCTCGAAATGGCTATGCGCATTTGATACGCGATTCCAAGGCATTACAGAATTAGCCATTGTAGGCGATCTGCAGTTGGATGCAATGCAAGAATTACTGGCGGTCCCCTTATCTACATATCTACCTCGTCTTATCCTGGCCGCGAGCCCCCTCCCCCTCGATCCCGATGCGCCGGAACTACTTCAGGGTAGACCGATGATCGACGGTCGGCCAACAGCTTATGTCTGCAAACAATTTGTCTGCAAACAGCCGGTAACTTCGCCTTCAGATCTCGCCATCCAAATAAACCTGTCAAATCCCAAAACCGATCAAGGAGCATAAAATGCAATACACACATCTAGGCCGTTCAGGTGTTAAAGTCAGCCGTCTTTGCCTTGGCACGATGAATTTTGGCCCGCACACAGATGAGCAGACCAGCTACCAGATAATGGACCAGGCATTAGAACTGGGCATCAATTTCTTCGACACAGCCAATGTCTACGGCTGGCGTATCGGTGAGGGTGTTACCGAGCAAATCATTGGTCGATGGCTGGCGCAGGGCAATGGACGCCGCGAAAAAATCGTCCTGGCAACGAAAGTATTCGGAAAAATGGGTGATGACCCGAACCAGCACCGTTTATCCGCTTTGCATATTCGCCAGGCATGCGAGAGCAGCTTGCGCCGGATGCAAACCGACCATATCGATCTTTACCAGATGCACCACATCGATCGCCAGACCCCCTGGGACGAGATCTGGCAGGCAATGGACCTTCTGGTCCAACAAGGAAAAGTCATCTATGTAGGTAGCAGTAATTTTGCTGCATTGCACCTTTGCCAGGCTCAATTTGCCGCCCAGCAGCGCAACTTCCTCGGGCTGGTGAGCGAACAAAGCCTGTACAATTTGAATGCCCGGATGATCGAGTTGGAAGTCATTCCGGCCTGCCGCGAGTTGGGCATCGCCCTGATCCCCTGGAGCCCTCTGGCTGGCGGGCTGCTGGGTGGTGTCCTGGAAAAACAAGCAGGAGGCCGGCGAGGCATCTGAGCGTCTCGTGCGCGGCATCGAAGAGAACCGCAAGAAAATTGAGGCCTACGAAACCCTGTGCAAGGAGATCGGTGAAGCACCTGCAAATGTAGCCCTGGCCTGGATGCTGCATAACCCGGTGATCACCTCCCCAATTATTGGCCCGCGCACCTTGCCCCAGCTCACAGAAAGCCTGCGCGCCTTGGAGATCGCTATCGAGCCGGAAATCTTGTCCCGCTTAGACGATATCTGGCCCGGCCCAGGCGGGGAAGCCCCTGAGGCTTACGCCTGGTAATTATCCAGCAGCTATATCATGGAGTTTGACTTCAAAAAGCCGGACATACCGATACGGCTGTTTCTTTGGCTTGTCCGATTGATACTGGCCTCGTACCCGGGGCGGATGATTTTCAGACGTGCCAATGAAGTCTCCATCCGCAAATATGACCATTGGGTGGAAGTCAAGGAGGTTGAGCTTCGGCTTCCCCGATTGGAGCAACCGTTTGACGGCTATCGGTTGGTGCTGATCAGCGATTTTCATCTCGGTACCTGGCTGGATCGAAGTCTCTTACAAGATGCGATCAACCTGGTCAATCGCACCAATCCCGACCTGGTCGCAATTACAGGAGATTTCGTCACCTATCGGCCGGAAGAATATGCCGCCGATCTGGTGGCTGTGCTGCGGCAAATCCAGGCGCGTGATGGCGTGGTTGCCGTTCTGGGAAATCACGATCATTGGTCTGATCCAATTGTGGTTCGCCGCATCTTGCGGCATGCAAATATCCGAGAATTAGCCAATGATGTCCTTACGATTTAACGTCAGGATGCGCAGCTGCACATTGCCGGTGTGGATGATGTAATGGAAGAGCTGGATGACCTGGAAAGTGTCCTGAATAAATTACCCGACAATGGGTGTAGCATCTTACTTGCCCACGAACCGGATTTTGCCGACCAGAGCGCCTCAAGCGGAAGGTTTGATCTCCAGCTTTCCGGGCATACCCACGGCGGTCAGATATTCCTGCCGATACTGAAGATGCCGATTCTGCCCAGGCTGGGGCGTAAATATCCCATCGGCCTTTACCGAGTAGAGGAGATGTATCAGTATACCAACCGGGGATTAGGCACCGCTGAGCTTCAGCTGCGCTTCAATTGCCAACCGGAAATTACCGTATTGAATCTCAAAACGAATGCAGTTCAAGAATCTATTCCCGCCAATGATTATCAGGCGACACTTGATAGTTTCTGACAGAACGAGGCTCTACAATCAATACAAAAGATAAATCTAAATGCCTGACAAGAGGTAGCAATGCGAAAAATAGCGATCATTGGTGTTGGACAGACACCGGTGGAAGAACAATGGGAAAAATCTCTGCGCGAGATCGCCGGTGAGGCGGTATTCTCTGCTCTGCTGGATGCGCAGAGAGACGAAGTCGACGGAATATTTATTGGCAATATGCTCTCCGGAATGCTCAGCCACCAGGAAAACCTGGGAGCGCTGGTGGCCGATTGGGTCGGTCTGCAAGGTATAGAAGCGGTTAAGGTCGAAGCCGCGTGCGGCTCGGGCGCGGCTGCCCTGCGCATGGCAATAATGGCAGTCAGCTCTGGTGAAATGGATAGTGCGCTGGCGATGGGAGTCGAGAAAATGTCGGAAATGCGCGGCGGCGAAATAACCGCAGCCCTTGCAACTGCTGCCGATGCAGATTACGAAGGAGCCCAGGGCGTTTCATTCGTGGCATTAAATGCTCTGATCATGAAGCGCTACATGCACGAATATGGCTGGAAACACGAACACTTTGCACCATTTTCCATAAATGCGCATGCCAACGCAGTGCATAATCCCTTTGCCAGGCTGCAAGAAGCGATCAGCGAAAAAGACTATACCCGCGCCCGCATGATCTCTGCTCCTATCAACTTACTGGATGCCTCGCCGACGGGAGATGGCGCTGCCGCGCTGCTCATTGTTCCGGAAGAGAGTTTGCGCAGCAATGTGAGCAAAGGACTGCGCCCGATCATAACCATCGAAGGATCTGCCTCTGCCACCGATACCCTGGCAGTCCACGACAGACGCGACCCACTCTGGCTCTCAGCCGCCAATAAATCGGCAATCCGCGCCTATAGCCAGGCCGGAGTTACCCCGGATGATATTGATCTCTTCGAGCTGCACGATGCCTTCTCGATCATGTCGGCGTTATCATTGGAAGCTTGCGGGTTTGCACCACGCGGTCAAGGTCCCCGTCTCGGCCTGGATGGCGAGATTACCATTACTGGCAGAATTCCGGTAGCGACCCGTGGCGGGCTGAAAGCCCGCGGTCACCCGGTGGGAGCAACCGGGGTATATCAAATTGCCGAGATTGTGCAGCAGCTGCGTGGCGAGGCCGGTGAGACGCAAGTCGAGAATGCGCGGATTGGAATGGCCCAAAATATCGGCGGGAGTGGTGCTACAATTGTCACACACATCCTGAAAGCGCATTGATCAGCCACAAATGAATCGATACCTGCCAAAAATATCCCTACTAATCATATTCTGTCTGTTTGCAATCACTTGTATCTATTCCACTGCCTCGGCTATTTCGCCTCGTACGGTCCATCCGCCTGGCCAAATTTTCAGCCAAAAGCAAGAAGGCACTCCTGTTCCGGACAGCGGGTACGAAGGTAATGAGGAAGATTTACCAAGCCTTTTTGATATATTTCGCCGTTTTATCATCACAGAAACGCCAACACCAACCCCTGGATCAGTAACCCCTGGAACACCAACCCAGGTAATCACCCCAACAAAGACTCCCAGACCTACACCCACACCGATATTTGTTCCGCCACCATCCGACCCCGATTATCTGCGTTTGATGGTCGCCCTGGGGTTTATGATCGTTGGTATATTGCTGGTTGGTATTTGGATCAATCGCAAACAAAATGGCTAAAGAAAAATCAGTCGATCATCATATAGTGATTTTCAGAGAGAGCTGTCATGAAACTAGCAATAACCGGTAAAGGTGGGGTAGGAAAAACGACATTAACCGCACTTCTTGCGCAGGCATATGCCGATAACGGGCGAGATGTCCTGGCAGTTGATGCAGATCCATCCCCCTGCCTGGCGGGCGCCCTGGGTTTTCCAGATGAGCTGCGCCAAAAACTGAAGCCTATCTCAGAAATGGATGAGCTGATCTTCGAACGTACCGGAGCCCGGCCGGGGACTGTGGGCGGCTTCTTTACCCTCAACCCCCAGGTGGACGATATCCCCGAGCGCTTCAGTGTACGCCACCGGGACGTCCGCATGCTGGAGATGGGGGCTGTAGATATCGGCGGGTCAGGCTGTATCTGCCCAGAAAGTGCAATGTTGAAAACCCTTTTTACCCACTTATTATTTCGCAAGGACGACATATTGCTGTTGGATATGTATGCCGGCGTCGAGCATCTGGGGCGAGCGACGGTTGATTTTGTCGATGCGATGTTGGTTGTAGTGGAACCGACTCGCCGCAGCCTGGGAACTGCCGCACAAATCAAAAAACTGGCTGCAGATATTGGTCTGACCCGTTTGTGGCTGGTGGGTAACAAAGTGAGGAACGAAAGTGAAGCCGCCTTCCTGGAAGCAGAAACCCCGGGTCTGCCCGTTCTGGGCTATCTAACTGCCAACCTTGCCGTTCAGGAAGCAGATCGACTGGGGATTGCAGTGTATGACTATGTGCCAGAGCTGCGCTCCGCAGCACAAAAAATGGCAGCTGATTTAGAAGAATTACTCTCCAACATCTAATTCTAGTTGTAATTAAAGGGACTTACCAGTATGACAAATACGATTGCTCTTGCCGGTAAAGGCGGGGTTGGCAAAACAACCCTGGCAGGGATGGTCATCAAATACATCATTCAGAACCACCCAGGAGCTGTCCTGGCTATTGACGCGGATCCGAGCAGCAACCTGAATATGGTATTAGGGTTGGACCTGGAATGGACGGTTGGTGATGTCCGCGAAGGCATGCTCTCACAGGTGAAGAACTCGCTAATTTCCGGAGGTGCGGCCATGGGGGCATTGCCTGGCGGGACATCAAAACGCGACTACCTTGATCTGCACATCCGCTCATCCCTTTCCGAAGGAGACCGATTTGACCTGATCGCCATGGGACGCTCGGAAGGTCCAGGATGTTATTGTGCTGTGAACCATAACCTGCGAGAAGTCGTGGACGCTATCAGTAAGAATTATAACTATGTGGTAATTGATAATGAAGCAGGAATGGAGCATCTCAGCCGGCGGACGACACGTGATGTGCAGCATTTATTGGTAGTCACCGACCCATCCCAGCGTGGCATAGTAGCCGCCGAGCGAATCGCTCAATTTCGGAAAGAGCTAGATATCAAAATCGAGAATACCTACCTGGTGTTGAATCGGTTAACCGGGGAAATTCCAGGGCCGTTACAAGAAAAAATCGACTCCCTGGATTTTCCACTGCTTGGTTCCATCCCCAGTGATCCAGAAATTGGCGACCTGGATTTCCGGGGAAGCCCATTAATTCAAGTTAGCGATAATTCAGCTATCTACCAGGCTGTTGCTAAGATGATGCGAAAAATATTGTAATTTGCTCGGCAAGGTCTTTATGATTCTGCCTTCGTGTGCAGCTTTTGCCAGGTTTCATCATCAACCAGGGTCACAACTCTGTAGCCTTCAGCATACGCCATTTCCTTACCCTTAGCACGCTCGGAAGCCCACTCGCGGATCGATTTCTCGGGGTCCCATTCTTTCATCTGGCTTTTATGTGCCCTCAGGGCTTCAATCTTGAGATCGATGGTTGACTCTATGTTCACATAGACATCCGCCGTATCCCAGGTAGTGGCATAAACTTTGCGTGGCTTGTGAGCCCGAAATCCCTCCAGCTCAAGCTCCTCAAATAAATTCGGTTGGCCGGCTGCCGGAAATACGGCATCCAGCGCCGCGGTCGCCGCCGCCCGGTGATCCGGATGGTTGATGTAATCGTTTCCCGCCCAAACTATGGTTGGGTCCCCACAGATAACAACTTCCGGTTGGAAACGGCGAATTTCACGCACTATTTTCTTGCGCAATTCCAGGGTAGCCACCAACATCCCATCAGGTTCGCGCAGAAATATTACTTCCGCAGCTCCGGCAATATCGGCTGCCAGGCGCTGCTCAGCTTCCCGAATTTCAGAAGCACGGGCGCGAGTCATACCTGGCTCATCGATGCCCACATCACCGCTGGTGCATAGGACATACGAAATACGTGTTCCCGCTTTGGCCCAGCGTGCCAGGGTACCGGCGCAGCTGAATTCAATATCATCCGGGTGAGCAACAATCGCCATTGCGCTTTCAGGAATATAGTAACTATTCATCCTTCTCCATCCTCATAATTCATAATTTGATCAGGCGAGGCATTCAGTCCAGCCCAACTTGATATCGACTGCATCATTCTTTCGTAATGCGAACCTTTCCAGTATATACGGTCGCAATCCGGGCAGATTTTGAAGTGATCATAATACACAGCCTGGTCATTGGTTCCAACCGGTCGATAATGGCCTGTTTTTTCTTGGTAATTAGAAAATAACTCAATTCAGGCTCAAACAGCAGATCAACAGAGCCCATTTTATCCTCTTCTATTGGGATTCAGTTTACAATAGGTTCAACAATACGTCAATTCTTACCATATGTTCATCCACCTGCGAACGCACTCGAATTATTCCTTTTTACGCGGCCTGGCTACCCCCTTCGATCTGGTTCAGGCGGCCGTAAAGGTTCAAATGCCTTGCCTGGGACTCACTGATTACGTAGGCTTGAGCGGAGCAATCGAGTTCTATGATGCCTGCCTGGCCGCCGGCATCAAGCCAATTCTGGGGTTAGAGCTGCCCGTAATTTTTTTCGGCCAAGGGAATCACGGGCTGGAGACGGAAAATCTCGAAACAGCCCACTCAATCACTTTACTAGCCATGAATTTCGCCGGGTGGAGCGGATTATGCCGATTAAGCAGCAGCATGCTGAACCGTGGAACGCAATCGAAACCCGCACCAATCGGGATCGACGAGCTTGAGTCACATGCCGACGACCTGATCTGCCTCCTGGGAAGAAATTATGGCAATAACCTCGACAATAGTACAGAGCGTGATACCTCACCCACTGTCATCCTGCCGATCTTGAAGGAGATATTTACCGACCGTTTATATCTCGATCTCCAACTGCAAACGCCAGCAGATCATCCAAATGTACTCCGGTTTGCTCAAATAGCAAAAAAACTGAAAGTCCCTACCGTCGCCACGCACCAGGTTTATTATCTGGAACCCGAGCACGCCGGTCTACAGCGTGTAGCTTCAGCCATCCGGACAATTCGCCCGCTTGCCAATCTCCAGCCTGGGGACATTGCACCCCCCAATGCATATTTTGCCCTGCAAGATGATGTGGTAAATCGTTTCGCTCACTTCCCACAGGCGATCGCCAACACTGTCGAAATTTCCGAGCGTTGTAACCTTGAACTGCCGATTGGAGAGCCCCACTACCCCGGCTTGCCGGATACTTCGGGTCTACCGGCTGACCTGCTGCGCCAAAAAGCTTATGCGGGGGCTGCCAGGTATTATGGTGAAGTTACACCCGTAATCCAGAGACGGCTAGACTACGAGCTATCGGTCATAAATCAAGCCGGGTATAGTCCGTTGTTCCTGATCATGCAGGATATCTTGCAGTATGCAGATCGATCCAATATTCCTCACGCATCACGCGGCTCTGCTTCTTCATCCCTGGTAGCTCACTGCCTGGGAATCACATCGCCAGATCCCATCCGCTTGAACCTGTACTTCGAGCGCTTTCTGAATCCTGCGAGGGCCACTCCTCCGGATATCGACACCGATCTCTGCTCGCGACGGCGAAATGAAATTATCGATTATGTAAGCAGGCGTTACGGCCGAGATCGGGTAGCGATGGTAGCGACAATCAACCGATTTCGTAGCCGCTCAGCCTTGCGAGAAGTCGCCAAGGCCTATGGGCTTTCATCAGGGCAAATTTCTCGCCTGACGAACAGTCTACCCGATCGTTGGTACGGACCGCCTGAGGCCAATAGCCAGGTTCCGTCATCGCCGTACGAATCCCTCAAACAGGAATACGGCAGCGACCTGTACCTCGCCATATTCCGAGACGCAGAAGCGATGCGAGGCATACCGCACCACCTCTCCATTCACCCGGGTGGTATCGTGATAACCCCGGAAAGCATGACCAGGCTTGTGCCAACACAGCTTGCGACAAAGGGGATCGTGATCACCCAACTCGACCTGGATTCGATTGAAAGGCTGGGATTAATCAAGATCGACCTATTAGGTATTCGTGGATTGACTGTCCTTGGAGATGTGCTTGGCTCACCTCACCAGATAAGCTCGTCAATCATCGATACTCCTATCCACAGGCTGGATGATATCCCTGCTAGTGACCAGAAAACGGAACAACTACTCGCCAGGACTGCAACAATCGGCTGCTTCCAGATCGAAAGCCCCGGAATGCGCCTCACCTTACGCGAGCTGCAAGCCAAGACTATAGAAGACATTATGGTGGCCCTGGCATTATTCCGACCTGGTCCGCTAACCGGCGGGCTGAAAAACCAGTTCGTCCAGCGCTACAGAAGCCGTGGCCAGGACAAGGCGTTATACCAATCGATCCATCCATCCCTGGACGCAACACTCTCCGAAACATATGGCGTGATCTTATACCAGGAACAGGTGCTGCGTATTGCCCATGATGTCGCTGGACTGAGCCTGGTAGATGCCGATCTTCTTCGCCGGGCTATGAGCCATTTCGACCCTGGGAAACAGATGCAAACCATCAAAGAACGCTTTATCCAGGGAGCGTTCGACAATCAACAGATACCAGCAGAGACCGCCGGGGAAATATGGGATATGATGGCGGCCTTTGCCGGCTACGGGTTTCCCAAAGCCCACGCCGCCTCGTATGCGGAAGTGGCCTGGCGCTCCGCCTGGTGCAAAGCTCACTACCCGGCGTATTTCATGGCGGCAGTACTGGCAAATTGGGGCGGGTATTACAGCCAGCGAGTATACCTGACCGAGGCGCGCCGCATGGGATTGAATATTCGCCCGCCACATATCAATCATTCCCGGGCAGAATTCAGTGTATCCTGGATCGAAAACCGGCCGATCCTCTACATGGGGCTGGACCAGGTGAAAGAGCTCACAAAACACACCCTGTCCAACATTATCCGCCTAAGGCCGTACGCCTCGTTAATCGATTTCGTAAGCCGGGTTAACCCACGACGTCAGGAGTTGGAAAACCTGGTCAAAGTGGGCGCTTTCGAAGGGCTAGGTACTATACCGGATCTCCTGCGACAGATAGATATGCCTGCTGTCCGCGCCGCGCAGCTGCCTTTATTCGCTGGAGAATTTCCGCAGACCAGCCCGAAAATTAACCAAGCCGACTGGAGCCTGGCGGAAAAAGTAGCCGCCCAGGAGGAGCTGCTCGGGACCGGAGTCAGTGCGCACATCCTGGAGCTGCTTCAAGCTCGAATCGATGCTGAGCACCCACTCAATACCATCGAAGCGGCAGGCCATACAGGGAAGCGCGTTAAAGTAGCCGGCATGCGACAAAGCTGGCGCCGCAGTCGTACCTCCCGGGGAGATTTTATTTACTTTCTGTCTCTGGAAGATTTGGATGGGATCCTGGATGTGATTATTCCACAGCAGGTATACCAGCGTTATCGGTCAGCATTTTCCAATCCAGGCCCATACCTGATCGAGGGAATGATGGATCATAATCCGTCCACCATGGAGTCGGTACTGCGGGCGGAAAGGGTTGAGAATCTGCGGTGAGATACCTGGCGTTTTATAAACCCTATGAAATACTGTCTCAGTTTACCGATCGTGAAGGTGGTAGAGGTACCTTAAAAGACTATATTTCAGTCCCTGGTGTTTACCCCGCAGGACGACTGGATTATCGCAGCGAGGGGCTGCTCGTCCTGAGTGATGATGGCTTATTTATTCAAAGGCTTACCGACCCGGCTTATAACCACCCAAAACTCTACCTGGCTGAAGTGGAATACATCCCCACAACGGAAAACCTTCGGCGCCTGGAGACAGAAATCCTGCTTCCGGATATCCAGACCAGGACTGCCCTGGCAGCGCTGATTCCACCGCCCAACCTTCCTCCCCGCCCGGTACCAGTTCGACCTTATCACCCTACAGCCTGGCTTCAAATAACTCTCTATGAGGGCAAGAAACACCAGGTGCGCCGTTTGACAGCCGCAATCGGCCATCCAACTTTACGTCTGGTTCGCGTGGCTATCGGCAGCATCTCATTGGGAAATCTAATGCCCGGTGAGTGGCGAGATCTAAGTCAGGAGGAGCTGGTACGTGCCTTCCGAGATGCTGGCAGCGACCGCCAGCGAGCGGCAGCAAACGCAAAGAAGTAAAATGAGATATACAGAAAAACAATGGTAGAAATCGATGGCTCCCTTGGTGAAGGCGGTGGACAGGTATTAAGGACTGCCCTGGCACTGTCATCAATTACAGGTAAACCAATCACCCTGGAGAACATACGCGTGGGAGAAAACAGCCCGGATTGCAGGCACAGCACCTGACCTCGGTGGATGCCGCTCAGGCTGTGTGTAAAGCCGAAGTGCAAGGGGCAACTATGGGGTCCACAAAACTGACCTTTGTTCCTCATGAGCTGCGTTCCGGTCGATACCGGTTTGAGATACCCACTGCTGGCTCAAGCAGCCTGGTGCTGCAAACAATATTCATCCCACTTAGCTTAGCCGGCAGCAGCTCATCCGTGATCATCTCTGGAGGGACGCATGTCAACTGGGCGCCCAGTTATCATTATCTCGCTATGCAGTGGCTGCCCACCCTGGAGAGCCTGGGCTGGGATGCGAAATTATCGCTGGAACTGGCAGGTTTCTACCCAAAGGGAGGCGGGCGGATTTCGGCCACGATTCGCCCAGTCGATAAGATAATACCAATCAACCCTGCCGAGCGAGGCGCACTGCTATCCATTCGAGGAGTATCGGCAGTAGCAAACCTGGATCCGACGATTGCCGAGCGTATGAAGCGGCAGGCCACCCAGCGGCTGCAAAAATATTTTCAGGGGCATCCATCCTATGTAATGCAGATCAAAATCATGCAGCTGCAATCGCCTGCCAAAGGCGCGTTTATTGTGTTGCAGGCGGAATACGAGCATGGCAGTGGCTGCTTTACAGGTTTAGGAGCATTGGGGAAACCTGCTGAGCGAGTAGCCGACGAGGCGATTGATGCGCTCATCGAGTACGCAGAGAGCCAGGCGGCATTCGATGCTTACCTGGGCGACCAGCTGTTGCTCCCCCTGGCGCTTGCAACTGAAAGTTCACATTTCACAACCGCTTCGATAACCCAGCACCTGGTCACGAACGCCGAAGTCATACACAGTTTCCTCCCGGTAGAGATCGATATCCGCGGTGAAATTGGTCAACCGGGAGAGATTTCCGTGGCCCCGATAGTGAGGTAGAAGGTCTATGCCTCCCCGCACAATCATTCACCTGGATCTGGATGCATTTTTCTGCTCGGTGGAGGAGCTGCAAAATCCGGCATTAGCCGGCAAGCCGTTTGCGGTGGGTGGCCGTCCCGAGGAAAGAGGAGTCGTGGCTTCGTGCTCTTATCCGGCGCGCGCCTACGGTGTCCGGTCGGCCATGCCCATGGGAAAAGCCTTGCGCTTATGCCCAGGACTGATTAATTCTCCCCGGAAGGCACAGGTTATATTCTGAAGTCTCATCCAAGGTGATGGCTGTCCTGCGAGAGGTATCGCCCCTCGTCGAACAAGTATCCATCGATGAAGCCTACCTGGAGATCGACACATCGCAGGATAGCGGACCGGATATTGCTCGGGAATTGCAACTCAAAATCCAAAATGAATTTAACCTTCCTTGCTCATTGGGAGTTGCAGCGAATAAATTGGTGGCCAAGATTGCTAATGATTACGGAAAAGCCTCTTCTACACCTGGAATACCGCCGCGTGCTTTGACCGTGGTCGAGCCAGGCATTGAAGCCGGGTTCTTAGCACCGCTGCCGGTAATTGCGCTGCTCGGCGTTGGTCCAAAAACTGCCCAGCGCCTGGAGGCAGTGGGGATCACGACCATCGGACATCTGGCGAGTCGATCGCCAGAAGAAATGCGCCGCTTGCTCGGAAAACATGGGGTGGATCTGCAGGAGCACGCCAATGGTATAGATGATTCTCCAATCGTAACCAGTCATGAGATAAAATCGATCAGCCAGGAAGTGACTTTCACCAGGGACACTCACGACGAGAAAATTTTGCGCCAAACAATCAGCGATCTGACGGATCAGGTGAGCAAGCGACTAAATAAAACGAAGTTATCGGCTACAACGGTAAAAATAAAAATTCGCTGGCCAGATTTCACAACACTAACCCGGCAAATGAGCTTTCAATATCCGATCCAGGAAAGAGGGCAGATATTGGAATCGGCAATCTCATTATTTGAAAACGTCTGGCAGCCGGGAAAATCAGTCCGCTTGATTGGGGTTGGTGTGGCCAATTTGCACCAACCAACGCGGCAATTGAACTTATTTGATGAGAATTTATCGTCAGCCTCAAATATCCTCCATCCCCCGCTCCAGAGGTCCAAAAGGTTGTAGAACAACTCCGCCAACGCTTTGGTGAAGAAGTAATCATTCCTGCCAGCCACCTCGGAAAACCGAAGGGAAAACAATGACAGCACCCTCAACATTGCAAGATAGCTTCGCTCAAATAGAACCACCGGTGAATAATTGGAAATGGCTGGATGTAATATTGGTTACAGCTGGTGCAGGGCTGCTACTTCTGGCCGGAAGTATGCTGGTTCGCTGGGGCGGCAGCATGCTCGAAGCTGCAGGTACTCCGCTATCCAAGATAAGCCTTGGCTTGATTAGCGCTTTGTTGGAATCCGTCAGCTTATTGGCAAGCCTGTATTTTTTCGGTCTGCTGCGGAAGAAAAAATCCTGGACGGCGTTGGGTTTCACGCGCCCATCGCTCACATGGACAACAACCAGCCTGCTGATCGGATTATTCGTGATCCCATTGGCCGCTCTGGTCACCCTGCTGATCCAATTTATCTTGGGTCTACCCAATGAAAATCCCCAGTTGGAGTATTTGCTACCGGGCGAGTTTTCCTGGGGCGGTTTATTTGCCGGTGTGCTGCTAATTGGGGTTTTGGTGCCGATTGCGGAAGAAGCTTACTTCCGAGGTTTGCTGTACCAGACGATGCGGAATCGATGGCGGATGAGCGTGAGCTTGATTGCCAGTTCGGCGATTTTTGGCATCGTACATGGGGACATAGCCGTAGCTGGGATGGCATTTATCTTGGGATTGATCCTCGGCTGGGTTTATGAACGCAGCCAATCCCTGTGGACAGCTATCATCATCCACGCGATCAATAACGGCGTCAAGATCATTGCCATTTATGCAATCGTTGGCCTGGGTAATTTGATTGGCTCATGAGTGGAAAGGAAACCAGTATGCCAGACGAAAAAATATTCACCCGACGCCAGCTGCAGCAATTCGATGGCGATAGCGGTCCGATCTTGATCGCTTACCAGGGTAAGGTCTACGACTTATCGGATTGCCCGAAATGGTGGGCAGGCATGCACGAAGGAATGCATTTCCCCGGGCAAGACCTGACCACCGAGCTACAGGATGCCCCTCACGGTGAAGAGGTGTTCTCCCGTCCTTGCGTGCGCCTGGTTGGTCGACTGGGTGATTATTGACGCCTCTCGATTATGGTTGTAAACTGAATATAGACCAGGGAAATCAGTGGTCGGGAGGGGTAGCAGAGCCGCCGATTGTGTACGTACCTTTGAACCCCTAAATTCAATTCCTTCCGGCCAGTCTCGGCATATTCCCGAAAGGAGGATTGATATGGTTACCCAGGTTCAACAGCGCAAGATGAATATTTTGCTTGCCTATGATGGCTCCAAGCATGCCCAGGCTGCCACTGAGCTGGTCAGGAGCCTGCCCCTGCCTCATCCCAGTTCCCTATACCTGTTAGGTGTACTTTCTCCCCGGGAGTTTTCCAATCACGCCATTCTGGAAGCCTCCCTGGAACACATGACGAGCAGTATTCAAAGCCCAGAAATCACCGTAGAGAGTGAAGTCACCGTGGGTGACCCGGCCGAAACAATCCTGAATTACACAGAAAAACTCGACCCAGATTTGCTTGTACTAGGCGCTAAAGGGTTACGCGCTACCCTGGGGATCTTATTGGGGGGCGTTGCTCAACAAATCATTGAATATGCCAGCCTGCCTGTTTTGGTCGTTCGAGCCCCAATTAAACGGTTAAAGAAAATCCTCCTGGTAACAGATGGCTCGCATTGCAGCGAAACAGCCATCAATTACCTGGCGGGGAAAGTCTCTCCGGAGGGCGTATTTCTGGGAGAGCAGTTCCCACTCCCATTGAGCGTAACAGTTGATGTACTGCATGTCCTCCCGCCTGCCCCATCAACCGATTTATTGGCCCGTAATTGGCCCATGGGACCTGAATTGATACCTACCACAACCTTTGATGTTGCCTATGAGAATAGCTTTCTGGAGGAAGAACAGGCTGCCGGCCAGGCTATGGTGGATAAACTCGTGTTGCGTCTTGAAATGTCAGGCATCCCCGCTACTGGCGTAGTGTTGCGAGGCGATGCTGCAACGGAAATCATCGAGTATGCCAAAGCACACCAGATCGACCTGGTTGTGGCCGGCTCGCGTGGGCCTCAGCGCAGTCAAGGGCTGGTGGCTGGGCAGTGTCTCACGCAAACTGGTTCACTATGCAGGATGTTCAGTCCTGATCGTCAAAGGATTGCCGCATTGCGCAAAAATCCATGAGTTCGAGAAGACATGAACTAACAATCCGCCATCTGATCAGGGAAAAATCCCCATCAATAAACAAAAACCTGCCTATTCAGGCAGGTTTTTTTGGCGGTCCCGACGGGATTTGAACCCGCGATCTCGGCCTTGACAGGGCCGCATGTTTGGCCACTACACCACGGGACCTTGCGGGCGATAGTTTACCATACCCATCGCGTGGCGTCAAGAGACAGTACACTGTGTGTTATTGTTCAGCGAAATTGACACCAGGTAACTGATCAGCGAAAATGTCACCCTATGAGCGAAAGAGTGACATTGAGCATGGAAGAAATCAAGCGAGGATATGTGCTTCAGCAGGTGGAAGAGAAGAAACTAAGCGGTCGAGCAGCTGCGCAGCGATTGGGGTTGTCGATCCGGCAAGTGCGGAGACTGCTGGTGAAGTATCGAGGAGCAGGGGCGACGGGGCTGGCGCATGGGAACCGAGGCCGAGCACCGCATAACCGGGTGGACGAAGAGGTGCGCAAGAAAATCCAGGAGCTGTCGGAAGAGGAGTACAGGGATTACAACGACAGCCACTTCACGGAAGAGCTGGCAGAAGAGCACGGGCTGGTTCTTTCACGCTGCACAGTACGTCGTATCCGGCGAGAAGCAGGGCAAAAGAGCCCACGCAAGCGTCGAGCGCCACGCCACCGGAGTTGGAGGGAACGCAAGGAGAAGGCTGGGATGCTGTTGCAGACCGATGGCAGCCGGCATGACTGGCTGGAAGGACGGGGGCCATACCTGACCCTGATCGGCTACGTCGATGATGCCACCGGTGAATTGCTGGGAGCGGTGTTTCGTGAACAAGAAGATGCGGCGGGATATTTTCTTGGGCTGCGGAGCATCTGCCAGCGACAAGGTATCCCGGCGGCAATCTATGCTGATCGTCATACGATCTTCCAGAGCCCAGCCCAGGCCACGATCGAGCAGGAACTGGCCAACGAGCAACCCAAAAGCCAGTTTGGCAGGCTGGCGGACGAATTGGGGATCGAATTGATCGCAGCTCGCAGTCCCCAAGCCAAGGGTCGTGTGGAACGGCTGTGGGGCACACTCCAGGACCGCCTGGTCAAAGCCCTACGCAAAGCCGGAGCATGCAACCTAGAACAAGCCAACCAGGTGCTGATCCATTACATACCCAAATTCAACCAGCGCTTCCGAGTGGAACCGGCGCAGCCTGAAACAGCTTACCTGCCTTGGCCAAAGCAGCACCAGGTAGAAGACTTCTTCTGTTTCAAACATCTGCGCACGGTCACCAATGACAATACCATCCCATTTAATGGCCAGCGTTTACAAATCCCTCCCGGTCACCAAAACAGCAGCTTTGCACACAAACGTGTGGAAGTGCGCCAACACCTAGATGGCAGACTTGAAGTGTGCTATCAGAACCAACGCCTGGCTATCTTTGAGCCTGAGGATCATGGCCCCTTGCGTATGAAGAAATTCTCGCCCGCCCCAGGCCAAACAGCAACCACGCCAGCCTCGCAAGATGAACCAAAGAAGCCGCCCAAAAAGCCATTGGGTTCCAAGCCTGCCGCTGATCACCCCTGGCGAAAGTATAAGGACAAACGACTTGAGAAGATAACGGATCCACAACAGGTGCTAGAATGAAAAGACGAGCAGAGTATGTATTTCTACTCTGGCTCGCCTTCCTTTGGGGTAACGCCGATTATACTTGGCTATTGCCTGAGGTCAAGATGACATTTTCGCTGACCAATTAGGGTGACATAATCGCTGATCAATGACAGAGACAGTACACTGTGATAATCGCATATCCCCGGTTATAATCAAAATAGTCCGAACTAACTACAAGAGCATCATTCGAGGAGCGGCTATCATGGAAAAAGTTCGTTGGGGGTTGCTATCTACCGCTAATATCAACCGCAGACTAATCCCAGCAATTCGAGCATCCGCGCGCGGCGAGCTGATGGCTGTAGCCAGCCGGAACCCTGCAAGAGCAAAGTCTTATGCAGCCGAGTGGGATATTCCGCAGGCTTTCGGCAGTTACGAAGAGATGCTGGAATTGGACTTGATAGACTGCATCTACAACGGGCTGCCCAACCACCTGCACGCTGAATGGAGCATCAAAGCCATGCAAGCGGGAAAACATGTGCTGTGTGAGAAACCGTTTGCCTTAAGCCTGGCAGAAGTGGACCAGATGATCGCTGCCAGCCGGAAGCATGCTCGCATTATTACCGAAGCGTTTATGTACCGCCACCATCCGCAAACCAAATTGGCTGGCGAGTGGGTACATTCTGGACAAATCGGTGAGCCTATCCATTTTTCCGGTCTTTTTCACTTTAATCTGAAAGACCAGGGCAATGTGCGTTTGTATCCCAAGTTTGGCGGCGGATGTCTGTGGGATATTGGTGTCTACCCAATGAGCCTGGCCCAATATTTGTTCTCATCCCCTCCAGAATGGGTGTTTGGAGATCAGTGGATCGGCGCGAGTGGAGTGGATGAAGCCTTCAGCGGCATGTTGCACTATTCGGGTGGGAAAACAGCCCATATTTTCGCCAGCTTCCGTTCCGAATTTAATACCTATGCCGAGATTATTGGTACAGCGGGCAGGTTGACATTCTCAGGACCTTTCGTCGGTATCGACCGAGACGGCACCTTGACCTACACACCGAACCCTGGTGAGTTGCGGCTACTCCCTGTCTCGTATAAAGAGCTCTATGCAGGTGAAATTGAGGACATGCATGCTGCCATCTTGGACAACCAACCCCCTTACCTCTCGTTGGATGAAACCAGGAATCACATCCGTACCATACTTGCCCTCTACCAATCAGCCCAAACGGGCAAGCCGGTTAGCCTGGTCTGATACTGTGACTATACGCATTTGTTTCGCGGTTCAAAGGGCTCTCAAATGAATGATGATCTGATCGCTAAAATCCCCTTATTTCAATCTGTTCCGGCAGAACAGCGCCGGGAACTGGTAGAGACCTTTAAACCGGTTGATTTCCCACCAGGAATGATTATTGCTCGTGAAGGTGAGCAGGGCGATAGTTTTTTCGTGATCATTTCCGGGGATGTTGAAATTATCAAAGCTTTCAACACGCCTGAAGCCCGCTCTTTTGGAATACGCTCGGTGGGCGATTTTATAGGCGAAATGAGCCTTTTAGAGCGGCAAGGGCTCCGTTCGGCGACAGTGCGTTCCGTTTCCCCAGTCACCCTGCTCGGAATCAACCGCGGCGAGTTCAACCTGATGCTGCAGCGCTGGCCAAACCTGGCAATTGAAATGCTGCATGAGATGAGCCTGCGACTTCGTTCGACGGAACAGGCAACCATCCACGATCTGCAAGAGAAAAATATTCAACTCACCAAGGCATATGCCGAGTTAAAGTCAGCCCAGGCGCAGATTATCGAGAAAGAAAAGCTTGAGAAAGAATTGCAGGTTGCCCGCCGCATTCAAAGCAGCTTCCTTCCTCGCGAGCTCCCCAAGGTCAAGGGGTATGACTTCGGAGCCAGGATCCTTCCTGCCAGGGCTGTAGGGGGCGATTTGTACGATTTTATCCCCCTTTCAAAAGAGCGCCTGGGCATCCTCGTCGGCGACGTTTCCGATAAAGGAGTGCCAGCAGCATTATTTATGGCATTAACCAGCAGCCTGCTACGCGTTGAAGCCTACCGCACCAGCTCCCCGGTCAAACTTCTTCAAAAAGTAAACCATCATCTGGTTGAGATGGATAATGACGAAATGTTCGTTACCATCTTATATGGGATCCTGGATTTATCGTGCGGGCAATTCCACTACGCTCGGGCCGGTCATGAAATCCCTATCCTGATGGATCAAGATGGCAATTTAATCGATCCGGGCTTTGGCCAGGGTCAGATGCTGGGTATCTTGCCAGATCCGGTTCTTGATGAACAGGTTATCCAGTTAGACCCAGGCAGCAAGCTGTTAATTTATACGGATGGCGTTACCGATGCCACCGATGACAACGAGCAACCCATGGATCGGGAAAGACTACTAGACCTGCTCCAGGTAAACCTTCGCAAACCAGCACAAGAAACAGCGGATAACCTCCTGGCGGGGATTCAAGCCTACCAGGGGAAAAATCCGCAATTTGATGATATTACCTTGATCGTCGCCAACGCCTTAACTGATTAGAGAGCCGCCATTTCTGCCGGCGAATGAGCAACCGGGGCAACGACCGGCGGGCCAGCATATCTGCAGTCACCATTCCAAGCACTCGCCCGTTTTCTACCACAGGCATAGCGGAAATCTCGTGATGCTCTAATTTGCCGGTGATCTCAAGAATATCGTCATACCGATTGGCAGCGATGACATTTTTCGTCATCGCCTGCTCCAAGGGCAAGTTTTCGGCAGCGCCCATTGCAGTAGCCCGGGTAATATCCCATTCTGTCACCACACCCACCAGATCTCCAGCCGGATTGACAACAGCCAGAATCGGGCTGTGCGCCTCTACCAGCCTGACGGCAGCCTCTCTCACCGTGCAATCTATCTGCGTTGTCGGGATGGGGATCATGAAATCCAGCGGCGGTGCGGTCACGTTCACGGGCTGCAATGCGATGGACACTGATCCGCTCAGATACTTCACATGGCAATACATCCACATCGGAGACGAGTAGATCAACGAGCTCCCGTATATTACGCCGGATGACTGCATCCCGGGTTGTTTCGGCTGCCAGGCGGCGCTCTTCAGAGATGTTTGCCAGGTCGGTTGCATGTTCCTTCAACCAGGAATTCACCATCTGAGGGTTACCTAGCATCTCATCAGGTATTCGTAGATGGGCTGGTGTTTTGATCTGCTTCTCTTGTGCAGCATAGATCACACCGCCTGAGTTAACCAGATAATCAGTCGCAATCAGGACTCCTCGTTGGCGATAAACCACTCGCTCAAGCTTAGCTCTGGCTGATTTCCGAACTGGATCTGGAGAATACGTATTAGCTCCTTCAATAATCACAGCCCAATCGCCCATTTTCTGCACTGTGATGGATGGCTGAGAAGTGGCATCCAGGTCGATATAGTTACCCATCGGGGCAGCCGGGATCAGGCAAAATGCCGACTCTCGCAGCATATCGTTCGGGCTATTGCAATACTTGTGCAGGGCAATCCGGTAAGCCGGCTGAATGTATTCCTTGTAGTAATCCTGGGTGACCAGGCCATGTTCCAGCCACATTGAAAACAGGGTATCGACCGGCAATCCAGATTTGTCATACAGATACCCGGTTGCATCCGAAACTCCGACAATCCTTGTCCCCGGCATTTTCTCAACAAATAATCGGGAGGCATGCGCTCCTACAGCGCCAAAGCCCTGGATCAACACGCTGAGCTCTTGCCTGGTTGGGATCGCCAGGTCGGCGAATTGAGGCAGCACCTTGAGACGGGGCATTTGCTCAAGTAAAGCATCCAGGGCAATAACCAATCCACCGGCAGTGGCACCTACCTGGTCAATACCGGTGCCTCCCATCTCCGCCGGTTTCGAAACAACATTGTCCAGGCCATTTTCGATCGCCACCTGTTTCATATCTGCGTCATTTGTTCCCACGTCTGGGCCAGGAACAAACAGGTCATGATAGCGATAGAGTAAGCGAGAAAAGCTGCGTAAGACCTGGGTATGCTCATTGGGCGTGAGGCTGCGCTCGGCAACGACGCCGGCTTTACCACCGCCAAACGGCAGTCCGGCGGCAGAATTTTTCAGCGTCATGCAGCGCGCCAGGTTGTGGATCACAGCCGGTGTGACATCCGGCAGCATACGGATGCCCCCCATGGAAGGGCGGCCCATCGCCAGGTTGTCAATTACCAGGTAGCCCCCAACCTCCAGTGAAGAGGCATCATCCCACATAAATACAACCAGGCGTGGACCCAGGTAATCGACTTCAATGCCCAGGCGTGCCAGTCGATCGACATCCAACGGGCCAAACTCGATGTAACGGGCAGTACCTTCGCTCACCAGACGGCTCTTCCAGCTGTGCTCCGGCAGGCGCTCCGACAGGTAAGCTTCCATTCGCTTGGGTATCATGCTGCGACTCCTTTCACTAGGCCATCGAGGCTCGTCTGGCAAGCTACGATGCCTGGGTCAAGAAAGCCCAGGCATCGTAGAAGAAGCCCATCAAACTGCTACCCGCTCGGCTTCCGAATGCAGGTTTTGAGCCGCAACGAAGGACAGGCCATTCTGGGTCAATGCCCAGGCAGTATGGTTGGTTGCATCGAATTTATCCAGGAAATTGAGAGTCATGTGATCCCAATCCCCGGATTCGATTACTTCCTGCTTATCCCGGAAGTAATCCAGGATGTCAGATGGATGGGACCTGGTCTGATCAATATCTGGATCGCCGCCTTCATGCTTGGCGGAAATATTGGCCACACTCCCGGCAATCTCTACCAGCTCATCCCGGCGGTTGTACGGCTGCCGGACGATACTCTTGTAGGTTTCGGTGATATGATGCTCGAACCGAACAACATCCTCAAAACCCAAGCTCTGGCGTACCTGGGCTGTTATTTCCAGCGTCTGGTTATTTGCCGAATTGCTCCAGTTAAAACCGATCAATGGAGAGGTTCCATCATCGCGCGAGAACAGTTTCGCGCCTATCAGGGTCCATAAAGCTGCATAAGGGTTGTCGTTACCCATGAAAACCGAGATTTTGAATTCAATATCGATACCCAACCGGTATAGCAGATACCCTACCAGGACGGTGCCCGAATTGATGTTCAACACCTGCCGGACACCGTAGGTTGTGTAGTAGTAGAGAAACTCATCCAACCATTTAAGAGGGTAATGATTTGGCTGGCCAACGCCGCCAAAATATCCAGTAATGGTAGCGGGTCCTCCCAGGTGGACATTCGAACCGTCCGTTCCCTTGGTGTCCAGAGTTTCGACATAGCTCGCCCCGATAATTTGCATGGCGGCTGCGATTGCCGGTAAATCCCCATCCAGCTCCTGCTCTTTCATTTTCCTGACCTTGATAAAGCGCCCTGGCATCAAGCTGCCTTGCTCGATAGCTCTCTCCGCGGCCAACCTAACCCAGGGGAAGTACTGCAGCGCGCTTACCTCTAGTGTCACTGCAAATTCATCTTTGAAGTGAGTGCTATCCGCCTGATTTCCCAGCACCTTGCGTCGATATTCCGGGATGCTGATAAAAGCGGCTGCCTCACGCTGTGCTTGCAGCCATTCGAGGTCTTTCAGGTATTCCGGACGGGTAGCCTTAACTTTTTCGAGCAATGCCGGTAGCTGGCGAGCCGAGTTTGCCTGGGCATTTATCTCTGCCGGTGATCCATATTTCTCAACCACTGCCATAAAATCCTGCATAACGCGGCTGTTGGGGTCGAGCAATACATCATTGATCGCATCCAGACGTTCGTAAGGAATTTTTAAAAGCTGGCGCAGGTCATTAATCATTCTTAATTCTCCTCAATCAGTCTAGCAAAGTAAGCAGCTCGTCATATTCTTCATCGGGCATCCCAAACCAGTTTTCCGGCTGCGGGAAAGATTTGTCAGAGACTTCATTTACATATCCCTGCAATCCATTCAAAATCACTTCCCCTGCGTTGCCAAATACCTTGGCCATGCGCGGTTTGAACCGCGGTAGAGGCCAAACATGTCATGGTAAATCAGCAATTGCCCATGTGCATCCGGTCCTGAACCAAGACTCATGATCAGGCAATTTTCTGCTCTTTCCTTGATAATCTTGCATAACCTATCGGGCACCATCTCTAGCAGGATCATGAAAGCCCCGGCGTGCTCGAGCGCTTTGGCATCGTCAATGATTTTCTTAGCCTGGTGTGCCCCTTTCCCCTGCACCCGAAAACCTCCCAAGGCACTCAGGCTTTGGGGGGTCAACCCGAGGTGGCCGATAGTCGGAATCCCCGAATTAACAATTCCCCGGACTCGATCTGCCATTTCCGCCCCGCCTTCCAGTTTAATCGCATCACAGGCTGCCTCGGCCATGAATCGTCCAGCACAGCGAATTGCCGTCTCTACGCTGGGCTGGTAGCTCATGTAGGGCATATCTCCCACCAGGAAAACGTTCGGCGCTCCACGTCGAACTGCCTGGGAATGCCGGATCATATCTTCCATGGTAACTGGCAGGGTGGTTTCATAGCCCAACATCGTCATCCCCAGGCTGTCCCCCACCAGGATCATATCAATGCCAGCCTGCTCCTGCAGATAGGCGGTGGGATAATCGTAGCACGTCAGCCACGTGATCGGCTGCCCGTCAGCTGCTTTTTTGAACAACTTGGGCAGAGTTACTTTCTTTCTTTCAGCCATACATCGCCTCCTTGAAACTTGTTTTTAACATGGATTTCACACAGGGTTAGCATATCCCAAAATTCAATGACCGCACGAGAAGCCTATATGCTGATTTATCCCCATCATCGATTGAGGATGGGTAGATAAATGATTGGCGGTGAATACAACTTGTTATGCGGCCCAGCCAGAGTTGGCCAGCTGGAATGACAGATTGTACAAATATCGATCGGGCCGTTACGTCCCTGCAACGCAGAAAATTTTATTGAATCTGTTGAACTCTCTGCTTGGCGCAATAGCATGCGTGCTATCATGACAGCCTTCACAATACACTCCACCATGTTCCTTCGACATTCGATAGAGAGGTTGATCCTGTGCATACCCGCTACCATGACAAGCCACATTATCGCAGCGAGGTTCATTGAGCCACGGGTTGCGATTTTGCGATACCTGGTACATCGTTCCGTGACAATCTACACAGTAAAGCTTTGAGCTGGACGAAGCCATGACATCCCGCAAGCATTTGGTTTGCGGTCCGGGGTGACAGTTGTAGCAGCCATCCAGGCTATCCGGAACTTTTCCATCATGCTGCTCATGCATGGCATTGGATAGGCTCGGAAGAGCGGCAACCCCAGGAGCACCTAATGCATTGGTTGAATGACACTCTGCGCACAAGATCGGTCGACGGTTCATCAGCAATCCAGTGTGCCCGGGAGGGTAATTGCCCGAGTTCTCTTCATCATGGAGTGTTAAAATATTTTGTTCAACCACCCCGGTACCGATATCATCATTCCCGGGACCAAAATCATAATGGCAATAGTCACAGTGCATCTCTGTGGATACTGGCGCGACGACAGTTGCACGCGGAAGCTCAACTCCACTTCCTGCTTGTTTGACGATGACTGTAGCAAGCTGGTATGGATCAGGTATTGTAGGAGCACTATCACTAAATTCAGTCAGAGGGATACCTACCGCTTCGAAATGATCTCCATTTAAAGTCATCTGGCCTGACAATCCAACCCCGGTCAATCCAACATTTGGAGGCAGGTCGATACCAAATAGTTGCTGATCATAACTCCAGAAGTTAGATTTGCCAACTGAGTAGGTATTATCGGCAAATAAAAATTCCACCGTAACTCCTGTAGTGATCACCTGCGGAGGATCGCCAATCTCAATTACTTGCGCCCATAGCGTGTTAAATGGCGGAAGAACGGCCAGGTCTTTGAAATCACGGTTATAACAATGCATCCCAAGGTCGTTCCAGGCTAGTACTGCATACTGGCTGGCTGGCAGTTGTACCAGTGGCGCATGACTCAATGAAGCTGCCTCTACATTTTGCAACCAGTTTCCGAGAAATACTGAACCGGTTAATGCAAAACAAACCACCAGAATCAAACCAAGAATGCTTTTTAGGCTTACTTTGGAGTTCATAACCACCTCGTTTACCTATGTGGATACTTTATTAAGTATAGTACCGGAAGCGAAATTTTGGCCAATTAAATACAAAAAATAGTGAGCACAGAAAAGCATAGCATCGATATGCCTGATTCTTCTGTTGTCAGGCTCTGCGCTTTGAGGTAAGATGATGGCTATGGATACACTAAAAATCGCGTTCATTGCCTCCGAATGCTCGCCCTATGCCAAAACCGGTGGTTTGGCAGATGTCGTAGGTGCATTACCCAAAGCACTCCATAAGCAAGGACACAAACCGATCATAATTTTGCCAAAATATGCTGCGATTGACTTTGATCGCTGGGAGCTGCAGCCCTTCCTGGGTCAGTTAGGCGTGTGGATGGGCGATGGCATCGAGTGGTGCTCCGTATTCACCACGCAAAATAACGGCGTACCAGTCTATTTCATCGAGTCACATAAATACTTCGACCGCTGGGGGCTGTACCACGATGCGGATTTAAATGATTACCAGGATAACCCGCGTCGTTTTGGTTTCCTCAGCCGGGCGGGGCTGCAATTATGCCGCGATATTGGTTTCGCCCCGGATATCGTGCACGTGCACGACTGGCAAACCGCCCTCGCTCCTGCGTATCTCAAAATCTGGCATTGGAATGACCCGATTCTAGGTAAAGCGGCAAGTGTCCTAACCATTCATAATGTTGCCTATCAGGGCGTTTATTCATATGATCATTACAATTACCTGGGTTTGCAAAGCGGCAACTTCACCACCGAAAAATTTGAGGACCATGGTCGGATAAATATGCTCAAGGGGGGCATTTATTACAGCGACGTTGCTAACACGGTCAGCCCGAATCATGCCAACGAAACAAGGACTCCTCAGCTGGGATTTGGATTGGCGCCTTACCTGAATAATAAAGGCCGGGATTATTACGGAATTCTCAACGGAGTAGATTACGATGAATGGGACCCGGTAAATGACCGGTTCATTCCCAATCAATACTCAGCCAAAGACCTTTCCGGAAAAGCAGCCTGCAAACGCGCCCTCCAGTTGAGGGCGAATTTAGAACCTGACCCAAATATACCCCTGATTGCAGCGATCAGCCGGTTGGTCGGCCAAAAAGGACTTGACTTATTAGCCCAGGCAATCGATAGAATCTTGTCAAATATGGAAGTCCAGTTCATGCTCTTGGGCAGTGGCGAGAAAGATCTGGAGTATTTCTACGGCGGCTTGCCCGCTCGTTATCCAGGACGGGCTGGTAGTTACATCGGCTACAACAACGAGCTGTCGCATTGGATTGAGGCGGGCGCCGACTTTTTTATTATGCCATCCATATTCGAGCCTTGCGGCTTTAACCAGATCTACTCCCTGCGTTACGGTACCCTGCCGATCGTGCGCGCCACAGGCGGCCTGGATGATACCGTAGCACAGTACAATGAATCGGATGGAAGCGGAACCGGATTTAAGTTCTGGGAACCCAGCGCTACCGCGATCTATTACACCGTCGGCTGGGCTGTAAGCACCTATTACGACCGCCCCCATCACATTCAAAAAATGGTGCAAACCGCTATGGCCCAGGATTATTCCTGGGAGCGAAGTTCCCAGGAATATCTCCAGCTATATGCGCAAGCTATTGCAAATAAAAATCAACCTCGGTAAGGAGTATCCATGAGCCAAAAAGAGCTTGGCTACATTGAGCTGCAGTGGACCTGCCCGAATTGCAGCCACGTAAATCCCGGGACGACCCGTGTCTGCGAGCAGTGTGGCGCTCCCCAACCCGAAAAGGTCACTTTTGAACAGGGAGCCGGAAGCGAGCTGCGCAAAGACGATGCGATCAAACAAGCTGCACAAGCCGGCCCAGATATCCACTGTCCATATTGCGGTACACGCAACCCCGGGAACGCAAAAATATGCTCCCAGTGCGGCGGAGACATCAGCGAAGGAGCACGGCGCGAAGCCGGGAAAGTTGTAGGGGCATACCAATCCGGACCTGCGGCTCCGGTCATTTGTCCGCGCTGTGGCACCGAGAACACGGCATCCAACCGCAATTGCCAGAATTGCGGCGCTTCCCTAGCTAAAGAACCCGCACCGGTACCGGCGCAAGCCCCGCCACCGGGTAAGAAACCCTTCCCCGTTTGGTTGATCGTTCTGGTTGTTGTCGTTTGCCTGGGTTTTGCCATTTTACTATTCATGCTCTTTCGCACAGATACAGTCACCGGAACTATCCAGCAGGCTGAGTGGCAGCGTTCAATCCCCATCGAAGCGCTGGTGCCGGTGGAGTATGCCACCTGGCAAGATCAGATTCCCGCGCAGGCTGAGGTCGGCACATGCCGGGAAGAACTGCGCGAAGAAGTATCCTCTCCGGTTCAGGATGCCATTGAGGTATGCGGAACGCCCTACACAGTGGATACCGGCAGCGGGGTCGGGAAAGTGGTGCAGGACTGTGTATACCAGGTGTACGACCAATATTGCAGCTACACCGTCCAGGAATGGCGCGTGGTCGATACCGTCTCGGAGAGCGGAAATCTCGCCCAGGACCCCTCCTGGCCAGAGATCAGTCTGGCAGCCGGCCGGCGAGAAGGCTCATCACGTCAGGAAACGTATACCATTGTGTTTCTCTCTGAAGGCGAGGTTTACACCTATCAGACCGGCAGCTACGATCTATTCCGTCAGGCAGAGCCGGGTGACGAATGGAGTCTCGAGATAAACGGTTTAGGCCAGATCGTCAGCGCCCAACCCTGATCCAGTGCCATGGACCCGAGAACATGTAGAGACCGCCAGGCATCTAATTTACCTTCTGGAAAGATTATCTGTTGATTCTCACTGGGCGCACCGTGCCAGTGGCCTCAGAGGCGCTTTACTGCGCCTGATCCTTGACATAGAAAAGACCTCGTCAGATCCCAGCGAAGCTGTTTTGAGCGAATTAGAAACCCGCCTGGAAGCCCTCATCCAGGCAGGTTATACGGTGCTCTATCGTGCAGCCCAGGAAATCCGGACACCCGAGCTACAAACCTGGCTACAGAATTATTCAACAACAGGAAAGTAACACACGCCTGTCGTGCCAGGCCCTGTATGGACACCGAGAGCCGGTGATAGCTCTGCGATAATCGACTCTACCGCTGTGAGCCTTAGCTCGACCAACTCCTTCAGCTTTTGGGCTTCTTCTGCCGCGGCGGCGTGCATATAGGCGATTTTAATCCTGCCGTGCGGACCAACCGCATTCTCGATCATCTCGACCATCAACCGGTAAGCTTGTTGGCGGCTGCGTGCAGTCCCCAGAGGTACGATTACACCGTCTTCCATGCCGATGAGTGGCTTGATGCTCAAAAGCGAGCCTACCAGATGCTTGGCCCGACCAATCCGGCCCCCCATATACAGGTATTTGAGAGTATCGGCGGTCTGGATCATACGCGTGATAGGGATAAGCTGTTTTACGCGAGAGACGATCTCGCTCAATGAGTTGCCGGTCATCGCCGAGCGAGCCGCCTCGATAACCATCCAACCATGACACATGGAAACATTCAATGTGTCGATAACGATCACTCTCAATTCTGGCATCGTCTCTAGAATCATCTCCTGAGCCGCTAGAGCGGCCTGGTATGCGCCGCTAGCCTTCGAAGTCATATGGATGCTTACAATTTCTTGAACGCCTTCTTTGGCGAGTGTTTCATACATGGAGACATAGTCTCCTGGCCCAGGGCTTGCTGTTTTGGGTATCTGCTGTGTGGTGGGCAGCCATTCGTAAAATTTTTCCCGCGAAATCGTAGAAAGATCCCGCCAAACATCCTGCCCTTTATGAATGTAGTACGGAACCCAATGGATATCCAATTCGTCGATCAATTTCTCAGGAATACTGGCAGTGCTATCCGTCACGATGGCAACACGAGACATAGCTTTCCTCGGGTATATTTTGACTCTATTGCTGCGTTATGCTATAGTAATACAAAATTAGTTTATCACATTCCTTACACTTAGCCAGCTGATGCAACCAGCTCCCCGGCAATCTCAGGAGACAAACATGCCCGACATCAACCCCACTGCAGCCAAGCAAATGCTGGAGAACATGCTACAACCCTGGCACGCAGCTATTGCGTCGCCGGCTAAGGCTCAGGAAGAAGTCCTGCACAGGCTAATCCTCGACTATGCGAAAACTTCATATGGTATGCAACACGGTGCTGCGAATATCACTAACCTTGCTGATTTCCGCCGGGCATTCCCCATTACGACATACGAAACTTACAAACCGCTGATCGAGCTCGCCATGCGCGGCCAGATCGACGATTTGCTGTGGGAAGAGCCGATAGGTTGGGCCATCACGCGTGGCACAACAAAAGGCGAATCAAAATTCATTCCCATAACTCCCACAGATATGTATCTTCGGATTAGTGCCGGCCGGGCAATGCTCAATTATGTAGTAATCAGCGGCAGGTTCGATTTATTCGCCGGTGTAAACCTGAATTTGAATTTCCCGTCGGTTGTTGGAACGATACAGGCGGGCGATCGTGAGCTGGAATACGGCTACTCATCGGGAATTTATACCCGCCACGTTTCCACTTCAACACCGATTGTGTCGGTTCCCAGCCAGCCTGAGATCGATGCCCTGGGTGGTGGAAAATCCGTAAAAGACTGGGAAAAACGCTTCGATCTGGCTTACGAAAAATGCAAAGCCTTAAACGTCACCCTGGTAGGCGGGGTATGCCCGACAGCAATCCGGTTTGGGAAATACATCCATGAAACCTATAAGGTATATCCAAAGGATATATGGAAAACCCAAATCATGACCTTGGGCAGCGTTGCAGGGATCAACACCTATTACCAACCGGCGCTCAATGCACTATATGGACCTGCTGCAATCAGAGAGATATATGGTGCAACGGAAGGGATGTTTGGCCAGCAGCGCGACGAAAAAAGAGCCTGGACGCCGAACTATGACCTGTTTTTCTTTGAAGTAGCTACAAAAAATGGAATCAAGATGCTCCATGAGCTGCGCCCAGGAGAGATGGGTGGACTGGTTGTCTCAACTCCTATCCTGGCACGCTACCGTATAGGCGACTTGATCCGTGCCTTCCAGCCGCCTTATTTCCGCTGTATCGGTCGTGAAGAATGGCTGACAGCTGTCCAATATGGCTGGCGGGAGTTAATGAGTATGAATCTGGGTAAACTGTAAATTCGACTTGCGAGTTATTCCTGCTTACGGAATGCCCTTAACAGGATGGATAGTCCTACGCCGATGATGATCATCGGCCATAGGATATTCCAGTTGACTAAATCGCCCAGCCCGATTCCGATCAGGATAATCCCAAATATGAATGTTCCAAGTACAGGCCGGCGATAAGCGGGAATAAGTAACCTGATTGCGACTTCCAGCAGAATAATCACACCGGCGCCTGCCAGTACGAGCGACCAGGCTGATAGAACATTATCAATGGCCGAGACGCCGGTAATCTCCTCGCCCTCGCTTACAATCGCATCCAACCATCCCAGGTTGCTCGCCAGGAAAACGAGCCCTGCCCAAATTAGGATGCAGGCCCAGACAATGCTGCTGAGCGGATCTCGGCGCCATTTTTCTTCCGGCGCTTTTTCATCTTGTTTTTCCATCTCTTTTTCGTCGAATTTTTCGTCAGGCATAGTGACCTCCGGCCTCCCATTGATTTGGTTGATCGGCTATTTATTTACTTTTAATATATCACAATTTCAGTTCTGACACACGGCTTAGGTAATCCCGGAAAGCACGTGTTTCTTCCAGCAATTCCTTCAGTTCCCTGCTCAGTCGCGCTAATTCGCCAGGATTTGACACGGGATTACCCAATTGCATTTGCACGCTGCCACCATCTATCGAAACAATCTCGAATAGTCCTTTACTAACCAGCCAATCCAATCCCTTGCGCACTGCTGGAACGGTTTGTGCTGTTTCGGCTGCCACCTTTTCCAGATTCAGAAAACCTTCCTTGTGATTGGTTGCGTATTTTGCCATTCCAGCCAGCCGGCTCAGGAAATCACCGATTTGTTCACTTTCTGGGCGAAGCGCAAACAGCAACACCCGGGCTGGTTTTACCTTTTCCAGGGCTTCTTGTAATTCTTTCTTGCCTGGAGGCGCGGTCCAGATCGCCAGTGTGGGTCCGGGTTGTAAATCCTGCCGGTGAACTGCATGAACACTCTCGGTGGTCAGCTTGCGAGCTGCATCCCCCTCCGCCCACACCTGTACAATTTCTCGAGCGAGAAACTGCTTAAGCACTACCAGCGGGTGCGGTACCTGGCGGTAGTCGACCAGATGGATCGTTTCCGGTTGGGAAATACTCCCCTCCAGCAGTGGTACGGGACGATAATCCAGCCATTCGACCTGGATTTCCCGCTGTCCCCGGTAAGTGACCGCACGGACAGAATATAACAGATCAAAGCGACCTCCGGTAGCGGCCATCCTGCACCATGCCACCATAATACCCTCTGCGTACTACCGGCGCCATCCTCAACCGTCAATATCAAATGTTCTTCGTCCCGCCCGATGGTCGAACAGCTGACCAGTCTCAAATTGCGGCTCGCCAGCTTCAGTGATGGATTGGCAGGACCAAAAGGCGCCAAGCGTTCCAGGTCGGCGACCAGATCGAGCGATAACTCAGAGAACTCCAGGTAACCATCCAGTTGGTAGGTAGCCACCGGCAGGGCACCCAAGGTGTCCAGGGTGCGTGATAACCGGCGGCGAAACTCGGGGATCCGTTCCGGGTCGATAGACAGGCCGGCAGCCATAGGATGCCCACCGTATTGGTGCAATAGTTCACTCTGTGCTGCGATAGCGGCGGTGATATTGATGCCGGTGATCGAACGTGCAGATCCTCGACTCGCAGCACCGGGAGGTGATGAGATCATGATGACCGGCTTATTGTACTGTTCCACCAAACGGCTGGCCACGATGCCGATAATACCGGCCGGCCAGGCAGGGTGCGATAACACGATTGCATTCGTATCTAGCAGGCTGGGATCCTGTTCGATCTGGGCGATAGCTCCCTGGAAAACCTGGGCCGTCAGTAATTTGCGGCGAGCATTCAACCCTTCCAGTTCCAGAGCAATCAAGCGCGCCTTGCCGGAATCGGGTGTAATTAGCAATTCCACGATAGGATTTGCATCTGCCAACCTGCCCAGGGCATTCAGGCGCGGCGCCAGGGCAAAGCTAATATGCTCCTCTGTAACCAGGCTTTGTGAAAAATCCAGGCGGTCGAAAATCGCCAGCAATCCCGGACGCTGCGAAGTCCGCAAAGTTTCCAGTCCTCGCTGCAGCAAGTACCGCGTGTCTCCGGTCAGGAATGCCAGATCGGCGACTATACCTAACGCAACCAGGTCGAGTTGCTTGGCAGCCAGCTCTTTATTCCCCAACCGGTCACACAGCTCCTGGGCTAATTTGTAAGCTACACCAACGCCGGGCAGCGCTCCAAGCGGGTGATCTGGCGGCAGTCTTTTGGGATTGATAATGGCTAGAGCTTGTGGCAGGCCTTCCGGCAGCTCATGGTGATCTGTAACAATAACATCAATGCCCCGACCATTGGCATAATCGACGGCATCGTGTGCCGAAACTCCAGTATCGCAGGTTAATCAAACACCAATTCCACCGGGAATTTCATCCTCTACCAACCGGTGCAAAACATCGATCGTAATCCCATGCGACTCGCTGGCTCTCACAGGGATGTGAAATGCAACCTCGCCTCCTAGCTGGCGCAGTACGCCTACCAACAGACTGGTCGAAGTCTGCCCGTCGACATCAAAATCCCCCCATACCAGAATTTTTTCATGAGACCGGATGGCGCCAAGCAGGCGATCGCATGCCTTCGGCCATATCCGGCAGATCGATTGCGGGCGCCTCGACGTAAAAATCCGGATTGATGAACGCCAGGGCCGCCTCCACCTGGTGAATACCCCGGCGGTAAATAGTTTGCGCGACCAACGGATGGCCCCCCACTGCCTGGGAAAAACCCGCCGGAGGATCGATTTCTTGAGGCTCAAGCCAGGCTGTCATCGGAATCCACTAAAGGAAAGTGTCCTAAAACTCGATCTCACTGATGTGCTCAAAATCCAGATTTACTTCCACAAACTCATCCACGGGGAGATCAACCTGAGGGTCTTCGTCCAACATTGCAGCCCGCACCCCCCGCTCGCAGAGGGAACGATATACACAATACCGGCAGTGCTTGTCGTCTGTTGTTAGCGGGAATGTGCCCTGCCTCAAAACGCTCAATTCGGCTAATCAACCCGGCCAGATAGACCTCATCCGCTAAGTACTGTCGATCATCATAACGAAAATCGAATCGATCGATCAGCTTCTTCAACATACCAGTAAATCATTTCGACCTGGGAAGGTGCGAGCGGTTGATTCCCGACCAGGGATGCCCAGCTCGAATCAATAGATACGGATACAAACGAGTTTGCAGCCTGTCGCCCAGCCACTCTCGCCGGTGGGCTTTCCTGGATGTCTTCCAATCGATGATCGCCAGGCTTCCATCCGGTTTGACCAGGATCAGGTCATATTTTGCAACCAGGCGCGCTTCGCCCAACGTGGCTTGTAAGACGACCTCCGGGTACGTGACCATTCCAACCGGAAATTGCCCGGCATTTTCGAGTATGTCATTGAAGTTCATCCACCAGTTTTCCAGCCCACTGCCTTGCACCAGGCTTTCAAGCCTCGTACTGGAAATACCCAACAAACGCTGGTGTGCCAGACGATGAAACTGCTCGCCCATCCGTATGCTGCGTTCAACTTCCTGCACCGGCTCGCTTTGGATTGCCGGCCAGGACAATCTCAACAGGTACTTCAGCTCAAAGCGGCGCGGGCAATCCACAAAGTCCTGCAAGCTGCTCTGGCTGAAGGCGAATCCATCCGGGACGTTCCTAAATCAGGCTGCATTTCGTTGGCTCCAGTAATTATATAGTGCCACCAGCGCCACGGCCGGCTGGGACTCGCCCTGCCGCCCGGTATTCCAGGTGATCACCAGCTCTTTGCGGGCGCGTGTAATGCCAACGTACAGCAAACGCAGTCTCTCCCGGATGTAATCCAGGCGGGCCTGGGATGTTGCTGCCCCTTCTTGATACCAATGGTATTCATCTGTGGAAAACATCGCCTTCAATTGGGCCTGAGCTTCCGCTTCCAGGTTCAGACGGTCGCGAAAGAACCACTTTTCAGCTGATAAATTGGTCGTATGAGCTTCCAGCGGGGAAATCGTAATTGTTGACCGACATCAGGTAAACCCGGTCCCATTCCAGCCCCTTTGCTTTGTGAATGGTCCCTAAGACGACTTTACCTTTGTGGCGTTCGGGGTCAAAACCGGTATCATCCTGGCTGAAATCCCAGGAACCGGCGCTCATTACGGGCGATCGCTCCTAACTCGCCGGTCAATTCAGGCAGACGCCAGGACGGATTAGCCTGTGCCGCCCGGCGCAAAAGAAGCGCCAGTTTATGCGAAACCGCCAGCTCGTCAGGATCCACAAATAGCTCCTGGGCCAATGTCAGCACAACCTGATCGATCGGTAGCAAGATCGCCGACTGCCAGCGCTGGATGACCGGGCGAAAGGCTTCCAGTTCAAGTAGATTTTCGTCGGAATCGACCGTCCGCGCGCAATTCATCCAACCAGTCTTGCGAGCGGGGCCACAGATAATCTTCTACCCGTGGGGATTCTGCGGATCAGACCGGCCACCTGATCAACACGCAGCTTGCCTTGATCGTCGTGGCGCAATTCCCTGCGCCAGACTTCGTAGACACGTGCCAACCCGCGACCGGATTCCGGGTCGGACAGGTAGCGCAGAATGTTGCCCAGAGCGCCGGCCGAATAGCGCGTCCGAGCGGATGATTTCAGCAGGCTATCCACGTATTCGATCTTTCTACGGCGTCAGCTCGTTCGCCAGCTCCTCGGCGCGCACGTTGCGGGGTGCGAGTACAGCCACGGTTTTTTCTGAGTTCTCGGGCAACCAACGCTCCAGGGAATCCGCCACACGCTTGGATCTCCTCGGTTGGGGTATACCCCTTGATCATCAGGTTTATCTGGCGCGGATCATCAGTCGGGTTCGGCTGGGGGTCATCCGGCGGCGCAGGCTCGATATATGGCGGGCCTTGCAGCGCATCCCTTACTTCTGATAGGGGGTGCTGGCTTGCCGTCCATTCAACCAGGTGATTGGCCAGGTCGATGATGCTCTGCGTTGAGCGCCCTGAATTGGGCAGGTCTTTACTTTGGACGTCCGCCTCGACGGATAAAATCGCGCAGGTAGCGGGGATTGGCTGTGGTAAATGTCTCGTAAATCGCCTGGTTGGGATCACCACCCGCACCCAATTGCCGGATCCCCCCGGCAAGCATGGAGAGCATCCGCTCCTGGAGCTGGCTGCTATCCTGAGCTTCATCCTCCAGGATATACGGCCAGCGGTACTGCAAGCGTTCCAGGAAGCGCACATCGCTCTCCAGGGCAGTGAGGGCCAGCCTGACCAGGTCATCGAAATCGACACCACCCCGGTAATTCAAAGCACGCTGGTAATCTGCATACATCGCCCTGCCCATCTCCGCCAAAGGCAAGGGCAGCGGCAGGTTTTCCATCTGCCGTTGAAGCTGTTCCGGCGTCAGGCGCATGTCCTTGGCAGTGCGGATAAAGCTCAAAGCCAGTCCTTCTACCAACTCGGGAAGTTTTTCCCGGCGCAGCCAATCTCGCCGATTGGCATCTAACTGTGGATCCAGGTAATCATCCAGGAAATCCGGGTTGGCCTGCATCCAGGCCCGGGCAACTTCAGACCGAATTGCGGCCGATTCCCGCTCGTCAATGATCTGGAAATTATTTTCCAATCCAACCAGAGCAGGTCGCTCGCGCACGATATCGTGCGCCAGGCCGTGCAGCGTGCGCACCCGGTATCCCAGCTTGGGCAGCAGGCCTTGCAGGGTGACAAATTCATCGACCCGCCGGTAAAAATTATCGACAGCGGAATTGACCAGAGTCACTACCAGCACCTCCTGGTCATCCGCCAGTCCTCCTGCCGCGATAACCTCTGCGGCTAGCAGCGACAGTGTCCAGGTTTTGCCGCTGCCAGGAACAGCGGAGATACCCATAGTGCCCCCGGCATATGCCAGGATTTCCTCCTGCTTTGGGCGCAGCTGCACTCCGGTCATCGCCGCCCACCTCTTGCCATCACCGCACGCCGCACTCGCTGAACAGCCTGCAGCAGTGGCCCGCGCTGCTCGTATCCTTGCTCACCTAAATCACTCAACCCCAGGAAGACCTTTTCCCGGCAGCGACGCAGCAAGCCGGTCACAAGACGATCCAGGATAAGCTGGTTTACCTGTACTTCGTCATAATCAGTCCATTTACGCCCGGGATCCCAATTCCTGTTGAGGACGTAAGGATGGGTTAACGGTTGCTCCAGGCGCTCCGACCAGCCAGTACTGCCAGCATCCAACCAGAACTGATAGCTGACAGGCCGGTTGGTCATTAGAAAGGTGTAAGCCGGGGCCAGGAGTACAGAATCAGTGGGTTGGGTTTGCCAGGCACTGAAGTAAGTAGCGGCAATCACGCCATCCTGGAACATGCGCATGTACTCGAATCCAATAGGAATGCCCTCCTCCACTAAGGACTCACTCGCAGCCCAGCGAAATTTCTGGATCGACTCAATCAAGTTCGCTGCTACTTGCCCGGCATGGAAATCGGCATGGAAGCCAAATCCTGGTTGAGAGATCAGCTCGCCAAACAACCGGCTCAAGAAGGTATCCAGGGTTTCTCCCGACAATTGGTTATACGCAATCCAGCCACGCAGCTGTTCGAACCTTTCACCTAATAAGTAGGTGATGCGCTCCTGCATATCGCCCTGGATCAAATCAAACGAAGTCAAATGTGGAATGCCATCTTTGATCCGGTAGGTGATATCAACCAGCAACCGTGAGCGCACCAGGTCCAGGCCATCAATTGCCTGCATCAGCGCATAGGCCACATCAAAGCGAGATGGCGTGATGCCCCACTCAGGATGGGCCAGCGATGCGAGCGTGAGCATACACAAGGTCACTGGCTCTTCTCGCAAGGAGCGAGACGGCCGGTGCGACCAGGACAATATGCCTCGCCGGTTCAGCCGATCGATCAGCGAAAACCGCAGCGCATCGGAAAGAAAAGGCGCTAATACTACGATTTCGCCCGGGGCAACCTGTTCTACATTAATCAAAAAGTCAATTTTCTCAACAACGAGATCCAATACTTCTGGATAGAAACGCGCCGGCAGGATTTGCATGGCCGCATCCAGCGCATCCGCTGCCAGTGTGGAGCTTCGCACGGAATCCGGCAGTCTTGTCTCTCGATCAGGATTGATATGCTGGGATAACACGTCTCCGAGCAGCTGGATACCCTCGCCGGTAACAAAAGAGTCCTGCCAGGTGATCTGCAAGCTGCACAACTCCTTGAGCCGGTGAGCGTCTTCCGGGTCCGCCCCCAGGTAGCTGCGATAGCCTGCATCATGGTCGCAAATCAGCAACGCCGACTCCATCTTGGGAAGCCACTCGGCTACGAAATCATGTGCGACAGGTGTGTCTTCCTCCAGATTATCGACAATCAAATGCCGGTACACGCTATGAAGGTAATCCTTCACCCAGGGATCACTCCACAGGTAGCGGAAAAAGACCTCAATTTGCAGAGAAAAATCCAACAGGTTATTCTTCAGGCAGTAGCTGCGGAACAGATTGGCACAGGTTTGCACATCGTCATAGATGCGCAGCTGGCCAGGCTCACCTACCCAGGCAGCTTTCAATCGTTCGCCAATCTGCTGGTGTGAAAAACCTACCACAGCCGATTTATTCAGGCTATCCAACACCTGGCTGTATAGCCTGTTGCGATCCATAGCCACGGACTCAAACAAACCTTCATCCAGCAGCGGCCGCACCAGGTGCGCCATATAATATTGGGCAGTTTCCAGGGTCAGAAAGACAGGCAGGCGATCCGGCCTGCCGAAGCCGGCAGGCTCAACCGCCAGAGGCCAGAACAGATCGACCATTCGTTGGGCCAGGCCGCCTGCCGTCAGCACCGAAACCATCCCCCCGGCAACCAGGCCAGGGTGCTGTAAGGCAGCATAATAGGGTGCGCCGAGGGTCCGCTGGGGTAAAAGAAGTAAAATTTGATTTCCCAACACGCCTCTTGCCATCAGATGCAGTAGGCGCTCGACCCCAGCAGTGGTTTTTCCACACCCTGCCGGACCCTCCAGGAAAATGTGGGTATCTGCAGGCAGTTCAACCAGATCAATTTGAGCGGGAGTCAGGGATGCGAACATCTATTCTATTATATCGCAGTTGCACTTCAGGCCATAGAATCAAATATAGAGCGGCATTAAACCAACAACCATTGTAATACCCAAAGCACCAGCATCCCAACAACGATCGTCAGAACCGCATTCCGCGTACGCCAGGCAACCAATACAGCGGCGGCACCGGCAAGCAAACGTGCATTTCCCAGACTGAAATCAAGCTGTCCACCCGGCAAAAGCAGCTCAGGGAAGATGATAGCGGTCAACACTGCAGGCGGAACAAATCGCAGCGCCTGCCTCAAACGAGGGTTTATTTCCCGCTCACCGACGAAATAGATAAACGACAATCGGGTTGCATAAGTGAGCAGCCCACCCAGAAGCATGATCAGCCAGATATTCATTCGGTTGTCCCAGGTGTAAACTCGGCAGGTCGACGGTCTGTTTCCACGCCGATCCACCAGGAGACCGACCAGGATGCCAACGCAAGCTGCCGCCAGCAAGCCAAGCCGGTAGGGCAGGCTAAAAAGCAGGACAGCCGTAACACCAGCTGATATTGCCGCCGCTAGAGAAGCGTTATCTTTCAGATTGATTACAACCAGGGCAATAAAAGTCAATGCCAGGGTGAAATCCAATGACCAGCTCGCCGGAATAACTGCACCGAGATAGATGCCGGCAGCAGTGCTTGCCTGCCAGGTACCCCACAAGGCCAGCCCAGAGCCAAGGAAAAACCAGTGACGATGGTCCGGTTCCCTGCCTGGCTCCTGCTGGTAATGGATGATCGCAACCGCATAGGCTTCGTCGGTTAACAGATAGCTGAGCAGCAACTTCCAGGGCTTTGATAACGACTGCAGGTATTGCGCAATCGATGCGCTGTATAGCGCATGCCGCAAATTCACCACAAAAATACTCAGCACTACCACCATCCAGGGAGTTGCCAGGTGGATGAGCTGGGTCGCCAGGAACTGTGAGGATCCGGCAAAAACGATAAACGACATAGCCTGGGCAGCCGCAGGCGGGATGCCGGCATCTATTGCCAGCACCCCGTAAATCATGCCAAACGGCAGCACCCCAACCAGGATCGGTAGCTCGGCGCGAATGCCCCGAATGAACTCAGGCCAGCGGCCGTATCCGATCAATCCTCAACCCGGCTGATGATCTGACTCAAGGTTTGATCCAGTTTCGGGTCCAGTGGAGCAGGATTGTGCTCCTGTAAGATCTGGCGAGCCTTGGTCAGCGCCCACTGGCGCGCCCCATCCTTCTGCTCTTCCCAGACGTTGTATGGGCGGCGGTCAATCAACGTCGGCATCCAGCGCTCTCGCATGTGCTGGCGGGTGTGCTTCTGGCTTAAGAAGTTGCCGCCTGCGCTGACTGCCCGGATCGTATCCAACGCCAGGGTTTCTGGATTGACCTCGATCCCCTTGAACATGTTTTCCAGCATGCTCCAGATTTCGGCATCCATCAACAGCTGCTCGTACGAAAGAATGCGCGAGCCATGCAGCAGCCCGGCCCCCAGTAGCATGTCGGATAGCGTCGAGACGGCCATAAAGGCAGACAGAGCGTTATCGACTCCCGCCTGCCAGTCTGGCTCCTTGGCGCCGGTAGCATACGCGCCCATCGATAAGGGCACCTTGTAGAAATCTGAAAGCACGTTGGTTGCGGCGCCAAACAGGTAATCCTCCGGTCCGCCTCCAGTGTATGCACCTGTGCGCAGATCGGTGACCGTTTGAGCCGCGGCGTAATAAACCGGGCAACCCGGAGCGTGCATTTGCATCAAAGCCAGGGCAGAGATCACTTCTGCATTACCCACCACCAGGTTGCCTGCCAGCGTGATCGGGCCGTTCGAGCCGGCCGAAGCCATTGTCATATAGCCAATTGGCAGGCCGGCTTCGGCTGCCACCAGACCGGCTTCCAGGCTGCCTCCGTCGTGGCCCAGTGGGCTGTAGGTGCACTGCATAATCGAAAGAATGGGGCGTGCACGCAGGGCATCTCTGCCGCCTACCAACGCGGCAGCCATATCGACCGCGGCGTGCATTTCCCGGGCAGTAACGATCGACTCGGTTTGTACGTGCTTCTCGCTAACGCGCCAGACCGCCTGCAGCTCGTGCAGACTGCGGCTCTCCGGCGGGCAGTCCTGGGCTGAGATCGGCACCCAGTGGAATGCAATCGCATCCAGCCAGTCCGCCACTCGTGCGACGTCGCTCAAATCCTGCTTGGTTGTTCGCCTTCTTTCACCGCTATAAGCGTCCAGTATCTCCACACCGCAGCCATCGGTGCCTAAAAAGCTGTGATTGCCATCCAGGGGAAGATCGAGGGCGGGGTCGAGCGCCGACAGGGTGTAAGTGGGCGGGGCTTTCGCCAGGTAGGTCTCAACGATATCAGCAGGAATACGCGCCACCATGCTGGTACGGTCGACCTGCGCACCATGGCTTTCAAGGATATCAAGCGCCACCGGAGATGGGAAGCGTACCCCAACGGTCTCGATTACCTCTAACGTTGCTTCATGGATTTGCCTGACTTCCTGATCTGTAAGGATGTTCAGGCTTATCTTAGGATTGGAAATGCTTTTGATTGGCCTGGCCATGAGGTCCCGTCCTTATTGACTTACCAGTTTCTTCGCTTTCTGAACGGCTCCCATTGCATCTTCGGCATAATCATCCGCCCCAATTTCCTCCGCCCAACTCTTAGTGACCGGTGCGCCACCCACCATGACTTTTACCTGGGCACGCAGGCCGGCTTCTTCCAGTGACTTGATGACTTCTCGCTGCTGCGTCATTGTAGTGGTCAGCAGCGCCGACATACCCAGGATGTTAGCCCCGGTTTCTTGAATCTTCGCAATAAATGCTTCTTTGGGAACATCTACACCCAGATCATACACGGTGAATCCGTTGGCGGAAAGCATTGTCGCCACCAACGATTTCCCAATCTCGTGGATATCGCCTTTCACCGTCCCAATCACGACTACACCGGCGGTTTCCAGCGATTGCTTCCTGGCGCGCAGCTCGGGTTCAAGCAACGCCATCGCCATTTTCATTCCTTCGGCGGCAATGATCAGGTCCGGCAGGAAGTACTCCCCGTCGGAGAATTTCTGACCGACGATATCCATCCCGGGCATCAAACCCTGGCGGATGATCGCCATCGGTTCCAATCCGGCTGCCAGTGCCTGTTCCGTTAGTGAAGCGGCGGCATCCGGATCCCCATCAACCAGGCTGTTCGTCAGTTTCGCAAATAGTTCGTCGCTCATTTTGTCATTCTCCTCGTTTGATATTGTCGGTTGCCAAAATTAGTGTTTTTATCACTCTGGAAGTGTCGGCAGGTCCTGCATGCCAAATTGCCGGGCTGCGCGGACTGCAATAGCCCGGATCTCCCGGCGGATTTCTTCAGGCAAGGGAGAAGGCGGTGAATTCGCTAAGAGCGCATCCACGCGCTCCTTCGCGCGTACCACGGTCGACTTTGAGCCATTCATTTCCCAGGCATCCAGCGATCCACGATCGATAACCGGAGATGGCATGGTCAGCTCCTGGCGATACCATTTACGGGTGTGCGGATGTGCCAGGTACTCACCTCGGTGGCCCATCTGGCGCATAATATCCAGGGCGATAGGCTGTTCGCGCACAGTCACGCCGGCGAGGGTACGTTTCACCAGACCAATGATTTCTGCATCGATAACCAACTTTTCGTAGCTCTGGCAGCTCTCGTAATCCAGCATCCCCGCGCCGGAGACCATGTTCGCCCCGCACAATGCCGCCATCATTGCCCCTCCCATCAACTCCAATCCACACTGCGCGTCGACCATCTTGGCATCGCTCATCCCCATGTATACCTGGGTGGGTAAACCCAGCGCTTTCCCTACCTGAACATACCCGGCGTCTATCAGCCAGGTTTCAGCCGCTCCCATCGGTAGAGAACCTTCACGCATATCGAAAGCCCCGGGAGAACCGCCCCACACAATCGGTGATCCGCTCTTGGATATCTGGTGGATAACAATCCCGCTCAGGCTTTCGGCAGCATGCTGGATTATGGAGGCCGCCAGCGTTACAGGCGCTGTAGCGCCGGCCATTGGCATAGAGATTAGTTCAGCCGGGATACCCATTCTGGCGCAGTCGATCAGGTTCTGGCAGGTCAGGTCGCTCCACAGCAGTGGTGGAGAAGGGCATACGTCAAAGACAGCCAGCGGCTTATCGGCTAAATCTGCCTCACTTCCAGCTGCCGCCACCAGCATATCTTTCATCACCCACCAGGTGTCCTTGCGGAAAGCCCCTGTGATGATCGGCTTGCGCATATATACCAGCGCCAGGTACAGCCTGTACAGGTCGCCTATTTCTTCGACGACATCCGAGCAAACCATGGCGGTGCTCTGCGCATCCAGCTGTGGTAACGCCTCGACCAGCCGGACATATTTGACAAAATCGACGGTAACCGCAGGGCGCTGCTTTCCGGTCTGGCTGTCCAGGATGGCTATGGCAGTCGATCCCGGGTCAAAGTGGACCTCGTCGCCACCATAATGCACCGCCGGCTGGCCGTTCAAATCAAACAAATCAAAAGACTTTGGGGTCGTAGCCAGCGCCTCCCATACCAAACGTTCGGGGATGTATGCGACCTGCTTCACCCGGTCAACGCGTGCTCCGGCTGACGCCAGCAAATCCAGCCCTTCCTCGTTATGAACCCGCACACCGGGATTTTCCAATAACTGGATGGCTTCATCGATGACCTGGCGAACAGTACTTTCTTCCAGTACATTTATTTTTGGACGCAGCATAGTTGCTCCATTTGATTGTTAATTAAAAAATAATGCTTGGGTGAAATAGCGATTGAACCCGGCATGATTAGCTAACTCGATGTATTCGATCCGGCTTGCAATCCTTTCCGCTGCTTGTCTGCGCTCGGTGGAAAGCAGCATCTGGCGTGCGCCCATCCCGGCGGCATTCCCGATTTGAGCAAAGCGCTCGAGCGGCAGATTGGGAAACATCCCAATCCGGATGGCACTGGGAAGATGGATATACGTACCAAAGGCGCCGGCAACGATGAATGAACAATCCGCAGTGTCCGACAGGTCTGCTGCAGACAGACCGGCTTCATCCAGCAGTACATCTATCCCGGCGCGAATTGCCGCCTTGGCAAGCTGTATCTCGTGAACATCCTCCCGAGAAACAAGGATGTCCTTCCCATGCCCTGTCACGGCTGCAGGGGCTACTAACAACTCTCCACGCAGGTTGGATTGAGGTCCAAATCGCACCAGCGGATGTCCGGCTCGCATTTTTCCTGTGCGATCGAGTATACCATTGTCAAGCATCTCGGCGACGATGTCCAGGATGCCCGATCCGCAGATCCCGACCGGGGGCTGGTCGCCAACCGTGGTATAGCGCAGTGTGGATGAGTCGATCTGCACGCGCTCCACGGCGCCCGGCGACGCCCGCATCCCGGCGCGGATGTGTGCCCCTTCGAAGGCCGGACCGGATGCTGCTGAACAGCTGAGTACCCGTACTTCATCGCGTTTCGCCACCGGGAAAATCAGGCTGATCTCCGTATTAGTCCCAATATCCACGGCTATGACGGGGTGCTTCTTATCGCCACATTCTGCACGTTCAACCGTTTCGCTGGCTAAAAGCATGGCGACATGATCGGCCCCGATGAAGCCCGCCAGGTTGGGCGGGAAGTAAACCCCAGCAGCCGGGGCGATTTGCATACCAAGATTTTCGGCAGTAACCTGCAATGCTTCGCCAACTGCCGCAACATATGGCGACTCTCCCAGCTGGCGAACCGGCAGCCCAATCGCCAGGTGATGCATGGCGGTATTCCCTACGATCACTGCATCCAAAACTTGCTCGAAGGTATGGCCGGCAGATTGTGTCATCCCGGCAGTCATTTTACCCAGGCTGCCCACCACCCTGCTCTGCAGCTCATCCCTGCCGTTCGTGTGCAGGTTGGCATAGGCGATGCGGCTCAACACATCTTCCCCATAAGCGATTTGCGGGTTCATCTCCCCTGCGCTGCCCAGGGTCTCTCCGGTCTCCAGGTCTAGCAGATATGCCGCCAGTTTCGTGGTGCCGATGTCCACCGCCAGCCCGAGCACCTTGGACCCGACTGGCAGGAAGGCAATCACTTCTTCCCCTCGCCGTACCAGTCGGCCCGTCCAACCTTGTGCCCGCAACCTCTCGGAAAGAGTTGCTAAAACTGCCGGGGCAAACCTCAAACGAAGTTCACCCTGGGTCTGCCAACCGGACAAGGCAGCTGATACCCACAACCGGGTGGTATCGGCACGAAGATCATCCAGGCTGGCCGGCGTCACGCTGATATCAATCCAGTCCAGGGCGGGCAGCAAGGCGACTTCGGTTGCCGTACCTTCAATTTGTAAGCGCTGCACTGTGGTAAGGGATTCTTTTGGGACATCGATGGTTGCATCTGTCAAAGCGCATGCCTGGCAGGCCAGCCGATATCCCGCAGAGAGCTGCTCTGCAGAGAATATGGCCTGTTCTTCGAGGGACGGCGCTGTCAGCTGACCTCGCACCAGGCGAATCTGGCAGCTGTCGCAAATCCCGATTCCCCCGCAGATCGAAACTAACTCAACACCGGCCTGCCTGGCGGCTTCCAGGAGAGATATTTGCGGATCGACTTGTATCCGTTTGCCGATGGGTTGGATAATGAGGAAAGGCATACTGCTATGCTTTATTTTTGAAGTAATCTTCCGGGTATGGAGCAATAATTGGTGCCTCGTTGCGAACTGCCAGGCTCAAGACCGCCTCACCCGGGTAATAATAGATGCCGTGCTGTCGCCCTAGGACAAACCCATCATATTCCGAACGTAGGACACCCTCCCCAATCGGTCGACCCCAGATATCCAAAAGGTCAGCCACGATATCACCTGCTTTCACCAGGTCCCCCGCCTCCACCCGGTGGAGCACCACGCCGGGTTCAGGTGTGCGCGGTGTGCTCAACCGGCGGCATAGGTATCCCGGATCGACAACTTTGATTCCAGATATTGGTTCGGCTCCGCCATCCAACATCCCCAGCAGGCGCATCACATTACGTGTGCCGCTAACGGAAGCTGCCACAATCGCAGGGTCTGGCATCTCCCCGGTGCCGAGCTCGACTGTGAAAGAGGGGATTTTTCCAATATACATCGCAGCCGCCGTGGTCGAGCGGTGCAGCTCGTCCTCGATCAGCTTATCTGCCGGCATTTCGCACACAATCGTGTGACCATAAGCACGCAGCAGTTCCATCTGGCGAGCGGAGAGCAATTCCGCCTCAGCCTTATTACCTTCGGCGTCCATGTCTGTGCGGTAGAAAACCCGGTCCAGGAACGAAAATGAGAGCGATCCCGTCCAGGCATTGTGATAATCGATCATGGCATCTGCCGTCGCCAGCACCTGGTCGAATAGGCGAGCATAAGCTTTCTCCAACGAGGTAGGCGGGTCCTTATCGGGATCGGCAGGCGCCTGGGGCTTGCCATCAGGCCACAAGCGGTTGGGGTCCTTGCCGGCGTGATAGGGCTCGCGTGTCATGGTGCGCAATCCAGCCGGGCTCAACGCCGGGATCGCCACGATAGTCCCCCGCATGCGGTTGACCAGATCTTGCGTCAGCAAGCGGTACAGCACTGCCGGACCGGTGTGCTCGGGTCCGTGGATCCCGGCAGTCAGCCACAAGCAGGGACCTTCCTCGATACCCTGCGCCAGGATCACCGGCAAAAATTCCGTATGCCCGGTGGGATGTACCAAGGCGTCAAAGCGCCCATACTGGAGAGTGCCAGGTATGCTTACTGTTTCACCAAGCCGGATTGTTCTACTCATCGTGTCTCCTTGTTTTATTATGAATTCAATCGAAAACCGGGCGAATAATTTCTTAAATCATTATATAATAGAAACAATTTCCAGAAATCCTTTGTTGACCACCAATTGAACCAACGATACCGCATGGAGTAATTAACTCAGATAGGTTATGGAGGTGATCATCACAAAACATAACTGTAACGGTTTCGTTCACTGCAGGCCTGCCCTGCGCTCGTAAGTTCCGGTTTGAACCATTAAACCCCAGGAACGTGTTTACCTATTCCCCTTGGAGGAACAATCAGATGAAAAGTAAAACCCCTTTCCTGTTGCTGACGTTAATTTTACTTACCAGTTTCGTCCTGGCCGCCTGCGCCAGTGAGCCGATTGCTGAAGCGACAGAGCCGCCTGCTCCAGAAGTAGAAGAACCGGTAGCTCCCGAAGCCACACAACCGCCCGCCGAAGAGCCGACCGAGAAGAAAGTTGCTAAGCTCATTTGGACCCAAGAGTTCGACACACTTAACCCGCTCTATACGAACATGTGGTTTGTATCCACTACCTTCCCAATCTGGAACTGTTATGCCTGGACTTTCGATGATATGAACAATCCCATTCCAGTTCTGGTGACGGAAATCCCCAGCGTTGAAAATGGCGGGATCACGAATGATGGCAAGACGATTACGATGAATTTGCGCGACGACCTCGTCTGGTCGGACGGCACACCACTCACGGCGGACGACTTCATCTTTACCTACCAGATGACCATCGATCCCAATAACGCCGTGGCATCGGTTGCGCCTTACGACAAAATCGCGTCGATGGAGGCGCCGGATCCACTCACGCTAGTGACCACCTTCACCGAGCCTTACGCCGCCTGGCTAGGTTCTTTGTGGCACGGCCTCTTGCCGAAACACATCCTGCAGCCAGAATTTGACAGCGCCGGCAGCATCAACGAGGCCGAGTGGAGTCGCGCTCCAACCGTAAGTTGCGGCCCCTACAATTTTGATGAATGGGAATCCGGCAGCTTCGCTCGTTTTGTAGCCAATGATAATTATTGGCTCGGCCGCCCGAAGATCGATGAGATCTTCTTCCAGTTCGTCCCGGATGACGCTTCGCAAATTGCTGCCCTGCAGACCGGCGACGGCGACCTGGGCACCTTCTTTGCATATTCTGACGTCCCTGGTCTGGAAGAAGCCGGAATCACCATCCTGAAGGCTTTCTCCGGGTACAACGAAGGCTTTTACTTCAACCTGGATCCCGAAACAGCACATCCTGCCATCCTGGATGTAAAAGTCCGCCAGGCGATTGCTTATGCCACTGACCGTGTCGCAATCACCGAGGACTTGCTGCTCGGATTGACCGCACCGGCTGCCACGATGTGGGACAACACACCCTACGTAGACCCATCCATTACACCCTATCCATACGATCCCGAAATGGCGAAAACTCTGCTGGATGAAGCCGGCTGGGTTGACTCAAATAGCGATGGCACCCGCGACAAAGATGGGGTAGAGCTCGTCCTGACCTACGGAACTACTACTCGTGAAATCCGCAAGGACACCCAGGCTGTCGTGCAGCAGATGCTTTCTGAGGTCGGGATTGGCGTCGAGCTGTTGAACTTTGAGTCCGACCAGTTCTTCTCCGGCTACGAAGAAGGCGGCCCTGCGGCTACCGGCCAGCTGGATTTGTTCGAGTATTCGACGGTGACCCAATTCCCGGATCCGGATAGTTACGACTACTTGTGCGCGGAAATCCCATCAGATGAGAAGCCCAGCGGCACAAACTGGGAAGGTTGGTGCGATCCTGAACTGGATGCCCTCTTCCTGCAGCAGGGCACGCAGGTGGATTACAACGCCCGCCAGCAGATCTTCTACCAGATCTCCAAGATGATCTACGATAAGGTTTACTGGCTTGGCATCTGGCAGGATCCCGACCTGTTTGGGGTGGGTTCACGCCTGCAGAATGTCAAGGTCTCCGGAGCCACCCCCTTCTATAATGTTTTCGAATGGGAATTGACTCCATAAGTTAGTTCTCGGATTTCTGACCTCAAGGACGGGGTGGGGATGAACCTATCCCTCCCCGTCCTTGTCTATCCTGGGAAATACCCTTTGAGGAGCAGGCGATGACTCGCTATATCATCCGCCGTCTACTGCAAGGCATTCTGGTATTGATTATCGTCAGTTGGATCATATTCGGGCTGATGGAAAAAATTGGCGACCCAATCGCAACGATGGGCGGGCGCAATGTAACACGTTCAGCCGAACGCGAGCGCCTGAAGAGAGTTTTAGGGCTAGATCAGCCCGTCTATATGCGCTATGTATATTGGTTAATCGGGAACGATTGGAAAACATTCGACTGGGATGGGGACGGCGTACCGGAAAAACAAGGCGAACGCAAAGGGGTGCTGCGCGGCGATTTTGGTATATCTTTGGTCAACCGTGGCGTCCCGGTAACCGAAGTCATCTGGGCACGCCTGCCGAATACACTGTTGTTGATGATTGTTGCCGAAATAGTAATTATCACCGGATCATTATTGATCGGGATTTACTCAGCCCTGCGCCAGTACTCGGTTTTAGATAACGTGATCACAACGTTTACCTTCATCTTGTACTCAATGCCAGTTTTTTTCTTCGGCATCTTGTCCATGTACCTGTTCGCCGTCAATTTCAAGGCCTGGGGGCTGCCCTACCTGCCAACGGTCGGAATGTTCGACCCGGAAGTGGGCCAGACCCCAACCCAGGTAGCCTGGCACATGGTCCTGCCCGTAGCTACTCTGTCATTTGTGTATTTTGCTGCGTATTCGCGCTACGTGCGCAGCTCGATGCTCGATGTGCTCAGCATGGATTATGTCCGTACTGCAAAATCCAAAGGTCTACCCCGAAATCAGGTGATCTATATCCACGCCCTGAAAAATGCCGCCTTGCCCATCGTGACGGTCATCGGGCTCGACTTGCCGTTTTTACTGGGTGGTGCAATTGTTACCGAAAGGATATTTGGCTGGCCCGGTATGGGGCGGCTCTTTCTGGATCATTTATCGCGTGGCGATACCGCGGTTGTGATGGGTATCTTGATGATGATCGCCACTGCGGTGATCATCTTCCAGATTATTACCGATATCACCTATGCCTGGCTCGACCCTAGAATTCGTTTTGACTGACCTGGAGGGCAAACTGTGATCGATGTAACGCTACCCTCGCCCAGCTTACCCAGCCTGCCAGTAGATGAGCTGGAAACTCCTCCTCTCTCCATAGGGCAGATGGCCTGGCGGCGTTTCCGGCGCCATAAGATGGCCATGTTTGGCAGCATCACTTTATCCCTGATCATTGTGTATGCCATCGCTGGTGCATTCATTTTTGCTGAAGCAGATGCCAACAAAACGGACACCAAGAAAAGGCTGGAAGCGCCTTCCTCGGAACATATTTTTGGTACGGATACTGTCGGTCGAGATATCCTCGCACGTACAATTTACGGCGCCCAGATATCCATCTTAATCGGGATAACCGCCATGCTGGTGGAATTAACCATTGGAATTACTGTCGGCTCTCTGTCTGGATTTTTTGGCGGCCGTCTGGATAGTATTTTGATGCGTTTTACAGAAGTTGTCCTGGTCATTCCACAGCTCTTTTTGCTGCTGGTAATGGCCAAATTCTTTGCGGGCAATATTCCCGATGTGCAATTCCTAGGTCGCACTTTCAGCGGCAGCGTGATCATTATCATCTTGATTATTGGCCTAACCAGCTGGCCATATACCGCTCGAGTTGTGCGCTCGCAGTTTCTCTCGATCAAAGAAAATGAATTCATCCTGGCGGCGCGTTCCATGGGCACACCCAACTCGCAGATCATATTCCAGCATATCCTGCCTAATAGCATCGCTCCGATTGTCGTAGCTGCCACCCTGGGCGTTGCCGGCGCGATCACATTGGAAGCCTATATCAGCTTCCTGGGGCTTGGCGTGCGCCCGCCAACTGCCACCTGGGGCAATATGCTGGAAGGCGCTTACAACTATATCGAGCAGGCGTATTGGCTGTGGTTGTTTCCTGGGATACTGATTGCCTTAACAGTATTAAGTATCAATTTTGTTGGTGACGGACTGCGGGATGCCTTGGATCCTCGCAGCCGGGCAATCTAATCGGGTTGGAGATAACCGGATGCCTATTCTGTTAGATGTCACAGACCTAAGAACCCGCTTCTATACCCCCGAAGGCATCGTCCACGCTGTGAATGGTGTCTCCTTTCATGTTGATGAAGGAGAAACCCTGGCTGTCGTCGGCGAAAGCGGCTGTGGAAAAACAGTCACTATGCTCTCTTTGCTGCGGCTGATCGCCATCCCCCCTGGAGAGATCTCAAGCGGCTCTGCGATGTACGGTAGTCAAGATTTGCTCAAATTGTCTGAGCGTGAAATGGAACACGTGCGCGGTAAAGACATCGCCATGATCTTCCAGGATCCGATGACCTCCCTCAATCCAACCTTAACCATCAGCCGGCAAATAACCGAATCGCTGATCACTCACCTGGGCATGACAAAAGCCATGGCCGAGGAGCGCGCCATTGAAATGCTGGAACAGGTGGGCATACCTGCTGCGCCTCAGCGGCTAAGAGATTACCCCCACCAGTTCTCTGGCGGCATGCGCCAACGAGCGATGATCGCCATGGCCCTGGCTTGCGCCCCGCATTTGTTGATCGCCGATGAGCCAACCACCGCCCTGGATGTCACCATCCAGGCCCAGATTACGGATTTGATGATTCAGTTTCGCGAGCGGCTGGGCATGGCCATGATCTGGATCACGCACGACCTCGGCGTTGTGGCGCGACTTGCCGATAGAGTGATGGTGATGTATGCCGGTTTTATTATCGAAGAAGCCACTGTAGATGAGCTTTACGACAATCCTAGCCATCCATACACCCTGGCACTGATGCAGGCCTTACCTCGTATCGATCATCATCGCCACCACCGGCTGAAATCTATACCCGGCGCACCGCCAAACTTGTTGATCCAACCGCACGGCTGCCCATTCGCGGCACGTTGCGAGTATGTCTATGACCGCTGCCGGGCTGAAATGCCGCCTCTCGATCCTGTTGCCCTTGATCATCGCGTGGCCTGTTGGATCGATGTTGGTACCGGAGCGCCACGATGACCGAATCAGCAGGACCTATCGTTGAAATCGATCATCTGGTCAAGTATTTCCCTGTACGCAAAGGCTTGATCCTTGATAAAGTAGTCGGAAATGTCAAAGCTGTGGATGGCGTCAGCTTCTACATCGAATCTGGCGAGACCTTGGGTCTGGTCGGCGAAAGCGGCTGTGGTAAGACGACGGTAGGGCGCACCATCCTGGGCCTGTATCCGGCAACCAGCGGGGATATCCGCATTGATGGGCACAACATCTGCACAGCAAAAGTAAAAGAGATGCATATCGTGCGCAGCAAGGCTGCCATGATCTTCCAGGACCCTTATGCGTCGCTCAACCCGCGCTGGACAGTGAGCAATATTGTTGGGGAACCCTTGAAAGTGCATAAGCTCCTCCCTACGAAGTCGGCACGAGAAGAGCGCGTCCGTGAGCTGCTCGGATTGGTAGGCATCTCCAGCCGGCTGGTGAACCGGTTCCCGCACGAATTTTCCGGCGGTCAGCGCCAGCGGATTGGTATCGCCCGGGCGCTGGCTTCCAAACCCAAGTTCATCGTCTGCGATGAGCCAATCTCCGCGTTGGATGTTTCGATTCAAGCCCAGGTTGTCAATCTGCTGGAAGATTTACAGGATCAATTTAATCTAACCTACCTGTTTATTGCCCACGATTTAAGCATGGTGCGGCATATTTGTGACCGGGTGGCAGTGATGTATCTGGGGATCATTGTCGAGCTGGCGCATCACGATGAGCTTTACGACAATCCGCTCCACCCATACACACAGGCTTTGCTCTCTGCAGTCCCAATTCCCGATCCCAAAAAAGATCGTGCCAGGCAGCGTATCCTGCTGACAGGGGATGTCCCCAGCCCGCTCAATCCGCCCAGCGGCTGCCGTTTTCACCCCCGCTGCCCGCTAGCCATCGATCGGTGCAAGGTCGAGGTCCCGGTTTGGCGTGAAGTTGGACCCAATCATTGGGCAGCCTGTCACTTGATTTAAAAATTTCCATAGCTAAACAAAAACTGAATCCGGTTAGTTAAGAATTGGATAGGTATTTAAGACAAAATATTACCCGTCGACTGATTCGCGAGTATAATTTCCACAATAAAGACCTAGTTATAAGATATTGGGAGGGGATTCGTATGGCTAAAGCCGTTTTAATGACAGTCGACGATGAACCGCAGGTACTGAATGCCGTCGAACGCGACTTACGCAAACAGTATGGGCGGGATTATCGCGTGATCAAAGCCGGATCGGGAGCCGAGGCTTTGGAAACCGTGCGTCAGTTGAAACAACGCAATACCCCAATTGCTCTTTTCCTGGTGGATCAGCGCATGCCCACCATGAGCGGGACTGAATTTCTGCTTGAAGCGATCAAGTACTACCCGGAAGCGCGTAAAGTCCTGCTGACTGCTTACGCCGACACCGAAGCCGCAATCACCAGCATCAATACTGTCGGCCTGGATTTTTATCTGATGAAGCCCTGGGATCCTCCCGAACAAAATCTGTTCCCCGTCCTGGATGACCTGTTAAGCGATTGGTCGGCTACGATCGATTTGCCCTACGATGGCATCCGGGTAGCCGGCAGCCTGTGGTCACCAAGCACACATAATGTCAAGGATTTTCTTGCCCGCAACCAGATTCCCTATCAATGGGTGGATATCGAGGTGGATGACCAGGCACGCCTGCTGATAGAATCCCTTCCCGAAAGCTCATCCGAAGAGCTCGGCGGCTTACCGATGCCGGTGGTCTTCTTCCCGGATGGTGGCTACCTGATCAACCCGAGCCTGGAAGAGCTGGCGCATAAAATCGGCCTGCAAACCAAGGCTACTCAGCCGTTTTATGACCTGATCATCATCGGCGGTGGCCCTGCTGGACTGGCAGCCGCTGTTTACGGAGGCTCCGAAGGCTTGCGGACGGTAATGATCGAACGCGAAGCGACCGGTGGACAGGCAGGCACAAGCTCACGCATCGAAAATTATCTTGGCTTCCCGAAGGGATTGAGTGGAGCCGACCTGGCGCGACGGGCATTCAGCCAGACCAAGCGTTTCGGCGTGGAAATCCTTCTCCCACAAGAGGTGAAATCGATCCGCACGGAAGGCCAGTACCGCTACGTCACATTGAAAGACGGCACGGAGCTGAGCTGCCACGCGATGATCATCTCCACCGGGGTCTCTGTGCGCCGCCTGGACGCACCCGGTGTAGACGCATTGACCGGTGCAGGTGTCTATTACGGGGCTGCCCTCACCGAAGCAGCGGCTTACCGCGGCAAAGAAATCTATGTTGTAGGCGGCGCGAATTCAGCCGGGCAAGCCGCCATGTTCTTCTCCCGCTATGCGAGCAACGTCACGATGCTCGTGCGCTCCAGCAATCTCACGGTAAGCATGTCTCAGTACCTGATCGAGCAGATTGCTGCCACGCCTAACATCAAGGTGCTTTACAACGTAGAAGTTATCGAAGCGATCGGCACCAATCCAGGCTTGCCGGATAACCGCTTGAATGAGCTGGTAATTTCCGATCTCGAATCAAAAACCTCCTGGAAAGTTCCTGCATCCGCATTGTTTATATTTATCGGTATGGTGCCGCGCACCGAAGTTTTCGCCGGCGTGGTGGCCCTGGATTCTTCAGGTTTTGTGCTGACCGGCTCCGACCTGGCCAAAGCCGGTCCGGCTCATCGCTGGACACTCAAACGCGACCCCTACCTGCTTGAAACCAGTCAGCCGGGTATTTTCGCTGCCGGTGATGTGCGCCATGGCTCAGTCAAGCGTGTGGCTTCCGCCGTTGGGGAAGGTGCGATTGCCGTATCGTTGATCCACCAATACTTAAAGACCGTCTGATGCCTGTTTACGAATTCCTGAAAAGAGTCCCGCTGTTTTCGGGGTTACCCCCAGAAGACCTTGATCGTCTTTGCCAGATGGTAGAAGAGGTCACCATACCTGCCGGACAGTTGTTGTTTTCAGAAGGCGATATGGGTGAATGGGCATATGTCATCGAGGACGGTCAGGTTGAAATCCTGAAAATTTCGGGCGGGCGCCAGGTTTTGCTGGCTGTGCGTGGCGCCGGCGAGGTGATCGGAGAGATGTCGCTGCTCGAGTCGGCCCCACGTATGGCGACGATCCGGGCACGCACCGACTGCCGCTTTATCGCCATCAGCCAGGAACAGCTCGACAGGCTGATGAACACCAGCCCTGCGGTTGCCCGTTCAATGCTACATACGTTTGTGGCTCGTCTGCGGTCGAATGAAGCCATGCTTGGGCAAAACGAGAAGATGGCCCAGCTGGGTACCCTGTCAGCAGGGATGGCGCACGAGCTGAATAATCCAGCCGCCGCAGCACTTCGTGGTGCTGAGCAATTGAGCCTGGCTATCCAAGGTCTCCATAGCGCGCAATTAGAGCTGTTGAGTGCTTCGCTGGATGCGACCCAAATCGCTTACCTGGCGCAGTTAAATCAGGCTGCCCAGCAGAATGCTCTACATCCGGTCATCCTGGATCCCCTGGATCGCAGCGATCGAGAGTATGCTGTCGAGACCTGGTTGGATGACCATGGCATCGAAAACGCCTGGGATATGGCGCCAAATCTCGTCCAGGCGGGAATAAACGAACAGGACCTACAAGGCATTCTTAACGTACTCATCGGCTGAATAAAGTCGCGTCTGCCTTGAAGTGGCTGAATGCCTCCTACTCAATTACCAACTTGCTGCTGGAAATCAGCATGGGGACGCGCCAGATTTCCGAGATTGTCAAGGCAATGAAGACATATGTGTACCTTGACCAGGCGCCAGTGCAGGAGGTCGATCTACACGAAGGTCTTGAAAACACCCTGGTTATCTTGCGCAGCAAGATTAAAAAGGGTGTTACCGTCCACCGGGATTATGCAGATGACCTGCCCAGGATAACCGCTTTCGGCAGTGAGCTCAATCAGGTATGGACGAATATCCTGGATAATGCCATCGATGCGATGGATGGCAAGGGTGAAATTACCATCCACACCAGGCGCCGAGGCGATTTTGTTGTCGTCCAGCTCGAGGACAATGGCCCAGGTATTCCGGATGATATCCAGGAAAAGATTTTTTCACCTTTTTTCACCACCAAGCCGGTTGGAAAAGGTACTGGTCTGGGATTGAATATTACCTGGAATATCATCCAAAAGCACCTGGGTGATATCAAAGTCAACTCCAGGCCTGGTAAAACGGTTTTTGAGGTATATCTTCCGATCAACTTCGAAAAAGCGCAGGATGGCATGATACCCCTTGGCTTATATACCCAACCAGACGATGACACTTTGCGACAAATCCTGGAAAACACCCGATCGATAGCTGTGGTGGGCATCACCGATAAAGCTGAGCTGCCTTCCTACGCGGTACCAGCTTATCTGCAGAGGCAGGGCTATCGGATAATCCCAGTAAATCCGTATTTGCAGGAAGTGCTCGGGGAAAAAAGTTACACAGATTTATCTTCCATTCCCGAACCCGTTGACACCGTTTTGATATTCCGGCGCAGTGAAGTCGTACCCCCTATCGTGGACGAAGCCATCAAGATAGGAGCCAAAGTAATCTGGATGCAAGAGGGCATTGTTAATGAAGAAGCTGCGGCAGTCGCCCTGGATGCCGGCCTCCAGGTGGTCATGAACACCTGCATGCGGGTGCAACATAGGCGCTTAATCGCCAATCTATAACGCGGCACGCAATGATCTGCCCAAACTGTACTTTCCAAAATCCGGAGAATGCGAATTTCTGCCAAAATTGCGGAAAGGCTCTGCCTCGGACCTGCCCGAATTGCCAGACAATTAATGCACCTGGGGCAAAATTCTGCACGAATTGCGGTTATTCACTCTCTTCGGTTCTAGCTGCAGCGGGTGACCAGCGAGCAACAATCTCTCCTGCCGGTTCACAATCCCTCGACCCACGCATTTCGCGTATAGCGGCAACGACTCCTGCACCCCTGGCAGAGAAGATGCGCTCTTCGGGCCATCTTGCCGGAGAGCGCCGTGTCGTCACTGCATTGTTCGCAGACGTTGTTGATTCGACAGCCCTGGCTGAGCAGATGGACCCTGAGGATTGGACGTTAATCATGAACCGGGCCTTTGACTTGCTGGTGCCAGCCATTTACCGTTATGAAGGCACTATCGCCAGGTTCATGGGAGATGCGTTGCTGGCTTTTTTTGGTGCTCCTGTTGCTCATGAAGATGACCCTGTAAGGGCAGTTCGTGCCGGGTGGGATCTGATCTCGATCGTCCGCGAATATGCAGAAGAAGTTCGACGGCAATACGGCATTAATTTTTCCATGCGAGTTGGCCTGAATACTGGACCGGTTGTCGTAGGTGAAGTAGGCAGCAATCTGGTCTATGAATATACCGCCATGGGTGATGCAATCAACCTGGCAGCCCGAATGCAGTCTGCAGCTCGACCAATGACGGTATTAATCTCTGAAAATACCCACCGCTTCGTTGCCCCAATCTTCGATTTTCAAGATTTAGGGGCAATCACGGTAAAGGGTAAAAGCGAACCGGTCAGGGTTTTCGAAGTGATCGGACTGCGGCCTAAGCCGGGCAGCCTGCGTGGTTTATCTGGATTAGAAAGCCCTATGGTAGGTCGAGCGGACGAGCTTGCCACTCTGTTGGATCTAGCCAGGACGGTACAGGCGGGAGTCGGGCGGTCCGGGTTATTGATCGGTGAAGCGGGAATCGGAAAAACCCGCCTGATAAACGAGTGGAAGGCGGCACTCCTTGCCGAAGACGTCCAACTCGATTGGATCGAAGGTCACTGCCTGTCTTACGGTCAAGGACTTGCCTACCATCTGCTGATCGATCTTTTACGCTCAATTCTAGGCGTCAGTGCCGCTACCAGTGAACCTGTGGTCCGTACAGCCCTTCAAAAACGCTGCGATGAGCTGTTTGAAGGGCAGACTTCAGGTGTCTATCCTTACCTCGCGCATCTACTTTCTCTCCATCTCGAAGGGGATTCGCTGGAACGTGTCCGCCTGCTCGGTCCACAGACCATCCAGGCGCAATATCTTTTTGCCCTGAGAGAGATATTCAGCAGGTTAGCCTCCCAACGCCCCACGATATTTATTCTCGAAGATATTCATTGGGCTGATCCTTCTTCAACGGAGCTATTAATAAAATTACTCCCTCTGGCGAGAGAAGTACCTATACTCTTCATTTTTCTTGCCCGGCCGGAACGGGAGACGGCAGGGTGGAGATTGGTAACAAACCTGCGAGACTTGATGGGTGCCGGCTTCATTGAAATCACTTTGCGTCCCCTTAATGAGACCGATAGCGAGAAATTGGTAGAGAATTTACTTGATCTTGATCGGCTACCTGCCAAGATACGTGAAATTATCCTCAGCAAAGCGGAAGGCAACCCCTTCTTCGTCGAAGAAGTCATCCGCATGCTTATCGATCAGGGCGTATTGGTTAATCAAGATAATAAATGGGTTGCTCAAAAAGATATCAGCAGTACCGAAATCCCGGACAACCTGCAAGGATTGTTGCTGGCAAGAATCGATCGATTGCCCGAAGATGTTAAACAAACCTTGCGCGTCGCCTCGGTTATCGGTCGCCAGTTCTCAGTTAAAGTGCTGGAACAAGTACTGGCTCGGCAAAAATCGAACCTCAGTTAGCGGAAATTCTCCAACCATGCTCTCGATCGCACATCTAAACCAGCTAGAAGCAGATGGGCTCATTTCATTAAGCCAGGTCATTCCAGAACCGGCTTATTGGTTCCGGCATGCGCTCGTTCAGGAAACCGCTTACCAATCACTGGTCCGCCAGGATCGGCGTGAGCTCCACCTGGCAGCTGCTGAAGTATTGGAAGTTATTTTTCAAGATAAGCTAGAAGAGCAAGCACCTTTACTGGCTCACCATTTTTCCCTTGGTGGGGATGACCAGCGTGCCCTGCAATATTATAAGATCGCAGCAGATGCCGCCTTTCGCCGTTATGCCAACGCCGAGGCTGTTTTGCATTATTTAAGCGCATTGCGGATCTCAAACCAACCTGATATCTCCTTCAGCATCCCGCCTCAGACCTGGCAGGATTTATATTTGAATCTGGGGTATGCCTACCAACAATTACTGAACTACGAGATGGCACTGGATACATTCCAAAGATTGGAAAACCTCGGACATAGGTTGGAGAATTCAAGGATGGAGTTGGAAGCAATTCTGGCTCAAGCAGTAATTTACTCAACCCCCACACCAAAATTTAACACAGAGCTAAGCGAAGTTATTACCACGCGAGCTCTCGAGCAGTCTGCCAAAATTGATGACAAAACGTACCAGGCTAGAGCTTTATGGCTGCTCATGTTGCAAAATTTTTTCACTAACCAGGTAGAGCGGGCTACCTTTTTTGGCCTGGAAGCCATCCAGGTAGCCCGAGCCTTCGGACTCCAGGAACAGCTGGCTTTTATCCTCAACGATATGGGCAGTTTCATCTACCCGATGACCGGTGAATTTCGACAAGCCCTGGACTCGCTTCTAGAGGCAAGGGAAATATTCGAAAAAAACAATAATCTGGTTATGCTGACAGATAATCTGACCAACGCTGCCCTCGACCAGTTCTTATTTGGCGAATTTGAGCTGGCAAAACAATCTATCGAATCAGCTTACCGGATCAGTGTAGAAACTGGGAATTTGTGGGGCCAAGCCTTCAGCATGTGGTGTTTTGGCTTCTATTACATAGAGTCCTTAAACCTTGGCGAAGCATTATCATATTTGGTGCGAGCTGACAAACTCAGCGAAATGTCCGAACTCACCATCGGTCGAGTTATGACTAATTTGATTTTTAGCGTTTTGTATAATCGCATCGGAGATGGCAAAAATGGCGAACGCCATGCCAACATTGCTTTGCAGGTAGCTGAAGGTCAATCGGTGATCTGGCAAATATACGGCCACAGCATCCTGGCATATTCTTGCGTGCTGCAAGGAGAGCTCGAGCACGCTCGGGATTCGCTGAATCTCGTATTGGAAATCACCGCCAGCCCGAAAAACATTCTGGCTGCGCAGTTGAATCTCACCGATTACCTAGTAGCAATGAGCGAATACCAACTCTCCATCAACCAACCCGAACCTGTTATTGAGTTCACCTCCCTTTTCCTTAATCATCCAAACTTCCTGCAGGCGATAGCAGCCGTCCCTTATTACCAGTATTATCAAGCGCGCGCGCTCTGCTTGCTTGGTAAGCAAATCCAGGCACAGGATTTAATCATCCAGGCAGAGGCAACTGCTCGAAGACTGGGGCTGAACTGGATCCTATGGAAGATCTATGCTCTTCAGACAGAACTATTTTCGCATACGGGCGATCTCGCCAGATCGCGCAAATCCCAACAACTGGCGAATGGTGTAATTAATACGATCCTGGCCACAGTGGGCGATTCTGGCTTGGGGAATCAGTTCGTAAGCCAACCGGCTGTGCAGGCGATCTTATCGAATACAACATTGGACGAACACAAAACGGGTCGCAAAGTAGATGTCTGACTCGCCGTTATTACTTAATCACCTTCAACAGCTCTCCAGGATGGGATTATTAAAAGCCCACAGTCCCGAGGCAGAAGCTGAATATAGTTTTACCAGCACGCTGGTGTATGAGTCTACCCGTGGGTCTCTGGTGAAGCAAGACCGTCGCAAACTCCACCTGGCGATTGCAGAAACCATTGAGGATATTTATCCCGAGCGACTGGAAGAATTTGCACCCTTGCTCGCCGACCATTTCCATCATGCAGGCGAAGATAGGCAAGCGATGTTGTATTACACCATGGCCGGCAATCTTGCCCTGCAACGCTTCGCGAACGCCGAAGCAGCCAGGTTCTTCAGCAGCAGCCTTGCGGTCGCTCGTAGCGAGTTTCGTAAAGGCAGTGAAGCGGAGCAGGCTGGCTTGTGGAAAGCACTGGGAGAACTGTACCAAAAACGAGGGCAGGCACTCTGGTGGAGCGGCAGCTACACTCAAGCGGTGGAGAATTATCGCGAGATGGAAACCCTCGCTGCCGGCCAGGGTGATCGACAGATGCAGCTCATATGCCTGGCAGACCTGGCGCAGCTTTATTCCACGCCTAATCCAAAATTTGACGCCGATCGCGGCGAACAGCTCGCTCTTCAAGCTCAGGAAATCGCCAGGGACCTTAATGACTTTACGATGGAAGCCAGAATTTTGTGGATTTTGATGGCGAACGGTTTTTTCTCCAATCGACTTAAAAAAGCAGAGGTATACGGGAAACAGTCGTTGGTATTAGCCAGACAGTACAAACTTGTGGATCAGCTTGCGCTCACCCTGGCCGACCTGACCAAATATGTATACACTCCGCAAATGCAATTCGACCTGGCGTTAGCTGCCATAGACGAAGCGAAATCAATCTGGCGCGAGCATTTTAATACGCCGCGCCTGGCCGATACTTTACTTACTGAAGCCATCATATATGTGAATCTGGGCGATTTTCAACATGCCACTTCACTCGTTCAAGAAGGTATTCAAATTGCCCAATCCATTGGTAGCTTGTGGCACCTGGCTTATGGCTGGATGATTCAAGGCCAAATACATCTCGAGCAAGGCGAATACGACCAGGCTTCTGCAGTATTGGACGAATCCTACCGCACCAGCGAGCTCTCCGGATTCCTTCCTGGGCTTACCATAGTGAATGGATTGCAATCGGTGCTCTTGATGCGCTTAGGCGCTCTGTATCAAGCCATTCCTTACAGCCACTATGCAGTCAAAACTGCCGAGAGTCAGGCACCATTCTGGCTGACACAGGCTCTGGGCAGTCAGGCACTGCTGTACCTGGAGTTGGGCGATTTCAAGTTAGCATCTGAGGCGATAGACAGATCGCATATTTATAACAGCGATCACGTTCTGGGTTTTTATAATAATTACATCCCTATGGCCGAAAGCGAACTTTCCCTCATCCACCAAAATTATTTAGAAGCAATCCAGGCTGTGGATGAAATCATCACAATATTACAGGCACAGCAAGCTCGCGGTATTTTGCCCTATTTCTTATATTACAAAGGTTTAGCACTAAAAGGATCGGGGCGCCTGGAGGAGGCTCGCGTGGTACTAAATCAAGCCTGTGAAACAGCCGCCGCCATCTCGGTACGCTGGCCGTGGTGGCGTTCCCTGGCTAGTTTGGCTGAAATTAGTGAGCTCACCGGGCAGGCGGATGATGCTGATCGATATTGGCAATCCACTCGAGAGATATTAGGTTTTATCCATGATCACGCCGGCACTCCCGAAATGCAGCGGCAATTCTTGGAAATGCCTGCCGTGCAGCAGATACTGGCGAAAACTTCTCCCATTGAATCCAGAGTATAGAGTCGCAGAAGCAAAGATCCGGCAGCTACTCCCTGCGCAGGCTGCGATAGCGAATCCGGTGCGGGGTATCCGCGGCAATGCCGAGCCGCTTGTGGCGATCGGCTTCATAGTCTGAATAATTCCCGTCAAACCAGATAATCTGGCTCTCGCCTTCAAAGGCCAGGATATGGGTGGCTACCCGGTCTAAAAACCACCTGTCGTGGCTGACGATTACCGCGCAGCCAGCAAAGTCTTCGATGGCTTCCTCCAATGCCCGTAAAGTATTTACATCCAGATCATTGGTAGGCTCATCCAATAAAATGACGTTAGCACCATAGGTCAGCATGCGTGCCAGGTGCACCCGGTTGCGTTCTCCCCCCGATAAATTTTTCACCAGCTTCTGTTGGTCTGTTCCCTGGAAATTGAAACTGGCGACATAGGCGCGCGAATTGATTTTTCTGTTTCCTAACTCCAACAGTTCTTGCCCACCGGAAATTTCCTGCCAGACACTGTTCTCCCCTTGTAAGGCTTCGCGGCTCTGATCGACATAAGCCAGCTTGACTGTCTGGCCGATGGTAATCTGCCCTGCATCGGGCTGCTCTTTTCCGGTAATCAGCCTAAGCAGGGTCGTCTTGCCTGCACCATTTGCCCCGATCACTCCGACCAGGCTGCCGGGCGGGATGTCCAGCGTCAGGTCATCGATCAAAATGCGGTCACCGTAAGCTTTGCTAACATGGTCAAACCCAATCACAATATCACCCAGGCGTGGGCCTGGTGGAATGTAAATCTCCAGCTCTTCCCGCCGCTGCTCAACCTCCTGGCTGAGCAGCTTTTCATAAGCCGACACTCGTGCCTGTCCCTTTGCCTGGCGTGCTCTCGGCGACATATGAATCCACTCAAGCTCCCGTTCAAGGGTTTTTTGCCGTAGAGATTCGCCTTTTTCTTCCTTACGCAGACGCTCGCTTTTCTGCTCCAGCCAGGACGAATAGTTTCCTCGCCAGGGGATGCCATGACCATGATCCAGTTCCAGGATCCATCCGGCCACATTATCTAAAAAGTATCGATCGTGGGTAACGGCAATCACTGTGCCTTTATATTGCTGCAAATGCCTTTCCAGCCAGGCTACAGATTCTGCATCCAGGTGGTTGGTCGGCTCATCCAGCAGCAGGATATCCGGCTCTGTTAACATCAGGCGGCATAGAGCTACCCGGCGGCGTTCCCCACCGGATAAGATCGAAATCGGCGTATCACCCGGCGGGCAGCGCAAGGCATCCATTGCGATCTCCAGGCGATTATCCAGCGTCCAGGCATCGTGCTTATCCAATTCATCCTGCAAAGCTGCCTGCTCGGCTATCAGTTGATCAAAATCAGCGTCTGGGTCAGCAAATTTCTCGTTGATGCTTTCATATTTTCGAATCAATTCGACGATCGGTTGGACAGCCTCCTCCACAACCTGAATTACGGTTTTATCCGCATCCAGCTGCGGTTCTTGTTCCAGCAGACCTACGGAGTATCCCTTGGAAAATGTGATTTCCCCCGAATAACCATCATCAACGCCGGCAATGATGCGCAGTAAAGTACTTTTGCCGGCACCATTCAGTCCCAATACACCGATTTTCGCTCCATAATAGAAACCGAGGGAAATGTCCCTGAGTACATGTTTGTTGGGTGGGTATACCCGCCCCACCCGGATCATGGAAAATATTACCTGTTGGTCGGACATAAATACTCCTAACTTGCGCGAGCCATGTTGACCAGCCGGACGCCTGCCTGCTTGAGCTGGTGGAAATTTGCCCCCTGGCTAACCGCCCTGAGTACGGGCTCGATGCGGGTTACCACTGCGCCTGAAAGCCAATCAATGCCGTGGTCGAATAATATCGGATGTAAAGGTGTACTGGGGCCGATTAACATTGTGAATGCTCCTTGTGCCCTGTACCTGAGCAATCCTTCCAGTGTGCGGTTTGCCAGGGTCATCCCAGTCATCGCGAGAACTTCTGCCTGTGGAATGACCTGCGGAGCTGCCGTTGCGGGTAAATCGTCACCGACAGGGTTTTGCTCCAGAACGATCAGCTCCCCTACCCTATATTTCAGGTCCGGAACAAATGGAAAGTGACCAACCAAAACAACGCGCTTATTCATCCCATGCAGGGCAATCACTTCTTCTGCGTTTGCTCCATGCCATTCGTCTGGGTAACGTTCCAGGCATGCGTTGATGGTTGCCAACCCGATACTGACACGCAGCGGCTGGCTTTCCAGAGACCCACCCGGCCAATTCCCTAGACCCAAAACGGGTCAGCTCCCCCGCATAAGGTACAACCGGCTCCCGCTTGTGCTCATGAACACCTTCCAGAGTTGCTGCTAATCCTGCCTGGCTTCGTCCACCCCGTTCAACAACAACAGCAGTCCAATGGACTCCGATGCGGACATCTAACACCGGTAAATCTTCAATATTGGCCAGTAGCTCTGGCAGAATGATCATTATACCTATGCGCAATCAACTGGTTATTCGTAAGCGGTTGTGATTTCCCGTGCACAGCGCACAAAATCCAGTACCGTAGGCACATTGCGCATCAAAATCGCCATATTCCCCTGTACACCAATTTTCCTGGTTAACAAAGCTTGCATCGGTTCTAGCTCGCCTTTGAGCAGCCTGACAAAATTTCCGTATGGAGCCTTCATTATAAATACAGCTTTAACTTCCTGGTCGGCTTGCACCACAAAACTACCTCTGCATTTGCCATGCCATAAATCTAAATAATAACGGGCAGTATCCTGGCGCATCCCATCGCCTTCTATCATGAAAAGCATGTCCCCTTCCCAATTGCGTGCAATTTGGGCATATTTTTCGTCGGTATTCAATTTTTCCATCAACGCTTTCAACCAGTCGTCGGTCGGGAAAATGGCCATACTGCCCTCCAGGATTAAGTATTGCTCAAATAGTCTACTACAAGGTAAGAAGCATGTCCAGAAAATTAGGAACAGGAAATCCGCCGGAAGAAATTCCGGCGGATCTAGTGCGCTGGGTGGGAGTTGAACCCACACGCCTTTCGGCACATGGCCCTCAACCATGCCTGTCTGCCAGTTCCAGCACCAGCGCGGGAGTTTAGGTATTATAATCGGCTCTGCCATTGTGTCAAGCACCATCAATTGGCCGAGCAATGGCTGATGAGCGCAACACTACGATCCCTGACGGGTTAATCGTAGTAGCAAACTATCCTTATTTACAAGGAGTTGTGTATGCGGATTGTCCTAGATGCCATGGGAAGCGATGACTGTCCCGGGCCCGAAATCCAGGCAGCGGTAGAAGCTGTTAGGCTGTTTGGTGATGAGATATTCCTGGTAGGACCGCAGCAAGTACTGGTCGACGGCCTGCGTGCATTAGGATCAACAGATAATCGGATTCGGGTGATAGAAGCAGAAGAAACAATCACCATGAATGATAAGGGCCTGGCCCTGGCGCTAAAGGCCAAGCGCAAAGGATCCAAGACCTCGATGGCAGTTGGAATGGATCTGGTCCAACAAGGAGAAGCGGACGCTTTCCTCACCGCTGGCAATACTGGCGGGGCTATGGCTACCGCATATTACCGCTTCGGTACTATACCCGGCGTCGAACGGCCTGGGCTTACCGGTCTGTTTCCGGTTAAAAATGGCTACTGCGCTGTGCTAGATATTGGCGCAAATCCAGACTGCAAGCCGGAACACCTGCTGCAGTTTGCAGTGATGGGTGCAGTGTATGCACGCTTGGTGCGAGGCATTGAAAACCCAAAGGTGGGACTGCTTTCCAATGGCGAAGAAGCCGGTAAAGGCAACGAGCTGGTCAAGGGCACATATCCCCTGCTTCAATCCAGCGGATTGAATTTCATAGGGAACGTCGAAGGCAAAGAGTTATTTGGTGGCGAAGTGGATGTCGTCGTCACAGACGGATTTACCGGCAATGTGTTATTAAAATCCAGCGAGGCGGTGGCGAAATTGATCGTCGATATTCTGCGCCAGGAGCTCACCAGCAGCACACGTACCAAGCTGGGAGCCCTGCTGGCAAAACCAGCTTTTGGAAAAATCCGCAAGATGCTTGATCCCGGGGAGATCGGTGCTGCTCCTCTGCTGGGCGTAAACGGCCTGGTTTTTATCGGGCATGGCCGCTCTGATGCCCATGCACTGCTCAGCGCCATCCAGACGACCCGCCAGGCGGTCCAAGTGAATCTGCTCGCCGAGCTACAGACCGCAATTCATCAAGCATTATCCCATCTTCCAGCTCAGGAGGCTAAATGAGCGACCAACTTGGGCGTACTCGTGTTGTCATCACCGGCCTGGGGGCCGTGTCACCTTTAGGAAATACCTTGAAAGATCTCTGGGATGGTTGGATGGAAGGTCGTTCAGGCATCCGGCGCATCACCCGCTTCGATGCCAGTGAGCTTCCTTGCCAGATTGGCGGAGAAATACCGGATTTCAATCCCGATGATTACATGGATCGGAAAGAAGCCAGACGCATCCCACGATCGTCCCAGATCGCATTGGCATCTGCCATGCAAGCGGTTAATGATGCATCTTTAGCTGACATCATGCCGGAACCGGAACGCGCCGGTGTTTTATTTGGCACTGCCATGGGGGGCGTCGACCGCATGGATGATGGCGCAAAAATCCTGCGCACCGAAGGCTATGGTAAATTGAATCCGTTCTTACTGCCCAGCGGTATTCCCAATATGCCGGCTTTCATGATTGCCAAGCAATTCCAATGCCTGGGTGTCAACAGCACCATATCAACAGCCTGTGCCACCGGCACCCAGTCCATTGGGGAAGCCGCAGAAATGATCCGTCGCGGCAGCGCAGACGTGATGATTGCAGGCGGGACTGAATCGGTCATGCGGGACTTCGTTGTAGGCGGTTTCTGTGCCATGCGGGCATTGCCTACCAGCTTCAATGACAATCCCCAGGCTGCCAGCCGCCCCTTCGACTCGAAACGTGAAGGGTTCGTCTACTCGGAAGGTGCTGCGGCGGTCGTACTGGAAAGCCTGGAGCATGCCTTAAAACGCGGCGCACGGATCTATGCTGAGGTTGCCGGCCAGGCTTCCTCTGCCGATGCCTATCATCTGGCAGCTCCCGACCCTGACGGAAACGGACCCATGCGTGCCATGCGCTGGGCGTTAGCGGATGCCGGTATTCCACTCACCGAAATCGATTACATCAACGCTCACGGCAGCTCCACCCCTTTGAATGACGCCGGCGAGACGAAAGCGATCAAGACCATCTTCGGCGATCATGCTTACAACCTGGTGGTAAGCTCAACCAAATCCATGATCGGCCATGCTATGGGCGCCTCTGGAGCGCTGGAAGCCATTGCTTGTGCTATGGCAATCACCACAGGATGGATACCGCCTACCATCAATTATGAATTTCCCGACCCCGATTGCGATTTGGATTATGCCCCCAACGAAAAACGCCATAAAAACGTGCGTGCCGCTTTATCTAACTCATTCGGGCTCGGCGGCCAGAATGCCTGCCTGATTCTCAGAAAATATGAAGGTAACCGTCTATGAATATTATCCGCAATGAAAGCCTGATAAAGCGCAATTCACGTATTGCCCGTATCGCTATGTTTGGGGGTTTGTTGGTGCTTGCCGCCGGCTTATTCATCTCCTTCGGTAAAGCCGAGCTCTTCTGGCTTTCAACGGTAGCTCTGGTAATTGGGTTCATCTTATCCCAGGTTGGTATTTATTACGCCAACCGTTGGGGGCGCAGCCCAAGACCGGATCAGGTACTTGACCTGGCTTTAAAAGGCTTGGACAGCAAATTTACTCTCTATCACTACACCACGCCCGCCAATCACCTTTTGGTCGGCCCTTCCGGCATCTGGGTGCTCATGCCTAAACCGCAAAAAGGTATGATCGGCTATGCGAAAAACCGCTGGCAGCACCGTGGCGGCAGCCTGTATTTGAAATTGTTCGCCCAGGAAGGAATTGGGCGGCCGGATATTGAGGTGCGCGATGAGCTCCGGCGTGTTCAGGAATACCTGACAAAAGAATTGGAGGGCGTCGCCATCCCGGATGTGCGCGCAGCCCTGGTGTTTACCAACCCTCAAGTGACTATAGATATCCCGGAAGATGAGTCTCCGCCAGCCGAAACCATCCCGGCAGCCAAACTCAAAGACCTGGTGCGCAAGAACGCTAAAGAGAAAGCCCTCAGCTCCACAGTGGCCCTAACGGTCAATAATGTCTTGCAGAAATAACCTGCCATTGCCCCACGAATCCAGGATGTAGACTTCAAGAACCCTGAATTAAAGAAAAACTGCCGGTCGCCTGAAGGGACCGGCAGTTTATTGATATATGTTCTAGCCCTTCAAATACGCTTCCAGGGCATCCTTGCTGATGCGATAAGCATTGCCGATTTTTTTGGCTTTAAGTTCACCGGCGGTAATCGCTGCTACCACATCCTCTTCCGAAACACGCAGGTACGCGGCTGCTTCGCTGGGGGTCATCACATCAGGGGAAGGAGTCGCAGCCGGCTGTTGAGTCTGCGCCGGTTGTGCCTGGGGCGAGGTCATTCCTTGAAGCGATTGGCCAATCGCCTGTCCCAGACCCATGCCGGCTCCGATGCCAGCCGTCAGCCCAGCGCCACCGCTGGGGTTCTGTGCTGCATCGCGCATAGCATCCGCAGCCTGCAGCTGGGTATAGGTTGCCATATCCAGCATACCCATCGCTCGCAGCTCCTCAGCCGATTTGCTGGACGGCTTGAGGTTCTCAATGTAATAGCTCTTCAGGGTAATGCCAACCGCCAGGAAATCGTCCTGTGCTTTGGCGCGTACACCCGCACCCAGCTCCTCGGTCAGACCGATCAATTCCGGCACGCTGTAGCGAGCAGCCGTCTCTCCCAGTAAATCCTGCAGCTTGGATAGCAGAATCGAGCGGAAACGGGACTCGATGTCGCCCGTGCGGTACTGCCCCTGGGCGCCGACAACCTGGGTAACAAACTGCTGCGGATCGCTGACCTGGTAAGAAAAGGTTCCAAATCCTTGCAGTAAAGCCACTCCCAACCCCATATTAGGGTTGCGCACAATGATCGGCTGTGGTGTGCCCCACTTCTCGTCTACGAACTCGCGCATCGCAATAAAGTAGACTTCTGCGGGAAATGGTGTTTTGGCATTGAAAAGCGCTTTACCAATTGCCTCAGTCAGCAAAGGAATGTTTGCGGTCGTAATGGTATGCCGCCCTGGCCCAAACTTATCCAGCGCTTTGCCGTCACGGAAAAACACCGCAGTTTGTGACTCACGAACAATCACCTGGCTTCCAATCCGGAAATCGCCCGGACCGGTTTCGGGGAAGCGATGCACGATCTCGTCGCGCATTTCATTCGGATACTCGACAATATCAAAAACCCTGGCCATCTGTATCACTCCTGTATTGAATTAGATCTTATCGATTTCTACGGACGCGAGCGCTTATTGAGCATTCCCGAGGACGACTTCTTCCCGGCGATTGAATACATCAATGCTCTGCTGGGCCAGGGTAGTCAGGTTGCGAATCGCAGCCGGCAACCCATCACTGCCGATTGACATTTCTACGTGATCAATCGCCCGTGCGACCTCATCACCCAAATCGAGCATCTTAAGGTCATATTCGTACATCTGGGCCAATTCCTGCTCATTGATCTTTACAGCATCGAAAAAGCCCGCATACCCGTAAGCCGCCCGCCGGACACGGTCGGCAAAAGTTCGCAGCTTGACCGCCGAAGCTTCCAGGTCGTCAATCAAACCAATCTCACCGCGGCTGATGAAGTCCCGCTGCAGGGAGGACACCCGTTGCCACTGCTCTTCGTAACGCTTCGCCACTGTCTCACGTACCAGTTTATCGGCATCACGGCGATTAGACCGCTCGATGTAGCCCTTAAAACCGGGAATCTTGCTGGCAAGCTTTTTGAAGATATCCATATCGGAGTCAATTTTTTCGTAAATCTGATCGCCCATGTTATTCTCCTTCTTGGGTCATATTATCCATATCCATCTACGATTAATTATAGCGTTAGTTGCGATCTCAAGCAACATTCGTCGTAGTGTTTTACCTTCCGATAGACGATAGTTATTCGATATCCTCACCTGGAAAGGTGAAGTGCAATACCCGGCTGTTACCGGCATCCGTAACCCATACGCCGCCTGCCGGGTCGACTGCTACCGATCCTACCAGCGCAAAGCCATCCGGTCCAGCACTATAATCGCCCCAATACGCCTGCAGCTCGCCAGTGTTATCGAATATCAGAACGCGATAACCTTCCGGGTCTACCACAAATACCAGACCTTCGGCATCCACTGAAAGAAAGGGCTTATTATCCAGAGACTGGCCATACCAGGCAGACACATCCCAGGATGCACTGGACGTGAATGTGTTGGTGGAAAGCTCATCAAAAACCTGGATGCGCTGATTCCAGGTATCCGCAACATATACCCGGCCGTTATCATCGATTGTGATGCCAACCGGCTCGTCAAACTCGCCAGCCATCATCCCTGCAGAGCCAAACTGACCCAGGTAATTGCCATCTGGATCAAAGATGACAACACGCTTGTTGCCGGTATCAGTCACAAACACCCTGCCCTGGGCATCCACGTCGATATCGCGCGGCCCCCACATCGCTTCAGGAGCCTCTGCCTGGCCAAAATAGCCCCACATTTTAATGAAATCACCGTCGGCAGAAAACTTTTGTACCCGATGGTTCCAGGTATCGGCAACATAAACCGAGCCATCCGGTCCAAGGCCAATACCCCAGGGTTGATTAAACGTTCCGCCTTCAGCGGCACTCGCTACTGCATCTCCAAAAGTGCCCCAGGCATTCAGGGGTGTGCCATCCGCGGCAAGGTGCTGAACGCGGTTGTTGTCGGTATCCACCACATACAGGCTGCCGTCTTCTGCTACAGCCAGATCACGTGGACGTTGAAACTGCCCCGGTTCTGTTCCGGTGGATCCAAATGAAGCATCCGCCGGTAGGATTATTTGCTTGCCTTCATACGGATCTGCTATCTCAGCGGCAGCAGCTGGAGCTACGCCATAATTCCAAATCTGGGCGACAATATCGTTGCGCACATACATCTTCATGCGGGAGGATGGCGACCAGTTCGATAGGCTCATATCTTTTCCGGTGACTTCGCCATATTTTGTATAATCCCGGTTCAGCCAGATCTGAAATAATGCTTCCCGCATATCCGGATTTGAAAGGTCATTCTTGATGCGTTCCCAGTTAAGGCCAAAATAATCCTGGTTCGGCCACCACAGGCGGATGTAATCAAATTCCTGGTAAGCATCCCCCACCACCGGCTCAATTTTGCCGAAGTTGGTCTCACCCGCCAGGATAACAGGCACATCTCGCAAACTGCGGGTAGGATTGGACCCATAATATTGGGCGTTGGTATAGTTGCGAAGATACCACCAGAATGGGTACTCACCATCGTGAGCAATTCCCAGCCCCAGCCCGTCGGTCGTCCGGCGGGATATATCTTCAATTTGCGCCATCACTTCCTTTACCGCCGGACCGGAATGGGCATACACCATCAGCTCACTGGCTAAGTCGGCCTTGAGATAAGAGGATTGGATTGCAGCACGGGCAGTCAGAATAGCCAAACCGCTGAAGATGAAGACCACGAATAATCGCGCCAGCTGAGATTTGGGCCAATCCTTAGCCAGGAAGAATAATCCTACACCACTAGCGATAGCCGCTAAGAAGGAAAGAAGAAATGTCGATGTGGCCTGCAGCTGATCGAGCTCTTTGCCTGCAAATGGTGGATTTGCACCTAACAAAGACCCTAATGCACTCGCTGCACTAACAATAAAGACTACAACCAACGCCAACATCAACCAGCCGCGTCTTTCCTTGAAAATCGACCAATCTGTGGCTTCAATTACCTGCCCGATTGCCCATCCCCCTAGCAATACCATTGGCCAGGCTATGTGCACGGTAAGCCAGGGCATCTTCTCACCAGCGAATGTGTAAGCCAGGATGCTGGTGATAACCCAAAAGACGAGCAAGGCTAACACGGGCGGATTTTCAATCCCCGGCGCCGGCTCAGACTCTATCTCCGGCAGGGCTGGCGTTTCCTCTTCGAGCTCTTCACCAGTGGGTTTTCGAGCCAGGGCGCGCTTGATCCCGCGGTAGCCAATCAAACCCAATCCAAACAGGCTCGCCAGGGCAGGAAGATATTCGTATACCGGAATCTGGACCAGGATATAGTAATACCAGGGTTGGCTGCCGCGGTTTACGCCTTGCTGTTCCAACCAATACCCTAAAGAGCCAACCATTCCGGTAAAGAATCCAGCTCCATTTGTGAATACCGTGGTATAGAAAATTGTGAACAGTGAGTAAAAAATTAGCGGCATTGACCAGCCACAAGCGCCAATTCCATAATAGACCAATTGCAATCGAAACCAGGAAAAACGGGATTAAAAATACGGCAACCTGCCAAAACTGGCCGTTCTGTGCATATGCCTGCACCTCGGAGGCATTGGTGGGGATATCCCACCCCATTAGGCGTACCGGAAATGCCGAGAGCTGCGGCAAAGCAAATGTACCCAGTAAGATTAACAAGGAAAACGAGCGTTCCTGGCGCAGCTTTTCCCATGAATAACCGCGTATCAGAAAATACAATCCCACAATTACCGCAACAGCCAACAACCCACCCAGCCCCAAGATCAACGGTGACGGGCCGGTGGTTGATTGAACGGCGGTAGACTGGCCTGGTATCGCAGGGGCAACCGTGGCAGTAGCACTTGCATCGGCTGCCTGTTGATTGAGCAGAACCACCCCTCCCAGGCCCGCCAGCAGCACGAGCGAGACCAGCATAGCAATAAGAAAACCGGAAAACCAGCGGTCGTTTTTCCAGGGTTTAACAGTAATGTTGTAGATTGTGTAAATGCCCAGGAAGAGTAGCGCCTGGGCCATATAAATGAATGCGGTCTCCTTGGCTGTGAAATGCAAAACCATCGCCCCTGTGAGCCAGTAGGTATAGCGGGCTTTGCCCGTTTCAAAATACCTCAACATCGCCCATATGGTCACCACCCCAAAAAATGCCACTAAGGACTCATTGCGCACATAACGCCCGTAATACAGCATATAAGGCGAAACCAACATTAAGACCATCGCCGCCAGGGCGCCGGCGCTGCCCCAGGTAGCGCCGGAAATTCCAAACCATCAAAACAGTCGCGATGCTGAAGAGCACAGCCGGGATACGCGCCGTAGTGTCGCTATCGCCAAATAAAAAGTAGGAAAGCGCAATTAAATGGAACTGGAAGGGACCGTGTGAAAGCGGGTCGTGCCGGTAACCCTGGCCTGTGAAGAGCGACCACGAGTTATGATAAACATGAATGGTCTCGTCGTGACTCATTACCCTCGGTTCCAGGTCGTAAAAACGAGAAACCACGGCGAGGATGAGTATTCCAACCAGGATGACCATCTCCAGGGTGACGGAGATATTGCCCAAGATTGGTTTATCCAGCCAAAGACTTAGTTTACTCTTGCTGTTTTCTTCGTAACCAGCTTCCATGATAACGTATCAACCTGATCAGTGGAGTGAAACAAACCTAACGGCTTGTTTTTGGAGCAGCTGTGGATTTTTTTCCCTTAAGCTCCGAAATTTCTTGGGGAGTAAGAAATCGCCATTCGCGAGAATGCAAATCTCCAAGATATAGCGAGCCGATCCGCACGCGAATGATTTTCACAACCGGTAGCCCAATGCGAGATCCGGTTTCCCGGATTTGCCGCTTGCGTCCTTCACGCAAGATTATGCGCAGCCACGCGCCTTTGCCCGCAAATGACTCCAGGCGTACCGTGGCCGGTTTTGTGCGATAGCCATCCTCCAGCACAATCCCCCTCCGCCAGCCCTGCAGCTGACTGTCATCCGGGTGTTTGGCCACCAGGACACGATACTCTTTTTCATGCTCGTACCGAGGATGAGTAAGCCGGTTGGCCAACTCGCCGTCGTTCGTCAGCAAAACCAATCCTTCACTATCGAGATCTAACCTGCCAACCGGGAACACGTGCTCGGGAATATTCACCAGGTCGCGCACGGTTTGACGCTGGTCGTCCGAACTGACAGTTGTCAAGACACCGCGCGGCTTATTCAAGGCAACGTATACCAGCGGCTCGGCGGCAGCTACTGTCCGTCCGTCCACCTGGATGCGGTCCTTTTCCGGATCGGCTTTCATGCCAATCTCGGCCAGCTTACCATTCACCCGCACCCTTCCGGATAGGATCAATTCCTCACTCGCCCGACGCGATCCATAACCAGATCGCGCCAGGATTTTTTGTAAACGCTCTTCCATAATGCAGGATTCTCCAGACAGTATTATAACGATGGTTTAGCTAAATAGATCCCAAAGAACAAGAATCATCGGTTAGCATCACTGAGGTTCTTCTGAATCCGGCTCCAACTTTAGCGGTGGCAATGACTCTAACGAGTCTAATCCGAAATATTGTAAGAATTCAGGTGTAGTTCCGTAAAGAATTGGCCGTCCGACGGCTTCAGAGCGACCTAGTTCAGTAATCAGCCCTTTTCCCAACAGGTTTTTTATTACCCCATCGCTGTTGACACCTCGGATCGCATCCACTTGCGGACGGGTTACGGGCTGCTGGAATGCAACTACCGCCAGAGCCTCCAGAGCGGCGCGGCTCAGCCGGCTGCCGGCTTCCAGTCCTAAGTATTTTTCAATAAAAGGGGCTGCTTCGGGAACTGTTGTCAACTGAATACGTCCTTTAAAGCGTTGGAGGCGTAAACCGCGTCCCGGTTGTCCTGCAAGATAGAACGCCTCCAGACCGGTCAGCCCGGATTCAACTTGCTCCACAGGCAGATCAAGTGCAGCAGCCAGCTGCGCTACAGTCGTTGCCGACGAGGAAGCAAATAAGATTGCCTCCAACAAGGCAGGAAGGTCGAGATTAAGCTCAGGTAAAAGTTCATCATTCATGCTGTGATACAATTCTGAAACGTAGGTCCAAAAAAGGAGAATATTCCGTTGTTCAAGATAATAAAACCCATTGCGCTGTTTATCGGCGTTGTAATCCTGTTTACCAGCCTGGCATGTAATTTACCCGTCGGTTCCAGCAATTTGCCGGAAGGCCGCATCCCGATTTCCGAAAAATCGGCGGAGAACCTGGAAGAAAGTGTAGCTCAGGCCTTAGAGAACCTCCAGAGCGGTCAACCAGCCACACTGACCATTAATGAAAGCGAATTGAGCTCATTGATCGTTTACCGGCTCGAACAACAGACCGGTGGGCTGCTCAGCCAATCTCAGGTTTACCTGCGCGACGGATTGGTCCAGTATCGCGGTTCTTTGAAACAAACTCCAATCTCTGCCCCAGTGCGAGTAGATGTCGCTGTGTCCGCCGGCTCCAATGGCCGGCTAGATTACCAGGTCGAAAATGCCAGCGCCGGCCCGTTTGGGGTAATGCAAGGGATGATCGATGATTTCACTTCCCAGTTCGACCAGGCCCTCTACAGCTCAAACAGCCAACTCAATGATATTTTCATTGAATCTGTGACAATCGCGGACGGTGTAATGACAATCACCGGTCGTCCACAGTAAATATCCTTGAGCAGGAACCATTCACTGAACGAAAAGTGATTATACCACTCTAAGATCCCAGGGTTTGTTGATGCGCGTATTAATTACCGGCGCAGCCGGATTTCTTGGTTCGCACCTGTGTGACCGCCTGTTGGCCGAAGGGCACCAGGTCGTTGGGATGGACAACTTCATCACCGGTAGCCCAGATAACCTGGCTCATCTGTCTGGTCATCCTGGTTTTACGTTTATCCGGCATGATGTCTCCAACTTCATTTTTGTCCCGGGGAAAATCGATGCCGTACTACACTTCGCCTCTCCGGCCAGTCCTAACCCCAATTCGCCAATGGGGTACGTAAATCTTCCCATCCAAACGATGAAAGCCGGTGCGCTTGGAACTCATAATACCCTGGGACTGGCCCGCGCCAATGCAGCCCGTTTCCTCCTGGCTTCTACCAGTGAAATCTATGGTGATCCATTGGAGCACCCGCAGAAGAATCATACTACGGGCATGTGAACCCAATCGGAATTCGCTCGGTCTATGATGAAGCCAAGCGATTTGCCGAAGCGCTAACCATGGCCTATCACCGCTTTCATGCCATAGACACCCGCATCGTGAGGATATTTAATACCTACGGTCCGCGCATGCATCTTGAAGACGGGCGGGTCGTGCCAAATCTCATCTCACAAGCCCTGCGCAATGAACCATTGACCATTTATGGCGATGGATTGCAAAGCCGCAGCTTCTGCTATGTAAGCGATTTGATCGAAGGTATCTATCGCTTATTGCTATCCGAAGAGCACGAACCGGTCAATATTGGCAACCCCACTGAAACCACCATCCTGGAATTTGCTCACAAGATCAATCAGGTTATTGGAAATCGTGCTGGGATTTTATTCATCGAAAATGAGCGCACCGAAGATGACCCGCAGCGCAGGCAGCCTGATATATCGAGAGCAAGACAAGTATTAAATTGGCAGCCCAAAGTCGACCTTGAAGAAGGCCTCTCACGTACCATTGCTTATTTTTCATCCTCAATGACCAGATAAACCGCTTTGATGACTACGATTTTAACCAATCCACGAGAGCGAACACGCTTCCTGCGCTTTATGATGGTGGGCGCAGTTGGAACGATCATCGACTTCGGCGTCTCAAATCTACTCATCCATGTTTTCAGCTTTTCACTGGTGTTAGCCGGATCGATCTCATTTATCTGTGCCGTTTTTAGCAATTTCACCCTAAATCGCTACTGGACATACCCAGACTCCCGTACGAAAGCTATTCATCACCAACTGGCGCAGTTTACTCTGGTTAGTGTCATTGGTTTGGGGATACGGGTCGTCACCCTGGCAATCTTGGAACCGATCGTCTATGGATTTGTCCAGACTACATCAATTCCTTTCGATCTATCAGCCAAAGTGGTCGCAGACAACCTGACCCTGGGCATGGCAATCGCAATCGTAACCTTATGGAACTTTTTCGCCAACCGATATTGGACATATAGCGATGTTGAATAACCAACCAACCAGAATATCCCATCGAGAACGGATAGAAAACTGCCTCGCCGGCGAGCAATTAGACCGGGTTCCCATCGCTCTCTGGCGCCATTTCCCAGTCGACGACCAGACCCCTGACGGATTAGCAGCTGCCACCATGAACTACCAGAAGAGCTTTGACCTCGACCTGGTAAAAGTCACACCGCAATCCTCATTCTGCCTGCTCGACTGGGGAATCCGGCAGGCCTGGCAAGGTCAACCTGAAGGCACATTTACCTATACGCAACGGGTCATTCAACATCCAGAAGATTGGTCACGCCTCACGGTGCTCGATCCCTATAAAGGACGATTGGGAGAACAGCTGGAGTGCTTAGGGATGCTGGCGAAAGAACTCGGTGATAATACGCCGATCCTGCAAACGATATTCAACCCGTTATCGCAGGCAAAGAACCTTGCCGGTGGAGACAACCTGCTGGTACACCTGCGCCGCTATCCAGATGCGGTCCATGCAGGCTTGCGAACCATCGCCGAAAGTACTCGCCGGTTTGTCACCGCCGCACAAAGGACCGGTATCGCCGGGATATTCTACGCAGTACAGCATGCCCAGTATGGTCTGCTTTCATTAGAGGAGTATCGGGCTTTCGGCAGTTTTTATGACCTTCAGGTCCTCGAGCCTGCCCAAGATTCGTGGCTGAACATGCTGCACCTGCACGGTTCTCAGGTTATGTTCGATGAATTTCTCGATTATCCGATCCAGATCATCAACTGGCACGATCGTGAAACGCCGCCCACCCTGGCAGAAGGATTAGGGAATTTCAATGGTATTGTTTGCGGAGGATTGCAGCGCCACCAAACACTGCTTTTAGGTACCCCTCAGCAGGTCACTGAGGAAGCACATCAGGCTATCGCAGCCAGCGGCGGCCGCCGGCATATCCTGGGAACTGGCTGTGTTGCATACACTACGGTTCCTTATGGCAATTTACTGGCTGCCCGCCATTCCGTAGAGACCTATCAACCATGACAGGATTGCGTGTGATCGGCGGCAGCGCGCGCGGGCGGAAACTTCGTGCTGTGCCCGGCGATACCACGCGACCGATCACCGATCGTACCAAGGAAGCCCTCTTCAACATTCTGGGAAGCGACCTTCAGGATGCCAGCTTTCTGGATATGTTCGCCGGCACCGGAGCGGTAGGCATAGAAGCCCTCAGCCGCGGAGCCGACTATGCACGTTTCCTGGATATAGAGCGACGAGCGGTACAAACCATCCGTCAAAACCTGGAATCCACCGCCGTCTGTGACCCCTCAGATCGGAAACACGTGGAAGTTTTCCAGGGAAATGCATTTCAAATCCTGGACACGATTCCAGATCGAACGTTTGATTACATTTACATCGCCCCACCCCAATATAAAGGCATGTGGCAACGGGCGCTGGCACTCATCGACTCACAACCAGATTGGATGGGTCAGGATGCCTGGGTGATCGTCCAGATCGACCCGGTCGAATATGAGCGGCAGGAGCTCGATAACCTGGAAGAATTTGACCAGCGCCGTTACGGTAGCACCCTGCTTGTATTTTATGCGTTGAAATTGCAACCTGAAGTGTAATAATGCGGCGAAAACACGCCGCTTTTTATTTTGTTAGACATTACCCGCTATGTTATACTCAAAATAACCAACCTTGCATCCGTGAAAATAACCACAAACAAAAGGCGGTCCTATGAATATCGGCATTCCTAAGGAAAGACGGCCCTTCGAATACCGGGTGGGGATGACCCCGGCCGGTGTGCAGATGCTCACCCAAATGGGACACAAGCTCTATGTTGAACGCGACGCCGGCCTGGGAGCGGGCTTCAGCGATCTGGAATATGAATCTGCAGGCGCTCGGATCGCCTATTCGCCACATGAGGTATTTGGAAGAGCTGACCTGCTGTTAAAAGTTGCCCGGCCTTTGATAGATGAAATCGAATGGATGAGACCCGGCACTTGTATCGCCGGCTTGCTCCACATGGGGTCGGCACGCCAGGATAAAATCAATGCCTTATTACAAAACCACATCACGGCACTAGCTTACGAGCACATCACCCTGCCGGACGGTACCGTACCAATTCGAAAGCCTCTGAGCGAGATTGGTGGGCGTTTGGCAGCTCAGATCGGGACCCGCTTATTACAAAACGACGAAGGGGGTAAAGGCATCCTGGTTGGAGGCGTTGCCGGCGTTGCGCCGGCTGAAGTAGTCATCTTGGGTGCTGGTATCGTTGGCGCTTGCGCTGCAAAATCGCTCTATGCGATGAACGCTCACGTCACTGTGTTGGATACCAATCTTTCGCCACTCCACGAGCTGTACGAGCATGCCCCAGGGATCACTACCTTGATTTCAAACCCTATGACCGTTGCTCGCTGCTGCGCGTTTGCAGACCTGGTCATAGGAGCCATCTTAGTACCGGATAGCCCGCCCCCTACTGTTGTTACCCGCGAAATCCTGCGTAATATGAAACCACGCTCCGTTGTAATGGATTTAAGTATTGACGAAGGTGGGTGCGTCGAAACCTCCCGGCCAACAACCCATGAGCATCCCACTTTTGTCGATGAAGGCATTATCCACTACTGCGTTCCGAATATCCCCAGTGTAGTAGCTCGAACTGCAACTTATGCTTTCCTCAATGCAGCCTGGCCTTACATTCATCAAATTGCAGAACGAGGCATTGAAAAAGCAATTCACGAGGATGAAGCCATCAAAAAAGGCGTGATTACATATAAAGGTGATCTCCGGCATGAGAGTCGCCTGGCTTCCCATCAAGTTTCAGGGTGATTGCTATGGATATCAACAAAATGTTTCAATCCCGTATAACGACGGCAGAAGAAGCTGTGCGGAATATCCATTCCGGTCAGCGCTTATTCCTGACTGGTAACTGCTCGGTTCCGCAGACGGTGCTGAAAGCCCTGGTAGATTATGCCCCGCAGCTTTCTGATGTTGAAATTTGCCAGGCTTTAAGTGTTGGTCCGGCAGATTATGTCGGACCTGCGATGGAAGGTCACCTACGGGTGAATACCATGTTTATCAGCGCTAATATCCGCAAAGCAGTCCAGTCCGGTCGAGCAGATTTTACGCCTGTGCTGCTCTCCGAGTTTCCATTGATCTTCAAGAACGGCTTTTTACCAATCGATATCGCTCTCGTACATGTCTCCCCACCAGATGAACATGGATTTTGCAGCTTAGGAATTGAGTGCGGCCTCACAAAATCACCAGCCGAATCCGCCAAAGTAATCATTGCTGAAGTCAACCAGCAAATGCCGCGCACACTTGGCGATTCATTCATCCATGTCAGCCGCCTGCACCACATTGTTCCGGTCGATTACCAACTGCCAGAATTGTTCATGAGTGAAGAGGGCCCTGATTCAACGATCGAGACAATTGCCAGCTTTATCGCCGAGCTGATCCCGGATGGCGCAACGATGCAGATGGGTATAGGCGCTATCCCGGATGCTGTCTTAAAGTTCCTCTTCGATAAAAAAGACCTGGGGGTTCATTCCGAGCTGTTTTCCGACGGGGTAATCGACCTGGTAGATGCGGGAGTACTCACCAATTCACGCAAATCCATCCATAGGGGAAAAATTTCGGCAGGTTTTATTATTGGTAGCACCCGCCTATATAAATGGGTTGACGATAATCCCATGATCGAGCTTCACCCAACCGAATACATTAACGATCCTTTTGTCATCGCCCAGAACGACCGCCAGGTAGCGATAAATTCCGCGATTGAGGTCGACCTTACCGGACAGGTATGCGCTGATAGCATCGGTCCAAAACTATATAGCGGTGTCGGTGGACAGCTTGATTTCATCTATGGCGCATCACGTTCCAAAGGCGGTGTGCCGATTATCGCCTTACCCAGCACTGCAACACTGCGAAATGGCGAGATCATCAGTCGTATCGTGCCGATGCTAAAATCGGGAGCCGGTGTAGTGACCACTCGCAATCACGTTCGTTACGTCGTAACTGAGTTCGGAGTTGCCAGCCTGTATGGGAAGACTATCCGCCAACGCGCTCAGGACTTGATCAATATTGCCCACCCCGACTTTCCGCGACCAGCTTGCTCACGAAGCAAAAACATTAAATTACATGTAATTTCTGCGAGTAAATCGCCACAGAAAGCAGGCACTTCGGAGATGATTATGGATCGCCGAGCGAAAATTGTAGCCACCATAGGGCCAGCGTGCCAGGACGAACAAACGATCACCCAACTGATCCAGGCTGGGATGAACGTTGCCCGCATCAATTTCTCACATGGGTCGCATGAGTATCACGCACGGACGATAGCACTGATTCGTTCGGTATCCAAAAAAATTGGCGTACCTGTCACGATATTACAAGATTTGCAAGGTCCCAAAATCAGGACCGGTAACCTTGAAAATGGGAAAGTCGAGCTCGTAGCCGGTCAGGAATTGAGCTTAACGATTGAGCCAGATCATGGGAAATGCTGAGATCGTACCGGTCGATTTCCCACAGCTTCTCGATAGTGCCAGACCGGGCGGCCGTATCCTCTTAGATGACGGGAATCTTGAGTTAGCCATCACCAGCGTGAATGGCGAGATTGTAAAAACCCGGGTAGTTCTCGGTGGGACATTGAAACCTAACAAAGGGGTAAACCTGCCCGGGATGAAAATCAACATCCCTGGCTTCACGGATAAAGATGCCAAAGACCTAGTCTTCGGGCTGGTAGCAGGGATTGACGTGGTTGCGGTATCGTTCGTCAGGTCACCGAAGGACATCCAACAGGTACGCAATGCCATCACCCATTCCTCTCCAGACAGGCCGTATGTACCGATAATCGCTAAATTAGAGCGACCCGAAGCACTGGATCAACTTGACGATATCATCCACATCTCGGATGGCGTAATGGTAGCCCGAGGAGACCTGGGCGTTGAAATGTCCCCGCAAGAAGTCCCAATCGCACAAAAGAAAATAATCGCCGCAGCCAATCGCCACGCGAAGGTAGTTATTACCGCCACGCAAATGCTGGATTCGATGATCAATAATCCCCGCCCAACCCGAGCGGAAGCTTCGGATGTCGCTAATGCAATCTTCGACGGCACGGACGCGGTCATGCTTTCTGGTGAGACGGCTGCCGGTAAATACCCGGTACAATCGGTCGAAATGATGCAGGCGATTATCTGCCAGGCAGAAAAGAACCTGCAACAATATGGCCACTGGCAGGGAGAAGTTCCACCGGATATTGCCTATGACGATACTTACTACGTCTGCCGGGCAACCCGAGAATTAGCCCACGATCGAAACGTATCAGCCATCGTTGTCTTTACTCAAAGTGGACGAACCGCAAGGGTCATGTCAAAAATGCGACCTGCGGTACCCATTATCGCCTTCACACCTGATGCAAAAACCTACCAGCGCATGAACCTGCTTTGGGGAGTCCATCCCCAACTGGCCCCGCATGTCAACTCTCTGGAAGAAATGCTCACAGTCCTGGATAATTCCTTGAATTCAACTCAGAAATTGCAGTTGGACAGCAAATTATCTTAATCTGTGGCTACCCGATCTACGCAACCTTGCCTACCAATATGACTTTGCTGTATACACTGGGATCAAAAATAAAGTAACGCCCGTGCCCGACCAAAAACCATTTTTTCCTGGAGCATTTACAGAGCGTACAGAACCCCTATCCCGCTACTTTCCGCCTGTCCCGGACTCGATTACACCAGCCTGGCTAAACGAAAATGTCAGACCAGGTGGTTGGCTGTTGGATTCATTCGGGTTTTCCCCTCGAATTGCCTGCAAGGCGGCACGGCTCGGCTATAAAGTATTAGTCGTATCAACTAATCCGATAATTCGTTTCTTGCACGAGCTGGCGGCAGATCCCCCTGCGAAAAGTGAGCTTCAAGCTACCCTGGCTGCGCTGAGCATAAGTCCACGCGGCGAGCAACGCCTGGAGCCTTACATCCTCTCGATTTACCAGACTGAATGCTCAGGTTGTAGTGCTATTGTCTCAGCAGACGCCTTTATCTGGGAGCGCAATGGAAGCTACCCGGTGCAGCGCATCTATCAGTGCCCGGCATGTGGTGTGAAAGGCGAATTTCCAACGACGCAATCCGATATCGAGCGAGCAACCCAATTCACCAGCAGCGGATTGCACAGGGCACGTGCACTGGAGCGTGTACTGCCATCTGATGATCCTGATCGAATCCATGTAGAAGCAGCCATCAATACCTACTTACCCAGGGCGATATTCGTTCTCCTGACATTAATTAATAAATTAGAAGGTTTCCCTGCTCAGCACCAGCAGGCATTTCGGGCGATGCTGCTCACGGCTTTCGACCAGTCTAACATGCTCTGGCACTATCCTCCAATCCGCTTCCGTCCACGACAGCTATCTACTCCCCTCCATTACCTGGAAAAAAACATCTGGCGGTCGCTGGAAACTACCGCCGACCAAATCACCCGCTACCAGGAGTCCACAGGCTCACCGGTACCCTGTACGCACTGGCCGGAACTTCCGCCAGATACGGGTGGAATTTGCATCTTCACCGGCCGGTTGAAAGACTTTTCAGATGCTAATCCAGATTTCACTGTGGATGGAATGCTGGCGGCTGTTCCCCGGCCAAATCAGGCCTTGTGGACCTACTCGGCATTATGGTCGGGATGGTTGTGGGGCGCAGAAGTCGCCGCGCCTTTCAAGATCGGCTTGCGCCGGCGACGTTACGATTGGGGCTGGCATACCCAGGCATTGCAAGCAGCCTTTTCAAATAGCAAGCCGCTGTTAAAATCGGATGCTCCGCTAATGGGTTTGGTTGGCGAGCTAGAATCCGGCTTCCTGTCATCGGTACTCATCGCCGGAGATTTAGCCTCTTTAGAATTATCCGGTATCGCCTTACGACCGGAAAGTAACCAGGCGCAAATATCTTGGCGGAATGCACTATCCCCGCCAAAACCGCTCGGAGACGACCTGGAGGATGTCTTACGCCAGGCAATAATCCAATATCTCCGCCTACGGGCAGAACCTGCAGAATTCCTCCAATTACAGGCAGCTGGCTTGCAAGGGATATACGGGTCTACAATCTCGCGTACCTCCGAGGATATCGAGCCAGGGCAAGTATATTCAAAGATCCAGGATGCTCTTGAGGTGGTGTTATCCGAACAACACGATTTTATCCACTTCGGAAGTAGTGAGCACGCAGTCGATGTTGGCTTATGGGCATTAGCATCTGAGCAAGCAAGTATACCGGACCAAGCAAAGGTTCTGCCTTTATCCGATCGAATCGAGATGGAATGCGTCCGATACTTGCTTGCCCGCCCGTCTATTTCTAAATACGAGCTTGACACAGAGATGTGCCGCTTGTTCCCCGGTTTATTTACTCCCAATGAAAGCTTCGTACTGGCCTGCCTCCAATCCTACGGAGAGCCCATTTCTCCGGATGAAGACCAATGGCGCCTTCGTCCCCAGGACTTCACCGGCTGTCCGTCGACGAGAGATCGAGGAGATGTCCGGATTGTTATTGCAGATGGGGAAGAAATTCGGCTTTTCTGTTACCCAACCGGGCCAGTCTCAAGTGGGCTGGAAAGAAGCAGGCGTGGTATTTTCGGTGATTGCCTCAGCAATCATTGGGCGTACTCTGGAGAACGCTGCTTTACCGGCCAACGCCTGCATTATCGTTTTACCCGGTAGCCGTGCTGCGCTTGCCTTCCGAAAGATCGAGAGCAATCCGATTTTACAGCAGTATCAAGAAGAAGGTCTGCGCTTCCTCAAATATCGCCACCTTCGACGGCTATACGAAAGCCACAATCTCACACCAGAAATCTTCATCGAACAGCTTGCACTGGATCAACTTGCAAGCAGCGACCCTCAACCTCAGTTACTCTAATCTGCCTTGTACCAAACTAAGGGTATGGGCTGGGGGTAGCTTTCGGAAACCAATCCGTTGTTGGGGCTGGTACTGGCGTCTCTGTTGGGGTAGGGAACGGCGTCAGTGTTGGGAATGGGGTCAATGTAGGGATCATGGTTGGCGTTGGTGTCTCGGTTGGCGGCATCGTTGGCGTCGGGACCTGCAACATCAACCGCAACTTAAGCTCTGCATAAGTATCTTCTGTGCTGGTCATGTACAAGCGCAGGGTTACCGTTCCAGGGGGGATATCCTGAACTTCCCAGGAGTACAAGGTCCCCGGTTCGCGCACTGCCCGATTCCATTCATCCAGGAAATTCCATTCAACCGGATCTTCCCCTATTCCATATTCCAGGCGTACAGAATCGTACCAATCTGTCGCGTCGGTCAGGCCAATGATCTCCAGCGGATTACTAGTTATCAAGTCAAATTCTCTTGGGAGTGTGATCGATAGCAGCGGTCGCGGGTCGTCTGCACGGCACTCCCGATCGGGGGCAAAGGTGATCTGGCGATCGAAACCCATCTGTTCCGCCCAGGCCCGTCCGGCTTCGTCTCGCCGTATCCATCGCCTGGCCCAAGAATCATCAACATTAAGAACCATGGTTTCGTCGGTGAATTCCCGGCAAGCCGGCGATGCGAGTAAACCGGTCCATGTATCCACCACAACTCTTTGCCATAGATCCTGCTCCTTAGGAAGCGGCGGCTGGTCAGCGGCGAACAATTCACTGCGCACAGTTGGGCACCATTCGGATGGTAGGGTCCCCGAGCTATCGCACACTATCATTTCTACAATCCCCCCCGGTCGGGTGAAAGGTGTCGGGTTCCCAGAGGTGATGTCTTGTAAGGCGCTCTGGATGAAACTTGACCAGATTGGAGCAGCACCGGTCAGGCCTGAGGTATTTTGCATCGGCGTGAAATCTGGGTTCCCAACCCAAACTCCCACTGCCAGGTCCGGTGTATAGCCGATGGTCCAATTGTCGCGATAATCATTTGTTGTACCAGTCTTTACCGCTGCCTGGAAAGGCACGTTCAAGATTGAGGTAGAACCGAATGCCGCTCGCCGGGCATCGTTATCGGAGAGGATCGATGAGATCAGGTAGGCATGTTCAGGCCGAACGACCTGGTCCCCTGCCGATTGCTTGTATTCGTAAATCAGGTTGCCTTCGTGATCCAGGATTTTCGTAATTGCCACAGGAGGACGCGGCGTCCATTATTAGCCAGGGTAGCATAAGCCCCGGTAAGCTCCAGTAAGGTCACGTCGCCACCACCCAGGGTAAGCGAGAGCCCATAATCCGGTCGATTGAGTGTTGTGATACCCATCCGGCGCGCCAGAGAGATGAAACCATCCTGGGCAACCGTGTTGGGGTCGTCATAAATACCAATATACTGCAGGGCTTTAACTGCTGGAATATTGTAAGAATTGCCGAGTGCATAACGGACGGTAACCGGCCCATGGAAACGACCGTCATAATTTACCGGGGTATAGGGCGGGCTGGGGTCATCGGGTATTCCCGAAGGTGAAAACTCGGACGGCACATCCCACAACAAAGTGGATGGTGTCCAGCCTTTTTCAAACGCACCCAGGTAAGTTAACGGTTTGATCGATGAGCCGGGTTGGCGGGGGTTAATCGCCATATTCACCTGCCCGCTGTACTGCTCACCGTAAAAATCCGGTGATCCGACCATCGCCAGGATTTCGCCATCGATTGGACGTATTGCGACCAGCGCACCGCCATGAGCATTCAGGTCACTCATCGAGTTCGACCTGCTCCTTGACTGCCTGCTCAGCCAGATCTTGCAAAGCGGGGTCAAGGGTAGTGTAAACGCTGAAGCCAGAACGGTAGATGGTTTGGGAATCAAACTGTGATTCCAATAAGGTTCGGATAAAGTTGACCCAGTGTGGGTAGCGCATTTCAATATCCGGGGATTGAAATGTGTAGGTCTTTATCTCATTGGCTGCAGTTGTGATGTCCAGAGGCGTCAGGCAAACGCGCTGCGGCGAGTTGCTGACAAAGATACATCCTTGCTCCTGGCTTGCCTGGTACATTAATACCAGGACGTCTTCCTGTCGTTCAAAGACATCTTCTGGATTGGTATACACATCGTAAATAGCCGGCGCCTGAGGTAAACCCGCCAGGAATGCTGCCTGGCTGAGAGTAAGTCTATCGGCGGAGGTATTGAAATAAGTCTCTGCGGCTGCCTGAACTCCATAGGAAAAATTGCCGTAGAAGTTCTCGTTCAAATAGATTTCCAGGATTTCATCCTTGGAATAACGACGGGTAATTTCTGCTGCCAGGATTGCTTCCCGGACTTTTCGACGGTAAGACTGCTCGAATTTTTCTTCCGGTGAAAATAATAGAGTACGGGAAAGCTGTTGTGTGATAGTCGACGCGCCAGATGCAATTCCCCCGCTTTGGTAATTCTGTAAGAATGCCCGGAATATAGCCGTTACGTCAAATCCTGGGTGGCTGTAAAATGACTTGTCTTCCGTGGCGATCGTGGCAGCCACCAGGTAAGGGGATATTCGGCTTAGGGGCACATAGGTGCGGCGGCCAGCGTCTGGATCTAAAATCTCATACAATACAGCCCCATCTCGATCCATGATACGGGTCGTCTCAAATTTTGAGGCCCGCGCCCGCAAATCAGAAATATCCGGCAGTTGGGATGCAATCCGATAATACTGGTAGAACATGATCGATGCACCACACAAGGCGATAATCACCAGCACAAACGCACCTGCCATAGCTGATCGCAACAGACAGCTGCGTGAATCGACGGATCGCCTGGCTTTTACCGGGCGGCTGGCTGGTTGGTTTGCCGCCTTGACTGCCAGAGCAGGATGTGCACCTCTATTCTGCTTGGCTGCTGGTTTCGGTGACCCCTGGTTTACAGATTGGTTTACAGCGACTGTTGCCGCTGGATATCGATTAGACGAACCGCTGTAGGGATTGCTCCCTGGCGGAGGCGTTGAAGGGATTGTCTGGGATTGGGGTTTACGTCTCAGCGGCTGCGTATCCGCCAGGCCAGGAGTTGTGCTTGACTGGCTACTTTGGGCACCAGAGGGCGGTAGCGATAACCCGGCTGGATGACTCGGACGAGTGACGCTGCTGGTCTGTGTATCGTCACTCTCCAGGGATGCAATCAGCCGCTTGAATCGTTCTCGAGGATCTTCCTCGTAATTATCGTTCGAATTATTAAACATCCAATTTCACCTGACTCCAAAGCTGGAGTTGTAAATTTAAATTGACCGGTATTAGTACTACAAGAACATTCTACCCTGGGTGGGATGCAATTAATGCTTCCCAGATGCCACGGGCAGTGACATCTCCGTGCTGATTTTTATATCGGCTTTGATCTGGATCAAGCCGCCGCCAAGGCGCCGGATTTCCTTGGTCTCCAGGACTTCCAGCTCGATATGGATCGTATCACCAATAAAAACCGGCTTAACAAATTTCCAGCTCACAATTTCACGAAATGCAAGAACCGTGCCTTCAATAAAACCGGTACGCGTAGCAAGCCCCATACCGATCGAAAGGCACAACAATCCATGCGCAACACGCTGCCCAAAAGGCGTGGTTTTACTATATTCCAGATCGGTGTGAATTAAATTGTAATCACCTGTTAAACCCGCGAAGGAGACAACATCACTTTCGGTGATTGTCCTGCCGACGCTGATAATTTTTTGGCCGGCAGAAAACTCTTCGAAAAATAATCCACGCTGCTGGGTACCGGTCTGGTTCATGAATAATCTCTCCTAAGGTGATCTAAATATAGCATGAATAATTCCGGGTAAGGATTTTAGCATATATTTCACTGATTAACCTTTGACCTATCGTCAATCTTCCCATACAATAGATATATGCGAGAATGGAATGTAAGACCCGGCGACAAGCTCACATTGACCCTGGCAGCAGACTCGCGCATTTCCGCGACGGATTACTGTAATGACCAGGTGTGGGAGCTTCTCCTGGGCGGAGGCAGTTCTTCGGCGCTGGTGGTTCAATCGACCCTCGGTTTGCGGGCTAGCAGTTTACGCATCTTCCCTCGATTTTGCGAAAATGAGATCGAGATAATGGATCCCGGCTCATTCGCAGTACCACCCCACCTGACACAAATCTTCCCAAATTATTTTGCATATCGGTTCTCACCATTTACTGAACTAGACGTTGAGGCAGAGGTTTGGGTTCCCCAATCCGATGCACTTGCCGGACGATTCTTACTCAAGAATAACAGCCATGAACATCGGCTTATCCGCCTCGATTTAATTGCCCAGCTGACGCCTACCGAAGGGCAGCGCATGGCAGTTATCGAGCTCAATTCTTCCCAGGTTTTGTGGGGAGAATCCGAGCAGTTGAATCCGGTAATTTACCTGACAGGTGGGGCAGAACAGGGTAGTGGGTCTTTCCCAGCGCTCACTCGAACAGCAAAGCTTCCACCAGGAAAGTCTCAGCAGTTCACCTGGTCCCTGGCATCATGTAATGACCAAGATACATCCTTCCGAACGGCTCGTCAGGTAGTGGCCCGGCGATGGGATGCCGAAAGGGCTCGAATGGAGCTGCTCAATTCCGGAATGGTCCAGGTCTTTACTGGTGATCCAAAATGGGATTATTTATTCACCATCTCCCAAAACCTGGCTGCCAATCTGCTCGTTGGCCCCGGTCCAGAGCTGCCAAATCCATCCTTCGTTCTCTCGCGGCAGCCGGACCTGGGCTTATTCCATCCGTGGAGATGGAACCGACTACAACCATTTATGGAATGGACAATCCCCATTCGAAGCATACTACCTGGCTAATTTGATCCTGCCAGGTGGTGCAACCTATCTCCGAGGCATTCTGCAAAACTTTCTCTCGACCCAGGAAGAAAATGGTTTCATCGACTGGAAACCAGGTATGGCCGGGCAGCGCAGCCGCTTACTTGCCACACCGATGCTGGCAACGCTCGCCTGGCGCACTTATGAAGCTTCTCTCGATGAATCGATGATCCGAGAGCATTATGATGGACTGAAGCGATTTTTACAGGTCTGGTTATCTCCTGAAAAAGACGCTGATGGCGATGGACTGCCCGAATGGGATCACCCGGTGCAAATGGGTTTTGAAGATCACCCGCTGTACGCCCAATGGCAGGCATGGTCGGCAGGGCTGGATATTTCCACTAGTGAGTCGCCGATCATGGGTGCAATGTTGTATCGGGAAATTGTATCTGTATTGAAAATGGCAAAACTGCTCAATTTGCCTGAAACAGATCTGCAGACTGCACGAGATCAGGTGGCAGGGTTAATGACTCGGATGTGGGACGACCAAGGTGGAACATATCAGGAGATAGATCGCGATTCCCATTTCTGCCAGGCATCTGAGTTATTAGGCACAATCACCGGAAACGGAACTTTGGTGCTGAGCCATGAGTTCGACCAGCCATCTCGGCTCCTGATGCACCTGAATACCGGAGGAGAAACTGTTCGCCAGGTTATTGCCTTTGTTCATGGAGCCAGCGCAACGGGACAACCACGTGTCGAGAGGATCACTGGCGACCAATTTAAATGGCACCCAGGACGGGGTGTATTAACCGGCGATCGGATATATGCCTCGATAGAGAAAATCGAGATACAAAATATCGGCCCGCAGCAAGAAATGCAGATTTATAAGGCCGGTTATGCATCTGACAACCAGGGTTCTCTCTTGCCCCTTTGGGCAGGCATCCCGGATCATGAACAAGCGAAGACGATGATCGAAAAAGCCATAACCAACCCCGATCGTTTTTGGCGGCGATATGGTATCCCAGCCTGGAACACCACCGGCGCGAACCGATTTGGTAAAAATGATGCATCGATAGAAACTGGTGAATATGTCCATTTACCCTGGAACGCTCTGATCGGGGAAGGAATGATCGCCTATGGCTACCGCAGCCTGGCAGCAGAACTGATCACTCGATTGATGGCTGGTATCTCCGAGAATTTTGATTTGGAAGGCGTTTTCCGCAGCCAATATCACAGTGCGACAGGTATCGGTGCTGGTGAACGGAATACCCTGTATGGGTTAGCTCCGCTTGGTTTATTCCTGGACACCCTGGGAGTCAAATTTATTTCATCTCATCGGGTCGTCTTAAGCGGTTATAACCCATTCCCCTGGCCAGTTACGGTAAAATATCGAGGTACATCGATCCTCAAGCAAAAAGAACGCACAATCGTCGTATTCCCCGATGGGCAAGTGCAGCATATTGAAGATCCAGCCATGCAGATTGTGTCTCTGGAATGATCTATGATTAATCTACTTATGTTTGCCGTCGTACAGATTCAGGACTCCGATCAAACGGTCGAGGCGCTGAATAAAGCCGGACTGGAAGTGACCCGCATAGGCAGCACCGGGGGTTTTCTGGGGCGAAGAAATGCCACATTAATTATTGGATTAGATCAGGAAGATTATGATAAGGCGATTGAAATTTTTCGGAATAACTGCCGGCGCCGAACCGAGTATATCGCCACACGGTTAGAAGGCTCGCCTTTCCACCTGCCTCTTACCACCCCAGTCACCGTCGGTGGGGCGACGATTTTTACCTTTCCAGTAGAAAAATACGAGCAAATCTGATGAAGCTGATTATAGCCATCCTGCGAGACCAAGATACCGAGACGGTTGTCCAGGCGCTTATTTCCTGCGGCTACCGGGTCACACGAATCTCATCGACTGGCGGATTTATCAAGCGAGGTTCCAGCACAATCATGGTCGGGGTTGATGAGAGCCAAATTGAGGGGGCATTCCAGGTGATCAAAAGTAATCTCGCACCGATTGAAAATCCGACAGGCTCCCGGGCAACTTTGTTTGTATTGAAATGTCGCGAATTTCAGCCAGGTGTAACCCTGTTGGAAGGACTCACTCGTGAAATTCCTCAACCTGATAAGTGCGCACCCTGATCTTTTTCCAGCGCCATAGGTTTTCAGAAGCACCCATTTTATTGCATAGATAACTCAGGAACACCGCAGCATCGGGTAGCTTTTCCCATACCTGGGGTAAAAAGGTTGCTCGATGAGCCCCGTCTTGCAGAATCACACCATCTATTCCTGGTCGCAAGCGGTTTAATAAATCAGCAGCATCACTATATTCCACATCAACTGGCGTCGTCAACCGCGAGATTTCAATTTTAATTTTCGACAGCTCATCAGGGCGAACTGGCTGGAATCGGTAATCTTGAGAAGCCGCGGCAATGGCATGTTCGCGAACATCTTCGGCCAAAGGCAGATAGGCTTCCAGTGCACCAATACACCCGCGCAAACCGCCATGAATTGTCAATGTCACAAATGTGGCACCCTTTTCCTGTAAGCGCTTTGGCATCTTTGTCAGATCAAAGGCAACTACCTCGGTGCCTCCGACCGAAGACTTTATCGCCTGACGGGCAAGCTTGAGAAGAAGCTTTTTTTCATCGTTCGTCAGTTGATCATCCATATGAAGCCATCCATACGATCGCCAGTCGTTTAATCAAGCGGGTACCTCAATTAACTGGTGATATTTCCGATTGTAGTAAAGCAAGGGACGATTTCCGCTATCAATAAAAATATCTACCACGTCTCCGATGAATAGAGTGTGATCACCGGAATTAACCGCTGCAACCACTTTGCAATCGAGGCCAGCAAGCCCGCCGGAAATAAAAGGTACTCCGCTGGTTAACGTGTAGGTCGTCAATCCTTCAAAGCGATCAATGCCATCCGCAACCCGTCCGGCAAAACGATCGGATATCTCCTGCTGCTCAACACAAAGGATTGTGACCCCGAACACGCCAGACGCCTCGATCATCTCGTGGGTACGGCGCCCCTGTTCGATCGAAATCAGGACTAAAGGTGGTTGGAGCGATATTGACGTAAACGAGCTCACGGTCATGCCGTGACGATCGTCCCCCAGGTGGCTGGTGACGACCGTAACACCACTCGCCCATTGTCGCATTCCCTTACGCAGTATTTCCGGATCGATACCAATATAATTGTTATTCACAATTGCTCCAACATGAGAATAGATATCCTTCATATTACATTCCTAGAGTACAAACGTCAAGATAGACTTGATTTTTCCCTAGCCAAATTCTAGCCTTTGTGCTAATATTATGCGCCGGTTACGCCTTGGCGAAGCCGACTTTCCGCTCCGGGCTCTAATCGTGGAGTACCAGGGGCAATCCCGTGGAAAGGAGGAAGTTTCTCATGCGCGAGTACGAACTAGTCTTCATCGCTCATCCCGACCTTGATGAGAACGGATTGAACGATCTGATTAATAAGGTTCGAGGATGGATCACCGATAGTGGTGGCGAAGTTCTGAAGACCGACCTGTGGGGTAAACGAAAATTGGCTTACCCAATCCGCAAGCAGCGGGAAGGCCAATACGTTCTAATAAACTCCAAGATGGCCGCTTCATTTGGCGTAACGCTGGAACGCAATCTGCGTTTCGCCGAGCCAGTCATGCGTTTCCTGCTCATTGTGAAGTAGGAGACCGGGGGATCACGTCTAATAATGAATGGTTATTGAGGAGTTGAAGATGAGTTCGAGGGCTGAATAAAGTTCTCATCATCGGTCGGATCGGTCGCAATCCCGAAATGCGCTATACCCCATCTGGCAGGCCAGTGACTACCTTCAGCATTGGCACCAGCCGCACCTGGAATTCATCCGATGGGGAGAGGCACACAGAAACCGAGTGGTTTAATGTGGTTGCCTGGAGTAACCTGGCGGAAATTTGTAAGCAAGTATTGTCGAAAGACCGGTTGGTGTATATTGAAGGACGTTTGCAGACCCGCCATTGGGAAGATCAAGAGGGCTTGAAGCACTCTACAACCGAAATCGTCGCCAACGAGATGATTATGCTGGATGAACGCCGTGAAGGCAATCACAACCTGGCATACGATAGCGATATTAGCGACGAGAATTACTCATTATAGATAGGAATATCACGAGGAGATTATCGTGAGCAATCAGTATCAATCCAGATCAAGTGAAGGCCAGACGGGCGGGCGCCGATTTTTTGCCGCCCCACAGGAATGTCCTTTCTGTGCTGACAAATCCAATAAATTGGATTACAAGCAGATCGACATGCTGCAGCGTTACGTGACCGATGCGGGTAAAATCCGCCCACGCCGCCAGACCGGTGCATGCGCCAAGCACCAACGGGCTTTGGCCCAAGAAGTCAAACGCGCTCGCCACCTGGCACTCCTGCCCTATGCGGGAGAGATGCTGCGCTAAGGCTAGACCGAGCATAACCTGATGCGGGGCATGGGACAATGACCTGTGCCCCGCAATTCGTGCAAAGAGGTCGATTATGTCAAACCAACCTAAAAAACCAGCCAACCTCACCAAGAAACACCTGGCACGGATGGAGAGAGAACGTATTCAGCGCCGGTGGATCATCATCGGGGTGACTTTGGTCGGCGTATTGGTCATCGGGCTGATCGCGTTCGGAATTATTCAACAAACCGTCATCCAGCCCAATCAGCCCGTTGCTGAGATTAATGGAGAGAAAATCTCCACTAACGAGTTCCAGCGACAGGCCAAAATTTCTCGCTATTTCCTGATCCAGAACGCAGTCCAGACCTACCAGTTTGCGCAACAGTTCAACGATCCGCAATTCTCATCCCAATTTGTGAGCCAGCTCCAACAAATCCAATCTCAACTGACACCATCTTTGCTTGGTCAGCAGGTATTGGATTATCTGCAAGAAGACCGTTTGATCCGACAGGAAGCTGCACGACGCGGAATCGTCGTAACAGATGAAGAAGTCGACCAGTCATATAAGGCATGGTTCGACTACTACCCCGATGGAACTCCGACGCCCACCGCGACTTTCGAGATCAGACCAACCTCTACGCTATCCGCACAACAACAGACCTTGGTCCCCCCTACTTCCACGCCCACAGCTACGCCGGAAATTACTGCCACAGTACCTGTATCCGGGACGCCGGAAGTGATCGTCACCCCGACTGTTGAGTTAACTCCAACTGCTTCCGGTCTAATCACCCCAACGGTTACCCCCTTCCCCACGCCAACTGCTACGCGTATACCGAAGAAGCGTTCAATGAGCAATCCGCCAGTTTGCTGAGCGACCTCAAAGAAGCTGCAGGGCTTGATGAACAGGATTTCCGCGAGGCATTTATTGCCCAGCAATTCCGCCAAAAACTCCTGGATCAGGTGACAGCAGACCTTAAGCCTGAACAGGAACAGGTTTGGGCACGTCATATTCTGGTTGAAGACGAACAGACTGCCAAAGACCTGTACGCAAAGATCCAAGCCGGAGAAGATTTCTGCACCTTGGCTGCCGAGAATTCGACAGACACCAGCAATAAGGATAACTGCGGTGACCTTAATTGGTTTGGGAGCGGTGCAATGGTCAAAGAATTTGAAGAGGCGGCTTTTGCACTAGAAATTGGCGAAGTCAGCCAGCCTGTACAGAGTCAATTTGGATGGCATATCATCCAGGCGCTCGGCCATGAAAATCGCTCTCTTACCGGGGATGAATTTGAGCAACTGCGCCAGACGAAATTCGAGGAATTTCTGACCCAGTTGAGAGAACAGGCAACGATCGTTACGAATGACAACTGGATCACACTCGTTCCAGAAATTCCCGCCTTCCCCCAGGCGATCATAACCTATATCCAGAACGCACAATCCGCTATCCCCACCACGCCACCGATTGTTGTGTCAACACCGGTTCCATAAAAACGTAAATTTGTAATACAATAGGCTGCGATGAAAACATCGCAGCCTATTCGTTTAACCCGCTTCGCCTGGCTTTCGATCGGAGCAGCTGTTATTACCATCCTGCTCAAGCTGCTCGCCTACTGGTTAACGAATTCGGTAGGCTTCTTATCCGACGCTCTTGAATCATTCGTTAACCTGGCAACGGCTATCGTCGCCCTCGGCGCGCTCAGTATCGCTGCAAAACCTGCGGATGACGAATTTAGCTACGGTTATTCAAAAGTTGAATATTTTTCCAGTGGATTTGAAGGCGGTATGATCTTACTGGCCGCCGGCACGATTGTCGTATCGGCAATCCCCCGGCTGATCAATCCGCAACCGCTCGAACAGGTCGGCATAGGCCTGGTCATCTCGGTGATTGCTTCCCTGGTTAACTTTGTGGTTGCCCGCGTGCTGATGAATGCAGGGAGAAAATATAATTCTCTCACGCTTGAATCAGACGCCAAGCATTTGATGACCGACGTCTTCACCACCGTAGGCGTCATTGCAGGGGTCGCCCTGGTTGCCATCACGGGCTGGGAGCGACTGGATCCTATCATCGCTCTTCTCGTGGCAGCCAACATCCTGGTGACAGGCATCAAACTTCTGCGTCATGCCGGTCATGGATTAACGGATGCATCTCTACCAGATGTTCAGGTTTCAGAAATCCAGAAAACGATCGAGCCCTACACTGAGCAAGGCGTCCAATTCCACGCCCTACGCACGCGCTCCTCTGCCGCAAGGGGATATGTTTCCATGCATGCCCTGGTGCCTGGCAATTGGAGTGTAAAACAAGCCCACGATCTGGCGGAAATCGTCGAACAAGATATTCGACAGAAAGAACCCCAGCTGTCTGTATTCATTCACATCGAGCCAATAGAAGACCCGGTATCATTCCAGGATATCGATTTTAATCGGTCCTAAATTACTCCCCTAGCTCAACAACTTCATCCATTTTCAAACTCAGAACCTGGCTGCTGGAATCCCGGCCCATGGTCACACCATAGATGACCTCTGCGGCCTGAACTGTATTCCGGTTGTGCGTGACCACAATGAACTGGGTTCGTTGGGACAATTCAGTTAAGAGCTCGCGGAACCGACCGACATTGGCTTCATCCAGCATGGCATCCACCTCGTCTAGCAGGCAAAAAGGCGTTGGCGAAACTTTGAGTAAAGCAAAAATCAATGCCGTAGCAGTCAGGCTGCGTTCGCCGCCGGAGAGAAGTACGAGCCCCTGAGTTCTCCGACCTGGTAGACGGGCTTCGATCTCGATGCCGGTTGATGTCAGGTCATCCGGATCGCTCAAGATCAAGCGTGCGGTACCGCCGCCAAAAAGGCGCATAAAAATGGATCTAAATTCCTCTGCCACAGCTGCGAAAGTATGGCTGAATTCCTGCTGCATCAGGGCATCGAGTTCCTTAATTACCTGCCGGACATCCTCTTCGGCTTTTTCCAGATCATGAGTTTGCTCGCTCATGAAACCAAACCGTCTCTGAACTTCTTCGTATTCTTCTTGGGCTTCAGGGTTGATTGGACCGATGCGCCTCAGCTGAGCTTGCAGCCGGCGCAGAGTCTCTTCAACCTCCGGTGTAAGCTCCGAAACTAACGGCAGCCGGTCTACCATGCCTTCCAGGGGCAATGGGTTGGCGCCGGAAACCTGCTCATCATACTCGAAGGCGACCAATCCAAAATCTTCCTCAATCTTTGCGCGGAGAGTTTGTACGGCTTCCAGATTGCGGGATTGTGCAATCCGAGCTTGCGCGCTGTGATGCTCAGCCAAATTGAGCACTTGCCGGGCTGCCGCTTCGGCAGCCTGTACTTGCTCCTGCTCAAGATCGAATTTCTCAAGCTCGGCCTCAGCCGGTGCGATCAAGCTTTGCAAATCGTTGATTTGTTCACCCAGTTGGTGAAAATCCTTTTGGATATTTTGGGTGTTGGTCGAAAGGTTTTTATGCGTTGCATTGCAGGGATTCCAGACGATTGGCAATTTCCTGCTGCTGGCGGGTAAGCTTTTGGATATTTCGCTCGGAATCTGAGGCCCGTTGTTGGGCTGCATTTAATGTCCGTTGGGACACAAGCACCGTCGTATTCCAATGGGCTACGCGATCCTGAGCCTCACCAGTGGTTGCCTGGGCAAGTTGAGCTGTTCTTTGGCGGGCGAGTTCCTGCAATTGTTGGATTTCTTGTTGTAGGGTTGCGAAGTTAACTGCCAGCTGTTTCCGTTGGGTTTCTCGGCGGCTTATTTCCGAGATCAGGTTCTCCTGGCGCGATTGATGCCAGTGATACTGCCGCTGAGCCTGCTCAACACCTAACCTGGCCTTATCAACTGCTAATGCAGCCTGTTGGTGTTCATTCCGGCAGCGTTGGAGCCGTGATGCCAGGTTGTCTTTGGTCGCACCGGTTTCCAATGATTCTTGCCGGAGCTCACCCAACTTTGAGTTGATATCAGTAAGGTCTCCCTGCGTTTCCTCAATTTTCCCTGTCAGTTCCCGTTGTCGTCTTTGGCGGCTCAATATACTCTGAGTACTATCGCTGGCTTTCCCCCCACGCACGTGAATTGCACCGTTTGGATAGAAAACCTGGCCGTCCAGCGTAGCCAGGCAATAATTTGCCATGCCCCCGCTTCCTGTGTCTCGCATCTTTGCCAGGATTCTACGAGCTCCAGCCCGATCACGTACGACATACGCCCAGCCCAAAACCAATTCAACCGCAGGCCGCAAATCGGGAGTTGTTTCCACCAGGTCCGCAGCGCGACCAAAAATATCGCTTTCCGTTTGTATCTGTCTACGAATAAGCGGATCAAAATCCTCCAGGTCAAGATCAGGAAGTGGCAAGACGATCCCTTGGGTAGACTGGTTCAAGAGTAAATCCAGCGCACCGTCGACGCCTTGATCCAACAAGACCGCCTGCAGGGTTTCACCCAGGATTGCGCTGACGGCCACTTCAAATTCGGCAGGTACGGTCAATTCACTGACCAGGACGCTGCGGATACCCTTGATTTTTTGCTCACGGCTGGCCTGAATTAGAAGACGGGTCCCACTTCCGTAACCGGTAAGTGCAGTTTCGGCTTGCTGAACAACAGCTAGCTCTGCTTTCAGACTCGCCAATTCAGCCGAGGCCGCGTCCCGGTCATTGGTTGCCTGGCGGACCTTGTTTTCCAGCTCTACAAGAATTTGTTGAAAACCCTGGTATTCTGTATCAGCAGCTTGCAATGTGGCCTGTGCCCTCTCGAGCTCCAACTTGCGATTCGAAAAGGCTTCCTCCAGTGATTGCAATTCATTGCCTGATGCACTTAATTCTTCTTGTGTATCAGCCAAGGCTTTTTGATTGCGCTGTTGTTGGGTTTCACTTTCCTTAATGCTACCCTCTAGTTGAGACAACGAGTTGGTAACGACAATGATCCGCTCGGTTGTCTCTTGCAATCGACGCTCGGCCGCCAGGCGGGCTTCTTGTG
>CAVUTH010000001.1:0-725554 GCA_963744375.1 uncultured Chloroflexia bacterium | reverse complement strand
CATCCAAGCCCGCCTCGCTCCCGGCAATTCTGCAGTGCGTGATGTCACGCATCCTCGTTCAGATGCGGCACTTGGATTTGGGCAAATCCGGCCGCGTCTGACGCGCACGTCTCAGGTGCTGGAGCCTTGTCCCTCGTAGGGGCCGGCGCCGCCTCCAGCGGCCGCATCCCCGGCGCTCGGTGCACAGCGTTCGCTGATTTGGTTAACGAAAGGTTAACGCGCGGCGTTGCCGATGCCAGTCGGGCGCCCGGCACGATCAGATGCACCTCCCCGGTGCCGGCGTCGACCTCCAGAGGCGTGGTGCCGAACACGTCGCCGTCGATCTGGGTCGGCACGGATCGTGCGCCGTGACGGTCGCGTGCGAGCACGCAAGCATCTCCACGTCGCCGCCCTGCGCCGCGCGAGGGCCGAGCCGGTCGGCTGCCAGGCTCATCAGCTGGCCGACCAGCACCGCCCGGTTCTTCGCCTTGAACAGGATCGCCTCGAGGCCCCGCTCCAGGATCCCCGTGCGCGGGGCGAGCACAAACGGCCACCATAGTGGCGCGCATTGGCGATGACCGCCCAGCTCGCGGTGTGAGGACGGCCGTCCACGGTGACCGTCAGGGTGTCCACCGGGCGGATCAGCGCCCCGAGCAGCGGGCCGGCATAGGCCGCCTTGCCCAAGCGGCTCTTCAGGCGCTGGTCGAGCGCGCGCGACCACGCGGGCATCGAAGCCGGCGCCGACCATGAGCAGGAACGGCTCGCCGTTGGCCTGCGCGCAGGCGACCCTGGCGATCGGTCCCTCGAGCAGCATGCGCGCGACCGCCTCCGGCGTGGGGCAAGGCCGATCTCGTGGGCCAACACGTTGCCGGTGCCGACCGGGATGATGCCGAGGGCCGTTTCGGTGCCGATCAGGGCGGCCGCTACCTGCCTGATGGTGCCGTCGCCGCCGGCGGCGACGATCGCATCATAGCGTGGCGCCTCGGCGGCCTTCGCGCCGCGAGCCGGGCGGCCGCGAGGTCGGCGGGCGGCGGTGCGGGTGACGGATGCGCCGCACTGCTCGAGCACGTGCACGGCTCCTCGACCAGCGGCGACGCCGACCATGCCGGCGCCTGGATTGGCGATGAGGAAGAAGCGGCGGCGCATGTTCGGGCGGACGTTGAGGCGAGGGATTGCGATACCGGTTTATAGCATCGTCGAGGCGAAGGAAACGTATGCCGCGCGGAGCCAGCCATGAGCGAACATCCAGCAAATCGGTACGCGCCTACGAGGCCTGGATGCGACAGGCAGCTCGGCCGGGAGCTGGTCAAGAAGGACCTTGCGCTCAAGCACGAGAAGATGGGCGCAGAGCCCGTTCGTCTTCCTGCGCGGCACCTATTGGCGCTGGGCCGAAACCATCCTCGAGGTCTGCCCGGACCTGGTGCATGCGCCCGCCGTCCTCGCGGTCGGCGACATCCATCTGGAGAATTTCGGCACCTGGCGCGATGACGACGGCCGCCTGGTGTGGGGCGTCAACGACTTCGACGAGGCCGCCGAGATGCCCTACGCGCTCGATCTCGTCCGGCTGGCGACGAGCGCGTTGCTGGCCAATCCGGACCGGGAGCATCGAGCGCGGGCGAGATATGCGCTGCGATCCTCGAGGGCTATCGCCTGGGCTTGTCCGCGCCGACGCCGATCGTGCTCGACCGCGACTGGGCCTGGCTGCGCGAGCTGTTTGTGGTCTCCGAAGAGGCAGCGCGCCAAGTTCTGGAGCAAGATCGAGGCGGCCGATCGCGAGCCCGCGCCCGCGCGCTACGGCGAGGCGCTCGCCTCCGCCATGCCGGAGCCGGGCTGCCGATGTCGGACTGCGCGCCGGACCGCCGGCACCGGCAGCCTGGGTCGGCCGCGCTGGATCGGCATCGCCGAATGGCACGGCGCCCCGGTCGTGCGCGAGGTCGAAGGTGGTGTTCGCCGTCCGCCGGGACGCCCGCGCACGGGGCGCGGAGCAGGCCATCCGCAACGACGCTCGCCAGCGGAAGTACCGCGCCAACGACCCTGGTATCGGCTGAAGGACAACCTGCTCTGCGCCGGCTCTCCCCCAACAACCGCAAGATCGAGGCCGAGAAGGCGGGGGCATCGACCTGCTCACGCCCGACATGCTGCTGCCATGGGCCTCGAGCTCGCCAACGTGCATCTCGGCACCGGCAACCGCCGCGACGCCATCCTGCGCGACCTCGCCGCAAGGAGGACTGGCTGCGCGTCAACGCCAAGCTGGCCGCCGCCGCCGTCACGCCCGACTTCGAGGCGTGGAAGGCGCGGTAGCGGCGGCGGGTTACGCCTTCGGCTAACCCGCCCTACGACCACACGCAACGACTTCTGGAGAGGTATCCGTGGCATGACCAATTCGATGGCGCCGGGGACGACGCGGAGACGGCTGCTGGCCGGCGGGGCGGCGGCGCTGATCGGCGGCGTGGGCGCGCTTCGGCACGCCAACGCCCAGGCCCCGGCGGCTGGCGGGCTCGAGTATGCCGTGTTCACCGAGCTGTCGCCCTCCTCGAAGCTGCTCAAGGGCGGCTGGAACACGCGCGTGTTCACGAACACCGATGTGCGCAAGGACACTGCGATCCAGTGCGATCTCGCCACCGGCATCGTGACGGTCGCGCCGGGCGTCTATCACATCGGCGGCATGTCGATCGTCGCCTATGACAGCGGCGTCGAGCCGCCCGAGATGACGACGATCCGCGCCCCGGCCTCGGCCGGCTACTGCCGGCTGCGCACGCTGGGCGCGAGTCCCGATCCTCGATCCCGGCATGCGCGACATCGCCAACGACGACGCCAGCGTGCTGTGCGTGGGCAGCCCGGCGAGCGCCAACCTGACGCCGAGCCTGTTCGAGGCCTACTTCGAGACCGACCGGCCGGCGCGGCTGGTGCTCGAGCACCAAGCGGGCAGCAAGCCTGAGCAGATCTACCTGCGCGTGTTCACGCAGAATTCGAAGTGGCACGCGATGGCCAGGATGGCGGTGCGGAGGGTTTAGGTGGGGCCCCGCCAAACGGCGGCGTCATGCCGGCGCTGCGGGTGCCCGTCAGGGCGCTCGCGGGGGAAGGCCGGCACCCATGCACATCAACAATCGCTCGTCCGACCTGTGACGCGCGACACGTCCGCGGGCCCGTCGAAAACCTCGCCTGTGCGCTCGTCGAACAGGTCGAACCACTCGGGGTTCATGCTCTCGATCAGCCGGATTTTCCAGAGCCGTTTCCACTCCTTGATCTGCTTCTCGCGCCGGATGGCGTCGGGCATCAAATGGTGCGTCTCGTAGTAGACGAGCATGTGCACCTTGTAGCGTTTCGTGAAACCCTCGATCAGGCCTTGCTTGTGCAGGCTGACCTGATTGGCAAGATCGCTCGTGACGCAGGTGTAAAGCGTGCCGTTTCGTTTGCTCGCAAGAATATAGACGCAGGGAACCTTCATAGGGGTCGCAATCTGCAAAGCAATCCTTGCGCCAAGCCTTACTTCAAATCTGCTCTCACTGTGCACTGGGTGCCGGCCTGCGCCGGCATGACGGTTGGGGTTGCGGACGCCCCCAAACATCGTCGTCATGCCGGCGCCGCGAGGGCCCGGCAGGGCGCTCGCGGGAAAGGCCGGCACCCATGCGCCTCTCGATCATTTTCCATGCAAGCAAGGTGTACTGGGTCCCGGCCTCCGCCGGGATGACGATGCGCAGTCAACAAACTGTTGCACGAGTGTGGCATGGTTGCCCAGCAAGCATCGGCGTTGCGAGGTTCCGACTCAAGTCCATTTGCTCGAGGCTGCGTGGCGTGGCTCGCATCCCATGCGAGCCGCGCGTCGGCCGGCCAGTTCGGATGCAGTGCGCCCTACTGCTGCATCCGATCCAGGGCCAGCCCGGTCACCGCGCTCCGCCTACCCCGCTGGCGCGCGCACTGACCTGGGCTGGCCCTTCTTTCATGGCGTTGCGGGCTCTCGCCCTCGCCGCGGTTGACCGGATTGGGCGGGCGTGCACCATCCGCTCGAAGACGTCCCGGCCGCCGCCAACCTCGAGCGAGGCGCACCCATGGCAGATGCAGCGCACGACCCTATCGTCATCGTCGGCATGGCACGCACGGCCATCGGCGGATTTCAGGGCGCGTTCGCGCCGCTGACCGCGCCGCAGCTGGGCAGTGTCGCGATCGAGGCCGCCGTGGCGCGTGCCGGATCCTCCCCAGGGACGTGAGCGAGGTGCTGATGGGTTGCGTGCTGCCGGCCGGGCGGGGCCCGGCGCCGGCGCGCCAGGCTGCGCTCGGGGCTGGGCTCCCCAACTCCGTGCCGTGCACCACGGTCAACAAGATGTGCGGCTCGGGCATAAAGACGGTCATGATGGCCTACGAAGGCGCTGCACGCGCGGCCGAAGGATATCCTCGTCGCCGGCGGCATGGAGAGCATGGCGACCAGGGGCGTGGCCTCGCTGTGCATCGGCGGCGGCGAGGCGACCGCGGTGGCGGTCGAGCGCCGGCGTGAGGACCATCCACACCGAGATCGGCATCGGCGCGCCGGCCGCGCGGGTGTGGGCGATCCTCGTCGCACTTCGACAAATGGCCGGAGTGGAACCCGTTCGCGCGCGTCAGCGGCCGGCTGCAGGTCGGCGAGCGCCTCGAGGTCGAGATCAGGCCGCCGGGCAAGTCGCCCATGACCTTTCGACCCACGGTCGTCAAGCTCGAGCCGGGCCGGGAGCTCCGGTGGCTCGGGCACCTCGGTTGCGCGGGTCTTCGACGGCGAGCATGGCTTCCGCGTCGTCCCGGGGACGCGGGCCGCTGCCGCTTCGAGCAGTTCGAGGCTTCCGCGGCCTCTCGCCGCCCCATCCTGTGGAAGGTCGAGGCGTCGACGCGGGTCGGCTTCGAGGCCATGAACCGGATGCCCTGAAGGCCGAGGCGGAGACCGGGTAGTCGGGCGTAGCCCGTTGGCGGGCCGCTTAGTCGCGAAGGGTCCCCGATGTTCTTCTACGCTGGCCAAAATCGTTTGGTTCCTGGCGCAGCCCTCCTCGGCGATCGCCATCGCCCTGACGCTGGGGGCGTCCTGGTCGGCACGGGCTGGCACCATCTCGGCCGCCGGCTGCTGATCGGCGGCCTTGCCGCCCTCCTCGTGCTGCGGGCTGTCGCCGCTGAGCGACGCGCTGATCGTGCCGCTCGAGAACCGGTTCCCGCGCCCGGACCTGGCCAGCGGCGGCCCGTCACCGGGATCATCGTCCTGGGCGGCGCCGAGGATGCGCGCGCCATCCGCCGCGCGAGCTGGCCGGGCTCAACGAGGCCGCCGAGCGCATCACCGAGGCCGTCGCTCTGGCCCGCCGCTTCCCCGAGGCGCGCCTGGTATTCACCGGCGGCTCGGCGGCGCTGCTGCGACCGCGCCGCCCGAGTTGGCCACCATGGCGCGGCTGCTGGAGGCGCTGGGCGTTGCCGAGGGAGCGCCTCACGCTCGAGAGCCGCTCGCGCGACACCTACGAGAACGCCGTGTTCACCAAGCGCCTGTCGATCCCGCGCCCGGGCGAGCGCTGGCTGCTCATCACCTCGGGATGGCACATGCCGCGCGCGATCGGCTGCTTTCGCCAGGCCGGCTTTCCGGTCGAGCCCTGGCCGGTCGACTACCGCACCAGCGGCCGGATCGAGCTCTGGCTCAAGACCAACATCACCGAGGGCTGCGGCAAATGGATTTCATCATGCGGGAGTATGTCGGGCTGTCATGTACTACCTGACGGGCCGCACCGGCGCCCTGCTCCCGGGCCCGTGAGCTCTGGCCGGCGCGGAGGAGCAAAGTCCCCATGACCACGAGCCGATCCACCAAGTCGGGACGGCAACCGCCGATGCTCGTGGCGACGCCGGATGGTCCTCGCGTGGTCGTGCACGAGTGGGGCAACCCGCGTGGGCCGGAGCTCTCCTGCTGATCCACGGCGTGGCGCAGAGCCACCTGGTGCTTCGAGCGCCAGTTCACGAGCGAGCTCGCGCGCGAGCATCGCATCGTCGCCTACGACGTGCGCGGCCACGGCGGCTCCGACAAGCCGCTCGGATTGGGGTTTTATCATCGTCCAGCGCCTGGCGCGCATCGATATATAGAGCATAGAAGCGTTATAATAGACTGGTTAACGACACCCGAAAGAAACTGAGAATAGACAGGCGGCGATGGAAATATTAGCAATCGGAGCGATCCTGGTACTGATCATCGGTGTTGGCGTCTTGATGCTTGGTCTGCGTTCCTCACGCAGCACCGAGATGGACCGCCGCCTGTATGAGTTCGTCGTGGAGCCGAATATCCAGCAAGCCCGTTGGGCGGGAGAATCGCCGACGCAACGGCCCGAGTTGGAAGGCTCGCTGCTGCGGCGGACGATTATTCCGGCATTCCAACGCGTCGGGCGCTTTTTCGGCCAATTGACGCCGAGCGGCTCGATCGAGGATTTGAACAGGCAGCTGGCGATTGCCGGCAACCCGTTGGGGCTGCGCGGCCGCGAGTTTTATGGCATCCGCATCCTGTTCATCATACTGGGTGCGGTTCTGGCCTATCTTCTCATTCAGCGTGGTGGGAACGAACGTATTTACCTGTTCGCCGCCATCGGTGTTGCGGTGATGATGTTTTACTTGCCCCGTATTTGGCTGCGCAGCGTGGTGCGCCGCAAGCAAGACAAGATCCTGCGAGCGCTGCCGGATGCACTGGACATGCTCAGTGTGTGCGCCGATGCCGGCCTGGGTTTTGACCAATCGCTGCAACGGGTGAGCGAGTCCTGGAAAAGCCCTCTGGCTACCGAATTCGCCCGTGTGGTGGCGGAGATGAACATGGGCCAGACGCGTGCCCAGGCGATGCGCAATATGTCCAACCGGCTGGACGTGCCCCAGCTTTCCAGTTTTGTAGCAGTGATCATCCAATCCGATGAGCTGGGGATGAGCATTGCAGATACCCTGCACGGCCAGGCGAACCAGATGCGCATCGAAAGACGCTACTGGGCACAGGAGCAGGCGCGCAAGATTCCGACTAAAATGCTCTTCCCGCTGGTGTTTCTTATCCTGCCGGCCATGTTTGCCGTGGTCCTGGGACCGGTGATTCCGGCCCTGCGGGAGATTTTCTCGAGCGGCGTCCTGGGTGGTTAGGCAGGTTAGAGCAAGTGTGATAATGATACTCCCGGAGTTATATAACCAATGAGTGTTGGTAGTGTAGATACTTTTCAAAATGATCCTTTGTATGGCTCGGCACTTTCGCATCTGCAGAAGGGTGAGTGGGAACTCAGTCTGAGCGAGCTGAACCAATTGATGGAGAAATATCCGCTCGAACCGGAGCTGCGTCTTTTGCGCCAGGATATCCAGCTGCGCGCCAAGTTTGACGAAGAAGAGCAGCTGGATGAGAAAGTCGGCCGCCGGAAGAAGTTCAGGGTCAATCTGCTGCGCGCCGGGGTCCTGGCCGGGCTGGTGGTGCTGATCCTTTTTGGCGCCCAAACCTATTTCAGCTGGTTCCAGACGCGTGTGGCGCAGGCCAGGCAGGCATTGGAGATCCAGCTGACGGATTACCAGGTCAACGCCAAGCTGACCAATGCTAATGCTTATTTGAATGCCTATCGCCCACAAGATGCAGAAGTCCTGCTGCAGGAAGTTGAACAGGAAAATCCGGATGCCCCTGGTTTAAGCGAGGCCCTGTCCAGGCTGGAAGAGCTGCAAGCCCTGGAGGCAAGCTACGCACAGGGAATTGCGCTGAAGGAAGATAAAGAATTACTGGAAGCCCTGGCAATCTTTAAGGAGCTGGAGGAAGCCCACCCGGGCTACCGGGATGTTACATTACAGTTAAAAGATATCCAGCGTGAGTATCTATTAACCGATAATATCAAGGTGGCGGATGAGCTGGTGGCTGAAGGGAAATGGATCGAAGCGATCGTGCTGTATGAAGAAGTACGCTCCTTCGACCCCACTTACCAGCAGGCTCTAATTGAAGATCGCCTGTTCAACAGCTACCTGAATGGGGCACAATTTATCCTCGACAACGAGCCTGAATCGCTGGAGGCGCTGCTATCGGCGAATGAGTATTACAGCAAGGCTTTATCCTTAAAACCTCAGAACAGGGATGTTATCCAGCAGCGGGAAGAAGCGCGCAAGTCGATCGGCGACCGGTTGTATAATTACTTCATCCAGCTGGTAGAAAACAGCCTGCTTGGCCAGGCCAACTCGCTGACTGTGCTGCAGAAGGTCGATGAGTACCTGGCGGCCGCCCAGAGCTTGCGCCCGGATGATCAGACTCTCAAGGCGCAGCGCGAGATGGCACGCAATTTCGTCCTGGCACAGGATGATTTCATTAACCAACGCTGGGATGATGCCATCACGAAGCTGGAATCGGTTTACAATCAGGACATAGGTTTCGCCAATGGCACGGCCCGCCAGGCGCTGTACGATGCTTACATCTTAAGAGGTGATGCGCTGCTGCGTGCCGGGAAGACGCAGCGCGCCCTCGAAGATTACCAAAAAGCGGCTATCATTGCCGAGCTGACCCCGGAGGCACGCTTCCGCCTGTTTGAAGTCCAGGTGAAGATTGGCAACGTGATGGGCAATATGAACAACTACCAGGGTGCGGTGTACCAGTACCGGGCGGCAATAGACCTGGCCAACCTGACGGAGAGTATCATCCTCGACCCGGAACTGGCGCTGGCGATTGCCAATGCCGAACAATATGCCAATCGTGGCAGCTACAGCTATGCCTACACCTTGTACAGCGGCGCCATGAAATTAATTGCCGAAAAGTTCAACACCCTCACCCACGTGGTGGAAGAGGGCGATTACCTGACCAAGCTGGCAAACATGTATAATACGACGGTAGCAGCGATCTTGAAGGCAAATAATATTACCGATCCTGGTCAGCTGGAAATTGGCGAGCGGATCATCATCCCGGTAATTCCCTAGAAATTTGAAGGAGTATTGGTAATGTTTACAAACCGCCCAGCAATGAATGGCCGTTCTGGTACGGGATCACAGACAGAACAGTCTACAGCTGGTTTGGATGGTACGGGGGCCGTATCTGCCGATGTCTACCTGATCCGTGACCAGGTGCAGCGCAAGCTGCTGAATGAAACCCAGGGCGATATCAGCAACATCGGCCAGGCACAGATGCGCCAGATGATCGATACTTTTTTCAACCAGACGTTGGAAGAAGAGAAATTGATTTATACACGCAACACCCGCGCCAAGCTGCTGGATTGGGTGATCTCTGACATCCTGGGCTATGGCCCGATTGAGCCGTTGCTGGCAGACCCGACGATCACTGAAGTGATGTGCAATGGTCCGCATAAGATCTATGTGGAACGGAATGGCCTGCTAGAAAAAACGAATATCGTCTTTGAAAATGACGCCCATCTAATGCGGATCATTCACCGGATTGTTTCCCCATTAGGCCGGCGTGTTGATGAATCCTCCCCCCTGGTGGATGCCCGCCTGCCGAGTGGTTACCGTGTGAACGCCACCATCCCGCCCCTGTCGCTGAGCGGCCCGCTGCTGACGATCCGAAAGTTCGCCACGACGCCGTACACGGCGCAGGACTTGATCGCCAATGGCACGATGACCCAGGGGTTGGTTAGCTTCCTGAAAGCCTGCGTCGAAGCCCGCACGAATATCATCATCTCGGGCGGTACCGGCTCGGGCAAGACGACCTTCTTGAATGTTGTCTCTGCCTTCATCCCCAATCGGGAGCGGGTAGTCTCGATCGAAGATACCGCCGAGCTGCAGCTCAAGCAAGAGCACGTGCTGCGCCTGGAATATAAGCCACCCAACGTAGAAGGCAAAGGCGAGATCACCATCCGCCAATTGGTGATTAATGCGCTGCGTATGCGCCCCGACCGGATCATCGTCGGCGAGGCGCGCGGCGCTGAAGCGTTGGATATGCTGCAGGCCATGAATACCGGTCACGACGGATCGCTGACCACGATCCACTCCAACAGCCCGCGCGATACGCTGCGCCGTATCGAGACGATGGTGCTGATGGCGGGTATGGAGCTGCCGCTCAAAGCCATTCGAGAGCAGGTAGCCTCCGCCATCGACCTGGTAGTACACATGGAGCGTATGCGAGACGGCACGCGCAAAGTCACCCAGGTAGCCGAAGTCCAGGGCATGGAAGGCGACAGCGTCGTGATGCAGGACCTGTTCTTCTTTGAGCAGACCGGCATCCAGAACGGGCGGGTCGTTGGACGGTTAAAGTCCACCGGGCTGCGGCCGAAGTTTGCCGACAAGTTTGCGGTCAATAATATCGAGCTGCCCGCCAGCATCTTTGAGGTCGGCGCGACGATCTAGGAAAGTCTAGTAATTAAGTCAGGTTCTAGGAATAAAATCGACTGCATCGCCCACGGCGAGCCGCCCAAAGAACTCTGGACCTGCTTCCAGTACATAGGCGGCAGGATCCGGAGATGCATAGTAAGGTCGCCAGGGCCGGGCCAGCACAATATGTGTGACCCGGCCTTCTTTATTGATCCAGGCAACCGCCAGTGGCGTGAGCACGAAAAACATATGGATGGAGGAAGCGCTGGAGGAGTCCTTCTTATGCACCAGGATCAGGGCTTCACCCGGCTTCAGGCGGCGGCGGAACTGGAAGCCCAGAAAGCGAGACCAGCTACCCGCGCACCAGTGGGCTGAGGCGATCAGGGTTTCCCCGGATTGACGTTTGACGACCTGAACAAATTTTTTACTCATCAGGGCACACTCGCAGAAAATTGATCGATGGTGACGATGACCGGGGGACGGTCCAGTGAAGCGACTGAGAAGCCAACCTGGCCGCTCTCCAGCTCGCCGTTGGTAACGGTGCGCACCAAAGTATTGTTTATGTATAGGGACAGGCTGTCTCCCTGGCAGGTGGCGGCAAAGTCATTCTCTTCGCGCCCCATGTGGATATCGAATGACCCGCCCTCGGCCAGCTTTTTATAGGGGTTGGTCAGAGTTGGGTCATAGCGATAGATCTGGTAGAGACCGTTGCTGGAGATAGAGAATTCATACCAGCCCTCGCCGGAGTAACGGCAGATGAGACTGACGTAGTTGTTGTTTTCTCCCAGGTTTGCAGACTGGATATCCAGGCGAACATCTGCCGTGCCGAGCTCCTCGTAGATAAAGTAAGCGTAGGTATGCTGACTGAGAAACTCCAGGTTTAGAGCGCCGTCAGCTCACTTCCCAGGAGACCTGGTCGGGATTTCCGCTGGTGAAGAATGGTTCCAGGCCGGTCAGATCATCGGTAAATTCATAAAGGAAGTACAGGTCGCCCGGCTGGCTGGCCAGAGGGTTGAGGATGCCATCCAGGCGGGGTTTTATGGTTGGCGTAGGAGTAGGGGGCAGGGGGATGCCGCCGGCGGCAATGGCCCCCTCCAGCCTTTCCAAAGTGGCGGACCGGTATGCCTCAAAGGGAAGCGAAGCGCCCGGCAAGGTTTGCTGCAGGATACCGCAGTAGGTCGCCAGCGTATCATCCTGGGTCAGATCCACACCCATCAGGCTGGTCAGGATGTCTCCGGGCTGCAAGCCGGCAGCCTGGGCGGATGTGCCAGGCTGCACGGCCGACACCCAAACGCCCTGTACGCCTCCAGACTCATCCGAGACGACTTGAACGGTGAGGCCGAGGGTATCCTGGTTGCCTTGGGCAGCGATCTGTTCAATGATGTCCCTTACGTCCTGGGTTGCCAGCCCCTCGCCGGAGAGGTTTCCATAGCCGCCGAGATGAACACCCTGAACGGCGCCAGCGCGATCTAAGAGCGGGCTTCCTGAAAGACCTGCGGATGCCCGGGCGGTATACTCCAGCAGCCTGTCCACCGATGTATGCGGAGTGTTCCCGTCACGGGCGTCATCCACCAGCATGCCGCGGGAGAGGGATACCCCGGCTTCCTGCAGGCTGAATCCGCCAACAGCCACAGCCTGGCCGAACTCTAGCGGCTCGCTACTCCAGGTCAGATACGGAAAGTTTTCGCCTTCGATATCCAGCACCGCCAGGTCGTGGCATTCCGAGACCCCTAATACCCGGGCAGAGTGCTCGGTTACCAGATCATCGCCAATCCATACCGTCAAATCTTCAGCGCCGGTCACTACGTGATGATTGGTGACCGCAATCCCAGATGGGTCGATGATAAATCCGCTGCCTCGCCCAGAAATTCGCCCCGTATTTTCATTGGGAGGATCCAGAAATTGGCCTTTGGAGCGGATGCGGATTAATGCCTGATGTGCATCATCCAGCCTGGTGATCGCTCCGGGAGGCAGCGGCGTTGGGGTCCAGGTGGCTGTTGGTTCAGGCAGCGGCGCGGTTGGCAGATTGGCAGGCGTTGCGGTTTCCTCGGGCAGGGAGGCTGTTGGCCCGGATCCACAGGCAGTGAGCAGCAGAATCCAGGCAATTAACGCCAGCCAGCATGCAGGTCGAACACATTTCATGATTATCCAGGCTCCAGGTATGAAAAAGGCGAGGGGTCGGATTGGCCGCTCTCCTCGCCTTTGTTCATGTTAGCAGACTCGGTTAGTTGCTGTTTGCCTGCGAGGCAGGCTGTACATCGATCAGGTCCGAGCTGACAATAAAGCGGCTCAGGTAAGTTTGTGATTGTTTATCCCAATCGGCACAGGTGATCAAGGTAAGCTGAACGTCGTCCGTCTGCTCGACCACCGAGATATCGCCTCCCCCCACCGTGGACAGGTCGTTTACCCTGAAGGTGTAGATCTTTTGTGAGGTGTAAACTTTGACGATGTCGCCGGGTTTGAGCCTGTCCAGATTGCGGAAAGGCCCATCCGAGCCGTCATTCAGGGATACATGACCGGCCAGGCCGATGTTACCACCCAATCCAGGCCAACCGGTATCGCCCAGCCAGGCAATCTGGGTTTCGAGGGTATCTACCCGCCAGGTTTCGCCGTTAAAGGGGATATAGCGAACAGGAGCATCCAGGTCCAGCGCCGGGATGACCAGGCGCCGGACGGGAGTCAGGTCGAGGCTGCCATCCTGGCTGCTGGCAACAGCCGGTGGGGTGGGGTCCGGGTAATCCAGCGCGTCTTCGCCTAGCATGGGCTCAGCCTGAGTTGCAGCGGGAGCAACAACCGGACCTCCAACCTCGGGAGCGGCGGGGGCTACTACCTGCGGCGTTGCGGCGTGAGCTACCGGCGGCGATACGGATTGTGCGGCTGGTTTGCTATCTCGCGTTGTGCAGGCAGCCAGGGTGAGAGCCATGCCTACCAGCAGGAGAACGGCGCTTCCCGTCACCAGCCTGCCAGCCAGGAGCGGTTCTTTGGCCTTTACCTGCCGTGACAGGAAGAGTGTCAGACCTCCGATACCAGCTAATAGTAGGCCGGCGTAGAGCAGCATGCCAAAAGCCGATAAGATGCCGCGATCGATCTCTTTACCGCCGGTTGGGGGAAGCACCAGGTCGGTAAGGATTTGGTAAGCCACTGTGTTGGACTGCCAGATTTAACGATGGAGTCCTTAATATCGCTACATTGGCATAATTACCCGATACTCTGGCATTTGAATTGACCCTGGCAGTGATCGTAATGATCCGTCTCGCACCTGGGCGGATCTCGATAAGATTCATAGTCACGAGGCGCGGGGTCATCGTATTAATCTGAGAGATCGGGTAGAGCAGTACATCTTCGTTTTCCGAAGAGGTTACTGTCAGGATGTCCAATACGGTCGGGAATGAGTCTTCAAAGGTCAGGCTGGTAGCCGTAGTCGATCCAGTGTTGTCGATTCTAATTTGGAAGGTGAAGACTCCACCAATCCCGGTTGCCGCAGGAGAGACTGTTTTGGTAAGGATAATACCGGTTGGCGTACCTGGAGTCGGAGTCGGGATGTTGCTATAGATTTGATAGCTGACTTGGTTCGATTTAAAGGTTAATTTGTCGATTCCTACGCTTGCCTGGTTGGAATACGTGCCAAGGGCAGCATTTTGGTTTACCTGAGCGACGATGGTAATCCGGCGGGTTTCTTGTGCCGCAAATGGGGCAAGATCCATCTCGATAGCATTATTCGCATTGATCAGGTAGGGTTCTCCAGCGGTTGAATTGACGCTGGTAATGGTTACTACGGCGGGGAAAACATCCAGCAGGCGTGCCCCGACGATCGGGGATGAATTTGTGTTGGTGATCAGGATGGTGAAAGTAAAGAATTCCCCATATGTTGCCTTACCAGGTGTGACCGATTTGTATATATCCACATCTGGATTACTTTGCTCTTGGGCGGCTGCTGGGCTGCTGCCCATCACCCATAATAATGCCATTACCAGGATAAATGCTGTGAAAGAGATAAGCCCCATGGTAACCCAGTGAGGGCGGTGTAATCCTTGATCGTTAGAATCCGGTGCAGCCATTGATCTTGTCATCACGAAAACTCCAATCCTATCGAATATCCACAATAGTGATGATGAGTATGGATTAATCAAATTATAACATCTACCAGGATGAGTTTAGATCGGTTATTCAGCCGGTTTAGAAAGGTAATCTCACGTCCCGCCGCTGCGACAATCTGTTAGCTTTTTCCTAGGTTTTCCCCCAATATCTGCATAGCCAGACTCTGAAAAGAGCGCTTTAATGCCAGTGGGTCACAATCCACCAGCATCTTGACCGGCCAACGCTCAATTTCATCCGGGAAATTCACCGTGCGGTTCAAAGCAATCGCAAACCAGTACAGGTCAAAGCCAGTATCCTTTTGATGTGCCAGTTTCGTTAGCTCTGCCAGGCTCGCCATTTGCAATAAAAAATACAGGTCAACGGCATCGCGTGGTTCTGCCCGCCCAAAGAAGGCTAAAGTTTTATCAGCCTGGATATCCGTAAAATCATTAACCAACACACCAGCATCCCCCATTTCTGCCGGGGCGAATCGGTACGGCGAATCCAGCGCCAGGTCAATTTTTAGTTGTTCTTTTCCCTGTGTGACTTGAAACTCAACAAAATTGGCAAACCGGCGAACTGCTGTAATTTCCATTCCCGAAAATTTAGCGGCTTGTTCAACCCGGTAGGAAAATGGGATGATCAAATCAGCTTCACTTGTGAACAAATCCAGATCATAGGAAAGCCGATGCGCCAGATAATACTCTGCCAAAGCCGTACCGCCAGTCAGGTAAAAACGCTCCTGATCCGGCAGACCCGCAAAAAGCCGTAGGAAAGCTCTTTGAAAATCAGAGAGAATGCCCTTACCTTTCAACATGACGGCTCTCCAAAAAACGCTGCCACAGGCTGCGCACATCTTCAGGCAGGATAATCTCATCCAATACAGCGACTATCTCATCCAATTTCAAGGCGCGGATATCTTCTGCCTGTCCATGGGTCAGCACTTGCTGGATGTACCAGCGGCGCTGGAAGGGATCAGATAGGTCAATATGGTCTGTGCTCCAGACGATGTAAGTGGGTGGGCGCAGGGTGGTCATAGATTAGATTAATTATAACCCTTGCAAAGAAATTATGAGTGAGCGCGGCTCAACAGGAATCCCCCAAAGCTCCTTGCAAGCTGGAAGTTGAGGGCAACCATCAACAGGAGTTTGCCATGTCGATTATTGTCCGGAAATTTCCGGAAGTCAAGGTTTACGCAGAACGCCCCGCAAAGTATCGCCTTGCGGAGGGCAAAAACTGCGCGTTGGGGGAGCCGGATGCGTGAATGTCCGAAATCCCTACGTAAATGAAGATGCGCAGCCCTACGCCATCTGGGGTTATAAACCCAAAGCCGGGTACTATCGACAAGGATGGCAGATTCGAATACACTATGACCTGCGAGGCAATATGAAACGTTATCCAGTTCCAGCCGAGGAAGCTCGCCACGAGATGGTGGTGGTGAATTCGCGCTTCATTGCCAGCCTGGCGCCGGTATTTCGGTGGAGCAGGCCAGGAGTTTTATCCAGCGCATCCGCCAGGAATATCCCGATGCCTCCCATAACGTGCCGGCTTACCTGGTAGGCGGAGGCGATGCGGTGATTGCTCACTGCAGCGATGACGGTGAGCCCTCCGGTACGGCCGGCCGGCCGGCGCTGGCGGTGTTAAGCGGCAGCGGACTGGGCGATGTGGCGGTCGTAGTCACCCGTTATTTTGGCGGCACCAAGCTTGGCACGGGCGGCCTGGTGCGTGCCTACAGTGAAGCGGTCCGCAGGGTTGTTGAGCTCGTGCCGCGGGCTGAAAGGATTGCCACCCACACCGTGATGGTTGCCCTGCCCTACCGGCTGCTGGAGCGGGTGCGCCAGGCGGCAGGCATACAGCATGGCCAGATTTTGGACGAGGTCTTTACGGCGGACGTTATGCTCACGCTAATATTCCCGCAGGAGGATCTCTCCGCTTTCCAACAAGCTCTCCAGGACCTGTCAGCCGGCTCTCTGCAAGCCGAATTGATTGAGTCTGGGGAACGGTTGGTTCGGCTCAAGTAAAGATCAGCAATAAAGAGGACAGCACCAACAAGACCAGGATGATATTATCGAATATCCGCCTGTCGACGCGTTCGCTGAAACGGCGGCCTACCCACACACCCAACGGGACCAGGGGCATCAGCCAGGCTACCTGCCAGAATAACTCAAAGTTGAACAGACCTGCGTAGTAATAATAGGGGACCTTGATCCAATTCAATATCAGGAAAAACAGGGCAGAAGTTGCCACGAAGATCCCAGGGGTGACCGCTTGCAGCAGCAGGTAAATGCTCACCGGTGGCCCGCCATTATGCGCCAGCGCAGAGGAAAACCCGGCGATCACCCCGGCGACGATCCCATGCCAGTTATGAGGCCGGTACTGGATTAAGCTCAGGATGCGCTTTTCAAATATTTTATACGCCGCAAAAATCAGGACGATGATCCCTAATGCCAGTTGAAAAACATCCACAGGCACATTGGTGATGAAATAGGTGCCAATGGTTACCCCGACGATCGAGCCGGGGATAAGCAGCCAGACCAGCCGGCGATCCCAGCGACGCCAGTGTAAGGCCACGGCGAAGATATCCGCAAACATCATCACAGGGAGTAGCAGTCCAACGACCTGAGCAGGGGGCATGACCAGGGCCATGAGAGGGGTGGCCAGGGCGGCAGGCGCACCTCCGAACCCGCCTTTGGAGAGGCCAATCAAGAAGGCAACAAAAGCCATCATGCCCAGGAATAGAACTTGTTGTTGATCCATGATCGTTTCTGCTGAAACTACTATCAAAAGCTGGATATCGCTGCGGAAAGCCCCAGGTCCGCCAGACGTTGGGCTGTGGGGATACCGTTTTCGTCCCAGCCCATCAGGCGGTAATACTCATCCAGCATCGGGTTGAGGTCAACGACCTGCCCATCGGCAGGTCCGCCGACCAGCGGCTGAGTCAGGTTGCGAGCGGGCAGGGTATCGTGCCGGCGGTCAAAGCCTTCGCGGGCATTGAACAGGCGCGCCAGGGTTGAAATGCGCTCGCCTACCCGCTCCAGGTCGGCAACGGTGGGGTAGTCAAACCCGGTGGCCGCCGTCACGAGCTGCCAGAGCTCCTTGAGCTTCATGCCATAACCAGGGAAATAGCACAGGCAGGCGCTGTCCCACACGGCTTTATCGGCCTGGTGATCGCGGAACAGGTGGGGTTTCCCCTCAATCACCAGGGGATCAGCAGATCCGCTAAATAGCTCTCCCAGGGGAGCCGCCGCGCAGGTGGCAGGCGCCGCGTTCGGAGATTGCGTAGGCCAGGGCGGTACCCTTGGCTGCACTGGGGTGATAGCCGGGCATCTCCAGGCCCTTTACGTGCATGGCGAACCCCTGGCCGGCAGGGTAGCGCTCGGCGATGTCGGCCACGCCCTGCCCAAGCCACTCGCCGCAGCCTTCGACACGGGCCATTTTTTCCACCAGCGCCAGGGCAGCCGCCCCATCGCCAAAATGCGGCTGGATGCCGTCCAGCTCACCGGCAGCGATCATGCCGCGCTCGAAGAGCTCCATGACAAAACCGACCACGCCGCCCGTGCTGATCGTGTCCAGGCCGTATTGGTCGCAGTACCAGTTGAGATGGTTGACAATTTCCCGGTCACCGATGGCGCAGTTGGGGCCAAAGCTGTAAATCGTCTCGTATTCCGGTCCTTCGATGACCTTACCACCGGCGAACGGTTTGGTATATTTCCCGCAGGCGATTGGGCAGCCAAAGCAGGCATAATCCTTGACCCAGCTCTCGCTGCGAAAAGCAGGCCCTGAGAGCTGTTCGGCAAGCTCGAACTGGCCGCGTTGGAAGTTGCGGGTGGGGAAGGCGCCCATCACGTTGATGATATCGACGATGTTGGCGGTACCTTCCTGGCTGAGCAGGGTTACTTCGCTCGACATGCGCACGGCCCGGAAGGCCAGGTTTAATGCCTGAAAATATTGTTGCGGGTCGTGCACATGCACGAGACCGCTACCGCGGGTGACGATGGCTTTCAGGTTTTTGGAGCCCATCACCGCCCCGATGCCGCCGCGCGCCAGGGCACGCGATTCGTTGAAGATGCCGGCCAGGTTGCGCTGCCGCTCGCCTGGCGGGCCAATCACCAGGTTTTGCCAATCATGACCGTACTCCTGCTGGAGCCGGCTATCCGTTTCGGTAATATTTTTCCCCCACAGGTGGGCGGCGGGCCTTATCTCGACCTGCTCCTCGTCGATGACCAGCAGAACTGGCTCTGACGCTGCGCCTGTCACGACCAGGGCATCATACCCGGCGTATTTAAGCATATTGCCCCAGTAACCGCCGCAGTAACAATCCAGGTACGCCCCGGTAGCCGGGCTGCGGGTGGTGCAGCCAAAGCGCCCGGCAGTCGGGGCCGTGGTCCCGGTCAGCGGGCCGTTGTGAAAGATCAGCCGGTTCTCGGGTGAGAGCGGTTCGACACCGGCCGGCTGTTCGGTGTAGAGCAGCCAGGCGCCCAGGCCTTTGCCGCCCAGGATCAGCGGCAGCACCTCGTGGGGAAGGGGAGTGACTTCGATTGCGCCGCTGGTCAAATCGACGCGCAAGATGCGGTCGCAGTAGGACCGTTGCTTCAAATCTATCATGACAGCTCCTTCCGTTCTGCCACAAAGATGGCATCGGTCGGGCAGATGCGGGCGCACTCCGGCTCGCCTCCGCACAGGTCGCACACCACCGGGTACCAATCCAACATTTCTCCATTGCCAATCCGGACACCCGTATCGCTGTGCAGGATGACCCCGGTGGGGCAGATTTCGACGCATTTATCACAGGCAGTGCATTGATCCACAAGCAGCTCGATTGCCCCGTTGGTCGGATGCCAGCGTAAAGCCTCGGTCGGGCAGACATCGATGCATTTCTTGCACAGTACGCAGAACATGACCTTGTGAAAGCCCAGGCGGTTACCCGGGTCGATGCGCAGGCGTGCCAGGTGCGTGCCGTAGCCGCCCGAGTCATGCGTCGATACGCAGGCCGTGACACACAGCTGGCAGCCGGTGCATTTGGCCATGTTCGCTTTGAGCTTGAGATAGGGCCAGTCCTCTGTGCGCAGGGCGCGTGCTACAGTCCAGCCCTTGTGGGCAATGCCACATAATTGTTCCACCATTCGCTGCGGGTGCGGCGACTTGGTGACATTGCGGCCCATCAGGCAGCCTTTTGCGCCGGCCTGCAGCGCTTCGTCAAAGAGCTCGAAGGCATCCCGTTCTGTATCGCTGCGGGCCCCGCCCAGCACCAGGACCGGCACTTCGGAGACCTCGATCAGGTGGCGGAAAGTGTCTACATCGCCGGTGTAAGGGATTTTCAGAGCGTCGGCGCCGAGCTCGACCGCCATTCTCGCCCCGAGAGTCAGGATTTCTACAATGTTTGCGCCGGTGACCTGGCCGCCGTAAGCCAGCGGCTCGATGATGCAGGGCAGGTTCACCTGGTGGCATTCGCGGACAAAACGGGCGCAGATATCGATCCCGGTGGTCTCGATGCGGTCGTTGTACCCCAGGAACAGGTATATTGTGATGGCGGTCGCTCCAAGGGAGAGCGCCTGTTCGGCGGTAAGTACTTTTTGGTGCAGTAGCAGGCGCTGTGGCACGGCATTGGCCACGTTGGACGTCCCCAGGCGGGGCATGTTCATCCAGTCGGCGCGCACGATGAGCGCCGGGCCATCTCGACCCTGAAAATATGGGGCCAGACGCATGGCCTGACCGGGGCTGAGCAATACGCCGTCGATGCCGCCCCGGATGATGGCTTCGGTGATTGGGCGAAGCTGGACAACGTTCGGAGTGACATCGCTCATGTAGCCGTGGTCGGCGGCCACGCATACCGCAATGCCATCCCCATGACGGTTGAATAAACGATCCAGGCGGGCTTGCAGTCCGGTTTGCATCACGCCTCCTGGCCGGCCTGTTGGGGAGAATGCACCCGGCTGAAAATCTCACCTGCCAGCGAAAGTGGATCGGGCTGGCTGAACAGTTTTTCATCCAGCCATAACCCGGTTGCCCCCATATCCAGGGCTGCGTCCATCTCTGCCGGTAAGGGGAAGCCGGCTGGCTTGATCCAGAGTGGCACGCCGGCGGCCATAGTCCGGATGGTCTCAAAGGAATTAGGTCCCGGCCAGGGCAGCGCGATCCCATCGACGCCGCTCTCCAGGGCGTAAGATACGCCCAGCTCGATGGCTTTGGCCGGCAGCACAACGCGTGGGCCAGTCGGGCGAATGTCGCTAATGATCGGGATGCCTGCCTGTGTGCCTTGCAACGCCAGCTGGACGGTAAGCCGCAAGCAATCGGCCTCAATTTGCTCTTCGTAGCCGAGCAGGAAGGACAGTACCACTGCGACTTGCGCCAAGGTCTAGGGCATCGCGGGGCTCGACCAAGCGGAACCAGGCTGGTCGTTTCGGGATGCAGCACGAAATCCGGCTCCCGCAGGGCGTTGGTCCACTCGGCCCGCAGCAGCACAGCAGCCTGCTGCCGGGTGCGCCCCGATAGGCGACGCGCCTGCCCCGGGCTGGCGACAATACCGTCCAATACTGAGAGCAGAGGGTTCACCGCCGACGAAAAATGCTCCAGACCTGGCAGCGCGCCCAGAGATAGACCGGCGCTGGTATCCAATACCAGGCTGCGATGATCGGATGGCCGGATTAACTCGAGTAACCGGTAGGTTTTGCTGTCCATAGATCGCACCTATCCTTCTCTATTATTGAATTACCATCGGCCAACTCCTGCCGCAGGTAGGGGATCGTTTGCGGGCCTTCGGGGAGCACGCAAATCCGGGCTTGTGGAGCGTACCGATCCGACAGGCGCTGAATTTCCAGCGCAATATCCCGGCACGGGGTAAATAAGGCCCCGGCAATCTGTGCAGCGGTTAATCCGTCGCTGAAAACGAAAACCTCGGCGCGGGATTGGATTTGAGCCTGGATCTGCACCTGCCACTGATCCTGGGCGACAAAGCCCGGCTGCGAGATCATCTCCAGCACGCCCTGGGGCGACCCGCCACGCCTGAGCAGCTCGGCATAAAGCCCGTGATCCGGCAGCCCATCTTCGCAGGCTGCGGCCATGATAATCGCTCCACCCTGGCGCACCACCTGGCTGGCGGCGCTCATGCCTTTCACGGATTGGTACAGGTTCTGGTCGAGGGGATAGCCGCTGTTGGTGGTGACCACAATATCGTAAGGCGACGCGACGGGCGCCATGGCGTGTTCTTTGACAAAGTCACAGCCGGCCGCATGCGCCAGGAGCATGTCCCCGGCAAAAACGCCCGTGATCTCGCGGCGGACGTTGAGCGCCACGTTGAGTAAAAATGTCGGCTGGGTGCGCAGGGCGACCTCGCGCATTTCTTCCCAGATGGGATTGCCGTCTGTGACGCCCCAGGTTGCATTGGGATCGGCAATCATGGACAAGCCGTGGTTGGTGTACACGCTCTCCACCCCGGCCAGGGAGGGCAGGACGGCCTTTGGTCCGCCGCTGAAGCCGGCGAAGAAATGGGGCTCGATGAAGCCGGTCAGGATGCGGACGTCGGCCTCCAGGTAGGTGCGGTTGATCCGCACCGGATGACCCAGAGAAGTGATCTCCCAGGGAAACCAGGTTGGCGTCATCCTGGCAGTCGTGCTGCAGGCAGCGATATCGATCCACGATCTCGCTGCCCAGCATCTCCCTCAGCTCGGATTCAGTCTGCCGGCGGTGGGTGCCCAGGCCGTTGAGCAGGGTGATATTTTCGGGAGAAACCCCGGATTCTTGCAGCTCGTCCAGCAGCACCGGCAGGATGCGCCTGTTGGGCGTGGCACGCGTGATGTCGGTGTGCACGATCACCACCTGATCCTGCGTTTTTACCAGGTTGGCTAAGGCGGGCGAACCGATAGGCTGGCGTAAAGCCTGACGGAGAGAGGCAGTTTCATCGATCAGGCCGGGAACAAAGCGCGGGTATATGACTTCAACCGCATCAGGGAAGTTAACAACCAATCCTTTGCGACCGTATGCCAGGTTAACCTGTTTCATAGCTCATGCAGGAGTTTCTTGTGAGGCGGGCCTGTCCGATCCGGAAAGGCCCGCCCGATTTTAGAATACCCGGTCGATAAAAGCACGCGTATGGACGTCAACGGGCATTTTCATCAGCTCCAACACGCCGCGTGCAGTGTGCTCGGACAGGCGGCGGAAGGCTTCTTCGCCCTTCTCCTTGGTGGCGCGCAGCGGATTGCCGATCACGCCGCTCTCGATGAACTCGTGGTGATCCATCGGGAAGGTGAAGTACTTGTAACCGTCGAACTCAACATCCGGCATGCCGTCTTTCTTGGCGAATGTCTTAGGCAGGAATTCCGGGATGTGTGCTTTAGTAAACGCGGCACGGTCCATGCGCACATAATGCTCGTTCCAGGCTAAATCCTGGGAGGTCTCCAGCTCGCTGGAGTGCCAGCCGGGGGTTTCTTCGAGCGGATTTTCCATTAAACCGGCCAGGACACCAACATAATTTTCCATGTAAGGCTTTACAAAGCTGATCATGGCGCCGGTCTCGTAGCGCAGCTTGCGCAGGATGGGATCGATGACCTTGACATTCGAGCCATGGCCGTTGACGAAGATCAAGCGGTTGAAGCCGTGGTGGATCAGGCTGCGCCCGACATCGTAGACCAGGTTCAAGAGCGTTGTGCTGCGCAGGGTGATGGTGCCGCGGCCTTTCCCGGGATCGTACATATGCTGGGGTGAATAGCCCATCCAGATCGGGGGCGTATGCAGCACGCCAATCATTTCTGAGACACGGCTGGCAACTTCGACGGCCGTGATGGTGTCGGTATAAATCGGCAGGTGCGGGCCATGCTGCTCGAAGCTGGCCATGGGAACCAGGATGACATCCTTCACCTTCAGGTACTCCTGGACGTCAATGTAAGCCAGGTTGCCCAGGTCCCACGAAAGGAATTTACTGCGAAATTCCTCATCCCCCTCGGTCAGGTGGGGGATATCTTTATAATCTCTTCCATTGTCGGCAATCATGATTTGCTCCTCTTATCAATATTTTTGCTGTTCATGTAAATTTTCAATCCTGGCAGCTACTGCTGGGCCATCAGGCGGATGAATTGCTCGGCTACTTCCTGCCCGAAGAGCGGGTCGTTAATATGGCGTTCGTAGGTCAGAACCGGGATATCGCTGCGAATTTCAGATTTCAAGACATCCAGGAATGCGGCATCCGATTCGGGATTCCAAAATACTCCGCCGGGGACATTCGGAATCGATAAGCCCTGGGTTGGAACTACAATCAAGACCGGGCCTTTGGCCTGGTTCAGGCGCTCGGCGAACAGGTGCCCCAGGGCGATCATCTCTTCTTTAGTTGCCCGGACCAGGGTGTACTCTGGATTGTGGTCGTATACCGGGCGAGCCTGCAGCGCCGGTGGAATTGCGCCGGCATGAAAGACACAAAAATCGATGCAGCCGGGAACGACCACCTGGGGCAGACCCAACAGGCCGATCCGTTTGAGTCGCTGCGGGCCCCCGTCGTGAATACCGCCGGTCATCGGGTCGTAAGTTTCATTCGTCGTGTAGTCGATGACGCCTACGAACTGACCGGACTCGGCCAGCTCCTCCATCGCCGGGCCGCCTACCCCATTAGAATGGAAGATGACCGCTTCATAGCCATGCTCTGCCAGGCGGTCTTTCAGCGCCATGACCGCTTTAGTGGTGTTGCCCAGCATGGTCACCGCGACGTAACGACCCGTGGGATCCGGCGGCGGCAGCTCGTGACCGTGGTCGACCAGCCCTTTGACGGCCGCGGCGACATTGTCAAATATGGTCGTCGCGATGGGGTTCAATCCCAGGATATCCACAATCGAATGAACGACCATGATGTCGCTGGTGCCGACCAGTGGATCAAAATAATGCTTGCCGGAGGCGATCGGAGAGACCAGCACTTTGGGTACACCGACGGGCAGCTGCATCATTACAGCGCCGCCCATGACCGCGCCTTCGGCTCCGCCCATGCTGACGACTGCGGCAAGCTCGCCGCGGCGGTATAGATCCAGGGCCAGCTTCTTCAGGGCCTCGCGCATCCCCGCCACAGCCCGGCCGCGGCTGCCGGCATTTCGCAGCGCTTCAATGGTTGTTCCGCCAAAGCGAGCGGCCTGATCCCGGCTGATGTCTGGCGTGATACCTATGGGCTCACCTAAAATACCGGAATCAATCACCAGGGTTTCCAATCCCAGAGCTCGCAGCCGATCGCGCAGGTAGGCGATCTCTGGGCCTTTGGTATCCAGAGTGCCAATGATCACGACTTTCTTTGTCATATCACTGCCTGTCCAGCCGCTGAATGCGCGGCGATTTTCCGGCCTGGCCGGAATTATTCGAAAAGCCTTGCGAAGATAACAGACCTTCGCAAGGCTTTTCAATGTAAATTTTTATAGCAGCGGCAACAAGGTGTCGGCGCAGACCTTGACCTGCCAGCTGTAGAATTCCTCGGTGAGCAGGCTGGAGCCGTGCTCTTCGATGAATTTTTTCTGCTCGGGTGAAATATCGACCGGGTTCGTTTCGATAGCATCCGGGTATTTGTTGGCGGGAGTGCGATCGATGGGCGCGACGAACTCGACCGTCAGGGCACCATCGTAACCAATCGTCTTAAGGGCACCAACGACCTTCAACCAATCCCAATGTCCCTGGCCGCAGGCAAACCGGTTGGTATCGGCCACATGGAAATCCACCAGCATACCTTTGGCATCCAGGATTGTCTGGTAAGGATCAGCCTCTTCCATGTTGATATGGAAGGCATCCAGGCAGATGCCGCACTCAGGGCCGGTTGCTTTGGCCAGCGCCATCGCCTGGGCGCCGCGTGAGCAGAAGTAGGTCTCGAATTGATTGATCGGCTCGACAGCCAGCTTAACGCCTTCTTTCATGGCGTGTTCGTAAACCTGCTTCATGCTGTCTACCGCCCACGCCCATTCTTCCTCGGGAGTGCCATCGGCGACGATCTTGCCCACGGTCCCGGGAACAATGGTCAGCTCGTAGCCATCCAGCTCCTTGACCATCGTGACGCAATCTTTGGTGTATTGGACCGAGAGGGCGCGCTGGGCCTCGTCCTTAGCGACCAGGTTGCGGTCTTTCAGCATCAGCGTAACGCCTCCCCAACAGCGGATGCCATGCTCTTTCAAGGTCTTACGAACATCCTTGGTGTTGTAAATATAAGGCTCGCCGCTGAGTTCGATGCTCTCGTAGCCGTATTTTGCCAGGCGGCGAACAGTGACTTCTACGGGCTCGGCCCGCATCCAGTTGTGCATAGACAGGTGCATTTTTACCTCCGTTGGATATTGATGATCTTGGATTAGCTAAACAATGGTCAGATCAATTGGGTCGCTGGAATAGTATTATCTGGTGAGAATCCCTCCTTAGGTTGGTTCGATATTTTCCGCAAGTAATTCATATAAGCTGATGATCTCCACGCCAAAACGAGCGGCATGGCGGCTTAGCTGGCTTAATGTTCCCGGGTCTTCGCAGATCGCCAGGTTTGCACCGATAGCGGTAACATCCGCCAGGCGTGAGTAATTCAAGTGGTCGGCAATTTGAGGGTTGGTGAACTGCAGGGCAACATTTCCGACCGGGTGTGCACGATCCTGGCGCCAGAAAAGCTCCTGACCGGCGCCGGGGTTTATGGCTTGCAGCAAGCGCCGCGGGGCATTGCTGCGCTCGGGGCGGCGAACTGTGTGGGTGGGGTCCACATAGACGGCTGAACCCTTCAGCGCTGCCTGGTGAAGACGCAGGTCCCCCGCCTCCAGCCGGCTGGCAAGGAAATCGGTCAGCTCGACCAGCTCAATATCCTCAGGCCAGGTGAGGCCGAGACGCTCGTCAGCCATCCGGCTGAAGGCATCGTAATCACCCGGGCCGAGGGCCAGCATGCGGGTGGCGCCGACGGCGCGCAGCTCGTCAAGGGTAGCTGTTTGCAGGGCTCGGGCTGTCTCCGGGAACCCCAGAGAGCTGGCCAGGTAGCCGTTATTACGCCCGATGCCTACCAATACCGGGTAAACACCGATCGCTTCCAGCAGGCGCAAGGCTGCGCCGACTGCGGAAGGCCACAGGTAATGCGCTTCATCGCCGACGAAGAGCGCCACTTCTCCGTGCCCGCCGGCCAACTCAGGGGACTGCTCGCGGTACGGGTTGCCCCAGCTTTGCAAGGCGGCATGCACCTGGTATACCACCGGCGGTGCCAGATCCAGGGCGGCAACCTCGGCGCGCGAGGCGGCGATCGCTTCCGGCAGGGGTTGGTCGGTGACGCAGTGGGCGCGGCAGGTGCCGCAGTCGGCACAGCTGTACAGGACGCCCACAGTCTCGGGGTTCCATTGCAGCAGGCCGCGGCGTACGGATGCAATGACCAAACCCCAGCCATGCGGGGTGAAGGTTTCTTTGCGGGTGACATGGCCGACCGGGCAGACGTGGCGGCACATCAGGCAGTAACGGCAGTTATCGGTGGTGAGGATGACGTTCTCGAGGGTCATATATTCTCCTGTTTGCCACGCATTGGGTGCCGCAACGCTAAAACCCAAAGCCGGTCTTGCCTGGATTCATGATGCCGTTGGGATCGATGGTCTTCTTGATCTTGAGCAGCAGCGGCCAGGCGGAACCATGCTGCCGGCGCATGTAGCGGGATAGCTTCAAGCCGACTCCATGGTGCTCGTTGATCATCCCGCCGTTGGCGATAACGGCCTGCATGGCGGTGTTCCATACCCGGTTGTGTAACCTGAGAGCCTCCTGGGCGTCTTCAGGTGGGTTTTCGATAATGAAGCGAGAATACAGCATCACGCCCCAATGGAACCAATGAGAGAAGTGCCCGATGAACTTGATATTCCAATCGGCATAAGTTTTCTTCGACCGCCTTTTTCTCCGCCAGGTACACCCCTTCTATCTTGTCGTAGGTGGTGACGGTCTCGGTCGTGCCATACATCCAGGGCAGCTTCAGGCTTTTCGGTGGGTAGTAGAAATCGTAGCGGTGCTCCCACCATTTCTCGCCGGGGCCACGGCCCAGGTCCTGGGCGCCGAGCTCCGTGCAGATCTGCAGCGCTTTCTGTTCCTGCAAGGCTGCGATATCGGGATCTCCATCGAAGCCCAAAACCATGTAAGCCCCGTCAAAATCGTAGCCCAGGATGGACTTGACGTGCAACCGGGTCGATGCCGGATCATACAGGCGGATGACGAAGGGCTGCAGGCGGCGAGTCATGATGCGACGACCTGCTTCCAGCGCAGCACTCGGGTCGGAGAACAGCACCGCCCGCAGCAAACGCGCCTCCGGCAGGTAATCCAGGCGCATGGTGGCTTCGGTGATGACTCCAAAGGTGCCTTCCGCACCCAGGAACAGCCGGAACCAATCGGGGCCGGCCGCGTGCTGGGGCACCGGTGGCGTGCGGATGATCTCTCCAGTGGGCAGCACCACCTGCATGCTGAGCACCATGTCCTCGGCCTTGCCATATTTCGTGCTGATCGTTCCTGTCCCGCGGGGCGCCAGGGCGCCGCCCAGGGTAGCGCAGTTGCTGGAGGCGGCATAATGGGGCAGCATGAGGCCTTTCTCGTTGACCGCCCATTCGAGCTGAGAGAGATTGATACCCGCCTGGGCGGTGACGGTCAGAGATTTCTCGTCGATCCGGATGAGCTTATCCATCCGCTTGGTATCCAACAGGATGCCGCCGTAGATCGGCAGCGCGCCGCCCTGGGAACCGGAACCGCCGCCCCACGGGACGACCGGGATGCGGTATTTGTTGGCGATCTCCATGATCTCGGAGATTTCTTCCGCCGACCCGGGGTGAACGATGTAATCGGGAGTGTTCAGCGGCTTGCCACGGTCCAGCCACATCTGGGGCATCCAGGCCCAATCCGTCGAGTAAACCAGCTTGTCGGTTTCATCGGTGGAGACGAATGCTTCACCAACGATTTCCACCAGCTCGCTGCGTATCATCTCATTCAAAAACTGGGAACGATCCATGCATTACTCCATCTACTTGGGTTTTTGGCCGGTGACAGGCTACTTCCCCATCAGGGCATTGATGATCAACCAATCGAGCGCTTCGTAGTCGCGGGCAGCTATCGTCTCAGCCACGCGCCGCTGATCCAGCGAGCGCACCACTTCCACCAGGCGCAGGAAAGTGTGCAGGCTGTTGGACAGGTGCCGGGTAGCCAGCTCGGCCGGCTGGGTGCGAATTGCTTTGACATCCAGTCCAACCATGTACTTTTTGTAGAACTTGCTCTCATCCAGCACGCGCACCTGGTTGAAAGCCCGCCGCAAGTCGACTGCGCCAAACGGGCGATCTTCGTCAAACTTGAGCCCGTTTTGATCGTTGAGGTGCACGCTCCACAGCTTGTCAAAGGCCAGGGCAAATGCCATCTCGTCGGAAGGATCCAGGCCTGCCAGGATGGCATGGGCCGATTCGACCAGCACGCCGACCCGCTCCGGGATCGGAAGCCTGGAAACCAAGCGCCAGGGCATGCCCGATGGTGGGAATGTAAGCCTGATCCATCGGTTCGTTGGGTTTGGGTTCGATCAGGATTTTCAGGTCCCGGTCGTAGTCTAGCAGGGTATCGACCGCTTCCAGCAGGCGCTGGGTGGCCAGGCGAGCATCCTTGGCTTCCCGCAGGTAGGTGCCTTCACGCGCCAGCCACAAGACCATCAGGTTGGTGCCCATCTCGCGGCCGATATCGGCGGCTTTCTTGGAGCGCTCGATGGCATACCGGCGGCAGCCTTCATCATTGGAGGTAAATGCGCCGTCAATCGTGTTAGGATGCTCCCATAAGCGCGGGGCGACGAACTCGGCCTCCAGATCCAGGTCGGCCAGCTTCTTGCGCATCTCGCGGGCCTGCTTGCGGATTTCCACCTGCGCTGAGCTCATCCAGGTTGGGGACGGCGTCGTCATCGTGGAACTGCATGGCGTCAAAGCCAAGGTCTTTCAGCGTGCGGAGTTTTACGTCGAACGCCACGGAAGGGCGCACGGGTGGGCCAAAAGGGTCCGATCCTTCGTGGATGTTCCATGGGCCGAAAGAGAAGCGATAACCAAACTTATTCATGTGCTGCTCCTTGTTTCATATTTTCTCGCAGTGACACCGCTCAGGCGGCATACTGGGGGTTATTTTTCATGAACTGCTCGGGTCTCTTCCAGGGGGAGCACACCGCCGGAGGCGCCCACGCCGGTGACGCACAAAGCGCCAACCGCATTGGCAAAACGGGCGACCTGCTCCAACGGCCAGCCAAACCAGACGCCGGCGATAAAACCGGCGGCAAAGGCATCCCCTGCGCCGGTGGAGTCAATCGCCTGCACCTGGTAGGCGGGCATGCGGATGTGCTCTCCACTCTGAGTGAGCACCAGGCAGCCCTGGACGTCCATTTTAAGGCCAACAATGCGTACCCCTTCGTCCAACAGGGCTCTGGCTGCGTCGTAAGGATGGTCCCTCCCGGTTAAGGCAATTGCTTCCGGCAGGCTTGGGATGAAGTAATCCAGGTGGGGCAGGCAGGGCTTTAGCAATGACATCCAGCGGCCGGTAGCGTCCCAGGCGGTGTCCATAAAGGTGGTTACCCCGGCATGGCGGGCTTGTTCTAGCAGGCTGGCAGCCGGTTCGCCATCGATACCCGGCAGTAAAAAAGAGCCGGCAATATGCAGGATGGAGCCAGCCTGTACCAGGGTCCTGTCAACGTCATCAATCGTCAGCCTGGCATTGGCACCAAGATAGTGGATGAAACGCCGCTCGCCATCCGGGCCTACCATAACCATAGTGGCTGAGGTTCCCGAGCGGGTATCGCGCGTGACTCCTTGCGAGCCGATGCCGCGTGTTGTCATGGCCTGGATGAGAAAATCACCGAAGGGATCATCGCCAACTTTTCCGATCACTTCTACCGGTAAGCCGAGCCGGGCCAGGGCAGTGGCGGTGTTGACGGCGCAGCCGCCGGTATACAGACCCATTTCTTCTACGAGGGCCAGCCTCCCGGGGGCGGGAATCTCAGCGACTGGACGCCCGACGACATCGGCGACCAGGATCCCCAGGCAGATGATCGGTTTCTTATCGGTCATAGGTCCCTTGCCGGATCAGGCTTCGACAAACCGGGCCAGCCCTTGAAAGGCGCCGGTGAGCACCGGGTACAGGCCGCGATAGAGCTGGTAGGCGGCCGGATAGATTGCGGCATTCTCTCCCGGGGCGGTGCGGCCGGTAATTTGAATCGCAGCTTCGGTGGCTTCTTCGACGCTGGCATACAGGCCCGCACCGACGGCAGCCAGCAAGGCCGCTCCATAAGCCGCTCCTTCGGTGGTGTTGACGGTTACCAGCTCGACACCCAGCACGTCGGCCATGATCTGCCGCCACAGGCTGCTTCTGGCGCCGCCGCCGGAGACGCGCACCTGGTCGATGCTGCCTAAGCCGGCTTGCTGGATCAAGGTAAAGCTGTCCTTGATGCCGAAAGCCACGCCCTCCAGGACAGCCCGGGTGAGGTGTGCCCGCCGGTGACGCACGGTCAGGCCAACCCAGGCGCCGCGTGCCAGGGGATCGGGGTAGGGAGTGCGCTCGCCGGTCAGGTAGGGCAGGAACAGCAAGCCTTCGCTGCCCGCCGGGATAGACTCGGCTTCTGCCACCAGCTCATCAAAGGCGACGCCGGGGGCCAGGGTATCACGATACCACTGCAAGGAACCGGCTGCGCTGAGCATGACGCCCATGAAGTGCCAGCGGCCGGGGACGGCATGACAGAAAGCATGCAGTCGGCCTTCCGGCTCTACCAGGGCGGCTTCGGTGGCGGCAAAGACGACGCCCGAAGTCCCCAGGGTCAGGGCGATGATACCCGGACGGACGGCGCCGACGCCGACCGCCTGAGCTGCCTGGTCCCCGCCTCCGCCGACCACCGGTGTTCCCGCCATCAATCCGGTCGCCTCAGCAGCCTGCTGGTCGACAAAACCGGTTATTTCTGGGCCTTCATATGTGGGCGGCAGCCAGGCGGGATCGATGCCCAATTTTTCGAGCACCTCGGGCGACCAGGTGCGTGATTTCAGGTCGAACAGGATGGTGCCTGAGCCATCGGCTACATCCATGGCAAACTGCCCGGTCAGGCGGTAGCGGATATAATCCTTGGGCAGCAGGATGTGCCTGGCTTTGGCATATATCTCCGGTTCGTTCTCCTGCACCCACAAAACCTTGGGGGCAGTAAAGCCGGTGAGAGCGTCGTTGCCGGTGATCTGGATCAGGCGGGCTTTCCCCAACCGGCTGCGGATCTCATCGCATTGCTCCCCGGTGCGTTGATCGTTCCATAAGATGGCTGGACGGAGTACATTGCCGGCTTCATCCAGCAGCACCAGGCCGTGCATCTGCCCGGTCAAACCAATCGCTTTGACCGCGCTGCCCGGCACATTGGCTTCGGACAACACCTGGCGGATGCTGGCCTGCATGCCATTCCACCACTCGTAGGGATCCTGCTCCGACCACAACGGTCGTGGCGTAGACAGGCTCAGCGGGGTGGTGGCGCTGCCAACCACGCTACCTTGCTCATCGATCAGCAGCGCCTTGGCGCCTGTCGTTGAGACATCCAGTCCCAGTAGCATCAGCGCACTCCCAGCAGCAGATCAATGGTAAGCTGGTCCAGTTTTTCGTAAGCCAGCCCACGGGCGCCCAGCTCCTGGCGGGGGAAATCGATCCCCTTGAGAGCAGCGGCCTTTTCGGCGGAATATGCCCCGAAATAGGGAGTCAGCGCTCCATCATCGGCATTAATTTCTTTCAGCAAAGCCTGGATTTCCGGGTCATTCTTCCACTGTGCGGCTTTTTCTTTCAGCACCAGGTAGGTGCGCATGCAGCCGCGGGCGAAGTCCTTGACGCCGTCGTAATCCTCGGTGCGGTAGGCATGCGCATCGAAATGGCGGCTGCCGGCGTAGCCCACGTCTTCCAGGAACTTGACCAGGAAGAAGGCGCTCTTCAGGTTGACCGCACCGAAGCGAAAGTCCTGGTCATAGCGGCCGAAGGCCTGGTCGTTCAGGTCGATATGGAAAAGCTTGCCGCGATCCCAGGCCTGGGCGACGGCGTGCACAAAATTGAGCCCGGCCATATGCTCGTGGGCCACTTCCGGGTTGACGCCGACCATGTCAGCGTGATCCAGGGTTTCAATGAAACCCAGCATGGCCCCGGTGGTAGCCAGGTAAATGTCGCCACGCGGCTCATTCGGCTTGGCTTCCAGGGCGAATTTCAGATCGTAGCCCTGGTCGATAGCGTATTCGCACAGAAAGTTAAGCGCTTCCCGGAAGCGCTTCAAGCTGGTGGCGGGGTCTTTACTGCCATCGGTTTCAGTGCCTTCGCGGCCGCCCCAGAAGACGTACACCTTGGCGCCCAGCTCAACGCCCAGGTCCATGGCCTGCATGGTTTTCTGCAGGGCATAGCCACGCACCCGGGGATCATTGGAAGTAAACGCGCCATCCTTAAAGGCCGGATCGGTGAACAGGTTGGTGGTTGCCATCGGCACGGCCAACCCGGTATCTTGCAGTGCTTTTTTGAAATCTTTGACGATTTGGGTGCGCTCCGTGGGGCTGGCATCGATGGGCACCAGGTCGTTGTCGTGGAAATTTACACCGTACGCGCCGACATCAGCCAGCAGGTGTACCAGCTCGACGGGCGATAGCTTGCCGCGCACCGGCTCGCCAAATGGGTCGCGCCCGGTGCTGCCAACAGTCCACAAGCCAAAAGTGAACTTGTGTTCAGGCTTGGGTATAAATCGATCGGTCATATGCATCCTTTTATAGAATAGCCTTTATGGGTTGGTGGTCACATTGACGAGCTCTTCCTGATGCTGCTCACGCTTAGGGGACACATGGCTCCACAGGATAAATCCTAGCGTTGAGAAAAGCAGGATCAAGAAACCGAAGCGATATGCCTCGAACAACCAGGGCTGGAACATGCCGAATACCCCCAGGACAATCCCGGCAATCAGGGAGTATTCGATGATCTTGTGCGTCCTGGGTGCAATCTGATTATTCAGCGCACTGGCAACCATCACAATCACGGCGATGAATCCCAGGATAATTGCAGCAAAGATCAAGATAAAGGGAAGCGCACTGAGCAGCACATTGCGGTTCATTTGCTCTTCGGTTGCCAGGTTATTGATTATTGGACCGGCAACTAATCCCAGGACCAATAAAATCGCAATGACAGCGAATAATTTCTTGGGTATTCGGACACGTTGTTTCATAGACACCTCGCCCTGGATAGGCCGGTTCCCCGGTGGGAGCCGGCCTATCCACTTGCTTGCTATTAATACTTGACTGCAACCTGTTTCTTGCTTTCGGCAGATTTGATGATCGCGTCGCAGATCACCGAGGCGCGATAGCCATCCAGGAATGTCGCTCCAATCGGATCTACCGGTTTGTCATTGACGATGGCATCCAGCAGGTGGGTGATCTCGTGCACGAAGGTGTGCTCCCAGCCGATGATGTGCCCGTGAGGCCACCAGTTGGACCACCAGGGATGCGAGCCTTCGGAAATCATGACATCGTGGAAGCCCTGGGTTTCCTTGGGTTCGTCATTCACCCAGAAGACCTCCAGCTCGTTCATGCGCTCAAGGTTGAAGCGGATGCTGCCTTTTTCGGCATTGATCTCGAAGACATTGTAATTCTTGCGACCGGCGGCAAAGCGGGTCGACTCCAGGCTGCCAATGGCGCCGTTTTCGAAGCGCACTGCGGCCACGAAGGCGTCATCGACATCCACGGGGCTCATGACATCGCTGCCCGGCAAGGGGCGCTCTTTGATAAATGTTTCGGTGAGCGCCGAGACGCTCTCAATACCGCCAACCAGGTAGTGCGCCAGGTCGATAATGTGGGCACCCAGGTCGCCCAGCGAGCCGGAGCCGGCAACTTTCTTGTCCATGCGCCACCACATGGGGGCGTTGTAATGCGGCATGATCCACTCCTGCAGGTAAACAGCACGGAAGTGATAGATCTGGCCCAGGGCGCCGCTGTCGATCAGGTTGCGGATCTGGCGAATGGCGGGCACAAAGCGGTAATTAAAGCCCACCATGTGCTTGACCCCGGCCTTCTCGACCGCCTCCAGCATGCTGGCCGATTCTTTGGCTGTCCGGCCGAGGGGTTTCTCGCACAGGACGTGCTTGCCGGCTCGGGCAGCGGCGATGGAGGGCTCAGCATGGATGTTGTTAGGACCGCCGTTATCGAAGAGCTGGATATCATCGTTCTTCAGCATCTTCTTCCAATCGGTATAGGAGCTCTGATAACCGTAGCGCCGTGCGGCTTCGGCGGCTACATCTTCTTCGAGGCCGCAAACTGCCACCAGCTTAGGGATGGCGGGCGGCGGGTACATCATATAGGGAATTTTCTTATAGGCGTTGGAGTGGGCCTTTCCCATGAAGGCATACCCAAGCATACCCACCCCAACTTCCGGGATCTGGCCTTCGGCACGGGCGTTGGCCATGGTGGTGAAACCAGTTTCTTTGCTCATAAAATCCTCCGAAATATTGTTGCAGGGATATCCACTCGGCTGGGGAAGCTGGCCTCCCCGGCTTGACCGGATGCTACTCTTTGGATGCGAAGGCAGCATCGAAGGCGACTGCCGAGGGGGTGAAATCCTGGGCTCGGATCATCTTCAAAGCTTCCGGAGCGCCCCACTCGCGGTCCATGCCAGAGTCTTCCCATTCGATAGACAGCGGGCCGGCGTAACCGATGCGGTTGAGGGCGCGGATGACCTGGTCCCACTTCACATCGCCTCGCCCCGGGGAAACGAAGTCCCAGCCGCGGCGATGATCGCCGAAATCCAGGTGGGAGGACAGGATGCTGTTGCGCCCGGTAAGCTGGAGGCGCGAGTCTTTCACGTGCATATGCCAGATGCGGTCGCCAAACTCGTTGATGAACTCCACCGGGTCGATGAACTGGTGGATGAAATGGCTGGGGTCAAAGTTGAAGCCGAAGGCGGGGTGGTAATCGACGGCTTCCAGGGCACGGCGAGCGGTGATGATATCGTAAGCGATCTCGGTCGGGTGCACTTCCAGGCCGAATTTCACGCCGTTTTCCTGGAAGACATCCAGGATGGGCAGCCAGCGGCGGGCAAAGTCTTTAAAGCCTTCGTTGATATCATCCTGGTTGGTAGGCGGGAAGAAATACAGGTATTTCCACACCGAGCTGCCGGTGAAGCCGTTGACCACCTTGACGCCGAACTTCTTGGCGGCACGAGCGGTATTCTTGACTTCCTCGGCACAGCGCTGGCGCACGCCTTCCGGATCGCCATCGCCCCACAGGCGGGAGGGCAGGATGCGCTTGTGGCGCATGTCAATCGGGTCGTCGGCCACGCATTGCCCGACCAGGTGAGTGCTGATTGCAAAGCACTTCAGGTTGTGTTTGTTGAGGATGTCCCAGCGTGTCTGGGTGTAGCCAGGATCGTTGATGGCCTTATCGACTTCGAAGTGGTCGCCCCAGCAGGCCAGCTCCAGGCCGTCAAAGCCAAAGCCGGCGGCTTTCTTGGCGGCATCATCCAGGGTCAGGTCGGCCCATTGTCCGGTGAATAGGGTTACGTTTCTTGCCATTTTTAGATGCTCCTTTCAGATTTGGTTGACAAACTCAGGCGGTGATTTTCTTCAGGAATTGATAACCATTTTCTGCCAGGGCCTCAGGCGAATCGGCCAGCGGGCGCCAGATGGCGGCGGCGCGGGCGATGCTCTTGACCTTGGGGGTGAACGATTCAATGACCAGCGGGCCGTTGTAGCCAATATCCTTGATGGCCTGCGCTACCAGGTCCCAGTGCACCTGGCCGGTACCGGGGGCGCCGCGGTCGCTCTCACAGGTGTGGATGTGCTTCAAGCGCTTGCCGGCTAATCGGATGGCATCGCCGGAGTTGCGCTCCTCGATGTGCATGTGGAAAGTATCGAGCATCATGGCAACGCCGGGCGAGTTGACCCGGTCAACCAGATCCGCTATCTGGCTGGCCAGGTTCATGAAGCTGGTTTCGAAGCGGTTGAGCGGCTCGAGGCAGATGACCACGCCGTGGTCGGCGGCGTAGGCGCCGAGCTCTTTGAGGCTGGCGACCACCAGCTCCAGGTCGGATTGGCGCTCGGCTTCGGTCTGCTGCCAGGTGCGGCCGACTGCAGAGTAGAAAGGACCTACCAGATTGGTGGCGCCTAACTGCTGGGCGGCATCAATTGCGCCGCGCACGTAAGCTTTGGCGTTTTCGCGGATCGCCGGGTCGGGGCTGATCAGGTCACGGTCCGGGCCAAGTGCGCCGGTGCAGCTGATCCCCAGGCCGTTCTCCCGGATTACGGTCGCGGCCTGCGCATAGTCAATGTCGTCCAGCCCTTCCAGCGGGATCTCGATCCAATCGTAGCCGATTTTAGCAACTTTTGAGGCGATATCTTTGAATTCCTCGTTTGTGAGGGGTGAAGTCCAAACCCAGGTATTAATGCCATATCTCATCATGAACCTCCTGAAATTCTATGCTTTGCAGATATTTACTGGTGTGCTCCATAGATTATGCCTGGACGCGCTGCCCGTCGGGTGTGAAAGGATGCAGCCGGTCGGGCAGAATCCGGAAACGGATCGTATCGCCAATGTTTAAGTGGCTCATTCCAGGCAACAGGCTGACCACAGTTACACCGCCGGTCTGGAGGTGGACGATGGTCTCGACCCCCAGGGGTTCTTTCAAGATGATGCTGCCTTCGTAGCTTCCCTCGGGGTCGGGGATGATGTCTTCCGGCCGGATGCCGAGCAGGATCTCGTCGGGGAGGGACAGACCGGCAGGCACGGGGACGTGCATATCGCAGTGATTCACCTGAAGTGTACCCATTCTCCCGGTGGGAGTGCAGCAAATTGATGCGTGGCGTGCCGACCAGCTGGGCAACAAAAGTGGTGGCCGGGCGATCATAAATATCCTTGGGGGTACCGATCTGGATGATGCGCCCCTGATTGAGCACCCCGATGCGGTCAGCCATGGTGAGGGCTTCGATCTGGTCGTGGGTGACAAAGATCGTGGTCGCAGTCAGTGTTTTTTGCAGGTGCTGCAGCTCCACACGCAGCGCCTCACGCAGCTTGGCATCCAGGTTGGAGAGCGGTTCGTCCATCAGGAAGACGCGCGGCTCGCGCACGATGGCGCGACCGATCGAGACACGCTGCATCTCGCCGCCCGACAGGTGGGCGGTTTTTCGCTCCAACAGGTGGTTGATGCGCAGGACATCGGCTGCCTCGTAGACCTTCTTTTTGATCTCATCTTCCGGGAAGCGGTGCATTGGGGAGCGCAGCGGGAAGGCCAGGTTGTCGTATACCGACATGTTGGGATAGAGCGAGTACTGCTGGAAGACAAAGGCCACATCCCGGCTGGCGGGAGGCCAGTTGTCGATGGCTTCTTCGTCGAAGTGCAGCGAGCCCTCGTCTTGTTTCTCCAACCCGGCAATGATGCGCAGGGTGGTGGTTTTTCCGGCTCCGGTTGGGCCGAGCAGGACGAAGAACTCGCCTTTCTGGACGGTAAAAGATACTTCCTTGAGGGCGGTGACCCCGGGAAAACGCTTGGTAACGCCTTTTAGTTCAACCTGGCTCATGGGACCACCTCCGGCTGGAATGCTTCTTCGGTTTGCGGGTTGAAGAACCGCACCATTCGCTCGTCTACATCGAAGCGCACTGTAACGCCAATCGGATAATCGATGCTCCGGTCGGTGCGGATATGGACGATTTCATCTTCCATAAGATCGATATGCAGGATGTTATAGGCACCGGTCATTTCCACGGCGTATACCCTCCCGGAGAGCTTCCCGGTTTCGCTAATGTAAGCCGATTCAGGGCGGAAGCCGAAGACAATTTCGTCATTGGCGTTCAGGGCTTTTTCGATGGCCGTCTTCCAGACTAGCGGTACCGGGTAGTGGTCCGGCGTTCCTTCAACCGCCACCTGGCCACTGGCGTAATGGCCTTTGATCAGGTTCATGCCCGGGCTGCCGATGAAGCGCGCCACAAACAGATTGGCAGGGTTGTAATAAACTTCCGTGGGTGTACCCACCTGCTGGATGGTCGCCCGTGACATCACCACGATGCGATCGCCCATGGCCATGGCCTCGGTCTGATCGTGCGTCACGTAGACCGTGGTGGCGTTCAGGCTGATGTGCAGGCGCTTGATCTCGGCGCGCATCGCCTCGCGAAACTCGGCGTCCAGCGCGCCCAGCGGCTCGTCCATCAGGAAGGCAGCCGGCCGGCGCACCAGCGCGCGTGCCAGCGCCACACGCTGTTGGTCGCCGCCGCTCAGCTTGCCCGGCCGTTTATTCAACAGGTGCTCGATGCGCAGCAGCTTTACCACTTCCTGCACCCGCTGATCGATAACCTCTTTCTTCTCACCCTGGGCCTGCATGGGAAAGGCGATGTTATTCCAGACCGAGATATGCGGGTAGAGGGCATAGAACTGGAACACGAAAGCAATGTCACGTTCGCTGGGGTGTGCCCAGGTGACATCCCGTCCATTCAGGGAAATATTCCCGCTGGTGACCGCCTCCAGGCCGGAGATCATGCGCAGGGTGGTGGTTTTTCCGCAGCCGGAAGGTCCCAGCAGGACGACAAACTCACCGTCCTGGATGGTCAGGTCGAGTGGCTTGACGGCGTGCAGCTCTCCGAACTTCTTTTCAACTTGGCGCAGCTCAATGGTAGCCATAATCTATTCCTTGAAAATTGGCACTACTGGCGGATTGCGCCAAAAGTGACGCCGCGCAGCAGATGGTTGCGCAGGGCAAAGGTGATGATCACCACGGGGACCAGGAAGACCAGCGCCCCGGCGGCAATCGCCGACCACTCGATGCCGCCGACGCCCAACATGGTGGCGATGCCGGGCGGCGCGGTGCGGGCCGTGTCGCTGGTCATCATCAGGGCAAAGGCGTACTCGTTCCAGGCAAAGATCAGGACAAATACGGTTGTTGCAGCGATGCCGGTCATGGCTTGCGGCAGCACGATCTTATAAAAAGCCTGCAATCGGGAGTAGCCGTCGATCAGGGCGGCTTCTTCGTACTCCGTGGGGATTTCGTCGATGAAACCCTTTAACAGCCAGACGACCAATGACAGACTGAATACGGCATACAGCAGAGTCATGCCGGCATAGGTGTCGTAGAGTTTCAACTGGCGGTACATCAGGAAGAGCGGGATGGTGACCACCACCGCCGGCAGCATACGCGTGCTCAGGATGAAAAAGAGCAGGTCGTTCTTTCCCAAGACGTTGAAGCGGCTGAAGGCATAGGCGGCGAACAAACCCAGGGTTATGGCAATGATTGTGGACAAGCCGGCAATGATGATTGAATTCTTCACGGTTCCGACAAATTCACTGGGACCGTTGATTTTTTGCCCGCTCTTCAAAGCGACCTTGTCCATCCATCCCAGGTTTTCGATATTTGCCTGGAGCTTTTCTTTCTCTGCCGTGGAAATCTGCACGCGATCGGTGAGCAGGTAGACAAAGCCTTCCAGGGCAGGAGTGAAGATCAATTTGGGCGGTGTAGTTACGATGTCGGCTCGGGTCTTGAAAGCCGTCATGATCATCACTGCAACCGGGATCAAGCCGACCAGGGCGAAAGACCAGGCGATGATAGCCCGGATGGTATGCCCGGTGCGATAGCGTGGGCTGACTTTATCCACCCGGATCGATTCGACCACCGGGGTGCGGGGTCCAGTCTCGGAAAATTTAGCCATGGCTCAGCTCTCCCCTCGCATCTGATTGAGATACTTGATGTACAGATTGCTGACGGCGATGATGATGATCAGGATGATATAGGCCAGAGCGCTGGATTGACCGGTCTGGAACTGTCCCAGGAAAGCCTGGCGGTAGAGATTAATCGCAATCAGCTCGGTCTGGTCGCCTGGACCGCCGCCGGTCATGCCCATCACCAGGTCAAAGGATTTTATCGCTTCAATGGTGCGGAATAAAATGGCGATCAACATCAGGGGCGCCACCTGGGGCAGGGTGATGCGCCAGAACTGGAACCACGAGCTGGCCCGGTCGATGACGGCAGCTTCGTACAGGTAATCCGGAATGGCTTTCAGGCCCGAAAGCACCAGCAGCATGACAAAAGGCGCCCACATCCAGACATCTGCGATTACCACCGCCCATAAGGCCAGGCCCGGCATGGGCTGCCCGGCAAAACGGCTGGCCAGCCAGTCTGGCGCCAGGTTGGGCCTATCAAACCCCAGCAAGAAGTTCAAGTAGCCAAAAGTGGGGTTGTACATCAGCTTCCAGAACAGGCCGACGACTACTGGGGAGAGCATCATCGGGATCAGGATCAGCGTGGTGACAAAACCGCTGCCCCAAAATTTCTCCCGCACCAGCATGGCTAAGCCAAAACCCAGGATCAGCTCCAGTCCAACGGTCATGACGGCAAAGCGGCCGGTGGTGGCGAAGTACTGCCACAACTGCTCGTCGTTAAGGATGTTGATGAAATTTTCGAATCCTACCCAGACCGGCGCAGCACGGGCGATGGCCGAGTAATCGGTGAAGCTAAGGTATAGGCTGTACATCAGCGGGAAGATGTTCAGCAGGATCAGCAAAATCAGAGCCGGCCAGACGAACAGATTGACGATGGCGCGGTCGCTGAGATGGCGGGAGCGAGGCCCTTTCGGACCCCCGGGCGGTTTTGCGTTGATTTGGGTTTCAGCAGTGGTCATACGCCTGCCTTTCTATTAAACGCTCAATAATTATGCCTGGGTAGGGAGGCGGAGGGGAATTCCGCCTCCCGTCTTATAGTAACTTACCGGTTGATCAAGCGAATCAATTTACTTGATGAAGCCGGTATCGGTGAGGATCGTAGTCCACTCGGCAGCGATGGTATCCATGGCTTCCTGTGCGGTGCCCTGGCCTTCAACAACGAACTTCGACCACTCGCGCTGCGAGACTTCCAACAGCTGGCCGTAAGGCGGGATGTTGAAGAAGTCTTTGACGAAAGTCATGGTGGTGGCAAAGGCCGGGTTGAAGGGGGTGGCATTCAGGAATGTATCCGATTGCAGGACGTTGCTGTTGCAGGTGTAGCCGCCCAACGCAGCCCACTTGTCCTGCACCAATTCCTGGCCGAACCACTTGATGAAGTCCAGGGCAGCCTGCTGGCGCTCGGGGCTGACGAAGGAGATCATGCTCATTCCCTGGCCACCCAGGGCGGCATGCTGCGCGCCGGTGGGGCCTTTCGGGTTGGGGAAGAAGCCCATGGTGGCGGCATTCGGGTTCATCTCGGGGTTAACCAGCGCCGGGAAGAAGGCGAAGTAGTTCATCGACATGGCAACCTGCCCACCGATCATGGCGTCGTTGGTCTCGCTGTAGAAAGCATTGCTCAGGCCGGGTGCCTGGCAGCAGTCGTACAGGTCCTTGTAGAACTGCAGCGATTCCACTGCGGCGGGTGAGTTGATCACACCCTCAACCTGGTAAGTCGCCGGGTCGTACAGGTCGGCGCCCCAGGAGAAGAGGGCGTTCTCGACGCCCATGGTGATGGCATCGTAGTCTTTCTGGGTGTAGATCGCCACGCCGTACAGGTTCGAGTCCGGGCGGGTGAAGAACTTGGCGATGTCCATCAGCTGCTGGTAGGTCTCGGGCACGGCCAGGGGATAGCCGTACTCGGCCTCGAAGGCGGCCATCTCGTCGGGATTCTCGAACAGGTCCTTGCGGTAGGACCAGCCGTCGGCGTCACCTTCGGTGGGGTAGCCGTAGTATTTGCCGGAACCGGCCGGATACTCACCGTAGTAGGTCAGGGTGGCGGGAGTAACGGAGTCCTTCAGCCCGGTGGAGGTCAGGAAGTCGGTCAGGTCGACATAAAAGCCGGCGGTGACGCTCTGGCCCAGCCACTGGCTGTCGCCGACCACCATGTCCCATTCATCGCTCTGGCCGGCCATGGCAGTGAAGAAGCGGTCGCCAAACGAGCCCCAGGGCTCCTGGACGACGTTGACTTTGATGCCGGTCTCGGCTTCATAATCCGCTACCAGGGTCTGCAGGTAGTTGGCAGGGTCCCATTGGGCCCACAGGATCTTCAGCTCGGTCACTCCGGAAGCTGCGGGCGGTTCTTCTGCCGGCCGGTTCTTCAGCCACAGGCTCTTCGGCCGCAGGCTCTTCTGCCGCGGGGGCAGGCTCTTCGGTTGCTTCCGTAGCGCAGGCTGCCAGCAGCAGGGAAAGGATCATGATCAGCGCAAATAGTTTCCTAAACATTGTGTCTTCTCCTATTGTTTGTTCGGGTTAGGTTAGATGTCTCGAACTGTTCGGTCAGTGTCCTGTCATCGGGGCTGTTTCTCTTCTTTGGTTACCACCTCCTCTCAATACACACCAGCGGATGGGTAATTAACCACCTGGGAATAGGCCCAATCGGTCGGCGAACCCATGCCGATTGGTTTCGCAAGTACGCTCTGGTAGATGGTGGCGACGCCGCCCATTACACAGGCATTGGAGCCGTGGCGTGCCAGGATGACCCGGGTAGTATCCCGGTTCCAGCGCAAGGCGCGGCTCCCCAATTCTTGATCGACGATTTGCAGCAGGTGCTCGCCTGCCAGTGAAAGGATTCCACCAAACACGACCAGCTCGGGGTTGAGGGCGTTGACAAGCGAGGCGATCCCGACACCCAGGTAATGCCCCACACGATCCAGCGCCTGCAAAGCGGCCGGATCGCCGGCCTCGGCTGCATTGGCGATCATGGCGACGGTCAGGCGGTTGAGCGACTCGCCGGCAAGCTGAGGCAGCAGGCTGGGGAAACCCTGCTGGATGGCTTCTTTTACATAACGGTACAGGGCTCGCTGGCTGACCTGGGTTTCCCAACAGCCACGGTTGCCGCAGTTGCACAGCTCGCCCTGCGGGTCCATGGTCATGTGACCAAACTCGCCCCCAAAACCACTCACTCCGTTATACACACGACCGTGGTTGACGATCCCGCCGCCCAGGCCAACGCCGGCGCTGATATACAGCACCTCTTCGTAACCTCGGGCTGCGCCGAAGTAGTGCTCCCCTAACGATGCCAGGCTGGCTTCATTAGCTACCACCAGCGGGGCGTCAAAATAATGCTGTAAAAGGTCGTGCAGGGGCGTATCCCGCCATTTTAGATTGGGGGCAAACAAAAGCGTGCCGCTCTTGAAGTCCACCAGGCCCGGCACGCCGATGGCGATGCCTAATAAGGCGTTGCACTGCTTCAACCCGGTACTGACCGCAAGATTTAAAAGGGCCAGGGTGCGATTGATGATCTCATCCTGGCCCTTTTCTGGCTCAATTGTTTCTTCCTGCTGCCAGATCACTTCGGGGGCAAAATTGGTGCAGATAACGGAGATAAAATCCACGCCGATCTCAGCGCTGACTATGCAGCCGGCTGCCGGATTTAAGGTGAGCAGCATGCCCAGGCGCCCGGCAGAGCGACCCAGATGAGTGGACTCCAGGCCGATCTCGTGGACGAATTGGCGCTTGATTAGCTCACTTACCAGGCTGGAGACGGTGGTCTTGTTTAACCCGGTCATCTCCGCCAGGGAGGCCCGGGATAGGGGGGCATTTTCCCGCAAGTGATTGAGAATCACCGAGAGGTTTATTTGGCGAACCAGCGCCTGGTCACCGGTTTGGTAGCGATATTCCCGTTGCACTGCGATCACTCGTTACCTGGTATCCATCCATGACCATCGAGTACGGCATCCGCTAGTTATCGTCTACGTCTTGCAGATGCCAGGCTTGCTCAACATACGGTCTTTCAATGTGCCAGTGCGTGCCAAACAATAAGCCAACCGGGTTATGCTAACAGTAAAACTGATTACCCTTACAATAATTGGTTGTACCAACAAACTAATTATATATACTTTTGGAATTCTGTCAACAATATTTCAGACGAATATTTCTTAATGCTTCCCGATATTGATCAGGCGGTCCAGGTTTTCGGACATCTGCACGATGGTTTCCCAATCCAGGGCAACAATATCCTGGGAATGAGCCAGGTTATTGCGCAGCCTTTCGAGTATTTTGATCACTTCCTCGCCTCGATGGCGTGAAGCGAAACCGACTTGCCGGCGAAGGGACTCATCACGGACAATTATTTGAGCCTTATCCGAGAACTGCAGGCAATCCAGCAGGCTGGCATGCTGGTTCCTGCGCAGTCGCTCTTGCTGCAGCTGCACGGCTTTATCGAGTTCTGGAAGGGGACAGCAGCTGTCGCCAGTCATCCTTGGGGAAACGCTGCGCGATCAGCCCAACGAAGCGCAGCTCGATGCTGGTGATCATGCCGAAGAGCCACATGCGCACCGGGGGGTCTTGCAGGTCCTGGCGGGTGACGAAACCGCCCACGTTTCCAAGCAGTTTAATAAATATTACCGGCGATCGGTTCAACGCCCGCACCAGATCGGTCATCCAGGCGCTGTCTTCGAGCAGAGAGGCTTCGTCGAATGGATGGGCATAAAGTTCGCAGGAGCCGATCTCGCCCATCTCGTCGCATTGGATGTAGCCTGTCACTTCACCGGCTTCACGGATTCCGGCTATATTGATCTGGTGCGCTTGCATCACCGCTTTAACCCGCCCGGCGGGAGCTTCGGCATCGAATGATTTCAAAGGCTCGGCGATATCCCTGGCTCGCAGGCCGTGTAAGAAAGTTTTTTCGACATCATAATAGGAAGGATTTCTCATGGATTCACCTGCAGGTTCGATTTATCCCGGAGAGTTTATCATACTCCATACGCCTTGTCAGTTGACCGGACTCCTTGTATCATTCCCCTGGAGAATTTAATCGATGGATATTCAACCAGTTACCCTGGCGGGTAGAAAAATCCGCCTGGAGCCCTTATCTGAAGATCATGTGCCCGACCTGGCGCTTGTGGGACTGGATGAGAACATCTGGCGCTTCATGCTTTACGGGCAGATCCATACTCAGGCGGATATGCGCCTGTGGGTGTTGGAGATCCTGGAACGGCAAGCGCGCGGCACTGACCTGGCCTTTGCCGTGGTATTACAGGCTGATGGTAAGGCAATAGGTGCGACGCGCTACCTGGATATCCGCCCGGAGCATCGCGGCCTGGAGATTGGCGGTACCTGGTATGGTGCTGCCTACCAGCGCACGGCGGTCAATACGGAGGCAAAATACCTGCTGCTGCAGCATGCATTCGAAACCCTTGGCTGCGTCCGGGTGCAGTTTAAAACCGACCTGCGCAACGCACGCTCGCAGCGAGCCCTGTCTCGTATCGGGGCGGTGCAGGAGGGCATTCTGCGTAACCATATTATCACTCCGCAGGGACACATCCGCGACTCGGTGTATTTCAGTATTATCGACCGGGAGTGGCCGGCGGTCAAAGTGCGCCTGGAGGCTTTGCTGCAGTTGTAATCCACCTGTGCTGGCATTTAATAAAAAAAACAGGCAGTTCACACAGTGTTAGGCCTGTTTTTTTATCTTAAGAAATGGGATTATTTGCTCTTGTTAGGCGCCTGACGCAGTCCCGAGTGGCGGTCAAACGGGTTCCAGCGGTTGCGGGGTTTCTTCTCGCTACCATCTTCCGAGTAGTAATAGTGGTAGTAATAATAATAGTAATTGTATCCGCCAGAGCCGATTGTCAGGCGGTTAAGCACAACGCCCAGCAGGTTGGCTCGCGCACGGCGCAGCTCCTCCGCGGCACGCCTGGCCTCTGCGCTGCGAGTGTGACCGGTATCATTCACCAGCACCACACCATCGACTTTTGGTCCCAGGATGGCGGCATCGGCCACCACCAGGACCGGCGGAGAGTCGAATAGAGTCAGGTCAACAAGCGATTTCAGCTCTTCGATGATGGCCTCCAGCCTGGCAGAAGCCAGCAGTTCGGCCGGGTTGGGCGGGAGCGGACCGCTGCTCATCAACCACAAGTTCTCTACACTGGTAGGCTGCAGCAAATCACTCAGATCGCGATCCGGTTGGATGATGGCATCCGTCAATCCGTGGCGGTTGGAAAGTCCAAATATTTTGTGCTGCACCGGGCGGCGCAGGTCGGTGTCCACCAGCGCAACTTTGAGACCCGATTGCGCCAGGACGATTGCCAGGTTGGCCATGGTCGTGCTTTTGCCTTCCCCTGGTCCTGGGCTGGACATCATTAACGAGCGAGCCGGCTTATCGACCCATGAAAACTGCAGATTGGTGCGCAGGATGCGGAAGGCTTCCGCAGTTGGCGAAAGCGGCTTCGATATCGTAATCAGCATGTCCTTATAGTCGTCCCCGTCCATCCGAGCGATGGCCGCCAGGGTCGGCAGGTTGGCGGTCCGGGCGACGTCGTCCGGATTCTTAACCGTGTCATCCAGGTATTCCACCAGGAATGCACCACCCAGCGCCAGCACCAGGGCGATGGCGGCTGCGGTCAGTACATTCATGGGGATGTTTGGGCTGATCGGCCAGCGCGGGATGGCGGCCTCTTCCACGACATTCAGAACGTTGATATCGCCGCCTTGCAGGGAGAGCAGCAGCTGTGAGTAGGTGTTCTGCCAGCCGCTGACTTTCGAATCGAGCAGGTTGATTTCGGATTGCAAATCCTGAATCTGACGGGCGCTGGTAGCCTGATCCAGCTCGACACGCAGCTGCTCGATTTGCTCATCGGTAGCCTGGATTTTTTCCTGCAGGTCGCTGAGCTGCTGCTGGGTAAAATCCTGCTGGTTCAGGCCGATACTGGTGGGGTTGGCCGGGCTTTGCAAGATCAACTGCTGCGCGATTGAGTCGGCAAGGACTTTTGCCCGATAAGGGTCGCTATCAACGACGCTAATTTCAATTAACTGGGTTTGAGGCACTGCCTGGGCGGATACCTGGTTGGAGAGGGATTGCCAGGGGATTTCCAGTCCAAGGCTTTCGATGGCGCCTTTTAATACGGGTTCGCGATTGACCAGCTGAATGTAGGTCAGAGCAAGCTGCTGCCCCATGTAGATATTTACCGAATTCGGGTTCGGATCCTGGGTGATACGACCGACCATCAGGGTGGTGGTGGTGCGATAGAGCGGTGTGGCCGCCCGGCTGGCCAGGAAGCTGGCAATTGCAGCAATTACCACAGCCAGAACGACAAGCCACAACCACTTCCAAACAATGCTTAAGTATTGACGTAATTCCATTTCACAGATCCATCGTTAGTTCTTCAACCATCCCATACCGCAGCCAGGATATGACCTATCTGCGGCTTAGCCTACCAACTTTACCATAATAAACAGACTTCGTCTACCCGCCGGAGGACTGCAGCTCGACCTGGCGGAAATACTCCACGGTCTGCTGCAAGCCTGCAGTCAGGTCGAGTGTCTGCCGCCAACCCAGATCTTGTTGGGCGCGGGCTGCATCCAAAAAGATGCGAAAGGTCTCCCCAGGTTTGGCGGGGGCATAATGGGCGGCATCCGGGTAACCGGTGATGGCTTTCAGTGCCTCGAAAATCTGGTTGACAGATGTGCCAACGCCGCTTGCCAGGTTAAATACCCGGCCGCCGCCTTTTTCGAGGGCCAAAAGATTTGCCCTGGCACAGTCTGCAACATACACGAAATCGCGCACCTGTTCCCCATTGCCAAAGATAGTCACCGGCTTGCCTCGCAGCATCTGGCCGATAAAGATGGCCACGACGCCGGCTTCACCGTGAGGGTCCTGGCGCGGGCCGTAAACATTTGGGTAGCGCAAGACGGTGTAATCCAGGCCGGCCGTCGCTTTGAAAATATACAGGTATAGCTCGAAGGTGTATTTACTGGCGCCGTAAGGAGAGAGGGGCTGGACTGGATGATTTTCATCACAGGGCATATAGACCGGCTCGCCGTAGGCGGCGCCCCCGCTGGAGATGTGGATGAATTTTCGCACATTAAACTCGATAGCCAGCTGTGCCAGCTTGATTGAGCCCAGGATGTTAACCTCCGCATCAAAGATAGGGTCGGCGACGGACCGGCGCACATCCATCTGGGCCGCATGGTGGCTGATCACCTCCGGGCGCTCCTGTTCGAACACCTTGCGCAGCTCCGGACTGCGAATATCCATCTCGTAGAAGACGGCTTTGGGATTGAGGTTGGATACCCGTCCAGTGGACAGGTTATCAATGATCACGACCTGGTGGCCGGCTGCAATCAACTGGTCAGTGACATGCGAGCCGATAAATCCGGCGCCGCCTGTGACGAGGACTTTCATGGTAAACCTCCGGTATGTTTTTCGGTGTAGATGAGATCACGCAGCGTATTGGCGATGACATGATCCAGGATCATATGCCCATCTTCCTGGCGACCGATGTGATCGTCTGGAACGGCAATGCAATAATCTGACGTTTTCCTGAGCATTCCCCCCGGCTCGCCAGTCAGGCCAATGACTGTAGCTTCATACTGTCGGGCGACTTCTACGGCACGCAGGATGCTGGGCGAGTTACCGCTGGTCGAGATGCACACGACGATATCGCCGGATTGGATGAAGTTGCGCATCTGCTCACTGAATGCGTTTTCGTATGAAGTGTCGTTGCTCCAGGCGGTCATCAAAGGCACGTTATCGGTTAGCGCGATGGCCTTCATGCGGGGCATGCCCTCGACAATGGTGAGCTTGTTCAGGTCGTTAGCCATGTGCGATGCGGTTGCTGCACTTCCGCCGTTGCCCATCAGGAAGATCTGTTTTCCTGCCTGCCAGGCGCGATACATCACCTGTACCACTGCCCATATATCCTCTCGAGACAGGCGGTTCACGGTGCGTTCCAGGCGGGTAAGATAGTCTTCGACCGGGTCGTAAAGCTGTGAGGGTTGGTTGTTGGGTGAAGGGTCGCTCATAACTGAAGGCTATTCATGGGCGGTAATTGAAAATTATCTTACTGCCATCCGAATGTAAGTGGAAGGGGAGCTCGCGCAGGGAAGCAAGAGCAGTACGCACCTCATATTGTCGTTCCCTTGGGCAGTACAGGAGTAAAAAACCACCTCCACCTGCGCCAGTGATCTTGCCTCCCAACGCTCCAGCCTGGCAGGCCTGATGATAAAGGTGGTCGATCCATTCATTGCTGATTTTGCTGGCCAGCGATTTCTTTAATTTCCATGCCTCGTTAAGCAGGCAACCAAAACTATCAAAATCGCCGCTTTCCAACAAGGTCCGGCCTTGATGGGCCATATTTTTCATATCTCTCAGCACTTGCATGCGTTGGTGGATATTGTTGCGCTGTTCTTCCAGGATCGTCTCGCTACGCCGAGAGTTGTTGGTGTAGAACAGCATCAGGTGTTGATTCAAACGACGGCGCTCGCTTTCGCTCAGAGATACGGTTTCGATGGATACTGCACCGTCTTTTAGGAAACGCATGAAACGCAGGCCGCCATATGCGGCAATATATTGATCTTGCTTGCCAATTGGCTTTCCCAGGCGATCGATCTCAATCTCGCATGCCTGGCGAGCTAGAATCTCATGGGACATGGGATTGTTCCGATACGTATGCAGCGCATTCAGCACGCCAACCGACACGGCGCTGGAGGACCCCAACCCCGATCCACTGGAAGGAATATCGGCCAGTGTTCCGATTTCAATTTGCGAATCAACACCCGATATTTTTAGCGCTTCTCGAACCAGGTCATGCTGAAGATCTTCGACTGTTTCCACCAGCTCGGTGCGGGTGTAACCCACTCGGATCTTCTGATCGAAACGCTCTTTCACGATAACAAAGACGAACTTATCAATTGCAGTGCTTAGGACGCATCCTTCTTCTTCCAGATAATAATCGGCAAAATCTGTTCCCCCACCGAAGAAGCTAATCCTCAATGGTGTTTGTGTAATAATCATATTGGGTCATTCATTTCCTGTTGCATGCCACCCAGAGATGGCTCAGTATGCGCCTTTCTTGCGGATGGCGGCTGGTATTGTGGCCAGTAGCAGGTAAATATCTAACCACAGAGTCCAATTCCGGATGTAATACATATCCATGCGCACCCGCTCGTCGTAGCTGACGTCGGATCGACCACTGACCTGCCATAACCCCGTGATCCCGGGTCGTACCGTCAGCAGGTTGATGCCCCATTTACCGTATTCTGCCATCTCCGGCGGGGAGATCATGCGCGGGCCAACCAGGCTCATCTGGCCTGCGATAACATTGAAAAATTGAGGGATTTCATCCAGACTGTACTTGCGCAGGAACGTGCCAATTCGTGTAATTCGAGGATCGTCCTTAAGCTTGTATTCTGTGGATAATTTTTCTTTGAGTTCAGGGTGGTCTTCCAGGATTTTATCGCCATTGGTATACATCGTGCGAAATTTATAGGCGTCAAACTGCGTCCCATTCACACCCATCACACGCCGGCGGTAGATTACCGGGCCGGGCGAGTCTAATTTGATGAGGATAGCCAGTGCTAAATACACGGGAGAAAGCAGCACGATCATGATCAGGGAGAAACCATAATCCATCAGCCATTTCAGGTAGGCATCAAACCCCGAGATGCGGCTCTTATTCAGCTCGATCAAAGGCACGAAGGCCAATTCTTTTATCCTCATCCCTGTGTTAAGCAGCTCAAACAACCCTGATGATAGGCGTACGTTGATATCCGGATTCGATCCAAAAACGCGGAATACGTTCAGCAGCTGCTCCCGATTTAATGCCGTCGGAGCGATGATGATTTCCTGGATTCCGGATGTTTTCACAAATTGATCCAGATCATCAAGGCTGCCTAACACCCGATACCCATGAGACACCGGGGTACCGGCCGGTAATCCATTATCGATAAACCCAACCAGGAACAGGCCAGATGTTGGCCAGTGGCGCAGTTGATCGACCAGGGCGTGGCCTTCTTCATTTGCGCCAATAATGATGGCAGGCGCCAGCATCAGGCCGCGCTTGCGTAATGCGTAAACCAGCCGGCGGAAGCAGAAGCGGGCCAGAATTACAATAAATACGGATAGAAGCCAACCAATGGCCAACCAGCCGCGTGAGAGCATGATATCTTCCCGGCGCAAAAATGCCAGGATGATGATAGCGATCACACCAGTTGATACGGCATTAAAAGCCCGGGCATACTCGCGCAGACCCCCGAATAAGATATGTTGATCGTACAGCTGGTAAATAGCGAAAATAATCAACCACGCTGGGATCATACCAATCATCAGGTATGTATAGACCCGAAATTCAAACTCGGCTGTATAGGGTAGCAAGACAAATCGCAAGAAATAAGCAGCCAGGTAGGCGAGGCCTATCGCGATGATATCGATGGTAATCAGAATTGCCACGGTCATCCGCTCACGTTGCTTGCGGGTGAGTACAGATGCGGGTTGTTGTAAGGGTTTATCAGTGGCAATCATAGCTTTGTTGGTTGGGTGGATTGCCGGTTCGCATCCAGATAGATGCTCTCCAGGTGAGCGGCAACATTGTTCCAATCGTGATAGGTGATGACATATTGCCGGCCATTCCGGCCGATCTCTGCACGCAGCACGGGATCGTTGAGCAGCTTGATGACCGCCTGTGCCAGTCCAGAGGTCGTGTCCTCCACCAGGATATCTTGTCCTCGGATCGCTGAAATGGCTGAGACGGCCTGGGAGTTGGCAACGACTGGCGTAGCACAAGCCATCGCTTCGAGGACCTTATTTTGGATACCAGCCCCATATAGTAATGGGGCGACGGCCACGGAAGCCTGGCGCAGATAAGGGCGGATGTCCGGTACATAGCCGGTAACTTTGACACGTGGTTCGTTTTGTGCAATTTGCAACAATTCACCTGGCGGATCCTTCCCAACCAGGACGACTTCAACTTCAGGAATTGCTGGCCAAACTTGCGGCATGATTTCTTGAACCAGGTATAGCGCTGCAGTGATATTCGCGTGGTAGCTCAGTTTTCCACTAAAGACGATCTGCCTGGGCTGCCGGGCAATATTCATTGGTGAAAAATAATCCAGGTCCACACCATTTGTTAGGATGGTGATTTTGGTTGGATCGACTCCAAGCCGTTCGAATGCTTGTCGGTCGACCGGAGAGGTGACCAGCAGGCGGTTAAACCGACCGGCGATATCTCGCTCGAAGCGGCGAGTCCGGGGAAGCTCAAAACGCGTCACCCATTTACCGAAACCACTCCGGCTGGTGTGGGCGGCCTGTTCAAATAGCAGGGTGATATTATCTACACTATCCCAAATTATGGGGGGAACAAAATTAATGTGCGGGCATTCGGCTTGTATGGAAATCCCGTATTGGGCTCCCCGTAAATGCTCGATATGAATTATATCCCAAGAGCCCACTTCTAAAGTTAATATGTGTTTAACTTGCTGCCAGAGCCGTCTGTTCCAGGAATAGCTCGCCTGAAGTGGTTTACCAGTCAGGAACGCTGAAACAAGGTTTACCATGATCTCTGCCTTGCTGTGCGGCTCTGCCACCACTCGCACACCGCAGCTGGCAAGGTAGTCGAGAGATTGGCGTTCTGTCTCATTTTCGTATACCGTAGCCAGCAGTATGTTATGTCCACGGTGGAGCAGAAATTTCAACAGGTTATATGACCGTGATCGGATAGGCGTGGGTGCGTAGGGGCAGAGAAACAGAATGTTCAAATTGGGATTATGGATGGTTGATTTCTGGAAAGGCTCAAATGTGAAGTCAAGGCTGCATCGGATTTGCGGATTTCTGCCTGGCCATAAGCAGCTGATGTCCTGTGTATGCAGCGAAGACGATCAGCGCTGGGACTACCGGCAGAGCTACCCGTGACCCACCGTAAAAAACTAATGCCATTAATAGATACCACAATACCAGCAGAAATAATACGGCTCCGGGAATCAGACGCCAGGTTTTCCATGCGCCCCAACCTGCCATGGTTAGAAAGAGGATGAAGATAACATTCACCACCCAAACCCACCTGGAAACAGGAATATTGGAGGTTTCAAAAGAAAGCGGTGAGAAAAACTTAACCCCTTTCTGGATTGTATTCCCTAGCGCAGCCATTGGGTGCTGACTGATCCAGTCGATGGCGCGCCCGGCAAGCTCCCGGTCCGACTCGATCTCCGATTTCCCTGACAGCGGAAAAGTCCATGCCGAACCGCCGTGTGCTGCAGGATTGTTACCGGCATAGAAATTTGACCCGCTGCTGGTGGTCAAAGGTACAAACTGATGGTTGACGATCGTGTTGCGGATTGACCAGGGCAGTAAGACCGCCACAATGGCTATTTGACTGGCTCCAGCCACCCACAGGCGCGGCCTGCCCCAGTGGGAGAATGCTCCCCAGAGGAAGACAGGCAGCGGAAAGAGCGCAATCTCTGGGCGTACCAGCGCAGCCAGGCCAAAAAATATACCTGCCAGGATACCGATTGTAAGCCGGCTTTGCAGGAAGCCTTTAACCAGCAGGAAAACTCCGACCCAGAGCAACAGGAGCAGGAGAGTCTCTGAGTAAATCCAGCCGGTCATGTAAATAAGCAATGGATAGAGAGCCACCCCGGCTGCAGCGAATAGTCCAACGCGATTCCCGGCAAGAAAGTAGGCTACCCCGTAGACAGGGAGTATCGTAAGGGCGCTAATCAACGCCTGGAGGAGTCGAACGGCAACCAGGTTAAGCCCATCCAGGGTAAACACCAAGGAAAGTAGGATAGGATAGCCCGGCATCCGGTACGAGGTGGGCGTGATCGTATCCCAGGTAAAACCGTCGCCATTTTTCAGGTTCCAACCAAGCAAGGCATAGCCGATCCCGTCCCCTTCCAGGGGGTCTTCAATCAAATACGGGTCGTAATATGGCGCAAGCAATGCCCATCCGATGCGAATGGCCAGGGCCATACAGAAGATTGCAATCAGCCAACGATACACTTGTTTTGTCAATAACCAGTTTGGAGGACAATCACAGATCAAGCTATTTCATCAACGCTGCGAAGACTGTTCCGCCTGCCGAGGAGTACGCACCCAACGCAGATCGCCACGCATGTATCGGGCATATATGCTGAGGAAGGAGCGCCATACGATGAAAATTGGCCCGGTAAGGATGACCAGGTAGGCTTTCAACGGCGCCTTTTCGAGGGCTAATCCCAAGAATGGGTAAATAAATAGCAGGATTACCAGGCTGGTCCAAACTTCTGGCAGCCAGCCCCATATCCAGGGTTGAGTTAACCAGGAAATCATGGATAAGACAACGGCTACCAGAGTCAGGGTGGAATATGCGGGCAGATAGCCCTGGAGTGCTCCGTCCAGGAGTGCCAGGTCGCGCTTACGGATGCCTTCATTGAGCATGCGCGGGGCAGTGGAGCGATTGGCCAGGTAGGTGCCGCGCAGCCAGCGGGTACGTTGCGGGCGGGCTTCGTGCCAACTTGGTGGTGCTTCACCCTGGCCGATGGCGTAAGGATTGTATTGGATCTTGATCCCTTGTAGTAACAGCCGTTGGCGGAAGGCATAATCTTCGGTCAGGCCTGACCCCATCCATTGTTCGCTCAGGATCTCTGACCGAATGCAGATCGAATCGCCCATATTCTTGGCAGAAAATCCGAGGTTGGTGCGCCCCTGGTTTTGATAGCGATTGTCGATGATGAACATAGACCAGGCGAGCGCTGCAAACCAGCCGCGGCGTTCATTGCGAATGATATGCTTTCCTTGGATGACCTGTGCCCCGGTGGCAAGAGAGGCGTTCATCTCATCGAATAGACCGGGTTGCACGAGTGTGTCTGCATCGAAAATTACATAAGCGGTATATTCTTTGCCACTTTCGATGATCCGGTCAAAAAGCCAGGCCAGTGCTGTCCCTTTATCCGTAGCGAAGGTGCCGGTTCTTTCATAAGTCTGAGCACCCATAGACCGAGCGATATCGGCTGTATTATCCTGGCAGTGATCGGCGACAACATAGATATCCAGATAGTCAGCTGGATAATTGGCAGCCAGGATGCTCTGGATGGTCTGTCCGATCACAGCTTCCTCGTCCATCGCGGGAATCACTGCGGCCAGCCGCGCATAGGTAGCAGGCCGGGTGGGGTGGGCAATCTTGCGGATACTGGCAATGGCCAGGATAAACCAGTAGATTGCCCCGGCCAGAATACAAACCAGTATCAGGGTGTTTAGAATTGACAGGGTGGTAACCAGAGGGGTTAGCATTTCATGGATGGTTACCGAGCAGCCCGGTATACCTCGTCCCAGGTCTGATAAATCTTACGCCAATCATAGAGTGTTCGAACGGTTTCTTTACCGGCTGCCCGCAATATGTGCGCATAGTCTTTGTCTGTCAATATTTTCAATATGGCAGCCGAGAACTGCTCCGGGTCATCGGCAATTAATGTGTTCTCACCGGAAACGCAGGCGATGCCTTCGGCTCCAATGGTCGTAGATACAATAGGTAATCCACGATCCCAGGCATCCAGGATCTTGACTCGCATGCCTCCTCCCGCCCGGATTGGCACAACGAAGACTCGGCTAGACCTGAAATACTCATCCACATTTTCCACATATCCGGGAGCAGTGACGCCGGGGATGCGGCTGATCTCTGCAGGAGGATTTTTCCCAACAGCCAAAAATTCAGCCTCTGGGACCTGTGACTTAACTCGCGGAAAGATTTCTTTAGCAAACCATTCCACCGCATCGGCGTTCGGAGGCCAGTGCATACCACCCAGAAAAAGGATGCGGGGCCGATCGTCAAGATCCGGCATTATGGAGATTTTTTGGGGCTGGATGCAGATCGGGATCACCGTGGCGTGATTGCTGTGCGCTGCCTGGGTATGGATGTTGATCTCTTGAATGGCTGCCAGGTCTTCTGATGTTACCCAGGTGGTCAGGTCGAACCGATCACAGGTTTCCACTTCGTATTCTGCCATCAAGCGAGCTTCACGCTTCAAACCGGCCTTGAAGATCAGATTGCGTTTTTCGGAAGCCATCCTTTTAGGAATTAAATGAACGGCATTATGTTGATCCAAAATCAAGTCGGTTTTTCGCCTTTTTTCTGGGCCAGATTCCGGGCGCTAAGGGCATAAGGCGCCATCCAAAGCTGGTCGGCGTGGATCACATCAAATTGGTTTTGGGAGATCAGCTTCTCCAGGGCTCGATCCATTGCCGGGAGCTTGTCCCGGGAGATGAGCAGAGGCTCCCGAAGCAACAGGCTGCGACCCATGGCTGTGACATCCTGGATGATCGACCGGTTCATCATGACTGTCTCAACCCGGCTGCAATATTGCCTTAAATGTTCAATTGCCTCCGGTGGATCGGTCGGCCGAACAAAGGTCAGCAGTGTTATATTGTGAGCACCCGACAGGTAGCGGAGTACATAGTAAGCCCGGATTTTTGGCCCGGCATCCAATGGGTAGGGAAGGACCTGGGTTAAGAAAAGGATGCGTGACATTTTTAGTTGATCCAGGGTATCCTGGTAAGCTATTCCTGGCGGTATCGCAGCCTAAAAGCTGCTGATTTCCTTGAGCATTAATCCGTATTGCCGGATCGTTTCCCCTTGAAGCTGGGTATTGGCGAGAACTGTTCGCTTCATTAACAATCCCGGGAAATACCGCGAAAGCGATACCAGGTACAGAAGCAGCTTATACATAGCTGTCTTTGGTTGTCCGTAATGCTTGCGGAAAAACTCTACTTTGTTGCGGTACAGCATCAGGAACATTTGATCGGCGACCAGTTTTGTGCTTTGACCGGCTAAATGCACAACTTTAGCCTGGGGAAGCCAGTGGATCAGCCAGCCTGCCGAACGTATCCTGACACACAGATCGACTTCTTCAGAATACATAAAAAAGCGCTCGTCAAACATGCCAATGGATAGGAAAATATCCCGGCGAACAAGCAAGCAGGTGCCCTGTATGGTATCAACCTTCTGCGGATTTGTGGCTGAAAGTGTGGCAGGTGGGTAAGCATTATATGGAAAGATGCTATCGAGGTGAAATAAGCGCCACATTTCTCGAGTCAGCGTTGGTGTTCGGTAAATCGAGAGCTGAAGTGAGCCATCCGGGTTGATGAGTTTTGGACCGGCTGCACCTGCCTCAGGGTGATTGTCGAGGTGGTCCACCAGCGACCGGATTGCTCCTGGTTTGACGATCGTATCCGGATTGAGCAGTAAGAGATATTCCCCAACTGCTTCCCTGGCAGCCATGTTGTTAGCTGCTCCAAAGCCAAGATTTTCCTGGTTTTGGATAACTCGGATTTCTGGGAAAGCAATCCTGGCCTGGTGTAAACTGTGATCCATGGATGCATTGTCGACCACCAGGATTTCTGCAAATGGAAGTGTATCCATAATAGAGGATTCTTTAACGGACCGAATGCATTCCGCCAGTAAATCCCCGGTATTCCAGTTGACTATGATGATCGATACTTTGGCTGATTTCATGTCTCGGACGTGGGTTCATCCTTGAGCAAAGCCGGGTCTTTTTTCCATAAATGGTTTAGCGCGAACAGGCCACCCAGGAAGAGCCAACCGATGATACTGGCCCGGTAGCCAGTAGTGCCCACGTTATATACAAAGGGCAGCACCCAATCTCCTAACATGCCGGCAGCCAGCATCCCCACGATAGCCCCAAGAGAGCCATACACATATGCACGCGCGAAACCGTCCGGCACCCGTGATTTGAGCCACCATCCAATGCCGAACATTTCCAGGAAAAACCAGAGAAACAAGACCAGGCCAATGATACCAACCTGGGCAATCAGATCAATATATTGATTGTGCGAATTGAAGGTCACGTAATTACCAAGAATCGGGAATAAAGGCGTGTAATAGTAATAATTAGCAGGCCCGAGCCCGAGTACCCAGTTTTCACGCACGATCTCCAGTACGATTTTCCAGGCCTCCAATCTGGTAAAGTAGCTGTAAGCCTCGGTACCTGAGGTAGTGATTCCGCTGAATGCCTCTCGAATTTTCGGCAGGGCTATGACCAGCCCTCCCAAACCCGCCAGGAGCCCAAAGCGTAGATCAACTATCAGGATAATTACGATCACGGATATCAAAGCAGGAAGCCAGCCGGATACCCAGGAGCGCGATTCAACGAAACTCACATAGACTGAACAAACCGTCAGTAAAATCATGAGCCAGCGCCAATGGAGAGCCAGCTTGCGGTTATACATCGCCTGGCTAAAAGACATCGACAACAACCAAACCCAATACACGCTACCGGTTGCGCCGGAATTAACCACAAATTCGCTGTACTGATCCAATCCTGGTACTGTGCGGACGAAGATGTATACCGCTGAAGTTCCCAGGAAAACCCAGGTAATCGTCTTCAGGATGCGCAGGTCCTGCACCTGGTGTCCCACTACCAGGAAAATACCTGCGGATAGCATGAAAATAGCGATCTGTCCAATTTGCGCATCCAGCCCGGCTTTTTGCCCGGAGACATACCAGGGCAGCTGGCCCATTAAAAAAGAAATGATTGTGCTGACACAAAATAAAACAATCACCAGGATGGCTCGATGTGAGATCAACCGGATTTGGCGTTTGGTTACGACCATGTCAAAGATCCAGATAAACACCAGCATCGCGGTGTAGATCATGATCGAGTTGATCCGGCTGTCCAGGCTGCGTTCAAAATCGAGCCAGTAATAAAGACCAATCGGTAGGATGCCAAAAATGCCTATATAGGGATGGCGAAGAATTACCAGCCCCAGTGCTGCGGCAATTGGCAGCAAGATGAAGATTGGCGACGGCCTCTGCGAAAACAACAGAGACAGCATCAGGACCACGAAAGGAATTCCAAACCGCGCCAGGCGGATGCTGACATCCCGGCCTAGAATTTGATTGAAATCCTTATTGATCCACTGCATTAAAACCAACCTCAGAGCTAGTTACTCGATCGATCAACGCTAAAAATTGTGTGCCGATGGTCTGCCAATCATACAAGGTTTTTACTCGCTTTCGGCCGGCCTCGGATAATCTGTTGTGGAGATCGGCATCGTGAAACAGGCGTATTACTTGTCCGGCGAACTCTGACGGCTGGTCGGCCACCAGTAAGTGTTCTTCTGGAATAAGATCCAGACCTTCCATTCCTTTAGACGTGGTAATTACCGGGACACCCAAGGCCAGGGCTTCAAGAATTTTTAGTCTCGTCCCACTGCCATGCCGTAGCGGCACGATACACGCCCAGGCAGATGCCATGGCAGGGCGCACATCATCCAGGAAGCCGGTCAGCGTACAGGATGGGCGTAGCATCAATCCCGATAGGTTTACCTGATTATACGCCCCGGTGATGGTAAATTTGACATCCGGATAGGCTCGCTCCACGGAAGGGTATATCTCAGCGAGGAAATAACCCACCGCGTCGAAATTGGCTGGAAAGGCTAACGAGCCCGGGTAGATTAACGTTCCTGGTACGGGATTTGCCTGCCCAGGAGCAAAATATTCTAGATCTACACCGTTGGGAATCACCTGTAAGCGCCCTGGCATGCGGTTGAATGGCTGGAGCAGGTCCCGTTCTTGGTCTGAGACAACAGTACAGACGTTGAATTGCTGGAGCAGTTTATCCAGATAGTGCGAAGTTTTGTACCAGGTGAGGCGCCTGCGCAGACGGCTGGTATTGCTGCGCGCATTCTTCCATTGATCGTGGATTCCGGAAAACTCGAGATCGTCCAGAATTGCCGGAAGTTTGGTGGTCGCGCGGATATACATGGCGGTCCATATTTCGGAGGCAACAATCAGGTCCGGTGCATTGGTATTGATTGCATATTGTACCCGGTGTTGAAATTCCGGATTGAAGGCGTCTACATAAGAGCGAGGCGTAGGAGAGAAAAAGCCGCTAATGGCCCTGCTGCTGTTGGGTCTGTATTCCTTCCAGGGGACGATGGTGATCGACTCGGCCTGTCCTTTGAGGCCGGAAGAATCTACCGCTTCTCCAGGACGTACACAGGCAATCATCTCCAGTTGGTGCGCGGAGGACATAGCTTTAGCCAGGTGGTAGATGCGATTCTTAGACCCATTGACAGGCGGATAGGGATACCAGGGCGATAAATGCAGAATCTTCACTTCAGTCCATATATCCCAGGGCTTGTAAGCGGCGGACAACATCATCATCTTTCTGCCATTGTCCTGCAGCGTCCCTGGGGCTGGTAGCGCGTACTCTTACCAGATGCGCCTGGAGCAGGGATTCCAACTCAGTTTCAACCTCGGGATTCTGGCCGTAAATATTTTGTGTTTCACCGGGATCCCGGATCAGGTCAAAGACTTCGCGTCGCTCAGGGTAGCGCTCATCGAAGAGATATTTGTAGCGTGGCGTCCGGATGCAAACACAGTAGAGCGCCAGGTCCAGCATCTCGATGATCGCTGGGCCATCGGTATCCATCCCGGCGCCGGTAAGCAAGGGGAGCAAGCTCTTGCCTTCCATCATGGATTCTGCGGGGATGGCCAGTGTATCCAGAATTGTGGGCGCCAGGTCAAGCAGATAGACGGGGGATTCGATCCGCGAGGGGTGATAGATACCGGGCAGGCGAATCAGCAAAGGAACCCGCAAGATTTCTTCATGGAAATCGTACAAAGCGCCGTGTTGCCAGCGTCTGTGCTCGAAAAACGCCTCCCCGTGGTCCGCAGTGAGAAAGACAGCGGTGTCCTCCAGCAGGTTATTCTGTTCCAGGCAGGTCAGCACTTGTCCGATATAACCATCTAATTCAGCAATCGCGGCATCGTAAAGCGTTACGAGTCTATCGACGAAAGCCTGACCGGGGTGATCCTCGCGATGTTTCCAGGCCAGGTGCAAATCTTGCCAGGCTCGGGCGCGTTCTTGCCCGGAATTGAGGCGAGCAGGAATATGATAAGGCCAGTGGGCGTCCATATAATGTAACCAGAGGAAGAACTTGCCCTTGGGCTGGCTGAGCCAGGTACAGGCCATGTCTGTGATGAAATCGCCGCGGACATATACCGGGTTAGGAGCCGTATTGACGCCGAGGCGCATCAACAGCGTATTGGCTGCCGGTGAGCGTAAAACTCTCTGGATACCTTTGACCTTCGTCCAGTTTCGTGTGTCAGGCGGTGGGACGGGTTCCTGAAACTCATCAAATCCTGCGTCATAGCCAACGTGAGCGCCAAGCAGGGGGTTAGTAGTAAAGCCAGCGGTGGTATAGCCCTGGTCTTGCAGCACTCTGGCCAGCATAGGTCGCTCATGGGAAACGGCAGCAAATGGGCCGCCGTACATCCCTGCGTAGGTAGAGCTGAGGATTGTTGGGAAAGCGGTTTTGGTGTACGAGCCGTTCGTAATGGCATGGCTGAACAGCGTACTTTGGGAAGCAAGACGGTCAATGTTGGGTGTTTTAGCCTGGGAGTATCCATAGCAGCCCAGGTGGTCAGGGCGAACGGTATCGAGGGTGATTAGCACGATGTTAGTCATAGCGAAGAGAAGTCTACCTGTCGACAATAACCGGTTGAGCTGGTCGGTCAATCACTTGTAAAAGTATCTGCTGGATGCTCTCCAGCATCTTTGCGAAGCTATAGCGCTGTAATGCGGTTTCTTGCGCCCGTCTGATAATTTCTTTGGTTTCTTGGGGATGAGTGATACTGTATGTGATAGTATCGGCAAGCTGACGAGAATCGCCCGGGGGAAATAAATAACCGGTTTTCCCGGGATCAATCACTTCTTTCAAGCCCCCAATATCACTGCCGATAACCAGGCAACCGGCTGCCATCCCTTCAATTGCTACCAGGCCAAAAGGTTCATCCCATACTGAAGGAACCAGTAAGATACCATTTTCTCGCATATGGATTGGAATCTGTTCATAAGGGAGCAAACCCAGAAAATCAACAACAGGAGCCAAATCTGATGTTTCAATTCTTCTCTGGACTTCAGCCATATATTCCGGATCCGCGGCCCCAATGATCGTAAATTTCCAATCGAGTGTTGGGAGCTCTTTCCTGAGCAGGCTCAATGCATCCAGCGCGACATGCAATCCCTTGATTACTTGAATCCGGCCTACAAATAATAATTTGTGTAGTTTTTGCTCAGGAGCAAATCCATGCTCGAGATTTTGATAAAAATTTGTCAGATCCAGACCGTTTGGGATTACCGCTGCATCGTGCACGGGTAATCCCGCTTCAATCAGATGATCCTTCACCGCCTGGCTCACACAGTAGCTGTGTGGAATATCCAGTTTAACATCTGATTCTTTTTGCAACAATAATGTTGCTACGGGCCGAAGTACAGCGTCGAATAATACGGGTGGGCAGAGATTTCCCGGGCCGATCCCAGTAATGCTGGTATTGACTGGGTAAAGCAGGCCAATAGTCGGCAAACTGATAAAGAACTTTGCCGTTCATCATTTCTTCGGCATCTCGAGCAAGAATTTTGGGCAGGTTCCACATACCCCACACGAAAATAATATCTGGAGTGAATTCATCCACCCAAGATCGCAAGATTGTCCGATTTTCTAAACAGCGTTTATTCCTATCGAAGAAAAACATGTAGGCATTCGTTAACGGTGTCATCTTCATTTCCAGGTGTAATTGCCTGGCAATATCACCATCGATGATTGGCTGATCCAATCCATGGCGGCTAGTCAAGACCAGGCACTGATGCCCTTGTTGTGAAAGTCCGTTAACAACCGATTGGCAGATAATCTCCATTCCCCCGATCGCATAGGGCGGGTAAAAATTACTGAGGAATAATATTCTCATCAGAGAAAAAATCTTCAACCAACGACCTGGGTGAGATATTCATTAACTCTTTCCACCATCGTTTCGATTGAAAACTCCTTTACTGCTTTTTGTTGTCCATTAATCGCGAGAGTACTAGCGAATGATCGATCATTGATAAGCAAGTGGATTGCGGCAGCCAAATCGTTTGCATCGCCGGATTTGAAAATAAGACCAGTATTCTTGTGGAGTACCATCTCTGGGATACCTCCCCGATCTGAACCAATCACGACCATGCCAGCCATCATGGCTTCTTGAACGATTCTGGGTAAGGCATCTTCGCATTCGGAAGGAATCAGCAAAACATCAAACTGGCGCAGTAGTAACGGCATTTCCTTCCGGTCAACTTTTCCAATCATGGAAATCTGATTTTCCAGACGCAACGAATGAATCAGACTTCGTAATTCGTTTTCATAATCCGGATGCCCCTCACCTGCGATTACCATACGAAATCTCGATTCTGCATATTTGGAATGAAGTATTCCAAATGCCTGAATGGCTGTGTGTATTCCTTTGTGATGGCCGAGGTTACCGGCATACAGGAATTCCAGGGATTGTCCCGGCTCGAGCCATTGCTCTTCGCGATAGTAGAGGTACTCTTCTACGTTGATTCCACTGTGGATTACCAGGCTGTCGTGGATTGGGACGCCCTCATGGATGATATTCTGTTTGATAGCATTACTTACGATCAGGGCACGCTGAAATTCGAGGGCAGGGGGGTAACTGCGCAGTCTGAGCAATCCCGAAGCCGGGATCTTAAGCATGCTTTTTAGCACCTTTCCGGTGGAGGAGATTGCCGGTGTGCTCCAGTAGGTTTCCACAAACGAGGGGTTAATCGGCCATACATCGGATATGAAGTAAACAACTTTACCAGGGACTAATTCTTCGAACTTTGCAGGTATGCTTTTGGATAGCCCATACATCCCCCAAATAAACACAATATCCGGTTGTGTTTTTTGCAGGATTTCAACAATGGCCCGATCGTTGTCCGTTTCTTGGCGATACCAGTTGCGAAAAAAATGGCTGGCGGAGAAATAGTTTAGATCATTTTCCAGATGAAGCTGGCGGTAAATGCCTTGCTCCTGCAGCGTTTGTCCCTGGATGCCATAATTACTGGTAAGCACATCGATGTGGTGTCCCCTTGCTTGCAAACCAGCGCAGACTTCAGCGCAAAGTTGAGCGTAGCCTCCATCAAGGATGGGGGGATAAAAATGAGAAACGACCAGGATGCGCATGTTCTCCAGCTGATGAAGCCGCCAATTTTCTCAACTATGGCTGCATGATCACAAGCGGCAAGTAAGTCAGTGTATAAACCTCTGGAGGCGTTACAACGTCATCCAGTGTTCTATGCATTGCAAAGACCATTCCCTGAGGGTCAGTCGGAGAATTCATAAAAACGGTGATCAGTTGATTGCCTGAACGAACGGCAGCCGATGCATAGTGAACATGGATGCTTCCGGGCGCAGGACTTCCATCGGGATTTAACACAATATCAAAAAACTTTACCGGCGACAACCATTGCGTTTTATCCCAAATGGCATGGTAAAAACCTTGCGGATAGCGAATATCTGCCAGATAGTGTGCCCTGCCATCTCCATCGACAGCAATGCCATCAAATGCCTGGCCGTGCAGCGACCCAAAGCTGGCAATCGGTTCTACTCTGGCTCCAGGTGGCGCCGGAATCCGACGATAATCCTCGTATAACGCTGGGCGGGTACTTTCCCGATTTCACCACGACCCCAGATGATAACGACATTGGCCGCGGAAATGGCCATCCGTGGGGCAGCAGATATCATGGTGATGGTGGGTGAGACAGTGCTCGAGGAATCGATGGTGATGGGTGCTTCCCAGGTCTCGCCTGAATCTTGACGATCGGGCGTACATTACCGATCCGTTATTGCCATTGCTTAGCTGCATGTACCACCAGGTGACATGGACTTCATCCAGGTTACCTAACTCAACATACATCTGCTGAGTGTAGTAATCCAGGGGACGTGCCGGGTCCAGGTTGGTGGCGTTTGACCAGGTCAGACCCAGGTCGGTAGATGATGTGTGCCACACCCCGCCAAGTGTGCCCTGGAATTTGCTGTAGACTAAGTGCAGGATGTCATCACTTCCGACGTATATCACGGCCTGGTAAGCCGGGGCATTGATGATAAGCGGTGTGGACCATCTTTGTTTATCGCCTGCCTGCAGGGCATGGACTTTTGAATAATAAACCGGACCTGCCAGAGAAGTTACCCATGTAAGATGGATAACGTTGTATTGATCCTGAACTCACACGCGGAAAAAAAATTAATCCGTAATTCGTGACAATCGCGATCGGGTTGGACCAGGAGAGGCCATCAAATTGCGCATGCATAAGCGAAGTTTGATTATTGAGCAAACTGCGTTCAGACCAGAAGGCATGGACAATTCCGTACCGGTCGGCAATGACAGCCGGCTGGCTGGTGCTGTCCGTGTCCGCATCGGCGCTCGATAACTGGATGGGTTGTGACCAGTCAGGATCTGACACCTGGGCTTGTATCGCATCAGCTCCTGCCAGAAGGAGGAAAGTTATTGATAAGACAACAATTGGAACCCAGAGAATGCCGAACCTATACTTGATTTGCATACTCGGATGAGTTTAGCCCACCAGGCTCATGATTCCCCCGGACATATTGGTAGATCTTTATCAGTTTTTCAGCATAGGCTTGCCAGGAATGATGTTTAGCAACATATTCGCTGGCATTATTCCCTAAGCGGGTGCGCTCCGCTGGATTTGAGAGAAGCTCCAGCAAGGCTGTTGCGAATTCTTTTATATCCCCAGGTGCCACCAGGATTCCATTTTCCCCATTCACAACCACTTTTTTCTGGGGGCTTGTGGCTGTTGCTACGCAGGGTTTTCCGGCAGCCATATACTCTAGTAGTTTTAATGGCGAGGTTTTAATCGATTCTTGCGAGCCTTCGAGTGAATATTCTAGAGAAGGGCTTACCATCACATCCGCAATAGAGATCATGTCCGGCATTGCCTGGTAATCGATAGCACCGGTAAAAATTACCGAATCCTCAAGTTGGAGGGATTTAACCAGCTCGAATACCTGGGAGCGAGTCTGTCCATCGCCTACCAGGATTAACTTGCAGTTGCCCATCTGCTCCTTAACGATCTTAAAGCTGTGGACCAATTGATCCACTGCGTGGCGTGGGTAAAATCCACCCACGAACATGACCACCAACTCACCGCCGATAGCATACTGCTGTCGTATAGTTCCGGCGTTTTGCTCTGATACCGCTTTGAAAAAATCCGGATCAACGCCGTTCGATAGTACGAATAATTTAGAGGCAGGAATATTCCAGGCTTGGATCAGATAATTTTTTAGCTCATCGGTTACGCAAATAATGGCCTTGGATGTATCGAAACAGAAGCGCTGGCAGAGTCTTGCCCAGGCAGCCTGGATGGGGTTGAGTGAAACCAGCATCTGCCGGTATTCGTCGAACCAATCACCTTCACAATCTAAGACCAGGGGCCATCCCCTGTTACGACTGGCTAACGCGGCACCAAGAGGGATATAGTCAAAATGCGCATGAAAAATATCAACCGGTTGATCAATCAAGCGGCAGGCATCGAATAACCGCCAACTATCCCAGATGCCAAGATATGGCAATTTTAGCAATGCTTGCAGACGTCGATAGGGTTTTTCCAGAAACAACGTCTTTTTCGAAAGATCCAAGGGTAGGGCTGAAGTATGAAGATGTGATCCCAGACCGATCTGCTGCGCCTGGTTAACTTCATAGGCACTGAGACCCTGGATTCCCACTACTCTGGTATTTTCTGCTATGGATTGTATGCCCTGGAGAACTCCGCGAATGTGGAGCTGGGTGCCTGAGCTTTGAGCCAGATCCATCGAGATATTTTGGACAACATAAATAACATTCATTCAGGGAGCAGGCTACAGGCTATCTGCGAAGATTTCGCAACCTGTAGATAAAGATACCAATTAGCAATATCCCAGATATTGCGACCGCGACCATTATCGGACCGGAGGGTGCCAGGTTTTCTGGGATTGGTGGGGACTGCGCTTGCATCTCATTTGTCCAAACCGCGGTGTTGGTGGGTTGGGTCACTGGGGTCGTGGTTGGAGTCGGTGTAGCTGTCACCTGGAGAGTAGGTGAGGGTAAGGGAATCTCTGCCGACACATCTTTCAGTACGCTGTTAATTACAAAAAGACGGCGCTGGGCGGCATCGGGCGGGTCCATCAACGTAACCACCAGTTGGTTTCCAAGGAGCACGGCAGATTTTACATTATGCACGTGGATGCTGGTGCTGGTGGATTGGCCGTCGACGCCCGGTTGGATGAGGTAAATCATCGACGGGTTGAACCAACGATCCCGATCCCAGATGGCTTGATAGAGACCTTGGGGATAGCGGATATCCCCGAAGAAATGCACCCGACCTTCACCATCAACTGTCAAAGAGTCAAAGGCCTGGCCATGTAAATCTCCGAAACTCTGAATATTTTCCGAGGGAGTCCAATTCGTGCCATAATCTGGTGAAAACCGGGATTTCCGGTAGGGCAGTTCACCTTCAGCCCATATCAGCACGACCTTTTCACCAGTCAGCGCGATCAGCGGATAGGCAAAACCGAGAAGGGATGGGTCTCCCGATAGACCGCCTGCAACCAAGAATGGCTGAGACCAGGTTTTCCCGCCATCCAGAGAATGGATGTACTGCACCAGCCCTGTATCGCTTCTGAAAGTATCCGTGTCCATATCAAACCAAACGACGTGGATATCGCCCAATTCTCCCACGGCGACTTCGAGAGAATGAGGGGAATAGTTCGGCAAGATGGTCGGGTCCAGCGCTTGAGGTGTACTCCAATTGCTTCCCTGGTCGTCGGAGCGTGAGTAAAAGACCCCGCGATCTCTTCCAAAATATGTGGAATATATCAGGTGCAGGGTGTCTGCCGGGTCAGAATTCAGGTATGCCTGGTATGCAGATACCTCTACCCGGACCGGCTCGGACCAGGCCCGAGCAATGTTTGCCTGGGTGACAATCGCCGAAGTATAAAAAACCGGTCCGGTTTGTGAGCCCACCCAGGTAAGATGCAACATGTCATCTGCAGCCAGACTGGCACTCAAAGCCCTAATTTCAGCGCCTTCACTCCCAATATAGATATCTTGAGCAAGGGTCCATTGCGTGCCATTAAAACGAGCGTATTGAATCGTTGGCCGGCGATCTACGGAATCTAATTCAGGCCAGAATGCATGGATGGTCCCATATGGATCGGACACCAAGGCAGGTACACCAGCAGCAGCGTCTGGATTTGAGAGCAGCAACGGTTCTGACCAGCGGTTGTCCATCACCTGGGCATCTGCTGGATGGTTAAGGGAGAGCAGTATTACCAATAAGATGGATATCGTAAGGATAATTCTAATCGAAGCTGGTTTGTGCAAAGAAGTCATTGGATTATGCGAGAAATTGCCGGAAATGATGAAAGATGGCGATATAAAATCAGGTATTGTGGACTTGGGTTATACCTGGTGTTTACCAGGAAGTATCCAGCGGTGAGGCATAGTGACCCTGAACACCCGAGTGGGTTGGGCAGGCCGACCATCGATAAACCCCTCAGTCACATCGAAAATCCGGGCAGACTGAACGGCATCTTGAAGGCTGTTATCTCCTGTGAGGTACACATCCATTCGATAGCGCTCGGGCAGCAACCATAAGTCGTCAATCTCACAGATAAATTTCTTTGGATTGTGGGAATCGACTGTATCTTGTGGACCTACCAGAGAAGAATTAAGGGTTGTGATCGGTTGACCGACATGGTCAAAAATATCAAAAGCAACTTGCATGTTGGGCAATATGTGATCGACTTCAAATTCAAAACGAATTGGCTGGCCTGCTTTATAAGTTGATGCAATAGTTCCATCTTGCCTGGAGATGTTGATGTTAACTATTCTGGAATTACCAACTCCTGAACGATCGGTGCGTACGGATAAATCCTCGTCAACTGGCCCTTCTAGGGTGCGCAAATAGGCATCCACAGCTTTTTCGATCGGCCCGTCGTAAACCAGGCTCCCATTTTGTAACAGCAATCCACGCTGGCACAGGGTCTGGATCACGCTCATATTGTGGCTGACAAACAGGATTGTGCGTCCTTGCTGGGCTACATCTCCCATTTTTCCCAGGCACTTTTTCTGAAAAGCCGTATCCCCAACTGCCAGGACTTCATCAACAATCAATATTTCCGGTTCCAGGTGGGCCGCCACGGAGAATGCCAACCGAACATACATTCCACTGGAATACTGCTTCACGGGTGTATCAATAAACTGGTCGATCTCGGCAAAGGCGATGATCTCATCCAGTCGTTGATTGATCTCCTTCTTTTTCATTCCAAGAATGGCGCCATTGAGGTAGATATTTTCACGCCCGGTCAGCTCGGGGTGAAAACCCGTGCCGACTTCCAAAAGCGATCCGATCCGACCAAAAATCTCGATCCTGCCGGTGGTGGGCTCGGTGATGCGCGAAAAGATTTTCAGCAAGGTGCTCTTGCCGGCGCCATTGCGGCCGATGATCCCGATCGTCTCACCATGCTGAACGTCAAAGTTGATATCGGACAGCGCCCAGAAAGTTTCTTCCATACCCGTGGCGCCGCTGACCTCGCCGTGCAGGATTTTTCCGAAGCGACGGAACGGGGCAGACACGGATGCCAGGAACTGATCGCTGAATCGGTCGAATTGCTTCTGGCGACTGCCGATGTTGAATACTTTACTTACGCTGGCGGTGTGAATTGCAATATCGGCCATTAGATGATGTCTGCGAATGATTTTTCCATGCGCCGGAAGTAATAAACACCGGAGATCAGAAAAAATACTGCAACCATGAAGGATACGAGCAGCATTGGGCCAGGAAAGGAGTCGGTCCCAAGCAATGCCCAGCGAAAGCCTTCGACTACCCCTGCCATAGGATTTAACCCGTATAGCGGCTGAAGTTTTTCGGGGATCAGGCTGCTGGGATAGGCAATCGGTGTTAAAAATAGCCAGACCTGCATTAAGAAAGGAACGATATAGCGGATATCTCGAAAGAGTACATTCAACGCCGATAACCACATGCTGACGCCAATTGTGGTGATGATCGCCAGGAGCAAGAACACCGGCAGCCAGATCACATTGGCTGTGGGATAGATGCGGTAGAAGACCATCATACCCAACAGAACAAGGAACGCCAGCGCGAAATCTAACAGCCCGCCAAGGACCGCTGAGACAGGCATAATAAGGCGCGGGAAATAGATTTTCTTGATCATGTTGGCGTTTTGTACCAGGCTGTTCGAAGCCTGAGTGACGCCATTGGCGAAAAATGTCCAGGGAACCAAGGCGGTATAACTGAAGATCGGGTAGGGTAGACCATCGGAGGGGACGTTCGCCAGGCGGCCAAAAAATAGGCTGAAGATTACCATGGTGATCAAAGGTTGTAGGATTGCCCAGAATATCCCCAGGATAGTCTGCTTATACCGAACCTTGAGATCACGCCATGTGAAAAAATAAAACAGGTCGCGGTATTCAACCAGCTCCGAAAATTTGACCGGCATCCATCCTTTGGAAGGCACGATCACAATTTTAGGCAATGTCTTGTGGATTGCCACTTGTGGCTGGAGGTCGGGTGTGTTGGCGAATTTTGAAGTAGACATAAATTAATGCCTGATTATTGGGTATCCAGGCGATAAATGATAATCGAAGGTCCAGGCCGCTCTCGATCCCAGAGACTGACGGCGGGACCGTAAAGCTCATCAAAAATAAAAGCCTGATCCGTTGTCTGTTCCGAAGGATGGAACTCTGCCACTCGGCTCAGCTCATGATCTAAAGAGTCGTAAAACGCATTGCGGAGCTGATCCGATGCAACATCCGCCAGTTTCAGCCGAGAAATATTACTCGATCGAATCAGATATTGGTATCCTTGCGAACGATACCAGTCGAGATCTTTACTCGACAGACCTTTTAGATCAATGTAGTTCGCCTGGTAAAGCCTGTTTGAATCTGGATAGAGTTTCTCCTGGGTCGATAAGGGGACGCTGTGATATTCCCAATCTAAGGCAATCCGAGCGCCTTCCGGGATGTTGGCTTCAATCCACTGTTTCGCCAGGGTGCGGGTATCGGTACGGGTAAGCAAATAGTCAGAACGGATAGAAGAAAGCAAAGTGGATGCGGATAAGATAACCGAGAAAAGGACCAGTGCCAGGGATTGGTAGACTGGTTTTTTTATCATTCTACTTGCCGCTGAGTCGAGCAAAACTGCACCCAGTATGAGTAAGGATGGAATGACCGGCAGGATGAAGCGGGCGAAATACATTTTTTGGCTGCCCATGAGGAGAAACCAAACTATCGGAAATGCTGCCAGTATTAAATCTGCCGGTTGATGGCGTATGAGGGCGGCAACCAGCCCGATTAATGCAAGCAAAGCGAGCCCTACTCCCAGTCCCCATCCCAGTGTTTTCAAGTAAAAGATGTACCCACCACTCGGATCGATCAGCCAGCCATCAAAGCCGTTTTTTCCACCCAGGAATAAGGAACGATAAACATCGGCGATCACCGTTCCAGGTTTGATGATGAAATAGGGGGAGGCCAGGATCGCCGCAGCAATGGTTAATCCGAATGCCACAAATAATTTGGTTATCCCCGGTTTTTGCCAGGGTTTACCGGGAGAAAGTAAATGCCCCCCGAATAAAAACACGCCAGCAATCGCCGCGGAGTATTTCGTGGCGAATCCAAATCCTAAGGCAATGGCGCAGATCGCATACCAACGAAACTTACCGGTACGATAGATTTGTATGGCCGCCAGCCCGCACAGGGTGACCCAGAAGGTGAGGGCGCTATCGTTTACTGCATAATGCGCTTCTCGCACGGCAAGGAAAGCGACCGCCAGAAAGAAAGCGGCGATCAACCCTGAGCGTCTCGAATAAGCAATCTTACCGATCCAGAAAACCAATAGAACAGTGATCGCTCCAAAAAATGCACTTGTTCCTCGACCGAGAAGATACAACCAGGATGGATCCAAATATAATTTATTGCGAAATTCGCTTGTAGATGCAAATAATCCGGTCAGCCGGCCGATGACGTACAGACCGGAATACTCGGCAAATAACAGATACTTGAATAAAGGCGGGTTATTCCACCAGGTCGGTTCGAGGCCAATCGAGCCCATTTTCGCTGCCTGGCGTACGTATTGGACTTCGTCGATGTGGTATTCATACGGCAATCCAAAATTGATTCCCCACAGCCGCAAGCCCAGTGCAAGGATGAATATCGCTAGCAGGATGTATGTTACTTTTTTAGTCGAACCAGGCATAACGCAGAATGCAGTAAATAGCCTGGATGCCGTCTTTCCAGCCAATTTTTTTGCCTTCGGCATAGGAGCGACCGCTGTAAGAGATCGGCGTTTCATAAATCCGGCAGCCGCTGCGGGCGACTTTGGCGGTGACTTCCGGCTCAATGCCGAAACGATTGGATCGCAGCTTAATGGCGCGGATGATCTCAGAGCGAAACACTTTATAGCCGGTTTCCATATCGCTCAAGTTGAGATTTGTTGTGATATTCGAAAGGGTGGTCAGTGATTTATTGGCCAGAAAGTGCCAGTAATAGAGCACGCGGTGCGGTCCACCCAGGAAACGTGAACCGAAAACGACATCCGCCCGCCCATCCAGGATTGGCGTAAGCAAGATAGGATAGTCGATGGGATCATACTCCAGATCGGCATCCTGGATCAGGATAATGTCCCCTTTGGCTTCGGCAAAACCTCGCCGTAAGGCAGCGCCTTTCCCCATGTTGATAGGTTGGTCGAATACCTTCACCTGAGGGTGGTTGCCGGCAATCTCGTTGACCACTTCCGATGTTCGATCTGAGGAACAATCGTTGACCAGGATGATTTCCAGGTCCAGCTCCAGTGTGTTTGCCGCCAGGACGCGCTGGATGATTTGATGAACAGTTTTTTCTTCGTTATAGGCAGGGATTACCACGCTGAGTAATTTCATTTAGGCTGCTTTTTTTCTGGGGTTCAGAGGTAATTATTATTACAGAAGTAATCAAGCTATTTTATGTCTTCTTCGGCGAGCTGCTGCCGTTCGTAATCTATCACCCGGCGCAAGATGTCATCCAGCTTACACTGCGGGGTGTAGCCGATCAGAGAATGGACCTTTTCCAGGGCAGGCACACGCCGGCGCATATCCTCAAAACCTGGTGCGTAAGCTTTATCGTACGGGATGTATTCGATAACGGACTTGCTATTGGAGAGCGCCACGATACGGCCGGCAAGTTCGGTAATAGTAACTTCTTCGGTACTGCCAATATTATATACCTGGCCTACAGCGTCGGCATGACTGGCAAGCTTGACTACTGCTCCGACCACATCGGATACGTCGGCAAAACAGCGGGATTGATTACCATCGCCATAGACTGTAATCGGTTCTCCGCGTAAAGCCTGGCGAACAAAACGAGGTACCACCATACCATAATGGCCCGTTTGGCGTGGGCCGACCGTGTTAAAAAAGCGCATGATAACCACAGGTAAGCCAAACTGCCGGTTGTATGCCAGGCCCATGAACTCATCCACCGCTTTGGAAGTGGCATATGCCCAGCGACTCTGTCCGGTTGAACCCATTAAGCTGTCGTCGTTTTCTCGGAACGGAACCCGAACTCCTTTGCCGTAAACCTCGGAAGTGGAAGCGATGAGGACTTTACAACCATATCGGTTGGCAGTATTCAGTACGGCCTCAGTACCGGATATATTGGTTTGGATAGTACGTACCGGGTCTTCCACAATCAACTTCACGCCTACTGCAGCCGCCAGGTGGACCACGATCTCGGATTCGCTGGTCAGCCGGTCCAGCACCTGTTCATTCAGGATGGTCTCGCGAACAAACTGGAAATTAGGCATGGGTTGCAGGGGTAGGATATTTTTTAGCTGCCCGGTGGATAAATTGTCTATAGCGACAACGTGATGCCCCAAATGAACGAGTAGGTCGCATAGATGACTGCCGATAAAACCGGCCCCGCCGGTGATAAGGAATCTGTGTTTGGTTGCGCGCATCTTACTTCCTTTGGGTGATTATCAAACGCCAGATAAATATACTGACGACAACAACGGTAGCGATGATGCCGCCCACTAATGTAGCTGGTATGGGGGAGGTGGAAGGCAAGGTGTTGCTGAGAATTGGTGTGGGACTGGGTACCACAACTGCAGCTAATGTTGGGCTTACCGTGACCTCGGGAGTTTGCGTTGGTACAGGGTTAGGAGCCGGGGGAACACTGGCAATGGCAATGCTGCGCAAGGTGTAGTATAGGGTTGGGTCCTCATCGGTTCCCCGACTGGCTATCCAGGTGACGGCCAACTCTTCCCCGACAGGTTTGGTTGCCGCGCTGATGCCGGCTTCGACCGGGGGTGAAGCGTTGGTAAAGGGGACGAAGGCTTCCATTTCACTCCACTTTGAGCCATCCCAGGTGTTATAGAGGAGATCCCCAATCTTCGTGGCTGTGCCTACCAGGTGCAGAGTACCCGAAACCTCCGGACGTCCATCGGTAGTCAATCCGAACCCAGCGATTGGCATCTGCCAGTCTGGAATCTGGAAAGGTGTGCTCCAGCCGCTGTCACTTTGCCCTACGACAGATATGGGTGACCAGCGATGATATGCGCCTGGCGTGCCCGTCACAAGGTATACCAGGTGTATCTGACCGTTGGAGATGGCAAGGGCAGGCCATTCCGCACCGGTGCCGGCCAGTTGAGTCGGTACGGTCCAGGTTTCACCTTGGTCCGCAGATGACTGGTAGTAAATCCCATTCGTGACTCCTGCGCCGGGAATCCCCTGGTCGACATAAGCAACGTGGAGGGAGCCGTCGGAGGTTACCGCAAGAGACAGATGATCGACCTGCTGCCAGTTCAGGCCGGCGGCATCATGAATTTGCCGGGGTGCGGTCCATGTCTGGCCGGCATCATCGGAGCGTACCAGGTAAATACCGCGACCTTCGTTCAGGGGTACTACAAAAGCTACATAGAGCCTACCTTGCAGGTCGCTCCCGATTTGCGGTGAGCTGGCCAGGCCGGAAGCCGAGAGTGTGATCGGTGTCGACCAACCGCTGGGAGACAATGCTTCCTGAAGAGATGCCCAGCTGTATTGGATCTCCCCTTGGTTCCCGCCGCTCCATACCAGTTGGATGCGCTCACGGTTGTCAATCAGCATTTTTGGCTGCCGCAGCAGCTCGCCTGGACGTACAGTAAATAATTCGGCAGAGAAGCCTGCAGAGTCGCTGACATTAAGCGGATCTCTTGCGGTATCCTGTCGTGAGATTTCCATCGACTGGGCCCCACGATCGTTGACCTGGCTCCAGACGACAAACAGGCGGCTGTCCTTATCCATAGCAGAAGTGATATTGACTGGGGTGGCGTCGGTATTCGACAGGCTGGCAGGGGCAGTCCATGGGGCTGGCGGCTGGACTATAAGCTCCTGGGCTGTGAGATCCGAGATCGTCACCCATACTTCTCCGGCTGAATCGCTTCCGATAACAGCCAGTTTTTCATCCGGAGTGATCGCAGCATTCAAATCCGAGAGGCTGACCAATCTTAGTGATTCGGCATCCTCGAAGCTAAATGTAAACCTGGCTACTTCAGACCATTCACCGATCGCATCATCCCAGGTAGTTAGCCCGAGCGAGTTTGAACCTTGCCCCCATAACCAATAGAGTTGTTGTCCTTCATTTATCACCCAAAAGCGGTCATTTTGTGGACAAAAGTTGATGCCTTCAAAGATACGCTGTGGGGCGCTCCAGGAAGCTGTTGCAACCTCTGTAGCCTGCGCTGCATTTGTCGCCGATGCAGTCAGCGGCGAGACTGTCGGAGCGCTGCTGGTAAAGAACGCAGCCCCCCAGGGCAGTGGCTTGCCACATACGTAAGGTATAGTTCGGAGTGGCAGCCAGTCGTGGATTATTAGGGGATTGCTCCGGCGTGCCGATGGTCTCGGTCTCTGACCAGGTCAAACCGTCATCGGTGGAGAAGGAATAGAAGGTTTCGACTTTATTTGGGTCGTGCCACATGATCTGTGTGGTATCTGCGCCATCACTTGCCAGGCCAAGTGATGTTGTGAGAGTCTCGATCAACCGGTAATAAATAGATTGATATACCAGGCGTGGAAGTCCGAACGTAACGCCATCCTCGCCGGTAGGGTGATAATATACACCGGCCGGCTTGTCGATGCTGTTTGTGGTGTTTATCAAAGCTAGGCTGAGCGGGCCAGTGACAGGGATAGATAGCTCGTATACCGGCGTAGAGGATTCAATAATAACCGGGTTGCTCCAGGTAGTCGATCCAAACGTCATCCAGGAGTGTAGCAGGGAAGGCGCTCCGGTAGTTGGGTTGATTGCCCCCTGCCAGAAGGCATGAACCTTGCCGGTGCTGTCGGAGACGATTTCGGGAGAGCCAGTGAGTTGACCACCAAACATTGTGGTGAGTTGGGGTTCACCCCAAACACTGTTTGAATAGATAGATGTGACCAGCCCTTCAAACTGGTCCCACCAGAAAGCCTGGAGCTGCCCAGTGGGTGAGGCCACGATGCGTGGCTGGGATGCGGCACCCGAACGCGATAGATTGATCGGTGTTGTCCAACCTTCCATCTCGGTTTGGGCGCGAACCGGTATGGGCTGGATGATCGGAGAAATCAGGATTGCCAGCAAGAGCAGGATTATAAATTTATACAGCTTAACTTTGATGATCAAGATTACCTCTTCGCGTGCGAAACCGGCCGGGTGTCCCTTGCATTGCCTTATTTGGATAAATCTTCGCGTTGGCGATACAAGGATTTATCCAGCACCTGAGCCATAGCCTCAATATTGAGGTTGCCTCCGATGAACTCGTTGATCCGAAAGATATCTGATTTGGGGTCGAGGAGAATAGCATTATAGTTGATGGAGAGCACTTTGAAATTGGTTTGTTTGGCAAGCCAGCCCTGCACATGTTCGAGGTGTTTGGAAAACAACTTTGCCATGTCACTGTCGCTCACATTGCCAGTCGTTTCGCCGCGTTGTGCCAACATCTGCTTTTGTGAAGCCAGGATTTCGTTCATCTCCCGGCGCATAAAAATAACCTGGTATTCGTACTGGGGTGGAAGATATTCCAGCAAGGCGGAGATCACCTTTACAGAATGACCGCTGGCATCTTTCAGCCAGTCGAAATCCCCTTCTTTTAGTTTTTTAACCCTCTCGAATTCATAATACCCGTTGGGATTGCTTTCATCGGCAACCCGTAAATGGTCGGTGACTACCGGTATGCCGCCGGCTTCCAGCATTTTCATCATCATGGATGTACCGGAGCGGGGCAGACCAGAAATGACATAGATGGGTTGATCCAGGGATGGGAGAGGTTGTTTCTTGAAGCGGGAGAAAAAATTTGTATTCATGGTTTTAACAGGTTTGGATTGGAATATCAAGATACCTTTATCAGCAACGAAAATTAATAATAAATTGGTATTTGCGGGTCACCTTGTTGGTCGCCTACTTCTTTGATCACTCGGGCCGGGATACCTGCCACGACGGTGTGAGGGGGGACATCTTTGGTCACGACTGCGCTGGCTGCTACGACGGCTCCCTTGCCTACTCGAACGCCATCCGTAACGACTGCATTTGCCCCCAGCCAGACGTCGTCTTCAATCACGATGCCTTCGGCGGTGATGCCCTGTTGGATGAATGGCCGACCTGGATCGGAAAAGACGTGATTGACGGCGATGAGTTGTGTCATGGGGGAGGTGTAGACCCGGTTTCCGATGGTTACCCCTCCCTGACCGCGAATAACAGTATATTCGCCGATCAAACTGTCGTCGCCGATGTGGATGCCGGCGTGCGGTAAATTGCGAAAGTTATAGACGTGCAAGATGGCGCCGTGCATGATCAAGGTATTTTTCCCGATGGTCACCCCACCCGGGCAGGCGTGGATGTATACGCCTTCATCAAGATAACTGCCGCGACCCAGTCGAATGTGGTCTGCAAAGCGCAGGCGAACGTTTCTTTCAATGGCTGCCGGTCCATCCATTTTCAGGATCATACGGTATAACAGGCCGCGCAGACCGATGCCCACCGGGGTGGGTATCCAGCCGATGGAGAACATCAAGAGCTGCTCTAGCCAGTAACGCCCTGGAGAGGAGGCCTGGCGGGAGAGGTACAGGCTGATTTTACTAAGATCATTGCGTGGTTCTGATGCCAAATTTTCCTTTCAACTTGCTCTAGACCGCGCTCCGCCCTTCCGACATGCGGATCAGGTTCGATTTGCACTATGTGATTTGCCAGGCAGAAAACGCCAACCTTCCGAAAGCCGGGTGGCTCCGAAGGTGACTGATCATTGCCGGTTCTACCGTTCAGCTGTATCCAGGCTGCCAGGCTTCCATTTCAGGGCATCAAAGCTTTTTTGGGTGATTAGAAAGCGCAATCGGCCCTTCTCGACCACCAGGCGCACTTCGCCGTACTCGCCAAGCGAGTTCAAGGCCTCATCGATCATCCGGATCTGTTCGTCTTCCAGAAAGCTGTACGGATTGCCATCTGATTGGGAATTGGATGTGGGCACCGGGAAAATGCTGGTCATAATCTATCTCTCTAGGTAGTTAAAATCCGAATGTGAACCTGTAAATAGGCACAAGAACTGGAAACAGATGTGTGATTACAAGTGAAAAGAGGGATTTTTGCACTCATCCCTCGTTGGGGTTTTTCACCTCTACGAAGAGTACGATAGGCAATTGTAGTACGGCTGGTTGGGATGATTATTTGGGCCAGCCGGGTGACCTATTCTTTTTTACCTGCCAGAAGGCGCCTGGCAGTCTTCCGTTGAGCGCAGACATTTTACCACAAACCAGGGGCAATAAGGATTGGAACAGTCCAATTAGTATGAGTTGCGTTCATAAGGGAAAATTTACAACAAAACGGATACCCATGAATTGAGTATCCGTTCGCTATGTGTCGGGGCGGGCGGATTTGAACCGCCGACCTCACGGACCCGAACCGTGCGCTCTAGCCGGGCTGAGCCACGCCCCGTTTTCGACTGCGGAGTGGATTATATCAAAGCCAGACTGCTTTGGCAAGTGTACATTCAGAGGCGTCAATTCTTGCGATTATAAATCGAAGCTCTCCAGGATTGTCCTGGATAAGAATAAAGGTATAATTATGTGTTCAAAAATCTAACAGAGCTGGGTTTTTGTGCCAGAAAATTTTTAGAAATCAGGCACGCAAGCTGCGGGCCTGTTCTAGTGAACGATACTATAGCAAGGAGATAGGGATGACCGGGAAGGAAAAAGTACGGGTAGCAATTATTGGGGTCGGCAACTGCGCTTCGTCGCTGGTGCAGGGCGTTCAGTTTTACAAGAATGCGGCCGAAGATGAAAAAATCCCTGGCTTGATGCATGTCAACCTGGGCGGGTACCATGTGCGGGATATCGAGTTCACGGCGGCGTTTGATGTTGTGGAACCAAAGTTGGGAAAGATCTGAGCGAAGCAATTTTTGCTTATCCAAACAATACGTACAAATTTTCCGATGTGCCCCACCTGGACGTCCAGGTGGCACGCGGCATGACTCATGATGGCCTGGGAAAGTATCTGTCGCAGATCCTCAAGAAGGCACCCGGCCCCACCTCGGATATTGTGGGGATTTTAAAGGAAACTAAAACCGATGTGGTGGTCAACTTCTTGCCGGTTGGGTCGGAGATGGCGACCAAATGGTATGTTGAGCAGGTGCTGGAAGCCGGTTGCGCTTTTGTTAATGGCATCCCGGTGTTTATTGCCAGCTCGGATTACTGGGCCAAGCGATTCCGCGAGCATAATTTGCCGCTGATCGGTGATGACGTCAAGAGCCAGGTTGGCGCAACCATCCTGCACCGCGTGCTCACCAGCTTGTTTGTGGATCGCGGTGTGCAGCTGGATCGTACCTACCAGTTAAATTTTGGCGGCAATACCGATTTTCTGAATATGCTGGAACGCGAGCGCCTGGAGTCGAAGAAAATTTCCAAAACTAACGCGGTTACCAGTATGCTGCCCTACCCCATACCGGAAAACAATGTCCACGTTGGCCCGAGCGATTATGTGCCCTGGCTTACCGATCGTAAGTGGTGCTATGTGCGAATGGAAGGCACAACCTTTGGCAATGTGCCTCTGAACCTGGAGGCCAAGCTGGAAGTATGGGATTCGCCGAACTCGGCCGGTGTGATCATCGACGCAGTCCGCTGCGCCAAGCTCGGATTGGATCGCGGCCTTTCTGGTCCGCTGGTTGCGCCTTCTTCTTACTTTATGAAATCTCCCCCCAAGCAGTTTAAGGACAGCCTGGCGCGGGAAATGACCGAGGCATATATCCGCGGGGAAGAATAACCTTGCGTTATGGGTATCTCGTAGCTGACCGGAAATTTCTGGAATGGTATAATTTCGAAAAAGTAGTGAGTTTAATGTAGGAGAAAAGCATATGTCAGGACATTCCCATTGGGCTACTATCCGGCGTAAGAAAGGCGCTGCCGACGCGAAGCGCGGGCAAGTTTTTACAAGGTTGGCCCGTGAAATTTCGATTGCAGCCCGAGAAGGTGGCGGTGACCCGGATTCTAACATCCGCCTGCAATACGCCATCGAGCGCGCCCGGGCGCAAAACATGCCTAAAGATAACATCGAACGAGCGATTAAGCGCGGCAGCGGCGAATCCAAGGATGGTCTCGTCCTGGAGCAGGTAACCTACGAAGGTTACGGTCCGCACAGCATAGCGCTGATGATCGAAGTTGTCACTGATAATCGCAACCGAGCCGTGGCAGAAATTCGTCACGTATTGAACCGCTACAGCGGCAGCATGGCTGAGGCCGGGTCGGTTGGCTGGCAGTTTAAACGGATTTCGTACTTCTCTTTCCCTTTAGAGGGTCATGATCCGGATGCCGTTTTTGAGCTGGCTGTGGAAGCTGGTGCGGATGATGTGGCTTTCGATGATGGCACGGTGGAGATCATCGGGCCAGTTGATGCATTCAAGGCTATTAGCGACCGGTTGAAGAGCGCTAAGATCCACCCGGATGAAGCCGAGCTGCGCATGACCCCGAATAACGAGATCGAGCTGAGCACTGAAGAAACCCTGCAGGGATTAAAAGTGGTCGAAGCGCTGGAAGAATTAGACGATGTCCACGCAGTTTTCCATAACCTGCAGATGACGGACGAAGTCCTGGCGCAGTTCGAAGAAGCTTGATCCAGGATGCTGGTCATTGGCATCGATCCGGGTACCGCGACGACTGGATATGGACTGGTTCGAGAGGATGATGACGGAAGGCTGGCAGTCGTTGATTATGGTGTGGTGCTGACCGCGCCGGATCAAACAATGCCTGAACGCCTGCTGCAAATGCATCGCCAATTACAACAAATATTACTTCTCCACCAGCCGGACAGCGGCGCGGTGGAGAAGTTGTTTTTTGCGCGCAATTCACGTACGGCCATCAGCGTGGGTCAGGGCAGGGGAGTCGTGCTGCTGGCTCTGGCGGAAGCCGGGTTGAGGGTGGCGGAATACACCCCGATGGAAGTCAAGCTGGCCGTAGCGGGTTACGGTGGGGCGGATAAAACGCAGATCCAGGAGATGGTGCGCATGCTGTTGGGGCTGGAGTCAATTCCGAAACCAGATGATGCAGCCGATGCCCTGGCGATCGCAATCTGTCACTTGCAGTACAGCCGGACTCGCAAGATTTACGCTGAAGCCGAACAGTAGACCTCTTATACAAGGAAAGCAAGGATGATCGCCAGTCTGAACGGACAAATTCAGGATGTTTCGAGCGACAGCCTCGTCGTAGAGGTTGGTGGGGTAGGGCTGCAGGTGTTTGTTCCTAATCCATTAACAGATGAGGCGCGCAGCGGTCAGCATATTCACTTACATACTTACCTGGTTGTACGCCAGGATGCCCTGATGCTGTATGGATTTGCCAGCCGAGATGAGCGCGAACTTTTTACTCTGCTGCTGGGCGTGAACGGCGTTGGCCCACGTCTGGCTCTGGCTACGCTATCAGTGCTCTCGCCGGATGCCATTCGGCGGGCTGTTTTTCACGATCAGCCGGATGTGTTTAGCCGGGTACCCGGTGTGGGCAAGAAAACCGGGCAGAAGATTGTTCTGCAGCTTCAGGATCGACTTCCGGCGCTGAGCGGCCTGGAAAGAGTAGCGGCGATCAGTGATGTGGACGGCGAAGTGCTGGGGGCACTGACGGCACTGGGCTACAGTGTGGTGGAAGCGCAGGCTGCATTGCAGTCGATCCCGCGTGATACGCCTGAAGATATCGAAACCCGGCTGCGCCTGGCACTGCAGTATTTTTCTTAAATTGGAGATGCCTTTGTTTACTAATCTGAATATTGCATTTGTTGGACCGGGGGCGATGGGCGAGGCGATGATCGCCGGCGTTATCCGGAAGGGATTAGCCGAACCGGCGGCTTTGATCGCAGCAGGCCCGCGTGCTGAACGCCTGGAAGAACTGCGGGAAATCTATGGCGTCCAGGTGGCGCTTGAAAATGCCGAGGCGGCTTCTCAGGCGGACGTGGTGATGTTATCGGTAAAGCCGCAGCGTCTGGATAAGGTGCTGCTTGGGCTGCGTGGGTCTATCCGGCCTGGGGCTCTGGTGCTCTCGATTGTCGCCGGGGCATCGATTAAGAAGATCTTGTCAGGCCTGCATCACCCGATCATCGTACGCTCGATGCCCAATACGCCGGCACAGATCGGCGAGGGAATCACCGTATGGACGGCTTCTCCAGATGTTTCTGAAGAGCAGCGAGAGATGACGCGCCAGATCCTGGGGGCATTGGGTGAACAGGTCTTTGTAGAGGAAGAAACCTACCTGGATATGGCGACGGCGCTCTCGGGCACGGGACCGGCATATGTGTTTCTGTTTATGGAAGCCATGGTGGATGCCGGGGTGCACCTGGGCTTTCCCAGGCGGATTGCCGAGCAGCTGGTGGCGCAAACGGTACGCGGCTCAGTGGATTATTACACCCGCAGGGATGATCCAGTCCACCTTGCAAGACTGCGCAATGAAGTCACTTCACCCGGCGGCACAACCGCAGCCGCGCTGTACTACCTGGAAAAAGCCGGTTTTCGCACCGCCATCTCGCGAGCGGTGTGGGCAGCTTACGAGCGCTCAATCGAGCTGGGACGGGGAGGCAAGAGCCATTCGCCGGAACAGTCTGGCGGTGAAGGCGACTAGGTGGCAGGGTTGTTTGTGAATTCCTAGACAAGATTTTATCTTTCAGGTATCATTTGTCCACACTCGAACAGGGTATCCTCTTCCATGAACTATACGCTACAGATGCTTCTCGAAACCAACGAAGCGCCTGGCGTGCCCGGATGTGAATCCTTTGTCCGGGCTGTGATGTTGTTAATACCAATCCGGCTGGCTTCACCGGGGGTAAACCGGGAATGCGGCAGGGAACAGGGAAATCTCGCCTGAAATTATTTTGGAGGCAAAATGTCTGATCTGATCAGTCAAATTACCGCCGATCTGAGATCGCAAATCGATTCCTACAAACCATCGATGGAAGTCCGTGATGTAGGTACTGTCCTGGAAGCAGGAGATGGGATTGCCCGAGTAAGCGGGCTGGCGGATGTGCGTGCCCAGGAGCTGGTTGCAGTTTGCCAACGGCGTGATAGGGATTGCTTTCAACCTGGAGCAGAGACAACGTTGGTGTCATCATCATGGGCGAATATGGTTCGATTGAAGAAGGCATGGTGGTGCGATCTACCGGGCGGATCGCTTCGGTGCCGGTGGGTGATGGCCTTGTCGGGCGGGTAGTCAATGCACTGGGTCAGCCGGTGGATGGCAAAGGTCCGCTCAAATTCGATCACTACCGGCCCATCGAGCGCATTGCCCCGGGTGTGGTCGATCGTAAAGATGTCGATACCCCGGTCCAAACCGGATTGAAGGCTATCGACGCGATGATCCCGATCGGGCGCGGCCAACGCGAGCTGATCATTGGCGACCGCCAGACCGGCAAAACGGCCATTGCCATCGATACCATCATCAATCAAAAGGGCAAAGACCTATACTGCATCTATGTGGCAATCGGTCAGAAGAAAGCCGCCATTGCCCGTACGGTGGCCATCCTGGAGCGATTTGGGGCCATGGATTACACCACGGTGGTGATTGCCGCAGCCGATGAATCGGCTGCGCTGCAGTACATCGCCCCGTATGCGGGCTGTGCCATGGGCGAGGAATTCATGGAGACCGGCCGCGATGCCCTGGTGGTGTATGATGATCTTTCCAAGCATGCCTGGGCATATCGCCAGGTTTCGCTGCTTCTGCGCCGCCCGCCTGGACGTGAAGCCTATCCCGGCGACCTGTTCTATCTGCACTCTCGCTTGCTGGAGCGGGCAGCGCGCCTGGCGGATAAATTTGTGGTGGTCAAAGCCGATTTCGAGGGCGACCTGGCGGGCAGTGATGATAGCATAAATGGCAAAGTATACGGCGGCCCGCTTGGCAATACACCAGGCGACCGATGACATCAAGGAATTGGGCAACCCGGATGATTACCGGATCGTAAAAGTTCGTGGATCCGGTGGCTCGCTCACGTGCACTGCCGATTATTGAAACCCTGTTGGGCGATGTCTCGGCTTATGTGCCAACCAACGTAATCTCGATCACGGATGGCCAGATTTACCTGGAAAACAACCTGTTCTACGCCGGTATTCGACCGGCGGTCAACGTGGGTCTTTCGGTCTCTCGGGTGGGCGGTGATGCGCAGACCAGGGCAATGAAGCAGGTTGCCGGTCGTTTGCGGCTGGATATGGCTGCCTTCCGTGAGCTGGCAGCTTTTGCCCAATTTGGCTCGGACCTGGACAAATCTACCCAGGCGCAGTTGAACCGTGGCCAGCATCTTCAGGAAATCCTGAAGCAGCCGCAGTACGAACCGATGTCACTGGAAAACCAGGTCATTGTGATTTATGCCGGTACGCATGGGTTTGCCGATCAGGTACCTCTTGGAGCGTATGCGAGCCTGGGAGCATGCACTGATGCGTTTCATGGAGACTTCCTATGCGGAAATCGGGAAAGATATTGCCGAGAAGAAGCGCATTACTGATGAAAATGAAACCCGGCTGCGCAGCGCCCTGGAGGCATTCAGCAGCTTTGGAGCTAATCATCGATCCCGGCAGTTTCTGCCGTGGACGACTGAACCTTGTTTGACCGGGAACTTATTTATGGCAACACTGCGAGAAGTACGGCTCCGCATCCGAAGTGTGAAGAATATCGCCCAGGTCACGCGCGCCTTGCAGGCAGTCAGCGCCAGCAAGGTACGAAAAGCGGTCCAGGCGGTCAATGAATACCCGCCCATATGCAACCAAAGCCTGGCAGGTGCTTACCCATATTGCCGCCCAACCCGGGCATGGCAACCTGCACCCATTGCTGACCGAACGCCAGGAAGTGAAAAGCATCCTGGTGGTGCTGATCACGGGCGATCGTGGTCTGGCAGGGGCGTATAACACCAATATTGTTCGCTATGTGCTGCAGCGATTTGCGAATTCGCCGATACCGGTACACTATATCACCGTCGGACGAAAAGGGCGCGACTTGATGCTGCGCCGGCGCCAGATGATAATCGGTGAATTTAGCAACCTGCCGGCAGCTCCTTCCTTCATGGATGTGTCTGCCATCGGCCGGTTGGCGGTGGATGAGTTTCTCAGCGGCAAGGCGGATGAGGTGTACCTGGTGTACACCGATTTCATCAGTATGGCGCGGCAAAATCCCACAATCAAAAGCCTGCTGCCCCTGGAGCTTGGCGATGGCGAGAAGCGGGTGGTCGACTTTGAGCGCTCAGAGCATGGTCCGGCTGCAGCTTATATCTATGAACCGGATCAAACCCAAATCCTGGACGAAATCGTGCCACGATTCACAGCATTGCAGGTTTACCAGGCGATCATGGAATCGCTGGCCAGTGAACATGCCGCCCGGATGGTGGCCATGAAGAATGCTACGGATAGCGCCACCGCTCTGGCTGGTGCGTTGCAATTGGAATACAACAAAGCCAGGCAGCAGTCGATCACCAATGAAATGCTGGATATTGCCGGCGGCGCTGAAGCGCTCGCCAAGGCATAGCTTTGATGGAGGCAATCATGGCAGAAGGACGTATTGTACAAATTTTAGGCGGTGTTGTTGATGTAGAGTTCCCTGCGGAACAGCTGCCAGAGATATTTGAAGCAATTGATGTGCCACGCGAAGGAATGTCGTCGATGGTGCTTGAGGTGCAGAAGCACCTGGGCAATCACTGGGTGCGTACCGTGGCGATGGATGCGACCGACGGTCTGCAGCGCGGCGCACCTGTCTTTTCCACCGGGGCGCCAATCTATGTGCCAGTCGGTCCGGAAACTCTGGGGCGCGTCTTCAATGTCCTGGGACGCCCGGTGGACAACCTGGGTCCAGTGGATACCCGGCTGAGATATCCCATTCACCGGGCTGCTCCGGATTTCACCGACCAGTCCACCCGCGTAGAAGTGTTTGAGACAGGAATCAAAGTCATCGACCTGATTGCCCCGTTCACGAAAGGCGGCAAGACCGGTATTTTTGGCGGCGCAGGCGTTGGGAAAACCGTCATCATCATGGAGCTGATCCGCTCGATCGCGACGGTGCACCAGGGCAATTCGGTGTTTGCCGGTGTTGGCGAGCGCACCCGTGAAGGCACCCAGCTGTATCGTGAAATGAATGAATCGGGCGTTATGAAAGACACGGTGATGGTTTTCGGCCAGATGAACGAACCTCCCGGCGTTCGCCTGCGTGTGGCTTTGACCGCCCTGTCGATGGCCGAGTATTTCCGTGACCAGGGCAAAGACGTCTTGCTGTTCATTGATAATATCTTCCGCTTCAGCATGTCTGGCTCGGAAGTATCGGCGCTGCTGGGTCGTATGCCCTCTGCAGTCGGTTACCAGCCTACTCTGGCTACCGAGATGGGTGAGCTGCAAGAACGCATCACCTCCACTCGCCATGGTTCGATCACCTCCATGCAGGCGGTATATGTCCCTGCGGATGATTACTCCGACCCGGCTCCAGTGGCCACCTTTACGCACCTGGATGCAACCATCGCCCTCGAGCGCTCGATTGCAGAGAAAGGGATTTACCCGGCGGTGGATCCGCTGGCGTCTACTTCCCGCATCCTGGATCCGGGATCGTCGGCGAAGAGCATTACACCACTGCCCGCGAAGCGCAGCGGGTCCTGCAGCGCTATAAGGACCTTCAGGATATCATCGCCATCCTGGGCGTGGACGAGCTTTCGGAAGATGACAAGCTGATCGTATCCCGGGCGCGCAAGATCGAACGCTTCTTCTCACAGCCGTTCTTCGTGGCTCAGCAGTTCACCGGACAGGAAGGTCGTTACGTTTCCCTGAAGGATACCGTGCGAGGCTTCCGTGAAATTTTGGACGGGAAGCACGATGACCTGCCGGAACAGGCTTTCATGATGGTCGGCACAATTGAAGAAGCGCGCGAGAAAGCCGAGAAACTGGCACGTTCCTGATGAATCAGTTACCTCGCCTGAGTGCGAAAGGGTAATTCAAGATGCCAATTCGAGTGAGATTGTCTCCCAGGACCGCATGGTGTATCAAGGCGATGCGGATGTCGTCATCCTGCCCGGTTCGGACGGGGAGATGGGCATTCTGCCAAATCATGCACCGTTGCTTTCAACTTTGAAGTACGGAATTTGTAAAGTTCGATCGCAAGGACAGGAAGAGTTCTTTGCCATCTCGGGTGGAGTTGTTGAAGTACAGCCGGATTTGATCACCGTCTGGCGGATGCAGCCGAAAATGTGGCTGAGATCGACACAGCCCGGGCGGAAGCTGCTCGCGAGCGGGCAGAAGAAATGCTGAAACACGGTCCTCCACCAGATACGGATGCCTACCTGGCGATGGAAGCGGCTCTCAAGCGCTCCAACTTGCGCCTGGAAGCTGCACACAAATACCGCCGGGCGCACCATTCCGGGCGGATTCAGGGGACTGACCAGGGAGAACGATTAAGCCATTATGGCCCTCTTTTCCAAAGAACTGGGCATTGATCTGGGCACCATGTATCTGCGGGTCGTAGAAGGAGGGCAGATCATCCTTCAAGAGCCCACTGTAGCGGCTATTGTGGTACAGGAACAGAAAATGGTCGCCTGGGGTCAAGAAGCCCAGGATATGATGGGTCGCGTTCCTGAATCGCTTGGAAGTTACCCGCCCGCTCCAAAATGGTGTGATCGCCGATTATGAAGTCACCGAGTATATGCTGGAAGCCTTGCTGCGCAAGGTGGGTGGCTCGGTGCGGCTTTTTCGGCCGCGGGTGATGGTCACTGTCCCTTTTGGGGTAACCAGTGTGGAAAGCCGGGCGGTGCATGAAGCGACTCTGCAGGCAGGCAGCCGTGAAGTCAGCCTGATCCAGCAACCACTGGCAGCGGCTATTGGTGTGGATCTTCCCATTGGAACCCCATCCGGGAATATGATCATCTGCCTGGGGGGCGGCGCTACCCAGGCGGCTGTCCTGGCAATGTATGGAATCGTCGCCGCTGAAACAATGCGTGCCGGTGGGATGGCATTGGACGAATGCCATCGTCAGCTATGTGCGGAAGAAATATGGCCTGATCATCGGGCAGCTGACTGCCGAACAAGTTAAGATGAAAATTGGGGCTGCTGTACCGCAAGATGAAGAGCAGAGCATCGAGATCCAAGGCCAGGACCAGGTCACCGGTCTGCCCCGGCCGGCTACGTTGACCACCGGCGAAATCGTTGAAGCGATGCGTGACCCGCTCTCGGATATTGTGGAAACGGCACGCCGGGTGCTGGAGAAAACTCCCCCCGAGCTGGTCTCGGATATTATCGATCGCGGCGTAGCGATCACCGGGGGTGGGGCGCTGCTGCGCGGCATCGACAAGCTGTTGACGAAAGAGTTAGGCGTACCGGCATATCGGGTAGATAATCCAACCACCTGTACTGCGGAAGGCGCAGCGAAAGGGATTGGCATGTATGCCCTGATCCGGAGAAACCTGCCTGCGGTTTAACTATTAGCTGATGAGAAAAAAATAAAACAGCACGGGATGTCCTGTGCTGTTTTTCTTTGCATACAATAGGATGGTTCAATCCAGGTAATAGGTCATGCGTTGCAGGTGGATGACGGGGTCGATATACTGGACATGGACATCCTCAGGGACGTTTAGGCTGATCGGGGCATAGTTCAGGATCGCTTTGATGCCCGCTTCGACGAGCCGGTCGGCAACTTCCTGGGCATTGGCGGCTGGCACAGCCAGCATGGCGATTCGAATCTGGGCAGCGCTGATGCAAGCGACCATCTCCACGCTGCTCTGCACGACAAAGGCGCCGACCTGGCTGCCGATGATATTCGGGTTGCTGTCAAAGATCATCGTGACGCGAAAGCCGCGATTTTCGAAACCCTGGTAGCGGGCAATCGCGCTGCCAATATCACCGGCGCCAACCAGGGCGATATCCCAAACCTGGTTCACTTTCAGGATCTGGCGCAGCTGGTCCAGCAGGAAGTCGATCTGGTAGCCAGTGCCCTGCTTGCCAAATTCACCAAACAGCGATAGATCCTTGCGAATTTGGGCCGCTGAAATCCCCAATCTTTCCGATAACTCCTGGGAGGAGGTCAGCCGGCGGCCTTCCAGGGCCATATATTGCAGAGCACGAAGATAGTGTGGTAAACGTCCGACCACGATATCGGGAATCCCGCGCCCCGAGCTCTGAATCAAATTCTCATCCATGCCTGCCTCCTAATCGACCGAAAAGAACATTTCCCGTCTGGCTATGCCATTTTTACCATAAATTCTATATTTGTGCACAACTTAACAAGTAGTGCACAAACGTAGTAAAACCGATGGCTGACCTGCCAGATGGTATAATCGGCGCGATGTTCATTGATCAGGCAGAAATCCAAATTCGTTCGGGAAAAGGCGGTGATGGCGTTGTGCATTTCCGCAGGGAGAAGTACGTGCCGCGCGGCGGTCCAGATGGCGGGGATGGCGGCAGGGGTGGAGACGTAATTCTGGAAGTCAAGCCCACCTTGAATACGCTATCAACCTTCCGTCACCAGGCTCGTTACCACGCCGAGGATGGGAGGAATGGCGCCAAGCAGAACCATGACCGGCCGGTCCGGCGAGGATCTGGTAATTTTTGTGCCGCCAGGCACGATCGTTTACGATGTACCTTCTGGTGAGGTTCTTGGCGACCTGGTGGAGAATGGCCAGCGTTTGACGGTAGCCAAGGGCGGGCGCGGCGGGCGTGGTAATTCACGTTACGCCAGCTCGGTAAACCAGGTTCCCAGGATGGCAGAGCGTGGCGAGCCTGCGCAGGAGTTGAGCCTGAGGCTCGAGCTCAAACTCATCGCCGATATTGGGATTATTGGGGTGCCCAACGCAGGCAAATCAACCCTGTTGGCAGCGGTGACCAGCGCACGTCCGAAGATCGCTCCCTATCCTTTCACAACTCTGGAACCCAATCTGGGCGTAGCATACCTGGATGAAGAAACCAGCCTGGTCCTGGCAGACATTCCGGGTCTGATAGAAGGTGCCCACCTGGGGGCAGGGTTGGGACTGGATTTCTTGCGCCATATCCAACGTACTCGTGTGTTGATCCACCTGTTGGATGGTACGGCCGAAGACCCGGTGCTCGATTTTGGGCAGATCAACAGCGAGATGGCACTCTTTGATCCTCAGCTGAGTCATAAGCCCCAGCTGGTGGCGTTGAACAAAATCGATATGCCGGAAGTCCAGGCACGCTGGCCCAAGATAAAAGCCGAGCTGGTGCGCCGGCTAAAAAAGGGCAAAGACCCGGAACCGGTAGCCATATCGGCTCTGACCAGAGATAACCTCCGGCAACTGCTCTATAAAGCGGCTCAATTGCTTCAGCAAATCCCTGAGGTGGAGAAAGTAACGGAAATGCCGGTGTACCGGGTGGAAAGCGACCCGGGTCAATTTACCATCAGCCGGGTTTCAAATGGCTGGCGCGTATCCGGCGAGTTTATCGAGCGGGCCGCCAAGATGACCTACTGGGAGAACTCCCAGTCGATCCGCCGTTTCCAGCGTATTCTCCAGGCGCTGGGAATCGAAGATGCATTGCGAAAAGCGGGTGTTGATGAGGGGGATACGGTTTATATCGGTGAATTTGAGCTTGAGTGGCAGGATTAATTATTGAAAACGGGTGTCTTTGGCGGTACATTTGATCCGCCCCACGTAGGGCACCTGATCCTGGCAGAAGAAGCACTGGCACAGCTTGGATTGGGGCGAGTGCTGTGGGTACTCACACCCGACCCCCCGCATAAACAAGGTCGCAGGATTACACCACTGGCGGATCGCTATGCGATGCTGCTTGCGGCTGTTGCCGATAACCCCTCGTTCGAAGTATCTCGTATAGATATCGATCGCCCACCACCTCATTACGCGCTGGATACCGTACGACTGCTGGCCAAGGAATATCCCAAGGACGAAATTGTTTACCTGATGGGCAGCGACTCGCTGCGAGATTTACCGACCTGGTACCGCCCGGAAAAATTCGTGGAGGCTTGCCATGCGATCGGTGTGATGCGGCGTGTGGATGTGCGCTTAGACCTGGATAGCCTGGAGCAGACCATTCCGGGCTTGAAGGCCAAAGTCCATTGGATCGATGTTCCCTTGATAGAAATCGCATCTTCGTCAATCCGGGAGCGCGTCACCAGAGGCGAACCCTATCGCTATTACCTTCCACCGGCGGTTTTTGAGTACATCCGCCAACATTGCTCTGTATCAGCCAATTGTTAAATGAATATTCCCCTGCGCAGCAAGCCGATCTTGCTGGATAAGCTATTCGCGTCGGTTGCCTGGGGGCATTTCACTGTGGATTTGCTCAATGGCACACGCGCCGTTCTGCTGACTTTTTTGAGCGTCCCATTAGGGCTGACCAACGCCGCTCTTGGGATGGCGAGCACGGTTTATATCATTGCCGGGGCGCTGGCCCAACCGTTGTTTGGCTACCTGGCAGACCGGGTAGGGCCGCGCTGGGTGGCTGCCGGAGGTGTGTTTTGGATGGGGTCTTTCTTTACCCTCAGCCTGGTGCTGCCGGGATTGCCGGCGCTGTTCTTCTTAATGCTGGCCAGCCTCGGGTCAGCGGCGTTCCATCCGGCAGGCACTATGCAGGCTACGCTGCGTGGTAGGATATTCTCCTCCGGACGTGAGACGACCACCGCAGCTTATTTCTTCTTCTTTGGACAGGCGGGGGCGTTTTTTGGGCCGCTGCTGGCTGGACCGGTATTGGATCGATACGGCACGGTCGGGTTGATCGGCTTGACGCTGTTTTCGCTGCCGGTTGGGATCAATCTTGAAAATCAGCTGCGCTTTCCCGTACCGCAGCCGCCACGTAACCCGATTGTGACTTCCAGCGGGAAAGTTAATGCCGGCTCTCCGGTAAATGTCGCCCTGCTGACAGTGTTCTTCCTGGTGGCTTTCTTCCAGGCCTGGGCTCAGCAAAACATGGTGACATTTATCCCTAAATACCTGTCAGACCTGGGCCAATCCCCCAGCCACTATGGGCTGGCGGCGGCTTTTTTCATGGGTGGTACGGCAATTGGTAATGCCTTGGGAGGCAACCTGGCTGATCGCTTTGGCAAACGCAGGATTCTTTTCCTGGCGCTCTCGCTAGCCGCCATCCCTTTGCTGCTCATCAGCAGTATCGGTTGGTCCCCCTGGTTGTTTGTGCTGTTTCCACTGGCAGGAGCGCTCACCGGCGCGCCGCACAGCATTATCGTGGTGATTGCCCAGCGCTGGATTCGGGTTGGGATGGCGCTCGCTTCGGGGGTTATCCTGGGATTTATGTTTTCCAGCGGCGCGATCGGAACGCTGATCAGCGGGTATCTGGCCGATGCACTGGGATTTCCAGTTGTCTTTCGCCTGACGGCCCTGCTGGCGCTGTCGGCGGCCCTGCTGACTCTGCCCCTAAGAAAATTTACCGAATAATTATTTCTACCGGGATGCCAGAAGGTATTTGAGCCCGCGCAGCAGGCTGGCTTCGTATTCTACAGAAAATTCGTGCCCAACATCAGGAATTTCTTCGAGCTGGCATGAAATGCCGGCTTTATTCAACTGTCCGACCAGCTTGCGAACATTATTCAACGGGATGGTACTATCTTCCTGGCCAACAACGATATAGCCGCGCAGGCCGGTGCCTTTACTGGCTTCGATTAAGGGCTGCCAGTTTTCCAGGTCATCGACGAATGGCCCGCCAGGGCCAATTGCCAGAAAGCCCCTCACCGGTATGGCTGCATTCAACGCCAGCCAGATCTGCCATTTCGCCGCCCATGGAGTGGCCTGTCAGAACAACCCGATCTCGATCGACGGCATACTTTGTGGTTAAGGCGTTATAGTGGCGGGTGATTTCCTCTGTGGCAAAATCACGATCATCCCAAATATAAGCATCCTTCCACATGGGCTGCGAAGATTGAGGTATTGCAACCAGCCAGCCGGATGAAGCTGCCGGGCGCCAGAAAGGGATAGAGGCCTGGGCGGTGCTGGCGTTGGCATGCAATGCCATTATCGCCGGACAGGGAGAACTGCTGGACTGGCACTGGCCTTCCGTGCGCAGGATGAGCAGAGGGAAAATGCGTTCTTGATCCATCTCCTGCTGCTCACGATTGAGCAGTATCAGTTCTTCAAATTCATCTTCTCCCTGCAGAGGAAGCAAGGATGGGCTGCGGCGGAGCAAGGTTTCGTTGTACCAGCCGCCGTTTTCTACGATTTCATGCAGCAACTGGATCGCCTGGGCGTAGTCGCCCAGGCGGGCGGCCATCGTAATCTGCCAGTAGCAGAACCGAAAGGCGTGCTCCGGAAACTGGCTTCGTCCCGGCAGTCGCCAGATCCAGGGCAGAGCGGTAGTCTGCCTTGGTAGTAGAGCTGCTGCAAATGAGCCTGTAGGTCGTCAATCGATGATGTGTTTGTCATAGGGGTATATTTTTCTGTCTTGGATTATACCCAATTCGGGGAGTGGTGATGAGTGGGATCATGGAACAGCAGTCAGCCGCAGGTTTACATAAAAATCTCCTTGCGGGTGCAGCTCTGCCAGAGCGAGTGGAAATGGAAGGAAATGACTGGCCGGATACTCCCGGTTGGGATCTTCCGCCTGCCCCAGGTAGCGCCTGGAATCCAGGAACGAGCGCAGGCTGATGTCTTCGGAGGCAGTTATTTCCAGCGAATATCCCGGAGGAGTGAGACCAGCTCCAACCGGATGCCAGCCGTTCCTGGCTGGTAGTGATTGACCCATCCAGAGGTAAACCGCTCCCATGGATCCAGTAGGACAGGCAGCTGGATTTTTATGGGCGGTGGATTTGAAGCCAGGTCGTATTCTACCCGTAACTCATTTTGGCCAAGAATAAACCGTTTGCTCAACGCAGGCGCACCATTGGATCTCAGGTGCATAGGAGAAGGTAATGATCCCCGGTGATAAAGCCACTTGAGCATTCTGGGTTCTGGCGGTGCCAATCTGGGGCTCGGCGAAAGCGCCTGGGATTACCGCCGGGTCGGCGCGCATGCCGCCAACCAAATCCCAACTGGATGGATCACTCAGACCCACGACCAGCTGTGAAGAAGGGCCGATCAGCTGGTGAACTTCGCCATCCGGTGTGATTGTGAATAAATAGGATAAGGTGCCTTCCTGGTTGTCGAAGAGTGCCAGGGTGGTAACGGTTGCCAGGAGGCAATCGGGGCGTGAAGTCTTGATTGTAATCCAGGGAACAGTCGGCGGCAGACGAGGGCTGCTCGGCCCAGCGCGCCGCTTTCAGTAGGGCATAGACCTGCCCGATATACTGGCGGCGTAAAGCAGGTAATTCTTGGGGGGAATTTGCCAGTGGAGCTAGCAGCGCCTCGAAAGCCTGCCTGGCTGCCCGTCCGAGGTTATTGGCCGGCGCATCCTTTAGGGCTTCTACCAGTTCCTGTTGGACAGCAGTCTCCAACGGGTTTGTGGATGGGGCTGTAATTCTCCAGCAGAGAATCATCAGCCGGTAATGCTCGTAGCGTGAATAAATCCTTGCTGGCTACGGGCTTGATCCAGGGGTGGGCGCGGATATACGCAAAGGCTTCCCGGCTGTTATCCGGATTGCCCCATTCACTGGCGGGCAGGCTGCCGCCCAGTATGACTATTGCGGGGGCATTCTGTTCCTGGTTCTGGATGGCGGTTTGAACCAGCAGGCGGCGCGCATCCAGGGATAATCCCTCCTGGGAGACTTGTTGGAAACCGGGTGTGCCCCTGGGAACAGGAATGACGCGCCAATCTTGCCAGCGTGATACTTGTGTCACTTGATCCGGCAAGATTCCGGCGCCCGGTTCGATGGCCAAGCGTGGAAAAAAGATGACGCCCGGCTTTTGGCTGGCGAGCCATCCGTCAACATCCCAATCTGCCGGGGATGCGCCATCCACGAACAGCAACCGATCCGAGGGGAGGGCGAAGGAGGCAGCCTCTTGGCGTATACCATCCAGGATGCGATCGACTCCAGAGCTGCTCTCTTGCAGCAGGAAGCCGGGGACTTTGAATGGCAGGATTACCTCATCCGTCTGGGCTAACTCGTTGACCAGGCTCAGGTTTTCCAGATAATCCAGGGCTGCCAGTGGTAGGGAGGAATTCAAATCCAGCAGGAGCAGCGGAATACCGGCATTGCGAGCCGTACGCAGCAGATTGTACAGGCCATGCCGGCCGCCTTGCGGGCCGGTGTGCGCACCATCCCAACGGCGTAGCGACTGAGCGGGTGTGTAAGCCGGCAGAGTATTCCAATAGGCCAGAAGCAGGGGCGCCTGGGCGGGCGGTTGATCTTGCGAGCCAACCGGCTGGGTGAGATCAGAGGTCTGCAGCGATCCGGGCGCTGTAGTGAATACCTGTAGTTTGAAAAGCGGGGCACTTCTTGGCGAGCGATTGCCATTCCAGATAGCTGATTGGTTCAGGTTGATTTCCAGGCTGTCTTTTGCAGGGTTGCGCAGGACGCGTAAACCCACCTCCGGCAGGGGTACCAGGCTGCCAGGCATTGCTCCAGGAGTATCGATCTGGATTGAGCCTGCAGCAGGGATAGTCAACAGCACATCCCATTCGATTGCTGCGCTGGCCTCCAAGGGAAGCCAGCTGCTGCCTCCCGGGACCGTATCCAACGCCAAATATAGATCCATCTCTGGGATGGGTGCCAGGTCCAGCAGATCGAGGCGAAATTGCAGCTTATCCTCTACTGTGCGGATATACAGGGCTACCAGGTCGTGGCCGGGAATTACAGCGTCGTCGGCTGGGTCCAGCAGTCGAAGATCGGCATACGCCCAGTCCGGAGACTCCTCTACCGGACTGCAGGCGGTGAACACCAGCAGCAGGCATAGCAGCGATATGATTTGAAGTTTACTAAGGTTCAAGCCAGGCAAAATCCTGCTAAACAGCCGGTCAAATTTCGACTGCTATGCGATGGACGCCGGAAGCCGGCAAATTCAGTTGAAGGATATTTGTTTCGGGTTGGTAGCTGAAATTTCCCGGTGCATGATTCACAAGGACGCGGCGGGGCGACTGCTCCAGCCAGATCCAAAACCGGCCCGGACCGCGCCCCAGCAGATGATACAGATTCGGAGTTACCCATTCCTTCTCGAGCACTGCGCCGGCGCTGTTGAACAGATCAACCAAACCGATGGGGGCAATGCCCTGGTCAATGGGCACTACTGTAAACACTTCGGCGCTCATGGAAGGCAATGAGAATTGCCAGGACTGGTCCCGATCGAGGGCGATGATTTCAGCAGAATAATGCCGGTAAATAATGAAGCGATCGCCCTCCAGTCCTACCACATCAGCAGGGCGAATACTTCCCGAGATTGGTCCTGGGTCCGGCATATCCGACTGGTTGTGAAGGTGAAATGCCCCGATCACACCGGCGTCCAGATTGTGATTGAACACTTTCAGCAAGGCCGGCTCTGCTACCGGATCGATGAACAGGCTGTCGCGAGTCGGGCGCCCGGGGTTGCGGGCACGCAGCACACTGCCATCCGGTAAAACCAACTTGCGCAGCAGCTCGAAATCATGCTTGCCGGGCTTATCGGATACATACACCGGCCCGCCGCTCACCGCACGGCCGGCGGCATGCAGCGCGCCCATCGGGTGACCGGATTGGAACATATCCCAATCGGGGTGGATGAATTCGCCAAACCACATGCCAACCTGGGCATTGGCATACAGGTGGATGCCGTGTGATTCGCGGATATTAGGCCAGAAATCGATCGAGGTGCGCATCAAATTGGAACTCAAAGCGCTGTAGATCATCTCATTGGCGTTGGACATGCAATTTATTAGATTACCCTGGAAATTGGCGTGCACGGAGCCTTCCAGGGCCTCATGATACTGCCGCATCATAGCGACGCGGCCCCCCGAGCCTTTGGCTACCGCCTCCAGCACCGATTGGTTATCCACTTTAACTCCATCCACGCCCTGCAAGCGCAGGTGGCGGTGGTAATCCTGGAAGAAGCGGTAAATCTCTTCGGGAGGGACCACGCCTACCTGGTTGCCCCATTTTTCGTTCATATTGGGATAGTAGGAGAGGATACCGGGAGACCAATCCCGGCGTTCCGTGCGTACTTCGTAGCCGGGCAGGGCTTTACCATCCACGCCCCCCCAGTATCCCACCATGGCGTGCCATACCAGGAAAGTTTCAATCCCGAATACTTCCTTGGTCATTCGTACGGTTGGGCCCAGGTCACCGGGAAACTTCTCGTTGGCCTCGAAAGCAGTCAGGCGGCGCTCGCCTGCATGCATCTCATGCTCGGACTGCCAGCCGTCGTCGAGCAGCAGGAACTTGGGCTGTACGCCCCCGTCGCGGAAGGTTTCCAGGCCCTGACGAACCAGGTCGTGGGAGACATTCTTGTAAAATGCATCCCAGGTGCACCAGCCGAACTGGTTGATAAATTTCGGCAGCAATTTATCCCGCCGCAGTCGACCGGTCCCCATCCAGTCCTTTACGATCAGAGCGCTTTGCTCGACCAGGAGATAGGGATCATCGCCAGCGGCTACGTACAGGCCGGTTAGCTCTCGGCCGCTTACCTGTGGGTCACCGGTCTCGGCAATCAATTCCAGCCGGTCATCCCCGACACCTTGCAAGCAAGCCCGGAAGATACCTTTCACCAATGGAATCATCAGGATGCAATCACCGGCAGCTGTTTCCAGCAGCAGCGATTGGGTCTCGACCGGCACCTGTCCGCCGCGCTCGCCGCAAGCTGCGGTCATAAAAAAGGGCTCGAAGCGGTGGCAGGCGGAAAACCGGCGGATGCCGGTCAACTCGCCGATCGTGAAGACCAGCCGGTGGCCTGGGTGGCCGGTGACAAAATGCAGGAAGGCGCCGCTCGCGATAGGCCCCGGCATGATCTGCACATTCGCCGGCAGGTTCGCCAGGATGACCTGGCCGTTCACGTTGAGAGAGTGGTCGGTAAGTTGGATTTCCATGGTTAGTACATCCCTGATTCAGCACGCGGATAAGGGCCTTCTGTGTTCCAGGTTCTCACGATACGCAGCAGGTCAAAGTAGTCTACCTGGAGCAGGGTGGTATGATCTGAGAAATCTTGAGCGGGTCGAAAAACCTTGAAGGATGGTATCTGCTCGCGCTGCAAGCGGAAATGCTCTTGCGGCCCAGGGTAACCCTTCTTTTCACTGGATAAGAGGTACGTCAGGCTGGTATTGGCCTGCGAATTCCATAGGAAAACCAGCTCTTCCCCGGCATTGGTGATGTGCTCGACTCCCGCCTGGGTGGTGACTTCCAACAAGGCGCGCAGCTGCGAGCGAGTGAGTGTGACCTGGTAAGCGGCCAGCTGCCCTGGATCAGAAATCCAGCTGTCGGCCTGGTGTGCGATCGTCCCGCGGGCCTTGTTCCCCAGACGGAAGGCTGCCAGCAGCTTTTCCACCCGCAGGCGAATTTGCGGTTGGGTATAAGCCAGGGATGGCCGGCTGGTTTGCATCCTGACGATAAGGCCCTCATCCGGACGAAGATGCAAACCGCTCAAGATCAGATGGTGGGTGGCGGGATCGTACTCCGGAGCGGTAGGTGATCCGCCTTCTATGTCCAGTGTGACTTCTTCGGGCTCCTGCAGATTGTGGAATACCAGGGTATATTCCCGGATGGGCGGTGCGTACCCCGCCTGACCCTGCACCGGCTCAATGCGGAAGGTGAGACGGCTGCCTTCCCAATCCAATTGGAACGGGGTGAGGGCATAACTTCCCTTCAAATAACCGGTGGTCTCGCCATCATCCTCATACAGCTCAAAGCGGTTGCTGGCACCAGGAAAGATGTGCAGGATCAGCGAGTTGGGATTGGCGACGCCGTTTTCACCAGAAAGAGGCGCCAGCGGGATGATGGCTCCGGCTCTGGCAAACAGCGGGATCTCATCCAGGCTGCCGTAGATTGCATAATGGGAGTTCCCCGGGTAGGCATCCCCATCGAAGAAACCGAACCAATCGCCTTCCGGCAGCCAGACCACCTGGCGGCTGAGGCGTGTGTCAGGATCGCATGGCGTGATATAAGGGGCAGCGATGAGCTCGCTCCCGAAAGCATACTGGTTGGGACAGGCGTAGGCCTGCTCGAGGTCTGGCCAAAGATGGTACATGGGCTGCACCAGGGGGATTCCCCGGGTATGGTCGCGCCAGGCCATGCTGTAGATATAGGGGATCAGCGCATGGCGCAGCTGCATGGCGGTACGAGTCACCCGGAAGGTCTCGGCATCATAGCCCCAGGGGCGGCGCTCCAGGAAGGGGTCGTTGGTGCTGTGCAGGCGCAGGATCGGGCTGAAGACGCCGAACTGCACCCAACGCGGCATAAAGCTCGGCGTCTTGAATGCCGTTGAAGTGCCCGCCGATGTCATGGCTCCACCAGCCATAGCCCACATTGGCGGCAGTGGCGGTGAAGTAAGGCTGGAAAGCCAGCGAATCCCAGGTAATGATCGTGTCGCCGGAAAAGCCGATCGGGTAGCGGTGGTTTCCCAGGCCGCCCCAACGAGAGAACAGGAAGGGGCGCTTGATGCCATCCCGGCCCGAGTTCGTAAAAATGCAGGTGATTGATCCACCACAGCAGGTTGAGCCCCGGCAGGCGCGAGGGATTGCCCTGCTGCCAGTCCATCCACCAGAAATCGACGCCATCGGCTTCCTGGGGGTGGTGCAGTTGTTCCAGGTAGGCCAGGGCAAAGGCCGGATCGGTGGGCTCGAAAGCCACCGGCTGTTTTGAGGCCGGATCGATGCCGACGGCAGACGCCATCTGCGGGTATTTCTGTTCGTGGGCGTGCACACCTTCGGCCGGGTGCAGGTTGAGGGAAGTCTTCAGGTTCATGGCATGCAAAAACTGCAGGAATGCCGGGGGGTCGGGGAAGAGCTCGCGGTTCCAGGTATAGCCGGTCCAGCCGGAGCAGGCGTTGCCGGTATGGGTGAGGTGCCAGTCCATGTCGATGATGCACACCGAAAGCGGAACCTGGTGCGCTGCGAATTCGAGCATCAGGTCGGTAAGCTCCTGCTGGCTGAAAGCCCAGTAGCGGCTCCACCAGTTGCCCAGCGCCCAGCGGGGTATGAGTGGCGTAGCGCCGGATACTTTACGGAAATCTGCCAGGCAGGCGGCATAATCCTTGCCATAGCCAAAGAAATATAAGTCAAGAGCGTCGCCCGAACCTAGGCGCGGCTCCAACCAGCCCTGTTCGTTGAACACCAGGCTGCGCGAGTCATCCACCACCGTCCAGCCCTGGCGGGAGAGTAATCCCCGCTCGAGGGCGGCCTGGCCGTCCACGTTATCCAGGGTGCGAGTGGTGCCGAGCAAGTTGCCCTGGTCGGGGTCGCCATAGTGCCAGGTGATCCCGGATGCCTTGATCTGGATCGAGATGTTCTCGGGCGAAAAAGGTTGTTCGAGCGTGTAGCGCAGCAGCAGGCGCTCGGTCTCGATCTCGAGCATCCCATTGTCCTGGCGCACCTGGAAAGGTGGGACGCTCTGCCGGCGGTACCAGAAAGCCTGGCTGGGACGGTCTTCGAAGTGGCCGCCAGGGTTGGACTCAAGGCGGATGAGAGTCGAGGAGAGGACTGTGAAGCGCGCCTGGGGGGTGGCAATGGTGGCGTTAATGTAAGCCACCGGATCGGCAGGGATTTGGAAATGGGCAGGGATTTGGGTCATAGGAATGTGATGAATAATTTTACCTTAATTCCCCTTGACAAATGGTTTATATATGTGTAAAGTATGTATATATAAACTAATAGTAAGAAATCTCGAAACTCAGGAAAATAACATGCAATCGTCTCTTTCAACCGAGTTGGATATCCATAAACAATTCGAAATATTTATGCAAAGATCCCTGCGCGGGATTATGGGGTCAATGAAGCAAGATGGCCTGTCTATGCCGCAAATCTACACGCTCATGTATCTTTACCACGAAGGCGAAGTCCGAATATCCGAAATCGGTGTATTGATGGATGTGGGCAAAGCTGCGGCCAGCCAGTTGGTGGATCGTCTGGTGCAGCAAGGCCTGGTTGAACGGGTTGAAGACGAAAGAGACAGGAGGGCAAAGAATATCAGGCTACTGCCTAAAAGTTTGGCACTTATTGAGAAAGGGTTGGAGGTTCAGCGCAAACAGATGGGGGGAGTGTTGGTGCACCTTACTCCCGAACAACAAGCCGTCGTACAAAACGCCTTTATCTATCTCATTGATGGGATGCATCAACTCAATCTACCAATGGAAAAATCACCGGTAAAGGAATAAATGATGTCTCACTTTCACCAGCACACCCAACAACCTGAACAAACGCCAGAAACCAGCGACCATGTAATTCATTGGGCTCTACCCTATGATAAGTTGACTGGCCGAATACTACGACACAGCGAGGCCAGCATTCGTGTTCTGTCAGAAGTAAAACCGGGCGACAAGGTATTGGACGTGGGCTGTGGTTCTGGACGACTGACCATCGCCGCACAAAATTGGGTGGGGCCAACCGGTGAAGCGCAAGGGATTGATCCGGCACCGGGAGGCAGCCTGCCAAGATCGGGTGGACAGCCGCGGGAGAAGCATCATGAGCGCTGGGAAGAAGTGCACGCTTTCTTGTTTGGCATGGGTCTCGCCCCACTGGTACAATATTTACAGGGTACCTACCGTTGCGCGGAGGCCTATCGATTGCAGGCAAGTTTGGGATGGGAGAATATTGCGAGTATGAGTGAACCTGATCGGATGGAAGCATCCGCTGAAAATAAGCTGGAGGCTGCGAATACGGCTCAAGAACCCGGCAAGGAGGACTGGCCGCCGCCAGTGCCGCAGCCTCTGCCGGGGACTGTCACATTGGAGGATATGCCGGAAGCCACGCTGGCTGATCTGCCCGAAAAGCTGCGGCAGGGGGCAGCGGCGGCTGGCTGGAGCGAGCTGATGCCCGTGCAGGCCAAGGCCATCCCCTACCTGTTCTCCCAGCGCGATATGATGATCCAATCGCGCACCGGCAGCGGCAAAACCGGCGCCTACCTGCTGCCCATCCTCGAACTGGTCAACCCGCTCCAAGCGGCGACCCAGGCGCTGGTGCTGGTGCCGACCCGCGAGCTGGCCCACCAGGTGGCCACCGAAGCCGAGCTGCTTGGGCAGTCGCCACCGGCGTGCGCAGCCTGGCCGTTTATGGCGGGGTGGGCTATCGCGCTCAGCTGGATGCGCTTCAAGGCAGGCGCGCACCTGGTCATCGGCACGCCAGGCCGCGTGCTCGATCACCTGCTGCGCCGCTCGCTGTCGCTGGAAAATCTGAAGTTCCTGGTCTTTGATGAAGCCGACCGCATGCTCTCGATGGGCTTTTACCCGGATATGCGCCGGGTGCAGGCCTACCTGCCCGAAAAGCCGATCAGCACCTATATGTTCTCGGCCACTTTTCCGCCTCAGGTGATCCGCCTGGCAGCCCAGTTCCTGCACGAGCCGGGTTTTCTCAACCTGAGCAGCGATCACATCCATGTGACCGAGACCGAGCACGTCTATTACACCGTGCCCGGCATGGATAAAGATCGCAGCCTGGTGCGCATCATCGAAGTCGAAAACCCGCTTTCGGCGCTGATCTTCTGCAATACCAAGGTGCGGGTGGATTATGTGACCGTCGTGCTGCAGCGCTTTGGCTATGACGCCGATGAGCTGACCTCCGACCTGTCCCAGGCGGCGCGCGAAAAGGTGATGGACCGGGTGCGGCAGGGCACGCTGCGCTTCCTGGTGGCCACCGATGTGGCCGCGCGCGGCATCGACCTGCCCGAGCTTTCGCACGTGATCCAGTACGAGCCGCCCGAAGACCCCGAGGCCTATATCCACCGCGCCGGGCGCACCGGGCGGGCGGGCGGCAGCGGCACGGCCATCACGCTGGTCAACGCGCGGTGAACGCTCCGAGCTGCTGCGCATCGGCAAGCGCTTCAGCATCGACTTGCAGGAGCGCCCGCTGCCCTACCGACGAAGACGTGGAGCGGGTCGTCTCCGAACGGATCATCACCCTGCTGGAAGCGCGCCTGCGCAACCGCGACCGGCTGCAGACCGAGCGCATGCAGCGCTTCCTGCCGCTGGCCCGCAGCCTGGAGGAAAGCGAAGAGGAGGCCGGCTTGCTGGCGATGCTGCTGGATGACTTCTACCAGGAGACCTTCCATGCCCCACCGATTACGCAAGGAGAGGGGCAGCCAGAGGCGAGCCCTGTGGGAAAATCGAGGCGCGAGGGCCGCCGGAGGTCGGGGCGATCGCGAGGCAAGCCGCACTGAGATTTCTAGAAAAGGTAGGATGAGATTCGAGACGGTGTACTTAATTACCCCTAACGCGACCTGTTTCGGACAATTCAATTTTTCTTCGGAAGAGTTCCTCAGTATGCTGCGCTTTGACCAACACAGCAAATTGGAAGAACTGCAAGAGAAGATTGATCGGACAGGTCAGGATGATCAATAGCCGCCTGCTCCAATTCTATAATGTCGGTAAATATGTGATAATTTAAGCGGCTGTTGGAGCAACTGGATATAACCTCCAGTGCTCAAGGCGGTTGCTAAGAGCTGGAAAAATCACATGGGTCAAGATGGGCCAGGTGTGGCTGATCGGATATGCTTCCTTTGAAGCTTATCTCATATGGGATACTTGACTCAGTGGATAATCGCTGCTGTCCGAAAAACTTTCGGATGGAACACCCAAACAAGATAATCTAGCTGAAATTTTTTACCGATTGAAAATATGGTAATCCCCGGTATATATTGATCAATAAGTCAACCAGCCTGTTTACCGGCCTCCAGGAACAACAAATTCGGAATACATTATAATAGTGGAAAAGATCTTGTTGCAGGTTGTTCCAACAGCATGCCGGACCAAAATCAGATCCTCCTACAAACCAAGCTGCATAGGCCTCGTCTTCCCCGGGAGCTGGTGGTACGTTCTCGGTTGGTGGAGTGGCTCAACCGTGGTGTGGACCACCCGATTACCCTGGTATGCGGTCCAGCCGGTTACGGAAAGACCACGCTTATATGCACCTGGCTCGATCTCATGACAGCGGATCGAGGTAAGGGGGCAGTATTCCTGCCATCAGCCTGGCTCTCGCTGGAAGATGATGACAGCGACCTCAATCTCTTCTTACGGTATTTCATTGCTGCCCTGCGCACGATATTTGCGGATGCCTGTGCTGAAACCCTGGCATTACTTCAAGCAGGGGAGCCACCGCCTGACGCAATCCTGCGTACGACGTTATTAAACGAACTCGAAGAGCTTCCTGGAGACGTTATTCTCGTGCTGGATGACTACCAGTTCATCCGCGGGAAAGACGTGCACAGTTTGCTCGTTGAAATGGCACGCCATTGGCCAAAACCACTTCACCTGGTCCTGATCTCACGCATCGACCCACCTCTTCCACTAACCAGCCTGCGGGCTAAGGGACGTATCCGTGAGATTCGCACCCAGGACCTGCGTTTTTCGCCGCAGGAGACGAACACGTATCTGGATCAGGCGCAACTCCCTGACTTGAGTCAGGCCACCCTGGATCTCCTCGAAGAGCGCTTCGAAGGCTGGCCCGCAGGTTTGCATCTGGCTGCCCTTTCTTTGCGCTCCGATAGCAGCCAGGAGTCCATGAGGTTGGCATTATCCAGCGAGAATACCAATGTCACCGGGTATTTGATGGATGAGGTACTGAATCAACAAGATCCAGCGATCCATGAATTTTTATTGAAGACTTGCATCCTGGACCGCTTTTGCCCTGCGCTGTGCACGGCTGTGGTTGGAGAGATTGACACAACATGGAATGTGCAAGCCTGCCTGGATTGGATTGAACGCTCTGAGCTGTTCCTGATATCCCTGGACAACAATCGCGAATGGTTCCGCTACCACCATTTATTCCAACAGTCTCTGCAGCAGAAATTATCCGGCGAGATGCCCCCTGAGCAGGTGGTCAACTTGCATCGCCTGGCTTCTGCCTGGTTTGAAGAACAAGGACTGATCGACGAAGCCTTACAGCACTCCCTGGCGGCCGGTGATCTTGACCTGGCTGCACGCCAGATGACTTCCGGGCTGCGCGAGGTAATCAATCGGGTGGATCGACCAACCCTGGAGCGCTGGCTGCGCCTGCTGCCGGAAGAGATGATCCAGCGACAACCAGAGCTGCTGATGATCAGGGTATGGGTTCTGCAGTTTTCATGGAGATTAGGCCTGCAAGCACAGGTTCTCAAGCAGATCGAAGATTTGTTGATGTCAGATGTAAGCGCATCGCTGCCGGTGGATAGCCTGCAACTCCTGCATACGCATGCGCTCCTGATGAGAGCACAGCAGGCATATTTCGGCAACCAGCCCTTGCGGGCGATCGATTTGTGCAGGCAGGCACTGGCGCGCCTGCCCCTTTCGTGGACATTCGGGCGCGGCGCAGCGATGTTTTTTCTGGGTTTATCCATGCATGCCAGCGGCCAGGGACAGGCAGCAGAACGATTGCTGCTCGATGAATATGAGTCTCACGGTGATAAGACCGATACCTATGCACTGCTAGTCCTGGAAACTCTGTGTTTCATTTACCTGCATACCGGCCAGCTTGAACGAGCCAGGCAAATTGGTTCCGTGCTGGTCCAAGGATCAACCCACAGTGGGGTTGCATTCTTTAGGGGCTTAGGGGACTGGTATCAAGGTGTCGTGTGTTACCAAATCAATGAGCTGGAGGCTGCTTCGCAATACTTTAGCCAGGTTATCGACAACCGCTATTTAACTCAGGTATCTACTTATCGCGATGCTGTTGCAGGCATGGCGTTGATCTATCAGATCCAGGGGGAGAGTTCTGAAGCCTGGAAGATGGTGGAGTCTATCAGCCAGTTTGACTTGGAGCAAAGAGGCAGCGAAGATTCCCGGACCCGCTCTCTGCGAGCCAGGATACATCTCATGCAAGCGGACCTGGAAAGAGCAGGCCGTTGGGTGGACACGTACTCCGCCGATCTGCCGGCGGACCAACCGCTATTATGGCTGGAAGAACCGCAGGTGACCCGAGTGCGCGTCCTGCTGGCCAGAGGTGGTGAAGCCGATCTGCAACTGGCAAATCATATATTGGACACCCTGAATGAGGTTGCCGACCGGACCCATAATCTCCGTTACAAGATTGAAATCCTGGCATTGCGTGCGCTGGTGCTGGATGCCATGGGGGAAACCGCAGCGGCGGATGCCGCGCTGCGAGAAGTGGTAGACCTCGCCCTGCCAGGGGACTTCATCAGGGTTTTTCTTGATCTGGGAAAACCCATGCAATCCATGCTGCGCCGTCTTGCCAATCAAAGCAATTCCAACGAGAGAATCAATCATATCCTGATGGCATTTCCAAATGACGAAAAGGCTCCGATCGACCAGGCGTTAAGCCCGACCCGCGTTAATTTGACTTTGGTCGAGCCTATTACGCCACGCGAGCTTGAGATACTGAAATTGTTGCGTGGACCGGCGAGCAAGAAAGAAATCGCCATGCTCCTGAATATTTCCTACCTGACTGTCAGGCGCCATACCGCAAATATCTACCGTAAGCTCGGGGTTAATGGGCGCTGGGCTGCTGTGGCGAGAGCAGAAGAACTGGGCATTATTCCCCCACGCTGACCTTCCCCCTCGCTATGTACAGGACGCCAACTGGCGAAATTTCACTCTACTTTAGCTTCTTTTCCCTCTCTAAAATCCAATTGTTCTACATCATAATTACATCATAAGGGGGCTTCTTATTGTGTGGTTATTTGCTATTATCTATTCATGATGAGTCCGCGGACAAAGAAGCCTATCCCATTCGATCGCTCAGCTACTTACCAGATCAGTGTTCAAGGCAGGATCGATCCTGCTTGGTCTGATCTTCTCGGAGGTATGACGATCTCCGTGACCACTGGGGAGGGGGGGGCCTCGGTCACAACCCTGGATGGCGTGTTTAGCGACCAGGCTGCTCTGCTCGGCGTTTTGAATTCGCTTTACGAGCTACATTTGCCCGTTCTATCAGTAAAATGCCTGTCTTACCACGAGCAAGGGAAATAAGGAAATATTTATGGAAGGAGAAAACGAATGAGATAAGGTCTAATTGATTTTCTTGCAATTGAATTCAAGATCAACCAGTTAAAATGTGAGATCCTGGCGGTGGCGATGTGCATCGAAAAGATTGCCCACCGGGGCTGCGGTCTCCCTGTGTGAAAGATTGATCGTTCCAGATAATATTTCAAAGTTGAGGAGGAGTATCCAATGTGTTGTTTCTTCACTGCACTCGTGTTTTTTGGCCCCCGGCTGGGTTTCCTGGTCTACTGGCTGATCGTACCAGCGAAAGTTAGCGCAGCCCTCAATGCTTTCAACCTTCAATGGCTGGTGGGTATCCTGGGTCTTATCTTCGCCCCATGGACCCTCCTGATGTACGTGGTCGTCTTTCCCTTGAATGGCTTTGACTGGATCTGGCTCGGACTTGGCATAGCCGCTGATATTTTCAGCTACGTCGGCGCCTACCACAACCGCAAACAGGTACCCATGTATCCGGAAACCGCACCGTAGTCCAGGTAGATATCCGTGTGAGAGTGATGTGCAGGAGTTTGGGATGCCCTCACCGCCAAATTCCTGCATCTTCCAGTTACATAGACAAGAATAGTAGATTTTGACTAAAGGAGAAATCCAATGACGTACGGACCAATCGATTTTCTGGCTCTTGTTTTCAAAACCGACCAGCTCAAAGGCGAGATTCTGCCGGAGCTGTTGGACCTAGTTAAAAACAAGATCGTGCGCGTGATCGATCTTGTCATTATCCAGAAATATGAAGATGGGCATCACCAGGCAATGGAAATGCAGCAACTGGCTCCCGACCTCCTGGCGATCTTCGATCCGCTTGAAATCGAAATTAGCGGTATCATCCAGGCTGAAGATATCGCCGAAGCGGCCGAGGCAATGGAGAACGGCACCAATGCTGCGCTTCTGATGTTTGAAAATGTGTGGGCGGTCAGGTTTATCGATGCCGTACTCAGGGCAAATGGCAAGCTGCTGGCGCATGAACGGATTCCAGCTGAAGTTGTGAATGAAGTTCTGGAACTATTTGCCCAGGCTGAATCGGACGCTGAATCATCCCAGGCTTGAACCCTTTCAGGTTTCAAACCTACCAGAATTGAGACTCTAACCGAAAATTGTTCAGGAGGTTTATATGTTACGCAGAAGAGGAATGGTGGGAAGACCGGTAGCTCGGGTGGGACGCGCGGTGGTAGGCACGGCGGTTGTCGCCGGAACTGCGGGTGCAGTTCATCACCATCAGAATAAGAAGTATGCTCAGCAAGATGCCGCCGCACAGCAGCAATATGAGCAGGTTTACCAGCAGGGTGTAGCCGATGCGCAGGCACAGCAGGAGGCCTATGCACCGCCGGCGCCGGATGCGCCTGCACCAGATTTGACCGCCCAGCTTCAGCAGCTCGCCCAGCTGCATGACTCGGGCGTGCTGAACGACGATGAGTTTGCGGCAGCCAAACAAAAGCTGCTGGCAGGCTAGAGGAGAATGACAATGACAAACAGCGACCCCATGTCCCTGCCGGTTCCGGCATTTTTAGGCGGAACGAAGGCAATTACCATGACTCCGGTCGTCGGGACGCCGCGGCGGGAGTATGCCGAGATGTTTATCCCAGGCGAAGAAGCACTCGAAGACGGCGAGCTGCGCGTGACTGTGCTCGGAAGCGGCAATCCCTGGAACACGCGCGCGCAAGCCTCAGCCAGCATGCTGGTCGAAGTCGGCAACCCGGAGCGCGACATCCTGCTTTTCGATATCGGGAGCGGCTCCACGGCGAACTATGCCAGTCTGAAACTGCCGATCAACAAGCTCAACAAGGTGTTCCTGACTCACCTGCACGCCGACCATATGGGCGACCTGATCACCCTCTCGGGCAGCTGGTCGAAGGTGGGACGGGCCGACGGGCCGGTCTATGTGTGGGGTCCCAGCGGGACCGAGCCTCGTCTGGGCACGCGGCACTTCGTCGAGGCCATTGAGGAAGCACTTGCCTGGGACACCGCAGCCGGGAGCGGCGCCATCAACCCGGAGAGTATGAAGATCGTGGTGTCCGAGCACGATTTCAGCAAAACCCAGGTGATGTATGAGGAGAACGGCGTTAAGCTGACATCCTTTCCTGTCATCCACGCCCTCAGCGGCGCAGTAGGCTATCGCCTTGACTTCGCCGGTCTGTGTTTCGTCTTCTCGGGCGACACGCGCGCCGGCTGGCCGCTCGTACGTGCCAGCGAAGGCGGCGTCGACCTGCTCATCCACGAGTGCTTCCCGCCCGCCGCGGCGCTTGCAGCCGCCTCGGGTCTCTCGATCGAACGGGCCACGATCGCGCTGAATGCCGCCCACACCTCGCCCAAAGCTGCCGGCAAAGTGTTTGGGCTGGTAAAGCCGCGTATGGCCGGACTCTACCATACGCTGCTCTCACCCCAGGTCATCCACATGGTCTTCTCGGAGCTTACCAGCGTGTATAGCGGTCCCGTCGTCCAGACCCAGGATCTGACCGTGTTCAACGTGACGAAGGAAGCCGTGGTCGCACGCCAGGTAAAGCAATTTGACCAGCTGCCGCCGACTCCGGGCAAGCAGCGTGTGGCCTTCTCGCCTGTCGCAGTACCACCTCCCGATTGGTGGGCAGAGGCGCTCATCCCACTCGACGACGTGTAGACATCCGCCTCGGGCGATGTGTGGTGATGTCGGATGACTGCGAAAAGCGGTCATAGAGGAAAAAGTAAATTCCCACCTGCAAGCCGAACAATTCTCTTGCAGGTGGGAATTTGAGTTGGGAGATTTGCTTGCTGAATCTGGTAAGTTAAAACGAGGAGGCGACTATGGTTCCCACTGTTAGCTCACCTAAGGACAAATTAACAACACCGCGTGCGGCTGCTATCGCAGGAATCTTGTTCTCAATCCTGATGATTACCAGCCTGGTGCTGATTTGGATTTCGGTCCCATTCGATCCTCAAGAGGATGGCGGTTGGCTTGTGGCCAACTGGAGCACGGTCAGCCTGGCTTTGAACCTGGTTCCGTTCGCCGGGATTGCTTTTCTGTGGTTCATCGGGGTGGTGCGTGACCGCCTGGGGCAAGCCGAAGATCGCTTATTTGCTACGGTATTCCTCGGAAGCGGGCTTCTTTTCCTGGCTATGCTGTTCGATTCCGCAGCTATGGCCGGCGGCACCATACGTATCTATGGATCGGCTCCCAGCCAGTTAATTGAGTTTGACGTATACACATTTGGTCGTATGGTTACCTATGAAATCATGAATGTGTATACCCTGAAGATGGCCGGTGTGTTCATGCTGACCACCTGCACGCTTTCTCTGCGGACACGCATCCTGCCGCGCTGGATTATTTTCCTCGGTTTCATCCTGGCGCTGTTTCTACTTTTGAGCCTTGGCTCAGTAAATTGGGCGCCGTTAGTCTTCCCCTTGTGGATTCTGCTGATCAGCGTCCACATCCTTTTGGCTAATCTCAAGGGATCGAAAAACCAGGGTGTAAATATACCTACCCAGGATAACCTCTGATGAAAACCACAACTGATAAAACTCGTGGCAGCATGGTCGCTGACCTCATTGCTGGATTGACGACCGGTGTTGCCAATATCCCAGATGCCATGGCCTCCGGCGTCCTGGCGGGGGTAAACCCTGTCCAGGGCCTCTATGCGATCATGGTCGGAACGCCGCTGGGCGCCATCTTTGGCAGCTCAGCCTTCATGAATATAGCTACAACCAGCGCAATGGCCATCACGGCTGGATCGGCGCTGGCGGCTTACAGCAGCGGAGCCGACCGTGACACTGCCATTACTACTCTGGCTCTGCTTACCGGCCTTTTCATGGCGCTTGCAGGCTTGCTGCGCCTGGGCCGCCTGTTGCGCTTCATCTCCAATTCGGTGGTGATCGGCTTTCTGACGGGTGTCTCCATCAATGTCATCCTCTCGCAATTGGGCGATTTTACCGGCTATTCGAGTGAATACTCCAACAAAGTAGTCAAGGCAGTGGATACGCTGCTTAACCTGGATCAGATCAATATCCAGACGCTTGCCATAGGTCTGTTGACGGTGGCGGTGATCTTGCTGGTGGATCGCACCAGGCTGCGCAACTTTTCCATGTTATTTGGAATGGTGATCGGCACGGTAGCGCTGTTGATCCTGGGTTGGACTTCGGTGCAACAGGTGAGCGATATTGCCACAATCCCAGGCTCATTGCCGATTGCCCAAATTGCCCGATTTCTCGTTAATACCCGCCCTGTGGCTGGATGCCATTGCACTTGCCATTATCGCGCTGGTGCAGGGCGCCGGTGTTAGCAAAGGCTACCCCAACCCGGATGGTACTTACCCGGATAGCTCGCGCGATTTTATCGGCCAGGGCGCGGCAAACATCGGCGCCAGCCTGTTCCAGGGTATGCCGATTGGCGGCTCGGTTTCCGGCACCGCGCTCAATGTCAGCTCAGGAGCCAAATCCCGCTGGGCAAACATATTTTCCGGTTTGATCATAGCGGCGACTATCCTGCTCTTCAGCCAGGCGGTCAGCCTGGTAGCGATGCCGGCTATGGCGGGATTGCTGATTGTTGCCGGTGTCCAGTCCATTAAACGTGATCGGGTTGCCGATGTCTGGTCAACCGGGTGGGCGCCGCGCGTCGTCATGCTGGTTACATTGGTACTAACGTTAATAATCCCGCTGCAACAGGCGGTGTTTGTGGGTGTGCTGCTCTCCATCCTGGCTTATTTCTTCGTCACTTCATCGCAAGAGGTGAGGGTTGTCGAACTTATCCAAAATCCCGATGGCAGCGTAACTGAACAACCGGCGCCTGCCGAGCTCACCAGCAACGCAGTAACCCTGCTGCAGCTGTACGGAAATATGACTTTTGCTGGAGCAGAGACGGTGGAGCAATTTCTGCCCAAAGCAGGCAGCGCCGTGCGCCCTGTGGTTATTCTAAGACTGAGAGCGCAAGAAGGCATAGGCAGCTCCTTCGTTACTGTATTAGAGCGCTATTCCCAGCAAATCCAGGGGGCAGGCGGCAAGTTGATGGTGGCTGGGGTCAGCAGCAAAGTGAAAGGTCAATTGGACCGCACCGAGACGACAGCAGTACTCCTGGGGCCAGAAAACGTGTTTGTGGCGACAACCGCCCTGGGCGCCAGCACCCGTGCAGCATTGCAGGCTGCCCAACTCTGGTTACAAGAAACACCTCCACAGTCAACTGACATTCATGAGGAAACTGTATGACCACTCAAGATAATCAAATTGACCGCCAAACTGCACTGAGTCGCTTCCTGCCTATCCTGAAGTGGCTGCCAAAGTACGACCGATCCTGGCTGCGCTTCGATATCATCGCCGGTCTGACCCTGTGGGGACTGGTAGTACCGGAGGCCATGGCCTATGCGGGGATTGCCGGCTTGCCGCCGCAAGCCGGGCTTTACACGCTGGTGGCGGCGCTTTTGGTTTACGCACTGCTTGGGACCGCACGCCACCTGAGTGTTGGGCCTACCTCGGCCACGGCGGCCTTGCTGGCTTCGTCGGTGGCCGCGGCGCTGGTAGCCACGGCGGCCACCACCGCCTCCGATCCAGAAGCTTACCAGGCCTACGCAACGGCCTTTGTTTTAGTCACCGGCCTGGTTTTTCTGGCAGCGGGCCTGGCAAAGCTCGGTTTTATCACGCAGTTCCTGTCCAAGCCGGTGATGGACGGCTTTGTGATGGGCATTGCCATCTTCGTGGCAGTGGGACAGCTCAACAAGCTGTTTGGCGTAACCAAACCCGAGGGCAACACCGTGGAAAAGCTCGTGGGGATCATCAAACAGCTTCCCGAGGCCAACTGGACAACCTTTGTGGTGGGAGCCATGGCATTGGCGTTGCTCTTCCTGCTGCCGCGCGTGAACAAGAAGATCCCGGCCGGCCTGGTGGTGCTTTTTGGAGCCATTGCGCTGAGCGCCGCACTAGATTTGAGCGGCAACTACGGCGTAGAGGTGGTTGGGACGCTGCCCAAGGGGCTGCCATCGCTGACCATACCGAAAGTGTCCGCTCACCACCTACCTGGCGATGATACTGCCGGCGATTGGCGTCTTACTGGTGGCATTCAGCGAGGCGCTGGGCGTCGCGCACGAGTTCGCCGAAAAACACGGCTACGAGGTGAACGCCGATCAGGAGCTGAATGCCCATGCAGTGACCAATGTAGTGAGTGCTCTGTTTGGCGGCATGCTGGCCGCCGGCGGTATGTCGGCCTCGGCCGTAAAAGAGGGTGCAGGCGCACGCACCCAGGTCACCAATCTGGTCGCCTGGGTCGTGACGATTGTGACCCTGCTCTTTCTTACTCCCTTGTTCGCCCCGCTGCCTGAGGCGGTGCTTGCGGCGTTGATCATCCATGCGGTCTGGCACATCATTGCCTCGCGCAAGCTTCAAAAGCTCCGGCAAGAATCGCGGGTCGAAGTCTGGTTTGGCGTCCTGGCGCTGGCTGGCGTGCTGCTGATCGATGTGCTGCAGGGCATGATCATCGGCCTGGTAGCTTCGCTGTTATTCGTGGTCTACAAGACGAGCCGGCCGCATATTGCGTCACTGGGACGTGTCCCGGGAACACCTGGCGCTTACTCGGACCTGGGCCGGCATCCCGAGAATATACCGGTGCCGGGCGTATTGATCGTGCGCGTGGATGCGCAGCTGTACTATGCCAATGCACTTACCGTGCGGGATCATGTGAAAGCGATGCTTGCCGAGATGGAAACCCCACCGCGTGCCTTGATCTTTGACGCCAGTGCCCAGGACGAGATCGATGTTACCAGCACCAACATTATCAAGAGCCTGTATAATGAGCTGCATGGGAAAGGCATCGAGGTATACATAGCCGACGCGCATGCGCCTGTACTCGAGCACGGTCGCAAGACCGGGCTGCTGGAATTGATCGGCGAGGACCACGTGTTTCCAACCGTGGATGCCGCTGTACGCATGTTAGAAGCAAACACATGATCAGATAGCTTGCATCAGGCATCTGTTTACTGCGAATGGCTAAGCTAGAATCAGAACATAAAAGGAGAAATTTCATGGCAATTAAGACCTATAAAGACGGAACCCCGTTCACCGGCGTTATCGGACGCACCACCGAAGAATCCTCGCCGGCCTGGCCGGAGCCGCCGCGCCCCCCGGATGGCGCGCCTAACGTGCTCTTCTGGGTGCTGGACGACGTCGGCTACGGGCAGCTATCCAGCTTCGGTGGGTTGGTCGAAATGCCAGTGCTGGACAGCCTGGCCGCTAACGGCCTGCGCTACACCAACATGCACACCACAGCCTTGTGCTCGCCGTCGCGCGGCTGCATCTTAACCGGGCGCAACCACCACTCGATCGGCCTGGCCTCAATCACCGAGACCTCCACCGGCTACCCCGGCTACAACGGCATCCTGCCCTTCGATAGGGGCATGCTCCCCGAGATGCTGGTGCAGAAAGGCTACAACACCTTCTGCGTCGGCAAGTGGCACCTGACACCCCCCGAGCACACCACTCCGGCCGGGCCTTACGATCGCTGGCCGCTGGGGCGCGGCTTTGAGCGTTTCTACGGCTTCCTGGGCGGTGAAACCCACCAGTGGTATCCAGAGCTGACCTACGACAACCACGAGGTCCAGCAGCCCAAGCAGCCGGAAGAGGGCTACCACCTGAGCATCGACCTGGCCGACAAGGCCATCGAGTTCATCCAGGACTTCACAGGTCAATGCCCCGGATAAGCCCTTCTTCCTGTATTACGCCACCGGCGCCGGCCACGCCCCGCACCATGTGCCCAAAGAGTGGGCCGACAAGTACAAGGGCAAGTTCGATATGGGCTGGGATAAATATCGTGAGTTAGTCCACCAGCGCCAGCTCGAGATGGGCATCATACCCCCAGGCACCGAGCTATCTGCCCACGACCCGGATGTGCCCGTATGGGACACCCTGCCGGCAGCCGCTCAGCAGCTGTTTGCCCGTATGATGGAAGTCTATGCCGGTTTCATGAGCTTCACCGACTATCACTTCGGGCGCATCATCGATTTCCTGAAAGAGATCGGCGAACTGGATAACACCCTGATCATCGTCATCTCCGACAATGGCGCCAGCTCGGAGGGCGGGCCGGTGGGCTCGCTCAATGAGATGTTCTTCTTCAACAATGTGAAGGAATCGCTGGAAGATAACCTCAAGATGATCGACAAGCTGGGCGGCGTCGAGACCCTCAACCACTACGCCTGGGGCTGGACCAACGCCGGAAACACGCCCTTCCGCCGCTGGAAGCGCGAGACCTACCGGGGCGGCACCACTGACCCTTGCATCGTCTCCTGGCCCAAAGGCATTCAGGCACGTGGCGAGCTGCGCCAGCACTATGGGCACATCATTGACTTCGTTCCGACGGTTCTGGAAGCCCTGGGCGTGGAAGCGCCGGAGAGCATCCGCGGCGTGACTCAGGCGCCCATCGACGGGATTAGCTTCGCCCACACCTTCAACCAGGCGGCTGCGCCTACTAATCATCACACCCAATACTTCGAGATGTTCGGCCACCGCTCGATCTACCACGACGGCTGGCGGGCAGTCTGCCCGTGGCCGGGCCCGAGCTTCACCGAGGCCGCCAAGAAGGGCCGCCAGTTTGGCTCTCCCATTCCCAACGAGGTGCTGGTGGATCTCGATACCCACGACTGGGAGCTGTACCACGTGGACGAGGACTACTCCGAATGTCACAACCTGGCGGCGACACACCGCGATAAGCTGATCGAAATGATCGGCCGCTGGTGGGCTGAAGCCGGTAAGTACAATGTCCTCCCCATCGACGGCGACGTCCGCAGCCGCCTCGCCGTGGAACGCCCGACCATCGCCAAGCCAAGAAACAAGGTAGTTCTTTACCCCGGCGGGTCGTCGGTCCCCTTCGCCGCCACACCCAAACTCTACAACCGGCCCTGGAGCATCACAGCCGATGTGGTCATCCCAGTGGAGGGTGCAGAGGGGGTGCTGCTGGCCCAGGGAGGGCGCACCGGCGGCTATGTCTTCTTCGTCAAAGATCAGAGACTCCACTTCCTGTACAATTTCATCGGTCGCGACAAGTTCTGGCTGCATTCCAACGATACAATCCCGACGGGTGAAGTTGAGCTGCGCTATGAGTTCGAGCCGACCGGCAAGCCTGATCCTGCCCAGGGCTACGGGGTACCGGCGCGCGGCCAGCTGTATATCAACCACAAGCTGGTGGACAGCATCGACATGCCCTACTCGATCCTGTTCATGTTCGGGACGCAGGGCCTTTCCTGCGGCTATGACGCCGGTGACCCGGCGGCGCCGGAAGAGTACAGCGGAGAGTTCCGCTTCACCGGGACCATCAAGCGTGTCACCATCGATCTATCCGGCGAGCTGATCCCGGATAGCGAAGCAGAGATGAAAGTTGCCATGAGGCGGCAGTAGCACAGGACGCAGCAGCTACGATGTAGACCCGAAGGGCTTTCAGCAGCCCTTCGGGTCTCAATCAAAAACCAAAGGAGTCAGACAATGTTCGATCTTCCACTTGAATATGCCTTGATCCAATTTGAGGACGCTAAGCCCACCGGTAAGATCGTCCCTGAGCTGCTGGACCTGGCGGCGCGCGGCATCGTGCGCTTTATAGACATCGTCTTCATCCACAAAGAGGCAGACGGCAACATCCGCACCGTCGAACTCAACGACCTCGACCCCGAGTCGTACGCGATGTTCGTCCCCATGGGCGAGCACGTTTCCAGCCTTTTTACAAACGAAGACCTGCAGATCGCAGCCGGCAAACTCCCCGAGAATTCGGCAGCGCTGCTGCTCCTGTGGGAGAATCTGTGGATCGCCAATATCCGCAAGGCACTCCTGGATGCCGGAGGTCAGCTGGTGGAGCGCGCCCAGATTTCTCCCGAAGTTGTAGCGCAGTTCGAACAGGAACTCGCCGAGGAACAGCAAGCTGAAACCGCTGGCGACACAGAGTAAGAAACCGAGTGATAGGGTGCTGGAGTGACCGCGGTCGCTACATCACCTTTTACTCACCATCTTTTGAGAGGAGCTAATATCATGTTTCGTAGAAGAGGCCCAAATCCCCCCGGCCCAGTTGGCGGGGTTGGTCGTGGAAATCCCCCCGGCCCGGTCGGCGGAGTTGGTCGTGGACCCAATCCCCCCGGCCCTGTCGGCGGGGTAGGCCGTGGTCCGAATCCCCCTGGCCCTGTCGGTGGGGTCGGACGCCGCAATAAACCCGGGCTGCTGCGATAGCCGCATGAGCAGCACCCTGCCGGTGCGGCAGTAAACCATGTTTTTCATGTGTTGTTTGTGCGGCATTGCCGCACAAACAACACAATACCCGAGTACGATGGATGGCTTCTATGGTACAAGAAACTGCTTCCCCTCGCCAGCACAGCAATGCATACAACATCTTTATTCTCGTCCTGACGGTCCTTTCATTAGCAATCATGGTGGTGATGCTGCTCCCAATTTCGGACGCCACCCTCACGCTGCTTTCTTATTACGATAACCTGATCTGTGTCATTTTCCTGATAGATTTCTATCTCAACTTTAAAGCGGCGCCTAAAAAAGCGGATTACTTTCTTCGTCAGGGCGGCTGGCTTGACCTGCTTGGTTCTATCCCTTCCTTCGGAATAACCAGATACGGCGGACTCTTACGCCTGGCTCGTTTAGGCCGTTTTGCCCGCATCATACGCCTGCTGCGCGGCGAAAATAAAAAGACGCTGGTCAAGGATATCCTCGAAAACCGCAGCCGGTATGCAACATTTCTTACCATCCTGCTCACCATCCTGGTCCTGACCGTTTCCAGCACGCTCGTGCTCCAGTTCGAAAGCAAATCGCCAGATGCGAAAATCACCACGGGTGGGGATGCCTTATGGTATTCCATTGTGACCATCACCACGGTAGGCTATGGCGACTACTACCCGGTCACTGCTGCGGGACGAATTACAGCCATGTTCATCATGTTCATGGGCGTCGGCATCATCGGCGCATTGGCCAGTATTCTGGCCAGCCTGCTGGTTGGGGGATCATCACCAGATGAAGAGGAAGCAACCCCGGCCGCCAAGCCAGCTCCTACCGTCGAAGAAGAGCTCGCTTCCATCAAGGGTGAGCTGGCGGCGATGCATCAACTGCTGGAGAAAATGGGTGCTGGAGACAGCATGCATGTAGAATGAACCTCTCATGACAACTCGCGCCTCGAGGAAAGTCACCGCTCGTTATAACTGGGACCGCCTGAAGGTGAGCTTCTGGTTCACCCCGGTGATTATGTCCGTGGCGGCGATCCTGCTTGCCTGGGCGATGTATTGGCTAAATTCGCAGATTCCCAATGAAATGCTGAATTCCAGTCAATTCATCCTGGCGGGCACTCCCGGTGAGCTGCGCAGTATCCTGATCAGTATGGCCGGCACGATCCTGGCAACCGCCGGAGTGGTCTTTACACTGCTCACGCTGCCGCTATCGACCGTGGCGGCACAATATGGCTCGCGTTTACTGCGCGTCTTCCTGGGCGATCGCACCACCCAGCTCGTCCTGGGCATGTTTGTGGCAGCATTTGTCTATTGTCTCACGGCTGCCCTTTCCATTCCTCCCGGGACGGTAGAGCCGGAAGGGCCTCAACTGACTGCGACGGTTGGGTTGCTCTTGATGCTGGGGACCTTTGCCTCGTTGATCTTGTTGGTCCAGCATATCAGCACCATGCTGCAGGCCCCCAACATCGCCGCAGCGGCAGGCGCTGAGCTGCGCAATGTGGTCCTGGCTGAGATACCCGAGACGGTCAGTCGTGATACCGGCAGTCAAGCCAGTCCGGAAGCGATAGGTATCCTGCTGGAACCAGCTGGTTTTCCCGTGCTGGTTAAAGACACAGGCTACATTGAATTTATCGATCCGGAGATTGTGCTTGACCTGGCAAAGGAACGCGACCTGATCATTCATCTTCTCAGGAAGCCGGGCCGCTTCGTCAGGCTTGGTGAGGTGGTAGCCCTGGTCCGGCATGCAGATTCCCTCCAGGAACAGCCCCGCCAGGGACCGATGGGGGAAACCAAGGGGATCAGCTCAATTGACGAAAAGCTGGCAGAACAAATACGCGGCGCCTTCCGGATCGGAAACACGCGCACACCGACTCAAGATGTCGCCTACGCGCTCAACCAGCTCGTCGAAATGGCTGTACGAGCCATGTCTGCGGCGATCAATGACCCATTCACGGCTATGACCTGCCTGGATTATATTGCTGAAGGCCTGGCGCTGTTCCTCCGGCAGGGACAGAAAGGCGCTTATTATTACGACCTGAATGGACAGCTGCGTCTTGTTTTAGAGCCGGTTACCTTCGAAGAGCTGCTCAGCGCCGCCTTCGATATGCTCCGTCATGCCAGCTGTGACAATGCCAATGTGCTGCTGCACATGTTGGAGGCGATCGATGTGATCGGCCAGGAGGCGAAATCGCTCGAGGCGCGCCAGTTGCTCAGGCGTCAAGTGAGACTGATCCAGGCGGAAAGCCAGGCCAGTCGCTTAATTGAGGATGATCGAAGCACCATCCAACGGACCAGCGAAGCAGTGCTGATGAATATTTCAGGTACAGAAGATTGATGTGCAACAGGAGTGAGTGAGAATGATTGACCCACAAGCAAACCCTAAATCCTATCTTCGACTGATGGTGCTCGTCATTTTGCTGGGCTTGATCAGCGCCCTGGTCACCTTCGCCTTTATGGCTCTTGTTCATCAAGGCACTTCTGTTATTTGGACGAATGCCGCAGAGGCGCTGGGGATTGATACGCCTGTTGATACGGCTCTATTCACCTTGCTGGTTTGTACCTTCGGCGGTTTGTTGGTCGGGCTGCTGGTAAAGTACTTCGGCGATCACAGCGGCATCTTTTTTGAAGTGATGCGCGAATTTGGTAAAACCGGACGCTTTGACTATCGCAATGCCCCCGGGATCGTGATCACAGCCTTCGTGTCGCTCATCTCCGGCGCCAGCCTTGGCCCCGAAGCGCCGCTGGCGGATGCCTGCGGTGGCATCGGCACTTTGGTCTCCGATAAATTCAAGCTCGATGAAACGGAAACGCGCACGTTGGGATATTCCGGCGTGAGTGGGATGCTGGCCGCATTTATCACCAATCCATTTGCCGGGGCTTTGCTGGGTTTGGAGTCAGCCCAAGGCGGGGTGACCGGCAAGGCGGCTTACTTCTGGGTGCTGTTCCCCAGCCTGTTGGCATCCGCTGTATCCACGGTAGTTTTCGTTTTGCTCACCGGCACTTTCTTTGATACGTTATACAAGTTCCCAGAATATACTCCCAGGTTGGCAGACATGTTTTATGCCGTGCCGCTGGGCTTACTCGGTGCAGTGGTTGGCGTACTGTTCATGCTCTCTCTCAAACGTCTGCAACAGCTGTTTCTGGCATTGAAGGGGCGCGTGGTGCTGCGGGGCGTGATAGGCGGCCTGGGCATGGGGGTCATCGGCGCACTCTTACCACTGACCCTATTTTCGGGTGAGGCAGAAACGAGTGAACTGATCACCGGTGCGGCGGAAATCGGCGTGTTGATGCTGATTGTGATAGGTTTAATGAAGCTGTTTGCCACCTCCCTCCTGCTCGCCACAGGCTGGAAAGGCGGCTACATCTTCCCGATCATGTTCGCAAGCGTCGCTTTGGGCATGGCCATCGATTTACTGTTTCCCGGCGTTCCCGTGGCGGTCGCCGTCGCAGCGACGATGGCGGGCGCGATGGTGGCTACTTTGAGAGCGCCTCTGTATGCTGCGCTCTTTACGGTGGTCCTGGTGCAGAAAGAAACCGCTTCGGTGATTGCGGTGGCTGTGGTGGTCGGCGCTTTGTTCGTCGCTCTCCTGGGATTGCGAGAGGCACGACGAGCAGCCGCACAGGCGCAACCTGCTCAGGAAGGTAGTCATGAATAATCTATCCGGTCGACTTGTGGTTTACCTGGTGGGAGGAGCCGCGATCTTCGTGATCCTGTTCGGAATCCGCGGTTCTGCCTACATTATCAATCCGATCCTGCTGGCTGCCGTCATCACCATTACGGTTCTACCCATCCCAGGCCGCTTAACGAAGCGTGGTGTGCCTGGCTGGTTGTCTCTGGTGCTGACCATTGCTATGGTTGTGCTGGTATTGGGGCTGGTTATCGCCACAGTATTCTTCTCGATAACCAAATTAACTACTGAGATCCCGTCATACGCCGAAAGCGCCACGCAACAAACCGCAGACGAACAAACTACGGATCCAGCGGCTGAGACTACCACTGAACCAGCCGAGGTGTCCATCCAGATTGGCGAAGTCGCTCAGGGTGTGATAGCCAGCGTGCTCAATCTGCTGGTCCAATTTGGTTGGGCTTTGGTGATCTTCTTCTTTATGATCAGTGCGGCGATTACCCTGCCTAAACCCTCCCGGCTGGGTTTGGATCCGAACGCTCCAACAATCGGACGAATTACTCATCTCACTGAAGATATCCAAAAGTATATGACCGTTCTGACCGGGATTAATTTTTTGGTGGGCATTGGAGATACCCTATTCCTCTTGTACCTGGGAGTGGATTACGCTCTTCTGTGGGGGCTGCTGGCCTGGTTCATGGGGTATATCCCTTCGATTGGTTTCATCATTGCCTTGATCCCACCGGTACTGATGGCCTATGCTCAGTATGGTATTGAGACTGCAGTGATCGTCCTGGTCGGATATATCTTGATCAACGGCGGGGTGCAGAATTTCATTCAACCAAAGCTTATGGGTGAAAGGCTGAAAATCTCGCCGGTGGTGGTGTTCGTCGGATTGTTTATCTGGGGCTACCTGCTCGGTGGGATTGGGGCGCTGTTGGCAGTGCCGCTCACCTTGCTGGTGTTGATCATCATGGAGAATTTCGAAGGCACTCGTCCTCTGGCGATCCTGATGCGCTACACAGGTGAGGAGGAAGACGAGGAAAGAAAACAGGCTGCGCAGCATGTGAAGGGATTATGGGGAAAAGTGAAGGGAACATTCGGTTCCAATACTGAGGCAAAGTCGTAACTCGATGACTAAATTCACTTCGCTCAGGGATTTTGTTCTAGAAATTTACCAGATCTGGGTTAGCGAAAAGCCCAATCAGCTGGCTGCAGCCCTGGCCTATTTTGGTATGTTCTCTTTTGCCGCGGTGATTTTTATTGCATTTTGGCTGGCGAGCTTCTTTATCAACGAGGCAGCTGCCGCTGAGCTATTTTACACACGGATTGAGACTGTCTTGGGAGAAGAAACGGCAGCTTTTATCCAGGAGTCAGTGTCCAACATTGCGGCTTCCACCTCTGGTGGATCCTTGATTGTGTCGGCAGTCAGTTTGATATCTCTCCTGTTTGCAGCGATGGGGCTTTTCTTGCAGCTTAAATATGTACTTAATAGAATATGGGGAGTGCCGCTGACTCAGAGGGGACAAAAGTTAGCGCCTATTCGACAAAGATTATTTGCATTTATTATGGTCATTGCCTTGGGGCTGTTGGTCATCTTGACGACGGTGATCAACGTAGCCTTTGCCTGGTTTGGGTCAGTCATCGAAGCATACACCGGCAATAGCGGCTTGATATCTGTGCTTAATCTTCTTGTGCTTCTTGGAGTTATCGTTCTGGCCAATGCTTTCATTTATAAGGTGCTGCCAGATGTTAAGATCGCCTGGCGGGATGTCTGGCCTGGATCGCTGGCTGCAACCTTTCTAATGACACTCGGAGGGCTGGTGATCGGGCTGTATTTTCGAATTGGCGGCATCAGCTCTAGCTTTGAGGCAGCCGGTGCGTTTGCTGTCTTGATGATCGCGATCTATTACTTTGCACAAATATTCCTGGTCGGTGCAATCATAACCAGGGTTAATGTCCAAAAACAAAGCTCGAAGGACGAGTTGAAATAAATCTCTGGCTATCTGGCAGCTGTCTCTTCACGTCCCTTAGCTAATTCTTGATGTAGCCACACCAGTCAGCCAGGTACGGCTCAGCCTGCCTCGCTAATCAAACCCGCGGCATCGATTAAGTCTGGGAAGCCAAATCCCTCTGTAAAGCGTGCGTATAAGTATCGCAGGCGGCTTCGGGCTTCTTGCAGCTCAGCTGTGTAATACTCACCCTGGCGCATCCGCAGGCGCACCAGGCTCATGGCGGCTCGCAGCTCCCAGGCCAGGGCGCCCATTTCCAGCCCGAGCTGCAAGGAGCGTTGGAAGCACGCCAGCACATCATCCGCCGCAGCCAGACCATCCCTTTCCAGCAGCAGCTCGCCCTTCAGGCGGTGGAGCTCGGCCTGGTAGCTCTGCCCGCACGGAATATCCGGTCCGAGTAAAGGTTCGATGGCCGCCAGCGCAGTCGCCAGCAGGGCAAGGCGCCCGTCTTGATCGGTGGATGGCAGCCGGCGGGCTGCAGCCAGGCAGCCATCCGCCAGGACCATGACCAGACTATCTGTGCCGATCGCCATACCCATGGCCTGCCATGCGGCGATAGCGCGCTGCATGTGCTCGATGCCGGCGCTGTCCTCCCCCTGATGAATAGCCAACCGCCCGAGAAAGACTTCTGCGTATTGCTGCCACATGGCAATACTGTGCTGCTGGGTTAGCCCGCGGCACAGCTCGCTGCGCTCCTGCAGCGCCGCCTCATCGTTGCGCAGGAGGAACAGCAGCGTACAGCCGATTGCGGAGGCGCACGCCTGGCCAAACAAATCACCCTGCTCCAATGCGCTGGAGACTGCCTGGGCGCTGCGTAGCCGGGCCTGCTCTGGGTAACCCAGGAACCACAGGTCCATAGCCGAAAAGGTCAGGGTATATGCCAGGAGGTCCTGGCCGATTGCCGCGTGCAGCTCCGCCCGCCGCTGAGGAGTTAGCCTGTCAAAGATTCCAATCGAAGTGGCTCTCCGCTTCGAGCGGGTGTCCCATCAGGTTTGAAACGAAACCGAAAAACCAGTGAGCGATGGCCAGAAAGGCCTCATCGGCGCATTGGGCCGCCTCCGCGAGCATCCTTTCTGCCACGAGCTGGGCAGCTTGAAACTGCCCTCGTGAAACCAGGATATCTGCTTCCGCCTCGAGTGTCAGCAGCCTGGCCCGTCCCTGCGCTTCTCCCGCTCCTGCATCGATGGCCCGCTGCCATGCGCCTGCCAGAGCCGCGCTGCCCATCCCTTCCAGGTTGCGTTTGGGGTTTAACCGGGCAGCCTCCAGCAGCCGGATCATTGCGTTTCGATCCGGCGAAGGCTGCTCATCAGCGAGGAGGGCTAACCCGTGTTCAAACAGGTTGAGGGCCTGGCGAAACGCCGACAGCCGCGAGGCCTGATTGCCGGCATCCAGCAAGGCACGCCCGGCTGCCAGGTGCAGGCCCGCCGCCTCATAGTGCCACGCCAGCGCTGCCGCCAACCCCTGGGGTTTCTCCCCATCTGCTGCGTAGATCGATTCCAGGGTCTGCCCGGTCGCCTCGTGCAGCTGCGCCCGTTCCACTGCATCCAGGCTGCTATAGGCGCTGCGTTGGATCAGCGAGTGACGGAAGCGATAGTGTGACAGGCGCTGCCCCGTCGACGCCAGCCGCTCCAGGCTGACCGCGCCGACCAGCCGGTGGTGTGTGCTCAGCGAACCGCTCAGCCGCCGTATGGCAGCTCGCTCGTCCCAATCCAGGACCCGGAAGGCGACCTCGGCGATAAATTGCTCACCCTGGACGGCTGCTGCGTGCAGCAGCGCCTGGTCCTCGTCCGGCAGGTCCGCCAGATTCCCGGCAATCACTGCCTCCACCTGCGCGGGGTACACGTCCCAATCCAGACCGGGCGTTTCGACCCAGCGCCCGGCCTCATTCTGCACCAGCATGCCCTGACGCTGGAAGCTACGCAACAGCTCGACGGTAAACAGTGGATTTCCGCCCGTGTGGTCGTACAGCGCCTGGCGGAAGGCGGCGTCCAGGCAGTTGGGCTCGCCGTCGATGTAGGCTTCGATGAAAGCCCGGCCATCAGCCCGGTCCAGGTCGATTCGGACCTCTCCCCACTCACGGACGAGTTCGCGGAGGATGATACCGATTACTGGTGCAGTCCTACTGCCGGGGGCCGCGCTTCCCTCGGCGACGTGGCTTGCCTGCCCGGTGGTCAACGCCTCCGGACGGTATGCGCAGATGACCAGGATCCGGCTGCCAGCCAGGCGGCGTCCCAGGTGAAAGAGCAGCGCTGCCGTGCCGCCGTCGGCCCACTGCAGGTCATCGATCGCCAGGATTAAGGGTCGATTTACGGAGATGGTGTGGAGCACCTGGGTTACCTGGGCGAACAGGTCGGGTTGTGCTGTTGGGGCGCCTTACCCTGGCACGGGCGACGATCTCGCGCAGGCGCCCCTGCAAGCGCACCGGCCCTGCGGGTGCAGGGAAACCCTCCAGGCGCTGTAGCAGCGCCTCGCCCGGTACGAAGCTGTCGATCAGGTCGGGACCGTGCTCCACCAGCGCCGCGCCTACCGCAGGCAGCGCTTCCCAGAGGCCGCGGCCTGCTCTGGTGGAGCGTGCCGCCGGCTCGCTTGCCCTCGACATCACCTGCCAGGGTTTGCAGGATCTCACGGAAGGGCAGGTAGGGATCACCGGCGCCGGCGTGGGCGTTGCACCGGCCGCGCAGGGCGATCAAATCCGGCGTGTGCCCGGCCGGCCTGTTGGGAGAATTCGTCCAGCAACGCCGTCTTGCCGCCCCCGGCCTCGCCTGAGATCAAGGCCACCCCGCCCCGACCTGCCAGAGCCTGATCGAGCAGGCTGCCCAGTCTGGCCAGCTCATCTGCGCGGGCGACGAAGCGTACGGCGGCGAATCCTGCTGGGATCGCTGGCCAGGCGATGTGGCCGGGGCTCGCGGGGCAGGCAGGGGTCTGGAGCAGAGCGCCATCCCGGATGCGGGCAATCAGCGCTTGTGTCTCGTCTTCCGGCTCACAGCCCAGCTCGTCGGCCAGCAGGCGGCGGCAGGCTTCATAGTGCGCCAGGGCTGCGGAGCGTTCTCCGCCCAGTACCAGCGCCGCCATCAACTGGCGGTGAGCCCGCTCACGATACGGCTCCAGCTCGAGCTGTCGCCGCACCCAGCGCCGCGCCTGTGTAGTATCGCCTGCAGTCATATACAGCATGGCCAGGCGCTCCAGCAACGATAGGGCGCTGCGCTGCAGCTCCTCACCCTTGAAAAGCATCCACTCCTCAAAGGCTGGGCTGTCCGCGATCGAGAGGCCATCCAGGAAAGGCCCGCGGTACAGTCTCGCCGCCTGTTCCAGGCTCGAGATGTCAGAGAGGCTGCTCAGTTCGTAGAATTCGGCCAGGTCCAGCCGGCAATCGCTGGCGGGATTGAATTGCAGGTGGGTGCGGGAAACGAGCACAAAGGGGCAGGCCGCCCGGCGGTCAAGCAAGGCACGGTGCAGGTGGGAAAGGGCGTAGCGCAGCGCATCGAGCGCTTCCCGGTCGGACCGCTCGGGCCACAGCAGGGCCGCAACCTGCTCGCGGGGGTGCTCCCGCTCCTGCTCGACGGCCAAGTAAGCCAGAGGGCGCGCAAGTGAGCCGAGTTCAGGCCTTCCACCGGCCTGCCGTCCAGTGTAGCTTCGAAAGAACCTAAAAGTGATAGTGTGAGGTGAGCCACAGCCCTGCCTCTTTTAAGGAAATGTTAATTTAGTATAGCATGAAATTCCGAAAGCCCGGCTGATTTTCCCGCCCAGGCACATTTCTGGCACGATCCAGGCACACCTGAGGAGTATTGTGAAGTATCAGGATCCTATCAGAGGACTCGATGAGCGAAGAAACGAACGATCCCCCCTATTACGCCTACATGCTACGTTTGTGGCGCAGCGAGAGCCAGGGCCGCAGGCAGTGGCGCGCCAGCCTGGAAAGCCCGCATACCGGCGAGCGCCAGCTGTTCTCTGATTTGGAGCAGTTGTTCGCCTTCTTGGGCGAACAGTGTGAAGGCCAGGCGCCAGACACACAACAGTAACGCATTCTTTGCCAAAGAAAGGAGATTAAATGATTAAAAAAGATGTTTGGAAGCGATCTGCAAATGTGTCCCTGGAGAGGAATTCGCAATCTATCAACGAAAATTTGTCAAGAATGAAAGGAAAACAGAACATGAAGACCTCAATTGTCCGGAGTTTGGCAGCCCTCGTTCTGGTCATGATCACCCTCGCGATCGGCCGTTCTACGTTTGCAAACAACCCGACTCTAACGCCTGATCCAATCCCTCAGCAAGAGGATGCCTTGCCGGTTCCTGAGTTTATAGGCAATGAGGCTGCGCCGCGGCCCATCGACGCCCCTTCCATCCCGCAAAACCCGTTCATGGCAGGCGGTTCCTGGAGCAACTATCACAACGACACCTACATGAGCGACACCTACTTCACGTCAGGGCTGCTCGGTCGCTCCCCGAGCGTGTCGTCGACCTTTCTTGGTATCGAGGGGAATCCCGCAGCCATTACGTTCTTCATCACGTTCGACCGACAAGGACTTATGGTAGTCAGTTCCGCCATAGGGAACTCCGCGACTCCCACGGAGCGGTGGATCCGGCTCACCCTGATCGACCCGGACACCCTGGAGACACTCGCCATGTATGATCTGCCATCGGCGCCTGTGACCGATATGTTCCAAATTCCAGCCGGCGCCTATATGTACGCCGACAACCAGGATTGTGTCATTACTGGAACCCCTGAGCGCACCATCATGGTGGTGTCTCACACCTCCACCACGCCCTTCACGTTTGCCGTTGAACGCATTTATGACCTGACTGGCGCTATCCCCGAGGATGACAGGATTCAGGCTCTCCAGCCCGATTTCTCCGGTCGCCTCTGGTTCACTTCGAAGGGTGGCATAGTGGGCACCCTGAACATGAATACGGCGAACGTGCTCGGCACTCTGAGGCTGCCCGGCGAAAAGATTGAAAACGGCACCACGATCGAAGAAACAGGGGGAGTTTACCTTAACACCAACCGGGCTATGTACCGTTTCGATGCGGACGAGAATGGCGCGCCCTCCATGACATGGCGAGAGCCCTACGATTGGGGCCATGTAAAAGTGCTAAGCGAGGGATCAGGCTCTACCCCGACCTTGATGGGGAAGGATTATGTTGTCATCGCCGACAACGCTGATCCGCAGGTCCATGTCCTTGTCTACCGCCGGGCGAAAGATGTCCAGGGTCCGCGTCTGGTATGCGCCGAGCCGGTCTTCAAGCCGGGCCGGAGCTGCATAGAAAACTCGGTGATCGCCACCGACAGATCGATCGTCGTTGAGAACAACTTTGGCTACAGAGGTTTCGAATCAGTAGTAAACGGCGCGACGACCAAGCCAGGGATCGCGCGCATTGATATAGATGACGATGGTAATGGGTGCCATACCGTGTGGACCAACTACACGGTGAGTACGCCGATCGCAACCCCTAAACTGTCGCTGGCAAATGGGCTCATCTACGCCTACACCAAACCCAAGGGCCCCGAAACCACCGATGCCTGGTATTTCACGGCTATCGACTTTTGGACCGGCGAGACGGTCTACAAAGTGTTGACAGGCACGGGTTCGTACTTCAATGCCGCCCAGGGCGTGGTTACCCTCAGCCCAGACGGGAACGCGTATGTCGGCCTGATGGCCGGGCTTGTGAAAATAGAGGACGGCCGATAGGATCTCTGTCGGCCTGGACTGATCTCGACTTCGACCCGCAAGCGGGCACCCGTATAGAATGACCGATAAAACCATTAGGAAAAAAACTACCAACGAAAGGAAAAAACCATGAATAACCGCACAAAACATGAACTGGCCCGCCTGGCCAAGAGTCCCGCCGATTATGCACGCTTCAAGCTTGCAGGGCGTCATGTCGAGCAATGGGAGGACGGTCTTCATCTCGATACCGGTGCACCAAACATCGAGTGGTGGTACTCTGATTGCACCCTGGATGATGGTAGCCAACTGGCAGTGATCCACTGTACAAAGGACGCCTCCCGGGCCAATCAGCCCCTTGAGCCGCTGATCGAAATCGATCTCGATCTACCGGACGGGAGGAGGATGATGAAGTACGGGTATTTCAAGCCGGAGGAGTTCGAGGCCTCCAAAGATAGGTGCGACGTTCGGATTGGGCAGTACCGTTTTACCGGCGACCTGCACGAGTATCACATCACAGGTGCGGCCGAGGATCTGTCAGCCGAGATCCATATCGAAAGTCTGACCGAGCCATGGCGCCCGGCGACGGGCAACATCGTTTTTGGCCCAGAAGGCCATGACATTTTCGGCTGGACGCCGGCTGTGCCCTTTGGCAAAGCAACGGTCACCTACCGGATCGGCACGGAGGTGCACCAGGCCACCGGCACGGGCTACCACGACCACAACTGGTGTACCAAGGAGATGGGGCAGATGCTCGACCACTGGTGGTGGGCGAAAGGGCAAGTCGGCCCTTATATGTTCATCTCGGCACATATCGTGACTGCGAAAAAGTATGGTTATTCGCCGGTCCACTTCTTTATGCTGTCCCGTGACGGCAAGGTGGTCGCGGACGATGACGAGAAGGTGAGCTTTACCACGAGCGGAAGCCAGATCGACGAACACACGGGCAAACCTGTCCCGGACGCGATTTGCTTCGATTATCTGGACGGGGACACGCGTTACACGATGAGCTACTTGCGTCAGAAGACGATGGTCAGCCAGAAAATCCTCGATTTTGCCAAAGGATGGCAGAAGGCGGTAGGGGAGATGATCCGCTATCCTGGCGGATACTTGCGATTCCAAGCGCTCGTAACGCTGGAATGCTACAAGGGGGGGCAGGTCGTCGAGCATTACGAGTTGGAAGGGGTGTTCGAGCAGATGTATTTCGGACAAAAAATCGACTTTGAGCAGTAGAACGACGGTTCTGTTGCCTGGCGGGCCAGAAAGTGATGTGATGGGCTTTTAAGTACCACGTCCAGGTCCATGATCAATGATCGGAAAGGAGCAAATACTGTGAGTACGCAAGATAAAATTCAACGGGAGATCCTCCCCATCCCTGACATCCCGCATGTCGGGTTGACCACTTACGACGCCAAGGACCCAGAGACGAAATTCCCACCGATCATGCCGCTGCGCCCGCCGGAAGGCGCGCCGAATGTGCTGATCATCCTGATCGATGACTGCGGCTTTGGCGCCTCTTCCGCCTTTGGTGGACCAATCCATACCCCCACCGCCGAGCGATTGGCAGCGGCCGGGCTCAAATACAACCGCTTTCATACCACCGCCCTGTGCTCGCCGACCCGCCAGGCCCTGCTGACCGGGCGAAATCATCACTCAGTCGGAATGGGCTGCATCACCGAGCTGGCCACCTCCGCGCCCGGCTACACTTCGATACGCCCGAATACCTGCGCCCCGCTGGCCGAGACACTTAAGTTGAACGGCTATGCCACCGCTCAATTTGGTAAGTGCCACGAGGTGCCGGTGTGGGAGACCAGTCCAATGGGGCCTTTCGATCACTGGCCCTCCCCCGGCGGAGGTTTTGAATATTTCTACGGCTTTATCGGCGGCGAGACCAACCAGTACTACCCCGGCTTGTTCGAAGGCACCCATCCGGTCGAGCCCGAGAAGACCCCCGAAGAAGGTTACCATTTTACCGAGGACATGACCGACAAGGCCATCAACTGGGTACGCCAACAGAAGGCGCTGCTGCCTTATAAACCCTTCTTCGTCTACTTCTCACTGGGCGCGACGCATGCCCCGCACCACGTCCCCAAGGAATGGGCAGATAAGTACAAAGGCAAGTTCGACCAGGGCTGGGACAAATTACGTGAGGAAACTTTCGCCCGCCAGAAGCAGCTCGGCGTGATCCCGCCCGAAGCGGAGTTGACCAAGCGTCACGCGCAAATCCCCGCCTGGGAAGACGTGCCCGCAGAGCTGGTGCCTGTGCTGACACGCGAAATGGAAGTGTACGCCGGGTTCTTGGAGCACACTGATTACCATATTGGTCGACTGATTGACGCCCTCGCTGATCTTGAAATCCTCGACGACACACTCATCTACTACATCATCGGCGATAACGGCGCCAGCGCCGAGGGTGGTCCGCGTGGAACCTTCAACGAAATGGCGAACCTGAACAATATCGAAGTGTTCATGACCACCGAATTCCTGATTGCGCACCGGGATGGATTTGGCACGCCCGATTCTTACAACCACTATGCGGTGGGCTGGGCGCATGCGATGGACACGCCGTATCAATGGACCAAGCAGGTAGCCTCGCACTGGGGCGGCACGCGTAACGGTACCATCGTCCATTGGCCCACCGGCATCCGAGCTAAGGGTGAAATCCGTGATCAATTCCATCATGTGATTGATGTCGCCCCGACCGTCCTGGAAGCTGCCGGGTTGCCGCAACCGGTGGTGGTTAACAGCGTTCAGCAGAAGCCGCTCGAAGGGGTTAGCATGGTGTATTCCTTTGATAACTTCCGGCGCTGCCGATCGCCACGAGACCCAATATTTCGAGATGTTCGTCAACCGCGGCATCTATCACAAGGGGTGGACCGCGGTTACCCGCCATAGTATCCCGTTTGTCGTTGAACCCTTGCCGGCTTTTGACGACGATGTGTGGGAATTGTACAGCCCAGATGACTGGACTCAGGCGCACGATCTCTCCAAAGAGATGCCTGAGAAACTCCATGAGCTGCAGCGCCTGTTCTTGATCGAAGCGGTAAAATACAACGTTCTGCCGTTGGATGACCGCCGTATTGAGCAATTCAACTCCGACCTGGCCGGGCGGCCGACCCTGATCAAGGGGAAGACCCAACTCTTGTTTAGCGGCATGCAGCGCCTGGGCGAAAATGTAACCCTCAACCTGAAAAATAAATCCCACGCCGTTACGGCTGAAGTCTGGTTGCCGGAGAAAGGCGCAACTGGCGTGCTCATTACCCAGGGTGGCCAGTTTGGCGGCTGGTCCTTATATGTCAGGGACGGCATCCTCAAATATTGTTATAACCTGCTGGGCGTGCAGCGCTTTTACACCACGGCGAACACTCTGCTGCCGGCCGGCAAGCACCAGGTGCGCATGGAATTTTCCTACGATGGCGGTGGTCTGGGAACTTGGTGGCGCCGTTACCCTGTTTTTGGACGGCAGCAAGATCGGTGAAGGGCGCGTCGAAGCTACCCAGCCATTGTCTTTTTCCATGGACGAGTCCCTGGATGTTGGCTGCGAAACTGGGACAATGGTTGCTGAGGACTACAATAACCAGACCAGCAAGTTCAATGGCAAGATCGAATGGATCCAACTCGACCAGGGCACTGATGACCATGATCACCTGATTAGCCCGGAGGAACGTTTGAACCTGGCCATGATGCGGCAGTAAAACTCTTGATTGAAACAAAGGCAGCTGGGCTGCCTTTGTTTCAATTGAAAGGATGATTCAGAGATGACTGCCACACTGCGAGTAAAAACGGGGCAGAAGCCTAACCAATTCACCCGCTACTTGCCCATTCTAAGCTGGCTGCCAGGTTATGATCGCTCCTGGCTGAGCTTCGATATCATCGCCGGGCTCACCCTGTGGGGCCTGGTCGTCCCAGAAGCCATGGCCTACGCCGGGATAGCCGGTCTTCCGCCTCAAGCGGGGTTGTACACGCTGGTGGCCTCGCTGCTGATCTACGCTTTGCTCGGCACGGCGAGGCACCTGAGCGTCGGACCTACCTCGGCCACAGCGGCGCTGCTGGCGTCTTCCGTGGCATCGGCGCTAATTGCCACTACAGCAGTGAATGCCTCCGATCCCGAAACATACCAGGCATATGCCGCCGCCTTTGTGTTGGTCGTCGGGGTGGTCTTTTTGGCGGCAGGTCTGGCAAAGCTGGGTTTTATCACCCAGTTCCTTTCCAAGCCGGTGATGGATGGTTTTGTTTTGGGATTGGCGATCTTTGTTGCGGTCGGCCAGCTCAACAAGCTGTTCGGGGTGGCTAAACCCGAAGGCAATACGGTTGAGCGGTTCGTCGGCATCCTCAAAGAGCTGCCGCAGGCCAACTGGGTCACCTTTGCCGTCGGCGTGAGCGCGCTGGCACTGCTTTTCCTGATTCCACGCTTGAACAGAAAGATTCCGGCCGGCCTGCTGGCGCTTTTTGGCTACATCCTGATTAGCAGCCTGTTAAACCTGGAAGACGCCTATGGGGTGGCAGTGGTTGGGAATTCTGCCGCAGGGGCTTCCTTCGCCGAGCATCCCGAAGATACCCTTCATGAGTTATCTGTCGATGGTGCTGCCCGCGATCGGGGTCTTGCTGGTAGCCTTCAGCGAAGCGCTGGGCGTGGGGCATGAGTTCGCTGAGAAACACGGCTATGACGTCGATGCCGATCAGGAGTTGAACGCCCATGCGGCGACCAACCTGGTGAGCGCGTTGTTTGGCGGCATGATTTCCGCCGGCGGCATGTCGGCTTCGGCTGTTAAACAGGGCGCCGGTGGCCGCACGCAGGTTACCAACCTGGTAGCCTGGGTGGTGACGATCGTGACCCTGCTCTTTCTCACCCCCCTGTTCGCCCCGCTGCCCGAAGCCGTGCTGGCCGCGCTGATCATCCACGCCGTCTGGCACATCATCGCCTCGCGCAAGCTGCAGAAGCTCCGTCGCGCCTCGCGGGTCGAATTCTGGTTTGGCGTGCTGGCGCTAGCCGGCGTGTTGTTAATCGATGTACTGCCGGGGATGATGATTGGCCTGGTGGCATCGTTGTTATTCGTCATTTACCGCTCGAGCAGGCCGCATATTTCTTCGCTGGGTCGGGTCCCAAACGTGCCCGGCGCTTATTCCGACCTGATCCGCCATCCCGAGAATACTCCCGTACCAGGGGTGCTGATCGTACGCATCGATGCGCTGGTGTATTACGCGAACACGATGACGGTCAGGGATCATGTAAAGGCCATGGTTGCCGAAATAGAGCCGCCTCCTCGGGCGTTGATTTTTGACGCGGCCGCTCAGGACGAGATGGATGTAACCAGCACGGATGTGATCAAAGGCCTGATTAAAAAGCTGCAAGAAGAGGGCATCGAGATATACCTGGCGGATGTCCATGCGCCTGTTCTCGAAGTTGGCAGCAAGACCGGTTTGAAAGAATTCATCGATGAAGATCACGTGTATCTCACTGTGGATAGTGCCGTACGTTCAATTGAAGGAACGGGATAGAAGACAATTTTTGAAAAGTAGTAAATAGCGTGTGGCATAAAAAGATGGTAATCACAATTGCCTAGCTAGTCTGCTTCCCATTTCCCACAGGCAATTGCAGAGCATACAGGCAGTAGGCGATATCCATTAGGTGTCTGCTTCTTCGAAAATAACCTCAAGTGCGAAGAATGGGCGCTGATGAATGGCGATTGCCCGGTGGGCGGCATTAAGGTTACCGGATATATCACTCCGGTAGCGGTGGTACATACGCCATTACCGGAAACAGCAGCACCCAGCCATCCAGCTTTGACCTGGTGTTCCAGGTGCTATCGACGCTCAGGTTCATACTGCCGCATGATTGACTCTCTCCCAGTATCTTTGTACAATCAAAATAGTAAGATCACGGTCAAGCAAAATCTATTTTCCGGATGGTCAGCCATTAAATCCAACCCTGGCCTTCAAGATCGATCATGTCTTCGAATTACGCCTACACCCCCACAATCTGGCCGTCTGTCTTCACGGTCCTCTTGTTAATCGCGCTGTCCCTCTACAGCGGACGCCGGCGCAGCGTGCCCGGCGCGCTGCCGTTTGCCATTGGCAGCCTATTTGCTGCATTGTGGGCGTTCGGTTCAGTAATGGAAGTGGCTGCTGTGGAGGTACAGACAAAGATCTTCTGGTTCAAATTCCAGGGCGTCTGGCAATTGCCCACAGCTACCGCTACCACCTGCTTTATCCTGGATTACGCCTGGCCAGGTCGCTGGTTGACCCGCCGCAACCTGGTCCTGCTGTCCATTCCATGCATGCTGTCTTTGGGATTGATCCTGACCGACGATCTCCACCACCTCACGTGGCGCAGATTTGATTATGATGGCACGGTTATCCCGCTGCGCGGTCCGGGTAACTGGATGTTATTTGCCTACGGATATGTATTGGGCATTGTCAATCTCTTCGTCTTAGCCTGGCTGTTCCTGCGTTCACCGCAGCACCGCTGGCCGGTGGCGATTATGCTCACCGGCATGCTTGTTGGGCGCGTGCATTATCTGCTGGAAGCAGCCCGTATACTCCAATTCAATTTTCTGATGAATGTGCCCCAGGTTGCTTTTGAGTACCTGATCTATGCCGTCGCCTTGTTCGGCTTTCACATCCTGGATCCCGTCAGCCTGGCCCGCCAGGCGGTGATCGACCAAATGCGTGAAGGCATGCTGGTGTTGGATTTACAGGGGCGAGTGACCAGTATGAACCAGTCTGCCGAACGGATATTGGGTGGATTAACCGGACAACTCAAAGGTCAGCCGGTCGATAAGCTGCTGCCTGCCTACCCCGACGGGTATATTGATGTCACCAAGGAGGCCGAAATCGAGCTTAGCCTCCCGGAAGGACAAGGGGATGGTATGAGTGCAGGGAATGCAGTCCGGCATTACACGTTGGAGACCTCTGCATTGAAGGACTGGCGTGGCCTGGTAGTTGGCTATTTGCTCCTCCTGCATGACGTGACTGAGCAAAAGCGAGCTCAGGCGCAGCTTGTGGAGCAGCAGCGGGCGCTGGCCATGTTGCAAGAACGAGAGCAGCTGGCGCGTGAGCTGCACGACACCCTCGGGCAGGTCTTTGTATTTGTCAATACACAGGGACAAACCATCCACCGCTTGCTAAGCCGGGGCGATATTGCCACCGCAGATGAATACACCATTCGCATGGTGGAAGTCGCCCGAGAGGCGGATGTCGATATTCGCGAATCCATCCTGGGCCTGCGCGGGGCCCTCTCGACGCAAGGGTTCTTCCCGGTCCTGGTAGAGTATCTCGCCCAATATGAGAAGAACTATGGCATCCACGTCGAGCTCGAGAAGCCCGAAACCATGCTGGATGTGGAATTTGAGCCGCTGATCGAAGTCCAGCTCCTGCGCATCCTGCAAGAAGCCCTAACCAATGTCAGGAAGCACGCTGGCGCCAACCGATGTGCAGATTGTCTTTGCCTACCGAAGAAAGCTGCGTTTGTGTCACTGTGCAGGACGATGGTCTGGGGTTTGATCCGGAAGCGCACTCAGATCCATTCAGCGAGCATGTCGGCCTGCGTGTGATGCGCGAGCGAACTGAAGAGGTTGGAGGCAGCCTGCGGGTGGATTCAACCCCTGGCCGCGGGACCTGTGTCATGGTGAAAGTACCGGTGAACAGTAAACACTGACAGTAGATGGCTGACTGCTCCCTACTAATGGAGGTGCGATGAGAGTCTTGCTCGTTGATGACCACAGTCTCTTCCTTGAGGGTCTGCGCAACCTGCTCGTCTCGGAGGGCATCCAGGTAGTTGGCATGGCGCATGATGGGTTGGAGGCGCTGTCCCAGGCGCGCCGCCTGCACCCGGATGTGATTCTGATGGACGTCCAGATGCCGCGCTGCGACGGGGTTGCAGCTACCCGATTGATCAAGGCCGAGATGCCCGAAATTAAGATCGTCATGCTGACTATGTCTGAAGACGAGCACGACCTGTTCGAGGCGGTCAAGAGCGGAGCCTCCGGCTACCTGCTCAAACGCCTGGAAGCGGAAGACTTCTTTTCTTATCTCGTCGAGATGCAGGCCGGCCACCCACCTTTCTCGCCCGGTCTGGCGGAAAAAATCCTCAAGGAATTTTCACACCAGCCAGCCCGAACGGAGATAGCAACCGCAGAGAAAGGTGACACGGAGCCGGCAGGACAACCGCCAGAGGGTGTAACAGAAACGATCCTATCACCGCGGCAGGTACAGATCCTGACCCTGGTGGCTCAGGGGCAAACCTACCGGCAGGTGGCTGGGACCATCGGCATTGCGGAGCGAACGGTCAAGTACCACATGGCGGAGATTCTGGACCACCTGCACCTGCAAAATCGTGCCCAGGTAATCGCCTATGCCGCTCGCCAGGGAATGACAGGGGGACGCCAGGATTCGGATAACATATAAACAGTATACGGTAAACAACAGGCTGTTTACTGCTCATTACTACCAATTCGTCGTTCACCAATCTTTACCTCACAATATGCCCTAAAGTGCAGTCTCTTCACCCAGGAGACTGTACTTTTTTTTCGCCTCGACTGCACTTTCGCCTCTTCGAATTTGCCTGAGTTTTCTGTAATATTGAAAGTGATCCCAGACGGGCGAGGTGCAAAATGGAAAAAAAGACACGAGTGGTGGTTTATGGCAGTTCCCTGAATATGGCCTGCGTTGCGGTTAGCCTAAAAGCGGACTCGAACCTTGAGGCGACTTGGATTGATCCCCATTTGCCCAATTACCGGCAAAATATATCCGAACATAATCCTGCCGCAATCGTCTACGACTTGAACGATCCACCCCCTGATATTGATATCAAGTTGCTGCGTGAACAGCCGGGTGTTTTATTAATTGGTGTAGATCCGGGCAGCGATGAAATGCTGGTTCTGTCAAGCCGCTCACAGCAGGCGCTTAGCATGTCGGAGCTGGTCAGCATCATTCGTCAGCAGGACGCCAAATCTGAATTATCAAGAGAGGAAATGTTTCACGAGGAGGTGAAACCATGAAAGGTACGATTTCCATTTCAATCCTGTTGATCGGGGTTACCATTTTGGCGGTCGCCGGAGTAGCGAGCGCCTTCAGCCCGATTACGGCAAACAAATCTGCAGACATAAGCTGGTCGGCACCCGACAACGCCGAGCGTTTCAAGCAAACCCTGATTAAGGCAGGGTTCCGCCTGGAACCCGGTGAGTTCTCATTCTGGGATCTCATCCAGGCGGTCTGCAAAGGGCTCATACCCGATACCCTGGCCAACAATCCCTGGCCGAATACGTATATAACCGCGAAGTTTGATCAGGGCGCAACCGGATTGTCGGGAATTGACAGTTTTTTCCAGCTCCGCGAGGATGAAGCCATCGTCCTGATTGGCAAGACACCCCGGAGTCGGCCTACTTCAGCTACCAGACCTTCATGATCACGCTAGGTGGGAATACGGAGCGCCGCGGTGTAGCTGTTGGCGATACAATCAATATTGGGACGATCCACACGAACGGTTCCACCCCATACAACCAGCCGATCATCTACATCATCACCGGAAACCGCGAGACTGAGCGGCTTGTCGCGCGCAGCGGCACTTAAAGCCGGTTATCCCGCGTCCATCATCAACGTCGAGACGATCTCGCCGGTGATCGCGCCTTTGGGTATCGGTCCACAGGGATCCACGTTTGCTTTTGTTCACCGCGTTGCAGTGCCGATCGACAAAGAAGCGGTGGAAAACTATGCCAAGAACCCGCCTTATGAGGTCTTCCGCGTCACGCCAACCGAGCCGTTGGACCTTGATCCAGAGCCATTACCCGTGCTGCGGGTGCGGGGTACGGGGCACACCGAGATGGAGCTATACCCGGCATTGAAAAAGCTGCGCCAGGCCATACTTGACCACTATGCCAGTATGCCGGGTAGCTACTCCAAGGAGCTGGATACCAAAGTCTGGGAACTGGTAACAAGACAAGATGGCCGTGAACTCATTGTTGAGAAACCCTATGTTGCCCTGCAGCGTGGTATTCAGATCCTAGGGGGTACCCGCGACACAAACTATCTCGCCACCTACCCGAATTTTATGCTGCGCGAGGGCGTTGATGAGTTTGTGATCGTTTACGGCGTCAATCACCAGAAGTCGGGCAAGGCTACCTATTCCAGCCTCAGCATCTATGCAGATAAGGACCGCTGGTTTGGACCGAAAAACGGAACCATGACAAGTCCCTCTTTTGGCGACAGCGCCAGGCACTACCTGCCGAACGATCCTGATCCCAACATAGATATGCTTTATGCTATCAAGGTGGCACGCGACTGCGATGGAGAAGAATACTGCTTGCAGGTTGAACAGCCGGACTGGTTGGACATTAACGAACAGCCCTATACAGAAAATCCAACATGCATTCTGGGCGATTTTATGACCGGTGACAATCCGCACCCCTGGAATATAGATGAGCATGAGATGTTCTTCATCTTCCGCAGCTACATGGAGCCATCCACCCTGGTCGGGCCTGATGATAACGAGCTTTTATACGACCAGGCGATCTATTTTGGCCCGTATTTTGGGGTACCGTGAGTAAGGCGAGGCTGGAGCAGTTCATCCCATTGATGTGTGAACTTTGCAGCAGTCGAATGGCTATCATGCTGGAACCGGTAAAGGAGTTGAAACAAGAATAGACCTGGGCTGAATAGAATCGAATAATCCGTCATAAGTCCTTTAGACAATGCATACAAACCCAAACGTGATTTGATTAAAGGAGTTAGAAATGAAGACAAAATGGAATTTCCTTATGGCTATCGTCCTGCTGGCAACGCTGGCAGGCGGGAGTGCCGGCCTTGCGCAGGCGCAGGTGCCGGTGGCCATTTCGGCCGTGAGCCCGGCGGAAGGGGCCGTGGGCACAGTGGTGACGATCACCGGCGCGGGCTTTGGCGAGAAGGGAGGGGAGGTGTTGCTAGGTACCGATAAATCCAGGGTGCTATCCTGGAGCGACACTAAGATCATTTTCATGGTGGACAAGCCGCAGCACCCTGATGAGTACCCGGTCACGGTCTTGCTCCAAGGCGACAAAAATACTGCCGAGCCGATAATGTTTGAAGGTTTTGCCATTCGGCGGCCCCGGATTACTTCTGGTGATCTGCTACTGGATGGCGCTGCGGCCACTGTTGTAGGGGTATTTTTTGGCGATAAGAAGGGTGGTCTCCGGGTGGGTTATCTCGCGGACGAAGCTGGCGGAGAGATGGTTGTCGAGGACCCGAAAATCCTAGACTGGAGCATGAACACCATCCGCTTCGAGTTGCCTGGCGGGCTGACCGGTCAATTCGTTTTGGCCGTTCATAACGAGGTTGGTACAGGCCTGGCGGTCTTGCACCTGGCCGGTGGTATGTTGGGTTCGGTTGCTCCGATACCCGACTGGGGTGGTAGAGAATCCTGGGAAAATGCCAATGGGATCTTCTATAAAAGCCTCTCCCCAGACGACAATTTCTACATCTTCTCCAACAACTATAACCCTGGTTATGGTGATAATTGGCGGATCGGGGCCTCGATTTTGCGCCCAAGTGACTGGACTGATACTTCGATTTCGCCCCCGAAACACGAAACCGAAGTCCCAATTCAACCGCTGGTGGTCAAAGACAGCGCTGGGAAAGAAACGCTGTGGGTGTTCCATACGGGGCACATGTGGAGCGCTAACGCGTGTTGTACTGTGATCTGGTACACCACATACTATGACAATGGGACGTGGGATCCGGCCGGATGGCAAGAAGTCCCGAATGTTGGCATTTACGAAGGAGCTACTGTCGCACCGGTATTCGACCCGGTAAACCATCGCATCTCCGTCTACTATGCCCACGAGGGTAAGCTCCGCTGGTTTTATAGCGATGACTTTGGAGAACAATGGTCTGATGATGCCCTGGTCAGCGGTGAGTTAGGAGGGGTGCCTGTCTCAAACAACTTCGTCAGCGCAATCTACTGGCCATCCGATACTACCACGGCGCTTGTGGCTTCCACTGGACAGGTGATTGCAGTCAATAACGGCGAGTTCCGCGGAGTTATTGGTGAGTTAAACGATGATTTCTGGCGCCCGTCCCTGTTGGATTTGGGCGGGCAGACCGCGCTGATCTATGATCAGACACCCAAAATGACAACGCTCAACTACCCGACGACGGAGAACCACGAGACATGGTCCTGGTCCGAGTCCGTTCAGCTGGTGACCCTACCGGACACGGGAGTTCCGTTGACTTCGTACAGTTTTACGTGGTCGGCAAGGGGTGCGGTCAACAAGGTCGGGAATGACCGCCATCTGTACATCTTCTACGGTGTTCACCTGGCGGAGGCCTATACCGAGGAGAGTATCAATAGATGGTATTTACACGACGAAGGGATCCTGGGAGACGTGACGCCGCTTCCGGAGATTAAACGATCACTCTTTAAGCAGGTCAGCGCGGGCGAGTTACACACCTGTGCGATCAGGCAAGATGGAACGGTCCAGTGCTGGGGGGATAGCAACGATGGAAAGCTGGATCATCCAGCTGGTACATTCAGCCAGATCAGCGCGGGAAATTGGACCACCTGTGGGATCAAGACCGATCAATCCATTGCCTGCTGGGGAAAAAACGAATATAACCTGGTGAGTAACCTTCCGTCTGGCTACAACTTCAAGCAGGTCAGCGTGGGACTGATGGTCGCTTGTGGCCTCAAGAATGACGACACTGTCGTCTGCTGGGGGGATAGCGGAGATGGTCGATTGACCCCGCAGACCGACATGACCCAGATCAGTGCGGGGCAATGGCACACCTGTGGGATCAAATCGAACGGCTTCATATCCTGCTGGGGAGATGATGGTGGCACAGGCCGCACAAAGCCGCCTGCCCTGCCTGCAGGATTGACCTGGAAGCAAGTCAGCGCAGCTGCATGGCATACCTGTGGGATCAGGAGCGACGGCGCCGCTATCTGTTGGGGAAACAACGATGCCAGTCGGGTAAGCCCGATTCCGTCCGGCACCTATTTACAGGTCGCTACGGGTAACTGGCACAGCTGTGGCATCAAGACAGATGGTTCGATCGCCTGCTGGGGGAGCAATGATGATTACCGCGTGACGTCCAGGCCGTTTACAGGCACATTCAACCAGATCGAGGCGGGCATCCGCAATACCTGCGCCATCCGGGTTGATGGACAAATCATCTGTTGGGGTAATAACAGCCAACGGCAGAGCATGCCGCCATTCTAATTGGTGATGCAGGACGCCGATCCATTCTGCCGGATCGGCGCCTGGCCTCTATCCATGGCCTGAAACCTTGCCGTGCAAACTAGATTGCTAGGGAGAAAATGAGACCAAATTCACTCGGAGGTGAAACTATGAAAAGCTCTGTGCTCAAGTCAATCGTACTGGTCCTATCGATTATGCTGATTTTCGCTGGCAGTGGCAAGACCTACAACCCGGCGGTGGAGATCCCTCCCGGGCCGCCAAACACGCTGCCGGATTACATCGGAGCTCCGGCGAAACCACACCCAACCGCCAACTCAGGCATTCCGCAGAACCCCTACCTGGCGCCTAACCCATTCAACACTATTCATGTCGATCCCTGGATGAGTGACGTATACGACATCCCAGGTCCACTGGGACGCGACCCGGCTTATCATTACCTCGCGGTTGGAGGACGCACGCAATTACCCCAACTCCAAGGTATTTCAGTGCTCCGGGGGTGTTTTTGACCCCTATGGCAACCTGCTTACCTCCTGCAACGGCACGGGCGAAGGGGGTGTAATCCTGGTAGACGCAGAGACGCTGGAGGTACTGGATTACTATCCTCTTTCCCCAAATACATCCGGTGGCGCCAATGCTGTCGCTTCGGTTTACTGGGTTTATGATAGCCAGGGTGGCTTCACCGTCGTCGATGGCCCCGATAAGCTTATCACCGTCGTAGAGGGCGGGACAGCCGATCACCCTGTGCTTGAGGTTCCGCCAGGAAACGAATACGACCTGTCAAATGTCGTCCCGATCGGCGATAAAATCGCCGGCATCATGGTGGATTGGCTGGGAAGGATGTGGTTCGTTACCGGAGGCCGTGCAGATGTGCCGGCAAAGGCCTGCGTGCTGAAGCCGGCAACGTATCCCAACGTGAAGTGCGTGACATTTGGCATTGATGAGGAGACTGGCCAGAACGAGCAAATCCACAACACCTTTGCTTTGACCAAGACCGCGGCTTACATTGTGACCTCGCAGAAGCTGCACCGGGTGTGGGCTGGACCGGATGACATCCCCTATATTGTCTGGTCGGAACCTTACGACACGATCAAGGTAATGCGCCCAGGGCAGTACGAGTTTGGCTCTGGTACCAGCCCAACGATCCTCGGCGAAGGCAGGTATGTTGCCATCACCGACAACGCCGAGCATATGCAGGTGGTTGTCTATCGCACCGACGAACAGCTGGGTCCGAAGGAAGACCGGGTGGTCTGCGAGGTGAAAGTGTTCGACTTTCCGGGAGCCGGCGCAGGGGCGCTCTCCAACTCGCTCATCGGTTCCCATCTCTCGCTCGTTGCTGAAAATACCTATGGCTACGAGATTTTATGGCAGGAAAAAGGGTTGCCACCGAGCGCGCCTGGCTTCGAGCGGATCGACATTAACCCGGACGGGAAAGGCTGCACTAAGGTCTGGACAAACCAGGTAGTCGCCTCCACCGTATCCGGGAAGCTATCCACCCGGAATGGGCTGATTTATATTTACACTCGGAAGATGGAGAACAATGTAGATGTTTACTACCTGGCCGCGCTCGATTGGCGCACAGGGGAGGTCGTCTGGGAAAAGAAGGTAGGCTCCGGTTTCGGCTTTGACCATTTCTACGAGGCGCTGCTGCTCGGACCGGAAGAAACCATCTTCATGGGCGTTTATGACGGGCTCGTTTCAATCAGAGATTTAAAATGATCACTCACGCTACGAATTGACTGACTTCTGAAAAATGTGGCTCCGTTTTCTGGGCAATGACTAATGGAGATTAATAATGAAATCCCTACTCCGGTTATCCTGTGTTCTGATTGTCGTCGTAGTCTTGATCGCAGCCTGCGTACCATCGCAGTTGCCAACGCCAACAGGTCAAGCCATCGCCAACCCCGCCTCTGAGAACTGCGTAAAGCAGGGAGGCAATGTCGAAATCCGCATGGAAGCCGGCGGCGAGGTAGGTTACTGTCTCTTTGCCGACGGTAGCGAATGTGAGGAATGGGCGTTCATGCGCGGTGAGTGCATGCCCGGCCAGCTGATAACCGAGGTGGTTGCACCTGAGCCGACAGCCGAAGTAGCGATGCCCGAGCCATCGGAGGACATCCTTGCCCGCGCAGCGAAGCTCAAACCGCTGGACATGTCCCAGAGCGCGCTGCTGCCCGGCCTGTCCGACTGGGAGCTGGCCGTGCTCGACAAGTTATACCAGGCGGCCCGTTACATGGACGCGGTTTACTGGCAGCAAGTGGACCCGCAGGATGAGCAGCTCTTCCATAGCCTGGCCGGCGCCACGAACTCGACCGAGGCTGCCGCGCGCATGATGTTGGACGCTAACTACGGCCGCTGGGATCGCTTCGATGAGTTTATACCCTTCCTGGGCGACGAACCGCGGCCAGCCGGCGGATACGTTTACCCTCCGGACCTGACCAAGGAGGAGCTGGACGCCTACATCGCCGCCCATCCTGATGAGAAGGACGGTCTGCTCAGCCCGTTCACCGTCGTACAGCGGGACGGAGAGCGGCTGATCGCCGTGCCCTACCATGAAGCATACGCCGAGTTTATCCTTCCAGCGGCCGATCTGCTGGATCAGGCAGCCGCACTCAGCCAGAATGGGTCACTGGCTGCTTATCTGCGGCTGGAGGCAAAGGCTCTGCGCACCGACGAATACTTCGATGCCAACATGGCCTGGCTGGATCTAGATTCAAACCTGGATATCAGCATCGGGCCTCACGAGGTTTACGACGACCAGCTTACAGGGCAGAAGGCATACTACAAGGCCAACGTGCTGATCGTCGACCGGCCGGCCGCCGAGCAGCTATCGGCGCTGATGAACGCCGTACCGGTATTGCAGGCCCGCCTGCCCGTACCAGCCGAGTACCGCCCTGATCAGACCGGCACTATGACGCCGCTTGAGATTGCCGATGATGTCTATCGTGCCGGCCAGGTGCGCGCGATCATGGAAGGCGTGGCCTTCAGCCTGCCCAACGATCCAGCAGTCTGGGAGGCCAAAGGCGCCAAGAAAGTGATGATGGGCAACTACCTGGACGCGCGGCGAACCGAGGTGCTGACGCCGCTGGCCAATGCCATCCTGGCCGAGCAGGCGGCGGAGCAACTGGACGCCCAGACCTACTTTAACTGGGTGCTGCTGCACGAGGTATCTCACACCCTCGGGCCGCGTACCCTGGAGAAAAATGGCGAGAAGATCACCGTCACCCAGGCCCTGGGTGAGTACTACTCTCCCATCGAGGAAGGGAAGGCCGACATTGTCGGGCTGTACGACCTGCCCTACCTGCTGGAGGAGGGCATTCTCACCGGCTCCCTGGAGTCGCACTACGTCGGCTACCTGGCTGAGTCGCTGCGCTCGATCCGCTTCGGACCCGGCTCGGCCTACGGTATGATCCGCTCGGCTGCCTGGAACTTCTTTGTCGAGCAGGGGGCCTTGACCTTCGATCAGGCAGCCGGAAAATTCAGCGTTGACGTGGAGAAGATGACGCAGGCAGTGGAGGAACTGACTGTGACGCTGCTTACGATAGAGGGAGAAGGCGACACTGAAACAGCCAAGGCTTTCCTGGATAAGTATACCTACGTGGCGCCCGATCTGCAGGTGCTGCTCGATCAGGCCAATGCAACCGTGCCGGTAGAGTTTGTGCCCATGTACCCGGCGGAGTGAGGCAGAAATATGGTGACCGGTAGACAGTGATCAGTAAATATTCGAGATATCAATAAAAGAACGATATCAGGGCTAAACGCCTGTCTTGGAAAGCAGAGACATATAGTGATTTCTTGTGGTGCTGATAGGCGCGGCCGCTCAACACCACAAGGCCAGGTAAAATGATTTTCAATTAAGATATGGGAGGAGTAGCACAAAGGCTAATCGAAGACGCACCCCCGGAGTAGAATGTACGAATCGTGAGGTGGTAATGCTCGTGTGGCTTTGCGCGCATCTTACTGTTGACCCGACTAGAAAGTCGCTACCGACTGGGTTGGTCTACAAATTATCGAGATAACCCCGAGATAGAAACTCCGGCTTCTTGCCATTGACAAGGAATGGTAAATGCCTTATAGTTTATACATCAACTATTTGGGCCTGGGAGGTACTTATGCAAGCAGTTGAGAAGATTTATCGCGCGCTTGTCAGATCGCAGATGCTGCTGAGTGAGAGTGATGATCGTTTTTTTGAGCAATACAGGCTGGGGAAAACACGTTACTATGCGCTGCTGCACATCCAACAAAACCCCGGTATTTCGCTAAGCGACCTGACCAAACTCCTGTTATGTACCAAAGGTAATACGACACGCATAGTTAAATCCTTGGAGCAAGGAGGGTTTATTGGCCGACGGGCAGACCCTAAAGATCACAGGGCGCAATGCCTGCTGCTGAATGAGGCAGGAGATAAGTTGTTGAACGATGCAACCCGGGCCTACCAGACGCACAAACAATCTCTTTTTGTTTGCCTGGATGAAGAGCAAGCCGATTTCTTGATCGAAGCCCTGGAGACGTTGAATGCGCATTGCGTTGCCCGGCTTCAACCCGGATAAAACAGTCCCCAATGGTTTAGCCAGCAAGGAAGATAGTTGACATATAAATTATTTGGCCATATAATCCAGATAGTTTTCATATCAACTATCCCCTCCTGCGAATAACTTCAAGAAACGGCGCATAAGTCAAACACGAAAAACCGAATCGCCAAAAACGAGCATACCAGCATATAGTTTTTTGCGTTGTGGAGAAATCAAACCGGCAGGGTGGCTGCGCCTCCAAATGTTGCGAGACCTGCAGCAAAGCTTTGTTGGTTGTTTGGATGAATTGGTACCTGAATTATTTCTAAATGATGATATCTACGGGGCCAACCGTTTGACAAAAACGGTGAACACCAAAGATTTGGGAGTGGTGGCCAAAGAGATGCAGTGGGAAGTGCAGTTCTTATGGTGGAACAGTGAAACCCAATCGAATTGGTGGGATGGATTGGCCCGCACGGCGCTACTGCTGGAACACCCTGAGTTTATAGAAAAAGTCCGAATGCAGGTTGAACACCTGCTGACTACACAGGATGCTGATGGCTACCTGGGCATTTACGCCCCCGATTTGCGCTTCAATTTCACTGGCGAGAATGCCGAATTGTGGGCACAGGCTTCTCTTTTTCGGATGCTGCTTGGCTGGTATGAAGCCACAGCCGATGAACGCACCCTTGCCGCCGTCCGGCGCGCGGTGGATGTGACCATGACAGCTTATCCGAGGGAAAAATCCCATCCGTTTGATGTCAAAAACGACTTCGCCGGCGTGGGGCACGGCTTGGTATTTATTGACATTCTGGACCGACTCTACCAGCTTATCGGCGAGACCCACTATCTCGACTATGCCAGCTGGCTCTATGCAGAGTACTGCCGCCAGCCGCTCAGTCAGGATGACATCCAACTCCACCATCTGCTCGATCCGGATTATCGCTTCCAGGCACATGGCGTCCACACCTATGAACATATCCGCTCATTATTAACGGCTTTATACGCTTCCGATGACCCTCAGTTGGACACCGCCCTATCGGCCTGCCTCGCCAAACTGGAGACTTGTCTCACACCCAGCGGCGGGCCGATTGGCGATGAATTCATCAACGGGCGCGAGGCAGACGCAGCCGTAACGGGTTATGAATACTGCTCCATCCATGAACTTCTCGATACCTACACTCAACTGCTCCAGAAAACCGGTGATATGCATTGGGCCGACAGCGCCGAATGGCTCTTTTTCAACGCCGCCCAGGGCGCACGCCATCCATCCCACGCTGGAATTGCGTACCTTAAAACTGACAACTCTTTCTCTATGACCGGCCCTCTCACCCCCGGCGACCCGCAAGACCCCAAAAATCCGCAATTGCGCTACAAATATTCGCCCGTTCACCAGGATGTGGCAGTGTGTTGCGTTCCCAATGCTGGGCGGATAGCGCCGTACTACGTCAAAGCCGCCTGGATGCGCTCCCCCAAGGGATTGGTGGCAGCCCTCTATGGTGCGTCCTGTTTTCAGACGCAAGTCAGCGGCGCTCAGGTGAAAATTGTTCAGGAAACCGAATATCCGTTCGATACGGGTATTACCTTTATAGTTGAGACCACCCAGCCGACGGAATTCAGGCTCAGTTTCCGCATTCCCGGCTGGGCCAGCAGCTTCAGTCTCGATATGGAGGGCTTCACTGTCTATGAGAATCTTATCCATATCTACAGAACCTGGCAAACCGGCGATCAAATCACCCTGCGTTTTGAAACGGAAGTCAAAATCCAGCCCTGGAAAAATGAATTCATCGTCAGTTATGGGCCGCTCCTGTTTTGCCTGCCATTGGATGGGGAGTTTTCTCCAGGCCGAGAATATGCCCCTGGTTTCCGCGACTCGTTCTACACCCTGGTGGATTCATCCTCCCTGCAATTGAATCTCGCGCCCACAACAACTTTCACGCTGGAACGTCGTCCCTTCGACCCTTCCCACCCCTTTGACTCGCTATCACTGACGGGCATGCTGCTCGACCCTGGCGGGAACCCGTGTCCGGTGCGGCTAATTCCACTCGGGGCAAGCATCCTGCGAAAAGTGACTTTTGAGGTCCTATGAATTCCTATGAACGCTTCACCGCCCGGCTGGTAGGCCAGCCGGTTGACCGCATCCCGAATTTCGACATATTCATGACCCGCGCTGCGCATCACATCGGCCAACCGCTCTCGGGCTATTATCTCGATCATCGTGTGCTGGTGGAGGCCAACCTGGTCGTCGCGGATAATTTTCACCTCGATATCCTGCAAGCTATCTCGGATCCATACCGGGAAGCCGCTGACTTTGGCCTGGAAGTGGAATTTCCTGCCGATGATTTGCCCATCAACCGCCAACCGCTGCTGCAAACACCGGATGACTTGAAAAAACTTGTTCCGCCCAACCCTGCGACCGGGCGGCGGATGAGCGACCGGCTAGACGCTATCCGCCTGTTCCGGGAGATTGCCGGCGGCGAAATCCCCATCATGGGTTGGGTAGAAGGTGCCCTGGCTGAGGCCAGCGACCTGCGCAGCATGTACCTGACCATGACTGACCTGGTAAGACGCCCGGAATGGCTGACTGAATTGCTGGAAATATGTGCTGAAGTGGAAATCGCCTTCGCCCGTGCCCAGGTCGAAGCCGGGGCAGATATTATCGGGCTGGGGGATGCCGTCTGTTCGCAGATTTCACCCAAAATGTACCGCCAGTTTGCCCTGCCCTACGAACAACGCATATTTGCCGCTGTGCGAGCGATGGGTGCGGTCGGGCGGCTGCATATTTGCGGCAACACCACCCGCTTGCTCCCTGATATGCTCCAAAGCGGCGCAGACATCATTGACCTGGACTGGATGGTGGATATCGAAAAAGCCGGGCAACTGTTTGATAACAAAGTTGCGATATGCGGCAACTTCGACCCGGTGGCGGTCATGCTTCAGGGCACGCCGGAAACCGTCCATGCCGCTACCCTAGAATGCATCCAAAAGGGTGGGGAACGCCTGTTCAGTGCGGCGGGCTGTGAAATCCCAGATCGATCGCCGCGCGAAAACCTGCTGGCGCAGTATTCTGCGCTTTGCCAATAAAGTAAGCAGCTTAGTGCCTGTTTTCCATCCCACACTATCCGGAATGACCGCGTTGATTCGATCGCTCAAAAGGACTTACCCGCCCGACGAGTTTGCAATAACGAGCGAGTCCTCATTCAATCTACCGGAATAAAACCAGCAGCGAACTTCCTTACCAGGATAATCAGGTAAGATTGACAACTAAATCCTATGAGATTATCAGCTTGCCGTTGATCGCCAAAAGGTGTGAATCAACTCAGAGCATTACTTCGAGTTTCCAGGTACCCCCACCGCGACTCGAACGCGGGTTTTTGCCTCCGGAGGGCAACGCTCTATCCACTGAGCTATGGGGGCGAGGGCAGGGTCTTGCAACTGCGAGTCAGAATTTTATCACGAGTGCGTCCGGTTGCCAAGCGGCGAATACGGCGCGATCATCAACCAGCAGCTGGGGCAGTTTGCTTGAAGATCAACCGCTCGCGGTGGACGCGGGTGGACTCGGGGGAATAACCCAGGGCAGCGATGACTTCCTCCGGGCGACCGGTGGCACCTTCGCGGGCCGAGAGGGTCACTATGATGCGGCGATGGCTCTGATCGTCCGGCAGAAGCCGAAGGTCCAGGATCAATAGGCGCAGGTCGTAGGGTTTGCTCCGCCAATAGCGTGGCAGTTTTTCCGCGGAAAGCATGCTCTGGCAGCGTGCCTCCAGGTCGTCGGCCGGGTCCAGGAAGGTGACGGAGAACTCCGATGCTTCCACCACCGTCTGCAATGCCGGCAGGCGCTCATCGACGAGGGTGACCTCCAAGATTGAGATTCCGGGAGGTGCGGCCTGGGCCAGCGCCAGGCGAATTTCCTCTGTCGTGATCTCCTGCTCCAGCCAGATATCGACCAGCTCGCAGTCGCTGGTAAAACCCAGCGGCAGGGCGGAAGCCAGGTTGATGCGCGGGTGCGGCGAGAAGCCCTGCGAGTAGGCCAGCGGCAGCCCGGCGCGCCGGATAAGCGCTCCCAGGCGCGGTGCAGATCCAGGTGCCCGGTGAAGCGCATCAGGTCGGTTTTGGCGAAGGTAATGCGGACTCTCATTGTGAGCTGAAATCACCGGCAACGACCTGGCTTACAGGGATCAGCTCGTGCAGATGAACGCGCTTGGATTTGACTTCCGGGCACTGCCAGACTTCGCCCGGGTTTTGGCGGCGCAGCTCGGCAAAGGTGGGCAGGATGCCGCAGGCAAAACAGCGCTCGCGGCAGTCGACACGCGTCTTGCCCTGCAGGCTCCACAGGTAATCTTCGGTCAGGAATTTCTTGCGCACCGTGGTGCTGATATGCTCCCAGGGGAAAGTCTCGTCGATGGGGCGCTCGCGGTGGGTGTAGAAAGCCGGGTCCAGCCCGACTGCCTGGAAGGCTTCCAGCCAGAGATCGAAGCGGAAATGCTCCTTCCAGGCGTCGAACTTGGCGCCGCGCTTCCAGGCCTGGTAGATCACCTCAGCCATGCGCCGGTCGCCGCGTGACAGCCAGGCTTCCAGCAGGGTCTCTTCGGGCGCGTTCCAGTTGAGCTTGAAGCCCGGGCCGCGCAGCTGCTCGTTTGAGCAGCGCCTGTTTGGCCGGATCTGCTCCATCGTATCGCAGGGCACCCATTGGAAGGGGGTGTGCGGCTTTGGGGACGAAGGTGCTGACCCCGGCGGTGACCTGGGCGCGCTTGCCGATCACGCTTGCGGCCTTCGGCCAGCACCGCCTTGCACAGGTCGGCGATCGCCTGCACATCTTCGATCGTTTCGGAGGGGTGGCCGATCATGAAGTACAGCTTGATGTTGTGCCAGCCGCGCGAATAGATGGCGCGGGCAGTTTCCAGAAGCTGCTCGGTGCTGACCGGCTTGTTGATGATCTCGCGCATGCGCTCGGTGGCGGCTTCGGGCGCCAGGGTGAAGCCGCTGCGGCGGGTATCTTGCAGCGCATCCATCAGCTCGACGGAGAAAGACTTCGATGCGCAGGGATGGCAGGGAGATGTTGAGATGCCGGCCGGCAAAGCGCTCGCTGACCGCCTTGACCAGCTCCAGGATATGCGTATAGTCAGACGATGACAGCGAAAGCAGGCCAACCTCTTCATAGCCGGTGTTTGCCAGGGCCTGCTTCGATGGCGTGCCACGATTTCATCCACCGGGCGCTCGCGCACCGGGCGGGTGATCATCCCGGCATGGCAGAAACGGCAGCCGCGCGTGCAGCCGCGCATGATCTCGACCGGCATGCGGTTGTGCACGGTATCGATATAGGGAACGATGAAACGGGTGGGGGGTGGCGGCAGCTTGGCGACGATGCGCTTGATCACCGGCAGGGGCGCTTCGTCGATCTAGCTTCTCGAGGTGCGAGAATGTGCCATCCGGGTGGTAGATGTGCCTGGTAGAGAGCGGGTACATACACGCCCCAGATGCGAGCCAGCGCTACGCAGCAGCTCGCTGCGCGGCGCGCCGCTGGCGTTTCCAGGCCTGGTGGGCATCGATGATCTCCTGGATGACCTCTTCGCCTTCGCCGATCACAAAGGCATCGATGAAGGCATGCATCGGCTCGGGGTTGTAGGCGGCGTGCCCGCCGGCGATGACCAGCGGGTGCGCTTCTGTGCGCTCGGCGGCAAAGAGCGGGATGCCGGCCAGATCCAGGATATTGAGGGTGTTGGTGTACAGGGTTTCGTAGGGCAGGGAAAAGCCGATGATGTCGAAATCTGCCAGGGGGTGCTTGGTTTCCAGCGAATACAGCGGCATGCCGGCTGGCCCGCAGAGCGGCTTCCATGTCCGTCCAGGGAGCATAGGCGCGCTCGGCCAGGGCATCCGGCGCGCTGGTTGATCAGCTCGTACAGGATCGCCAAGCCCAGGTTGGACATGCCCAGGTCATACAGATCGGGAAAGACCAGCGCCACCTGGGTCTGCGACTGTCTCCCAATCTTTGACCACCTGGTTGAGCTCGCCGCCGGTATAGCGCCCGGGTTTTTGCACACCGGGCAGGATGCGTTCTAACCTGGAATTGAATTTCGCTGGGAGTTACCATTAAATACCTCGGTTAACTATAGTTTGTAGTGGTCTATCGGCTGGATAAACTCGACTGCACCGGATTATATCAGAACCGGACTGCTTTGATCCGAAAAATGTCCCCAGCTGCCGGCTGAGGACACCGTTTGTAGCTCCAGAATATTTGATTGCCTATTCGAAAATCCAGCGGATCGACCGCCCGCTCCCAGGCGACCAGCTCGTCGGGGCTGGAACCACAGGGCTACTTCCTTCTGCGCCGTTTTCGGGTGAGTCGGAGGCGTGGGTCAGGTTGCGGCCGACTTCCAGGGCGAAATCGTGGCGCAGCGAGCCGGGAGCAGCTTCGGTGGGGCGGGTGGAGCCCATCGTCTGGCGCACGGCAGCCACCGCATTGGGGCCTTCCCAGACCATGGCCATGACCGGTGCGGAGGTGATGTAACGGATCAGACCTTCATAGAAAGGCTTGCCTTTATGGATGGCATAATGCGTCTCTGCCAGCTCCTGGCTGACCGCCATGAATTTTGCCCCCACCAGGCGCAGGCCGCGCCGTTCCAGGCGGGAAATGACTTCGCCGATCAGGCCGCGCTGCACGCCATCGGGCTTGACCAGTACTAATGTTCGTTCCACAGATTCCTCCAGTGATTTTTGTTCGTTTGATCGGTTTGGTTTTAATTTGCCCAAGTATACTCAATTTTTGGTTTTTAAAGACCGGGTCTCTCGAATTGGATATAGGCATCCGGGACCAGGCGTGGATCCAGTTCGTCCGGCGACAGTCCCGCGTAATAGGGATCAAGTGCTTCCAGGCGCCGGCGGGCAGTGTTTGTTCGCCCCGCTTGATCCGGGGAATGCTTGCCTGGACCAGGGCCAGGTTGGCTTCCAGGCAGTCGGGCAGTTTCTCCAGCACTGGCAGCGCAATAATTCACAGCTTCTTCCGGCTTGCCGCTCTGCCGGTATACCTGGATTAACAGGCATTGCAAATCCAGCCGCTGCGGCTCATCCACCAGCGCAGCCAGGATTTCGGCGCTCGCCTGCTGGTATAGGTTGGCCTTTCTGGTACATGCGGGCCAGTGCATAACGGGTGAGGCGCAGCTCGGACGAATCTTCACCAGTGCGGCGACGCAGCAAGCGCTGAAGATCTTTCTGTAGGGCTGGATTTCCTGGCTGGATTTCTACCGCGCGCTGCATATGCCATACGGCCGGTTCAAGCTCGGCGCTGGTTTCCAGCAACACGCTCAACCCAATATGTGAGATCAGGTCATCGGGGAGGCTGGCCAGTACTTGCAGGTAGGCAGTCTTGGCCGATTTATAGTCCTGTGCCAAAATTCCGGCATTCCCCAGCAGCCTGTTAGCAGCCAGGTGTTTTGGATAAAGCGCCAGGATTGCCCGGCAGTTAGCCATTGCCTGGACAGCCTGATCGGAGGCAATCAGATTTTCAATGTCTCGGAGAAATGAACGCAGCGCTATATTTGCCATACCGTCAATCCAACCAGCTTTAGTATGCCCCATTCTTGAAAAAGGCGCAAGTGCAAACAACAAGGGCAATGCAAAGGTATTTTCTGGTGGCGAAATATTAGCGTTTAATTAATTAATGGCAGCCTACTTGACTCTGCCCTGGTTTTTATTGTATAACCTTATAGGTGTAACGTTATCCGCTTGAAGGTCACCAGGCTGTCTGCAAGTTAAGGCAATACTCGAAACGCTCAAGCACTGCCAACCCGTCTTGGGTGCTGTGCTTTTTGACGTCTTGACCAGAATAATATCAAAACGGGAATTGCAGCAGAGCATAACCCGATAAAGATCTGAGGGTTATATGAGTATAGAATACCGATGAGAATTTTTGTAATAAACATTAATGATATCCTATTGATTTTTGGCTTAAAAACCGGTATTCTATTTGATATAGGTAACTCAGTTAGCCCTAATTGGAGATGAAATGATTGATGACGAGTTGCTGAACGAGATGGATGATCAGGAAAGCCATCCCGCAATTGCCCGCTTGATTGAGCTTGGGCGCCAAAAGACCTACGTTACGATTGATGATATCTTGGGCTTCTTCCCGGACGCCGAGCAAGATGTCGACCAGCTTGAGGAAGCTTTTGCTGCGTTAATCAGCGCCGGGATTCCATATATTGATGAGACGGTTGAAGGCGGTCCTTCCGAAGAAGAGTTGGTGGAAGAAGAAGTCGAAGAGGAAGTCCACCACGTATTGGCCGTGGACGACAATTACCTGGCAAATATCGACACCGATGATACGATCGGCCTGTACCTGAAAGAGGTAGGCCGTGTTCCCCTGTTGACTGCAGTTGAGGAAGTTGACCTGGCGCAGCGCATCGAGCGCGGCAGGTTGGCCAGAGAAGAACTGGCTCAGGGCAATGTTAGCCCCCGCCGGCGGCAGGAGCTGCAGCGCCTGATTGAAGACGGTTGGGCGGCCCGCGAGCACCTCATCACTGCTAACTCGCGCCTGGTAATCAGCGTGGCGAAAAAATATATGGGCCGCGGCGTGCCATTCCTGGATCTGATCCAGGAAGGCAACATTGGTCTGATCCGGGCAGCGAAAAAATTCGATTACCGGCGCGGGCATAAATTTAGCACTTATGCCACCTGGTGGATTCGCCAGGCTGTGACCCGTGCGATTGCAGATCAGGGTCGCACGATCCGGGTGCCAGTGCATATGGGCGACCAGATCAACAAGCTGCTGCGCGTGCAGCACCAGCTGACCCAGCGCCTGGGCCGGGACCCATCGGTGGAAGAGCTGGCCAATGCTCTGGAAGTCACCCCTCAGAAGGTTGAAAATATGATCCAGGTTGCCAGGCGGCCGCTCTCGCTGGAGACGCCCACCGATGACGAAGAGGATTCGGTCCTGGGCGATTTCATCCAGGATGATGAGGTTCCGGCGCCGGACGAAACGGCCACCTATAATCTCCTGCGCGAGCATCTGGACTTCGTTTTGGGCGGCCTGCCGCCCCGCGAAGTACGTATCCTTCAGCTGAGATATGGGCTGCTGGATGGGCAAGCATACACCCTGGAAGAAGTTGGCCGTAAGATGGGTGTCACCCGCGAGCGTGTGCGCCAGATTGAAGCCCAAGCGCTCAGTCGCCTGCGGCACCCCGCCGTGCGGCGCAAGCTGCGCGAGTATCTTGGGTAGCCGTGCAGATGGATCGTTGCGTCACTACCTGCTGACCACATCAATGAACGAGGCAATCCAGTGGTTGCCTCGTTCTTGTCAGCAGGCCCTGAAGCGTATCATCGAGAATCCGACTTGAAAAATCGTTTTACGCTGCCCACCTTCATCTGGTTAATTCCACTGGTACTGATTGTATTTGCCGGCCTGACCTGGGTCAATTACCAATATGCCGGTCGGGAGGGGGCGGTTGAGGATTTTATCCCCGGCTGGGTGGGCACCCGTTTGTTTTTCACCGAAGGGATCGATCCATATAGCCCCGAGGCAAGCGCCGAGATTCAAAAACTGGCTTCCAGCGCTTCGACAACATCCGAAAGCACTACTCCCGGATTCACTTATCCGCTCTATGCGATCCTGATATTCGCTCCCTTTGCATTTGTGGGTACCTTTGAGCTGGCCGCAGCACTCTGGTTGAGCGTGCTTGAGATTTCCCTGGTGTTGATTTGCCTGGCCGGAGTTTCTTTGAGCCGTTGGCAGGTTAAACCCTGGTTATTTTTTGGATTGATTGCTTTTTCAATTGGCTGGTATCCCAGCTTTCAAGCATTGCTGGATGGAAACCCGGCAATTCTTTGCAGCCTTCTCCTGGTGGGAGCACTTTGGGCGATGCACCAGGAACAAGATGCATTGGCTGCGATTCTACTGGTTTTAGCCAGCATTATGCCGTCAATGGTCATCATTTTGGTACTGTTCATCATCTTGTGGGCGATTTCAACGAAACGTTCGACGCTGGTTTGGGGTATCCCCGGTATCCTGGCCCTCCTGGTGGCGGCTACCAGTCTGCTGATTCCGCAGTGGGTCATCGAATATGTGAGAATAATTTTGGAGCAGGTAGGGCAGATCGAAGTTGGGACCCCGCGCGCCTTGTTCATGTATTGGATACCAGGCATTGGGAAGCAGCTTGGCTGGCTTTTGACGATCTTCAGCGGTTTCATGCTCATCTGGGAGTGGCGGCAGGCGGCCGGGATGAATTTCCGCTGGTTTTTGTGGGCGGCCTATTTTAGCCTGGCATTCTCCGGTTTGATCGGCATTCCTACATCTGTGGAGAACCAGGCGGCGTTGATCCCGGCTGTGATCCTGGTGTTGGCAGTTTGGGATGAACGTTGGGGAACCCTGGGACGCTGGCTGATTGCCAGCAGCCTGATTCTGCTATCTGCCGGCCTGTGGTGGTTAGGATTGGTGGTGGAAAGTCAAGGGATATCGCCCGATCTATCTCCCCTTCTATTTTTTGCCGTTCCGGTATTCACAATTATCGGTTTGTACTGGGTACGCTGGTGGGCGATCCGTGCATCGCGCCTCCCCTTACAGGAAATCACAGAAAGACTGGGTTAAAAAATGATTATCGTTAAGGGTATTGATTTTCTCATCAAACGTTTTATAATCTAAGTAAGGTGGGTTAATAAAAATCCGATAGGAAAGGAGATGCAATACGTGCCATCTTCACCACAGGACAATGGACAGGGAATAGTGGAATTTGCCCTGGTCCTTGTAATAGCAGCTATTGTGATCGGTATGGTGATCTACCTGCTGCTACCATCGCTGATGCACTAGCTGATCTGCTCTCCAGAGGCTACATTGTCTGTGCCTGGAAAAATTGAACAACCTGCATACCGCCTGTTGCGCTGGGCCTGGTCAGGCGTGGATTGGGTTTTCCCGCCAATCTGCGCCGGTTGTAAACGACCGGGTTTTTATTTATGTACTTCCTGCGTGGATTCAGTGAGGCATATACCGGAGCCGATATGCAATCGCTGCGGGCAAGCTATCGAACAAACCGGACTGTGTCCTGCCTGTCGGGTTGACCCACCAGCCTACATCGCTTTGCGAGCCTGGGCGTGGTATGATGGGCCGATCCGCAACGCAATCCACCGGCTTAAGTATGAAGGAGATATGGCGATGGGCGAAGTGCTCTCCAGGCCGCTGATCCAGATGCTGCGTGAGTTTCGCTGGCCTGTGGATTTAGTCACCGCAGTCCCGGTGGGGGTTGCCCGTCGTGCGGAGCGAGGCTATAATCAGGCCGCGTTACTTGCCTGGCCACTGGCAAACAGCTGTTCTTTGCCTTACCAATCAAGAGCTCTGGTGAAAAGCCGCGAGACACGGACCCAGGTGGGCCTGAACCGAATGGAGCGCAGGCAGAACGTTGAGATGGCTTACCAGGCCAGGCGTGAGTTCGTTGCCGGGAAAAATATATTGGTGATTGACGATGTTGCTACGAGTGGAGCAACCCTGGATGCCTGTACGAAAGCGCTGCTGGATGCTGGCGCAAACCAGGTATTTGGATTGAACTCTTGCCCGGGCAAAGTTTGCTACGATGGACGACCATACTCTAATGGAGGTTCAATATGACTCTGCAAGTGGAAATCTACAGCCGTAATCTTGAAATGACCGATCGAATCCAGGACTATGTCACGAACAAAGTTTCCAGACTGGACCGCTTTCTTCCAGGGATCGAAGAGGCACGCGTAGACCTGGCCTACATCAAGTCGGCACGTAGCTCCGCCGATCGCCAGGTGGCGCAGTTGACGGTGCGCGGCAAAGGATTTATTCTGCGCTCGGAGGAGCGGGCGGACGATATTTTTGCCGCAATCGATGCTTCTTTAGAGAAAATGCAGCGCCGAATTGAGCGCTACAAAGGTAAACATTACCGCGGTCGGGGTGACGGGAAATCGGCCGCTGAAGTTGGCGGAGTAACCGATCTTCCAGTCACTGCGGAAGATGAGAGCAACGAGCTGCCGCCTGCTGTGGTGCGCCGCAAACGCTTCGTCCTGGCGCCGATGGATGAATTGGAGGCCATCGAACAGATGAGCCTGCTCGGCCATGAGAACTTCTTCGTGTTTTATAATGCCAATACATCTGCCATCAACGTCCTTTACCGCCGGCGTGACGGCATGTATGGGTTGATCGAGCCGGAAATCGGCTAAATATTGTTGGATGTTGAGTAATTAGGATGCGAGATGCCTGAGGAAGAGCCGAAATCGGTTTATCAGATAGCCGAGCTGTTGCCCGGGGATGGAATCGACCAGGCCAGCATCCAGCAGGCGATTCGCCAGCTGCTGCAAGCTGTTGGTGAAGACCCGGACCGACAGGGGCTGGTGGATACGCCCAGGCGAATTGCAGAGATGTATGTCGAGCTGCTGGATGGGTATCGCGTAGATCCAATCGAGCTGTTGAACGGCGCGTTATTTGAGGTTAAATATGACGAGATGGTGGTTGTACGGGATATTGAGTTTTACAGCCTGTGCGAGCACCACATGCTGCCCTTTTTAGGGCGAGCTCATTTCGCCTATTTACCGCGTGATCGTGTGATTGGCTTATCAAAAATCCCGCGCATCGTGGATATGTTTGCCCGACGACTGCAGGTGCAAGAACGCATGACTCGCCAGATAGCCGAATTTTTTGACGAGTTGCTCCATCCGCATGGCGTTGCCGTGGTGGTGGAAGGGCTGCACCTTTGCGCCACGATCCGCGGGGTCAAGAAACATGATGTACGCATGACGACCTCGACGATGTTAGGCGCGTTTCGTAAAAGCATTGCCACACGCGAGGAGTTCCTGGCAAATATCGCCCGCGGGTCTAACCCGCTGCTGTATTAATTTGGGGAAATATCACTCCGGATTAGGCAGTATTGCCTCTGTCTCGGGGATTCTTTGATGGCGAATGATTACGCTGGGTTATCCCGGCTGCGCTCAATTTCAACACCTACTGAGCGCGTAAACCGCACTGCACCTGGTTTTTCCACACGAACGCGAACTTTATTGACCCGGGCTTCTTCCAGGCAAATACGTGCCAGATCGGCGGCCAGCGCCTCTACGGTGAAGAATTGGGCTGTTTCAGCCCGGTTCTGAGCTCTGCGAGCGATGGTGCGGTAGTCGATACAGTCATCCAGGTTGTCGCTTTGGCCGGCTGGTCGTAAATCCACATATAATGTGATGTTGATCAAAATGTCCTGGGGCTTTTCGCGTTCCCAGTCGTTGATCCCGATAATCCCGCGAGCAGTCAGATCATTGATGAAAACCTGATCCATGCCGGTTTCAACCTTCGAGCAAGGCTTCTGCCACACGTTCCAGCTTGACGCGCGCCGTCGTGGCAACCTCTTGCAGAGTTTCATTGTTTTCAAGGGTGCCGACAGCCAGCATCATCTCGGGGTTGGCAATGCGTGCCAGCGATCCGCCTAATGGATCGGCTTCTACCGTGACATTGCACGGCAGCATCAATCCAACCACCGGATCGGTTTTTAATGCGCGGTGCGCCAACGACGGGTTGCAGGCTCCCAGGATGGAATAGGGTCGAAAATCTTCGCCCAATTTTTCTTTGAGGGTCGCCTGTACATCAATGCGAGTTAGGACGCCAAAACCTTCCGTCTTCAAGGCTGCAATAACTTTCTCCAACGCCGCTTCGTATGGAAGGTCCAGGTGTACTTCAAATCCGATTTCTTGGGTCATAATTTCTCCACGTTTGTCTGTTACTTTAATTTGATTCAGCAAGCTAGAGATACCGTCCGGTATCTACTGCTATTAGATGCACAACCATCGTTTTGGTCACACATCTTCGCCCGATTGTATCAATTCTGATGCGTTTGGGGTTTGCCGGAGTTTAGATAGCCCCAAAAGCGACAGGCCGAGGATCAACCAGGCCAGGATTTGTGCACTGCGAAATCCTCCGGCCAGCAGCACGCTGTCGCCGCGGAAGACTTCCAGGAAAAGTCGAGAAGCGGCACTCAGGGCGATGAATTCCAGGAAATATACGCCCGGTTGTGAAGGGCGCAGCAAGCCTCTCCCCGGCCAAAGGGCTGCCAGGATCAACATGGCCGCCAGCGTCTCGTAAACCTGGCTGGGGTGCCGGGTTTCGCCCCATATCTCAAATGCCCACGGCAGATCGGTCGCCCGGCCGAAAGCGGAACCAGAAGCCAGGTGGGACAGCCCCAGTGCGACTGCGAAGACCGCCAGGAAAGGCGTCAAGCGCGTCCAATGTTGACCAAAAAGGCAGCCTCTTGCGCTGCCCATATACCAGACCGGCGAGGATGGCTACCAGCCCGCCGCCCAGTGGGTCCAAAAGGCTGGTATTACGCGAGATCACGCTCAGCGGGTCTGCCAGGAATGCCTGAGGATATTGCAGGACATACGCCAACCGCGCTCCCACCAGGCCGGCGATTAATGCTGTGAAAACCAGGTTATACAGGTGGTTGCTGGAAATACCCGAACGGTAGGCATTGCGCTCGGCAAGCAGCAATCCCAGCCAGAGTCCGAGCAGCAGCACCAGGCCCGGAACTGGGAGGGCTAAGGGACCGAGCTGCAGCACCGGCAGCATCAAGGCACCTCCGACGGAGTCGTTGCCTGATCGAGCAGCCGGGAGAGTCGAATGCGCAGCAGGGCTTCCGACATCGGCCCACCAACGACGATTTCCTGGATGGTTCCATTTCTATCGATGAAGAACGAGGTCGGCAGGGCGCGCACCAGGTACTGCCGCGTTGCCTCTCCGGTTGTATCGAAGAGGATAGGAAAGGTCAGGCCCAGTTCCTTGGCAAACTGGTTGGCAGCGCTGGAGTCATCTTGTATGGTGGAGTTCACCGCCAGGATTTCAACCCCTTCACCGTTCAACTCCCGGTAAATCTTTTGCATGGAAGGCATCTCGCTGCGGCAAGGTCCGCACCAACTGGCCCAGAAATTCAGCAGGATGGGTTGTCCGCGCAGCTGCGAGAGTTGAACAGTCTCGCCGTTCTGGTTGACCAGGGAAAAGTCAGGAGCCAAAAATCCCACCTGAGGAGCGGGAATGCTGCCAGCAGTAGTGCTGCCAGGGTCTGCCCGGCTCAGCCAGATCCAGCCTGCGCCTAGCAGTAAGATCAGGATCGAGAAGATTGTCCAACGGGTTTGTTTCAAAGCATTGCTCCCAACTTAAGACAAGTGTACAGGGTAAGAAAATGCGTGTCAAGGTCATCTGTTCCTTAGAACAGGCTGAGAGAGCCGCTTGACAAGTCGATTAATTTTGATATGATCTCTGGCCTACCCGAAGTTGTTAATGGAGTGAGGAATGCAAAAAATTCCGCTTTTATTAGTATGCATGAGCCTGTTGATGTTGGTTAGCTCTGCTTGCGGGTCTGCAGCGGATGATGCCGGCAGGCCGGTGGACACTACTATGCAAGCTAAGCCGGTAGACGCGGTGACAGTTGACCCAACCGTAATCTCAGAAGAAATCCCCGCAGCGACGGTGCTGCCCTCGATCGCTGCAAACGCCACTTCCACGCCAACTGCCCCGGATGCGGTGGTCCCCACCCAAGCCTTGCCGGTCAAGACTGACCTCCAGGCTACTGATCCGAATAGCGTTGCTTTAGCTTCCGGGCAGGTGCAACTGGTCGAGTTTTTCGCATTCTGGTGAGGCACCTGCCGTACAATGGCGCCCATCGTGCATGGGCTTGAAGCAGAGTACAGCGAACGCATCAAATTCAGCTACCTGGATATTGACGACCCGGCCAGCGATCCATTCAAATCGCAGCTGGGCTACAGGGTGCAGCCGCATATTTTCCTGCTAGATGGCGAGGGTAAAGTGTTGCAGCAGTGGCTTGGATACACTACTGAAGAGACATTGCGGCAGGCCTTTGAGCAGGCACTGCAGTAGTTTGGTTGCTTGATCAGAAGATGGTGCGGGAGACTTGACAAAGGCTGGGCGCCTGCGGTAAAATCTTGATACCCCACCCCCCTGGGGGGGGTATCAAGAGCGACCGATGATCAGGAGTGACAGGTCTATGAAGAACGAAAATGCCATGCGCCGTCTGAAGAACATAGAAGGCCATATCCGAGGTATCGAAAGGATGCTGGAAGAAGAGGCCTATTGTATTGATGTCATCCGGCAAATCCAGGCAGCCCAGGCGGCGCTGAATAAAGTCAGCAGCATGATCCTGGAGGAGCACCTGAATTCCTGCCTGATCACCGCCGTACGTGGCGAAGACCCGTCCGAACGGGAAAGGGTGCTCAAAGAAATTTCCGATGTGTTTGATGCCGCCAACCGTGCATAAATGTAAGCAGCCTTTCCAGTATGACACGGAATCTAGAAACACCGATTTATTGATAAGGAGATAACTGAATGACAACCGTAACTTACTCGATCCCTAATATTTCTTGCGGGCACTGCGTCCACACCATCCAATCAGAGGTCAGCGAGCTTCCTGGCGTGATTTCCGTATCAGCCGACCAGGCGACTCAACAGGCTGTGATCACATTTGATAGCCCCGCTACCGAAGCGCAAATCAAAGCATTGCTGGCAGAAATTAATTACCCGGCAGTAAATTAACTACTTGAATACCCCCCAGAGGGGATCATGAGCGATACCCGGCAAGTTACTCTCCCGGTGACAGGGATGACCTGCGCCAACTGCGTGGCAACGGTTGAGCGCAACCTGAAGAAGGTCAATGGCGTCGAAGTGGCGTTTGTAAACCTATCCTCGGAGCGCGCCACGGTGGAATATGACCCTGCCCAGGCGACCCTTCCTGACCTGATCGGGCGCATCCAGCGCGCCGGATATGGCGTTGCGACCGGAGAGGCGGATTTGTTGATCCGGCGGTTGGGCGACGATAACGATGCCCGCCGCCTGGAAAAAGCCCTGCGGCAGATGGAAGGCGTACTGGAGGTCCAGGTCAATCTGGCCACCGAGCGTGCTCGCGTGCGCTATATCCCCACCGTAGTCAGCCAGGCCGACTTGCGCGGAGGCGGTCTCGTCCGCCGGGTTTGAAGCTGTTGATACGGGCGGCGTTGCTGAGGATGCCGAACAAAAAGCACGCCAGGCGGAGATCGACCAGCAGCGCCGGGACTTGATCATAGGGCTGATCTTCACGGTACCTTTATTCTTGTTCTCGATGGGTCGGGACCTGAATTTGATCCCTCACTCGATCGGTCACGCCGGCTGGGCGAACTGGCTGATGTTTGCCCTGGCGACGCCCGTCCAGTTCTATGTTGGCCGGCAGTATTACGTTGGTGCGTACAAAGCGCTGCGCAACCGCTCGGCGAACATGGATGTGCTGATCGTTATGGGTTCCTCGGCCGCCTACTTTTACTCAATTTTCGTCATGCTGGGTTTATTTCCCGGCCATGTCTATTTTGAAACTTCAGCGGTAATCATCACTCTGATCAAGCTGGGCAAGTATCTGGAGGCACTTGCCAAGGGGCGCACCAGCGAGGCGATCAAGAAACTGATGAGCCTGCAGGCTAAGACTGCCCGGGTGGTTCGGGGTGGAGAAGAAATGGAAATCTCCACCGACCAGGTGCTTACCGGAGACATCGTGCTGGTTCGCCCGGGCGAAAAAATCCCGGTGGATGGCGTGGTGCTGGAGGGCCGCTCGGCAGTGGATGAATCGATGCTGACCGGCGAGTCGATGCCGGTTGAGAAGGGTCCGGGGGATGCGGTCATCGGCGCAACGCTGAACAAACTGGGCATGCTGCGTTTTGAAGCTACCAAAGTTGGCAAGGAAACCGCCCTGGCGCAGATTATCCGCCTGGTGGAAGATGCTCAAGGCAGTAAAGCCCCTATCCAAAAGCTGGCGGACAGGGTATCGGCTGTCTTCGTGCCAGTAGTGATCGGGATCGCGACCTTAACCTTCCTGGCGTGGTATTTCATTGCACCGTGGATATTGGGTCCTGGAGCCGATGATTTTACACGCGCGTTGATCAATGCGGTGGCGGTGCTGGTGATTGCCTGCCCGTGTGCCATGGGCCTGGCAACACCGACAGCAGTCATGGTTGGCACAGGCAAAGGCGCCGAGCTTGGGGTGCTCTTTAAATCGAGTGAAGCCTTGGAGCGAGCTGGGAGCATCACGATGGTAGTGCTGGATAAAACCGGGACGATTACCCGTGGACAACCATCTGTGACAGAAATCGTCTTGGCCAAGGCTGCCCCCGCCGAATTCATGGATGCAAATGAGATCCTGCAATTGGCGGCTTCCGTAGAGAAAGGCAGCGAGCATCCGCTGGGCGAGGCGATCGTCGCAGAAGCCGGAGAGCGCGGCTTGCAATTGACCTCCCCGAGCGCTTCCGTGCCGTGGTTGGGCAAGGCGTGGAAGCCGAGGTAGACGGCAGGCAGGTGCTGGTGGGCAACCTGCGGATGATGGCTGAGCGCCAGATTCCATTAAATGACATTCAGATGGAGATCGATCGACTGCAGCAGCAGGCCCAAACGGCTGTGCTGGTGGCAGTGGATAACCGCATCAAAGGTGCGATTGGGATTGCCGACACGGTCAAGGAAAGTTCAAGACAGGCAATCCAGGATCTGCATGGGATGAACTTGAAAGTGACAATGCTAACTGGAGATAATGCACTAACTGCTCAGGCAATTGGCAGGCAGGTGGGCGTGGATACTACGCTCGCCGAAGTACTGCCGGGTGATAAAGCCGCCGAAGTCAAGAAGCTGCAATCCGAGAAGCAGGTGGTGGCCATGGTCGGCGACGGGATTAATGACGCTCCGGCGCTGGCCCAGGCTGAGGTTGGCATCGCCATCGGTACCGGCACCGACGTGGCTATGGCAGCCGCCCCGGTGGTGTTGATCAGCGGCGACCTGCTGGGCGTGCCAAAGGCCATCTCCCTCTCCCGGCGGACGTTAGGCACTATCAAACAGAACCTGTTCTGGGCATTCTTTTACAATATTATCTTGATCCCGGCGGCAGCGCTGGGATTCCTCAACCCCATGCTGGCTGCTGGGGCGATGGCTTTTAGCAGCATCTTTGTGGTAACCAACAGCCTGCGTCTGCGGAATTATAAATATCATGGCTCGTAAACCTTTATCACGCGGTGAGTTTCTTCGGATGGCTGCCCTGGGTGTGGGAGGTCTTTATCTGCGCCCGTTCAGTCGCCTGGCTTCCCAAATTGAATTCCCGCAGGCGGATTTACTCGGAAGGGTTGCCCAGGGTGTGCTAGAGATCAAAGCACGGCCAAACCCGGACAGTCAGACGATCGATGTGATTTACGAGGACGCTGTTGTCCCCTGGGTGAAAGAAGTGATCGGCGAGGTGCCGAATTATATCTTCAATAACCAGCGCTGGGTGGAGACTGACCGGGGCTATGTCTATTCACCTTTGCTCCAGCCGGTTCGAAACCTGCCGAACCAGCCGGTGACTCAGCTGGAGCAAACCAGCATTGGGCCGGGTATGTGGATGGAAGTAACCGTGCCTTACGTGGATGTGATTCTTCCCAACGAGCCTTCGTCCAATTCCTGGGTGGAGGCAAAGATCGATGAAGGCCTGCCGGTGCGCCTGTACTATGGGCAGGTATTCTGGATCGATACAATTCGCACAACCACCGAAGGCGTGGTCCAGTACCGGGTCAACCCGAATTATTATGGCGGCGTAGATCTGCTCTGGGCAAACGCGCAAGCCTTTCGCCCCTTGACTGAAGAGGATATCTCTCCGATATCACCGGATGCTACCGAAAAACAGGTGATGATCGACGTGAACCACCAGACATTGTCCTGTTACGAGGGCAAGTCCGAGGTGTATTTTTGCCGCGTGTCCACGGGTGCGAAATTTGATATGTTCGGGAATATTGTAGATGCCTGGTCTACCCCGGTTGGGGAGCATATCGTTACCCGCAAATACATTTCATTGCAAATGAGCGGTGGCACTACCGGGGCAGGCTATGATCTGCCGGGAATTGGTTGGTCTATCATATTTGCTACCGGAGGCGTGGCGATCCACTCCACATTCTGGCATAATAACTTTGGTGATACCATGTCGCACGGCTGTGTCAACGTAACTCCGGAAGATGCCCGCTGGATCTTCCGCTGGACACTTCCTACCGTGGCCTACGACCCCGGCATGGTTGATATCACTGTGACCGGAGAAGCCAGTACCCGGGTTGAGGTTTACGAGGTATGATTAGCTCGGGATTGCCTGGAATGGTCTTTTCAAGATGAACCGCCGAGAATTTTTACGCATTGCTGCTCTTGGATTGGGCGGCCTGGCTCTGAATCCGCTGCACAGTCTCCTACAGCTGCCCGAATTCCCGGAAAGCAGCCGCCTCGGCAGGATTCTGAGCGACCAGACAGTGGTTAAGGCCCGGGCGGATATCGACAGTGCGGATGTAGGGCTGCTTAATGAAGATGCAGTTGTGCCCTGGCTGCGTGAAGTGACCGGCTCGCGGCCGCTGTGGGATCAACAGCGTTTTGTTGAAACCCCTGACGGGTATATCTATGCCGCCAATCTGCAGCCGGTTGAAAACCGCCCGAATTGACCGCAAACCAGCCTGGCCGAAGGCAGCGGTTTCTGGGTTGAGGTCAGTGTTCCCTATGTTGATCTGGTGCTGGCGAACCCCCGGCGTGTTCTCCCTGGATGAAGCACACGACCAATCCGCGGCTGTATTACAGCCAGATCATGTGGGTCGACCAGATCAAGACCGACGAGCAAAAGCAGGTCTGGTATCGTGTAAAAGAAAAGTATGGCACTTTTGGTGATATCTTCTGGGCTCGCGGCGAGGCCTTCCGGTCCATCCAGGCCGATGAGATCACGCCCATCAATCCGGATGCGCAGGACAAGCTGGTGGTGGTCGACCTGAACCACCAGACCATGTCTTGTTTTGAGGGCGACCACGAGGTATATTTTTGCACGGTATCCACAGGTGGAAAGTACGATGCCCAGGGGAATCATCTGAAAAGTGGGCGACGCCGGTGGGAAAACACACTATCTGGCGAAAACTGGTCTCGGTGCATATGACCGGTGGAACCACCGGTGGTGGATACGATCTCCCCGGTATTGGGTGGACGACCTTGTTTTCCAGCAACGGGGTCGCGGTGCATTCAACCTTCTGGCATAACAGCTACGGCATCCCCCGTTCGCATGGCTGTGTCAACGCCCGCCCGGAGGATGCTCGCTGGGTTTTTCGCTGGACAATGCCTGACGTTCCCTATGAAGATGGCGATGTGACCGTCGCCGGTATGACCAGTACCAAGGTGCTCGTGCGCGAGGACTGAAGCTCTCAAAAAATATTGACATAAAACAGGATTAATTGCATTATGGATTTTTCAAATATCACCCTAGGACTGGCATTCATGGCGGGATTGGCTTCTTTCCTCTCCCCCTGTGTTTTTGCTCTGGTGCCTGCCTATATTGGCTATCTAGGCGGACGCTCCGCTGCCTCGGCAACCAGCAGCACCCAGGCGCGTTGGATTACATTCAGCCACGGATTGGCTTTCGTCCTGGGTTTTAGCGTGGTTTTCGTGCTGCTGGGAGTGGCGACATCGGCATTGGGTGGGGTCTTGTATGACCTGCGCGATTGGCTGACCAAAATTGGCGGGGTCGTAGTGGTGATCTTTGGTATCCATATGACTGGTATCTACCGTATACCGTTTCTGGAGTACGATCTCCGCCCGCAGTCAGTCCCCGACCGCCAGCGCGGCTATGTTGCTTCTTTCCTGATGGGTATTGTTTTTTCTGCCGGCTGGTCGCCGTGTGTTGGTCCGATCCTGGGGGCAATCCTGACGATTGCTCTGAACGGAGGCTCAATTTCTCAGGGCGCTGTGCTATTAATCGCCTATTCGGCGGGTCTGGCGATCCCCTTCTTGCTGGCATCGGTATACATCGGTATGGTGACCACGGTACTTAAGCGCTACAGCAAGGTAATGCGCATTGTAGAAATTGCCATGGGGGTAGTCCTGATCATCGTCGGCCTGCTGCTGTTCTTTGGTCGCTTCCAGCAGCTTGCCAGCCTGGGTTCCTTCTACGGAATTATCGATGAGGCGGTCGTCGGACGGTCGATCCTGATCGGCTTGCTTGCCCTGATTGTGCTTGGCTTGTTGCCGGCCTTTATCGCTTCTCGCAAAGGCCGTAACTTCTTTGAGTGGTGGGTTTTTGGAGCGGTGCTGTTCCCGGTGGCCATTGTGGCGGTCTGGTTCCTAAAGCCGAAGGACACCCCAATTTTGGTCGATGAGCCGATTCAGCAATCCGAATAAATGATGCGACAGACCTGGAGACTATTGCCTTGTCGCAACCTGTTCCCATGAATGGAAAATCCAGGCGTCTCCTGTTAGTTAGCCTGGGAGTAATCCTGGGAATTTCAGCCGGCTTGCTGCTTTTGATCGGGTTGGATCCATCCTGGCTGCCATTTCAGCTGGCCGGTATGTCCCCTGAAAGTCCGGCAGTGCCGGAAATTGATTTACCGGCGCCGGATTTCTCGTTGAAGACGATCTCCGGCGACACGGCAACCCTCTCGGATTCCACTGGTCGTGTGGTATTGATTAATTACTGGGCGACCTGGTGCCTGCCCTGCAGGGCAGAGATGCCGCTTCTGCAGCAGTACGCAGAGCGCTATGGCGACGATCTGGTAGTCCTGGCAATCAATAACGGAGAGCCGGCGGATGAAGTCGAGGCGTTCATTCGCGAATTGGACCTGACTCTGCCGGTGCTGCTCGATCCTGAGGAAAAAATTACCCAGTTGTACCGCATACGCGGCTTCCCAACTACCCTGTTCATTGATCGTGATGGTAAAATCCGCTACCAACACATTGGGATTTTAAATGAAGGTCAACTAGTGAGTTATTTAACAGATCTTGGAATCATAGAATGATTACGGTTACGCTCTACAGCCGGCCGGATTGCCATCTGTGCCACGAAACGGAAGCTCAGCTGGCCAGCCTGCAGGAGCAGTACCCTCATATTCTCCGAGTGGTTGACGTGGATAGCCGGGATGATTTGCGTAAGGCGTATGGCGAGAAAATTCCGGTTGTCGAGGTTGGTGGCTACAGGCTGAGTGCTCCGATTACCCTGCAGCAGTTAGAAATGACCCTGCGCGCGGTACACAATCGTCAGCAGCGCGTGATCGCCAAGGGATGGACCCGCTCGGATGATTTTTCGTTGTGGTTCTCCCGTCATTATGATCTGGTCATCAGCCTATTAGTGCTGATCTACGTAGGGCTGCCGGTACTTGCGCCCGCCTTGATGAAAGCCGGTCTGGAGACCCCGGCGATGCTCATCTACCGGGGCTACAGCCTGACCTGCCACCAGCTTGCTTATCGCTCGTTTTTCCTGTTTGGTGAACAGCCCGTTTATCCCCGTGAAAGCGCCAGTCCCGCGGGATATCAGGCATTCTCGCAAGCAACCGGGTTAAGTGAGGGCTCTACGGATGAGGAGCTGCTGGCTGCCCGCTGGTTCTTGGGCAACCCCCAGATGGGTTACAAAATGGCTTTATGCGAGCGGGATATGGCGATCTATGGCGCCATCTTTCTTTTTGGAATCTTATACGCCCTGACAAATAAGCGATTCCCGCCGCTGCCCTGGCAAATCTGGCTGCTGGTAGGTGTGCTGCCGGTAGCTATCGATGGCTTGAGTCAGCTTCTCAGCCAGCCGCCATTCAGTTTTTGGGAGTTCCGCGAGAGCACACCCTTCTTCCGCACGCTAACCGGGTTTCTGTTTGGATTCACGACTGCCTGGTATGGCTTCACATTGATCGAAGCCAGTATGAAAGACACCCGCCGGATGCTGCTTGAGAAAAAAGCCAGGCTGACTGGCCATCCTTAATGTATTGATAATGGAATGGGTTTATGAAAAAAATTCCTGTAGCCGTTTTAGGAGCGACGGGCGCTGTGGGACAGCGCTTCGTGCAATTACTGGAGAACCATCCCTGGTTTGAGGTCGTGGCTGTCACTGGTTCAGACCGCTCCACAAGTCAGAAGTATGGGCAGGTCTGCCGCTGGATATTGCCCGAGCCGATGCCAAATCCAGTCAAAGAATATCTGGTATTGCCGTCAGATCCGAGCCTGGTTGAGGTGCCGCTGGTATTTTCAGCTCTTCCTCTGAGAAAGCCCGCGTGATTGAGCCGGAATTTGCCCGCGCCGGAAGCCTGGTGTTCTCGAATGCATCCGCGTACCGCTACGAACCCGATGTCCCGATCCTGCTACCAGAAGTCAATCCTGGGCATACCGGATTATTGGCTGCGCAGCGCAGAAATCGCCAATGGAGTGGCGCCATCGTCACCAATCCGAATTGCACCAGCACCGGTATGACGATCATATTGAAAGCGCTTCAGGATGCATTTGGCCTGCGCCGGGTGTTTGCCGTCTCCTTGCAGGCCGTTTCGGGAGCGGGTTACCCGGGTGTGCCCTCTTTAGATATCATGGATAATGTCATCCCCTTTATTGGCGGTGAAGAGGAAAAAGTAGAGCTTGAGCCGCGGAAAATGCTGGGCAGGCTTGAAGATACAGGAATCCAGCCCGCAGATTTTGTGATCTCTGCGCATACCAACCGTGTACCAGTCAGTGATGGGCACGTGGTATGTATGAGCATCGAGATGGATCAGTCGGCAGACCTGCCGACTGTGCGCCGGGCGCTTGAAGATTATTTACCTCCCGAGGTGTGCGCCGGGCTGCCCTCCACGCCGAAGCCGGTGATTATTTACCGGGATGAACCTGATCGGCCGCAGCCGCGCCTCGATCGGGGCACCGGTGATGGCATGACCACGGTGGTTGGCCGGCTGCGCACGGATCCACTGCTGCATATCAAGTTGGTGGTTTTATCACACAACACGATCCGAGGCGCAGCCGGCGGATCGATCTATAATGCTGAGCTCCTGGTTCAGCAGGGGATAATGGCTTAAGTCTATGCCCTTCACTGAGCTGGATGGGCTGCGTTATTACCAAAGCGCCTTGCTGGCCGATCACGGTGTGCAGCATGGTGTGTTTAGCCGCCGGGGAGGCGTCAGTGAATTGCCCTGGGCTTCTCTAAATGTGGGTGGGCTTTCCGGAGACCAGCCCGAGCGGGTGCAGGAAAACCGGCGTCGAACATTCCAGGCGCTGGGCCGTTCTCTTGACAGCCTGTACGATGTCTGGCAGGTGCACAGCCGGGAGGTAGTGTGCAGCACTGCGCCGCGCCCGCCCGACCAACCCCACTTGAAAGCGGATGCCATCCTGACTGACCGGCCTGAGGTGACGCTCTTCATGCGCTTTGCCGATTGTGTACCGGTGCTGCTGTACGATCCCGGGAAAAAAGTCTGTGGGATAGTGCATGCGGGCTGGATGGGTACTGTTTCGAAAATTGGTGCGCATACCGTCCAGGCGATGCACGACTGTTTCGGCTCAAATCCCCAGGATATCCTGGCAGTTGTGGGCCCGTCTATCGGCCAGCATCACTACGAAGTCGGCGCCGATGTGATTGCCCGCATCAGGGATGCTTTCGGTGCGGATGCCTCCGGACTGCTCCAAACCCTGCCAGGAATGGAAGTCGATAAAGCCCTGCTAGATTTGTGGGCTGCCAATCGACTGGTATTGGAGGAAAGCGGCGTCCGCCAGGTCGAAATATCGGGTATTTGCACCGCCTGTCACCTGGAGGACTGGTATTCTCACCGGGGCGAGGCAGGTAGCACCGGCCGGTTTGGGGCAATAATCCACCTGCCGGTATGACCAATGACAGTTGTCTTCTTTAACCAAGCGCAGCGATGCAACCACAAGATATTCTAGCGAATTATTCAGCCGTTGTTGAGCGCATAAAAGCAGCCGCTAATCGCTGCGGACGTAGTCCGGCAGAGGTGAAGTTGGTGATAGTCACTAAAGGCCACCCTGTTGCGACGATTTGCCAGGTGATTGAGGCGGGTGCGCATATATTTAGGTGAGAATTACGTCGAAGAAGCCGAGCCGAAAATTACCGAGCTCTCGAAGCACGAAGCACTTCAATGGCATATGATAGGCCACGTTCAGAGCCGTAAAGCCAGGGCGGTTTGCGGTCTGTTCGATTATCTTCATTCATTAGACAGCATGAAGCTGGCGGACCGGCTGAACCGCATGGCAGGGGAAATGGGGATCAGGTTGCCAGTGCTGTTGGAATGTAATGTCAGCGGCGAAGAAAGCAAATCTGGCTTCCCGGCCTGGCAAGAGGAGCGCTGGCCTGAATTAAATAACACCTTGGAAAAGGTGACAGCCAGTGCCAACCTGGAGGTGCGCGGTTTGATGACGATGGCGCCTTTTTTGCCAGAAGCGGAAATGGCGCGGCCCTATTTTCAACGCTTGCGCCGCTTGCAGGCATATCTGCGCAATGAATTCCCTCAAGAAAATTGGAGCGAGTTGTCTATGGGGATGAGCGCTGATTATGAGGTGGCAATTGAAGAAGGGGCCACCCTGGTGCGAGTGGGGACGGCGATTATGGGTCCACGTCCCATTTTTCAGGAGAAATAATCATGGCCAATATTGCCGTCATTGTGGATTGGACGATTCGAATTTACACGATCATCGTGATTGCACAGGTACTGGTATCTTACTTTCTTGCCCCTTACCATCCCGTGCGGCGCGGATTGGACAGATTGGTAGAACCGGTGTTGACCCCAATTCGCAGGGTTATGCCGAGTACTGGAATGATCGATTTCAGCCCGCTGGTCTTGGTCGTAGGGCTCCAGTTGCTTGGGACGCTGTTGGTGAATTTGTTGCGGTGATCGACGGGGTGATGGACCGGGCTTGATCGCCAGGATTGAGTGCTGTGGAAAGTGCTAGCCCTGGTAAAGAATCCTGCCGCATACATCGCAACGGCTGAGCTGGTTGGGCGATCGAGCAGCATCCAGTAAGGCGGCATTGATTGTCGACCCACAGGCAGAACAGGCTTTATTGGTGATTTTCGAAACAGCAATGCCGCGGCGCTGCGTGCGCAGTTTTTCGTATAAAGCCAGGTCGGATGGGTCGATAGAAGCCGATGCTGCTTGCCGTTCTTCTTCGATGTGGCTGACTTCCTGGAGAAGCCTGGACTTTTCGCTCAGTAAGAGAGCATCTCGCTCCGTTGAATCCCTCCTGACTTTTTCCAGGCGAGCAATGGCTGCTGAGCTGTTCGCCAGTGCGTCCTCTTCTGCCATCATCGCCTCTAATTGGCGGTCCTCCAGGACGCTGCGGTAGCGTTTCAAAGCGGCGGTATCGTTCTGCAGGTCTTGGAGTTCTTTTGGATTACGAACCTTGCCACCGTACAAAGCCGCTTCAGCTTGCTCAATTTTTATCCGTTGCTGGGCTACGTTATCTTCGGACTGCCGAAGCGATTTTCGTGCCAGAGCAAGATCCGCGGCGGCATTATCTGCCTCAACCTGCGCCTGCCGCAGCACCTCATCCTGGCTCAGCGTTGTCTCGATCTCAGTCAGACGAGCCCGGGCACGGTCAAGCTGGCTGTCCAGTTGTTGCAAGCGGAAGAGTTTAAACGGTTGGCTCATTGTTTCCGGTTCCCGTTTTGATTATAGAGGCGGATAGGAGATACCGCAAGGGAAAAAGACATGGATTTAACTGGTAAGTGCAAATTGGATTTGAACTTTGCCTGAGATTATGAGTATAGTAAAGGAACACCCAACAGAACTGTGGTAGGATAGCACTGGAGCCCGCTATGAGCAACGTACAATTATTTTCGGATCAACTGATATCAAACATTGAGAAAGTCATCGTGGGAAAGCGGTCGACGGTCGAGCTGGCGGTCGCAGCTTTGCTGTGCCAGGGTCACCTGCTCATTGAAGATGTGCCCGGGGTTGGGAAAACGATGCTGGCGCGCAGCCTGGCGCGTTCGTTGGGATGTTCCTTCAGCCGCATCCAATTCACTCCGGACATGCTGCCCAGTGATGTGACCGGTGTTTCAATCTTTAACCAGGAAAACCGAGAATTTGAGTTTCGTCCCGGTCCGATCATGGCGCAAATCGTCCTGGCGGACGAAATTAACCGTGCCACACCGAAAACACAGGCTGCTTTGCTGGAGGCTATGGAAGAACGCCAGGTTACGGTAGATGGAGTCACGCACCCCCTGCCGCGTCCTTTCATGGTTCAGGCAACTCAGAATCCCATTGAGTATGAAGGTACATTCCCGCTACCGGAAGCGCAGGTGGATCGCTTTATCATGCGCATCCGCCTGGGATATCCATCCAAAGAAGATGAAATCCTGGTAATGGAACGCCAACAGTTCACCCATCCGATCAATGAGCTGGAAGTTGTGGCCGGCGTGGACGAGCTGGCTGAAGTCCAGGATGCTGTGAAAGGTGTCTACGTCTCACCGGCGTTGAAACGCTACATCGTCGACCTTACCCATAACACCCGCCAGCATGCGGAGGTATACCTGGGGGCCAGCCCGAGAGGCAGCCTGGCGCTCTACCGCACTGCACAGGCAAAAGCAGCCATGCAGGGACGGGATTACGTATTGCCGGATGACATTAAGGCACTGGCTGTTCCTACCCTGGCACACCGTGTCATCCTGGGACCCGGAGCGCGCTTGCGTGACCTGACTGCTCGCCAGGTGGTGGAAGAAATCATGAATAACCTGCCTGTCCCTGGAGGGGACCCAACCGGAACCAGCCGCCCAGCACCTAGCCGTGCTGCAGATGGCAAGGGACGCACGAACTGACAGAATGGTCACAGCCCAACGCATAGTAATCCTGCTTCTGGCGTTGAGCCTGCTGGCGGGAGCGATTACCGGGTCGGAGCTCTACTATCGATTGAGCTACCTGTGGGGATTGCTCCTGGGAGTCAGCTGGCTGATGTCTTACCTGGCCTTGCGTGGGGTGCAGGTGACCAGGACATCTCGTACGCTGCGCTCGCAGGTGGGCCAGATCTTTGAAGAACGTTATGAAATCCGTAATCCCAGCCGCATCCCGCGTTTGTGGATTGAGGTGCGGGATGAGTCACCGCTGCCCGGCTCGAGCGGCTCGCATGTGCTGACCATGATCGGAGGGCGAGAAAGCCGCTCGTACCTGGCGCGCACCTGGTTACGCGAGCGCGGGGTTTTTCCGTTGGGACCAACCATGCTGGCTTCCGGTGATCTTTTTGGCCTGTTTCCGGTTAGCCAGAAAATCCCATTGCACGATTCACTGCTGGTTTATCCGATGATTGTTGATGTGCTCAGTTTTCCCAATCCACCCGGGTTACTGCCCGGGGGTGAATACCTGCGCCGCCGCACTCCTCAGATCACCTCGAATGCCTCCGGCGTACGGGAATATGTCCCAGGTGACCCATTAAACCGCATCCATTGGCTGAGCACTGCCCGGCGCAACCGGGTGATGGTTAAGGAATTTGAGCTGGATCCTCTGGCGGAAGTATGGATTTTCCTGGATGCGGCCATGTCGGTGCAGGCCCAAAAGCCTGAGCCGCCTCCTGAGTACGATCCTCGAGATGTGCTGCGGAAAAAATCCAAGTTCGAGCTGCCGGCATCCACGGTTGAGTACGGGGTAAGTATTGCCGGCTCTCTGGCGCGCTATTACCTGCAGCGAGGCCGTGCAGTAGGGATGGTCTATGCCGGCCAGGCGATCCGTATCTTGCCATCGGACCGCGGCGCCCGCCAGCTTGGCAAGATATTGGAAGCGCTGGCCTTGCTGCGCTCAGAAGGGAATTTGCCGCTGCAGACCGTGGTCGAAGCACAGGCGCGCCATCTGCCGCGCGGCAGTACTGCGGTGCTGATCACCCCGAGCGCCTCGGACGTTGTATACCAGACAGCCGACATCCTGCTGCGCCGCGGGCTTCGGCCGGTAGCCGTATTGCTGGATGCGACAACTTTTGGGGGATACTTCAGCCCAGACCGGATAGGTACTTCCCTTGAGTTTCTAGGTGTGCCGGTTTGCAAAATCGCCTATGGCGATGACATATCGGCGGCGCTTTCTGCCACGGTCAGCCGGCCGAACTGGGTGTAATCCCTACTACCGGTTGGCGATGAATGCCTCACCCCTGGCGAGTAAATCTGCCTGATCGGTAGGCGGTGTCAGCTCCTGCAATAACTGGTGGGTGTACTCCCGTAATACCCTGTCTGCCGAAGGCTGCCCAATAGCCTGCCATTTTTCCATACTGAAGCGAGTATAAACAGGGCTGGTGTAATAAGCCGAACGATACCGGCTGCGGGTAGATTTCGCATTCAGGAAGCTGCCCCCCGGACCGGCGGCGATAATTTCATCCAGTACCAGGCTGGCATCATCCAGCTGCAAGCCGGCAGCAAGGCGCAGCGATTGCGCAATTATCTCGTTGACGAGCACCACATTGACCGGAGAGAAGGCTTTCGAATTCAGCGTATCGCCGACAAAAGGCGCCAGGCCGCCGGGAGCCAGGCATGTGATGAGCTGGTTCATCCAGTAGGTTTCGGCGGCCAGTAGATCGGGCCCCCAGCCGGTTCCGCTTCCGGATGATCCGCAGTGCGGCAGCCGGTAATGCTTCATCATCTCAATGCAGGCCAGGTTAAGCAGCATGCTCTGCGGATCGTAAAAATTAACCATTGTTTTCATATCAAAATAAGCCGGCAGGATACCCAGGATGACTGGTGTGCCGGGCTTGATCATCTGGCTGATTGCCAATCCAGCCAATAGCTCTGCCATTAATACCGCCAGTGTGCCAGCAGGAGTGATCGGCGTGGACATACCGGCCATGCTGTAATTTGACAGGATCACCGGCAGGCCGCGGCGAATAGCTTCCTGGAGTTTATCCAGCGTACCGGAATTTAATACCAGTGGCGTGACTGGATTGAGGTAGGGGATAACAAACGGATTGTCGGCCAGGTCGCCGTGCAGGTCTTCCAGCATATCCAGCACGACCGGGAAGGCGCGATCTTCGGAAATCAGGACCACCAGCGGCTTGGTGGTATTGGCGACCATATCCAGGGTAGCAAACAAATCGGATGTTTCTTCGGGTACATCGTGAACGATCCCTACAGTCGAGATAACATCATAATGGGGCAGGTGATGTCCCAGCTGCACCATGGATTGCATATGCCGGCGCTCAAACGGCGTGAGATCGTCAGTCAATTCATCCTGATAAAACAGGGAAGTGACTCCGATGCCAAAACGGGGACGGCTCTCACCCAGCCGAAAGGCCTGGTTTCCCTGGCGATCAAATATCTCTATTGTTGCAGGGGCCGTTTTCAAGGCCCATTCAATAAATTCGCCCGGCATCTTTACCGCTTCCGGGCTGACCTGCGAAGCACCGATTATGCGTGCCAGCTGATCGCGCAGGGTTGGGGAATCGACTCGCACGCCGGCTGTTGCCAGGATGTGCAAGGCGGATGCATGGATTCGGTCGATCTGATCGGGATTAAGCAAGTTAAGACGGGGTAAGGCCAGTGATAGGTCGTCCATTGAGAACTCCAGGCTATATATAGGATCGTGATAGAATTATATTTCATATTTGCCGATCAGCATTGGTCGAATAATCCATCATCTCTGGAAGTGAGGATTGATCCTGAATGCCGTTCCCCTCTCCATTCCACACCCGCACCGGACCCCTTAATCAAAGCCATGAATGGAGAAACTGGTCCGGCTATCTGTCCGCATCTCTCTATGAGCCAAACCATGAGCGGGAATACTATGCCATTCGCAACTCGGCCGCTCTGATCGATGTATCGCCGCTATATAAATATGATTTTCATGGGCCGGATGCCTTGCGCGCACTAAACCGGATTATGACACGCAACCTGGAGCGCTGTACAATTGGCCAGGTGATGTATACCGCCTGGTGTGATGACGATGGTAAGGTGATCGATGATGGGACCGTCACCCGGCTGGCAAATGATCGATTTCGAGTGACGGCGGCAGAGCCGAACCTGGTCTGGTTTGAAGATTGTTCCTATCGTATGGATGTAGTGGTACGCGATACTTCACAGCAACTGGCAGCCCTGGCTGTACAGGGACCTGCGGCGCGCCGCATCCTGGAGCAAATTTTGAGCGGAGTTGATCTCAGCGGTTTGAAATATTACCACAGCGCGCAAGGACAGCTAACGGGTATTCCCCTGGGGATCTCCCGTACCGGATACACCGGCGACCTGGGGTATGAGTTGTGGGTCGACCCAGAGCATGCAGCCGGATTATGGGATGCTGTGATGGAAGCCGGGGAGCCATTTGGAGCGCAAGCTGCCGGAATCCTGGCCCTGGATATTGCACGGATCGAGGCCGGGTTGATCATGCTGCAAGTCGATTACATCTCCGCTCGCAAAGCGCACGTCCCTGCTCAAAAATCCTCCCCGTATGAGATCGGAATGGGATGGGCAGTAGACCTGGAGAAGCCGGCATTTATCGGCCGCAAGGCGCTGCTACGAGAGAAAGCCAGCGGGTCGCATTGGAAGCTGGTCGGCCTGGAGGTGGATTGGGAGTCGTTGGAAGCTGTGTATGCTCGCTACCACCTCGCCCCGATGCTGGCTGGACGCGCCTCGCGCACACCGGCGCCGGTCTACCAGAATGGCCGGCAGATTGGCCAGATGACCAGCCATACATTTTCACCGATCCTGAAAAAATATATCGCCATCGGCACCCTGGAGACCGCTGTGGCCAGTCCAGGAGATCGGGTGGAGCTGGAATTTACCGTTGAATATGTGCATCATCCGGTCAATGCTCGCATCGTCAAGCTGCCGTTTTTCAACCCAGAGAGAAAGCGAGCCTGATGATGCCTGAGAAATATGATGCAATCGTCATTGGTGGTGGGCATAACGGGCTGGTCAATGCCGCTTACCTGGCCCGGGCAGGAAAGAAAGTACTGGTTCTAGAGAAACGCCATGTGCTGGGTGGGGCCTGTGTCACCGAAGAAATCTACCCGGGATTCAAATACACGGTTTTTTCTTATGTGGTCAGCCTTTTGCGGCCAGAGATCATCCGCGACCTGGAGCTGCCCCGCCATGGCCTGACAATCCTGCCACTGGAGAGCACTTTATCCCCGCTGCCCAATGGTGACCATCTTTACCGGGATGGTGATCACTACCAGACACTGCGAAATATTGCTCGTTTCTCGCAGCGAGACGCGGATGCCTACGAAGACTATGCTCACACGATGTATTTTATGGCCAAAGCGGTCAAGCCGATCCTTGGGATGGTACCCCCCGATCCGGCCAGCCTGAATCCGGCGGAGCTGAACCGGCTGGTTAAGCTGGCCAAAGAATACCTGGGTTTGGAAGCAGAGCATCTTTATACCCTGGTGCGTTTGATGACCATGAGCTCGGCCGATTTTGTGGCCCGTTGGTTTGAGTCAGAGCCGCTGATGGGGACTCTCTCAGCCAGCGGGATCATTGGCACTTTTCTGGGACCGCGTTCGCCAGGTACTGCTTACGTTTTGCTCCACCATTACATGGGCGAGATCGATGGCGCCTTTCGAGCCTGGGGTTTTTCCAAGGGTGGTACCGGCGGCATTTCTTACGCCATCGCCCGGGCCGCGCAGGCGCTGGGAGCAGAGATACGCACCGAGACCCCGGTAGCGCAGCTGATTATCAAGCAAGGAAAAGTTGTCGGTGTAGCCCTGGAGAATGGCGATGAGCTGCATGCCGAGGTTGTCGTCACCAGCCTCGATCCCTACCTCTCGTTCATGAAACTGATGAACCCTGCCGAGCTGCCGGAGGATTTTGCTAAAAGTGTTGCCAAATGCGTGTATCGTGGTTCCTCCGGGAAGGTCAACCTGGCACTCGACCGAGCACCGCAGCTCGCCTGCCGCCCGGGTATAGGGGCTCACCTGAAAGGGGCAATTTCGATCAGCCCGAATGTGGACTACATTGAGCAGGCATACGATGCTGCCAAGTACGGGGATTTGCCGGCCCGTCCTTATATCGATGTCATCATCCCATCGATGATCGACCCCGATATGGCTCCGCCAGGCAAGCATGTCATGTCATGTTTTGTGCAGTATGCGCCTTATCAGCTGCGGCAAGGTACCTGGGATGCTCGCCGGGAAGAGTTTGGCGATATTGTGGTCGATACCCTGGCGCAGTATTTCCCCAATTTGAAAGAGATCATCCTGCACCGGCAGGTATTGACTCCCCTCGATATCGAACGCACCACCGGTCTTTCCCAGGGGAATATCTTCCAGGGTGAGCTCAGCCTATCGCAGCTGTTTTTCCTGCGCCCGGCAGCTGGATATGCAAATTACCGTACACCGGTCAAGAACTACTACCAGTGTGGATCGAGCACGCATCCCGGTGGAGGTATTTCGGGGGCTTCTGGACGCCTGGCGGCCCTGGAAATCTTGAAGGATTGGAGAGGCTAAACACCCATGGTGGAGCAGACGGATTTCGATGCCATCATCATCGGTGGTGGCCATAACGGATTGACCGCGGCCGCCTACCTGGCTAAAGCCGGGTGGAAAACATTAGTGTTGGAGAAGCGCCCCGTCCTGGGTGGAGCAGCCTCGACCGAGGAAGTATTTCCGGGATACCGTGTTAGCACGGGCGCCCTGGACGCCGGTTTGTTTCTACCGCAGATCGTAAAAGATTTGGAATTGGAAAAATTCGGTCTGGAGTTCATCCAAAACCCGGCCATTGTGACTGCTGTAGATACTACCGGACAGCCATTGACCCTGTGGCGCAACCCGGAACAATCCCAGGCGGAAATTGCCCGCTTTTCCAAAGTGGATGCAGAGCAGTACCCGAAGTACCTGCGTTGGGTCACCCGGATGACGGATATCTTACAAGAGATGCTGACCCTGAATCCACCCCGCATTCCGGATATCTCGCTGGGAGATCTCTCGCCGTGGCTGCTGCCTGCATTGAAGGCCCGCCGGTTGGGGCGGCAGGAGATGATGGCATTCCTGCGCCTGTTGCCCATGCCGGCAAGCGATTTTCTGGATGAGTGGTTTGAGACCCCAGTATTGAAAGTTGCGCTTGGGGCGCAGTCGGTGATAGGCTCTCTGGCGGGTCCGCGTGCTTCCGGCACGACATTCATGCTGCTCTACCAGGCTTTGAATGCCGGGGAGAGCGGTTTTCGAGCTTCTCGCTTTGTGCGCCAGGGACCGGGCAAGCTGATCGATGCGCTTGCCCAGGTCGTGAAGGCGCATGGTGGGGAAATTCGCACAAATGCGGCAGTTTCCCGCCTGACGTTGGATGGTGAGCGAGTCTCTGGGGTTGTCCTGCAGGATGGTACCAAAATCTCAGCGCGAGTGGTATTGTCGAACGCCGATCCACGCCGGACATTCTTTGACCTGTTGGGTCCGGAGCATCTGGATGTGTCGTTTGTCCGGCAGGTTAAGAACATCCGCTTTAGAGGCGGTATGGCACGCGTAAACCTTGCCCTGGACGGGTTGCCGGAATTTCTTCCTTCAATTACCGCTCCCGGAGATAATTCTGCTCGGCTTAGCGGGCATCTTCTGATCTGCCCGGACCTGGACAGCCTGGAGCGCGCTTATGATGACGCCAAGTATGGCCGCCTGTCCGAAAAACCGGCCCTGGATATCGTCATCCCGACGCTGATGGATAGCTCTCTTGCGCCGGTGGGTCAACATATTTTGTCGGTCAACGCGCAATATGCACCTTATACGCTCAAAGAGGACAGTTGGGATGACTATCGGCTGATATTGCTGGAGAGGGTAGTGGCGGCACTAGAGACCTGCGCCCCTTCGATCCGTCAGCAGATCGTTTATAGCCAGGTGCTCACGCCAGTTGACCTGGAAGAGATCTACAGCCTGCCGCAAGGCGATGTGTATCACGGCCAGATGGCGCTCGACCAGCTCTTGTTCATGCGGCCAGTGCCAGGGTATGGGCAGTATGCCACACCTGTGAAAAACCTGTATCTTTGTGGGGCGGGAACTCACCCAGGCGGCGGATTGACTGGCGCTCCGGGCTATAATGCAGCTCGCCAAGTCTTAAATCAAGGCTGAGAAACGACCTTGCCCCAGCCGGATTCGTGTTCTATAATAAATAGTAACATTGATTCTGGGAGCTATTTGTTTCACCCGTCCTGGTATATCGGCCGTGATCGGCTAGAGGAGGTGCTTAGCGATATTGCATAGCCAACCTGCCTTGTGAAACCATTCGCCATACCTAATCAGATAAGATATCCAAGGAGGATTCCAGATGAAGAAGCTGTATCTATTTGTCTCTCTGCTTGTGGCGATCAGCTTCCTGCTGACCGCTTGTGGTGGAGGTGAGACCCAGGCAGAAAACAAGCTGGCAGAGGTTGAGGATCGGGGCACGCTGATTGTGTCCTCCGACCCGGCTTACCCGCCACAGTCCGAGCTTGTACCCAATGCCGTACGTCCGGCCGACACCAAATGTGCTAACGATCAGAAAACCTCGGCAGAGCTTCAAGGTTTTGACATCGATGTCTCAGTAGAGATTGCTAAACGTTTGGGATTGGAAGCGTGCTTTGTTACGCCCGATTGGACACTGATCACTAGTGGCAACTGGGCCGATCGTTGGGACGTCAGCGTGGGTTCCATGACGGTCACACCGGAGCGCATGACGAACCTGTATTTCTCGCAGCCCTATTACACCACACCGGCAGCCTTCTTTGTTCACACCGACAATACGACCTTCACGCAGCCTGCCGATCTGGCTGGGAAGAAGATTGGCGCCTGCACCGGATGCACCTACGATGCTTACCTGTCGGGGACATTAAGTATACCCGGTGAGGAGATCACCTTTGTGGTCGAAAACCCGGAGTTTGCGGGTTACGAGACTGATTCCTTTGCCCTGGACGACCTGGCGCTGGGTGACGGTGTGCGTTTGGATGCCGTTCTGACCGCTCAACCCACCGGTATGCAGGCTATCCAAAGCGGCAAACCGCTCAAGCAGCTCGGTGACCCGGTTTTCTTCGAGTACCTGGCAGCAGCTATCGATAAAAAGGGCAGTTTGGACCCAGAATCCTTCGTTGCCAAACTGGATGAGATCATCCAGGCGATGCACGAGGATGGTACTCTAGTAAAGCTCTCCCAGCAATACTATGGCCTGGACCTGACTACAGCAGCTGGTCAGTTTGATACCAACCTGCTAGACCAATTTAAATAATCTCAACCTGACTCCCGGGGTGAGGGCTTATCTTGCCCTCACCCTTCATTTTTATTTGCCTAAGGAGTGATCCATGTCTGTTGAGGCGATTTCACCCCCTACCGGCCCGCCTTCAGACCCTGATATCCAGATGGGTCTGGACCTGGTCGCTTACCAGCAAAAACAACGCAGGCTGCTGTCCGTTAAGATTGCGGTGGTTTGGTTGGTTCTACTCGGCTTCATCACGATCTTTTTGCTTCTGATAGAATTCGATTTCGATTACGTCGTTGAAAACGCCTGGTACGTGATCCGTGAAGGCGCGAAATGGACGATCATTATTTCGGTGGTTTCCATTAGCTTTGCCACAATCCTGGCTTTGATGGGCGCTTTGGGGCGGCTTTCGAAAAACTCGATCGCATTGGGGTTATCAGGGTTTTACATCTCTCTGTTTCGCGGCACGCCATTGCTGATCCAGATTTTCGTCATCTACCTTGGCCTGCCACAGGTAGGCAAACAACTCACATTGCTCGGTGTCAGTCAAGATCTGCCTTTCCTTATGACGATGGGTGATTGGTTTATCCTTACACCGATCCAATCCGGCGTGTTGGCGTTGAGCTTGAACTATGGCGCCTATATGACGGAGATTTTCCGGGCCGGTATCCAATCCATCCACCACGGGCAGCACGAAGCGGCTATATCGCTGGGTATGAATTGCTCGCAGACGATCCGGCGTGTGATCTTACCCCAGGCAGTGCGCATTATTATCCCGGATATTGGCAACCAGTTCATTGCTATGCAGAAGGACTCATCCCTGGTATCGATTATGGGTGTATGGGAGATCACCTACATGGCCAGTCGCCTGGCGCGCAAAGAAATCAAGTTCATGGAGATGTTCTTACTGGCGGCGGCGTTGTACTGGTTGTTGACGATTATCTCTGCATGGTTGGAGGGGCTGCTGGAAAAGCGGCTGTCACAAGCATATGAACGGTAATCCCTTAATTCAGGTGGATAACCTGCACAAATGGTTTGGTATGCTGCATGTCTCTGCGCGGTGTGTCCTTCACATTGCAGACTCGTGAAGTGCTGGTGCTGATCGGTCGCAGTGGATCCGGTAAGAGTACCATGATCCGGTGTATCAATTTCCTGGAAGAGCCATCCTCTGGTGTGATCCAGGTCGGCGAGTGCGTGGTGGGTTGCAACCCGGGTGTCAAACCAGACCCGAACACGATCCTGGCGGCGCGCTTGCAAACCGGCATGGTGTTTCAGGAATTCAACCTGTTCCCGCACATGACGGTGATCCAAAACGTCATCGAAGGCTTGGTCACGGTCAAGAGAATGTCAAAAGATGAGGCTATTGCGATCGGGGAAAAATACCTCGAAAAAGTTGGGCTTCTGGAGAAGCGAGATGTGCACCCCATCCGCCTATCCGGCGGGCAGAAACAGCGCGTGGCCATCGCCCGCAGCCTGGCGATGGAGCCCAAGGTGATGCTGTTCGATGAACCGACATCTGCACTGGACCCTGAGTTAATCGGCGAAGTGTTGGATGTAATCCGCGAGCTGGCTTACGAAGGCATGTCGATGATCATTGTCACGCATGAGATGGGCTTTGCCCAGGATGTCGGCGACCGGGTGATGTACCTGGAAGGTGGCGTGATTGTCGAAGAAGGGCTGCCGCCGGAGGTATTTAGCAATCCCAAAGACCACCGAACGCGCACTCTTCCTGGAGCCGATCCGGAAGTACCACTAAGTTTCGGGGAGAATACTTTGTAGCGCCTGAATTAAAGCTTCGGTATCCTCATGGGTGTTATAGCCCTGGATAGAAATCCGCAGAAAGTTCTGCGTATCCCAATAAATGGTAGGGACTTCCACCCGGAAGTCATCATACAGCCTGGTCTTAAGATCGACCAGGTTTATGTTTTTTGGCAGCCGGATGAGAAACATCTGGTTAAACCAATCCGAAGACTCCGGACAGATTGGTTCAAGGCCGGTAACCGCGTTGATCCGCCGGCGCGTTTCGATTGCCAGGGCATGGCACTCCCGCCGGACCATATCCCAATCGTGCGAGGCCTGGAATTCGATGGCTGCAGGCACGGACAGGAAAGCTGCCATATCGCGCGTCCCCTGCCATTCGTGATAGTCGATGAACAGAGAGCTGGATGGTTTTTCGGATTCGTAGCCCCAGCTGACGACCAGAGGCAGCAGGCGAGATTGCACGTCGCGGCGTGCGTAGAGGAATGCCGCTCCTTTTGGTGCGCATAGCCACTTGTGACAGGCGCCGGTATAGATATCGGCACCCAGGTCTGTCAGGTTCAGATCGATTTGCCCGGGAGCATGCGCCCCATCGATAATCGTAAGAATACCAGACTGCCGCGCCCGGCTGCACAGCTCGGCCACGGGGAAAATCAATGCAGTTGGGCTGGTGATGTGGCTGATGAACAGGACGCGTGTGCGCGGCGTTACGCCTGACCAGACAGCTTCAACGACCTCCTCCTGACTGCGCACTGGCAGAGGAATTAGCTGTTGGATATAGCTTGCGCCGGATTGACCACAGATGAAGCGCCAGGTTCGATCCATGGCGCCGTACTCGTGATTGGTTGCCAGAATTTCATCGCCCGAATGCAAATCCAGGTTACGGGCGACCATATTGATTGCGGTCGTAGGATTTGAGAAGTAGACGATTTCGTCGCTGCCTGAACCCAGGTACTCTGCCAGTTTTTGGCGGGCATCTGCCAATAAGCCGACAATCCGCCGTCCGAGGAACTCCACCGGCTGTCGTTCAAGCTCGGCTTGCCAGGCCTGATAGACTTCAAAGACCGGGCGTGGGCAGGCTCCGAATGACCCGTGATTTAGAAATACCACTTCCGGGTCCAAAAGGAATTGGCTGCGCAAGCTGTCCATGAACGGCGTCAGGGAGTGGCGGTAGGAGTGGTGGTGATCTCAGCAGATCCGATATCGGCGATAAGCACCCATCCGATGACAGAGCTTGTTGGAGAAAGATACTCGACCAAAACGCACTCGCGGTTGAAGCTATCGAAACGCCTTTCGGATGGCAAGAACCGAATTGTTCCACCCTCTTGAATACGGCCTACGGCGTTGAACTGCTCGTAGCACCCGCTGCGTGCCCAAATGGTGCGCAGCACGGTACCTGCCAGTGGGGTAGGTGTGAGCGAGGGGGTTGGGCTGGGTTGAGGCGTGTTCGTGGCTGTTGGTGTATTGGTGGCGGTTGCCGTCAATGTGGCAGTGGTAGTTGCGGTGGGGGTCACCGTGGGCGTCCGCGCTAGGGTATATGCCCGGAATTGGCCGGCTCCCCATTGAATAACGAAAATCAGCAAGATCAGGAGTAGCAAACCAATCCCAATTCGGATGGCTACCCTGGATGCGTTGTATCCGCCCAGAGAGCGGTTCAGAGCGACCACTCCCGGGTCGTTTGGGTAGCGCTGGCGAAGGTCTGCGCTCATCCGGGCGGCGCTGGCGGGCCAGCGGCGGTTGTTTTGATAGGAAGCTTGCGCCGCCAGCAGATCGGCTTCATATTTTTCGGTATCGCGGATCAGCTTGTCGACATCATGTTGCAGGCGATCCAGGCTTTCATCGACACCTTGCAGGCTGCGGATCGTGTCCAGCTGCGCTTTAGCTTGCTGGGCCATATACAAGGTGCCTTCGATAGTTGTGGATTTTTCCGCCTGGGATTTCAGGCTGCGGACCTGGTCTTTTACCGGCGCCGTGACTTTCGGAATGGCATTATCCAGGCGCGTGCGCACGCGTTGGAAGGCTGGGTTTTCTCCATAATCGTGCACCAGTCCGTCAATGGCATTCTTGGACTGCACAATGGCGTTGATGTCAGGAGTTGCCGAATTGAGCGTATCGTTCACAGATCGCAGGGTTTCTTTGACTTTGCGGTACGCCTGGGCTTTATTGGCGTATTTCGGCTGCCCGGTTGCCTGCAAGGCTGTATCGACCCGTTCGATAGCCTCGTCCACCTGCCCGGTTTCGAATGCCTTAATGCCCTCCAGGTACACATTTTCGGCATCGATATTTTCTTGCAGCTTTTGCTCAAATTCCTGCCCTTCCTGCCAGCGCTGGATGCCAAGCTCGCGCAGGACGGTTTGGGCTTTGCCCAGCAAGGCCAGGGCGTCGGCATACCGGCCGACTCGCGAGGCGGATTGGGCTTTACCGTAAGCTGAAGCGGCTTCTGCCGGCAGTGCGACCGATGGAATGTATCCGGTGCGCAGGTAGTTTTCGGCTTCTGAGCGGTGTTGGCGGGCGCGCTCCCAATTTGGCTCGATCTGCAGGACGCGCTCGTAGTGCTTGATTCCTTCGGCATAGCGACCGCTGTAGAACATGCGCTCAGCGGTCTCCATCTCGCTCTCCGCCTCGGTATTGTGCGATTTCGCCTCTAGTGGTGCGGTGGCGGGCTCCTGGTAGAGGGCAGCGGATTTTGCTCCCGATAAGACAGACGGAGAGATTGTCTGATCGGACGGCTCGCCGTTGCCCTGGCTGAGGCGGGTTTTTAAGTCGCGCCGCAGGGATTGCAGACTGCTGCGTTCTTCGTTCGATAGGTTTTGATAATCTGATGAATTGATCAGCTCATCGATTTCGAGGAGAAAGCGCCGAATGTCGGTAGGCGAGGGCTCTTCCTGGCTGAGCAGGAGGGTGGCCTGGTCGTTGATATCTTGGAATGCTGTCATTATAAAATTTTAGCCTGTTTCTGAATATCCGCTTGCGGATAGCTGTTGAAATACCTGGTATAGATCATACCGCAGTCCCCTAACTTGAGTATAGCCTCCTGCCAGGTTTTTTTCTATGATGTCTTTCAGGGCAGTAGGCAAACGCTGATCGTCATAAGTCCATTGTGGGCGATAGGTATGCGCCGCTGCTTCAATCTCATCCGGTCGGGTTGGACCTAAAGGGAGTGCCCCCGGGGCAGGCCTGCCAGTAAAAATGTGGTGCAGAGCGCGCGCCCCAAGCTGCACCAGGTCAAACTGCTTCTCTTCGCTGCTCAGCCCTTGGGAGTGGCGTTTGGCGACATTCCAATCGATAACAAATATGCCGTTTACCTGCTCCAGCCAATAGTAATGCAGAATCTTGTGATCGCGGTACACGATATTCCTGCCATGGGCTACTTCGAGGATGTCGCATATCTGGATGGACATGCTGAGAAGGATATCCAACGGTAAAAAGCGCCCGTGGGTATGACCGATATCGCAGAATTGGAGTAAATTGTCACTTTGCTGGAACTTATCGATCGCCAGGTACGGCAGCCAGCCTGTGTGAGCTCTGCTCGCTAATTCGGCCAGGAATCCGACAATTTCTTCAGGTGCATAACGCAGCACATCCCCCGTCAGCTCCTCTGCAGTGATGCTGCGGCTGTCGGCTGGCAGCTGCTGGTCGTTATCCAAGTGGATGTAGCCGCATTCCAGAAGTGGCGTGACGCCCTGGACATCGCGCAGCAAAGCCAACACCTGAATTTCTTCCCGAAACAGTGGCAGGGCGTATTCCACTCGATCTTGGCGCATGATTTTGATGGCGCAAGATTTTTGACTTTGGATTGGGGTGCGCAGGGACCCGGCGAAGACCCGGGCGGATGACCCTCTGGCTTCGGCCACCCAGGTGTCGAGGGGATCGCTTAAACGTACTTCCTGGCCTGTCCCGATGCGTGCTTCATGGATGCCGCGAGCTGTCCGTTCTGAGGCCGCGGGGAGAGCCTGTCTTTCCAATCGAGCCGGTTCTGCCGAAAGGCTTCGCACCGGGCGCGGCGGCTCCAGATCGCTCAACCAGGGGATTTCGGTTTTTAGCTCTGGTTTTTCATAGACCAGATCGGCGGGGTTGGCTCCCTTGCGCAGGCTGGTCAGAGTATCGAGGATCAAATCCAGCCAGCGAGATGGTCCAACCTGGTTGCGAAGCTCTCGCCCTTCCAACTCGAGCGGGGTGATCGTTTCCAACAGGGTGAGCTCGCGCCGAGGACGTTTAGCGAGAGAAGCCAGCCAGACCGGTGCTGCCTGCATTGCCAGGTCCGCCAGGAATAACCGACGCCGGTCTGGATCCCAAAGCAGGATATTGCGCAGGCCTCGGCGGGCAGTCTCGAACTCTTTGCGCCCCCAGGCCTCCATAGTGAGCTTAACCTGGGCCTTGGGTTGCTCCAAGGCGCGCGAAATAACCTCCAACGCAGCCGGATTAGCCTCGCCAATTTCAATCAGCAGCCGGTCGATCTTGCTATATTCGATGCCTGAGTCAGGTGGATCGGGGTCCAGCATAGCCCAATCTACGATAATCTCTTCCCGCAAAATCTCAATTAGTTGGGTGATGTTTATGCTACTGGCGGCAGGTTCATTAAGCATATCAGGCTGAACCGGACCCGGCTGAGTGTCTTCAATCTGTTTTGCAACGGATTGTAAGGAGTGAAGCGCCCGCTTGATGGCCATCAAGGGTGTAGGCGTGTGAGTATCGATTCCATACTCAAATTCGCGGATATGGCAGGCGAGATCTTGCCACCAGGCCGGTTCAGGCTCATCGGAAGCCGCCGCCAGGGCGATCCAAAGGGCACCTGGCCAATCGTCCTGCAGACCGGTATGGATAGCTTTCATTAAGACATCCACCTGGTCATCTGAGCCGGCCGCAGTTTGAATTTCCTGTGCAATGGCTCTGAAAGCATCCAACAGCTGCCATGTGCTGACATCGGCGGCCGGGAGGTTGCTGGCGTGCAGGCAAAGCCTTCCAAGGTCCTCTAGCTTGGCGTCCTCCGCCAACCGGCCGGCCAGGTGGCGAAAAAATTCTTGCAATCCTATGTAATTCGGAAGCTCCCCGCAGAGGATAATTTGAAGGTGGACCTGCTCCAACTCAGCCAGCTGAGAAAATTGCGGGTAGCTGGTCAGTAAAAGGTTTGATTCCTTCTGGCGGCTGGATGCAAGCTGCCTGAGCTCCGCGGAGATCAATGCTTCGAGGCGGCTTTTTACCACAGGCAATGTTTCAACGATTTCGTACACTGGGAGGGGCTGCTCGGGCCATTGAAGGGCGGAATACAGAGATGGCGAGTTATCTGCCAGGAGGCTGCCCATGGCCAGGATATACTGGCTGTAGTCAGTAACCCGCGTAAATCGAAAATCTGCTGAGGTGCCATCCGGGTCTAGGAACTTCCCATTGCCCCAATCGATAATTGTCAGTCGCTTGAGCTGCGGATCCCAAAACAGGTGATCTGGTTTGACATCATTCCAGATCAACCCGGAAGACGGGCTTGAATTCTGTTCCGATTTGTGGGTGTGGATTGCGTGGAATAATTCCAGGATGCCTGCCAGGGTACGCAGGATAACCAGGTCGGGAATTTTACCGCTTTCGGCGATCTGGCGGTACAAGAGGCGGAGAGGTTCGTCTGCCTGCTGGTCGATCTCTTGACCAAAGCGCGCCAGCCGAGCAAGCGAAGACAGGCTGCTGCCACGAGCAAGTTCAATGATGATAAAAAAGCGGTCGCTAAATTCCGCCCCGGGCTTGCTCCGATCGAGCAGCAACGGGACATGCACCTGGAATCCCTGACTTGGGCTAGGCCAATCCACGTGGAGGTCCAGGCCGCCCAGGGTCTGCAGGATCTCAGCTTCTCCGGCAATTTGGGCAGCCTGGCGATTTATATCACTGGTGAATGCGCTGCGATATGGCCGTTTTAAGATTGCCTGCTGCCGGTCGATCAGCGATTCCACACGATAGACCTCACCGGCATCGCCTTCACCTAATTTTTCCAGCAGCGTCCAGCTGCGTTGCAAACCGGACACTATCTCATCATTTGCCATTCAATGCCTGCCCAAACATCCTTAAAATTTCTGCGAGCAGCTATTATAAATGCGAAATGGCTGCTTCTTTGGTGCAGAGTTCCTTATAATTAGATGAATATTCAGATTGTATTTGCGGGAGGTGGTGTATGCGTCCTATTGGGATTGTTTGGGCCGGGCTGCAGGTCGCTGACCTGGATACCCAGGTAGCTTTTTATCAGGAGGTTATTGGTCTGCGCTTGATTCGTAAGAACGAATCATGGGCTGTATTCGATGCAGGTGGAGGCGCATTATTTGAGTTATCTGCTGGGGGAGAGCGCAGCAACCTGCCAAAAACCAGCCGGCAGCAATCCCTGGTAGCAGGGTTCCGAGTGGAAAATTTGGCTGAAGAAGTGCAGATACTGCGCGAAAGAGGAGTGAGTTTTTTGTCGGAAATTGAGTTTTATAAATCCAGCAGCTGGGTTAAGTTTGTCGACCCTGAAGGAAACATAATCGAGCTCAAGGAGGTAGCATGATGATGCCCGTATCCCCCCAAAACTCTCCGTTCTCGACACAATTCTTCCCTTTGCACCTGGCTTTACTGACCGTAGGGGAGAACATGATGCCGATGGGTTATTGGACCTTGATTTCTAAGGATCCATTCCGCTTCTTGATATCGATGGGAGTGGGCAACTACAGCCTGACTCTGCTGAGAAAATATAAAGAAGCAGCTTTACACTTTATGCCTTGGAGCGACCGCGAGCGTGTGATTCGGGCCGGGTACATGAGCGGCAGAGATGTCAACAAGGCCGAATTGTTGGGATTTTCTCTTCGGCAGGGCGAAAAACTTCAGCACACCCGCGTAGTTGAGGGCGCAGATGCAATCTTCGAAATGATCATCTACCGTGAATTAACCAACCTGTCGCGTGAGTTTGCCCCGCATGTGATGGATGTTGTCGCCGTGCATGGATCGGGGGATACTTTCGGCCATGAACCGATCCTATATTTAAGCCAGGAACAGTTCGCTACACTCGGCGAACATTGGACGTATCGTAAATAAAGAAGCCGAAATGGTTGAAAAGAATGTGAAATCGTAGGGTAATCGTAGGGTAAGCGTCGGATAAACGTCAAGCACGCCGGAAGGGGGTCTGGTATTATTAGTCTTGAAGGGCGATTTCTCTTCTTCTCCTCCTTAGAGAGAGCCGGGGGCGGCGTACCCGGCTCTCGCCGGATGAAACTTGTAAGGGCGATTATCCGATGCGGCGCAACCTCCTCAGCGCCGCTTTGGGTTTAAATTGAGTTCAGTATCTCGGAATGACGAAAGCAATCCATGGTATGGTCGTTGACCATGCCGGTAGCCTGCATGTGTGCGTAAATAATCGTCGACCCGACGAATTTGAAGCCCCGCAGCAGCAGGTCTTTACTCAAGCGATCTGAGTCTTGTGTATGTGCGGGGATCTCCGAAATCGTTACCCATCGATTGGTGATCGGTTTACCCCCCACATACTGCCAGATGTAAGCATCAAAGGTGCCGAACTCGGCCTGTATCGCCAGGAATGACTGCGCATTGCCAATGGAAGCCAGGATTTTACGGTGGTTGCGGATGATCCCCGCATTGTTCATCAACTCCTCGACTTTGTCATCCCCGTAGGCGGCAATGATCCCAGGTTCGAAATTGTCAAATGCCAGGCGGAAATTTTCCCGCTTGCGCAAGATGGTCGACCAGCTTAACCCGGCTTGCATCCCCTCTAAAATGAGATACTCGAATAGCAGGCGATCCTCGTGAACGGGTACACCCCATTCAAAATCATGGTAAGCAATATAGAGCGGGTCGTTTATGTTAACCCATGCACAGCGCGTTAGCATTCTGCCTCCCTTCATTGATCAATGAAATAACGCATAATTGGACGAGTCTCTGAGCGGCGAGCGACTTCTACGAATCCGGTTTTCCTGAATGCGGATACCAACCCGGTGAAAGCGAATGGATCTGGATGGCTGCCGTTCAATGGATCCTTGGGATAGCCCTCTACGATCCTGGCGCCATGCGCTCCTGCGTACTGAATGGCCGCAGTTATCAAGCGAACCGTTAATCCCAGCCGTCGGTATCCTTTGGCGATATAGAAGCAAACAATCGACCATACCGGTTCATCATCAATTCGTGCCAATACTCGAGAGCGATCCAGCACGGAAAAATCCAACCTCGGCGCGACTGAACACCACCCGACCGGGCGTCCATCCAGGTAGGCCAGCAATCCGGGAATTTGGCCGGAGGCGACGATGGCTTTCATGACCAGGCGATTGTCTTCCCCTTGCTGAGATTCAAACTGGGAGCGCTTGATCCGCCACCACATGCACCAGCAGCCCCCCTGCGCACCATGTGGCCCAAAAAAGTCTCGAAATCGGCCCATAGCTCTGATGTGAGTGGAAGAATTGTGATCCTTGAGGCGTCCATTGGCGGGTCTTTCTATCTGGTGGAGCAGGATCTAATCCAAATCAGGTTTTTCGGCTGCAACCGTCGCCTTTTCATTATAGTCTGTTTCATGCGATGGTCTTGCCAATTCGACTGGAACTTCGAGCTCAGGATAGCGATTCTCACTGATCAGCTCGAAAACGAGTCCGTGCGGAGATTTGAATATTCGTCGACACCAAAGTCTTATCTCGGGGATGAATCTTGGGGGGATGCTCGAAGGAAACCCCTCGTTTTTGAAGTTCCTCGACCAATTCAAATACATTGGTCACCTGCAGTTGCAGCCCTAGACCACTCACCGGCCTGGCTGAAGATCCAGCTGGGCAGGCTTCTATGCCGATGGCGAAATCACCGGTAGGGCTGCAGAATCGGGCATATTGCGGGCCAAACTCATCAACGGAGAATCCCAGAAAATCGATAAAGAAGCCAACTTCAGCGGCATAATCATCGACACGATACTCGAGGCACTGCTTCCAACCTTCAGTCCAATCGAATGGGAAGGAGTTAGAGGGGGATTTCCACAACCGATCCCAGTCGTCTTGATTGCTTACGTGTTGGATGATGTCAATCCTGGCTCTGCCATAGGCGCGGAAGCGTGGGTTGACATGGGTCTTTTTTTGGGACTTTAGGCTGGAGAACTGAACCAACCGTTTAAACTGCGGTAACTGAATATTCATTCTGCTTAATCCTTTCCTCTCAAAGGAACGATTATTCTGGATCCGACGATCCGGCGGGTCCCTCCCAACGAAATCGATCCAGATTAATTCGGTCGCGTGAGTCAAACTCGATCCCTTCGGCTTCGAGCAGCTCGCGTTGGATGGAGCGACCACCGCCTTCGGGCAGGCTGATTTTTCCCTGGGCATTGATCACCCGTTGCCAGGGGACATCCGCCGGGCAGCTGGACATTGCACCGCCTACCCATCGGGCGCTAAAGGCACGGTATTGATCCGGGTCGACTCCAATCGGGATGGGCGATATAACCCGCGATTTGACCATAAGTGGCTACTTTTCCGGCAGGAATCTGCCGAACCATTGACCAAACCTGAGCTTTGAACCACTCTGAATTCGGAGGAGAAGTAAACTGGGCCATTGGCTTCACTCCTGTCATCTTTGAATATAATCGAACAATTGTTCTAAGTCAAGGTTTTTATAGGATTTGTTCCGGGGAACAAACTCTACTAACCAGCGATATTCTAATAGCTTTTTCCCTTATAATTCATTTTTATGACCACGTCCCAAGGCTCTTCAAATCAACAAATTGCCCGCGCAGCTGGGGTGGTTATGGCTGCGTTTGTATTCAGCACCTTAATCGGTCTGCTGCGGCAGATCCTGGTGGCAAATGCCTTTGGCACAGGAAAAGAGATAGAAGCCTTCGCAGCTGCCAATCGGGTCTCGGAAACGTTATTCAACCTGGTTGCCGGCGGGGCATTGGGATCCGCTTTCATCCCCACGTTTACAACTTTACTTACGCGTGACGATCGGCGCGGGGCCTGGAAACTGGCATCGGCGATCTCGAATTGGGTATTGGTGATCTTGACCAGCGCGGCTGCCCTGGCTGCGATCTTTGCTCCCTTGATCGTGCGCTACCTGTTAGCGCCCGGATTTGCCGCCGACCCTGAGAAAGAAGCCCTGACCATCTCGCTGATGCGACTGATGCTGCCATCGGTTGTTCTGTTTGGGTTAAGCGGGCTGGTGATCGGGATATTAAACTCCCACCAGATATTTTTTATACCGGCTCTTACTCCATCGATGTATGCCCTGGGTATGATCTTTGGCGTGGTGGTTCTAAAACCGTACCTGGGAATTTATGGGCTGGCTTTGGGAGTGCTTATCGGCGCCTGCCTGCACCTGGGGTTGCAAATCCCATCCCTGCTGCGCACGAAGCCCATCTATTTCCCGAGCTTTGGCGTGCAACTCGAGTTTGTTCGCGAAGTGGTACGCCTGTTCCTGCCGCGATTGCTTGGTGTGGCCATCGTCCAGCTGAACTTCTGGATCAATGTCTGGCTGGCATCCAGCATGGTGGAAGGTAGCATAAACGGTGTGACTTATGCTTTTGCATTGATGCTTATGCCGCAGGCGGTGATCGCTCAATCGATTGCCATTGCCGCCATGCCCACTTTTTCGGCTCAAGTGGCACTGGGGCGTCTGGCAGCCATGCGTTCCTCTCTGGCTGCCAGTTTACGGGGTGTGCTGCTTCTTTCCATCCCGGCGACATTTGGCCTGGTAATTTTACGCACTCAACTGATCACGGCGCTTTATCAGCGGGGAGAATTTACCTCATTTTCCACCCAGCTGGTAGCCTGGGCTTTGCTCTGGTATGCGATTGGCCTGGTCGGCCATTCCGTAGTCGAGATTGTGGCTCGAGCATTTTATGCGCTGCACGACACCAAGACCCCGGTCTTTGTGGGTGTAGGCGCAATGAGCCTGAACATCCTGTTCAGCCTGCTGTTTTCAACCCTGTTTTCCCGCCTGGGCTGGCTGCCACTGGGTGGTTTGGCGCTGGCCAATTCCCTGGCGACTGCCCTGGAGATGGTTGCCTTGCTGTGGATAATGCGCCGCAGATTGGCCGGTCTGGAAGGAGCATCCATCGTAAAAGCTGCCGGCCTGGCTGGCCTCGCGGCGGTTGCAATGTCCGGCGTAATGATCTTCTGGATGAACGGCAGCACCGGGCAGCCTTCCTGGCTGGTGGTTATTGTGGGGATTTTGTTGGGGGGGATAGTCTACGGATTATTGCTGTATCTGCTTCGGGTAGAAGAATTGCGCATGCTGATCAAGGCAATCCAGCAGCGAGTGCGCCGTTAGGCCAGATCCGCAGTTGACAAATCGGCAGGGCGGAATTGCATACGATAGAGACGTGCATACAGGCCATCTTGTGCCAGAAGAGAGCTGTGGGGACCTACCTCGATCAGGCGGCCGTCCTCCAGCACGGCTATGCGGTGTGCTTTTTTAACTGTGGACAAGCGGTGGGCGATAATGACTGTTGTGCGCTCAGCCATCAACCTTTCCAGGGCCTGCTGAACCAGGTTTTCCGACTCGGAATCCAGGCTGCTGGTAGCCTCATCCAAAAGTAATACACGTGGATTTTTCAAAATGGCACGGGCAATAGCGATTCGCTGGCGCTGTCCGCCGGAAAGCTTCACCCCGCGTTCGCCGACCAGCGTATCATACGCTTGCGGTAGTCGTTCGATAAACTCGTCTGCATTGGCAGCCCGGGCGGCGGCGATGATGGTCTCCCGATCGGCATCAAGATTGCCGTACTTCAGGTTGTCCATGACTGTGCCTGAGAAAAGCTGGGTTTCCTGCGGGACGAGGCCGATGACCTGGCGCAGGGATTCCAGGCGCAGGTGGCGCAGGTCCTGTCCATCCAGCTCCACGCAACCTTGTGTTGGGTCGTAGAAGCGCGGGATCAGGTTGAACAGGGTGGATTTTCCCGCGCCGGAAGGGCCGACCAGCGCCAGGATTTCGCCGGGTTGGATCTCCAGATTGATATCATGCAGCACATGCTGGGTCCCTGGGTAAGCAAACGACACCTGCCGAAATGCAATGCCGCCGCGCACTTTATCCAATGTGATTGCATTGGGCGCATCGGCGATTTCCGGCTGCTCATCGATCAACTCAAAGATTCTGCGGGATGCTCCTGCAGCCTCCTGGAGCTGGGTGTACAGCCCGGTAAAAGCACCCATCGAACTGGCGATATTGATCCCATAGATCAGGAAGGCGATTAACTGGCCTCCGGATAGCCTGCCGGCGATTACTTCGCGCCCGCCAAACCACAGGATGGCTGCCAGGCTGGCAAACCCGAGGAAAGATATAAATGCACCAAACGCTGAACGCAGCCGGGCCATCTCCATGGTGGTTGTAAATGTCTTGCCTACGGCCCCAGTGTAGCGTGCGATTTCAAATGGTTCGCGGGCAAATGCCTTAACGATGCGGATATTGCCTAAGGCTTCGTCTGCAATGGCATTACTGTCTGCCAGACGGTCCTGTACCCTGGTGGAGAGCTTGCGCAGCCGTGCGCCGAAAATTGCCGCGCTTGCGATGATCAGCGGCGCCAGCACCAGGATGAAAAGGGTCAGGCGCCAATTGATCACCAGCATCAGGACCAATGAACCCAGGAAGGTGAGCGCCTGGCTGAGCAGAGTGGCCACACTGTTGGTTAACGCAGAGCGCACCAGGGTAACATCGGAGGCCAGGCGGGAGATCAGCTCGCCAACCCGCCGGTCGGCGTAAAAGCGCAAACTGAGGCTATGCAAGTGCCTATAAACCTGATCGCGCAGGTCGACGACGATCCGCTCGCCAACAAATGCCAGGTAGTAGTTCTGAATATAATAAAAGACTGCTCGCAGGAGGAATGCACCGATCAGCAGGACTGTGATCTGGTTGAGCTGAGCCAGATCTCCCTGGTTGAATACCGTGTCGACCAGGTTTTGGATAATCCAGGGAAAAAGCAAGGCCAGCCCGGTTCCCAGGATCAGTGCCACGACCGCGATGGTCATTTGGAGCAGGTAGGGGCGCAGGTAGCTCAACAGGCGGCGCATCTCTCCCTTGCTTGGGCGAGGCAGGCGTTCGCCTGGACTGGATTCTACACGGCGCGCAGGGCGGAAGGCAGAAAACATATAGTCCCTTGACTTTAGTTAATTCCAGAGAATCCAGATGGCCTGGGCAACGGCCAGTCCAAGGATCACTCCAGCCAGGGCTTCCAGGGGGGTGTGACCAAATACTTCCCGCACTCGCTGGTTTTTCAATGGATGCCCGCTAGCCAGGTCGTGCAGCATGATGTTGAGCAGCTCGGCATGAATGCCGGTCTGTCTCCGGATGCCAGTAGCATCATACACGACGATCACCGCCATCCCGAAAGCCAAAGCAAAGAGAGGGGTATCAAAGCCGGTTGACAGGCCGATGGAGTGGGCGATAGCCACTATAAACGCAGAGTGAGAGCTGGGCATGCCGCCGGCTTCTAGCAGGAGATGCCAATGCCAGACCCCGCTACGAAGATAGTCCAGAGGCACCTTGAACGCCTGGGCAAGCGCCCAGGCAATCAGACCGGACCACAAGACGGGGTTTGCGAATACAGCTAGCATGCTGCTTAGTCTTTAAAATCTGCCAACTCATCCCCGCTGATTTGTTGCACTTTTAATTCCGCCTCATCAAGCAGGATTGCACACCGGCGTGCCAGCGCCTGGCCGCGCTCGAACAATAACAGTGCCTGTTCCAGGGAATACTGGTTGGCTTCTAACGCCTGGGTGATTTGTTCGAGCTCGGCAAATGCGCTTTCATAGCTCAATTTTTCGGGCTGAAGCCCTCCAAGCAGGGCGGATGGCTCAAGGGGTTCGCGATTCGGGTTTTCCATCGGCTGCCTTTCAGGGAGAAACATTGTGATTTAAAGAATTTTGTCCTTCTTGGGATAGCATGTGGACCAGGGCTGCATTGCTGGGGAGCTCTTCAGCGGATATTTCAAGGAAGGTAGGTAGATCTATTTGCAAATCGGCCAGTTTCTGCTTAAGGTCGGGATATACCTGTTCGTGGAAGATGCGCTCCATGCGGCGAGCCCGCGTCAGGTATGCTGCCAGGCCAGCAAATCCTGCCGCGGCAATTAACATGATCAAGGTGGCCGTTACTCCGGCGATCCAACTAAACTGGGCTGTCAGGAAGGCGAACAGGCCTACCATTAGAGCTGGGATGACGCCGAGCATACATCCCAGATTAAACGCCCGGTAGGCGCTGGCCTGGCTTGCCCCTTCCAACTGCTCGTTGCTTGTTTTTGCCAGCTCGATCAAGTTTTGCCGATCATCAGTGTGTGAGTTTTTTGTGTCCATAATACATTATTTATTTGACGTAGGGTGGATTTCCCGGGTATTAAGCGACAATTCGCCGTCGATCAATTGGGCCGTGAGGGCATCTCCAGTTTGGACCTGGTGGACGCTGTGAATCGGGATGCCATCCATGTTGCTGAGGATCGCATAACCCCGCTGAAGCACCTGGAGGGGGTTCAGGGAATAGAGTTGCTGCTCCAGTCCGGTAAGACGGGTACGCTGGAGGATAATATTCTGATCGATGGCGCGGCCGGCACGGCGAGTCCAGTCGTCCAGCCGCTGGCGGTCGGTGAACAGACGGGCGCGTGGAGAATTCTGCTGCAAACGATTCTCAAGCCGGTTAAGTTGCCAGCGTTGGGAATTAACAATACCCTGGGTTGCCCGCAGAAGGCGGCCAACCGATTCCTGTAAATCGGCCGCCAGATCTGCTTTGTTGGGGGTGGCAAGCTCGGCAGCAGCTGTCGGAGTTGGGGCGCGCAAATCGCTGACAAAATCGGCGATCGTAAAATCTGTTTCGTGTCCTACGCCGCAGATCACCGGCGCAGCCGATGCGGCGATCGCTCGAGCAACTGCTTCATTATTAAAAGCCCACAGATCTTCGATCGAGCCGCCACCACGCGCCAGCAGGATCACATCCGGCTGGGCGATGCGGTTGGCAGCCTCCAGAGCGGCAATGATCCCAGGTGGGGCTTCCACACCCTGCACAGGCGCCGGCGAGAGAAAAATCTCGGCCAGTGGGTAACGCCGCCGCAGGGTGTTCAGGATATCACGCAAAGCAGCCCCGGTCGGAGAAGTCACAATCGCGATGCGCCTGGGCCAACGTGGGATAGGGCGCTTGCGGGCTGGGTCAAACAGTCCCTCGGCTTCCAGACGTGCCTTCAAGCGTAAAAATTCCTGATATAGCGCGCCTTCGCCTAAAGGCCGGATCATATCGGCATATAACTGGTACTGCCCGCCCAATTCGTAAATTCCCAGGCTGCCGTGCACCTCCACGGCGTCCCCATCCCTGGGTAGCGACAGCAAGCGCTGCGGCAGCATTGCGCCACATCACGCAGCGCAGGGCACTAGTATTATCTTTCAGCGTGAAATACAGGTGACCGGAAGTCGCCCGTGTAAAATTCGATACCTCCCCTTCGATCCAAATGTCTTGGAGTTGTTCGTCACTCGCCAGCAGGTCTCGCAGGTAGCGGGTCAGGTACGCGACTGTCCAAATCGGAGGCTCAAAAAAGGTTAGTTGGCTCATGGTTTCATCAGCCGAAGGATTTCCTCCGGCGGAAGATAGGATACCCTTGATCGATCGGGTTGTCAATTCCCATTCACCGATACCGGAATCTTTGCTACAATACGTCTATCGTATTCCCATGCTCCTGGAGTGCAGATTGGAACATCTTTGGTCACCCTGGCGAATGTCCTACATCCAAAATCCCCATAAACCTGAAGGCTGTATCTTTTGTACCCTGCCGGAACTTTCGGACAGCCCGGAGAATTTGATTGTTTATCGCGGGGCTTCGGTGTACGCCGTGCTTAATCGCTATCCTTACACCAGCGGGCACTTGATGATCGTTCCCTTTGCTCACCAGCCTTCCTTAGATGGTCTGGATCCCGCCACGCGGGCGGAGATTATGGAGGTTACCACTCAGGGTGTGGATGCCTTGCAATCCGAGTACAGGCCGCAGGGATATAACCTGGGGATCAATATGGGCGAAGCTTCTGGGGCTGGAATTGCTCATCATGTTCACCTGCATATCGTACCGCGCTGGAACGGCGATACGAACTTCATGTCCACGGTCGGATCCACACGGGTTCTTCCTGAGGCTTTGGAGGTTACCTACTGGCGCATTTATAAAGCCTGGAAAAGGTAGTTACTGAAATAAGGCAAAGGAGACGAGCAATGGCAAACGAACAAGATGGTTCTCCGGTAATATTGAGTGCAGTACGGACACCCATTGGACGTTTCCTGGGCAGCCTGAGCGGCATCCCTGCCCCCCGATTGGGGGCAGTCGCTATTAAAGCTGCTCTTGAGCGTGCCGGGATCGATGATCTCACCGGGATCGATGAAATCCTGATGGGCAATGTGGTGACTGCCGGAGAAGGCCAGGCCCCGGCCAGACAGGCGGGTATATTTGCTGGCGTGCCCAGCTCAGTTGGCGCCACGACGATCAATAAGGTGTGTGGTTCGGGGTTGAAAGCAGTCATCCTGGCTGCCCAGGCCATCCGTGCCGGGGATGCCAACCTGTTTGTTGCCGGGGGCATGGAATGCATGAGCAAAGCTCCTTATCTGGTGGATGGCCGTGGCGGCAACCTGCGTTATGGTCATGCACAACTTACCGACGCCCTGCTACACGACGGCCTGTGGGATCCATTCGAAAACTGGGCCATGGGGGATGCGGGAGAATTTATTGCGGATGCGTTTAATGTATCGCGCCAGGCAATGGATGAATTTGCGTATAAAAGTCACCAGAAGGCAATAGTAGCCATCGACCAGGGTAAATTCGTAGCGGAAATTGTGCCGGTGGAACTTCCCGGGCGTAAGGGCGAGGCGACAATCTTTGATACCGACGAATGCCCGCGACGTGATAGCTCGCTTGAAGGGTTGGCTAAGCTCAAGCCAGTTTTTCAAAAAGATGGCCGTATTACGCCTGGCAATGCCCCCAGCCTGAACGATGGTGCGGCTGCCCTGGTGATAGCCAGCCGCTCGCGGGCCCTGGCAATGGGTGTCAAGCCATTGGCAGCGGGTAGTTGGATACGCACAATCTGCTGTCGAGCCTAAGTTCCTGTTCGATGCACCTGCTCGAGCGATCCCCCGCTTGCTTGAGAAGGTCGGTTGGACGCTGGCAGATGTGGATCTGATTGAGTTGAACGAGGCTTTCGCAGCGCAGGCGCTGGCTAATGGGTATTCCCTGGCAAGCCTGGGTTGGGATTGGGATAAAGTCAATGTCAATGGAGGTTCCATCGCCTTGGGGCATCCAATCGGGGCAAGCGGCGCGCGGATTCTGACGACTTTAATCTTCGCCTTGAAAGACCGCCATCTAAGCCGAGGCATTGCTGCGCTCTGCCTGGGCGGCGCAGAAGCTGTGGCGATGGCCATTGAAATTGAGCCGGATTAACTCAAGGTTTGGAGAATACCTGATGGAGATCAATAACATTTTTATTGCCGGCGCCGGAACGATGGGCAGCGGGATCGCCCAAACAGCGGCAACATCCGGATACCAGGTGATTTTGATGGATATAATGCCCGATCAGATCGAAAGAGCTAAGGCTTCGATTGCCCGCTCGGTGGATAAACTGGCACAAAAAGGCGTGCTCTCTGAGGCGCAAAGAAATGCCGCGCTGCAGATTGAAATGACCGGTGATCTGGATGGCGCAGCCAATGCAGATCTTGTTATCGAGGCGGCTTCAGAAAAGCTAGAAATAAAATTGGACCTCTTTCGCCGCCTGGATAGAATGGCCAGAGAGGAGGCCATCCTGGCCTCCAATACTTCTTCTATAAGCATTACGCGTGTGGCTGCGGTTACTGCTCGCCCGGAGCAGGTGATTGGCATGCATTTCATGAACCCGGTGCCCTTGATGAAGCTGGTGGAAGTGATCCGCGGCCTGTCGACTTCTAATGCGACGACCGAAGTTGTCGTCGATGCCTGCCGGAAGATGGGCAAAGAGCCGGTAGAAGCCAGGGATGCTCCAGGATTTATTTCTAACCGGATCCTTTGCCCAATGATTAATGAGGCGATCTTTGCGCTTCAGGAAGGGATTGGCACTGCTGAGGCAATCGATACGGTGATGAAATTGGGGATGAATCACCCGATGGGGCCGTTGACCCTGTGCGATCTGATTGGATTGGATGTGGTTTTGTCTGTCATGGAAGTATTACAACGTGACCTGGGTGATGATAAATACCGCCCGGCATATCTGCTGCGCCAGATGGTCGATGCGGGTCACCTGGGGCGTAAAACCGGCAGAGGATTTTACACCTATTCCTGATTAGAAAGCCAACCACCGGGCTCCTGAGCTGTGCAGAGGCTTAGGGAGCCCGGTTTTTTTGTCAAATATGACGCAGGTTGTCATAAATCCAGTATAATGAAACGTTGTTTCCTTGTCGGTACGAACCATATTAATGCCAGCATGCGTATGGACACTTCAATCATGGCAGTTGGTGTATCCAATCATTTCAGGGCAGCCCGTTAATGAATTCCAAAGATAATCCCCAAGTGTTTGATTTTGTAATTGTAGGTTCCGGCTTTGGCGGGAGCGTTTCCGCGATGCGATTGACGGAAAAGGGCTACCGGGTGTTAATGCTGGAGCGAGGCAAACGCTTCCGCGACCAGGACTTTGCCAAATCAACCTGGAATGTCTTTCGTTATATCTGGCTGCCCGCATTGCGTTGTTTCGGTATCTTGCAAATCAGCCCGTTCAAAGATGTGTTCGTTCTGCACGGCAGTGGAGTTGGCGGAGGCAGCCTGGGTTATGCCATGGTATCCGAACAACCTACGGATGAATTATTCGAGGCGGATGCCTGGAAACACCTGGCAGATTGGAAGTCAATCCTTCAACCGCACTTTACGACTGCCAAGCGCATGTTGGGAGTATCGCCAAATCCCTGTTTATGGACTGCGGACATGCTGCTGCAGGGGATCTCGCGAGAGCTAGGCGCGGATCAATCTTTCCGCCCAACGACGGTCGCCGCTTACTTTGGAGAACCCGGACAGGAGGGCAAAGAGGTACCGGACCCGTACTTTGGCGGCGAAGGACCGGCCAGAGCAGGCTGCCAGCACTGCGGCGGCTGTATGGTGGGCTGCCGGCATAATGCCAAGAACACCCTGGTGAAGAATTACCTGTATTTTGCCGAGAAATGGGGTGCTCAAGTGCAGGCGGAAAGCGAAGTTCGCGATGTTCGCCCACTGCCAGATGGACAGCCGGATGGCGCACGTTATGAAGTCGTCTATCGCAGTTCGACGCGCTGGCTGATCAAGCCCGAGAAAACCTTGCGGGCGAAGAATGTGATTTTCTCGGCTGGAGCATTAGGCACCCAGCGCTTGTTGTTCCGCTGCAGAGACGAAACGCGCTCCTTGCCAAATATTTCCAATCGGCTGGGTACATTGGTTCGGACGAACAATGAATTGCTTTTAGGGGTAACCAGCCGGGATAACAAAGTAAACTATTCTGAAGGCATCGCCATCTCGTCAATTTTTCAGGCCGATCCGGTGACCCGAGTAGAACCGGTGCGCTACCCGATCGGCTCTGGTTTGATGCGCCTGCTGGCTGGGCCTTTAATCGAGCAGCATAGCAGCGTTCTAAAACGCATCTCGCTGACTCTGGGCCATATTCTGACTCACCTGGGGGAATTTGCCCGGACACACATCTTGCCGGGATGGGCTGAGCGTACCACGATCCTACTGGTAATGCAGACTGCTGATAACCGCTTGAGCATGACTTACGGAAAAGATGCTTTTACCCTGTTTCGCAAGAATTCTGGTTTCCCGCCCGGATGCCGAGTGCAACATCCCGACCCATCTTCACATCGGACATGAAATTACGCGCAATTTTGCCGGGAAGATGAATGGCATTCCAGCAGGAACGATCACGGAAGGCCTGATCAACGTGCCGATGACAGCCCATATCCTGGGAGGGACGCCAATAGGCCTCACCGCCGAGGAAGGCGTAGTCGACCTGGACTGCCAGGTGCATCATTATCCGGGATTGTTCGTTGTGGACGGTTCAATCGTCCCGGCGAACCCGGGCGTGAATCCCAGCCTGACCATCACTGCACTGGCAGAGTATGCCATGAGTCACATTCCATCAAAAGCCGAACACGAGCTCCCAAACTAAGCCCGCTTCATCACCAACAGCGTTTCGCCCGCCATGCCGACTTTCATAATCACAGAGGCCAACCGGCTGATTCGCTTGAAATAGGGCGGCATCTCTTCAGTAGGAACAACTTTGAATTCAAATAGCTCGTAAAATCCCCCCAATCCCGATCGGCAGGTGAGGTACAGGGTGCCTGGGTTTTTATCGATCAGGTGGTGGATAATCATGCTGGCGATTCCCTGGCGACGAAATTCGGGCAGGGTCGCAATGGATGCCAGCTCGAGGGATCCATCCCGGTGTGGTTTGACCTGCCCGCAGCCGATGATCCGTCCATCATTGGTTTTTGCAACCAAAAAACGATGCCAATCCAGCCCGGTGGGGTTGATCTTCGCCAGATGAATCAAGTGGCGAACGGCAGGAAAGTCTTGCTCCGTGGCCGGAGTTAACTGGATATCGTTTAATGCTGCCTGATCTGCCACTCAGGATGACCCAGTCGCCCGCCCGGCAAAATCTACAATGAGATTGGCCAGCTCGGCCGGGTGCTGCAGTGGGATATCATGGATGCTGTCATTCATCCAATGTACCTGCAACCCCGGGATATGTTCACTCAGGTGAGCAAGCCCTAATTCTTTACGTACCAGGTACTGCTGCTCGGCAGTGGCAGCTGTTTGCGCCGGTCGGGCTGGGATGGCCAGTACCGGGCAACGCAGCCGGGGTGCCACATCATACGTCTTGAAGGACCACATGCTGGCGACAATTTGCATGTGTCGGTCAAAGCTAAGCCGGGGTGTGATCAGCTCTTCGCCCGAATTAGGATCTTCATAAATTTCGAAATTGGCCAGGATTACAGATTGGACTTGTTCGTCATCCCAGAGCGGGTTATAGTTACGCATGCGCGTTGTGAAGTTCGCCAACGATGTCCCTGCCAGGCGAGGGGGTGTCAGGCGCTCTCTTGTCTCTTCCCAGCTAGTCCCAGGCTCATCCAGCTGGGACATTCCCCCATCTACTAAAACCAGACCTCGAGGGGCGCGTGGACCTATCGGGTAGCGGGCTGGCATAATCCATCGCCAGGCTGGCTCCCCAGGAGTGACCAACCAGTATGGGGCGTTCCAGGTGACAGGCTTCTACAAAAGCCAGCAGGTCCTTGGAAATCGTGGCAAACCCATAATCGCCGTCCGGTTTGTCGGTCAATCCATGACCACGGGCATCCGGGGCCAGTGGTGCGAAGCCGGCGTCCACCAGGTAAGGCGCAGTTAACTCCCAGATGTGTGCATTGGAAGCCAGCCCATGCAACAGGACTACAGGAGCAGCCATGTTTTGTGGCGTCCATTGCAGGTAATGCACACGCAGGTCATTAAGGAAGAGATAGGATGATGTCATCTGAATATCTGCTGGCGAGTATATCTTAGATTTGGGGACTGTCAACAGCGCGGTTGCGATAAATTTGGCAGGCATGCTATAATCTACCTATTCCTGGTGAAAATCCGCAAGTTTCGGAGAATCGCATGAGCAGTAATTACTTGTTCCCTTTCACAGAAGAGCATGAGATGATCCGGCAAGCTGCCAGGGAATTCGCCCAAAATGAAATTGCTCCGATTGCAGCCGAGTACGACGAGACCGGCGAGTTTCCCCGGGCAACGGTGAAAAAGATGGGGGAGATGGGCTTTATGGGGGTTGAGGTTCCGGAAGAGTATGGCGGATCTGGATTGGATACCCTGGCTTATATTCTGGCGCTTGAAGAAATTTGTAAGGCCGACGCATCGCATGGCACGATCATGTCGGTGAACAATTCCCTTTACAGTTACGGGCTGTTGAAATTTGGCAGCGAAGCACAGAAAAAGAAATATATCACACCGGTTGCTACCGGCAAGGCGATAGGAGCTTATTCCTTGACCGAGCCCATGTCGGGGTCGGACGCCGGGACAATGAGCAGCCGCGCTGTCAAGATTGGCGATGAGTATGTGATCAACGGGCGAAAATCCTGGGTCACCAGCGGCCCGGTGGCCAATTTTATTGTCTTATTCACGATGACCGATGCGGAGAAAAAGCATCGCGGTATTACCGCATTTCTGATCGATACAAGCAAGCCGGGCTTTTCTGTAGGAAAAAAAGAACCCAAGCTGGGAATTCGCGCTTCTGCCACCAGCGAAATCCTTTTAGAGGACTACCGCGCTTCCGTGGATGACCGGCTGGGAGAAGAAGGCGAAGGGTTTAAGATTGCGATGACCGTGTTGGATGCAGGACGGATAGGGATTGGCGCCCAGGCTCTGGGAATCAGCGAGGCGGCATACGAGGCTTCTGTCGCCTATTCCAAAGAACGCGAGGCATTCGGTCAGAAAATTGGGGAATTTGAAGGCATTAGCTTCAAGCTGGCGGATATGAAAACCCGCATCGAAGCCTCTAGACTGCTTGTGTATAATGCTGCATTAGCGAAGCAGCGCTCGAAGGCAACCGGCGAACGATTTACCCTGGAAGCGTCGATGGCAAAGCTTTTCGCTTCAGAAACAGCCATGTTCGTTACTCACGCAGCCGTCCAAATCCATGCTGGGATGGGATACAGCCGCGAATTGCCAATCGAGCGATATTTCCGGGATGCCAAGATAACTGAAATCTACGAGGGTACGAACGAGATCCAGAGATTGGTAATTGCCCGTTCAGAGACCGGATTGCGTTAACCTATGGCTTTTGAGGAGAATAATTCCCCTCAGCCTGGGAGCGGGGCAGAATCTGATCCTGATAGTCAGATTATCCGTCGACCGTTATCCGTAACCTTGCTCACCATTTTGGGGTTAAGTATTGTGGGTTTCAACCTGGTCAGGTTGACCCAAACACTGAACCAGTGGACATTCCTGATCGCGCTGCGCTCGTACTTACCGGCATATCTGGCTTTGAGTGCCATCGCCTGGGGAAGTATCGGACTGACGGTTGTTTGGGGCTTGTGGACTGGCAAGCATTGGGCGCCAAACGCCGTTCGCATCGGGTATGTGATCTTCCTGATTTATTATTGGCTTGACACACTCCTGGTGACCAATCCGGCTGGCCGTGGTTCAAACCAGGCCTTAATCATTTGCTTGCAAATCATCTCCCTGGTGGTCGTTTTTGGGATTTTCGCAAGCCCAGCTACAAAAAAATATTACCGGAGAAATCAATGACACTAGATCCAAGGATACAGCAATTAAGGGAGATGAGGGCTCTGAGCCACCTTGGAGGTGGGCAGGAGCGGATCGATGCCCAGCATAAACGTGGTCGCCTGACAGCCCGTGAGCGGATCGATTTGCTGTTGGATCGGGGCTCATTTCGTGAGATCGATGCGTTTGTCATCCACCGGACTGACGAATTTGGCCTCGAAAACCAGAAATTCTTCGGCGACAGTGTAGTTACTGGTTGGGGGACAATCGACAGCAGATTGGTATACGTCTTCTCCCAGGATTTTACAGTGATCGGCGGGAGCCTGGGAGAAGTGCACGCTGCGAAAATCTGCAAAATTATGGATATGGCCCTGAAAAATGGTGCCCCGATCATCGGCCTCAATGATTCCGGAGGCGCGCGTATCCAGGAGGGGGTAGTTTCCCTGGGCGGCTACGCAGATATCTTTTTAAGGAATACATTAGCTTCGGGCGTAATCCCACAGATCAGTGCGATTATGGGGCCTTGTGCCGGCGGGGCAGTTTATTCGCCTGCCTTAACCGATTTTGTAATCATGGTGCGCGATACTTCTTATATGTTTGTGACCGGTCCGGATGTGGTAAAGTCCGTCACCCATGAAGATGTCACTTTCGAGGAGCTGGGTGGTGCCAGTGTCCATTCCGAAATATCCGGGGTGTGCCATATGGCTACCGATAACGAGGAGGATGCTCTCTATCGTATCCGGAAGCTCCTGACATTCGTCCCGCAAAATAACCTGGAAGACCCTCCTTTTGTGCCTTCTCGTGACGACCCGCTGCGGGAAGAAGAAGAGCTGGACAGGATGATCCCGAGTGATCCGAGCAAGCCGTATGACATGAAAGATGTCATCCGCATGATCGTGGATCATGCGGAGTTCTTCGAGATCCACGAAGGTTATGCTCAAAACATCGTGGTCGGTTTTGCTCGCCTGGGAGGGCACAGCGTTGGGATTGTCGCCAACCAGCCGGCAGTCCTGGCAGGTGTCCTGGATATCCAATCATCCGAGAAGGCCGCTCGTTTCATCCGCTTCTGCGATGCGTTCAACATTCCCTTGATCACCTTCGAAGATGTGCCGGGTTTTCTGCCGGGCACCGTCCAGGAGCATGGCGGTATCATCCGCTCTGGTGCTAAACTGTTGTACGCCTACTGCGAAGCAACCGTTCCCAAGCTGACCGTTATCACACGCAAAGCCTATGGCGGGGCTTACGACGTGATGAGCAGTAAGCATATCCGTGGTGACCTGAACCTGGCCTGGCCGACGGCTGAAATTGCTGTAATGGGACCGGAAGGAGCGGTCAGCATCATTTATCGGCGCGAGCTGGCACAGGCCGAAGACCCGTGGCTCGCAAAGCCGAGCTGGTTGCAGAATATCGCGCCAAGTTTGCCACACCGTACGAAGCAGCCTCGCGCGGCTATGTTGATGATGTCATCGAGCCACGCGAGACGCGACCACGCCTGATTAACGGGCTGGAGATGCTTTCTAACAAGCGTGATTCCAACCCATCCAAGAAACATGGTTGTATCCCTCTTTAGCGGATGAGGCGGCGGATATGTTTACTAAAGTATTAGTTGCTAACCGGGGCGAGATTGCAGTCCGAATCATTCGGGCCTGCCGCGAATTAGGGCTGCAGACCGTAGCCGTGTTTTCTGAAGTAGATCGCCGCGCGCTGCATGTGCGCTACGCAGATGAGGCTTATCTTCTCGGCCCCGCGCCTTCGCGCGAGTCTTACCTGCGCGGCGATAAGATCATCGACATTGCCAGGCAATGCAAAGCAGGCGCGATTCACCCGGGATACGGGTTCCTGGCCGAAAGAGCAGATTTTGCCCAGGCCTGCCAGGATGCAGGCATCGTGTTCATTGGACCCAGGCCCGCTGCAATTGCGGCGATGGGCGACAAAGCGGTTGCCAGACAAACAGTTGCCTCAGCTGGTGTCCCAATTGTGCCTGGCACTAAATCAGCGAGTTCATTGAGAGATGAGGACTTACTGGCAATTGCCCCTCAGGTTGGGTTTCCCCTGTTGATTAAGGCAGTAGCCGGCGGCGGCGGTAAAGGTATGCGCGAGGTTGCCAGCCTGGAAGAAATGCCGGGGTTGATCCGGGCTGCACGTCGGGAAGCCGAGTCATCCTTTGGAGATGGTAATGTTTACCTGGAAAAATTGATCGAGGGCGCTCGCCATATCGAAATTCAGTTGCTGGCCGACCAGCATGGTAATACAATTTTCCTCGGCGAGCGGGAGTGCTCCATTCAGCGCCGGCACCAGAAACTGGTTGAGGAATGTCCATCCCCGTTTGTGGGTGATGATGAAGACCTGCGCTCTCGTATGGGCCAGGTGGCAGTGAAAGCGGCACAGGCTGTTGATTATGTCAATGCAGGCACAGTCGAATTTCTGGTGGATAAAGAGAAAAATTTTTACTTTCTGGAGATGAACACCCGGCTGCAGGTGGAGCACCCGGTTACCGAGTTGGTGACTGGCGTGGATATAGTGAAAGAACAAATACGCATCGCACGCGGGCGGCAGCTCCGCTACGACCAATCGGATATTCACCGCAATGGCTGGGCGATCGAGTGCCGGATCAATGCCGAAGATCCGTTTAATAACTTCATGCCATCGACCGGCGTTATCACCCATATCCTGCCGCCAACCGGTCCAGGTGTGCGCATTGACACAGGAGTGTATCCAGGATTTGCCGTATCTCCGTATTATGATTCGTTGTTTACCAAGCTGATTGTGTGGGGAGAAACACGTGCGGAAGCCATCTTGCGGATGCGACGAGCTCTGGAAGAGTATAAGATCATCGGTGTGCGTACCAACATCCCATTTCACCAGAAACTGGTCGACTCGCACCGTTTCATGGGCGGCCAGTTTGATACGCGTTTTGTCGAAGATCGCTTCTCTTTGGAGGGAAACGACGATGAGAAAGATCCCAACGAAAATATCGCCGCGATCATCGCAACGCTGGTGGCGCATCGCGAAAATCAGCGAGCTACAAATATTGTTCAACGAGGCAAGCGAGACACCAGTAACTGGAAGTGGATCAGCCGTTGGGAACGGATGCAGCATTAAACGGTTGCCCCACCTCCTCAGGAAAAGTGGAAGATGAAATACATCACATCGATTGGTGAGCGAGAATATCATTTAGAAATAGTTGGCGAGAATCAGATCCTTGTAGATGGACAGTTGCTTGACTTGAATTTTGATCATATTGAGGATCAGCCGGTGTATTCTCTGCTTGTAGAAGGCCATTCGCACGAGGCATACGTGTATCTCGTGGAGGGCGTCTGGCAGGTGTTGATGCATGGGCGTTTGTATCCCGTGTTGGTAGAAGATGAGGAAGAAAAACGACTGCGCAATTCTATTGGCAATCCCGCTCACCACGGCGGTGAATTCCATTTGAAAGCACCTATGCCAGGCATGATCGTTGCCGTTCCGGTTGCGGAAAGGCAAGAAGTTCAAAAAGGGGAAGTTCTGTTGATCTTGGAGTCGATGAAAATGCAAAATGAGCTCAAATCTCCGCGGCAAGGATGGGTTACGCATCTGAGGGTAAAACCAGGTGATAGCGTTGAGCAGCATCAGACGCTGCTAAGTGTGGTGGACGAATGAAATACCAGGAGATCGAAGTAAAATTTTACCTGGAGCATCTCGACAGGCTGCGCGCTCAGCTAATCGAGATCGGCGCAGAACTTGTGCAGCCCCGCACCCACGAAATTAATTTGCGTTTTGATACGCCTTCCGAGGAGTTATCAAGCAGTTATCGTGTCCTGCGGTTGCGGCAGGATACAGATGCTCGCATGACTTACAAAGGGCCAGGCGAGCTGATCGAGGGGACCCGATCTCGTCAGGAGATTGAATTCGTAGTCAGCAACTTTCATGCTGCTCGGGCGTTCCTGGAAGCTCTGGGCTTTCAGGTGAGCATGGAGTACGAGAAATATCGCACGGTATACGATCTGGACCATGTTCATGTAACCCTGGATGAGATGCCATATGGCAAATTTTGCGAGTTGGAAGGGGAGACCCCCCAGCACATCATCAATCTAAGCCAACGTCTGGGGTTGAATTGGGAGCGGCGGGTCCTGGACAGCTATACCATGCTGTTTGACCGCTTAAAACAGAACCAGGGCTTATCGATGCGCGACCTGACTTTTGAAAACTTCAGCGAGTTAAACATAAAACCAGATATGCTGATGGTACAAGCGGCAGATTCTGCCTGATCCGCTTACTTAGCAGTTTATGGCAGGTTGGTCAAAATTATTCCCTCCACAGGTTGATTGGGGAAGTTCAGCTTGTGGAGCAGTTGTTTGAATGCCTGTGGATCGCCTGTTGTGAGGTAATGCAGATTGGTCGAGGCCGAATTTGCCATGTCAGATGTAGCCGGCGTTACCTGGGTCGCTTCCAGTACACGGCTGACCTGGCGGGCAACAGCGGGCGCGGGATCGATAACGCGTACGTCCGGACCAACAATTGACTGGATGAGCGGAATAACGAAGGGGTAATGCGTGCATCCCAGGACAACGGTATCGATGCCCTGTGCCAGCATCGGCACGAGTGCATCTTCCAGGATTTGCCGGGTGGTCGTGCCATCCAGGTCGCCGGCTTCAATTTGCTGGACCAGTCCGGGGCAGGTATGCTGAAGAAGGATAACGCCGCTGGCAAAGCGCTCAACGACCGAAGAATATAACGCCCCTTGGAAGGTTGCCGGAGTAGCCAACACGCCAACAACGCCGGTCCGGGTTTGTTCAGCCGCCGGTTTGACGGCCGGTTCCATGCCCACAAAAGGAACTCCAGGAAATGAGTGCCGTAAAGCGTGAAGAGCGGCAGCAGAGGCAGTATTGCAAGCCACCACAATTACATCAGCCCCCTGGGCCAGCAAATAACGCGTGATGCTTTCCGAGAAGAGGCGAACTTCCTCCAGCGTGCGAGAGCCGTAGGGAACACGCGCCTGGTCGGCCAGGTAAAGCAGCTTTACCTCAGGCAGCACATGCCGAATGGCCCGGAGGACCGAAAGACCTCCAACCCCCGAGTCGAAAACACCGATAGTTTTTTCACTCATGGTGGCAGTCTGTGATCCTACCAGTCACTCTTAACTGGAAAGTTGGGTGATTGAGGTTAACTGAGCGGCTTTCACAAATTCCCGAAACAACCGCGTCATAGCCGCGTCGTCGGGCACCAGCCACTCAGGGTGCCATTGAACCGCCAGAGCGAAGGGGTGATCTGGCAGCTCAATCGCTTCGATAATCCCATCGGGTGCGTAGGCTGTCGCCTGCAGGTTTGGCGCAAGGTTGCGGATTCCCTGGTGGTGGAAGCTGTTGACTTGCGGCTGGTTTTCTTCCAGGATCGCTGCCAGGCGGCTTTGCGGCTCAATTGCCACCGTGTGGGCCAGGTAGTTGCGTTGTTTCTCCGGCCAAAATTGGTGGCGCTGAGAAGCAGGCCGTTGATCCAGGATATCTTCGTAGAGAGTCCCGCCGAAGGCGACGTTTATCACCTGCAACCCACGGCAGATTCCCAAGAACGGCAGGTTGGCGCTCCTGGCTCGATGAATCAGCTCGATTTCGATGCGATCTCGATCGGTGTCAACTTCATCCAGCAGGGGGTGTTCCTGTCCCTGGTAATTCTCAGGGTGTACGTCCCCGCCACCGGTAAAAAGAATACCATCCAGGCGGGAGGATATAGTCTGGAGAATTTCATCCGGCAAACCGAGAGGGATCAACAAGGGAGCTGCGCCAGCACCGATTAGTGCTTTTACATAGGCCTCGGTAATCGAGAGTTGGGATAGCCCCAGGTTGCTTCGATGACGAAATGTAGTCAGACCGATCAGTGGTTGGTTCATAGGCGATTAACAAGAAAGGGGCGCAGCACCGAGATGCACCGCGCCCGAAGTGGGAATAAGCGAACCTATAATCCTGCAGGAAATCCTGCAGGTCCATCGAAATCAGGAAAACTTCTGCTTCAGACGGGCGCTCTTGCCGGTGCGGGTGCGCAGGAAATATAGCTGAGCACGGCGGATCTTGGCATGGCGCTCAACGATAATTTTCTCAAGCCGCGGCGAGCGGATCAGGAAAGTACGCTCAACACCGATGCCGTTGCTGGCAGTACGGCGGACGGTAAAATTACGGGCTTGACCACCGCCACGAAGGCGAATGACAACGCCGCGGAACTCCTGCGTTCGCTCGTTGGCGCCTTCCTTGATCCGAACGAAGACTTTTACGGTATCACCCGTGCGCAGTTCGGGTAGGTTGGGGTTGTCTTGGGCCTCTACGGCCTTCAAAAGATCGCTCATGTTCTCACACCTTGCTCGAAATAAGATTCCATGTAGACATGGTTGCTTGACAATAGAATGCCGCCCAAGGCGGCGCGAAGGAAAATTATACCACTTTGGCAAAAAAATGCAAAGGAATATTTCTACCAATCGAAAAATACTTGTCCTGGCATGCCGGATTCATCTCAGGTATAATTCGTTGCATGTATCAGTTGGCTACTCTGGAACCGGTCGATTACTTGCTCATTGGTCACCTGACCCATGATCTGCTGCCATCTGGAGAACGGTTGGGGGGAACGGTAGCCTATGCTGGCTTGATGGCGCATGCCCTGGGTTTACGAGTTGGTCTGGTTACTTCTTGGGCGGGCGAATTGCCCTTGGGAGCATTGAGCAGCTTGCAAATTGCAAGTTTTCCATCCGAAAAAAGTACAACGTATGAAATCCAACAAACCGACACTGGCAGGACTCTGACTATTCACCACGTTGCCCAGAAGCTGGATTTCTACCATATCCCAGAACCCTGGCGCAGGGCTCCCATTGTACATCTGGCTCCCATTGCTCAGGAAGTCGAGCCCTCCCTGGTACGAAATCTCTCCTCCTCCCTGGTCGTTGCCACCCTGCAAGGCTGGCTGCGTACTTGGGGCGAAGATAAGCGCATTCGGTTGGGTGAGTGGCCAGAGGCGCCTTTTGTCCTGCCGCGGCTGGGTGCAGTTGTGATCAGTGTAGAGGATGTGGAGGGGGATGAAGCCAGGATTGAAGAAATGGCTACCCACAGCAGAGTGCTCGCAGTAACCGAAGGTGATGAAGGTGTGCGCATCTACTGGAACGGGGATGTGCGCCGTATCCGCCCGCCGGTGGTACCGGTTGCCGATGTGACCGGTGCCGGAGATATCTTCGCAGCTTCATTTTTTGCCCGCTTATACACTACTCGTGACCCTTGGGAGGCTGGGCGTTTTGCCACGCAGTTGGCCGCTATCTCAGTGACCCGGCCCGGATTTTCCGGTATCCCCACGGCTGAGGAAATCCAGGGATGTATGCAAGAAGTCTATTAGGTCATACATGAGTAGCCGTATCTATACCATCGTCAACCAGAAGGGTGGGGTTGGAAAAACTACTACAGCCATTAACCTGGGTGCTTACCTGGCCTATTATGGTCAGCGTGTTTTGCTGGTTGACCTGGACCCGCAAGCAAACGCTACCTCGTGCCTTCGCATAGACAAGAGTACAGTCAAAGGAGGCACCTACGAAGCGCTGATCGGCAGTTTCCCCGCCAATAACTATATTTTGCATAACCCGCGCCTGAAGATATCTATTCTGCCCTCCTCGCCTGCTCTGGCTGGGAGTGAGGTGGAGCTGGTCTCGGAGATGGCGCGTGAAACCCGCTTGAGGAAAGCCCTGGTGCCGCTTGTTGATCGCTACGATTATATTCTGGTAGATTGCCCGCCTTCGCTGGGGCTTTTAACGTTGAACGGAATTGTCGCCGCGAAAGACGGTGTCTTGATCCCGGTACAGTGCGAATACCTGGCGCTGGAGGGATTAGGCCAGCTGATGCATACGCTGGATCGTGTGCGATCGGCGTTGTTTCCGGAATTAAAGATTCGCGGTGTGGTGCTGACGATGTTCGACGGACGAACGAATTTATCCAACGATGTATTGGAAGAGGTGAAGCGCTTTTTCCCCAACGAGGTATTCCAAAGCGTGGTGCCACGCACGGTGCGCCTGGCAGAGGCCCCTTCTTATGGACAACCAATTTCCGTCTACGCGCCTTCTTCGAATGGCGCCCAGGCCTACGCAGCCCTGGCCAGGGAAGTGTTAGACGGGGACGGGACCCACATACCCGTATTGGAGGGATAAGCATGCCGCGAAGAACCGGTTTAGGACGTGGATTGGAAGCCTTAATACCCGGAGGGGAGCCGGCTTCATCGGGGGGAGTCAGCTCGATCTCGGTGGACCAAATTGAGCCCAACCCACGCCAGCCCCGCGACCACTTTGATGCTCAAGAGCTGGCCGAGCTGGCGGATTTGATTCGCGAGTACGGCGTGATCCAACCTCTGATCGTGAGCTATGACGAGCAAGCCGGTCGTTATATCTTGATTGCCGGGGAGCGACGGTTGATGGCTGCCCGGGAAGCCGGTTTGGAAAATGTGCCCGTGATTTTCCGGGAAGCCAGCGACCAGCAGCGACTGGAGCTGGCGCTGATCGAAAATGTCCAGCGCGCCGACCTTGGACCGCTGGAGCGCGCCGAGGCTTATCGCCAACTGGCTGATGATTTCCAGCTGACTCAGGAAGATATCGCTGCGAGGGTTGGGAAAAGCCGGGAAGCCGTTGCCAACACTCTGCGCTTATTGAAACTCACACAGTTTGTGAAACAGTCTCTGGTGGAAGGAAAAATTTCGGAGGGTCATGCCAGGGCGCTGCTGGCTCTTTCCTTACCCCAGGCACAGAATGCCGCACTCCAAACAGTGCTGCGCTATGATTTGAATGTTCGGCAAACCGAAGAGCTGGTGCGGAAATTGAGCGGGGAGAAGCTGCCTGTTCGCCACCGGCCGGAAGAGCCCCCTGAAATCCGGTCGCTCGAAGAGCGGCTCCAGGAACTTTTCGGCACACGGGTGAATCTGCACAACCGGCGAACCGGTGGCGGTACACTGACGATCCACTATTACTCAGACGAGGACCTGAATAAGCTGGTTAGCCAATTACTTGGCGAGGGCTGATCCAGCGCTCTTGGCGACTGGATGTGACATGATCCCATGAAAATGGAGGTGTTGTAATGCTTCTCCTGGAAAACGCGCGCATGATTACATTGGATAATTCTTCCCCAAAAATTCTGCCCTATTGATCGATAGGGGGACTATCCTCGAGGTCGGCGATGAGGCGACTCTACGCACACGCTACCAGACGGCCGTGGGAGATTGGCCCGCCGTGGAACGGATAGACCTGGAAGGGCGCACGCTACTTCCCGGCTTGACCGACGCCCATATTCACCTGATGCAATATGCGTTAAGCCTGCAAAAAGTCGATTGCGAAACGACCAGCAAAGCAGACTGCCTGTTGCGTGTGGCACGAGCGCGCAAGTTCAACTCCCGCAGGGCAATGGATTCTGGGGCATGGTTGGAACCAAAATTCCTGGGAAGAAGGTTGGGGCACACTTTCAGAGTTAGACATGGTTGCCCCAAACCACCCCGCTTACCTGACAGCCAAATCGCTACATGCCGGTTGGGCAAACAGCGCTGCCTTACGTCTGGCAGGCATCCACGCCGGTACCCTCGATCCCCAGGGTGGACGGATTGGCAGGAATGAAAACGGCAACCCTAACGGCCTGTTGTTCGAAAGCGCCATGGAGCTGGTTTCGGCTGTCATCCCGGCGCCTACGTCGGGCGAAGTTGAAATAGCGATTGAACAGGCACAGGAGAAGCTGTGGCGCTACGGCCTGACAGGCATTCACGATTTTGACCGGCGGACTTGTTTTATGGCTCTGCAATCTCTGCACCAATCCGGCCGTCTCAAACTGAGGGTGACCAAGAGTCTGCCGTTGGAAGACCTGCCCTATGCTTCCGGGTTGGGGCTTAGCACTGGCTTTGGCGATGATATGCTGCGGATCGGGTCCATCAAGGCATTTTCGGATGGCGCGTTGGGTCCCCGAACGGCGGCAATGCTCCAGGCTTACGAAGGAGAGCCCGAAAACCGCGGCATGCTGCTGATGGATGGTGAAGAGCTTTTCGAACACGGTCGAGTGGCGGTGGAGTGCGGGTTGAGCCTGGCGGTGCATGCGATTGGTGATCTGGCGAACCATCAGGTGTTGAATGCATTCCAACAATTGCGGCAGTACGAGCGTGCCCACCTGGCAGGAGGCAAGATGGATCGGAGCAGAAAATTGCGCCACAGGATCGAGCACGTGCAGGTGATTCATCCTGATGATGCGCAGCGGCTGGCCGAGCTGGATGTGATTGCTTCGATGCAGCCCATCCATGCCACGTCGGATATGTCGATGGCTGATCGATTTTGGGGAAAGCGGGCCGCCTACTCATATGCCGTCCGAACTCAGCTCCAGGCTGGGGCCAGGCTGGCATTTGGTTCGGATGCGCCGGTGGAATCCCCTAATCCTTTCTGGGGCTTGCATGCCGCAATTACCCGCCGGCGGGCGGATGGCTCGCCCGGGCCGGATGGTTGGTACCCTGAACAGCGGCTGTCGCTGGCGGAAGCACTGTCCGGCTATACGACCGGCGCGGCTTATGCGGCTGGGCAGGAGGCGCGCCAGGGTAAGATAGCGCCCGGCTTCCTCGCCGACCTGACGGTTCTGGACGAGAACATTCTCGATTGTGATCCACACCACATCAAGGACATCTTACCCGTGGGTACGATGGTTGGGGGAGAGTGGGTTTATCGGGCGTTCTAAATAAATAAAAAGGGCCGTCCGAAATTGCTCGGACAGCCCTTGATGGCTACTTTTGGGGCAAGACTTCTTCTTTGGTTTCAGGGGGCTGCGATTTCTCATCCAGCATCTGCCTGGTTTGGGCTAAATCTGTTTTTTGCTGGATAAGATCCTTCTCTAATGTATCGATCTTCTTCTTTTGGCTGGAGATGGTAAAGCTGCGCTTCACCATTCCCGGGGATGTTGCCAGCAGCCCTATCATGACGCCCAGCGCCAGGACGATCAGCAATATGAGCGCCAGGGGTTGGTTTACGTTGGTGAAGAGCAGGTTGACCTGCACCGATTGGGTATTCAATACCGCAAACAGTACGGCGATGATTGCGACTACAAGTGCAACGATGAGCAGTAGTGGCATCTTGGTCCTCCTTCCTAATTACCCCGATCCTGGAGCGTGATGGGGTTGGTGCTGACCAGGTCGGAATATACGATAAAACGCTTGAGATAGGTTTGCTGATCCGTATCCCACTCCGCACAGGTGATCAGAGTGATCTCCGGATTGCCGGAAGGTTTAAGGACGGAGAGGTCTTCATCCTCAACGATCATAGACTGGCGCACTTTGTAGGTGTAGGTATTTTTCTCAGTGTAAAGAACAACCAGCTCCCCAACCCCAAGATCTGCAAGCGTGCGGAAGGGGCCGTTGCTGCCGTCGCTCAGGGTGACATGGCCGGCAAAGGCGGTGTTGCCTCCCAGTCCGGGCCAGGAAGTATCGCCCATCCAGGCTACTTCTTGCTTGAGGCCAGAGATCAACCAGGATTGGCCATCATAGGGCACGTACTTGACGACCGTATCGACACCTAAAGAAGGGATGCGGATTCTTACTACTGGGCTGGTATCTGGTTCTGGTTCCCCGGCAGCCGGGGGATTTTCGATCTCAGGAGCCGGAATGGGGAAATCAGGCAGGGCAGGCAGTTCATCGTTGGCATTGGATGCCGGGAAATCTTCCCAGGGGGCTTCGGTTGCGTTGAGCCAGTCCATATTGACTTCTTCGGCAGCGGGTTCGGCTTCTCCCGCAACGGCGACTGAAGTAGATGATGGGCTGCGGTTGACTGCCCACCCGATAATGCCAAAAACGAATGCCGCCACCAGCAAGATTGCGCCGGTTTTACTGAGCCACCCGGCCCATTCGGAGCCGCGCGAGCGGGATGATATTCCCAGGAACAGGATGGCAATCCCCGCAAATCCGATCAATACTGCCATCAGGATGGGCAGCCAAATCACCGGCTGAGCGGGCGGTCTGTTCGAGCTCTATTCCACCGGTGCCTGGCAGGCTGGTCCCGCTGACTTTAAATCCAACCGTATCGGAAGCAGAGTAATTTGTTCCGCTATAACGTATAAGCTAAGGTGGCGGTATTGTTGATGGTGGCGTTTACGGTAGCGGAGCTGTTCACCCGGCACTGGATCGTTATGGTGACTGTAGCATTCGGAGCCAGGTTCGTACCGGTTACGCTAACCGTTTTCGTTGTTGTGTTGGAAGATACAGTGCCGGCAGTCGAGCTGGCGCTGAGCAAGTCTACTGCCAGGGGGAAAGTATCATTCATTGTCCAGCTAGCCAGGGTGGCGGTGCCGGTGTTTTTGATCAACAATCGAGAAGTTCAGGATATCGTTGATCGCGGCTGTTCCCCGGCGACACGCTTTTATCGATAGATGCCGAGGGTGTAACGCGGGTTAGGATCAAATACACCTGCTGGAATGGAATTATTCGCATTGTTCTCATACTGATAGACCGGATTACCTGTGTTGGGGTGGGTAAATCCGTATATTAGCGGCATCAAGCTCGTAGTTCCAACGGTTTGCGCCCGAAGGGTGTAGGTGATGTACATGTTTCCACCCACCACACCATTCGGAAAATTGCTTGGGAAGGGTCCGGTGCACTGGTTATTTGCCCAGCCACAGGCATCTGTGTATGCGGTGCTGCTGAAGCTGTTGGGGGGGTTGGTATACCTGCCGATAACCCGCACAAGTTGGAACAGCTGATTTGATTGGGTCAGTGAATTAACCAGCTGAGAATAGCTGATTGGATTGGTATTCGAAACATTCAGTGTGTAGGTTACCAGGCTTCCTAGAGGAAATGTCTGAGCTGTTGGATTGGAAGGATTGTAAAGCCTCATGCTACCCAAATTGCTATTGTTGTAGCGTGTCAGGCGGACGACTGAGAGAAACCTGGGATTTGTGTAACTGATAGCCGAGCTGATGTTTTGTCCGGTAACCTGGATGTTGTATAACCTTGAAGTATCAAATGCGGCTGAGGTCCGTTGAACTTCAATTGTAAAATAATAATCTCTGCATAAATTGCTGGCAGTTACCGATTCCGTAAATACTGTTGGACCAATGATATCAAAATAATTCGTAGGATTCGATGACACCCACACAAACTTAGCCACGAGAGGGTTTCGTGGTTGATCGGAACACACCCGAGCACCAACTGGAAACCGGTTTGGCCCAATCACGCTAGTTGTAGTGGAAGTGTAGACACTATCGATGCCGATCGTATCCCAGGTGATGGGAGTGATCGTGATTGTCGGTGTTTGTGCAGCCTGGGTCCCCATCGACTGGCTAAAAGCCAGCCAGGATAAGCGCGATCAAAACGCCCAGGGCGACGACCAGATGATTCGCCGATAACGATTCCAGGCGTCGCTAACTATTATCTGAGGGTTATTCGACATATCCTCTACTCCTAACCAGCGCAGGACTATACACCTTTGGGCAATTATATCACCCAACTATTAGCCGGTTTCCCGGGTGAACTATGCTAGCGGCCGGCTGCCGCTTTTAAGCGGCGAGCATCGCCATCTCGCAGAGTAATTCCAGATGAATCCAGGTATTCCAGGATTGCCAGGGCATAACGCCGGCTGGTATTGAAGTGGTCGCGAACTTCGGCTGCAGTGATTGTTCCATGCGCCTGTATCAGATGGGTGATTTGCTCCACCATCCCCTGGTAATCCGCCTGTCTAAAAACGACTTCAGGCGAAACTTGAACTAAGACAGCCTGTCCTACCAGGGCATCGAACAGGTCTTCGCCAATTTCCGCCTGGCATTCTTTTACGGATGGAGGCGAAAATGGCGCGGCGGCAAAGCGGGCCAATAATTTTCGGGTACTCAATTCCTGTGCTGGAGAAAACCGGATCTCAAACTCTGGCAGGCGCAGAAGGGGTCCGGTTTCTATCAAATCGCCGACCGCAACCAGGCGACGAACTGCTGTGTTGAAGATCCGTGGCGAATTTTTGATCTGGATTTTCAGGCGACTTTTGAACTCTTCGCGGGGCATGCCGGCTCGCAGAGGGTAACTGTTGTGGTACTGGGCAACAATTTGCCTTGTCTGTGCCGGAGAGTTTGTTCCAATGATCCTGGGACGCAATCAGAAATTCCATTGATGGAGGTAAAGGCGAGGCGCCAATCTCGACGGCACTATCCAGATCAATAGCCTGGCCGGTACCCAGTAATTCTTGAAAGGCCGGCAGCGCGGCATCTGCTCTCCAGGTGAGAACGGACAATTATTTCTTTGAGAGACCCTATTCCAGTCTGGGTAAGTGCCTCGAGCAGGATATCGGCGGGTGTGCCCTGGGCTAATGATTCCAGGCTGGCAAGCGCCTGTGCAGAGAAACGCTTGTGACGCCCTTTCGGCGCCGGATCAACGACCTCGCCGCCCCCCAGGGTTGCGCCAGGAGAAGGCCGCCGCAGAATATATCGGTCGCCGCGTGCCGCGACAATCGAGTCGACCGTTTCGAGCTGAAGCCAGCCTTCTTCTCCAGGAAGGAGTTCTTCAGCGCCCAACAGCCGCAGCCGGGCAATCACTTCCGCGGTACCTAAGAATAGCTTGACTTCCGTGTTGTGCCGGAGGGGCTGGTCGACATCCGCCAGCAGCGAGAAATGGACATCCAGCCGACGGGTAGATGGATAGCTGCCGGGGTATGCCAGGATATTGCCGCGCTCGACCTCGTCCAGATCGACGCCAGAGATATTGACGGCTGTACGGCTGCCCGGCACGGCGGTTTCTTCACGCTGCTTGTGGGTTTGCAGACCTCGGATTCGGCCTTTTTTCCCTGAAGGCAAGATTTCAATCTCCTGCCCAACTTTAAAACTGCCATCCAGCAGTGTCCCGGTCACAACAGTGCCGAAACCGGCGACAGAGAAAACCCGATCGATGGGCAGGCGCGGCCGCCCAAGGTCGGGGCGTGGCGGGCGATCGGCCAGGCAGGCGCTGAGGGCGTTTTTCAGCTCCTGGATGCCCTGACCGGTGCGGGCGGACACGCGCAGAATGGGGGCATCTTCAAGAACGGTTCCGATCAAGGAGAAACGCAGATCTTCTTCGATTAAATCCAGCCACTCTGCATCGACCAGGTCGATCTTGGTCAGCGCTACCACCCCACCTGGATTTGCAGCAGATCCAATATTGCCAGGTGTTCCCGCGTTTGCGGCATGATCCCTTCGTCGGCGGCTACCACGAATAGGGCCGCATCGATGCCTCCCACCCCTGCCAGCATATTTTCGATGAAGTCACGATGACCTGGGACATCAACGATGCCCACCTCTTCGCCGCCCGGCAGGTTCAGCCAGGCAAATCCCAGGTCAATCGTCATCTCCCGCTCTTGCTCTTCCTTGATCGGTCGGGGTGGACCCGGTGAGTGCTTGTACCAGGGTTGATTTTCCATGATCGACATGGCCGGCAGTACCGATAACACGCATCATCTTCATGTAACCTGAGTGAACAATGGCTAGCGAACCCGTCCCAAGGTTCGCTCGTAAGCAGAAACCCATTCGTGGGCCATAGCCAGCAAGGATTGGAGCCGTTTTTCTTCTGCTCGTTCATTTGCTGGATCAGATCCTGGATCTCCTGGACAGGTGTCTTCCATAGTGGCCCATCTTCTCGGTTAATTTTTCGTTCTGGCGGAGTGACCTCATTGCGCTGCTCTTCTAGGGTGAGCGTGTAATTGGTCCACCGTTTTTGATCATCCGCTTTGAAGGTCACCCATTCCTGGCGGAAACGTTCTTCTGACAGGCGCTGGATTTCGGTGATCTCGTTGATACGGCGTTCCATCTTTTGCGTCAGTTCATCCACGGACTGCTGGGATCGCTTAACAGCCCGGTGAGTGGCATCCAGTGTCTGCAAATTGCTTTCAATATCAGCGGTTTGCGGCTTCGATCACCTCGAAGCGGGCCTGCCATTCCTTCCATACCCGCTCACGCTCCACCTGGAGAAGCGCCTGCTTTTCCAGGAATTTTTCCTGTACTTCGCGCCGCTCGGTCTCTACAGCAGAAAATTCGCTTGACCCGTGTATCGATCTTCTTGGTCGTGTTCGTCAGTCAGCTCCATCCGGCCGCGTCTTCATCGACTCTGTTTCGTATCGCCGTGACCTCCCCCTGCAGGTCGGTCATCTTTTTGCATCTTGCCGCCGTCCGTCTTCCAGCATGCGATAGGTGCGAGTGTACTCTTCCTCGCTGCGGCGTAATACGTCCAATCCGGGCGCGTACCTCATCGATCATGCGCCCCAGCCGGGCTTCCTCATCCACCCGAGATTTCATACTGCGTTTGATTTCCGGGAGAGATTCTAGTTCTTTGCGCAGTTCAACCAGATGCGGTTCCAACGAGCGCATCTCGGTATTGCGAATTTGCTTGCTTTCATCATCTCGTTTTTTTGACTGCCGTTCCAGTTCTTCGAAATTTTGTTTGGTTTCAATGCGCTGCTGGAGCAGAGCTGCATCGTATTGATCCATACGCGTAATGATTGATGACAGGCGAGTGATTTCGCCGCTCACCTCCTTGATCTGGTTGGCAAGCGGCGAAACATTTCCTTCGATTGCGATAGCCGTTCTTCAAAGGATGCCAAGCGGGTTTTATCTTTACGCCGCTCTTCATCCAGCCAATCTACCTGTTTTATTATTTGCTCGATATCCATGTACCGGTCTCCGTTTGCTAAATATAATGGATTATAGCATGGCACTAGAAACGCCGATTAAGGACCGAACGCCCCGATCAGACTGGTATAGTTGATCAGAATTGGGTAAAAATACTGAGGCAGCAGGCCAATGAATAGTAACATCAAACATCCCAGGATCAGCAATACCTGCTGGGTGCGTGTTTCATTGATTTTCCATGCAGCTGGTTCCGGAGATCTAAGGATTGCCAGCAGCAGCCGTAAGCCGGCGAAGATCAACGCCACACTGCCAACCATCAGCAGGATTGTCGCAAGGGGAGAAATCGTTGCCATGACCGTCCATAAACGGATCCTCAACGGGAATGCTGCCAGAAGGGGCATGCCTGCCAGAGAGAGCTGCGCGATCAGAACGGCGGCTGTTGCGATTGGAAACCGGCGGCTGATCCCAGCCAAGGAGTTAAATCCTAATTGATCGGGGTCGCGCTGCCAGGTTGAAACGGCCATTGCCCACAAAGCCAGCGAAATGCCGCGTGGGAGTAATTGGGCAAACAGGTATCCTTCTGTTAAAGTAGAAACGACATCTGCACCGGCGGACAGGTTCGCCTCATTTCCAATTCTCCCACTCAAGCCGATAACCAGTAAGGTCAGTCCGATCTCAGCGACGATTGTGAAACCAAACATCCGTCCGACATGATTTTGCAGGAGAGCCCAGATACCACCGCCGATCGACATCAAGGAGCCAAGGAAGATTAATACCGAATAGAGGGCGGGAAGGGATTGTAGCCAGGTGTATTGGTCAAAGAAGCTCAAAGCAAATAACGATATTACCGTCGGGACGACAAAAATGACAAAAGTCGCACGGTAAGGCTGTACATCCTGGGCAACCATAGGAATCCAAATATGGAAGGGAAATATTGCCAGGAGCAATGCGAAACCAAGACCTAAAAGGGAAGTGATGCGGATGGTCAGGGCGGAATCTGTAGGCTCACTTCCAACCCCGGTTAGCAACCATCCGGCGAATAATATGAACGGCATCCCTAAAGTCTGGAAGGTGAGATACCTCAGTACGCTGCTGCGAACCGGGCTGCCAGGCGGAGATAACAATGGGATGCTGATCAGAACAGCCAGCTCGATAAATAGGGCAGCATATAAGAAAGGTTCTACGGCCAGGGCAGCGGTGAGCGCCACTCCCATCGCCAGGCCCAGAGGAATGAACAAACGACCGGCCCGAGCAATGATTGAACCTCCGAACCAAAATGCCAGGCCCAGGTATATTAAGATCAAGAATATGCGGTCCGAATTATCCAGCACCAGGCGGCGACCTAAAATCGCAAAACTGTCACTGATTTGAATTGCAGGCAAGAACGACCAAGGACCAAGGGATATTGGCCTTCCAACCGGCAGCGCCCAGGCTAACAGCGCCAGCAGGATACACAACCCGACTCCCAGACTGGCTACCAGACGGGCTCGACTCCGAATAAAGAACAAGATGATCGATACGGCAGCCGGAACGAAAATCCACAGGATGGGAGCGGTCATTCCTGGCTCTCCATGTGTGGCGCGGTCAGTAAATATGAACCGATCATCGCCAGGCTGAGGTTGATTGCTGCCATGAAACCAGCCACCAGAACAGAGCTTTCCACCGCCGCGTAAAGAATCTCGAAACCTGCCAGGGCAGTCATCAACCCTACCGTGATTCCGAATGGACGTGAACGAAATGCCAGGTGTAGAGTGCCCATAAAGATCAGGATAACGCTACCAAGGGCTTGCTCTTGGGAAACGCCTGGTATCCAGGTTTGCAAAGTAGGGGCGATCGATATCGCAGCCAACCCCACCAACACCGCAACGAGAAGATAGAACAGGTGGATGATTGGCTGACGAGGGCGTGCTGCGCTAGGAATTGATGTACCGCTGGTTTCGATGAAGGGTAGCTCGGCGACTACCTGGTCGCTCTGCGGGATCCCGAGCATAGCCATGCCCAGGATCGCGCTGGCCATCCAGCCGGCGACGAGCTTGGCCACAGCCATCTCGACCGGCCAGCTCCCGCCGACGAGAACAAACACCCCAAGATACTGCACAGCCAGGACAATAATGCGCAGTCGCCAGCTGCGCACCACCATCAGCACAGTGCTGGTTAATCCCAACAGGATTACCATGAAAATGGACAAGGTCTCAGAGATCATGGACTCACCTGCATGAAGACCTGCGTGATGATAGAGGCCAGCAGCGTGATTAACAGCAATGTCCATAAGATACCGCCTGAGCCTTCGAGAACCAGGTCGATATTTGTGCTGATGCGCGTAATAAACCCGAAGATTGCCTGGCTGAATTTAAGGAACCAACCCGGATCAGAAATGCGAGTTATGGCTGGCTTTATCCACTGAGGAAATCGCATGCCTCGCCAATATAAGAACAGCGCCAGGCCGCATATCAATACAACAATCATGCCAGGCATCAATGATTCCACGATCGACAGCGATGCTTGGGTGACTGCCGCCCATAAACCACCCCACCAGGCTAACAGCAGATTAACCAACGCCAATAATAACAAACCCCAACCATAGATTAGCCAGATCCAGCGCTCGAGTGGATATCTTTTTGGCTGCGAGGTGAGCACCAGGCGGATGCTGCCACCCAGCAACAGGGATTGGATGGCAAGAGCCAGAATAATCATTAAAATTACGATCGGCTGGATGAGTGGTGATCCTGTGGATGGGTGAAAAACCAGGATTCCCGCCCAGGTTTGGGTTAATGGAAGGGCAGTAAGGCCAATCAGAGTAATGCCCAGGATAATTCTCAACACCCGATGATAAGCTGTATATAGCGCTATCAAGCCACCGAATAACAACAGCGCCAGACCCCAGGCCTGGCTGGCAGCCGGCTGCATGACGATAGCTGCTACGGTTGCTAAAGATGCCATGCCTGCCACCCAGGCAGTTTGACCATGCAGATTATTTTCGGTAGTAATCCATTTTAGACTGGCCAGCAGGCCTGCCAGTAAACACAAGAGTACCAGGACCGTGGGTAAGCTCGGGTAAATCATGGATGAAGCCAGCCGGGACAATAGTGTCAATGCGGCTGCAGCCGGAAAGTAGACATATGCGATTTCCAAATTGAGCGGAAACTGGCGGAGCCGGCTGGATGGCATGGAAAATGGCAAGATTCCCAGGTAGATAACGGCCGCCAGGAACAACCAGAAACTGGCTGCAGGAGTCAGGCTGCTGTAATCCAGAGCCAAGCCCTGTGACGACATGACTAATCATGGCGATAATTACGAAAAATATTCCAATGATCCGGGCGACAAATATTAAAACAGAAAACTGGGTATCCTGGTCGCTTTTTCGCACTATCAGGCGGTGGGAAAGCTCCATGATACTTAATACGGTCCAGCCTATTACCAATGTCAATGGGTTCTTTGCCAGTACTGCCAGAAGGGCGAAGCCCGCAGCAAGTGTGCAGATAACCCAGCTATTCCAGGATACCTGGAGATTAGGGGCATCATCAAATTCAATGATATAGGTGCGCACCACATCTGTGATCAAGATCGCCAACAGTAACGTACTCAATCCCATGGCATATGGCCAAGAAGATTGATCAATCACCAGAGCAGGAGATGACGGGAAGATATCTGTAAGGCCCCAGGAAAGTGCGTCAAATACAATTGGTAGTTGCAGTCGCGCCAGCAGTAAAATTGTCCAGGATACGAGAGTGATCCCGATCAGTCCAAGCCAGAATAAGGCCAACCTTGGCCAACGCCGGTAAAAAACCGTCAGCACCAGGGGAGCAATCAGCAGAATGAACAGCGGTAGGAAATACACCATGTGACGCGGTTCCCGGTTGGTCAGGATGGATCCGGTGAGAACACCCAGTAAAAATCATGCAGATTGCTGCCAAAGATTGCCTGGAGATCGATTTCAGAGTTACTTCCGGCAGGCAGGTAAGTCACCTCGGAATTCGCACCGAAATAAACGGCGTCTGGCCGAGTGGATGACCAGATAATATTACTAATATCGTTAGAGACTATCCTTTGGATGGCTACGTCCCCAGTCTTGAGGTCGAGAGTGACGAGTGCAGCAGGCGTAATCTCTTCCGATGGCACCAACGCCAGGGATACCTGTTGGTCATCCGTCTGTGTTAAAGATAATGGCGTAAAGGTGACCCCAGGATGGTCAGTAGGACTTAGCAGGAAATCATCGTCTAATAACGAAAATGAACCATCAAAGACCAACAACTCTCCGTGGGTGGCTATCAACTGGTACAGGGTTATGGTGGGGTAGCGACTTGGCAAATCCGGATTTGCTGCTGCCACTGCCAGGCGACCATCATCGAGCCAACCGTATGCTTCTTCCAGGGTTTCTCCAGATGTTGTGGAGAAAGTATCCGGCACCTCAACCACCCGCCCGGTACGGGTATCGGCAACCGCCAACCAATGCACGCTCGTTGTAGATGGGATCACCTCAACCAGGGCAAATCTACCTGCCGGTGACCAAGAGATTGGCCGGAGTGCTACCTGAATTTCGGATGTCTCACCCTGAGGGTCCGTAATCTGCACACTGCCGGGAACTGCCAGCCTGGCAGGCTGTGTTTCATGGGCGAGCCAAAGTCCCTGGCGATCACTCCACAGTAAATCCCGGTTGTCGTTGGACCAGAGCAGGCGTTCACAATGCGCCGCGGTCAATCGTTCACAGATATTCAGGTTAATGGGAATTTCTGGGTTACGGAATGGCGAAATGAAAACCTGGTTTTGCTGCTCCGGATTTAGGTAAGCCACCCACCGGCCATCCGGAGAGATGGACAATACAGGTATATCGGATGTGCCGGCTAGCAGGGTTGTTGAAAGACCGGATTTTGGCTCGAATAAGTCCAGGTCATAGAGCCGGCTGGCATTTGCGGCAATCTTACGGCTGCGTAATAAAGCAATCCGGCTTCCATCCATTGATGACGAAAAACGCTCCACATTCTCAAGTAGTAAAGCTGTTTCATCTGATTCTGGATCCCAGCGGATTAAGTCGGAATTCGATAGGAAAAGTAAATCGCTCACCTGTCCGGTGGGCTGAGTGGCTGTGAATACAGGGGCTGGAGTCATCTCTAAAATCGCAGCCGGCAGAGGAGTGGCATTAAGATCTGTTGTCGGAATCGCATCAGGAATCGATGCGGATGGACTCTCTGGAGTTACAGCAGGCAAGTTGAACGTTGCGATCTGCTCACTTGGTGCCGTGGGAACCGGCTGCTCGACCAATGATGGATCGGCTTGATTCGATAAACATCCTGTGCAAAGAATCACGAAAAGGGCACAACCCAACATCAGGCCTGCCGGTCTTAGAAGCCGGTAGAGTGAAGCTATGCTAATTTTATAAGAATTCATGCGCCGATCGCCGAATCCCAGCAGGAGAAGGGATTATAAAACAGGTGCACCGGGTTGGCGATGCAGGAATTTCCCCATGCCGGCTTGACCCATCCAGTGGTCGCCATCCACCAATAACTTGCCTCGCAAGAACACCTTTTCTGGGTATCCCTTTAATTTCCAGCCTTCGAACAGGTTGTAGTCGGTGCGGTGCTTAGAGTATTCAGTGCCATAAGTTAATTGCCGGGCTGGGTCCCAGATCACAATATCGGCATCAGAACCGGGTGTGATAGTGCCTTTGCGTGGATACAGTCCAAAAATTTTTGCCGGGTTGGTACTGGTCAGGGCGACAAATTGGTTGGGTGTCAGGCGACCGCTTCCAACTCCATAGGTCCATAGGATGGGCAGCCTGTCTCCTACCATCGGCAGTCCATTGGGGATTTTGGTGAAGTCGTTAGTGCCTAGTTCTTTACCCGGGATGGCAATTGAGGCGCCTTCATAGATGATCGGATTGGCTCCGTTGAAATAGAAGGGACAGTGATCCGTCGCGATAGTCTGTAAAACGCCATCAACTAGACCGTGCCAGAGTTTTTCTTGATCTTCTGGCGTACGCATCGGTGGCGAGCAAATCCACTTGGCGCCATCCGGGCGGCTAAGATGCTTTTCGGTGAAAAATAAATATTGTGGGCAGGTTTCGCCCATCACCGGTGCGCCATTCTCCCTGGCGTATTTTAATAGATCGACTTCGCCGCCTGCATTCATATGAACGATATACAACGGCGCACCCGCCTGGGCTGCCAGCGCTGCGCCGCGCAGGGTCGCTTCGATGGCGCCCCATGCCGGTCGTGTCCTGGCATGCCATTCAGGGCCTGTATGACCGGCTGCCAGAGCCTCAGCCGTGAGGATATCGATAACATCGCCATTTTCGGCATGCAGCAAGGTTAACATGCCGTGGTCTTTCGCTACCTGCAGCACATGGAATATTTCCCCATCTTCCAGCCGCAGACGCCCATTATAGGCTGTAAAGACTTTTAAAGTAGTGATTCCCCAATCGGGAAGCCGGGGAATCTCGGCCAGAATATGATCGTCCAGATGGGTAATGTTCATGTGAAAACTGAAATCGATGGCAGCTTTCGGGTCGGCTTTGATATGCCAGGCTGCCACTGATTCTTTAAGTGTAGAAAAATCCTGCGAGACAAAGTCTATTACCGTGGTCGTGCCGCCAAAGGCGGCTGCCTTATGACCGGTGTAATGATCGTCGCTGGATATGGTATTGAACATAGGCAGATCGAAATGTGTGTGCGGGTCCACACCGCCAGGCAGCACCAGCTTTCCGGTGGCATCAAACTCCTGTGCATCCACGGGACGCAGGTCAGCTCCGATCTGGGTGATTTTTTCTCCATCGATCAAGATGTCGCCGATGAAAGTATCGGTGGCGGTAATGATCGTACCGGATTTTATTAAAATTCTCACTGGCTCACCTTTTTCTTTTCTTCATGCAGCGGCATAAATCCTCGCCCAAAAATTGCCTGGGCTGGAGAAACGATCACAAAGGCGTTCGCGTCAGCAGATTTTACCAAATCCTTAAGCTGCGGAATTTCGGAAACGGTTAAAGCACACATCAATACCTGATGTGGCTTGCCGGTAAACATTCCAACCCCGGCCAGGGAGGTGACACCACGTTTCATCTCGTTAATAATCTTTTTGCTGACATCCTCAGCTTGATCCGTGATGATCAGGGTTAATAATTGCTTGCGGCGCCTGCTGGGGCGAAACCAGGCAGCTCCTTCGGTTGCAAAAGCTTCATTTTCAGCCTCGCCTTCATGTGGATGCTCGTTGAAGGTGCCATACCGCGGCAGCACTTCGCCCGCGGATTGCTGCAGCCCAATCGTTGCCAGGCTAAAAAGGATCAGTCCCAGGTAAAAGAGCAGCACGACGATCAACACCACTTCACCGGAAACCGGTCCGATGGATGCACGTTGCAGGGCAGCATCCCAGGTAGCAACCGGCTCTGGCAGGAGCCAGATCCTGGCCAGCCAGGCGGCCCCGATAATAAAGTATAGCGCCAGGTAGTTCCGGCGCAACCGCCGGCCTATTGCCTCGAAATTAGAGATCGGGAAATCCGGATGCAGCAAAGAGTTCGGCCAGGCCTTCAGCCCAATCTGCTGATGGATGAAAGGGAGGCACCAGCATGGCGGCAAAGAAATCCGTCTCCATCAGGCGTACCCGGTAGCTCCATAACTCGTAGTAGCGATATCTCCGGGCTTCGATGGTCAGGAATAAAGTGATCAGGACCAGGTTCATCAGGATGACTATGTGGTTGCCTTGTTGGGCAAATGCCACTGATACAGCAACCCCGGTTGTTACGACCGCCCAATTAGTGGTGGTGTCTAACCGGCTCCGCCAGACGTTAGCGCGTTGGATCTCTGCGCGAAAGAAATGCACCATCGCGGTGGTAAACTCGCTGGCGCGCAGTTTGTAGCCACGATAGGTCCACACAGTTTCATTAAAAGCTGCCTCTGGGGAGAGGGGAGGGTCGTTTGGATCCTGGTAGGGGTGGTATTCGGGTGGATTAGTCATCGTCTGGTTTTAATGGTGGGCTCTGAAAATTATTCATTGCATCCTGGATACCCAATAAAGACGCCAAGACCTCAGGATCCAGGTCTATTTCTTCTGATGAGGTTGTTTTATAGCTTTGCTCCAGCCTGAGACGCTCGCGCAGCGACCGCCATAGGAATTGGCGTTCTTCAGATTGAACGACCAGGTCGTTTAAAGTGTGTGCATTTAGCAGGTATTCGCCGGTTGTATACAAGAAGGTCAGGCGTTTCCACCCGCCTGCCGTGACCGGTTTTGGCAGCTCAACCAGTGGCCCAATCTGAATCTTGAAATATTCCTGATGGGCATGTGGGTGGTCGGGTTCATCCTTCAGCAGCTCGTTTCGTGTCGTTAGTTCATACCCACGGACTGGTGCAACGTACTTGATTCGCCATTTATCGTCCTTGAAGGCAGCAGTCTGATAGAAGGCCAGGAAATCTACGGCTACAACTTTTGGAGCACTACGCAGCGGGATGCGGTACCATCCCAGGAGCCGCGCGATTTCAAAATCTCGCAGTTGGTTTATCAGGACGACGAGAATTAAAGAGTTGAGGTGGGGAAGGTTCTGTTCCATCCGAATGAGCCCGGTTGATACCCCAAGTCTACCACGTATATCTCGAATTCGAGCTACCCGGCCTACGACAACCGGACTCAAGTGCGCGCTGGGATGACTGAAAACGAATGCACTCCGCGAGCCAGAGCTCGCGGAGTGCATATCGAGCCAGAGGAAAGAGTTATTCGAACTTGAGCCCCGCTCTAATCACCTTGCCGTCTGCAGATGGAGTCAGGGTAAATCCGTAAGACTTGAGCATAGCCTGAAAAGCATGATTGTCAGGAGTGATATCGGCCTGCAATTCCTCGAGTTTCTCGGATTTGGCAACCTGGATAATGCGCTCCAGCATTACGCGGCCAAGACCGATCCCCTGGTATGGATCGGCTACCAGCACGGTAAAGCGGCCATCATTCTCACCATGTATCTTGCTCAGCCGGCTGGCAGCCATGATGATTTGTTCCGAAGTATCCGGGTCGGTGAATTCAGCGACCAGGGTGATCTCACGATTGTAATCACAGTGACAGATGCGGGAGAGACGCTCGTGGCGGACGCGTTCGATCAATTGCATCGGGTGCAGGTAGCGTAAGATTACCGTGCGATCGGAAAGCGTTTCATGGAATTTTGCCAGGAGGGGTTCATCTTCCGCCCGGATTGGCCGGATGGTGACCTGTTTGTTGTCTTTGCTGGTCCATTGACTGATGTAGCGTGTTGGGTAGGGGCGTATCGCGAGCCTGGCCAGCTGCTTGTTGTCAATGCTTTTATCGTAAACGACCACTCTGGCATCCAGGGCGAGCAGCTGCTCGGGAGATGCAATCAGGGGGTTGATATCCAGTTCTTTGATCAGTGGCTGTTCGGCGATAAGCTGGCTGAAGCGCACCATCAATTCTTCTAGCTCGGCCATTTTGATCGAAGCGCGCCCACGGACGCCTTTCAGGGCTGCATAAATCCGCGTTCGCTCCATCATACGCCGGGCCAGGGTTGTATTCAGCGGCGGCAGCCCGAGGGCGCGATCCTTGAAGACTTCGACCAACTGCCCGCCCAGGCCGAACAAAAGTACAGGACCAAATTGCGGGTCAACGCTGCTCCCCAGGATCAGCTCGTACCCTTCCAGGCGGGACATCGGCTGGACTGTGACCCCCAGGAAATTCCGCTGCCCATCGGCCGAAAATTCTCCGGCAACAGCCTTCACAGATGATTCAATCCCGCTGTAAGCCTGGCGTACTGCCTCTGCGCTTGCCAGATTTAGTTGAACACCGCCTACATCGGTTTTGTGGGTGATGGTCTCGGAGTGGATTTTGAGCACCACCGGGTACCCGATCGCCTCAGCGGCCCGAACCGCCTCTGCAGGGCTGGTGGCGATCCTGGTTTCGACAGTCGGGATGCCATAGGCGGCCAGGAGCTGCTTCGACTCATACTCGGTCAGGATGGTACGCCCGGATTGGCGCACCGTCTCTAACATCTGGCGGACATTATCCCGGGTCGTGATATCCACGTTGCCGCTCAACTCGGGAGTCTCGTAAAGCCTCTTCAAGATCATCGAGTAATTGGCCATGTAAACAAACATCCGTGAGGCGGTATCCGGATAGGGGAAGGTTGGGATGGAAGCCCGGTTCAAGATGCGGTTGCCTTCTTCAATATCCGCTCCACCCATCCAACTGGCCAGGACGGGTTTATCGAAGGATTTGCTGTATGGTTTGAGCTGTTCGGCTGTGGCAGTGGGATCTGTCATCGCCTGGGGAGTCAATATCACCAGCATACCGTCGCTGTTTGGGTCTTTCGCCGCAATCTCAAGGGCTTTGGCATAGCGCTCTGGGCTGGCATCGCCAAGGATATCGACCGGGTTATTATGGCTCCAGGCTCCCGGTAAAAGCTGGTTGAATTCTTCCATGATCGAGTCAGAAAGATCAGCCAGCACGCCACCGCTCGTGATCAGGGAATCGGTTGCCAGAACACCAGGGCCACCGGCGTTAGTCAGGATGGTCAGCCTGTTGCCTGCCGGCTTGGGCTGTTTGGAGAGGATATCGGCCGTATAGAACAGCTCGGCAATCGTATTCACGCGCAGTACACCGCAGCGCCGGAAGGCAATATCCAGGACTTCATCCGAACCGGTCAAAGAACCGGTATGCGAAGCAGCTGCCTTAGCCGCGCCTTCCGTGCGCCCTGGTTTAATCACGATGATGGGCTTGGTGCTGGATACCTCACGGGCAGCTGACATAAAGGCACGTGCATCCCCGATGGTTTCCATGTAGATTACGATACTCTCAGTGCGTGGGTCATCGCCCAGGTAATAGATCAGGTCGCCCCAGCCCACATCCAGCATCGAGCCGATAGAGACAAAATGGCTGAAGCCCACGTTTTCTTTCAAGCTCCAATCCAGGATGGCGGTCAGTAATGCGCCGCTTTGGCTGATGAAGCCAACGGTACCGAGCCTGGCCAGAGCACTGGCAAAAGTGGCATTAAGCCCGTTTTGGGGATTCATCACACCCAGGCAGTTTGGGCCAATGATGCGCATCTCGCCGCGCCGGGCATGTTCCATAATTTGCCGTTCCAGCTCAGCGCCTTTTGGTCCGATCTCTTTAAATCCAGCCGAAATAACGATGGCGCCTTTGACGCCGGCATCCACACATTCGGAGATGATACCGGGTACGGAGGGCGCAGGTGTGACAATCACCGCCAGGTCAACCGGTTCCGGCAGGTCAGCAATGGAGGGGTAGGCTTTGATCCCCATGACGCTGGGTCGTTTGGGGTTGACCGGGAACACAGCGCCGCCAAATGGGCTGCTGATCAGGTTCCAGACAATCGTCCGGCCAACAGAGCCGAGGGTTTCGGTGGCGCCGATTACAGCGACATTGTTGGGTGAGAAGATCGCATCCAGGGCTTGCTTTTCGTAGTGGAGGACGTCATGTGCGGGGTCGAAATTTGGAAGGGAAGTTTTATCAGTCATATAATGTTCTCGTTGTCTTTTTAGATTTTTTTGTCAAGAATAATGGTGATTTACCAATCATTATAAACGATTTAATGAATATGCGAGCACTTTATACACCACGCCCTGCAACCTGTTCGGGATTTGAGGGTTAATCATATTGATCGTGTTCGCCTAATCAATTGGGACTTATGGAGAGGATGATGGATATTCAGGTAATCTGTATTGGGGTAATTGGAATTTTATTTGGCCTAACGGCCTTGTTTGCCGGCTACCGGTTGTTCCTCGTTTTACTTCCCATCTGGGGCTTCTTTGCCGGCTTTGCCATTGGAGCGCAGGCGCTTCAGGCGCTTTTCGGCACCGGTTTCCTATCGGAATTGACCAGCTGGATTGTCGGTTTGGTGGTCGGCATCCTGTTTGCCGTGCTGTCCTATCTGTTTTACCTGGTTGGCGTGGCCATCCTGGCAGGCTCGATCGGTTATGCTCTGGGGGCAGGGATCATCTTTGCTATCAGCCCTGATTGGAACCTGCTTGCCTTCCTGGTTGGGATTGTCGCAGCCATTGTCGTGGCTGCCCTGGTCATTCTGCTGAACATCCAGAAATGGGTGATCATTCTCCTGACATCGATCGGTGGGGCTGGTGCGATCATTGCAGCTCTGCTGATTATGTTTGGGATCGTCAGCCTGGCGGATGTCGGTCAGAATGCCATTATCAGCTACTGGAGAGAGAACTGGCTCTGGTATCTAGTTGGCATCGCTCTAGCAGTCGTCGGTTTTATTGCCCAGGCGCGATCTACATCCCAGTACAATATAGAGCCGCCTAATCGGATATAGTCACCATGTCAGGGTCTTTTATCGAGGAACTCGTTTCCGGAGATATTAATGTGTAGACTGATGGGTGCATTATCAGGTTTGGCTTAGAGATAAATCCTTCCTGAAGATTTGCTTATCCGCCCATCGAAATAACTTCCTCCAGAAAAGTACCAGCTTAATTGCTCGAGCGTCTCCTTGGCGTTTTCTGGCTTCAGGCGCCTGGCCTGTTCGGCTGTGATCTCACCCAGATACCACCTCCCTGATGCGGTGAATGCTTCGATCTCGTAAAAGTAGCGCAGCCAGAGCCGGCTGCAGATTGGGCATACCAGCAGCGATGCTTCGGCATAATGATCATCCATGCCCATTTCTTGCATGCATACGAGCTGACCAAATGGCGCAACCAGGCAAGGACAATCCTGCTGCGGCTTTAAATTGTTCTCGTTATTCGCCGGTGTATTCATCACCTTGCCAAGTAGGTCAATAGATTAGACTGCTATTTCAAGAATGCCGAACTCTAATTCAGGCCCGATTCCCATTCGTAGGATTCAACCACGACCCAGCTGGCTGAGCGTAATAGCGTCTCGAGATTCTGGGCATCTTCCTTGAAAAAAGGCTCTCGACTGCGAGGGTCGTTAGTAAATATTTCTAGACAGCGCCGGTTCCATTCAATTGCCTCCCAGCTGGTGAGCAATAACCCATAATCGACGTAAATGGGATTGCCTGTATCTATCTGGCGCTGGTTGAACTTTTCAAAAAATCCTACTCGATCCCACCAGTAAGGAAACTCGCCAATCCAGACCGGTTGGCCGTTCTCAGAAGGAATGATGCTAATTCTTTGACGATAAGCAGGCATGCAAGAAGACTCTCAGCTAAACTTCAACTCCGCTCCGCTGAAGAATCGTTGCTACGGTTGCCTCAACACTCAGATTTGTGGTGTCGATGATCAAATATCCTTCTTGTTGGAGCTGAGGTAATGCAGTGATAAGTTGTTCGTAAACGAAGCGGATGCCTCCATCGATATAAGTTCTGGACGGGCTGTCACCGGAACGATTCAGGTTGCGCTGATGCGCTTCAGCCTGTTGGGGAAGCAAGACAATCCTATGTAGATTTGGGAGACGGAAGAGGTCTTCATAATCTCCAGGGTGACCTGAGTCCCAGAAGTCATCGATGACTACCACGAAACCGGCAGCCTGATAGCTATGTGCCATATGTACAACGGTACTTCGCGCCAGTGAGATTTGTTGAGCCAGCTCATCACTCCAAACTGCCCCAGGTAAAACAAGCCCAGAGACGACCATATCGCGTAGATCGTCGACCGAAATATGGATGCTTTTCGGAAAATGGGCAGCAATTGCCCGGCTGGTTGTGCTTTTTCCGACCGCGGGCGGTCCGATTATAATGAATAGCGGGTTGTGGGATACCATATCAGTTCTTGTCATCAGGGAATCTAATAGGGCGGCATAACCAGGTACTTTGCCACATCTTCCTCTTTGATTGTTGGCGGATTGCCGAAGCGATAATCGATCCGTACGATCCGCCCATTCTTGATCTGCAGTGTGATTGTGGTTTCCGGTGAGCCGGCATCCAGAAACACCAGGGCATAATCTCCAGCAGGGTAATTCGCATCCGAGTAGGCTTTGTCTGACACCTCATATGCGGCAAATAATCCTGTCACATTCAGCCCTTCCCAGGTGTCGATATCTGCTTTACGGATAAAATGCCCTTCTGGTCCGAGAAATGGCAGCACTTCCACTGGGGAACCTTCTGCTTCACTGGCTTCACATTTAGGCGGGCCGCCCAACCCTTCCGCGTTGGTGCAGCCCATCTCAGAAAATTCGATGAGAGATTGTTGTTCATCAATATTTCCATTTAATACGATTGATACGATTTGATCCAGTTCAGGGATGCCGGTTAAATTGCGAGGTGTACCTGTCTTAACTGTTGTTTGGCGTGGATTGCTTATACAACCTGAACCAAACAACACCATAGAAAGCAGAAATAATATATACCAGTATGTCAGTTTTCCAGTCATAAGCTTTGACCCGATAAAAGGTTATTAACCATCCAATATATAGAATTTTACCTCAGGATTGATTATTATCCTTCTTTGAGGAGGATTTCCTTGCGTAAAGTGTGAATGAATGATCGGTGTATAATCAATTCATGGATCTCTTCACCCATGCCATGAACGACCGCATGAAGAACGAAGCGCCGTTGGCTGCGCGCATGCGTCCGCGTACGCTGGACGAATTTGCCGGGCAGGAGGATATCCTGGGTCCTGGCAAGCTGCTGCGCCGGGCAATAGAAGCCGACCGGTTGTTCTCTTCGATAATCTTGTGGGGGCCTCCCGGGAGCGGCAAAACGACCCTGGCGATGATCATTGCCAACCAGACCCGCAGTCATTTCGAGACATTATCCGCCGTGCTGGCGGGCAAGGCCGAGCTGCGCGTAGTCATCGATGCGGCGGTGGAGAGGCGCAAGCTGTATGCCAAGCGGACGATCCTGTTCGTGGATGAGGTCCACCGTTGGAACAAGGCTCAGCAGGACGCATTACTGCCGCATGTGGAAAACGGGACTTTTACCTTGATTGGAGCGACCACTGAAAACCCTTATTTTGAAGTAATCGGTGCGCTGGTGTCGCGTTCGCGTATCTTCCAGCTCCGCCCGCTGGGTGATGAAGCCGTGCGCGGCATCTTACTCGCCGCACTACAGGACCCCGAGCGCGGCTATGGCGGGCGGAAAATTCAGCTGGATGAGGATGCCATCGAGCATCTTATTCGAGTTGCCGGCGGAGATGCGCGCAATTCTCTGAATGCTCTTGAGCTGGCAGTCGAAAGCACACCTGAGGATGAAAGCGGCCTTACTCGGGTGACTTTGGAAATCGCTCAGGACTCGATCCAACGCCGCGCAGTCCTGTATGACAAAGATGGGGATGCGCATTACGATACCATTTCCGCGTTTATAAAATCTGTGCGCGGGTCTGATCCGGACGCTGCACTCTACTGGCTGGCAAAGATGTTGTATGCCGGGGAAGATCCACGATTTATCTTGCGCCGCCTGATCATCCTATCTGGAGAAGATATCGGATTGGGCGACCCGATGGGGCTGGTGGTAGCTAACTCGGCTGCCCAGGCTTTTGATTATATTGGATTGCCGGAAGGGATTTATCCTATCGTTGAAGCTACGCTCTACCTGGCTACTGCGCCGAAATCAAACTCGGCAGGTGCATACTTTAAGGCTTTCCAATTGATTGAGCAAGCTGGAATAACGGCAGTACCCAGCCACCTGCAGGATACTAATCGTGATGCAGCCGCCCTGGGGCACGGCGCAGGCTATCAATACCCGCACGAAAGCCCGGATCATTTCCTGCCGCAACAATATTTACCAAAGCAGCTATTGGGCACATATTTTTATCGTCCCTCCCGGCAGGGCTATGAAAACATGGTTGTGGAGCGGTTGGAAGCCTGGCGAGTCGCACAGCGGGCAGCTCTCGGAATCTCGCAAGCAGAAACTTTACCCGAGCTCAGTGAAGATGAGATAAAACAGATCAAGGGAAAGCACAAAGCCGGTAGCCAGTAAGGTAGAGACACGCAAATTATGCCCATCTTTTTGTTGATCCGCCACGGAGAAAATGACTATGTCAAAACAGGACGCCTGGCTGGGCGCATCCCAGGCGTTCATTTGAACGAGACAGGCCGCCGGCAAGCGCAGCTCCTGGCGGAAAAGCTGTCCGGGGCAGCGATCCAGGCGGTCTATAGCAGCCCCTTAGAGCGGGCGCTGGAGACCGCTGCACCAATTGCCAGCGTGCTCAACCAGGAAGTGGTTGTCCGGCCAGACCTTGTGGAAATGGATTTTGGTGAATGGCAGGAGAAAAAGCTGAAGGGTTTGAGTCGCTTAAAGCTCTGGAAGATTGTCCAGGCATCGCCCTCCCGCATGCGCTTCCCGCAAGGCGAGACATTTGCCGAAGCCCAGCACCGCATTTGCCGGGAGCTGGATACCCTGGCGAGAGAGCATTCCCCGAAAGATATAGTGGTGTGCGTCAGCCACTCGGATCCGATTAAGCTGGCTGTGGCATACTTCTTGGGGTTACCCTTGGATCTGTTCCAACGATTGAGCGTTGCACCCGGGTCTATCACTGCTTTGATGATTGGAGAAAGCGGAAGCCACTTGCTGACCCTAAATTACGATTTATCATTTTCTTTGCCAAAACCGTGATTCTGGTATACTTTCAGCGGAATTATTAACACAACCTCTAAGGGTAGTGAATAGCGGTAGGTATTCCAGGAGTTGATATGCCCGGAACAGAGATGGATATTCGCCCGGTTACACACATTACAACGGATGCCATTGGGCAGCCCGGGAAGCGCGTATTTTACCTGCAAGGCTGGCAGGATGAGCGAACGATTACTTTAATCGTCGAAAAGATTCAGGTTCAATCGTTGGCGATTGGGTACGAACAATTCCTTGCCGAGCTGCAAGAAAAATTCCCCGATTTACCCCAGGCGGAAGCGTCATTTGTCGAAGAAAAAATGCGCATAAAGCCGCCGGTCGATCCACTTTTCCGGGTGGGCGAGATGGGGCTGGGATATGAAGCGGAAAGTGATACGGTAATCCTGGTGGCGCGTGAGATGGTTCCCGAGGGTGAAGACCCTGAGAGTGGAGCAGTGGTACGATTTTGGTGCACTCGCTCACAGGTACGCGCCCTGTGCAGCTGGGGGATGGATGTTGCAGCTCGAGGCAGGCCGATCTGCCCGCAGTGCGGAGAAGCAATGGACCCGGAAGGGCATTTCTGCCCAAAGAAAAATGGCCACAAGCATTAGACAAGCATAGTGGAATCAAAGTCCGATTCCAGCTAGACCTCGTGTGGGATTGACCTGCCTACCATGCCGGAAGCCTCCGCGTTAGAGAAACTTCGTACAGGCGAAATCAAGCTCAAAGGTGAGTTCCTTTGGGGATCAAATTACACTTACCTGGTCGAAATCGAGCACCCCGGTGAGATAATCCAGGCCGTATACAAACCAACAAGAGGGGAAAGACCGTTATGGGATTTCCCTCCAGCCAGCCTGGCCCGGCGTGAGGTAGCCGCTTATTTGGTCAGCGAGGCGCTGGGTTGGCACTTAGTTCCACCTACGGTTTACCGAAAAAAAGGACCTTTAGGTCCGGGGTCTGTCCAATTATTTATCGAGCACGATCCCGAATACCACTATTTTCGCTTTTCCCCGGATGACCTGCAGCGGCTGCGACCGACGGTACTTTTCGACCTGCTGGTGAATAATGCCGACCGTAAAGGCAGCCACGTTCTGAAGGATCAGACTGGCCGACTGTGGTTGATCGACCACGGGATTTGCTTCCATATCGAAGAAAAGTTGCGTACAGTGATATGGGATTTTATGGGTGAGCCGATCCCCGTAGAGCTTTGCCAGTCTCTCTCTACCTTCCTGGCGCAGCTGGATTTCAACGGGAGCGATTATTCCAGCCTGGCTTCTGGATTGTTGGAATACATCAGCCTGACAGAGGTCCGAGCACTTTCTCGCCGGGGGAAAGTGCTGCTCGAACAGCCGGTATTCCCGGCGCCTGATCCTTACCGCAGGCCTTACCCCTGGCCGCAAATTTAATCCCACGAAGGAATCATGATCCATGCCCGACATAAAAGTTGCATTTTTAGGATTTGGTAATGTAGGCAAGGCGCTGGCACGCTTGATGCTCGAGAAGCGCCAGGAGCTGCAGCAAAGATACGACCTGGCGATCACAACCACTGGCATTGCCACCGGCCGTCACGGAATGGCGATCGATCCATGGGGGATTGACCTGGAATCGGCATTGGCTGGCGAGCTGGCAGACCTTAATCGGGTGGATGGGGTGAATGATACGTTCCAATTTCTCCGCCAATGCGGCGCACAGGTATTATTCGAGAACTCACCGGTTAATTATGAAACCGGCCAGCCGGCCCTAGATCACCTGCGGCTGGCTTTGGAGTTGGGTATGCACGCAATAACCGCCAATAAAGGCCCGGTGGTGCATGCCTACCGCGAGCTGACGGATATGGCACGCCAGAAGGGAAGGCGCTTCTATTTTGAATTGACCGTCATGGATGGTGCGCCAATCTTTTCGTTATTCAGGGAAACCCTGCCCGGCAGCCGGTTACTTTCCCTGCGTGGGGTCTTGAATTCGACGACCAATATGATTTTGAGCCGCATGGAAAATGGGGAAAGTTTTGAGACTGCGGTGGCATATTGCCAGAAGATCGGCATTGCCGAGACCGACCCGAGCGGCGATGTGGATGGCTGGGATGCGGCTGTGAAAGTCGCAGCCCTGGTTACGGTTCTGATGGATATCCCGCTGCTGCCCCAACAGGTCGATCGCCAGGGCATTCGTGGAATCACTGCGGCAGAGATTGAGCGGGCCAGGCAGGAGGGGAAGCGTTGGAAGCTGGTTTGCTCTGCTGAGCGAGATGGCGAGCAGGTGAAGGCTAAGGTTGCGCCGGAGAGCGTGGGCGTTGACTTGCCTATGTATGGCGTTAACGGTACAACAAGTATCGTCCAATTCGAAAGCGACGTGTTGGGCCGGCTGTCGATTATCGAGGAGAACCCTGGGCCACACACAACGGCTTATGGCCTGTTTGCTGATTTCTTGAATGCTGTACGACGCTGATTTGTAAGTTTGTCCTTTCCAGCGGTTATCCTGGCTGGTTAATCCTGAGGAGAACCGCCGTTAATATATTCATATAGGCGAGGTGTCGTACTTACTTCTGCGTTGTCTCCATCGACACTCAGGAATGGCTGTGTTCCGCCTCGGCCGCTTTTCTTGCGCCCCAGGCGTTGAGCGGCTTCAATTGGCAGCAGATAGTGTTCATTTAAAAGGTGACCCCATGCGCCCGGGCGCACGTAACGTGGACCCTGGATAGAAATATTACGCCCGACGGGATCTGGGGCGAGCATACCCAGGCGTGCTACGATATCCATTTCGTTGCCGAAGCTCTCGATCCAGGGGATTGGCTTTTCCCTATCCTGAAATCCGCCTAAATAGCTCATGTGGTTGGCGCAGTTAGCGAAACAATAGATTTCAAGCTTACTCAGCTCGGAAACGGTCAGGCGCTCGAATTCATCCATTGACAGCGGCCCTTCATAAGGATAGAGGAATTCCGGACCGGCTGGGGCTGCTGCGGCGAACTCGAGGGCTTCAGCACCGGAGAATGCTTCCGCGGCTTCGGCCACATCGGTTAGCTGAAGGAGCAGGTCCAGGATTACGGACATGATAATTGTTCCTTGGGAATGAGCCAGGACGACGACTTTTTCTTTCTCGCTCTTTAGAGCCTGGTGAATTAGTGGAAAGGCTTTCTCGACCGCCTCTGTCGTGCGATGCCACTGCTTTCCCAGGGCGCATTCCAGCAGGTCGGTAATTAATGAGCTGGTAGAATTTTGAAGCAAGGTGACGGGGCGGTGGAATAACGAAGCGATCAAGGCAGCGTTAATCTGCGCAACGGCATCGTTGGTCAGGATACCATTGATAAAAAACCAGGCTTCCCTTGGGAAAGTCGTGTAGCTGCCATTATGGTCGGGTCGCTGCAGGATTATGGTAGGCCGCCAAAACAGACTATTAACTAACGGTGGACCAAATGATGGAGGACGTAAAGGGATCGATGGTATCGTTATATTAAGCAAGTACTGAATCGTCCTGGGCAATCTCCAAATGTCGATAATCTTATATTCAGAGAGAGGATGGTAAGGAGGCAGCCAGCTGGTTGGCTTACCGAAAATTGATGTTAAGAAGAATGGGGGTCTGATCCTTACAGCATCGCCGGCGATCCTGGCCAGATCATTGAAATCATGGGTGATTTCTTGAGGATTAGTAAACGCCACATGTTGGGTATCCATCATTGCCTCCGTTGATGGCAAAAACTGAAGAACGATATCAGCGCTTAAAAATATTGTACTCCATCAATCTTCCGCAACGAGGATCGTAGAGATCAACCGTTTTGCCTGCGAGAATTTGGAATGTGGAAATTCCAGATCCAACGCGGTTGCTATCTCCTGGGCAAGCCGCTCTGCGCATTGGAGTGAGTTTTGGAGCGACCGATGGAGCTGCTGCAGATCAAATCCAGTGGATAATCCCGGCAGCAAATCGATAAACCACGCAGCTGCCCAATCTTCTAAGAAGCGCCCCTCATACCAGGTATCGATATCGAGCCCACGGGTTGCTCGAGCCTGCCATTCGACCAGTGTAAGTAGGTGGTGTTGAACCAGACTATTACAAGAATTACTCGCTCTCCAAACTTCTTTTCGCCTGATGAATTTAGCTGTCCGTAAAGCATCAATCAAATAGCGCTGGATGAAATCTGTATATTGTTCCTGGGATGGTAACTCTGGGCGAGATCTATGAACGGGGATCGGTTGATTTTCCCCGGCAGGGTTGGAACGGTCCATCAGGCAGGTGGCACCCCGTTCGAATATTTCTTGATACTTATCTGTCATCACCATGAGTGACTGAATGGAAACCTTTTGGTCGAACAAAGTATCAGAGACCTGTACGAAAGCGAAATCTGCTTTCAAACCATCCGAAAATACCACGATCCATTCGGGATCACCTCGGCCTGTCGTATCCAGAATGTGCAACAGGGCATCTCCAATTTCGGATAGCCAGGCCGAGTTTGTGTAGGCTTGCAGATCATTGGCGAAGATGAGCAGGTCCAGATCTGACCACAGATCAGCAGGATGGTCGAGGCGGGCGCGAGAACCGATTAGAAGGACTGCCTGGATGGTTGGCTGGTTTTTCGCCCATTCCACAATCCGGTGGCACAGTGTCTGGTACTTGTCTTCTGGAGGATTACCGCCCATCCTGTTTAGCGACGGCTTGATCAGGATTTATTCCAGGATCAAGCGAAGAGCGGTTGATACTGGTCGGCTGTGGCGATGAGCGCCTCTTGTTCTTCGATGCTAAGCGGCGAAAAATTCTGGCAGGCTTGCAAGACAGCGGGTAATACCTGCGGGTCACCTGCCGTGCAAATCCCGGTGATGTCCTGCGAGAGGGCAAAATTTATCGCATTCTGGACATCCCCGGCATCTGTAAATGGCTCGTACCAGGTGATATGGGTTTTTGGTCGCTCATTCCAAGGACTGCGTGTAATCGACTTAATAATCATTGTGCCGACATCTTTAACCCGGCACTGGCGCAGCAATTCTTCGGCATTCTCCCTAAAATATGGGTTGGCATATTGGATGAAATTCACGGGGAACAGAATTGAATCAAAGTCATAGCGGCGTAAAGCTTCCAGGAATATGGCTGGGGAATCCACACCATGACCTGTGATGCCAATATGGCGCGTCAAGCCGGATTTGCGTGCCGCAATCATGCCCTCCAAGGCGCCGCCGCGCCGGGTGGCTTTGTCCAACTCCTCAAAAGTTTCAATGGCATGGATCTGGTACAGGTCGAAATGATCGATGTGCAGGCGCTCAAGCGAGCGCTGCATTTCTGCTAACGCGCCTTCCCTGTCCCGTTCCATAGTTTTGCAGCCCAGGAAGAATTGGTCTCGGTGGGTGTCCATCCAGGGGGATAAGCGCTCTTCTGAAATGCCATAGGATGGCGCGATATCGATATGGTTAACCCTGATTCGATTACCAATTCCATTATGGAGTTGGCCTGCTCCTGTGTGCCTTGGGAAATGGCAAAAGCGCCGAATATGGCAATGGTGGATTGGTGCCCGGTTCGACCAAAACGTCGGGTTTGCATAGATGCCTCCTGGCTGTGCAGCTAAAGTACGATCAATCTGCCGATTGAGATGGAGTATGCACTGATTTATTTTGAGTGTACCACAGGCAGGGAAGGGTGGGCGAGTCAATCAATGGTAAAATGTCCGGCATGATCCAGAGAGCAAGTATCCCATATAACCCACATATCCCACATTTATCCCACATATCCCTCGTAATCTGTGGAATCCAGGAAAAATTGGCGAATGTCGTATAGTCAGAACAACTGTTTTAATAATTATTTGCTTTTACCCAGCTTCGTATGACCGTATCTACTTCTTCAAGAACATTTGATGCCATAATTTTCGACCTGGGTGGGACACTCATCTTCTTTGATGGGGAATGGCCGGAAATTTTGCGGCAGGCGGATCAGGCATTATTTGCTAGCCTCGAATTGGCTGGGTTGCGTTTGGATAGGGAGCGGTTTTTAGGTCATTTTCGCAACGAGATGGAAATTTACTATCGTGAGCGGGACACCGAATTCATCGAGCACACCACGCTGCACATCCTGCGAGAGATTCTTAAAGGAATGGGGTAATGATGACCTGCCTGAAGCGGTGCTGCGGTCAGCTCTGAAAGCCATGTATTCGGTGACCCAGGCTTTCTGGATGACCGAATTGGATAGCCATGCGGTATTACAGGATTTGTCAAACCAGGGATACCGGTTAGGGATGATTTCCAACGCCGGGGATGATGCGGATGTACAGGTTCTGGTAGATAAGGCAAATTTACGGGGCTACTTTGATTTTATCTTGACCTCGGCTGCTCTCGGGATTCGCAAGCCAAATCCTCGAATATTTGAAATTGGTCTGGAAGTCTGGAAATTGCCAGTTGGGCGGGTGGCAATGGTCGGTGATACCTTGGGTGCAGATATCCTGGGGGCGCAGCTCAGCGGATTGACCGGCATCTGGATTACGCGCAGGGCAGATACGCCAGCTAACCGAGCACACAGCCAAACGATCCTGCCGGATGCAGAAATCTCCACTTTGAGTGAGCTCCCTGAATTATTGATGAATTATCCGGGAAAATAAACAGGCCGCTCAGGCAAATTTATGCCGGCGGCCTGTTCGGAAATTGAATTCCAGGAGAGGGGCTAGTTTATTGTCTCCGGGCGTGCTTCAAGCTTCAGTTGAAAATCCTCATAATTGCCATCTCGGTACACCGTAACCGTGACGATTTTTCCCGGCGCACCGTTTAGGGCGATATATACCAGCAGGTCATCAAATGAATTAATCGGCTGGCCATCGATCGCTGTGATTACATCGCCGCCGGTTTCTACCTCACGGTCATCGATCGTGGCCGTGCCGCTGGTACCGCGTAAGCCTGCATCTGCAGCCGGACCGTTACCGATTATATCGGACAGGTAAGCAGCGCGAGTAAAGGGCAGCTGCATGGCTTCCGCCGAGCGTGGATCGAGAGCATGCCCGCGCACGCCTAACCACGGCCAGGTCATGCGCCCGTCCTGGATAAGCGCTGGGACCACCCGGCTGACGATGCTTACAGGGATGGCGAACCCGACTCCGCTGTTGCTGGGGCTGAGCGTCTGTGATGTTTGAATCTGAGCATTAACCCCAATCACCTGTCCATCCAGGTTGATCAAGGGTCCGCCGGAATTACCCGGGTTTATCGCCGCGTCTGTTTGGATGGATTGCGGGATGCTGAAGGTGGTGAGGGCGGGAATGGTACGTCCAAGGGCACTGACGATACCGCGCGTTAAAGTGCCACCCCAACCAAATGGATTGCCGATGGCGATCACCGTTTCGCCTACCTGTACATTGGCAATATCACCTAAAGGCAACGGATTTACGCCTCCGGGAAGCTCGCCGACATTGACCACAGCCAGGTCGGAGTGTAAATCCTCGCCGCTGAGATCGGCTGGCAAAATTGTGCCGTCGGAAAATGAAACATCGATCTGATCTGCGCCGTGAATGACATGGGCATTGGTGACGATATTGCCCAGGGTGTCATAAACAAAACCAGATCCCTCACTGAGGGGAACAACCGTTTCACCGTCCATGATATACACCGTGATATTAACCACAGCTGGATTTACACGATTATATAAATCAACATATAACTGTTCATCGGCCGGATTTACAATTAGCGGCGCGGCAGGTGCAGGTGGCAGGGATGCTTGCGTGGGAAGTGTAGGAGGGGATTGTACCTCGGTTGGAAGTGGGCTCGGGCTGCGTGGAACAAACAGTCCACAAGCCAAAGCCAGCAGGGGAAACACCAATGCGAAACTTACGATTTTCAAAACATTATTATTTTGCATGCCAGTTCTCTTTCATCATGGATCGGTACCAGGGTAAGAAAATCATTACGGGTGTCCTGATCCTCCAGGCACAACCGTAAGGATGTAGTATAGCCCCCATTTGTTAGACAATCCTGAAACTCAGATAAATGCTCTCTAATGCTACCGGAGCGAACTATTTTCATCCGAAGAGATCTTCGAGGTCATCCTTTGTTAAGGATTTGAAGAAGCTGCTATCGGTGGTAATAATCTGGTCGACCAGGTTCTTCTTTTGCTGCTGCAGCACCAGGATTTTCTCCTCTACAGTGTCGCGGGTGATCAATTTATAGACAAATACCGGTTTGTCCTGCCCGATACGGTGGGTACGGTCACTAGCCTGGGTTTCAACAGCCGGGTTCCACCAGGGATCAATGTGGATGACATAGTCGGCGGCGGTCAGGTTCAGGCCCAGCCCACCGGCTTTGAGGCTGATCAGGAAGAAGGGCAGGTTTGGATCGCTCTGGAAGCGATCGACCTGCGCTTGCCGGTCCAGAGTGTGGCCATCCAGGTAGGCATAGGGGATGTGGCGATCATCGAGGGCGTGGCGTACCAATCGGAGCATCTGAACAAATTGCGAGAAAACCAGAGCTTTGTGGCCCTCGGCTACCAGGGTTTCCAGGTTTTCCAGGAGCAGCTCAAACTTCCCGGAATTGCCGCGGTACTTCTCGTCAACCAGCAAGGGATGGTTGGAAATCTGGCGTAGGCGGAGCAAGCCTTCTAAAATCTTCATCCGGTTTTGGTTGATCTTCTCCTCCTCAAGATAGCCCATCAATATGCTACGGTAGTAATCGCGCATGCGCTGGTAATACTTCTGCTGGGCAGGTTCCATATCGGCATACAGGATGCGCTCAGTGCGTGGAGGCAGCTCGGGGGCAACCTGGTCTTTCGTCCGCCGCAAGATAAACGGGTAAACGATCTTGCGCAGCAGCCTGGCAGTAGCTTCATCTTTCTTGCTTTCAATTGGCGTACCAAATGCTTGCCTGAAATACTCGAGGTTCCCCAGCAGCCCTGGATTGAGAAATGCAAACTGGGACCACAACTCTACGGTGGAATTTTCGATAGGCGTGCCGGTCAGAACCAGGCGGTGGCTGCCTTGCAGAAGGCGAGCTGCCTTGGCTGTCTGCGAGAGCGGGTTTTTGATGGCCTGAGACTCGTCCAGGATTATGCAATGGAAACGATATTTTCGCAGTAGCAGAATGTCCCGCAGCATGACACCGTATGAGGTAATCACCAGGTCGGCTTGCTCAAAAGCTTCCAGGTTCTTAATCCTGTCGCTATCGAAATATTCAAGCACGCGCAGGTTTGGCGTGAAACGGGAGGCTTCACGCTGCCAGTTGACCAGCAACGAGCGCGGAACGAGTAGCAGGCTGGCTTGTGCAGGTGGTTCATAGCCCGCTCGATTTTCATAGACGGATTGCAGGAATACCAGGGCCTGTATCGTTTTCCCCAGCCCCATGTCATCGGCCAGACAACCGCCAAAATTACTCTCCTGCAGGAAATGCATCCAATCAAAACCGGCTTTCTGATATGGGCGAAGATCGCCTGTAAACCCAACGGGCAACTCCTTGTCCGGTATGCCGGTAAATTTATCTCCTGTTAGGACTTTCAACTGATGGTGAGCCTGTTCGTAACCGGCATCGGTATGCGCCTCGTCCACTTCGGCGAGCAACTGGTCCAGGTAGCTGATGTGATAGCGGCTCAACCTGAGCCGATCGTCAACTTCCTCGCCCAGGGCAAACAGGTGTTTATAGCGCTCAAACCAATCTTCGGGTATCTCGCCTATGGTACCATCCGCCAGTTTGACGTAACGCTCCTGTTTGTGGATGGCATGTTGGATTTCTTTCAATGGCACCTGTAGCTCGCCAAATGATACGATGGCTTGAATATCAAACCAATCGATTCCTGAAGAGACGTTGAAATTGATGTGGGGTGTGTTGCGGTTAACTCGGGCCGACTTCAGGTGGTCTTCGCCGTAGACTTCGAAGCCTTCCCTGGCCAGACGTGGTACTTTGTGCAGTAAGAAGTCGACCGGATGCTGCCGTGCTCGTAAGTTAAGGGTGGCCGGGTTTCGGTTGGCTGCACTTCTTTTAAGGCCAAAGCTGCTGGAAGCCGCAGTGGCGAAACGCTCTGCCTCTAGCTCAGGCTGCCGTTGCAGCCTGATGATCTGCCGGGTGTCGACCTTGCTTAGCAGGCTTTCGCCGGGCAGCTTGGGGTCGTAGGCGACTTCGGAATCGCCATAACCAAAGCGGAGCTCAGCCTGGATATCTCCATTTGCATCAGAGAGATAGATGCGTGCGACCGGGCGAGCGGATATCGTTTCCCACGAGATGGCATTCCCTTCCAGGGGGATTAAGGATGCCAGGTCCAGCAAGTACCTCATCAAGAAGTCCTGCTCGTCTTTTTCTGGAATCTTGACCTCTGGAGTTTCCATAAGGCTGAAGAAGGTCTCGGCAGGGATGGCTTTATCAATTTGAAAAATATAACCATCCAGCAACAGCCAGAGAGGCGTGTACCAGAGAACTTGGGCGCCTTGGGTGTTCTCTTGGCTTAGAGGAAATTCTTGATCGCCGACTGATAGCTCAGCGCTGAGCTGCAAACCTTCAGCGTCTTGATCGAGTCTCAGCTTGAGACGGCCAGTTTCAGATAGGATTGTGAGTCGTGAATGCAGCGGCTCATTAGGCAGCCCAAGGAAGACTGGGTCACCGGTTCGCTCCAGGATGGACAGGTATTCCGGTTGCGGCGGGTTATCAGAAAAATAAGCGATTGCCCTGGAGCGCTGGATCAGCACATTGGCGAGGAATACACCTTCTGGAGAGCAGTTCAGGCATCCATCCGGATTGAGAACGCTTTGTGGCGTCCTCAGGGCAGGGTCACCGGCTCGGATGGCTTCCAGGATGCGATCCACTTCTTGTGGCTGCAGGGGGGCTTCGACTTTTCGAAGTTCGAGGGGCAGCGCATGCAGCGGCAGGGTAATGGGAGTCAACTTCCAGGAAGAAGGAGTGACAGCATAAGTTTCTTGTAGAGAGAAAAAAAGCAGGTACGAGCTGGTCTTGCTTTGCCGGGTGCCAGACTGAGCGGCGGAAACAAAACTTCCGATTTGTTCCCGCCACCGAGCCGGTTGGTTCTTTATGAAGTGATGGCGAACTGCCAGGAAAGCGGCGACATCATGCTCGCAAATCAAGCCTCGCTCTGCATAGGTGCAGTCACACTTAAGGAACAGGTATTTATCGCTGACCTGTATCTCTACGGTATGCGGATGCCGGGCCTGCACTGCGCAGCGGGCAGTTTGCTGCGTGATCTGCAGCAGGGAAGCTTTACCTGTTTGATAAAGCTCGCGCCCTCTTTCGAATAGCTCCGGGTTGATAGACTTCCGCAGAGTCTCTTCATTCAGGGTTTCTAGTGACAGGCGCGGCATCGATCCCGATCTTTTTGGTGGTTCTATTTCAACAGCCCTGCGTCCTGATTGAACTCCTCGATCAATGCATCGATCTCGGCAACTTGATGTTGAACGTCAGTCCAGTAGTCTCGCTGGTACCACTGCGCCTGGATCTCGTCATAAGTTTTACCTTGTTGTTCGACCCAGGTGAAGTATTTCAGATTATGGACTCTACGCCGGTCGGCATAGCTCAGCTCGGTCATATTGTCGGTCGATTGTCCCAACAGGTAGCGGGCAAAGTGGGCAGAGGCATCCGTCTCGCTGTAAGTGCCGAGCTCGGCGTCCATCTCGTGCAAGCGGCTGGTATACAGCTCCATCGAGTCGGTCAGAATGGTGAGGACAATATCGTTCTCGCCCATTTCGTAATACTTGGCGAATTTAATGGCGGAAAGCACATTGGATATGCCCGAAAAACCTAACAGGTCCAGGTTTTGCACCAACGCTTCCGGGACGCCTTGCTTGACCAGGTGTGCCCGTCCAGAAGGCTCATTGAACAGGCGGGCGATGTTGACTACGGCGTTGTCGTCGATGGCAACCACGATGTCGGTGTTTTTGACATTGTGGATCCAGGGCACATGCTTGTCGCCGATGCCTTCGATGCGGTGTGAGCCGAAGCCATTTTCAAGCAAAGTAGGGCACTGCAGTGCTTCGCTGGCGATGATCTTGCTGTTCGGGAAGACCTGTTTCATGTAATCGCCGCTGGCAATCGTTCCGGCAGAGCCAGTGGCTGAAGTCATGCCGCGATATTCATCGCGCGGTCCCATAACCTGCTTGAGAACTTCTTCCATGGCATGCCCGGTGATTTCGTAATGCCACAGGTAATTGCCGAATTCATCGAATTGGTTAAAGATCATCAAATCCTGGCCGGAGCGTCGCAGCTCCCAGCATTTATCGAAGATTTCTTTGACATTCGACTCACTGCCAGGAGTGGCGATAACTTCACCGGCAATCTTAGAAAGCCATTCGAAGCGCTCCCGGCTCATGCCTTCGGGGAGGATAGCGATCGATTGGCAGGCCAGCAGCGCTGAGTCGTAGGCGCCGCCGCGGCAGTAGTTACCGGTAGATGGCCAGACTGCTTTTTGGGTGGTCGGATCGAACTGGCCTGTCACCAGGCGCGGCACCAGGCAGCTAAAAGCAGCACCAACTTTGTGCGCACCGGTTGGGAACCATTTTCCGACCAGGGCGATGATCCTTGCCGGGGTGCCGGTCAGGCTCGATGGAAATTCGATATAGTTTACCCCACCATATCCACCACCAACAGGAACCGGCTGGTTGTGCCAGGTGATGCGGAACAGGTTCACCGGGTTGATATCCCACAGACCAACATCAGAAAGGCTTTCTTTGATTTGGGCAGGGATTAAAGCCGGGTTTTTCATCTGGGCGTAGGTAGGGATAATAATGCCGCGCTCTCGAACGCGCTGGATAGCATGTTTGCGGCGGCTGCTTTCAAGGGTTAAGTCGATTGTAGTCAATGGGTTATCCTTTCAATTTCCTTTGGTTGGTGTGATATCGTCTGGCGCTTCGCGCACGATGTATAATGGGCGACCTTTAGCCTCCTGGAATAAGCGCCCGATGTATTCGCCCAGGATCCCGAGGGATATGAGCTGTACGCCTCCCAGGAAGAGGACCGAAATTAATGTGGTTGCCTGGCCTATGAACGCCTGTGATCCGGTCAGGCGCAGAATGATGACTAGCGGGATAGCCAGGATGCTGATACCGGCAGAGAGAAATCCAATGTACGTCGCCAGCTGCAGGGGGAAATAGGAAAAACTGGTGATAGCATCGCTGGCGAAGCGGATCATCTTGCGGAATGGATACTTGGTTTCTCCGGCATAGCGAGCGGCTCGTTTGTAGGGCACCCCCACCTGGCGAAAGCCTACCCAAACCGACATGCCGCGCAGAAAGCGGTGGTGTTCGCGCATCTGGTTTAGTACATTGACGACTTTCCGGTCCACCAGCCGAAAATCGCCGGTATCCAGAGGCAGGTCGACATCGGTGATCTTGTAGATCAAGCGGTAGAACAACTTGGCGGTGAACAGCTTGAACCAGGTTTCGCCTTCGCGTTCGGCACGAACTGCATAAACCACCTCAAACCCTTCGCGCCATTTGGCGATCAAATCGGGGATTACTTCAGGCGGATCCTGCAAATCCGAATCGATGATGATTACTGCATCGCCGCGGCTGTAATCCAACCCGGCGGTGACCGCAATTTGATGGCCGAAATTGCGGGCGAAGATCACCGGGCGCACGTGGGTGTCGTCCATAGCCAGCCGGCGGATCATATCGGTCGATCCATCGTTCGAGCCGTCGTCAATAAACAGCAGCTCCCACTCGTCGCCGGAGGAGTTCATGGTTTCGGAAATCCGGCGGTAAAGCTCAGGGATATTGCCGGATTCGTTGAATATGGGTGCGATTATCGAAATGACCGGATTTGACATAGCAGCGCTATTTTATCACTCTCTTTACTGCCGCCAGGGTTGGTTCGATGACCGGCGCTTCGCTGACTGCCTGCATGGCTGCCCGCACGTCTTTTAAGCCACTGCCGGTATTGACGACCATGACCGGGTCATCGGGCTGGATCAATCCTGTTTGGACGGCTTTGACTAACCCGGCGTACGATGTGGCACCGGCAGGCTCGGCAAAAATGCCTGCCTTGCCGAGAGCGGCAATCCCAGCCAGGATTTCCTGGTCGCTGACTAAGATGTATGCTCCATCGGTCTCCCTGGCGGCGCGCACTGCCCGCACCCCGTCACGGGGCAAATCGACCGAGATGCTGTCTGCCAGCGTGCTGGCGGAGACAGGGATGATGGTCTCGTTGCCAGCATTGAATGCATTGGCGATAGCAGCCGACCCCTCCGCCTGGATGCCATAGATGCGTGGCATCTGCTCGAGCCAACCCAGGGCTACCAGGTCCTTAAAACCTTTGTGAATGCCGGAGATGATGTTGCCATCGCCAACGGAAACGAAAACTGAAAGCCTGGAGATTGATGCAGCGGAGAGATAGTATTGCTCCCAGATTTCCAGGGCAGCGGTCTTCTTGCCTTCGGCTGTGATCGGGTTGTAGCCTGTGTTCCGGCAATACCAGCCAAATTCCTGCGCTGCCAGGATGGTCAGGTCGAAGGCATCGTCGTAGGTGCCATCCACCAGCAGGACCTGGGCATTGAAAACGAGCAGCTGGGCGATTTTTGCGGGTGGTGCGGTTCGAGGCGCAAATATGATCGCTTTTTGTCCGACGGCTGCCGACATCCCGGCAAGAGCTGCCCCGGCGTTACCCGTGGAAGCGGTAACGACCACTTCGGCACCAATTTGGCGCGCCCGCGCTACGACTACAGCACTGGCACGGTCTTTGAAGGACGCGGTGGGGTTGCGGCTTTCGTCTTTGATCCACAGGTGTTGGAGTCCCAGGCTGGATTTGAGCGCCGGTGGTGAAAAAACAGGTGTCCAGCCGGCAGCGTGCAGGGGGGTGTTGGCGCCTCCTGGATCGGTGACGGGCAGTAAGGGCAGATAGCGCCAGAGAGATGGCTCCTTACTCGCAGTAATTTTGGCAGGTGAAGATTCTCGACGAATATTTTCGTAATCCAGGATGACATCCAGGTTGCCGCCATCCACCGGGCAGGTGTACTGCAGCTGGTCTGGTGCGTATTCCTGGTAGCAAAGCGAACAGCGATAATGGAAATTTGGGTTCATAGGGCTCCTGGGGCTATATCGGCGTACAGACCGAAATGATCGGATGGATAGAGAGATGGGCGGCGCTCGGCCGGTTGATTGAGGATCAGATCACAAGCGGTTACCCGGCTGGACGGATCGACAAATACATAGTCCAGCGTTCCTCGCCAGAAAGGATTGATGTGTTGTGGCCGCAGATAAGCGAAATAGCTGCGCAGCGTAACCAAGCGTGATTTCAGGGTGCGTTTCAATGGTGTCGGGCAGGTGAAGTCAGGCTCGCGGCCATGCATGGTAAGGTATGCAGAACGGAATTGCCGGTACATTTTTTGGATGGCGCCAGTCTCTGGTGTGGCGTTGAAATCACCGCAGATGATGGTGGGATAGCTGCCGGAAATATCCCTTATCCAGGAAAGCAGCCCCTCTACCTGGCGGTCACGAGTTTCTGATTCTCCAGGCTGCCAGAAGAAGTGAGCGTTGGCAAAATAAACCGGCATGTCGCCGGCCAGCACTTCCACGCATTGGGCAACCCGACCCTGCGGACCGGGTAACTCCAGCGACTGGGCAGCCTGGATCGGCAGGCGACTGAGTATAGCAATACCCTCCGAATGATTCTCTTGGCCGCTTTTTGGCGTGATGTACTGGTGTTGCATTCCAAGCTGTCCGGCCAACCAGGAGGAATTTTCGGTTGGCAGGTTAACTTCCTGGAGGGCAATCAGGTCCGGCAGGACATCAGCCAGGCCTTGTGCAAGTAGCTCCCGGCGTGCTTCCCACTGTGAGAGATCATTCAGGATGTTAATAGTGACAATTCGCAGCTGGGTGGTTGTCATTCCTGCTCAAACGGAACACCCAGCGAAGCTGGAGGTGAGGCGCGCAGGGAACGCAACAAGCGCGCCACGAATTTGCGCGTCGATTCGGGGAGCGTGGCAAGCACTCGTTCGACCCATTCTGTGTTGCCAATGTTTACAATCAGCAGCGCCAGGATCATGAGCGGAAACGGCGCCACTTGCAGCACCTGGGATGGGATGCCTGGCAGGCTGGGCTGCAGCACCAGGCCCAACCACTGGAGCAGAGCGAACAGATAGGCTCCGAATGCAGCCCGGATGGGATTCCATCCACCAAAAATCGTAATTGCCAGGGCAATCCAACCAATGCCATCCAGACCGGAGATGGTGCCTTTCCAGCCGGCTTTGACGCTGAGGGAATATGCCGGACCGGCCAAGCCGACCAGGGCGCCACCTAATAGCGTGTACAGATATCGGGTGCGAGTGACATTGGCGCCGCGCACAAAAGCAGCAGAAGGCCGCTCCCCGACACCCTGGAGAATCAGGCCTGGGCGGGTTTTGAATACCCATAACCACGCCACAAAGATCAAAATGAAGCTCAGGTAGGTCAAGATGTCTTGCCGGAAAAACAAGGGTCCCAGGACGGGGATTTCACTCAGAATCGGGATCGGTAGTGAAGGGATGCGTGGGCCTGATAAGCCCATATAGGGATTGCCCAGGAAATATGCCAGGTCCCGGCACATCAGCGCCAGGACGAATCCGACTGCCACCTGGGATTGGCGCAGAGAGATGCTGGAGAAGGCAACAACCAGGGCTACCAAAGCACCTACCAACATCCCAGCCAGGCAGCCAAGGAGTAAATTATCTATTTGGACGGCTACGACGAACCCGCCCATAGCGGCCAGCAGGATGGTACCGTTCACGGAAAGGTTGATGATCCCCGACCGTTCGGTAAGGGTTTCTCCGATTGCGGCAAAGACGATAGGCGCAGCAGCTGCCAGCACACCGGCAAGACCCAGTAATAATGCCTCGGATGTCATAAAATCACCTCTCCACCTTGCGCATCACTCTCTGGCGGACACCGTCCATCATCAAGACAAACAACACCAGGGCGCCTTGCAGCACGCCAGATAAGGTCGAGTCCAGCTTCAGTACAATGGGTAGCTGGATGCTGCCAATATTGAGGGCAGCAAAGAAGATGGAAACAGGGACTACCCAAAGTGCCCGATAATTGATCAACATAGCGACCAGCAACCCAAGGTAGCCATAGCCGCTCGATATCGATGGGATCAGGCGATGGTAAACAGCCGTAACCTGGACGGCGCCAGCCAGTCCGGCTAGTAATCCGCAGATGAAGAAAGCCGACATCATATAGCGAGAAGTCGGGATGCCGATCAAGTATGAAGAGCGTGTGTTTTTTCCGACGGCTTTCAGGCGTAAGCCGAAATAGCTGCCCCGCAGCACGATGTAAATAATTGTGAGTGCAATCAGTCCGATGATCACTGCCCATAAACTCAGCCGGGTTCCTTCAATCATCGGCAGCCATAAATTGGTTGGAAAAGGCTCTGTACCGCTCATCGAGCCAATGCCGGGGCGTTTCCACGGACCGAAGATAAGCCATAGTGTCAGGGCGGTTGCCACGAAGTTCAACCCCAAGCCGCCAAAAATTTCATTCACGCCGCCAAACGTTTTTAAGGCGCCTGCTAAGGATGCCCACAGCGCTCCGCCTAACATGCCTGCCAGCATAGCCAGGATCAAGATGAGCGCAGGTGGGAGGCCTGAATCCTGGAGCATGCGAAGCAATCCGGTGGTGAAGATCGCTCCCAGGGTGATCTGCCCTTCGATACCGATGTTCCATAAACCGGCGGTGAAGGTTACTAATAGGCCGGTGGTTGTGAGCAGGAGGGGTACCCAGGCGACCAATACATCGGAAAACTGCTTGAATGATCCAAAAGCGCCTCTAAGAATGTTGATGTAGGCATCCAGCGGAGGCGCGCCGGATAACACCAAAATCACCGTGGTGAACAATAACGCCAGCACGATTGCTGCGAGCTGGAAACCAAAATTAATCCAGCGGGATTTGGTTCGTGACATGGTTTATACCTGTTCCGCGTACCTGATCATGATGCCTGGGTAGGAGATTCTTCACCGACTGATGCCCATCCTTTGCCTCCGATGAGCTGGCCAAGTTGCTCAACGGTGGTCGATGTGGCATCCAGAGGTTGGGATACTTTGCCGGTAAAAAAGACAAGGATCCTGTCGCTATAATGCAATATTTCGTCCAGGTCCGCAGAGATGAACAATATCACCGATCCCTGCCGGCACCTTTCTTTTAATTTGTTCCAGATGTAAATCGACGACTCAACATCCAGTCCGCGAGTGGGGTGCTCCATTAGTATCAACGACAACGGTGTCCGGAGCAAGGCCAGCAAGGCGCGCTGTTGATTGCCACCGGATAAATCCTCCACCACCGAAACCGGCTTGCCGCGGATGTTGAAATCGGCAATGCGTTCTGCGGCGGTGTTTTCAGCCTTTTCCCAGTCGACAAATGCCCCGGTCTGTTCGCCGGCCAGGACAAAATGCTCGGTCAGGCTCAGCCCGGAGATCAATCCTTCTTCCATTCGAGAGGCAGGTACATAGCGTACACCCTGGTCCACGAAGGTGTGGTAGCTTTTACCTGTCAGGTTCTTTCCGTTAAGGATGATCTGCCCGGAGATGGGGCGGTGGATACCGGCACAGGTTTGCAAAAACAACAGCTGACCGCTGCCTTCCATGCCTGCCAAGCCGATGACCTCACCGGCGCGCACCTTAAGGTCGACCCCGGAGATAAGCACGCGGTAATCTTCAACGCTAAAGCCGTTCAATTCGAACGTCGAATTGCCTTGTGCAACGATCTCTCGCTTCCCCAGGCTGACTACCTTGCCAAACATCATGGTCACAAGCTGGTCGATGTCGAAAGGCGGTTCCACCTCGCCAACCAATTGACCACGTCGCAAGACGCTGACCTTTGAGCACAATTGCTCAACATCCTCCAGTTTATGAGACACAAAAATGATCGTCTTGCCCTTGCTTGCCAGGATACGCAGAACGTCAAATAACTTCACTTTTTGTGGAGCGCTGATACCGGTCGTTGGCTCATCCAGGATCAATACCTGAGCACCTAACCACAGCAAACGCAGGATTTCCAATTGCTGTCGCTCCCCGACCGTCAGGGTGTCCACGTATGCGGACAGGTCAATCGAGAAATCAAACTCTTTTTGCAGCTCTTCCAGCGAGCGAATCACATTGCCGCGGTTCGGTATCGGCTTACCTGGGCTGCCCACAAGGAAGTTGTCGATCACTTTCATGGGAGGGAAGTCCAAGGGATCCTGGTGCAGCATCCCAATCCCATGACGGATCGCATCCGAAGGCGATTTGATGTGGGCAGGTTTGCCGTCCAGCCGAATTTCACCCTTGTCGGCCTGGATAAAACCGGAAAGCACCTTCATCAACGTGCTTTTCCCGGCGCCATTTTCACCGAGTATGGCGTGGATAGAGCCGGACGGTATAGCCATATGGATATCATCGTTGGCGTGGACGTTTCCGAAATATTTGTGAATACCGATTAGTTCTACATCCATGGCAGGGTTCGAGTTTGTGATATGGGCCGGCTTAGCCGGCCCATATCACATAGGTAGGTTATGGATTGATGGGAATTACTGAGGAACGCTTTGGCCGTCCATGCCTTCCAAAAGCTGAGGCAGGTACCAAACTTCCTGGTCAGTGGCCACCTGTCCATCCGCCAGGTAGCTGGTGGCATCCTGGAGATTGATCGGGCCAGTCCATAGGTTCAGGCCGCCGGACAGAGCAGTGATGAACTCATCCAGCTTGGCAGCCGCATCGGCGGACAATGCTGAGCCTTTGATGAAGCCAATTGCGCTGGTATCAGGGTTATTGATATCGGTCCAATCAGGTCCACTCCATACCCAGTCGACTTTCCAATTGCCATCCTTGGCGGACTGGATGAAGCTCAGATAATCCGGACCCCAATTGAAGTAGGGAACACCCAGGCACACTTCTGGTGCTTCCTCACAAGCTCCCTTAAAATCGTAAGGTACCGCAAAGACGGATTGCCCGGCTTCGCTCAATTTCTTGGCTTCGACGAGTCCTTCGGTCGTATCGATGCCGGAAATGACAACGTCAAAACCGGAATTGAAGAAATCATCGGCGACTTGGGTAGGATCTGAAGTTACGCCAGGGATGTTGAACCAGAAGCCGATCCAGGTGACTTTGAATTCCAAATCGGCAGCGTCGTTTCCAAGGTAATTTGTCCAGCAGTAGCGGGCGCCCAGGTATGCGGACGAAGCCAATCGGCGGGTCTCATCGTTGATTAGCGGTCCGAGGTAGCCGATCTTGCCGGTCTGAGTGGTAAGAGCGGCCGAGCAACCAGCCATCATTTTTCCATACTCCATGCGCCCCATAATATTGGTCAGCATGGGCAGACCTTTGTAGTCTTTACCGTCTTTCCAAGCGGAGTCACCGGAGGCATGGATCACCGGAATATCCGGGTGGCCAGCGGCAAACTCCAGGGCGCTGTCTTTCATGTCATCCGAGTTGAAGATGATCACCTTGGCGCCTTGAGCCAGCAGCTCTTCAGCCAGTTGGGCGGGTGTTGTGCCGGGGCGATCTGCAGGGTTGACTTTATCGATATAGACCATCTCGGAGCCCGGCAGTTTTTCCTCAACGTACAAGCCGCCATCGTAATGTGCCTGGCTGTAGCCATGATCGTTATACGGGCCAACCAGGAGCATTCCGAACTTGAAGGCTTCTTCTGCGGCAGGTGGTGCTGTCGGCTCGACTACCGGGGCTTCGGTTGCCTCAGGTGTGGCTTCTTCAGTCGCGCAGGCGGCCAGCATCATGGAAAGGATGATCATCAAACTCATTACTATCCAAAGTGTCTTCGATCTCATAGTTCCTTCTCCTTATATTTTCCTAGATTGGTGATATTCAAGTGGTATTATCAATGTGCTTAAATCGATATCTACGGTGAAACTCCTTTCATGTTGTACAGTCATTCATCTTATAGGCTTTTGTGATTTTTGTCTATTGTCCTTTGTCTGTCGTTCGAATGACAATCGTCAGGATTTTACACCGCTGAATCGCTAGATGCGGGTTGAGCCGATGACTGGTCCACGCCAGCCATCATCAGACCGAGCTTTTCCACCGAAGCCTCTTCTCGATTGACTACACCCATAATTCGACCTTCATACATAACCGCAATACGATCCGACAGGTTGCGGACTTCATCCAGGTCTTCCGAAATCAACAGGGTTGCGGTTCCCAAGGCGCGCTGAGCACTCAGTCGCTGATGGATGTATTCGGTGCTGCCGATATCTACACCGCGTGTAGGCTGGGAGGCGATCAGGACACTGGGTTTGCGAGATAACTCCCTGGCGAGAATAAGTTTTTGAATATTTCCTCCCGACAGGTTGCGCAGTGGGGTCTTCCGTGAAGGTGCTTTGATGTCAAAATCGGAAATTAAGTCCTGCGTGTGCTGCGCAATTTTATTGAAGTTGAGGAATGAGCCACGCGAATAGGGCTGCTCGCCGTGCTGCTCGAGCATGATATTCTCTTCGACAGTCAGGTCTTTCACCACTCCATCCAGGAAACGTTCCTCGGAGATGTAAGCTAATCCCTGGCGAATAACCTGGTCGGGAGGCAAACCGGTCACGTCCTGGTCGTCGATCACAATCTGGCCTTGCGTGGGTTTACGGAGTCCGGCAATCACTTCGGCCAGCTCACGCTGTCCGTTGCCCGATACACCTGCAATTCCCAGGATCTCACCTGCCATCACTTCCAGATTGACCCCCTTAACCGAAGGCAGACCTTTGTCGCCCGTAACCCATAAATCTTTCAGATTTAGGCGAGGTTCACCAATCTCTACCGGCTGTCGATTGACGCGCAGGAGCACTTCTCGGCCTACCATAAGGCGCGCCAACTCTTCCCGAGTGGCACCAGCGGTAGGCAATGTATTGACCACTTTGCCGTTGCGCAGCACTGTAATCCGGTCGCTGATGGCCAGCACTTCGTGTAGCTTGTGGCTGATGAAGATCAGGCTGTGGCCTTCGGATTTCATCCGGTTGAGGGTGACGAATAATTCATCCACTTCATTAGGGGTCAAAACGGCTGTAGGCTCATCCAGGATGAGCAAATCGGCGCCACGGTACAAGGCTTTCAATATCTCGACTCGCTGCTGCTCACCAACGGATAGCTGCCAGACCATTGCCTGGGGATCAATTTTTACGCCGTAGGATTCCGCCAGGGTTTTTGCTCTTTCACTGACTTTATCCAGGTCCAGCAGAACTCCGCGGGAGGAGGGCAGCCCCAGGGCGATATTTTCGACGACTGTCAGGGTAGGGATGAGCATAAAGTGTTGGTGAATCATGCCCAAGCCCAGACTGATCGAATCGGCGGGAGAGTGGATGCGCACCGGAAAGTCGTTAATCAAGATCTGGCCTTCATCCGGTTGGTAAAGCCCATACAAGATGCGCATCAGGGTGGTCTTACCAGCGCCATTTTCTCCCAATAAGGCATGCACCTCGCCGGAATTCACGTCAAAATGAATTTGATCGTTGGCGACCACCCCAGGAAAGCGCTTGGTGATGCCGCGCAGCTCTACTTTTTGGATGCGTTGGCTTGCTGTATCTGGCATTCAATCATCCCATCAATAAGGAAGCCTTGCGGAGGTCCAGCGACCTCCGCAAGGCTATCAGGTTATGGCAGAGGTGTAATGGTTCCGTCGATGATGCCCTGGATGGCAGCTTCGGCGGCCTGCTTGACATCATCTGGCAGCGTGTAGCCGCTGTTGAAGGCGATGACTTCGCCCTTGTTTGCCAGGTCGATCTCGAAGCTCTGGCCACCCAGCGTGCCGGCCTTGATCAGCTCGATGATCTGCTTCAAGACGACATCCCATTCGTAAACTTGGCTGGCGACCACTACTTCTGGTGCGAAGGAGGCCTGATCGGATTGGGTACCGAACCAGGGAACTGACCTCTCATTGGCAACGCCAATCGCTCCAACCACCATCTGGGCGGTGCCTGTCAGGGCATCCGCGCCGGCGTTGATGTGTGTCTGGGCGGCTTCGGAGGCCAGGGCGACATCACTGAACGAACCGGTCCAGTTGACATTGATCACTGCATCGGGTTTCGTCGCTGCAACACCGGCTTTGAACCCATCTACGTACAGTTTGGCATCGCCGGTTTCAATCGGGCCGACAACGCCGATAGTGTTGCTCGTGGAGAGCAAGGCAGCCATGACGCCATTGACGTAGCCGCCTTCTTCGGATCGAGCTTCGTAGGCGAAGACGTTGGTCACGCCTTTATCGACGAATGTATCGACGGTTGTGCCATGGGCAAAGCTGGTTTCCGGGAAATCCGGGGCAATTTCAACCAGCGAGCTGCCGTATTGAGATCCGTGTGCAATCACAAGGTCGTACCCCTGGCTGGCATAGTCACGGATAGCGGCAGCGGCGTCTTCAACGACGAACATGCCATCGGTGTAGACGAACTCAAAATTGTCTGCGCCCATCTCATTCTGGATGGAAACCAGGGCATCGTACATGCTCTGGCTGAAAGCCAGATCATTGATCGCGCTGGGCATAATCACCGCCACCTTGAAGGGCTCGGCGGGTTCCGCGGGAACTGCAGTAGCTTCGGCAGGTTGCTCGGGAACCGCGGTGGCTTCAGCAGGTTCTTCAGTACTACCGCAAGCCGAAAGCAGGAAGGCAGCGACAAGAATCAGGGATAACCAAAGTGTTACTTTCTTCATTTTCAATCTCTCCTTAGTTAATAAATGTGGTTTAGATAGTTCCTTGAGCATTATAGTACGTGTACTGGCAAACACACCTCCTTGATATTCAGTATGATCCCTTGTAAACAGGATTACCCTTCGCCTCTTTCGAAAATCTTGGTCAAAGCGGCGGGCTGGCTCACCTTGCGGACTGCAAAGACCAGAGCCAGGATGGTGAGCACGTAGGGCATCATGGTAGCAAAATCCGACGGGATGGGTATACCCAGAGTTTTGATCCACAACTGCAGGGCGTTTACCGAGCTAAACAACAATGAACCCCACAGTGCGCCGATCGGCCGCCAGCCGCCAAAATACACCAGGGCGACGGCAATGAAGCCCATTCCGGAAGTCAGGTTCTGTTGGAACACATTGAGCAGAGCAATCGAGAGGGATGCGCCGGCGATTCCGGAGAGCACGCCCCCCAGGGTGACGGTGGCATAGCGTACTGCTGTGACATTGACGCCTAAAGCATCGGCAGCTGCCGGATTCTGCCCAACGGATTTGATCTTCAGGCCCCAGGTGGTCTTGTTGAGAATAAAAGTCGCCAGGGGAACCAGTAGATAGGCGCCATAAACCAGCAGGTTCTGCTGGAAGAATATCGGTCCAATGACCGGGATGTCGGAGAGGATCGGAATGTGAATTTGCGGGAAACCGCTGACGGTCTTTACCGTCCCCAGAGTAACCTGGAAGAGCAAATCACTAAGCCCCAGGCCGAACAGGTAAAGGCCAATCCCGCTGATGCCCTGCTCGGCTTTGAGCGTGACACTAATGAAGGCCATCATCAAGCCCATGATTGCGCCTACCAGGATGGCTGCAAGCAAACCAAGCCAGTAATTATCTGTGATGTAGGTCACATAAAATCCGGAGAAGGCGCCCATCAACATGATGCCTTCCACACCCAGGTTTAACACCCCGCTCAACTGGCCAAAGGTTTCGCCAATCGAAGCGTACAGGTAGGGAGTAGCCAACCGGATGCCAGACGCCAGGATGCCGATAATGACCATGGGAGAAAACAGGTCGCTGATCATGCCGGGTTTACCTCCTCTTCGGCTTCAACGGGTTGGAGCGTGGCGGCTAAATCTTCCATTTCTTTCTGGCGGGCCAGGCGCCGTCGCCAGATCTCACTGCTGACCACAAAGATGACCAGCAGCCCATTGAGGGCGATGATCATCGATGTGGGTACCTGGGTCACGCGCTGCATTTTATTTGCCCCAACGATAAGCGCCCCGAAGAAGAAAGATGCCGGGATTGTACCGATTGGATGGAGTTGACCGAAAAGGGCGGCCACTATGCCATTAAATCCGGCCGACCCGGTGAACCCGGCTGCTGATCCATCGGTGAACATGCGGTGATTGACTCCCAAAACCTGCACAGCGCCTGCCAGGCCGGCGAGTGCACCGCTTAATGTCAGCGCCAGCATCGAATAGCGCTCGACACGGATGCCGGCTCGCCGGGAGGCTTTCGGGCTGAGCCCGACCGCCCGGATGCGGAAGCCAATTGTTGTGCGCCAGAGCAGCAGCCAGACCAGGATGGCAACGATTACTGCCAGAATCACCCCGGCATGCAGTCTTGTCGGAACCAGCCGGGGCAGATCAGCAGCCAATGGGAACCGTTCCGTTTGAGGGATGAATGACCCTTGGGTGATTTGTACGGGATCCATCATCGGACCGCTCAGCAGGTAGTTCATTAGCTGGATCGCGATCGCATTGAGCATGATCGTAGTCAGGATTTCGTTGACATTCATGTAGGCTTTCAGAGCTCCTGGAATAGCGCCCCAGGCTGCCCCGGCAATGAAGCCGAATACCAGGGCGAGCGGGATCAGCAGCCATCCGGGGAGATCCTTCAGGTAGATCGCAATCATAGTGGCCGATAGGGCGCCCAGCACGAGCTGGCCTTCTCCGCCGACATTGATCACACCACCGCGGAAAGCAATACAGATACCAGCACCAACCAATAGCAGGGGTGTGGCTTTTACTAATGTGTCTGCAATCGCATTGGGGCTGCCAATGGCCCCCTCGATTAATGCCGCATAGGCAACAAAAGGGTTTACCCCGAGCAAAAGCAGCATGATCGCACCTGCGATTAATGCTGCGATAACTGCCAGGACTGGCATTAAGGGGCCAAGCCAGTAAATTGGCCGGCGTCGCCGGGTTTGCTGCATGGTCATCTCCTGTCCAGCGTAGTGTTCAATCTACCAGTAAAACAGTACGATAACCTTCAACTTACAGTTATTTCGATGGCGTGCAGAAATCAGGTCAAATTATAGACGATAATTTTTCGATAGACAATAATAAGGGGATGAACCCGTAAGTTCATCCCCTTGTCTTCATCAGTCGGGCATAATCCAGGTGCCCGTCTCACCGCGCAGGGCGCGCCCGATGTTCTCGGGATTCGTGATCAGGGCTGCCTTGCCGCCTGACTCCAGGAACCAGATGATTGCCTGGATTTTTGGCGCCATAGAACCTTTGGCAAAATGGGTGCCTTCAGCCAGGTAGGCTTTCGCTTCCGAGAGTGTCATGCGGTCAATGCTTTTCTGATCCGGCTTGCCGAAATTCAGCATGACTTTTTCAACTGCGGTGGAGATCAAGAACAGGTCGGCATTGATCTTTTGAGCGAGCAAGCTGCTGGCAAAATCCTTGTCAATCACTGCGGCTGTGCCTACGTAGTACCCCTTCTCGTCCTTGATTACCGGTATCCCACCGCCGCCAACGGATATAACGATCTGACCGGCATCGATCAGTGCATGCACCGACTCTAACTCCACGATCTCTATCGGGAGAGGAGAGGCAACCACCCTGCGCCAGCCGCGCCCGGCGTCTTCTACGATCGACCAATCCATTTCGCTGGCACGGCGCTTGGCTTCTGGCTCTTCCATGAATCCGCCGATGGGTTTGGTCGGATTTTGGAAAGCCTTATCATTGCGATCTACCAAAACCTGTGTGACTACAGTGGCAACGCTCTTATCAATGCCTCGGCGGTGCAGCTCATTCTGGAGAGTTCTGCTGCAGGGCGTAGCCAATAGCACCCTGGCTATCGGCTCCGCAGACATCCAGAGGTACCTCGTGCATCCCCTCAACTTTGGCGGCGATCTCCGATCGGCGCAAGATGAAACCAACCTGTGGCCCATTACCATGCCCAATGACAACATCCCAGCCGGCCTCGACCATATCGGCGATATGGAATGTTGTCTCCCTGGCGGCGTCGTACTGATCCTCAACCGTCTGGTGGTCCTTGTCCTTGATCAGCGAATTACCGCCAATGGCTACAACTGCGTGTTTCCTGTTTTCGCTCATTCGTCGTTTCCTTATTCTGCGGCTAGCGCATCGTCAGCGCCATGACCGCTTTCTGGGCGTGCATGCGGTTTTCGGCTTCATCGTATACGACGGAGTGGGGGCCATCCATGACGCCATCCGTAACCTCAATATTGCGGTCGGCGGGCAACGGGTGCATGTAAATAGCATCCGGTTTTGCCAGGGCCATCTTGCGCTCGTCGGTGATCCAGTGCTCGTATTTCTTGATAATGCGGGCGCCTTCTTCCGGATCGGGCGTGTGGACCATAGCCCCCCAGGACTTTGCGTAGACGATATCAGCATCCTTAAAGGCGGCCTCCATATCATCCACGACTTCAAAACCGGTGCCGAACTTGCGGGCCTGTTCTTTAGCCTGTTCCATAATCTCGGGCATCAGCTTGAATTCCGGTGGGTGCGCCAGGACAACATCCATCCCAAAACGCGGCATCTGCAGCACCAGGGATTGCGGAACGGACATTGGTTTCTGGTAGGAGGCGGCGTACGCCCAGGAGACAACCATTTTTTTGCGGCGCAGATCGCGGCCTTTCTTCTCGAATATGGTCATGAGGTCTGCCAGGCATTGGAACGGATGGTAGATATCACACTGCATATTAAGGATCGGCACACGCGAAGCCTGGGCGACAGCGTTGAGGTAGCCGTTGCCTATGCCCCAATCGACGTGGCGGATGGCAATCCCATCGAAATAACGACCAAAAATCTCACCGATTTCCTTGGGTGTATCGCCATGGGATATCTGGGTGGTCTTGCTTTCGATGAATGCTGCGTGGCCGCCAAGCTGGGCCATGCCGGCTTCAAAAGAGCCACGCGTACGGGTGCTGGAAAAGAAAAAGAGCATCGCCAGAACTTTATCCCGCAGGTAAGCGTGGGATTCGCCCAGGGCGCGCTTGCGTTTCAGATCAAAAGCAACATCCATGACGGTCTCGACTTCCTCTTTCGAGAAGTCGAGATCGCCAATTAAATCTCGGTTCCTTAAGTCAGTTTGCATCGCATTGTCTCCGTTATCAGATCAGGTTTATTCCATTGCGCCCAGGACCAGAGCCAGCAGGGCCATGCGCATCACAACGCCATTGAAAGCCTCCTGCCAGTAGCGAGACCAGCGAGTGATATCGACATCCGGAGGAATCTCGTCCATACGGGGCAAAGAATGCAGCAGGATGGCATCCGGCTTGGCTTTGGTTTCGAGCAATTGGCGAGTGATTTTATAGTTGGCTGGAGTCGAGATCGACGCTGCCGCTGCGCTCGTCGCGGGATTTCGTGTAGTCAGGCTGCACAACCGGCTCTACCAGGATAACATCCGCTTCGGCAATTGCCTGCTCGACGTGCTCGGCCTCTTTGAAGTCCAGGCTATACTGCTTGAGCTCGGCCTTGAACTCCGGGGTCAAGGACATGTCGGGAGGGGAGACGAAGGTGATGGGGCAATCGAACTGGGTAAGGGCATACCCCAAGGAGTGCATGGTGCGCATGCGCATGTCGCCGACCGCCAGCCATTTCAGGCCGTCGATGCGGCCGCGCTCGTTCTGCACGGTATACAGATCTGTAAGGATTTGGGTGGGGTGCTCACCCCAGCCGTCGCCGCCGTTAATGATCGGCACAGAAGACCACTTAGCGGCCTCGTGCGGGGCGCCTTGCTGGAAATGGCGCATGACAATGACATCGCCGTAAAACTCAAGCATCTTGACGGTATCTTTGATCAATTCCTGGTAAAAATCTCCGGCGCGGGTCATCTTGGCGTCGGAGAAACCGGTGACGTGCCCACCCAGGCGGTGCATGGCGGCTTCATGTGCCAGACGAGTGCGGGTGCTGGGCTGGTAAAAAGCAGTTACCATGGTTTTTTCTTTGAGCATATCGCTGTTGCGACGGTTGCGCGCGATGGGTTCCAGGGCTTTGGCGATTTCGAAGACGCGGAAAAATTCCTGCCTTTCGAATTCCTTTAGGGATAATATGTCACGACCAGCAAAACTACGCATTACTTATTTCTCCTTGTTGATTTGAGTATTGTATGGATTGATCAGGATTTATTTACCCGCCGGACCACATGGAAGCGGAAATATCCGGGAAGGAAATAACTGTAGGAATAATCAACCACGCGGCCATCGCTGGTATGTAAATGGGCGTTGAAGCGCAGGAGGACGTCGCCGCGCTGGATGCCCATTAAACGAGCGATGTCTGCCGGGGCGGTTACAGCATTGATCTCGGTCCTGGAATAATGCAGCGGTGGCTCACCGCGCTTGAGGATCAGGTCCAACACGGAGCCGGTGAACTCTTCCGCCAGTTCTTCAGCGGTAAGGACATTGGACGGCAGGGTGTCGATCAGAAAAGCGACGGGTCTATCCTCGGCTAGAATAACGCGCGAGATGACCATGACGTCTTCGTTGTCGGCGATACCCAGCGCTGCAGCTTCATCTTCGTTCGCGCTCCGGCGGTCAACTTTCAACTCACCCAACCGGACAGCAAGGTGGATGCGTTCCGCCATGCTTTCGATACTTTCCAATACTTCCAGCCCACTGTCAATGACACCGCTGGGATGGCTGACGTAAGTGCCTGAACCCTGCCGCCGGCGAATAAGACCTTGGGTTTCAAATGTGCGCATCGCTTCGCGTAGTGTAGCCCTCGAAACGCCCAGGTCCCGTGCCAGTGCTGGCTCGGAGGGGAGTCTTTCTCCTGGTGCGGCTGCGGCAATGATGCGCCCCAGGTTTTCATGTAATCTTTGAGAAACGGATTGGTTGGTCATATTTTTTTCGATGCCTTATTTCCTTAGTTTCGTATATTTCGCTACGTGCGGCAATCTGCTCTAATTCTTCTCCAAGACAGGGATGAATTGGAAATGAGTCACATCTACCAGGCCAAGGTCGGAAATCCTCAATTCGGGGATGACCACCAGGGCTAACAGGCTCAGCTGCATGTTCGGGTTGTTCAACAGGCAGCCGCACCGGCGAAAGCCTTCCAGAACTGTGGCTGCTTTACGAGCTACCGTTTCGGCGCGATCGTTCGACATCAGACCGGCAATAGGCAGCTCGACCAAACCGATGACCTTGCCTTCGAGAACCACAGTCTGCCCTCCACCGGTTTGAGCCAAGGTATTGGCAGCCAGGGCCATATCGTAATCATTGGTGCCAACCACCAGCATGTGGTGGCTATCGTGTGCGACTGTGGAGGCGATAGCGCAATTCTGGTTGAAACCGAAGCCTTGCACCAGTCCTACCTGAACTCTTCCAGAGGCGGTGTGCCTTTCTACCAGTGCGATTTTTGCGATATCTTTTTCCTGGTCTGCATGGATCTCTCCTTGCTGGACGGAGACCGGCAGGTGCAGATGCCGGGTTGGAGCCTGGTTCTCGATCACGCCGATCACATTGGCATAAACCTGGGTGAGACCAACCAGTTCTTCAGGAACAGCGAGTCGGAAATCCTCTCCAACCACTGCGCGCGGCAGATGTACAGAGTTTTTTGCCCAGGTTGGATAGGGATATGCCGGCAGCTCGCAAAGCAGCCGACCCTCCTGAGCGGCCAATTTACCGCGACTGTAGACGGCAAGGATGTTGAGCTCTGCCAGATTATCGACCAGCAAAATATCGGCAAAGCGGCCGGGCGCCAGCATCCCCACCTGTTTGGAGAGCCCGAAGTGCTCGGCAGTGTTCAAGGTGGTCATTTGGATCGCTGTGATGGGGGAAATGCCGTTGGCAATGGCTTGTTTCACTGCCCGGTTGACATGACCTTCGGAAACCAGGGTTTCGGAGTGGCAGTCATCAGTGCATAGCAGGATGCGCCTGGAATCTAGCCCCATCTCGGTGATGGCGCGCACACCTTCAGCAACGTCGTGCCAGGCTGAGCCGAAACGCAGCATCACCTTCATCCCTTGGCGGATGCGTTCGACGGCATCGATCATGCGGGTACCCTCATGATCGTCTTCGGCGCCGCCGGCCACGTAGCCGTGGAAGGGAAGACCGAGGTCGGGTGAAGCGTAATGCCCGCCAATAACTCTACCGGCTGCCAGGGTTTCGGCCATTTCGGCGTGCATCTTTTCATCGGAGAGAAATACCCCGGGGAAATTCATCATTTCGCCCAGGCCAACGATCCCAGGCCAGCGCATGGCTTCAGCGACTTCGGCCGGTCCCAGTCCGGCGCCCGGTGTTTCCAGCCCAGGAGCAGAAGGTACACAAGATGGCATCTGTACCCAGACATGGATCGGTTGCACAGCGGCTTCATCCACCATCAGGCGCACCCCAGGCAGCCCGAAGACATTGGCAATTTCATGCGGATCAACAAATATACCGGTCGTGCCATGCGGGATGATCGCCCGGACAAACTCGGTGATGGTCAACATGCCGGACTCGATGTGCATGTGCGCGTCCAGCAAGCCGGGTACCAGGAAGCGATCCTGGGCATCCACCAGCTGAGTTTGCGGTCCGATCGTGTGCGATGCGTCCGGGCCAATATAGGCAATCCGCTCACCAGAGACGGCAATATCAGTTCCGGGGATGATCTCTCCGGACTGCACGCAAACCCAACGCCCATTGCGGATCACCAAATCGGCGGGGAGCCGTCCCATGGCGACATCTACTAAACGGCGGGTCAGGTCGGTATGTACACTCGGGTTCATCCACTCTCCAATCTTGGATTCAGGCATCGGATGAAGATAATATTCTGGTGGTCAGGCAGTCATCAGCCGCCGGGCTGCCTGGTTGTGCTTTTCAATATGCACCGGCAGGTCGATGGTGGTTAGCTGGCCGTCTTTGACAACCATCTTGCCTGCAACCACCGTGTAATCCACCCTTACAGGTGCGCAGAATAATACGGCCGATAATGGGTCGTGGAGGGCGCCGGCGTATTCCAGGCGATCCAGGCGGATGGCGATAAAATCGGCGCACTTGCCAGGCTCCAGCGAACCCAGGTCGGGGCGACCGAGAACCGAGGCGCCGCCGCGTGTGCCGATCTCCAACGCCTGGCGGGCGGTCATCAAGGGTGGAGCATCCTCGCTGGATAGAGAAGCACCACTTAACCCGGCACGCAGCCTGGCGACCAGCATCGCCTGACGCGCTTCCTCCAGCAGATGCGAGCCATCGTTGCTGGCAGAGCCGTCCACTCCCAGGCCGACTTTCACGCCGGCGCGCAGCATGTCCCATACCGGGGCAATCCCCGAAGCCAGCCGCATGTTTGATGTCGGGCAGTGGGCTACACCGCAGCCGGTCTGTTTATAGGTCAAAATTTCCTCGTCGTTCACATGCACCGAATGGGCAAACCACACGTCCGGTCCTACCCAATCCACGCTTTCCATATACGCAACCGGCCGGTAGCCAAATTTCTGCACGCAGAAACTCTCTTCATCCTGGGTTTCGGCCAGGTGGGTATGGAGCTGCACCCCGTAGGTACGCGCCAGGGAAGCAGCCTGCCGCATCAAATCTGTCGTCACGCTGAAGGGGGAGCAGGGCGCCAGCACGACTCGCGTCATGGCCCCGGGTTGTGCATCATGGTAAGTTTCTACCAGGCGTTGTGAATCCTTCAAAATGAAGTTTTCGTCTTCAACGACACGGTCCGGCGGCAGACCACCTTTGCTCTCACCGAGGCTCATTGAACCCCGTGAGGCATGCAAACGCACGCCGACCTGGCGGGCTGCCAGGATTTCGTCATCCAGCTGGGATCCATTGGGAAAAAGGTAAAGGTGGTCCGAAGCGGTTGTGCAGCCCGAGAGCGCCAGCTCGGCCAGGGCGGTTTGCGTAGAAATCCAGATATCTTGCGGGGTAAGCCGGCTCCAGATGGGGTAAAGAGTCTTGAGCCAATTGAACAGGTTTGCATTTTGAGCGGCTGGGACGGCTCGTGTCAGGGTTTGGTAAAAGTGATGGTGGGTGTTAATCAGCCCCGGGAGCACGATGCACCCCTGGAGGTCGAGAATATCATCCGCTGAAGAAGGCAACTCTGCGGATGGACCAACTTGCTCCAGAAAGCCATCTCGGATAAAAAGACCACCGTCGGAGATTTCTCGGCGCTGGTCATCCATCGTCACAAGCAGAGTTATATTGCGTACAAGGAGAGTAGCCATGATTCTACCTTGAGTTTTTGTGGATCTTACAAACCGGATCAGACAATTTTCAAAAAATTGTCTGACAATCGTAGTTTATCAAATTTCATGGGTTCTGTCAAATGTCCGACATATTATTAATTTATTGATTTATCTTGACCGGATTTATTCCGGCAGGTAGAATTAAAAGGGCACGCCGGGCGTGCTTTTTATTTTTAATTATCGATGACGAGAATTCAATCCAGGCGCAGAATGCGCAAGAATCGGGTATTATTTCTAGGGGTAGGTTTTTATAATATTGTCCGGAGGTAATATGCCATGGACACGCAACAAATGGATTATGCACAATTATCGGAAGATTATGCCCGCATTGAGCAGGCGATTTGCTTCCTCGATGAGCACGCGAAGGACCAGCCCAGTCTGAAGGATGTGGCCGACTATCTGGGTTTGAGCGAATACCACTTCCAACGCCTTTTCTCTCGCTGGGCAGGGATCAGCCCGAAACGATTCCTGCAATACGTGACCAAAGAGCACGCCAAACAGTTACTCGATCAATCCGGAAGTGTATTGACTGCGGCTTATGAAGCAGGATTGTCAAGCACCAGCCGGCTTCACGACCTGTTTGTCGTATACGAAGCGATGACCCCTGGTGAATACAAACAAGGTGGAGCCGGATTAACCATTACCTATGGCTATCATCCGGGATTATTTGGAGAATGTCTGATTGCTGCCACACAGCGAGGAGTTTGCAGTCTGCAGTTTATCGAGTCCGGAGATCGCCAGGCTGCCCTGGGGGCATTGCAAGCCCGTTGGCCTAAAGCAGCCTACCTTGAAGACGCGCAGGCAACCCTACCTTTGATGCGCCAGGTATTCGCCCTGTTTGAAGGCGGTCCGGTCACGCCCCTGCACCTGCACCTGCAAGGCACGAATTTCCAACTGAAAGTCTGGGAAGCGCTGCTCGCCATTCCGGCAGGTTTGGGAGTGACTTATGAAGATATAGCAGCCGCGGTCAAGAAACCGAAGGCGGTGCGGGCAGTGGGCCAGGCAGTTGCTCACAACCCAGTGGCGGTGTTGATCCCTTGCCATCGTGTCTTGCGGAAAATTGGTGACTTTGGCGGATATCGTTGGGGCGTCCCGCGCAAACAGGCTTTGTTGGCCTGGGAAGCGGCCCATCCCGGCTCTGACAACCAGGTGTAATTTGAAAGATCCGCTGAAAGCCCGCATCTGGTTGGCGCTGCTGACCGTCTATATCGTCTGGGGGTCGACATATCTGGCGATCCGCTTTGCGGTTGAGACAATGCCGCCTTTCTTAATGGCCGGCGTGCGTTTCCTGGTAGCAGGATTGATTCTGTATTCCTGGCGGCGCCTAGCAGGCGATCGTCCGGCTGTAAAAATCGAGTGGCGCTCGGCTGCGATCATCGGTTTTTTCTTGCTGGTTGGCGGAAATGGCAGCGTGGTGTGGGCTGAGCAGCATGTCCCGTCAGGTATTGCAGCTCTGATCGTCGGTTCTGCACCGCTGTGGATGGTAACGCTGGACGCCATCCGGCCCGGCGGCAGGCGCCCCAGCGGACGCACGATCCTTGGCGTGTTAATTGGATTTGCCGGCATCGTTGTCTTGATTGGACCTGGGCAATTCACCGGCTCGGGTGGAATTGACTCCCTGGGTGTGGCAGCATTACTGCTAGCGGCTTTTATGTGGGCGGTGGGTTCGTTGTACAGCCGCCATGCGCCGCTTCCCGGCTCGCCGTTGCTGGGAACGGGCATGGAGATGCTGGCGGGAGGCGGCATGCTGCTGTTGTTGGGCACCCTGACCGGGGAATGGCAGCAGTTAGACTTGCAGGCTATCTCAACGCAATCCTGGCTGGGCCTGATATACCTCATCATATTTGGAGCGCTGGTGGGATTTGCTGCCTATACCTGGCTGCTCAGAGTTGCGCCTACGCCTCTTGTCTCGACTTATGCTTACGTCAACCCATTAATTGCTATCCTGTTAGGCAGCCTGCTGGCAGATGAGACCCTCACCTTGCGCATTGTCATCTCTGCGCTGGTCATTGTCAGCTCTGTGGCTCTGATCAATACTTCCAGCGGATCAATCCCCCGTGCGAAAGAATCCGCGCACCAGGAAGCGGAAAACAACTAGTATACCTGCTCCTCCTGCCAGGCCGACGGTAAGCCGGCAGTAGGATGGGCAGTAAGTACTGCCCGCAGGCAGGCCTGGGCGAATACTTCGGCAGCGAATGCTCCTATTAAATTGACATCCGCCTGGTAATCACTGGTTGATAGGGTAAATATGGTGTCCCCATCGAGCATGGTGTGCGCCGGGCGGATGGCGCGTCCCAGGCCGTCGTGCGCCATGCGTGCTACCACATTCACCTGCTCTTTGGTCAACCCGGCATTGGTGGCGACTACCCCAATGACTGTATTTTGTGGCCTGGTGAATATCAGGTTGCCATGTCCTGCCAGTGTACGCAGTACCTGCAGCGTGTCGGCAAACTCGCCTGGGCGGTCCAGTGAGCGTGCTCCGGCCACAATCTGGTTAGTCATCGGGTCGATTACATCCCCAAAGGCGTTTACCGCCACTAGAGCCCCTACTACCAATCCATCGCATATTTCAATGCTGGCGGTGCCGATACCGGATTTCATGGCCTGCTCCAACCCCAGGATTTTTCCAACCGTTGCCCCGCAGCCGGCGCCGACATTGCCTTCCACCGGCCGGTCTGTGGAGGCGTTCAGGCAAGCCTGGTAGCCCATAACTGCGTCGGGGCGCACATCTGCCCGTCCAACCGCCAGGTCGAACAGAATCGCCGCCGGGACGATTGGCACACGTGCCACGCCTACGTCAAATCCAACGCCGCGTTCTTCCAGGTATTTCGCCACTCCTCCGGCTGAATCCAGCCCGAAAGCCGACCCGCCGGAGAGAACAATGGCGTGCACTTTCTGCACCAGGTGCATGGGGTGAAGAGCGTCTGTCTCGCGTGTTCCTGGTGCGCCGCCGCGCTGCTCAACTCCACCGACTGCGCCACTTTCGCACAAGATGACGGTGCAGCCGGTCATGGCCTCCTCGTTCTGGGCATGGCCGACCCTCAGGCCGGGGACATCGGTGATGGCATTTTGCATCTGCATGGCATCATTCCTATAGGCAGATCAGTTGGATTCTGGTTGACAGGAGCCTTCTTTCGAGTATAATACCACGCGCATGGCCCCGTAGCTCAATTGGCAGAGCAGGCGACTCTTAATCGTCTGGTTAGGCGTTCGATCCGCCTCGGGGTCACAAAAAAAGGATGGCTATTGGATGCCATCCTTTTTCGTTTTTCAGCGGGCTACTTTGCCGGCGGTTCCATTATCGGGACGCTGCGTTTGATCTCAGCTTCGACAAACTCGGCTTTTACCCAGGCCTGGCCGCCTGGATCGACTGCCAGGGGGATGCGGATGATGTACCAGTCGCCATCCCGGCTGGCGCCGACGATAATGGCCTGCGCATTGGCCGGCAAGGTGCCCATCAGCGTCCATTCGTTACCCGGGCCGGAGTAGAAGTTGACCGCCTCCAAGGTCAGGGCGGAAGGATCACCGGCTGAAGGCTCGATTGAGTCGATCAGCTCAGGCGCAGGTGGGGATTGTACAATGGGGACTTCATCCGTTCCAATGTTGTAGATGAAAGGCGCTGGGACCCAGGCTAATTCATATAGGGCGATTTCGTTGGGCACGCGTACCTGCCACCATTCGCCGTTATCACTGTGACCGGTAATTTCTGCCACAGCCTGGGTGGAGACGACTCCCAGAACGGGGTATTCCGTGCCGGGTCCGCTGCGCAGGTAGAGCGGCGTCATTGGGTAACCGGTCGGGGCTCCTTCGGCTGGGGCGGGCAGCTCGACATAAGTTGGGGAAGGGTGCAAGGGGGTAAGCGGCGTATAGCGGGCATTCTTTGCCCACGCGTAAGCGGCTGGAATCCAACCGTGCGAAGACGGCACCAGGTTCGAGTTGATCTGGACCGCCCACCAGTCACCCTGGCGATTGCGGTAGATAATTGGCACTACCTTGTAAGCCGGAATGACGCCATAAGCCGGAAATTCATCCCCTGGTCCACTGCGCAGGTAGATGCTGTCAACCAGGCGTGCCTGGGGGATGTTAGCGGCGGGAGCGCTGGTAAATACCAGCGTAGGCGGGATCGGTGGCGGCTGTACCACCGGGACATCCCCCGTGTTGCTGGCGGCCGTAAATTCGGAAGTCACCCAGCCCAGGCTGAGGGTCGCATCGGGGTAGTTGACCACCCACCACAGTCCATCCGGGCTGATGCCAGTAACCTCAGCCGTTTCCCCTTCCAGAAGCACGCCATACGAAGCATACTCGGTGCCCGGTCCGCTGCGGACATTGACATTTGTAGTCGCCACCAGGCCAGGTTTACCCTCCTTAGGGGTGGGTAAGGCCAGGGCGACGCCATTGCCTTCCGCTTCAGAAACTGGGGGAAGTGTTTCTTCGGTGGCTGGTGGATCAGTCGGTTCGGGTTCGGCGGTAGGGGTGGCAGGCAGCTCCGTCGGCGGGGGAGGCGGCTCGGTGGGAGCCGGGGTTGTGGTTGGCGCCGTGGTTGGCGGAGGCAGTGGGGCAGTTGGTTCAGCCGTTTCCTGTGCAGTTGAGCAAGCGGCCAACAGAACGGCGATCAAGATAATAAGCAGGATGCTCCTGCCATAGGGCCTCATCCATTTGAGGGAGGGTTGTTTTTTCATCGGGACTCCATTTCTAATCTTAGCCAGCGCCTGCAAAAAATGTTTGGCAGGCAGGGAAAACCATTATAGCACCGGAGTAATTGCGGGTTTTTATTATTCATTAAGCTTCTTTATCTGCTGATCCGACCGCATCAGGTTCTGCCCTGGCTATCCGAGAGCGCCACAGCACCCATCCGCTGGCTGCCGCGCCCAGCGCTCCCAGGGTGAATAACAGCGTGTAGCCCCACCAGGCGCCGGGGAAGGCATTGTTTAGCCCATCCATGAATGGCCCTTGCAGACGGCTGAAAAAACCGGCGCCTGCCGAAGCCAGGTTGACCAGGCCCAGGTACTTGCCGGCCTGGCCTGCTGGCGCCAGCTGGACAGCCAGTGCCCAGTTAGAGGTCTGGAACAGACCGATGCCGATGCCCAGGACGACACCAAATGCCAGCAAAGTGGCCGGAGTCCTGGCGCCAAGCATTAATATACCAGCCAATGACAGATATGACCGATGCGGCCAGCTGTACACGCTGATGCCCAATGCGATCCCCCAGCCAGCCACCGGCGACGGCGAAAATGACCACCGCAATAATGATCGCCGCCAGCAAGTTAGCGGTCATTCTGATCGGGTCCGGGGCGCCGATCACATCTCGCACGTAATAAAGGGCAAAGACCTGGATGCCAAAGATCCCGGCAAGAAAGAGAAAGCGAGAAGCGATCAGCTTGCCAAAAGGCGACTTCAGGATGGGCGGGCTGGTTTCGATGATCTCACGCATCACCTGGATTACATGGTCCTTTTTAGCCGCCCCTTTGGATGCAGGTTCCTTAACCCCCAGAACGGTAATCGCCGTGGCGATTAATAGGACAACCATAATTAATCCGACCGCCTGGGTAGGGTGGCGTGTATCCATCGTCAGTAACCGGCCGACCAGAACCGTGGAAGTGACCAGCCCGGCGATATCCAGCAGGTTTTTAATCCCGCTGGCCCGGCCATATTTGGAAGGCGGGACCTGATCCGGGATCAGACCCTGGGCGGTTCCATAGGCAATATTCGAGGTGAATTGCAGTCCGAGGTAACCCAGGGCAATCCATCCCAGGCCGCCAGACCAGGCGAGAATTCCCAAGAAAATGAAATCGGCACTGGTTCCCATGACCATCAATGGCCTGCGCCGGCCCCAGCGCGACGACCAGTTATCGCTCACCGCACCGGCAACCGGTTGGACAATGATAGCGATGATAAACCCCAGCATGGTTAACAGCCCTAAGATCGTGTTCTTATAGCTCTCGGACACCCAGTGCAGCAGGATTGCCGGCAGGATCAAGACGTGGAGACTGTTCCACATGAAAGTTGTGCCGAACCAGTTGGCGTTCAGGATCAGGAGTTTGCCGGTATTGATCGGTCGGGTGTCATTCATAGCGTATGCGCGGGTTAAGGTAGGCATACATCATATCGGCAACCAGATTCGCCAGGGCAAATCCCAACACCGTGATCAGGGTAATGGCCTGAATCAGAGGTATATCCCTCCGGTCGATGGCAAAAACCAGCAGGCGCCCCAGACCGGGATAATTGAAGACATTTTCGATGACAATCAGCCCACTGATCAACCAGCCGAAGCTGATAGCAATCACCGTGATGGTTGGCAGTAGCGAGTTGCGCAGCACGTGCCTGGTGATGAGGGTGCGTTGGGGCAATCCTTTCAAGCGGGCGGTGCGCACATATGGTTTCTTCATTTCTTCAATGACCCCGGCGCGTGTCAGGCGAATGATATAGGCAAGCAGCACCAGCGTCGCCGTCAGAGCAGGCAAAATCAGCATTGGCAATGCTTCCAGGAAAGTAGCATCGGGGGGAATAGATGAATTGGCCGGCAGCAGGCGGAGCCTGAAAGAGAATATCTGGATCAGGAGAAGGCCGGTCACAAATTCCGGCAGACCGACCACTGAGAGTGACGAGATGCTGATCGCGTTATCTACCGGCTTGTTTTCCTTCAGCCCGGCGAGCACTCCCAGCCCAACGGCCAGGGGAACCGCAATGAGCATAGTCAATCCTGCCAGCATCAAGGAATTCTTCAGGCGACTGACAACCAGGGGCATAATATCGCTGCGCGTGCTGTAGGATATGCCCCAATCCCCCTGGAGAAAGTTCCCTAACCAGCGGAAATACTGCACATAAAGTGGGTCATCCAGACCCAGCTCGGAGCGCAAGCTTTGCAAGGCGGCTTCCCCAGCTTCACGCCCCAGGATCACCCGGGCGATGTCGCCTGGCAACCACTGAGTAACCACAAAGATCATGACCGAGGTGATCAACAGGGTGATCACTAAAAATCCGATGCGACGGAGCAGATAGCGTCCCATTTCGCGTCTTATCTACTCCTTGCCCCCAGGGGATTGAATATCTCGCAGCTCATTCACAGGGATATGGCAGAATATCATTTTCCCGTCCATCGTCTCCTGCCAGGGTGGCTGCTGCGTACTGCACAGATCGCCCAATGATCTCGGGCAGCGCAGGTGGAAAGGGCATCCATCCGGTTTGTCGATCGGAGAGGGGATTTCACCTTCCAGGTGGACGTGCTGGGACGCCAGTGGGGGCCGGGCAACATCTATTCGCCGCATTGAGGGCGGTTCAGGGATGCAGGAGAGTAAAACTTCTGTGTAAGGATGATATGGCGGTTCTACCAACTGATCTGAAGGACTGACTTGCATGATCTGGCCCAGGTAGGCGACGGCGATGGTATCCGCCAGGTAAGAAACAACAGCCAGGTCGTGCGAGATAAAGATCATAGCAGTGTTGAGCTGTCCATGCAGCTCTTTTAGCAAGTTCAATATAGATGCCTGGACGGACACATCCAGAGCTGAGACGGCTTCATCGGCGATCAACAAGTCGGGGCGGGCGGCGAACGCGCGGGCGATAGCAACACGCTGTTTCTCGCCGCCGCTGAGCTGGCCGGGCAAACGATCGGCGTAGGCTGCAGGCAGACGCACCGCTTCCAGCAACCGGTTTACCCTGGATGGAAGCTCATGCATGGGTACATTCAACAATCTGATCAAAGGCCTGGCCAGGGTTGCCCCGATCGTCCGATAAGGGTTAAGGGCTTCATCCGGCTCCTGGAATATCATTTGCAGGCGCCGCATGGTCGCCAGGTCTCGCCTGGAAAGCATGGCAGGCAGGGTGAAACCCAGCAGCTCGACCTTGCCCGCAGTAGCCTCGATCAGCCCCACCACCGCCCGAGCTAGAGTAGATTTTCCGCTGCCGCTTTCTCCAACCAGCCCCAGGGTCTTACCCGCAGCCAGCTCCAGACTGACGCCATCCACCGCTCTAACACGACGTGGCGGTTCCCGGTGCAGCGCCTGCCTGAGTGAGCGGCTGAGTAAAAAGTGTACCTGCAAGTCGTGGATGGAAAGCAAGGATGGCTGGTCAATGCCTGGGGTTGCGCCCTGGAGCGCCGGCGTTTCCTGAGGCACGTTCGTCTGAAGGGACAATCTATGATCGGCAATCCCTGGAATTTCTTTCCAGCGATGGCAGCGCACAGTGCGATCCGGCTGGATAATAGAGATTTCTGGACGCTGCTGGCAAATATCCTGGACGTAGGCGCAGCGGGTGATAAAAATGCAACCGGTAGGCCTGTCACCCAGCATGGGTATCTGGCCTGGGATGCCTGGCAGCACCTGGTTCGATTTTGTCTCACCCAGGCGGGGAATGCTGTTTAGCAGGCCGATTGTATACGGGTGCAAAGGCTCAGCAAATAAATCATCCAACCGGGTGTTTTCAACCAGCTCGCCGGCATATAATACAGCCACCCGGTCGCAGAGCTGTGCAACTACCCCCAGGTTGTGGGTGACGTACAGAACGGAAGTCTGCCGCCCGCGGATCAGATCGCGAAACAACTCGATGATAGCCGCCTGTGTCGTAACATCCAGGTTCGTGGTGGGCTCGTCCAGCAGCAGCAGCTCCGGTTCAGTGCACAGCGCCATGGCGATGAGAACCCTTTGCTGCATCCCCCCACTGATCTGGTGAGGGTAACTTTCGGCAACGCGCTGGGGGTCTGGCAGCTTCACCCGTTTCAAATGACCGATTGTTTCCCGGCGGGCTGTAGCCGGATCCATCCCCAGGTGGGTACGCAGGACTTCGGCAACCTGCTCTCCGATGCGCAGGCTTGGATTGAGTGAGGCGAGCGGATTTTGGGGCACAAACGCGATCTGCTTGCCCCAGATTTTGCGCATTTCGGCCGGATCAAGCGCCGGCAAGTTTATCCCAGCAAGCTCTATTCTGCCCTGTCTGATCACCCCGGCTTCTCCCAGGTAACCCAGAATTGCCATCGCCAGGGTTGTCTTGCCCGACCCGCTTTCGCCTACCAGTCCATAGACCTGCCCTGGGAATATCTCGAACGAAACTCCCCTGAGGGCATCCAATAAGCGGCCGCCAATTCGGTAGGCCACAGTAAGGTTTTCGATGCGCAGGACAGGTGATGAGGCCAAGGTTTGAACCAGGTTATTCTGGTGATAGCAAAGCCCGCTTGATGCCGTCCGCCATCAAGTTGACGCCAATGACAAGGATGGCGATTGCGGCTGCCGGGAAAAACATCATCCAGGGCATCAAGTTGACATAATTGCGCGATTCTTTAACCATCAGGCCCCAATCCGGACTGGGTGGTTGTACACCGGCACCAAGAAACCCCAGAGAAGCTACCAGGAAGATGGCATAGGAAAATCGCAGTGCGGTCTCAACAGCCAGGGTAGGCAGGACCGATGGAAGGATTTCTTGGGTGAGGATGAAAACCTGGCTTTCGCCTTGCAGACGCGCGGCCTCGACAAAACTGCGTGTTTTTAGAGACAACACCACACTGCGTACGACGCGGGCGACAATTGGAGTGTATACAATCACCAGCACAATTAATATCGTGTTTCTTGCCGGGCCCAGAGCCCCCAGCAAGAGCAAGGCTAAGAGCAAAGCAGGAATCGCCAGCAGGCTGTCGAAGAGGCGCATGCTGCCTTCATCGATCCAACCCCCACGGTACCCGCTAAACAAACCGACCGATGTACCGCAAACGACTGCCAGGATGGTACCTAAACCAGCCAGCAGGAGGATATCTCGCGCCCCTAAGACAACCCGGCTAAACACGTCCCGGCCCAGTTGATCGGTGCCAAACCAATGAGCGCTAGAAGGCGGCTGGCGCGCCTCCTGGGGGATTTGCTGATTTTCGCTGTAAGGCGCAATCCAGGGACCAAAAATCGCCAGGAGCAAAAATAATAGAAAGATTGTTGTGCCAACAGCGGAGGACGACCTGGAGTAGAGCTGCTGGAATGACCTTACCAAGGCAGGCTTACGGCTCGCGACCTTGGCGGTCATAGGTGCGCCTGGAGAGTCGATCGTATGGCCATTCAAGTTGGCTGTTCAGATCTTGATAGCAAACCTGACCTGCCGTACCAAGGGAGCAGGTCAGGTAAGTTTCGCAAGCATTCGTTAAGGGGCAATGCTGACATCACGCAGATCGGTCCGCCCGGCGAATGCTTTAGGAGTGAAACCGGCAAACTGATCTCGGATGGCTGTGTTCAGCGGCCAGAAGGAGGTGATGATAATCGGCCCGCGCTCGATCAAGATGCGTTGGATATCTGCATACGCCTGTGTGCGCTCTTCTTCGTTGAGGGTTGTACCTGCCAGGGTTGAAAGGGTATCGAATTCGGCATCACAGAAGCGGGATTCATTCCAGACTGCATTACACACCAACATCACATCCAGGTAGAACTGTGGATAAGGCCGTGACCCCCAGTTTGTGATGCCCAGATCGACTTCAAGCCAACCATTGTCGCCAAAATAGACGCTTTCCGGTTCGACGACGATGTTGGCATCAATGCCGGCTTCGGCCCACTGCTCTTTGAGAACGGCTGCCAGATCCTGCCGGTTGCCGGTATCTGTCGTGTGCAGGTCGATCTTCAGGCCATCTGGATATCCGGCGTCTGCTAACAGCTTTTTCGCAGCTTCTACATCACGAGCTGGAATTGGGGTATCTTCGTTGTAGTAGTTGCTGTATAACGGACCAATTGGGCTATCTCTGCCAACCGCCCCTAACCCTTGTTCGACGACCTCAAAAGCAGCTTGCCGGTCGGTAGCTAACTTGAATGCCTGGATGACTCGCGGATCATTCCCAGGGGCGCGGTCGGTGCGCAGGCGCACCAGGTCGAACGCATTGGTTGGGATCGAGCTCAGGTCGATCCCCGGCTCACCGGATAGGCTCTGGTATAGCGGAGTGGGAATGCGCATGGCGAGATCGACCTGACCGCTACGCAGTGCATCCACCACCGCGGTATCGTCGGAAAAGAAGATGATTTCAACCGATGCCAGCTTGGGCTGCTCTTGAACGTAATAGCTCGGATTGGCTTTCAATATTATGCGGTCCTCCGGGCTGTAGCTGTCTACCATGAAAGGTCCGGTGCCGTTGAATTGCGCCGGATCGGGCGTATCCGCTTTGAGGATCAAGGCATGGTTATCACTCAGATCGTAAAGAAAAAATGGGTTAGTCTGACTGAGTGTAAAGACGACTTCCAGATCGGATACCGCTTCGATACTGGCAATTTTGCTGTAGAGATCTCGGGTTGGAAAATCGTTAGCCGGATCACGCAATCGGTTATAGGTCCAGACGACATCCTTAGATGTGAAGGGAGTGCCATCGTGGAAGGTTACTCCTTCCTGCAGGGAGAAGGTGTAGGTCAGACCATCTTCGCTGACCGCCCAGTCTGTTGCTAATCGGGGGATAATATTATTTTGCGGGTCGACGTCCACCAGGTAATCATAGACATGTCCAGCCACCAGGACTTCTGAATCGGACGAAATCAGGGCGGGGTCGGTTTGCACCAAAGATTGCATAGCCACCCGAATGTTACCGGAAGGTGCAGGTTCGATCGGTAAATCAGTTGCTTCTGGAATCTCCACCGGGGGAGCTTCTGTGGCGGTGAGTGCCGGGGCAGTCCCACCAGGCGTCGCTGTTTCTGCAGCCCCACAGGCGCTTAAGGCGAAGGTAGCAGCCATAAAAATGACGATTAGAAAGATAACCTTAGGGATATTTATATGGATGTGTCTCATGGGCTTTTTCCTAGACGAAAAATTTCATATTAAGCCTGGTATGGGAAGTTAATTGGGAGAAAATGCGCCTTGAAAAGCCGGACCAGGGCTGAAAATATTCCTGGCGAGAGCAACTTCTCGCTTATAAAGCGCTATTACCCCCTGCAGTAACTCCGCGGCAGATTCCTGTGAAAGCAGTCCTTGTTTATCCAGTGGAGAGATTTGTAACAAGGCTGCAGCTGCATACATAAATTCTTGCGGTTCGGTAGGGATTTGCTCGAAATCCACCTGGCTGGCATTTGCTTCGCTGAGTGCATTAATATAACGGCGAACCCACGCCCTCAATAGCTCCTGAGCAGCCTGCAAGCTGGCTGAATCGGGATTTACAAGAGGATATGGTTCAACATATGCCACCAAGTATGGCTGAGCGTGTGAATCTATGGAGAGGATGCGAAATCTATCCAGGCCGACTGCGAGGAGATTCATCCTCCCTTCCTCAAGCCGCTGCACTTGAATAATTTGGGCACTGCACCCGATCGCGTAAGGTTCTGCCAGAGAGCCCAGCGCCTCAGCGCCGCGCCGGATCATGACCACGCCAAAAGGTTGGCGAGTGGACAGGCAGATACCGATCATCCGTTTATAGCGCTCCTCAAAGATATGGAGCTGGATGGGTGTCCCTGGAAATAACACTGTATTCAGGGGAAAGAGAGGCAGCTCGAGCATTGATTAATTCTATCATGCTCTCTTATGGATTCGGGCTATAATCGATACACTGGACGTCTTACTCAGTTCAGTCAATCCCTCAATCGGAGAAACCCATGCCTGAAAATAGCCATAAAGGTGATCCAACAACCACCGGTATTTATCCGGACCGGCAGAGGCGCTTGCGCATCTCACTGAGTAACGCAGGATTTAGAGGGGTCGCTCTGAATCCCGGTCCGACCCTGACCTACCTTACGGGGTTGCATTTTCATCTCATGGAGCGCCCGGTTCTTTTCATAGTTCCGGTGGATGGCGACCCGGTGCTTGTGTTGCCGGAGCTTGAGCTTGCAAAAACGACCAACCTGTCTTTCTCAGCGAAGATACTGCCTTATGGCGAACAACCCAGTACCTGGCCGCAGGTGTTCCAGGAGGCCACGTTAGCAGCCCACATGGCTGACCAATATGGCGTTGAGCCGACTCGCATGCGTTACCTGGAGCTGCACATCCTGCAAGCCGCCTCCCCAACAACGCGCTTTCTGTCAGCCGAGGAAAGCCTTGCCCAGCTGCGTATGTTCAAGGATCCTGGTGAGGTTGACTGCATGCGCAAGGCGGTTTTGATTGCCCAGCAGGCCCTGGTCAACACCCTGCCGTTCATTCGGCATGGAATCACCGAGCGTGAGCTGGCCGCGGAATTAACCCTGCAGTTACTGCGCCAGGGCTCCGATGCAGAGATGCCATTTACCCCGATTGTGGCGGCCGGCCCCAACAGTGCCAACCCGCATGCTTCTCCTACAGATCGCCAACTTGCACCCGGTGACTTGCTGGTAATTGACTGGGGAGCCGGTTACCAGGGGTATATCTCGGACCTGACGCGTACATTTGCATTGGGTAAAGTGGAGCCTGAACTGGAGCGCATCGCAGCCCTGGTTGAGGCAGCAAACGCGGCTGGACGAGCTGCAGCAATGCCCGGACAGACGGCCGGCGCTGTCGACCAGGCTGCCCGTGAGGTGATCGAAAGGGGGGGATATGGCCAATACTTTACGCACCGTACCGGCCATGGGATTGGCATGGAAGGTCACGAACCTCCGTACATCCGGGGTGATAATGAGCAGCTGCTGAAACCAGGAATGACCTTTACGATCGAACCCGGGATTTATCTGACCGGTCGCAATGGATCCAGGATTGAGGATGACATGCTGATTACAGAGGATGGCAGCCAGAGCCTGAGTGACCTGCCGCGCCAATTACACCAGCTTGACCTGTGAAGCTGAATCGAAACCTGGCGCTGGTCGCCCTTGCCCTGGTAATCTGGGGCATGGGCGAAGGGATGTTCCTGTACTTCCAGCCTCTCTATATGCAAGAACTAGGTGCCAATCCGGTGTTGATTGGCACGATCCTGGGCGGAGTGGGCTTGTTGATGACCCTGGCTTACCTGCCAGCGGGGTATTTATCGGATCACATCGGTCGCCGGCCGATGCTGATTGCTGCCTGGCTGATGGGCACCTTATCCACCGGTTTGATGGCCCTGGCCAACTCGCTGCCGGTTTTTGTAGTCGGCAGTGCTTTATACGGGATGACCAGTTTTGTCGTTGTACCTTTAGGCAGTTATGTCACCGCCGGGCGTGGCAGCATGACGGTAGCCAGAGCGCTCACCTTGATTTCGGCGACATACAATGTCGGGGCTATCCTGGGTCCTCTACTGGGCGGCTGGATCGGCGAGATGCTGGGCCTAAAGCGAACATTCTCATTCGCTTTCCTGCTGTTTATCCTATCGACGCTGGTGATTTTCTTCATCCAATCCCAACCGATCGAGCGGCGAGATTCGGTTGAGAAGAGCAGCCGGATTGGCCAGGTGCTCACTCCTGTATTCATGCGATACCTGGCGGTGGTGTTCATCGCTATCTTTGCCATGTATCTCTCCCAACCGCTTTCCCAAAACTTCCTGCAAAACGAACGCGGCCTGACGTTGAGTGAGATCGGCCAGCTCATTTCGTTGCGCAGCCTGGGGATTGTCACCTTCAACCTTCTTTTGGGGCAGCTAAGCGTGCGCTGGGGTTTTTTGTTGGCCCAAGGTTCTATGTTGTTGTTCAACCTGTTTATCTGGCTGGGGACTTCGTTAGCGAGCTACCGTATCGGTTATTTTTTCCTGGGCAGTTTTCAAACCTCGCGCTCGCTGGCAACTGCGCAGGGCAGGCCGCTCTTATCGGGAGCCAACATGGGAGTCGGATATGGATTGATCGAAACTGTTGGGGCTTCCGGTTTGATCCTGGCTCCCCCAATTGCCGGGTGGCTCTATTCCAGGAATCCTGAGAGCATCTACCCGGCAGGTATCGTGTTAATCCTCATAGCAGTGGTCATCACTGCGCTGTTCACACCTAAGCAGATCAAGGAGCAGGGATAACCGGGAGGAGATCATGGACCCTATCTACCAGTTTGGCATTCAGGTTAGCTTGATGCTGCAAGGCCTGGGGGAGTGGCTGTATACACCGATGAGACTTTTCTCATACCTCGCTGAAGAATACTTTATCTTGCTGGTAGTTCCCATCATCTATTGGAGTGTTAATGCGGAGTGGGGAATGCGGCTGGGGGTATACCTGATGATCAGCGGAGGAGTCAACGCACTGTCGAAGCTGCTGCTGCATGGTCCACGTCCATTTTGGATCGATTCCACGGTGAAAGCGTACCTGTATGAATCATCCTTTGGGATTCCATCCAACCACTCGCAGACTTCGGTGGTTATTTTTGGCACCCTGGCCGCCTGGATCAATAAAACCTGGGCCTGGGTTGTGGCAGTGATCCTGATGCTGTTGGTGGGTGTTTCCCGCATCTATCTCGGGGTTCACTTCCTCACCGACGTGCTGGCGGGATGGGTGATCGGTGCTCTGCTGCTGTGGTTGCTGTTTCGCTATGAAAAACGCTTCCTGGGCTGGTTCTTAGGCAAGGGCGCCGGCTACCAGGTGCTGATTGTGTTCCTGGCTTCGCTGTCAATGATTATGTTGGCTGTCTTGATCAACCTGGTCTTTCGAGGTTGGCAGATACCTTCTCTCTGGCAGCAAAATGTGTCGGCAAGTTTCCCGGAAGAAACCCTTAATCCGATCACTTATTCATCGGTAACGACCTATGCGGCTGTCCTATTTGGGCTGGCAGTTGGTGCTATCTGGGTGCGCTCGCGGGGAGGATTTAGCGCTGCAGGTATGGTATGGAAACGGTTAGTTCGCACCCTGGTTGGGCTGATTGGTGCAGCAGTATTTTACATTGGCCTGGATCTCATATTTCCAGGAGGTGAAAATGCGGTTGGCTTAGCACTGCGCTTCGTCCGGTATGGGGTGGTGGGATTCTGGGCAGCCGGCCTGGCGCCAGTGGTGTTTATTGCCTTGAAGCTGGCTGATAGATTGTCCGATCCTGGCTAACTTATTAACCATTTATAAGCAGAACAGGTCAGCCGGACCTGTTCTGCTATCCCGTGCAACCAAAGGGATGGGTTTACTTAGAAATCATCGGGATATATAGTTTAAATGGGAATTGTTGCGTGTTGGTGAAAGTAATTTGATACCATTCGGTATTGTTACCCACACCGCCATCCGGGCTGAAAACTAACATATCCCAGAAGTATATCGAATTGTAGGCCAGTGTATTTGGCAGTTGGTCTAGATGGAACGTGTCCGTGTAATTGAGAATGGGAGAAATATATTCACTGCCGCTTAAATTCTGGATGCGAATCTGGTACTTGTCTGTTGGAATGTTCCGTGCAACCCAGGAAAAATCGACCGGGAATTGAACGGTGGCAAAATCCAGCGGCGCCAGGTGAACCACGTTTTGGATATCAAAAGTACCCAGGTATAAATCTTGCCCGCTGAGATACTGGGTTATTACCCGCGTATCCCAATAATAGAGGAACTCAGGATCCAATATGCTGTTGTAATACTCTACAAAGTAAGATTCCCCATTGTTCAAAGCGGGCATATTTTTAAAGCTATAGGTACCATCTGCAGCTGAGAGTGTGCTGCTTATAATTGTAAATGAGGTATCATCGGCGAACCATAAATCCAGGGAGACGGAACCGGAAGGTACGCCTGCATACGTCACCGTTCCATAGATGCCAAGAGCAGCAGGTATTTCTGCAGCCTGAACCGGTGGAGGTGCTAATACGCTTAGCACCTGAGCTGCAATGATGAATATGGCTAAGCATATGATCACGGGGATCAAGATGAGCAATCTACGCATGGGAAGCTCCTTTTCCTGGATTATACAGGATATTCTAGATAGCAAGGGCCTGGATTGTTTGATCTCTGGAACGCAATTTGAGTAGTGAAGACAGATGCAGTTGCTGGAATATCCAGATAGATACTCAATTCTCCAACAACAACGCCTGATCCCATCACCTGCAGGCGCAGAACCGGTTGGTCTCCGTGTGTGAGGTGGGCGAAAACCTGGCCAGACTCCATAGCCAATACCCACTATCAAGGATTTCTGATGGTCCTGCCTTTCCAGGTTGCTTTGCCGGTCAGGTTAAAAATGAGCGATCGAAAGGCAAGTCCGGCGAAGTAGATGACACTCACAGGGTACAGAAAGATCAGTTTTAATGGAAAACTCAATCTCCAATAGACCAATCCCCACTGCGCCAGGGTGAGGAATATTGCTGCAATCGCCAGCTGTGTAAGATAGATATCATAGGAGCCCATGGGGCCGACTATCATCGTCCGAAAGATTGCTCTTGCAACTATAAGCAGTGGCTCGAGGAATGCGATCACCAGCCAGATCCAAATGAATAAATACAGAGGTAAGATCCGACTAAATGTTGCGTAGAGATTCTTGCTAAAACCTTCCAGGACCTGCTTCCTGTGGCGGTACATTCTACAGTGAACTACCGCGGTTGCATCCACCATCCGCCAGCGAATTCGCATCTGTGCCGCCCTACGCGCCAGGGCGATGTCATCCACCGGGTCCGATTTTATGGCGGCATGGCCCCCGAGCAGCACATAAGCTTCTCGCCGGAATAAAAGAAACTGACCATTTGCGATGGCCAGTATTGGCAGCGGTAGGGAATGAGCCAGGAAGAATGGGAAAATCGACAGGATGCTCCAATTCATTACCGGGACTGCCAAACGCTCTGACCAGGTAACGACCCGCTGATGAACCAATGCGCTAAGCATAGCGGCCTGGGTCTTTTGTAAGGCCGCAACTGCCTGGAGAAGGGCATTTTTTTCGTGAACGGTATCGGCATCGGTAAACAGCAGCAACTCTCCATCGGCGGATTCTGATAGCTGCTGGCAGGCCCAGTGCTTTCCGAGCCAGCCTGTCGGGAGATCTTTCCCTGCCAATACGATCAGCCGGGCATCGTTCTCTGCCATAGCATTTAGCATCGACCTGGTGAGATCTGTCGAATGATCATCCAGGGCGATCACCTGGAAATCAGGGTAATCCTGTGCCAGCAGGGAGGTGATGCAGGATTGAATATTGTTTTCTTCATTGCGTGCCGGCACAAGGATGGAGGTCCGGGGCGTTTTTTGGGGAGGGTGCAGCCGGCCCAAACGGCGCAGGGTCAGGATATTACCGGCAGCGATTAGCAGCAGCACGGCAATAAAAATCAGTAATCCTTCGAGATGATCAACCCACATAATGCAATTTGGATGATTGGCTCGACGGATTCATGGGTGCCTATGGTTTGATAGGTTGCCAGGCCTGGTGAACCTGTAGGGTTTGTTTCGCATAGTCTATCAATTGAGGCAGATATTCTTGCTTAGCAGGTTCGGTGTCCGAAAGTGATAGCACAATAGGAGCGCTAAAGGTCACCCGGGGACGGATATCATAAGCTTGCGGTTTGGAGACCATCCGGATGAGCTGGATAAATTCGGCCAATTTCTGCCGGCGCCAACCCTTCTGCAAGCGGGTGATGGGGTGGTTCAGGACTTGCGGTGCCAGTACTCCCCCAGTGATAGCCACCACGATCCTGGCTTCGGGTACCCGACGAAGGAGGATCTCCAGGCTTGGCGACCATAAATCCAAAGCTTGCTCTGCGCCAGCAAGCGCGTCCGGGTCAGGGTCAAGCCTGCCCGATGGGAAAATTAAGACGCAACCGTCCTGTTGTAGATGGCGGAGCATGCTGCGGATTGCCAGCATGCGCTCATGTTTATCCCCCGGAGCAAAGATCAAATATTTGCCTGCGTTGGGCAGAGCTTCGGTTACCGGCACACCCGAGACGACGAAACGGATATCCTGGCGTGGCAGGTTGGCCAGTACACACAGGCCATCCAATAAGCCCGGATGGTTACCGGCGATGATCAGGGGCCCTTCCGTTGGGATGGTCTCGGCACCATGCACATCGACATGCTGAGAAAAGCTGTTCAGCGCATCTTCGGCACCGGCTGGAAATCCTTGCGCGCCGATCACCTCGTCGAAGCGACTCACAATAGCGGCGAAACGTTCGACGGGCTTCGTAAAGAGCCTACCACCGATCTTTCGGGGCCAACCGGATTCAGATAATCCCGCTGCCTTGAATATCTCGTCAATCAGGTATTCGCGCAGATCGGGAATCGATAACGTTTCTGTTGGTTGGACTGATTGCACAGGTTGATTATAACGATTCCTGTGAGAAAATGCGCAAGTACTCCACGAAGGTCAGACGTCATAACCTTTGCAGGATTGCGTCAGTCATTTCTCGTGTGGTGAAGCGCTGTTCATACGCACCGGCAATATCGGCTGTACGGCAACCTTCGGAAAGAGCGCGCCCTACAGCCCCTTCGACGCGTTGTGCCTGCTTCTCCAATCCCAGGGAATGGCGCAGCAACATAGCTGCAGATAGGATCGTGCCGATGGGATTGGCGATACCTTTCCCGGCAATATCCGGAGCTGAGCCATGTATCGGCTCGTAGACACCACGTGGGTAGCCCAGGCTGTTAATCCCCTGGCCTAACGAGGCGGATGGCAGGTTGCCCATCGATCCGGAAAGTACGGAGGCTTCATCGGTCAGGATATCCCCGAACATATTCTCGGTCAGGATGACATCAAACGACGCCGGGCGGGTAACCAGGAACATAGAGGCGGCATCAACCAGGATATGTTCCAATTGGATGTCGGGATATTGTGTGGCTACGCGTTCAACCGTCTGTCGCCATAAACGAGAGCATTCCAGTACATTGGCTTTATCTACAGAAGTCACTTTTTTACGCCGTCGGCTGGCCAATTGGAAGGCGACATGCGCCACACGTTCGACTTCGCTTTCCGTATAGGTCATGGTATCGACAGCCTGTTCCTGATCATCTACAACTCGGCGCAGGCGCGGCTGGCCAAAGTAAATCCCGCCGGTAAGCTCACGGACTACAATGAGATCGACCGACTGCAGTAGATCGGGTTTAAGAGGGGATGCGTCTATCAGAGAAGGGTGGGGCTGTACCGGGCGAAGGTTTGCGAACAGGTCCAGTCCCTTGCGCAGCCCAAGCAATCCTTGCTCGGGACGAACTGAGGCAGCCGGATTGTCCCATTTCGGACCTCCCACCGCACCCAGCAGCACGGCATCGGAAGCCAGGCAGGCCTGCAGTGTGCTATCAGGAAGTGCGTTGCCGTACCCGTCAATCGCCTCTCCACCAATGGGATGTGCCTCGATTAGCAGCTCCATTCCGGACCCTTCGACGGCGGCGGACAATACTTCCAGAGCTGCGGCAACTACCTCGGGTCCGATGCCGTCTCCTGGTAAAGAAACGATTTTCGCTTTTCGCCAGGCCGCCATCAGTGCAATCCTGCGCCGTTTAACAGTGCGTACTCCATGCTATCGGAGAGCGCCCGCCAGCTGGCTTCGATGATATTCGTACTGGCTCCTACTGTACTCCAGCGTTGGTTCCCGTTTTCGGTATCGATTAATACCCGCACGATGGCCTGGGTGCCTTTATCGCTATCCAGGATGCGAACCTTATAATCGCTCAGGTGAACCTCGGAGATCAATGGATAAGCTCCTTCCAATGCTTTCCGCAGGGCGCCGTCCAGGGCATTCACCGGGCCGTTTCCTTCTGCAGCGGTATGCATCACCTGGTCGCCCACACGTACTTTCACGCTGGCTTCCGCCAGGATACCACGTCCCTGGCGATGCTCGACAATCACCAAAAAGTCGATCAGCTCAAACGGGGGTTTGTATCCAGGCTGCATTTGCTGGAGCATCACGCTGACCGATGCTTCGGCGCTTTCGAATGAAAACCCCTGCGATTCAAGTGTCTTTATCTCTCTTAGCGCTTCCTTGGCCTGGCGGCTGTTGACTTCCACGCCGAATTCGCGTGCTTTATCTAACACGTTGCCCCTCCCGGATAGCTCCGAGACTAACGTCCGGCTGGCGTTGCCCACCAATTCCGGGGTAATATGCTGGTAGCTGCGCTTATTTTTGAGCATGGCATCCACATGAATCCCGCCTTTGTGGGCGAATGCGCTGGCGCCAACATACGGGTAGTGGCGGTCGTGCGGCAGGTTGGCGACCTCAGCCACGTAAGCCGAGAGCTCGGCCAGCCGGCTCAAGTTTTCATCACTGACGCAGCTATATCCCATCTTTATCTGGAGGTCGGGGATGATCGTGCACAGGTTGGCGTTGCCCACTCGCTCGCCATAACCGTTGATTGTTCCCTGTATCTGGATCGCTCCGGCACGGACAGCTGCCAGGGTGTTCACCACGCCACAGCCGCTGTCGTCGTGAGTATGTATGCCGATCGGTGTGACGATTTCGGATTTAACTCGAGCGACGATGGCTTCGATCTCCCAGGGCAGGGTGCCTCCATTGGTATCGCATAAGACCAGCATATCGGCTCCCGCAGCGGCATGCCGCAGAGTGGAGAGGGCGTATGCTTCATTTTCTCTGAAGCCATCGAAGAAATGCTCGGCATCGTAAATCACTTCCTTACCCAGTGATTTGAAATACACCGTGCTGGCTTCGATCATTTCTAGATTTTCCGGCAGAGTGACCTGCAGCACTTCCGTTACATGCAAGTCCCAGCTTTTACCTACCAGGGTGACAACCGGCGTCTCGGCAGAGAGCAGCAGCTGGAAATTCGTGTCTTCTTCCGGGCGGGCGCCTTTCTTGAGGGTAAATCCGAAGGCGGCTATCTTGGCCTGCTGGAACTTGATCCGGCGGGCGCGCTCAAAAAATGCAGCATCCTTCGGATTAGATCCAGGCCAGCCTCCTTCAATGTAATGAAAGCCGAATTCATCCAGCCTCCTGGCGATTTTTATCTTATCGTCTAAAGACAGGGATATGCCTTCGCGTTGGGTGCCGTCGCGCAGTGTGGTGTCGTAAAGCTGGATTGCAGTCATATTGCCATTCCTCTGGCTTGTTCGTACGCTTCTATTTCCGCAGCATGGTGGAGGAGATACTGCAAGGGATCGAGACCCTCCAGCAGGCAGGTTTTGTGGAATGGATCAATGGGGAAATTGATCCGGCTGCCATCGGGCAGTATAAGACTCTGGCTGTCCAGGTCGATTGTCATCTCAAAGGATGGATCCTTTTGGCTCAGGTCGAACAACTGCCTTAAAGTGTCTGCCGGGACGACAATCGGAAGCAGGCCGTTTTTCATGGCGTTGTTGCGAAAGATATCGGCGAACGAGGTGCTGATGACGGCTTGGACACCCCAACCGGTCAACGCCCAGGGTGCGTGCTCGCGAGAAGATCCGCAGCCAAAGTTATCGCCAGCCAGCAAGATTTTTGCACCGGCATAACCCGGGTGGTTGAGGATAAAATCCGGGTCGGGGCTGCCATCTGGCAAATAGCGCCAGCTGCAAAAAAGTCCTTCGGCCAATCCAGCTTTATCGGTCACTTTCAAAAAACGGGCCGGGATAATCTGATCGGTGTCGATATCGTCGACGGGATAATGGGATTACCCTTGAGATTAAGGTTTCAAATTTCTGCACCTTTACTTTTCTCCTCGGTTAAAGCAACGAGCGTGGGTCGGCAATACGTCCCGCAATGGCGGACGCGGCGGCTGTCAGCGGGCTGGCCAGGAAGGTGCGCCCGCCCGGACCCTGCCGTCCCTCAAAGTTACGGTTACTGGTCGATACGGCATATTGACCGGGCTGCAGCTGGTCCCCGTTCATGGCGATGCACATGCTGCAGCCGGCGAAGCGCCACTCGGCATTGGCTTCACGGAAGATCCGGTCGAGCCCTTCTGCCTCTGCCTGGCGGCGCACGCTTTCCGAGCCCGGGACTACCAACAGGCGTACGTTCTCGGCGACTTTTCGGCCGCGCAAGAGGGCTGCTGCTGCTCTCAGGTCGCTCAGGCGAGAGTTGGTACAGCTGCCGATAAAGACCACATCCACCGGGTGCCCCTGGATGGGCAGACCAGGCTGCAGGTCCATATACTGCAGGGCTTTTTCCAGGCTGTTGCGACGGACGCTATCCGGTTCCTGGACCGGATCGGGGATACGCTGGCTGAGCGGCAGGCTCATGCTGGGATTTGTGCCATAGGTGACCATTGGCTCGAGTCGGCTGACATCGATTTCGATGGTGCGATCGTACACTGCGCCTGGATCGCTTGGCAGACTGCGCCAATCGATCAGTGCCTTGTCCCAGGCAGTACCCTGCGGTGCATGAGGCTTGCCTGCCAGGTAGGCATAGGTTGTTTCGTCCGGTGCGACCATGCCGGCCCGAGCGCCGCCTTCGATGGACATGTTGCATAAGGTCATGCGTTCTTCCATGGAGAGGGCGCGCACTGCTTCCCCGCCGTATTCAAATACATATCCAGTACCGCCTCCAATTCCAATCTGCGCGATTAGCGCCAGGATCATGTCCTTGGCGGTTACGCCCGGAGAAAGCCGGCCGTTGAAATTGACCAGGCATGTCTTGGGCTTATCTTGCAATAAACACTGCGTGGCCAGGACATGCTCGACCTCGCTTGTGCCGATGCCAAAAGCCAGCGCGCCAAAGGCGCCGTGAGTTGAAGTATGGCTGTCCCCGCATACGATGGTGCTGCCGGGTTGGGTCAATCCAAGCTCGGGGCCAATCACATGCACAATGCCGCGCTGCGGGCTATCCAGATCGAACAGTGGGATGCCAAATTCGCTGCAGTTCGCCTGCAGTTGTTGAAGCTGGCGGCGGGCCATATCGTCCAGCAGGGGCAAGTCCAGCGTGGTGGTAGGTGTCGAATGGTCCATCGTAGCCACAGTCTTATCAGGATGGCGTACCTTCAGCCCACGTATTCGTAAACCTGAAAAGGCTTGTGGTGAGGTAACTTCATGGACTAGATGGAGGTCGATATAAAGAATCGCTGGCGACCCAGGCTCGTGGAGCACAACGTGCCGGTCCCAGATTTTTTCAAAGAGTGTTTTTGGCATCGTGGGCTACACCATCCCAGAAACATCCCAGCCGGTGGGAATGGTGCGCGGCTCACTGAATTTGACTGTTTGCCAGGCTGCCTCCAGGGAAGTCAAGGCATCTCCCCCAGCGGACGCATGCGATTCATTCAGGGCGGACAGGTCCCATCCGGTAGGGAAGGTACGCAGCTCGTGGAAATAATCGTGATAATACTCGTTGATGTTCATGATTGCCTCCGAAAGGTAGATTGCCTGTATGTGGGAAAATCTCAGGCGGCAAGCTCTGCAGCATGTTCGTGGTGCGCAGAACGCAGTAATTTATTCAGGGCGGCCAGGTAGGCTTTGGCGCTGGCGACGATAATGTCGGTATCGGCGCCGTAACCGCCATAGGTGCGATGCTGCACCTGCTCGCTCTGCGGGGAAGTGAAGGTATGTCGAGATCCATTTTCGCCCTGCAAGCGTACGGTGACTTCGCCGATTGCGTCGATGCCTTCGGTGACGGCATGTACATTGAATTCAAGCAAATTGATCTTGGATCCGATAATGCAGTCGATGGCTTTATAAGCTGCATCCACCGGACCGGTGCCAACAGCGGCTTGGATATGAAAGTTGCCATCCGGGCCGCGCAGGCGTACGGTGGCGGTTGGCATGCCCATCGTTCCACAGGCGACCTGCAGCCCTTCCAGGCTGTAGACTTCCTCAGATTGATAGGATTGATCTTCAACCAGGGCTTCCAGGTCGGCTTCGGTAATGATTTTCTTCTTATCGGCCAGCTGTTTGAAGCGATCGAATGTCCGGTCAAGCTCATCAGCGGTCATATCGTAGCCCATCTCTGCCAGGCGGGCTTTCAAGGCATGCCGGCCGCTGTGCTTTCCCAGCACCAACCGCGAGCGACTCAGGCCAATTGTCTCGGGGCGCATAATTTCGTATGTCTGCTGGTTTTTCAGCATGCCATCCTGATGGATGCCGGCTTCGTGAGCGAAGGCATTGGCGCCGACGATGGCTTTATTGGGCTGCACCGGGATGCCGGTGTAGTTAGATACCATGCGGCTGACGCGTGAAATTTGCGTGGTATCGATGCCTGTTTCCATGCCGAAGATTCCCCGTCGAGTGTGCAGTGCCATGACGACTTCTTCCAGGGAAGTGTTGCCGGCGCGCTCGCCGATGCCGTTCATAGTTACCTCTGCCTGGCGCGCCCCGGCCATAATACCGGCCAGGGAATTGGCAGTGGCCAGGCCAAGGTCGTTGTGGCAGTGCACCGAGACGGTAACATTCTCAATCCCGGGCACATTCGCCATGATTCCGCTGATCAGCGCCCCATATTCATCAGGCGTGGTGTAGCCAACAGTATCCGGTATATTCAGCGTGGTAGCCCCGGCTTTGATCGCTTCGTCCAGTACCAGGTAAAGGAACTCCGGCTCACTGCGCCCAGCATCTTCCGGTGAAAACTCGATATCCGGGCAGAGCGAATAGGCATAGCCGACCATCTCGCGCACGCGTTCGACGACCTCTTCCGGGTCCATGCGCAGCTTGTAGCGCATATGGATTGGAGAAGTCGCCAGGAAGGTGTGGATGCGGGGATAGGCTGCATAGCGGATGGCTGCCCAGGCCGCATCAATATCGTTCTTATTCGCGCGCGCCAGCCCGCAGATCACCGGTACATGCGTAGAGCCTGCACTCTCGCCGGCGGGTGAATTGCCGACTTCGACAGCGATCCGCCGCAAGCCTTCCAGGTCATCCGGCGAGGCGGCTGGAAATCCGCCTTCGATAATGTCGACTCCCATGCGGGCCAACGCCCGGGCAATTTCCAGCTTTTCTGCGGAGGTCAGGCTGGCGCCTGGGGATTGCTCGCCATCGCGCAGGCTGGTATCAAAGATTTTTACATGATTCGAGCTCATTTCTTCTCTCCTCATCCGATCAATATCGGAAGATCAAACAGCACCTCAGCGCTCATTCACCCGGTTTGATCGTCACCGGATCAATGAAAGGCATCATCTCTCGCAGGTCGCCGCCAACGTGCTCGATCAGGTGGTCCTGCTGCTGGCGGCGCTGCTCGTTGAACCAGGGCCGCCCTTGCCGGTTCTCCTCGATCCACTGGCGGGCGTAGGTGCCATCCTGGATATCACTCAAAATCTGAGACATGGCATAGCGAGTCTCTTCGGTCACGATCTTCGGCCCGGCGGTGTAATCGCCGTGTTCGGCGGTATCCGAAACCGAGTAACGCATGTAGTTGAGACCGCCGCGATACATCAAATCAACAATCAGCTTTAACTCATGCATGCACTCAAAATAGGCCAGCTCTGGCTGGTATCCGGCTTCCACCAGGGTTTCGAAAGCCGCTTTGACCAGCGCGGAGACCCCGCCACACAACACTGCCTGCTCGCCAAATAAATCGGTCTCAGTTTCTTCGGCAAAAGTGGTGTTAAGTACGCCGGCACGCGTGCTGCCGATGCCCCAGGCGTAGGCCAGGGCGTTCTGCCATGCCTGCCCGCTGGCGTCCTGGTGGACGGCTAACAGCGCCGGTGTGCCCCCGCCCTCTGTATAGATCTCCCGCACGCGGTGCCCCGGGGATTTTGGGGCGACCATGCTCACATCGACATCGGTTGGCGGAGTGATCGTGCCGTAGCGGATGTTAAACCCATGTGCAAACATCAGGGTTTTACCGGCAGCCAGGTAAGGGGCAATCGACGCAGCGTAAATGCCCGGCTGCTCGGTATCCGGCGCCAGCAGCATGATCGTTTCTGCCCAGTCAGCGGCCTCCGAGATCGAGCTGACTGCCAGCCCGGTGGATTCGGCTTTAGCCCAGGATTTACTGCCTGACCGCAAGCCAACACGCACCTCGGCGCCAGATGTCGCGCAAATTCAGGGAATGCGCATGCCCTTGCGAACCGTACCCAACGATGGCAACTTTTTTTCCGAGCAGCAGCGCGGGGTTGGCATCGGTACTATAAAAAACTTTAGCCATAATGACTCCTGTGTGTCTGGATTTAATAATTCCCGATCAAAATACTTCTTCATCCCACTCGTGGTGGCCGTTGCCGTTCACACCGGGAGAGTGGCGCACGCCAATAAAATTGCCGCGCATCATGGCAACCTGGCCGGTGCGCACCATTTCAAGGACGCCGAAAGGCCGCAGAAGCTCAATCAAGCTTTCGATTTTATCTTCGGTGCCTGTGATCTCAACGATCACCGAATCGGGAGCAACGTCAATGATACGCGCCCGAAATATCGAAGCCAGGTTGTTGATTTCTCCGCGTTGCTCCGATGTTGCTTTTACTTTGATCAAAGCCAGGTCACGAAACACCGCCGGCTGGCTGGTGACATCTTGCACATCGATAACATTGACCAGTTTGTACAGGTTTACTTCTACCTTGCGGACATCGGTCAAGGGATCGTCGTCCAAACAGTCCACCACGATGGTCATGCGCGATATCTCCGGGCGCTCGGTGCGCCCGACATTCAACGACTCGATGTTGAAATTGCGGCGGCGAAATAAAGATGCCACGCGGTTCAAAACACCGGGTTTATTTTCAACAAGTGCGATTAATGTATGCTGCATCATCTTCTCCTCAATCCAACCAGTTATCCTATAGAATCTTTCCGGATTACTGGGTAGGGCGGCGGATCATATTCTCCAGGGAGGCTCCTGTTGGAACCATGGGATAGACGGCTTCTTCTTGTTCGACGCGAAACTCGATCAGAACCGGACCGGGAGTCTGGCGGGCAAACTCGATAGCCGGACCAACTTCTTCCGGGGTTTCCACGCGGCGGGCTGGAATGCCGTGAGCTTCGGCAATCTTGACGAAATTTGGGTTGCGCAGCTGTACTGCCGAGTAGCGTTTTTCAAAGAAAAATTCCTGCCACTGGCGCACCATGCCCAGGAAGTTATTGTTCATCAGGGCAATTTTCACGTTAGCGCCCTCTTGCACAGCAGTCGCCAGCTCGGCCTGAGTCATCTGAAAACCGCCATCGCCGCAGACTGTCCAGATTTCGTGATCCGGATAGGCAAACCAGGCGCCGATCGCGGATGGCAGCCCAAAGCCCATCGTCCCGGCCCCTCCCGAAGTGATCAAGCGGCGGGGTTTTTCCAGGGCATAATACTGGGCAGTCCACATCTGGTGCTGGCCGACGTCGGTTGTGACGATGGCATCGCCCTGGGTTATCTCCCAAAGCTCGTGTAAGACATGCGCGACATACAACTTGCCATTTTCCGGGTGGTAGTGATGCAGGATGTCACGCTGCTGGCTTTCTTTCTTCCAGGCGTCGATCTCGGCCAGCCATTCTTCATGATCGTACTCGTCCACCAGTGGGATCAGATCTTCCAGAACAGTCCTTAAGTTACCCACCAAAGGCAGGTCGACACGCACATTTTTGTGCACTTCGGAAGGATCAATTTCTACATGGATCTTCTGCGCGTTGGGGGCATAGGTTTTCAAGTTGCCGGTCACCCGGTCATCGAAGCGCATACCAAATGCCAGCAGTAAATCGGCATTCTGGATGGCGAGGTTGGAGTATGCCTCGCCATGCATGCCCATCATCCCCAGGCTGAGTGGATGGCTTGCCGGGAAGCTGCTCAAACCGAGCAGGGTCATGGAGACCGGTGTGTTGGTTTTTGTCGCAAAATTCATTAATGCTTCGGCAGCCTCTGACTTGAGCACGCCCTGGCCCGCCAGGATCAGGGGCCGTTTGGCCTTCTCGATCATTGTTACAGCTTTCATCAGGTTGGCCTTCGATGCGTGCATCGGGGGGCGGTAGCCGGGCAGGGTGATCTCTTCGGGGTAGATGAATTCGGTCTGCTCGATCTGGGCATTTTTACAGATATCCACCAGAACCGGGCCTGGCCGCCCGCTGCGGGCGATGTAAAAAGCTTCCCGGATGACTTCTGCGATCTCATCAGCGCGCGTCACCAGGTAATTGTGCTTGGTGATTGGCAGGGTGATACCGGTGACATCCGTTTCCTGAAAGGCATCGCCACCGATCAGGTGGGCATGCACCTGGCCGGTGATGCATACGATGGGTGATGAATCCATCATGGCACAGGCGATGCCCGTCACCAGGTTGGTTGCCCCGGGTCCGGAGGTTGCCATGGCAACACCTACCTTGCCCGAAGCGCGCGCATAGCCGTCGGCGGCATGAGCCGCGCCTTGCTCGTGTCGCACCAGTACATGATGGATTGGATAACTGAGCATGGCGTCATAAATTGGCATATTGGCGCCGCCGGGATAGCCGAACACAACCTCGACACCTTCCCGGACAATACACTCCCACATGATCTCCGCACCGGTTTTTTTCATACAACTGCCTCCTGGTTAATAAATGCGATGGATATGATAGCTATACCAGTACTGCTCCTGTGCTTGCGCTGGTTACCATGCGGGCATAGCGCTTAAGCCAGGAACTGTCTGTCCGCGGCTGGAAGGGCGGTAGTTTATCCAGGCGAGCCTGGATAGCTTCCGCACTCAAGTGCACATTCAATCTGCGCAAGTCAATATCGAGCTCAATCAGGTCGCCATCCTGCAAGGCAGCAATCGGCCCACCCGCAGCAGCTTCTGGGCTGACGTGGCCGATGCAGGCGCCACGCGTGCCGCCTGAAAACCGGCCATCGGTAATCAGGGCTACCTGGTCGCCCAGCCCCATGCCCATGATGGCGGAGGTAGGAGATAGCATCTCTTGCATCCCGGGACCGCCGCGCGGTCCTTCGTAGCGGATGACAACGACGTCACCCGGCTGCACCTGGCTGCCCAGGATGCCTGCCATAGCGTCTTCCTGGCTGTCATAGATGCGTGCAGGGCCAACATGCTGCCGCATGGCAGGCGCCACGCCCCCGGTTTTCACCACAGCTCCGTCTGGGGCAAGGTTCCCGAAAAGGACGGCTAAACCGCCGGTGGGTGAGTGTGGTTTTTCCAGTGGGCGGATGACTTCATAATCTCGAACAGCACAGCCGGCAATCGACTCGCCCAGGCTGACCCCGCTGACAGTTGGTCTATCCAGGTGAAGCGTGTTCCCAGAGCGGGCGATTTCGTTTAATATGGCCGGGATGCCTCCGGCGCGGTGGACATCTTCCATGTGCCAGGAGCCCGATGGGCTTACCTTACATAAGTATGGCACTCGGCTGGCAACTGCATTGATGCGCTCTAAAGGGTAATGGACTTGAGCTTCCCGCGCCAATGCCAGGGTGTGCAGTACAGTGTTGGTGCTGCCCCCCATCGCCATGTCGAGTGCAAAGGCATCATCCAGAGCTTCAGCAGTCACAATCTGGCGAGGTGTCAGGTCCATCTCGATCAAGGTCATGATTTGTGCGGCTGCGCGCTGCGCCAGGGCTTCCCGCTCTGGCGTTTTTGCCAGAGCTGAGCCGTTGAAGGGCAGTGCCAGACCCAGAGCCTCCATCAGGCAGTTCATCGAATTGGCGGTAAACATGCCCGAGCATGAGCCGCAGGAGGGGCAAGCGAAATCTTCTAGCGTTTTCAAGCGGGCTGCATCGATACGACCGGCTTTATAAGCCCCCACGCCTTCGAAGACTGAAATTAAATCGATGGTCTCACCCTCCGGAGTTTTACCGGCAGCCATCGGTCCACCGGAGATAAAGATGGCTGGGATATCGACCCGCAAGGCTGCCATCAGCATACCTGGGACGATTTTGTCGCAGTTCGGGATGCACACCATCCCATCAAATTGGTGCGCCTGGATCATTGTCTCGACGCTGTCGGCGATCAGCTCGCGGGAAGGCAGGCTGAACTTCATTCCGGCATGCCCCATGGCGATTCCATCATCGACGCCGATGGTATTGAATTCAAAAGGCACCCCGCCGGCTGCACGAACAGCCTGCTTGATGATGCGGCCGAATTCCTGCAGGTGGACGTGACCGGGGACGACATCTACGTATGAATTGACAATTGCAATAAAGGGCTTATCGAAATCAGAATCGGTGAGTCCGGTGGCTCGTAATAGAGCCCGGTGGGGGGCACGTTCAAATCCTTTTTTTACCCGGTCTGAGCGCATCATCTCTCCATGATGAAAAAAGATCACGGGGCTGCTTTGCGGCAGCCCCGTGTGGGTTATCTCGGTTATTTCTGGTCGTGTTTCTTCCTGACCGTCACCCGGACTGCCTGGGGGCGTGGTTTTACTTCGATCGCAAGGACCAGTCCAATAAGCGAAAGCAGTGCTACAAAAGAAATCAGCAGGGACATCAATTTACTCCTTTGCCTTAATTGGATGCAAGTTTACCTGGACAATCCAGGTTTGTGAATGAGTAAATTACACAATAGAATGGAGGTTATTTTGTACACTTTGACCAAAATCAATCCGGCGGGTTGCCGGCTGCCGGTCAAAGCGAAGCACCGCGCATGCGGTAGATGTGGAGTGCGAGTTGTGCGGCAAGGCGCGTTTCTGGCAGCTCGAGATCCAATCCGCTTATTGAGGCAATACGCTCCATCCGGTAGAGCAAGGTATTGCGGTGAATGAACAGCGACTCAGCGGTTTGGGATAGATTGCCGTTGTGTTCAAAATAAGCGGAGAGAGTGCGTAGCAGCTCTTCGCTGCCTTCGTGCGCCAGGAGAACGCCCAGGATTTCCTCCTGGAAAGAGATCAACTCCGGGCTGTCCTCGATTTGCATCAGCAGCCGGTAGACGGATAAATCCGAAAAGTATGCGGGTTTTTGCACGCCCAATCGCCGCGAAAGCTCCATCGCCTGGCCGGCCTGGCGGAAGGATGTCCGCCAGGCGGCGATGTCCTCAGCAGGGCTGCCAACCCCGCAATAGAGAGGGATCTGGGGAAACTCGAGCTTTGCCTGCTCCAGGATCGCCTCGGCCAGGACCAGGGCTGCCTCCGGGCGAGGGGATTTGACTGGCAGTATGTAGAAACAGATCACTTCGGCTCCGATCGGGCTGGCTACTAACCTGAGCCGAGAGACGGGAGATTTCACCGTTAACCAGAGTTTCCAGGCGGCGGCGAGATGGCGGCGTGGGCGAGTCCCAAATGAAGCGCAAGGCAACGCTGGGTTGATCTGGGATCCATCCCCATAGCCTGGATCCACAAGCGAGCATCTCGAGGGGAGAGATTTTCCTCCAATAAAGCGGATAGCAGGTCACCCCGCAGGCGTTTTTCCGTCTCCCGAACGGACTTCATGCGGGCCATCTCGACGGCGATAACGATCACTCCCTGTTCGACCGCTACCTGGTCTAATGCGTCCAGCTGCCCGGCCAATCCTACCAGGGATAAATACCCCCGGGTAACGTCGCTAACGATAATCGGCGCGATGATCCTTTCCAAACCACCCGGTAGATCGGTTACCAGAAGGTTGCTGCGCAGAATTGACCCGTTTGCGGTCGCGCAGGCTTTCCGGGATGAAATCTGGCAGAACCGGAGAGTTGCAGGACACCTTCCCAGGCCTCATTAAAATCTGCTGTGGCATATTGGGCTAAAATTTCAAGGCGTTTATCCTGGATGATGACACCACGGCTGGTTATAGATGATAGTGCAATGGCTATGCCATCCAACCCGCTGCCACCGGCGGCCTGCTGGGAAAGCTGGGTGTAGATGCGTGTGCCACGCTGTACCAGGGCGCTGCGCTGATCCAGCACCAGGGTTAGCAGCTCCTTTTGGACCCAACGCAGATCGTTTTCTTCTCGATTAATGATAGCAACTGCTAACCCGACCGGGAATACCAGTTTTCGTGCCGGTGGACGACCAACTGCAAGAAGACCGCCGGCACGCAACTGAGCCGCCTCTGATAGCAAATCATCGGTTAGTTCGCTTGCCCGCAGCAGCCAGATATCGCCGGGTTGGATTTCGTCCCGGCTGATTACCACCCAGCTAAGAGGTTGTTCCTCCTCGAGGAGGTGAAAGCCAGCTGCTGGTGTAGGAAAAAGCCAGGCGGAGAGCATGTGAGAAGCTCAGCCCGGATGGAAGGTTCTTCAAGTGTAACCTGCCTAGGATTTATATCCGATCATGCGCAAGAAGCCCTTGCGCCATTCGATATCCGCATCCGCTTCGATTCCCTGGGGAGAAAAACCGTCGATGACACCCAGGATGCCGCGTCCCTGCTCGCTTTGGGCAACAACAACCTGGGTTGGATTGGCAGTTGCGCAAAAGATGCGGCATACTTCATTAACACCCTTGACAGCGTTCAGCACATTGATCGGGAAATACCCTTCACCGAGGAAAATGATGAAACTGTGACCCGCCCCAATATTGATGGCATTTTTCTGTGCCAGGGCAATTAAATCTGGCTCGGTTCCGCTCCAGCGCACCAGGCACTTACCAGAGGCTTCACAGAAAGCCAGGCCAAATTTTATTCCCGGAACGGAATTGACCAGGGCTTCATGCAGGTCCTCTACAGTTTTAATGAAGTGTGATTGGCCCAGAATGAAATTGAGCGGCTCGGGTTTTTCAATGGGGATGAGCAACAAATCCATATTCTTCTCCCGTTTTGCTGATTTTTATCCGACCTGCGGCCTTTAACACCCGCAATGCGTTCAAGGTAATCATGGCATTAGGTCCGCGACGTCCCCAGTCGACGGGCTCCTGGTATAGCTCACCACCGGGCGGGTGCCAGTAATGCCTTCCGGCGCGCCAGGTGCCATCCGGGCGGCATTTGGCCTGCAGCAGGACTAACGCTTCTGAAGCCCGCTCGTCGGTGAGTAAATCCATGCGAGATAGAATCAGCAGAGACTGCAAAATGTCGTAATGCCAGTAGGGTGGGTAATGCAGCTCAAGCATCTCGGGATGGATGATTTCGCCTGTTCTCTCGGAACGGAACAAGCGGTGACGCAGGAAAAATTCTGCCGTCCTGCGGGCCGCATCCAGTGCGTCGGAATTGCCGGTTGCGCGGTAATACTCAAAAAGGCCCCACATCGGGATCAGTGACTCGTGGAAAGAGCTGTGGCTGGCCTGCGGGCGTTTATCGCAGTTCCAACCGCCGTCCGGCCATTGCCATGTCACAAGCGATTCAGCCAATAGCTCGACGCGTGGATCGTGTGCCAGACCAAGCCGGCTACATGCTGCCAGGGCATTGCCTTCCTGGGACGCGCAGCGTCTGGTGCGCCCATCAATGGTTGGGATGCGGCTGCGATGTTCATGACCAGTCAGCCAGGCCAGCTCATCTTCCACCGCAACCAGCGCACGCGGTTCGCCAGGGGAGATGCCTAATTCAACCAGTGAGACCAGCCGCCAGTGAATCCCCATCCACTTCGTGTAAGGATGTATATGAGAGCCGTCACTTCGCGTGAATTTCCCATCCGGCTGTTGGCCGGTAAACAATGCTTCGATCCAGGGATCATCCAGCACTTTTTCGTGCGCTAAGATGACCTGCAGATGATCCTCTGGTAGGTCGAGTAAATCGGTCAGTGCCAGGTAGCGCACTGCTGGATGAGAAGAATCCAGCAGCCAGTCAACACTATTCGTTAAAGGCCCACTCTCCCCTGCGCATTACTGGTTCTTTACTGCCACTGTCAGTGATACCGTCTAAATCCATCTCGGCGTTGCCGATCATAAAATCGACATGGTTCAGACTGTAGTTGCCGCCTGCGGCATTGAACTGCTCTTCGGTCATTTCTACACCACCTGCCAGGCTGAAGCGGTAAGCCCGACCCAGGGCGATGTGGCTGGCGGCATTCTCGTCGAACAGGGTGTTGAAAAACAGGAGTTTGGACTGAGAAATCGGTGAGCTGTGTGGCACCAGGGCTACTTCACCAAAATGGGCAGAGCCTTCGTCGGTCTCAAAGATGTTGCGCAGCAGCTCTTCGCCTTGCCGGGCTGCGTACTTGACCACTTTACCGCCTGCCAGGGTCAGGCTGAAATCTTCGATTAGCATCCCCCCGAAATTCAAGGGCATGCTGGCGCGCACGGTGCCTTCGGCATAAGCCCGATGTGGCAGAGTAAAGATTTCTTCAGTCGGTACATTGGCAATGAACGGGATGCCATTTTGGCTGGCGAACCCGGCGCTAAGCCAGATATGATTTTTGGGTAGTCCAACGGTCAAATCCGTCCCCGGACCGGTGTAATGCAAGGCAGTATATTGTTTCTTATTCATGTATCCTGCTCGCGCAACCAGTTGTTGGACATGATCCTGCCAGGCTGCAACCGGGTCATGAGTGTCGATCCGACAAATTTCGAAAATAGCCTGCCATAATTTTTCAACCGCCTGCTCGTCGGAGAGGCCGGGGAAGATTTTCCTCGCCCAACTTGGTATCGGGTAGCTGATAATGTTCCAGTTGACTGCATTGCTCGAGATCAAATTGCTGGAAGCAGCCATATGCCGGGCGCGGGATTTCATGGCAATGCCAATCAGCGATTGATCCTGTTCTTTTAGTAAATCCGGATTTTCGGCGTAAATGCTGAGCAGCGCATTCCCGTCCTTCAAGTGTTGGTAAGAGCCGTCCGCAAGCCAGGTGGGGAATTCCTCAAATGAGTTGCGTGGAGCATACTTGAAACGCGCCAGCTCCAGTGGCTCGTGCGACCAGATTACAGTTACCAGGCGTGCGCCGGCCTGGTACGCACTGGCAGTTACTTTTTCTACCAATGGGGCAGCTTCGATTGGGGCGCGGATCAGCAGGCGCTGGGTGGGTTGCAGGTTAATCCAAATTTTTACGGCCAGATCGGCATATGTTTGCAGGTGATTTTCGAAGTTTTCCAGCATTTGATAGTCCTTTAGCAATGAATTTTCCCGAAAAAAGCAGGGATCCTGGAGATGGTTTGCTTCGGGTAAAGGGATTATAGCCGTTTCCGTCTGAATTTCAAAGATGGTGGAGGGGCTGCCTTCCTGTGAAAGTATGGCATTCAGATCGAGCGAAGGAATTCGAGCGATTGACAGTTGAGTTCCGCTGTAGTAGGGTTAAACGAAACTAATATTTGCGAGGCCATATGTATCCACCCGGGTCAACAATCACTACTCTGCCGCAGTTAGATTTATTAATTGATTGGCTCTATCAAAACCCGGATGCGCCCGGGTATATTCCCACCTTATCTATTGAGATGAAGCACCTGTATACATTATGGGCGCGCGGTCAGGAACTGGAACACCTGGGGCAGTTTCAGTCTGCTATTGAAATTTACAAACGGGCACTGCAGATTGCACCGGCATTCATCAATGCCCGCTTTTCCTGGGCACGCTCCCTGCAGGCCTTGAGAAAATACCCCGAGGCACTCAGCCAGCTTCAGGTGATTACGACATTTTATTCCCCCCACGACAGCAATATTTACTTGCAGATGGCAAGCATCCAGCGAGAATTTGGGGATAGTGCGGCAGAAATTATCTCCTACGAAAAAGCCTTGAGCATCGAGCCTGATAATATTTACGCCTGGTTGAATCTTGGTCTTGCCCGACGTCTGGTCAAGGATCTGGACGCTTCCAGTCGGGCATTTGGAGAAGCAATCCGCTGCCTGGATAATCTGATTCGGGACGGGCAGCCTCACCAATACGATCCCGAAGAAGACAAAGTGTGCTTTGAAGCTGCACGCACCGAGTTTGCGCGCAGTGCTTTCGACCAGGCTGAGCTGTTGTTCAAGCGGGTGATGGGTGTCCGCGGCCAAAGCCTGGAACTTTGGGGAGATCCGCAGCATAACCCCACAGTTTATTACACAATGCTTTTTCTGGCACGAATTTATTTGCGCCAGGGTAAATGGTCTTTGGCGATGGAACAGCTGGAAGCTTGTATGGCATTTGCGCCCAGTGACCCGAATGTCGGTCTATTAACTGGGAATGCACGCAATCATGGGACCGACCCACTACCGGTGACATGGATTTGGGATGAGATGTGACTTTTGTCGTACATTTTTGTGTACAAACCAATTGACTCAATACAATCATATTTGCTAAAATCAAATTAAGCCAAATTAAAATAATCCCCCTTGGGGAGTAGCTCCGGTGAACCAGCCATTCTGGTCCAGGAGGTGACTATTCGTCAACAGTAATCGCTGCCCTGTCTGCCATTCAGATTAGGGCAGTTTACATTCATACAGAAGATGTATCTGGTAAACAAAGTCAGCTTTCGATCTGCGGCACATATTCCGCAAAGGAAACATAAATGGAGGTCGATCCATGTTAAACGCAAAACAGACGTTCAATGTTGAGGAGCTTCTGGCTAAGGCGAAGAAGCCGTCGGCAGATGCGATGATCTTACATCCATTCTTTCGTGGAAAAGTTGAGACGGTTCTCAAGTGTGCCGTCCGAGACTTTAACGACTTCGCTATCTGGTACACGCCAGGGGTTGCGGCGCCATGCAGGGCGATTAATGCCGATCCAGAGCTGGTTTATGAATATACCAACAAGTGGAACACAGTGATTGTGGTCAGCGATGGAACACGCGTGCTGGGGTTGGGCGATATCGGGCCAAAAGCCGGGCTGCCGGTGATGGAAGGGAAAGCCCTGCTCTACAAATACCTGGGTGGCGTGGATGCTGTACCGATCATGCTGGACACCAAGGACCCGGATGCGATCATCAATACGGTTTTAATGCTCCAGCCTGGATTTGGAGGAGTCAATCTGGAGGATATCTCGCAGCCAAAATGCTTCCGCATCCTGGATACTCTGCGGGAGAAGGCTGAAATCCCCGTCTGGCATGATGACCAGCAGGGGACTGCCACGGTTACGCTTGCGGCATTGATCAATGCCCTGAAGGTGGTGGGCAAATCGATCGGCGATGTGACCATTGCCTTCGTAGGCAGTGGGGCATCCAATGTGGCTTGCTCGCGCTTAATCTTCGGCCGCGGCGCAGATCCCGGCAAGTGCTTCATGGTAGATACCAAAGGCATCCTGGGCAAGCACCGCAAAGATCTTGAGATGCGCAAGCACGAGTATGTTGACAAATGGCGGCTGTGCCAGATCACGAACGCCGAGGGCCGCGAGGGAGATATCCCGGATGCCATCCGCGGGGCGGACGTGGTTATCGGCCTGTCGCGCTCAGGACCAGGAGTGATCCTGCCGGAGTGGATCCGCACGATGAATAAGGATGCCATCGTGTTTGCTTGCGCCAACCCGGTTCCGGAAATTTGGCCCTGGGAGGCACTTGAGGCTGGCGCAGTGGTTGTAGCTACCGGGCGCTCCGATTTTCCCAACCAGGTTAATAACTCGCTGGGGTTCCCTGGGATTTTCCGCGGCACTCTGGATGTTCGGGCACGGACGATCACCGACGAGATGTGCTTTGCAGCCGCAGATGCACTCGCAAACCACGTAGGGGATCGCCTGGCTCCGGATATGATCCTGCCGAACATGGATGACTGGGAAGTATTCCCCGCGAAGCAGCCGCAGTCGGTCGCAAAGCCATCGAGCTTGGCCTGGCACGCAAGGATCTGAGCTATGATGAGCTTTACGAACATGCGCGTGTGATGATCAAACGCTCGCGCGACCTGACGGTAGCTATGATGGAGCAGGGTTTCATCGCCAAAGTACCCGAGGATATGCTGTAAAGCAAATCCGTGATGCTGGATATTAAACCGGGTACAACAATCGAGATATGAATTTACAGCGAGGTAAACTATGTATGACTTAATTGTGATTGGCGGCGGACCGGCGGGGTTAACGGCTACGATCTATGCCATCCGCAAGCGATTGGATGTGCTGCTGGTTTCGAAAGACCTGGGTGGTAAAACAAATTATCACCTTGCCCTTCCCTGGATCGAACAATACCAGGTCATCCGCGGGCTGGAGATCGTGAATAAATTCCGCAACGAGCTGGAATACCTGGAATTTTCACGCCACATGGAAGCGGTGGACAAGGTGACGAAAGTCAGCAATGGGCAGGGTGAGCATTTCGTGGTTCTGACTCGCGGCGGAAGCGAGCTGCCGGCGAAGGCCGTCATCGTTGCCTCCGGGACGAAACAGCTGCGCTTACGGGTGCCGGGCGAGAAAGAGTATATGATGAAGGGGTTGTGCTATTCAGCCATGAGTTATGCACCCCTCTTTATTGATAAGAAAACCGTGGTTGTGGGCGATGGCGACCTGGCGCTGCGCAGCGCCGCCGAACTGGCGACTATTGCTGAAGAAGTCACACTGGTCAGCACGACGGATGATATTCTCGCAACACCCCTGGGGAAGAAGCTCACCGCGGCTCGGAATGTGACCGTGCTGCCGAATAGGGCTGTGCTGGAAGTGAAAGGTGATGAGTTCGCCCGCAGCGTTGTGGTCAAGGACGCAGATGGAAAGACCTCTGAGCTTATCGCCGATGCAACCTTTATCGAAATGGCTTTGATCCCCAATAGCCAGATGATTGCCGACCTGGTCGAGCTGGATCCCCAGGGTCGCATCAAGGTAGATTGCGCCAATCGCACATCTTGTCCAGGTATCTTCGCAGCTGGCGATGTTGCCAGCGGGTATGCCGAGCAGGTATTGGTGGCGATCGGTGAAGGCGCTAAGGCAGCTTTAAGTGCCTATGAATACCTTCTTCCTGAGCTGTAGCTAGTTCACTCGGATATAAATCAGCCAATAAAAACGACGCCCAGCATCGATCTCCAGGTGCTGGGCGTCGGACATTCAGAAGTTTAGCGAGGATCTATTTGATTATAAGTACCGCCAGTAACCAGGTTGCGCACGCCATCCGAGGCCAGAAAGTCATGCGGGAAACCACGATCGATATGGCTTGCTTCATCCAGGCGCCTCACCTGGTCGGGGGTGAGTGAGTGATCGAGGGCTGCCAGGTTTTCCAAGAATTGGGAGGCGCGCCGTGCTCCCAGGATTGGTATGACTGTCCCTGGTTGCTGGCGTACCCAGTTAATCGCCACTTGAGCCGGTGTGCAACCGATTTCCTTGGATATCGCCTCTACAATTTGAGCGATCGATAAGCGCTGTTCATTGACTTCACCCCACAATGAAGCACGCCCTTGTTCTTGCTGTGTTTTTCCGGGATTGTATTTTCCACTTAATACTCCCGCACCTAAGATCCCCCAGGGAATGATAGCCATTCCAAAAGCGCGTGCCATGGGCAGTAAATCTCTTTCGGGGGTGCGTTCAACCAGGCTGTATTCGAACTGCAGGCCGGTGAAGGCTGTCCAGCCGCGCAAATCCGCCAGCGTGTTGGCTTGCGACACAACCCAGGCAGGAGTATCAGAAATGCCCAGGTAGAGAACTTTTCCGGCCTTGACCAGGTCATCGAGGCCGCGCATGATCTCCTCGACAGGCGTCATGAAATCCCAGGCGTGCAGCCAAAAGATATCGACGAAATCCGTTCTCAGACGTTTTAGGCTGCCTTCCAGTGAACGGATCATGTTTTTCCGGTGGTTTCCGCTAAAATTGGGGTCATCTTTACGGTCGTATAACGAGTATTTTGTCGCCAGGATAAAATGATCGCGGTCGGGCGCGAGAAATTCTCCCAGGTAAGATTCGGCAGTCCCATCGGTATACCGGTTAGCGGTATCGATAAAATTTCCTCCGGCGGCCGCATAAGCGTCAAAAATATTTTTTGCTTCGGCCTTATCAGCGCCCCAACCCCAGTTTGGACCAAAAGTCATTGTCCCAAGGCAGAGCTCGGAGACCCGCAATCCACTTTTGCCGAATAATTTATATCGCATAGTCATTTCTCCTTTAGTTCCACCATGCTACCAATATCCAGGGTGCCATAGCAAATAAGCCAGCCAGGGCTGGTCCACCTAACTGATTGTTGAAAGCTATCAATACTGTGCTGCCACCCAGGATAGCGTAGCTGATGATAGCCAGGCGATTAAAATTATTTGATTCTTTTCCCTGGCTGATCTGCGGATTCGTCCTGGTGATCAGTAAATAGAGGAGCAAGATGATCAGGGCTGTGAGGAACCACCCGAGAAAATTCTGAAGGGGAATTCCGAAATATGCACCGTCTACTTCCCAAAGCCAATGACCAGCGGCCACCATCAGAGGATCCATCACCAGATCCCAGGCAGTCATTACAAACGCCCCAATGAAGGCAAAACCGGCAGCCCACGCCCAGGTCGGCCGGCTGGCCGGGATGATCCTGGATGCGATGATATAGGATGGGTATAACATCATTGCCCAGGCTATCGGTATGGTGTAGGGAACAAGATCCAGGAATAGCGGCCCCAATTTCTCTGTGTAATGATAGGGACCATAAATCAGTCCGGTGGCGACGCCCACGCTCTCAAATGTTAAACCGATCAGGATGGTGAGAATAATAAAAAGGCTGGCGCGAGACCAGCCAAGATTTTGCCCGGCATGCAATACTGTAAAAGTAAATGCCAGGATGGTAGATACGATGGTCAGCAGGGGTACTTCGGAAAAACCGGCAAAATCACGTACTACCACATAGGTTGTCAGGATGCCCTGTGCTAGAAGCACAATGATGATCAGACGGCGCATGCGAGTCACCGTTTGAGTCCAGCTGAGGGCACCTGACGGGTCACAGCGATTATCCGAACTCTATCAACCGGGAGGCCAGGCAGGATGCGGCTGGATCATTCTCGAAATCTCGTTTACACTCGGGAAGGCAGAAGTAAATCGCCTCACTTCTGTACACCGCACATGGCATGCCAAGAAAAAAGGGAGTGACACTGTTGCAAGCCGTTCGAACAAAAGTGCCCTCAGATAAAGGTTCATCGCAGCTGTTTTGATGTGATTTACTGATCACTTCAGATTCTGTTTGTCTTCCTCAAGGATCTCCAAATCCTGTTTTAAATTACGTTGTCGGATATACAGGCTGAGCAGATATAGCAATATAACGCCAAATATTACGGTATATCCGGCAATCATGTAGTTCGTCGTTTCGGCAGGTGCTTCCTGGAGCAAAAATAACATGAATTATTCTCCTAAAGTTTTATGATCTAATGGCTCTTCTTGCTCGGTAAATTAATCTGTACTTTCGCTGGCCTGAAGTTTTAATTCTTCTACGCGTTCCTGGAGATGCCCCATACGGATGCGATGCCACAATAGGTCTGCAAAAAAGAGGGTGAAAACAAACAGGCTAAAGAAGAAAACCGTCAGCATATCGGAGGTCATATCGAAGGCGCCGCTCGCTCCAGGTTGGTTGGTGCCAATCACCACGGGGTGGATCGTGCGGTACAGCCGGGCTGAGAAAAAGGTCAACGGAACGCTGATAAAGCCCAAGATGGCGTAGACAGCGCCGAAACGCGCTCTTCGTCCAGGATCGTCTATGCCGGCTCGCAGTAGCAGGTAAGCGGCATAGATCAGGATCATGATCGTGACCGTCGTCAGACGAGGATCCCAGGTCCACCAGGTGTTCCAGATCGGACGCGCCCAGATTGAGCCAGAGGCAACGGCAATCAGTGAGAAGACGATGCCGATCTCGACCGCTGAGACTCCGACGATGTCCCAACTGGTTTTTTTGCTTACCAGGTATGCTATGCCGGCAACTGCAGCCACGAGGAAGCTGAGCATCCCTATCCAGGCAGTGGACACGTGGAAATAAAACACCCGTTGTACATTGCCCATCACGGCTTCGGTCGGGGCATAAAAGAATACCATCCATGTGGCGATTAGCAGCAATACAATGCTCAGGATATCCAGAATTTTAAGACCGATTGGCTTTGGTCCCATAGAAAAATTCCTCCAATGATATATTTTATTCTTCGACTACAAAATCGAAGGTCATGAATGCCACTGCGGTAAAGATTATATCGTACACCACCAGGAGGTTGATCCAGGGCATGATCTCATCCATGGGGATGCCCTGTAAAAACCCCGTGCTGCCTTTGACTGCTGCGATAAAAACCGGGATTGCAATAGGGAAAAGCAAAATGGGTAGGAGCACATCGCGAGTACGGGTTTGCACTGCCATAGCTGCCAGCAATGTACCGACCGCAACATAGCCGATCGATCCCAGCAGGATGATCAGAATCAGCCCAGGATTAAATAGATTGGTGTTGTATAGGATGCTGTATACCGGCAGGACAATGGCCTCTACGATCAGCATAAAAATAAGGTTGCCGATGGTTTTACCAAAATAAATTGCTGCCCGATCCACGGGCGCTAAAAGCAACCCGTCCATGCAGCCACGATCCTTTTCCATCGCCATCGAACGATTTAAACCGAGCGTTCCTGCAAATGCAAATGTCACCCACAAGACCCCAGAAGTCACCGTAGAGCGAGTTTTAGCATCCAAATCCAGGGCAAAATTAAAGATCAAGATTACGGTCAGAGCGAACACCAGCATGGCAGAAAGCAGCTCTCTGCTGCGAAGCTCAGCTGCCAGGTCTTTCCACACGATCGCCCACATGGCGCGCCAAAACTCGCCCAACGGATTGGAACGGCGCATCATTTGTTTCTTCGTCGGGAGTTCTGCGGATTGAGATTTCATGCGGTTGCCGGCTCCAATGCCTTCCGGTAGAAACCCAGGAGCTGGTCAGGATCGATGTCATTTCGCGATACGGAGGCAATGATCTGCCCGCGTGACAGGATGTCAAAGCGGGATGCCAGGTCCGCGGCCCGCGCCAGGTCGTGCGAAGTCATGACAACCGTACGACCTCGGGCTGCTACTTCCTGCAGCACCGCATCCAACATCAGGCAGGCATCCTGATCGAGCCCTGTGTGGGGCTCATCAAACAGCATCACTTCTGGGTCGTGGATGACCGCCCGACCGATGGCCAGGCGCTGCTGCATGCCGCGTGAAAAAGTGCGTACCAGGTCGCGCCGGCGGGGAGCTAACCCAACCAGATCCAACACTTCTCCCACTCGTTTTTGGAGTTCGGAAACGCCATACAGACGACCAAAAAATTGCAAATTTTCCTCGGCAGTCAAGTCGCCATACAGAAGTGGAAGGTGCGAAACAACCCCCAGGCGGTGGCGGACTGCAGCCGATTGGTCGGGTAGGGTATACCCGGCGATGCGCACATAACCTGTAGATGGGCGGGAAAGCGAAGCCAGGATACGCAGGAAGGTGGTTTTCCCTGCCCCGTTAGGACCTAATAGCGCAACAAACTCGCCAGGTTCGACGTGAATTTCCATATTACGCAGCACGGTTTTCATGCCGAAGCGCTTGGTGAGTTTCTTAACTTCGATCATAGAAGAGGTCAGCGTACCGGGCGGAGAGGCGTTGAAAGTTGTATGCCGGAACAATATACCAATTTCACTCGTTTTGTTCTCTATCAAGAAGTTCTTTCAGCCGGGCTTTTAACTCACTTCGCCGCTCGAGGTAGGCCTCTTCTGGCAGCTGGCCTTCTTTATACAGATCGTCCAGCGCCAGGATTGCATCCATCACATCTTCAGACCTGTCGGCGAATTTCCCGTTTGGCTCTGCCAGTAACTCCTCATCGTCGAATTTCGGTCCCTGGTCGCGCTTGCGGCTGTACAACCAGGCACCCGCTCCGATTAATACCAGACCAAAAGCAGCGATTCCTAGGAGCAGCCCGGACTGAGTTCCGCCGCTCAGTGAGACGCCACCGGATGGGCGGCCGCTGATGGTCAATTCGAGCAAATCGCCTTGATTAATTGCTTGCCCATTGTAAACATGAAAATTGCCTCCCTGGCCTTCGACGGTACCGCCATCGACTAGGTTAGGACCTTTTATGCGGATGCCGTCCTCCGGGATGGCGACCAGCACTGCCTTAACCGGCAAATTCATCGTCTGGCTTATATCCAGATTCCTGTCATACGGCAGTTCATAGCTATAAAGCAGTTGGTAGGTTCCCATACCAGGAACAAATGGCAGCAAGTCTCCAAAGCCATCCTCGGTCAAGACGAACCGATCTGTGCTGAAGTCATCCTGGAATTGGAGGTTAGTGGCACCTTCCGGTAGATCGAATTCTAATACCGGCTGCCCCGTCTCGGATGCTACCAGTGTTTTCTGGCCTGTGTTGGAAATAATGTAAAACTCGGAAATTCGCAGTGTCTCTTCTCCTAAGAATTCAGGGAAAAGATGTAACCGGTCGACGGATACACTCGCCGGGTCGGTGGTCGATTCGTAGACTTGAATGGGGAGATCGAGCTCGGTTGTTCCTTCAATGGCATCCCCGCGCTCCGAGCGGTAAATCATATCCTGAAATTCAGTGGTCGTGAAGAAGATGCGGCCTTCGGGCATTTCGACGTTTTCAAAACGATAAGTGCCATCTGGCAGGATTTGCGTGGTATTCGAATAAACCAGGGTCATGTCCTGGAAAGCGTGCAACGAAATATCCAGGCTATCCGGCATGCTTCCGCCGCTGGCATTGGTGATACTACCCAGGATGATCCCAGTACCTGTCGAAGTGGTTGTGGTTACTGTAGCAGAGGCTTCAATTCCGGCCTGTTCCGGAATTGGTGTTGCCGCTGCCTCTTGTATCGATTCGCCTTGAGGTGCAGCGGCAAAAGCCAGGTTGCGGACGTGTTCACTCAAACTCCAGCGCTCGGTTTCGCTCAACAACTCTCCGAAAGCGGGCATACCGGGTGAAACACCCTCAGAGATGGCTGAATAGAGCTCTTGCAAGGAATTATTGGCCAGGTCGGGCAGGCTGGTGAGATCCGGAATCGCTGTTTCCAGCATAGCGCTTTGTGGGCCATCTCCTTTGCCGCTATTTCCGTGGCAGCTGGCACAGTTTTCCTGATAAATTTCTGCCGCCCCTGCCAACTCTTCAGAAGAGGAGTGAAGTGTCAGGGCATACCCGACAACATCCCATCGCTGACGCTCGGTGAGGCTGTTGAAGGGAGGCATGAAGCGTTCCAGGTTCCCGTTGGTGACGGAGTTATACCAATCTGCTGGTTTTGCAAACCGGGCGACTTCTGGCGATCCCAACGCCGGTACCGGGTTTGGTAATTCAGCGGCGCGCGGCCCGTTGCCCAGGCCGGTTGTGCCATGGCAGGGTGCGCATTTCTCTGCATAAATCGCCGCACCAGCTTCTGGATTAGGAGGCAGAGGAGGGTAGATCGCCCTGGCAACCGGCGTGGTTTGTGATGCGTCGATCGTTGGCGGCTGGTAGCCAGGCGGTGGTGTAACATCAGCCGCCAGGGAAAAATTGCAGGCGGTTGTGAAAATCAGGATCAAGAGGGAGGGGATTATCAGGCGAAATTTCATCATCATGCAATCTTATAGCCGCATTTTGGACAGAACCGATCTGCTTGTTGCAACGGGCTGCCGCATTGGGGGCAGAAACCGGTCGCTTTATCTGTGCGAGATCGTTTTCGTTTGGCAATCAAAGTCTCAATCTCATCATCTGGCGGCACAGTTTTATATCCATTGCCTGTTGCCAGGGACACAACCGCCGGCTGCAAAGCCCCATCCGTGCGACGGGCTGCGATGGCAGTTTCCAGGCGTGCTTCTGCCGAAGCATCGCTCTCGGAAGGTTGATACTCATCGATTTTTCGCAATATATCGCTCCCCTCAGAAATCAGGGCAGCCCGTTGGAACGGATACTCATCTGCGGGGATTTTTCCAAGGGTGTAATCAAAATCTAACTCCTGAAGCGCATTCAGGATGCGGTCTCTCTCGGCAAGCAAACCGGAGAACTCATGGTCTTCGAGTGCCGGGGTTGCCTTGGCAGAATATGCATTGCGGTCCAACAGCGGCCTGCCGACAAAAAAGATGACGGCGACGAAAAGAGCTAGGATGAGAAAAATTGAGCCGATATCCATATGATCAAGGGTTAGTCAGGAGCGGGTCAATGACGTTAAAAATTTCCTGTAAAGACAGGAAGGGACTGATTTTGATATAACGTAAGTTACCCTGCTTGTCGATGATATAAGTTTCGGGGACACCGGTGGTTCGATAAGCTTGTGAAATGCGCGTCCCAAGATCTGGCCCATTGGGGTAGGTGATATCAAACTTAGCCAGGTACTCCATGGCATTGGGTTCGGTATCCGTCCAATCGATGCCGACAAAGGCTACATCGCCGCGTGGTTTGTAAAATCTCCAGGCTTCCTCAAGGTCGGCGGCTTCTTGTTCACAGGGTTTACACCAGGAGGCCCAGAAATTGAGCAGCACGACTTTACCGGATAAGCTCTCCAGGCTAATTGACTCACCTTCAAAGGTAGTCAGAGAAAAATCTGGCGCGGGTTTTCCAATCTGTACAGGACCCTGCTGGTTGCGCAAGAGCGCTAAACCCACAATCGCCAGCAGCACAGCCAGGGCACCCCAGACCAAGATCCGTCCCCATTGGGGGCGGGTTTTTGGTTGGATCAGCTCTTCGTTTGTTGTAAGGTTTTCTGATGTCATATGTTTAGCTCAGTCATGTGGTTAATCGCCCGAATCATGACTTCAATTTTTTTAATTCCTCTTCGAGACGTGAGGCGTACTCATCCTGGTCGAGTGCAGGTTCAGCGGATAATCTGTCTTCGGTTGTTTGCGGTGTGGAGGTCTTCCAAGATTTGAATGCGCGATACAAAACATATGCTCCTGCCAGAATGATCAGCGGCGGGATGATGTATACCAGCCAGTTCAAACCTCGGGCTGGAGGAGCAGCCAGCACGCGCTCCCCATATTGTTGAGCAAAGTATTCCTTGATGCGATCGGCGCTCCAACCCTCTGAAATCCGCAGCCGGATCAACTCCCGCCACTCAGCGCAGGCTTGCGTCGGGCAAACATCCAGGGGGATATTCTCGCAAACCGGGCAGTATAACTGCTTGGCGATGGCATTGACCTCATTATCGCTGATCTCTTCGATCGGCCGCGGCGGGTTCTCCTGTGCATGGCCAGGCTGTCCCGGTATCGATACAAGGATTGCAGCCAGGATGATTGCCAGGAAAATCCAGGAAAGTCTGATAATTCGCATGGTACTTACGCTTCTACCGGAACGATCCGCTGGCGGCGAACCCGCGCAGGTTCGATATCCGGGTCCTTGTCAGGCCATGCAGCGATCAGGGTACCAAAGATAAAGACCAGTCCTCCCAACCAGAGCCAATTAACCAGCGGGTTGTTGTAGACTTTGAAGGTTGCTCCTGTGGTAGAAATGGGCTGCCAATCGACCAGTAAGACATAGAAATCGTTTTCCATCGAGCTTACCACGCCAGGGATGGTCATCGGCTGCTGAGACTCGATGTAATAGTCGCGGCGCGGATGAAGCAGGGTAACGAATTCACCATTTTTAAATACGCTGATCGTGGCTCGGGCTACCATTCGCCCATCGGGTGTGGGGAACTCATCCAGCTGGTCATAGCGAATGGCGTACTTCCCCAATTGCAGCTCTCCGCCTTGCGGGATGGTACCCTGGGTTTCGGCCTGGAAGATTTCGATGCCAATGATTCCAATGGCCATCAGGACGACACCGAGGTGGATGACATATCCCCCATAACGCCGGCGGTTGCGGCCTGTCAGCCGCCATAACGCGAGCGGGAGGCTCTCGTCGGATTTTCGGTGGCGGGCCATGGCGCCGCGCCAGAATTCATACAGGGTAACAAAAGCGACAAAGGCACACAGCCAAAATCCTAGTAGTGCCGGCCAGCTGCGGACGCCGCTTGAAAATGCGATGGCTGGTACAGCCAGTGAAACCAGGAATGGTGTATAGGCTGCTCTTCCCAGGGTTTTGAAAGTAGAGTGGCGCCAGGCGGCCAGTGGGGCAATCCCCATCAATAGCAACAATCCAGCAAATAATGGGCCCGTAGCTCGCTCGTAAAATGGAGGGCCGACGGTCACCTTTTGCCCGGTGACCAGCTCTGACACGATCGGGTAGATTACGCCGGAGAAGCAGACTACCAGAATACCCATAAATAATAGGTTATTCAGCAGAAACAGGCCTTCTCTTGAAAGCCAGTTGCTCATCTGGTTCTCCGATTTCAAGTCATCCCATCGCTTGAATAGCAGTGACAAGGAGATAATAAATGTTACGCCGATGAAGCCGAAGAATGCAGGGCCGATGGCACTTTGCGCAAAGGCGTGCACGGATGAGAGCACTCCGGAACGGGTAAGGAAAGTGCCGAATATCACCAAGGAGTAGGTCAGAATTACCAGGGTCATATTCCAGTGCTTGAGCATGCCGCGCTTTTCCTGGATCATTACCGAGTGCAGGAAGGCAGTGCCGGTCAGCCAGGGCATAAAGGCGGCAATCTCAACCGGGTCCCAACCCCAGTATCCGCCCCAGCCGAGAACATCATATGCCCAGCGGCCTCCCAACAGCAATCCGAGGGAAAGGAACAGCCAGGCTACCAGCGTCCAGCGCCGGGTGAGACGGATCCAGCGGTCATCCGATCGCCCAGTTACCAGGGCGGCGATGGCGAATGCATACGGAATTACGAAGGCGACAAAGCCAAGGTACAGCATCGGGGGATGGATAATCATCCCCGGGTGACGCAGCAATGGGTTTAGACCCCGTCCATCGGCTTGAGCTACTACAGTGGAACTTGCCGGCTGGATCATGCTCAGTGCGAATTCACCAGAGGGCAACTGCCAGATGCGGTTGAACGGGTTTTCCCATGCCAGCACCAGCATCAAGAAGAATGCCAGGGTCACCAGGCAGACCACAATCACCCAGGGCAGAAATTCCCGATCGCGATGCCATTTGCGGATGGTCACTGCGGATGCAAAGGCTGACAGCAGCCAGGACCAGAAGAGCAGCGAACCAGCCTGCCCGCCCCACCATGCCGTGATGCGTAGGTAGATCGGCATGCTGTTACTGGTTACCGAGGCGACGTACTCGAGTGAGTAATCGCCTTTAACCAGCAGGTAAATCAGGCATAACGAAGATATGGTAATCAGGGGGAATGTGAGCAACATCGCCAGGCGGGCGCTTTCAACCCAGGCCTGGTCGTTTTTCCTTGCTCCATAGACTGCGGCTATGATGCCATAAATTGAGATCAGAAAAGATACCAGTAAAACGCCAAATCCAAAATTAGCTACCATGTGTTATCTTCTTCTCCGGCGATCAACGATAGCTTCGGATTGCGAGCTCAGGGCGGCGTCCCGTTGCCTCCAATCCGGTGAGATTGTGAAAGGCTTACGTGCCGGATGATTGCTCAGGCACTGCCTCTTCGTAACGCGTTGGACATTTGAGCAGGAGCTCATCAGCATAGAACTTTCCATCCTGCCCGATCGACCCGGTCATTATTGCCTGGGCTTCATTGCGCAACAGGTCCGGTTTGGGGCCGTTATAGACGACTTCCATCTTCGAGCGGCTTGGATCGGACACTGCCAGGTGCAGCACTTCTGCCAGTCCACCGGCTTGCTCGATTTCCTTATTATCACCAGGAATGTGGGCTACTGTGAAAGTCAGGGTCAGGGACTGAGGGTCATATTGAATGGAATCCCCGACGACTGCACCGGATACTCTCAAATCTCTACCCTGAAGGTCACTCCCATTCGCCCCCACCTCATCAATCGTCATGAAGTATTGAGCATTGGCCTGGGCCGAGGACATAATCAAATATACAATTGCGGCGACGATCAGTAATCCGCCGATGACAAATTTCATTTTTCCAGCGGATTTTACTGTAGCGGCTTGTTCCATAATATAACATACCTCCAGGTTGGTGATTAATAATCACGTTGTACTTCCCACACCGGGAAGAGGTATTGGAATTGTGTCATGGACAGGTTAAGAGAACCTGAGAGGCCGTAAAATAGACAATGAGAAAGCAATATAGCAAATTTCGATTGATATTGTGTGCCGAGTAATTTTGGAGATTTGTGATTAGATTCATGTATTATAATTTTTCTGTATTCTTTCATTGATCTATAATCTGAATATTCACAAGGAGAAGCGCCTGGTGAAAAAATTTCTTAAGAGAATTAAGTCATTTTTCTTGCCGCCGGAAGGGACGCCTACCTGGTTGCGTGTTTTACCGTATGCAGTTCTGGGCGTGTTCACTCTAATATTACTTACCGCGACAGCTTATGGGTGGGAATATACTAACTCGCCGGCATTCTGCGGCACGAGTTGTCACACGATGCCGCCGGAGTATTCCACGTATCTCGTCTCACCACATGCCCGTGTTGCTTGTGTGGACTGTCATATTGGAAAAGGATTTATAACAACCCGGATTACACGCAAAGCCGGTGATCTCAAGCATGTGTTTAGGCTTGCGTTCAAGTCGTATGAGTTTCCTATTCGAGCGCACGAGATGCGTCCGTCGTGTGAAACTTGCGAATTATGTCATTTTCCAGAAAAATTTTCCGACGATAGTCTCCGGCAAATCCGACGTTACAGCAACGACCAGGCCAACACACCTCAGGATATATACCTCAGCGTGAAGACCGGTGGCGGCAGTTCTCGCCAGGGCCTGGGAAAGGGAATCCACTGGCACATCGAGAACCCGATCTATTATTATGCCAATGATCCCGAAGAACAGGAAATTCCGTATGTGAGGTATCAGGCTGAAGACGGAACCGTTAAGGAGTTTCTGGATGTTGAAAGTGATTTGGATCCGGCATCCCTTAAGCAGGAAGATTTGAAGGAAATGGACTGCATTACCTGTCACAACCGCATTACGCACCTTGTGGCTGCACCGGAAGATACAATCGATAAGATGATCACCACTGGCCAAATCTCAAGTGATATACCGGACATCCGCCGGCAGGCGGTTGCTGTGTATTCGCAGATATTTGACTTAACCGAGAAGGGCTTGAATAATATTGCCGGGATAGAAGGCTACTACCAGGCGTATTACCCCGAATTCTATACCGAAAATAAAGATAAGATTGACCAGGCGATAAAGGTTTTGCAGGAATCTTACTCTTCAACAGTATATCCAGAGCAGAATTCCAACTGGTCCACACATCCCAATAATATCGGCCACAAGGATTACCCTGGCTGCTTTCGCTGCCATGACGGCGCTCATCTGGACGCCGAGGATAAAGCGATCCGTCTGGAGTGCAACCTGTGCCACAGCATCCCCGTTGTAGCAGGGGCGGAGGACTTTGTCGCCGAGTTGGAGATAAATCGGGGGATCGAACCGCAGACTCACCTGGATGCTAACTGGATTGGTATGCACCACCTGGTGTATAACGAGTCCTGTAAAAGCTGCCATACCATGGAAGACCCAGGCGGTACCAGTAATACCTCATTCTGTTCTAACAGCGCCTGTCATGGCAGTGTATGGACCTACGCCGGCTTCGATGCCCCTCGCTCAGGGCCGTCATTGAATCACAGCTGCCTCCCGAGCCCACGCCGACACCTACCGGCCCCCGGCCGCTAACTTATAATGACACGATTGGACCGATGCTATCTGCTAAGTGTTCCATGTGCCATGCCGAGAATGGGCAGAAGGATTTGAATGTGACCACGTATGCCGCCTTGATGGCCGGGAGCTCAAGCGGAGCCGTGATCACTCCGAATGATCCGCAAAACAGCCTGCTCGTTCAAATTCAAAATGGAACCCAGGCGCACTTCGGTCAGCTATCCCAGGAAGAGCTTCAATTGGTGACCTCCTGGATACAAGCCGGGGCTCCAGAACAATAACTGGAGGCGATAAGACACGCCGCCCTTAACGCCGGCAAGGTACCTTGCCGGCGTTTTGCGTATAATTTGTCACAAAATAGTCGGGAATAATGTCACTAATCCAAAACTCATGATTGGTTATAATCTCCCAAAACTTCTAACGGGTATATTAGCGAATTTGGATGACAACTGTTAAGTTTTGTAGAGGAGATTGCCTCATGAAATATCGAACCATGCTGATTGTGGTGGTATTGGTTTTTCTGACCCTGGCTCTGGCCGCTTGTTCTGGGGAATAAACCAGAGCGAGATGAATCAGTGGATACTATTGGGGAGATCGTAGAAGCCACGCGGGCGGCTTGTGTGCCGGCGGCACCCTGCCCCATTTGCGAATCCTGCGATGCGCCATCGGCGAGCGGATCTGTGCCGTTCGAAGAAGAGTGGGCAAGTTCACCGCATAATATGGCTGCGGCTGAAGCATTTACGCATTGGAATGAAGAAGACCCGCAAGAAATTCCCGCTGAGTGTGCCAGATGTCATAGTACCACTGGTTACACCAATGCTGTCTCCGGGGCTGAAGCAGTCGCAGTTCCAGTTGGTGAAACGATCACTTGCGATGCCTGTCACAGTGATGCCGCCAGTGCTTTGACTGAAGTGACTTTCCCCTCGGGCGTCGTTATTTCCGATCTAGGAGCTGAAGCTCGCTGCATGGTCTGCCACCAGGGCAACGCATCGAAGGCCCAGGTCGATCAAGTAATCGAAAAATTCGGTGTTGCTGAAGATGTGGACACCCTGGCCTCGCCGGTAGGCGATCCGCCTGCATCGATGGGTTTCATTAATGTACATTACTATCCGGCAGGCGCTACACTTTACGCCGGTGAAGCGCTGGGTGGTTACCAGTATGATGGGAAATCCTATGATGTAAAGACCAGCCATGTTGCAGGCTACGACACATGTGTTGGTTGCCACGATCAGCACTCATTGGAGCTCAAGGTCGAGCAGTGTTCCGTATGTCATGAAGGTGTAGCAAGCGTGGAAGATATCCAGAAGATCCGCGAAATCGCATCGACAGTAGATTACGATGGTGATGGCGATGTAAAAGAACCGATCCGTGAAGAGCTGTCCGGTTTACAGGTAATGCTCTTAGCCGCGATTCAGTCCTATGCCACCGAAGTTGCCGGCACGCCAATTGGTTACAGTCCGGAGGCATACCCCTACTTCTTCTCGGATTCGAATGCCGACGGACAGATTTCGGAGGATGAAGCGACTTTCCAAAATCAGTACAGCACCTGGACAGCCCGCCTGTTGAAGGCAGCCTACAACTACCAGCTTTCGGTCAAGGACCCGGGAGCATACGCTCATGGTGGAAAATACATCATCCAGCTGATGTATGACTCTATCGAGGATCTCAATGCCTCGCCTATGCCGACAAAGGTCGACCTGGCGGCCGCTAATCGAGTCGATGCCGGTCATTTTGCCGGCTCCGAGCCGGCCTTCCGTCACTGGGATGAAGATGGCATGGTTGCAGGTCGATGTGCCAAATGCCACAGTGCAGAAGGGCTGCCACAATTCCTGGCAGAGGCCGCGACACAGGCCGATGGAGTTTCTGGCGTCAATGTTCAAGCCCACCCGGCCAATGGTTTGATGTGCTCCACCTGTCACGATGAAGCCAATTGGCCTGCCCTTTACCCGGTCGCCAAGGTCAAATTCCCGAGCGGCGCTGTGTTGAGCTTCAATGCGGATGGTTCCGAGGAGAATGTCGGCGCTAACATCTGCATGGTCTGTCACCAGGGCCTTGAGTTAACTGTCAGTGTCGATCAGGCAATTGGCCAGGCAAGTCCGGACGAAGTCCCGCTAGACGCAGAAGGCAACCCGATCCCTGCGCTTCCGCAACCCGCATTACTTTGCCGCCGGTGCATCCCTGTTCGGCAGCGAAGCACAAGGCATGTACCAATATGCAGGCCAAGTATACAGCGGGCGCTTTATGCATGTACAGGGCCTGCAAACATGCTCGGACTGCCACGATCAACATGCGCTGACAGTGAATGTACAAACATGCTCTTCCTGTCATGGCGGCACCGAAGTCGAGAAATACCGCAACAGCACCGTTGATTACGATGGCGATGGAGATGCGGCGGAAGGCATTGCCGGCGAGATTGAGACTATGACCACGCAGCTCTTCGAAGCCATAGGGGCTTATACGGAAAGCCTGGGCCTGCCAGCACTGGCCTACAGTCCCACAGCCTATCCATATTTCTTCGAGGACACAGATGGAAACGGCGAAGTGAATGGTGAAGAAGCTGGTTATACCCAGTGGACTCCACGACTGCTGCGGGCTGCTTACAACTACCAGTTTGTCCAAAAAGATCCGGGTGCGTTTGCACATAACGCCCCGTATGTCATCCAGGTTCTTTACGACAGCCTGCAAGATTTGGGCGGCGACGTAACTGGCATGACCCGCCCTGAGGTGGCACCGGCACAATAGCCTGGTCTGTCTTGTCAACAAATAAAACACACCCCGGGTATGCGCCTGGGGTGTGTTTTTTATCCCTATATCTATCGAACTAAGGCTTTCCTGGTAGCGAACTACCCGGATCTTAATTGGGTTCCACATGCCCGGCAGAATTTATCGCCCGGTCCGGCGCGCTTGCCACATTGATGGCAGTAGATATTTTCCTGGCCGGATGCAGTAACCTGGTTTGGAGCCGGTTGTCGTTGGCCGGCGGATTTGTGCCGCGGCCGGCGGACTTGTTCGGCCTTATTACGGCTGGATTGCCAGTACCAAAATCCACCACCGAAGAGCAGCAAGATTCCCAGGCCTCCGAGTACATACGGCAGGCTGGACATCAAGCGCGATCGCCCTTGCGCGCTATCGTCGACAGGGCTGATGGGGTCAACGGACAAGTTGGTGGAGGTGAGCGTATCGCTGTCCTTGATATAGCTCACTGAAGTATTGAAGGTCTGCTCCGCATTCAGTGCGCCATATTCACCGGTGTAGTAGGTCAATCCATCTACGCCCTGCTCGCCTGGACCCATATCTGGAGAGATATTCATCTCCGTGGCATCAAATGGCTGTTGTACCTGTATGGCAAGGTTGCCAATTGTGTAATCTCCCGGCCAGGTAAAGCTAAAGTGGCGCTGGCTGCCATCTTTGTTCAATCGGGGATCATAGTATTCGAGCTGGGTTTCTGGGGTGGTGGCGGTAAACGTGAGCGTCGTCCACTCGCCTTCGGTTGTCGATTTGTAAGGTACTGTGATTAAACTTCCGTCCGGCTGCTTCGCGGCGATGGCGTTGGGTGCTCCGGCAGCCGCAGGGATCCTCATATTGAGCTCAATGGGCAGTGCTATGGTCGAGGGCAACCCGATGCGGTAAATTACCAGCACGGTGGGACGGTCGTATTCAGGCCAAAGGTCAACCTCCAGCGATGCCAGCTCCGGTTGTCCCTGGCCGGAAACAAGGGATGGAAATACCATCAGGACGAAAATAATTGCGAGGATAAAAACTGTACGTCTCCACATGATCTGAATTCTCCATCAAATAGTATCTGCGGCGTCTTCGATCGCAGCACGAAGCTGCCGAGCCAGTTCGCCAAACTCCGATGTGTAGCGCATCCCTTCCAGGCGTGGCCGCGGCAAAGTGACGGGCAAATCGAGCCGGAGCTGACCTGGCCGCCGGCTCAGCACCAGAACCCGATCCGCCAGGAACAAAGCTTCGGAAATAGAATGGGTTACCATAATGACCGTTTTTCGCCTTCTTTGCCAGATCCGTAACAGTTCGGAACCCATTTTTTCTCGAGTGAGCGCATCTAGAGAGCCGAACGGCTCGTCTAAGAGCAATACTTGCGGGTCGTAGACCAGAGCCCTGGCAATGGCCACGCGCTGGGCCATCCCGCCAGATAAATCACGCGGCAAGGTCGATTTAAAGCCAGCTAAACCGACTAATTCTACCATTTCCATGGCTTGCTTCAATGCTTCAGCGCGCCCAAACCGGTGCAACTCTAATGGGATGGTGATATTGTCAACCACAGTGCGCCAGGGCATCAGGTTGGATTTTTGAAACACGAATCCGATGTCGGGCTGGGGACCCGCAACCAATTGGCCGCAATAGCGGACTTCACCTTCGGAAGCAGGTAACAATCCCGCCAGGATTCGCAGCAGGGTACTCTTGCCACTCCCAGAAGGGCCAAGAATGCAGACGAACTCTTGCGGACAGACGTCAAACGAAACCTGGTGTAGCGCCTGCAGTCCCTCCAGGCCGTATGTGAAAACTGCGGAGACCTGCTTGATTTGCAGGATCGGCTCGACAGGAGCGTGATCGGTGGAAGAACTAAGGGTATCCACTAATGTTCCCACAATCCAGAATTATGGATTGACAAATTGATTCGTATATGCCTGGCATCACATCCAGCTCTGCAGGGATTGATCCCATATCGACTAATACCCGGTGCATGTTCTCCCAGGCTTCTGGCCGTGATAGACCCAGCACCTCGGCTCGCCATAGATCGATCGAGGCATTTAAGATATCCATCTGTATGGTTTTATCCAGATCGGAAAGGCCATCTACGTATTTTTCGGATATCTGGTAGGCTTCTTCAGGATTTTCGATTGTATCGGTGATACCTTTGATGATTGCCTGTGTCATCCGCCGCACGAGATCGGGATTTTCAGCGATGGTTTTCTCGTTCGTAATCAAGCCATTCGAAGCAAGCTCGACATAATCGGCCACACGGACTGTAGTGACCGGGTATCCATTGGCGGCAAGCTGGATCGGCTCGTTGTTCGCATAGACAACGACAGCATCTTCCTGGCCGGCAGCCAGGGCCTCAACCTGGTTGTAACCAATCGAGTCGAGGATCACATCTTCCTCTTTCAACCCTCCGGCAGCCAGCAAGGCACGCAGGCCGATATAGCTGGCTCCGAACAATCCCGGCAGCCCGATGCGTTTTCCCTTTAAATCGGCAGGGGAGTTGATCTCACTGGTTGTCAGGGCGGTCACAGCCACGGGGTAATCTTGCCACCAGGCCAGGACATAAACCACGGGCAATCCTTGCTTGCGGGCCAGCAGCACCTGCTCGCCGGAGACAACCGCAAATTCTCGTTCTCCGGCGCCGACCAGAGCCATATTGTCATTTTCTGCGCTGTAATCAAAATCAATGTTCAGGCCAACTTCCTCGAAGTAGCCTTTCTCTTCGGCGACATAAAATGGAGCAAATTGGATATTCTCCCGGAACCCCATTGGTAGCCGGATTGTTTGGATATTTTGTGGTTCTTCTTCTGCCTGCTGGGTCCCAGCACTGCTGCATGCGGAGAGCAACAAGGTAATTAGTGTCAACAGAAGGGTGGCTTTTTTCATAATTTATTTTTCCTGTAGCAATTATTTCCGGTTTTCGGATTGTTTTATGAACCGATGAGAATTTCATGTTCTGGTCGTTGTCTCCAGGCCAGTAAGCGCCGCTCTAATAACGTCACGATGCCATACATGCTCAGCGCCAGAATGACAAGGGTAAAAATGGCGACAAAAACCAACGCAGTATCGTACTCCGCCCGGGCACGATTGACCAGGAAGCCGAGACCGCGATCAGCGCCTACGAATTCTCCAACAACTGCCCCAATGACGGCCAGGGTGGCTCCTACCCGCAAGCCGCCTAAGAAGATCGGCAATGAGGCGGGAACCTCTAATAACCAAAATGTCTGGCGTTTGGTTGCCTGTAAGGAGCGCATCAGATCGTGTAAATCTTCGGGCACAGATTGCAGCCCAACGATAGTGTTGATCAGCACCGGGAAGAATACGATCAAGGCGCAGATCAAGATTTTGGAGACCAATCCGGGACCAAACCAGATGATTAACAGTGGCGCGATAGCTACAATCGGAATTGCCTGGCTGGCGACGACATACGGTGAGAGCAGCTTTTCTACGGTGGGAAACTTGGCCAGGAAATATCCGGTGACAGAAGCCAGAGTTACGCCGAGAGTAAGGCCGGCAAGGACTTCCAGCAGCGTATATAAAGTATGGCGGAGCAAAGTCCCATTCCCGGCCACCAACCAGAAGCTATTCCATACCATATCTGGAGCGGGTAGTATAAAAGGCGGTATATTGAACAGGTGGGTGATGGTCTCCCAGATAACCAACCCGACGAACAAGGAGATGGCGAGTAAAGATATCCCGCGCCAATTATTCCTCAGGCGTGAAGCGGGTTTTGTGGGCGATCGATGATTTACACTGGTACGTAACATAAAAATCACTGCCCAAAAATAATTTCGGGGCAGTGAGAATCGCTCTCCTCCCGGTGCGCGCCAAGGAATGTGCCATGACACGGTCACGCAGGAGTACCTTCTTTCATCCGGACTATACCGTCGGCCCCGGAGTTACACCGGATCCTGCGCAGAATATCGCGCTCGTGGGCTATACCACCGATCGGGAATTGAGGTCGCCCTCTCACCCTGCCCCGAAGGTCGTTCAAGTCAGGTCAATTAACATGGCCAGCTTGATTATATTAATCGTGATAATTATAACTTACTCGATATACCGGGTCAATGAATATTGCCTGAAAACTCGAGCTAAGATTTCCTGGACAAATAGCCAAACCTCGTGTAGAATTTCGTTTCGCGACTACGGAACGAAGGATTTTTGGAGGATATTTTGGCAAACATTAAATCTCAGATAAAACGCAATAAGCAGAACGAGAAGCGCCGCTTACGCAACCGTGTTTACAGTGGTGGCGCCCGTACTTATGTGAAAAAGGCTCGCATTGCGATTGGCGAAGGCGGAGCTGAAGAAGCCCGTACTGCGGTATTGCAGGCAGTCAGCGCCCTGGACAAGGCTGCTGAAAAAGGCATCATCCATAAGAATAATGCTGCCCGGCGGAAGAGCCGTCTGATGAAGCGCCTGGCTGAACTCGAGCAATAAGTCGATATTTGTTTTCACCTGTAATATTTTCACTTTCCGGTATTGCACGAGCGGGAGCCACGATTGCTCCCGCTTTTTGTACCATTTGTTATAATCCATCGGCGTCATCACACTAAATAATTGGCTGGGTAGCGATGTTTGAGACTGAGCAAAAAGCAGTTGAAGAAAAAATTCGGGCTTATGCGATCTCCTCCGGATTGCCCGAAATGGGCGGAATTCAATGGAGCCCAATCCCATTTAATGGTCAATGGGGTATTTCCACATCGTTCTTTCAATTAGCGGCCCAAGAAGCCCGTATGTCATCTGGTGAGGGTGTCACGCGCAACCCTGTGCCTCAGCGCGCTCAGGAGATTGCAGCTGCTATCGCCCAGGCAGTGATGAATATGCCCGGATATTCACGAGTAGAAGCGGTGAAAGGGTATCTGAATCTGTATTTTTCCCCTACAGACTACGCCAAGCGGGTTGTAGACACCGTCCTGGACCAGGCTGACCAATATGGGCACGGCAAATTCAATCACCAGCAAGTGATGGTGGAGTATTCCCAACCGAATACACACAAGGCATTTCATGTAGGCCATTTGCGAAATATGATCCTTGGCTCGGCAATATGCAACATTCTGGAGTGCGCTGGCTATCAGGTAATCCGCACATCCTACCCGGGTGATATTGGTTTGCATGTGATTAAGTGGCTGTGGAACTACCTGACCATGCACGACGGCGAAGTTCCACCACCCGATGATATTACGCGCTGGATGGGGGACCTATATGCTCAAGCAGACCGACGGTTGACTGAAAACCCCCAACTTGAAGTGGAGGTGCGCGACCTGTTTGCACGCTGGGATCGCAGAGACGCAGATGTAATTGATTTGTGGAAGCGCAGCCGCCAGTGGTCACTGGATGGGTTTGAGCAGATATATCAATTGCTTGGTGTCCGCTTCGACCGGATATATTTTGAAAGTGAAGCCGAGGATCCGGGAAAAGTACTGGTCAATGACTTGATTGCGCGTGGCATCGCCGTCGATGAACGCCCGGATGGACCGGTGATCATCCGGCTGGATGAGATTTTGGGACTGGAAAAGGAAAAATACAGGGTGCTGGTCGTGTTGCGCTCCGATGGCACTTCGCTCTACGCAACGAAGGATCTGTATCTGGCAACTTTGAAATTCAGTGAATATGCTTTAGCCAGGTCGATTTATCTCGTTGATGTCCGCCAGTCCCTTTATTTGCAACAAATCTTCAAAACCCTGGAAATCATGGGTTACCCGTGGGCCAAGGATTGCGTCCACCTTGCGTACGAGATCGTTAATTTGCCTGGCAACGTGGTTATGTCTTCGCGCGAGGGCACAGTTGTCTTGCTGGAGGATTTAATCCGTGAAGCAACTCGCCGGGCAAGAGAAATTGTGGATCAGAAAAACCCCGAGCTGACGGCAATGCAAAAAGACCAGGTATCGCATGCGGTTGCCCTGGGCGCACTCCACTTCACCATGCTGGCGCGCGATAATACCAAGACAGTCACTTTCGATTGGGAAAGTGCGCTGGATTTTAATGGCCAGGCCGCGCCATACATCCAATACGCGCACGTCCGGGCGGCTTCTATCATGCGCCGGTTGTTAGCAGAAGGTGTGCAGATCGATACCGGTGAAAATTATCCTGTCCCAATGTACAACTTGGAGCCAACCGAAATCCAGCTGGTGGATTGGATCAGCCGGTTGCCTGGGGAAGTGCAGCGGGCAGCAGCCGAGTATAAACCGCTGCACCTGACCAACCTGGCCTATGAGATTGCCCGCTCCTTCACTGATTTCTATAATGCCTGCCCGGTGCTCAAGGCTGAGCCTGAGGTTAGAGAATTTCGGGCGCGGTTGGTAGCCGCCACTCGCCAAACACTGGCCAACGTACTCAATACCCTCGGGATTGAAGCGCCAGATGTGATGTAAACCACTGTGATCTTCCTGGATTATCCAGGAAGATCACAGATCATTTCAAAACAGGAGAAAACTGCCAAATGTTCCCTATTCGTACGATTATTATGGGCGCAGCAGGGAGAGACTTTCATAACTTTAATACCGCGTTTCGCAATAACTCGGATTATGAAGTTGTGGCTTTCACCGCGACCCAGATTCCCGATATTGAAGGACGTCTATATCCACCTGAATTGGCCGGGTCCCGTTATCCGGCCGGCATTCCAATTTTCCCTGAACAGGACCTGGTACAGCTTATCCATGATTTCAAAGTTGACCAGGTACTTTTTTCGTATAGCGATGTGTCCCATGAGTATGTAATGCACAAAGCATCCATGGTTCTGGCTGCCGGAGTTGATTTTCGGCTGATGGGCTTGAATGCGACTCAGATTAAGTCGGTCAAGCCGGTCGTTTCAGTTTGTGCCGTACGAACCGGGGCTGGAAAAAGCCAGACCTCCCGCCGGGTGGCCAAGATAATCCGCGATATGGGTTTCCGCACTGCTGCGATTCGCCACCCCATGCCATATGGTGACCTGGTCAAACAGGCAGTTCAGCGCTACGCCAGCTTTGAAGATTTAGATCTATATGACTGCACTATTGAGGAGCGGGAAGAGTACGAGCCGCACCTGGCGAATGGATCGATTGTGTATGCTGGGGTAGATTACGAGCGCATTTTACGCCAGGCGGAGCAAGAGGTAGATATTATCCTGTGGGACGGTGGGAACAACGACTTCTCGTTTTATGTACCGGACCTCAGCATCGTAGTTGCCGATCCGCACCGACCGGGTCATGAGATGAGCTATCATCCCGGCGAAACCACGGCCCGCACGGCAGATGTATTCATCATTAATAAAGTCGACACCGCTAATCCGGAAAATGTTATCCGGGTGCGGGAAAATTTGCGGAAGTTGAATCCAAATGCAACCGTAATCGAAGCTGCTTCGCCTTTGTTTGTGGATGACCCGGCTGCTATCCGCAACCGGCGTGTCCTGGTGGTTGAAGATGGCCCTACCCTGACACACGGAGAAATGGCCTATGGGGCGGCTTATGTTGCCGCACGGCGATTTGGTGCAGCAGAGATTGTTGATCCTCGGCCGTTTGCCGTTGGGTCGATTAAGGCGACTTATGCCAAGTATCCGACTACAGGGCAGGTACTGCCCGCAATGGGTTATGGCCGCGAGCAAACAGAAGAATTAGAAGAGACCATCCGCAATACGGATGCCGACCTTGTGCTGATCGGCACACCGATCGACCTGGGGCGGGTCATTCGGATAGATAAGCCCTACCAACGCGTTCGTTATGAGCTGCAAGAGATCGGGCAGCCAACATTGGAAGACATCTTAAAGAGAAATTCGGCAGGAATGCCTGAGTTATTCTGGCCTGGAAAGAAGAAACCCGAGCCGGTCCTCGCCAGTCTGGAGGTAAATAGCCTCGTGTACCCTGGCGGGACCGGCTATCATATGGATGAAATTGATAACCGGTTAATTCTCGGCGATAACTGGTTGGTAATGTCGGCACTCTTACAGAATTACGAAGGCCGGGTCAACCTGATCTATGCCGACCCGCCATTTTTCACCAACCGCCAGTTTCATGCCCGTGTCGGGCGAGGGGAGGATTCGCGTAAACCTCGTGATTGGCGAATGGCGGAAGGCTACCCGGATTCCTGGCCAAACGTGGATGCCTACCTGGATATGCTTTATCCTCGCCTGGTACTCATGCATCGGCTGCTGGCTCCGGGTGGGACGCTCTATCTGCATCTGGATTGGCACGCGGATGGTTACGCCCGCCTCTTGTTGGACGAAATTTTTGGACCAGAAAACCTGTTGAATGAAATCATCTGGATTTATCATGGCCCATCGCCGATCCGGCGCGCCTTCAACCGCAAACACGATACCATCCTGATGTATACCAAGGGCCAGGGTTACACCTTTAATGTTGATGCGGTTCGCCAGCCGTATGACCCGAATACGGTGAAGACTTTCGCATCCTCGGCAAAAGCTGGATTTGGCAAAATTCCCGATCTGAAGCGCGGTAAAGTCCCGGAAGATTGGTGGTATTTCCCTGTGGTGGCTCGTCTGCACAGCGAGCGGACCGGTTACCCGACTCAAAAGCCGGAGGCCTTGCTCGAGCGAGTGATCTTAGCCTCGTCAAACCCGGGCGATCTGGTGGCGGATTTTTTTTGCGGATCAGGCACCCTGCCACTGGTCGCGGCCAGGCTTGGGCGGCGATTTATCGCCAGCGATGTAACCTGGCGAGCTGTACATACGACTAAAGTCCGCCTGGTTGAGGGCAGATCTTCTCCTTACAGCGTATCCCAACTCCAAGGGCAATCTCGATCCTTTGATCCATTTCCTGGAACAATTTCCCTCGATTACTCGGGCCTCACGATTACCCTGGAAGGCAGATCTCCGGAGCTGGATTATTGGGAGGTAGACCCTGACTGGAATGGAGCTGTGTTTCGCAGTGTTCTACAAGTGACCCGGCCCAGAGCCGATGCCTCTATCGCTCGATCGGTATCCATACCGGAAGGGATGCCCTGTAAACGCCTGTGTGCCAGGTTTGTTGATGTGGATGGCCAAATGTATCAGAGTGAGGTGGAATAATGAAATTATTTGTGCCTGGCAGAATCTGCCTCTTTGGCGAACATTCGGATTGGGCAGGCGGCTATCGCCGGATTAACGCCGGTTTGGAGAGAGGCTTCACAATCATCAGTGGCACCGATCAGGGAATATTCGCGCAGGTATCTCCTCATCCAACTTCCCTGGTGCTATCTTCTGTAACACCGGATGGTGAACGCCATGGACCGGAAGAGATACCCATGGAACCGAAAGTTCTCCTTGAAGTAGCTCAGAGAGGCGGATTCTGGAGCTATGCAGCCGGTGTAGCCTACCAGGTGCTGACTAATTACCACGTGCGTGGCCTGGTGATAGACAATTACAAGACCGACCTGCCGGTGAAGAAGGGTCTATCTTCCAGCGCTGCGATTAGCGTCCTGGTAGCGCGGGCATTTAACCGCATCTATGATCTCAAGCTAACTATCCGTGGTGAGATGGAACTGGCTTACATGGGAGAGATCACCACACCTTCGCGCTGCGGCAGGATGGACCAGGGCTGCGCATTTGGAGATCGACCGGTACTGATGACTTTTGACGGTGACCGCCTCGAGACTCAGGAATTTCAGGTACCACGCGAATTTTATCTGGTGATTGTTGATCTTCAAGCCCAGAAGGATACCATGGAGATCCTTAATCGCCTCAATCGGTGTTATCCCTTTGCAGAAAATGAGATCGAGCGCGGTGTGCAAGATTTGCTGGGGCCTATCAACCGTCGGATCATTGAGCAGTCCATGGAAGCCCTTCGCAGCGGCGATGCACCCCGCCTGGGTGCATTGATGGTTGAAGCCCAGGCTTTCTTTGACCGGTATGCCACACCCGCTTGCCCGGAAGAGCTGACTTCACCGGTTCTTCACCAGGTTTTGAATTATCCCCCACTTCAGCCGCACATCTGGGGTGGAAAAGGGGTGGGTTCTCAAGGGGACGGAACCGCACAGTTCATCTGCCAGAGCGTTGCCGACCAGCAGGCGGTGATTGAAATATTACAGCGGGATTTAGATCTTCCGGCTCTTCAGCTCACCCTGCGTCCTGGAATGAAAGTGCGCAAAGCGCTAATCCCGGCAGCGGGATTTGGCACCCGGCTCTTCCCCGCCAGCAAGGCAACCAAGAAAGAGCTATTCCCGATTATCGATCGGGATGGCGTGGCGAAACCGGCAATTTTACTGATTGTCGAAGAGGCCATTCAAGCTGGGATTGAACAGGTAATCATCATTGTGCAGCCGGACGACCTTGAAGATTTCCGGTCCTTCTTCAATGATCAGGTGTCGATAGAAAATTACAACAAGCTCTCACCACAATCGAAAGAATATGCGAAACATATCCTTGACATCGGACGAAGAGTCACCTTTATCGTCCAGACCAACCAGGAAGGTTTTGGGCATGCAGTATTTTGCGCCCGGGATCTAATCGGCAATGAGCCATTCCTGTTGATGTTGGGGGACCATCTCTACCGCTCAACTACCGAGAGTTCCTGTGCTCGCCAGTTGATGGATGCCTATCAGCAGCACGGTGTGAATATCCTTGGCTTACGCCGGACTCCTGAAGCAGATATTGCCAACTTTGGCACGGTATCTGGGGTCTGGATTGAGCCCGGGCACCTGCTCAATTGTACGGAGTTTTCCGAGAAACCGACGATTGATTATGCACGCACAAATCTCCGCGTGCCGGGCTTGCCCGAGGCGGAGTACCTGACCGTTTTTGGTCAGTACATTATTCAGCCACAAATCTTTGAATATCTTGAAGAGCAAATTAAGAATAATCTACGGCAGCGTGGCGAATTCCAGCTTACCACTGCACTGGATCGCTTAAGGCAGGAACATGGCTTTCAGGGATTGATGATGGAAGGCAAGCGTTTCGATATCGGATTACCGCAGTATTATCTGGAAACTTTGCAGACCTACAACCAGGATTAGGAGTACACTACCAGGGGAGTTGTTACGTATCTATATCCAGCCGGTACCCAACCCCGCGAACCGTTTTGATAAAAACCGGGCTGCGCGGGTTTTCCTCTACAATGTGTCGCAGCCAGCTAATATGTACATCCAGGGTGCGGGTATCTCCGGTGTACTCCGTTTGCCAAACTTGCCGGAAGAGTTGTTCGCGCCGGATTACCTCGCCAGGATGCTCCATCAATACCTTTAATAAAGCAAGCAATGCCGGAGTCAGCCGGCCCTGACGATCATAACAGCGCACGCGCCGGTTTTCGAAATCCAGCTGGATTGGTCCGGCAGTCAGCACCTGGTCGTTTCCCCAGGGCAGGAAAGGTTCAATCCGGCTGATTAATTTCCGAGCGGTGAAAGGAAGAATCAGCACAGCATTAACGCACTCGTCTTCCAGGACTGGCTGCGAGCCATCAGCAATAACCAGGATGCCGATACGAGGGGAGTATTTCTGGATTGAGCGGCAGATGCGTTTGCCACTACTGCGTAAGGTAGCAGCATACACAACCACCATATCCGGATTGAATTCCGGCAAGCGAAGCAGCGCTTCATTCCCTGAGGAAACCGGTTCAACCTGGATGCCTCGTTTCCGCAAAGCGGTTACGAAATCCGGGTTGTCCGAGCGTTTTCCTTCAATCCAGAGAAGTCTACCTTTCATGATCCTTTACCTAACAAAGAACCCCCTTAATCAGGGTTTTGGTCACGTGTTATAAGATGGATAAGGATTATAATCTCTATCGGAGAAATGAGCAACAATTACTCTTTAACATTTTACCAGAATTTTTGATTTTTTATTGGTTGCATGTCTGTCTTGCCCATGTTAAAATAAGGGCGATTTCGCCAGCCACCGGAGGCTCTCATGTCCGATATGATTGAAGTTGTGATCGATAGTATTCGAGTCAGTTTAATGTCCCAACAGCGCATCGTTATCCTGCGGGAACGCGAGGCTGAACGTTATTTGCCGATCTGGATCGGTGTGTATGAAGCCGAAGCCATTACCATTGCTCTCCAGGAAGTTGAGGTCGCCCGGCCATTGACACATGACCTGGTGAAAAATATCTTTCAGCAGCTGAATGCACGCGTGGTGCGAGTTGAAGTCGTGGCCTTACCGCGACGATACGTTTTATGGAAATATCGTAGCTGAGGTGAACGGTCGCACGCTTCAGATTGACTCCCGTCCATCGGATGCGCTGGCTGTGGCGGTCCGCACACATGTACCCGTTTATATAGCTCGTTCTGTAATGGAACTCGGCGGGTATCGTCCCCGAAGAAGATTTGCAAGAAGAAAGCGCCCCCAAGGCGATCACTGCCAAGGAATCGGAAGTAGAGGGGGGAGAGGAACGTCTTTCTGTTTTCCAGGATTTCCTGGAAAAGCTCGACCTGAATTCGTTGGACTCCAAGGGGAACGACGAAGACACCGAAGACACCGAAGAGGAGTAACCACCAGAGTTGCGCTAAGAACCGGGGTGCGCGGGCAGAAAGCCGGTGCCCCCGGTTTTTTATCCAGGGTGAATCTAATGAGCGACACTTACCCGATTGATGAAACGACAACTTCGCGGCCGTTGGTGGTTCCACACCATCTGGAGGCTGAAGAAGCGGTTCTGGGCGCAGTATTGATCAACCCAGAAGCCTATTATCAGGTAGCCCAGTTTCTTCAAGCGGATGATTTTTATATCCACCGGCACCAGTGGATCTGGGATGTTTTCAATCGATTACACGAACGGCGATCGCCCATCGATTTGCTCACAGTATCGCAAGAGTTGGAAAAGCTGGGTCACCTGGCAGAGACTGGCGGCCCGGCATATCTGACGGGCTTGATCTCGAATGTCCCGACTTCCCTGCATGCTGAGGCATATGGCCGAATTGTCGAAGAGACGGCTATCCGTCGCCGGATGCTCTCGGCAGCAAACGATATTGCCCGATTGGCTTATCAGGAAGATGCGCCGGTCGATACTGTGATGGACGAGGCGGAAAAGGCAGTCTTTGGAGTTAGCGAGCGCCGGACAACCCGCGATTTGCAGTCTATCCAACAGGTCTTAAGCGATTACTACGATCGTATCGACCAGCTTGCCAACCGGGATATAGAAACGTATGGGGTACCGACCGGGTTTATTGATCTGGACCGACTGTTGGGCGGCTTGCAGCCATCCGACTTCCTTATTGTTGCTGGACGCCCCGGCATGGGCAAGACTGCCCTAATGCTGACGATCGCCAAGAATGCTGCCCAGGTGTATAAAAAACATGTGGCGATCTTTTCACTAGAAATGTCCAACGAGCAGCTGGTCCAGCGCCTGATCTCTCAGGAGACAGGCATTGATTCTCAGCGGCTGCGCACGGGCAAACTGGAGGAACATGAATGGCCTCTGTTTTCGCATGCCATAGAGGTGCTAAGCGACACTGTTATTTTCCTGGACGACACGCCTGCTCTGACTCCCTTGCAGTTGCGCACTAAAAGCCGGCGGCTACACCTGGAATTCCAGCTCGATTTAATCCTGGTGGATTACCTGCAGTTGATGTCCAGTGGGTCGCGCGTGGAAAATCGAGTGCAGGAAGTCTCTTACATTTCCCGTAATCTTAAAGTGCTGGCACGTGAATTAGGCGTGCCAGTCCTGGCTGCAGCCCAGCTATCCCGGGCTGTCGAGCAACGGGCAGATAAGGAACCTCAACTTTCCGATCTGCGTGAATCCGGCTCATTGGAGCAGGACGCAGATATCGTCATGTTCATCAATCGGCCTGAGATGTACGAAAAAGACACCTTGAAACAAAACGTCGCACAAATCAAGATTGCCAAACATCGCAATGGTCCGGTCGGCCAGGTAGAGCTGGTTTTTCGAAATGCAATTGCCAAGTTCGAGAATGCCGCCACACGGGTGGTTGACCTGGCGAAGGCATAAGAAAAATGGCAGAAATATTCAAGGGTTTTCCAGAAGGCAAAGTCCATCTGACACCCATACCGGCGCAGTTTTTCAGCGAATTGCTCCCGCTGATCGATGACCTGGATGAATTGAAGCTGACCCTGTATGCATTTTGGCGCTTGGATCGGATGGATCAGTCCATCCGCTATTTTCGTCTTGAAGATGCGGCTGTGGATGAACTTTTCATGGCGAGCATCGGGAAACCTGGCGAGAACAGCCGGCAGGTTTTGGAGCGGGCTTTGATGCTGGCCGTTCGCCGCGGTACACTGCTGGAAGGCGACTACCAGGGGAATGGCAGCCATGAGACGCTCTACTTTCTCAATTCACCCAGAGGTAGAGCAGCGCTCGAAGGCCTGGCGAAAGGCTCCTGGCGTCCCGAGGTTGGAGGATTGCTGCCGGTAGAGCTGGCACCCGAACCGGCCAATATTTACAGCCTGTACGAGGAAAACATTGGGCCGTTAACGCCTATGCTGGCCGAAGCTTTGCGTGAAGCCGAGCGGGATTATCCGCAGTCCTGGTTGGAAGATGCCATTCGGATTGCAGTCAAGAACAATAAGCGCAACTGGAACTACATCCAGGCGATATTGCACCGCTGGCAACGGGAGGGACGAGATGAGCGAAAAGATCCACGCAACGTTGAAGAAATTCGCCACCGATACTCCGAGTGGGAAAACGACCCCGACGAGTAAAAGTACCGCTAAGGGCAAGTCTAAGTCAGCCGGAGCTCATTCGCAGGTCGGCACTGACACCCCGATGCCGCCGGATGCTTACCAGGACCTTCCTGGGAATCCGGACTGCCCGATTTGCCATGGGATTGGGTACCTCCGTCAGGATTTGCCAGTGGGTCACCCCGACTTTGGTAAGCTGCAGGTGTGTTCTTGTCGTAGTGGACAGGTGAACCAGCAGGTGCGAGAGCGTCTGTTTGCGTTGTCTAACCTGGATCAATTAAGCCACCTGACATTCGAAAACTTTCTACCGCGAGGCAGGGTTGGCCTCTCACCACAGGGAGCCAACTCACTGGAGTTTGCGTATAACCAGGCGCGCCATTTTGCCCAGCAGTTGAATGGCTGGCTATTACTACAGGGTGGATTTGGTTGTGGAAAAACCCATCTGGCTGCGGCGATCTCCAATTTTGTGGTGGACCTTGGTGTGCCAACTCTGTTTATCACCGTGCCCGATTTGCTAGATTCCCTTCGGTTTGCTTACCAGGACCCTGAAGCGACTTTCGAGGAGCGATTTGACCAGATTCGGCGTGCGCCGCTGCTGGTCCTGGATGACTTTGGCACACAGAATGCCACTCCCTGGGCGCAGGAAAAAATATTCCAGATTCTCAATTTCCGCTATATCAACCGGCTGCCCCTGGTGGTAACGACAAACCTGGCAGTTGAAGACATGGAAGGTCGCATTCAGTCCCGGTTAGGCGACCCCGAATTGGTGACCCGGGTGCGCATTCTGGCGACCGATTATCGCAATCCTGCGGGAGACATCGGGCATCATCAGCTTTCCTCCCTGGCTCTATTTCCAGAGAAAACATTTACTACATTTGAGTTGAGGCAGGATGAAGGGCTGGCGGCGGATGAGTTAAAGGGGCTGGAGCGTGCGTTTCGGGAAGCACAGATATTTGCTGCAAAACCGCGTGGATGGATCGTGTTCACCGGCTCGTTTGGCAGTGGAAAAACTCACCTGGCGGCCGCCATCGGAAATTATTGCGCCGAAACTGGTAACCCCCCAATTTTTGTGGCCGTACCTGACCTGCTGGATTATCTGCGCGCGACCTTCAACCCATCCAGCTCGGTGAGTCTGGATCGCCAGTTTGAGGAAATTCGTACCAAGCCGCTTCTTATTCTAGACGATCTGGGCACGCAATCGACCACACCCTGGGCACGTGAAAAACTTTACCAGTTATTTAATTATCGCTACAACGCAGCCTTGCCAACCGTGATCACCACAGCGGCATTTAAAGAGAAATGGACGCGCGCCTTTTGAGCAGGATGGAGGATACGCGCTTATGCAAGATATTCTCGATAATTGTGCCCAGTTATAGGGGCAGTGCTCAGCACAAGATCGGGCAGAAGGCAAAACGCACTCGCACTAGTTAATTCCACTCCAGGATATATTCGACCGGAAAAGTAACCATTGACAGGCATTCTCGATTATGGGATACTTCTAGACAGGCTCAGGATTACTTATCTCCCCGCATGACGAGCCTATTTCATACGCCATCCCAATAGAAGAGGAGGTGTTGCCGATGTCTGACAGTAGTACCCAACCAAGCGCTGCGGTAGCCCTCCTCGTAATTGAATAGGGAGCCGCAGCGCTGCAGGGAGCCGTCCGTAAGTGGGCGGCTCCTTGTCTATACAACGGGCGGAATATCACACACAGGTATCTGAACCAAACATCTTCACACATATTTTGAGAGATAATGTCAGAAACCGCTGAACTTGAAATCGGTCTCTATCCAAGAGACGCTGAGACCTATTCCGTGGAACTACGTTTCACCGATCCTGGTGACTCAGGTGGGAAAGCACCAGAGCGCGGCATCGCTTCATTTGACTTGGCCAATTTACGTCAAAAAAGCCTGGACCCATCTGCATACGGTCGCAGCCTGTCAGATGCATTATTCAAAGATCCGAAGGTACGGGGCTTTTATGACCAGGTCAAAGTGATTGTGGAGACCGCGGACTGGAATCTGCGGTTGCGGTTATTCATCGATCCGGCTCTGCCTGGCTTGCACAGCCTGCGCTGGGAAACCCTGGTAGACCCAGGCACCGGCAACTGGTTATTGACCAGTGAGAAAATCCTTTTCTCCCGGTTCCTGAGCAGCAATTCGTGGGAACGCGTCCACTTGCGCTCCAAAGGCGAGCTGCGCGCCCTGGTAGTCGTAGCAAACCCACGCGACCTGGCCAATGGAGAATATCAAGTAGGCGAACAGGTTCTTGCACCAGTTGATGTGACCGGTGAGCTCTCCAGGGCCAGGCTTAGTCTGGGAGCTATGCCGATCACTGAGCTGTATAGCGATCCGGCAATGCCCGGGATGGTGACGATCAATAACCTGATCGAACAACTGCGCAAGGGATTCGACACCCTCTACCTGGTGGCACATGGCGCATTGCTTACCAGAGAACCATCCGGCCCGTATTTGTGGCTGGAAGATGCTGAAGGAAACGGCGATGTGGTTCCGGCGCGTGATTTGGTGGACCGTATCCGGGATATGCCCTCTTACTTGAGGCCGCGCTTGATTGTCCTGGCTTCCTGCCAGAGTGCCGGAAAAGGCCGGACGAGCGATATCCAGGGAGCTTTGGCCGCCCTTGGCCCCCAACTGACTCAGGCCGGTGTTCCGGCTGTCATTGCTATGCAGGGCGATGTCAGCATGGATACGATCGCGGGTTTCATGCCCGTGTTTTTCAAGGAGCTGGTTCGGGATGGACAGATCGATCGCGCCGTTGCGGCTGCGCGCAGCGCGGTGCGAGCCCGACCGGATAGCTGGCTGCCGGTGCTTTATATGCGCCTGCGTGGTGGTCGGCTTTGGTATACACCCGGTTTTGGGGAAGATCGGCACGAATTTGAAAAATGGCCATCACTGATTTACAAAATCGAAAATAGCCAGTGCACTCCTATCCTGGGTCCGAACTTGTATGAAAAGCTGTTGGGATCACAGCAGGAGATCGCGCAGCGCTGGGCGGAAAACTATCGTTACCCGATGAAACCCAGTGAGCGCGAGTCCCTTCCGCAAGTAGCCCAATTCTTGACAGTCAATCAATATGAGGAAGCTCCATATAACGAGCTCGCCAATTACCTGAAAGCGACGGTGCGTGAACGCTTTAAGGACAAATTATCAGCTCAGTCACTCCCGGAACGCGCCCCGCTGGATCAACTCATCGATTTGGTCGGCACCGAGCTGCGTAAGCTCGATCCACATGACCCTTATCGGATCCTGGCCAAACTTCCACTACCCGTGTATATCACGACCAACTTACATAATTTACTGGCTTCGGCTTTGGTGGAAGAGAATAAAGAGCCGCAAGTTGTGCTCTGCCCATGGAATGACGATGTGGAAACGATTGAGTCGATTTACGATCGCGAACCCGGCTACCAACCAACCATAGAACGACCTTTGGTCTTTCACCTGTTTGGTCGATTGAATGTCCCCGAATCCATCGTGCTGACGGAGGACAATTTCTTCGATTTCTTGATTGGCGTCACACGTAACCGCGATCTGATCCCTGGACCTGTCAGGCGAGCAATGACCGATTCGGCTTTGCTTTTCCTTGGTTTCCAGCTGGATGACTGGCAGTTCCGTGTGCTATATCGGAGCATCCTCTCCCAGCCGGGTGGTGAGCGACGCAAGAAGCACCCACACATTGCTGCCCAGATAGAACCGGATGAAAACCGCAATCTGGAGCCTCAGCGCGCCCGTCTTTACCTGGAATCTTATTTCCAAGGCGCTAACATCAACTTGTTCTGGGGCAGTGCAGAAGACTTCCTGGAACAACTGTTGCCGCGTATCCAGACTGCCAGTGTGTGATTTCATTCCGAGGTCATCGTAATATGGTCATACAAAATTCTAGACAAAACCCATATATAGGGCCACGACCTTTCAAAGGTGGTGAGACCTTGTACGGACGCGACCGTGAAATTCGCGAACTACTGGATCACTTCATTGCTGAGCGGATTATCTTACTGTATTCTCCATCCGGCGCCGGCAAGACTTCGTTACTTTCCGCCGGGCTTATCCCTGCGCTGATCGAGACTGGATTTACCGTGCTGCCGATCATCCGGGTCAGCATCGAGGCTGACTCAAGCCTGGCAGCAGGTGAAAATGCTGGAAATACACTCCAGGGCGACCAGCCCGCCGCGGTCAACCGGTATGTCCTGAGCACTTTACTGTCCCTGGAAGAAGGGGTGCCGGTGGACCGGCAAATCCCAATTGCCAGGCTGGTTGGAATGACGATTGCCGATTACCTGGATCAGCGTTTCAGCGGGGAAGATTCTCAGACGGATACCACAACTGAAAACGGCCAGGTGCTGATCATCGATCAGTTCGAAGAAATCCTGACCCAGGACCCCACCGACCGAGAAGGCAAGATGCAATTTTTCTCTGAGTTAGGTGTAGCACTGCGCAATAAAGACCGGTGGGCATTAATTTCCATGCGGGAAGACTATATCGGCGCGCTTGATCCTTATGTGCGGCCTGTACCTACCCGGCTAACCAATCGATTTCGCTTGGATCTGCTAAGTGCGGAAGCCGCCCGACAAGCCGTCCAATTGCCTGCGCACAAGGCGGGTGTAGCTTTTACCGACGAGGCGGCTATCCGACTGGTCGATGACCTGCGGCGGATACGAGTGCAACAACCGGATGGCGCCATGCTGGAGCAGCCCGGTTTGCATGTCGAACCGGTCCAGCTCCAAGTGGTGTGTTACCGGCTGTGGCAGCTCCTGGGTGAAGACACCAATATAATCCACGAATCAGACCTGGCTTCCATCGGGGATGTCAATAAATCGCTTTCGGAATATTATGCGGACAGGGTCCAGCATGCAGCCCAAACGACCGGGGTACGTGAACGCCTGATCCGGGATTGGTTCCAGAACAGGTTGATCACCGAGCATGGTATTCGCAGCCAGGTGTTGAAAGGGATTGGGCAAAGCGAAGGCCTGGATAACCGGGCTGTAACTGCCCTGGAGAACGCCTATCTTATTCGAGCCGAAAAACGTCGTGGTATCACCTGGTATGAGCTGGTGCACGACCGAATGATCGACCCGGTTCGATCCAACAACGAAACCTGGTATGCGGATAACCTGAGCCTGCTCCAACGCCAGGCTGCGCTTTGGGTGCGAGAAGGGGAGCCGGCGCATTTATTGTTGCGGGAGCAAGCGCTGGAAGATGCAGAAGCCTGGGCATCCCAAAACGAAGCCGAGCTGATTGAGAGTGAACGTGAATTTCTAGCAGCCTGTCGGGAAGTCCACCAGCGTGAGATCGAAGAAAAACTACGGCAGCAACAAGAGATCAAGCTGCAGGAACAGGCACGCTCGGCTAACAGACTACGTGCACTGCTCTTGGTGGCTGTAGTGGCGGCGATTGCGGCGGTAATATTTGCATATTTTGCATTTCAGCAAAGATCCCAGGCAATTGAGAATGCCGATCTGGCTAATGCGGAAAGCTTGCGAGCTGTGGCCCAGCAGAGCACCGCGGAGTATAACGCCGGGGTGGCTAATGCCGCCAGTACGGAAGCGGTGGCCCAGCAGAGCACTGCGGAGTACAACGCCGGGGTGGCCAATGCCGCCAGTACAGAAGCGGTAGCGCAGCAGGCTACGGCGATCTTTAACGCCAACCTGGCTGAGATGAATGCCGCCGAAGCGGAGAAACAGGCAGCCCTGGCCGGTTCACGTCAGTTAGCCGCACAGGCTGCCGGTTATTCCAATAGCAATACCATCCTGGCTTCCCTCCTGGCGATTGAATCTTTCAAGACGTCCTCGACCTGGGAAGCGAAAAACCAGCTCCTTCTTCCGCTGCAACGCGTCAGTGAGCAGTCTATCTACCCGTATCCCTACCAGATTCCTCCCCAGCCGAAGGATCTCCATTCTGTTGCTCTCAGTCCAAATGGACAATACCTGGCGTTCGGCTCCTCGGATGGAAAAGTAACGCTCTGGGATTATGTAAACCGCACGGAGGTTCTGACTAAGCAGGTGCACAATGAGAATAGAGTTGTGGCGCTGGATTTTAGTCCGGATGGCAAATACCTGGCTAGCGCTGCAGCAGGTACGATTCTGTTATGGGATATGCTTGCTCTGGATATCGATCCGATTGTTGTTGATGAGCACCTGCTTCCGGTATTTGGCCTCGCCTTTGATCCCAAAGGTGACCGCCTGGCGGCTGCCGTTGGTAAACGGTTCTATGCCTATGAAATCGGCGTTCAAGAACCAGTGGGGCAGACCCCCGATGCGACCAGTGATATCGTAGGTGTAGCCTGGGCTCCAACCGGCGACCGCGTTGCAGGGATTGCAAAAAATGGCAGTTTGGTGCTCTGGCAGCCTAACAACCAGAATTTGGAACGGGTTATCCGAGGTCACAGCCAGCCGGGTCTGAGCATTGCCTGGTCTTCGAATGGTACTCTGGCTACAGGCGGGCAGGATGGAAATATCATTTTTTGGGATACCAACAATTGGCGCCCCGATGGCATTCCACTGGAGGCGAATGAATTTGGATGGGTTCAGACACTGTCTTTCAGCAGTGATGGGCATTACCTGGCCTCCGGGAGTGATGACCAAACGGTCAAGGTCTGGGATGCGGTCCAGCGAAGTCTGATTGGAGAGCCTCTGACAGATCATGAGGATACCGTCCGGTCGGTTGATTTCGACCCAAGACGTGGAGAATATTTACTGGCCTCGGCTGGATTGGATAACAATATCTTTCTGCATGAGATTGCGACCATCCAGGGTCTCGGTACAGACATAGGGAGCGCAGCTGGTCCGGTCCTGAGCCTGGCAGAACCCACTCAAGGCAGGCTGCGGATTGCCACACTCGCCGGAAATCAAGTAAGTGTGAGTGAAGAATCTGGTGAAGAGCAATTAGCAATTAACCAGTTCTTAGCCGGCGCAGGGCCGGTTGCTCTCAGCCCGGATGGCACACTGATCGCCATTGGCGACGAGGACGGAAGTGTGCGGGTGTATGAGGTCGATTCGGGTCAGGTGCTGGCCGGCTCAGCTGGAAACAATGGACAGATTACCGGTTTAGCCTTCAGCCAGGACGCCAACCAGCTAGCTGTGTTGCAGTGCGGCAAGGTTATCCAAACTGAGAGTGGAGAGCCTGATTGTGAATACAACGAGGTCTCGCTCCTTGACAGCCGCAGTGGTGAAAGCATTGAACAAATATTATTGGACAGCCCCGGTTTTCTACGAGCAGTTGCCATCCAACCCGATGGACCTTTTGTAGCTGTTGGCGACGAAAGTGGGTATGTATCCTTATATGACACCTCGCAGCAAACCTGGACCAGTATGGCCACACAGTTACCTGCGGGAGTCGCCAGCCTGGCATTCTCCCCGGATGGAAGCATGCTGGCCTCGGGGAATAACGATAAGAGCCTGCAAATTTGGGATGTTTCTGCCAGGCAGCCGATTGCCCAGGCTATGTTTGGCGCACCGGATGTGATCTCTGGATTGGTGTATGATCCCATGTCTGGCAATTTATTTACCGGCAGCCGGGATGGGGGTCTGCAAAATTGGCTGGTTGCACCGGATGAGTGGGTTACCCTCAATTGCATTCTTGCCGGGCGTAATTTCACTCCCACCGAGTGGGAGCAATTTTTCCCGGGGGTTGATCCCCGAGAGACTTGCCCTGGGATGTAAAGCATTCCATACAAGGAATTGAATGATGACAGATGAACTGCTTTTCTTCAATGGCATAGACGGATCTACGGGTGAATACTTGCTTCCACCAATGGGAGTCGGTGATCTGGCAAAGGTTGCTGCGGGCAGTAAAATGGATAGGGCCAAACTATTGGAATTACAGGATCGCCTGCGCATAATCCAAGAGAGGCTGCTTGAAATTGCCGAAGGTTATGATCCACTCGATCTCTCGCAGGCAGGTTGGGGAGTAATTTTTCCGGCAATTTGGGATGACGTTGATTTGCAGGCGGTGCGTGAAGCGCTTGGCGAGCTGCTCGACCACCGTAAGAGGCAGGCAGGCGAGTATTATAAAGAATACACCGGATTAGATGGCTATAAACCTGCCGAACGCAAAGATGAATTCACTTCCCGGCACGGTGCTGGACCTGGGGATGTAAACCCGGAACAGATCCCATACTACCTGTTGATCGTTGGCGACCCGGAGACGATCCCCTACCAATTTCAGTATGAGCTGGATGTGGCTTACGCGGTAGGACGGATCCACTTTGACAGCCTGGATGATTACGCCAATTATGCTCGCAGCGTGGTTACCGCTGAAACATCACCCGACCTGAAATTAAAGCGAGAAGCGGTCTTTTTCCCGGTCGCAAACCCGAATGATCAGGCCACAAATTATAGCACCGACCTCTTGATCAAACCGCTAGCCAAACAAACAGCTAAACGCATGCCAAGCGACGATCGGCCGGATTGGACCATCGATGTCCTGGCATCGAAGGAGTGCACTAAAGACCGGCTGGGGCAATACTTAGGTGGGGAGGCAACCCCGGCTTTCCTGTTCACAGCCAGCCATGGGATGGGCTTTCCGAAAGGGCATCCTTACCAGGCGCCTTTCCAGGGAGCTCTGCTATGCCAGGATTGGCCTGGTCCCAGAGCTCGTGGCCCGATTTCGCGCGATTATTATTTTGGTGCTGAAGATGTGAATCCGGACGCAAATCTGCTGGGCCTGATCAGCTTCCATTTTGCGTGTTATGGGGCTGGGACGCCTTATTATGATGATTTTTATAAGCGTACAGCCAAAGAACGTTCTGTAATCGCCCCGCATGCATTTCTGTCTGCTTTGCCCAAGAAACTGCTCTCTCACCCTCGCGGTGGTGCGCTGGCTGTAGTCGGGCATATCGAGCGCGCCTGGACCTATTCTTTCCATTGGAAGGATGCCGGCTCACAGACCACATCTTTTGAAAGCACACTGTACGGAATTATGGCCGGCAAGACAATCGGTTTGGCAATGGAACGCATGAATACCCGCTATGCGGAAATATCGACCATGCTGAACAAGACGATTGAGGATGCCGAGACCAAGAATATCAGCCCGAATGACCTGGCCGGGCAGTGGACTGCACATAACGATGCCCGCGGTTATGCCGTCATCGGTGATCCTGCAGTACGGCTGCCCATGGCGCTTCAAGATCAGATGCCCTCGCAACGCTTCGCCATCCATCCGGTGGAGGTACGGTCGGGCAGCGTGCCCCCCATTCCATTGGGTGAGCAGGAGCCTCCCGCGCCTTCCGGCCAGGATGCTCCAATGGATGGGCCGCTGGTTGGTCTGCCACCTGGTGTAAAGAGCCCGCTTCCCGAGGCTCAACCAAAAGTCCAGCCGCCACAGGGTGAGCGAGCCGGTGAGTCGGCCATGCCGGCTGAGGCAGGATTGGATTTTGGTATTGGCGATGTCGCAAGCAGAGTACGGGACAGCCTGGCAGAGACGCTCCGAAAACTGGCCGACAGCCTGGGAAAATTTGCCGATAACATCTCAACCCTGGAGGTGGTGACTTACACCAGCGATAGGATTGTGGACGTGACCAGTAATGCCGGCGAGCCCTCGCCTCTGAAACGCTTCAATAATGCAGAGCCACGTGCCTGGACACGCATCAGCCTGGATGGTGATACGGTAATTGTTGTGCCTACTGAGGCCGGCGAGATTGACCAGGCACTGTGGGAAATTCACTCGACCACAGTGCAGCAGGCGCAGTCCAACCGCACCGAGATGCTTAAGGCCGCGGCCGAAGTGGTGGCCAGTCTGCTGCCAAAAGGCAGTTAATTGTGAATCCTGGCTCGACCGAGGCTATATTTCAGCTCAGCCTACCCGGCGGCACACCAGGTGAGGATGTGCTGGGGTTATGGCAGACAATGACAGCACCGGCGCAGGCTGAGCTAGCATTTGCCGGCCCAGGTGAAGCAGCACCGTTGACGGTTGAAGACGTAGCAGTCGTATGGCGCGTCAATCTGCCATTCGACACCAGGCTCGCTGGCGCCGCACTGCAACAGCAGCAGGCAGCATTGCGCCTGGCGAACCAGGATCTTACGGCAGCGCAGATTCGCCTGGAAGCTTTTGCGAGCGGTCAACCGCCAGGAGGCGATCTGCCGGTACAATCTTTTGACATTGAGCAAGTTGACTTCGCAGCTCCGGAAGCCGAGCTGGCCAGCTGGCTGGTGCCATCCCAGGGAATCATGAGCTTTGCCCTGGGGATCAGTCTACCGCAAGACTGGCAGGATACCGCACAGGAAGCGCTGGATTTCTTCAGCAAGGTGCGCCAGATGCTGGCGCATTACGCGTACGTGGAATCATCGGCTGGCGAAAGCCCCACTGGCCGGACTGCGGTCTCGTGGACCGGTGATTTTGAGACACTCTGGCAGAGAGGATTGTCCGCGGACCAGATGCTGCTGCACAGTAAGAGCGTAGAGCTGGCTCTGGCTTCCCGGCAGGCCTGGGTAAAAATGGCTATGCTGGTCACACAGGGAGCAGCCCTGTTCGGCTTATTATCATCGACTGGGAACCCGCTGATGATCCCGGCTGTATATAAATTTATCCGTCAGGTAATGGAACAATACCGGGAAATCCGTCGAGTTCAGGCGATTACCGCATAAACCACCGATCAATTACAGGAACAGGAGAATTTTCATGCCCAGTGAATTAGAAAATAACATCCGCGCAGCTGCGGGAAAATTGGCAAAAGCCCTGGCGGATGCCACCGACCTGACAGTTGAGACGAATTACGTCGAGCTTGACCCACAGGATCCGAATAATCTCGATAAAGCATTCATCGTCGCCCGAACGATCATCCAATTGGACGGCGACCAGCAAACGATTATTCCGATGCAGCGAGGAGATTCCGGTGGCCTGATATTAGACGAAACCCTGCTGGCGGTGCATCAGCAGAACGTTACCAATGCTATTGATTATCGTAGCAAAAGCATCGAGACACTGCTTTCTATGCTGCCCGGACGCGGGCGCTAGCCGGTATTCATCTGATCAATCACACAGGTGCTGGATATCGCCGGTAGCGATTTTATCCAGCATCTGGTCAAATAAGATCAGCTGCCCTTTTTGCTGGGCGTTGGATAGATCGGTAGAAGCCAGCCGGGAAGCCGCCCGAATTATCAATTCTGAGGCTCTTTCCCTGGTTTCGTACCATGTGCCCTGGTAGTCAAGTAAGAAGGCCGCCAATGCAATCGCATCGGCAGGCCGGTCTTCTGCCAGATAAAGTTCCGCAATCGCAGCAATCATTTCCAACGCAACCCCCTGATCTCCCCAGCGGGAAAGAACCTGCGCGGCCTCTGTTAAGTGAAGCTCAGCCGCCTTCAGGTCTCCTTCGGTTATTGACACTCTCGCCAGGCAGCTCAAGGCATAAGCCGATCCCCAGGGGAAGTATTCTTCATTGGCGGCTTTCAAACTCTCGTCTAACCGGTGGCGGGCTTCTTCCAAATTTCCCCGGGTGATCGCGATCTGGCCAAGTCCTCGATTGGCAAAAGCACGCAGATCGTAGACAGCGGTCGACTCCAGGTACGCCAGTGCCTGACGGTACCAACGTTCGGCAGCGCCGAGGTTGCCATCGATACGCTCGATCTCGCCCAATTCAGCGTAACTCCAAATGATGCCTGTCTGATAGGCCGATTCTTGAGAGATCGCCAGGCTTTGCATCCTCGCTTCCCGGGCATGCTCGATCTCTCCCAGGCGTAAAGCGGAAATACTCTCCCAGGAGTATGCTCCAGCGACCCACTGGTGCCGAGAAAATTCCCCACCTTTTTCAACTGCCTGGTGAAAGTATTCGATAGCTTGGGCATAATCACCCAATGCCAGACTGATAGCTCCCAGATCCTGTATCGAGCCGGCAATATTTTGGTGATTTCCCAGTGACTCGTGGATTTCCTTCTGGCGTTGAGTAAGTTGTAGTGCAATATCATAGGCATGCTCGGAGAGAGCCAGATTTGCCAGTAGTGACAGGTCTTCCGAGAGGCTTGCCTGGTCGCCTCTTTCGATGTCGATATCCATGGCTTCCATCACTGCCTGACGACATTTATCAAGCTCCCGAGTTTGGGTATAAGTCCATCCCAAATAACGCAAAGTGAAGGAGATGTGCCACGGCTCGCCAATCACACGCAGACGTTCCAGATTCCTGGTGAACATAGCGATTGCTTCAATTGGATTGTCTCTACTGAATAGGAAAGCCAAAACACTGAAGTGGAATCCCAGTCTTATTTCAAGTTCAGGGTCTTCATTAAGCATCTCCCGCGCAATCTGGAATGATTTTGCCGGTTCTGGTTCCAGGTAGTCGATAAAGGAGATTGCGTGCATAATGAGCAGCTTGATCAGCGTGAGTCGCCCTTCAGCGCTTTCGTCGGGCCGGGAGAGATAGTCGTCCAGGGCGCGTTTTGAGACGGTCTCCATTTCGGTTTTTTCCCAACCGGAATAATATATACCCAAGTAAAGGATTGCCAAATCAATCAGGATGTGGTCGTGGAGTGCCAGAGCCCAATAATAAGCTTGCAGAATATTGTCGATCTCGTCGCCAATTGCATCATGCGCTTCTTTTTGGCGGCCGGTCATTAAATCCTGACCGTAAGTTGCCAGGTAACCCAGGTAATAGCGGCTGTGGCGGTCGTGGATATCCTGCCAGGAATCTCGATCGGCCTTCAAACGCTCTAGGGCATATTGTCGAAGTAGCTCATGGATGGCAAAACGGTTTGCCTGGAGATGTTGGAGCAAAGATTTGTTTACCAGGGTAGTCAATGACCGTAAAGATGCCCCTGCTATCTGCTCAGCTGCGGAGCGAGTGAAGCCGGATTGGAAAATGGCCAATTCCAGGAAGGTCTTGCGCTCCGCAGGGGTGAGCAGTTTCCAGGTAGTTTCGAAAACTGCCCGGATGCTGCGTTGCCTATCCGGAAGGTCATGCTGGTCGCTTTCCAGGAAATCCAGGTTTTTTTGCATCTCTTGCAAGATTTGCTGCGGCTCTAAGAGTTCCATCCAGGCTGCTGCCAGCTCAATCCCCAGAGGCATCCCTTGCAGCATCTGGCAGATCTCGACGACTGCGACTCGGTTGCTCTCAGTCAGGTGAAAACTGGGTAAAATCCGCCTTGCGCTTTGCAAGAAGAGACGCACTGCACTGTACTTTTCGAGCGAAGCTGTCGTTTCCCGGCTATCCGGACCAGGCGGGGTAGACATGCCGCCCACAACATAAGTGTGCTCTCCCTGGATATTCAGCCGCATTCGTGATGAAATCAGCAACTTCACGCCAGCTGCTGTGGCCAAAATATCGACCGCCAACTGAAGGCTCGTTTCGGTTAGCAAGTGCTCGATGTTATCCAGGACAAGCAGCAGTTTTTTGAACTGCAAGTATTCCAGCAACTGGTCACGTGCAGCTCCGGAAGAGTCATCTAATGGAAAGCGCAGAACTTTTGCAATTGCTGGGATAATCAGTTCAGCATCATTCAGCGGGGCTAATGGAATAAAGAACACACCATCTGGATACTGATCCACATTCTGTCCGGCAATCTGGATGGCGAGACGGGTCTTCCCAATCCCACCCGGGCCTAGCAGGGTCAGCAGCCTGCAATCTGGTAGAGCAAGCAGGTCGGTGATTTCCGGGATTTCCTGTTCACGGCCGATAAACGGGGTCGGGGGGACCGGTAGAGAAGCTCGCAAGGGTGAGTGTAATCTCCCGGATGTTGTGGATGTTTCCGGGTTGTGCTGGATAGATGTCGTTGTAGACGGAGATTCTTGCCCATGGGCAGGTGGTTTCGAACGAACCGGGTAGTGCAGTCCATGCTTGATCTGCTCGTACAAGGCTGTTGTTCCCGGTTGGGGCTGCAAACCGAGTTGGGTTTCCAATGACTGGCTTAAGACATCATACTGTCGCATGGCAGCGGCTCGCTGGTCAAGGGATGCATACAGTTGCATCAGCCAGCGATGGGCAACTTCGTTGAGTTTGTCCAGCTCTATCCACTGCCGGGCAAAATCGACGGCTTTCCCTCCTTGAGCTGGTCGCGCATAGCCGTGCGATAGGCGCTCCAGAATTTGGATCTGTTCGCTGCGCATTTTTTCTGTGGTGAAAAACTGCCATTCATCAAAAATCGGGGCGTCGGGCAGGGTAAATCCGGTCATAAAGCCGGCCTGGTAAAGTCGTGCGGCTGTCTCCAGCCTGGCCAAACATTCGTCGGAGTCATCCCCAGCGTGGCAGGAGGCAGCCAGTGCCTGAAATTCGCTTATGTCTAACCAGATTTCCTCCCAATTTTTCCACGAAACGGAATCGCGCTCAGCCGCCAGCCAGCCTTCAGGCAGGAGGTGATTTATTTCCCAGATTGTGCGTCGCAGGTAAGCAAACGCTTTTTCAGTGGAATATTCCGGCCACAGCAACGTCGCCAGTGCCTCGCGGCTGTGTGCCTGCCGTGTGACAAGCAGGTATGCCAGCAGAGCAACCGCTTTTTTGCGATCGGTGGCAAGCGGTATTCCTTTCAGCAGTAAGCGGGGATTCCCGAACAGATAGATACGCAGATCAGTCATGGTGTAGAAGCAATAATAAATCGGTTGCTATGAGGAAAATATACCAGATATTTTCTCAGAGCATCAACTCGTTTGTGCTTGCTCAGCCCTGGTTTATACTCAGGTGATTAGCGCTGCAGGCAGGTGCGTCACCCGGTTGTGAAAAACAAGCTGGATTTCTTGGGGGTTGAAATCGATGCGAGAGATTGAGGCATTATTCATCAGGAACCACCATCCGCCTTCGTCTGGAAATCCGAACAGGGCAGCCAGCAGATGGTTGTAAAAGCCACCATGGCTGATAATGGCCACCCGGTCATCTGTAGCCCCGTGGCGTTGTAAAAGGTCCTTTACGACGCGGGCTGCCCGCTCTCGCCGCTGTACCTGGTTCTCCCAGGGGCGACTCCACCAGCCTTCTTCACCCAAAGTATTGGGGAGGATTAGATGGGGATAATTAGCTTCGAAAAATTGGCGATTGGGGCCAGGGTATCCCACCGGGTCTTCATGTGGCAGTTCGTCAAGCACCAGGCCGCCACGTTCATGTAAGTCGATCCAGGCGTTCAGTGGCAATCCAAGTTTATGCGAAATCGCGGTACCTGTCTGAACGGCCCGCAGCATCAGGCTTGTGTATAGGTGGGTTATCCCATAGCCGGTGACATTTTGTGGGTCCCAATTGGGATTCCCAAGATTGGGCCGGTTTTCCGTAAGAGAAGAGGCTAATAAGTCGGCCTGCTGGCGGCCAATCTCGGTCAGCTCTGGATCGACGATAAAGCTTTTTACATCCTGCGATTGCTCCCATAGGGCATTGTTTTGCGATTGACCATGACGGATGAAGTATAGTTGCATGCAATAGGTCCTGTAGAGGATAGGGTGATAAAATTTTACTGCATTACTCACGCGACAAAGGAATTTTGCTGGTTTATAGAGCGGTATTACATCCAGGTTGGATCGAGGAGTTTCTGTAATGATGCATGGCTCGCATGGAACAGGTTGGAGGGGTTATCTTGGGGGAACCGGTGATAAGCAAAAGATTTCTTGGCCCTTAATGCGCCGAGCGCTGGCTTATGCAAAGCCTTATCGCTGGCAAATTTTGGGAATGTTAATACTGATCCTGATCAGTACCAGTTTAACACTAATCAGCCCGCTGATTATGCGAGACCTGATCGACCAGACCATCCCACAAAAAGATGTCCAAAGGCTGGTGTGGCTCTCCCTGGCTTTGCTATTAATCCCTGTATTGGGAGGCCTGGTTAATGTGGTGCAGCGCCGCTTGAATAGCCAGGTTGGTGAAGGGGTGATTTATGACCTGCGAGTTGCACTTTATTCGCATTTGCAACGCATGTCACTGCACTTTTTTACCAATACTCGCGTGGGTGAATTAATGAGCCGGTTGAACAATGATGTCATCGGTGCCCAAAATGCGGTAAGCAGTACGATCATAAGCATAGTGACAAACATCATTCAGGCGACAGCGATACTATTGGTGATGCTCAAATTGGAGTGGAGGCTAACCCTTATCAGTGTGATCATCCTGCCCTTTTTTATCCTGGCAGCCAGAATTATGGGGGGGCGCTTGCGGGAGATTGCACGCCGGGCAATGGATATTAACGCCCAGATGAATGCCATGGTGGGTGAGACATTAAACATTGCCGGCGCACTGTTGGTGAAGCTATTTGGCCGAACCGACGTGGAGATCGCACGCTTTGAGAATCGCGCTTCACAAGTACGCCAGATGGGTATCAACCGGGCAGTGTTCGGCTCGATATTCATGGTGATCATCGGCCTGGTTAGCGCGATTGGAACAGCCCTGGTGTTTGGTATCGGCGGATATATGGTAATCCAGGGCGAATTTACGATTGGTACGATTGTCGCTTTTGGGGCTTACCTTTCTGCATTATATGGGTCCTTGCAAGGATTGACCAATGCCCCTGTCGAGTTCGCTACTTCTATGGTGAGTTTTGAACGCGTCTTTGAGGTTTTGGACCTGCCATTGGATATCCGTCAAAAAGAAGGAGCGGTCCAACTGCAAGATATCCAGGGCAGAATTGACTTCATAGAGGTGACATTTACCTATCAAATCCACGAAGAGCAGCTATTGAGCGAGGTGACTCGCTACGGGCAAGTCGACCAGGTGAAGATGGTTATGTCAGGGAACGGGCGGAGTGCGCAGGGTGAAAAACAGCCAATTGGAGATGCGCATAGTAGAGATGACGTTGCGGCTGTTGATGTAGAACCCATCGATGGATCGCAGGCATTGACTCAGGCCAGAGCTATTGCATTGCAGGGGATAAGTTTTACGGTTGAACAGGGACAGTTGGTGGCGCTGGTTGGACCCAGTGGGGCCGGTAAAACTACCTTGACGTATTTGATCCCGCGACTGTATGACCCGAGCAGCGGAAAAATCACAATCGATGGACAAGATCTGCGAGATGTCACCCTGGAATCCCTGAGCGCCCAGATAGGTATGGTGACGCAGGAAAATTACCTCTTTCACGATACGATTCGGACCAATCTTATTTACGCCAGGCTGGATGCCACCCTGCAGGAGCTGGAAGAAGCCTGCCGGGCAGCCAACATCCACGAATTTATTATGGGTTTGCCTGAAGGTTATGACACTGTGGTGGGAGAACGCGGATATCGGCTCAGCGGTGGGGAGAAGCAGAGGATTGCTCTGGCACGCGTGATTTTGAAGAACCCTCGCATTCTTGTCCTGGATGAGGCGACCAGCCATCTGGATAGTGAGTCGGAAGCTCTGATTCAAGATGCCTTGAAACGTGTCCTGGCTGGCCGTACCAGCATTGTCATTGCTCACCGGTTGAGCACCATCCTGGCTGCCGATCTGATCCTGGTAATGGATCGCGGTGAGATTGTTGAGCGGGGCACCCACCAGGAATTATTGGCGTTGAATGGCCTGTATGCCCATTTATACCGTACTCAATTCAGCCAGAAAGAGGCGGCCTGATCACTGAGTTTAATCATGATATGGGCATTAGAAGAGATTGTAACGGGCAGTAGAATAAGACATATGTCGTAGGCATATCCTGGTAATTTCAGAAATTCAATGCTATACTGCACGAAACCAGTAAGAAGACGTTGTAAAGGAGAAAAACATGAATGAAAACCCTAAAGCAGTAACAGCCCGGCGTTGGATTGCCGGCGTGCTGGCCGTGGCGATCTTTGTGAGCATGGTGCTTGTGGGATCGATCCAGGGGGTTGCTGCGCAGAGTTGTTCGACTCAGTACAAAGTTCAATCCGGAGATACCCTGTCCTCGATTGCTGTCCAGTACAATACGACCGTTGAGGAAATCGCAGCGGCCAACAGTCTAACTTCACCTTACCAGATTTTTGTCGGTCAGACCTTGTGCATCCCTGCCGGGGCGAGCACGCAGGTCACCGGGACAGTCAGTGCTACCTCCACGGCTACCAAACCCGGCGTAACGATTACACCCAGCGGTCTATACCTCGTGACCGTCAAAGTCACCAAGATGGCGAAGAATACACCTTACTACTTCCGGCTGTACTCCGGCAGCTCTCGGCCGATTGGTCAGGGAACTCGCCTGGGGACGATCCGTACGGACAAGAATGGCAATGCCACTAAATCCTTCGGCATTCCGACCAGGTTCTATGATAAGAATGCCCTCAAGTGGGGTAAATTCGCCAATTTCTGCTTGAAGAACCCCTGGAATGACGCCTCTCACTGCCAGGCGCTTTACATGTATCCCTAGAACTGGAAACCAGTAGATTAAAAATCCCTCCCCGAACGATGGGGAGGGATTTTTTGATTAGTCCTGGCTTTATGGCATAGAGAGAAGCGATTCCAGCACGGCTTTTGATTTCTGCTCAATTTCTGCATGCAAGGATCCACCATGGGAATCCATGGTGACTACCACGGGGAAGTCCTTGACCTCAATCACCCACATGGCTTCAGGCACACCGAAATCCAGCTTATAAACACCAACCACGCGTTGGACCGTCTGTGCAATCAGAGTGGCTGCGCCGCCAATCGCATGCAGGTAGACACCGCCTACTTCCTGACAGGCCGAAAGCGTTTTGGGTCCCATCCCGCCTTTGCCAATCACCCCTCTTACTGAAAAGTGCTTCATTACATCGCCCTGATACGGCTCTTCTCGGATGCTGGTAGTTGGCCCGGCAGCCACAAACCGGTAATCCTGGGTATCCAATCCGGCCACTACCGGTCCGCAGTGATAAATTACTCCATCTTGCAGGAGTTGCGTAATCGCATCATAAACTTGCTGATCATCCCCTTGTGGGATACGGGTGTTCTTGATAAAAGTATCTACCATCCATTTGTGCACAGCATCTCGTCCGGTTACCATCTTGCCGTTCAGTCCTATCGGGTCGCCAACTCTCAAACTGCGTGCAACATCTTCAGTCATGGGTAACGAGATTGATCTCATGCTATCCTCCACAATTCCCAAATCAATTTGCTTCCTAAAGCTTCCATCCTGAGCTGAAACCTATTCATAAGCTGCCAATCCGTCCTGGTAGGTCATCTTGCGGCGGCGGTAAGCCCAGCACATGTAAGAGATGGAGACGTAGAAGCTAGCCGGCAGGCGATGCAGCGTGGTAATTTTTGTTCCTAGAACCGTAGTCTGGCCCCCGAAGCCCATCGGGCCGATCCCAAGCAGATTGGCTTCCTCGGTCAGACGGTCTTCCAGGTCAGCCAGCTGAGGATCGGGGTTGCCTTCGTCCAGCTTATTGAGCAAGATTTCCTTGCTGGCGTAGTATGATGAGCCGCGATCCCCACCGATTGCCACTCCCAGGATGCCCGGTGCGCAGCCTTTCCCCTGGGCCTTGTGGACAGCATCCAGGACTGCCTTGCGCACACCAGGCAGGTCCCGGCCCGCGCCCAGGGTAGCATTGGGCAGGGTATACTGGGCTCCTACGTTCTCGCATCCCCCGCCTTTGAGCATCACTTCCATAGTGAGTGCCGGACCATCGACTTCGATAAAATGGATGGTTGGGAAGTATTCGTCTCCCAGATTGTTCCCGGTATTTTTTCCGCTGACACTGTGGACCGAGTTCGGTCTTAAATAGGAGCGTTGGGTAGCCTCGACGACCGCAGCTTCAATTTGTTTGCGCAGCTGTCGCGTGCTCCAACCTTCCGGGTAGTACACATAGAAGATAGGTGTACCGGTATCCTGGCAGATCGGAGTAGAGTTCTGCCTGGCAAGTGCCACATTCTCCAAAATAGTTGCCAGAGCTCCACGCGCTGCCGATCCTGGTGCTTCCTGCTCTACAGATTGGCGCAGCGCCTGTTCGACATCCGGAGGTAAGTCAGTGGCAGCTAAACGGATCAATTCCAAAATTGATTCTGTTAGGTTTTCCATGAACCACTCCTAAAAACAAATCCTGGATAGTTTATTTAATAATACCGAAATATTTCCGTAAAGCGAGTGATAAAGGGCACTATTTCATAAGTAAGGCGTCATTCATTTTCTGGAACTCTAGTTGATCCCAGTGAAATCGGATTGACATAAGTCCTTGAAGGGTATATAATTCCCGAAAAATAGAACATATGTTCTTATTTTGGAGGTGCTGCATGGGCAATCGGCTTACCTGGCGGGGATTTCTGGAAAATGTCCGGCGGTTTTTCTCCCGGGAACCTGGTATCCATCTTAGTGCGGATATGCTTGAGGCGCTTCGACTGATGGCTCAACGCGATGGACGTTCAGAGCACGACCTGACTGCTGATTTGATCGCCAGTGGGTATGCCCAACAGCAAGTATCCTGGGAACTGATGCGCTGCTGGCGAATTCTGACCCCTCGAGAACGGGAAGTCGTGGCGCTGATCTGCTGCGACTATTCCAATCGGCAGATTGCCGAGCATCTGGTGGTTTCTATCGAAACCGTTCGTTCGCATGTGCGTCACAGCCTGAGAAAATTTGGTGTTCAAAACCGGCGGGAGCTTTGCCTCCTCCTGGCAGGCTGGAAGTTTTCCGATCGCTATCTAGCCCCCGAAGATAGATAGATAATCAGTTAAAATGGAGGTTATGGGAAAATTTAATTGGTCCGATGACGGCTATTTTATTACCGAGAAACGGGACCTAAAACGTATCCGGGTGGTATTAATTGCCACCATGCTGCTCAATTTCCTGGCAATGGGGATAAAACTGGCAGCGGGAATTGCAACTGGGGCGATCAGTGTAGTAGCCGATAGCCTGGATAGCCTGTTCGACGGCCTGTCTAATGTCGTCGGGTTAGCCGGGTTATACGCCGCCGGCCTGCCTCCCGATGCCGAGCACCCCTACGGTCACCGTAAATTTGAGACGATTGCCGCCTTGAGCATAGCCTTCCTATTATTCCTCACCGGCTGGCAGCTTCTGCAGACCGCCTGGGCGAGGTTGAACGAAAACACCGTACCGGATGTTAATGGATATGTTATGGGCGCGATGGTTGTCTCCATGATTATCCAGGCTATCACAAGCTTTTATGAGTTGCGGGAAGGGCGTAGATTAAAAAGTGAAATCCTGGTTGCCGACGCACTGCATACCCGGGCGAGCATCCTGGTGTCCTTTTCGGTTCTGGTCGGATTATTCCTGGTGCGACTGGGCTTTCCCCAGGCGGATCCGATCCTGGCAATGTTTGTGGCTGTGATGATTGCCAAGATCGGCGTCGATGTCCTGCGGGAAACATTACCGGTCCTGGTAGATCGGGCGCCTATCGACCCACAGGTGATTGCGGGTATTGCCCGATCGGTGACCGGTGTCGAGTTAATTCATCGGGTGCGCAGCCGGGGACCGCAAGGCAGCGCGGCGGTGGATATGCATGTTCGGGTCGCACCGGAGAAAACGGTACAGGAGGCGGATGCCATCGCCAGCGAATTGCGACGGCGGCTTTTGGAGCAGGAGACTATTAATGATGTCACGGTGCACCTTGAAGCCCAACACACTTCCACAGATCCCACCCCTGATATCTTTGCTTCGCTCAAGCAGTTAGCCGATGAGATAGGGGTGACAATCCATGAGTCCTGGGCGCATACGATGGATGACGAGCTGTATGTGGAATTTCATGTAGGCGTTAGCCCGAATATTACCCTGGGCCAGGCGCATGCACTGGTGGATCGGATGGAAAATGACCTGCGCCGCAGGCACCCAGAAATCCATGAAGTTCACACACACATTGAGATGGCAAGCCATAAAGTGGAAGAAGGGGGCCACGTCGATAAGGAGTTTGAAGATCGAGTCATCCGGGAGATCCAAAATGTTGTCAACGGAATTCCCGAGATTGGATATCCACATCATGTGATTGTCCGCAGAGATAAAAGCTATTCTGGAGGTTACCATATTTCACTAGAGTGCACTATCGCCGCAGATACACCAGTAGTTGAAGCCCATCGCCTGGCAGAGCAGTTGGAGCATGACCTGACCAGCCGTTTGCCAGAGATTGCGGATGTGTTTGTTCATCTGGAACCACCGGAATGGGCGTAAATCAAGTGCCCATCGAATGACAGTTATGATATCCGTTTGGCGCCTGATTACTTCTCATACACCTGCTTCGGCAACCCCGGTAAGCTTTTCTCCGGCTCCAGCCAGTCTGGATGAAGCTTCTCGAAACCTGCCATCTGGGGCGTACACAACCTTGCGCACCTATTCGCACAAGAATGCTATTCGCCTGAGGGAACACCTCGCCCGTTTGCGCGAAAGCGCGAATCTAAAAGGCTATGATATCGTGATAGATGAAAATCGGATTCGTGAGGCAATCCGATGGGTTTTTCAGCAGGAGGAGGCAGGGCAGGAGAATCGTCTACGGCTTACGTTGGATCTGTCCCAGGAGCCTGGCAGCGTGTATCTTTCGATTGAGAAGCTCCACGTTCCGCCAATATTGGCGTACGAAGAAGGGGTTAGCGTGGTGACCTGTGATTTGCACCGAGTGCAGCCTCTGGCTAAGCTGACGGATTTCATTGCACCAGCCAGTGATTATCGGCAGGCACTGGCTGTGGGGATTAATGAAGCCTTGATGGTGAACTCCACAGGGGAAATCCTGGAAGGATTAAGCAGCAACTTCTTTGCAATTCGCGCCGGCACGTTGATTACTGCCGATGAAGATGTGTTGGCGGGAATTACCCGGGCCCTTGTGATCGACGCTGCCCGGCAAGTTTAACCTCCCGATCGAATATCGTGCCGTGCAGCTGGGTGAAATTCCACAGATCGATGAGGCTTTTATCACCAGTGCCAGCCGGGGGATTCTTCCGGTTAGAAAAATCGATAATACCTTGGTTGGGAATGGTCATCCCGGAGTAATCACGAAGGCTTTATCCGCAGCTTTTGATCGCTTGATCGCAGACGAGCAAGAGTTGATCTAAAACGATCTCCCATCATTGAGATGGAAGATCGTTTTGGATACTGATCTTCATCATGCGCCGGCAGATGCCGGTTGATATTCGATTTCTATGGAATGTGGAAGACCTTTTTACAGGTCAGTGCATCGGTTGTCTGGTTCTTCAAGCAGACTGTCAGGTACATGCGAGACTTGAGCTGCTTCGGGAGGGGCAATGTCTTCGCAAGGAGAGTGCCGTCCTTGGTCGTGCTCACCCGACCCATCGGATACCATATCCCCAGGTCACCTTCTTTCACTTTGATCAGGTAGGCTTTTGATTTCGTAAGCCCGGTGCCGGAAATGGTGACCATGCCCTTGCTCGCTGCGACATTCAAGATGGCCTGTGCCTCAACCTTTTTGCTGGCCGGGATGCACAGCGACATTCCCTTGTAAACTTTGGAAGTGGTGTTCAGGTTGTTGGCGGCTGCCAATGCTTCGACGGTGACGCCATATTTCTTCGCTATGGAGGTCAGGGTCTCATTGGCTTTTACAATGTGAGTAGCTGCACATACAGCAGCTGCCGGGCTCGCCTGGGCTGGCGACGAAAATGCAGGTGACAGAGCCCCAACCAGGAGGATGGCCGCCAAAGTAATTGTGAACCACCGGGTAGCCCATTGGGATTTCTTCAAACCAGTCATCGTATTCTCTCCTTTCAATCTCTTGGACAAACCGGTCGAGCAAGATTTGACCGGCAGATCAATAATTTATTCTAACATGTAAAAATAAATTTATTCTGAGAACCCTTCCTCCGATAAGAGTCCAAGCCTGACAAATTTTTATCCGCCAGGGGGAAAAACCAGGGCAAATAAGTATTTACTTAATAAGATAATTAAGATATAGTTAACATTGAGGGTTCAAAGAAAGGCGATGCCATCTTCTTCATCAATGTAATTGCTATCAGGTTCAGGAGGAAGAAAAAATGGTCACTATCAGGAGAATAGGATTCTTAGTTCTGGCGGTTGCAGTCCTGCTGGGCGGTCTGGGGTTGAGTGCGCGACCTGCCCTGGCAGCGAGCTGCACGCAATGGTACACCGTACAGCCTGGAGATACGCTGTATAAGATCGGTGTATGGTATGGGGTGAGCTGGACATACCTGGCAAAAATCAACAACATCCAGAATCCCAATAAGATTTATTCCGGTCAGGTCCTTTGTGTCTCCACTACAGGTGGATCACAGCCGCCTCCCAAGCCGGCCCCCCAAACCATCCCGACTTTCACCATTTATTCGGTTGTTCGGAACCAAGAAGTAACAATCTACACCCATAATTTCCCACCCAACTTGAAGTTCAATGTGTATATGGGCCCGATGCATTCGAAGGGTATTGGTGGGTATTCTGTAGGCTCCTTTAACTCGGGGAAGGGCGGGTCGTTCTATGCCGGCCCATTTGCTATCCCATCTGCCTTGAAAGGCTCCTACCAGATCGCAATTCGAGCCCAGAACAATGCGAGCGGCTTTTTCGCCTACAACTGGTTCTACAACAACACGGCAACCGTTCCGTAAATCTTGATCCGATATCCGGTTTAACTGGCAGCAAGGAATAAGGTCAAAACCGGATTAATCTCACAGAAAATGGCCTGGGGCAACCCAGGCATTTTCGCGTTGAAAACAGCTAGATGAATCTCATAAATACATCTGGTCAATATAACACCACAGCCATTTCTCACCGGGCTGGAATGAGCGAATAACTGGGTGGCCGGTTTCTTGGAAATGCTTCGAAGCATGCTTATTCTTTGAATTGTCGCAACAGCCCACATGCCCGCAGGTCATACACAGGCGCAGATGAACCCAGGTATCCCCGGTCTGCATGCACTCTTCGCAGCCGGCTGTATTCCCATTTACATCCTGGATCTGGTCACGATGGCTGCATGTTTTTTTCTGGGTTGCATATAAATCGCTCATAGGTGGACTCTCTTTTTCGAAGGTATACGTTCCAGTATTCTATTAGCTCAGGATGGATTGGGTTATTTTTAGCCCATGTTTCTTAAATTCATCTACGCATTGAGCGGCCGGTACCATGATTTCCAGGCCTCCAGCTCCATGCGGTATTTGTCCTTTGGCGGCCATTTCAAGAATTACCGCTGCACTCCAACCGGTGCTGCGCTCCATGGCAGTGAAACCGGTGAATTCGTCATAATAATCAATTAATTCGACCAATGCTTCTGCCGGGCGTCCATCTTTTTCCCCCACAGCTTTGACGCGCACGATTACCAGGTCTTTGTCCTCTGGAAACACAACTTTTGGCTCGAAGAGGGCATGGAATACATCCCTGGGAACAACCGGAGTATCTCCGAGCTGCAGCGGCTCCAGGTTCCACAAACCAAGATCATAGAAAGCTCTCAGCTGGGCAAGATTGCCCGGGTAGCGGAGAGTCAGGTTTTGTAAAGTGCGCAGCTTGCCGGAAAAGGTCCAGGGCATGCTGCTTGTCCCACCGCCGGCTACGAAGGATTCCAGTAAGCCAATCGGCTCCGGAAACAGGACGGTTTCTAGCTCAGTCATCGGCTCGACCTGTATAATTTCCCAATCCCGTAAGAATACTGCCGGTTCGGCATACTCGTTGGTCAGTCCAGCAACGTGGAAGGTCAGCAGATAGTTGAAGGGAGGGCGTGGTTGCTGGGGTATTCCGCCATCCCACATAAAGACATCAACTGTCTTATCCAACAAACTCATCGCATAACAAGAGAGGATGGTGCCTAGGCCTGGAACCTGCCCGCAATCAGGCAGAATACATATTCCCGCAGCCTGAGCCGCTTGATGAAATTCATGCTGCTTGCGCACGATATCTGTGTTGCCGCCGAGATCCGCCATATGGGCCTGCAGCTCGATGGCTGCCTGGGTCAGATCCAGGTTGTAATAATATGGCACCGCGCTGAGGAACGCGTCAACTCCCGATAATGCGTTACGCACCGATTGCGGGCTTGTAACATCAACCTGAACAGGGTGGGCGATGGTTTTTCCTGCCAGATGGTTTACTCTCTCTGCGGCGCGAGCAGCCTTGTCCAGATCCAGGTCTGCAAGCAAGACCTGGCGGGCATCACCCCAACAGGCAATATCGTAGGCGGCTGAGGTACCCTGCCTACCGGCGCCGAGGACTGCATAGGAATAAGGCATTTTGAGCTCCTGCGGTGTATGTACGGGTAGTGTAAAGATTATACTACTGGTGGAATACGTCTGGACTTTTATGGTACACTCACCAGGTTTGAGTAAAAATAGGGCTTCTGTTTTGAGAATTCTGGCTATGGATGAGAAAACTCTTCGCACACTTGAATATGACAAAATCCTGGAGAAATTGGCCGGTTACTGCTCGTTCCCTGCCTCTGCAGAACTGGCGAAACAACTTCATCCGACCAGCGATATTATTGAAGCCCGTCGCAGTTTGGCGGAAACCAGTGAAGCCGTACGGCTGCTATTTAATCATTCTGATTTATCCATAGGCGGCGCACGTGATGTTCGACAGGTAGTTGATCTGGCCAATCATGGCGGCGTCTTATTGCCCAGCGACCTGCTGGACATTAAGTACACCCTGGTTTCTGCGCGTACCCTGGCGCGGACATTCGAACGTTGGGCGGTATCATTTCCGATCCTGACAGATATCGTCAGCCAGTTGCCTCCTCCATTGGGGCTAATTGATGCGATTACGCGATCGATCTCCGAGCGTGGGGAGATCCTGGATTCGGCTTCAGTCAAATTAGGATCTATCCGGCACGATTTGCGCATCGCTCACGAGCGGCTGATGACCCGTTTACAGCGCATTATTAGCGATCCCAAAAACGGGCCCTACTTGCAGGAAGCTTTAATCACCCAACGAGACGGGCGTTATGTAGTGCCTTTACGGGCAGAGTTTAAAGGGCGAATTCGCTCTATTGTTCATGACCAATCATCTTCCGGGGCAACGATTTTTGTTGAACCGCTGGTAGTTGTGGAGTTGAATAACCAGTATCGTGAACTAGAGCTGGCGGAACGTGATGAAGAGCGGCGCATCCTGGCAGAGCTCTCGCACCAGGTTGGGATGCACGCCGAAGCCATCGTCCACACGGTGGATGTGATTGCCCGGCTGGATCTGGCTTTGGCGCGGGGAAAATACGCCGAAGACATCCGAGCCAGCGAGCCGAAGCTATTTTCGCTAGAAGAGAATCGTCCACTACGGGCAGCCGACCGAGATACCGGCAAAGCGCAAAGCAAGCAGCCCACTCACCCTGGCAGCATTATTCGGCTCTACCAGGCACGCCACCCCCTCTTGGATCCCCGCACTGTCGTGGCGATCGATGTCGATCTTGACGAGAAAATTTATGCCATGATCGTTACCGGGCCAAATACGGGTGGAAAAACCGTAACGCTAAAAACGATCGGCTTGCTGGCCCTTATGGCTCAGTCTGGTTTGCATATCCCGGTCGATTCCGGCTCGGAAATCAGCGTCTTTGAAACCATCTATGCTGATATTGGAGACGAGCAGTCGATCGAGCAATCTCTCTCCACATTTTCCGGGCACATCACCAATATCATCCATATCCTGGAAGAGGCTACACCCACCTCGCTGGTAATCCTGGATGAGCTTGGTGCCGGCACCGACCCGCAGGAAGGCGCCGCCCTGGCTCGGGCAATCTTGAGCAATTTGCTGGGTCGAGGTATTACAACCCTGGTGACCACCCATCACCCGGAGCTGAAGGCTTATGCCCATGCCACACCAGGCGCTGTGAATGCGAGTGTCGAATTTGATCTGGAAACGCTTCGGCCATCCTTCCACCTGACGATCGGTCTGCCGGGACGTTCCAATGCCCTGGCGATTGCTCAGCGGCTGGGCTTACCGGAGTCGATCATTGTTGAGGCGCGATCCGAGCTTAACCCAGACGAGCTGCGGGCGGATAATTTGCTGGATGAGATCCACCACCAACGCGAGCTGGCGCGCCACGCACGCCATTCCGCCGACCAGGCTCGCCAAGAAGCTGAAGAATTGCGCAAAGAGTTACTCGATCGCCTTGAAAAAATTGAGGAAGAGCGGCGGCGGATCATGGAAAAGGCGCAGCAAGCCGCGGATGCCCAGATCCAATTGGTGCAAGAAGAGCTGGCCGATATCCGACGCCTGCTGGCCAAAACCAGGCAGCCTGCGGATGTGATCCAGGAAGTTGAAGCCAGAATGGAGCAGCTGGAACAAGCGGTGGAACAGCCTGCAGAACGGTACGAACCTGAGCTAGGCTCAACAATCCAACGCATGGAACGGCAGCGCAGGCGGGCGATGCGCCTGGGAGATAAAGTACGCCTGCGAAAATTAGGTACCCAGGGAGTAGTGATAGCACTCGGCGAGGAGGAAGCGGAAATTCAGGTGGGTATGATGCGAGTCCGTACACGCCTGACAGATCTCGAGTTAATTCAAGGTGAGTCTGCAGAATCCGCACAAGGCGAAGGTGCTGTTCGCTTGAGGAAAACAACCAACAGTGAAGCTCAATCTGCAGGCGATTTATTTCCGGAGTCCCCAGGTATGGAGCTGGATTTACGCGGCCAGCGCGCAGAAGATGCCCTGGAAGCGTTGGAGCGCTATCTGGATGCGGCTTACCTGGCCGGAATGCCTTTCGTACGTATCATCCACGGAAAAGGTACCGGGCGGTTGCGCGAAGTTGTTCGCCAGGCACTCAGCCAGAACAGCCAGGTAAAATCGTTCGAAGCAGGTGGTGAAAAAGAAGGCGGAGATGGAGTGACGGTTGCGAAGCTGGCAACCTAACAGTTTATGAAATTCTTGTGACTTGGGGAATTACATTACCCTGCTGTTGCTTGCCCTACGGCTCATGGGACGCCCCACAAGAGCAACTGCCCGTCCAGGCTCCCGCTAACCAGGATTGTCCCATCTGGCGAGAAGGATAGACTTGTCACAGCGTCCTCGTGCCCGGTCAGGGTCGCAAGCAGGTTCCCAGTGGCAACATCCCATAACCGCACCGTCTGGTCGCCGCCTGCTGAAGCCAGCAGAGTGCCATTCGGATTGAAGGCAATATCCCAGATCAGAGCCCGATAGCTGGTCGGGCGTGCCGAATGTCCAGTCAATTTCAGTGGAGTGGGATAGGTTTCCGACCCGGTACGAAATGCCAGAGATGGATCCCAGATCTGGATGCCATTGGAGATGTCGCCGGCAGCTAACATACGGCCATCCGGGCTGTAATCCAGTGTATAAACCGGTATCTCTGAGAGCAGAGTGCCCGTGATGCTTTCGGATTCAGGATCACGCAGGCGGATGTATTCTCCATTGGCGATTGCCAGGGTTTTGCTGTCCGGAGAAAAAATTATCGATGGGACAGCGAATGTGCCGCCGATCAACATGCCTAGTGCTTCCCCTGTAGATGGGTTCCATAACCGAGCAATGGCATCGTTGCCACCCGAAGCCAGCCACTTTCCGTCCGGGCTGAAAATAACGCTGTTTACACCCTTCTGATGACCTTCCGCCTCCCAGGCAGGTGTGGGGCCGGATGACTGCGAGGTAAGCGATTTTACCTGCCAGACCCGCACCATACCATCCCGGGAGCCGGTCGCCAGCCACTGGCCATCCGGGCTGAAGGCCAATGCCGGGACAAATGCCTTGTGGGGTAGGGAAGCCAGCCAGTCGAGATTTGTACCTTCCACGGTGAATAAGGCAACTTCGTTGCCGGTGGAGATGGCCAGTTGTTTCCCATCCGGGCGCCAGGAAACAGCATTTATCAACCCCAGCCTGGATCCCAGGTCTCCGATTTTTGTTAAATTGACGGCATTCTGAACCGTTATCAATTGTGGAGCAACTAGTGGTGTTGGAGTGACGGTTTGAGGTGTTGGAGGTGTGGTAGGTGGCTCAGTCACAACCGGTGTCGCGGGTAGGGACTGAGTTGGGATTATCGGAGTATTCGTTGGCTGCAAACCGGCAGACTGAGAGGAAGTGAAAGAGCTTGTCGGAACCATATCGGTGCTGTGCAGCGGCGCCGTATCCGCAGCCTGCCGATACGGCCAAGACCAGGATCAGGATCAGGTAAAATCGCAGCCGCATGAGCTGGTTACGGGCGGATTCCCCACAAACGCAGATCGCCGTCATAAGAACCGGAAGCGAGGTACTGTCCGTTGGGCGAGAAGGCCAGGTTGTTCACCCCCGCGAGATGCCCGGGCAGGGTATTCAACAGCTCGCCGGTAGCCGGGTTCCACAGACGGATTGCCTGGTCCGCAAACCCGCTTCCCGAAGCCAGCACGGTTCCATCGGGACTGAATGCCAGGCTTTCGACCACCCCGTCAGTCTGCATGCTGACCATCTGTGTCCCGGTGAATAAATCCCACAGGATGATGCGTCCATCGTAATGACCGGTTGCCAGGGTCAGACCACTGGGAGCATATGCCAGAGCATTCACTGCGCCAGTGAATGATGTAGGCAGCTTAAAAACCCGTGTGCCATTAGCGGCCAGGTCCCAGACACTAATCGAATAACGATCCGGTGTGGTGGCATAGATGCTGCCACCCGGGGAAAATGCCCCCAGCAGCGAGATTCCGGTCTTCAAGGTGCCAGTGATGGTCCAGGTTGCAGGATTCCAAAAATCTATGCGGTTATCCGCTTCGAGAGGAGCTGAATAGGCGGCGGAAAACAGGTTATTGGCTGGTGAAAAACTGATGTCGCTGATTCCCTGGGGCGAAGAAAAGAGGACTCCCACCGGAGTAAGATCTGTACCAAACCATAATTGCAGATCGCTCTGGAAGCCGGTCTCGGGAGATCCTTGACGGCTGCCGGCTGCCAGCCAGTTTCCCGTTGGATCATAGGCGATGACCGCCAATCCTACGACAGGGGGGATCAGGCTGCGCACCAGCTGCCGGGTAATAGGATCATACAGGTTGATCACTGATTCCGTGGCGACAGCCAGGCTATTTGTAGTGGGATGCCAGGCGATATCCTGGATGGGGGCGTCGTGCCAGGCAGCCAGCCCGGAGACCTGCCCGGCATTTATGGAACTGATAGCCGGCAGGATTTCCGGCAACGGGGTGCCGGCATCTACTAAGAATAAGGGGGTTGGCGTGGGCGTAATGGTGGGTGTGGGGGTAAAAGTCGGTGTGTAGGTTGGTGTCAAGGTTGGAGCCGGCGTGCTGGTTCCCGTGGGAGCCAGTGTTGGGGATGACACCGGCGTAGGGGTGCTATCCGGATTGATCGACTGGCAGGCTGGCAGGGTGATCGCCAAAACACCTATTAGTATTAAACGCAGGTAAAGAATCGCCTTCATCAGGAGATAATTTTAGCACGTAACAGACACGTAAGGGTATAATGTAGCCCGCATTGCAATCGGTCGACTCAAGATGGTATGGAGAAGCGATAATCACCAGATTGTAGTGCGCAACAATATTGGCGAAGGATATGGACATAGAAAATACTGAAACAATACCGGCCGCTGAGAACTCTGGTTCTGATAAAGAGCAAGCCGGTTCAACAACCACGAGCGATCCGGCATCCAGCCCTGAATTGCATCAAGATGGAGATAAGTCGGCAGCTGCCAAAGATTTAACACTCCAGGCAGAAACTTCTGTGCGTGACCGGCCGATTTTACGGGGATTTGTTACCCTGCTGATGATCATCGTTCTCGGTGTTCTGGGATACCTGGTCTTCCAGCGAGTGGCGGAGGCCAGTGCAGAACCGAGCCAGCCAACCTTGAGTGAGAAAACACAACCGGAATCGGTGCAGATACCCGAGTCACAGGTGCCGATTAAATTGGTGCCATACACGGCTGCTGTGGCCAACCAGTTATCAGGCATCCAGCGCAGACCTGAGTTTAAGACCACGATCCCTGAGCGTCCTCGCGTGAATGTCATCACCTATACGGTCCAGCAGGGCGATACGCTGTTTGAGATTGCTGCAAAATATGACATCAAGCCAGAGACTTTATTATGGGGCAATTTCGAAATCCTGAAAGATAATCCCCATTTCCTGACAGAAGGTCAGGTGTTGAACATTCTGCCAGTTAATGGAACGTACTATCAGTGGAATTCAGGAGACAGCTTGCAGGGGGTTGCCTCGTCATTCAAAGTGGACTCTCAGGCGATTATAGATTTCGCCGGAAATCCCTTTGATTTAACGACCTTGAATACTTCAACTTTCGGGCTTGAGCCTGGGGCGTGGCTGGTGGTACCGGGCGGAAAACGCCCCATAAAAGACTGGGGTCCACCGACAATTACCCGTAGCAATCCTGCAGCTGCTCGTTATTATGGCGAGGGAAGCTGCGGCTCGATCTATGAAGGTGCGGTCGGTAATGGTACCTTTGTGTGGCCGGCTGTTGGGCGAGATATCTCCGGCTACAATTATTCAGAGATTCACCCAGGCGTCGATATCGGTGGCGCTCTTGGATCGCCAATATTTGCGGTGGATAATGGGGTGGTTGTCTTTTCAGGCTGGAGCGATTTTGGTTATGGGTATATGATCGTGATTGACCACGGCAACGGCTTCCAATCTGCGTATGCGCACTTGAGCGCTGTTGGCGTGGGATGCGGGCAGAGTGTTTTCCAGGGAGGCACAATCGGTGCACTCGGCAGCACTGGTAACTCATCTGGTCCGCACCTTCATTTCGAGTTGAGCTATAACGGGGCGAAGCCCAACCCGCTGGGTTACATTAGATAATAGAGTAAGACGCCCCTTGACTGGCCTGGCAGAGATAAACTTGTGCCTGGCGACCAGTTTTTCCTTCATAACCCTGGCGCAAGCCGAGCATAAATGCCTCGGCTTGCGCATTTTCTACCAGATTAACAGTACACCCGCCAAACCCGGCACCTGTCAGGCGTGCCCCTATACATCCCGGCTGGCTGCGGGCAATCTCCACCAGGGCATCCAGCTCCGGTGTACTGACTTCATACAGGTCACGCAGGCTGGAGTGGCCGGCGAACATCAATGCGCCAAATGCCCGACTATTTTGGCGTTGCAGTGCACTTAAGGCAGACTCGACGCGGGCTATTTCTTTGACTACGTGCTCGGCTCGCCGATGGACGAGTGGAGGCAGGAATTGGGAATAAGCCATCAGCTCGGGGGGTGACACGTCTCTTAGCGAATGGATACCCGGCAGGTATTGGCTCAGGAGTTCCACTGCCTGTTCGCAGGCGGCCCGCCGCTCATTATAGGCAGAGGTTGTCAGTGTGCGACGTACTCCCGAATCGGCGATAATGATGTTGACGCCTGCCGGCAAAGGGGCAGGCTGCCAGGCAAGGCTGCGGGTGTCAAAGTATAAGGCGTGCCCTTCCACTCCGCAGGCGCTGGTAAACTGGTCCATCAGCCCACAGGATACCCCAACATATTCGTTTTCGGCTCGTTGACAGATTTGCGCCAGGGTCAGGGGATCTGCCTGCCAGCCGGCGAGTGCCTGCCACAGGACCGCGAATCCAACCTCAACCGCTGCCGATGAACTCAATCCGGCGCCGATTGGCACGCTGGAGGTGTAAATTACCTCCATACCGCTTAAAGGGCAGCCGGCTTCACGCAATGCCCAGGCTACCCCGGCCGGGTACAGCGACCAATCGGGTAATAGCTGGCCTTGCAGGGTGATTTTGTTATCGATTTGATCCAGGTCGAAGGCAACCTGTTCTTTTATATCCAGGGCATGTAGGCTGACAACGCGGCTGCCAGATGGGGCAGCCGCAAAGCGAACCTCCCGGTCTATCGCAACCGGCAGCACCGGTCCCTGGTTGTAATCCACATGCTCCCCCAGCAGATTAACACGCCCAGGGCGCGCGCGATTATACTGGGTGGGTGTGAAAACAAATTTTCATAAAGGTTAACGAATTCCATGGCTAACAATCCTCAATGCTTAAGTCCGCCTCCCTAAGGCTGACACGATTGCTTACGAATAACCGACGTAGTTGAAGAAATCGGATGAAAATCCGTATAGAGAGTAATCGGCATTCTCGAATCCATGACGGAATAGGAGCTCGAATTTTTTTGTGGTCAGCCTGGCGATATCGGTTTCCACTTCAGCGGCTTGAGTTGCTTCCTGCTGGGTCAAGCAGCCGGCGCATTTTTCTGCGATTTCGTCCTTTTTATCCGCTGCCGTCAGGACTTCTGAGCAAGTATTGCCTATTTGCAGGAATGCACCCCGGTCCTTGTGGTTGCGCATGCGCTCCAGAATTGCCCGGGCGCGTAACGAGCGGATTTGATCCATCATCACCCCTGTAATGATGCGCATTAAAGCCTTGCTACCACGTTGGTAGGCTTCCGGTTTCGAGCGGCCGGCTGCGTCGCTGACGATCAAGAAATCGATGTCTTTTTTCCAGCCACGATTGTAATCGACCAGTCCTTCTAGGCCATGATTGTCGTAAACACCGCCGTCCCATAAGTGGACCGTTGGAAAGGCCGGTTCGATTGGCTCAGTCTGGCGCTTTCGAATCAGGTCAACGCCGGTACTAAGCGAATCTACTGCCAGCTCGCGGTAGCGAAACCAATCCCTGCCTCCTGTTTCCAGGCTCAAGGCGCCGATCAGGCCAGGGAAACCGGCTGAGGCAGCCAGAGCATTGCTAAGTGGGTAATCCGTATCGTAAGTGTACCCAAACACGTAATCGCCCATGCGGAAGCGCTCGAAGCGCCAGTTTTTGCCGGTTTCGTAACACGTCGCATTGATCATCCAGCGTGGTGACTCGGGCAGCTGATTCAGGTTTATATTGATGCCCCAGTCCTTGGCCAGCAGCTCGGCCAGCTCATTGGCGCGTGGGTCAAAGACGTCCCAGATATTCAGCACAACCTTCTTAATCAGAGCGGATTTCAAATCTCGCGTGGTGAGGATTTGCCGGGCAGCAGGAAGGACATACGCCAGGTAAGACTGACTGGTGGGCCATTGATTGTTGCTGAGAGCCAGCACCAATCCGGCGCACAGGCTGCCTCCGGAAACTGTTGACAAGTATGTGATGTTCTCCAGCCTTCCTTCTTTGGCCAGGCGTGCCAGCACACCCAGGTGGAAGACCGTCGCCCGAAAACCACCGCCAGAAAGTGCCAGGGCAATATTCATCTCATCTCTCCTTCCACAATCTACACAAGTTCGTTCACTCTCTCAAAGTCATCCTTTCAAGTAGATGCCTCCAGGGTCCAGCTCCTCGCGAAGAATCCGCAGCTCCGAAACGGTTGGCGCTGGCGTTGCTCGCAAGTCCTCGGAAACAGCCAATTCCCAACCGGTGTTCTCCCGGGCTTGTTCCACAGTCGCGCCAGGGTGGAGGGCAGTCAGGATTAGCTCACCGGTTTCATCCGGCTCAAGCAGCCCCAAATCAGTGACAACAACCTGCGGTCCGCCGCCACGCAGATGGAGTGCCTCCCGGTCAGCGCGCCCGTTCAGATAGCCGGCAGAGGTCTGGAAATCGACGCGTGCCGGCAGGCGGCGCTTATTGTGCGGCGTCAGGACATAGACGCGGTTTGCCCAGGCAGCGATCTCTTTGGAGCCTCCCGATCCAGGCAGGCGGACTTTAGGGTGATCGTAATCTCCAATCACGGTGGCATTGATGTTTCCGAAACGGTCGATCTGAGCGCCACCCATGAAACCAACATCCACATTGCCGCGCTGAAGGTACAGGGCAAACACATCGTACATGCTGCACACAGCCGATGCACCGCTTACCAGGGTGGGATCACCAATCGAGAGCGGCAGGCGAGCCGGTTGTGCTCCGATCACGCCCGCTTCGTAGATCATCAATAGGTTCGGGGCATGCGTTCGCCGGGCGAGGTTGCAGGCCAGGTTAGGCAGACCAACGCCAACGAAGACGACATCCCCGTCGCGCAGCAGCCTGGCGGCATTGATCGTGAGGATTTCAGATGATGTGTATTCAAGAGTCATAGTCATACGCTTGCTCCTATTATTTTGCCGGTTATTTCTGGAGGAACTCAGTGATGATTGCTGCGACCTTGTGCGGCTGCTCCAATGGCACCAGATGGCCTGCCTCAGGAAGATTGACAAAACTCATTTTCGGCAGCTTCTTCTGCATCAAACGGACGGTATAAGCCGAGAAAGTTCTGCTGTGCTCTCCCCGAATGACCAGAAGTCGTGGTTTCAAACCGGCGAGGTCATTCCAAATCGATCGGTCGCTGATTGCCGCTGTGATGTAGATGCGGGCTTCCCATTCTGGCGAAATGATCAATTCCACCTGGTTAGCTTGCCGCTCGACGCTGATAGCGTTTATATAGGCCCATAATCCCAGGTCATCGATGCGCGCAAATACTGATTTCTGGCGGTAACTAGCGAATATCGCCTGGCGATCAGGATACACTCTGCGCCTACGCAAAGTGGTGCGTGCCATTGGATGCATTCGATATGCAAGTCCTGAGTGGAAGAACCGGCTCCAAAGGGGTGAAAACGAAGGTGGAAATAGCACCGGATCGAGCAGGACCACAACCGAAAAGCGATCCGGCTGGCGCAAGGCCAGGCGCAGGGTGGTTGTACCTCCTAGCGAGTGGCCAATGGCAGGGATTCCGCTTAAACCTTGCTCGTCCATGAAGCGGCTCATGTCGGCTGCAAATGGTTCCCAGTTTATGAGCGTATCGGGATCCGCACCAGGCCAAAAAGAGCGCTGGTACATTGCCATTACCTGGTATTGACCGGTAAAATGCTCCAGGAGAGAGGTGTATGCTTTTGGAGGATACCCATTGGCATGTGCAAAATGCAGAGCTGTTCCTATCGACGAAAATTGCTCAAAAGGAATCCGGCTTCTGGAGTCCGCATCCAGACGGAAATGGGTTTGCACAGCAGCCTGGCGATTAGTCATGGATTACAGCGACAGATCATTTCTGGTTAGTACTGTCCGTAATCCACCACTGCACTGGGGCGGGAGCTGACTTTTAACCGCGCATGGATGGATGATCCAAGCTTCTCCCAATATTCCTGGCGATCTTTGACCCCAAATACCCACTCGTCCAGGTAGCTGCGGACAGAGTCGACCGACTTGCTGATATTGTCCCATTCCAGGTAAAAAGCATTGTCGCGGTCATAGTAGCCCTGCGTATAGGATGGGTGGCTGGCGAAAGGCACCTGGCAGACGGCATCGACAATGAAACCCGGGATGATCGTTCGGTTGGGATCGGAGCGGATGATCTCTTCACTCACAATCTCCTCGGCAGTCAGGATGACGTGTCGGGCGGCAAAGGCAGCCTCTTTTTGCTCACCAATGATTCCCCAGATATGAGCATTCCCTTGCGCATCTGCTCGCTGAACATGGACGATCGCCACATCCGGAGTCAATGGTGGGACCACTACCACCTCCTGCCCGGTAAATGGATCGAGGACTTTTTGGTAGTTTGGATTATGTCGCTCGAGGTCTTCAGCGCCGGTCAGGTTCATCGGCATGAATGGCAGCCCAGCAGCACCAGCCTGCAGGCGCGAGATCATACCAAAATGCGAATACTCTTCCCACTCCAGTCGGCCTGCTTCCAGTTCTGACCGCACAATGCGCAGAGATCCGACCCCGGGATTTCCCATGTACGAGAAGATCACTTTACGAGCACATCCGGCAGCTACCATCTGATCGTAGATCAAATCGGGTGTAGCTCTGGCTAAAACCAGATTTTTTTGGCCCTGGCGGATGATCTCGTGGCCGGCTGCGAATGGGATCAAGTGGGTAAAACCTGCTGCATAGACCAGGTCCCCATCGTGAACATATTGTTGGATTGCTTCGGATAGAGAGATTTGTTTACTCATGATGGATCCACCGGAGGTTTCGGCTTACGGGTTATGAAGAATATACCTAACAGGATGCTGGCGGCGCTTAGCAAGCCAATATTACACAGGGTTTGATCGGCCATCACCGAAGCAATGAACAGGATCAAGCCGATCAAACCCATGATCACGAAAAAGGCGCCAAGTTGTCGACCCATCGCAGGTCAGGATCAAAGGAGTTTGAGGGAAATGCGCCTCTAACTCCTTTGAAAAATTATATGATCTGGGTCTGGATTTGCTCGTGCATGTACAGGGGCAGGTAATAATGACCGCCGGCATTCTTTCCGGAAGAACCGGAGCCTTTCCACCCGCCAAACGGCTGGAAGCCAGGCCAGGCACCAGTGGTTGCGCCTTGCGGCCGGTTGGCATACGTCACGCCAGCCTCGATATGATCAAAGAACCATTTCGCTTCTTCTGTATTACCGTAAAAGCCGGCAGTCAGGCCATAATTGACATCATTGGCGATCTTCATAGCTTGATCCAGGCTGCTGACTTTCGCAACCGTCGTGATCGGCAAGAACATCTCATACTGCCAGAGCCGGTGATCCAGGGGTAAGGCGGCGATCGTTGGAGTGCAGAAATAACCTTTGCCAAAATCGCCATCTGTCAGTACCGTTCCGCCGGTGAGGAAAGTCCCAGCCTGGCTGATCTCCTGGCAGAAATCCTGGAAGTCGCGGTAGGAGCTCTTATTGACAACCGGTCCCAGGTAATTTTTACGGTCGGTAGGGTCACCTATGGCAAGCTTGTTGGTCAGGTCCACCAGGCGTGCGGTCAGCTCGTCATAGACAGGCTCTTCGATCACGATCCTGGAACAAGCGGAGCACTTCTGTCCCTGCAAACCGAAGGCGGAGCGGACGATCCCGATAGCGGCTCGCTCAAGGTCCGCATTGCGGGAGACAATGGCCGGGTTCTTACCGCCGAGTTCAAGGATTGTTGGGCGGACATACCGGCCCTGGGCGAAATCACGGAATATTTTCATACCGACATCAAAGGAGCCGGTGAAGGTGACACCATCTACCTCGGGGCTTTCGATCAGAGCCTGCCCCAGCGACGATCCAGGCCCGGTGACATAGTTAACCACACCGTCTGGCAGACCCGCATCTCGGAAGCATTCGGCCAGCAGGCGCACTACCCAGGGGGTATCGGTAGCCGGCTTCATCACGACAGTATTTCCGGCCGCCAGCGCTGCACCTACCGGTCCCCCGGTCAGGGCGGTGGGGAAGTTGAACGGGCTGACGACCAGCCATACCCCGTAAGGGCGCAGTACCGAGAAATTGAAGGCAGTGTAACCGGCAAGTGGATCGCGTCCCATTGCAACGGTATAACCTTCGTTTTTCTCCAACTGGTGGCAGGAGTAGCGAACCAGGTCGGCTGTCTCGGCCACGTCACCCAGCGACTCCATACGGTTCTTCCCGACTTCCATCGCCATGGCGGCGCCGATTTCGAAGGTGCGCTGGTCGATTAAATCCGCGGCTTTGCGCAGCAGTGCAACCCGCTCCTCCCAGGGAGTACGGCTCCAGGCAGGAAATGCTTTACGTGCAGCTGCCAGAGCTTTGTTGGCATCCTGTGCGTTGCCTTTTTGGAAGATACCCAGGACGACATCCGTATTAACTGGTGAGCGATCTTCGAATTTGTCGCTCGAAAAATGGTCTTTGCCATCGATGATCATGCCATACTCTTTGCCCAGGTTTGCCTTTACTTTCGCCAGGGCAGCCTCGAAACGTGTGTGCAATTCTTCCGGTGGATTGAACATGGTTGCGTAGGTGAGTTTGAAACTTTGGGTCATATAGGGCTCCTTTTTTATTTGAAGTGGGTTGATTTATGATACTTTGACCGAAGGGTTATTTGATCCTTGAAATTCGAAGGCATTTCTGTATTTATAGTATAGCCGAGACAGGTACTCTCGTCAAAAATTATAGTACAGATTTGTCTGATGAGTGAAATCCAATTGACTGGGCGTGAAGGATTGCATCTTGGGGATTTATGCGCTAAACTCTAGGAACCATGTTCTTCACGAACACGACCTATATCGGTATCGATCCCTCGGCTGGTGTGCGTCCATTCGTTTATGCTGCACTGGATCAGGAATTGCGCCCGATTGTTCTGGGAGAAGGCCGGATTGACGATGTACTGGCATTTTTAGCCGGCCAGCGGGAAGCTGTTGTGGCCATCGCCTCGCCGCGGCAGCCAAACCAGGGGGTGATGGGGGATGAAGAGGTCCGCAAACAATTATCTCCAAATCCCCACCGCGGAAGGTGGTTGGATTTTCGGGTGGCGGATTACCTGCTGCGCCAGCGGAATATTAATGTGCCCCAAACCCCAGCCAGCGAAGCTGCCTGTCCACAGTATATGCAAATGGGTTTTCGTTTGTACCGTAAGATGGAATCCCTCGGCTATCGGGAATATCCTGAAGCAGAAGCCACTCGCCAGTATATTGAGGTTTATCCTCATGCCTGCTTCACTGTATTATTAGGGTTGGCTCCATTCCCGAAATATTCTCTGGAAGGCAGAATCCAGCGCCAGCTGCTTCTCTATGAACATAAAGTGAAGGTATCCGATCCGATGTTGTTTTTCGAAGAGATCACCAGCCACCGGCTATTGAAAGGTATCTTGCCTGTCGAACATTTATTATCTTCTGGGGAATTGGATGCTCTTATAGCGGCCTACACAGCCTGGGTAGCGGCCAATCATCCGGAAGAGCTGACTTTGCTTGGCGATGCGCAGGAAGGTCGCGTCGCAATCCCCTCCACCCAACTTAAAAGCAATTATTCCTCTCGACGGTAACCATGCCAAAATTTACAACGAAGCTAATTGTCAATCCGAATGCAGATTTGGGAAGAGCCTGGCAGAAAGCTGCGGACCTGAGGCCAATCATTGAGGAGAACGGCGGAGCAGATTGGTCTGGGACGGTATATCCTACCCATGCAGTGGAATTAGCGCGTCAGGCAGCCTTGGATGGTTATAAACTGGTCATTGCAGTAGGCGGAGACGGGACCGTACACGAAGTCATTAATGGGTTAATGCAGGTGCCAGCTGATCAACGACCCCATTTAGGTGTCGTGCCCCTTGGTTCAGGCAACGATTTTTCGCATGCCATTGGAATGGACAGCCGACCTGGAGTGGCATTGCGCCAGATTTTGACCGGTCAACCATATCCGATCGACGTAGGTCGATTGATAGATGGTCACGGACGCGAAGAATATTTTGACAACACCTTGGGGATTGGCTTTGATGCCACCGTGACCATCCGATCGCGCAAGTTTACGGCTGTACGTGGTTTTTTAATATATTTTATAGCCGTGCTCCAAACGATCGTTCTTAATCACGATGCCGCGCGAATGCAAGTCACAACGGATAATGAATCCTGGGATGAAGAGATGCTTATGCTGGTGATGTGCAATGGTGGGCGGGAAGGTGGCGGCTTCCTGGTCGCCCCGGAGGCCAAACCGGACGATCAGATATTGCATTATGCTGGTGTACGCCATGTCTCACGACCAATGATGATGCGCTTGGTGCCGGAGGTCATGAAAGGGACGCATGGGCGCTTCAAGCAAGTGCGTATGGGCCATTTTTCCCGCATGTCTCTGCAGGCCGATCGTCCTCTATATATTCACATCGACGGGGAGATCTACGCCGGCTTTGGCGTTGATGTGCGGAAACTGGATATCCAAATTTTCCCCAGCGCTATTGAAGTTTTGCGGTAAAACAAGCTGCACCACCCGTCACGAGTTAATTCAATGAGAATCCCGGCCGCGCCATGCCTGACTTGAGAGAAAGCCTGCAGGGTCGCGACCTCGGGTATCTGCGCATCGTGGCTGAACTTTGGGCGATCGATCTGATCGTTACCGATGCCCGAACCACTTTGCAGGAGTTGATCACCAGGCTGCTTACCCCAGTTTTAGTGCAAGAAGTAATCAAGGATTTACCAGAAGCGGCGCAGGCAGCACTAAGCGATTTACTGGAGCATGGCGGTAAAATTCCCTGGGCGCTATTTAGCCGCCGCCATGGGATCATCCGGGAGATGGGTCCTGGGAGGAGGGATCGTGAGCGGCCTTATATCCTGTCCCCATCAGCGGCTGAAGCCTTGTGGTACAGGGCTATTATCAGCCGAGCTTTTTTTGATGCGCCTTCTGGCATGGAGGAATTTGTATTCATCCCGGATGATTTGCTGCTCCTCTTACCTGCTTCCAGCACTTTAACAAAGCCTCAATTGGGACGCCCTGCTTCGCAAAAAGAAAGATCGTTCGCAAAGCTGGCAGAGGATTGGATTTTAGATGATGCCTGCACTTTCCTGGCCGCTCAGCGAATGGGATATACTGGTGATCTGAGTCCGTACCTGGAAGGCTGTAAGTTGAAAGATTTCTCCGTATCTGCCTTGCAGTCCATCTTACAAGCAGCCGGATTATTAGATGATGAAGGCCAGCCGATCCCCGAATCTGTGCGTGAATTTCTAGAAGCAGATAGGGCGGGAGCGCTGCTCGTACTGGTAAGAAAATGGACGGTCAGCAGTAGTTACAATGAGTTGAGCATGGTTCCAGGATTATTGATGGAAGGGCAAATCCGAAACGATCCGGTCCGTGCGCGCAGCGCTGTCCTGGATTTTCTTGCGCAGCTTCCTGAAGATATCTGGTGGAGCCTGCCATCATTCATCAAAGGGATCCAGCAGTTTTATCCGGATTTCCAGCGCCCGGCAGGCGATTATGATTCCTGGTTTATCAAGGATATTGCCAGTGGCGCATACTTGCGTGGTTTCGAGCAATGGGAAGCGGTTGAAGGCGCGTTCCTGCAGTTTATACTAAGCGGTCCGATGCACTGGCTCGGTTTGATCGATCTGGCGGATTCGTCAGATGCAACCACAGCTCCAATACAAGCCTTCAGGATCAGCGCACAGGGGAAAGATTTGCTGGCGGGCGAATCTCCCTTTGGACTAAAACCCGAAGATCAACTTTTCTTTGCTCGCACAGATGGCATACTCCAGACCTCCAGATATTGTCCCCGATCAGCCCGTTATCAGCTGGCACGGTTCTGCAGTTGGGAACCATTTGACGGGGAGAATTATCGCTACCAGCTAACCCCACAATCGTTAGCCCAGGCAGCAAAGCAGGGGTTGAAAGTCAACCATCTACTGGCATTGCTGCGCCGTTTTGCGCGAAACGTGCCCCCAAATCTAGTTAAATCCCTTGAGAGATGGGAATTGCGTGGGGTTGAAGCGCGCATACAACAGGAGGTTATCCTGAAATTGTCCAGCCCCGAAATTTTGCTTGCTCTGCGAAACTCACCTACCGCACGCTATTTAGGAGACCCATTGGGAACAACTGCGGTGGTGGTCAAGCCAGGAGCGATAAAAAAAGTGCTTTCGGCGCTTGCCGAAATGGGATACCTTAGCGAGGTTGATCAAACATTGCTGGGTGAAAGTATGACATCAGAACGCAATCAGCGGTAAAAAAATCGCCGGAATAACCCTTTTCCTGATCCAACGGTCAGAGTCAAACTGGCTTTGTCGGCGGTTCGCCTGTCTAGACTATATGCTAGATGCTTAGCCAGCTCAATGAAGGGTCATCCCGGCTTATTCAATTGTCTAATTGTAGTTTAGCAGAAGAATGGCCTCAAAATCATCTGTCATTTGTCATCCTGGGGAATGATAGATGTAATATTCGGCAGGAGATTCCTGGTATCATCCGATTGGTGTGACTGGATTTAGCTAACCTGATGAAGAGACACAAAATAGGAGGTTGCCGTGATATTGGGTGTAGATTATTACCCGGAGCACTGGCCTGAGGAGCGGTGGGAGACAGATGCCCAGATGATGAAATCTGCCGGGTTAGATGTCGTGCGCATCGCCGAATTTGCCTGGTCAAAAATAGAACCTCATCCTGATGTTTACGATTTTGGTTGGTTAGATCGGTCGATCCAGGTGCTGAGCGAGGCTGGATTGCAGGTAATCCTCGGTACGCCGACGGCTGCACCGCCTGCGTGGTTGGCACGTGGTCACCCCGATACGCTGCCGGTTGATGAGCACGGCCGACGCCGTGAGTTTGGCGGCCGGCGGCACTACTGCGCGAACTCGATCGAGATGCACGAACGGACGCGACGAGTCGTTTCCGCCATGGCTAAGCATTATGGCAATCGGATCGAAATTATTGGCTGGCAGATCGATAATGAGTTTGGAGGCGGTCGAACGGCTCGCTGCTTATGCCCAAACTGCGAAAAACAATTTCGGGTTTGGCTAAAGGACCACTACGGCAGCCTCGAAGCATTAAATGATGCCTGGGGGACGGTGTTTTGGTCTCAAACCTATTCGGATTGGAGTGAAATCAATCCACCCCGGCAGGCAGCCGAGCAGCCTAATCCCAGCCAAGTATTGGATTATTATCGATTTTCCTCCGATTCCTGGGTAGTCTACCAGCAGATACAGGTCGATTTGCTCAGGGAGCTGTGCGACAGCCGTCAGTTCGTAACTCATAACTTCATGGGATTGTTTCACGATCTGGATTACCACAAACTGGCTGCCCCTCTGGATTTCGCTACCTGGGATAGTTACCCATCCGGTCACCTCGATCGTTGGCGACCTCTAGTTTACCCACCGGATAGCACATTATCGCCGGTCGAGCCGGCTTATGCCTATGATGTCGGCGAACCGGTCATCACGCAGATGGGCCACGATTTAACTCGGGGTCTGAAACAGGCGCCATTCTGGGTGATGGAACAGCAGTGCGGGCAGATTAACTGGGGCGCTTATAACCCCGGGATACGACCAGGAACCGTCCGCTTATGGAGCTGGCATGCTGCGGCCAGCGGCGCTAGCGGTATCGTATACTTTCGCTGGCGGGCCTGCCTTTATGCCCAGGAGCAGTACCACTCGGGGTTGCTGCATCACGACGCAAGCCCCGATGTAGGATATGAGGATTTGTTGCTGCTCAGCCAGGAAAAAACCCTTCTAGATGAAATTTCCAGACAGCCGTATGAGAGCCCGGTAGCCCTTGTGCTGGATTACAGCGACCTGTGGGCCATTCAGATCCAACCTCACCGTCAGAATTTTGGCTATTTACGTCACCTGTTTGTTTTTTACCAGGCGCTTACCCGGTTAGGGATTAATGTGGATATCATATCGCCCCAGGCTGATTTCACAGGATACAAGCTCTTGATTTCGCCAACGGCTTTACTCGGCGACTCCACCCTGGCGACCCGATTTATGGAGTATTCCGATCAAGGGGGGCTGCTGCTTCTGGGGGTTCGTTCCGGGTTTAATACGCCATCGAAGATTGTGGTTGATCAGCCTTTGCCCGGAGCATTTCGAGATTTAACAGGTGTTGCCGTCAAGAGCTGGCACTCATTACCCCCAGGGATAGGTTATACCCTGGGGTCGGAGCTCCAAGGATTATCCGGCCAGGCGACGATATGGGCAGAAGACCTTGGTCCGGACAATACAACACAGACACTGGTGACGTATCGCAGTGGTCCATTCAGCGGAATGACGGCGATAAGTGAGCGTCCTCTTGGCTGGGGCCGGGTTTATTACTGCGGTTTCTATCCGGATAATATCCAGGCTCTTGGCTTGCTGCGCTACCTTGTGAATCGTGCCGGCATACCTACAATCCCTCGGCTTCACGAATCGACGATCGCAATTCGCCGCGGACCCTACACGATCTTGCTCAATTTTAGTGATTATCCCCACATTGTGGAGCTTCCCGGACGATCGGTAACGGTGAATCCCAGGGATGTCCAGGTAGTCCGCAGTGATTTCTTGCGCTAGGTGATGAGGCAGTTATGCTGGATTATGATTTCCCCCACCGCAGAAGAAATGCCCTGACCGGGGAGTGGGTGCTGGTCTCGCCGCACCGGGCAAAACGACCCTGGTTGGGCCAGGTGGAAAAAATGCCTGGCATCGTGTTGCCGCAGTATGACCCGGAATGCTACCTTTGCCCGGGCAACAGCCGGGTCGGTGGGAAGCGCAACGACTCCTATGAGACTACCTACGTTTTTGACAACGATTTTCCTGCCCTTTTAGCACCACGGAACGAGCAGCCGCCAACGCTTGATCGGTTGATCCGGACAGAGGATATTTTATTTGACGCTCAGCCGGAATCCGGGATTTGCCGCGTTGTATGTTTCTCCCCCGGCATGACCTCACCCTACCCGAGTTATCCACACAAGAAGTAGAGCGAGTTATCCAAACGTGGGTAGAACAATCTCGGCAGCTGGCTTCACTCGAATCGATCGCTTATGTTCAGGTATTTGAAAATAAAGGGGAGATGATGGGCTGCTCGAACCCACATCCTCACTCCCAGATATGGGCGTCCAGTGAGGTGCCAAACGAACCGGCGATCGAAGCCAACCGGCAGGCAGAATATTTTCGCACACATGGCAACTGCCTTTTGTGTGATTATTTGATCGCAGAGCAGCAGAGTGGAGAGCGTGTGGTCGTCGAAAACGAGGATTTCTGTGCCATAGTACCTTTTTGGGCTGTATGGCCTTTTGAGATCTTGCTCCTTCCAAAGCGACACATGGCCGAATTTACGGATTTATCAACCCGAGAAGTGCGCGCCCTGGCAGATATCATGCGGCGCGTCACCGCCCGTTACGACAATTTATTTGAAATCCCATTTCCTTATTCAATGGGTTTTCATCAATCCCCTGCGGATGGGCAGGATTACACAGGCTGGCATTTTCATGCGCATTACTTTCCACCCTTGCTGAGGTCGGCAACCGTGCGTAAATTCATGGTCGGTTTTGAGATGCTGGCGATGCCTCAAAGGGATTTAACGCCAGAGACGGCCGCCAGCCGCCTCCGATCGCTACGTGAAGTGCATTATAAGAACCAGATTTAACCCGATAATCGAACTCACGCACCTAATGCCTGGCGAATCAGGTAGATTTGCCGCCAGTGATCGCGCTCGTGTTTGGCAAAATAACTCACCTGCTCCAACAGCGTGACTTTGCCGAATTCTTCGTGGTGAGCTGTCCGCCACCAGTCTGTCGGTTGTATCTCGGCCAGCCGCTTCAAGGTTGCCTGGCGAGAGATGCGGAAGCGATTTAGTATTAACCTGGTTGACATGGTTCGATTCTCGTCGAGATCCCAGGCGGCTACTGCTACCAGATCCGGATCGTCCTCAGCCAAAATTTTCTTCAATCGCCCAGAAAGCAGCTCTTCAGAGACCAGCAGGTGCAGAATCGCGTCCCGGATAGACCATTCTCCAGGACGCGGAGATTGCGCCAGCTGACCTTCATTGAGCGGCGTTATGATATCCTCAAGCTCACCGATTGCAGATGCCAGGGACGCAATTGCCTGGGACGGAATCATGGCTTCCATGAAGTATACCGGGGGAAAATTACGCAGGGTAATGGCGGATGCGCCACACCCGGTGCAATCGGCTGCCTCAGCATCCAGCAGAATTGTGCCGCATTTCCGGCACACATATACATCCGGGATTTCCGTATACGGTGTGATCTTATTCTCGCGCACTGCTTGCTGGCCATGAGCAATTGCCTGGGTGACTTCGGGCTGCACACCTTGAGCCTCCAGGTATGCCAGGGCTACGCCAATTTCTCGATCGAGTTCTTCCTGACTGGTAGGGATACCCTGTTCGAGGCTGGCGCGGATCTCTTCGGAGTATGCTGCTGCCCAACACACCTTGGCAGAATTATAAAATCCATTGGCTTCCAATCCCCTTGCCAGGCGGGCCAGGTGGATCAGCTGATTTTCAGATAAGGTTCTTTTTTTTGCGCTCATAGGATCCACCAGTTGATCAATTAAGATATTGAATTATTGTTGCTTCGCCCTGCCCCACGCCCACACACAGGGTTGCCAGGCCATAATAGGGTTTTCTTCTCCGTGGAGCCGCGTCGACGCATCTCATGCACCAAAGTGGTCAAGATGCGAGCGCCGGAGCAGCCCAGGGGATGCCCAAGAGCGATTGCACCGCCGTTGACGTTAGTCAGCTCCCGGTTCAATCCCAATTCCTGGATGACAGCCAGTGCTTGAATGGCAAAAGCTTCATTAAGTTCGGCCAGACCTATTTGCTCGATACTGAGTGCAGCGCGCTGCAGGGCTTTGCGAGTAGCCGGTACCGGCCCCAGTCCCATAATCCGAGGTGGGACGCCGGCTGCAGCGCTGCCTACTATGCGAGCTATCGGCTTCAGACCGAGTGCATTTGCCCGGGAATCGCTCATCAGCAGGATTGCGGCTGCACCATCGTTCAAGCCGGATGAGTTGGCGGCAGTAACCGTACCGCCTTTACGGAAAACGGCTGGCAGGCGGCTCAAGGTTTCTATGGTGGTATCCCGTCGCGGGCGCTCGTCGGTGGTAATCAGGATTGGGTCGCCCTTTTTCTGTGGGATGGACACCGGTACGATTTCTTCGGCGAATTTGCCGGAGTCGATGGCCGCGATTGCCCTCTGGTGAGAGGCGAGGGCGAACAAATCCTGCGCTTCACGAGTAATGTGGGGCATCATCTCGGCGATATTTTCGGCTGTTTCCCCCATCGAATCGATCCCGTACATTTCCTGGATTTTCGGGTTCGGATAGCGCCAGCCCAAGGCGGTGTCCCAGGCAGTCTGGTTGCCGAATTGAAATCCGCTTTCTGCCTTGGGGATAGAGTACGGCGCGCGGCTCATGCTCTCAACGCCGCCGGCAATGTAGACATCACCATCGCCGGCACGAATGGCGCGCGCTGCCAGGTTGACTGCACTCAAGCCGGATGCGCATAGCCGGTTCATGGTAACTGCCGGGGTTTCGACCGGCAGCCCTGACAGCAAGACAGCCATACGGGCAACATTGCGATTGTCCTCTCCCGCCTGGTTGGCACACCCCAGATAGACTTCCTCAATCAGTAAGGGGTCAATCCCAGTGCGCACCAACAGGCTTTTCAAGACATGCGCTGCCAGGTCATCTGGCCTGACCCGGGCAAGAACACCTCCCAGGGCTCCAATGGGGGTACGAATAGCATCTATGATCACCGCTTCGGGCATAAAAGGCTCCTCACAATGAGTTCATCTGTCTATTGATTGCATTTTACCACCAAGGCAAACACTACCTTCAATTACATACTTTACAGAGTGATCCGGCTTGTTGTATAGTAAATGTAGATCGAGATGCGGTCAAATCGTGATTAAGGAGGATCAAATGCCAGACAGCGTTTATAAAGTAATAGAGATCATCGGATCCAGCCCTAAATCCTGGGAAAAAGCAGCTGCGAATGCCATAGAAACGGCGGCCAAATCGCTTCGTGACCTGCGTGTCGCTGAAGTTGTTGAAATGGACCTGGCTTTGGAAGATGGAAAAGTAGTAGCCTATCGCACTAAAGTCAAGATTTCCTTCAAATATCACGACGAAGAGGATTAAGTCTATCTCCGACTGGTAAATAGTATTGAATTAACAGGATTATTGTTTTCCTTGACGGGAGAGAGAAAATCCTATAGAATTTAGCCTAGCCTAAAAATGGCCGATTCTCTTACTCCCGCTGTGGAAGACTATCTGAAGGCAATCTATAAGCTGACTGCCGGGCAGCAGCGCGCCAGCACGAATCAAATTGCAGAAGAGATGGATGTTGCCCCGGCCTCGGCAACCGGCATGATCCAGAAAATGGCCAGGATGGTCCCACCGCTGGTAGACTACCAGAAACATCAAGGTGTCTTGTTGACTTCCACAGGTGAAAATGCAGCGTTGGAAGTCATTCGTCACCACCGATTATTGGAACTCTATCTGCATGAAAGGCTCGGTTATTCCTGGGATCAGGTGCACAGCGAAGCGGACCGCCTTGAGCATGTGATCTCGGAAGAGCTAGAGGAGCGAATCGCGCAGGCTCTGGGTGATCCCTCGCATGACCCCCATGGCGATCCTATCCCTACACGTGATTTTCAGGTTCCAGCGCAAGTCGAAACTCGGCTGAGTTTTCTGAGGCCCGGACAAGCGGCTATCGTGCGTCGGGTGGCCAACACGAATCCCGATTTTCTGCGTTATTTACAGGGAATTGGATTGGTGCCAAATGCCAGGCTGGTTGTAAGCGATTATTCCCCATTCGACGAGAATCTATCCATATCCATCGGTGGTCAGAATAAACCGATTATTCTCGGTTTTTTGGTTACCGGACAGGTATTCGTCACCTTGATTCCGTCAGAGGAGACTCCTAATGGCGAAGGTCAATAAGAAAAAAGTGCTGCGCGGGGTTGCCCTGGCATTCTCAATCTTGAGTGTCGTCTTCTTTGTGGCTGGTTTTGCTGGCCTGATCGCCGTCTGGGCAGGAAATCAACCGCTGACTGAGCAGCTGCTAGGTCGTATAGAAACCATCGATAGTGATCTGGAACAGGCTGAAATTACCTTTACTGAAACCCGGCTGGAGCTGGAAGCAACCCAACAGCAGATCGATTTGATCCAATCGGTGATCGCCGCCGTCGGGATCGACTCGCAAGAGAATGTGGAGATATTGACCGATATTGTTCAATCTTTCGATGATCGACTGTCCCCGCTGATAGATACAGTATCGGGTGGGGTAGGGAAACTCAGCGAGGCGTTCCTGGCGCTGAAAAATATTGTGGAGAAGCTCAATGCCTTGCCGCTTGTCTCAATCGAGATTCCCGGGGCAGATAAGCTGGCAGAGCTTTCCGCCTCTCTAGAAGAACAGCAGACCTCAGTGATCCAGCTTAAGGAGAAAGTCCAGCAGTTATCTCAGTTGACAGAAGACACTTTGAATACGCTAACTTCAGGTTATGCAGATTTCGAGGTAACGATAAATAACTTGATGGACCTGGTTACAGAGTACGAGACCAAGGTGATTGCATACCGGGAGCAGCTGTCTTCCCTTGAGATGAATATTCCCGGATGGATCGACCAGGCCTCGCTTGTGCTTACTATATTCCTGATTTGGTTCCTTATCTCTCAATGCGGTATGTTTGTCCTTGCCTGGTCTTATTACAAGGAAAAGGACCTGATAAAGCGCTGGTTGTAAACCGCTTCAGCATCAGTTGTTGTCTGAAGATCAGTCAAAATTCCTGCTCTGGTTATTCCCATTAATTAATGTTCAGGGTGAACTCTGCCTGATAGCCGGCTGTATGATCAGGCGGTTGCCTCAGGCTGTTCAGCCACACCTAATTTAGATCATAGGTCTAGAGAAGGGGGATTTATGATTTAGCGCGCCGTTTATGATACGGTGACTAAATATGCAATATATATACAAAACCTTGACAAAATCTTTCTATGCTGGTAATATTGAAATTAATCAATGAATATATATGAGTATAGGAGAGCAACATGAAATTCCCGTCTGTTTCTGGATCTAATTTATCTCGCAAGAAGTTTCAGCTGCCTTACGATTTCGAAGGAAAATTGAATCTGGTATTCATTCCCTTTCAACAGTCCCAACAGTGGACGATCAACACCTGGTTGGAATTTGCTCGCCAGCTCGAGCAGGAAAATCATCATGTGCGGGCATATGAGCTGCCGACGCTCCAAAGCATGAACTCGCTCTCCCAGAAAGTGATTAATGAGGGGATGCGCGCGGGTATTCCCGATCAACGCCTGCGGGACAAAGTCATCACCTTATATACCGAAAAAACGGCCTTCCGGCGCACGTTGGGCATCCCGCATGAAAACGATGTCTATGTGTATCTGGTAGATCGATCCGGAAATATCTTGTGGCGCAGCAGTGGAGCGTTGAATGCTGATAAGAAACAATCCCTGCTTCAATCTCTGGAGCAGTTGAGAGCGCCTCAGGGGAACCTCACTCGGCAACCGGTTTTGGAACTGGCATAATATACTTCTAGCATGGCTACCTACACCCACCGCTTCCGGGTAAATACATCTCTCGACCGGGTTCTTGAGTTTCACCAGGATCCGCGGGCATTAAAATGGCTGACGCCACCGCCAGTGATCGTCCAATTCCATGATTTTGAGCCGGTAGCAGAAAATTCCCGCGTCGACTTCACCATGTGGATGGGACCTCTTCCGGTCAGGTGGGTGGCCATCCACTCCGAGGTGGACCCTAACGCAGGATTTACCGATACTCAAATACACGGGCCATTTACGCGTTGGGTGCACCGGCATAACTTCCGCAGGATAGATGAGCAAGTTACGGAAATTGAGGACACGATCGAAGCGGAGCCGGGCAGTCATCCTGTATGGGGCCTGGTAAGCCGCTTTATGTGGTCAAATTTAGGCATGTTGTTCTCGCATCGCGAGCGGGTGACGCGTCGCAAACTAAAATCTCCTGCTGCCAATTGAGGCAATAATGGAAAAGGTAGTAGTTATCGGAGCAGGGATTGGTGGCCTGACAGCCGCGGCTGTGTTATCTGGGCGTGGTTTAGATGTGACCGTTCTGGAGGCACACATATACCCAGGAGGCTGTGCGGGGACTTTCTACCACCAAGGTTATCGCTTCGATGCCGGGGCTACCCTGGCGGGTGGTTTTTATCCGGGCGGGCCGATGGACATCGTAGCCCAGGCAGCCGGAATTCCGAATTGGCCTGCGCGCCAGTCAAATCCATCAATGGTCGTTCACCTTCCAGATGGGAACCAGGTCGCGCGGTGGACTGACGAGAGACGTCAGGAAGAATACCGGAGTGCATTTGGGCCAGCTGCCGACCGATTCTTTACCTGGCAGGAGCGGACCGCTGATGCCATGTGGGATCTTGCCCTGCGTTCTCCAGATTGGCCCCCGCAATCTCCGACCCAGCTAGCCAGGCTGATTAAGGATGGCGTTCGCTGGATCGGGAATGATGCGGCTGGCCGCCTGAATCCTGAGTTGCTGGCTGACGCCCTGAGCCCTTTAGCCGGTCATTTGCGAGATGCTCCAGAGAACTTAAGGCTGTTTATTGACGCACAGCTGCTAATTTCTGCTCAAACCACCAGCAAGTACGCCAATGCACTTTACGGCGCTTCCGCCCTCGACCTTCCCCGGCGAGGAGTCGTACATCTGGAAGGGGGGATGGGTGCGATCGCTAACACACTGACCCAAGCGGTGCGTAAAAATGGCGGCAAAGTGCTCTTTCGACAGGCAGTTACCCGCATCATTCAGAATAATGGGCGACCTGCAGCCGTAGAAACCCGCCGAGGGGATCGCTTTAACGCAGATGCGATAATCGCCAATCTTACCCCTTGGAATATCCAACGATTATTGGACAGCGAATTACCGGGTGTTTTGAATGATCTTAAACCAATACCTGAGGATGGATGGGGGGCATTCATGGCATATGTAGGCATCGATGACCAGGCAATTCCTGAGGATTTTCCATTGCACCACCAGGTTATTATTCGTGAGCCTCTCGGAGAGGGGAATACGATCTTCCTGTCGATCAGTCCGGCCTGGGATAAAGGCCGCGCACCTGATGGGAAACGGGCTGTGACGATCAGTACCCATACCCGCCTCAATGATTGGTGGAATTTATACGAACATGATCGCCAGGTGTATGAAACTCGTAAACAGGCGTATCTTGACCGCCTGCTGGAAGCTGCCGGGCGGGTGATCCCCAATCTTATCGAGAAGAGCGAGCTTGTCCTGCCAGGTACCCCGGTAACATTCGAGCGTTTCACGCACCGAGCCTTGGGCTGGGTAGGGGGATTCCCACAAACCAGCCTGTTTCGTTTGCGCGGGCCGCGCCTGGCACCGGGACTGTGGATCGTTGGAGATAGTATCTTCCCGGGCCAGTCCACAGCTGCTGTTGCGCTGGGTGGGTTGCGCGTAGCCAATGATGTCCAGCAAGTGCTGGTTGGCAGCTCTAAAAAGTATGCAAATGATGCAACTTTATTTTCCGGAGAGAACTTCGGAAACGGTTAACCAGTTACGATCGGGAAAGAGTTGAGCCATTTGTGGGGCAAAGGGGCCGGTGTGGGAAAATACCTGCTGAGGGCTGCCGTCGAGGATAATTTTCCCTGCTTCCATCATTACGACCCGGTCGGCCAGCATGGCGGCTAGCTCAATATCGTGGGTGACAACAAGAACGGCCATTTGGTTAGTTTTCCAGCTTTTGATCAGCTCGACGAGGGATATTTTAGCTTCGTAATCCAATCCACGTGTGGGTTCATCCAATAGAAGAACAGCAGGCTGGGTTACAGTGACCGCGCCCAGCGCGGTCCTTTGCCTTTCGCCTGCACTAAGATCGCGTGGATAGGCATCCGCCAGGTGGGCGATCCCAAGGTGTGAGAGCAACTCACCGGGAGGATAATCTTGTGGGGATAGGCCGTGATTGCGCAGCGAGATCAAGAACTCTTCCATGACACTGTCCGCGAACAGCAGAGCATTTGGATCCTGGGGTAAATACCCAAGCTGTGTGCAGATTTCTGCCACTTCCAATTCGCTGATTTCCCGCCCCAGCAGGCGAATGCTTCCCTGGCGGGGGCGCGTCAGGCCGGCCAGGCATCGGAGCAGTGTCGATTTTCCAGCTCCGTTTGGGCCGATCAAGACCAATGTTTCTCCACGGAAAATATCCAGATCGATATCCTGGATTACATTTTCCCGTTTATACCCGGCCGCCAAATCCCTGATCTCTACGACGGCTGGAAGTTTGTTCAACTCCAGTTGATCTGGCAACTCAGCTGGTCTCTGGCCCATCGGCGAATAAGATGAGAGATTATTTCCTTCAGATTGCAGTAATCTGGCCGCTTCTTCGATCGTCAGCGGCAATGATTTCCAGTTCAATCCCTTGGCTAAGGCAATCAAGGGGGGATTTAGTGGAATTTGAGCTAAAATTTCTCGTGGGGGTCCGATAATTGCACCTGGAGTTTTTCCATCTAAGTAGATGAGTAAATCCGTGAAGGGCAGGATGCGTTCCATGCGATGCTCGACGAGCACAATAGTCAGTTTCAATTTCGCTTTCAGCTCGACTAGATGCTCTAATAAATCTTCAGCTGCCTCCGGGTCGAGCTGGGATGTTGGCTCGTCCAACAACAAAATTGAGGGCTGAAAGGCGATAGCCGAGGCAATCGCCACCCGCTGACGCTCACCACCCGACAGGCTGTCGAGCCGGCGGCTGCGCAAGTGAATTAATCCAAGCGCATCGAGAACTTCTTTCACTCGCTCAACCATGATCTGGCGAGGTATAGCAGCATTTTCCAGGGTAAATGCGATTTCATCTTCCACCTGGTCCATGACAAATTGGGATTCTGGATCTTGAAATACACAACCCACATGCCGGCTCATCGATTGTGGTCCCAATTCTGCCGGGTTCAGCCCGTTTGCTTCGATCCTGCCGGTCAATGTACCACCGCTAAAATGCGGCACCAGGCCATTGACACATCGCAGCAAAGTGGATTTTCCGCTGCCAGAAGGTCCAGCAATCAATGCCAGTGCACCGGTGGGGATGCTCAAGGTGATTTCCTTGAGCACTAACCGGTCCATACCCGGATATCCAAATGAGACTTCCTGGAAGCGGATCATTCTGCTCGATCGCTGATCACTGAGCCGTATGTCCTGGACCGGCTGGAATATTACTATCAAGTGATGGAGTCACTTCCTGGTGCATAGCCACCAGCGGACCCAGCAGCCCCAGAATGCTCAGGCCAATCCAGGGATTAAATTCCGGCAGAGCAAGGATCGGATATGGGGAAAAGCTAAATGGGTTAGTGGAGGAAGCCAATGTGAGAAACAGGTAAGCGACCCAGGTGAGTGAGGCGCACAGGACAATCAAGCTGTCGGTGGCAAACCACCGCTCTCGCCGGTAGGTAGTAGCCGGGGATGCACGCCCAGATCGCCAGATCAACCAGCCGATCAAGGCTCCCCCGGCGAACATCAGGATTGCTCCAGCTGTGCGGAACTCCCCCTGCAGGCGCAGCACCCACCCGCCCAGCAAGGCAGCCAGGCTGATTAACGCGATCACCTGTCTGTAAGCTGTCGGCCGTACCTCCAATCGACCGGAGAACCCCCTGGCGGTCATGCTCTCTGATAGATTAAAGGCACGCTCGAGTCCTCCGATCAACAGCGGCATCACTAAGGGCAGCCAGTCCTTAATGCCGCGCATGCGGTGCCCGCGCACTGCCTGGGCTTCGCGTATCTGGTTGAACTGCCTGAGTGTACTCGGTAAAAAAGTCAAAGCAATCGATAGCACCACCGCTGCAGGGTAGTATGCCCTCGGCAGCAGGCGGATGATGGAGCGGGCAGGGAGTGCCATGCTAACCACAGAGAATGCTCCAAAAATGCATGCCAGCACCAGGCCGTTGATTGCACCAAAAATGAATCCCTCCAGGGTAACCACACCACCAAGGATCGGGAATGCATCCGGAATATGGAAAAGGATTGTGCTGCCAAAATGCGCAAAGAGTGCGTTGAGGATTGCAGAGAACAAGATGAAAGATACCGCCAGCCGGATAATTAAGATCGGTCGCTGGTTATCCATCACCCGGTTCAGACGTACTGCCAGGATATATATCACAAAGAATATTAATGTCAGGTATAGGGGATTGCGGGTCCTGGAGATCAAAATCGTGGCTGAAACCAGCCAGGTAATCCAGGCCCAAGTATGGATCTGAGGAATCATCCCACGAAATCCTTCGGACTTTCCAAAACATCAACGTTGATATAGCGAAAGGAGAAGCGTCGGTGGAAACGCCGCAGTGCACGCAAGATTGGGCGGCCAAATATCAGGAACAGGATTGCGTTCCCTGCAGCACCCATCAGGTCCCATACGAATGAGGTGATAAGGTAGTATGCTAAATAGCGGCGCAGGACTTCACCCAAACCGATCCCTGGCATCCAGGATTGGCCTGCCGGGCCAACGATGAATGGCCATGTCCACAGGTTCATAATCGCTCCGTAAGCGAAGCCCCAAAGAACACTGAAAGCAGTCAACAGGTAGATTTCTTGTGGTTTGCCCGTCCAATTGAGCTGAACAACCACGCGCCGTATGAGCGGTGCGCTCAAGCCAATCCATCCGGCAGCCAGCATCTGACCGGGCAGCCAGGGACCTACTCCGCCAGTGATCAGAGCCGAGACGAGCATAGTCAGCGCTCCCATCAGGAAGCCAAAACTGGCGCCGAAAACATATCCGGTCAGGATGATCAGCACGAAAATGGGTGAAAACCCCCCGGGGCCGGGTATGCCCACCTCGAGGAATCGTAAGGCTGAATTGATGGCCACCAGCACTCCCAACAACGCAATCAAGCGGGTGTTGGCTGTCCTGGATTGGGTTTCGAGAATCAAGACCAGCAGGCAGAGCCCCACCAGCACACTGATCATCAAGGGCATTTCTGCTGAACGTGCCAGATCGGGTGGTTGGTTGTCTGCCAGCACAGGCTGCAGAAATGGATAGAGCAGCATCACCAGGCCAAATACCAGCCCGAAGATCAGCAGGAGGCGGCTCAGCCAATTTCCGGATGGAGAAATTGGCGTGCTTGTCCGAGGCTCATTCACCGCCGGAACACCATCCAGATCAGACCAGCCCCAAGCAGCGAGGCCAAGATACCAAAGACGAGATAATTGGATAGGTCGCTGGATGCCGTGAGCATCGCCGGCTTCGTCTGGCCGGCATGGATGGATTCCTGCGACTGGATAGCTTCCGGGTTATTACAAATTTGCTCGAGCGTGGTAACTTCTGGTGGAGAGCCATCCCCCCAGACCCAGGCATCTACAGAGCCGGGTTGTATCTGGTAAGTACTGGCCCCTGCGGTAGCGTAGGCCCACTGTCCATCCTGCAGGTGCCAGTAGGACCAATAATTGGGAGGCAAGTCGCAGAAGCAATTGTCGACCGGGCAGCCAATCGCGCCGATCTTACAAACTGCCGCTCCCTGAGATGTATGATTTGCGGCCACCGGCAGGCTTGTCCGGATCAGCAGGTCATAGCCGGCAAGGTTTTCACCTGCGGTGTCCAGGCAATATGTGACCGGATTACCATCACCAAAATCGATAATCAGTCCAGTGAGGTTGTTTGACTGGGCGGATGCAACCTGGTATGCAGTAAATCCAGCCAGCAGTAAGATAAGCAACCAACCCGGGTAGCGTTTGTTCCTCATAGGATTCCTTTCATGGGCAAACCGGTAACTTGGCGATAGCCAACGGAAAAACTCGGCCGAGTAAGGACGTTGCCGCTTGCGCCCCTGCCACCAGGTTCTCTCCGCTGCCAGTTTGCCATTCGAAGCCGCCGTTCTCGAGCTGCATCCGCTGCAGATACTCGATCGGGTTGGTTTCGCTTACCGTCCAGGTGGCCGAAAATGGCGACTGGTTGACTGCCAGGATGGCCTGGATGACATAGGCAGTAGAGTTGACATCACTGTCTGAGCCGTAAGGAGAATCAGGTACATAGGGGAACCCGCCATCTGCGTTTTGAGCAGATTTCAGATAGTCCATGGCTTTCGTGATTACTGGCGAGTCAGCCGGCTCGCCGGCAGCGATCTAAAGTTTCGACTACCAGGGCTGTTGTGTTGGTGTCACTGGCAAAACCCTGGTTCCATTCCCAACCCCCGTCTGGCTGGGCGATGCTTTTCAAGTAATCTACTGCTTCCAGGGGTATAGTCTGGCTAAGCGCTGCCGTACCCAGCATCGCCCATGCCTGAAAACCAGCATGCGGCGAATAAATCCCAACAGTGCCAGTCATAAAACTGCTGGGCTGGATGGCGTCTACTGGCCAGCACGTCCCGGCCGCGGCCAGGGCAACGGCCAGTTTGCCTGCATTGGCTGGACCCTCAGCAGAATAGGAGCTGGCATTTTCCAGCCAGTAATCCAACAAGGTCGGGTCGCTTTCGCCAAGCCGCCAGGAACCGGCCTCCAGGTGGTTAGCCCCCAGTGCCAGGAGCACTTCTATCGAGCTGGATGCGCTGTCATAACCGCCTGTGAAGGCGTCCTGTTGCTCTTTGATGCGCTCGTAAGTGCGCGCGGCGGCTACCAGGGCTGGAGCAGGGGGCAGGCTTCCTTTGCCAAATTCACCCCAGCGCCATCCCTCAATTGCCCCGGGGGAGACGGTTACATCGGATGGCCCGCTGGGGTAAGGTTCCCAGGCATCGCCCAACCAGCTCTCATAGGACCAATATTTAGAATTGCAAAAACAATCCTCTGGCGGGCAGCCGATCCCATCGATGCTGCAGACAGCAGTACCTAAATCACCAAAATCAACACTCTGCAGCTCGCGGCCGGCGGATTGCAAGGCGGTTACTCCGGTAATGGGTTGGGTGAAATCGATTCTGCGCACCAGCCGGTCGGTCGGGGCATACTCAATCACCATATACGAGCTGGCCAGGCCGGATGATGCAGTGCACTTCTTGGGTTGGTTGGGTTGGAGTCGCCTGTAATTCTGAAGTTGGACTTACAGGGGCCAGGGATGGGGTAGGGCTTTCGGCAGGAATAATGGCTGTTGGCGGGATGGTCGCCTGGCTGCAAGAAGAAAATATTGCCGCACCAGCCAGCCAAACCAGGATTGCTATCACGGGGATAGGGATATTACTTGATCGCATGGTCAGGACTCCAGTCTCTCTCAGAGGTCTTCAATTACTGTTGGTCAGGTGTCAAGTTCCAATTGCGATTGGGTAGGCGAAGAAACAAGAAAACCCGCCCTGGAAGGGCGGGAGGCTTTAAGAACTTGCCAGGTGCAATAGGGTTTCCTGGCAGCCCGGCCTCCCTTACCGCGAAGGAGTTGACGAGCGAGGTAAAGGCGGGAATTCGGGCTTCACGTTGCGAGCGTGTTACCGTTGCGGGACAGCGCCGGACTTACCTGCAGGTCTGCAGGATCACCGGACTTTCCCCATTGTGCGCCGCGCATCCGGGCGGTTGGCGCACCTTTACCTGGCATGGTTAACTTATGTACAACTAATTTATCATCAAGCCAGGGATTTGTCAATCAAAGTACGATAAAGGCTGTTATCGCACCCAATAAATAATCAATGTCAGGGTTCCGATCGCCAGGCAGTACCAGGCAAATAGATAAAAAGTATGCCGGACCAGGTATTGCAGCAGCCAGCGGATCGACAGGTACCCAACCACACCGGCTGTAATAAAGCCGGGGATAAAAACAGGAAGCATTTCTGAAAGCTCGGGAGAGCTCGCCAGGTCACCACCGGCAAGAACACCGGCCGCCAACATGATCGGGATAGACATCAAGAACGAGAAGCGCGCCGCGCTCGGTCGATCCAGGTCGTAAGTCATCCCACCAGTGATAGAGGCGCCGGAACGCGAGACACCTGGAAAGACCGCGATAGCCTGAAACAGCCCAATCCAGATTGCATCCCAGGGAGTCAATTGCGCCAGATTCCGGGATCTTTTACCGATCCGCTCAGCAATGACCAGCAGCAGCGCGGTTCCCCATAAAAAGATGGCTGTCAGCACCTCGTTGGAGAATGCCGCCTTCGATGATATCTTTAATCAGCATGCCAAAAATGCCTGCGGGAATTGTTGCGAGTAGCAGCAACCAACCCAGGCGTGCCTGGGGATCGGCGAATGGTTTTCGTGCGAGCAGTCCTTGCCAGACAGCCTTAAGGATGGCGATCAAATCCTTCCAGAAGAAACTGATGACGCCAAACAGGGTGGCAACCTGTACCAGCACATCGAATAAATACGCAGTCTCAACGGGGATTTCCCAGCCGAGCCAATAGGGCACCAGCACAAGATGGGCTGAGCTGGAAACCGGCAGGAATTCCGTCAATCCCTGGATGATCCCAAGCAGGATGGATTGTAGTAGGGTCATGGGTTTACCTGGATATTTCTTGTTCTGAGCCGGAGCGTTGGGCAAAGAAATCTGCTGCGAATTGATCGAAGCATTCTTCTAGGATTGCCTGGCGAATCTCCCTGGCCAGTTGCAGAAGGGTGTGCAGGTTGTGAATAGATAGTAAAGTAGCCGAGAGCATCTCCCGGGCAGCGATCAGGTGGCGCAGGTAGGCACGGCTGAAATTCCGACACGTGTAGCAGCTGCAATTTTCGTCGATCGGTGCCTGGTCACGGGCATAAGTTGCGTTCACCAGGTTCAGACGTCCAGTCCTGGTCATTGCCGCATTATGCCTTGCCAGGCGGGTAGGCAGAACACAATCGAAAAGATCTACCCCTCGCAACACGCCGTTCACTAAATCTTCAGGTGTTCCCACCCCCATCAGGTAGCGCGGTTTGTCTTCCGGTAAAATCCTGTCGACGATTTCCAGGATGCTGTTCATTTCACCTTTGGTTTCGCCGACCGACAGCCCACCGATGGCATGGCCTGGAAAGCCTAGAGAGGCGATATACGCAGCGGAGATTTCACGCAACTCGGGAAAAATTCCTCCCTGGACGATGCCAAATAACGCCTGATCCGGCCTCTTTTTAGCCTGAAGGCAGCGGTACGCCCAGGCATGTGTGCGCTCCATCGCGCGCCGGTTGTATTCCGGATCGTAGGGTGGGGCGCACTCGTCAAAGGCCATGATGATATCTGCCCCCAGATTTTCCTGGATGGCAATCGACGATTTCCGGTGTCAGTCGTTGCGTAGAGCCATCGATATGACTCCTGAATGTGACCCCATCCGCATCGATCTTTCGGCTCTCGGCCAGCGAGAATACCTGAAATCCGCCGGAATCTGTCAGGATGGGGTTAGGCCAGTTCATGAAGTGATGCAAGCCGCCCAGTTCAGCCACCAGGTCATCACCGGGGCGCAAATAGAGGTGATAGGTGTTCGCCAATATCAGGCTGGCATCCAACTCGCTGAGTTGGTCTGGTGTGATCGATTTTACCGTGGCTTGAGTGCCAACTGGCGCAAATAACGGGGTTTGGAGGGCGCCGTGCGGCGTGTGAAAGATACCTGCCCTGGCTCTGCCTTGTTGAGCAACCAGGTCGAATGTGAACTGCCCGGATTTCCCCGATATTCCTGCGTCTTCAAGGATTTGGGAATGCATAAGCCTGGATTATACTCGCTTCCCATCCGACATGCTATAATTCTACGGGACCGGTTCATGGTGTGTAGTCTTCATTACTTAATTGATTCTATTAACAAATTTCCTTGTAATCGGGACCAGTGCATGAAAAGGAGAAAATTCTATGCAACAGCTTAACCTACCCGGGCCAAAAGCACGGGCGATCGTCGAACGCGATCGGGCCGTAATATCACCTTCCTACCCGCGGATTATCCGTTCGTAATGGACCATGGCAAAGGCAGCGAGGTTTGGGATGTAGACGGTAATCGCTTTCTCGATTTCGCGGCCGGTATCGCGGTCGTATCTACAGGTCACGCACACCCCAGGGTGGTCGAAGCAATTCAAAAACAGGCCGAAAAATTTATTCACATATCATCAGATTTTTATCATCCAATTTGGGTCGAGCTGGCTGAAAAAATGGATGAGATTGCACCTTTCGCGGAAAAAGGCGTCTCTTTTATGACCAACTCCGGAACGGAAAGTGTGGAGACCGCTATCAAGCTGGCGCGCTACCACACCGGCCGGACAGAATTTATTGGTTTCCTGGGTGGTTTTCACGGTCGCACGATGGGGGCGGTAACTTTCACTTCCAGCAAACCGGCTTACCATCGCGGATTTTACCCACTAATGCCTGGAGTGACCCACATCCCCTTCCCAGATCCATATCGCCCGATTCTGCTTTCTACGCCTGGAGAAGATTATGGCGAGACGGTCGTGCGTTATCTGGAAGAGCAAATTTTCAATCGCAATGTTCCGGCGGATTGCGTTGCCGGTATCCTGGTAGAGCCGATCCAGGGTGAAGGTGGCTATGTGGTACCGCCTGCGGGATTTTTCCCCGCCCTGCGCAGATTGTGTGACAAACACGGTATTTTGCTGATCGCGGATGAGGTTCAGTCGGGAATGGGGCGCACGGGCAAATGGTGGGCCATCGAGCATTGGGATGTCGAACCGGATATTGTCTGCATTGCCAAGGGTATCGCATCCGGTATGCCGCTGGGTGTTACCATTGCCCGCCAACATGTGATGAATTGGACCAAAGGCGCACACGGCAACACATATGGTGGTAATCCGATTTCCTGCGCGGCTGCCCTGGCAACGATCGATCTGGTGGAAAATGGATACATGGATAATGCCCTGGAAGTCGGGGAATATATCCAGGATGCGCTGGAAGAGATCAAAGTTCGCCATCCATCGATTGGCGAGGTACGCGGTAAAGGACTGATGATCGGTGTCGAATTTGTGACCGATCGTGAGTCAAAAATCCCCGCCGATACGCTGCGCAACTCGATTGTGGAAAACGCATTCCATCATGGGTTGATCACCCTGGGTTGCGGGAAGAGCACCATCCGGATTGCCCCGCCTTTATGCCTTTCTCGCAGCGAAGCGAATGAGGCTCTGGAGATTTTTGAGACGGCAATCAGTCTGAGTGAAGTCAAGGAGCAACTGGTTGCTGCCTGATTTTCGCGTACGCCAGCGAGATTATCTGCTGGAGATTTCGCGCTCTATAACACAGGAGCTCGACCTGGATCGGGTTCTCGAGCGAATACTGAGCATTTCCATTGAAATGCTGGCCGGACAGGCGGGTTTGATTGCCTTGCGGGAAGAACTGGTCGGCTGGAATATTGCCGTTTCCCAGGGCATCCCACCGCCTTTCCTGCGCCAGCTGGAACCCTTGCTTGCACAGGTCCCAGAGGCTGAAGAGCCCACGCTGGATGAGCTGAGCGAAGTAAACCGGCTGCTCCAGACCGTAACGTATTCTGCCAGTCTGGGATTGTTCAGTGGTGTGGTGTTACCATTGATTGCCAGGCGGCAGGTCATCGGGGTGATCTTCATTTTTAGGAACTACCCCGGGATCTTCTCGACCAATGATAAAGCCCTTTTGCAGAGTTTTGCCAACCAGGCTGCGATTGCTGTCAATAACGCCCAGTTGTACACCCAGGCGAGTCATGAAAAGCAGCGCATGGGTGCACTGCTCGATTCGGCTGCCGATGGGATCCTTATCCTTGGCCCGGATCTTCAGATAGAACGCTGCAATCCTGCGATGGCACGCCTGCTAGGTGTGCCTATGGATAGCCTGCGCGGGAAAATGCATGTTGAAGTCATCCGTTTTAATAAGTACAGCGATGGGGTCACGTTGGAACAGGCCCAGTCCGCTGGATGGCCTCTGACCCCGCACGCCACATTGTATGTCGAAGGCGATTTGGAGCGCCCCGCAGGTTTTCCTCTCCCGGTTGGCATAACTTATGCCTCCTTGATGTCTCCGGAGGGCGTACTGACTTAATATCATCGCCTCGGTCAGGGATATCACTCGCTTCCGTGAAGCCGAAGAGCTAAAAAGCACCTTTATCTCTGTCATCAGTCATGAGTTAAAAACGCCGGTGGCATTGATCAAAGGCTATGTTGGCACACTCCTGCGGGAAGATATGTCTTGGGATGCAATTGCCAGCCGTGAATTTTTGCAAATAATCGAAGAAGAAGCAGACCGGTTGACTGAATTAATCGAAAACTTGCTGGATGCATCTCGGCTCCAGGCTGGTGTGCTATCAATCAACCTGGCTGAAGTTAACCTGGACTACCTTGCCCGGCAAATTGCCGACAGATTCCGTACGCAAACCAGCTTGCATCAATTTTTGATCGATTTCCCAGCCGGATTTCCGGTCATTCTGGGTGATGTCGATCGTCTTATCCAGGTATTTGCCAATCTGATATCCAATGCGATAAAATATTCCCCCAGCGGTGGAGAAATCCGCATTGCCGGGCAGGTACTTGGTAATCAGGTTGTGGTGTGTGTCAGCGATCAAGGACCGGGGATCGCTTCGGAAGACATTCCGCATGTTTTTGATCGATTCTACCGAGCCAAGGAAGCCTCTCGCACGACGAAAGGCACAGGTCTGGGCTTGTATCTTGCCAAGGCGGTGATCGAAGCACACCAGGGACATATCTGGGTAGACCCAAAACCAGGCGACGGTGCCAGGATTTGCTTTTCTCTGCCACGTGAAACTGCATTAAAAGTGATCAATATCTAATTCTTAGTTGGAGAATAGTATGCCAAAGACTCGGATAAGTTGTCCAAATTGCCGCCAACCAATCACTGCCGAAATTGAGCAGTTATTTGATGCCGGTCAGGACCCAAATGCCAAGCAGCGCCTGCTTTCCGGCGGCTTCAATCAGATTCAATGCCCGTTTTGTGGATATCGGGGAAATGCAGCTTCTGCGATTGTCTATCATGACCCTTCGAAAGAGATGCTAATGACTTTTGTCCCCCCAGTTTAATCTGCCCTTGAACGAACAGGAACGCTTACTTGGCGGGCTGATCAACCAGGTGGTTAACAGCTTGCCTCAAGAGCGGCGGAAAGCATATTTGCTTCGTCCTCAAGCTGCCTTTACCCTGCAAGGGATGATCGAGCGAATACTGGAAGCGGATGGTATAACAAAAGACATGATCCAGTCGCAACAACAACGGTTAAACCTGCTGCAGCGTCTGGCGGGGGCATCCACACCGGAGGTCCAGGCGGAAATGGTCAGGCAAGATGATGCATTGATCGATGCTGAATTCTTCACCTTGCTGCAAAGGCTCATGGAATCTGCTGCGGCAACCGGAGATCAGGCATCGGCCAAGAAACTGGAGGAACTCCAGGCGACCATTTTACAGGAATCAACCTTTGGCAGAGACTTGTTGGCTCAATCACAAGAAGTCCAGGCCGCGGTGAAAGATCTTCAGGCATTGGGCAAAGAATTGACGCGCGAAAAGCTGCTTGATTTGATGGTCAATGCTCCAAACGAAATCAGGTTGCAGGCTCTGGTAAGCCTGACACGCCCGGCAATGGACTATTCCTTCTTCCAGGTACTCAGCGACCGGATTGATCGCTCGCGCGGAGATGGCCGGGAGCGCCTGGTAGAGCTGCGTGGCATAATTCTTGAGATGACCGCTGAGATCGATAAGCAAATTGAGGTTCGCCGTTCAGAAACTAAAAAGATGATTGATACTATACTGGAAGCCCCGAACCCGGAGGAAATTCTGGTGCAGAATTTACAGGTGGTTGACGAGTTCTTCCTGCGAGAATTGAATGGAATGGAAGAAGAAGCCCAGAAAGCAGGGGATTCAGTAAAACTTGAAAAAATTCACCGATTACTGGGTGCGCTCGAGCAGATGAGCCAGCAACCCCCAGAAGTTGCTCTCGTGGAGGAGCTGCTGGATGTTCCAGACGACGAGCAACAAGAAACAGCCTGGCGCGAGATTATGAGCAACAGCCCTGATTTGATCACTCCGGAGTTCCTGGATGCCTTAACTGCGATTGCCTCTCAGGTGCAACAGAGCGGCGACGAGACGTTGGCCCGCCGTGTGATGAAACTTAATCGGTTGGCAGTGAGATTTTCTATGGAGCGTCAGCTAAAAGGAAGTTAATCTTCAGGCTGATCAAGAGTCCGGATTTTCGAGACGCAACCCATGACCACGTACGGTCTTGATATAGTCAAACGACTTGTCAACACTCTGCAGGCGTTCACGTAAACGGCGCACGAGCGCATCGAGTGCCTGTTCCGAAATTTCGTATAATTGTTCCTGCCCCCAAATATGTCTCACCAGTGCTTCTCTGGAGACAACTTCACCCGTGTTGTCGTACAGATATTCCAGGAGCAGGTATTGAGAAATCGATAACGGGGGCAGGACTTCTTTTTCAATATAACCGATACCCGCTTCGGTTCGCTGGCGGAGGGTGATCCAGAACTCGATGCGAACGTTTATCCAGGCGCAGGCGCGATACCTTCGGGTTGGCTTCGGAGGATAACGAGGCTGAGTTTGCTGGGCTGATAATTTCTACTGCGGGGGGCACAGCCGTTATAAATGGAGTGACATTTAGCGGCAGCGTGGCGTCAGAACTAAAAAAGACGAACTTTTGTACCAGGGCAATCTGGATCACATCTGAGTCCTGGAGTGGCACCACCCCTTCGACTGTTTGTCCATTGCAGTGGGTGCCGTTTTTACTCCCCAGGTCTTCCAGGTAGATACCGGCCGGCGTCAAAGAGATTTTTGCATGATGGCGCGACACCTGTCGATCGGGGATCACGATCGTCGCGGAATCATCTCGGCCAAGGATGATGGTGTTTTTAATGGCCCACTGTTGGCCATTGAGTGGGCCAGTCTGGGCGACTAATAAAGCACCCTCCTGCTGATATCCTTCCATCCTCATCCGCCTCCACAGGTATAATATCACAAAGCAATTATTACAAAGGTAGATTTGACAGAATGCCACCATCTCTAAAATCCGGCGATACACTGCGTGATCGGTATCGCATAGATCGCATCATTGGCCAGGGCGGTATGGGAAGCATTTACCTGGCCGATGATATACGCCTATCAGGCAGGCAGTGTGCGCTCAAGGAGGTTGAGCATGACCGGAGTTTACCGGAGGATTTGCTGCGCGAGACTCGTGAACAATTTTTCCGCGAGGCGACGGTATTGGCCCGCCTGGACCATCCTAACCTGCCAAAAGTATCTGACTATTTCTCAATCGAAGATCGAGATTACCTGGTGATGGATTTTGTCCCTGGGCGGGACCTGCGAGTAATTATGGAAGAAGCCCGCCAAAAAGGTACGTTTATAGCCGAAGGAGATGTACTCGGTTGGGCGAACCAACTGGCGGATGCACTACTTTATTTACACAGCCAGACTCCATCGATCTTGCACCGAGATATTAAGCCCAGCAACTTGAAATTGACACCCAGCGGAATCCTCAAGCTGGTAGATTTCGGCCTGGTTAAGCTATTAGCATCGGATGAAGTGACTATAACCGTACTACAAGGAAGAGGAACGATTTTATATACCCCGTTGGAACAGTATGGTGGCGATACAGGCCATACCGATGTACGCAGCGATATTTACAGTTTTGGCGCCACACTATATCATTTACTAACCAATCATCCCCCCCTCGAAGCTCGAGAACTTTTCCTCCACCCGGAGCGGCTTGTTGCACCACGCGAAATGAACCCAGAGATCAGCGCCAGGACTGAGAGAGCCGTATTATGGGCAATGAACCTGCATCCGGATGAACGGCCTCAGGATGTTGCTGCATTCCGCCAGGCACTCTTAGGAGATGCCGAGCCGATTACTCGCCCACGTGTCTCCTCTCCAACGCCGTCTCTGCTGGATCTGATCACATCACCCATCGAGCTGACTTTAATGATCCTGGCTGCCGGGCTTGTCCTATTTAGCCTGCTAATGACTCTGCTGCGCTGAATACTCCTTTCCGACGCCAATCAGGCAGTACTCCAGCCGGAAGATTTATCCCGCGCAACATCGCGGGAACACCGGCTCCGTTGCACCAGGGGAAGCGCTGATTACCCTGTTTTCTTCCTGCGTGTTTTGTCCAATTGCTGCCAGGTGAAGGCAATAGCCAGGCCGGCTAAAGCTCCGCCGATGCTGACCAGGATGACGGTCCTTAGGGCTGCATTCTGTAGTATCTGTTCACTTCCTGGGAGCCGTACGGCCAGGTAGCTGAAACCCAACAACCCACCTATTACAGCCAGCAAGGCGGCTCGCACACCCCAACGACCCATTTTGACAGAGAGATATGCTCGGTAGGAAAGCCAGCTGATGACGGCTGTTATTAGGACTGCCCAGGCCCACTGCCCGATATCCGGATAAATATTTCCTGGTGTCTCTGGGTTGGCAATGATTGCTGGTGCAGGCGTTGGTTCGGCCGTTTCTTCTGCGGTCGGTTCCTCGTCTGTAGATGTCGGAGTACTAGCCAGAGATCCTGGAGGAAAGGGGATCGTCAATACAATGTATTCGGATTGAGCGGTTTGGCTGCTGGCTCGAATGACCAATGTGCCGCCATCCCGTATCGCATATTCCACTGCTGCGATCCCATCCTTTGTGATTGCGGTTTGTAAAATGGGATTGGCTTCGCCTCCAATACTAAACAGGAACTCCACCGGAGTGCCATCGGGAACGGGGCGATTATTGTTGTCATATATGACCCCGGTTTGCACCTGAATTGTATCGCCAACTTGAACTTCGGGTTGTTGGCCAGAAGGAAGCTGCGTAGGCCGTTGTGAAGTAGCTGTAGAGACCAGGCTGACTGTCAGTGGGATCACCTGCTCCCCATTAGGAAACAGTGCATCATTCACATCATAGTTAATTCCAGGGACGGATACCGGCAACGATCCGACTGGCTGGATATTATCCTGAAATAATAAGTAAGTTGCGACATCGATAAAATCCTGCGTCTTGCTATACAACCCATAATATGCGGTTAACTTAGAGATGTCAGTCTCGTCCAGAAAGTACGGAGCATTAAAGGCGAAGACTATCAGGCGCTTATTCTGGATGAGGTCCAGCCGTTCTGATAGAAACCGGCTGAGGGTTACATAAGAAGGCACCGATGGATCGGCATCCAGCATATTGAAAACGATCCATTCGGTGTTCTGTAAATCTCTCTCTAGCTGCTGGCTTTCCCGGGTCGCCTGGCCTCCCTGGGAAGTATTCAGCATGGTCTCTAAATCAGCCAATGAGTAAGATTTCACGTTTTCCGGCTGAATCTGACCGGTGCCTTCTGGCCCATAGCGGCGCTGGATGATCAACTGCATACTATCTTGTGGGATCAATGGAAATGCTTCGCAAGTACTGCACTGTTGTCCGGTGCGTGTATCGGTCAGTACTACCAGCCTGTCATTCTGTTGTGGTGGGTTGGGTAATGATTTTTCCAGCTCAACCTGGCTTGGGCTGATCAGCGTAGCGCTTTGTTGGGCAACGTCGAAGGGTACCGTGCTAGGTGCTCTGAGCGAGGCGAGCATGTTTTCATTGGGTAAAACATCGTACAGGAAAAAGTCACCGTATAAACGATATTTTAGGGTTAAGATGCGCAGTACGGCTTCATCGACTTGTTGAGCGAAGGCAAAATCTTCGTTATATTTCTGGGCGAAGAAATCCAGGGTCTTTACCGCAGAATCGTAGGAGTTAGCTGTGCCCGATGAAAAATCCGAAACATATAATAAGTCATTGCCGGCCAGAAAGGCTTCCAGGGCGACTCTACGGGTAATATCGAAGCGCTGGTCGGTCAGTTCATAAAACTCTCGTACTGCCGGGCTGCCAAGATCGTCACTCACCACGACACCACCATTTGCCCGCCAGCTTTCCAGCTGGGGCAATTGCAGTACCAGGTTCATCGCCTGTTGGTCAAAAGTGATCGGGCGTGTGGTAGATCGTATGTTGCCTTGTAAACCCTGGTAGCGGATATGGGAGGCCAGCAAGCCGTCCGCAGCCGCCTGTGAATCAGGAGCTCCACCTGTGACTGCAAAGAAGGGAGAGAGTTCTATACTCTTCAACTCCTCCAGAGTTTTTCGGATGGTTGGTATTTCATCTTCGGTAGCGCGATCTGAGCTGCCTAAACCTGGAAAATGCTTGGCAATAACGGCTACCCGTCCATCACTACCGGAATGGATGCCCTGGATGTAAGCCTGGCCGAGCGTGCTGACCCAATAAGGATCACCCCCAAAAGACCGTGTACCAAGCTCATTTGCTCCGGGGATAAGCTGCGTTTCCAGCACGTCTAGCGAGGGCCCAAGCAATAAATTCACACCCAATGATCGACATTTGCTGCCCAACGGTTTCTGCAACATCGTACGAAAGTTCAGGATTCCAGGAAGCCCCTATTGCCATCTCATTGGGCAAAGTGACCAACCCGCTTAAAATCTGGTCAAAGCGGTACCCGTCACCTTCCTGGGAAAGCCCAATAAAGAGCGGAATATATGAGGGCAACGAGCCTTGCTCCTCAATCGGATCATCCTGACTGGTCTGAGAGGCGGTCCAGCGATTGATCTGTAACTGCCGGATCATGTTGTATACTTGCTGCGGAGTTGAGCCGGTTTCTGGGTTGGGTCCGGGAATATTATTGTTTTCAGCCGAGAGGATCACCCCGCTTATGTTGTAGCGGGTAATCAGATCAAATACCGGGGTGTTTGGGCCGATATCCGTGTCGTCGAATGCAATCAGAAACAGTTGGCCGACTTTTTCTTCCGGCGTCATCCGAGCGAGTAATTCCTCTGCTCTTAAGCTGGCTTCATCTTCCTGGAGGATTAAGCTTTTCGCCTGCGCTGGGCGGAATTGGCCTGCGATCAACAACCCAATCATGACCAGTTGGATGGCAACCTGGGCGGAAAAAACCAATTGCCGGCTGGTGGACTCCCGGCCGGCCGCAGGGCGGATGTTCATGCTCCCAACGACTCCTGGCTGTCCTCGATCGCAATGATCCTTTGCAGTAGTTCTCTCCTGGCGGCTCCACCCATCGATTCCAGGTTTCGTATACCAAGAGGATCAATCTCCTCTCGCAGAAGACGGAGCTCATTTTGCGAAGGTGGTGGCGTTTCCGCTACGTTCTCTGATATTTCCAACGGGAACCCGGTTTTAGCTTGGATTTGCTCGATGCTCGAACCGGGATGGTAGCTCACCAGGCGCATGCGTTCATGCGCATAATCAAACAGCCCCAGGTCAGTAACCAGGTAGCGGGGACCCCGGCCGAACTTGCGAGTTGGGTGGTATCCAAGACCAGAGAGAAAATCTAGTTTTTCGACAAACGTGACACGCGAGTGGCGCGGCACATAAAGGTAGACATCATCGGAGACAGTTGTCACATCGGGAATGCCACCCGTCCCTGGCATGCGCATTCGGGGGAAGTGATAATCCTGTCCAAAGGCGATGTTATTGAAATTTCCCTGGGCATCCACCTGCCCGGGGCGGAAAAATTCTTTCGGTTTGAGGACCGGAAGTACATCGGCGACTGCTCGAACAAAACCAATATTTGTCAGAGAGCGGTCCAACCAGAGGCTCTCCACCCGCGTCAGACCTAAAGGGGCGGGGTGGCGGCATACACTCTGCCCAATAGCGGAGGCAAAATATAAATTCGGAGCATGCGTATAACGTGCGAGCAGATAACCGGCTGCCACCAAGGGCGTGGCTAAGCCTTGCGCCACGATCTCGCCGTCTTCCACCAGGCGAGACATGCAGACGACCATGTATTCTTCTGGTGTGATATCGACCTTATTCCCGGTCATTCAGATTCCTATTCGGATTACTCTCAAGTTCCAGGTGCATAACGGGCGCAAATGGACCGGTGCAGCGCTGGTTGAATATTCCCACCGGAGATCACGACCACGGCTGGTCTGGCTACGACTTTCTGTGTTAAAACCGCTGCCAGAGCAGCTGCAGCAGCGCCTTCAATCACTTCGTGGTACCTGTCGAAAGCGTAGGCAATGGCAGACTTAATCTCATCTTCGCTGACCAGAAGGAAATCATCCACGTAATGGTTGACCATGGGTATGGTAATAGCCCCTTCTTCCACGGGACCGGCCAGGCCATCCGCCAGGCTGGCCAGTTCCCTGGCAGAAGCTTGCGATCCAGTGTGGTATATGGCATGAAAGAAGGGGGAGGCATTCGATTGGACGCCAACCAGTTTCGTGGGCGGGTAAGGAAGTTGATCATTCGAGGTTTGCCAGTTAGTAAATTGGCCCTCTTTTACCGCAATGCCTATCCCCGAGATCAACCCGCCTCCACCTACTGGAACGACCCAGGTCGCAGGCGGCACCACGATGTCCGGATCCTGCAAGATTTCGAGCCCTAGAGTGGCCTGCCCTGCAATCACTTGCCCATCGTTATAGGGCGATACCCAGGTCGACCCACTTTGCTTTGCAAAGACCAGACCCGCGGATTCAGCTTCACCGTATCCACCAGGGACCAGGCGCACTTTAGCTCCTAATGCCTGAATTGCTGCCAGTTTAACCGGAGAAGCGTTTTCGCTGGCAAATATGGTCACCGGAACGTCAAACAGGTTACCTGCAAGGGCAAGACCCTGACCATGGTTCCCGGCTGAAGCTGCGACCAAGCCTTGCTGGCGTTCCCAATCCTGCAAAGCCAGCACTTTGTTCAGAGCACCACGCAACTTGAATGATCCGGTGATCTGGTGATTTTCCCACTTCAGATAGAGCTTGTTTTCGGCATCGTAAATCAATGGTGTCCGGCGGATATGCGGGATAATCCTTTGCGCAGCCTCTTCCAGCCAGGAAAGCGGGATCATGGCAGGCTCTTTTCGAGATCAACGTTGGCCAAAACCTGTCGTGCCAGCACCGGGTCGTCCGTAAAAACACCATCTATACCCGTCCTAAATAATTGCTGCAAATCCTCCGCTTCATTTACTGTGTAAGCAATAACCAGCCGCTTGTTCTTGTGCTGGCGTTCGATCATCTCCCGTGTGACATCTTTATAGTTTGGATGCAAGGATTGATGTCTGACGATATTTCCCAACCAGGAGCGCGCCAACATGCCTCTTCTACCGGGCGCAGCCAGGAGTCCGATCGGAGCTTCCGGGATGAATTTATGGATGCGGATCAATGCTATTGGATTGAATGAGGAGAACAATACTCTTCTCGAGAGTTTATGTTTCTTGATAAGGCCAGCGACTTTTTCGGGTAATTCATCAAGTAATGAGTCATAATTTGTCAGCTCGATATTGATGAAAGTCAATTGCCCGACAGCTTTTAAGACTTCATCGAGCGTCGGGATTAACTCGCCTTGAAAAGTAATATCGTAGTGGCTGCCTGCATCAAGCGAGCGAAGCTCCGCAAGGGTAAGGGAATTTACCGGTCCGCCGCCATCGGTGGTGCGGTCAACGGTCTGATCGTGGATTACCACTACCTGTTTATCTTTTGTAAGCTTGGCATCCAGCTCGATCGCATCGGCTCCCTGACGGAGCGCCAGCTCGAAAGCGGCCAGCGTGTTTTCTGGGGCATGGGCGCTGGCTCCACGGTGTGCAAATAGGATCGGGCGGGGAAGCTGGTCTAACATAATCTTTTATGGAAAGATTATAGCACGTCTGTCATTGATCGATTATTGGGCTCTAATACTACGCTTCGGATGGCTTAATATCCAGAACATTCAGTTGGAGGGTGGTGCGCCCATTAAACTCGTTGACTTCAAAGACATACAACAGGTCTATTCTCTTCGGCAGGTTGTCGTGCCATTGACCTTGCCGAAATGCAATGGCATCGAATGTGATTGCCCCATCGGTCACTGTGAGCTTGAGATGGTTGCTTTCCCTTCCAATCTGGCGGCTGTTCTTGACCAATAAATTCCGTGAGACAAAATGTGCCTGAGGATTGCCGATCCCGGTTGGCTGAAGCCATTTAAGGTGTTTCAGGATATCAGGTTTTAGTTCGGAGAGCGGCCATTCAAGGTCAGCTTTGAGAGTGGGTTGCAGCTCCAAGTCTGCTAGCTGTTCGGCTGCGATCCGATCCAGGCGGGCGATAAGCTCAGGGACCAGTTCGTTGCGCACAGTGAAACCGGCAGCTGCGGCATGGCCGCCATGATGTTCCAGTAACTCGGCGCATTGGTCCAAGGCCTGAGTGATGTGAAATTCAGGGATGCTGCGACAGGAAGCACGCGTGAATTCTTCTCCCTGCGTAGCCACGATCGCTGGCCGATAATATTTTTCTGTCAGCCGGGAGGCGGCAAGACCTACCACGCCGGAGTTGTAGGCTGCGCTGCTCGCAAACAACAAGAGCGGATCTGGAGTGCGCCCTAGGGCAGCTTTTTCGGCATCTTCCTGGATTTTAACCGTTAGTTGCTGCCTTTCTTTGTTTTGCATTTCCAACAATTGAGCCAGCTGACCGGCTTCGAACACATCCTGTGTCAGGAGTAGTTTTAGAGAACTGACTGCGGTATCCAACCTGCCGGCAGCGTTCAAACGCGGACCAAGGATATACCCGATATCTGAGGCTGTAATTTTTTGCGCCTGGAGCCCGGCTACATTGATCAGGGCAGCTAACCCCTGCCGATATGGCTCTCGGATGCGCTTCAGGCCCTGCCGTACCAGGGACCGGTTTTCCCCGATGATGGGCACCAAATCCGCTACCGTGCCCAAGGCAACCAGGTCCAGGCAGTTGTCAGCAATTTCAGGGCTTATTGAGGCGGATAGGGCGGAGGCCAACTTGTAAGCCAAGCCGACGCCAGCCAGGTTTTTATCTGGGTAATTATCGTAGGAGAGTTTTGGGTTTATCAGAGCTACGGCTTGTGGTAAATCAGGGCCGGGATGGTGGTGATCGCTGATGATCAGGTCGAGACCCAGTGAACGGGCGTACTCGGCTTCCTCGGTTGAGCGAATCCCGCAATCTACGGTGACCACCAGGCGGATGCCCGACTGCGCCAGGGACTCAATCGCTTCAGTATTGAGCCCGTATCCTTCATCAAATCGATTAGGGATATAGCTGTGGGTAATTGCGCCTAACTGCCGCAGGACTTGAGTCAGTAATGTGGTTGCTGTGACGCCATCGGCGTCGTAATCGCCATAGACGGCAATCGGTTGGCTCAGTCGAATTGCTCTGTGAATACGGTCGGTTGCCTGTTCCATCCCGGACAAACCGAAAGGGTCTGTATCGAATGGGGCGTCTGCGTTCAGAAACGCCAGGGCGGAAGCATGGTCCTGGTATCCTCGGGTATAAAGAATTTGCTGCAGGACGGGCGGAAATTTGCTTAATTCGATCTGTGCTTCCGGAGGGACGGGTGGCGCAATCTGCCAGCGTTTCGATCTCAAGGTCATCTTGGTTGACCTGGAAAAGAGGTGCGCGCCAGGGCGAGAGCTCCCATCAGGCCAGCGTCATCCCCGAATTTAGCTTCTTGCAAGACCAAATTCTCCAGGTATCTTGGATTCATCACATGGCTTTGCATGGTAGAAAACATTGGGGTAAGCAGGAGGGGGCCGCTTCGAGATACGCCGCCTCCAATTATTATCGCTGTGGGGTTGAATATGTGCAATAAATTTGCCAGAGCAATACCTACATAATTTGCAGCTCGAGAAAGTGCCGTGATGCCTAGCCAGTCACCTTTTTGAGCAGCTTCACTGACTGCTTTCGCATTGAGTGGTTTTACATTTTCCAGGCTTGATTGTATGCCGTTCTGTAACTGCTCCTTCACCCAACGAGTGATGGCTGTGCCGGAGGCGAGTGCTTCCAAATGGCCGTAGCCCCCGCAGCCACAGGGTGGGCCATCGGGTATCACCGTGACATGACCGATCTCGCCGGCTAATCCCTGGGCACCGAGCAGCAGCCGGTTATCGATGATAATGCCGCCGCCAATCCCGGTGCTAATAGTCACATAGATCATATGGGAGTGTCCGATGCCGGCGCCAAACTTCCATTCACCCAATGCAGCCAGGTTGGCATCGTTCCCTACTGCTACTGGAACCTGAAAACGCTCTTCCAGGTGGCTGCGCAAGGGCAAATCCACCCAACCTGGGATATTTGGGGCTTCGACCACGATTCCGCGGTAGGGATCTGTCGGACCTGGAGTTGCAACCGCAATCCCGGCGACGGGTTGATCGGCAGGCCAGATTTGCTGAATTAAAGCTTGCAAACGCTCCAAGGGAGAACTGGATTCGTCTCGGGTAGGTATCCGGATGACTCTGGCTGGCTTGGAGCTATCTTCGGAAAACGCAGCAGCCCGAAGTTGTGTCCCACCAATATCGACCGCAATATGGCTGTTCATGATAGTAATTTTAACATAAGTAATGTATTTTCTAAGGGGTTCAACCCAGCATCGTTGACTTTCATTCCATTCGCTGCTATGATGAAGCAAAATGGCGTCTATGAAACTTCCCTGGTATCGACGTATTTATCGCTGGATGGTGTCGTCGGTACGCTGGTTAATTCCGGGGATCGGCGTAAAGCGTTGGATTCTCGTCATCCTGGCAGGTACCACCCTGATAGGGATCGGGCTTGGCGTGCTCATTCTGGATTTCTACCGAACAGCACCCGAATCCTGGTGGCTGCCGCTGGTATCTGCCGCTTCGCTGCGTTTTCTCGCACGCCCGCTGCGCGCGGTGATATTTGGCGGGGCAGGATTATTAATTATTCTTTGGGGGATTCGCAACCTCAACCGAGCAATGGTCGGGCCTTATGTGCAGTCGGGAACAGGAGTGCTGGATCGCTTATGGCTGCACCGTCAAAGGGAGCGTGGAGCACGTATTGTTGCGATTGGCGGTGGTCATGGGTTATCCAACCTGCTGCGGGGTCTTAAGTTGATCACCTATAACCTGACTGCGGTAGTCACCGTGGCAGACGATGGGGGTTCTTCTGGGCGCATCCGCCGTGAAATTGGAATCCTGCCACCCGGAGACATTCGTAACTGCCTGGTCGCCCTCTCGGACGATGAAGCATTGCTTGGACAGCTCTTCCAGTACCGTTTCCCGAATAGCAGTTCTGGGCTGGATGGGCATTCGTTTGGAAACCTTTTCATCAGCGCGCTGGCAGAAATTACCGGTAGTTTTGAACAGGCTGTTGCCGAATCCGGGCAGGTACTTTCTGTGCATGGCCGTGTCTTGCCATCCACGATCCACGATGTTCGTCTGGTCGCCGATGTCCGGATGCAGTTTACAGAAAACGAAGTGCGCGTCGAAGGTGAAAGCCAAATTCCGCTTAGCCCTGGCCGTATCCGACGGATCTGGTTGGATCCTGATAATCCGCCGGCGTTTCCCCAATCCATCCAGGCAATACTGAACGCGGATGTGATTGTGATAGGGCCGGGAAGTCTGTACACCAGCATCCTGCCAAATTTGCTGGTTCCCGATATCACACAGGCAATTCGTGCCAGCCGGGCTTTGAAGCTATATATTTGTAACCTTACGACCCAACCAGGGGAAACCGATGGTTTTTCCTGCCGCGACCATTTATTTGCCCTGGAAAATCACCTTGGTCCCAACCTGTTTGACATTGTTGTAGTCAATAAAATGAACTCGGAGAAATTGCCTGAGGGCATCAAATGGGTGGAAGTCGACCCTCGGCTTGCGGATGACTACAACATTTACCTCACTGAAATCACCGATTTCATGACTCCCTGGTTCCATGAACTCGCAGAAGCTTGCCCAAACGATCAAATATTTATACCAGCAAAGGACCGGACCTTTGGTAGAATAGGGTGTAATCCATTAGCAGTTAAACCCGTTCAGTCGATTAATTAAATGTGATGCCTGGACGATAAAAAGACAAAGACAATAAAATATAGGAGGTTCTTCATGACAGTCAAAGTAGGCATTAACGGATTTGGACGCATTGGACGTCAGGTGTTGAAGGCAGTTCGGGATTACCATCCCAACGAATTGGAAGTTGTGGCTTTCAACGATATTGGTGACTTGAAGACGATGGCCCATCTGCTCAAGTACGACTCCAATTACGGACGCTTCGATGGCACAGTCGAAGTTGGAGACGGGGAATTGGTGATCGATGGCAAGACGGTTAAGGTCTTCAAGCAAACCGATCCTGGTCTGATCCCGTGGGGTGACCTGGGTGTTGAAATCGTTGTCGAGAGCACCGGCCTTTTCACCATCAAGAAGGACGGCGTAAATAAGAAAGGCAAAGCTGTTCAAGGCGCCGAGAATCACATCACCAAAGGCGGAGCAAAGAAAGTCATTATCTCATCTCCGGCTGAAGGCGAAGATATCACTATCGTGCTGGGTGTAAACGATGACAAGTATGATCCTGCAAATCATCATGTTGTCTCCAATGCTTCCTGCACCACCAACGGCCTGGCACCTGCGGTAAAAGTCGTGCATGATAAATACAAAATTGTGCGCGCTTTCATGACCACGATCCATGCTTATACCAACGATCAGAAAATCCTGGATCTGCCACACAGCGATCTGCGGCGTGCCCGCGCAGCTGCCATGAGCATTATCCCGACAACAACCGGCGCCGCTCGTGCGCTGAAGCTGGTGATTCCGGATATGGCTGGCAAGATCGATGGTTACGCGCTGCGTGTACCTACATCGACCGTATCGGTGATTGACCTGACCGCTGAGTTGGAAAACCCCACCACCACCGAGCAGCTGCGCCAGGATTACCGCGATGCTGCTGCCGGACCGCTGAAGGGTATCCTGGCCGCAGTAGACGAACCTCTGGTCAGCATCGATTATAAAGGCGACCCGCATAGCACCTCCGTCGATCTGCCGTTTACCATGGTGCTGGGTAAAGAAGCGGGTACCCTGGTCAAGATCGTATCCTGGTACGACAACGAATGGGGTTACTCGGTCCGTACTGCAGACCTGGCCGCTTTAATGGCAAAATCGCTCTAACTAGATCCCAAAAATCGAGAAATGCTGGATGCGAACAAAGCTCCAGCATTTCTCGATATCAGGATTTAGCCCCGCGATTGGGAGGTAGACATGTTCAATAAAAAAAATGTAACCGATATTGATGTTAATGGCAAAAAAGTTCTGGTGCGAGTGGATTTCAATGTCCCCATCAAAGAAGGCAAGGTTGGTGACGACACCCGCATCCGGGCAGCATTACCAACCATCCGGTATCTGCTCGATCACAATGCCGCCGTAATCTTGTGCTCGCACCTGGGTCGCCCGAAAGGCGGTCCCGATCCGGCATTTTCCCTCAAACCAGTTGGCGACCACCTGGCGGGATTATTAGGCCGCCCAGTGTTGTTCGCGGCAGATTTCGCTGGTCCACTCTCGGTCGAAGCAGCTGCTGGATTGAAGCCGGGTGAAGTATTGCTACTCGAAAATACCCGTTTCGATCCGGGTGAAACGAAAAATAACCCTGAGCTCTCTATCAAACTTGCTTCCCTTGCCGATATCTACGTGAATGATGCCTTTGGGTCAGCGCACCGAGCGCATTCTTCCACAGAAGGTGTTGCCCATTTACTTCCAGCAGTTGCCGGATTTTTGATGGAAAAAGAAATCCGCTATCTCGGTGAAGCGATCGCCAACCCGCAACGACCGTTTATTGCCATTCTTGGTGGCGCTAAGGTAAGCGATAAGATCGGCGTCATCCGCAATCTGCTTAAAATCACCGATCAGGTATTGATTGGCGGGGGTATGGCCAATACTTTCTTCAAAGCTCAGGGGTTTTCGCTTGGCGACTCCCTTGTGGAGGCCGAGGTGCTGGATACTGCCCGCGAGCTGCTGACAGAAGGCGGCGCTCGTTTAGCTCTTCCAGTCGACATGGTGATTGCCGATCGCATGGACAACGAAGCTGAGAAGAAAATTGTCCCTACCGGCCCCGTTCCGGATGGCTGGCGCATCCTGGATATTGGCCCCAAGACGGTCGATCTGTACAGCGCTGCAATCCAAAAAGCGAAGACCGTTGTCTGGAATGGACCTATGGGTGTATTTGAAATGCCCAATTTCGCAACCGGCACATTCCAGGTTGCTAAAGCAGTGGCGGATAGCGGTGCGACCTCAATTGTTGGCGGCGGTGACTCCGTAGCAGCCATCAATCAATCCGGCCTTGCCGGCAATATTACCCACATCTCAACTGGCGGTGGCGCTTCACTAGAAATGCTAGAGGGGCTGACGCTCCCCGGCGTTGCAGCTTTGTTGGATAAATAACTTTACTTATCAAAAAAGGGGTTTGCCGAGATACACAGGCAAGCCCCTTTTTTTCTCCTTGAAATGAGGCTTTCCATGGAAAAACTGTACGGCAGAATCCCATTCGTTGCCGGTAATTGGAAGATGTTTAAAACTGTTTCGGAAACGCGTCACCTGATCTCTGAATTAATCCCAGGTCTCCAGGTGGTTCGAGGTGTAGAAAAAGTACTGTGCCCTCCATATACCAACTTGTTGGCAGCCGCGGCTTTGCTCGAGGGATCGGATATTGGCCTGGGCGCGCAGAATATGTACTGGGAATCATCGGGCGCTTTTACCGGCGAGATTTCTCCTGCGATGGTGGCAGAGTTGTGCCGGTACGTTATCTTGGGTCACTCCGAACGCCGCACCTATTTTGGTGAAACCGACGAAACTGTCAACCGGAAATTTAAGGCTGCCCTGGCCCATAATTTGATTCCGATTGTGTGCGTGGGTGAAACCCTGGCAGAGAACGAAGCCGGCTTGACCAATCAGGTTGTCTCTCGTCAGGTGCATGAGGGAATGTCTGGCCTGGCCAGCGCTCCCGATCTTATAGCCACCAGCGCTGATTTAATTGTAGTCGCCTACGAGCCAGTCTGGGCGATTGGCACCGGGCGCGCCGCTACTGCCGAAGGTGCAAATGCCGTTTTGGCGAATGTGATCCGACCGGCACTGGCCGATCTTTTCGGCGAATCATTCAGTCACTCGGTGCGCATTTTATATGGTGGATCGGTTAACGGCAGTAATGCAGCTGAGTTTTTTGCTCAGCCGGAGATCGATGGCGCACTGGTAGGCGGCGCCAGCTTGAAGGTTTCGGAGTTTTCCGCTATCATCCAAGCTGCTGGAAATTGACCTATCTGCAATCCCTGGCGTGGCTGATACTGACCTTAGCCCCGCTCCTGGTTTCTCAGCGCTTCTTGCATCGAGAAATCCAGGCAGTGTTATTGATTCTCACCCGCCGGGCTGATTTAACCATAGCTCTGTTTTCGCTCATATTCTTTCCCGGCGTGCTGCTGCACGAATTATCCCATTGGGTCGCGGCAAAACTGTTGGGTGTTCGCACCGGTCGGATTTCACTATTTCCACGCCCATCTGGTAAAGGACGCCTCCAGATGGGTTATGTGGAAACCGCGCAGACGGATTGGCTGCGAGATGCACTAATCGGAGCTGCTCCATTAATTACCGGCGGGTTATTTGTTGCCTATGCTGGGATACTGCGCCTGGGGGTGGGGCAACCGTGGATGCAACTGGCTCCGGCTAGTTTCTCCTCTGCCGTTCAGGCCATTCTGTCAACTTATGCCCAACCGGATTTCTGGCTGTGGTTTTACTTAATATTTGCTGTCAGCTCGATGATGTTCCCTTCGGCATCTGACCGCCGCACCTGGCTACCGATTGTGCTAATTCTGGGTGCCTTGAGTGGAATTTTCATCCTGGCCGGATTCGGCCCCTGGTTGACCGCTCATTTGGGAGAACCGCTGCAAATTATCCTACAAACTGCGACGGTAATTTTCTTCATCAGCGGAGTAGTACACATTTTTCTCCTCGTCCCCGTCTGGATGACCAGATTACTGCTCTCAAGGATAACCGGATTGTCGGTAAGTTAGATTGCATTGATGATATAATCCCCATCTTAGTCTGGAAGCCTGTATTTTGAAGAAGTAGCTGTCAACCGGTATTGCTCAATGAAGTTGGTATACTTCGAACAGCAGGCTAAGTTCTTGTGAGAACCTGGAGGAGTCCATTCCCCAATGGCAAGCATGTGGTATGCCCTGAGGAGTAAACCCCGCAAAGAAGATGTTGTCTGGCGCCAGGTAAAACATCTTGGGTATGATGCCTTTTACCCCCGGCTGCGGGTGAATCCCGTGAACCCGCGCTCCAGAAAACTCGTACCTTATTTCCCCGGTTACTTATTTGTGTATGTGGACCTGGAGGCAGCTGGTACATCCATGTTTCAATGGATGCCTCACACCATCGGTTTGGTGTCATTTGGCGGCGAGCCCTCCCATGTGCCTGAAAATTTAATCCACGAGTTGCGTAAGCGGGTAGAAGAGATTGCCCAGGCTGGCGGCGAATTGTTTGATGGATTGAAGTCCGGGGATAAAGTACGCATCAGTTCTGGTCCATTTGCCGGTTATGAGGCGATCTTTGATGCTCGGGTATCAGGCGATGAGCGGGTGCGGGTCCTGCTCGAATTTCTCAACAACCGGCGGCGCTTACCGATTGAGCTTAGCGCCGGCCAAATCGAACGCGTCAAGAGATAAAGGACCATGAAAAAAGCTTTAGTTACCGGAATTACAGGCCAGGATGGATCGTACCTGGCAGAGCTTCTCTTATCCAAAGGGTACGAAGTGCATGGTTTGATTCGTAGGGCGAGTACTTTCAACACCCAAAGGATCGAACATCTGTACCGGGACCCTCATGCGAACGGTGAAACGGTGCGCTTCTTCCTTCACTATGGAGACCTGGCGAATACGGGCAACCTGGTGGATTTGATTTACAGTATCCACCCGGATGAAGTTTATCATCTGGCCGCGCAAAGTCATGTGCGGGTGAGTTTCGACCTGCCGGAATACACTGGCGATGTGACAGGCCTGGGAACGATCCGAATCTTGGAAGCGATTTGCAAGAGCGGCGGTGATACACGTTTTTACCAGGCTTCCTCCAGCGAGATGTTTGGGGCAGCCAAACCGCCTCAGAATGAACAAACCCCCTTCGAACCGCAGAGTCCTTATGCAGCAGCTAAACTGTACTCCTACTGGTCTGCGCGCAACTACCGCCAGGGGTATAAGCTGTTTGCGACAAACGGGATTCTCTTTAACCACGAATCGCCTCGGCGCGGAGAAACTTTTGTAACTCGTAAAATAACTCGTGCTCTGGCCGCAATTTTGGCCGGCAAACAGAAAAAACTCTATCTGGGCAACCTGGATGCCAAGCGCGATTGGGGCTACGCGCCAGATTATGTTGTCGCCATGTGGATGATGCTTCAGCAAGACCAGCCAGATGATTTCGTCATTGGTACCGGCGAGTCACACTCGGTGCGAGAGTTTCTTGATGAAGCCTTCGGTTATGTAAACTTAGATTGGCACGCGTATGTCGAAATCGACCAGCGCTATTATCGACCGAATGAAGTCGATTACTTACTGGCTGATGCCAGTCGAGCGCGGCAAGCCCTTCATTGGGAGCCAAGAATCTACTTCAAGGATCTGGTCAGGATCATGGTCGATGCCGATCTGGAGCTTGCTGGTATGTCTTCACCCGGCGAGGGCCGTAAATTACTTGAAACGCACCATGGCTCCTGGCATCGATGGGAGCACCAGGTGGTGAGCATGGATGGAAATCGGGCAGCATGAAGGCGCTCATCTTTGGGATTGATGGACAGGACGGCTCCTATCTGGCCGAGCTGCTGTTGGCTCGCGGCTATCAGGTAGCTGGTTGGGTGCCAGACCAGATTCCATTCTCCCAAAGTAACCTGGCGTCGATCGTCGACCGAATCGATTTAATCCATGGCGATCTGTCCAGCCAGGAATCAGTCAACAACTGCCTGGAAGAAACCAGGCCGGAAGAGATATACAACCTGGCAGCGCCTTCCTTTCCGGCAGGATCGTGGGAATCTACTGTATTAGTGGGGGATATCGCGGGACTTGGCGTGGCACGGATACTGGAAGCGATGCGACAGATTGTCCCACAGTCACATTTTTACCAGGCTTCGTCCAGTGAAATTTTTGGATCGCCAATCCAAAGCCCTCAAAATGAGCGCACTCCTTTTCATCCTCGCAATCCATATGGGATCGCCAAGCTATATGCCCATTGGATTACTGTCCGCTATCGCGAATTTTATGGATTGTTTACCACCTCCGGTATTCTATATAATCACGAAAGCCCGCGCAGGGGTTTGCAATTTGTCACTCGAAAAATCTCAAAGAGAGCTGTTGAAATTAAGCTTGGGTTAGCCGACACACTCAAGCTGGGTGATTTGGATGCTCGCCGAGATTGGGGATATGCCGGTGACTACGTAGAAGCAATGTGGCTTATGATGCGGGCGCCAGCGCCGGATACCTATGTCATCGGTACCGGCTTACCACACTCCGTCCGGGAGTTCTGCGAGCTGGCATTCACCTGCCTTAATCTGGATTATCGAGATTATGTGGTTCGAGACCCCGAATTGGTGCGCCCACCGGAGCAGGCCCAACTCACTGCGGATTCGGGAAAAGCCCGCCGCGAGCTTGGTTGGCAGCCGAAGGTTTCCTTTGACGAGCTTGTCAGGATGATGGTGTTATCCGATTACAAGGCAATAAATGGAGCTCCATACCAGAATACAGAATAGCTCATAAGCTGTGCCAACCGAGAACTTTCTTGTCCAGGTATGGCGTGTTATTCAGCGGCAAGGTAAGGCGCTGATTCACTCTCCCCTTGTGCGTATAGTCGCAGGGTTAGTCGTCAGCGTTCTTGCTTTAACCATCATGATCCGGACCGTCGACCTTGCACAGGTATGGAGTTCGCTTATTGATGTAAACTACCTGTGGGCCGGCCTGGTGATTGTGTGTGTGTTATTCAACCAGGTTGCAAAAACCCTACGCTGGCGGGTATTAATCGGCCCTCCAGGAGAACAAATTGCGAAGACTATGCTATTCAAGGCTTTTATGTCTGGCCAGCTCCTCAATCTCATTTTTCCTGCCCGGATTGGTGATCTGACCCGGGCTTATAAAATTGGAGGCTTAGGTCCTGGCAGGGCTTATGTGCTTGGGACAGTGGTGATTGAAAAGATTCTGGATTTCTTGATTTACCTGTCTTTGTTTGTTGTCCTCCTGGTGATGATCCCACTGCCCGAATGGCTCAACCAACCGGTTGTTTCCATCGTCCTCATCATGTTCTGCATGACCCTAGCCCTGGTGATCATCTTGTTTCGGAGAGAATGGATCCTAAAGCTGGTCAGATGGATGGAACACCTGACGCCCCTCTCCCTCAGGCAATATACCATACGTCCCTTGCGAGCAGGTCTGGCCAGCCTCGATATCCTGAATAATCGGAGCAGCATGCTGAGAGTTGGGACCTGGTCCGCTATTATCTGGATAACCGCGCTGAGCAATAATTACCTGACCCTAAGGGCATTGGGAATTGATCTGCCGCTGGAAGCTTCATTATTTTTGCTAATTGCTTTATTGGCAGGGGTTTCTGTGCCGGCTGCACCGGGAAGTATCGGGGTCTTCGAGTTGATCTGTGTTCTTACTCTTGGATACTACGGCGTGAGTCCCTCCCAAGCGCTGAGCTATGGGCTGGTGCTGCATTTTTTAGTCGTTTTACCGATTGTGATCCTTGGTTTGATTTCGATGTGGTCATTAGGCCTATCCCGCGAAAAAATCACAGAGGTGCGAGCCAGTCCGGAAGCAATGCCTGTAATTACTCCCGGTTCGGATGGAGATTCCTGAGTTGCCGGATTCAGTTGAAATCCTGGGAATTCGTGTTGATTGCCTGGATGAAACCCGTCTTATCGATTGCGCGCTGAACTGGGCACAGGAAGGAGTGCCCCGCACGATATGCTATGTCAACGCGCATAGCATGAACATTGCCTGGTCAGACCTTACGTATCAAAAGATTCTGGCAGAGGCCAGCCTGGTTTATGCCGATGGGGTCAGCATCGTCTGGAGCAGCAAGATTCTTGGCGGTACGCGGCTGGAAAAAATGACCGGGGCGGATTGGATGGCCGCTTTATGCTCTCAGGCTGCTTCTCGGGGGGTAAAACTGTATATCCTGGCAGGGAAACCGGGTATTGCCAAAGCCGCAGCCATTAACTTGCAAAAACGGTATGCAGCGCTTAAAATTGTCGGGTTCGCCGATGGCTATTTTCTGGAAAAAGACCAGGATGCTGTTTTGGAGGAAATCTCCTTAGTCAAGCCGGACATCCTGTTTGTGGGTATGGGCACTCCTCTCCAGGAAAAATGGATCCACAGCCACCGGACAAACTTAACTGCTCCGGTCTGCTGGGCCGTTGGCGGATTATTCGATTATTTTTCCGGTGATTTGCGCAGAGCACCAGGTTGGATGCTCTCTTCGGGACTGGAGTGGTTTTGGCTATTATTGATGCAGCCTCGACAAAAATGGCGCAGATACCTGCTGGGAAACCCGCTATTTGTCTACCGTGTTCTGCGCCAAAAATTATTGCGGAGTATTCCAGGATCAGATCCTAAAAAAGGGAGAAGTTAACCGCTGATGAAATCAGTCATCTTTGTTTGTACCGCCAACCGTTGTAGATCCCCCCTGGCGATGGGCTTGTTCCAGGACAAGGTAAAAGAAGGATCTGAAGATTGGAGGATTGGTTCTGCCGGCACCTGGGCAGTGGAGGGTGAGCCGGCGATGAGCTTCGTTCAAAAACTGTTACTCCAGAAAGGAATTGATCTACACGAGCACCGATCAGCCCAGGTCACGCAAGAGCTACTCGGCCAATATAACCTGATTTTAACGATGGAAAGGGGACATAAAGAGGGCCTCAGAATTGAATTTCCAGCTATGGCAGGCAGAATTTATTTGCTAAGTGAAATGATCGGTCAGGTATTTGATATCCCCGATCCGGTGGGTGGACCTCCGGCAGAGTATGAAGCAACGCTGCGCGATATAGACCAGCTGCTGAGCAAGGGATTTGACCGCATCAACCAACTGGCCGACCAGCCATAATCGCTGCAAGAAGACAATTTCCCATGGAACAAGTTGAAGATCAACCAAGAAGAAAGATCCCCGGGTGGGCCACGATAGTCATTATCCTGGTGGTTGCTGCGCTCCATGGGATAATTTATATCCGCTTGCTACCGCCCTGGCAGCATTACGATGAGCCTAATCATTTTGAGTATGCCTGGTTGATTGCTAACTGGAAGAGGCTCCCGCAAGTTGGCGAAAACGATATTACCCTTAACCGGCAGCTCTTCGATTTGATGTGGGCGTCCGGGTTTTACGGCGACCCCGTCAATAAACCTGACATCCCGGTCGGCGATCCGGTTACACTTGGGCTATTCCCAATTGAATGATCCGCCAGCATATTATCTGGCAGCTGCACTCCCGATATGGCTGACACAGTCTCAAAGTATAGAAACCCAGCTCTACGCGGCGCGATTTGCTTCCCTGCTTATGTTGCTACTTACCGTATTGGCTGGATGGGGCATTGCCCGAGAAATTTCACCACAAGACCATCCGCTGCGATGGGCTTTACCGCTCACACTGGCGCTGTTTCCAACCTTTGTCGAGCTGATGACGGCAGTGAATAATGATGCTGGGGGAATTGTCGTATTTTCAATGTTTGTATGGTCCAGCGTCTTTTTGATTCAACGGGGTTTTTCGTGGCCTGGTTTTATTTGGGCTTCTGCCATGGCGATACTGGCGGTATTTACCAAGAATACTGCCATGCCTGCCATCTTGTTCTTGCCGTTGGTGATTCTATTGAGTTTGTTTAGAGGTCGGATACGCTGGTACCTGTGGGGTGGATTTGTGGTGCTGGTTGTAGTCCTGGCTGTATTAATGGTCGAAAATGGGGATGCGGCCTGGTGGTACCGGTCTACTGCACAAGAGTCATTCACCCGACAAGCATCCGACCAGGCCATTCTCGGAGAGCATGTGACTCGCGCTGGATACCGCTGCACCGGTTACGCCGAATTGGATGGCGCCGCTCTTTCAACCCATAATATCCTGGGAGCCAAGGGATAAGCTGGGAAATCACCTGACTCTGGGAGTTTGGATGTGGGCAGATCGATCTATTTCCGCCAACCTACCCAGATTATATCTGGATACTGATCAAGTCTATGCTGCACCGGTTCAATTAGATACAACCCCAAGGTTTTTTTCATACAGTACTCCAATCCCTGAAATTCCTACGATCCGTGCCTGGGTAAACATGGAACAAGATCAAGGAGTGCTGCAGCAGGGTGCAAAATTCTATTATGATGGTCTCTTGCTTGTGGAAGGTGATTATTCCTCAGATCAGCCTCCTGTTTTTACTGACCCAGAAGGGACAGGGGGGACCTGGCAGGGAACGCCTTTCAGCAACCTCATCCGAAACGGATCTGCTGAGACACCTGGGTTGCGCATCCGACCGGTAATTGATCAGTTTGGTTCCAGGATTTTACCGGACGATATGCGGATGTCATTTTTGCTGACATCATTGCTGGATATTCAAAAATCCTGGAAAGTATATCGAGTTGCCGGCCTGACATTATTCCGTTCGTTTTGGGGGACGTTTGCCTGGGGGAATGTCCAGCTTATCGGAGATAAGCCGTACCGGGTGGCGGGGATTGTAACCGTATTGGGTATTTTAGGTTATCTCATCCTGGCAGTGCAGGCGGCTCGAACAAAGGATAAAGAATTCCCAACGCATTCGGTACTGTTCTTCGCTCTGGCGATTATGTTTGTGTGGTTTATGACTATAAACCGTGGCTTGATATATTTTTCCAAGCCAAAGCTTTTTATCCCGGTGGCGAGATATGCATTTCCAACCCTGATACCGGTGCTCTATTTTCTGGTATCAGGCTGGCTGGCAATGTTATTCGGCGCGGCAAAAGGCTTGCGTTTGAGTAGAGTCGTGCCAGCGACTGCTTTTATCCTGATACTCCTGGCACTAGACTTGCTGGCTATCGTCAGCATCTACCAGTACTTCAACGCAGCGTAGTAACCGTTTTTCAGTTGATAAGAGCCAGTAGCTCCTCGATCGCAGCCTGCAACACTGTATCTTCCTGGTTCAGGACACTCTCGCTGGTGACCGGCACCAGGATATCTGGTATTACGCCTGTGCCTTCAATCAACAACTCGCCATCGAGTGTTTCAGGGCGACCAAATGGAAACTGCATCGAAATCCCACCTGGCAAGGCAAACTGACCGAGCCCTACCGAGCCAAACGCGCCTGCCGTGGGGTATTGGCCAAGGATCGTTGAGCGACCATCCTGCTGCAAGGCATACGCAAAGCCTTCGCATGCGCTGACGCAATCGGGACTTACCAGGACAATGATGGGTTTGTCGTAATAGAGCGGTCCCGGTGAGATGCTGGCCGGTTTTTCGTCTTCGGTAAATTCGCCCGTGCGGTTGTTATAGTACAGAGAATTGTAGACATCGAACTCTTCATCAAAGAGGTAACCTGCAAAATCGTATGCCAGGCCACCATACCCGCCCCCATTATTTCTCAGATCAATGATCAAACCAGGGACATCATAATCGATCAGGTTGTTTATATAATATTCCCATAAGCTGGCAAGCAAACGGTAATCGCCCAGGAAGCTGTTTATTTTTATATACCCCAGTCCCAGAGTCATCCAACACTTCCGCCTGGATCGGTAAATCGATCTCGTCCTGGCCGCTAAACAGCAGAGAAAGGGACTCTAACTCATCGCTGGTTTGCAGTGTGACAGTTTGTGTCTCGTTTTGACCGGGATTTTGGTAAGCCAATTCTACTTCCGAGTCTGGGGGTATCCGGGTGAGAAATCGGGCCTGATTGATTCGCCTGGTATGCTCTGTCGAGTATGGACCAAAAAATGGCTTGACTGCGGCGATCGCATCCTGAACAGGCGCATCATTCCAGCTGAGCAACTCGGCGCCAACCTCGATTCCTGCACGATCAGCCGGTTCCCCTGGGATCACATGGGTGACGATCACCTTGCCATCGCTAAGCTCTTCGACGAGCATGCCCAAGCCACCGCCATGCAGCTCCAATAGTAAATTTGGCTCGTAGGATAATCCGACATGCCCATCCGGAATGCTGCTGGCGAAATCTTTTAAAGCTCGGTAAAACTGCTCGTCGTCCCTGGCATTCGCGATAGCTGGCTGGTACTGCTCGTAAAGTGCTTGCCAGTCGATGCCTTTATCCTGTGTGAATGGATATTCGCGTGATACTTTCTGGAACAGCGATTCGAACGCATCGCCATAAGACTGATCGGAGTAGTCATTCAGCGCAGAGCGGCCTTCTGCCAGCGTAAGCTCGCTTTGAGCCTCTTTATAATTCTGGAACGGATCCTGATCCAGGTTGACCAGGCTATAGCCTGCCGGAATGGGGGACACCGGATCATCTTCCGTGAAGAGTTTGCCATCCGGCCCAAATCCGGTCGGGAACAGCTGCTCACCGTCGGGAGCCCAGACGACCAGAGTACCGCCAACGATTTCATTATCCAGGTCCGGATCAACGATTGTGGAAGCGCTGGCATTAGACCAGCCTGTGCCATCCCGTTCTTCCAGGAAAGGATCGCCCCAGGTATTCGACCAGTAAGCAACCGCATATACTTGCACGCCCGCATCCTGTTCGCCATCTTGATCGACATCCACCTGGGTCCCTTGCGGGATACTTGGCAGGGGTAATTCATAAGTTAACGACAGGTCAGGATGAACGGTCACCGGTCCGATAACCTGGCTGCTTGTTGGGAACTCAAAATCCCTGTCGCGGTTGACAAACCCGGCTTGATCTTCCAACAGCACGAAAGGTTCGCCCAGGCTGTCGATGAAAAATGGAGATGTGTAAGGAATATCGCCATAGATCAATACTGGTTCGTCCGGATTGCTTGCACCCGGTTGCACCGGTTTGGGTGGCAGTGGAGTAGGGGCCGGCTGCGGAGTGGATGTACCAGGCGGTGTGGGAGACACATCGCTATCCAGGCTGCTGACAGCTTTACAAGATATTGCAACCAATGCAAAAATTGCCAGGAACACTGGCACGCGATAGGAATTGCGCATTATTCCTCCTGGTTGGTTGATTCGAGCCTGGCGTTGAGCTCGTCTAATTGATCGAACAAATGCTGGATTTCCTCGCGGGTAGGCACCTGCCGTTGGGCGAGAATCTTTTCAACTTCGTTCTGGCTGACCCCACCCTTGTCTAGAGAGAATCGTAAGACTCGGGTTGATGAGTTTTCCCAGCATGGATTTCCCCTCGGCTTCGGTAATCTCTCCCTGATTAACCAATGCATGGACTCTACTGCGGATTTCATCATCCAACTGCTGCACAAAACCGACGGATGAGGCCAGCGATCGCTGTAAGGCGCTCAATCGGTCGCCGCTGGTCTGAATGATACCGGATAAAATATTGCGCGGTAAAAATCCACCTTGTTTTTTACCAAATTCCAGGATTATCTGGGTAAGGGTCAAGGAGGTCAAGTCTTCACCGGTGGCGTTATCCATAACCTGAACTTCTTCTCCCTGGCGGATCAAGTCTGCAATTCCTTCCAGTGTGATATATTGTTTGGCATCAGTATCGTAAAGCTTGCGATTTGGATAGCGTTTAATTAATGGCATAAAAATACTCCAGTTGTCCAATTATAAATCTATTTATTAAAAACAAATAGCTACCTGGCTGGGATCTATTGAGCCCAGCAGGCAGCTATTATTAGATTTTCTAACCGGGGAAATTATCCGGATTTCTTTAGTTCGTCGACTTTCTTTGAGAGAGACGCAATCTTTTCGGTCAGGGTGTCGATATCCGCTTTGGAGGGCACATTCAAGCGCTCGAGGATTTGCTCGACCTGCTTGTTGACTTCGTCTTCGGCTTTCTGAGCGGATTTCTTGGCTTGCTTCTTGCGGCTATCCATCACATCGTTAACCATTTTCTTGCCGTCTTTTTCGGCGATCTCGCCGCGCTCGATCAGCCGGCCAACGAATTCCTCAATCTCTTCCTGTGCGAGGGCGACTGCGCCAATGCTGGCAAGCAGTACCCGGTGCAGCAAGTCGGTAAAAGCGTTAGGCTCACCCTTACCGTTTACCGGTGCTTCGGGTGTTTCAACTACATCTTCTACTACTGGTTTTGCCTTTGTGGCCATGGGTTGTTTCTCCTTATTTCTTCTTTATTTGATAAACGCATGTCGTTTTAGGTCCGAACTGGTCAAGCGTTTATTGACTTTTTCTCTTTGGCGATCAATCGTTTGGGAAGCCTCCTCGATCGCATTTAACCAGCTCATCGAAAACGATGAAAGTGATCCCGGCAATGAATAGGGTTGTCTTTCGTATCAGCTTCATCACTCTGATCTCCTCAGAAGATCCTTGTTTATGACGCGCCGCGTCGTATTGACTATATCATGCTGCAATTATGCTGTCAAGTATTTTTGTGGATATCTTTATTGTTCAGCGAAATTGATCATCAGCTGTCACTGATCAGCGATTATGTCACCCTATGAGCGAAAGAGTGACATTGAGCATGGAAGAAATCAAGCGGGTGTATGTGCTACAGCAGGTGGAAGAGAAGAAACTAAGCGGTCGAGCAGCTGCGCAGCGATTGGGGTTGTCGATCCGGCAAGTGCGGAGACTGCTGGTGAAGTATCGAGGAGCAGGGGCGACGGGGCTGGCGCATGGGAACCGAGGCCGAGCACCGCATAACCGGGTGGACGAAGAGGTGCGCAAGAAAATCCAGGAGCTGTCGGAAGAGGAGTACAGGGATTACAACGACAGCCACTTCACGGAAGAGCTGGCAGAAGAGCACGGGCTGGTTCTTTCACGCTGCACAGTACGTCGTATCCGGCGAGAAGCAGGGCAAAAGAGCCCACGCAAGCGTCGAGCGCCACGCCACCGGAGTTGGAGGGAACGCAAGGAGAAGGCTGGGATGCTGTTGCAGACCGATGGCAGCCGGCATGACTGGCTGGAAGGACGGGGGCCATACCTGACCCTGATCGGCTACGTCGATGATGCCACCGGTGAATTGCTGGGAGCGGTGTTTCGTGAACAAGAAGATGCGGCGGGATATTTTCTTGGGCTGCGGAGCATCTGCCAGCGACAAGGTATCCCGGCGGCAATCTATGCTGATCGTCATACGATCTTCCAGAGCCCAGCCCAGGCCACGATCGAGCAGGAACTGGCCAACGAGCAACCCAAAAGCCAGTTTGGCAGGCTGGCGGACGAATTGGGGATCGAATTGATCGCAGCTCGCAGTCCTCAAGCCAAGGGTCGTGTGGAACGGCTGTGGGGCACACTCCAGGACCGCCTGGTCAAAGCCCTACGCAAAGCCGGAGCATGCAACCTAGAACAAGCCAACCAGGTGCTGATCCATTACATACCCAAATTCAACCAGCGCTTCCGAGTGGAACCGGCGCAGCCTGAAACAGCTTACCTGCCTTGGCCAAAGCAGCACCAGGTAGAAGACTTCTTCTGTTTCAAACATCTGCGCACGGTCACCAATGACAATACCATCCCATTTAATGGCCAGCGTTTACAAATCCCTCCCGGTCACCAAAACAGCAGCTTTGCACACAAACGTGTGGAGGTGCGCCAACACCTAGATGGCAGACTTGAAGTGTGTTATCAGAACCAACGCCTGGCTATCTTTGAGCCTGAGGATCATGGCCCCTTGCGTATGAAGAAATTCTCGCCCGCCCCAGGCCAAACAGCAACCACGCCAGCCTCGCAAGATGAACCAAAGAAGCCGCCCAAAAAGCCATTGGGTTCCAAGCCTGCCGCTGATCACCCCTGGCGAAAGTATAAGGACAAACGACTTGAGAAGATAACGGATCCACAACAGGTGCTAGAATGAAAAGACGAGCAGAGTATGTATTTCTACTCTGGCTCGCCTTCCTTTGGGGTAACGCCGATTATACTTGGCTATTGCCTGAGGTCAAGATGACATTTTCGCTGACCAATTAGGGTGACATAATCGCTGATCAATGACAGTATTTTTGTGGATATCATTCAGCGAAATCAATCGTTGCTTGACGATGAATACCAACTACACTATACTATGAACGACCCAGCAAATAACTATATTTTATTAAATTTACCTGGTACCGAGTTTTCACAAACACGATAACCAGCGGGCACCGAAGAAGTTGATTGGTCTAAAGGAGACACATAACATGGCAGTTTTCCGTGATAGCGCGCAATTCTATGACTGCATTGGGGAATTAATGCAGCGTGCGAAAATGGATCCTGAAGTTGGGCAGAAGATAGCCAAATCCGGCATTGTCTTGCAATTTCGCTATTCGGATCCAGAAGCCATCCAAACGGTTAACGCTAAAGACAAACCGACTCAACCTGGAGCTTACGTCGATGTCATCAACGGTCCGACCGATCTAAAACCTGATGTGGTGATGACAATGAAATCAGACGTGGCCCATTCATTCTGGCATGGCAAGGTCAACCTGGTATCCGCCCTCGCAAAGGGAGAGATAAAATCCACCGGGCCGATCCCGAAGGTATTAAAATTATTACCAGCGGTACAACCACTGTATAAACAATATCCTCTTTTACTAAAAGAAAAGGGTTATGCCGATCTGATCATTAAGTAAGGATCCTCGGACACTTCTTTCTGGTAGCATGCCAATTCAAAGATGAATTGTGCGCTCTACTACCAGTCGAACGTTGAAATATTTTTGGTGGTGGTTGGCAGTATATCTGTCAAGAAACCCAGGTGACAGGAGAAATTGATGGCTGATAAATCTGTCGTACTAGTGACAGGGGTAAGCAAGTATTGGGGAGCACTGGTTGCCAGGCAGCTCCTGGATCGCTCACTCCCGCAATTAGGTGATTCCAAACCGGCTATGGGCACACTCCAGGTCATTGGAGTGGATACCGAGCCTCCAAAAGTTGAAATAAAAGGTTTAGATTTTATCCAGGCGGATGTCCGCAACTCGTATTTCCTGGAATTGCTCAAAACAGAACAGGTAGATACAGTCTGCCACCTGGTCTTGGATGAAGACTCTCGCCCAGGAGAGACAGCTTTTGATTTGAATGTCATGGGAACCATGAAATTGCTTGGCGCCTGTGCAGAAGCAGGTATTCGCAAAGTCGTTTTGCGAAGCAGCACAACCGTCTATGGTGCCAAGGCATCAAATCCTGCCTTCATCACCGAAAAACACCCACTGCAAGGGGATAAAAAGCATGGGGCCACTGGTCATCTGGTGGAAATTGAAACTTTTTGTAGTGGTTTTCGCCGTCAGGTACCTGATATGATCCTAACGATCCTGCGCTTTCCAGGCGTGATTGGACCGCATGTCGACAGCGGGTTGACGCGTTACCTCAAACAACCAGTCATCCCAACCTTGCTGGGATTCAACCCTCTGATGCAGCTGATTCACGAAGACGATGTCGTCGCAGCGTTGGTGCATGCGGTCCTTTACGATAAACCGGGCGCATTCAATGTAGCAGCTGAAGGGAATCCTCCATTTTCAAAGCTTCTGGCTCTGGCCGGCAGAAGCTCGGTGCCTGTATTACACTGGCTGGCTTACTGGAGTGATCCATTGATGCGCAATCACTGGCCGGTCGACCTGGATTACCTTCGCTATTCCTGGGTGGCGGATTTGACTCAGATGCGCACCGAGCTGGGTTTTGTGCCTCAATACACTGCTGAAGAATCCCTGCGTGAATTTGCCGGCCAGCAGAGGTTGGGAAAGTACAAATCACAGGAACCTGTCAGCCCAAAAGACGAAGAGCTCTTAAGAGATACGCTAGAGCGCAGGCGGCGGATGAAAGAACAGCAGGCTGCAACTCCAGTCGACTGACCCTGAGGAAAATATCATGAGTGATGAATTGCAAACAGAAGAAGGCATCTTCCCAGCCGAAATACAGCCAACGAATTCTGAAGAGCCTGTTGAGGCGGGGGATTCGGTTGAAACCAGGACGGAAGATTTTAACGACCAGTCAGCCGGTGATTCGGAACAGGCCAGCAAAGAGGAATTGATTATTGAACTCAACCGCCTGGTTGACCGTATCCGTGCCTATGACCCGGATTACCAGGCGCCACAATTCTCTCCCCGGGGTTGGCTGGAAATGCTGGGGGAAAATGTGCAGCACATGGCGCCTGAAATCAGCCAAAAAATTTACGAAAAAGCCAAAGGCGCTTTTTCGAGCGACTTCTTTGACCCGGATACCTGGAAAGGTCTCTGGTTCATGTTGAACTACACAGTCGAGTACCAGACCGATTTCTTCAAGCGCCGGCTAACCGGCGAATATGAAGTTGACGAGTGGGGGTATGACCCAGAATTTATTGGCTTATTCAAACCCTTCTTCGACTTTATGTTTAAAAAATACTGGCGAGTGCAAACCAGCGGGATGGAGAATATTCCAGATGTAGGGCGTGCTTTGCTCGTATCCAATCATTCCGGTCAACTGCCATTCGACGGCGCGATGATCGGCCTGGCGGTTATGGATGAGCACCCTGCTTCGCGCCTGGTGCGCAGCCTGTACGCATCCTGGTTTCCAACCCTGCCGTTTGTTTCCACCTTCCTGGTGAAAATGGGGCAGGCAACAGCTTCAGAAGAAAATGGTGTCAGGTTGCTTGAGCAGGAACAGCTGGTCTCGGTGTTTCCCGAAGGGATTAAGGGAGTCGGTAAGCTTTACAAAGATCGCTACCAACTGGCTCGTTTTGGGAGAGGTGGTTTTGTGCGCATGGCACTGCGCACCCAAGCGCCGATCATCCCGGTCTCGGTCGTTGGGGCTGAGGAAATTTATATCTCCATTTACAACGCCCGACTTATTGCCCGGTTGATTGGCTTCCCATTCTTTCCGATCACGATCACCTGGCCCTGGTTTGGATTATTGGGACTTGTTCCTTTACCGACCAAGTGGACCATTGATTTCGCCGAGCCAATCCCAACCGACGAATACGGGCCGGATGCCTATAACAACCTTAATCTGGTCTCCCAGCTAACAAACCAGACGCGCAACATCATCCAGGATAATATTCGCTCACGGCTGGCCGAACGGCGATCGATCTTTACTGGTTGAACATAAAACGGAATGCAAAAATAAAAAATGGCAGTTTTCAGTAGCTCTGAGCAGGTTTATGCGGTAATGAAAACCTTGCTGGACCGGATCAAGGAGAAAGACCCGCAAGCAGCCCAACGGCTGGTCCGTTCCCGATTGATCTTACGACTGCGCTTGCGTCAGCCGGAAGCCGAGATCACTATCAATGCAAAGCACCATCCGCTAGATTTTGAGTATGGTCACTCGATCTTACGGCCCGATCTTCAGTTGGATGTCTCGGCGGATGCGCTGCATTACATCCTCACTGGGCAACTACGCTTTTCGAAGGTCTTAAGGAGCGGTCAGCTAAAACTGCACGGCCCGGTGTGGAAAGCCTTTGTCTTGGAGGATTTGCTGAAACATTTGCAGGCACTCTACCCGCTGGTGCTGCTAGAATATGGAATTGATCCACCGTTGCTGACTAGCAGTTGAAGCTAAACGGCCGAAAGCTCAGCTCGTTCGTCCTCCACAAAGTCCAGGAATACTTCTAATTCTGCCAGGGTCCTGGCCAGGCGGCACATCGGCAGGTGGCTGGTGCGTGGACCGCAGCCATAGGCTTTCGCTTCCATCACCCTGCGGATCACCTGTGGATCATCATTCGACAGCTCGATTTCCGCCAATTCCTCGATCACCAATCTGCGGCTGATCGGAATTTGATGACGTGCCAGGGTGTCTTTATAGAAATGATAATCCTTGGCCAGGTCGTATGTGACCGATTCGAAACCGTGTTGGGCGACTTTCAAACGTGCTGAATAGTGCATGATGTTATACAGAAACATCTCATAATCTTTGGGGCGGGGTTCAATCAGGATGATATCAACTTCTGGGTGCGCACGGCGAAGTTGCTTGATGTGATAGTGCAGGCCCGAGTGTAAGATAATGCGCATTGCCTGGTTGGTTATGGTCGGGACTCCCTTTTCGCTAAGACTGGCTTCTTTATGCCAGTGAAGCTCGGAGTAATTGATACTATCATTTTCAAATGGCACCAGGGGGTTGATGCAAACGATAAGGGTGGCGCCATGCTCGATAGCAATATCAATGCTAGCCGTACCGCGCATTCCGCCATCGATATACTCATGGCCATCTATTTTGACAGGTTTGTAAACCAATGGCAGCGCTGATGAAGCTGCAACCGCGAGCGATATGGGCACATCGAGGTGTCCTGGGCCAAATACCGCTCGTTTCCCAGAGTCCAGCTCGGTGGCAACTATGTAGAATTCACGGTTCAATTGCTTGAAATCATTCGTATAGCCGAGTGTCTCGAGTACATCTTCCACATAGCCGGATAGTGCAAGCCCATCGTAAAATCCAGGTGGCAACGAACCGGAAAGCGACCATAACAAATCGAAAACCGATAGATGCCTGATATCGCGCAAATAACCGTACCAGGTTTTCAGTAAATGACCGGGTAATTTCCTGCCCCAATTGAAATAGTCTTTACGATTGAGAGAGAAGATATGCTTACGTTTGATCGGTCCGACATCTTTGCGCTTCCCACTCATCACCTCCAGCTGGGTTTCCGGACTGATCCCATTTACAAGGAAAGAGGTGACCAGTGCCCCAGCGCTGGTACCGACATAGATGTCGAAATCGTTAACCGACCGGTCTATAAGCAGATCATCAATCGCGCGCAAGGCCCCAATTTCATAGACGGCACCGGTAATACCACCGCCAGCAAGGACGAGCGCCGTCCGACTACCCTTTTTTAATCTCATAATACCTCGTCAGGAACAATAATCCAGGTCACCCAGGGATGACAAACTATAGCATTGATGACACAGTGTGTCAATATTAGCTCGATCCTCAGCCACTGGCACATGGGATGGGTAGATCTTTGATCCGCGACAAAGGCAGATGACAGATTGTGGGCATGTTTTTGCCGTATACTATTGAGTATAATGCCATTATCCGGCAGCAATCAATTGTGAGTGATATCGTCTTAAGCATCCCGGAATTGGTCATTTAGTCCCGTGTCCCGTACGAGACTGATATACACCAAAAAGATCGAGCAAGTATATACGGGAAGAAAGATCGAATTCGAATTATGGATTATCTACCGAGAAAGCGAGTGGGGCTGGCTCTAGGCGGAGGGGCGGTGCGAGGAATGGCGCACGTTGGGGTAATCTCCGCGTTGGTGGGAGCTGGAATCCCAATCGATTACGTCGCCGGCACCAGTGCCGGATCGATTATCGGCGCGTTATTTTGCGCCGGCCTCGGCATGGATCGCCTGCGAAAACTTTCGCAAGAAACAAACTGGTGGAAAATTTCCCGCCTGGTGCTCTCGCCGCGCGGGTTTCTCAATTTCGATAAGCTAACAACCTGGCTTACCCGGCAAATAGGAGATCTGGAGTTTGATGAAATGCTGATCCCATTTGCTGCGGTGACCGCAGACATCGTCACCGGTGAAGAAATTGATTTGTTGGAGGGACGTGTAGCGACTGCGGTCCAGGCCAGCTGCAGCATACCTGGTCTGGTAACACCGGTAGAGATGGATGGCAGGTTACTTGCGGATGGCAGCCTGGTTAATACAGTCCCAGTCACCTTGCTCCGCAAGATGGGCGCCGATTATGTAATCGGGGTCGACATCCTGACCCACAAAGTTCGTTGGCGCCTCGGACCACTTGGATACGGTATTGCCGCCATCGAAATCCTTGCGGAGCGGGCTGGTGGAGGAATGGCACTGGCAGACTGCTTGATTGCACCGGATGTAGCCGGAAAAACCTATATCCGTTTTTCCAAACGTAATGAGTTGTTTGATTTAGGCATGGGGGCCACATTACTTCAGACTGAAAAAATTCTATCCGACCTGGCACGCCTGGATATGCATGAAAATTCTCTCCCTCAGTGACCAGATCGTATCCTTTGTTTACAGCCCAATTGTCAGGCGGCGTTTTCCAGATGTCGATTTAGTCATTGGCTGTGGCGATCTATCATACTACTACCTGGAATATGTGATGAACGCATTGGATGTTCCGCTGTTTTTTGTGCGTGGCAACCATGATGTGGTCGCCGAGTACGACCACGGGATGATGCGCACCGGGCCTCAAGGCGGCACAGACCTCCACCGGCAGGACGGTACGGCACAAAGATCTGCTTTTAGCTGGTATTGAAGGCAGCCTCCGGTATAGGCCAGGAAGATACCAATACTCTCAGGCCGAGATGTGGGGGCATGTGTTCAGCTTAATTCCAGGCTTACTGGCCAATCGGGCTTCTACTGGCCGCTACCTGGACGTGTTGGTAACCCATGCTGCCGCAGCGGGCATTCATGATCGCACCGATTTACCCCACCAGGGGATAAAAGCCTTTCGCTGGTTTATCAAAGTGTTTAAACCAGCCAGTATGATTCACGGACATATCCACATTTATAAGCCAAACACCGTCGTTGAGACCTGGTGGATCAAACCCTGGTAATCAATACGTTTGGATTTCAAGGAATCAACGATCAATCCTTCCTGGAATAAATCGGCATGGCGATTAATCAACGCGCAATTCACGATTTTGATCGCGCCGCTTCGCGGGCATTTTGGCGCCGGGTTGTTACCCGGTTGACCGGTGAGAATAATGAATTGCTGCCATTTGATGAGGTGCGTGAGAAACTGACTTTCCGAGGCCAGCATTATACCGGGCTGAAGCAGGTACCTATCAATCAAATTGTAGGCAGCATGGGAAGGTTCAATGATTTTGACAGAGCCTTTCTGCCTTCCCAATCACGCACCAAGGGCCGCTGGATCAGCATTGACAAGGCACATTACGAAGAGATCCCCTTGCCGCCGGTAGATTTGTATAAAATTGGGGAGATCTATTTTGTCAAAGACGGCAACCACCGGGTATCTGTTGCCAGGGAGCGAGGGCAGGAGTTCATTGATGCCTACGTGACTGAGATCGACATCCCGGTGATGCTTACGGCCGACACCACCCTGGATGAGTTGGATTTGAAGCAAGAACAGTCGGAGTTTATCCTGGAGACCGGATTGGATCGCTTGCGACCGAATGCCCGCATAGAAGCGACCGGTATTGGGAGTATATCCGAAGCTGTCTAGAACACATCCAAACGCATCGGTATTACCTGGGAATCAATAAGATGCTGACATTTCATTCGAAGATGCGGTTACTTCCTGGTACGACAATGTTTTTTCACCCTTGATTGGATATTATTCGGGAAAGCGGCCTGGAAAAATCTTTCCCTAACACGAAAAATGCCGAGTTGTACTTGTGGATCATGGAATACATCGGTTATCTCAGGCAAACTCAGCAGCCTGACCTGGCAGATCAGGAGACTGCCACAATCTGAAGCTGCACGGCAGTTGATTGGGGATTTTCAAACCCCGGTCGTCCGTAATTTAGTGCAGGCAGCAAACCGCAGCACCTGGATACGTGATTGGATTTTGCAGGAAGATCAGGCGAATTTTATTAGCCCACACGAATATTAATACCCTGCGACAGGATGCAAAAATCGAGACCACCCTGCTGGGGCAGTATGAAACGCTCAAGGAGCACATTGCTGCACATCGCTGGTATCTGGGTGAATCGAGCCAGAAGGAAGTAACCTACGAGGAAGCGGTCAGCTCCTGGTACGATCATGTTTATCTGCCTATTGTGGAAATCATTCGAGAGCAAAAGATCCTGGACGAATTCCCAGGCCGCACCGAGACCGACCTGTATCTTTGGATCATCCGCCACCAGTGGTTCCTGCGCGAGCATTATGGCAGTGAAATCAGCATTGAAGAAGCAGCCGAAAAATTCACCGTACCAATTTTCCCACAAAGGGTTGCGCAAATTTATCATCTCAATCAAAAAAGCTCTGCGATTGAGCTGACCAACCAGACCAGCAACGAGGCGGCGATTGTCTAATCACCTCGGAAAACCTGCCAGCAGATTTTCTGCCTTTCTCAAGCTCCCCGGCTCCGATAGGGTGCTTCTCAGCCAGGCCATGATATTGATCCCAACGGTCAGCCTGGGACTTAAGGTGATTGGTTTCCGCCGAGTTTACCGGATGCTGGACCGATGGTCGCCCATCTCGGATGATTCTTCTCCTGCAGAATCTTGACCAGGCCCAAAAAATTGCAGACCTGGTAGGAAAAGCTGCCTGGCGGGGAATTTACCCAGTAACCTGTCTGCCGCGTTCGATGAGCCTTTGGGCGGTGCTGCGCAGGCATGCAATCCGGGCAAATTTATGCATTGGGGTGCGCCGGTCGGAAGGCGGCATTCAGGGGCATGCCTGGGTCGAAGTCAATCAGATGCCTCTCCTTGAGCGTATTGAAATAAATCAGGAATTTATCCAAATTCCGCTCGCAAGTCTCAAACCTGGTATAAAATTAGATTAATAGCATATAAGCAATCAACACAGAAAATGTCAGTACCTGCCAGGTGTAATACTTGGGAAAGTGAGAGATCGCAAGGAAATCATCCGTTCTCCAAACAAGAAACAAGCAACCGAATTCGAGAAATGTGGAGGCAAATGATGGACACAAAACGTGGGCTCCCACTGCTTTTGGGAGCAATACTGATCATTGGTGGGCTTTTTTTATTGTTTGGGAACCTGGGGTGGATAGATATTGGCGGATTATTATGGGCACTTGTGTTAGGCGGAGCGGGTATATTCTTTGTGCTACTGTATATCCAGGATAGGCGCCAGTGGTGGGCCTGGATTCCAGGGATTACCCTGCTTAGTATTGCATTATTTTTGATATTGGAAGAGATATTACCCGGCAATACCGGCGACCTGGGCGGTGTTATCGTACCAGGTGGGATTGGGTTGAGTTTCCTGCTCATATATCTGACGACGCGTCAGCACTGGTGGGCAATCATCCCCGGGGGAGCGTTATTATCCATCGCGGCAATGATTTTTGTCCAGCAAATTCTTCCTTCCAATATGGATGAAGCCGGCGTTGGAATATTTTTCCTCGGTTTGGGTTTGACTTTCCTGGCGCTGACAAGAATCCAGACAGAGAAGGGTCTGATGAAATGGCCGATGATTCCGGGTGGAATCTTGCTGGCTATGGGCGTCCTTTTTATTTTGTTTGGTTCGGCCGCTGAGCTCTTTCCCTACATAGGCGCATTGGCATTGATTGTGGTCGGAGGCTTTATTCTCTGGCGGGCTATTCGAAGCAACGAGCGATGAGTGGAGATATTCAATGAGCGATGATAATCCCAAAAAAGGTAGGCGTGAAAAGCCGCCCAGCATATTTTTCCCGCTGCTATTGATCGCATTGGGAGTGTATTTCCTGTTGATAAACCTTGGCGTGATGCAAGGGAACTTCTGGTCGACCGTCTGGCAGCTTTGGCCGGTTTTGCTGATTGCAGGTGGGATTGAGGGCATCATCCGGCGGGACAACCTGGTGACCAGCACATTTTTTGCGGCAATAGGTACTGTATTCCTGCTGTGCAACTTTGATTATCTGGAGTACAGCATCTTGCAGCTTATCATCTATCTGTGGCCGCTGCTTCTCGTTGCCCTCGGCATTGATGTTTTGATTGGGAAACGCTCCATCTGGTTTTCCCTGGCAGGCGCAGTAGTCCTGTTAGTGATTTTCTTTGGCGCGCTGTTGTTGATTGGTGGAGCGTTACCTGCGGGAACCGAAGCCCCGGTCTCGAATATTTCGCAGCCGCTCAACGGCGCCGAACGAGCAGCGTATGATCTCCAAATCGGGGCTGGCAGCCTGACGCTTGACGCATTGGCGAGTGAAAGTATCCTGATAGAAGGGTCGGTCCCTACGAGTGAAGATTTCCAGGTTGAACAGTCGTATACTGTGATTTCCGGAGAGGGTAACTACAATCTTAAGACTTCCGGCGAATTTGCCTTTGCTCCTGGCATCTACGGCAACGATTTGATCTGGATTCTCAAGCTTAATGATGCCATTCCAGGGAAATTCGACCTGGAGCTGGGAGCCGGTGATGCAAGCATAACGCTTACCAGCTTGCTGCTTGAAAGTGTATCCATCTCACTAGGCGCCGGGCAAAGCTCGATCTATCTGCCAGAACAGGGTGGGTTTAGCGCAGAAATTGGGCTGGCTGTTGGAGCGCTGACGATCTATGTACCGGAAGGGCTGGCGGTTATGATCGATCCTGAGACTGGGCTGACTGCTGTTTCCGCGCCTGAAGGATATCTAAAACAGGGAGATGCCTATGTCTCGCCGGATTACTCCACCAGCAACAACCGCGCCGAGCTGAGGATCAGCAATGGTTTAGGTACCGTGAAGATCGTGGAGAAATAAAACCTGACTTTTGAGGACGGGCGGTAGCAACAGGCTGCCGCCTTTTTTTATTTACTGATTTAACCACCGTTCGGCATGCCTGGGCAGGTCGGCCATCGCGCTTACTTTTACGGTGCAGGTGGGCAGCGAGTCGATGAAAAGCTTGCCGTAGCGTTTGGTCAGCAATCGCCGGTCGAAGATTGCCACAATTCCCCGGTCGTACTGGGTGCGTATCAAACGTCCAAAACCCTGGCGAAAGCGCAGGATGGCTTCTGGTAGGGCATATTGGTTGAAGGCATCCTCAAAAGTCTCTGACCGGGCAGCAATGATTGGATCTGATGGGACGTCGAACGGTAGTTTGACGATCACCAATGCTGACAGCGCATCGCCAGGCACATCGACTCCTTCCCAAAATGCCCGCGTGCCCATCAGTACTGCTCGCTCGGTTAGGCGGAAGCTTTCCAGCAATGAATGCGGGGATGCACCTTCGCCTTGTTCAAAAATCATAATCTCATCACGTGCCAGGGCAGGAGCAATGGCTTTCGAGGTGCGCTTGAGTTGGTCGTAGGAAGTAAACAGCACCAGTGCTCGACCATTGGTGGCCTTGAGCAGACTGATCAGTCCGCTTTCTACCATGCGCTGATAATTATGGCGATCGGTCGGCTCCGGGATGTCATTGACCAGGTACAGCATGGCGGCGGATTCATAATCGAAAGGGGAGCCCAGGGCAAGCTCATAAGCATCTTCTGCACCCAAACGTCCACGCAGGTAGTCAAATTCACCGGCAGTGGTTAGCGTTGCCGAGGTAAGTACCACAGCCGATTTTTCCCGCCACAAGTACTGCTCCATCAACGCACCGATATGGAGCGGGGCATCGTGGATCGAGAGGTTATTGTTGTTGGGGTGAATTTCAACCCAATAAACCTTATCCTGGGCAGGCTCGAATACCAGGGCGTTCAAGTGCTCGTAGACTTCTACGAAGCGCCGGTAAAGGTTGGTGAGCCTGCCGTAAACTTCCTCGTCTTCCTCGGCCATGGCAGTCACGATTTCCGATACGCCTTGAGCCAGTTTGCCCATGTTCGCCACGAGAGCCTGCAGTGCGGCTTGGCCTTCATCCCAGGTTAGCTCCACTTCTCCCCAGGCCGGTTGTGTTCGGGTTGCCTGGGTTATGCGCTCCTGGTGAGCGTACATGCCCAACTGCTGGCCTTCGCGTTGATCATATAAAAAGTGATTCAGGCTCTCGAAGAAACGCTTTCCCAATTCGTCGATTTGAAAAGCCTGATCGGAGATGCGCGCAACCAGGTAATTCAAACCGGCGTATTCATCCGGTTTAAGGATGGATATGCAGGCAGTCAACACCCATCCCAGGATGCCGGATTGTTCCCCACCCAGCTCTCGCAGCAGCCGGGCCAGGTCGGACTGAGTAAGGACGTAACTCAAGGCGTTAGTCGTGGCATCTTCCAGGTGGTGGGCTTCGTCGACGATCAGATAATCGTATTCCGGTAAAACCTTGTTCCCGGAGGCGACATCTGCCAGCAGCAAGGCATGGTTGACAATAATCAGGTGAGCGCTTTGGGCAGCCTGGCGGGCGCGGTAGAATGGGCAGCTGCCTCCCGTTCGCTTCACGCAGTTGTCCGTTGTGCAGAATTCATCTTCGGCGGAAAGGCGCATCCAAGCCTGGCGCTCAATCGGACCGTTGATGTTGATCTCATTGCGATCCCCGGTCTCGGTGGCTTGCAGCCAGACCAGGATTTTGCTCAATACGCGCAGTTCATCGGCGGTGTCTAAACCTCGCTTGCGCAGGCTCTCCACCCGGCGCGGGCAGACATAATTCGAACGACCCTTAAGGACTACTGCTCGCAGATCAATGCCCAGGATATTTTGAAGGTCTGGAATATCTTTCTTAATTAATTGCTCCTGCAGGTTGATCGTATTCGTCGAGATGACCACCCTGCGGTTGTTTTTTACAGCCCAGAGGGCAGCCGGTACCAGGTATGCCATGCTTTTTCCGGTTCCAGTGCCGGCTTCAACAAGCAAGTGGCGGTGTAAAGAAAGCGAATCTGCCACTGCCCGCAGCATTGCCACCTGTTCAGTGCGATATTCATAATTGGGAAAGTAGTGCGAAAAAAGGCCGCCGTGTTCGAGGACAGAAGCCACTTCATCTGTGTCGATTGGCTGCGGGTCGCCCACCGGCTGCATGCTCTGCGCTGAAAGCTCGTTGCGCATCGTGAAAAGAGGTCCATTGTAGAAATGTCGCACCGAATCCGCCGAGACGATCTCGCGGGTGCGGGCGCGCATTGCCAGGTGCAAGGGACCAGAACCGGCCCAATTTTCGACGTTATCGCTCAGGCGCAGGATTTCTGCCAGCAGGTTGAGCGGCATTTCCAAAGCTTCTTCGTACAGCCGCATGTAAATCAAGCGGGTAGCATTTGCATCCGCCAGCGCACGGTGCGCGCTGTTATGCGGGATACCCAGAATTTGAGCCAATGCCTTGAGGTTATAACGCCCGGCAGTGGGCATCAGGACCGCAGCCATCTCATAAGTATCGAGGACATCATTGCGGCGTAGAATGTTCTGCCGGCGCAGGAATGACAGGTCGAAGCGCACATTGTGCCCCAGTACAGGAGCATCTCCCGCAAATTTTGCCAGATCTGGCAGGACTTTTTGGATAGCTGGGGCACGAATAACCATTTGGTCATTAATTCCGGTCAGCTGGGTAATGAACGGAGGGATACGCGTGCCGGGATTGATTAGTGATTCCCATTCACCTTCGATTCGCTTTTCATTGAAGCGTACAGCCCCAATTTCAATAATCGAGTCACGGTCAGGATCGAGTCCTGTGGTTTCAATGTCAATTGCGACGATGGAGGTCATGGGTGGGATTATACCTTACTCATATTAGCCGGGTTAAACCCTAAAAAGAGCACCCTTCTAAATCATTCAGTAGATAGAGATGCCTCCTTTGAACCCGCAAGCTCCTCGGTATGTAATATGATCACCACGGCGTTATATGCATCTGGTAAACTTAATAATGCCTGCGAAACCCCTGATCCTGATGAGGAACCTATGATCTCCGATACCGCTCGAAAACTGCGCGAGAACATTCAGAAAGTTATTGTTGGCAAAGACGAGGTAATTAATCTCACTCTGGCAGCCGTGTTGTGTGAAGGTCATTTACTGCTTGAAGATGTCCCTGGGATCGGTAAGACCACCCTGGCGCGCTGCCTGGCAGCTTCTTTAGGCTGCAATTTCCGCCGCATCCAGTTCACGCCGGACCTGCTGCCCTCGGACGTGACTGGATTGAATTGGTTTAACCAAAAAAAGCAGGAATTCGAGTTCCGGCCCGGTCCGATTATCAGTCAGGTCGTACTGGCAGATGAGATCAACCGCGCTACTCCTCGCACGCAATCCGCGCTGCTGGAAGCGATGCAGGAGCGGCAAGTGACGATCGATGGGGTGACTCACCTGTTACCCCGCCCATTCTTAGTGATGGCCACTCAGAATCCGGTTGAGCTGGAAGGGACCTTCCCATTGCCTGAAGCTCAGGTGGATCGCTTCCTGATGCGCATCAAGATCGGTTACCCGGATGAAGCGGAGGAGAATGGCATCCTGGAGCGCTTCCGCCATTCAGATCCGCTGCCAGACCTTCAGGCCGTAAGCAACGCACAGGAAATCACCACCCTTGTAGACGAGCGTAAGCAGGTCCGGGTCGAAGCATCCGTCCAGAATTACATTGTGCAGGTAGCACGGGCCACACGCAAGCACCCGGAGATTGAGCTGGGCGCCAGCCCGCGCGCTACCCTGGCCCTCTACCAGGCTTCTCAATCCTGGGCGGCGATCAAAGGGCGGTCGTTCGTGTTGCCGGATGATGTTAAGGCTATGGCGCCCCATGTACTTACTCACCGCTTGATGATTTCTCCCCAGGCGCAGCTGCGCGGCCGTCAACCGGAAGAACTGGTGACCAACATCGTTGACACAGTGCCGGTGCCTGTAGAGGGTTAATTGAGCGTACGGCGCTGGCTGGCCATCCTGGTGATTGCTTTCATCATCGGGGCTATCTTACACAACCCGATGCTGGTAGCCCTGGCAACCAGCCTTGGGGTAGTTATCATCCTGACAGATTTTTGGCAGAGGCACTCACTGGACGGGGTGACCTATGTGCGGAAATTTTTTTACACCAGGGCATTTCCTGGAGAATCTATAGTTGTAAGCCTTGAAGTAGAAAATCGTAAACTGCTTCCCTTGTCTTATTTGCGGACTGCGGACAGCTGGCCGAAAGCTGTTGGACCACAGGACCCAGATCTGCTTTCCCCGAGCCACCTGGTCGATCATGGCATCCTGACACACATCTTCAGTTTACGCTGGAATGGGAAAGTACGACGATCTTATCCGTTGGTATTCACCAGGCGAGGGGTTTACAAGGTTGGACCAGTGACCCTCACCTCCGGTGATTTATTTGGGCTCCATGAACGTATCCTGGAATTGGAAGAGTGTACCAATCTGACTGTGTTTCCTGCCTTAATCCCCCAGGACCCGCTCGTGCTGAGGGCTGAAGGGCCATTTGGCGATGCACGCGCCAGGCGCCCGTTATTTGAAGATCCGAACCGGCCACAAGGGGTCAGGGAATATCATCCGGAGGATACCTTTCGCCGGGTACATTGGCCGGCTACGGCACATACCGGTCAGCTTCAGGTAAAGGTATTTCAACCGACCACTTCCATGGTGATGGTACTGTGTCTGAACGTTTCGACATATGCCCGTTATTGGGAAGGTGTCTACCCACAGCTCCTGGAACATCTTGTCAGCCTGTGCGCTACGTTGGCAACCCAGGGCATCCAGGCTGGATACCGGGTTGGGCTGATCTCCAATGGCTGCCTGGCGAACTCGGACCAGCCATTTCGTGTGCCGCCTGGAAGACGGCCAAAACAACTGGCGCATTTGCTTACTGCCCTGGCCGGTGTGACGCCGATCGCTATCGGCTCTTTCGATAATTTCCTGATCCGCGAATCGCCTGCAATCCCTTATGGGGCAACCCTGGTTGTGATCACGGCAATCATGTCGCCAGGGCTGGCGGAATCGATCCTCCGCCTGAAACGACATGAACGCCGCATCACCCTGGTGTCGCTTGCTCAAGAGACGCCTCCATTGTTGCCGGGGGTTACGATTTTACACGCTCCATTCGCAATCCCATGACCGCCATTAATACCACAATCGAGCCTGAGAGCCAGCCGGCAGCCCCACCCTGGTCTGCCTGGCAGGAGCTGGCGGTGATATCGCTCATCGGCATGGAAATGACCGGAACCGCCCTTTGGCTGCGAATTTTGTCGCAAACCGGATTGACCGTCTCATTCGGCCTTGCCTGGATTTCGCTCGTTAGTGTGGCAGTAATGACCTATTTTCTCAGCCGCCTGACGGCTATCTTGCGGTTAAAACTTAGCCTGCGCAGGGGGCTGCTGCTGGCATGGCTGTTCCTATCGGTGTATCTGTTATTGCGCATTTTCCTCAGTGCTGGAGAACCGCTCAGTATTCTAGATGCCGCCAGCGGAATAATTCGATCGGTTTCCCTGGCGACCCGGGTTTTCCCCTCGGAGCTAATCCTGGCGCTGGGAGCCCTGTGGGTTGTTTGGCGTGCAGTCATACTAGCAGAGCAACCCTTTGAGTACAGTGTTGCCAGCGGACGTTTCGCAGCGGGCATTTTCTGGGTAGCTGCTTACAGCCTGGTTTCCCCATATACAGGTGAATTACCAGTGGCTGCGATCTATATACTTATCTCTTGCGGGCTGCTCTCTCTGGGTTTGGCGCGCATCCACAGCCTGCAGTTTTTGCGTGGTAGCCGAAAAATCCCGTTCACACGCAGCTGGCTGGGTGGGATTGCTGGATCGGTGGCTGTCGTCGTTGGGGTGGCCGCAATCTCTGGGTTCTTGATGGCATCCTGGGGCGCCGACGCGATAGGCTGGCTGATATTGGTCGCCTTGCGCGCGATAATCATCGGTGGCTCGCTATTGTTCTTGCCGCTCCTGGCGCTATTTATGCAGCTCGGTCCGTTGTTGCAAGAGCTGGCGCGCCTTTTCCCGGAGATCGCCGATCAAATTTTAAGCGTTCTTGGAGGTATCCAGCGCATTATTGAGGGACTGGCTTCCGGTTTCAAACACGACCTGGCACTTCCGGAAAATACCGGCCCGCTAATTGTTTGGGCGATTGTTATCCTGGGAGTGTTAATCTTACTATTCACATTGCGTGCCCGGGATAATCGACGTAAAAGCGCCGAATTGATTGAATCTGAAGAATTGCAGGATACCGGTTTACTGCAAACACTGCTGGGGAGAATACGCTCCATACAACACCGCCTCGGCATGAATCCGGGAGGTCAGCGCATCGGTCAGCTGATTGCCAAAGCGCGCATCCGCAGAATATATGCGCAGTTGATGTCGCTTAGCGCCGCATTGGGGCTGCCTCGACCGCAGGCGCAAACCCCGCTCGAGTTTCTTCCCGCCATGCAGGCCATTTTCCCCGAGAATCCGGAGGACCTGGCTGTCATCACGCGCGCTTATATGTTAGTGCGCTACGGAGAGCTTCCTGAGGAGGAAGAGGATCTGAATGCTGTTGAGACCGCCTGGCAGCAATTAAATACGGCCGGTCGAAGGATGAAGCAGATGAAGTCAAAAGGAAAAGGATCCACATAGGATGTTTGTTTCCCTCTGGTGGGTTTTCCTGATCTTGGTGCTGCTGGTTGGGATGCTGTTCAAAATCCCTCTGCTTGCCGGCGCAGCGATCATCCTGCTACTGATTAGCTTCCTGGCTGTCTGGTGGATGCGCAAAGCGCTGGTCGGATTAGACTACCGCCGCCGCCTGGTATACCGGAGGGGCTATCCCGGGGAAGAAATCCCCATGCTCGCAGAGATCGAGAATCGAAAATTCCTGCCGTTATCCTGGGTGGAAGTGGATGACCCACTGCCGCTGGCGATAGCTCCCCGGGAGGAGGACTTACTACAACCCTCCCATATAGTGGATATGGGGGTGCTGGTCAATTACTTTAGCTTACGTTGGTATGAGCGCAAGCGCTATCGCTACTCATTATTGCTGCGCAAACGAGGTGTCTACCCGATCGGCCCTGCGCGCATTCAATCCGGCGATCTATTTGGCCTGTTTGAAACGCAGACGACTGACGAATTTAATGTCGATTACGTTACCGTTTTTCCGGAGCCGTTATCCATCCAGGTATTACAACTACCTTCGGATGACCCGTTGGGCGAGCGCAAGGCCAGGCGACGCCTGTATGAGGACCCAAATCTGGTCATGGGTGTCAGGGATTACCAGCCAAACGATGATTTTCGGCGGGTACACTGGCCGTATACAGCCCGAACCGGACAGCTGCAGGTGAAGGTCTACCAGCCGGTTTCGACTCGGGTGATGGTGGTTTGTCTGAATGCTTCCACAATGGTCAATTACTGGGAGGGGATGTTGCCAGACTTGCTGGAACATACCTTGCGAGTAACAGCTGCTTTACTGCAGCAAGGTCTGGAGGACGGCTATCAGGTGGGATTGGTGTCGAATGGCTGTCTGGCGCATGCCGACCGGCCTTTCCGTGTGCCTCCTGGCCGCTCTGCGGGGCAGCTTGCTCATCTGCTTACTGCTCTGGCCGGGGTGACAATGTTTGTGTCCGGTCCTTTTGACCGTTTCCTGCGCAGCGAAGCCATGCGCTTGCCCTACGGCGCTCACCTGGTGATCATAACCGGCATCCTATATCCCGCGTTGAATGAGACCATCATCCGATTGAAGAACCGCGGCTGGCGATTGACTGTTATTTCGTTCGACCAGCAACCGCTGCCAAAGATCCCTGGCATCCATGCGATCCATCTTCCTTACACCCGGTAGAACGAACAACCCACAATGAATGCCCTGCGCAGCTTTCTCCAACGGATCAACTTTACCCACCTTACCCAGTGGATTACCGCTATTCTACTGATTTCGGGCGAGGCAATTTGGGTGGGGTTGTGGTATCGTACGCTGCTCAAACCTTACGATCTCGCTTCGCCAGGCACCGAGCTGGTACTGGCCGGCTTGATGTTTACAGCGTATTCGCTCGCACAGCTGGTACATGCCGGGAGGTTTGTGCGACCGGTTAGCCAGGGTATATTATTGGGGCTGCTATTGCTCATTCTGGCACTGGCAACCCGCATTTTACTCTCCAGTCAACAAATTAATTTCCTGGAAGGGTTGGCACAGCTAAGCTCGTTCCTGGTCATCACGTTGGTGGTTGAATTATGGATGACCTGGAGAGGTGTTTCCATGGCTCGGGATGTGATCCAGCCTGCGCTGGCATGGAGGCGATTCCTCCTTGGGCTGGTGTTCATCCTGGCAAATCTGTTCATCATCAACCGGTTCGGCCCGGGTGAAGCGGATTGGGGAGTATTTGAGGCCTACCTGTTTGTCAGCCTGTCAGCGATCATCCTGGCGCGCATCAGTTATGCCGGGGTTGTCCATGGGCTGAAGAAAAACCCATTCAATCGCTACTGGCTGGCAATCACAATGGGGTTTGTAGGCGCGGTGGTCCTGGTAACATCTCTGGTGGCTGCTTTGTTCACCGGACAATTCTCAGTGTTGCTAAATAGCCTGGTGGGACTCTTGGGATGGATCGGTCGTATCATTATGTTTGTCATCCTCCTGCCGGGAGCATTGTTGTCCTTATTAATCCTGTATGTTATCCAGCCGTTGGGACCATGGTTGCAAAGGTTGTTCGATATTAAGTTACTCCCGGGAGAGGCTATCGATATGGAGCTCGCCCAACCGGAAGTAGAACAAGGCGCAGCCTTCCTGACTGGCATCTGGCCGGACCTGATCCGTGGGATCGTTTTTTGGGTCATCATCTTGGTTTTACTGGCGTTGATTTTTAAGTATTTCCTTAAGCGAAAAAAAACCAGGCCAAAGGTCATCGAGCTTGAATCAGAGAGTGAAAGCTTATTGGAGGAAGGTGAAGCGCGAGTACTGATCCTGCATGCGCTTCGAGATGCATTCCAGGGACTGCCAGGTCGGTTCAGGGCGCCCACACCGCAGTCTGCTTTGGCCGAGATTCGCATGATCTATGCACGGCTACTGGCGTTGGGAGTTGAGCTCGGTATTCCTCGCCGCCCTTCACAGACGCCAAATGAGTATCTGCACGACCTTAAAATGACTTTCGTCAATCAGGAGGCAGAGCTGGAGCAGATCACAGCGGCATACATTAATTTGCGATATGGAGAATCACCCGAGTTATCTGAGCAGGTGCAGCTCGTCACCGTTGCCTGGGAAGTAGTAGCCAGAGAGGGCAAACGCTTGGGATTGATCCGCAAGGCTTTGGCAGACAAGGAAAAAAAACAGACGAGCCCTCCAGTATGATCCCTGGAAGGCTCGTGGCAGGTCACAAATCTATTTAGCAGCTGCGGATATCGACGAGCTTCTCAATCAAGGGTAGGGTCAAGTCCTTCACCTGTTGTTCTGCAAGCCCAGTCACTTTGAAGGAAATCAAGCGGTTGTTTGGGGTTGTCCCGGCGAATTGACCAAAAGCGATAAAGTTACCGCCGGCATTGGCAATCGTCCCGGCGAGCTTGGCAAGCTGACCGCGCTCTTCAAAGATCAGCGCTGTGACGCGCACGCCAAATTCGCGAGCCCCCATCAATTCCAAAAAGATTTTGAAAAGATCGGTCTCTGTGATTATTCCAATCAGCTCGCCTTCGCGCATCACTGGAAGGCCGCCGATTTTATTGTCTACCATGATACGGGCGGCTTCCTCTATCGGGGTATTCTCCTGAACACTGATGACTTTCTTAGTCATCACCTCTTTCACGGTTATCTTGCTCAACAGGTAATTCATCTCCCATACGCTCAGGGAGGTCACGGGAGACGGTGACGCATTCAACAGATCTTTATCGGAAACAATGCCCACCAGTTGGCCATCTTTAACCACTGGCGCGCGCCGGATGCGTTCGCGTTTCATCAAATTTAATGCATCAACAATTGGCATCTCCGGGATAATCGTGATAACCGGGTGAGACATGCGTTCGCCTACAAGCATAGTTGCCTCCTGTACGACCGAAAACGATGGTTTTTTTGTATTTTGATTATAACCTACTCGCTGCCAAACTCCTTTATCAGCCGTGCGACATGTTGGGCATGCTTCAGGTATAGATCGATGCGCATATTTTCGTTGGGGGCATGTGCCAGCGAACCTGGGTAGCCACAACCGGCCGTCACGATCGGGAGCTTGAGAAATTTGATAAACGGATAATTTGGTCCTGAGCCGCCTGTGATAGGAACAAGCATCATTTTTTTGCCGTACACCGGCTCGGCAGTATCGACAGTCAGTTTAACAAAGGGATCATCCGAGTCGGTGCGCGCTGCCGGCTCGCCGCCCAGGAATGTGATCTGCACGTCACTGAATCCTTCGGCATCCAGATGCTGGCGCAGTGAGGTTAACACCTTTTGCGGATGTTGGTTCGGTACCAGGCGGAAATCTACCTTTGCAGAAGCTCTGGCCGGCATGACGGTCTTCGAACCGGGACCCTGGTAACCAGAGGTCAATCCGCAAATGGTGCAGGTGGGCTCGAATACCTCGGCCAGTTTCAACTCCAGGCCGCCGGTTAAGCCTTTCAGGAAGTAGGGCACGCCGTAGCGCTCCTTATACTCGTCTGCAACATCGGGCAAGGCGGCCATCAAGTCTCGATCACGCTGGCTTGGTGGGACGATGTCATCATAATGACCGGGTAGGCGTATGCGTTCATCGGGGCCCTTCAGCGTGCTCAACGCCCAAACAAGGCGCCAGGCGGCGTTCGGAAAGATCGATCCAGCCAGGCCTGAGTGTGTATCGACTTTGTTGCCTTCAACGGATAGCTCTACATAGCAGATGCCACGCAATCCCAGGTATTGAATTGGCACACCACGGTGATCAACTCCACCAAATTCCCATAAGCAGGCGTCAGCTGCCAGCAGTTCCTGGTTGTCCTCAACAAATCCGTGCAGATGCACGCTGCTGGTTTCTTCCTCGCCTTCGATAATGAACTTGATGTTGCAAGGAAGTTCACCTTCGACATCTAGCAAGGCATCGATGGCATGCAAGCGGCTGGTGATGTGCCCTTTATCGTCGCTAACGCCGCGGGCGAACAGTTTGCCGTCTCGCAGCGTGGGCTCGAAAGGCGGGCTTTCCCACAGTTCGAGCGGCTCAGGAGGCTGGACATCATAATGGTTGTAGATCAGCAGGGTTTTATCGCTGCGGCCTTTACGCTCGGCAAAGACAACCGGTGCGCCGTCGGTTGGCATTACTGTTACCTGGAATCCACGCCTGGAAAGCATCTGGCTTACCAGTTCGGCGCATTCCATCAGTCCCCAATTTTGAGCCGATACACTGGGTTGAGCGCAAAGCCGGGATAACTCGGCGATGCTCTGGTCCATGTGGTCTTCAAGAAATCGATCGATTTGCGTATAGTCTTTCATTATTATCCTCGATTGATTATTGGAATGGGTGCAGGCAAACTAGCCTGCCAGTTAAGTAGCAAACCCCGAGACCGAAGCTCCGAGGTAGGCAATAACAAGCATTTTCAAAGTTTTTCCTAACCAGCAAACAATCAGGAAGCGGTATAAAGGGATGCGCAAGACACCGGCTGCGATCCCGGCCAGGTCGAAGAATGGGTTGGGGAGGAAAGCCAGCACAAACACCATCAGAAGATCAATGCGCGGATGGCTTTGCATCCAGTTAACGATCCGTTGGTAAACATCGACATTCTGGACGATCATCTGCCCGCCAAAGCCGGCCAGGTAGCCGGATAGCTCGCCGATTGCCGAGCCGGCGCCGGCTGCCACCGCCACCCAAAACGGGTTAAAGACCGCACCCATCGCGAAGACGAACAGGATGCCGGGGGCAGGAAGCAGCACGGTGGCATTCGACAGGATGGACAACAGGAAAATGCCCGGGTAGCCATATCTGGCCAGCTCGGGGGCCTGGTCGCGAATGCTGAAGACAAACACACTGATAGCAATGACCAGCATTACTGCCAGTAAACGCACCGCCAGCCGCAAGTTGGAGCTGGTGGGTTTTTCAGGTGGTGCCGGTTTGGAGGTTGCGTTCGTATCGGAGTCGTTAATTTCTGGGTTATTTACAGGCACAACCGTCCCCGATTTGTTGGGGTGAAATCGCTCGAGCAGGTCGCTCAACCAGGGCATGAAATTCTGTGCAGGGGAGTGGGGTTAATCCGCAAGGGGATCAACCGCCGGGCCAGCCTGATCGTCCTCGGTAGATAACAGCGCTCTCAACCGGGCGACGACCAGTTCCATGGCGACGGCATTCAGTCCGCCCTCGGGAATGATTATATCTGCGTAGCGCTTGGAAGGCTCAACAAATTCCAGGTGCATCGGGCGCACAGTGGACAGATACTGGCGAATGACGGACTCGGTGCTGCGGCCGCGCTCGAACAGGTCGCGTTCCAAGCGGCGGATGAAGCGCATATCCGAGTCGGTGTCGACAAATATCTTCACCTCCAACAACTCCCGCACAGAGCGCTCGGCAAAGATCAGGATCCCTTCGACCATGACCACTGAGCGTGGCTCTACCCGCAAGGTTCGATCTGTGCGGCGATGGGCTTTGAAGTCGTAGATCGGGATCTCCACCGGATGGTGGTTTTTCAACTGCCGGATGTGCTCGGCCAGTAGCTCAGAATCTAGTGAATCAGGGTGGTCGAAGTTGATCTCAGCACGCTGGTTCGGCGGCAAGTCCCCGAGGTCTTTATAATAAGCATCATGGGGCAGGTAAGCAATCCGTCCGACGCCAACACGCTCCAGGATGTGGTGGGCCAGGGTAGTCTTGCCGGAGCCGGAGCCGCCGGCAATCCCGATCACCAGGGGAGTGGCGCGTTCGTGCATAGACGCATTATACTGGAAAAGATTGGGGAAACGGCACGAGCATGGAGACAATAAATAAGAGTAAACAAAGGGAAATGAACCCTTGAACTGTCAATTACCAAGCGGATTTGCGAGAACCTACACCTGAGCGCTAAGCCTATTGAACCTCGGCGTTCCAATCCGTAGGTTGTAAGGAGATATCGGGCGGGAAGCCGGTGCGCGAGAAATATGCGCCACTTGCCTTCTTCAGGTAGTCGGGGAAGCTGTCCATGTATTTGGCGATAACTTGCTTTATGAATGTGGAGTCTTCGCCGGAGACCGAGAGCAGTACAAAAATCTCCAGGCTGTGTTCCTGATTGGACCATACGTCAGCCCGCTTCACCGTCAGTTTAGCGAACTTCTGTGCTTGTACATCTTCGTTTGCGTCGCACAGCTGGTAAGCTATCTCTTGGATGTCCGCAGGCATGTCGGGAAAGTACAAGTTGAGCAGCTGCCGGGCATGCCGGCCTCCGTCGGGCATATTGATCGTCAGGTTGATGGTAAAGAGGGTGGTCATAGTATAGCTTGCCTCCATTTTCAAGTATTACGCAAGGCCTGTATGAAAAATCACCACACCTGGGCCAGTGGGATGCACTTGTTGTTGTACGTTTCAATCCTGCTCTAACCGGTTCTGCTGCCTAAAAATCAAACAGATTTAGGTGCCTTGCCCCTTATGATTGTATCAGTTGATAGTTATTAAATCTGGATATTCCAAATATTTTCAAATACTTGATTTGCCATAACAAAAAAGCTTTCATACTCCTGGCTCAAAAAATGGCTTTATGGAAAATTATGCTGATTAATAGAGCACTCTATGGTGGATTTTTTTGCCTATTCACAGGTGCAAATTAACAAAAAAACCCCTGGTGGGATTTTTGCAGAGTTCATCGCCGGAGATAGAGAAGAGCCACCGAAGGGAATTGAACCCTTGACCCGCCGCTTACGAAGCGGCTGCTCTGCCGTCTGAGCTACGGTGGCTGGTGAATAGCGTGCCAGATTATACAAAAGAACTGCTATAAAAGCAAGGTACAATAGCTTGGTAGAGGTGCAACTTGCGGATTGCAATGCTGTCTTACCATACCTGTCCGCTCGCTACGTTGGGCGGTAAAGATACCGGGGGTATGAACGTTTACGTACGTGACCTGACGCGCCAGCTCGGCCGCTGCGGCATCCACGTGGACGTATTCACTCGCTCTCAAGACGAACACATCCCGCACGTTCTACACGACCTGGGTTACGGCAACCGGGTGGTGCATGTACCGGCTGGGCCAGAAGAGCCGCTGCCCAAGGAAGAGCTGATAAAGCATATCCCTGAATTTGTGGCTGGCATCCGGGAGTTCTCCCGGCAGAAAGAGCTGACCTACGATCTGATCCACAGCCATTATTGGATGTCCGGAATCGCAGCTGAGGAGCTGAAGGCGGCCTGGGATGTGCCGGTGGTGCACATGTTTCACACGTTGGGAGTGATGAAGCAACGCGTGGCACGCTTGCCAGGCGAAGCGGAAGGAGATTTCCGGCTGGAGGGGGAGAAACGCGTGCTGCGCATAGCCGATCAGATCGTTGCTGCCACCCAGGCAGAATTGGCCCAGCTGCAGTGGCTCTACCAGGCTGATACTCGCAAAGTAACCATCATACCGCCAGGTGTTGACCTGGGTCATTTTTACCCCATTCCGGTTGATGAAGCCAAGGCTTTCATTGGTGTGCCTAGTTGCGACCGGACGCTGCTTTTTGTCGGTCGGATCGAGCCGTTGAAAGGCATCGATACGCTAATCCAGGCGATCGGTTTGATGCGCCAGCAGGATGTTTACACCTGCCTGACGGTTATCGGTGGTGATCCGGAGCAGGCGAATGGCGGTAATGTGGAGATGCTGCGTCTGCAGGCTTTATCTTCTCAGGCTGGGTTGACCGACCTTGTTACATTTATAGGAAAGCGTGGCCAGGATACTTTGCCGTATTATTACTCGGCCGCGGATGCTGTTGTTGTTCCATCGCACTATGAATCATTCGGTATGGTTGCCCTGGAAGCGATGGCCTGTGGTACACCGGTGGTAGCATCGCAGGTCGGCGGTCTCGCATTCCTCGTGCAAGACGGCGTTACTGGTTTCACTGTGCCTGTGGAAGAACCGGCTGCATTGGCGGAAAAGCTGATCTTGCTGGCGAACGATGCGGAGCTGCGCCGGAAGATGGGTGAAAGTGCGGCTGCGTTTGCGCAGGAGTATTCCTGGGAAAAGATCGCTAACCGGATGGTGGCGCTGTATCAGAAGCTAGTCCCGCAGGATATGGCGGGTTAACCGACCTTCCTGGATTTGCCAAATCTCGGTAGCAAATCCCTGGATAAAGTAACGGTCGTGTACCACAGCCAGCACACTGCCTTCGAAATCAGCCAATGCCGCTTCGAAGCGTGACCGGGAGGGGATATCCAGGTGATTGATCGGCTCGTCTAGCAGCAATAAATTGCAGCCACGCACAACCAGGCATGCCAGCGATAGCCGCGCACGCTCACCAAAAGACAGGCTGCGCACTGGCACAAACACATCATCCCCCGAAAACAGGAACTTATGCAGAAAGGCTCTTGCATCCGTCTCAGTATACGCAGCGTTATGCAGGATAGTCTGCAGGGCATCCCAATCCATGGGCAGGTCTTCTTGCTCTTGGGCCATGTACCCCAATTGGATGGCAGAACCCAGGCGGAGGCGGCCTACAAGCGAAGGGATCATTCCGGCGATGGTGCGCAGCAAGGTGGTTTTTCCGGCGCCGTTTGGACCAACGATAGCCACCCGCGCGCCGTGGCGGAGGGTCAGGTTGAGTTGCGAGAGTAAAACAGTCTGCCCGTAGCCGATCGCCAGATCATCCAGCACCAGGACATCCTTGCCGCCTCGGCGGGAGGTCTCGAAATCCAGCTTCATCTGCCAATCGGTTTTTGGCTTTTCTACTCTCTTGTCTGTCAACAAGCTTTCTAACCGGTGTTCCAGATGCTTTGCCCGCCGGATAGTGCCCTTGCTGCGATTGGCGAAGAAACCTTTAGCGAATTTATCGCCGGAATCGGCTTTTCCACCCGGCTTGAAGCGCGCTACACTGCGCACGCGGGTGATTGCCGCCCGTAAACGGCTGACTTCTTCTTGCTGGTCGCTGTACTCCTGGCGGTGTCGCTCCATTTCCGCCAGTTTTGCTTCCAGGTATTGGGTGTAATTGCCGGGATAAGCACGCAAGCTATGGTTATTTTGGTTCAACTCTAAAATCCCTGTAGCTACATTGTCCAGGAATGCTCGGTCGTGAGAGACCAACAGGATGCCGTAATAATGACTTAAGGAGGAGCTGAGCAACCAATCTTCCAACCACTCCAGCATCTCGAGGTCGAGATGGTTGGTCGGCTCGTCTAGCAGCAGCAGTGCAGAAGTATGGGCAGGGATTGAAAGAAGCAGGCTTGCCAGCGCAAGGCGCGTTTTTTGTCCACCGCTCAGGTTGCTCGCATAGAGCTCACTGGGTATATCCGCAAGACCAAGTGAATAAATCACCTCTGCGCTTCGCTGTTCTTCCAGGGAAAGCAGTTGGACCCGGTTGAGCATTGAGTCATATTCTGCCTGGACCTGGTGGTTGGCAGGATCCGCAGACAGAAGCTCACTGAGTCTTTCCAGATCACGCAGCCGAGCTGGAAAATCGCCTGAAAGGAGGGAAATTGCTTCCGCTACAGTCAGGTCCGGGTGTGGTGATACGCCCTGTGATAAGTAACCGAGAGGCAACCCAGGAGGGCTCAAGCGTACAGAGCCCGAATCCGGTTGCTCCAGGCCGGCCAGGATGCGCAGCAAGGTGGTCTTGCCGCAGCCGTTCGGTCCGACCAACCCAAGGCGCTCGCCGGGATTGACCGTGAAGGATACCCGGTCGAGGATTTTTTCTATTCCATATGATTTTGTAATTGCGTTGACTGTTAGCATACATAACCTGTTTGAAAAAACAAAACCGGGGGCAATTGCCCCCGGCAGGAATCATAAAAACCGAGAAAGTTGCCCAAAATCAATCGTTGCCGGTTACAGGTTAATAGTCATGCGGTCATACTCCTGGTTTAGAGCGGGTGATGGGATTCGAACCCACGAATGGTAGCTTGGGAAGCTACTGCCTTACCACTTGGCTACACCCGCATGTGCGATGAGCATTATAGCGATGGGGGGCATTGCTGTCAAGGATTGGTTAACCCGCAGGGCTGAGCTCGAATAGGTAATGATAGACGGGCATCAACGCATACTGTTGGACAACCGGGTCCCTGTATTTCGGTTCTTTGGCAATCTGCTTATAGCCATGTTTTGATATAAGGTATTTAAAGTCATGCCCATCATGAGTTTGCAGGGAATCGCCAATATTTGGAACGATCATCAGGTATTGGACGCGATGTTTCGCCAGGAGAGACAACCACCACTCGATTGCTGAAATCCTGCATTCGGGAAAGGAGTGGATGTTAACCGCGATATCCACCGATCTTGCGGCGAGGGCAATTTCGATTTCATCAAGGGGGATAACTTTAACCTTGCTATCCAGGTTGCGGAATTGTAGATAGTATTCAGATATGAAAGTCGATATTGGATAAGCATCGACACAAAGATACTCTGAAAGGTTCGGAAGGGCAGCAGCCATACGGTGGGCCATTCTGCCATAACCGGCGCCGATATCAAGAATGGTTAGCTTTGTGGCTGTGGAAATATTTAAATGCTTTTCGAGAAAATAGTACTCAATAATGGAATCAAGCAAATCGCGTGATACCGCTTTATCGGCAATTGCGTAGGTGATAGCACCGAAGAAATTATCCTCTTCCAGGCGATCAAGTAAGCCAAGGGTATCGATAGACCTTGCATAATAGGCGGTCAAAGCGTAGGCGACTCTATTCGTATTCATCCCCTTTAACTGCCAGACGTAAGGGTTATTCCCCCGGAAGTACAACATATTATCTGGGTTAACGAATGATTCAGTCCATTTTAACGGGGTTGTCACTCGGTTATCAAAAGCCTCGTAGCGCATCGACAAATCCCTTAGCATGGGATTGTTCATTACCAGGTACTCGGAAGCACCTGTAGGTAGTAATGGCGACTGAGGTTCTGGCTCTGCCCGTAGGTTTGGCTTATAAAGAGTATGCCATTGATCGTTGATCAGCTCGTACCCAAAGTGCTTAAATAATGAGTTTAGCGCATCTAGTATGCTGCTCTTGATACCCATCAGATTCCTACTCCTGCTGCATTTTTTTCTACGAATTCTGCAAGGGCATTTGATAGAAGGTCCACACACCAGTTTGACTTCTGGCAATACTAACATAAATGGCCGAATACGACGGCTGCAGAATTTTTCCACTAAGTTATCGAGGCATTTAGGAAATAAATTGCGTCCAATTGGTTTGTTTTAGTGAAATTACCCATAAGTAGTATTGTAGAATTTGTGAATTACTCTAAAATAGAGCGTAGAAATTCTGATGAAAGGTCTTTCCATGGGTAATCGACCGGATTAGGTTGGTCAGTCGATTATCTCATTGATTTTTCAAATCAGAAGATTGAAGATAGATTACCCACTTCAGTTCATTCGAGGAGAAAACGATATGAAGAAGATCATTATGTTGAGCTTGATTGCCGCACTGATGTTCGCGGTCTGGATACCGGTCGCGGCTCAAGTGCCTGCTCCAGGCGGACCATTCACTTCCTGGTTCCGTGTCCAGAACATGGGTGCGGGCACTTCGCAATGCTCCTATGTGATTTACACGCCAGCCGGCGCGGCGCAAATAACCAGTGCCCCGATCAACCTGGCAGTTGAGGACAGCTTGTACGTCTATATGCCGACATTAGCTATCCCCAGCGGCGAGTATTCATCAGTGGTCAGCTGCACCCAGCCCGCAGCAGCCGCTGTGAATATCGGCGATAGCAACTCGGATGCTTCTCACAATGGTATTGCTGCACCTGCCACATCCTGGTTTATCCCGGGTCTTTACGACAACTATTTCTGCAACTACTCCAATTTCGTCGTTCAGAATGCTGCCGGCAGCCCGGTCAATATCACCTTAGACATCTACGCACCCAATAACCCGGTACCTGTATTCTCGGATACAAAGACGAACGTACCGGCATACGGAACGGTTAAGTGGGACCAGGCGAATAATGCGTCGTTGGCGAATAACGTTTCCTATTCCGGCAAGCTGACTGCGACAGGTGTTGTTGCTCCTGTCGGTTTCCAGTACGGAGTCACGAACGCTCAGCCATGCTCAATTGGTGATCGCCTGTACTCCTTCAACGCTTTCCCCTCCGGAACCACTGGCAAGATCTACGCCCCAGTACTGGAAAACAATTACTTTGGCTGGAATACTGCCATGACTGTGCAGAATACCAGCGCGAGCACAAACAACTACAAGGTTACCTATAGCAACGGCGTGGTAAAGAACGGGCAGTTGGCTGGATATTCCTCCGCGGTGCATTTCACACCCAATGAAGGCTTGCCCTCCGGTAACACGAACGGAATATTCGCAGCTGTGGTTGAAACAACGAACGGCCAGCCACTCGTCATAACGGTTACCCAGAGCAACACTGGAGCTTACTTGAACTACAATAAAAACCGAGCCTCCAGCTACACCGGTCCTGCCATCGGTGCCACGAAAGTATTTGCTCCAATGGTGTTGAAGAGATTCCTGGATGCCTCCGGTGGTCGCTATAACAGCAGCATCACCTGCCAGAATCTTGGCGGCTCATCCACGGTAATGACATTGAAGTTCTTTGGATATGCGACCACAACGTCATCACCAACGATTGCTGCAGGAGGATCGCATGTGTTTTATGTGCCTTCCTCGTCACAAGTTCCGGACAACTGGATTGGCTCCGCTACGATCAGTGCATCTGCGTCTCAACCAATCGCCTGCGTAGTAAACCAGAACCAGAACGAAGCCCCAGAACGCGATATCGCTATGGACAAATTCATGTCCTATAATGCGGCGATTCCATAGGCTTAGACCTTGATAGCAAGGGAGGTCTACATTCTTGGAAGAGTAGACCTCCCTTGTTTTCGTATACTGAAAGGAATAATGTATTGATGCTCAAACACAAGCCTGTAGCTTGGCTACTGCTGATTGTTTTAATCTCGGGTATTTTATCTTCTTGTAAAAATACCACCGAAACAACACCAGAGCTTGAAAACAGCGAGCCGTATCCTTATCCGGTAGCTTCAACGAATGAAGTTACAATCACAACAATTGAGTCCACCAAACGTGCATATCCAATTGTAGAAGCCACCGCAGTTTTAGTCACCCCCATCCCAGCCTCAGCAGTCGTTCCAACTCCGGGAAAAGATACTGGAGTCGTTACCGGTAGATTGATCTTCACAGGCACCGATAAACCTGTCCAGGAGAACATGGTATACCTGGGATTCAAGATCTATCTGACACCCGGTCCGGATTATACTTTTGGCTTAACGCAAAACAATTCGCCGCATGTCGCTACCGACCCCAATGGTCGATTTATCCTGGGCGATGTCCCTCCCGGAACATATTTTGTCGTTCTATGGTCGCTTTCTGGCGCTTCACTTGCTACCCTGCCTGGAGAGACCGAATCTCTGGAAATCACTGTCAAGCCAGGGGAGGTGCTAGATCTTGGTACGCTCGAGGTAAATCCTATTGGCTCAAACTGATGGATCAGGAGCAGTGGATCACCTGGCGTAAACGAATCACCGGTCCATTTGTACATGGTTTACTGGCTGGGATTACCATACCGGTTTGGATGCGCCTTCTGCGCGATAATCGCTTCGAAATTTCCCCCAAAAACTGGCCGCGAGTTGCTTCAATCACTGCGGCTGGTTTTTTTAATTCCTTAATTTACACTTTTGAAACCAGAAAGTATTTTAATGATTATCAAAAGATAGAACTCCAACCACCGATCATAATATTAGGCGCTGGACGAAGCGGCACGACTTTATTACACAATTTACTCAGCCTCGATAAACAGTGGGCGACACCCAATCAATATCAGGTACGCAACCCTAGTACTTTCCTGTTAACAGAAAAATCCATCTCGCAAAACCCTTTTTGGGGTATCTCGGGCAATCGTGGTATTGATAATGTATCGATTGCCTGGACGACACCCGGAGAAGACGAATTTGCTACCTGCCTGACGACCGCCTGCTCTACCTTATTAAGTAGTGTATTTCCAAACAATCGCAATCAATATGATATCTTCAGTACTTTTGAGGCAGCACAGGTTGAGGACATAGAGCGTTATAAATCTGCATTAAGTATTTTTCTAAAGAAAATCACTTATTTGCATGGGAAACCGTTGATCCTGAAATCTCCAAACCATATGGGGAGACTCAATATCCTATCCAGCATCTTCCCCGAAGCGCGTTATATCCTCATCACCCGGCACCCGCATGCCATGTATCAATCCGCGGTAAAAGCATTTATTGATGTAGCCAATATCTGGAGTATGCAAAAAAACTACCAGATTAATGAACCTGACGTGTTTGCTTTTTACACCAGAATATTTCAGTCGTTTTTCAGGTGTTTCCCTGAAATTTCTGGACGTAACCAATTTATTGCCTTGAAGTACGAGGACCTTGAGTCTGATCCGTTGGAGACGCTCAAGATGGTATATCAATCGCTCGACATTGGAAATTTTGCTGCTCAAACCCCAGTGATTGAATCCTATATCCGTTCATTAACCGGTTATCGAAAGAATGTCTACCAAGAATTACCCGCCAATATTACAAATAAAATTAAGCTAGAATGGGGCAGTTACTTCGAGCAATGGGGATATCGACTCTGATATGCTGTCTGCTTCTAAGAAGAAAACCAAAACCAAAAAGATCGTGATAGTATGACCAACCTCGGTCTTATTTTTTTTGCGCGAATACAGTTATGATCGAGCCAAGTCGCATTCGGTCGATGACCAGAAACGGGAGAAACATAATAAGCCGGACAGGTATTGAGAGGAATACTTTTAATAGGGATTTCGTAAATGGAGTAAATTTATTGATAGACTTCAGCCAAAACTCCAGGCTGAGTGCAAAAGCAGCATGACTGCCCGCGATACATTGCCGATAGACCTGGGAAAATCCGTTCCTTTCCAACGCGGCTTTTAACTGGCTTCCTGGGAACAGATACAAATGACGGGGGAGGTCCCACCCGATCCAGGCATGACCGAACAAACGGGCATCCAGGCTTTCGAGATTTGGAATAGAAAAAACCAGCCAGCCTCCTGGGCGAAGGATTTCCATTGCTCGTTGCAAATCTTGACTGGGGAAGTCCAGGTGCTCCAGAACGTTCCACATCGTGATGACATCAAAATGATTGTTGGGCAGCGGTGCTTCTGCGAAACGTTGCTGATGTATTTCAACGCCCAATTCGTTGCGAGTGTACTCTGCCGCCATCGGATTCGGCTCAATGCCTGCGACTTCCCAATGAGGATCCTTTTTTGCTTCGGCGAGAAATACCCCCGTACCACAACCAACATCGAGTAATTTTCCACCTGCCTGGAACCGCTCGATAGCTTTTACCCGTTTCTGCATCCCATAACTTCGATCTGCTCGCTTTATCCGTGAAGTTTCACGATCTATGATTGGTTCATAAGCGCTATAATTTTCGGGATAGTAGGATTTAAGCGATTCCCAGGTTAATCGAGGGTTTTGCCGTATCATGTTACACTGACTACAACGCACCAAATTAAATTCACCAGGTAAGTCCATCAACAGGTCCGGCCCGGAGAATAACTTTTCCCCATCTGGTGCCCCGCACCAATCGCAATCACAGAGTTCCCAAGTAAGGTTTTCCATAGGTTCTACCTCCTTATTGGGAATATTTAGGGAATCCGCCTAATGGCTGATGAAAGCCATCCAACATTCCCTTCCAAAAATCGGGCAAATTTCTCCAGTTACCCTTCCAGAACATCTCTCGTAAGATCAAATAGCTGGCGTCCAGTGGCAATGATAACCAAACCGGTCTGCCGTGCCGGCGATAATAGCGGACCATGGACGCACCATATGTGTGCCAGAAAAGGGGAGAGCGGTTAATTCCGATGGTTCTTGATACCTTGTGCCACATTTTTGCTTGAGGAATATTCCAAATGTGCAAACCATGAGCCCTTACACGCTCAGAGAAATCCCAATCGTCATACCAATAGAAGTATCCGGGATCGAAAAGACCTGCCGCCTCGAATGCCCTGCGATGAATTAATAAACCACAGCTGGGAGCATATTCGATCAATCGTGTTTCATCATAACTGGTCTGGTGCTTTTCAGTAAGGACAAATGATGGCGGGAACTTCCGGTATTTTCCACCGCTAGACCAGACTGTGTCATTTGTGCCATGATATAACACCAGCGGCATCAAAATACCAGACTGAGCATCTGCTTCGCCTGCAGTCACAAGCTGTGATATCAAATCTTCCGCTAAAATTGTATCGTTGTTTAGCATCAAAACATAATCGGCTCCTTTATTCAGCGCATACTGAAAACCGACATTATATCCAGCTGGAACCCCGAGATTTTGATCGAGAGGAATTATATGTACCTGGGGAAATTCTTTAGCGACCAAATCAGGTGTCCCATCGGTGGAGCCGTTATCAACCAGCACCACCGAGAAATTATCATAATCAACACTGAAAACAGATTTCAGGCACTCTTGGGTGTCCTCGTAGTGATTGTAGGTTAATACAACAACCGTAACCGCAGGGTTGCTCATTTTAAGTTCGCCAATCGTGACGACAGGTTCAGATGGAATAGATATTGGCAGTTTATATTCTGCTGCAATCTCTTCGGCAACACGAGTGGCTGCTTCTAAATTATCGTCGGCTTCAAAATGACGAAATTGAGCAGCACGACCCACCAGATGCAAGTTCCTGTACGTCGAGAATATGGACTCCGCATCTTGAACGATCTTATCATAATTCTGAGAGTAGACCGGATAAGCGAAGTTTTCTCGAATAACTTTTGTATCCAGAATATCTTCACGTGAAATCAAGCCTACGCGAACCAAATCATCGATAGTTCGCTGAACAACATCTGTGTGCTCCTGGGTAACTTCTGCGCATAAGACGGTGGTTTCGACTGGGACATCTACCGGGCTCATATTCTTGAACTCAACCAATCGGTTGATCGCGATATCTGAATCCATGAAATAAATCCAGTGGTAATCCGAAACCAACTTTCGATTGATATGCATGTAGACCGCATCTACCTTCTGATAATTCAGTGGCAATTCCTGACCGAGCATTTTTGCTGTTATGGTCATCGGTAAGGTCGATACGACATGATCCACCAGGACCTCGAAATTCTGGCCGTCCTTGATGTAGCCGACACGGGTGAGCCGATCATCTTCAAAAATCAGCTGCGTGATCTGTGCTTCAGTGATCACATGCTCAGAGATGGCTGCATACATATTTTCCGAGATCGCTCCATATCCACGCCGAATGGGGTAGTAAAAGTATTGAAATTTGGTTTTTGTATTTTCACGGAGATGGTCCAGAGGATTAGCCAGACGCACTTTCTGGCGAGCCCACAGTACTGATATTTCTGATCCCGAGATCCCAAATAACTTTTCGGTATATGGCTGAAAAAATATTCGATACAAAAACTCGCCGTATCGGCTGCGCACATAATTCTCGAAGTTAATTTCTGGTAGATGCTTGGGCCGAAACAAATATTTAATGAGAATTCGTAATTTGTCTGGTAATGATAAAGACCAGGCCAGCTCGGCGGTATCCAATGGGTCGCGCATCCATTTGTCTTGTAAATAGATTTTGCTTCGACGAACATGACGCCCCATGGGTACTAAATTCAAGAGCTGATGTAGTACATACTCATTTGAGGTAAATAATCGGTGGGCGGCAAAATCACAGTAGAAACCATGCCATTCAAAGCTGCGGGCCAGCCCTCCAACAAATTTTTGTTTTTCGAGAATCACGAAGTCGATTCCCTTTTGTTTCAATAGCCACCCGACAGACAGTCCGGCCAGTCCAGCACCCAGGATTACAACCTTAGGTTTCATGTAAGATCACCGGGCCGGATGGTGGGCAGCGCCAATACACCATGCGATTTTTGAAATATAAACCAAGGGGGCAAGAAGTATGTACCCTCGAATTATTGCAGAAGAACGGTAAATTCGCAGGGTTGCCCCGGCTGCAAGTAGAGGTGAAAAAAGGAATAATATCCAGGGCTTCCTTAATAATTTGGGGAAAGCGCCATTATTTTCATAACGCGAATCGACCTTGATGGAGTGCTTACCTTGATGATAATGGTGTCTCAACATACCTTTCAATGTGCTTCTGGGCGGGGTGTGGTGTACAGCAGCTTGCGGCTCAAAGAGTAGATTATATCCTGCTTGCCTTAACCTTATGGAAATATCTGAATCTTCACTGGCTATCAATGAATTATCGAAGCCAGATACCCGGTCAAATGCAGACCGGCGAATTGCAAGATTTTAAGCTTGCTAAGAGAGATCGAGTTCCTGGTGAGTGGATATTCAGATATTCATGAAAAAGGCTTAAGTTATCGGTTAGGGTCCAGATATTGTCTGAGCTAATTTCGACTGAACCACCGAGGATAGAAATGTCTGCCTCTGTAAAACGCGAGTAAATTATTTTTAGCCAGTCGAGTTTGGGAACACAATCGGCGTCAATAAATACCAGGATATCTCCCGTAGATTGCGTTACCCCGTAATTCCGGGCCTGGCCCGGGTACATCACCTCAGGTGTAAGTTCGAAGCGTACCAGGTCATTTTGGTGGACTAATCCCAGGTCATCTCTCCCAACTGCGATCACTTCAAATAAATCCTTACTGAGGGTTTGGTTTTCAAGCCCTCTGATCGTGGCGTCAATTACTGGGGAGTTCAGGGTGGGTATAACGACAGATAATTTCTTCAAGTGTTTCTCACATAATCTGTCAGTGTTGGGTCGGTATGCGCCTCGTTCACGATTTTCTCTATCATTTCGACGAAGCGCTCCCAATCTGGTGGAGCTTCGTTAAATTTTTGACTTAAGCTTCTTGGGTTGTTGGTACAGAATTATCAGAGACTTAGCTATTGCATGTACATCGTCTGGGGGTATTTGGACAACCTGGTCTGCATATACAGGGTCGATTCCTGCTGATATTTTGGGTGTCGTCAGAATTAATAATTTGAAATCCAGCCCGACGGTAACCACAGCACTCTGAGTACCTGCCAAATAAACCGCAATCAAAGCATCTGCAGCGGAAAAATATATCTTTACCTCATCATCAGGAACATATCGATTAATGATATGCACCTGTTCCGATACACCCTGTGCTGCTGCTAAAGCATGATAGCTTTTCTCGTCTTCCCAGAATTCCCCAACAACCAAATAATGTGGTGCATATCCCTGTTTTTTTAGCATCCCAAGTGCATTGATGACATTTTTGACCCCTTTATACGCTCGCACGATGCCAAAAGACAATAGGACTATTTCGTCTCCAGGAAGCTGTAATAAATTCCTACTCTGTTCTCGCTCCAATCCTCCTTTCGAAAACATTCGATAAACAGGTAATTTGCTTTCATAAATTTTTGCTCTCGGGATGATTTCATTAAGTCGTTTTGATTTATCAGGGGATTGAGTGATGAAGGAATTTCCATGCACGAGAGCAGTTTTAGCCAGCCAGAGATCCCAAATTTTTTTCTCGTGAGGCAGTACATTGTGAATTAAAATAGGTCGTTGTTATCCCCCGTTTATTTAAGGCATCTGCAATAATGCGGTATGGTATTGCCCAAAAGGTTGTCCACCATTGCATGATTACAATATCCGGTGCTGCTTCGACAATCAGCTTAATCGTTGCCTTCCAGGTGGATGGAAATAGTGGATCAAGAATGAAATCTGCCTCGACTATTTCAGGATGATTTGAAGGGTCTTTATCTGAAACGCCTTTGTACAAAATTTTTGGGAATTGGCGATGATATGAAATTACCTTTGCTGCGTGTCCTAAACGATCCAATGTTAATTTTAATTGAGTTGTTTGATGTGCAATGCCTCCACGATAAGGGTAAACCGGTCCGATGAGAAATATCTTCATGGAGATTTTGAAATTTATTTTGTGATAATTGGAATGGTTATGGTAGTAAGCAGCTGGTATGCCTTGTTCGTTGAAACCGGTTCGCTATCGACCTGACCACCAACAACATATATTGTTGTGCCGATTTTGCCAACCCCCATATTCGACAGATGAAACAATTCGGTACCCTCTACGCCTCTCCATTCGTCTTCAAGGTGGAAGAATGAAAGTATGGAGTATTGTTCGGTAACATCCCCCGAGCCGCCAAAAGAAAAGATAATATCCGCCACATCGGTACTCCCCATTCCATAAACTGGTTCTGGCATGCCGGTTACCTCTCCCCACTTCGGGATATTCATTTTCTAATGAATCCAATCTTAACTCTTCGTTGGTCGTTAGTGATTGCTTTCCGTCAAAGCCACCGAAAACATAGATACTCCTGCCTGCCACAGCGGCGCCATGATACCCACGTTTTGTTGGCATATCTGGAAGCTCCGTCCAGGAGTTTAGAAAAGGGTCGTACTGATATGCACTTCTTTGAAAAGACTTACCATCCCAACCTCCAAAGAGATAGAGGTACCCTTCGAAAACTGCCAAGGCATATGCGCATCTCGCCGCTGGTAAAGGATTTCCAATCTCCCAGGTATCCGTCCTGGGATCGTATATTTCTAATAGATCGGTCACCTTACCATCCGACAACTTGCCACCCGGGAGATAGATTTTTCCGTTGATTACCGCAGCAGTCGTTTCATAGACTGGAGTAGGTTTTGGCTTTGCATTACTCCATAGATCGGTTGCTGGATCATAGATTTCTACAACGCCAGATACTCCACCGTCAGTCATTCCTCCAATGGCTAAAATCTTGCTCTCATAAGAAGCAACCGCCAGGCCAAATCTGGCGGTTGGCATAGGCGATAATTCCTTCCAGACGGGAAGGTTACTGGTAGCAAATGCACCAATGGGTAAGGTGTTATCTTCCACCGGTCTGTATATAAAGGCAAAGTATATAAAAATTGAGAAGACGATCAAAAAGACTGAAACAATGATCGAGACGGCGGTAATATTAGTAGATGGAGCACGTGTAAGAGGAACTTCACCTTCGTCGATGGACTCAGATGGACCAATTTTTTCTAATTCAGTTTGGGATAATTGCCTGGAGTTGAGAGCGTATAAGGCTGCTTCGGTTCGGCTGGTTACACCAATCTTTTGAAATATATTTCGCAGATGAACTTTTACAGTATTCGTGCTGATAAATAGCTGATTTGCGATCTCTTTATTGCTTGCGCCAGTTGCCACTAACTGGAGAATCTCAAGTTCTCTGTCGCTTAATTTACTCTCTTCTTCTTGCATAGCGGAAAAATTATAACATACAGGATATTATCGCTTCGTGGGCAATGACTAGCGGGAAAGTCAATTCGTCAATCATCTTTTTTCATGCGTCATCCTGAACGAGGAACTCCCATCAAGGCGGGGGAAGTGAAGAATTAAGATTTTTCGCTGCGCTCAGAATGCCCTCCGTTCAACGTGGACCCCTTCATACGAGCAGCATTCAAGATTTTTACTCGAGATGGTAATTATGGGAAACTGGATTGTCTATCTTAGATCTCAATCGATCAGTTTAAAAACCCACACTCGATCCTGATGATATATAGGTTGGAATTGCGGGTTGGTAAGCAGCGTTTCGGGTTGTAATAAACCGCTTGTCGAATTAACCTCTCCCTGTTTTTGCCCGATATAGAGATACTGAATACCGCGTAATTTCAATTCATGAATGATATCTGGGTGATTGATCCCTTGGTTCACAATAGATTCTGTCAGGGAGTTTATCCAGGCGGCATAATCCTGCCTGGCGCTTTTTTCTGTGGTGTATGCTAAGGGAGGCAGGTTGGTCTGGCGATTCGCCAGGATTGGGAGCCACCAACCCCCGTCTGAGCCAACAATGGCTGTGTCGTTAAAGGCAAAAAAAGAGTTGACCAGGAGCTTGCTATCTGCCGGTAAATTCTGCTTGATCCATTCCGCTGCGCGCACGTCCGGTCGAGTAGCAAGGGAAAATTCCGCATAGCTGATCTCTCCCGTCCTGCTCGGGATATTTACAATTATGGCCAAGACCACAGCCAGAATGAGGAATACAGGAAGCCCGGCGGTTAAATATTGCCGAAAAGTCCGTCGGTCCAGGTTAACTGGATCACCGGCACCCTGTAGAGCATCAACCAACCTACCAATAGAAGAACCAATTATCACGCTGGCGGGAAAATACAGGGAGATCATCACTGCGAAAGTTGACAGTACTCCCATGCCTGGTAAATTCAACCATTGAGGATTTGCCAGTAGAAAAAGAAAAAGCCACCACAGTGCGATGAATATCGTTTTGCGCCAATGCTTCCAAATAGACAGGCCAATCAATACCGGTAGCGTCAGCCAAATCCAGGCAGGTAAATAAGAAAACAAATCGCCAACGACATTAATCTCGAAAGCATTGATTGGGCGTTGGCTCGGTGGCAAGGTCACCAGATTTGAGAAAATACTCCACAGCCGCCCATAGAGGGTATCGATATACCAGGGAATGGCCAATCCAAAAGCGATTCCACAAATTATGAGGATTTGCTTGAGGTTACTCGCAAATTTGTTGCGCTGGAAATAGAACACGAGATACACAAGTAGAAAAATTAGCGCAAATATTAATACTCTGTAGTGGGTGAGGGCCAGGCCTGCGAGTAATATCGAAGCTAAAATGATCGGTTTCCAGGCAATCTTGTGGCTATCGAGAAAATCCCAAACGAGGAATGCCCAAACAGCCAAAAGTGCCAGGCCAGTTAGTTGGGTATAGCGACCCCAATTCAAGTAAAACATAGGCATTGAGAATACGAAACCGGCAAGAAGCACGGCGAATACCCCGGACCAGGGGTTTTTATTCAAGCGTAGTGCCAGTGGGTATAAGGTAATCACGGCTAGAATATTTACGATCTGGCCAGTCCATAATACGGATTGAGCCATAGATAATTGAGTGACCCAATGAAAAGCTGCTGCCAGGCTGTGGAATCCAAAATGATACGTAAAACTATTCAAGTCTGCGAATGGCTGCCAATTCTTAAATAATCCACCATTCTCTACAATAAGCTGTGTGATTACCGTGTGTTGGTACGAATCACCCCACATCGGTAAAGGGAGGCTGCGAATTACCCAGAAGCGAACCAGAGTGACCAAAGCAACCACTATCAACATAGCTATATCCGACCAGGGTGGCAGACGAAGGCGGAAGGATGTGACCGTACTAGGATGTAACTTGCTTCTATTCTGGATCAGTATCGTTACAATTCCCACGATCGGAGGCAGCCAGGCATAAGCCGGACCCATTTTTATCCCGATCACGCTCGTCCATAAAATCAGAATTGGATAGATGGCGATACCCGCTCCACTTGCCAGGCAGAGTTTCGTCCAAAATCCGAGTGTGCCCCAGCCGGGGTAGAGTGTGGCTATCAGAGCCCATCCAGGGAAGCAGAACAAGAATATGGCTGTAAGGATGAATGCCAGCCAAGCGAGCATTTCCTGCGCAAGGCCGATTAGCATCAGCCTGCGCCCATAATTCAATTCAAAAGTGAGCTGATTATCCTGTGGTTCCAGTCCCCGATAGGCTGCACCGTCTGGATACGCACTGCCGTCAGCTGCACCAACAGATATGGCTTGATCCCCCTTCCATTCTATTGAAAAAAAGTAGTCTTTTTGGTTTGATCCGGAGATTGGTGGAAACCGAAAATAGGTAAGCGCCGGATAGGCGAATGATGCCAGAGGGAGATCGACCTGGCGCAGTGCAGGCTCCTGCCCAGGTGCCTCATATAATGAAAACCGGATCGCGCCGCGGCCTGCAGTTTCAGGATTGATGCGAACCCCGACTGCTGCGAGGCCATTAAAGTGTGAGGTGAAGGTTTGCCCCAGAACCTGTCCGTTTTCCAGGAGAAGAAATTCGGTTTGTGCCGGCTGTGAATTCTCTATGTTGGCACGACAACCTGCCAGCAGAGATGCCAGCAACAGAACCGCCAGCAGGATTTTTACTCTATTCTGAGTCAGGGCGATCGGGATCATAAGGTGGAGGTTGATCCTGCTGTCTTAATTCACTGCGCCGGAGGCGAAATAAAATCTCTTCGAGTATTTTTCTATTCGCACCGATTAAATCAGCCAGCAGCCCGATCAGCACGACCTGAAAGCCAACAATCATCAGCACAGCCGCCAGGATCAAGGATTGCACATTCCCTGTGCCTTGTCCGGTACTCACAAAATAAAGATAACGTACTCCCAGTAACACCCCTGAGAAAGCAAGAATAATGCCGATCGTGGAAAATACCCTTAATGGGCGGTACATTGTATAGGCTCTTATGATGGTGGTTGTTGAGTTGGCCAGGTAATGCGGAATATTATTCATTAAGCGAGAAGGGCGTGGAGTTGGATTGGTGCGTACAGGAACATGGACAACAGCCAATTTTCTCTCGCCGGCCTGGATGAGCGTTTCCAGTGTATAGGAATAGCTGCTCAGGACAATCGTCTGTATAGCGGCTTCCCGACTGATGGCGCGAAAACCGCTCGTTGCATCAACTACTTTTGTGCCGGAGGCCCGAGACACCACCCAGCTGCCAAGTCTTTGTAATATTCGCTTGATTGGTGAAAATTCCGCCAGAGAAGCGACCCCGCGGTCGCCAATCACCAGGTCCGCCTTGCCGAAAAGTATCGGTTGAACCAGAGCCTGGATATCGTCCGAGCAGTACTGGTTATCTGCGTCGGTATTGACAATGATATCTGCGCCAAGTTTCAGGCTGGCGGCCAGGCCGGCTACGAAAGCCGCTGCCAGACCGGCATGCGGGTTTAAATCGATTATGTGATGAACGCCGGCAGCCCGAGCCACCTGGCTCGTATTATCCGCGCTGCCATCGTTAATCACCAGATATTCGATGCTGTCGATGCCAGGGATACTCCGGGGGAGAGATTGCACAGTCTCAGGTAAAGTCTGTGCTTCGTTATAGCTCGGAATCTGGATGATGAGTTTCAAGAAAATGCCAGCGCTGTATGTTTATGAGTATCCGTGTTGGGAAGTATACCACTGGTCAATAGATGGAAAATTGTGCTGAAGGTTTCTAAAAAGAAACAAGATGTCAAATTAGAACGCGCCTTCACCGCGCAGGACTGTAATCACAGTTTTGACGAGGATATACACATCCAAGAGAAGCGAGTGGTGGTGGATGTAATACAGATCATACTCGGTATTCAGGTGCATAGGATTATCGCTCCTGCCATTCACCTGCCACCAGCCGGTTAAGCCTTGCGGGACGGTAAAACGTTGTCGCTGCCAGGGGGCGTAAAGATCGAGTAGTTGAGGAAGCTCCGGTCTAGGACCAACCAGGCTCATATCACCTTGCAGGATATTCCACAACTGGGGCAGCTCATCCAGGCTTGCCCGACGAAGAAAACGCCCGATTTTCGTGATGCGCGGGTCGCCGGCGGATTTGAATATGGGCTGGCCAGTGTCGTTTTCTACCGCTACCTGGTGCAAATAACGATCTGCATCTGGGATCATAGTCCGGAATTTGAGCATATCAAAAAGCTGGCCATTTTCTCCCACGCGCTGTTGTTTGAGGATGACCGGGCCAACGCTTTCGATACGGATTGCCAGGGCAGCCAACCCCATTAATGGCAGGCTGAATAAGAGCAGGATTGAGCCAACGATGAGATCAAATGCCCGTTTGATCACCCGCTGGTAAGCGGTAAACACGGGCTGTGTCAGCTCGAGCATGGGCATGCCGGCATACTCATCTACCACCGCTTGCTGTACGGCCAGGTGATAATATGCTGGGATCATCCAGATATTTACTGATTCTGATTGCAAATCACCCAACATCTGGCGGAAAAGGTCGTACTCAATGTTGGGCGAGGCAATAACGACATCGTTTACTTGATGCTTTTGGATGAGAGGAACAAGATCGTCCAACGACCCCAGGATTATATCGGCGTTCACACTGCGGTCATCGGCTACGAAACCAATGACATGCAGACCGAGATCTGGCTTTTGTTGAGTTTCTCTGTAAAGTTGCTGGGCAGCTTCGCCGTATCCAATGATGATCACCCTGCGTGAGGAGTCAAGTGGTTTGCTACCTGTGGGCAACCATGACCAGGCCAGGAAGCGCCAGGCCAGCATCAAAAGGTATGCCAGGGTGGTGAAAGTAACAAAAAGTGCCCGAGAAACATCCCGGAAGGAAAGGTAAAGCATGCCAGCTAACGCCATGGAAGCCAGGATCGAGCCAAGTGTCAGCTGGGTCAGCTCATCAATGTGGCGGGCATGTCGGGCTGGATCGTAAGCGGACAACAACAACAAGATGCCCACCCAGGTGATACTGAAGAGGGGATACAGAATCCAGGGTGTCAGCAGGGGGGCATCAATTTCCTGGGTGAGCGGCAAGTTGCTCATCCAGGGCCGGATCAAGCTGGCAACGCCCAATGAAACACCTACGCAAATCGCGTCGATGACCATTGAGAGAAGTGCCAGGTTGACCGACCGATCCCGACTCATACTTCTTTTTCTGGCCTCCCTATAGTTGATAATTCTTTCTACGGGGAATTTTTCCCATTCCCAAGGCGATAGATTGCGAACCCTGCCTTTTCCCAGCCAGGTCCGCTCCAGGCATTGACCGCATCAAATACTAAACGGGAATGGGTCAGTTTACTCACCGCTTGCGGCTCAAGCTCTTTGAACTGGCGGTGGGACACCAGAATAAGAATCAAGTCTGCATTTTTCAAGGTATCTGCCAGGTTTACAGCTGTCTTTATTCCGGGTAGATTTGCCGATGGCTTAAAAGGCTCATATGCAGTAACAATCGCTCCTCGCCCTTGCAGCAGCCGGACCGTTTCGACCGCAGGGCTTTCGCGCAAATCATCTACATCCGGTTTGTAAGCCAGGCCGAGAGTTGCGATCTTCTTCCCGACCAACGACCCCAGACAATCGCAAACCTTTTGGCATACATAGGATGGTTGGTCGTCATTGATGTGCCTGGATACTCGGATCAAGGATGCCAGGTCTGGCGCGGCCTCAACGAAGAACCATGGGTCGACACTGATACAGTGCCCACCGACACCGGGTCCTGGGCTTAGTACATTCACTCTGGGATGTTTATTGGCAATCGAGATCGCCTCCCAAACATCGACGCCAAAGCGGTCTGCCAGGCGTGAGAATTCGTTGGCCAGCGCAATATTGACATCCCGGTATGTGTTTTCCATCAGTTTTGCCATCTCGGCTGTGGTAGCGTCTGTCAATACGATCTCGCCGGATACAAAAACACTGAATAGTTCGTCCCCTGCTTGGGCCGAGGCTTCGTCAATTCCGCCGATGACGCGTGCATTATGGACAAGCTCGTGTAGGATTTTTCCAGGCAGGACTCGTTCGGGTGTGTAGGCAAGGAAAAAATCTCTGCCGGCTTTCAATCCTGTAGCTTCAAGAATTGGTCGAATAATGTCTACCGTCGTGCGAGGGGGGCTGGTAGATTCCAGCACTACCAGGTTGCCTCGTTGCAGTACTGTGGCGATTGAGTGAGCGGCCGAAACCACAAAACTCATGTCGGCGTGCTTGTCACCCACCTGATCGCCAGGGCGGTCGGGGATGGTTAATGCCTCGTCTTTGAAAGGAGTGGGTACCTCGATAATAAACGCATCTGCCGTTTCAGGGGTCAGTGATACAGTGAGATGCCCATTGACAACGGCTTCCTGCACCAATGCCTGCAGCCCCGGTTCGTGGATATGCACTTTACCCTGCGAAATGGTCTCAATGATCGAGGGGTTTATATCGACCCCGACTACCTGGCAGCCGTGCGTGGCAAACATCGCCGCAGTTGGCAGACCGGTATAACCAAGGCCGATCACACAAACTTTTTTCATATTTCATTTCTCCAGTTTATTCAGGATATTTACTGCACGTTCGGCAGCATATCCATCACCATAAAGAGTGGGTCGTGCGAGAGGTGGGTCAAAATTTTCGACAGCCCGAAGAATCGCTGCGGTATCTGCTCCCACTAGCAAATTCCAGCCGGCAGCTACGGTTTCAATCCACTCGGTTTCATCCCGCAAGGTGATGCAGGGCGTGGAAAGCCAGTAAGCTTCTTTTTGCACGCCGCCGGAGTTTGTCAGAATCATACGAGCATGCTTCTCCAGGGCGATCATGCTGCAGTAGCCCGACGGTTCGATCGGGTGGATGTGGGGTCTGAGCGCGATTCCTTGCTGCTCTATAGCAAGGCAGGTTCGGGGGTGAAGGGGCAGGATGACCGGTTCGGTGAGCTGATTAATTGCCAGGAAGATGGCGGATAATCTATCTGGATCATCTGTGTTTTCAGCCCGATGTATGGTTGCCAGCAGATAATCATTACCCACCAATCCGTGCGCAGCGCAAATCGGCGACAGCTCATGGCAACTTGAATTTGCCCAGCGCAGGGAGTCCACCATGATATCGCCGATGTTATGGACACCGGAAAAGATGCCTTCTGTTCCCAGGTTGGTGACGGCGTTTTCGGAAGGGCAGAAGAGCAGATCGGAGATATGGTCTGTCAGGATACGGTTGATCTCTTCCGGCATGTGCCGGTTATTGCTGCGCAAGCCGGCCTCGATATGGGCAACCGGAATATGCAATTTGGCGGCTGCCAGCGCGCCGGCGAGAGTTGAATTGGTATCTCCATAGACAATCACCCAATCCGGATTCTCCTTGAGCAGCACATTCTCGATAGCCTCCAGCATACGACCGGTTTGTGCGCCCTGCCAGCCGGAACCAACACCCAGGTTGTAATCCGGTTCAGGAAGGCGCAGCTCTTCAAAAAACACCTGGGAGAGGTTAGCATCATAATGCTGGCCGGTGTGAATGAGGATTTCCGAGTGTTCCTGTCGGAGACGGCGGCTCAGAGGTGCTGCTTTTATGAATTGGGGGCGAGCCCCTACAATAGAAGCTATTTTCATGGGCGGCAGAAAACGTTTGGTAATGATACCTGGGAAGATTAATGTAGTCAAGCAAAGGTGTTTTTTAGTTCGTTGGGTGGGTATTGTATAATTGTAAAATGGTGAAAAATTTTGCATTGATCGGTGTAGGTGGTTTTATCGCTCCTCGTCACTTGAGGGCGATACGCGATACCGGTAACCAGCTGCTGGCGGCTGTCGACCCGAAGGATTCAGTGGGCATTCTGGATCAGTATGCTTTCAACGTGCAATATTTTACCGAAATCGAACGCTTCGACCGATATTTAGAAAAGCTGCGCCACCAAGGAGAGGCGGAACGGGTACATTATGTAAGCGTTTGCTCTCCGAATTACTTGCATGATGCTCATTGTCGCATGGCTATCCGCTTGGGTGCAGATGTCATCTGTGAAAAACCCCTGGTCATCAATCCATGGAACCTGGATACCTTAGAGCAATTGGAGTCGGAATATCCCGGCCGCATCTACACTGTGCTGCAACTCCGCCTGCACCCAAAATTGATCCAGCTGCGGGAGACGCTACTGAAACAGCCTGCTAATGTTCAGCATGATGTGGTGCTGACATACGTCACGGCGCGAGGCGATTGGTATCATGTCTCCTGGAAGGGGACTGAGGAAAAATCCGGCGGAATTGCTGTCAATATCGGCATCCACCTCTTCGACCTGCTGATCTGGTTATTCGGTAGCCTGGTGGACTGCAGAGTATATCATTCGGACCCACGACGCATGAGCGGATTTTTGGAGCTTGAACGAGCGCGAGTACGCTGGTACCTCTCGATTGACCCCCAGGATTTGCCTTTCAAGGCACGGCCGGGAGAACGAAGCAGCTACCGCTCGATTGTTGTGGATGAAGAAGAGATTGAGTTCACTGACGGATTTGTGGATTTACACACACGTGTCTACCAGGAGACCCTTGACGGAAAAGGATTTGATATTCGAGCGGCGCGCCCATCGATTGACTTAGTCCATGCAGTACGCACCGCCCCACTGGTAGCGCTCGATAGCCTGGCGCATCCAATTCTTGTAACAAAGCTTCGCAAATGACAGAGACAGACATTTTTGTGCATCCCAGCGCTTATGTTGACGAGCCTTGCCGGATTGGAACTGGGACGAAAATCTGGCACTTTTCGCATGTGATGGCCTACGCTCAAATCGGGCAGGATTGCGTCCTTGGTCAAAATGTTATGGTTGCGAATCATGTGGTCATTGGAGACCGGGTGCATATCCAGAATAATGTTTCGGTCTACACGGGTGTTGAACTGGAAGCGGATGTATTCTGCGGTCCCTCCTGTGTCTTTACCAATGTGAGCAATCCTCGCACCGAGATCAACCGCAAGGCTGAGTATGAGCGCACGCTTGTGCGCAGGGGCGCTACGATTGGTGCGAATGCAACCATCGTTTGTGGTGTGACAATTGGCAGGTATGCCTTTATTGGCGCAGGCGCTGTGGTGCTGCGCGATGTGCCGGATTATGGCTTGATGGTAGGTGTCCCAGCAAGCAGAATTGGATGGATGAGCCGGCATGGCTACCCATTAACCTCTCCAGACTCCATGGGCGTCATGCATTGCTCTCATAGCGGTTGGCGGTACCAGGAGCAGATTCCAGGCATGGTCGTCTGCCTGGACTGGCCAGAAGAACACCCTCTCCCGAATGGCTGAACTCGAGATGGCCCAGCGTGCCGCAATTCGCTATCCCATTGCTCGACTTGACAGCCCAGAATAACAGGCTGCGTGACGAGATCCACCAGCGCCATTGATGGAGTCATCGACTCCGGCCAGTTTATCCTCGGACCGGAAGTCGAAGCCCTCGAAGCGAAAATTGCCGCGTATTCTGGTTGTCGATTTGGCGTTGGCGTATCCTCCGGGCACGGATGCGCTGTTGGTCTCCTTGATGGCAATTGGAATTAAACCCGGCGATGAGGTCATCACCAGCGCTTATTCTTTCTTTGCGACCGCCGGTGGGATTGCCCGCCTCGGTGCACACCCGGTATTTGTCGATATCGATAAAGATACATTAAATCTGAACCCGGAAGGCATCGAGGAAGCGATCACGGATAAAACCAGAGCAATTATCCCGGTTCATCTGTGCGGGCAGATGGCGGATATGGATCCGATCCTGGCTCTGGCAAAAAGGTACGGGTTGTACCTGATTGAAGATGCCGCTCAGGCAATCGGCGCTGAGTATCAAAGGGCAGCGCGCCGGTTCGATCGGTCATGTTGGGTGTTTCAGCTTTTTTCCTTCCAAGAACCTGGGTGGCTTTGGCGACAGCGGAATGGTGACGACAAATGATGGTGACCTGGCCGATCGCATCCGGTTGCTGCGCAACCATGGGCATCGTCCGAAATACTACAATCAGGCCATTGGGGGTAATTTTCGAATGGATGCTGTCCAAGCTGCTGTGCTGCGGGTGAAGCTTAATTATTTAGATCAATGGACCGAAGCTCGAGTTGCACACGCAGCTACCTATCGGCGGTTATTTTTGGATTCCGGACTGACCGAAGCGATATCTGGCTCAGCCCGGGTGTCCCTGCCGGTAGAGCATGGAAACGGAAAGCATATCTACCACCTATTTCAAATTCGGGCGACCAGGCGAGACGAGCTATTGAACTGGTTGAAACAGCATGGGATTGGCTGCGAGGTCTATTACCCGGTTCCACTTCACCTGCAAGAATGCTTTCGGGAGCTGGGCTATAAACCTGGGGACCTCCCCGAAAGCGAAAGAGCAGCGAGTGAAACGCTGGCATTACCGGTATATCCCGAACTGACCAAATCTATGCAGCGGCAGGTGGTTGATTGCATCGCCAGTTTTTTATCGATTATGACCGGCATTAAACTCAGGCCGAAGATGTTTAAACCATAATGCAGAGGATATTTACGTCGTTAATTATCAGTGCAGGTTTGCTTCTGGGGGCACTCATAATCCCTATTTATGGTTCCGGAGGAGATTGGAGAGCTTTTTGTTCATCCGGAGAGCTAGCTGGAAGTAATCCAAGCCTTTTTTGCAGAGTGGATCTTCTACTCCTACCCAGCTTATCACCGTGACAGCCACAATTACACCCACAGTTACGGCTACAGCTACCAGCTCGACTCTAATCACCGGTACTTTGCAGCCAATGCCGACGGCTACACTTGATATCCCGCCGACATCAGACCTCATCGCACCCACAGAGCCGACTGCTATTCCCATCACAATGACTGCAACTTTATCACCGACCGCTACATTAATGCCTTTCCCGAGTGTTACATTGGTATTTCCATCCAGTCAGGCATCTGTGACGACAACGCCGGTCGCCATCGCTCCGCAAAGCGATTGGACCGGCGTTGGACGCGTGTTTATAGTTTCAGGTTTATTGGTATTTTGGGCCGCTCTAATCGCCTGGTTCTGGTATCTTCATAAGCGTGCTTAGGCCGCAGTAATCGCTTTCATCCGCTTGGCTTCAATGCTCGCCATCAGAGAGTCGAAAGACTGCTTAAACGCAGCCACGCCTTCCGTTTCCAACTCTGCAGTCACCTGATCGATGAAAATACCCAGATCTGATAACTGGTCGAAAATTTTGTTTGCTTGTGCCAGGTCGTCTTCGATGCTCAGGCGCACCTCGCCATGATCCAGAAAGGCTTCCAGGGTTTCCTGGGGCAGGGTGTTGACCGTGTGACGGCCAATTAACGTCTGGACATACAGCGTGTCCGGGTAGGCGGGATTTTTCGTGCTGGTGGAAGCCCACAGGGGGCGCTGCAGTCTCGCAGCGTGGTTTTCCACAAATCTGGTACTGCGGTGATCGGATAAATTGAAGGAATTCCTGGTATGCCAGCCGGGCGTTAGCCACTGCTGCCTGCCCGGCTAGCGCTCGAGCCTGTGCTTCTTTGTCTATCATCCTGGTTGATGACCTGTAAGAGCAGTTTATCCACTTTGTTATCGATGCGGGAGACGAAAAAGGAAGCAACAGACGCAACATGATCCACCGGTTGACCGGCTTGAATGCGGCGTTCCAGGCCCTGCCGGTGGGCTTCCATAACCTGTCGATACCGTTCGATGGAGAAGATCAAGGTTACGTTCACATTGATCCCGGCTTCGAGGGCGGAGGTGATCGCCGGCAGGCCTTCCAAGGTAGCAGGGATCTTGACCATCAAGTTCGGACGACCGATCATTTGCCAGATTCGTTTCGCTTCGGCCAGGGTGGCTGCGGTATTGCGGGCAAACGAAGGATCAACCTCCAGGCTGACATATCCGTCTTGACCTCCCGTGGCTGCATAAACTGGCGCCAGCAAATCGGCGGCTTTTTGGATGTCGGCGCAGCTCAGCGATTGGTAAATTTCGTTGGCATTTTTGCCTTGCAAGGCAAGTTGTTGAATTTCAGCATCATAATCGCTGCTGCCGGCGATCGCTTTTTCAAATATCGTAGGATTGGATGTTATTCCGCGCAGCCCATCTGCTACCAGTTTTTCCAGGTCGCCGTTGTTAATAAAAGATCGCCGGATGTAATCGAGCCAGATCGCCTGTCCAACCTCGGATAATGCGTGTAATTTTGTCATGATTATGGTTCCTTCAGAGTATTTCTATTGGGTTTTTTCGGTTCGATCGAACCGGTCTATTTGATCCAGCAGGCGCAATACTTCGGCGACAGACCACGCCTGGGCGAAACACCCATCGGGAGTGTGGGGCGGGTCGCCATCGAAAATTTCACTGATACTTCCCAGGCCATGGTCGCCAAGATGCTGCAGAAGTGGTGAGAGATACGCTAGCGCTGTCTGGGGATCCTGGTATACCCTCAGGTGTGCGCTGATGAAAGGGCCGATCAACCAACCCCATACGGTGCCCTGGTGGTAGGCAGCATCGCGACGGTAGCGGGTACCGCCGTAGCGACCGATATAACTTGGGTGAGCAGACGCCAGGCTCCGCATACCGAGAGAGGTATGCAAATAACGGGCGCAAGCATCGACGACTGCACGCTGCCGACTAAGCTCAAGCGCTGAATTATGCAGGGAGATTGCCAGTAGCTGGTTCGGTCTAAGGGATGGATCATCTCCATCCGGACCATCCAGGATATCATACAGGAAGCTTGTGTTGGGATTCCAAAAGCGGCTAAACCCATTGTATGTATATCTGGCCTGTTGCGTATAGCTATCGGCAGGCATTCCGAGTTTCCGGCTGATCCATTCCATTGTCTTTAAGGCGTTATACCACAAGGCATTAATTTCCACGGCCTTGCCAATCCGTGGTGTTACCACCCAGTCCTCAACCTTGGCGTCCATCCAGGTTAATTGGACGCCAGCAGCCCCACCGGAAAGTAACCCATCCTGGGGGTCGACTTGGATATTGTACCGGGTACCGTTGATGTGATACCCAATAATTTCCTGGAGCTTGGGAAAAAGCTCTTCCAGTAAGGAGACGTCTTCGGTTGCTTCCACATAGCTGCGTAAAGCCTCGAAATACCACAAGGTTGCATCAATGGTGTTGTATTCCGGTTCTTCTCCAATATCTGGGAAGCGGTTGGGCAGCATCCCCTGATCCAGGAAAGCGGCATAGGTGCGCAGGATGTGACGCGCAACCTCTGGACGTCCGGTTACCAGGGTCAGGCCTGGCAGGCTGATCATGGTATCGCGGCCCCAATCACTGAACCAGGGATAACCGGCAATGATGCTGCTGCCTTGGGGTTCGGCTGGGGATGGGCGACGGACGATGAATTGATCAGCAGCCAGGATGAGTTGGCGGTATTCGGGCGAGTTTCGTATAGGCGAAGGGTTGGCCGGTGGCGAATTTTCAGTCGCCAGACCGGCAGATCTGAACAGTCCGGATTCGTACTGGCGTCTATTTAGGAGGGCAATAATGGCCGTCTAGGCCGGCGTTGGCATCGGTAGTGGCGACTAAGGTCAGATCTTCCCCAGGCTTTATGCTCGCCTGAAACTCCCCAGCGGCCAGATGGTCTTCTAGCTCAGATTCTCCCCGCTCGAATTCTACCGTCAGGTGGTGGAGGCGGTCCCAATCAGTCAACGCCCTGGCAGTTACTGATTGACCGAGAATGTAGAAGGGGATTGAGTTGGCTTCAGCGGGGATGATCTTCAAGCCATGTTCGATCGGTTCAACATCGAAAGCCAGCGCTGCGCTCGGCTTTTGTTTTGCTGTGATAATCCCGATAATTGACCAAAGCGCGCAAGTTGAGGGTAAGCGCGTAATCCTGGGTTATCGCTGGTTCCCTGGAAAAATTGCATTCCCGCGATGTTTATAGGAATAATGGATATAAGTCGTATTCTCGCCGGCCTGCATCCAAATGCGTTTCTCGAGGCGAGCCTCGGCACATGCATACACCCACACAGGGATGGAATCTTTCAAATAAAATCGTTCCAGCAGGAGATAACCGCGTGGAGATGTTTCGAATGGCGATTTTAGGTCGCAGATAGATAGGGTAGCGCTGCCCGTCGAAATCGATGGTCTCATTGAATTTGGTAATAAGCAGCGTTCGCCCTAACGGAGGTTTCAAAGCAGCCAGCAACAAGCCATGATAGCGGCGAGTTAATACTCCTGCCACGGTGCCCGAGGCATAGCTGCCGATGCCGTTCGTCACCAACCATTCCTTTCGGCTGGAGACCGCATAGTTATTACATATGTCGCGGCCAAAGTCGATCAGCGGCAATTCGATGCTCCGGATATGGCGAATTTTCTCACTCGTGCAGGTGGTTATGCCAGAGCGAAAAGTCGCTCAAAATTGATCCGCCAATGAATTCCCGCAGGATTGAATTGTCGGGAATGCGCTCGCCTTCCAATGGGCAGCACCCAATCAAGCAATGAGAGCAGCCGCTTGGCTTCAATGTATTCCGGTGTACCAAATGGAACCTGGCGGATGAGCGGCTCGGCTAGCGGTTTAAGGGCGGATAACTCGTAAACCAGGGCAGAATTGAACATCACGTCGGCATTTTCTTGGAAAGGAAAAATATAATGTTTTTCGCCATGTCGTACCGATTCCCAACGGGAAATCGTCTGCTGGGCATTATAGCCTCGATGATAGGCGTCCCTTACAATCCTTCGGATCAGGCGAGTATCGGTGGTAGAAACCCGATTCTGATAATCCAGGTTGAGCTGAGTGAGAGCCGAGACATAAATTCGGAAAGTTTGCCGGGCAGGAATGCCAGAAATCAGCTCGGGATGCAGTCCGTGAATTCCTTCCAGAATGATAATTTCCCTGGAATGTAAGTGCACTTCCTTGCCGGGAGAGCTCGTACCCGCAACAAAATCATAATGAGGCAGCTGGACGCGCTTTCCGGCAATCAGGCGGCGTAAATCTTCAGATAATCTTGGCCTGTCCAGCGCGTTGAGCGACTCGAAGTCCGGTTTTCCGTTCTCCCCCAACGGAGTCTTGTCACGATCGACGAAATAATTATCCAGCTCCAGGGCGAAGGGCACAACCCCAAAAGCGAGTAGCTGTACAGAGAGGCGCCTGGAGAAGGTCGTTTTTCCCGATGATGAAGGGCCTGCAACCAGCACCGCCCGCAGCTCGTCGCTGCGTGCTGCGATCTGTGCGGCGATTTCCGACACATGTTTTTCATGCAGTGCTTCCGAAACTAAAATAACCTCGTGAGCCCGGTTCTCCAGGATGGCATCGTTGAGCGCTCCGACACTTGAAATTCCTAACGTGGAGAGCCAGTCTCCGTATTGTCGGAAAGCTTTGAGTAGCTTGGGATATTCGGGAAGCTCGGCGATCGTAGTGGGCTGGTGGTGCCGCGGGAACCGCAAGATGAAGCCATCGCCCGCAGGTGAGAAGCTTAAACCACTTCAAGTATCCGGTAGATGGGACCATGTAGCCATGATGGTAATCCATGCGTTGTTCCAGGCGATACATGGTGAGGTAATTCTTCAAGCGATGCTTCAGCAGGCTTACTTTATCTTTTTCTCCCCGCGTTTCGAAAGTAATCAATTGCGTCCTGAATAGGGAATCACTTTTCTTTCGAAAGGCAAATCGGCTTTGACAAATTCCCACATTTTCCCTTCAAGAAATGCCAGCTCACCAGGGGATAGTGGGGCACGGTTGATCACCGTGCAGTAAAAACCTCCGAAGGCAATCGAGTGGTCGACTGCAACAAACGCACCGGGAAGAGGCAATCGAAGGCGGCTTCCATCATAAATGTAAGGGAGCGACGATAAATTCGCATCCCGTCAGTTTCCGACATGAATACCGGCCGTACTTCAGATTCAATATCAATCGGATAGGTCAACTCGCGCAGCTCGTTGTTTACTACGGCTCCCACGATAGGGATTTCATGTTCTTCCTGGAGTATGCGCAGAAAGCCACCCACAGGATCATGCCGGGGGCCGTGTATAATACGCCCATCCGGAAGCGAACCTCAACCATTGGGCTCTGGACAGTGAATGAGTATTTCGAATTATCCATCTACCTACGAAAAAATACCTTTCCGTACAAATCTACCGGAAAGGTATTTTATCACTTCGAGACCGGATTAATCTCTCAACCCGGTAGATGAGCTGAACTGGACTAGCCGGCCGCGACTGAAGTCCCTGCTATTGGAGAGCTGTCCAGACCACAGCACAGGACCAGCTCTTTGGCTGCTTTTACTTCATCCAGACGGCCGACGGGCGTGATATGCGGTGCAGTTTTGAGTAATTCCGGATCGGTGCGCGCTTCCTCAGCAATCTTGAGCATGATCTCAACGAATGCATCCAGGGTTTGCTTGCTTTCCGTCTCAGTGGGCTCTATCATCAGGGCTTCGTGTACGATCAAGGGGAAATAGTTAGTAGGCGGGTGAAGCCCATAGTCCATCATGCGCTTGGCGATATCCAGGGCATGGATTTCCGGCGCATCTTCCCAGCGGCCTTCGACCACGAATTCGTGTTTGCATGTGCGCTGGTAGGGCAGATGATATACATCTTTCATCAGGGCCATCAGGTAGTTGGCATTCAGCACGGCGTGCTCGGATATGCTGCGCATGCCCTCCGGGCCGTACATTCGTATGTAAGTATATGCCCGTACCATCATGCCGAAGTGACCCCAGAAGGATTTCACCCGACCGATGCTCTGTTTAGGTGTTACAAACCCATACAGTGGAGGTGTATCTTCATCGCCTTCATCTACGATATCCACGATAGGTCCAGGTAAGAAATCTACCAGGTGCTCACGCACACCTACCGGACCAGAACCGGGACCACCGCCCCCATGCGGGGTGGAAAATGTCTTGTGCAGGTTGTAGTGCAGCACGTCGATACCCAAATCACCAGGGCGGACAATTCCCAGGAGAGCGTTCATGTTAGCGCCATCGCCATACACCAACCCGCCGGCTGCGTGCACCAGGCGAATTACCTCCAGGACATTTTCGTCAAACAAACCCAGGGTGTTGGGATTAGTCAACATCAAGCCGGCCAGGGTATCATCACACTCGGCGCGCAGGGCATCCAGATTGACATTCCCATCAGCGTCCGACGGAAGCTCGATTACCTGCATACCGCTCATCGCTGAAGTCGCCGGGTTGGTGCCGTGGGCTGAGTTTGGGATCAAGATCTTTGTGCGCTTGAGGTCATTTCGCGCCTGGTGGTAGGCGCGTACGATCAGTACTCCAGTCAGCTCCCCTGGGCTCCGGCTGCCGGCTGCAAAGTAATGCCGGCGAAGCCGCCAATCTCTTTGAGCATCTCCTGGAGCTCGTACATCATCAACAGGGCTCCCTGCACCGTTTCAATCGGCTGATTGGGGTGGATGAACGCAAACCCCGGTAAGTGCGCAGCGGCTTCATTGACCTTTGGGTTGTACTTCATGGTGCAAGAGCCCAACGGGTACATCCCTTTATCAATGCAGTAATTCATCTGCGAGAGGCGCGTGAAGTGACGGACAACATCGACCTCAGACAGCTCTGGCAGGGGCAGGTGCTGGCGAGTCAGATTGGCAGGCAGGGCGGCTTTCGGAACATCCGGTTTAGGGAACTGAACGCCCTTCCGGCCGGATATGGATAGCTCGCAGAGCAGTGGTTCAGTCATGGGGGGCCTCCGATAGAATATCTACCAGTAAATCAATTTCCTCTTTCGAATTCATCTCAGTCACTGCCAGCAACATGGCATTATCCATTCCCGGATAATCCTTGCCCAATTCATATCCGCCCAGGATACCATGCTCCAGCAGATGGGCATTGATTTCTGCTGCAGGCAGTGGGCATTGGACCACAAATTCATGGAAGTACGGCGAGCTGCTCCATAAAGAATAGCCCGGGATGGCGGCGATCTGATCCGCGGCATAGTGCGCTTTGTGGTAACACAACTCGGCTACTTGCTGCAGGCCATTTTTACCCAGCAAGCTCATGTAGACCGTTGAGGCAAGCGCCATTAATCCCTGATTGGTACAGATGTTGGAGGTGGCTTTTTCGCGGCGGATGTGCTGCTCTCGGGCGGTGAGGGTGAGAACGTAGGCCCGCTGGCCGCGATTGTCCATCGTTTCACCAACCAGGCGTCCAGCCATCTTTCGGACGTACTCTTTGCGAGTGGCGAAGATGCCCAGGTAAGGCCCACCAAATGAGAGCGGGATACCGAGCGGCTGGCCTTCTCCGACGACGATGTCGGCGCCGAACTCTCCTGGGGGTGTCAGCAATCCCAACGCCAGGGGATTCACAGCTATGGCCAGTAAGCCTCCAGCAGCATGGACTTTTTCGGCCAGGTCGGTGTAGTTGTAGATCCGGCCGAAGAAATCGGGATACTGGACAATTACCAGGGCTGTACTGCCATCGATGTAGGGCAGCAGTGCATCCGGGCCTGCAGATAAATCGATTTCAGGAGTAAAGGCTTGCACTTCGGTACCCTGGTTGTAGGTTTCTACTGTGGCACGATAATGCGGGTGTAGAGATGGAGACAGGACTATTTTCGTCTTTTTGCCGCGGAAATGGGCGTAGGCCATAGTGACGGCTTCTGCGACTGCGGTTGCTCCATCGTAATGGGATGCATTGCTGACATCCATTCCGGTCAAAGCAGTGATCAGGCTCTGATAGTCGAAGATTGCCTGTAACGTGCCCTGGGAGATTTCGGGTTGGTAAGGTGTATAGGCGGTTAAGAATTCTCCACGGCTTGTGATTGCATCAACCGCGGCTGGAATGTAATGGTTATAAGCACCGGCTCCAAGGAAGCATATTAAATCGGAGATGCCTTCATTGGCATTTGCCAGGCGTTGAAGTTCCATCATCACTTCCATCTCGGTTTGTGCCGGTGGAAGATTTAAGTCAGGGAAACGATAATCTGCGGGAACATCCTGGAATAGATCATCCAGCCGGTCCACGCCAATCGTACGCAGCATCGCTTCCCGATCTGCTTCAGTGTGTGGAATAAACATGTGTTCTCCTCGAAGAAGGCATCAGGATTTGCTGGCGAGGAACGCCGCGTAGCTGGTGGGATCCATCAATCCATCCAACTCAGCCAGGTCGCTTAACTCAACCTTGACCATCCAGGCAGCGCCGTAGGGATCGGTATTAACACCTTCTGGGCTGTCCGGCAGGCTTTCATTCACTGCAACGACCTTCCCGCTTACTGGAAGGTAGACATCAGCCGCAGCTTTTACGGATTCCAGCGTGGCGCAGGAATCGCCCTGGGAAACCTCATCCCCTTCGGCTACAACGATCTCGACGTAAACAATATCAGATAGCTGCTCCTGGGCGAAATCGGTGATGCCCACGGTACCGACATTGTCGACCACTCGTACCCATTCGTCATTCTTTGTAAACTTTAAATCGGTTGGAATATTCATAGAGAACCTCCGGTCAGGATATAAAAGGGTCCAGGCGCTTAAAATAATTCGAGGCGCACGCAAATAATGCATGCGCCTCTGTTACTAACCTGAGAGATTCACGCCCATACCAGGCGTTTGCCCCGTCGGTGTCGGCATATCCTGGATTGGGGCGCCTTTCGGCCCAGCCCGGACATAACCCGACTTTCCAGAGGATTACGGGAAATGAGTCCTTCTACCTGAGAGTTTCACCTGGCTTTATTGCAGGCCAGATTTGCACCTTCGGTGCCCGGCTGAACAGCCCGGGTCTCTCCTCGATTCCCTTATCTTGAGTTGTCAGATATCTACTCCCATTCTATAGGTAAGAACGAGAAAAGTCAAGCAAATGACTGTTTTATGACCCGGTGAGTGTGCCGCGCAGCCAATCGCCAATCAGCCAGTAGCGGAAGTCATCGCCCTGATTGGCCTGAATACCGCCAACCACACCATAAACCAGCGCTGCCAGGGGTAGCAGAGAAATCAGGATGGCAAATGGTATCAGGCACAATCCGATTACGACTGCTGAAAGCAATCCGACGAAGACCCACATGACAGCAATGAAAGCGCCTGCACCTACCCACCAGATAAGCTGAAAGACAAAGGCCTGCAATGACTGGTAGGCAACATAGCGTGATTTATCTTTGTAGACCAGGTAGATAATAAAAGCTGCCACAGGACCGAGAAAACCGGAAACCAGATTCAGAAGAATGCTCAAATGCGCCAACATCGCCCAGGTGCGCTCTTCTGAATTCGGGATACCCGCATGTATTGGCGGGGCATTCGTGGTGGGAGGTGGTGGCCCTGGTGGGCTTGGCTCGCGGGGTGGATCGAATTCGCCCACTGTCGGGCCTGCCCCCTCACTCAATTCCTCTACCCAGATGTCTTGGTCGGGCGAAGGTTCCGGCGTTTCATTGGGATAATCCCCAATATTCTTAAGAGTGTCCATTTTAAATTTCCTCTCGCTTTAATATTGAATCCACTTCTGGCTCAGACAAAGACTGGCGTACATCGGCATCTGCATCCAGTAGTGGCTCTTCTGGCAGTTCCGGGATCGAAGCTGGCACAACGATCAACTTTTCATCTTTCAGATCGGGTATCAGGTCTTGTTCGCCCTGGTCTGTCGATTTATTTACTGCCATGCTTGATCCTCCTGAACAATTTTTGCCTATCTACATGTATCTACGAGTGAATCCAGGATCGGTTTCAGGGAGAAAGATTCCAGGCAAGGATAAAGACCAGTGTGAAGATTGTGCTCACCACCAGCTGGCGGATTCCTATCCTGGTTGGTTTATATCCAACCGCCGGTCGGATCAGTGTGCCGTAGATGGTTTCCCCCAATTGAATCAGATATGGCAGAGGCAATAATACTGGCAGGATGCTGAGTAAGGATGATAAAGTGACCACGATGAAATTGAATGCTGTGTAGAGCAGCGCACGGCGTCCCAGGATCAATCGCTGCCTACGATCCGGCAGATCACGCAGTTCGCGCTGCTCCAGACGCACGTAGGCATAGACAATTGAGGCTGCCGATTGAAACCAGGTCAGCAGAAACAACCACCAGCCAATCGGGTCTGGTTGCCCTACACCAACCCAGTATGCGGCTGGAGCCGCCAGGGCAAGTGTGCCGCTGCCAACAATCTCCACACCGACCTGCCTTCTTTCTGCCCGCCGGCTTACCAGCAGCAGGTGCCAGGCGAATACCGGCAGTGCCGGGAGTGCCAGATAAGCCAGGTATCCATATCCCTGCAGGACTAAAGCGATGAATGCGATCAATCCCAACGCAGCATAAATCAGCATCCAAAACCACGCTGCCGGCAGATCTTTTCGAGAACGTCTTCCGCTATAAACCTTGATGGCCGTGGTAACCGGTTGGCGGATTAGAAAGGCGGACATAGCCGCGATGATCAAAGGAATGGTAGCAGCAGACCAGCTACCAGCAGTGAACATTCCGATAAGCAGAGGGCTGAGCAGGAATACCCAGGAGCCATGGTCTTGTGGGAGGGCAATGTGTCGTTTAAATATAGACTTGATTCATCCATAAACCTATTTGCTTTTACGATCACTCCAGGGGAAGACACCCGGTGTAAAGCCGCGGGCACGATCGCTGGACCAGGGTGCGTATGGGGGGAGGGTGATTCCTGCCAGATTCAGGAGTGTCTCGTCATAATTGACTCGCCAGCCGGCAAAATCGAGCCAGGCCTGTTCTCGGTCGGGTTTTATGGGGACTCCCTCCCGTTCCAGCAGGAGTACTGCGTTATCGTATTCCTGGCGTGTGATACTGATCGGATGCTTAGGATAGATGGGATCCGTTGAATAAGAAAGGTTCAAGTATTCACAGATGTTACGCAGCGCCAGGTACCCGGCTCGAATGCATAAAGCAGCACCAGGATCCGAAGGAATATCGACGGTTGATAGGCTGAGGGCGGCGCCATCCAGGACCGCCCCAGCTGCATTAATCCATGAATGCTCTGGCCGGGATGAACGGAAAAATACCAGCCCAGGCAGTGAAGTGTGACTCTCTTCAAGGTTCGCAAACCAGGTTTCCCAGCGCGGCCAAAATTCAGAAAGTTGCTCCAGTCCATGGATTCGATTGAAGCGACTGATCATTTCTACGGCTGAAGGTGGATTTCCGGCACGCACTTCAAGCAGATTGACGGCTTCTTCACGGCGCGAAAACGCTGCATACATGGTAGGCAGATATGCGATCAGCATAGCAATCAATAAGAGACCAATGGTCGCCTGGATGAACATGAATACGTCTATGACCAGGTTTGTGGAAGACTTGAAACCCAAAGTCAGCATGGAGGAACCACTCAAGGCAAATGCATCTGGCGCTGGACCAGCGCCGAGCGACCAATAAATTCCGGTAAATCCGATTAATACCAGAGAATACCAGGTTGGCAGGAGCATCAATAATGCAAATGGTGCAAAATATGCGGCAATCCGATCTTGCTGCAGGTAGGAGGATGTCCACCGCAGGCGGAAGCGGAAGACTTGCCAGGTCAGGACGAATACAGTGCGCGTCAGGCTGTCTGGCATGCCGCGCGGTAAAACAATGCTGCGAACTGCAGAAAATAATGTCCAAGCGACGATAAGTAAACCGATCAAGAATACAGAAATCTGAAGCAGCATAATTCTCGTATTCGGCTAATTTTTTTTCGCCGGAGGCGATTCTGCCATCACAGCCGATCGGGCGGTTTTCTGCTGTTGAGCAAACAAGCCGTATATAGCTAATATCAGGGCGAAGCTTAATAAAATCGCCAGGGCAATGAAGGTCTCTTGCATCGCAGCCACCTGCGAGATATGAGGCGCGCTGGTAGCTCCTCCAGAAGATTGGCCACTCGTTAACGAAAGGACACGACTCGCCCATAATGCGCCAACCACTGCGATACCAGCGGTCTGGCCGAGAGTTCGCGTAACAGCTAACATGCCTGAGACAATCCCCAATCGATCCCGACTGGCGGTGCCCATGATCGCGCTGTTGTTGGGGGATTGGAAGATGCCCATGCCAAGACCGATAGGCAGGAACAGCAATATATATTGCTGGGCTGATGAATTCATACTCAACCTGCTTAATAGGTAATAACCCACCGTCAATGTGGCAAGTCCAATAATGGTTATTGTGCGTGTTCCAAATCGATCTGAAAGGCTGCCTGAAATTGGCGCAACAATGCCTGTAGCGATGGGAACTACTGCCATTAAGATGCCGACCATTTTAGTGTTATATCCCAGGATATTTTCCAGGTAAAAAGGCATCAGCAAGGTAGTGCCGGCGATGGCGATGAAGGTGATAAATCCTGTGGTGAGATTAATGGAGAATTGAAGATTACGAAAAATCTTTAGGTCGATCATCGGTTGGGGAGCGCGGTTTTCGTAATACACAAACAGTCCGAAAATGATGATTGCCAGTAATCCGAGAGCAACTACCAGTCGATCTTGAAATCCAGCTTGTTGGCCAATGGTTAATGCGAAGAGAAATGCCAGCAGACCAGTCAGTAATAAACCGGCGCCAATAAAATCAAAGCGCTGCCCCCCCGGAGGCTGGACGAAGGGGACATTGCGGTACACCAGCCAGATTCCGAATATTCCGACTGGTAAATTGACTAAAAAAATCCAGTGCCAGGACAGGAAGGCAAGGATTAAACCACCCAACGCCGGGCCGATAATGATGCCAATCGACACAACGGCACCTGTAATACCCAACGCCCGACCCCGCTCTTCGGGAGGAAAGGCTTCCGTTACAATGGCCATTCCTAAAGCCAGGATCGCAGTGGCGCCGATCGCCTGCAGGATGCGGAAGCCAATCAGCCAGTATATGCCCGTCGCAAAGGCACATAAAACGGATCCTAGGATGAAGATGACGAAGCCTGCCAGGTAGATCGGTTTCTTGCCGAGCATATCGGCTAATCGCCCAAAGCTGAGCAGCAATGCGGTCAGAGTGAGCAAATATGCCAGAACTACCCATTGGACAATGGCAAAATCCGCCTGGAAGTCCTTGACCAGGGTAGGCAAGGCTACATTGACTATGCTGCTATCAATCGTTGCAAGGAAAATACCCATGGCGACAGCCGCCAGGACATACCATTTTCGGCTGTAATCCATTGGCGGCTGGCTCATGGCTTAGAGATCATCAAACAGGTCGTTAAGTTGAAGTCCTGCAGCGTGCTCTGGATACGCCAGGGCAAAGTGCTCGTAACTCATCAGGGTTTTAACAGAGGCTTCAGGCAGCCGGCGGAAAAGATTATTCGGTCCAAATTGAGTACGGTGGCAGTTCAAAGCATCCCATTTCGCTTGCACCATATCGGATACATCCAGGGTTAGGTCTACCTGGTCATCCGGCCAGCCAGCCCCATCCTCTTCCAGACGCGCCAGCTGGCTGGTATCCAGACCTTGCTCCGCCATCTGCTCTTTCATGGCACGGAAGAAAGATTTGGGAATGGCTGTATAAAAAAGACGGAAGGCGTGCCAGGGCGACCCCAACTCCGGGTAGGCTGACGGGTCGCCGGCAGCGTGGTAGGCCGCGACTGTGTGGCGATGGATGGCAATATGATCTGGGTGACCATAGCCGCCGTTGGGTTCAAACGTGACGATTATGTGCGGTTGCGTTTCCCGGATAATGCCAACCAGCTGCCGCACGACAACCTCGGCAGGGGCATTGATAAATGCTCTGGGGTCGTGGTTTTCGCTTGTTCCGATCATCCCAGAGTTCGCGGTAATCTAAGAAGATGACCTGCCGCACACCTATAGATTCGGCTGCACAGCGCAGTTCACCTTCCCTTACATCGCCGAGTGTATCCGGTGTCGCCAGCGCAGGATCGGAAATCTCGCCAACTTCTCCTCTGGTTGCACAAACCAGGGTGACATGTACACCCTTTGCTGCATAATGAGCCAATGATCCACCGGTCCCAAATGCTTCATCGTCCGGATGAGCAAATACAGCTAAAATTGAGCGTGTTTTCATAGGTCTGCCAATTGTACACTATACAGCCGGCGGGTCATCAGACATTCGCCATTACAATTTTGGATCGCTAAAAGCTACTTTTGATCCCCAAATACCAGCGATACAGGTAGTATGCAGGTAAGGCAACCTTATTACGGATTTTATAGCGCCGGATCATATAATCCGGGGATGGAAAGATGCGCTGGAAGATAAAGCGAGTTTGCTCTTCGGGATCGTCGAAGGCACGGATATCGTCAATAAATCGTTTTCCCGAACCGCGACCGTGTACCATTGCCTGGCTGGCCATATCTACCTCTTTGGCAGAAGGCTTAAGGTTCTTTAGTTGCATCAATACTTCATCCGGAATTGGGACACGCCACGCAATTTTTAATTCGGGAAGAGTAGATTGCAATGGTAAGACTAATTCCAACTCTTGAGCCTTTGCCAACAACAAGGACCAATCCATACGACCCTGGTGATGATTGATGATATACGCCAGATCGAGCATCCAGATCCAATCCTTCGACCCGTGGTGCAAGGCCAGGTGGCCGCAGAGATATAAGATCAAGGGTTCTATATCCAGCACTCGAGCCGATTCTGATCCAACCGTAACTGGTAGGGCAGTCTGGATAAACCAGGCTGAGGAGTTCGAATTCTGGTAATACGGCGTGTCGAACAAATACCAATGAAGATCGAGGAATATATCCAGGGGACCCGGTTTTCGCAACACTACTTCATTCTCGAATTGCAGGGTGAATCCGGAGCGGAGATCGGTTTTAACCAATGAGTAGCCCATCTCCTGGATTAACTTCAATGCCACGGGTGCTTTTTTCGGATCGATGAGCAAATCCATATCTTGCATTGGTCGCATGGCGGGATTTTCGTATAACTGGTAGAGCAGACCGATCCCTTTGAGCAAGATTATGTCAATATCATTCTGATTCATGATATGCAGCAGCTGGGACAGCTCTCTGGTTAATAATGCCGCATTGACCCCGCTATCAAGATACTTTTTATGAAGGGCTGTTTTTATATCCGATGGCACACCGGGTAGATCTTTAATAACCAGGAATACAACAGGACCCAGGCTGGCAGCCGACACCTCGTAGAGAAACTCCTGCCAGTTTACCCCATCTGTCCGCAGTATTTTAGCAACCTCTAATTGTGCTTCATCATCCCAACCACTGAGCAGACAGAGCTGGAGAAAACCGAGGGTTGGAGATTTAGGTTGAGAGCTGGTGTCAATGACCATCGATGCGAATCCTGCTAGGCAGCGATTCCTACCGCATGGCCGTAAGTCTTCACAGAATAGTAAATCATATCGAAGCCGGCATTTGCCATCTCACGCCGGACTTCATCCTGTGAAGCGTAATGGAAGTACATTTCCGTCAAAATATCCCCCCTTTCAACCATTTCGCGGCTGAATCTCAAGCTCCGGATTGCTTTTGCGGTGAGGTAGACCAGTTTAAATTGGTATGAATCTTCTGGCAGCGTAAAGAAAGATATGAGCAGTGGCCCGCCTTTTTGGATATGCTGGCGGAATTCTTTCAGGAAAATGACCCGGTTTTGGGAGCCGGAAATATGTGAATATCCCGACCAACCCATAATCCCGCCATCATAAACGCCAAACTCTTCAGGAACATGATCCGGCTCGGCGAGGAGAATGCGAGAAGATACATCTTGTGATTTAAGGATAGCTTGTGAGGTATCCAGGAACTCATGAAAGCAATCAAAGCCGTCGACTTGAAACCCTCTCGCTGCCAGCGATAGGATTTCTCTACCTCCTCCGGCTGCACCAACCAGGATCGTTTTACAGTCGGAAAAATGTCGCTCCACCATATCGGCTTCCCACGGCCAAAAGCCGGATTTGTTATAATCATCGGCGTGGTAACTTTTCCAGTCGGTATATACAGTTCCAATGATTTCCGTGTATTGCTTCCGATCCATCATCCCGAGCCAGAAACCCTGGTGAACCGCACGGATCGCATTCAAGAACCGGTTCATGAACCGGTCAATTTTGATAAAAAGTCTTGCGCGCTGGGAAAGCTCGGCTAAAGGAATGCTTGTCATGGTCAACTAGTCTCTTTGAGGGTATCTTCCACACGGTCAAGCACGTGAGGTAGAAGTTCCAACCCATTTGGAAGGATTAAATCAAATACTGGTGTTGATGAAACGAGATCCAGGTATGCGGAAGCCAGAGATTTTCTCACCGCCTTGTTTTCCGGCATGAAGCAATAAGCATGCTCCAGGAGATTGGCAAAAGCCTGGTCCGCTCTCAGGCGCGCAATCCCCAGCTGGCTGCTATATCTCTGGGTAACTTCGAGCGCGGCTCAAGATATAGATAGCGACGATCGGGGCAACCTGGTTTTCTGTATTGTCGATTGGAGTAGATTGCGGAGGAGGGGGAGAATTTAGTCGGAAATATTGGATCGAATTTGACAACAAGCGGACGCGGAAAGGTAGACGCAACGATTGTGACACATACGCACCTGGTAAAAATGCTACAGCATCGTCTGCCCAGGGACGATATCCCCTCTGGGTTAGCCCATACTGGAGGGTTGACTTTCCCACGCCCGAGACCCCGCAAAACACGGCGATCCCTGAATGGCATTCCACACCGCTGGCGTGGAGTACTTGCCAGCCGCGTGATTGCAACACAAATGGAAGAACACTCCGGCTGTAGGTGTCTTCAACCAGAGCTTCTCGCCCTTTAATTGTTGGATATGCTAAAACTTGATCGGAGGTGCTGTCAAACCGATAGGTGGCTAAACCGGGCCAGTGCATCCAGAAGTAGTTATCTGCGTGATAACCATAGGCACAAGGCTGGCCATCTGGGTCATACCAGATTTCGGCCGCTTGGTCCGCAAACTCTGGGTGCACTGGCTGGTCGGAATAGTCAACATTTAATCGCAGCTCAGGGATCTGAAAGTCCATAATCTGGTCGTACAGTCATTGACAGTACGACATCGCCTGCGAATCAAAGCAATCTTATGGCTCAAGACCCTTCGGCTTGCGAGGAGCATCTCCCATGTCATCGTATGGCAGGCTCAACTTGCCGCCGCCACCACGGACAATGTCGCGAAATCTTGCCAACATAAACAAATTCAATGGGCTCCCATCGATTTTTGTCATTAATTCTGCTTTGCGCTTCCATCCTAGCCTCCTGTTGCATAATAATTTCTAACTCCCATTAAATAGTAATTCTACTATATCAATCGCCTTTTTGTCCAGGATTCTAAACTAAGAATATTCCAGATTAACCAAGCGCGGGCCGGAGATGATCTCCCTGAAAATATATCTTGCAGCTCATTATCCAACTTCACCGGGTCGATGATGCCCAGATCAGTTAAGGCTTCCGCGTGTTTGGATGCGGCCCATGAAATCTTCCCCTGGTTGATCAGCACATGCCTGAAGAAGCCGGTTGCAGCTTTCTTCTTTTGTGTATCAAATCCCAAGTCTGGGAATCGCTTTGCAAGCGATTCCCGAACCATTCCTTTTGCCATCCCCCCTTTGATTAAATATTTCGGTGGGGTGCGATACAGGAAATCGACTAAATCGGCGTCCTGGAATGGAGCCAGCTTCTTGATTTTGTAATTCCGAGTAAGCTCGTAAGATGTTTCCAGCTCCATGGCTACCAAAGGATGCTCCAGACTGGTGTGCATTTCCTTAATGTAAATGCTTTTTATATGCTGATCTTGTATGCTTTTTTCGACAGATTCGTCAATCCGGCGGACCAGTTCCTGATTTAAGCGAAAGTCTGGAGCAATCCAGGCAGGTTGGTGACGCAGGTAGCTGTCTCGCCGGCGTTTACGGATCAGGTCAGGTGAGGTCGCGAGAAGGACATCCCCGGTTAACTGGCCAAGTAGGGGACGCATGCCAAATTTCCAAATACCATAATAATAAAGCCGCCAGGACGGGGCATTAAATGAATTGATGTATTGGTTGAGGAGCCTTCGTAAATCTGAAAACCGAGCACGCCGGATCAGGTCCGCGGCATAAGTTGGACTGACATTCAACCACTCGTCACCCCCTGAACCAGTCAGGATTACCTGGCAACCCGCATTGACAGCCTCCCGGGTTAGCCGTTGATAACCGGGGAGCCAGAGATGTAAAGGAATCGTGTTGAGCAGGCTGTTTGCCTGGATGGCTGACTTCCAATAATTGGCCATCGGTTCCATCGGCGTAGATATCGACCAGCACTTGCGGCATACCGAGCTGTTTGGCAACACTTTGTTGAATTTCCTTCTCGTTAATTTCGGGAAAGGGAAATATTAGCGATAGTGCTAATGGCGGTTGGTGAGAGAATTTATTGGCAAGATCGGCAGCGACAGCAGCCACACTGACGGAATCCAGCCCGCCGCTGAGAAAAATTGCCGATTTTCCCAAATCCATGATTCTGCTGGTTGCTTGCTCGAAAATGTGATCGAACTGTTCAATCTCTTCGTCTGCAAGCCAGTTAACCTGATCTTCATCCTGAATCACATACCAGTAGCGGTAGATGGCTTCCTGACCAGCCGAGATTTTCATTAAGTTACCGGGAGGTACTCGACGGATGTGTTCATAGAAAGTCTCTTGCATCCGGGGCCAGTGGTTGCAAAGATGGTCGGCAAGGGCGGCACGATTGATTTGTGCGGATACGTCTGGGAGGCGGATCAGGTTCTCAATCGAGTCCGACAACAGATAGCTGCTGCCCACATGAGTGAAATAGATAGGGTGAATGCCAATCCTATCCCGTACACAGAATAACTGGTTGGATCTGCCATCCCAAATGAACCAGCTATAGATTCCTTTGATGCGATCACATGCCGCCTCGCCCCATGTCAGGTAGGCTTGCAGTGTCAAGTCGGCCTGTTCAAGGGGAGCGCCTTCTGGAATGGCCAGTGCAGCCCTGAGGGCTGCGTTATCGTAGATGGTCCCTATAAATATTGAAGTGACTTGAGCCTGTGAAGCAGTTGCAACGGATAATTCTTCACTATCTCCCCACAAAACCAAGCCCGGCAGTAACCTGATTCGGCCCTCTCGGAAATCTATCCCGGCTTTGGCCAGGTCGGTCAGGGTCATAGCTAATGAGCCACTGGTCGGACTTATTTTGCGAGACGTCTGCTGAATCAATCCTCAATGGTGATGAACCCTTCAGCAGTAAATGAGTCTATGATCTGCACTAATTCCAATTCCAGGACATCGGGGGAAACGTCGTACACTTCCGCCAACCCCTTTTTTACCTGGTCGAGGCTGCGTGTGCTTTCGATCAATTCCCAGGCCTTTGCGCCGGTTTGGTTCAGTGAGAATATCCGATCGGTTTCCAGGTTGATCAGGATTACTTCTTCCCCAAGCCTTTTATACAACACATTGGGTGATACGGTAATGATGGGTTCCATAGTATTGTTAATTTGAATGGTGGTGGAATGGACAGGCTGCACTCCATTCTACCATCAGAAAACGGATTATTCCTCTTTACTGAGCTAGGACCTGTAAGTTCTAGCGATTACGTCCGTACTGTTCGTGGCTGGATACCCAGTCCAACGATGAGATGGCAGCTGCCAGAGAAAGCTCGCCTGCAAGTGCTACCCCTGCGATGATCTCCGCCAATTTATACACTTTGCCTTGGCCAACACAGCCGAGTACTTCCAGGCATTCGTGCTGAGTAGCCAGGCCGGTACCGCCCCCATAAGTTGCAACGATTAAGGAAGGAATCGTCAGGGAGATGTACAAATCGTTTTCAGGAGTCAGATCGGCGTATAGTAATCCGGCAGATGATTCGGATACATTGGCAACATCTTGTCCGGTGGCGATAAACAAGGCAGTGATCGCGTTTGCCGAATGCAGACCATTGTTGTTTGCCCCAGAAAGGATGGACCCTACGTTGGATATGCCATAATGGTAAGCCAGGTCAACTGTATCCACTCGCATCTGTTGCTTCAGGATGTCGCGTTTGATTGTGGCTTCAGCTGTGACCCGCTTACCGCGTGTGCGCATGATATTAATCTGCGATGCTTTTTTATCGGTAGCAAAGTTAGATTCCAGGTAAAAGCGAACAATGCCAGCATAGTTGTCCAGTATCCAGCTGCAGGCTGCAAAAGTTGCTCGCCCTACCATGTTCTGCCCGGCGGCGTCGCCAGTGGTGAAGTTGAAGCGCAAGAAGACAAACTTACTTGCCAGGTAAGGGTCAATTTCCACCAGGCGGGCAACCCGAGAAGTGGCCTCGGCTTCATCTCGGATCTTGTCTAGATTTTCAAGGACCCACTTCAAGAAATCACGCGGCTTCCCTGGCATCCTGGAAGACAAACACAGGCGCGCGCTGCATGGCATCGCCAACCACTGTACATTTCACCCCTCCACATTGGTTTATTAGCTTGATCCCGCGATTGTAGGAGGCAACCAAGGTACCTTCTGTAGTCGCCAACGGAATCAGGAATGATCCTTGAGCGTGCTCTCCGAATATCTGGAGGGGGCCGGCAAAGCCTATGGGGATTTGTGCGACACCGGTAAAATTTTCAATATTTCCCTTCGTTACGTGAGGGTCGAAAGAGAAGGATGTGATGTGGGAGAATTGAATACCGCTGATTTTTTCAACAAATTTCTGACGTTCTTGCACTATTTCTTGAGAGTAATCGTCCTGGTTACTCCTGGGAATTCGTACAAATCCTTCTTCCTCTACTTCCGAAATCGAATCTTCAATATCAAACTTTAAATCGCCAAAAGGATCGACCTGAAAACTAATTTCGACCTTGTGGATGCCAACGGTCAGAGCGGGGATTTTCAGGAAGAATTACAAGACTCTGGCGCAAGGGAAAATTCGACCGGCTTGTCCGGCGAGATCTGTGTGGGAGACAATAACCCTCCGGCACCCGTATCCAACATGATATCGGTAAGAGGGACCGATTTTTTATCAACGCTGATCTGATGTATTCTAGTCAAGCGAGCATCGCTCAGACGGTTCTTGATCGAGAATTGAACCGTATCAGGGTTATTCTTCAGGCTAGAATATGTGTACAGGCGTTTTAAAAGCATGCTTGGAATAAACATCTGCGTCCCTCCAAATAATCATCGCGAAATCGGTGCTGGTTGATTAATAAGTGGGAAGATTATAAATCATCGGGTGTACTTTGGTAGAATTGAATTGATCTATTCATACCCATAGGCGGCAAATTTATTGATGGATAATACTCCATTCAAACCAGACGAAGAACTTAAGTTCCAGGCTGCGAAAAAAGCCCTGGAGTTTGTCAGGAATGGTATGGTAATTGGTTTGGGCACCGGCTCAACAATCGCCCACCTGATTAATCTACTTGGAGAAAAGATATCGTCCGGGAAGTTGCGGGATATATCAGTAGTGCCGACATCAATCAGGTCGGCTGCAAATGGCGGCTGCTTACAGGATACCGATCATCAATCTGGCACAAGTTGATGAGCTTGACCTGGTTATTGATGGCGCAGATGAGGTCGATCCTCAGCTTAACCTGATTAAAGGGATGGGCGGCGCTCTCCTCCGCGAGAAGATCGTGGCGATGAATGCGCGCAAGTTTATCGTGATTGTCGATGAGTCGAAACTTGTCTCCTGCCTAGGGATAAAATCTCCTCTGCCTGTGGAAATTGTGCCCTTTGAGTCCCCGGTTCATTTGAGGTGGTTGAATACGCTGGGCTCGAATGCTGAGCTCATGTTGGGTGTGGACCAATTACCAGTAATCACAGATAATGGCAATCATATTGCCTTGTGTTATTTCAACCATCAAGATCCACCGGGTATACGTGGACCCCTACTGGCTGGCAGCTGAGATCAAAGGCCACACAGGGATCGTGGACCACGGATTATTTCTGGACCTGGCCAGTATGGTGGTGGTTGCGACACATTCGGGAGTCAGAATATTGGAGCAGAAAGAATGAGCATCCGGATTGCCCCTTCAATATTATCGGCCGATTTCTCCCGATTGGGGGATCAAGTTGGGGAAGCAATCGCGGCAGGAGCGGATTATATCCATGTGGATGTAATGGATGGGCATTTTGTACCGAACCTGACAGTTGGGCCTTTGGTTGTGGCAGCTCTCCAGCCGATTTGCCATCCTGCGAACATTCCTATTGATGTTCACTTGATGATCGAGAGACCTGAACGTTTGATCCCGGCATTTGTGGAAGCAGGCGCCGATATCCTGACCGTGCATGTTGAAACCTGTCCGCATTTGAATAGCACCGTACATCAAATTCGAGCTTTGGGAATCAAAGCCGGTGTAAGTGTAAATCCTGCCACGCCTTTAGTAACACTGGATGAAATACTTCCTTTTGTCGATCTCATTCTCTTGATGACAGTAAACCCGGGTTTTGGAGGGCAAAAATATATACCAGGAAGCACAGAGCGGATTTCCCGTTTGCGAAAAATCCTGTCAGACCGGCGATTGCAAAAGATCGAAATTGAGGTGGACGGAGGCATTTCCTCCGAGAATGCCGCGGAGGTTGCTGCGGCGGGGGCAACGATTTTGGTGGCAGGATCGGCTATATTCAACCCGCTGAGCAGTGTAGCGGACAACATGGCTGCTCTGAGAGCCTCGCTCGAATAGAGGGAATTCCATCTGCCCCCTAACGTAGTGAATCCTTGTATCTGCTATAATACCTTCTTATGGATGATCCAAAACCTGAATCCGGGCGAAAAGACGACCAGCGCGGTACCGTTACGTTGCCCGCACCTGGGATTGTTCAGCGACCCCGAAACATTAATTGCCAATGCCGATCCCAGGAATTACTGTCACTATATCTATCCACCTGCCTCGGTATTGATTTCACACCAGGAATCCTTCTGCCTGAAGAAAGCGCACACGCAGTGCGAAGTCTATCTTCAAGAAGGATTGGGGTATTTCCCGGATATCTTATTTGAGAATGCCGACGGATATAAACGGGCATCAAAACGGGAAAAGCAATCGAAAGAGCGTGCAAAAAAAGCGACAGCTGCCGCAGCATTGGCTACGGCTGCAGTGCTCAATGAGCCGGCAAAATCCGCCGCTTACACGGCTCCGGTTCCGCCTGCATCTCCATGGGGAGCCGGCAAGGGTGTTCTGGGTAACGAAATCATTGGGGCTCAAAAGAGAATTAGAAGCGGGGAACATTCCAAAACTCGCTGGACCTGGATAGGCTTGTTATCGTTGCTCCTCATTGTCCTGGTTGCCAGCATCTTCGGAATCTACAACTGGAACCAGCGTTTGAAAAATGAGCTGGAAGCAGAACGCGCCTTTGGCCAGGCAATGGCAACCTCGGCCTACGACAGCTCGTTATTAGCTGGCCAGGTCCAGGCGAATTCGACCAGCCAGGCGGCTACGGTCACTGCGCTGGCGGGAGATTTTCAAGCCCAATCGACCGCCCAGGCGGCTACGATTATCGCCTTGACTGCAGAAGTGACTCCAACGCCCGCCTTTTGCCAGGACATAAACTCTCTTCAATATGATATTGTGTCTGGCCCTGAATTAATTCCACCGGCCGGGACAACTTATGTTGCCACCCCTCCGAATACCCTGCAAGCCTCATGGAAAATTAAAAATACGAGCAGTTGCAGCTGGAGAAAACTGCTGCTCTGGTCCTTAGCGGATGGACGGATACTTATTCCGATTATTCAAAAAGGCAAATTGCTCATAGATCCATTGGCACTCGACCAGTCAGGTGGGGTTGCGCCCGGAGATACGGTTGAGGTGATTGTCGAAATCGACCCGGTTACGGCTACAGACATAAACCGAGAAATCGTTCTGATGATCAACGATTTATCCCTGATGGAACGCGAAAAATTGCAATTACAAGTATTAAACTGGATTCTGAGAGTAACTCCGACATTTCTGGCAACTAGCAATCCGACCGCAATCCCGCAAGCAACTGGACAGCCAAATCCGACCTCGCCGCCGCCTGCATCACCGCCACCAACCTCGCCACCTCCGCGCCCGACGGACCCACCCTTTCCTACCCGGCCGCCGGCGCCGTCTCCAACGCCGTAATCGACCTTGGGATACGAGTTGGTTCATTGACGTACCAAGAGATATAGTATAAAATCTGTCCGCTTTGGTTACCGGCTTTAATGTTAATCGATACCACTCCGGTACTTGTATTGGTTCCAGAACCTTTGCAACCTAAATCTAAGTACTTGTATTCGCGAAAGTAGAGTGGGCATGATTTTTGCTAATCCGAGCTGGCATGCCCACTTCTAGCTACCATATCAATGTTTGTGTTCCAATATTGCCGTTAGATTATCGTTTTATCCTTCACCCGCTGAAATATCGAGCAGATCAGCGGTTTTTATGTGGATATCAACGAGTAGATCAGCGCTGTGTCTGACAGATCGCCTGGATTGATCTATAGGGAGATGTCGGAATGGCGGAGCGTGTGATTATGTAAACACCTCCAGCATTGAGGAAACCCCTGGCACCAACCTGTTTTCACGAATGAAAATCTCAATTATTGTCCCTGTTTTAAATGCAGGAAAAACGCTAGAAGCCTGTTTGCAAGCGATATTTGATTCTCATAACAGTAACTTTGAGTGCCTGGTGATTGACGATGGATCGACAGATAACTCGACCGAAGTCGCTGGTAGATTCCCGATCAAGTTGCTGACTCCAGGAGGTGAACCAAAAGGCCCTGCGTTCGCCAGAAATTATGGCGCCGGTCAGGCTGATGGTGATTGTTTGTTTTTTGTAGATGCAGATGTAATCATCCAGCCCGATACACTTACACGCATCAGGGAGACCTTTGCCTCTCACCCCGAGTATACGGCAATTTTTGGCTCGTATGATATTCTGCCCCAGGATAGAGGCTTGATATCACAATATAAGAACCTTGCCCACCACCATTTTCACCAGGAGGCAAACTCAGAGGCAAGTACATTCTGGAGCGGGTGTGGCGCAATGCGCACAGATGTATTCCACAAGTTCGGTGGTTTTGATGTAGCTCGCTATCCACGTCCCAGCATCGAAGATATTGAACTCGGCAGGCGTCTGATTCGAGCTGGATATCGGATATACCTAGATAAAGGTATCCAGGTGAAGCATCTCAAACGCTGGACTTTAACCGGTTTGATAAAAACAGATGTGATCTATCGCGGCATACCATGGACCGAGCTTATCCTCCAAGAAAAGCACTTACCGAATGATTTAAATGTCAATCCGCAACAGAGGTTGATCGCTGTTTTGTCTGTCGGGCTGATGTTGAGCCTGCTCATCAGTGGTCTTTATTCTGATATGATGTTGCAGGTATTCCTAATATTCTTGCCGTTCATCGCTATATTGGATTGGAATTGGCAGGCTGGCAAAATATATTATCGAGCCGCGGGATTGAGGTTTCTGCTTACCCTGGCTTCAATAGCAGTAATAGCAGGAATTGCCTGGGCAGCCGGTTTTCCTTGGCTAGCTTATGTATCAATATTGATGGCATTCATATTTCTCACTGGGCAAGGCCTATCTAACATGGGACGTTGGCGTCAAAACGGATTATTTGGGATTATGATCCTGTGCCTCATCGCAATGTATGCCATCCTGATATTCACCGGTCCGCTCTGGCTGGGTGGCCTGATCATTGCCCTGGTGATTGTTATTGTTTGGTTTAACAGAGAGCTGTTTTCTTTCTTTGCCAAGAACAGAGGTGTGCCTGTCGCATCTTCCTTTCTTCCTCTCCAGATCCTTTATTATTTGTACAGCCTGGTCTCTTTTTTCATTGGCGGCATAAATTACCTGATACACTCTCGGCAGAAAGAGCGCCAACCATCGTCGCCGAATTTAGATTGAGTACCTGATGAGTTCCGATTTCTCTGAAAACCAAAAACAACCTAAAGCTGGCATCACCGAGAAGCAAGCCATCTTCATCTTACTGATCATCACTTTCCTGGGAGGTATCCTGCGCCTTTACCGCCTGGGCGAAGGCTTGTGGCTGGACGAGATTACGACCTATCTCAAGTACGCGCGTCTGCCATTCATGGAAATAGTTACCAAGTTTGATTCGGAAAACCAGCATTTCTTATATTCAATCCTGGCGCACTATTCTATCCAGATATTTGGGGACAATGCGTGGGCTTTGCGTTTACCAGCAGTCTTTTTTGGGACTGGAAGCATCCTCGCTGCGTACCTGGTGGGGCGGGAAGTAACCGACATCCCGGAAGCGCTATTATCTACAGCCCTGGTAGCATTCTCATACCACCAGATTTGGTTCAGCCAGAATGCCCGTGGATATACCGGTTTATTATTCTGGACATTGATCTCCAGCTGGTTTCTAATCCGGGGGTTCAAAGACAACCGCACAGGTTGGTGGCTGGGTTATGCCATTGCCGCAGCTTTGGGAATGTACACCCACCTGACCATGGGATTCTGTCATCCTGGGTCAGTTTTTGTCATACTTGTTGCATCTTTGGGATACCAGACGGAATTTGGTCGGGGGAAAGTATAAACCGCTTTTCCTCGGTTTTGGTGGAGCTGGCGTGCTGACTTTATTACTTTACCTCCCGGTGGTTGGAGATATTCAGGGGGCGATGAGCCGCACATTGACCGGCGTAGCTGAAATGTGGACCAGCCCACTTTGGACGCTCAAGGAGCTTTTCCTCGGATTGAGCATTGGTTATTCGCAAGGAGCGATTGTACTGGCCGCACTCTTTGGATCTTTAATCGGTGTGGTGGATTACTTTCGCACGCGGCGAATTGTAGTCGAGCTATTACTTTTTGGCCCTATCATTGGCGCTCTGGCAACAATCAGCCTCAGTCATCCATTATGGCCGCGGTTTTTCTTTTTTGCTTTCGGTTTCGTTGCTCTGGTTGTCGTCCGCGGGACAATCCGGATTGTCCAAATGGTCTGCAAGGTATTTGGCATTAATCTGAACACCAGCCGATGGTTGGAGCTAGCAGCTGGGATCGTTCTTGTGGTAGATCCGCTGCTTCGATGCCGTTTGCCTACGGTCCGAAGCAGGATTTTTCTGGGGCACGTGAGTATATTCAACAAAATCTGCAGCCTGGCGATCGTGTGGTGACAGTCAATCTAACTGTTGTGCCGTACAGCCAGTATTACTTAACGGACTGGACTCCGGTTGATTTCGCAGGCTGCATTGGATCAGATTGAAGACCAGTCTTCCAGGACGTGGGTGGTTTATACCTTTCCACAGGTCATGGAGGTGGTGTATCCCGAAATTACGACCAGGCTCAAGGAAGAATATAAAGTTGAACGCGAGTTTGGGGGCACCTTATCGGGAGGTACAATCTACCTGGCACTAGCAGATCATATTGATGTGTACTGAAACTGAGGGGCAGGGCTTACCTTGACGCTACCATCAAATCCTGAGAAACAGCAAGTAACCGAGCCTCCGACTACCACAAGTCTCTGTGGTCATTCCTGCCTTTAATGAAGAAAATTCCATCCTGCACCAGATTGGATTGGTGCGACAGGCGATGGATTCCCATCATATCGAGCATGAAATTATCGTGGTCGATGATGGATCGGTCGATGGCACCTTTGAAGTAGCCCTAGCTACACAGGTTAGAGTGCTCCGGCATCCTGAAAATCGTGGCTACGGAGCTTCCTTGAAAACCGGAATACGGGCAGCCAGGTTTGAGATCATTGCGATTATAGATGCCGATGGAACATATCCTGCGGATGAAATCCCAACTATGCTCGAGAAGCTTGCAAAGGCTGACATGATAGTAGGATCGCGTACCGGCGAACAGGTTAATGTTCCGTTATCCCGGCGACCGGCAAAATGGATGCTGCAAGTTTTGGCAACCCAGATTGCCGGGCAAAAAATACCCGATCTGAACTCTGGTATGCGCCTGTTCAGGCGTGAATGCGCAATGCAGTATTTCCCGATTTTATCGAACCAGTTTTCGTTCACAACCACGATAACGCTGGCATATCTGGCTGATGATTACCGGGTGGTTTACCACCCGATCAATTATTATGCCAGGATCGGTCGTTCGAAGATCGTTCCCTGGCATTTCGTTGATTTTCTGGTTCTAATTCTACGCATCTCGATGATTTTCAACCCACTAAAAATTTACCTGCCGCTGGCAATTCTCTTCGGCGGTTTGGGTATCTTGAAAGCCATTTATGATATCCTGGCATTGTTTTTGCGGTCCTCCCAGGATGGCTGGGCATTATTATTACAGCCCGTCTTATCAACTTCGGCAGTCTTATTGATTTTCACTGGTCTGCAATTTCTTATGATCGGTATGGTTGCCGACGGGGTCATCCGGCGGATAGCGCAGCATAATCGTCCGGAATCGCCATCCTTTGGCGATGTGGTATTTGACTCGGCAGATGCGACACCGATTTCCCGAGAATTCGAGGAGGATCGTGATCCAAATTGACCTGACTCCTGACTTATACCGCTTACTCTTGTTCGGCGGGTTGGTCTTGCATAAGTTGGTTTGGGAGGTGCTAAAAAGAACAGACACGCCTTCTCAAAAAACCACAGCTCAACCGGCTGGCGTTTTCAAGCGCATGGTTAAAGCTGGAAAAAGCCTGTTTCTGATTTTTCTGGTCATCCAGACGTTGTTTCTGGAAATATTTCCAATTTCCGAAGATCCCCAAATGCTTTTTCTGGTGGGGGGATCATTTACCTCGCTGGATTAACCATTGCGATTACAGGACGTGTGCAGCTTGGGAAGAACTGGGCGAACCTGGAGGATTACCAGGTGTTGTCTGGTCAGCACCTGGTTCAGAATGGAATATACCGGTATATTCGACATCCGATTTATACCGGTGATGTCCTATTGATCCTGGGATTGGAGCTGGCTCTGAACTCCTGGTTGGTCTTGTTGGTCATTCCGTTGATCATAATCGTGGTGCGACAAACACTTGAGGAGGAGAGAGTTCTCCAAAAATCGTTTCCAGAATATGCTCAGTATCGGAAAAACAGTAAAATGTTCATCCCATTTATCGTTTGAGCATGGTTCACAACTACTGTAATTCGCATAGCCGAATATGAGGCCGGATATTGTCATCTTAGGCGCCGGCCCTGCCGGTCTTGGGGCTGCCAGCCAATTGGCACGCCGGGATCTCGGTCGGGTTACTGTACTAGAGCAGAACCGTTGGATAGGGGGGAATGCCGCCAGTTTTGAGATTGCCGGCATACCGGTTGATTATGGCAGCCATCGGTTGCACCCAGCTTCTGATCCAGAAATTCTGCAAGATATCCGTAGCATGTTGGGGGATGACTTGCTGGACAGGCCGCGTCATGGCCGCATATACCTGCAACAAAAATGGATTCACTTCCCGCTAAAACCGCAGGACTTGCTGCTGCATACCACCCCGGGGTTTGCGCTAAACGCTGCGGCAGATATGGCCATAAGAGTTTTTCGGAAAAGCCAGCCTGATGCGGAAAATGGGTCATTCGCATCGGAGCTGGAAGCCAGCCTGGGTAAAACGGTATATCGCAACTTTTACTCGCCATATGCCATGAAAATTTGGGGAGTACCGGCGGAGCAGTTGTCCGCTATCCAGGCTCGCAAACGGGTGTCCGCGAACTCGCCTCTAAAGTTGGCGCGCAAACTCCTCAGCGCAGTTCCAGGATTTAAGAAACCCGGCAGTGGAAGATTTTTTTACCCCAGGCAGGGTTTTGGCCAGATATCTAAAGCCTACGAGCAATTATCTAGGGAGAACGGCGTCGAGATCATCCTGGGAGCGAAAGTCCAACGAATCCAGGGACCAGACCAATCACAATTTCAAGTGGAATATTCCATTGATGGGGAGACGCAGTCGATCAGAGCGGATTATGTGTGGTCGACGATTCCGATTAATGTGTTGAGCAGGCTGATGGAGCCGGGACCTCCGGAAGGCATTCTGCAGGCTGCCGGCCAGATCGATTACCGGTCGATGATTCTGATTTACCTGGTTTTAGGGCAGGCGCAGTTTACCGAATTCGATGCGCACTACTTCCCCGGTGAAGATATTCCCATTACACGCTTGTCTGAACCGAAAAATTATAGCGCAAGGCAGGAGCCTGCAGATCGCACTGTGCTCTGTGCCGAACTACCTTGCAATCCTGGCGATTCCTATTGGGAAATGAGTGACGAGCAACTGGGCAACCTGGTAATAGAGTCGCTGTCAAGGGTAAAGCTGCCGGTTCAGGTGCCGCTAATCCAGGTAATTACCCGCCGGTTGCGGCATGCCTATCCAATCTACCTGTCCGGATATGAAAATCATCTTCGCAAGCTGGATGAATGGCTCGGGCAGATCGACCATCTGCTTACCTTTGGCCGCCAGGGGTTATTTGCCCACGACAACACCCACCACGCTTTATATATGGCATACCGGGCGGTGGACTGTCTGGATCAAGCCGGGAGATTTAATCTGTCCTGCTGGCAAGAGGCTCGCAGAGTATTTGAATCACACGTCGTCGAAGATTAGCGCCCGAAGTAACTTAGTAAATTGATTTAGTGGTTGTAACAAGGAGTCAGATGATGTTTCCAAGGTGGCTCTTCAAAATACTGATGGTATCGTTTTCCGCACTGGCATCGATCTTACTGCTTTTACTATTCATCGGAAAAGGCCTGGCTGCTCCCACAAAGAACGCTCAACCGCCAGGTACTGCTGTGAATAATATCATTCAGGCAGACCAGGTGATCTCAACAACCGAAATGGTCTTCCTCCCCATGATCGCAAATATATATTCCCCAAGATTCTTGGCAGTGTTACCATGTTAGGACCAACAGCCTGCGCAGGCGCCACAGCTGGAAACTGCTATTCCATCTCAGTTTCCTGCCCGAATATTACAAAGAGCATCAATGCCACGATAAAAGTCGGATCTCCTCTGATTTCCCCGACAGTCGGAACAGTGTTGTTTTTTAGTGGTTTTGATGGAACTTTCTATTGGGATACTATTTCCATCAATACTCCAGCGATTATTACTGATGTGCGCACGGCAGGCTACCAAACCGTACAGGTTAATTGGGGGTCCGGATGGTTTTTGGATCCCGGTAACAAAGCTGGAATGGACGGCGTAGCCTGCCGGCCGGCGACCGTAGCGCGCTGGATATTTGATACCTTTCACCAGGCAAGCCAATCCTCACCCTACTGTGCGGCTGGACATTCCAATGGCGCTACTCAGGTGGCCTACATGCTGACGCATTATGGGCTTGGCGATATCATCGATGAAGCCATATTTGAAAGTGGACCAAATTTCACTCTCCTGGAGCCTGGCTGCATATACACTCCGAGTACCAATAATTTATATCTAAAGCCGGGGGATCAAAGGTTTGTTGATAGGTCATTTGGGATAACTTCTGGTGGGCCTTGTGAAGGGAGTGATCCTGCCAGGAAGCAGGCATGGAAGTCTGACTGGCAGGCAGCCAGCATTGCATCATTGCAGAGTATCAACAATTACCCTCATACCCAGGCAGCTTTCCTATTTGGCAGTCTGGACATTTCAGCCACCCGCTACCAGGGGCAGGAGTATAGTAACTGGTTGGCCCTTTCTGGGACCCCGTTCTATACCTCTACGGTTCTCTCGGGAGCAGGTCATTCTGTAACCGAAATACAGGCTGGAAAAGATTGGATCACTACGCAGATTATTAACGGCTGCGTCTTGCATTAAGAGAAGGAGTGTAATATGAAATTTGGATTGGTTGGTTGCGGGGGGATCGGTGAGCTCAGGGCTCAGGCTATTCCTCAAGCCGGTGAGCATCAATTAGTTGCAGTGCAAGACCAGGATACCGAGAGAGCAGATCGCCTGGCAAAACAAAGCGGAGCAGTCGTCCAGGAGAGCTGGCTCGATTTAGTGAACCGGCAGGATATTGATGCCGTGATTGTGTCGACGCCACCCTCATCGCACACCGAGATTTCGCTGGCTGCGCTTCAGGCTGGCAAACATGTCTTATGCGAGAAACCGCTGACTCCGACCGCTGATGAAGCGCGAACCCTGGTGGCTGCGGCGGAAGCTAACAATCGGGTTTTGGCAACCGGATATAACTATCGATTTTATCCTTCGTTCATCATGGCCAGGCGATTGCTCGCCGAAGGTCGCATCGGGAAGTTGGATCACATCCGCAGCTATACCGGATACACGGCAAATGATCATCACTCAGCATGGCTGCACGATGAGCAGGTAATGGGTGGTGGATCCTTGAGGGATAACGGCACCCACCTGATAGACTTGACGCTATATTTCCTTGGCGGAGCGAAAGAATTCACGGGATATGCCAGCAATAATGTCTGGGGATTCCCGGGTTGTGAGGATAATGGGTTCCTGCTGATCCGCAATCCTGCAGGGATTATTGCAACGCTGCAGGCCAGCTGGACTGAATGGCTGGGTTACCGATTTGGCCTTGAGTTATATGGCGAACGGGGCGTAATTCGAGCGACATGTTTTCCGATGGGTGTTGAAGTAACCTGGAAGGCGCCGGGTGAGATAAAATTCCAAAAAAAGGCGGATCGTTTCTGGATGACCTTTGTGATGGAGCATTGGAAATCCTACCGATGGGTAGTGGTTCAAAGCTTTATTGAAGAGTTTAAAGAATTCACTAAAGCTACCCAGGGTTTGCCTTCTGAGATAGCGACTGGTTTGGATGGGCTATGGGCGATCGAAGCTGCTCATGCGGCTGAAGCGAACTCCCGCTTGTAAGGATCTTTCATCAGTACAGCATGAAGAAGTTATTTGAATTTATCGGTTGCGCCCTGGCATTGGGGGTAAGCCCTGCGGATAAATGGCAAATATTCTGGCGTCAGACGAAAAATTTGCGCGTTCGTCTTGGGCTGGGGCAATATCACCCGCAAGAAGCTTATGTGTTGAACACACATTTTGGCAGATTGACTTTCCGGGATAACTTTGGCGATATTACAAACCTTACAAACCTGCTCTTCCGCCAGGTGTACCGCTGGAAGAAATTAAGTCATCCTGGCCCGATCTTGGATGTAGGCGCAAACATTGGCATGGCATCTGTCTGGTTTACACACTTTAACCCGGAAAATCGTGTTATTTGTTTTGAGCCTCTGCCAGAGAATATCGCTATGATCACGCAAAATTGCCCCCAGGCTGAGATAGTGAACGCAGCCGTAGGTTGTGAAGTAGGGAGTATGTCCCTTTCTACGGATACAGACGGGGTTATGGCGTCTCGGGTGCCAAATCCGCATGCATTGCTCACAAGAACTTTTCAGACGGTCACACTGAACAAGGTCGCCCAGGAGCAAGGTTTTAGTCAATTTAGCTTGTTGAAAATTGATGCCGAAGGTATGGAAGTCGAGATACTCCAAGGAGCGTCCAGTTTGTTGGGAAATAAGGGGCAGGTTGTAATAGAAACTCACGGGTTTGAGCGGCACAATGCTTGCCTGGATCTTCTTCAAAGAAATGGGTACCTGATAGAAAACCAGCAATTTACCGCCGAAACCGGTATGGTTTTTGCCGTTTGTTCGGACGAATAAGTTTAGGTCAAAATTAAATTTAGAAGGTGAAAATTGAAAGCAAAATCATGGCACCAGATCCATAAATACCTGGCAATTGTCGCTGGGGTATTCTTCCTGGTATGGACAATCAGCGGGATTATTATGATGACGCCTTTGGATTGGTACGAACCATCTCCGTTGAAATCGGCTGGGACACCGGACTACAGTCAGGCGTTGATATCACCTGCAGAAGCGGTAAAGGTATTGGAAGCCGACTTGAAATCGCCGGTAGATGTGGTTGCGTTCGAATTGAAGACGATCAATAGTCGCCCGGTTTACGATATTTTGGCTGCCGAAGTTGGTTCCAAATTGGTCGATGCCATTGAAGGCGATGTAATTAAAATTACCCCGGAAATCGCCGAACAAATAGCCCGGGATGCCGTCCAAACCCAGGCGGAGGTGCAATCGATACTTCGTATCAAGGAACACTCCACCTCGTATCCGTTCGGCCAATTGCCTGTTTTTCGGATTCTGTTTTATGACCATCCAGGTGAGATTTTTTATGTGACTGTCCAGGACGGCAAGGTATCTCAGAGCACCTGGCTGACCCGCCTGCGGTTCGCAATCACCAGCTTGCATACCTTTGAGCCCCTGCGGTTGATTTCAGACAATGACAAAATCCGCCAGCTTTCCCTGATCGTCACGGCGTTTCTGAGCATCCTGGTGGCGTTAACTGGGTATTACCTGGCAATCCTACCGATGATGAGACGACGACAAAGAAATAAACAGCCTGCTTCAGGGAAAATTGTGGACGAGGAAATCAGCCAATGACTTTACCGACTTAACCAACCTTATCGGTATCGGTTGTCCCACTTGGGAATACGGAAAGTATGTTTTGGTGCCTGACGGCATTGCAGCGCCAGGAGACCCAGGAAACGCTAGAAATATTGGTTCCTCACGATGAAGGGCTGGGAGATATCACTGAGCTTCAAAGGAGCTTTCCTACGGTGCGGTTCCTTAGTTTCCCCGGCCGACTAACTTATGCTGAACTACGTGCTCGCGGTGTCCAGGCTTCCAGCGGACGGTTGGTGGCAATCACCGAAGACCATTGCCAACCCGAGCGCGGCTGGTGCCAGAATATCATTATGGCCCACAAGGATGACCACCCGGCGGTGGGAGGCGCAGTCGAAAAGACCGGTGTCGATTTGGCTCTGAATTGGGCTGTGTATTTCGCAGATTATTTGCGCTACGCCCTGCCATTTGGTGAGGGACCTTACCCAACACTGACCGATTTAAACGTATCTTATAAACGCTCGGATTTGGACGTGATCAGGGATTTGTGGAACAATGAGTTTCACGAACCGGAAATCCATGGCGCGCTAACCAAGGACGGAAAGCATCTGTGGATATCACCGAATATCGTAGTCGGCCAAAGAAGAACCTTTACCTGGAAATCGGCGCTAAAGGAAAGATACGATTTTGGGCGTTTGTTCGGAAGCACGCGTGTCGCCGGTGTTAATGTACTCCGACGGCTGGCAATGGCGGTGATGGCGCTATTCATCCCCGTGATCCTGGTTTTAAGAGTAGCCATGCATATTTTCCGCAAGCGTCGATTTATTGACCAATTCGTGTTTTCTTTCCCGGCGCTGGTGATGATCAGCCTTGCCTGGGGTTGGGGAGAGCTGTTAGGTTATCTTACCGGTCGTCCGGCTAAATCCTCCTTCACAACATCGACGAGCAAACCGGCATAATATGCAGGCATATCCAGAATGATCTTCAAGGGGGTTGCTTTAGCCTGCCCTAACTGCAAAGGCGAGCTGACTGATCTTGGGAGCTCTTTAAACTGCGCCATATGCGGCAAGGCTTTTCCGATCATTGCAGGCATACCAGACCTGAGAGTATTTCCAGACCCTTATATTGGTTTTGATGCAGATCGAGAGAAGGCCAGAAAACTTGCCGGCCAGCTGGAAGTATTGGACTTCAAGGGAATGGTGCAGTATTACTATGAGAATACTCAGGTTGTTCCTCCGCAGCATGCCTACCTCTACAGTCGTGGTCTGTTCTCTGCCGGCGAGCGCGCTGTATCAACCCTGGACGGTTGGCTGAAAGAAGTCAGCCTTCCTGCAAAGCCAGGCGGTTCTTTTCTGGAGATCGGATGCGGGACTGCACCTCTCCTGATAGCCGCTGCCGGGCGGTATGACTGGGTGGTAGGGATTGATATCGCGCTACGCTGGTTGGTTCTGGCAAGGAAGCGGTTGGACGACAGCGGGTTAGATCTGCCAATCTTATGCGCCTGTGCTGAAGCCCTGCCCTTTCCAGACTCTTCTTTCCAATGCGTAGCCTCCGAATTTACCCTGGAGCATCTGGCGGATCAGCCTCTTGCACTTCGAGAAGCCAACCGTGTGCTTGGGGAACCGGGGTATTTCTTTGCTACGACGCCGAACCGTTTCACATTAGGACCTGATCCACAAACCGGGATCATCGTGGGCACATACCTTCCCAAACAATTGACTGCTTTCCTGGTTGAAAGGCAGGGTGGGATTCCACCAAAAAGGAATTTATTGTCCGGACGGAAATTAAAAGCATTAATCATCGACTCAGGGTTGAGAGAGCCATCAGTTATCCTGCCGGAAATATCTCCAGCCCAGCAGGATCAATTCTCTGGTTTGCTGCGAAGCACCATCGCCATGTATAACCGCTTCCGAACTAATAAGCTCGGCCGTTGGCTGCTGTTTGCCATTGGTCCGCTGCTCTCCGTGGTTGCCAGGAAATACTCTCCACAAGAGAGCACTAAATTAGCGATTGGATAAATGAGTCCTTTTCGCAATATATTGAAATTGTTTGCCGGGGATTTGGTCGCCAAGGCGCTGAACTTCCTGGTTTTTGTTTACCTGGCAAGGGTCCTGGGGGTCACAAATTATGGCTTAATCGAATTTGCCCTATCCGCACTGGCTTATTTTCTGCTGTTGGGCAGTTTTGGGGTCGAAATGTGGGCGACGCGAGAAGCAGCCTGGGGAAAACAAATCCCTGAACTTGTAGGCAAGACAATTCCATTGAGGATAGTGTTTTCAGTGATTTCTTTTATCATCCTGCTGATCATTTATCCTTTGTTCCCTGATTTCACCGGTTTACGACCGGTCTTGTTTATCCTGGGTATCACTTTGTTCATCTCAGCTATCAACTTGAAATGGGTCTTCCTTGGAAAAGAACATATGTGGACGGTCGCCCTTGGTATGATCTTGGGCCAGGCCGTGTTTGCTGCCCTGGTTCTCTGGCGGGTAGATGACCCAGCAGATGTGGTATGGGTAGCCATTCTGTGGTTATTGGGTGAGCTGGCAACCGCCCTGTATTTTGGATGGGCATACTTTAAGCGTTACCCATTTGTGCCATCGGCACTTACCTTGCGCGGGATTTGTCCCGATATTAAACCCATCTTGACCTTCGGTGCTACCCAGGCGATGGGTTTACTCAGTTACAATTTTGATGTGCTTCTGATGGGATTCTTGTTCGGTACGAACCCGGTCGGGTTGTATCGTGCGGCATACAAGCCAATTACGGCTGCACTTGCCTTGCCATTGACTTTTTTCTCCGGATTATTCCCAGCTCTCTCGCGAACCCACCTGTCTGATCCTGAGGATTTTCGTAGAATTGCAGACCGTGCCCAAAATTTATCCTCGATCTTCGCTATGCCTTTTGCCATAGGAGGTGCATTTTTTGCCGGACCGATCATCCTGCTTTTGTTTGGCTCAGCCTACGCACAGGCAGTGCCGGTCATGCAGCTCCTCTCCTTGGCACTGGGGGTGACTCTGCTGAGAGGCACATTTCGGAATGGATTGGCCGCTGCCGGCTATCAGCAGTTGGATCTCGCAAGTGCAGCGATTGCTGTGGGCGTGAATATTTCCTTGAATATATTCTTGATCCCGCGTTACGGGATGCTTGGAGCCGCGCTGGCAACATTGGGGTCCGAAGTTGCCTGGATGTTTGTGTCTAGATATTACTTTGTTCACAGGGTAACCTTCATTGGCTTTGGAAAACATCTGACTAAACCAGTAATCGCCGGATTTGTGATGATCCTATCCCTTTACTTTGCCAGAAATCTTTTCTGGCCTATCCAGGCGGCATTAGGACTTGCGGTGTATTTTGGCACCCTGCTGGTTATTCGAGAAGACGAAGTTCGTTCCTGGGTGGAGCGCTGGTGGGCTCCATCCTAAGGGCTCGTCAGTAACAATATTGAGATAATTTCAATATGTGCGGAATTTGCGGGATAGTTCATCAGCAAAACGATCATCCTGTTGACCGGCAAGCTTTGCTGGCCATGATGTATACACTGAGGCATCGTGGTCCAGACGGGGAAGGGACATACCTGGATGGAGCAATTGGGCTCGGGCATCGCCGCCTGGCGATCATTGATCTTGAAACCGGCCAGCAGCCGATGAGCAATGAAGACCAGAGCCTCTGGATCACTTATAACGGGGAAATTTATAACTACCGTGAGCTGAGAGCCGAGCTGGAAAACCGTCATGTGTTTGCAACCAACAGCGATACGGAGGTGATACTGCACCTGTACGAAGAGCAGGGTGCTGCCTGCCTGGAACGACTGAATGGTATGTTCGCTTTTGCAATCTGGGATCGACGTGAGAGACGGCTTTTTGCAGCACGGGATCGGTTAGGTATCAAACCATTTTATTGGCATTATGATGATGAGAGATTTTTCTTCGCCAGTGAAATCAAAGCGCTTTTTGCAGCTGGCTTGCATCAACCGGAACTTAACTTAGGTGGTTTGCAGGAAAACATTATTTTCCAGTTCTGCCTCGGGGAGCAAACCATGTTCCGGGATGTCTTCCGGTTGGAGCCTGGCTGTTTCCTGGTTCTAAATGCCCATCGAGGTGAGAAGCCACAAATCCACCGCTATTGGGAGCTGCAGTACCAGATCGATACAACTCGCCCGGAAGCAGAATTTATCGAGCGGCTTAGGTATCTCCTGATTGACGCCGTACGCCTGCAGCTGCGGGCTGATGTCCCCGTCGGAGCGCATTTGTCAGGTGGCATCGATAGCTCGGCAGTCGTTTGTATGGCGTCCGAGCTGACTGGCAATGGCTTTCACTCTTTCACTGGCGCTTTCGATGACGGGCTGGAATATGATGAGACCCGCTTTGCCCGACAAGTATCGGAATTTGCGCGCACAATCCACCATGAAATCCGTCCGACCGCGCAGGATTTTATCGAAGTCATGCCGCACCTGATCTACATGATGGACGAACCCGCGGCAGGACCGGGTTTATTTCCACAATACTTTGTCTCCAAACTGGCTCAAGAGCATGTCAAAGTTGTGTTGGGTGGGCAGGGTGGGGATGAGTTATTTGGGGGGTACGCACGCTACCTGGTTGCTTACCTGGAGCAGGTACTGAAAGGGGTGATCTATGGGACGCAAGAGCAAGGGAATTTTGTAGTCACCTGGGAGAATATCGCTTCCAACCTGGATATGCTGCGCTCTTACCAGCCGTTATTGCAAAGCTTTTGGAGGGAAGGCCTCTTTGGCGCAAAAGATGAGAGATATTTCCGCCTGGTAACCAGAGTTGAAAGCCCGTCCAGTCTATACTCAGGAGAGATCTGGAAATCTGACGACAGGGATGTGATGTTTCGTAATTTCCAGGAGATATTCAATCATCCAAGCGCCAGGAGTTATTTCGACCAGATGACCCATTTTGATATCAAAACTCTACTGCCGGCGTTGCTTCAAGTCGAAGACCGCTCCAGTATGAGTGTTTCACTGGAATCCAGAGTTCCGCTGCTGGATCATCGGATTGTTGAGCTTCTAGTTACCATGCCTCCATCGATCCGTTTTCAAGGTGGTGATTCCAAAAGGATATTTCGGGAGGCAGTTGGCAACAAACTGCCTGGCTCGATTCGGAACCGGCATGACAAGATGGGATTTCCTGTGCCCTTAAATCAATGGGCACGCGGTCCCTTGAAGGGCTTCTTGCAGGATATCCTGCTGGGAAGCAGAGCGCGCCAGCGTGGGATTTATCACATAAATGCGATTGAGAGCCTGATTCTCTCGGAAAAGGGCTTTGGGCGTGAATTGTGGGGGGTACTGTGCCTGGAATTATGGCTGCGCGCCTATTTGGACGGCGATTACCTGAACCAGGAATTGCGCATAGCTTAATTTAGTATGAACATCAGCCTGAGCCTCGATCGGTATTCTAATAAAAGTATAGCCATTCGTTTGTTTTTATCGTGTTGGCTGATCTACTGTTTGCATTTTGCTACGAACACCGTTAGAGAAATTTATCCTGCACTCTCGCTGGGCGATCATTTTAGTTTCGATGTGAGTGAATACCTGGGTTTGCACGCAGATATATTTGAGCTGCCGGGCAGGGGAGCTTTCATCAACAACAACCCTGGGGCGTCCATCCTTGCCGCTATACCATATCGCCTCAGCAAGCCCTTGCTCGATCGGGTGACAGTTAGAGTATTAGCATCCCGCCAGGGAGTCACTCAACCACCCGAGTATGAAAGCATTTATCCGTTGGCGCGCGAGTTTTACCAAAAAGCCTATGCCAAAGGGCTGGATGTGAAATTTGGCCTGGCGGCAGGTGTGATGCAAACCTTGTTGATGGCTCCATTATCTGCCGCCAGTGTTGTGGTGATGTTTTTCCTGCTGCTGGCTTGCACAAAATCGAAAGCGAAAGCGCTGGCCCTGTCACTTCTTTATGCATTTGCCACACCGGTATTCTTCCGCACCGGTCAGTTAAACCACAACTTGCTGCAAAGTCATTTCGCCTTGTTTTCTTTTGCGCTGCTCTGGCAGCCATGGCAGGATAGGCGGAATATCCACAAATCGGCCTATTTCCTGGCTGGACTATTGGCCGGCTGGACTGTGGTCCTGGATTACAGTGGCATAATCCTGCTGGGTGCGATCGGCATCTATTTATTGCTAAGATTGCGAGATACAGGTTCGGTTTTTAAATCTAAGCAGGAATTAGCTTTATTTGGATTAGGTGCAGTTCTCAGTTTGAGCGTCCTGGTGGGTTACCAATGGCTGGCATTTGGGCATCCAATATACCCGGCTCAGCATTATATGCCCTCAACCCAATACAGTGGTTATGGATATCAGGGGATGGATTGGCCCCAGGTAGATTTGTTGCTTGAAAATTTGATTAATCCTCGTTATGGATTATTAATCTCTGCACCAATATTTATTCTGGCAATCTATTTACCTGGCTGGTATAATCCCCGCGTTCGGATAATTGGACGAAAAGAGATAATACTCGTCCTGATATTGACCCTGGGAATGTTTTTATTCACCGCAGCCAACCAATTCAGCCGAATGCAATTTAACAGCGGGATCCGACATGTAGTCCCAGTCGTCCCTTTTTTATTTTTTATCGTCGCGGGTGTATTACTGGCAATGCCGCGCTGGTTGTCCGTGCCGGTTTCCGTGCTATCACTTGGCTGGTCGTGGTGCCTGGCAATGTATCGTGATGTTGAGCAAGGTAGAGGCGTGGTTGAGTTGGTTTTGTTTGTTCTTCGGCAAGGGGTCGTACTTCCCTGGATGACAACCCTTGATCACTTACACTTAAAGCCGGTATGGCTATCCGCCTGGTGGGTAATAGGTCTGGCACTCGTGCTAATCGCACTTATCTGGGTAATACGCTTTCCGGACTCACGGAAACTAGGTGCTCACGAATTTGAGGAGCTCTGACAAACACTGTGTCGATTGATTATTGCCCTATTAATGCCTGTGCACGAGATTTAGGAATTTAGGAGGTTCACATGTTTCTTCCATTGGATCTTTTCAGCGGGCTGACTTCCGGATTGCTTTACCTTGGTCCGGAAACAGTGATGCCTCTGGTTTCATTTCTAGCCGCCGCGTTAGGGGTTATCCTGATCTTCTGGCGCTACATCGTACGCTTTATAAAACGAATATTCGGGATCAAGGAAAAACCTTCCACGGCGGCCGAGGAAATTACTCCGTATGTGGAACCTGAAGATGATGATGGGTCGGGGAGTGGTGGACAGGTACCGTAAAGTAATCGTAATCGGCCTGGACGGCATGGAACCCAAGATTGTGGAGTCCATGATGCAGGTCGGCGAGTTACCCAATTTGAGCAAGCTGCGCCAGCAGGGTGGTTATGCCCGGGTGAATACTACCTACCCGGCGCAGACGCCCGTAGCATGGTCAACTTTTGCCACTGGGACGAATCCTGGAGGTCATGGAATATTCGACTTCTTGAGCCGGGATCCGCAAACATACCTGCCGATCCTGGCCCTCAGCCGCTATGAGCAGAAGAATCCGTTTGTGCCGGCAAAGGTAATTAACAACCGGCGGGGAACTGCAATTTGGGATGTTCTGACACAAGCCGGGATACAGTCCACGGTCATCCGCTGTCCATGTACCTATCCACCGGACCCCATAAAAGGAAGATTACTTGCCGGGGTAGGCGTGCCCGATTTGCGCGGCAGCCTGGGGATGGGCACTTTCTACACCTCAGATGCAAACTGCACAGCCGGGCAAAGCGAAAAGCTAGTCCATGTGATCTCTGCTGGGGGCAGCGTAGCCACGCATTTGATTGGGCCTCGCAATCCGAAAACTCGCCAGGATATTACAACACCTATCACTCTCCAACTAAATTTGGCGAACAGTTCCGCCAAATTGATAGTGGAAGATAAAGCTGAGCCCTTTCAAATCCAGCAGGGAATTTGGAGCGACTGGTTGCGAGTAAATTTTAAGACCGGATTGATGCAGACGGTCAGCGGATTTGTGCGATTTTACCTGCGTCAAATTGAGCCGGAGTTTGAGCTTTATGCTTCGCCGATTAATTTTGATCCTGAGGCACCGTTATACCCGATTAGTGCACCTAACGAATATTCCCGCGAGTTATTTGCACGCCTGGGCGGATACTATACCCTGGGCATGGCTGAAGACCACGACGGATTGATCAACGGACGTTTTGATGAATCGGCATATCTGCAGCAATGCGATCTTGTAATTCGGGATCGACGGAGAATGATGCTTTCGGAGCTGGATCGGTTTAGCGAAGGTTTCTTCTTCTGCCTGTATGACACTCCCGACCGGCTGGCACACATGTTCTGGCGTTTTCGCGAGCCTGAACACCCGGCGAATAAAGGCCAACCGGTTGATCAGTACCGGTTGGCGATCGAAGACCATTATCGCGTTCTGGATAATATCATCGGCAAAGTTCTCAAGTATGTCGACGATCAGACTCTGTTCATGGTGCTTAGCGATCATGGGATGAACAGCTTCAGCCGCGGACTGAACCTCAACACATGGCTTTACGAGAATGGATTCCTTGCCTTAAAGAATAACATTCGTCCTGGTGAAGAGAATGGAGATTTTTTCCCGAATGTAGATTGGGATCGGACACAAGCTTATGCCCTGGGATTAGGTGGCATTTTCCTGAACATACGCCAGCGGGAAGCTAACGGAATTGTCTCGATCCAGGATGCACCGAAATTATCACAAACCATCCAATTGGGCTTGACTGGGTTGCGGGATACAGTAAATGGCTCTGTCGCGGTAAACAGCGTCTTCCACCGGGACGAACTCTATCAAGGACCCTATACTGCAGAGGCGCCAGATTTGTTGGTCAATTTTAATGCCGGCTATCGTGTGTCCTGGGGGACTCCGTTAGGTGGTGTTCCGGCTGGTTTATTTGAAGACAACACGAAACGCTGGGGCGGTGATCATGTCATCGATCCTGCCCTGGTGCCGGGTGTGTTTTTCATGAACCAGCCTTTTAGCGGTAGAAAACCTATCAGCCTGGTAGATCTCGCGCCGACAATTCTGGGGTCACTTGGGGTTGGGAGAGGGCCGGCCATGCAAGGAGAAGACCTTTTACGATGAGAATACTGGTGATAGACCTTGAGGGTATTGCCCTGGATTGGTTTCTTGCGGACGAAAAGCTCGAAAATGTCCGGCAGCTAATCGAGATTAGTGGATTCGGTGCTTTACCTGGCAACCAGCTCTCGGGATTGAGAGCAGCTGTAGCATCGCAACCCGACGAACTCTATATCTGGGATATTTTGGCTGAGATCGAAAAAAAATCAATTCTGATCAGTAATTCTTTCCATCAAATAACGACCAGCCCAATGAAATCCTGGATTGGCATCCCAAACGAAACAAGGACACCGGGAGATTGCATTGTCTCCTGCCAGTCGTTGTTTACTCTGGCAAGGGAAGTTGTGCCGGGGCAGAATTGGGATTATCTCCAGATAATTGAAGATTGTCGGAATAACCGGGGAGCGATTCCAGTATTTTCAGAAGATGAGGTCAGAGATTATCTGATGACTTTAGATCTGGAGATCGGTCAGCTGCTTCAGCTTTTGACAGACGACGTAATCCTTCTTGTGTTATTTCAAGCACCGGAAGTTGGAGACGATCTTGTGTCGGCTGAATTCCAGGGTCAGAGCCGATTTATCCTGGCCAGCGCGAATAATCCACTGTTGGGTGACTTAGGGAATGTCAGCTGGGCTGAGATTGTTCCAACGTTATTTGAGCTGGCCGGCTTCTCGGCTCACCCGCAGTTTGCGGCTTCTTCCTTGATTGCCAGCCGGGCATCCGAGATTTTAGCCCGAAACGACCTTGCACCAGATGAAGCGGAAATTATCCGTGAGCGATTGAGTGGCCTGGGCTATATTGGGTAAGTTTTATTGTTTATGGCTAGCAACCAGCGCTTAAAGCTAATCAATATCTATCTGGATAATCAGCAATTGACCGGCAGTGGAACTCAACGACTGCTGGTATTTGCTGTCGCTCTGGCTGGAGTAGGGTTATTTTTGGGATTCTTAGAAGGAGCAATCCAACTAACCCGCTGGTACCTCAAGGTTCCTAAGCCAATGGCTCCGGAAATAATCTGGATAGCTCCATTGACCTACGGGTTGTTTGGACTTATTGTTGGGATATTGTTTGGACTGGCAATCTGGCTTTTACAAAAAATCCTTCACAAATACCCCAGGTTGTCGACTCTCCTGTATCTGGTGATAATTTTTTGTGTAAGCCTGGTCGGAATCTATAATGCAATTCACATTGTTTTCACTTCAGCCACCTGGGCTCTGCTACTGCTTTCAGTCGGCATAACCTACCAGAGCCTGATGCTCATATCCGGGCGACCTGGGGAACTCCTTAATAATCTCACGAAGATGACCCCCTGGCTCGGTGGTATGGTGATCATCCTGGCATTCACCCTATGGGGGTTGAAGCAGTTGAGAGAAGCATCTCTTGTGAATTCTCTACCCGACCGTGTAATCTCAAAGCCGAATGTCATTTTGATTACCCTGGATACTTTACGAGCCGATCACCTGAGCGCTTATGGCTATGCCCGCCCAACTCCGAACCTGGATAAAATTGCCTTCGGGTCGATCCAATATAATCGGGCGATTTCCGCCTCGTCTTGGACTTTACCGTCGCATGCCTCCATCATGACCGGTCTCTTTAATCATGAGCATAAAGCAGATGCCATGACCGGCAACCGGCTGGATGAAGGTTTCTATACACTCGCAGAAGCATTCGGTGAGAATGGCTACGCCACTGCGGCGTTCGTCGCCAACTCATTCGCCTCCACTGCCAATTTGGGATTTGGTCAGGGATTCATCCATTTTGAAGACCTGGTGTGGAATGCAGGTTCCATGCTCAGACTGACATCCTTGGGCACGAAACTGGATTTCAAGCTAATGAATAGTGAGCTGGTTGATTTTTACCAATTGGGGCGGAAACCAGCTGATGAAATCAACCGCGAATTTCTCTCGTGGTTGGCAGATCAAGGCGAAAAACCATTTTTTACCTGGTTGAATTATTTCGACCCTCACGACCCGTACGAAGCACCCGCGCCGTACAACTCTTATTATGGCGATAAACCGGCGAATGGTGATCCCGGGAGCTTTGGAGCTTTGGGGGCTTCTGATTGGGGCGGGCAGCTGCCGCCTGAAGAATTGCAATGGCAGATAGATGCTTATGATGCGTCGATTGCTTACCTGGATGCGCAGCTTGGTGAGCTGTTTTCAAGTTTGCAACAATATTCCATGGATGATTTCGACCATTATCGTAATCACCTCCGACCACGGAGAAGCTTTCGGCGAACACGACCTCTATGGACATGGGAACTCACTCTACCTTGAATCGCTGCATGTACCATTGTTGATCTACTACCCAGCGGAGTTCCCTTCAGGCGTGCAGGTCGATCAAGTGGTCAGCCTTCGTGATCTGCCGGCGACTCTGACGAAATTGGCAAACTTGACCCTGAGCACACAATTTCCAGGAAATGACTTAATCCAACTCGTTTCATCTCCAAAAAGCAACACGGAACCGGCTTTATCTGAGCTCTATCAAAATCCATACCATCCTGAAAGCCATCCGGTGTCCCAAAGCAACCTGAGTTCTCTGACAATCGAGAGCTGGCATGCAATTTGGTCCAATGATGGCAATGAGCTATTTGCTATTAATGGTTCTGCCGGAGAAAGCGATTTTGCCGGTACACCAGATGGGCAAGCAGTGATACAGAGCCTGGTCGAGAAATTTAAATCGTTAATTGAGCAATTGGTGGATCCCGATTGAGAATCTTCCTAAATGCTCACACGAGCTGAGTTGTCGACACATTCCAATCTTAAAACCTCCACACCTTTCTGGCTATACCTTAGCGGCTTAGCGGCCATTTGGCTGGGTGTGATCATAGGGCTACCCGTATTAGGACAGGTTGCCAGCCTGTCGGACCTTGCCAACAGTACCAACCCATATTTCATCCCCGAACACGCTGCCCTGCTGTACCTTGCGGTCCCTCTGGTGGTGCTTGGTGCTTGCATATTGTTCTTATCACCCGGCATGTTGCTAATCCTGGCGATGAATTCTGCAAAAAGCCTGGGTCAATGGGTATTGTATGGTTTTGGGGTTAGCCTGGTAGTAATCAGTTTGGCGGTAGGTTTTTTTCAAGTTTTTACACATCAATCGCTTCAAGGGACAGCCTTTGGTTGGTTGGTAGTGATTCTCTCTGCAATTTGCCTGGGATTCTTGGTGATCCGGGTCATGCGAAAACATCCGGTTGGGTTTCCGCTGCAGTCCCGAATCGACTGGATCACCCTTATCTCGATGGTGATTGTTCCATTTGCCATTATTGTTCTGCTAGCGCCGAAATTTTATTGGGAGAATTTCAACGGAGATGGCGCGCACGCCATTGAGACTGCGCGATTATTATTATTTCGCGCTCTCCCATTTTGGAACCCGGATTCGGGAAATATTGCAGGTTTTCCTGGGCTTAGCTCCATGCTTTTTGCTTATCCCATGTCATGGTTCGTGCGCTTATTCGGTGACACAGAGGCTTCTGCCAGAATGCTGTACATCTTATGTTTAATCGTTTTGTATGCATCCTTACTGGCGTTGATTGAAATACGCAACCCAATTAAATTTGGTATCCCCGAAAGATTTCTATTATGGTTTGCGCTCGTAATTATCACCGTCGCCCTGGCATACAATGCGACATATAGCCCATATTTTGCTGATTTAGCCATGCCGGCCAGCCAGGATATCCTGGCATTGGTGGCATTTCTGGGTTATGCCTTTGCTTTTGAAAGTAAACAAAAAGGTTGGGTATTTTTATTCCTGATCTTATCTATGCTTGCTTTACCCTCAGGGATTATCCTGGTGGGATTCTGGCTCCTCTCCGTGGCCATAATCAACCGGCCAATCCCCTGGAAATCTATTCTATTCTCTCTTGGCATAATTTTCGCCTTCGCGTTATTCAGTTTCTTGGCGCCGTTGTTACTCAAGCTGGTAAATTTACCCGCGCCTGGTCAAGAATACGGTCTAATCTATACACTGAGTCATTTTGCATTTTTCCAGGTGGCCGATTTTAGTCGCATTCTTTACGTTCTCATTCCGGCTGGGATATTTCCGGCCCTGTCCTTATTGGTTTGGTCTTGGCAGGATGGCATCGCCCGTCAATTCACGATCCTGACCGTGTTGTATTTCCTGTTTCTTTATTTCCCCGCCTATACTGCCCTGCATTATTTTTTCCCGTTAATGATTTTTCCTTTGGTTGTGTTCTGGCGGATTCCCTGGTCGCAAAAGTTAGCTCACCAGACGATTAGATACGGCATTGTGTTGGCTGGCTTGACCGTGGCGCTGATCATTTCAATACCTAAGAATTTACATATCGATACGAATGCCAGGTCGGTGGGAGAAACGATTGACAACCGTGTTGGGGACTATTGGCAGCTGGAACCTGCAGCATACCGCAGTACAAGGATTCTAAGGCAGGTATTCCCCCTCGATTGGGATCCGAGTGTACCTGATGATGCCTACGGGGGCTCTGCACTTGCCTGGAATTATTATTCTCGCCGTAAGGATCTCAATTCACCGATCAATATGGTCATTCAAGGGATTAATGAAAATCCTCCATTGGGGATGGAGTTATTGATATCTGATGATGAATTCGAAGTGTTTATCCTGGATCGAAATATTCTGGATGAACAGCAATCTCTCAAACCACCTACTCCGGCTGGCGATACGCTTTTCTCCATTCCACGTGGCTTTCTTTTCCGCACGATTGAGATTACTGATGGCCCCCGGATATTTAGCGTGATAGAAATCCTGGAAGATCTGGGATTCGATGTCGATCCAATTTTTGACCGTTTCGGAGTCGATCGGTGAAGAACTGGGTTTCGAAACCTGTGCTATTAAGTGTTATTGCAATTCTGATCGGTTTGACGGTGGTCATATTCTGGGTATATATAATTGGCGATATTGCGATTTTTCGGAATTTATTGAGAATCAATCCAATATATTATGTACTTTTGCTGGCGATCACGTTGTACTTTCTCTTTATGCGCTTCCTGCGCTGGCAATTCCTGTTACGCCGAGTTGGAATTCGTGTCCCAACCCGGCGAAGTCTTTCGATCTACCTGGCCTCGCAACTGGGTATCGCCACGCCGGCATATCTTGGAGAGATCTTAATCCGCAGCATCTTGATGAAGCGAAATTTCCAAATTCCAAACTCGGTAAGCTTTTGGGTATGGTTTACCGACCGATTGTTAGATATCTTTGCATTATCACTGATCTTATTATTTACTTTCACGCACATGTGGGGATTTATTGTAAGTGTTGTCTTGTTGATACTGGTTGTTGCGATTTTATGGGTTGGTGGTTCGTTGATGATCAGGTTTGGTGTTCCAGATTTGGTTGTGACCCAGCTCAGGCAAATCAATGTCCTTGCACAGGCTTTGTTGATCTCCATTGTTGCGTGGATTCCTGCAGCCATGTTAACCTATTTCGCTGCCTCCAGTTTCGGTATCCAAATAGCTCCCCGTTACGCTATGGGAATTTTCAGCCTGGCGACGTTGATTGGCGGCATTTCCCTTTCACCTGCCGGAACTGGTATCACGGGGAGTATATTAATTCTTAGCCTGCAATCACTATCCATCGATCTTGCCAGCAGCATCTTGGTCGTTACTTTATTGCGCATAACCAGCACTGGCTTCGCAGTGACTATTGGGATGATCTTTCTGATTAGGGAAGTCTGGTTCGAAAAACAAGCGAAAACGTCCAACTTGCACTTCAACGAGATTGCCGATCAGTACCGCGTTCAGTTTAAGCCGCATGTCTTGTCGCACTTAATTGGCAGAAAAACTGATTTATTGGAAAACATGTTGGTTCAACAAGGCCTTCAAGAAGGAATTGGATTAGATTTGGGGTGTGGTCCGGGCTTCCATTGCCAGGAAATGAATCGGCGCGGCTATACCGTATTTGGCATAGATATTGCCTTTGATCTTCTGATCCACGCCCGACGGCTGGATGCTCGGGTTGTGAATGGAGATGCCGCAGTGCTCCCTTTTGCGGATAACAGTCTCGATTACATCTATACCATCGGTGTACTGCATCATATACCGGATTATTCCTTAGAGCAGTTCATTAAACGTGAAGCCATTCGGGTACTAAAACCGCGGGGGCTACTTATGGTTCATGAAACAAATCCGCGCAATCCCTTATTCCGTTTATATATGGGATATTTGTTTCCCATCCTCAGATCAATTGACGAGGGTACCGAAACCTGGATAGACCCAGCTTTTTGGGAAACCTTGAAAGGCCTGAATCTGATCAATATTAATTATTTCACGTTTATTCCAGATTTTATGCCAAAAATGGCGGCTCCGGTTTCCTATCCGATCGAAAAAATGCTTGAGGAAAGCCGGTTCAGGAGCCAATCTGTACATTACATGGCGGTTCTGCAAAAAGATTAAATGAGAAATCGATCATTTCATCGTGAAAAATTGAGGGAAATCAAATTTATTGTGTGGGTTTTGGAACTATGAGCAGTCTTGATAAAAGTAACACATCAACTGAAAAATTATCTCCGATCCAAATATTGCTCCTGGGAGGTTGGTTTGGGATCGGGGTCGGCCTGGCTGAGGTTTTCTGCAGGGAATCCGTAAGTTTGCCTTGAATCGCATGATTGGTATCGGACATGATATCGTTTGGATGGCTCCGCTTGCCGATATTTTCTTTTTCATACTTCTAGGATTAATCCTGATCGGGGTATCATGGCTGCTCCCAAAAATTGCGATCTTCTGGAATATATTGATTCCATATGGCGTACTGGCGTATTTCATTTTGCTGCTGCACCTACCAATACTATGGTATGCGTCTTTTGTTTTGGCGGTGGGGCTTTCGATTGGCACAGTTCGTTTGATCCGACGTTTTCGAGTGAACTGGTTTAAATTTATCCGGCAATCAACTTATGCAATGCTTGGGTTAGTTGTGGTTTTAACGATCATTGTATACAGCTACCTGTGGATTTCTGAGAACAGGTCGATCAAGTCTCTGCCTGCGATAAATTCTCAAGCTCCTAATGTACTCTTTATCGTTCTGGATACTGTGCGCGCTCAAAATTTAAGTATTTACGATTATGAACGCAGCACAACGCCTGAGTTAGAGAAAATATTCTCTGTGGGTAATTTATATGAGCAAGCGATTGCCCCAGCCCCTTGGACTCTGCCTTCTCATGCTAGCATGTTTACGGGGCGCTGGCCCCATGAGCTGTCCACCGACTGGAGCCAGCCGTTAGACGATTCCTACCCGACCTTGGCCGAGACCCTACGGGATTATGGATACATGACGGCGGCGTTTGTCGCCAATACCTACTATACCAATCGTGAAACCGGGCTGGATCGAGGTTTTATCCGGTATGAAGATTTCCCCATCTCAGCCGAACAGATATTTATCAGCTCGATCCTTGGGCAAAATCTTGCTTGTTGGCGCCAGATGGGATTTGGATGTGGACTGTTACATCGTCTCGGGGTGTATGAGTTGCCCGCCCGGAAAAATGCCGAGCAGGTAAATCATGAGTTCCTGGATTGGGTTGGCCAACAAGGCGAACGGCCTTTTTTCGTATTCTTGAACTATTTTGATGCGCACGCTCCTTACCTGCCACCACCCCCATTTGATGTGAAATTTGGCCCAGGGAGGGTGAAAGGGGAACCGGTTTTTGTTGAGGGAAACGAGCCATGGGGCGGTACTTCCGAGCAGCTTCAAACAGAAATCGACCAATATGATGCTGCTATTGCTTATATTGATACGCAACTAGGACAACTTGTCGACGAATTGAAAAGCAGATCCCTGTTTGAAAACACGATCCTGGTGGTTACCTCCGATCATGGTGAGGAATTTCGCGAGCACGGAGTCATGAGCCATGCGAACAGCCTGTATCGCCCGGGGGTCCGTGTGCCTTTGTTGATAATAACTCCACAGTCTCCGGACACTCTGCAACGAATCCCTGAGCCTTTCAGCTTACGTAACATGCCGTTGACAGTTCTGGGAATGGTTGATCAGGAGATTGAAGATACGTCCACTGGAAAATCCATAAGTGACTTGTGGATGAGCCGCCAGACTGAATCTGTTGCCGGATCTGATCTCCAACTCGCTGAATTGAGTGAAAGGGGGACCTTGCCGGATTGGTACCCGATTGCAAAAGGTGGGATGAGCTCAATCGTCTGCAACGGCATGCGTTATATTCTAAATGGGGATGGGAGTGAGGAGATATACGATTATATTGTTGATCCTTTAGAGCTTGAAAATTTAATTCAAACATCTAAAGGTCAGTCGACAGCAGAAAATTGCAGGATAATATTAGATGGAATCCATCTCGAGGTAATCCGCCCATGATCAACTATTCGAGTGGGTGATTGATCATGGACTGAATTACAACATAACGAATTACAAAAAATAAATATTCCTTGGTATGTCTTCGCGATTGCGATCTATCCTGGCATTGCTCCCATTATTCTTCTATTATCGAGCTTACTCGCAAACGCCTGAAGGGTGGCACTTTACCGGGAACCTGTCGGCATCCCCAGATATGATGCAATATCGCTATTGGATGCGACAGGCTGTAATCGATGGTCCACTTGTTGAGAATAAGTTTACAATCGAAGAGAACCGCCCCCATCTATTAGTTTTCTATTATTACCTGATAGGAAAAACAGCTCAAGTTTCAAAGATATCACCGGAATGGATATATGCTTTCTTCGGATCAGTTCTGGTTTTCCTCACCACAATAGTCATATATTTTATTTCCAGCCAGTTTATGAAATCAAAAGCCCAAACCGCCTGGGTATTTGGGATAATTTTACTGGGCGGTGGTTATGGTGTCTATTTACTAATTCTTTCGCAGATCGGTTTTGTCAGCCAAAATCCGATTTTATCAAAATTAATTATTGAACCGGTAGAGAAGAATCCTGTATTTGAGAATTTTCGCGGTAATTATCTATTTCAAGCATTCTTCGATTCCCATTACATGACATTGTGGTTGTTGTTCAGCATCACATTAATTGGATTATTTTTTGCTTTAAAACACTTCAGCCCGATTCGCCTGATATTGGTGATATTTTTGTCAGGATTTATCACCTTGTATCATATTTACGAAGGTATAACATTTATCGCAATCCTATTGTCGATTGGGTTGTTATTGTGGATAAAGCAGAAACTAGATCGTCATGCATTGATCGTATTATCGGCCAGTCTGATTTCGGTCCTGATTGCCTTTCTTGTAATCTACTTACTTTATGGTCAATCAGGAGCACCCCTGCCGAATTGGCGGGGTGAAAATATGTTGTTTTCCATTATTTTAATCTCTTACCCAATCGCATGGATCATGATTGTTTTTGGGATCGGCAACTATTGGAGAAATGCCGATTTAGAGAATATTTTTCTGTTGGGATGGGCGTTAGGTTGTACCACCATTTTGTTATCTGGGCCATTTTTTATGTATCCTGCTCGCGGGTCGTTATCCTTACAGATACCACTCTATATCATCGCAGGGCAAATTTATTTCTCCCGTTATAAAAGAGTGACCCCGGCGGCTATGGTAATCATAGGCATTTCATTGTTGGTGACACCAGTATGGATTTTCCAGAATCGTTGGGAATTGTCCAAATTTAACGCCTCTATCCCTGCCCTTTTCGTTAACGCAGACCACCGCGAAATCATCGATACTTTAAAAAACATAGCTGCCGAGGACGATGTCCTGATTGCAGATTTATCTGAACTGGATTGGAAGAGAGACCTTTTATGGTTAGCGCCGGAATACCCCGGACGATTTTTCTGTGCACACTTTTTCTTGTGTATTGATTACGCTCAAAAAACCAGATCTGTATCGCGTTTTTTTCAAGATCCCCCCAAAGCTAAAGCTGCATTCTTACGGGAAATTGACCCCCGATTTGTCTTTGTCGGCCCTGAGCAAGACCTGAATAAATTTCAAGAAACGCCGGGATTGATTTTGGTAGTTTCCAATGAAGCGGGAACTCTATTCGAATACAAACCATGAGCTTTTCTAAGCCATCGAAGATGGAATTTATTATATTGACAATCCTGATCATGCTCGGTTTTGCCCTGCGCGCATGGAACCTGAGCTTGATCAGCCTGGATCATTTCGATGAAGGCGTGTACTTATTTAGCGGTCTGGGGATATCCGACCCGGATCAGCCGCTCCGTTTATACCCAAACCAGGAGAGATTTTCTCCACCTTTGTTTATCGTATTAATTGCAGTCGCAAATAAAATCCTGGGCGAGCCATATGGCCTGGCAGCACTATGGTTGAATGTTGTGTTAGGGACGATAACGATTTTGGTAATCTGGCTGATAGGTCGGTTGTGGTTTGGCAGCGTTGCCGGGCTGGTAGCTGCTGCCCTTTTATCATTCTCTGAATTTCATATAATTCTCTCTCGATCGGTATTAACCGATGTAAGCTTCGGGCTGCTATTTCTCCTTTCACTCTTATTAATATCCCTTGCAATTCATTACAAGAATTATTGGCTGGCGATTTTTGCGGGTGCTATAGTAGGACTGGCATGGAATACTAAATATCATGGCTGGTTTGCATTAGTAATTGCAGGCATCGCTTTATTGATATTCATCTGGCAAAACCAGCTGAGAGGTCCTCCTCTATTTCGTGTGATTAAAATATTTGCAGTGATCTTACTGGTTGCTGTAATTTGTTATCTACCCTGGTTATTTTTGGTGCATTTTCGCTATGGGGGGTATTTTGATCTCGCTGCCTATCAGAAAACGATGATCAATCAACCGATCATCAGTCTCCGCTGGTTTGGAAACCTTTGGGAACAGATTAGTCAACAATATACGATGGAAGGAGTCATTTCCAGGATTTCGGTATTAATCGCCTTTATTGGGGCGGTTTGGGTACAGCATCACAGATTTCCCAATCAACCTAGAGAGTACTGGATACTACTTGTTCTCGCTGTAACGACGCTATTTTTTGGAGGGTCTCTCGTAACATTGGGACTGGCCTTGCTGGCCCTCCCAATTTTGCTGCGAAAAAAAACTCATTACGCAGCCTGGCTCTTAATTGTTGTAATTGTTTTTTTTGGTCTCAGCACCCCGTTTTATCGACCATATGCCCGCCTAGTATTTCCCTTGTCAATGGCTTGCTTCCTCGCTGCCGGACTATGGATGCAACGTGAGGTTTCAAGATTACCCCAAACAGTTCCTGGAAAGCAGTGGCAGCCGATCTTTGCGTTGCTTATAATCCTGGGTGTGGTTGGAATAAGTTGGCTAATTCCTGATGCCTCGAATCCGTGGCGAGATGCACGCGGGATGGCACAAGCGGCTGAACGGATGGAACAATTCATTCCTCCAGGCGAACGCGTGATTGTGTTAGCCGAACCAGCCCTGGCCTACTATCTCCACCTCTCTGGGCGTCCAGCTTTTGAACGTATAGATGATCCTCGCAAAATAGCACAATTAACCACGCCGGTTTACCTGATCACCGGAAGATATACAAACCGGGCGCCTGTTCTCCGAAATGGGATCGAAAAGATTAGCGATAAGCTTGAAGAATTGGCTAAATTCTCTTTAGCTCCGCGAGATATCCGCATTATGGATGATTATCCCAGTCCGGAAGAACGCCAGGTGATGAGCATGCCTGGAAATGAATACGAATTGGTCTTATATCGTTTCAACCCCGATTAATAATTGACCAGATTCTACTCCATGACTATATATAAACTTAAAGGCACTGGCAAATGAAAATTATCAACAGGCTAATCCGCCTTTTTTTTACCAAAGGAAGCAAACCGATACGAACTTTACTTTTCCTGACGGTTCTCTTCCCTTTAACTATTTATTTGCCGGGAAAAGCGCAGACCAGCGCAGCCAATCTGATCCTCGATCCGAGCCAAATCGGCCAAACTATTACCGGCTGGACGGCGGTTGCACAAATTGGGCAGAATGAATGCACCGGCTATGAACGGTATAAGGATGAGGTGATCGAAAGGGGCGTGGATGAATTGGGTATTTCTCGCCTCCAGCTGGCAATTCCCAGCGGAATGGAAAACCCGGTGGATTACTTTGGCCAATATCTGGCTGGCCAGATACCTTTTTCGACATACCAGCAGAATAGGTATGAATTCATTAATGATAACAATGATCCATTCACTATTGATCCTGCTGGGATTCAATTCACCTATATAGATCATACGATCGATAACCTGGTCCTTCCGATGAAAACATTACTGGAAGCCAAAGGTGAACAACTGAACCTTATACTTACCTACGTCGATTTTAACAAGTCGAATGTCGATCATGGATCCAACGCGGAGGAGTATGCAGAATACTTCCTGGCAATCTTCGATCATTTCCAGACTAAGTATGGTTGGGTTCCGGATGCAATTGAAGTGATCTTAGAGCCGGATGTAGCGGCGTGGAATCCGGCTTTGGTTGCGAATGCTCTTGTAGCTGCCGGAAAAAGGCTGGAAGGAAATGGGTATTCTGTTGATTTCCTGGCTCCCTCAACCACCAACATGGGGGCAGCTGTGAGTTGGTTTGACCGAATGATCCAGAATCCCGAGGTATTGAATTACCTCACCGATATTACGTATCACCGTTATTCAGGTGTCTCTGAGGAAAACTTGCAGGCGATTGCTGCTCGAGCAAACCAATACAAGCTAAATACCGGTATGTTGGAGCATATAGGCAGCGATCAAGAGGATTTACATGCCGACTTGAAAATGGGGATGAACTCGTCCTGGTCGCAATATGCACTGGCTTATTGTTATAAAGAAGATTCAGGAGCACAGCATTACTGGATTACAGATCTGAATTCCGCGAACCCGATTGTGAACTTTGGAATGCGCTCAAAATTCCTTCAGCAATATTTCCTCTTCATACGTCCTGGCGCCACGCGGATAGGTATCACCACCGATAATCCGTCGTTTGATCCCCTGGCATTTATTAACACAAATGGTGGCTTTGTCGTTGTTACCAAAGCCGGTCAACCAGGATCGATTTCCGTTCAAGGATTGCCTGCAGGGGTTTACGAGGTAACTTACACGACGAAGAATGAATATTCAACCAGCTTGCCGGATGCTTTGGTTCAAGAAGGAAGTGCGGTGATTGCGAGCATCCCAGCACCTGGGGTAATTACAGTAGCCTGGAAATCCGAATTACCGGCTCCGACGGAAATTCTGGCCAGCCCCAGCCCGAATCCAACGCCTACTCTGCAAACAACAAACACCGATACCCCCACGATTATTCCTGCCATTATACCGACAGAGCAAAGTCTCGCAGTCGAAACCCAGCCCCCACTTAATCTTCAACCTACCCCGCAACTTGTCCAGCCTGGCCCTGGCTGTACAGGGCGATTTGCTAAACCTTGAAACGTTCAACGGTTGAATTCCTTTTCTGGGTCGGGTTAGAAATTATTGGCCAGACCGCAACGCTAAGGCTGATAAAGGCTGGTAAGTTAATGGCCTACCAGCATTATCACGCAATGAACGAGCTCATTAATAGCCCCTACACTATTTACCTGGTCATTTTTATTCTGCAGCTTGTTCTGGTGGCAGTGGGGATTTACCGATATCGCCATATTATCCGGGTTTGGGCAGCCAAGCGGTTTACTACCTGGCAATTCCTTGGACTTGCACTGGTATTTGTCCTGGCCAGTGCCGCGGTTTCAAGGGACGTCATTTTCTACTTGTATGACGTGATTGCGGCATCAACGGTTCAAGCAGTACATCTCGCCAATGGAATCCTAATTATCCTGGCGATGCCGATAGCCCTGGTGGGTCGTATCCAGCCGGTGGGTGAAAAACTATTGGGTGATACCCAGCCGCCATCGGGTAAGCCCGGCAGAGTTGATCGATTTGTCCTCGTACTTTCCGTCTGGGTGGTTGTGGCGGCTGCTTTCCTAAGTTATTTTATTTATCAGGCACATCCACATATTCCGGATGAAGTGGCTTATTTAGTTCAAAGCCAATTCCTGGCTCAAGGCAAGCTCACTCTTCCTGCGCCTCCGGTACCCCAGGCCTTTGATTTTTACCTGATGCAATTTCGTGGGGATCAGTGGTACCCCGTCCCACCGGTTGGTTGGCCGGCTGTGCTTGCCATTGGACAACTTGCCGGTGTTCCCTGGTTAGTCAACCCTCTACTGGGGGGGATCAACCTGATCCTGGCATATTTAGTTCTGAGCAGCCTGTATTCGATACGTGTTAGCAGACTTTCAGTGCTCCTGTTAGCCCTATCTCCCTGGTATGTGTTCATGGCGATGAATTTTATGACGCATACTTTTACCCTTACCTGTGCTTTGGCTGCAACAATTTGTGTCATTGTCGCTCGTTGGTCCGGGAAGTCTGTTTGGGGGTGGTTGGGCGGATTTTCTTTAGGAGCGCTCAGCTTGATTCGTCCACTAGAAGGCTTGCTTATGGCTGTTCTCCTCGGATTTTGGGCGATTGGGGTTGGTGGACGACGGTTGAAGCTGGCTGCCATTGTGGGATTGGTTGCAGGGACGGTTGTGGTGGGGGGGCTGGTTATCCCATATAACCAGTCATTATCCGGTCAAGCCGGCGTTTTTCCCATCAATGCCTATACCGACCAGCGTTTTGGGGTCAATTCTAACGCTTACGGATTTGGCGCAGATCGCGGAATGGATTGGCCGTTGGATCCCAACAAGGGTCACAGTCCGATCGATGGATTGATTAATGCGAATTTAAATACCTTTTCGATCAACATCGAGCTATTTGGTTGGGGCATGGGATCCCTGCTATTCGTCTCATACCTGGTACTATCGAGGAGATACCAGAAAAGCGATACCTTGATGCTGGTTACAATAGCCGCAGTATTTATCGTATTCTTCTTTTACTATTTCAGCGGAGGGCCGGATTTTGGCGCTCGCTACTGGTACCTGATGATCGTGCCTCTGGTGGTGCTCACTGTGCGCGGTTTACAAAACCTGGCCAGTGTATCTGGTGATGGCCTGTCTTTTCATGAAACCGCCCACGTCCGCCTGGTGAGCGGGGTGTTTCTGCTGAGTACTATCACACTCATCACATTTTTTCCCTGGCGGATAACAGATAAGTATGTCAGTTACTTAAACATGCGTCCGGATATTCGGCAGATGGCAAACCAAAACAATTTTGGTCGCAGCCTGGTGCTGATCCGGGGAAACTCGCACCCGGATTATGTATCTGCTGCAGTTTATAATCCGTTGAACTTTGATGCAAACGTCCCAATCTATGCATGGGATAAGGATGCCGAGACCCGTGATCAGTTATTAGCGTATTATGCCGATCGGCCTGTGTGGGTGATCGAAGGTCCTTCTCTGACTGGGGGTCCTTACCGTATTATCCAGGGACCAGTCTCAGCTATGGATTTATTGTCAGAATCAACCGGACAGCCATGAATTATAAGAATGTGCATGTAATGGTATTAGGCGCCAATGGTTTTATTGGCAGGTGGGTAGCACGCGCATTAAGCCGGCAAGGAGCAATATTAATTCTACCGGTAATCGATCCGTCCGATGCAGAAAGTGTATTCAAGATTTCTGATATTCATGGAGATATCATACTCCTGGACCTGGCAAATTTTGATCGAGTGAGAGAGCTGCTAAATGCGACCAGGCCTACCATTCTCTTCAATTTGGCGGGCTATGGGGTCAATCGCAACGAGCGTGACGAAAGCCAGGCTTACCGAATTAATGCCGAATTATTAGGTGTGCTCTGCCAGCCGGGATGGAAAAGAGACGACCCCGCTTGGACCGGCCAGCAGATCATCCATGTCGGGTCAGCCATGGAATACGGAGCCAACCCTGGCGATCTTAGCGAAGATTCAGCTACAGCTCCGACAACGATATACGGGCGATCGAAACTTGCTGGAACGAAATTGCTTTCCAAATCCAGTGTCGAAACCGGGGTTCATGCCTTGACTGCACGATTGTTTGCTGTCTACGGGCCGGGAGAATCACCCAACAGGTTGTTGCCCTCCCTGATTTCAGGCTGCTGAGAAAGGCGAGTCGCTTGAGTTAACCGCAGGATTACATCAGCGGGATTTTGTCTATGTAGAAGATGTTGCGGACGGGCTGTTGAGGTTAGGGATGACAGCGGCTCCGCTGGGCAGTGTGGTCAATATAGCCACTGGAAAATTAACTACGATTAAAGAATTTGCAGAGATTGCCGCCGAGATACTTGGTATGGATCGTGATCGATTAAAATTTGGTGCACTTCCCACTCGAGAAGATGAGATGGCGCACAAGCCGGTCTCGATACGGAAGCTTGTTGAACTATCAGGTTGGGTTCCACAAACGGATATCGCTTCAGGTGTCCGAAAAACTTTGGAGTTCTATCGGGCTCAGCTGTCAGGAGTGCGTAATGGATGATAAGCCCATGCTTCAAACAAAACCAGACCTATCTTTGGTAATACCTTGCTATAACGAAGCCGATGTGATTAGAAATACTGCGACTCGCTTGGTTAGAGTATTCCGGGATCGAGATGTGAATTTGGAGCTGATTTTGGTCGATAATGGATCCACAGATGCCACCGGAGCAATTATCGACCAATTGGTTACCGATGGTCTGCCGGTTGTGAAGGTAACCGTACCGGTGAACCAGGGTTATGGAAATGGGATTTTGATGGGCTTGACAGCCACGAATGGAAAATTGGTTGGTTTTTCCTGCGCCGATGGGCAGGTAGAAGCGAACGATGTTGGAAAAGTATATGATGTGGCTTCCAATCTACGCAGCCCGCACCTGGTAAAGGTAAGGCGCCGCTTTCGGATGGATGGGTTTACCAGGAAGATAGTATCCATTATCTATAATCTGGGAACGATCGTAATGTTTGGCGGGCTTGGGTCAATTGACATCAATGGAAACCCCAAAATTATGCCTGCTGAATATTTGAGAATGATGAATCTTGAGTCAAAGGATTGGTTTTTAGACGCAGAAGTGATGATTAAAGCCAAGGTATTGAAGCTGCCTGTTTTTGAAATGAACGTCATCGCGCAGATGCGAGAGGGCGGCAAGTCAAACGTGCGCGGGAGCACAATTTGGGAATTTGTCCGCAATTTGTGGCGTTTCCGCTTTGGTGGGAAGCAAGTCTTGCATATCCAGTCAGCCGACTCAGTTAATGGCGAAATCATAAAGGACGGCACTTGATGGATCCTACGGTTCACTACAAACGGGGCTCCTGCCGTGTGTGCGGGGGAAGTAATTTACACGCATTTCTCTCCCTCGGGCCAACGCCGCTTGCCAATTCATTCCTACACAACCACGAAGAATTTGGGGATGAACTATCATTTCCTTTGGATGTATATTTTTGTTCCGATTGCTCCCTGGTTCAATTGTTGGATGTCATCGATCCCGAGACATTATTTCGGGATTATATTTACGTAACTGGTACTTCAGACACTATTCAGTCCCACAACCGAGAGTATGCCGAGCGTGTAGTAGATTTTCTGCAGCTTGCCAGCTCCGACCTAGTGGTAGAGATTGCCAGTAACGATGGAAGTTTGTTAAAATGTTTTCAGAAACACCAGGTTAGAACACTCGGTGTGGAACCTGCCAGAAATATTGCCAGTTTAGCGGTTCAGGCCGGTGTTGAAACCGTCAGCCAGTTCTTCAATCTTGGTACCGCGTACGAAGTGAAGAATCAATACGGTCAGGCAAAAGTTGTGATTGGGAATAATGTCCTGGCGCATGTGGATGACCCGGTAGATTTTCTGACAGGCTGTTGCCAATTAATCACAGCAGATGGAATGGTTATCATTGAGGTTCCGTACCTTGAGCAATTGTTGATCAACCTGGAGTATGACACGATCTATCACGAGCACCTGAGTTATTTTTCAGTTACGGCGCTCAAACGATTATTTGAAGAAGCTGGTTTGCGGATCGTTAGAATCGATCGTGTGGCGGTACATGGCGGATCGATCCGGGTTTATGCCGGAAAACCTCCGGCTCATCCGCATCATGGGAAGGATATTTCGGACTTCCTAAACCGGGAAGAAGAAATGGGAATATCTAGCCTATCCATTTATGAAGGATTTGCCCGCCAGGTGGCATATAATCGGCAGAAGATACTGGCTTTGATAAACCAAATATCTGCACAAGGTAACAAAGTCGTCGGGTATGGCGCTTCCGCTAAAGGTAATACGCTCTTGAACTACTGTACGATAGGTGTGGAAAGCCTGGAATATATTGTAGATAAAAACCCTTGGAAAATCGGTACATATACACCGGGGATGCATATTCCAGTAAAGACTGTGGATACGTTGCTTAGCGAGCAGCCTGATTATGTTTTTTTGCTGGCTTGGAACTTCGCCAGCGAGATAATGCATCAGCAAGCTGAATATGCCAGGCGAGGTGGTCAGTTTATCATACCCTTGCCTGAGCCGGGAGTTATCAAGCTATGAAGGTGATCATCCTTGCGGGTGGAAGAGGCACACGGCTCTCAGAAGAGACTTCGGTACGCCCGAAACCGATGGTTGAGATTGGTGGTAAACCTATCCTCTGGCATATCCTGAAAATCTACTCCAGTTTCGGTTACAACGATTTCATCATCGCTTGTGGCTATAAAGGCGAGATTATCAAGGAGTATTTTCAGAACTACCTGACCCACTCAAGCGATTTCATGATCGACTTGAGTGATGGGACTCGCACTATTTATAATAATCCTATCGATAACTGGCGCATCGGGATGATTGACACTGGAGATGACACGATGACGGGGGGGAGGATTCTTCGACTTCGCCAGTGGATCGCGAATGAGCCTTTCATGGTCACTTATGGCGATGGTGTAAGTGACGTAAACATCCAAGCTCTGGTCGATTTCCATCGATCTCACGGAAAACTGGCAACCGTGACCGCAGTTCATCCGCCGGCACGCTTTGGCGGCCTGGAGCTGGAAGGCGATCGGGTGGTAGAATTCTCTGAAAAATCTCAGACGGGCGAAGGTTGGATCAATGGCGGTTTTTTTGTGTTTGAGCCGGGGATCTTAAGGTATCTGACAAACGATGCAACCATCCTGGAGCGTGACCCTATGGAACGAATTGCTCTTGAAGGCCAGCTTAGAGCTTATCGGCATGAGGGCTTCTGGCATCCGATGGATACGTTACGGGATCGGCATATGTTGGAAGAGTGCTGGGCAAAAGGGTCTGCCCCCTGGAAAGTGTGGCGATGAGTTTCTGGTCAGGTCGTAATGTCTTTATCACTGGCGCAACCGGGCTGCTGGGTTCGTGGCTGGTGGATGCCTTAATTAGCCAGGGCGCATCCGTAACATGCCTGGTGCGTGATTGGACGCCCTCCAGCCGGTTCGTGTCCAAGGGTCTACAGGAACATGCCAACCTCGTACGGGGTGAGCTGGAAGACTACTTCCTGCTCCTGCGGGCTCTGAATGAATATGAAATCGATTCGGTATTCCACCTGGGCGCTCAAACCATAGTTGGCACATCTGGCCGGTCGGCAATCTCTACTTTTGAATCGAACATCCGGGGCACCTGGAATTTATTAGAAGCCTGTAAGGCGAACGCAAAAAATATTCAAAGAGTTGTGGTTGCCTCGAGTGACAAGGCATATGGTTCCCATCCTGTATTGCCCTACACGGAAGACACTCCGCTCCAAGGCCGGTTTCCTTATGATGTATCTAAGTCGTGCGCCGATCTGATTGCTATATCCTATTTTTCGACTTATGATGTCCCCCTTGCGATAACCCGCTGTGGAAATCTCTATGGCGGAGGGGATCTCAATTTTAATCGCTTGATTCCGGGTACGATACGCTCAATCCTGAACAACCAATCTCCGGTCATCCGCAGTGATGGGCAATATGTTCGCGATTACTTCTATGTTGAAGATGCTGTGAGTGCTTATCTGGCCCTGGCCGAGCGCTTACCCGCAGAGCAATTAACAGGCCATGCGTTCAATTTTGGCACTGAAAAGCCAAGCTCGGTCCTTGAAATGGTGGAATTGATCTTGAATTTGATGGGAAATTCGGAGTTAAAACCGATCATCTTAAACCAGGCGAGCAAGGAAATTCATAGCCAGTTCCTGGAATGTTCGAAGGCCCGCAAACTACTTCTTTGGCATCCGGATTTCACGCTGGAACAAGCGCTATTGAAAACGATTGATTGGTATCGGGATTATTTCGCGCATCGATAATGGTCTCTCCAAATCCGCGAGCTTAAGTTTGTAGCTGCCTCCGCTATCTACTATCCTGAGAAGGCTATTTTAGGTATGTTATGAAAATTGGTGTTGAAGCAACCTGCTTATTTAATAAGCGAGGCTATGGACGCTATGCAAGAGCGTTGATTGGATCTACGCTGCAGCTAGACAAAGAGAATGAATACATTTGCTATGTTGATTCTCTGGAGAAGCTGGAAGACATTTCAGATCGTGTTGAAATCCGTTATGTAGCGGCATCGACGCCTGCCGCCCTGGCAGCCAGTTCGACCAGTCGAAGATCCCTGAGCGACATGTGGAAGATGAGCCGCGCAATGTCGGATTCAAAATTGGATGTATTATTGTTCCCTACGGTGTACACCTATGTACCGGTTCTTTCGCCAGCAAAGAAGGTTGTTTTTATTTACGATGCAATCCCTGAAATCTATCCAGAATTAACCCTGCCACATAAACAAGCGCGACTATTTTGGCAGATAAAATCATCCATGGCAAGGCGCCAGGCGGATGCGATCGTAACAATATCAGAGTATTCGAAGAAAATATTAGCCAGGAAGTTCAATCTGTCTGACCGTACAATACAGGTTGTCGATGGAGCCAGTGATCCAATTTTTCGGGTATTGAATGGAACGATATCGGGGGAACAACTAAAACCTTACGGTATTCCACCTGGTGGAAGATTAGTCATTTATCTTGGTGGATTTGGACCCCACAAAAATGTCATGGGGTTGGTGCGATCCTTTTCTTTACTGGCCAACACGCCCGAATATCAGGATATTTACCTTGTGCTGGTGGGTGAGTATCGCAACGAGATATTCCATTCGCAAATTACTGGAATTCAACAGGAAATCCATCGGGCCGGAGTGATCGAACGTACCGTCTTTACAGGATACATGCCTGATGACCAGGTAGTCGTGTTGATGAATGCAGCTACTGTCCTGGTGCTGCCATCGCTGATGGAAGGAATTGGCCTGCCTGCGCTTGAAGCGGCAGCCTGTGGGTGTCCCGTCATTGCTACCCGCGAAAGTCCGTTGCCGGAAATGTTGGGTGAGGGGGCGATATATATTAATCCACAGGATCCCGATGATCTTACCTCGGCATTACGGCGTGTATTGGATTCCAGCGAGATTAGAGCGACTTTACGTACTAAGGGACTCGAGGCAACCAGTAACTTATCCTGGGAGCGATCGGCTCGAAACTTGATTACAATAATTTCTGGCTTGGATTAATTGTAAAGCGATGAATTTCCTTCACCTGACGACATTCTATCCGCCATATAGTTTTGGTGGAGATGCGATGTACATATATCGGCTTGCCCATGCACTGGGAGATGCAGGGCATTCTGTCGACGTGGTACACTGCATCGACTCTTATCGCATGCAGCACCCTGGCGAACCCGAAGTCAAATTTGACGAGCACCCAAATGTCAATCGGGTCGGTTTGCACAGCCGGTATGGATGGTTATCCCCACTGGCGACACACCAAACCGGGAAACCTATCCTGAAGATGAAACAGATCAATGAGCTTCTACACAGTAAACGTTACGATGTGATTCACTATCACAATATTTCCCTGCTGGGTCCGGAAATACTCAGGCTGGCTCAGACGGGTTCGCAATTGGTAAAGCTGTACACTACACACGAGCACTGGCTGGTATGCCCAACCCATGTTTTGTGGAAATTTAATCAACGGGCATGTGACAAACCCGAATGCCTAAAGTGTGTGTTGATGGCTAAACGCCCGCCTCAGGTTTGGCGATACACAGGCATGCTTGAACGCGCCAGCCGGCAAGTGGATTGTTTTGTGTCGCCGAGCAGATTTACTGCCAGTATGCATGCCGAACGAGGATTCCCGCAACCTGTTGCTCACCTGCCTTATTTTATCGACCGGGCAGACCTGGATTGGAAGCAGCCTGGGCCCCGCCCTCAGGAAAAACCCTATTTCCTCTTTGTAGGTCGCCTCGAACAAATCAAAGGGCTGCACACACTGCTGGCGGCCTGGAAGCAGGTCCCTGATTATGATTTGCTGGTTGTCGGAGCTGGAAACCAGGCCGGTGAGCTAAAAGAATTGGCTGCCGATTTGCCCCAGGTTAAATTTTTAGGTCCAAAATCACAAAGTGAGCTGGGAGCCCTCTATTTTCATGCGATTGCAACGTTAGTCCCATCAATAACTTATGAGACCTTCGGAATCGTCATTGTTGAGTTATTTGCTCGCAAGACACCGGTTATCGTCAGAGATTTAGGAGCTTTACCGGAAGTGGTCAACGAAAGCCAGGGAGGGTTGGTATATCAACAAAATACCGACCTTATCGAAAATCTGCACAGGCTTGCGAAAAATCCAGAGAAACGGAATCAACTCGGTTTGAATGGATACCATGCATTTTTGCTCAACTGGTGTCGCGAGGCGCACCTGAAGATGTATTTTGACCTGCTGAATAATATTTCTAAAGAGAAATTTGGCGTTGTGCCCTGGGGAGAGGGGTAGAAGTGTGACTAATCTATCGTCCCGTCAGAAAAATTTAATCCTGCTCACCGCGATGGCAATCATCCAGACAACCTGGCTGGCAGGGATATGGATTTTGGGTGCAACGGAAAATGTCCAGAAGGTCATTTTGCTAATGGTAGTAAGTGTTTTGGCATTTCTGGTCATGGCATTCTCTCCAGAAGGTTGGATGATTTGGTTCAGGAAAATTGGTTCCTTGGCAATAAAGCATCAATGGGTGTTTCTCTTATGCATCAGCCTGTTGTTTGTAGGTGTGTGTCTTCTCTATGCACACTATCAGAGGCTGTGGGAATTTGATGAAGCACAAAACCTGATGGCTTCCAGCATTGCTGCCCAAGAAGGTATAACAGGGTTACTCTCGCGTTACCACGAAATCGACTGGCTGGCCCGCCAACATCCTCCACTCATCCCAATCCTAAATGGGTTGGTGATGAGTGTATTTGGTATTGATCTGCTGGTCATGCGTGTCATCAGCATTCTGTTCGGATTAGGTGCGCTCATCCTGACCTATGCTATCGGCCGCTATTTATATGACTTAAAGATTGGGATGCTTGCGGCATTTTTTTTCATGTGTTTTCCGTTAATTGTCCGCTTGAGCAGCGCCGGATTATTAGATATCCAATTTACCTTCCTGCTCGGATTGAGTGTGCTACTGTTGTTGTTTCTACTGGATAGACCGTCCTGGCTGCTTGCTATTCTGCTGGGACTTACATTGGGGGTGGGTATACTGACAAAATATTCAATGTTTCTGGTTTTCCCAGTTCTATTTTTCCTGGTATTGCTGCGCGGGAAATTGAAAACAACTGCAACTTATCTGGCGGTTGCCATCTTGATCGCCGGAAGTTTCTACGCTATATGGCTTATTCAAGCATATCGATTCAATATTGCTGCTCCGGGAGTACAGGTAATTACCCTGATTTAAGAAAACGCGATATCGGTTGAGGCAGTAGGTGAGATTGCGGTCCCGCCAGAGGTTTCCATAACTTTAACGGAGGCTCCGCTAGGAGGACACATTGCCGGAAGGCTGACAATTGGCTGGTTTCTTTTCTCACTGGCCGGCTGGAAAATATTGGCGAACGTGATTTTGACTCAGCTGCCATCAGCGATTGGGCCATACAATTTTGTGTTGTTGGTATTGGGGTTGTGGATAATCATCCGAAGGAGGAATGTTTCGGATTGGATTATTATGATCTGGATTGTTGTGATATCGGCTATACTATTACTGACCATTCCGGATCACCGTTACTTCATGGCGATGTTTCCAGCACTGGCGATCATGATGGGTGCATGGATGAAATCTAATCCATTGCACGGTGAGCGAGTTGTCGGCCTGACACTTTTATACTGGATTGGGGCGTTATACTTATTTATCGATTGGTCCCGGGTCGGGCCATTGTTCGGCAGCAACTAAGCCGACAACGGCATTTGTGATGGTTGCTTTTTGGACAGAGTATAGTGGTGGGGAAATCCCCCGGCCTATCTAAGGAGATTTCATCGAATGGGTGAACCAAAGTTGAATGAACGGCACTTTGTCGTCATTGGGGGAGGACCAGCGGGATTAACGGCAGCCAGAGAACTTACTAAGCATGGTATTGAGCCGATCGTACTAGAAAAGCTGGATAAAGTAGGCGGCATCGCCAGGACAGAAAACTACCAGGGTTATTACTTTGATATGGGGGGACATCGCTTTTTCACGAAGTCGGTTGAAGTGAACCAGTTCTGGCGAGATGTGCTTGGGGATGAATTTCTAGTCAGACCCAGGCTATCCCGCATCTATTACCGCAATAAATTTTTTTATTATCCATTGAAACCAATGAACGCTTTGTCCGGATTGGGTCTCTGGCAGAGCATTCGGGTAGGGATGAGTTATTTGCGCTGGCAACTTTTTCCCTACAAACAAGAAGATTCTTTCGAACAGTGGGTTACCAACCGTTTTGGGAAACAGTTATTCTCAATATTTTTCAAATCCTATACCGAAAAAGTCTGGGGAATACCCACGTCCGAGCTTAGTGCAGAATGGGCAGCCCAGCGCATTAAAGACTTGGACCTTAAGGCTGCTGTTTTGAGTATGTTCATTCGCCCAAAGAACACGATCCAAACCCTGATTGAGGAGTTTCACTATCCCAGGCGAGGGCCAGGTATGCTTTGGACGATGGTCAAGGAGGATATCGAGCGAAAAGGGGGTGAGGTTCGTCTAAATACTAAAGTGTGTGGCATACAGCGGGATGGCAACCGGGTCACAGGTGTTAATGTAGATTGGGAAGGTAAAAATGAAACGATTACAGGCACCGATTTCATTTCCAGTATGCCGATCACCGAGTTTATCCAAAAGCTCAACCCGCCCCCACCATCCGAGGTCTTGGAGGCCGCAAGCCGGCTTACTTACCGGGATTTTCTTACGGTGTGCTTGATCTTAAAAGTGGACCAACTTTTCGACGATAACTGGATCTATATCCACGATCCGAATGTTAAAGTTGGCCGCATTCAGAATTTTAAAAATTGGTCACCAGATATGGTGCCGGATGCAGGAATGACCAGCCTGGGGCTGGAATATTTTTGCAATCAAGGAGACGAACTGTGGTGCATGCCGGACGAGGGATTGATCGCACTCGGGCGGCAAGAAATTGAGAAAATTGGATTAGCCCAGGCTTCCGATGTTGTGGATGGAGTTGTATTCCGCGTTGAGAAATCTTACCCAGTCTATGATTCTACCTACCGAACCCACCTGGCAGTGCTCCGGGAATATGTAGATAGTTTAGAAAACTTTGAAACAATCGGAAGAAATGGTTTGCATCGGTATAACAACCAGGATCATGCAATGCTTACAGGCATGCTGGCGGTGCGTAATCTGCTCTTGGGGGAGAAAAATGATTTATGGGTAGTTAATGCAGAGCAAGAATACCACGAGGAGATTAAGCTGCCACAGGTTCCACATTTGGAGCAGGTACTAGATGATGCATTCTCGCGGGCTTTTATGAAGCTGGATCCAATTGCACATGGACTAGCAATGGGGCTTGTAGGTGGGTTTGTCATTGCCCTGGCGACCATTGTAGTGGATTTGAATAATATGAGCCTGGGCAGGTTCCTTCAACTCCTCTCGGAGTATTTCCCGGGCTACCAGGTTGATTTTCTTGGTGCAGCCCTGGGCTTTTTATACCTGTTTATCATCGGCTTCCTGTTGGGATGGATCATCGCGGCACTCAGGAATAAATCGATCCAGATATACATTTCCATCTTGAGAAGGCGGGCAGAGATGAGGCTATTGGAGCGGCAAGGATATTTCATGGATGCACAGTCTTCTCGCTCTACCGAGAACATGGATTAAAGTTGGAGGATCATAATGACAGAATCATTTACTGATGAAGAAAAAGCCTTGGAAGATGTTGTGCTCACCCGGCTAATGCGTCTTAATGCAACCATTTATGGCATAGTTTTCGGTCTCTTGAGTGGATTGATCATCTTTGTTGCGACTATCTGGCTGGTAATCAAGGGTGGTCCAGTCGTAGGGCCAAACCTCTCCCTATTAAACCAGTTTTTTATTGGATATCGTGTCACTGTGGGAGGGGCATTTTTAGGATTATTGTATGGATTCATCTTAGGATTTGTGGTTGGATTCTGCATCGCTTCTATCTACAATTGGATTCTTGCAAGAAGAGGACAAGCCGCGTAATAGGTTTCTTGCTTGCAGAAAAGGATACCATGCCCGGTTCGACCTGCGCAATCTTGATGTATCATGCAATCCAGGAACAACCATCGGCCATCTCGATCCATCCGGAGGAATTTCGAAGGCAGATGGAATTTTTTCATGTCCAAAAATATACTGTCATTCCGTTATGTGACATTGCCCAAACCTTAAACAGCCAGAGTGTGCTGCCAAATAAATATGTGGCGATAACTTTTGATGATGGGTTTCGGGATTTTTATACCACTGCATTTCCAGTTTTGTGTGATTACAATTTTTCGGCTACAGTATTTTTGGTAACGGGACATATAGGTCGTGACAATAGTTGGCCCGGCCAACCCAACAGCCTGCCTCGTTTTCCGATTGCCTCCTGGTCGGAGGTGGAAGAGATGAGCCGACATGGAATCGATTTTGGTGCGCATACCGTATCCCACACCCGGCTGGACTTGATTGATTCAAGGATTGTGGAGAGGGAGATAATGGATTCCAAATATGCGATCGAAGAACGGATAGGGCGACCTGTCTTAACTTTTGCATATCCATACGGGAAATACTCAACCATGACGAAATCGATCGTACAAGATAACTTCACGGTTGCTTGCGGAACTCGTAATGGGCTGGTCGAACTTGATAGTGACCTGTTTGAATTGCCGCGCATAGAAATCCAATATCTGGGCAAAGAATTCTTGCTCGGTGGATTGCCTTCCTGGTGGATGCCTTATTATTTACATTCTCGGGATTGGCTGCATAAGATCAGGCAAGTATTCCAGCAAGAAGCATACTGATCCTTATCAGATTCCCTAAAGGGAAATTTAATCCGAGTGGTCATCTTAGATCGCTCGGATTATTTATTATCATCCCAAGAAAATGACATTGGTGCATAGAAAATGCGAAAATCCATGATATTTGTCATATCATACTCGTTATCTAAATAATTGACAGATTAAAAATTGGTCGATAGAATGAATTCGCTGGTTAGCAGATTGAAACCTGGGCCGTGTATTTAATCTGTTTTTGGCCAGAATATGCTGATAGAGAATTATGGAGAGAAGCAGAATGAAAAAAGCACTTCTTCGCCACCCTCGTAAAGTATGGCTGGCATTTATCCTGGGATTTATGGTATGTGTTATAGGAGGTGCTGTAATCAGCCAGGGACAACCGGTTCATGCCGCACCTGGAAACGCCCCTTATCAACAAACCACCGAGAGCTACGCCGGTCCGGAAGCATGTGGCAACTGCCACACAGACTTGTACGAGACCTGGAAATCGACGCGCCATGCACAAGCATATTCCTCTCCGATTTTTCAACAAGATTGGCAGGAGGAAGGGTCCAGCTTTACTTGCCTGGCATGCCATACCACAGGTTTCGATGCGGAGAGTAATACTTTCAGCCATGAAGGTGTCACATGCGAATCCTGCCATGGCGCTTTCGAGCCTCAGCACCCCCAGACATTGATGCCGATTGAGCCGAATGCAGAACTTTGCGAAACCTGTCATCAATCGACGACAGCCGAGTGGCGCGCCAGCCCCCATGCGGCAGCAGATATCCAATGCCAATCGTGCCACAACCCACACTCCCAAACTCCTCGTGCCGAAACAGTTACCGAGCTATGCACAAATTGCCATAAAGACATGGAGGATACTTTTGCCCACAGCACCCATGCAGAAAAAGGCGTTGAGTGCAGCAACTGCCATATGTACACACCACCTCGTACAGAAGACGCCATCATGGGATTAATACCCACCGGTCATACCTTTTTAGTGGGTTCGGAGGCTTGTATTGGGTGCCATCAAGACACGGTGCATACGCGTGATACGATTGTCCAGCTCACGGGGCAATCTGCTGCAGCTCCAGAAATAGATACCGATGCAATGGAACAGACCATTGTCGAACAAGAAGCCGCGATCCAGAACCTGGAAGCACAAAGCACAGTCCGCCTGTACACAGGGCTTGTCCAGGGCGCGATCGTTGGATTAGCGGTAGGCGGAGTGGCTGCCTGGGTGGTAAGCAAGCGGATAAAGGTTGTTGAGGAGGAAGAAGAATGAGTAAGAAAAAGACGAAGGTAAAGGTAGAACTGCAACGCCGAGACTTTTTAACGGTGGCGGGCGTTGCTTTAGGTTCTGCGGCCGTTGCACAATTCGTAACCACTGGACCTCTTTCACCTTTTTCGCAGTTTCAACAAAATCAACTGGAAGGCGGTGCACAGACTGGGCATGGTGCAGCAACTGGAAACTATCACTGGGGGATGATTATTGACCTGGATAAGTGCATTGGCTGTGAATACTGCTTGAGGGGCTGTTGTGCCAACAATGATGTCAACCCAGACAAACCCTGGAACATCGTAGTGGAGGAAAAGACATCCACAGGTCAGACATTTTACTTCAGCCGGCCATGTTTGCACTGCCAGAATGCCCCCTGCATCGAAGTATGCCCGGTGAAAGCAACCTACCATCGTGATGACGGCCTGGTGATGATGGATTACGATCGCTGCATTGGCTGCCGCTACTGCCAGGTGGCTTGTCCATACGATGCGCGACGGTTTAATTGGAAAGAATATACAGAGCCGAACCCCTATGTGCCTACGTATGGAACACCACAGGTTGAACGCCGGCCGAGAGGCGTGGTGGAAAAATGTACCTTTTGTGTCCAGCGAATCGATCTGGCACTGGAGAGCGGCAAAATGCCTGGCGAAGACCCGGAAGCCACTCCAGCGTGTGTTGGTATCTGCCCGGTTGGCGCTCGGGTGTTCGGAAACCTCAAAGACCATGATAGCTTGATCTACCAAATGTTAGAAGAAAATCCCACTATTCGGCTGAACGAAGAGTTAGGCGCTGAGCCAAGTGTGTACTATATCCCACCCAAGGAGGGCTTATAGGTATGGTCACTGCAACTCCTACCGTTGAGCAAAAATCCAGAAAGATATCTCCAGGCTTTCTCGCCTGGATGCTGCTAATTGGGGTACTCATTACAATTGGATTGGTTTCTGCCATCCAGGTCTTTGTCAAAGGGCTGGATATCACCAATATGTATGATACGGTCCCTTGGGGATTATGGATTACCATCGACCTTTCGGCGATCGCACTAGGGGCAGGCGCGTTTACCCTTTCAGCGATTGTGTACCTGTTTGGGTTGAAGAAATTCACTCCGATTATCCGCCTGGCAATTCTTGTCGGATTTATTGGATATACCAGTGCCCTCCTGACCTTGGTCATGGATATTGGCCGGCCGGACCGATTTTGGCATCCCTGGGTATATTGGAATGTGCATTCCGTGCTCTGGGAAATCACCTGGTGCATCACGATTTACCTGACCATCATGCTGATTGAGTTTTTACCGGTGATTACAGAGAATAAATTCTTCGACCGGATCCCATGGACCCGGGAAATTGCCCATGTGCTTCATAAAGCCGCCCCTGCGCTGGCTTTGCTCGGTCTGGGAATTTCCTTGCTTCACCAATCATCCCTGGGAGCTACTTATGGGATTGTGAAATCAAGGCCGATCTGGTTCAAACCGAGCATGCCAATTATGTTTATTCTCTCGGCAGTGGCTGTTGGTCCCGCGATGACGATGACTATCGCAATCATCATTGAGTGGGTTACCGGCAAGAGGCGCATCTCTCATGATGTGCTGCGAATGATTGCGAAGTTCAGCGCCTTTACCTTGCTGGTCTACGGATATATAAAGATTTGGGACCTGGCTGCCACCACTTATTATGGCCGGTTGCCCTCGGTAACCGAGGCCTGGGCGACGCTGAGGATGAACACTCCCTACAATTTTGCATTTTGGGTAGGCGAGATTATTATCGGGATTGTCATCCCTGTGATTTTTTTCTTGGTGCCCCGTTTCAATCGGAATCCCGCATTCCTGGTCATGGGTGGATTATGCGCCATGGCAGGGATTGTTATCAACCGATGGGACGTTACAGTCAGTGGATTGTTTGTCCCGCTGGCGTTCTCGCCTGGGACGCAATATAAGCTCCCGGCAGGCAGGTACTTTCCTAACGTAATCGAGATCGGTGTAGCGTTGGGTATAATTGGATATGCTCTAGCCTTGTTAACCCTGGGTGTAAAGTATTTGCCGATAATTGGTGAACCTGAGCATAAGTCATGATGTCTGAGGCAGACCTCCATCTACGGTAAGAATCTTTGCTATAGATGGATTGATGCTGAGATACATATAAAATGCCTGGTGTCAGTCGGAATGCCTATTCACGATGGATTGCCTGTTCTGCCACAGGATCGTGAGATAGGAAAAATCAAGTCAGGGAACTAGAGTAAGGAGCATGCCATGGATCAGGCCTGACCTTAACCCACTGGTTATTTTATTTTTGTATGTCTTGCGCTGTATGGTGCCGCTAGGGATAATGCTGGGGGTATCTTATCTCCTGCGCCGGTTTGGATTGATTGCCAAACCGCCAAGCCCACCAGCTGATTGGGAAAATGATCACACGAACAATGGAAATTCTCATGGAGGGGTGGCTCATGGTTAGGAGACAACCACGATCCCATCCCTTAATTCTGATCGCCGGGGTAATTCTTGCAGTTGCGGCCGGTTTTGTGGTCATGGGGGAGGCGGCTGCTGGAACACCGCTGCAGCAGAGCACAGAAGAGTACTGCCTGAGCTGCCATAACGACCCTGAATTGCAGATGACGCTTCCTAGCGGCGAAATTTTGCCGTTATATGTGTCTCCGGAAAAACTAAGCGAGTCGATCCACAGCCCGTTGGGGATTGAATGCCAGGCCTGCCACACAGAAATTGACACGTATCCGCATCCAGAGAATACTTACCAAACGAGGCGAGATTTATCCCGCTCTTACTACCTGTCATGTAAAAAATGCCATTCAACGATTTATGATAAAGCTCAGGATAGTATGCACGCGCAGGTGGCCTCCGAGCATCCGGAAGCGCCGGTGTGCACGGACTGCCATGGCTCGCATTATGTGCAAACTCCTGATGAACCCCGGGCGCAGATTTCCACCACCTGCTCTAATTGCCACTCTGATGTGTACGCGGATTACAAAAACAGCATCCATGGCTCGGCATTGATCGATGAAGACAACCCGGATGTCCCGGTTTGTACGGATTGTCATGGTGTGCATAATATCCAGGATCCACGCACAGCTCAATTTCACGTAGATACCCCGGAGATGTGCGCCAACTGTCATGCAGATGAAGAATTGATGGATAAGTATGGACTTCCGTCGGATGTGTATAACCTGTATGAATTATCCTGGCATGGCGTAGATGTATCGGTTTATAAGGCGCGCTGGCCTACCATCTGGCATGAAAGCGCAGTATGCACTGACTGCCATGGTACACACAACATCTTTGATAGTGAAAGTCCTGAGTCCATGGTCCATCCTGACAACCTGTTGGAGACCTGCCAGAAATGCCACCCTGGTGTAAGCGCCAACTGGACCGACGCCTGGACTGGTCATAACGAGATCAGCTTCGAGCGAACACCCTGGCTATTTTACATCGACATTTTCTACAAATCATTTACCCCCGTGATGTTGTGGATTGCTGGGATCTATGTGTTTCTGCAAATCCTGCGAGCCACAATCGAACGTGTGCGGAGGAGTAAGCAATGAGCGCTGAAATGGAGAAAGCCGCCTTGCAGAAACCAGCTATCCAAACTCATCGGATCTTCCAGCGATTTACGACTGGACAACGATGGGAGCATTTGCTTCTGTTAATCAGCTTCAGTGTATTACTACTTACCGGGTTACCACAAAAATACAGGACTGCTACCTGGAGCCAGCAAATCCTATCTACTCCTGAACGTGTTGAACTCATTCAAACCATCCACCACATCGCAGCGGTTGTTTTGATTATTGAGGTCATCTATCACCTGGGATTGGCGATCTACCTGATGGCAAAGAGAAAACTTCCAGGTGATATTTTCATCACCTGGAAGGATATCAAAGATGCAGGGATGATGGTCGCCTATTTATTGTTCTTGAAAAAAGAGAAACCGGTATTTGGAAAATACACATTTGAAGAGAAGGTTACTTATTGGTTTATCTTTTTTGGGGTGGGCATCATGGTCGTATCGGGTGTAATTTTGTGGTTTCCCGAGCTCATCACCAGGGTGCTTCCTGGAGGGATAATTCCGGCCGCAAAACTAGCGCATAGCACAGAGGCCATCGTTGCCGGGATATTCATTGTCTTGTGGCATTTTTATCACGTTCACCTGCAAAGGTTAAATCTGAGCATTTTCAGCGGTACTATCTCCGAAGATGATCTAAAAACCTACCATTCCCTGGAATATGAGCAGCTAACTGGCGAGAAAATCATGACCTTAGAGGACAAGCAACCATGATTCGTCCAGTCCCAGTCGTAGTTTTGGTTGGGATTCTCCTGATGATTGGTCTGCTATTCGACGCGGCACCTGGTGTAGCCGCGCCTGTTGCGCAGGAGCCGCCTTCGAACCAAAACGAATCACTCAAAGATGAATACTGCTTAAGCTGTCACGCAAACCCTGGACAAACCTACACACTTCCGGATGGATCAGAGCTGGATTTGTATGTAGATCCACAAGAGCATGCTAACTCCATCCATGGCTCCCAGGGATATGCTTGTGTTCAATGCCATACGGATGTCGGTGAATACCCTCACCCGCCACTGCAAGCTGTGGATCGGCGTGATTTGACGCTCCAGTTGAATGGATCATGCAAATTATGCCATGCCAACGAACACTCGAAAGCAATGGATAGTGTCCACGCAAAGGCACTAGAGGCCGGAAACCGGGATGCGGCTGTGTGCACCGACTGCCATACAGCGCACGCTGTGCAGGATTGGGTCGATGAAACGACCGGGGAAACGCTGCCGGAAGCTCGTGCACAGATCCCGCAAACCTGCGCTAGATGCCACAGTGAGATCCACGACAAGTATGCGGAGAGTGTGCACGGATCAGCGCTTAATGAAGAAAACAACCCGGATGTACCCACATGCATCGATTGCCATGGAGTCCACAATATCGAAGATCCGACAACCAACCAGTTTCGGCTGTCTTCACCCGAAATGTGCGCCAACTGTCACACGGATCCAGCCCGAATGGCAAAATATGGTATTTCTACCGATGTACTGGATACCTATGTGGCAGATTTCCACGGCACTACAGTGCAGATCTTTGAGAAGCAAAGCCCGGATGCAGAAACCAATAAACCGGTTTGTTACGACTGCCATGGCATCCATGATATCGCTGCCAGCGATGACCCTGAAAAAGGGCTAAAGGTTAAGGAGAACTTGCTTGTTACCTGCCAAAAGTGCCACCCGGATGCCAGGGATAATTTTCCTACTTCATGGCTATCGCATTACATTCCTTCGCCGGATAAATATCCTCTCGTGTACTATGTCAATCTGTTTTATTTGCTATTAATTCCCGTAGTATTGGGAGGCATGTTTGTGCTTGTGGCGATGGATTTTACTCGTTCGGCAATAAACCGCAATCAAGAACGCAAGCTGGCAAAAAAACTCAAGCAACAAGCAACAGAAGAAAAAAGCTTATCTGAACCTTCTCGTGCTGATAAGAATACGAGATCCGAAAATAGCTCTGTGGATGAGGTAGAGGAATCAGCCATCCAGCAACCAGGGGAGGAGGAAGGCAATGACTAGCCACGATTCGTCTCCTTCTCATGAAGAAAAGGTCTATATCCGGTTTGATATTTACCATCGTATCATTCACCTGGTTTTTCTGATCTCGTTTTCTACCCTGGGATTGACCGGGCTGGTACAAAAATACTCCCAATCGCCGATCGGGGATTCGATGATCAGACTGATGGGAGGCATTAAATCCACTCGCATGATTCATCACGTGGCGGCGGTGATCATGATCGCGGTCTCGATCGTCCATATCGTAGATGTTCTCTATCGGGTGATGGTGCTGCGCGCTCCCCTGTCAATGCTTCCGGTGATTGAAGATTTCAAGCACCTGTACATTGATGTGATGTACTTTCTGGGCAGGCGGAAACACCGGGCATATTACGGTCGATATAACTATGGGGAGAAGGTGGAATACCTGGCGGTTGTGTGGGGCACGGTCGTTATGGCGATTACCGGTTTCATGATGTGGAATCCGATTGTATCGACTCGCTTTCTGCCTGGGGAGTTGATCCCGGCCGCGAAAGCTGCTCATGGGGCGGAAGCTGTTTTGGCTGTGGTGGCAATCATCATCTGGCATTTTTACAATGTCCATATCAAGCATTTCAATAAAAGCATATTTACGGGAAAGATGACCGAAGAGGAGATGGCTGAGGAACACCCAGCCGAGCTTGATGATATTAAGAATAATCCTCCTAAAGAAATCCCCCCAGAAACCCTCAATAAGCGGAAGCGTGTGTTCATGCCTGTAGCTGTGGTCATCACGCTGGTGTTTAGTGTAGGTCTATACCTGTTTATGACCATCGAGACCACTGCGATAACAACCTTACCGCCGGGAGAATCGGCTGAGGTATTCGTCCCGTTTACTCCAACGCCTCAGGTCACTGCCACACCTGAAGTCACACCTACCCCTGACGGGGTGGTAGCAATTAATACTTGGGATGGGACTTTCGCGTCCCTTTTCCGTAATCGTTGTAGTACCTGCCACTATACAACGATGGTGGGTGGATTATCCCTGGCAACATATGAAGGCGCTCTGGATGGTGGGAATAGCGGTCCAGGGATTGTCCCTGGAAACCCTGAAGCCAGTAAAATTGTGGAAATTCAATCGGAAGGCGGGCATCCCGGCCAGCTAACCGATGAGGAGTTACTGAATTTGATCGAGTGGATAGAGGCTGGCGCGCCGGAAAATTAATGATCATTGCAATAAACTGAAACCTATGGATGAGGTTTACGCAAGAAATATCAGCCTTGTTTTTTTCTTTTACGGCCTGGCCTTCTTTTCAATGGGCCTGGCCGTTCTGCTTGAGATCAGTCATTCGTCGGAGCTTGATTTCGCTCAAGCACTGAAACCTCTGGCTGCATTTGGTTTGGTGCACGGAGCCCACGAATGGTTTGAGATGATGCTGATCGTGAATAATATGCTGACCGGCCATGTAGAAGCTATTTGGGTTTATTATGTTCGATTGGTGATGCTGGCTGTCTCGTTTTTCTTGCTGGTCGTTTTCGGTATCCGGTTGATCCTTGGTCCAGGCAGGAAGCGTCTAAAGCTGGTTTTATTACTGACGATTGCCCTGCTTTGGTACCTGGGGTTGGTGTTCGTCCTAAATAAGCCGCTGCCGACCCGAGAGCAGCTCATCGCTGCGGATGTGTATACCCGTTATGCTTTGGCTATTCCTGGGGCAGCCCTGACCGCATGGGGATTAATCCTGCAATCCAACACTTTTTAAAAAAATGGGCATGGGGCGCTTCAGCCTCGATCTCACCATCGCTGCGATTGCTTTTGCGCTATATGGCGGTATCGGCCAATTGTTTGTCTCCCAAAGTAGTATATACCCCTCAGGAACATTAAACTCAACTCTGTTCCTTAATTTTTTTGGGTTTCCCATCCAGGTATTTCGGGCGTTAATGGCAATCGTTGCCGCGATTTTTATCATCCATTCATTACGGGTTTTTGACGAAGAAAACCGCAGTCGCATCCAGGCATTGAGTGAAGCACAAAAATCCGATGAAAAGCGCCTGAATGAATTGCGCAGCGAATTGTTACATCGGACTGTGAATGCTCAAGAATTGGAACGTAAACGGATCGCCAGAGAACTCCATGATGAGACCGGGCAAACACTGACAGCCCTAGGGTTGGGGTTGCACGGCCTGGCAGAAACAATTCCCAAAAACCCTCAGAAAGCTATTCAACAAGCTGGACAATTACAATCCTTGGCCACTAATGGCCTGGAAAATCTCCAGGGGCTGGTATCCGGGCTTCATCCCCCGCAGCTGGACGAGCTGGGTCTTGTGGCGGCCATTCGCGGTTATACCGAAGAATTATCTCGCTTATCGAATGAACGAATTTTGATATCCGGTTCAGTTAATGAGTTCGACCATGCCTGAAGCGGTGCGGCTGACGATGTTCCGGATAACCCAAGAAGCGATCAACAATGCTGTGCGGCATGCGGATGCCAGCCAAATTAAAGTATTAATTTCGGACGATGATTCGGAAATTCGCCTGGTTGTCATGGATGATGGGCAGGGATTTGAGGTCGAAAATACTTTACAAGGGGAGGCTAAAAAATGCCTGGGCTTATTAGGGATGATAGAGCGGACGAGCTTGATTGGGGGAACCTGTCAAATAAAATCTGGCCTTGGAATGGGAACGATCGTTGAAGTCAGGATTAAACGTGGCACAGAATAACGAACCGTCAAAGATCCGGCTCTTGTTAGTAGACGACCACGAGGTTGTCCGCAGCGGATTAAGAATGCTGCTCGAGAGCCAGGAGGATATGGATATCATTGGCGAATGTGGGACAGGTTCTGCATCGATCCAGCTCGCGGCGGATTTAATGCCGGATATCATACTGATGGACATTTCCCTGCCTGATATCTCTGGGATTGAAGTGACGCGCCAGATAGAGGCGAGTGGCTCTCAGAGCAGGATAATTGCATTGACTATCCATGAGGACGAGCAATTTTTCTTCCAAATGCTCCAGGCTGGAGCTTCCGGTTATGTTCCCAAGCGAGCAGCTCCGGAAGATTTATTAAACGCTATCCGATTGGTGTATAAGGATGAGATTTATATCTATCCGCTGTTGGCCAAGCACCTGGTAAACGATTTCTTGCAAAGGGCCGCTCATGAGACAGCCAACCAGGAGGCAATTGGCGAGCTGACGCCGCGAGAGTACGAGATCTTGGTGGCACTGGCAAATGGGGCAAGCAACGAAGAAATAGCTGAGAAGCTAACCATCAGTATCCACACTGTTGCGCGTCATCGAGAGAACCTGATGCGCAAACTTGGCCTGCACAGCCGCAGCGAGCTGGTTAAGTACGCAATCCGGAAGGGATTAATATCCCCTTGAATTTATAGTGTTATCACACTAGAGGAAAATACTGCGATCCTCCAATTGATAATCATCTTCCACCTTGCTATACTGGTGATGGATGGATAATCCAAAAGGAGGATAGGAAAATGCGTAAGGTTCAGTTCACAGCAGTATTCTGGACAATGTTGCTGGCAATCCCTATGACGGCACTGGCGCTATCTTTGCTGGCTTATGTAACCGAAAATCTGACCCAAATATATACATCACTGATGACATTCAGCCGGGATATCTCAGCCGGAGGCCGGGGAGTGATTCTGGAGACGGCACAGCGCTGGCCTGAGGTGGCTGGGATGATCATTGGTCAAATCGTGATCCTGGTGATTTTGTTGATTGCCCGTCCGGGCAGCCAGGCTGAGGAGACGACTAAGGAAAGGTAAAGTACGCAGACAGTCTTTGATTAACGATCAAACCGATTCAAAGTTTCGGCCGAAATGCGAGTGGGCTCTCCGAACCCACTCGCGCTTATTATTGTATGTTCTGTCAAGATTAGTTGTACTGAAAAGTATTTAATAAGATTATAATGTACTTGAATACTTGATAGCTAACACAACAACTGGAGCTTCACAATGGATCTTGTCACCGAGGGAATGACCGTCGATGTAGGCACACGCCTGCGAGAATTGCGAGTTGCACGGGGAAAATCGATGCGTGCCCTGGCGCGCAGCAGTGGCCTCTCGACCAACGCGCTCAGCATGATCGAGAGGGGCCGGACATCACCGTCTGTAAGCACGCTGTATAAAATCTCCGAAGCTCTGGAAGTGCCTATCACGGCATTCTTTCGGTTAGAACCTCCCAGACAAGATATCGTTTTCAGAAAAGCCAATGAGCGGACAAGAATCACACTAACCAGAGGTTTGTGGGAAGGTTTAGGTGGTGAGTCTTTTGTTGGACACGTTGAGCCTTTTATGATCACATTGAACAGCGGCGCGAGCAGCGGACCGTTTGGTATGCTCCACTCGGGGCATGAATTTGTTCTGTGTATGAGTGGTTGTATCCAGTATGAAGTAGAGGGTTTCCTGTATAACTTAGAGACCGGAGATAGCTTGCTATTTGCTGCTCAATTGCGCCACCGCTGGAGAAATCCTGGACCGGAAGATGCAATCGCAGTGATTGTTCTCTCCGGGTTTGAACAGGGAGAGCGGCCGAGTGAATTTCACCTGTCCTCGGCTGAAAAAACGGCCACCAAAGAGCAATTAGTTGAAGGTGCGCTAAATCCTCCGAACACTCTGGTAGACTAGTAATAAAGAATGCCCTGCAAAAATCTTCCGCAGCAGAACCAAGCATGCTATAATAATCTTCATTAGGACGTAGAGATCGAGCAAATCATTATGTTCAAGCTGATAGAGATTGGTGACGATAATAATAATAATTGCCCCCTTGAGCTGCACCGGGCGGCCAGTTTGAGTTACTTTCACCAGTAACCAAATGCAGTGCTAAGCCATCGCCCGACGCAGTTAGCGGAGGGCGATTTATTTTATGTGGAGGCGGAATCATGTATAAAACCCATACTTGTGGTGAAATTCGCCCAAGCCATATTGGGCAACCCGTTACCCTGGCCGGATGGGTGCATCGCAGGCGCGACCATGGCGGTATCACGTTCATCGATCTGCGGGACCGGTTTGGCATTGTCCAGCTAATCTCCGATACGACGACAAGCCCGGCTGTTCACAAGGTTGTGGAAGCGCTGCGGAATGAATGGGTGATCCAGATCACAGGCGATGTGCGCCGGAGGTTACCCGGCATGGAAAACTCAAAATTGCCAACCGGTGACGTCGAAGTGGTCATTCAGAAGGTGGTGGTGCTCAATGCTGCCAAGCCAACGCCATTCCTTATCAATGGGGATGAAGAGCCTGAAGAACAAACTCGCTTGCGATACCGCTACCTGGATCTTCGCCGGGAGCGCATGCGCGGCAACCTTGAACTGCGCCATCGGATGATTAAATTTATCCGTGATTATCTGGATGCACGGCAGTTTCTGGAAATTGAAACGCCAATTTTATTCAAAACCACGCCTGAAGGGGCGCGTGACTACCTGGTGCCGTCTCGAGTGCACCCGGGCGAGTTTTATGCGCTGCCGCAATCGCCACAGCAGTTAAAACAGCTCCTGATGGTGGCTGGAGTGGAGCGCTATTTTCAAATCAGCGCGTTGTTTCCGTGATGAAGATCAACGCCTGGACCGGCAGCCGGAATTTACCCAGCTTGATATGGAGATGTCTTTCGTCGACCGGGACGACGTGATGTCTCTTATTGAAAGCATGTTTTCCAGCATGGTGGCAGCTGTAGTGCCACAGAAGCGCTTACTAGCCAGTCCCTGGCCACGTTTGACATACCAGGAAGCAATGGAGCGATTTGGTAAGGATAACCCTGATTTGCGCTACGGCATGGAGCTGCACAACCTGACCGACCTGGCTCCAGGATGCGGGTTCAGTGTATTTGAATCCGTCGTGGATCAAGGAGGCCATGTTCGAGGCATTAACGTGAAAGGTCAGGGTGAGTACAGCCGGAAGCAAATAGACGAGCTAGTAGAGTATGTTAAGAAATTTGGAGCACATGGTTTGGCATACCTGGCTATTCTCCCAGGCGGCGAACAGCGTTCATCATTCGCAAAATTTTTATCAACTGAGGCGCAACGATCGGTGCTTGAAAGGATGGAGGCTGAACCCGGTGATCTTCTTCTATTCGTTGCCGACCAACCGGCTATCGTCTTCGAGGCGCTGGGGAGGTTGCGGGTACATATGGCTGAAAGGCTCGGATTGGCAGACCCGAAAGTTTTAGCGTTCGCCTGGGTAGTGGATTTCCCATTCGTCAACTGGAATGCAGAAGAATCGCGCTGGGATCCAAGCCATCACCTGTTTACTTCGCCGATGCCGGAAGATATACCGCTGCTGGATAGCGACCCTGCAAGTGCACGGGGACAGCAATATGACCTGGTATTGAACAATTTCGAGGTTGGAGGCGGTTCGATCAGAATCCACGAACGAGCACTTCAGGAGAAAGTATTCACCTTAATCGGTCTGGAGCCGCAGGTTGCCCAGGAGAGATTTGGTCACATGCTGGAAGCTTTTGAATACGGCGTTCCACCGCATGGAGGGATTGCCCCTGGTATCGACCGGTTGTGCATGATCCTGGCAGATGAGCCGAATATTCGAGAAGTGATCGCTTTCCCAAAGAGCCAATCGGCTCGCGATATCATGGCCGGTGCGCCTTCTCCGGCGGATCCGGGGCAGTTGAAGGATTTGCATATCCAGATCACGACAAAATAACCAACCACCTAACGCCTCATTTGGTGCGTAGCTCCATGGTAAGTGCACCGGGCTTCTATCCGGCATGTTGCTGGTTCGGATCCAGCCGGGCCTACAGAACGAACTCAGTACATCAACATATATACATGTGAAGAATGCAAGTGAAGGAGACACAAAATATGCCAGAGATTCGCGTCGAAAATATCGGCCAATATGAAAGCCAGGAAGTCACTGTTTCCGGATGGGTTTATAACAAAACCCACAAAGGGAAACTGGTATTTCTGTTGATTCGGGATGGCTCAGGGTTTATCCAATGCGTTGCTTTTAAAAATGATTTACCAGAGGAGACGTTTGAGAACATCGTGCGCTTGCCCCAAGAGTCTGCGGTGGTGATCACCGGTATGGTGCGAGCAGATGGTCGGGCTCCTGGAGTACCAGGGGGGTTTGAGCTTGGCATCAAGCACATCGATATCATTCAGTTTGCAGCAGATGAATATCCAATGGCACTCAAGGAGCACGGCGTTGACTTTGCATTGGATCACCGTCACCTTTGGCTGAGGATGCCGAGTCAGTGGGCTATCTTGCGCATCCGAGCCACCGTGATTAGCGCAGTGCGGGATTGGCTGGATATGAACGGATTTATCAATATGGATACGCCCATCCTGACGCCGGCTGCTTGTGAGGGAACAACCACACTATTTGAAACGCCTTATTTTGACGAAGGGATTGCATACCTGGCGCAGAGCGGTCAATTGTATAACGAGGCAAACATTTACGCATTTGGCCGGGTTTATTGCTTTGGGCCGACCTTCCGGGCGGAAAAATCGAAGACGCGGCGGCACCTGACGGAATTCTGGATGGTGGAACCGGAGGCGGCATTCACGGACCTGGACAAATTGATGGAGATTGAAGAGCAATTTGTGACTTACATCGTTCAACGTGTCTTGAAGGAGCGCCGCGCAGAGTTGAAATCACTCGAACGTGATACAACCGTACTGGAGAAAATCGCCCCGCCTTTCCCGCGCATTTCTTATGATCAGGCCCTGGAAATGCTTGCCGAAATTCGCAATGGCGTAGATGATCCCGAACAAAAAGAACTACTAAAAATTGATTGGGGGATGGATTTTGGGTCGCCTCACGAGACTGCATTGACTGCGCGCTTTGACCAGCCGGTCTTTGTATTTGGTTACCCAACGCAGGTTAAGGCTTTCTACATGGAGCCGTGGCCGGGCAGGCCTGAAGTGTGTAAAAGCGTTGATCTGCTGGCGCCAGAAGGTTATGGCGAGATCATCGGTGGCAGTGAACGAATATCCGATTATGAACTGCTACGCACGCGCCTGCACGAACACCAATTACCGGAAAGTGCTTTCGAGTGGTACCTGGACTTGCGCCGGTATGGCAGCGTGCCGCATAGTGGATTTGGTATGGGAATCGAGCGCACTGTATCCTGGCTTTGTGGCATTAGCCATATCCGAGAAACCATTCCCTTCCCGCGGACGATTAAGCGGGTATACCCGTAGCTAAGAATCGACTATAAATTTAAGAATTATCTATTCACCGGGAATAAATTATGGTATAAAATGATCAACCCTGCTGTGCCCGTGATGCTGCACCCTCGGTTTTGAGCCAACACCCATCCCCTGGGGCTCAATCTTGTTTAGGCGACGCGATAGGCCTTCAGCCAAGGCGAAGCTCTGCAGGAGAGCCCCGACCTGCGAAAGCAGGTTCAAAACTTAGCTGCACACGGCATGGTGGGGTAATGCAATAAGCTCGTGTTTTACGAGAATGCATACGCAACGCCCCTTGATTATTCAAGGGGCGTTGTGGTTTTCTGAACCTGGATATGGTACGTTATTCGTCATCCCCGTCCGAATCGGTGATACCGGGTTGGTTGATCTCGATGACATCTCCATGGAAATCAATTCTGATGCGGAACCCCATCATTCCCATGTACGCACGTCCGTCATCCGGTAAACCTGTTTCGCGAAGTTTGTCAAACTGCTGTTCTATATTTTTCAATTGTGTTTCGATCATGGCACGCGAAAAAATGTCATCCTGGCCAAGCATTTTTGCGGTTTGCTCGCTGATGATCCCTTCATGCCCTTCGATCTGGTCAACCATTGCTTGAAATACCTGATGGTCGACATATTCGGCTGGTATATGGCGTCGAAAACCAGCGTCGTCAATTACGTAGCATGGGTCATCTCCGACATACACCACTTCAACAGGCCGGTCATTCTCGTCGAAGACCAATCCTTCAAATACAGCGTTGTTCATTGTCTGAATTTCCTGAAGCCAGATCCTCTATTGATGGACATGGACAATGGTACCTACGGACGCAAAATCAAAGAGCCAGCCGGCGTCATCCGTAGCGAGATTCACACAGCCATGACTCATTGGGGTTCCAAAGTTATTATGCCAGTATGTGCCATGCAGACCATATCCTTTATAAAAGTACATGACATAAGGCACGTCCGGCAGGTAATAATCGGGGCCAGACATATCGGCAGCTCGATATTTGACGTAGATCCGGTAGGTACCGGTGACGGTTGGATATTGCCAGGTGCCTGTCGAGACGACAAAACTGCGCACAATCTGATCGTTTTCATAGGCGTATGTGCGCTGCTCTGAGAGATCAACGTCAATCCAGCGCCCGGCCGAGGAGATATTTTGCGGCAGCGCGTCAACTTTGGCAGTTTTCTTTTTCTTGTTCTTCTTCTTCGGCTCCTGAGCAGGCGATTTCGTTGGCTCTTCTGTTGGGATTGGTGTATCGATGATTTGTGGCATTTCTGGAAGGGCAAGATCGGTAGCCATGGCAATGGCTTCTGCATCCAGGGACTGAGCCTGAGTAGGAGCTTCGGTAGGTGTTTCCTCGGCTGGCAGCGGCTGTACGATTTGCAACTGCGTGGCAGTTGGCGAGGGATTAGTTGGGACCAGGGTGGTACTGACGATTGCAGCAACCCAGGTGGGTGTTCCTGCATCCGCAGGTGAGCCGGCAAAGGAATTCACGGGGAACCGGAACCAGAGGAAGCCAGCAGCCAGACCTATCAGCAGGAGCAAAAGCAGCAACGGGGCGATCTGCCTGTGCCTGACGATGGCAGTGGATCCGGCAACCAAAACTTGAACTTGTCGGGGAACATCTGCCGCTTCGGTTTCACCAAAGTTCAGGCGGTCGGTTGCCCACAGTAATCCCTGGCGAGCCGCCTGGCTGTTTGGATTGATCTGCAGCGCCCGGTTCAGGTATGTGACGCTTGCTCGGGGACTGGCAACTGCAGCCAGGATCAACCAGGGTTCTTCCCGATCCGGATCGATTGCCAGTGCCTGTTCCGATAACCGGCGGGCTGTAACGCGATCGCCGGCCTGCAGGGCTTGCCAGGAGCGCTCTACCAGGGAGTTAAATTGATCCTGTTGCTCGTTCACGGTGTTGGTTGAAGGGAGTTGCTGGTAATATTTTCGTCATTCAAGAAGCACAGAATCCCATCCAGAATCCCTTTGGCGGCCAGATCCGGCCGTTCGGTGAGAAACTGCCTATCAAGGTTGAGGAATCCGGTTTCGATGATGACTGCCGGGGTATCCGGACTGATTTCATCGAAGGCATGATAACTGGTCATATCCGGAGTGATGCTGGTGCTGTGCAAACTCAGGCTGGTAGCCTGGCCATAGCGGCTGCGCAGGCAGGCGGCCAATTTTGTTGACTGTGCCTGGTTTTGCTGTCCCATTGCGGCGGCAACTTTGTATCCACTCGCCTGGTCGTTAATATAGTCGCAGGAATCGGCATGGATCGATATCAGAGCAAGGGCTTTAAATCCAGCGAGTTGGGGGTCAAATTCCTTGAGCAGTGTGACTTTATAGCCCAGTTCGGTTAAGTCCTTTTCAAGCAGTGTGGCGACATCCTGATTGACTTTAAGCTCGGTCAGCAGCTGGTCGGCACACACTGAGCCGGGATCATTCTCGTCTCCCCAGTGCCCGACGACAATCCCCAACTGAGTCTCATCGTCAGGCGCAGGGGTATTCCCAGCCGAGACAAGGGTTGCCTGGGGAAGCGTTTGTTCCTGTTGAGATATCGTGCTGTTATTTGCCGGCAGGGCCTCACTGGCCAATGCTTGCTGATCGGTAATGGAGGTTCCAGAACCGGGAGACCAGGCGGCAAATACGGTCGCCAGCAGCAACGCTACCAATGCGACGATCTCAAGGTTGAAGAGCGTACCCCGAACAATTGATCTGTTGCCTGGCTCGCGTTTGTCAGTTTTGATCTGGTTGGTCATATGATTAAAATGCTACCTTATTTTGGGTATAAACGCAAGGTGAGGGTAATCATAGTGATCAGGATACAATCTTTGTGCCAGAAGATGTAAGATTAGAAAAAAGGTTTGGCAGTTCGTCATAAGACCACCAAACCTCTATATATTTCGTGATGCTCCGTTGATCTACGGAACTCAGTAGATGCCCCAATCAGCCCCTGCGCCCTCTTCCATCATGGAGAAATCCCACATTTCCATGCCCATCTCGATTGTTGTTGGGATCTTAAAAAAACTTTCGGCTTTCTGGCGAGTCACTTCCAGCATTGCTGGTCCATATGGGCAGAAAGGTGTTGTAAGGATCATATTGACCTTCACCTGTTCAGGAGTAACTTCCACATCACGGATTAGACCGAGTTCAATAATGTTCAGGCCAATTTCAGGGTCTACCACCTGGCGCATGGCTTCCAAGAACGGCTCTACAGCTTCTGGATTTGTACTCTCTATCTGCCACACTACTTTATTTTTGGTATTCATACCTGTTCTAACTCCAATATGCTCGACGCTGGGATAATGTATGTACACTGGGAATCACCGTTCAGCATACACTTGACTTTTTCGGTTGGCACCGCCAAGACGGTGTGGATCAATGTCATATCGACCGAGCAAACCTCAGGATGATTTTGGCCAATGTAATAATACGGACAATTGGATTCGTGAATTTGGTAGGTATTACCCTTGCGTTCCCATTCAACTGAAAAACCTTCCTGGTTGAGCAAATCTTTCACCAGGTTAAGTCGCTGTTCAATTGTCAGACCCTTAAGTTCGTTGGCGTGCTTGGATGCCATGTTTTCGGCGATGTTGGTGAAAACTTTATCCAGGGTGTTTTGCGGAACAGATTCTTTGAGCTGATCCAGGAGCATCGAAGTGAGGCGAAGGTATCGGGTGGGGAAGAGTTCGCGGCCTTCAGCGGTCAAGTAATATATCCGGCGCGGGCGCCCAACTCCATGCCTCTGCTCCGCCGAGTCAACCAGACCATCGGCTTGTAATTTTGTAATGTGGTGGCGAACAGAGATCGGGTTGATCTCGACTGCTTCCGCAATCTCATTAATTGTGCAATTCTGACGCGTCAGTAAGGTCTGTAAAACGCGTTCTCGAGTACTCTTCGGGTGTTCATTTCCAGTCAACATCGGACAACCTGTCCATTCTTCTATCGATAAATTCGCTAGTGACTAATTCTCGCTGGCGAGTATAGCATGTGGGAGGAATTTTGTCAATATTTAAGATTATTATACTAAATATTATTGACTTAATCGGGGTGCACCTGTATAATTATCAATAATATATAAGATATTATTCTTATATATTGACGGAATTCAACATCGTTGCTATAATCTAGGCACTTTGAGAATAATTACACAAATAAATCAGGTCTGATTTGTTTTGTTTCATCCAATGACCAGCAGGAGTGATTTGAATGTCTGAGCTTGAAATCCGCAATCTTCATGTGAGTATTGATGGGAAAGAAATATTGAAGGGTGTTGATCTGACCGTGAAACAGGGTGAAGTGCATGCTCTGATGGGCCCAAACGGCACCGGAAAATCAACCCTGGCTTATACACTTGATGGGCATCCTTATTATGAAGCTACCGAAGGAGAAGTGTGGTTTAAAGGGCAAAACATCCTTGAGCTGGAACCCGATGTGCGCTCTCATCTAGGGATATTCCTGGCATTTCAGTATCCGGTGGCTATTCCCGGGGTGACAGTGGCCAATTTCCTGCGTACGGCGATCAATGCCAAGAAGCGATCCGAAGTCTGCGGATGACAAGGGAATCACGATCCCCGAATTTCGGAAGCTGTTGAAAGAAAAAATGGATCTTTTGGAAATGGATCATGCTTTTGCCGGCACGCTATTTGAATGAAGGATTTTCTGGCGGCGAAAAGAAGCGGGCAGAAGTGCTGCAGATGGCAGCATTAGCGCCTGAGATTGCGATCATGGATGAAACCGACTCCGGCCTGGATATCGATGCCCTGCGGATTGTTTCCGAAGGCATTAATACCCTGCGAGGACCAGGGCTGGGTGTGCTGGTGATCACCCATTATCAGCGGATTTTGAATTACATCAAACCGGATTTCGTCCATATTATGCTTGGCGGCCGAATTGTGGAAACCGGCGGCGCAGACCTGGCCCTGCACCTGGAAGAGCATGGCTACGATTGGCTGCGCGAGAAGAATGAATCGGTCCCCGCATAGCATAGCGGTATGAGACGAGGTTTTTCGTTTAAAGGTAACCGGGAGATAATCAATATTATGACTTCAAACGACACGCAGCTCCTCGAAGGGATGGGCGATTACCAGTACGGTTTCAATGATCCAGATACTTCTGTCTTTAAGACACGGAAAGGCCTGGATCGAGCAGTTGTCGAGAAAATTTCGGAACTTAAAGGGGAACCGGAATGGATGCTGGAATTTCGCCTCAAAGCCCTGGATCATTACCTCAAGCGACCGATGCCGACCTGGGGAGGCGACCTATCCAATCTCAAATCTGGACGAGATCTACTACTATGTTCAGCCCGGCTGAAGCCGAGAGCAAATCCTGGGATGATGTTCCCGATGCGATTAAGAATACCTTTGACCGGCTGGGTATACCGGAAGCGGAGCGAAAATTCCTGGCCGGCGTAGGCGCTCAATATGAATCTGAAATGGTGTACCACAAAGTACAGGACCACCTGGAAAAACAGGGTGTGATCTTCTTGAGCATCGAAGATGGACTGCGCCAGCATCCGGAGCTTTTCCGGGAATACTTTGGCACAGTAATCCCCATCGAAGATAATAAATTTGCTGCATTGAACAGCGCTGTATGGTCCGGTGGATCTTTCATTTACATTCCCAAGGGAGTGAAAGTAGACTTGCCGCTTCAGGCTTATTTCCGCTTGAATATTGCCAACATTGGCCAGTTTGAGCGCACTTTGATCATTGCCGATGAAGGCGCCCAGGTACATTACGTAGAAGGCTGTACAGCGCCAATCTACACCACCAATTCATTCCACAGCGGCGTGATCGAGATCGTCGTCAAAAAAGACGCCCGGGTGCGCTACACCACGATCCAAAACTGGTCGACCAATGTATATAACCTGGTTACCCAGCGCGCAATTGTGAACGAAGGTGCAACGATGGAGTGGGTTGACGCTAATTTAGGATCGAAGCTGACGATGAAATACCCCTCCTGTTACCTGGTTGGACCCAGGGCGCATGGAGAGATTTTATCGATGGCTTTTGCCGGTCCGGGTCAACACCAGGATGCGGGTGGTAAGGTGGTCCATGTCGCACCCGCATACCAGCAGTAAGATCACCTCCAAATCGATCAGCAGGGGAACTGGTCGGGCTTCTTACCGTGGGCTGCTCAAGGTCTATAAAGGCGCCTACGATGTCAAATCGAATGTGGTTTGCGATGCGTTGTTGCTGGATGAGAAAGCCCGTTCTGATACCTATCCGTATATCGAAATCGACGAGGAAGATGTCACCATCGGGCATGAAGCTTCGGTATCCAAAGTCGGTGAAGAGCAGTTGTTCTACCTGATGAGCCGTGGGCTGAGTGAAGAAGAAGCCACCACGATGGTTGTCTCCGGTTTTATTGAGCCACTGGTCAAAGAACTGCCGATGGAATATGCGATCGAGATGAACCGCTTAATCCAGCTCCAGATGGAAGGATCGATCGGGTAACCGACTATGACAAACCGAACTGTGATCACGCGCACTCGCCGAGACCAGCATATCGCTGCGGTTGAGTTTACTTTTACGCCAGATATGATCCCAACGATGGGGGATCCCAGCGTGACCTCAGCTGTCCAGGCCTACCGCATGGCAGCTTGGGAAGCATATCAGCAACTTCCGCTGCCAACGACGAGCGATGAGCCATGGCGGCGTACCGATTTGCGCTCGATGAGAGCGGGAAGCTTTCGGAAGTACCAGCCTAATCTTGACACCGGCGATTTGCTATCCGTGCCGGAAGCTCTACTGCATCCGGTTGCAGACCAGGAACACGGTGGGCAGGTTATCCTGACTCCGGACGATGTTAGGGTATACCTGAGCAACGACCTGGCCCGGATGGGTGTGGTTCTAACCGACCTGCTGACTGCCGAGAAAGAGCATCCTGAAATCCTTGAGAAGATCCTGGGTAAAGTTGTCCGTCCAGAAGAAGGTAAGTTTGCGGCGATGGCCGGTGCTCTGGCCGATAGGGGTGTTCTGTTATATGTGCCACGCGGTGTGAAGGTTGAACAACCACTGCATAGTATATTCTGGGGTCCTGGGATCGATCTGGCGCTATTCTCGCACATCCTGGTGTATATCGATGACGGCGCATCGGCTACCTATATCCATGAGAACGCCTCGCATACCGAAGCGGAAGGCCAGGCCATGCATGCCGGGATTGTTGAGCTATATGTCGGCGAAGATGCGAACCTGCGCTTTGTTGAATTGCAATCCTGGGGCGAACATGTTTGGAATTTCAGCCATGAACGCGGTGTAGTTGGCCGAAATGGCAACCTGGATTGGATCTTTGGGGCAGTGGGCAGTCACCTGACAAAAAACTTTTCCGATCTGAACCTGGTTGGACAGGGCGCTTCGGGCCGCATGTCGGGTTTCTATTTCACTGATGGCATTCAACACCTGGATCACGACACTCAGCAGAACCACCTGGCTCCCAACACAACCAGCGATCTTCTGTTCAAGGGTGCTTTGAAGGAGAGCAGCCGTTCGGTCTGGCAGGGGATGATCTATGTGGCACAAGGCGCTCAAAAAACCGACGGCTACCAGGCGAATCGCAACCTGGTTTTGAGCAAGAAAGCTCGGGCTGACTCGATCCCCGGATTGGAAATATTGGCCGATGATGTACGCTGTACACATGGTGCAACGGTTGGTAAAATAGATACGGAGCAAGTCTTCTACCTGCGCAGCCGTGGCATCCCGTATGCAGAAGCAGAGAGACTGATCGTCGAAGGCTTTTTCGACCCGATCATGCAGCGCATTCCCTTCGATGGGGTGCGATCAAGGTTTCAGGATGCAATTGCCGAAAAGATGGGATGAACAACACGAACACATTAATCCCTTGAATGAATGATTATCGCCCGGAAGACTCGCATAGAGCCTTCCGGGTAACTGTTTTCTGCGTTGCAACCAGGAGGAATTATGCCAGGATTGTATTTTAGTAGTGCCCCGGATCGAGATGAAGAATTTGCCGTTGGGGATCAAATCGAGGTATTTTGCGATCACGACCATAATGGCAACAGAATTCGGGGTTGGTTAGAAGGAACGGTGGTCCAGGTGGATCCAAAAATGCTGGCTATCCAATTTCAGGAAAATGTTTATCTTACGGATGGGTGGATGGTTCCAGATCACGTATTGTGGTGCCCGAAAAATTCCAACAATATCCGGAAAGTCATGCGCCGCCGGCGCAAAGCGCGGCCTCGAACGACAAAGACTCATGAATAGTTTTTCCAAATTTCGAGAAGATTTTCCAATACTGCAGCGGCAGGTAAAGCCGGGAGTCCCGCTTGTATACCTCGACTCGACCGCAACGAGCCAAAAGCCGGACCAGGTCATTCAGGCGATGGATGCCTATTACCGGCAATCTAACGCCAATATTCATCGCGGAATTCATACCCTGGCAGAAGAAGCCACTGGCCTGTACGAGGCGGCCCGAGAGAAGGTGGCCGCCTTTATCGGTGCCTCATCAGCCAGTCAGATCATTTATACCCGCAATGCCACCGAGTCGATCAACCTGGTAGCCAAATCCTGGGGCCGGGCAAATCTGGAAGCCGGAGATGTAGTGATCCTGACTGAGATGGAGCACCACTCCAACCTGGTACCCTGGCAGATGCTGGCGATGGAACGCAACATCCGCCTGGAGTTTATCCCGGTAAATCCGGATGGTTTGTTAGATCTTGAAGTATACCGGGAATTATTACGGCTCGAACCCCGCATGGTTGCTTTCACGCACATGTCGAATGTCCTGGGTACGATCAATCCTGCCGAGGAAATCATTCGACTGGCGCATGAAGCCGGAGCTGTTACCCTGGTTGATGGCGCTCAATCTGTACCCCATTTTTCTGTAGATGTAAAAACGTTGGGGGCAGATTTCCTGGCATTTTCTGCGCATAAGATGTGTGGACCGACTGGAATCGGCATCCTCTATGGGCGTAAAGAGTACCTGGAAAGTATGCCACCTTTCCTGGGTGGTGGGGATATGATCAAGCGCGTACATCTACGTTCCTTCACCAGTAATGAGCTGCCCTACAAATTTGAAGCAGGGACGCCGGCGATTGCGGAAGCCGTTGGACTGGGCGCTGCCGTGGACTACTTATCAGGCGTGGGGATGCCGGCGATCGCTGCTCACGAGCAGGAAATCGTGAGTTATGCGCTCGAGAGGCTGGAGGAGATTCCTGGCGTGTGGATCTTTGGCCCGGAGGCCGAACATAAGGGCGGTGTGGTTTCATTCACTCTGGACGGTGTGCACCCTCACGATATCTCTCAAATCCTGGATCTGGATGGTATTGCGATCCGCGCTGGACACCATTGTGCCATGCCCCTGCACGAAAAATTTAACCTACCGGCGACGGCGCGAGCCAGTTTTTATTTATATAACACAATGGAAGAAGTGGATCGCCTTGTCAATGCGATCTATAAGGTAAAGGCAATATTTAGCTGATCTAAAACCTGTGTGAAACCATGGATGACCTGTACCGAGAATTGATTATCGAGCGTTATAAAAATCCGCAGTACCGAGGGCGGCTCAATCCGCATGATATTGCATTTGAGGATGAGAACCCCCTTTGCGGCGATCATATCCGCATTGAAGTGCAGGTCGATGCTTCCGATCATGTGACCGACGCAAGGTTCGATGGTCACGGCTGTGCGATCTCGCTGGCATCCGCAGACTTGCTGCTCGAATTCATTCAGGGGAAATCGCTGGATGAGGTCAAAGCACTGACAAAAGAGGATGTCCTGGACATGTTGGGGTTGGAATTAGGTCCCGTCCGTCTTAAATGTGCACTCCTATCGTTGAAGGTGTTAAAAGCAGGGATTTATCATCTTGGTGAAGCCAGTGATGACCTGGTGGAATAAGGAAAATGTATGCTTAGTTACTCTGCAGTTGACCCAAATGAATGTGAATTTGTCGCCATTGGAGCAGACAGCGACCTTAAATAATGGCGAGCGTTTATACGTGGAGATCGATGGCCTGCCGATTGTCGTATTCAATATTGGCGGCCAAATCTTTGCCATCGGTGATGTCTGTTCGCATGACGATGGACCATTAGGGGATGGAAATCTGGATGGCTTTGAAGTGACCTGCCCCCGGCATGGGGCCAGTTTTGATGTACGCACCGGAAAGGTTATCTCGCTGCCGGCAATAGTGGATATTCCTGCTTATCCGGTACGGATTGTTGGCGGGCAGGTAGAAATCGGCCTGCCGAAGAATTAATCCCAATAAGTCTAAAGGTTTGGAACTCGCCCGCTGGCAAAAAAAGTGGGGACGAACAACACCCGGCTGCCTGAATCCCATGCCTGGCGGTCCATTTCCTTAAACGCTACCAATTGATCCGGTTCGACAAGTCCGGATAGATCGCGATTCAGTGTAGCCCATTCGGACTCAAAATCATCCGTGGATATCGCCTCCTGCCATTCACCTCCCAGCACACCGGTTTGAATATCAACTAATCCTGACTGATTGAATAATTCGGATAATAGACGCCCCGTGTTCGGATTAGCGCCCTGACGCTGGAGGGCTTTGGTTTGCCAGATCCCCAAGCGGCCAAGCTCTTGCGGAAAGTCAATACGCCCACCATAATCAGGCTCGGCGATACACAGGATCATGCCTCCCGGCCGAGTGATTCGCCTCATCTCGACTAAAGCTTCGAGGGGCTGGGGCAGCCAAAGTAAAAGGAAATGGGAATATGTGAGCTCAAAACTGGCTTGGGGGAAAGGGCAACCGGAAAGCATCCCCCTGCAGGAGGGTTGTCCCTGGGGCATTTTGAGCACAGAGGTCCAGGTGCTGGTGATTGATATCGAGACCGTAAAGTATAGCGCTGCCGGGCGAGACTTCAGAGAGCACGGCCCCGGTGCCACAGCCGATCTCCAGGATGCGTTTTGCCTGGTTAAGGTTGGCGTGTTTAAAAAGATAATGGCGCAGCGTTCGCGTCCAGGCAGCCTGCCTGACGAAGCGCTGGTGCCATTCCTGAGAAGAAGCCATCATTCAATTGGCATCCGCTTGTGCTGACGCCAGATACTCTCCCAGGTATCTGTATGCAGGTTGCCCATCGGCTGCAGGATGCCCTGGTCTGGTAAAACGTCGCCGTCAGGTTCTACGTACAGCCAGGCTCTACCAGCGCCCTCGGGTTTTTCCAGACGATTGCGCTCTAAGGCGATCGGATTAGCCGCCGAGTATGGCACCGGTAGGTTCCAAACCAGCTCGATACCCAACAGGGCAACCTGGTTTCGGCCTGCAACCAGTAAATCGCCCAGGGCAAGGTCGGCTGTGGAGAGAGAAACCGCGGTGACACCCAGGTTTGCCAGCATCCGGATCTGGTCCAGGAATGTTTCCTGGTTTGCCGGAGATAATGTCAGGTGAATAGCGGTATAGAGATCTGCCGCTACTACGTTCTGTATAATTTCTTTTGGTACGGGTTGTTCCGGATGAAGCACAAGCATCAGGTGGTCCAGGCCTGTATTTAATAACGAATTCAAATAACCCTGGTCTGAAAGTCCAGATCCAAAGCTGATCAGTCCCGATACTTGCCCATTGACTTCGACGTATTCGAGCAGCTCCAGTAAGTCTGGACGTAAGGTTGGCTCGCCGCCTGTGAAAATAACATGCGGTACGCCGGCTTCCCAGGCTTTATCGAGCATCGCTTTCCATTCCTGGGTGGACAAGCTCGTTCTTCACCCGATCCAAAGGAGCGAAATCTGGCTGCTGGTCGGCTGGTAAGCGATAAGTTAATGCACAATCCAGGCGATAGGGAGCGGAGATGTTCCCGGTAAAAGCCGGGAGACGTTCAAAGCCGAGGTAAATTTCAGGATCGAGATCGGGTTGCTCTACCACGCCCAGCACCTGTTGAATCAATTCCTGGTAATCATTCCGGGATCGTTCTTCTGCAATGCGGTAACGATTGGCTACCTGCCTGGCAGCCTGGTCGACCGGGATATTTTTTACTAAATAGTAGCAATACTCCGCGGCGGTTTGATTGAGGTGAAGGACCGTGGATGCATTAACGATCAAGATGCCATCCCCGCCTGGATCGATCCTTAGATGGAGGCGATAATTGCGCGGATCGTTGGCAGGCGAAGTGTAGGAATACAGACCCGCCGGCAATGGACGGATAGGCGTAAATCTCTGGCGTATGGAGTTTATCAGATTGGCCATGCCTGAACCTTTCTTGAGAACAACCGGCTAATTCTTTGAAGTGACAGGTTTAAGCGGACAACCGCCGCCACATTCGACAAGCAACGCACAGCCCTGGCACTTTTCTTCGATGTACTTGCGTTCACGCAAATATATTGCAGTTTGGTGGTTCCAGATCGCATCCCACGGATCACGAAGCAGGTTGCCGAGTGACTGGTAATAAGACTGGCAAGGGAGGACAGCGCCATCCGGTTCAACACACATATTATATAAAGCTGCTGTGCACCCTTTCACTCCCAACTCGAGCTGCATCGGGTCGAAATGGCAGTATTGTGTGGGCGTATACCAGATCAGCTTTTGACCGTGGTTTTCTGTGTGCGTCCGGGCCAGTTCCAGCAAAGCTGGGAGTTCTGCCTCATCCAGACCGGTCCCAACCGACTGGCCTTTACCGGAGTAGATCAGGGCATTTAAGCCGATGGTGGGTACACCTAAGGCTGACAGGCTGTCCAGCGTCCCCTGCAGTGTCTTGTAGTTATCCTGCAACAGAGTGGTATTGGTCATCACAAACAAGGGGCTGTCGAGGGCGTTTCGGATCCCGGCGATGGTTTGTTTCCAGGCGCCGTGGTTGCGAACGATAAAGTCGTGAACAGATGGGATATGTGATTTGTATGTGATCTGGACATGGTCAAGGCCGGCCTCAACCAGCTGAGTGACGAAATCCGGGTTGCTCAGGCGACGACCGTTGGTATTGAGTCCGGTGATCTGGCCATTGTTTTCAGCATGCTGGATCAGCTCGGGGAGATCGCTGCGCAGAGTAGGCTCGCCGCCGGTGAATACAACATGAGGGATGCCGATTTCCCAAAGGCGATCCAAGATTCTGCGCCACTGGTCTGTGGAAAGCTCCGGGTAATCGCGTGGGCGGTCATTGTAACAATGTGCGCAATCGTTATTACAGCGATAGGAAAGGGCCAGATCCATGCGATGGGGAGCGGATGGTCTGGCGGTGAAGGGGAGGGTAACCTGGACATCCAACTCGTGGATTGGGCACAGGCCATCCGGGCGGATAAGCTCTTGGAATTGGGAAACGAATTGCGCATAGTCACTCTCGGCTATCTGCCGAGAGACCGCATAGCTATCTCGCATAAACCTGACCACTTCCGAGGATGAGCAGCCCTGAAGATAAAAATAGGCCATTAGTGCAGCGGTAGGGTTTAGGTGCATTACCCGGCTTGCATTGACCCATATTAAACCGGTATTATCCGGATCGATACGCAGGTGGATGCGTGCCCGTTCCCCCGGGCTGCGCAGATCGTAGTGATATAAACCGGTGGAAGGGGGCTGCAGGCTTAGAGCCTGACGCCCTCTGAGTTGATCGAACAGTCGATTCATACCAGATAAGCTCATATTGGACCCTGGGGTGAACAATCAGCGGCCGCCGCCGGCGCAGGCGCAGGCACAACCTGCGCAGGCGCAAGCGCAGGCACATCCGCCGCTGCTGCTCGATCCACCACCAGAGCGGGTGCTGGTAACGACCGGTATCGGGTTCGTCTTTTGGGTGATGCCCTCTGTGAACGAAGTCAGGTTGCCAATCACGTTGCCGGAGAAATCTTGCACGCCATTGACCACCGAAGCTGCGAAGTCTGATCCTGGCAGGTTGGGCAGGTTGATGCTGCCCCCTGCAGAAGGTGCGCCTGCCATCGAGGGCATACCCGCAGACGAGACTGGATCATAGCGGGACCACCAGGTTGGGACGAATACCGGACCGGTGCGAAAGACGTCGCGTGTCCGACGGTCATAATTCTTGTCCATCATGGTCCATTCAAGGTTCTCGTCAAATTTTTCGCTCTTGACTTCTGGAGTACCGGCGGCTTCTACCTGTTTCCAGGCCTGGTCAATGATGCTTTGATAATACTGGATCGTTTCGCTGCGGCTGAAGCCCTTCATCTTCAAAGAAACATTCTCGATCAGTTCCAGGATCGTTTTCCGGAGCAACTTTTTGCGATCGGATTTATTTACAGGCTGCATAGCCTTAAGGAACTCTTTTTCATAAGGTTGTAAACCTTCGGCTTCAATGTTCAGCACTTCAATTTCTAATGGGTCTTTATGCTTAACCTTGGCAGCATCCTTCTTGATGGTAGAGAATAACATCATGGTAAAGATTTTATCCAGGGGCTGCTCCATCAGGATGGCGGCTTCAACTGCGGTCAGTCCGCGTTTTATGCCATGACCCTCAATAGCAATCTTTGGTGGCAGGTACTGGAGCTTGCGCCGCTGACCGCTGCGCACTGATAGCATGGAGAGTCCAACTACGATCGCAAAAAACACAAAAAAGCAGCTACCTGGGGCCAGCCCGAAGACGAGGGTGCCAATTGCAGTAGAGAAGCCGCTCAGCCAGCTGGTGCGCACGATTGCGGATTCCGGAATATAGCTGTTCGGGAAAGAGGCGCCAAATATATACTGCTGGTCGCCGGCAGCGGTAGGATTGGTCCAGGTATAGGTAACCCGACCATTTTCGTCGAGTCCGGTCTCGGGCTCACTGGGGAATCCAGCTGGAGCAGCGTGCCAGCGAGGTTCTTCCGGCAGGACGCCGGGCGGCAGATGGAAGGTCACCTGCGTATCGGTGGTGCCATTTATGTATTGACTGCCAAACCAGGTGGGAGAAAAAACCGCCGAGGCATAATTTTCATTGTCGCTGTCGGGGTACAGGACGTCATTTACAGTTCCAACAAATACCTGTACCTGGCCTGTTTCCCCTGGCTGGATAGATTCACTGCCCAGGCCAATCGCGACGCCGGCATCACCGTTGCCCTGGTAATCAGCTCGGGATATGTTATACACAGGGATGCCATTAACGGCAGCCTGGATGCTGCTCTCGTCAAAGTTTGTGTTAGGCAGCCCAACATCGACATACTCGATAGCTGCGCCGTAAGGTTCGTTGATGAAATTGAACAGGTAACTGATTGAGGCTGACCCATCTTCATTCCAGAAGACATCTACAATCTGCCGGTCCATTTGGAATGAGTAGCTCTGTGCACTGGCGCTTCCGACCAGGCTAAAAACAGCCAGGAAGACGACTGTCAATAAGAGCAGCTTCTTTTTCATCGTGTACTCCTCTGCAATGCTTCTAGCAGGATCACCATTTTGGTTCTTCGGTAAGCTGATAAATTGAGCCGCAATACGGGCAGGTAACCACCGGAGCACCGGCCACCATCTCGATATTGTCAGTAGATAATGCGCCGCCGCAGGATTTGCACTTGAATGAATCCAACTCGACGTTGGCTGGCAGATCAATTTTCAAAGTGACATTATTTTCCGTTTGAGCTGCTGGCTTGAACCGGCTGGATAACCAAATCAAGCCAAAGCCGATTAATACGACGATAATGCCTGTTACGATCCACCCAGGGGAGCCCTGGTCGCTGAACGCACCCCAGATGAATAAAATGCCGAAGAAAATCAGGATTCCAGCTGCAATGTAGCCGATTACTCGTAAAGCGCTCATCGATTTCTCCTTCCTCAAGGTTAACTTTAGCATCATTTTTTCCAGGTGACAAATGACATTATTCCTAAATATTTTATTATTAACTCAGGAAAATCGAAAACGATCATCTTTGAGAGATGATCGCTTAAAAATTACACGTGGTTTTATTGGTACTGAGATGTGTAAAGTATGCCCTCAAAATATTAAGAGAGGGTGGCGAGGAACATTGCGATATTATCCCGCACCTGACGAAATGCAGCCAGAACCTGTTCGTCGGTACCGGTTGCTTTAGCAGGGTCGGGAAAGCTGTGATGCAAGCGTTTACCCGGCCCAAGCCAGAGCGGGCATTCTTCCGCGGCCGAATCGCACACAGTCACGACCAGGTCGAAGGGAACTTCCCTCAATTCGTCGACTGACTTGGATCGCCCCTGGTGATGGATGCCAATCTCTTCAAGTACCTCGATAGCCTTGCTGTGGACATACCCGGTTGGAAAGGTGCCGGCGCTATAAGCCTGCCAGTTATCAGGATAACGATCGTTCATGATCGCTTCGGCTATTTGTGAGCGGCAGGAATTTCCCGTACACAGGAATAAGATTTTCTTTTTTGACAAAGCGCTTATCCTATTAGTGGCATTTCATCATCAGACATGGCCAGCTCGACAAGTTGCCCGGTTGCCACGTAAATCGCCCGTTCGCAAATGTTCGTCACTCGATCGGCCATTCGCTCTAAATTATGGGCGACCCACAAGAGGTAATTTGCCCGGTCGATGGTGGATGGGTCATGGAACATGATGGTAATCAGTTCGCGGTATACCTGATTATACAATGCATCCACCCGGTCATCTTCCAGGGGAATTTGGTGAGCAGTTTCAGCATCGTGATTGATAAAAGACTCTACCGCTCGATGCAGCATGCTGACAGCCAGCTCAGCCATCAGAGGGATATCAATGAGGGGCTTGATATGGGGCTGTTTGCCGTTCAGTAAGGTAACCTTGGCAATTCCCTTGGCATAATCGCCCATGCGTTCCAGCTCACTGACTACTTCTAATATTGATGCCACCAGACGCAGATCGGTTGCCATAACCGGTTGAGTGGTCGCGATGGTAATAATGATCTCATTTTCGAGCTCAAAGCGTTTTGCATTTATTCGCAAGTCATCGGAAATGATCACTCGGGCGCTGTCCAGGTCGTGGAACCGAAGAGCTTCGATTGATGAGGTCACAGCAGTTTCGACCATACTGGACAAAGTCAGCACCTCTTCTTGCAGGTGACGTAGTTTTCGATCTAGAGATTCACGAGGCATAAGGTAACCTTTGCTAAACGTTGTGGTTTATCCAAAACGACCAGTAATATATTCTTCGGTGACCTGTTCATTTGGGTTGGTAAAGATTTGGGTGGTCGGACCAAATTCCATCAAGAATCCGGAGCGTTGTTCACTCAATGTGAAGAATGCAGTGTAATCGGATACGCGGGCGGCTTGCTGCATATTGTGGGTCACAATGATGATTGTATAATCCTGAACCAATTCGCGCATCAGATCTTCGATTTTCAGGGTCGAGATCGGGTCAAGCGCCGAGCAAGGCTCATCCATCAAAATGATATCTGGGATGATTGCAATTGTGCGGGCAATGCACAAGCGCTGCTGCTGACCACCGGATAGAGAAAGCCCACTTTGTTGTAGCTTGTCTTTGACTTCATCCCACAGTGCAGCACGGCGCAGAGACTGCTCTACCAGTCCGTCCATATCCGATTTGTTGCCTTTAAAGCCGTTGATCCGCGCGCCCCAGGCAACATTTTCATAAATTGATTTCGGAAAAGGATTCGGCTTTTGGAAGACCATTCCAATCCGTTTGCGAACTTCGACGGGATCCACATCCGGATCGTAAATGTTCTTCCCATGGAAAAGGACCTCGCCATTTGTATGTGAGATAGCGACCAGGTCATTCATGCGGTTGAAAGAGCGCAACACGGTGCTTTTTCCACAGCCGGAAGGACCGATCATGGCGGTAATTTTCTGGCGCTGAATGTCCACGTTGACATCTTTCACAGCGAGAAAGCTGCCATAATAGATATGCAGGTTTCTGGTCTCGATGGCATTAACCTGGCTTTCCACAGGTTCAGGGATCGAAAGAGTGCCTGCCGTATTAATTTTCATAGTCAAACTCATACAAGTCTCCGGCTATATCGGTTACGTAAATAGATGGCAGTTGCATTGAGTGCAACGAGGAGTACCAGCAATACAATAATGGCTGAGGCGGCAATATTTCCGAAAGCATCCTGGGGACGCGCCGTCCACTGGTAGATCTGGATGGGGAGGGTGGTGAATTTGGAAAAAACCGACTCTGGGTTGAAAGTAATGTACGTGGCGGCTCCAATTACGACCAGGGGTGCGGTCTCGCCAAATGCACGCGCCACCGAAAGGATGGTTCCAGTCAGGATGCCGGGGATGGCGTTGGGTAAAACATGGTGCCAGATCGTCTGCCATTGGGTTGCGCCCAGACCATAGCTCGCCTGCCGTAAGGATGCTGGTACGGCGCGGATCGCCTCCTGGCCGTTAATGATAATGACCGGCACGATCAGCAGCGCCAGCGTCAAGCCGGCAGCCAGGATGGTGCGTCCATTGGCTGTGCCTGGATCGGAAAACCCGAAAATTGCACCGCTGGTAACAGGCTCTAGAACACGGACAAAGAAAGCCAATCCTAGCATACCGTAAATAATCGATGGTACGCCGGCCAGATTGTTGATATTGGTACGGATGACACGATTGATCATATTATCGTTGGCATATTCTTCAAGATATATGGCAGCGCCGACACCGATAGGAAAAGCCACGATGATGACAATCACGATGATCCACAGCGAACCTAATATGGCGGTAACAATGCCGGCAGTCAGTGGATCGTCTGACTGTGGGGAGGTAATGAATTCCTTAGTCAGCCACTTCTTAAAGACAAGTTCGGCTTCCGGATATTTCTCAGTGGTGTAAGCCTGGATCTCTTCGGAATTGAGAAGAGAAGCTGAAAGCGACCAGGTTGCCCTGGCTACCGGCTTGGCGATTTCGTAGACGATCAGATTGGCGCACTCTTCTTGAGTGCGCTCGGTTATCGGTTGCTCATTCTGTAATGTTCTGTAGCGATTTTTCGAGACGTTTTCCTGTAAAATGACATCTGCTTCCTGGCAGGTGATCTCATCGATTGTCTTTCCAGGAGGCAGTATTTCGTTGAGAGGGACTTTATACTCGATTGCAGCTAGCCCATAGGTGTCATCGATGATTGTCAGAACCAGCACGGATAGGGCAATAATACCAACTACAGTTGATAGCATAAAAATGTACCGCCATGTAGCACCTTTACGGTTCCGGTTCTTTACATTTGTCTCGAATTGCGGATTTGCCGGCTCTTCGAGATTTTGATCTGGAATTGTTGGCGTGCTGTTCAATCGTAAACCTCGCGATAACGGGCGATGATCCTCTGGCTGATAAGATTGAGGAACAAAGTCACCAAAAACAGGAACAGAGCGATAGCGAACAGGCTCTTGTACTCAACCGATTTATAGCTGATATCGCCGCCGCTGATGCGTACAATATGCCCGGTCATAGTCTCTGCACCCTCAAATGGATTCAGGGTGAAGTTTGGGCCTGCTCCAGCTGCTATGGCGACAATCATAGCCTCGCCAAACGCCCGGGACATACCAAGGATCAAGGCTGCTGTAATTCCGGATAATGCAGCCGGTACAACGATCTGAGTTGCCACTTCAAACTTCGTTGCGCCTAAGCCATAAGCGCCTTCACGTAACGAGATCGGAACGGCACTTAATGCATCTTCGACCATCGAGCTGATCAATGGCAGTATTAAGATGCCCATGACCAACCCTGCGGAGGCCGTATTGTAGATTTGGACGGTGTTCTCGCCAAATACCCCGCGCAGTATGGGAGTAACCCAGGTCAGTGCGAAGTAGCCTAATACTACAGTCGGGATCCCAGCTAAGATTTCCAGGGTTGGCTTGATGGCGGAACGTACTTTCGGCGAGGCATATTCACTGAGATAGATTGCCACAAACATTCCCAAAGGGATGGCTACCAACATGGCAATCATGGTGGTCATTAAAGTTGCAGTCAGGAGCGGTAAGATCCCGAATTCATCGATTTGAGGCTGCCAGACCGTGCCAGTAAAGAATTCAAGCAGGGTCACTTCGGGCAAGGTAAAAAAGCGGAGCGCTTCTTCTCCAAGGTAAACAACGATCCCGATCGTCGTAAAAATGGAAATAGCGCCGCAAATAAAGAGTAAACCCTGAATGATCCGCTCATGCAGCTTCGTTCTTTTGCGCAAATTCAGGACTTTCCTGTTGCCTTCACCGATCTCGATTGGGAAAGAATTGGTTAACTGTCTTTGTGCCATAGTTTTCTACGCAGCCGTGCCTGGCAGATAAACATAACTGCCAGGCACTTTTAGCAATGAGTCAATATATTGGTTACTGGCACAGACCAGTGGCAGCGCACCAGTTTTGCGTTGCCTCATTAAGGGCAGCTTCGCTGGCAGGGAAGTAACCGGCATCCTGGATGACTTCGTTTACCCGGGAAAGGTAGAAAGCGATGAAGCTGGCTACCTGGGGTTTGGCAGACAGGACCCCGGCATCGGAGTAGATGAAGAGCGGGCGGGCGAGAGGATACTCGCCATTCTCAGCCGTTTCTTCGGTGGGAACGATGCCATCCACGGAAACTGGTTTGATCACATCCTCGTTCTCGGACAGGTAAGCATATCCAAAGTAGCCAATGGCGTAGGGGCTACCAGCGACGCCCTGGACGAGGACGTTGTCATCTTCGGAGAACTGGATATTGGCGGCGGAAAGGATTTGTTTCTCGCCTTCACCATCGCCTTCGTAGGCGCTGTCCATTACGGCCTCGACGAAGTAGTCAAAGGTACCGGAGTCAGTGCCGGGGCTGAAGCGCAAGATGTTTTCGGCAGGCCACTCGGGGCGGATTTCGCTCCATTGGGTGACTTCGCTGGAGAAGGCTTTGGCGAGCTCTGCAGAGGTAATATCTGCAAGGAAGTCGTTGTCCTGGTTGACGACCACGGCCAGGGCATCGGTTCCGATGCGGAACTCAACCGGTGTACGATCAATGGCTGTGCAGTTAGCGGTTTCTTCTTCTTTGATGGCACGGCTGGCGTTAGCGATATCGGTCTCGCCGGCTTTGCAGAAGCGTTCAAAGCCGCCACCGGTGCCGACGCTATCGATGGTCAGGTTGCCGGGGTAGCCTTCTTCTTTGAACAGGTTGGCGACTGCTTCTGAAAGGGGGAATACTGTTGAGCTGCCGGCGGTGACGATATCACCGGTTACGGTTGCGGGGTCGATCTCGGGGAGCATACTGCCTGATTCCATTGGCATTTCAGCCGTTGGCTCGGCGGCTGGTTCTTCAGCGGGCGCTGTTGCTTCTTCTACAGGAGCAGCGGTAGGCTCTGCCGGAGCTGGTGCTTCGGTTGCCTGTCCACCACATGCAGCGAGTAGGGTGGTAATCAGCAAAAGGGCTGAAATAGCGATGAGTAATTTGCGATTTATATAGATATCCTCCAAAGTTTGTTTGTATATAGTCTTGGATAAGATATCATGGCAGGTTTAACAGCCATTCCACCTGGAGTTAAGAGTTATTCAATTGTTTGTTAACAGGCTGTTAAGGAGATCAGCGGGCGATGGGAATAGAGAAGTAGAAAGTACTGCCTTTGCCTTCGATGCTCTCGGCCCAGATTTGCCCGCCATGAGCTTCTACCAGGTGCCGGGCAATTGCCAACCCCAGGCCGGTGCCGCCGGTACGGCGCGCCCGATCGATCTTGTAAAAGCGCTCAAAGATACGGTTCATATCATTAGCCGGGATGCCAATGCCGGTATCTTCAACGGAAAATATTACCTTATCAGCATCCTGATTCGCCCTGAGGGCAATATACCCACCTTCGGGCGTGAATTTAATCGAATTATGCAGCAGGTTCACTAAAACTTGCTCGAGGCGGGATGAGTTGGCCAGCACCTCGGGGATGTCTCGTCATCGCATAAGATGTTTATTTTCAGCCCGGCACGGTCAGCCTGCAAGCGCAAGCGTTCTTCCACATTAGCCAGTAACTCGCAGGGCATTACCCGTACCATCTTCAAAGGCACTCTCCCGGATTCAATCCTGGATAACTCTAATAGCTCCGACACCATCAGGCTCAAAGCATCGACTTCAGTTTCCATGTTCTGCAGAAATTTTCGCGCTGCAGGAGGATCGTCAAGTGCGCCATCGATCAGGGTTTCAGCTAATGCTTTTAAGGATGCCAGAGGCGTGCGCAGCTCATGCGAGACGTTATGGATGAAATCCTGGCGGATCGTTTCCAGCTGTCTCAAGCGAGTAAGATCCGTAAGCAGCAGTAAGATATTCGGCTTTTGTCCGTGGCCCACCGGGGTAGCCACACATTGCAGGTATAATTTCCGCGCTAAAAATTCCAGGGTAACGATCTCCGATTGCCCGGTCTTGCGGCTTTGTTGCCAAATTTCAACCAGCTGGTGGGAGCGGAACGCTTCAATCAAGGAGCGCCCGATCACCCGGTCCGACTCGACGCCAAACAACTCGCAGGCCGCCGGGTTTGCCAAACGCACACCGCCTAGGTCATCCACAAGCACCACACCATCGCTCATCTCGAACAATATGGCAGCCAGCTGACTGCGTTCATTGTCAAGCACTTTAATCTGGGAGTTGTCTCGCTCCTGTAACTCTTTTATGGCGAGGATCAGTTCTTCGATCTCGGTGTAGCGAGCTAATGAAGCGTGGTTGGTAGGGGTTGTAGAGGGAGAACTCTTCAAACTAGAAGTGAGGGAGACAATCGGCTGGCTTACCCACTTTGCGAGGAAAAAAGATAATAAGAAAGTCAAAAGAAAAGCAAGAATGAGGATCCCAAATATAACAGCAGGATGAATATCTGGCTGTCCTCTTAACCAAATTACGACAAGGACCACTCCCAAGAGGTAGAGCAGGAGTGGGAATGCCAACCGCCAGATCAGCTTATGGAACATCACCCATCAAAACGGTAGCCCGAACCTCGCACGGTAAGGATGCGCGTTGGATGAGCAGGATCTTTCTCGATTTTTTCTCTCAACCAGCGCACGTGAACATCTACGGTACGGCTGCCTCCACTGAACCCCCAGCCCCACACCCGCTCCAGAATGAGATCGCGTGAAAGCACATGTTCCGGGTGGCGAGCAAGAAACAGGAGCAAATCGAATTCTTTTGGTTTGGTGGTGAGCACCTGTTCCCCAAGCCGAACTTCACGGCGCGATAAATCGATTGTCAGATCGTCAAAGCGCAATATCTCACGAGGCGTTTCTTGATCGCTGTCGATCTCTTCACGGATCAAGCGTACCCGGCGCAACTGGGCTTTTACACGAGCCAGGAATTCCCGCATACTGAAAGGCTTGGTCATGTAATCGTCGGCGCCCATTTCGAGCCCTACCACTCGATCAATTTCATCATCCCGAGCGGTAAGCATGATAATCGGTACATTCATTTCCTGGCGCAGGATCCGGCAAACTTCAAAGCCATCCATCACCGGTAACATAATATCCAACACGATTAAGTCTGGGGTTGACTCGCGTGCCATGGTCAGTGCGGCCTGTCCGTCAGCGGCTTTGACCACCAGGTATCCCTGGCGGGTGAGGTTATAAGACAGAGTCTCTAATAATGTGGGCTCGTCTTCGACGATCAGAATTTTATCAGCCAATTTAACACTCGATGTCTACCATTAATTTTTCGGCAAGCTGTCTATTGGTAGGCTCAACCAGGATGGAACCATCCGGGAAAACAATTGTTGGCACGCTGCGCATCCCTCGGTTGGCGCTAAGCACAAACTGCTCACCTTTTTTATCCTGGTCAATATTGATGAACTTGTAGCTCACCTGATTATCCTGTAAAAAGCGCTGGGTCCGACGGCAATCTCCGCACCAATTGGTTCCATATATGATCAGTTGGACTTCAGTCATGATTTTCCCTCAGGCTCAAAAATCATAGCATGCCAGTATCACCAGTATGGTCGCCCATGGCAAACGATGGCTTATTAATTTCCATGGTTATTTCCGCAGGATATTCCTCAATATTATAGCCGAGATTTTTCTTGTTTGGATATGATACCGGTTGCTGCGGGAAGGGAGGTGGTTGAGTTGCACAATCAAACGTGGTAAACTGCTGGAGAAAATGTGCTTTTACTTCCAGGAAGATTTCCTGATAAAAGATTGGGAATTCCTATGAAACTCTCTCGTTTTGCGAAATATGCTTGGATCGTCTTATTTGCCAACCTGCTGGTTATCCTGTGGGGGGCGTTTGTCAGAGCTACCGGGTCTGGTGCGGGCTGTGGGGCACACTGGCCGCTCTGTAACGGAGTCGTACTCCCCAGGGCGCCACAAATCGAGACGGTGATTGAATTCACCCACCGCCTTTCCAGCGGATTGGTTCTGTTGTTGGTGCTTGGGTTATTCATCTGGGCATTCCGTATGTATCCGAAGAGACACCCCGTTCGCCTGGGAGCGACCCTTTCGCTGGTCTTTATCACGACCGAAGCCCTGGTTGGAGCAGGGCTTGTCCTGTTCGAATGGGTGGCGAAAGACGCATCGCTTGGCAGGGTTATCTCAATTTCTGTTCACCTGGTCAATACGTTTTTACTACTGGCAGCGCTCACCCTCACAGCCTGGTGGGCATCAGGAGGGCAGGCAGTATCGTTTAAAAATCGGGGGGCGATGGCCTGGGCTTTCGGATTCGGCTTTTTGGGCATCCTGTTGATTGGAGTCACGGGAGCTATCACTGCCCTTGGAGATACCTTGTATCCTGCAGGGAGCCTGGCAGAGGGCATCCAGCAAGATTTTGAGGCGACAGCACATTTCCTTGTGCGTCTACGCATCTGGCATCCTGTGATAGCTATTGGGGTTGGCTTTTATATTCTGTTTCTCTCTGGTGTGGCATCCATGTGGGAAGATAACCGCGCCATCCGGAAATTCGCCCAGGTAGTGATCGGACTTGTGATTGTACAATGGCTGGCAGGCCTGCTCAATGTCCTGCTGCTGGCTCCTGTTTGGATGCAGTTAGTGCACCTGCTACTGGCAGACACCGTATGGATATTCTGGGTGCTTCTATCTGCCAATGTGTTCGCCTGGCAAGCTAAGCAGCCCGAGGAAGTTACCGAAAGCGTGGCTATACCAGTCACGGGCGCGGCTGCAAATTAACAGCAAGTCATAGAGAAGTGCGAGATTCTAATCCAAAAAGGATCAATTCATTCTATGATTCAGCCTTCTATTGAACACCCTCAGTATCAGCGCCTGGCAAGCTTGCGCCAGGAAATCGACTATCACAATTATCGCTATCATGTCCTGGATGATCCGCTGATCAGCGACTACGAGTTTGACCAGCTGATGCAGGAGCTGCGCGCCATTGAGAGAGATCATCCGGAGTGGGTGACGGCTGACTCACCCAGCCAGAGAGCCGGTGGACCACCGGTAGACAAGTTCGTCAAGGTCAACCACCCAGGACCTGTACTGAGCCTTGCCAATGCATTTTCTGCACAGGATGTACGCCTCTGGTATGAACGGATCCTTAAGCTGGACGACCGCGTAGCCAACACCGCATTTACCGTTGAGCCGAAGATCGATGGCTTGACGGTCGTGCTGCATTTTAGGGAAGGACGATTTGAAACTGGAGCGACGCGAGGTGATGGTGTGATTGGTGAAGATATTACGCCAAATTTACGCACCTTACGCGCCTTGCCGCTGCGCATACCGGTTGAATCCCAAGGGCCAACTGCGCCACCTTACCTGGTTGTGCGCGGTGAGGCATTCATTCCCGTCCGCGAATTTGAAGCTTTGAATGAACGATTGGCGCAAGCAGGAGAAAAAACATACCTCAATCCACGCAACACGGCAGCTGGTTCATTGCGGCAGCTCGACCCGTCCATTACCGCCACTCGCCCGATTACCTTGTTAGTTTATGCAATCGTCTCGACTGACGGGGCTACCCCAGGCACTCAGTGGGGAATGCTCGAATACCTGCGCAGCCTGGGTTTTCCAGTGGCACAGCAAGTGCAGCGTTTTCCAAACCTGGAGCAGGCGATCACCTGGTGCGAGGGGTGGGCAACTCGCCGCGATGAGCTTCCCTATGAAGTGGATGGGATGGTGATAAAAATCGACGATCTCCAGCTGGCCGATGACCTGGGTTATGTTGGAAAGGATCCACGTGGCTCCATAGCCTTTAAGTTTCCTGCACAGGAAGTGACCACCCGGTTGGCGGATATTGGTGTGAATGTTGGCCGTACAGGCGTGCTCACGCCATACGCCATGCTCGATCCGGTGGATATCGGCGGTGTCGTCGTGCGGCAGGCAACTTTGCATAATTTCGATTACATCGCTGAAAAAGATATTCGCATCGGAGACCGGGTGCGAGTAAAACGGGCTGGTGAGGTGATTCCCTACGTCATCGGGCCAGTTGAGGCTCTTCGGACAGGCGAAGAAATGATATTCGTACCGCCGGAAATATGCCCGGATTGCGGTGAACCAGTAGAGCACCTGGCAGGTGAAGTAGCCTGGTTCTGTGTCAATGCTGCCTGCCCGGCTCAATTGATCCGCAACCTGGAGCATTTCGTATCTCGGGGTGCGATGGATATTGTTGGATTGGGCATCAAGATTGTAGAGCAGCTGGTCGCCAGCGGTCTGGTTCGGGATGTGGCTGACCTGTATACACTTACGAAAGAAAAACTACTGGAGCTAGAAGGATTTGCCGAAAAGAAGGCGGATAACCTGCTCCAGGCGATCTACGTTTCTCGCCAGCAAAGCCTGGCCCGCTTGATCACAGCCTTGGGCATCCGTGGGGTTGGCGAAGTGCTAGCAGCCGATTTACCCAATTATTATACCGACCTGGATGAATTATCTCTCGCTTCAGTGGAGGATCTTCAGAAGATTGAAGGCGTCGGCCCGAACACCTCCCAGGCGATTGTCGATTGGTTTTCCCGTCCTGCTAATACGCAAGTATTGCAGAAACTAAAGACAGCCGGTGTTTGGCCCCAGGCCAGCGCATCTGTACGAGCGGTGGCTGAGTCTCAGCCTCTGGCCGGATTAACGTTTGTGATCACCGGAACATTGGCGACATTTTCCCGCGAGGATGCGAAAGAGTATATCCAGAAATTCGGCGGAAAAGTGACCAACTCGGTTAGCAAAAAAACCAGCTATCTTGTGATGGGAGAAAACCCAGGCTCTAAAGTTGACAAAGCCAGGTCGTTGGGTGTGCCAATTCTGGATGAGGACGGCCTGCGCCGATTGGTGGATTGACAGTTGTATACGGGTAGACTAAACTAAGATGATTAATTAGATTTCAGGAGCATTTCCTATGGAAATTACAAAAGCCGAAGACAACATCAGCCAGCGCATCAAGGCGATGGGGCACCGCATCGAGCAAGCCCAGGCTCAAGATTTGTACTATTATAACCAGCCTATCTCCGAGTTACGAGGTGGGGCACGCGTATTGGTGCAGTGGGCGCGAGATGACCATGTTTGCATCCTATAGCTACCTGGGCTTGATTGGGCATCCGCGGATCAACGCAGCAGCCAAAGAAGCCATAGATCATTATGGTACTGGAACACATGGTGTCCGTTCTCTGGCCGGCACTTTGAATATTCATCGGGAGCTGGAAGAAACGATTGCAGATTTCAAGCATGCAGAAGCAGCAGTGACTTACTCTTCGGGTTATGCGACAAACCTGACAGTTGTCTCCACCCTGGTTGGCCGGGGTGATTACGTCATCTCTGATAAGCTTAACCATGCCAGTATTGTCGATGGCTGCTTGATGTCGGGAGCGAAATTCCTGCGCTTCGCACACAACGATATGGAAGGCCTGGAAAACCGCCTGCAGCAGATACCTGCTGGCAGTACAAAGCTGGTGATCGCCGATTCGGTGTTCAGCATGGACGGGGATATCATCGATTTCCCGAAAGTCGTTGAACTATGCCGTAAATATCATGCCTGGTTGATGATCGATGAGGCGCATTCCGTGGGTGTTCTTGGCAAGACGGGGCGGGGCATCGAAGAGCATTTTGGCATGCAGGGCACAATCGATATCAAGATGGGTACACTCAGTAAGACGATCCCTTCCGTAGGCGGTTACGTCGCCGGATCCAAAGAGCTGATCAACTACTTGCGCCATGCCAGCCGGGCTTATATATTTTCAGCTGCATTGCCACCGGCGCAGGCGGCAGCTGCCAAAGCAGCTTTCGAAGTTATCCTGGATGAGCCGTGGCGGGTAGAGAAGGTAAATGCCAATGGTCAGCAGTTTATCCAGGGGCTGAAGCAGTGCGGTTTTGATACTCTCTACACAGAGACAGCAATTGTGCCTGTTTTGTGCGGAAGCGATGAAAATGCCTACGTAATGACACGCGAAGTGCAGCATAAAGATATTTTTGTACTGCCCGTTGTTTCTCCGGCAGTCCCACCTGGTTTGGCCCGCCTGCGAGCCACTGTCACGGCAGCCCATGAGCCGGATGAGATTGACCATGCGATTGATGAGATCCAGAAGGCCGGGAAAAAGATTGGCCTGATCTGATGGCTGAGGTTCAATTAAAAGCAGGGCGAGATAAATCGCTGCTTAACCACCACCCCTGGATATTTTCGGGAGCCGTGGATGTGGTGCGGGGTGAGCCGTCGGATGGCGAGACGGTGCGTATTTCCAATGCCAGTGGAGAATTTATCGCCTGGGGCTCTTACAGCCCAAAATCACAAATTCGCATCCGGGCACTTTCCTGGAATCAGGCTGCTAAGATTGAGCCTGATTTTTTTCGCCTGCGATTGCAGCAGGCAATTGCGCGTCGCAAAGCCATTATCCCGGATCTGCACGGCAATGCCGTCCGACTGGTGCATGGTGAGTCGGATGGTTTGCCGGGTTTGATCGTCGACCGATATGGCGACATACTGGTGATGCAGTGCCTGAGCTGCGGGGCAGAATATTGGCGTGAGTTATTGGCCGATATCTTGATGGATATCACCGAAGCGGCAACTTTATACGAACGATCCGATGCAGATGTGCGCCAGCTGGAAGGGTTGTTGCCTCGCGTTCGGCCTGGTGCGAGGCATCGAGCCGGAAGAAGTCGATCGCCATTCAGGAGAACGGCCTGCAATTTTGGGTGGATGTGCGCCGGGGGCATAAAACTGGTTTTTACCTGGATCAGGCTGAAAATCGCTTGAGGGTGCAATCATTGGCCAGGGACCGCTCGGTATTGGATTGTTTTTCCTATACGGGAGGATTTCGCTGCTCACGCGCTGGCAGGCGGCGCAAGGAGCATCGTGATGGTAGATGAATCCCAGAATGCTCTTGCAGCTTGCCGAAAAGAACCTTATGCAAAATGGTCTGCTCTCATCCGGGGTCTCTATTTTGGCAGGAAACGCTTTCCAGGTGCTCAGAAAATTCCGGGACCGCGGCCAGAAATTTGACCTGATTGTGCTCGATCCGCCCAAGTTTGCACCTACCGCAGCGCTGGCGGAAAGCGCATCTAGAGGTTATAAAGATATCAACCTGCTGGCCTTAAAGCTGCTCAACCCGAACGGATTGTTGGTGACCTTCTCTTGTTCTGGCGGGATTAGTGCCGATTTGTTTCAGAAAATACGTCGCCGGTGCAGCCGTGGATGCAGGTGTAGACGGCCGGATTGTTGGTCACCTGCACCAGGGAAGTGATCATCCGATTGGCCTGGCCTATCCGGAAGGGGAATATCTGAAGGGGTTGGTTATCCAGGTTGGACTGAAAGCACTACTGAAAAACAAAAAGCACACTGAGCGGAATAATACAGCAGTGTGCTTTCGGGTACCCCGCAAAGACCGTACGGGGTAGCAGTGGAGATGTCGGGAATCGAACCCGAGTCCGAAAGAACCTTCCCTCGAATGTCTACGAGCGTAGTCGGTTGATCAGTTTCGCCGGAAGTCCCTCAATCGACAACATGTCCCTGTGAAGGGAGGGAACATTCCAGCAAACCGCCAGGACCCGAAAGCCCCTCTTTCGCACGCTTAGCGGTATGTGGCATGCGGCACGCCGGCTTTGTGACGCCCGATCCTGCCTCCGGCCGTCGAGCGGGGCAGGCGGACGTGGCCTTGGTTAGAAGGCCAGCTGCGGAGTCACTCGCTTATGCAGCGAGGGGCATAGCAGCGTAGGAAGTGCGGTTGGCACTTGTTTTTTGCGCTGATTTCGCGAGGTCGGCGCCTCTCGGCTCGCAATCCGGGGACAGTCTCTCCCGTCGAGACCTATCATCCCCTCGCCAAACATTATACATCAAATCAGTCTGAATTACCAGTCTGTATCTTGTATAATAAAGCCAATCTCACAGAAAAATTCACTTTGGAAATCATGGTAATTAACTGCAACGAACGGACTATTAAGGGGTTTATACAGGTGAGCAGCTTGATTTACCGGGCACGATTTGCCAGGAGATATCAATCTCGTGCCTGAGCTGAGTGATGATGATGCGCTGCAATTAGCCTCACAGGGCGACCGCGAAGCATTTGGCGTGTTGTACGAACGCTATGTGGAGCGCATCTATTCGTATATTTTCTACCGCACTGGCAACCCCAGCGATGCCGAAGACCTGACTGCTAAAGTCTTCATCCGGGCGATGCACCATATCGTGAACTACCGCAACCAGGGACTGCCATTCTCGGCATGGCTATACCGGATTGCCCATAACCTGGTTGCCAACTGGCATCGTGATAACAGCCGGCGCAAAGAAATCCCTCTGGATGATCGTATGTTGATTTACTTCCGAGGTGATCATCCGGAAACTGCCTTGCTGCGCAGCGAGGAGATGGAACGATTAATCCGGGCAATCCGCCAGCTGCCCCCGGAACGCCAGCAGCTGCTGATATTGAAGTTTGTCGAACATTTATCGAACGCAGAGATTGGGCAGATCATTGGCAGAACTGAAGGGGCTGTCAAAAGCTTATATCACCGGACGCTGCTGGCCATGCGGGATGATTTAGGCGTGGTACTGCCAGGTGTCCTGGAGTTGGATGATACAGTTGATGGCAATCTCAGTATAGCCCAAGGAAGCGATGAGGTTTAACCTTAATTGGAGTTATGGGTCATGGGTGTAGATTCATCTGTGAATAAATCTCAGCCGGGAAAACAAATATCTGAGATTGAAGCGTATCTCGAAACCACTCTGAGGCCGGTTGTTCCGAGGAAAGTATTTATCGAAGATTTACGGCACCGTCTGGATGAAATTCAACCAGAGCCAGCCTCGGCGATATCAATTATGCAATTGACGGTGGCTGTACTTGCCGTTGGTGTGGGAGGAATGTTGCTGTTTTTCTCTTTGGTCCGGATAATGGTCTCAATCATCCGCACGATCCGGGACCGAGGCGTTATCGAGTAAAATCTCGGAGAGCCACCTGGCTTCGCCAATCAGATCAACGTCTACGGGTAGATTATGATCGATATCAATCCGCAGCAGAAAATGTTCCAGCACGCCCTGTTCGACCGGTGCTAACGATTCCTGGCTGATAAGATATTTTATTCGGTCGTAAGCGCTGGTCTTTGAATAGGATATATTCTTCACTCGCAGATATTCGCCAATAACGATACCCACGGCACGGCGTGCGCAGACGCGTGCCATCCCTTCATTTCCGGATGCGCGAGCAGCTTCGGCATGTTCGATCTCTGAGTTAAATTGATCTCGCCAGGTCGAGTGTTCCATCGGGCGATATTTTATCATGTTGAAGTTCGGTTGGTAGCTGGTAGAATCATGCCTATCTGAAGCTATTCCAAACACTGCGTCGAACTGAGAACTAATGCGGGACTTACGAAAATATTCCCAACAAACCAACCGCCGGCTGATTCTGGGGGGAATTCTGCTGCTTTTTGTCGTCGGGGATGGTTTGATCTTACTAGTTTATGGCAAGGAAGCTGCTATAACGGGGTTGATCTGTATGCTGTTTGGCCTGGCACCACTCGCATTGATCTGGATAAGCCTGGAGCTGATCGCCTACCTGGCTCGAAAAGCGGATGGAGAATGATTATGTCATCTCCCGATGATTTTCGCGAGATCAATGCAGACGGCATTCTCTTTAGAGTGAAACCGCCATCTGTGGCAGAGTCGAATAAAGTAATCATCCTACTACATGGTTGGACGGGGGACGAAGGATCGATGTGGATATTTTCGTCGCGGCTGCCGGAGGATGCCTGGCTGATTGCACCGCGGGGTTTTTACCCCTCCTCACTCGGCGGATATAGCTGGCACCCAGAGACACCAGGCTTCTGGCCGGCGGTCAAGCAGCTACAGCCGGCAGTCGAAAAGCTGGCGGCTGTGCTCAATCCTGAGAATTTCCCTGAGATACTCTTCAAACCTCCCGCTGAAAAAAACGTAGAAAAGCGACCGCTTAGCCTAGTCGGGTTCAGCCAGGGAGCGGCGCTGGCATTTACTTTTCCTTTGGTTTATCCGCAATTGGTGCGGGGAGTTGCCGGGCTATCGGGCTTCTTACCGGATCTATTTAAAGATTTCATTGCCCCACTGCCTTTTAATGGAGTTCCGGTATTACTTGCTCACGGCAGGCGTGATGAGCTTGTGCCGGTAGAAAAAGCCCGGCAGGCTGTGGAAAACCTGACTCGGGCTGGCGCTCAAGTTGATTATTGTGAAGATGACGTTGGGCACAAGCTCAGCGCGGCTTGCTTCCGAAGCCTGGAGGTATTCTTCCAGGATTTGTACTCGAGTTAAGATAGAAAATCAGAGTTAGAGGCGCTGCGTTTGGCCTCTAACTCTGTATCTATTAGAATTCGTCTTCGGTCCGGCGAAGCTTGAGGATCAGATGCACGATATCCCGCAGCTCGCCATCCGGAAGCATGTAGTAATCCTCGAAGGTGCAGACCGGTTCGAAGCCGGCTTTCTGCATCGCCTTGACGTCGCTTACCAGGTCACGGATCACCTGTACTTCAAGCAAGAATATATTGCGCTTTTTAGCCTGTTCGATCAGCGCCTGGATCAACTTGGTCCCCAGCCCACGCCGGCGAAAATCCCTTGCCAGGAAAACGCGCACTTCTGCCCGGTGACGGGATGGCCCCTGCCCAAAGTGCAATGTCCCGTTGCCGACAATACGATTACCCACCACCGCGACGATGGGGAAAATCCTGTCGTATTCGATATTATCTGCCCAAGATGCCACTAACTCCGGATCATTGATATCGTGGCGCATGTGTTGCCGCTCTTCGTAAGGCACCGGAACGAAGAGTTCGATCAGCGCTTGTTTATCCTCGGTGATCAAGGGCCGAAGGAGCACCCGGGTTCCATCTCGCAGTGTGATTACCTGTCGGAAAGTTAAATCATTCGTGACCATAGATTTTTCCTGAGATGAGCCTCTTTCCTTTATAAGATTAAGAATATCACTTCGCCCAGGCAGCTGCAAGCTGTACGCGCACAGCCGATAGACGCTCCATGAGTGCTTTACCTGTCTGTAACATCATGAAGTATGCAAACTCATGATCCTGTTCAAATAATTTCCGTAATTCCCTGGCGTCTATCTTGATAACCTGGCATTCCTGGGAAGCGCGAGCCGTGGCGTTTAATACGTAGGGGTCCAACAGAGAGCTCAACCCAAATGGCTCACCGGGATTTACCTCGCCAACAGAGAATTCTTTGCTCCCTTTCGGGTAAAATTCCTCTTCGGATTTGTAGTAAAAATCCACGCTGCCTTTGACAAGCAGGAAAAGTTCATTTGCCGGCTGGCATTCTTCGAAGATCGTCTCTCCCTTGGCAAAATTGACCTCTTCTGCAAGATTAGCCAAAGCTTCGAGCTGAGACGAGCTCAGCGATCCAAAATATGGGTAGCGCCTCAATGTTTCGGGGGATATCATTTTATTAACTCCATAACCATCTGAACTGCGATTGGGATGGATTGGGCGACGGGTGGGGTCAGATCCTCGGAAAAATCGTAGACTGATTGGGCTTCGATTGCCACAACCGTGATCCTGTCTGGTAACCTGGCTCCCATAGCTCGACCGACTCTCAAAGCATTTTGGAGGGTGGTGTCGTGTGTAGAGCTGAGATGACCGGCAGCCAAATCTGGCAACTCATCCAGGGGAAAGCTGGTCACTGTCCCGATCGGCAGGCTGCCCGTCAGGATGGAATCGACCAGAATTGCCCGGTCATAGCCAATCAGGTGTTCCATCAGACTTAGACCTCCCAGACCCAGGCACTCTACCTGGATGGCGGATTGTTCTTGTAGCTGATCATTCTCCCAAGAGGGGGAGGTGGGAATTGGCAGACAGGCTGCCACTCGCTCAGCGACCCGCCAGCCAGCTCCATCATCTCCCAGGATTGGATTGCCTAATCCAACGATCAGCGTTTGCATAATGTCGAAACCGGGCAGGGAGCCGGAAGGCTGCGGCTTGTGCAACTTTCCGGCTCCCCAAGGTTTTAGCAGTACTGTTTCAAGATATCAACGATATCACCGTTAGCATCACGAATCGTGATTTCTAGCGGCATCTGACCTGGTAGTGAGTGGGTTGCACAGCCAAAGCAGGGATCGTAGGCGCGGAAAGCCATCTCCACCATGTTCAGTATGCCTTCGGTGACCACGGTACCTTTGGTGATCAGGCTGCGGGCAGCTTTGTTTACGGACATACTGATTGGAGCGTAGTTGTTGGTGGTGCCAACAATCAGGTTGACTTCCGTAAGGATGCCGCGCTCGTCGGTCTTGTAATGATGCGTGAGTGTGCCGCGCGGCGCCTCCACGATGCCCACGCCTTCAGTCGGAGTTGCTGTGGGAACGGTATGGAAATTATCAGAAGTGATCTCTGGGTCGGTCGAAAGCTCGACGATACGCTCGGCGGCGTAAAGAAGCTCGATGAGGCGGGCCCAGTGGATGGCCAGTCGCTGGTGAACCGGTTTACCACCCAGGGTAGTGTAAAACTTTTCGTATTGTTCCTGAGCCAGCGGGGTTGTCATGCCATCCGAAGCATTCAAGCGTGAAAGTGGCGTGGCAAAGTAGACGCCTGAGTCTTTGCCGTCAACGAATCCTTTCCAGCCAACTTTCTTGATATATGGGAACTTGAGATAGGTCCAGGGTTCAACGTGCTCGGCGATCCAGTCGGTGTACTCCGCCGGAGCGTATTTCCCGATCCGCTCGCCATCTGGAGCGACCAGGCTGACCTTACCATCGTAGAAGTTGACCTTGTTGTTCTCGTCAACCATCCCCATCGAGTAGGTCTTGTGGGTATAGAAATCACCCAGGATCAGATCGAGGTAAGCCTTGTTCCCCAGTACGATGTCATTGAAGAGCTGCAGGGTGAACTGGGCGAATTCAATGCCCCAACGGCCCATCTCTTCAATTTCCTTGCGCTGTTCTTCGGTGATGCCCTTGGTCAATCCACCAGGTATCGAGGTACAGGGGTGTACCTTTCGACCTCCGATTATCTCAACGATATGATGGCCGTATTTTCTGGCCTGGATGACTTTTCCGCCGATTTCCAGCCCTACTTTGTGAATTACACCCAGGATATTGCGCTCAGCTACGGGAGCCGTTGGCCCCATGACAAAATCGGGGCCGGCAAGGGCATAGAAATGGGTGGTGTGATCGGTGAAGTAGAAGCCGCTGTAGAGCAGCTCCCGCAACAGTTTAGCGGTGCGAGGTATCTCGACGTGATAGACTGCATCCGCTGCTTTGGCAGCGGCCATGTGGTGTGCTTCCGGGCATACGCCGCAAATGCGGTTTGTCAGCAACGGCATTTCCTCTACCGGCCGCCCGACACAAAAACGCTCGAAGCCGCGCAGCTCGGGGATCTGGAAATAGGTGTTGGCAACGTCGCCTTCTTCGTTAAGGAAGATTTCAATCCTGCCATGGCCTTCCAGGCGGGTGATGGGATCAATAGTGATTCTTTGCATGATTGTCCTCCTCCTAGTGCGAACCGTTGGCTTTCCAGGCTGGTTTACCGGCACGCAGTAGTGATCCGGCCAGGTTGAAGCGATAGAACTGGCCCACCGGGTCGGGGATGCCATCCAGGATGCGGTCGATTTCTTCCGGATCGTTGCTGCCGATGACGGAAGCAAAGGAAGTTACCAAACGGGCGCCATAGTCTAAGACTCCGTCCGCTGGACCATAACAGCCGATGCATTGAGCGCCGGCGCTTGGGCAGAGTGCGCCGCAGCCATTGCGTGTAGCCGGTCCATTGCAGGGTACACCTTGCTCCAGCAGGCACAGCACAGGGTCCGGGTGATCCAGGTCTTGTATGCGGACAAACTTGTTGATCGTCTTTACATTACGCTGGCGGGCGCAATCGTCGCAAACCGTGGATGGGCCAGCACCGATCGTCGTTCCTGGCGGCGGCAATGTGGCTTCGCCATGCAAGACCTTGATCACCAGGTCGATGACCGCGGCGATCTGGTGGGATTCTGGCGGGCAGCCTGGCATATAGTAGTCCACCTCTACCACCTGGTCGAGAGTCTTCAGCACCGGGTAGAATTCCGGCGTGTACAGGATGCCTTCGGGCATCTGGTACTGGTATTGTGGTTGGGTTTTGTCCGGATTATTTGTGGAGACACTCTGATAGACCGTATTAAAGATATCCTTTGGACTGGAGAGATTGGCCAGACCAGGGATGCAGCCTTCAGAAGCACAGGAGCCAAACGCTACCAAAATTTGCGACTTGCGCCGCAGTAGGTGAGCGATTTCCTCGTTTTCGCTGTTGCGGATACCACCGTTGAAGAGGGTCAGCAGGATGGATTTATCCGGCATGGCTTCGACATCTTTATACTTGGCATCCATAGCAACCGGCCAGAAAACGACTTCGAAATTGGCATCGACATCCAGGATTTTCTCACCGATGTTCAATACGGCGATCTCACAGCCGCCGCACGATGCCGCCCAGTACATTGCGAATTTCGGCTTGCCGTTGGCGGTCATACAGTCACCTCCTCCGGGTGAGACACGGCGACATTGTGGTGGGCGTTCCCCGAGTCCCAGCTAGGCCAGTTGAGTGGACCGAGTTTTTGGATCTCTTCCACAAATATGGTCATTTCTCTGGCAAATTTGACTCCTTCGGCGGCACTGGCCCACACCAGCTTGAGCCGTTCGGGCTCGATGCCCATGCCGGCTAGAACACGCTTGAGAAGCAACAAGCGCCGGAGCATCTTGTAATTCTGTTCGATGTAATGACATTCTCCAGGGTGACAGCCGGTGATCAGGACGCCATCGGCGCCGCCGGAGAAGGCTTTAAGCACAAAAGTTGGATCTAACCGGCCAGAGCACATCAGGCGGATCAGTCGAACGTTTGGCGGGTACTTCAAGCGGGCAGTGCCGGCCATATCGGCTGCCCGGTAGCTGCACCAGTTGCAGGTGAAGCCGATGATTACGGGTTCGAAAGTTGGTTGTTCGCTCATGTTCGTCCTCCGTGATCAAGCGACCGTCTGGAGCGGATTGACATTGAGCATCAACAGGCCTTCAATTTGAGCCATGATTTGCTCGTTGCTAAAGGCTGTTCCGCTAATTGCACCAGCCGGGCAGGCTGCCACACATGTGCCGCATCCCTGGCAGAGCGCTGGATTGATCTCTGATACCATTCTGTCTTCATGGAAGAGAATTGCATTGAATGGGCACAGATTGTTGCATATCCGGCAACCGGAGCACTTGACCTGGTCGATGCTTGCCCGGATCGGCTCCAGGGCAATCTCGCCTTGAAGAATTTTACCGATGACGCGGGCTGCTGCAGCTGCGCCTTGTGCGACCGAGCTTGGGATATCCTTGGGTCCCTGAACACAACCGGCGATGTAGAGGCCTTCAGTAACTGTCGCCACGGGGTCCAGCTTAGGATGGCGTTCGATCATCCAGCCGTCTGAGCTGCACGCCAGGCCAAACATATGAGCAGTCTCCTTGTGATCGGCGCGTGGTTCCAGGGCAGATGATAGGATTACCATGTCGACTGGAATGCGCCGCTGTTTACCTATCAGCGTATCTTCCGCCTGGATGATAATTTTGCCTTCTTCGCCCGGCAGGCGGGCGGCGTCTGTGATTTCGGCCACCTTGCCACGGATGAAGTGCGTGCCTTCTTCCATCACACGTTGGTAAAACTCATCATAGGCCTTGGATGTCGTGCGCATGTCGATATAAAAGTTATAAACTTCTGCCCCAGTGCGCTCATGAACCAGGTGGGCAAATTTCAAACTTTGCATGCAGCAGATGCTTGAACAGTAGTTGTTATAGCGTAAATCACGACTGCCCACACAATGGACTATTCCCACTACCTCAGGAACCGTGACGCCGTCTCGAAGGACGATATTGCCGCTCGTTGGACCGGCTGCGTTGGTAAGGCGCTCGAATTCCAGGCTGGTGAAGACATTCGCCAGTCGACCGTAGCCGTATTGAGGAATTCGCCGGGCATCGAACAGGTCATACCCTGTGGCCAGAATGATATTACCGACCTGGATGGTGAAGTATTCATCCTGTTGCTGGAAGTCAATTGCATTGGTCGGGCAGAATTTTTCACACGCCTTGCAGGTGCCTTTTTGGAAATAGGTGCAGTTTTCTACATCCATCACCGGGTACTTCGGCACGGCTTGCGGGAAGGGAGTGTAAACTGCCTTGCGGAAACCCAGACCAGCTTCGTATACGTCATCGATAACTTTCTTGGGGCATTTCTCGATGCAGATCCCGCAGCCGGTGCACAGGTCAGTGTTGACTTTGCGTGCTTTTTGGCGGATGGTGACAGTGAAATTGCCCACATAGCCATCCACGCGGGTTACTTCTGCCCAGGTCAACAGGGAAATCTTCGGATGTGTGCCGGCTTCTACCATGCGTGGGGTCAGGATGCAGGCTGAACAGTCCAGGGTCGGGAATGTTTTATCGAATTGCGCCATGTGCCCGCCAAGGGACGGCTCGCGCTCTACCAGGTAGACATGGCAACCCGCATCAGCGAGCTCCAAAGCTGCCTGGATACCGGCAATGCCGCCTCCTAACACCAGCGTATCCGGTGCGATTGGAACAAGCAGGGGTTCGAGAGGTTGGTGCTGGAGTACCCGCTCGACTCCGCCGGAGATCATGGCTTTGGATTTAGCGGTTGCGGCAGCGCGATCCGTGTGCACCCAGGAAACCTGCTCACGAATTGAAACCAGCTCGCAAAGGTAGGGATTCAGTCCAGCACGTTGGCAGGCAGTGCGGAAGGTTTTTTCGTGCAGGTGAGGAGAGCACGCCGCCACAACAACGCGAGTAAGACCGAGTTCTTTGATATCCTGTTCAACCAGTTCCTGGCCCAGGCTGGAACACATGAACTTATAATCGCGGCCAATGACAACTCCGCGGTGGCCAAGGGCAGATACGGCCCATTGGGCTACATTCTCAACATCGACCGTACCGGCGATGTTCGAACCGCAATGGCAGACATAAACGCCAATCTTTTCTTCGGTCATCTCTCATCCCTCCTGCGGCATCTGCGGCATGGGCAGTTCTTCCTTGGATGGGCGCTTTTTCTTCGCAGGTTCTTCAGGGATTTCTACGCCGATCTTGGCTAACGCCGGCCGCGCATCCACGAACTCTTTACCGAGTCCCAGTTTTTCTGGGGGTACTCCGAAAGCCAGTCCCATCAACTGGGTAAAATAAAGGACAGGGATGTTCAGATTGGTGTTGAACATCTTATTTACATCGCCCTGGTAGGCATCCAGATTAAGCTGGCACATTGGACAGAGGGTGACAATGGCATCTGCGTTGTAATCGGCGGCATTTTTCAACAGGCGGTAGATCATATCCATTGCAACCGGTTTGCTGATCTGGGTCATATGTCCGCCACAGCAGTTAGCCTTCATGGGGTAGTCGACCACAGTTGCGCCGAGGGTGCGCATTAGCTTGTCCAGGGTTGTTGGATGCTCTGTATCATCGAAGGATACCTGGAAACCTGGTCGAACAATCAGGCAGCCGTAGTAAGGGGCAATTCGCAACCCTTTTAGGGGTTTAACCACCTTGGAGGCGATATTCTCGTAACCGATGTCATTGACGACAATATCGAGCAGGTGGCGAACCATCAGACTACCAGGTGTGTAGTTCAAGCCTCCTTCAGCCAGTGCTATATTAACCTTTTCCAGCAGCTTGGGAGTTTCGCCCAGGTAGGTTTCGGCTTTCCCCAGGTTCAAATAGCAGGCACTGCAAGGAGCAACGACCTGGTGCTTGCCATTTTGGACACCCCAGCTTTCGGCTTGCTGTGCAGCAAGAGCCAGGTTGCGTGCTACCAAACTATAAGCCCCAAGTAAATTGATGGCGATATACTCAGTTGCCCCACAACAGTTCCAGTCATCGATTTCCACAAGCTCGACATCAAAGGGCTGGATGGCTGCTAACGCCGATTGATGGTAGGCGATAGCGTTCTTCTCCAGCGAGCACCCTGGATAGTATCCGTATCTCATGGAATACCTCCTAGCTCTTCTGCCTTAGCGAGTATCTTGTTCAGCTGGTCGAGCCCTTTGATGGGCTTGCGTGTCAGAGCCAGATCCATCCGGCCCTTACGCAGCATCCCCATGCCCATCGGCGCCATGCCCATCATGTTCATTGGATGGTGGGATAGGTGATAGCGGGTTGCCAGGCCAACTTCAAAGCTGCGGCCATATTTTTTTACATAGTCGATGAAGGTTTCTGAAAACTCGGGAGCATCTTTAACGTGTTTGTCATAGATACCAGCTTCAATCGACATGCGTTTGAGGGTATACATAATATCGGTTATGTGGATTTCCTGGGGGCAGCGCGTCATGCAGTAGTAACAAGAAACGCAGTACCAGTGCGTATTGCTCTTGAGTACTGCGTCTCTCATACCAGCCTTAACCATGGCGAAGATCAGGCGTGGTGTATGATCCATATCCGCTCCGGAGGGACAGGATCCTCCACAGGAACCACATTGGATGCAAATCTTCAAACGAGCTTCGCTGGGAGTGGCCGCAATAATTTCTTCCTCGAAATTAAGCGGCTTCTTGCCATTTGTATCTGCTTTTGCTGTCAAGGGCCACCTCCTCTGGGTGGACTATTGGGGATTGATCGGTCGGGGTTAAGGTCTCCTTGTGATTTGAAGTAGGTCAGTAGGCGAGCATTCCGGGGCAAGAATCGTAGTGTGAGGTTCGGCTGGGTTCCTCCTTCCAAGAATAAATACTATCGAATCGAATTGAGAATACCATCTGTAAGTATCCTAAAGAATGGCATCCAGGTATAGTAACAAATGTCCTTGTCAGAATGTGACATCCGTTACTAGCATAATTATATATTATTGTGTGAAAAAATTCACAATAGAGTGAGTTTATGACGGAATTAATTATTGCCGGGTATGGAAGGGTATCTTAGGGTAAAATTTATTCAATCTCCAGGGATCTAAATGATACTCTGCATACTCTCTACTGCCCAGCCAGGAGCAAGCCATGCCTGATATCCACGCGACAGAATCTCGCGCTATCGATGCCATCCGATTCTTATCTGCCGATGGAGTGCAAAAAGCCAATTCTGGCCACCCGGGTTTGCCTATGGGGGCGGCGGCCTTGGCCTACACAATCTGGACACGCCATCTACGGCACAGTCCCCGCAACCCGGCCTGGCCCGGCAGGGATCGCTTCATTCTGTCGGGTGGCCATGGATCGATGCTCCTCTACAGCCTGTTGTACCTGACGGGTTATGACCTGACACTAGATGATTTGAGGAATTTTCGCCAGTGGGGCAGCCGGACTCCGGGCCACCCGGAACGGGGATTGACACCGGGTGTTGAAGTAACAACCGGTCCTCTTGGTCAGGGATTCGCAAACGGCGTGGGCATGGCTATCGCTGCGGCACACCTGGCGGCACAGTTCAACGAACCGGACTACCCATTGATTGATCCATATATATTTGCCATTGTCACCGATGGTGACTTGATGGAAGGAGTTTCATCGGAAGCAGCCTCTCTGGCCGGTCATCTTCGCTTAGGCCGGCTAATTTATATGTATGATGACAACCGTATATCCATCGATGGAAGTACCGACCTTGCATTTACAGAAGATCGGGCGGCCAGATTTGTTGCCTATGGATGGCAGGTGCAATTGGTAGCGGATGGGAATGATGTCGAAGCAATCGATCAGGCAATCCGTAAAGCAAAATTGGATTACCGACCTCCTTGATCGTTTGCAAGACACAGATTGGTTATGGATTACCTACCCGTCAGGGCACCGAAAAGGCACACGGCGAACCGCCAGGGGTGGAAGAACTGAAGGCTGCCAAGCATAACTTTGACTGGCCATTAGAACCGGATTTTTATGTTCCCCAGGACATTCTGGAAGAATTTCGGCAGGCGATACCCAAGGGCGAACAGCTTGAGCAGGGGTGGCAGAAGCTATTGCAGTCGTATCGACAGGCATTTCCGGGCAAGGCGGGTGAACTGGAACGCAGGTTAACGGGTAGTCTGCCAGAAGGCTGGGATCATGACCTGCCGGCATTTCCCGCGGATGCGAAAGGTATGGCCTCCCGCGTGGCTTCTGGGAAAGTGCTGAATATGTTTGCCGGAAGGGTTCCAGAAATCCTGGGTGGTTCGGCAGACCTTGCGCCTTCCAATAAAACCTGGATCGACGGAGTGGCAAGCTTCCAGGCAAATACCCCCTCCGGCAGGAACTTCCATTTTGGTGTGCGGGAACATGCAATGGGTGGAATTGTGAACGGCATGGCGGTATTTGGTGGAGTAATTCCATATGGGGGCACATTCCTGGTATTTTCCGATTATATGCGGCCAGCCATCCGGCTATCTGCGCTATCGCATTATCCCAGTATCTGGGTCTTTACGCATGACAGCATCGGTGTCGGAGAAGACGGCCCTACTCACCAGCCTGTCGAACACCTTGCAGCGCTGCGCTCGATCCCTGGATTGGTCTTGCTGCGTCCAGGTGACGCAAATGAAGTGACACAGGCCTGGCGCCTGGCGATCAACCGGCGGGATGGCCCAACTGCACTGATATTTTCCAGGCAGGATTTGCCTACCTTGGATCGCAGCTTTTACGCCGCGGCGGTTGGCGTCGAGAGAGGGGCCTATGTGCTGGCCGACCTGGGAGATGGAAAACCTGACCTGATCTTGATGGCCTCCGGCTCGGAGCTGTCTCTGATCGTCGAAGCTGGTAAAAAGCTGGCGGCAAGTGGGATCAATATCCGCCTGGTATCTTTCCCGAGTTGGGAACTGTTTGCCGCCCAGGATGAAGACTACAGAGAAAGTGTGCTTCCAAAAACAATCGAGCGACGGATTGCCACAGAAGCCGGAGTCTCGCAAGGGTGGGAGCGCTGGGTTGGGTCCCGGGGTAAAATCCTGGCGATCGACCATTTTGGCGCTTCAGCGCCGTACAAAACAATCTACCAGGCATTTGGCTTATCTATCGAAAACCTGGTTGTGCTCGCAGAGCAATTAGCCGGAAGATGAGATAACAATCATGAAAAAAGTAATTCAACCCAGGTTATTCAATTGGGATGTTGCTCAAACCGAGCTGGTGGAATTACTCCCGGCGGTTTGGAGTGCGGCTGAGGCCATAACATCACCGGATATTGATCTTCGGATGGAAGGCCTGGCTTGCTTGGATGAAATGAATGCGGCCAATTATTCCCCGCTGGTTGCTTATCTCGTTGCTACCAGGCTGGTCGATCCGGATTTAAAGGTACGAGCCCGTGTGATACGCCTGTTAGGGGAAGTGCTTCAATCGAACCTGGCTGATCCGGAGATCGACCAGCAGGTTCACCAGCACATTAACGCCTATTTGGGCCAGATGCAAACCCGCCAGATTCTATTTATTTTACAGGCGCTGGCTTACGATCCAACGATTGAAATCCAGGTCGCCATTGTAATGAAAGAATGTTCGCAGGCTGGCGAATATATGGCAGGAATCCTTACTGATCGGCAGGCGCCGCTAATAATCCGTAAGCATGCGATATTTCTGGTGGGGGAGATTGGATACCTGGAAGCCATCCCGGCACTGGAAAAGTTACAAACGCGTCTGGAAGTACGTGCCGAAGGTCAGCAGTATATGCCATTTCACATCCAGGAGCAAAGCGAAGAGAACCAGTTACTCCCAGAAGTGCGTAAGGCGCTACTTAAACTCCAGGCGCCCTAGCTCGGACATCTCGCCCGCAGTTTGGACAACGGATTTCATTTTTTCGTATAACAAACCCGCAGTTAGGGCAGGTAGAGGGTTGTACAGTCCCGAGGGGAGCACCACAGGCCAAACAACTGGCTTCGCCGACGGGATTAGCCGTCTTGCAATAGCTGCAGGTGACGCTGCGCATGCGCTCGGAAAGCTCGAAGGAAGCGCCGGCAGTCTGAGCAGCGCGATCGATAACGTCCCAGACCTGTTCCGCCAGATTGATGCTCTCAACATCTTGCGCCAGATCATCGAGGCGGCTCATCAAGTTCCAGGGATTGAGCAAGGTAGCCAGGGCAGTCTTCCCCAGACTGGCGATAATTCCAAACCAGTTCTGTTTGCCCATCTCCACCGCAACCCCATCCTGGTGCGGAACTATAGATACACTTAATGCTGTATGCCCGCCAGACTGGAGCCACTCCTGGGTAGCTATCTGGATAAGCACTTTTCCCTGGCTGCGGAATTCCTGAACACGTAAGTTGCCGCGATCAAATTCGGCCATTAACATTTTGCCCAAGTCTGAAGCGGAAATATTTCCGTGATAAATGCGTCTATCCATGATCAGTTCGGCTTTCGTGTTTTATCTGGTTCTCACAGGGCTAGATTATAATCAAATTGCAATTAATTGCGCCGATACTTGGAGGTATGAATGCGTTTCTGGATGATCAGAATTCTTATATTCCTTGGCGTTGCCCTCGGCGGTCTATTCCTGTGGCACATCTCGCAGGTGCAGGCTGGTCTACCCGGGCAGATTCCGACTGGATCTGTGCCGACCGTTACCGGCACACCAGTTACCGGTTACGTATTGATATTGGACAATGAGCAGGGATTTGCTAATGTTCGTTCGGGACCGGGCACGCTGGGTTATGAGATTATTGGTGTGCTGGTTAGTGGCCAGCAGGTTCCGGCTGTTGGTCGGACAGCGGTTGGAGAGTGGATCCAGATTGCATACCCTGGGGTGCCAGGAGGCGTCGCCTGGATATACAAAGACCTGGTTGATGTCAGCGGTAACCTGCCGATTGTTGATCCACCACCTACGATCACGCCACGAACGACGCCAACAGTAGACCCTACCCTGGCGGCCCAGTTCCTGGTGGAAGTTCAACCTACACGACTGCCTACCTATACGGCACCGCCACCCCTGGTCATCCCGACATTCGAAGATGCATCCTCTCTCGCCAGTCCCACACGGCTTCCGGTCGGGTTGATTATTATCGGAATGGCCGTGGTAGGATTATTTGGAATGTTGATATCTTTTCTGCGAGGCCGATAGCACATCAGCGAATAAAAAAATGCCGGTCCATCGAGATCGGCATTTTTATTTTTGGACCAGATTGGATTAATGACAGCCGCAGCCGCCCGCTTCAGCCCCACTATCGTTCTTTGTGCGGAAAGAGCTGCCACAGCCGCAGGCAGAGACAGCATTCGGATTCTCGATCTTGAAACCACTGCCCATAACGTCATCGACATAATCGATCGTCGCGCCCCGCAGGTAATCAATGGAGATTTCATCCACAACGACCTGGACATTTTCAAACTCGCCAGTCAGGTCAGCATCGCGAATGTTGTTTTCCAGGGCCATACCATACTGAAATCCAGAGCATCCTCCGCCTTGGACGAAAACGCGCAGCGCATACCCTTCAAGATTGCGCTTGGCAAATAAATCTTTGACCGCCTGGGCCGCCGCCGGCGTCAAGGTGACAAATTCAGTTTGAACCTGTTCTGCGAGCATAATGGTTACCTCATTTCATTAAAGTGATTCAGGTTGACTAATGTTGGGGAATATTATCAAATTACCCAAGAATAGTCAATAGCCACTAGAAAAGCATCTCTCCCAATAAGACAGCTGTAATAGTGATGGTCAGGTTATCCAGGTCTTTAATCGGTAATGTTTCGACCAGGGTTGCCGCCAGGGCAATCAGGGTAACCCTGGGTATAAAAGTACTTATGGTAATCGGGAAATAGTCGAGGTAAAAGAAAGGTAGGGTGACTGCGATTGCGAAAAATAAACCGCCCAACAACATTGACACCGAGCCCATCCAGGATTTTTGAGCGTTCCAGGGCAGCTTGGATTTCCCGTAGCGCCGGCCTATGATATCGGCCAATCCATCGCCTCCACACATAAGCATCAGGGCAACCATCCCGATGGGTGAATTTACCCAATACAGCAAAGTCAATACAACGAAAACAATGCCGTAATACAGCGGACCGCGCAGGATTTCGCGACGATCTCCGGTACGAGACATCGCCTGGACAGCAGCTTGATCCTTAAGGATACCAGCGCCAACCAGGATAAACTGACCAGTAATGGCAAATGGAACCAGGGCGGCCAGCCAACGGGCGCTTGGCGCATCGGTAAACAGCAGCCAGCAAAGAACAAACAAAGGTCCAGTCCCAATATGAATGATTTTTCGACTCAGGTCGCTGCTGATCCAGCCGCGGTGGGCGGCGAAATCATTCAGCCTCAGCCAGCCTAATGCCAATCCTAGGGTAATTATGAGTGCAATGAAATTATTGTTTAGCATGTTTGGGAAGTTAATGTGGTGGGCATGAAGTTTATCCGCTGATTAGCGGTGCAAATTTCTTTCCATTTCCCGTTCCGAGTCGCGCTTGGCAATGGTCTGGCGCTTATCGTAAAGCTTTTTGCCCTTGGCGATCGCAATTTCGACTTTTGCCCGGCCTTCTTTGATGTAAACCCTGAGGGGAACGATGGTGACACCTTTCTGGCGGACGTTTTCCCATAGCTGGCGAACTTCGCTACGGTGCAAGAGAAGTTTACGTGGGCGGCGCGGGTCATGATTGAACCGACCGGCCTGCTCATACGGCGCGACATGAGCGTCCATCAGCCAGGCTTCCCGACCATCGACGCGCACATAGGCCTCTGCCAGGCTGATTTGACCGGCTCTAATCGACTTAATTTCGGTTCCCTGGAGCACAAGGCCGGCTTCAAAATGCTCGAGTAAAAAAAATTCATGACCGGCTTTCCTATTGGTGGCAACTACCTTGATATCCATCCGCCCATTTTACATCACTTGCTCGGCTTCACGCAATCCAATATTATCGGAACATCTCGTCTACTAATGGATTAATTTGCTCCCAATTTGGCAGCAGGACACTGGCGCCTTGATCGGTCACCCAAGGCGTGACCATCTCCCGAGCGATCGTGCGGTTATCTACATCAGTGATTCCTACCCGCAGGAGAGAAAATGCCAGCCTGGGCCACAGCCAAGGAGGGACAGTCGAGTCAATTCCTTTGCTTACAGTCAACAGGACTGCGGGGAGGCGGTGCCAATTCAATGGATTTAGCATCTGCTGAGCGACCGACTTAACGATCAATTGTCCCTGCTGCATGCGAAAGAAATCGTCCGTGCCGGCGCGATCTCGGGCGAACGCCAGCGCTTTGTTTCCGGATAAGTGGTGCCGGCCGGCTTCATAGCCGGCCATTGGGGCATCCAGCACAACATCCACCCCGCCCATAACGTCGATAATCTCAATGAAGGTATCAAAGCTAACCCGCACCGAGTAATCCGGCCGGTAGCCAAAATTGGCTTCGATGGTATCCATCGTGGCGGCAGGTCCGCTGCCTGGATCGTTAGCTTCGGCAAAGAAATGCGCAGTGTTGATACGGTTTTCTCCGACACCGGGGATGGTCACCCACAGATCGCGTGGAATAGACAGCATGCCAACATTCGGTTCCCAGGGATTGAAAGTGGTAAGGATAATGGTATCGGTCCTGGCAGTGTTATTCGAAGGATCCGAAAAATCCAGACCGAGGACCAGGATATCGGAACTTGCGGGAAACAAAAGGTATACCAATAGTACGAGGAAAGCTGCTGCGGCAGCAACCACTACAGGAAGCAAGCATGCGCAGCCGGCAGCACTGCGCCGTCGAGCAGGTTTCCGCCGATATTGTGCTACTCCGGTGGGTGGTGGCGGGTAGCTGGATTGTGGGGGATATGGCGTGCCAGGTTGTGGATATTGATTTGGCGGATACTGGCTCGCAGGGTAGGCAGGTTGGTTAATCGGGGGAGTGGACCGATTTTCGTTCGGTCTTGATGGTTGTGTCTGATACATTATGAAGATCCAATCGTTACCCTAAATTCAGCCTTTCAACAGCCTGAATCAGGGAATCCTGGGTGGGCAGTCTATCATCGATTGGATAGAGCTCCCAGGTTTCAATATGTTGGAGTGCTTCGCCAGGTTCAAGCCTGGTTAGCGGGCCAAGTGATTCCAGCTCCAGAAATTGGTTGTTGCAGTAGCACTCAGAGTTGACTCCGAAATCCGGAAAATTGTCCTGGCGATAAGCCGGGATGCGTTTGCAGAAGAAAATACCGTCTCGATAATACCCTAACCAGCCACAGGAATTCGCATAGCCGATTTTGACGGGAGGTAATTGGGAGATTCCCTGGATTAAGATGTATTCCTCATCGAGTGATAATCGTTCATCAGACCAGCGCGTGTATGGCCACAGGATCAGCCGCCGGTTGGGCAGCAGCCCGGCTGCATCGGAAGGGCCGGTAGGCTGAGGCAGGATTGCGACGCCGCCGAGAGGAAACTGGGTGATAGCCCAGGCAGCCAGCTCCACCGGCCAAGAGCTGTGGTTGGTCAGCGTGTGCTGGATGACCACAGCCGGTGCATCCGGCTTGAGATCTATTTGCATCGATTTTTGGATGCCAGTGCTCGACTCTATCTTCCCGTGCAGCAATACTCCCGATTCGGTCTCCTCAAAAGCCAACCCGCTGTTATCCGGTTCGTAGGTGCGCGGGTGTGCTTCAGGTGCATGCCACAATCTATGCCCACCCAGGAAGCGAAAATCGCCCAGTGGGGTTTTGGAGATCACGTTGGGGAGCTCGGCAAGCAAATTTTCACTCCGGCCGTCTAAGTACAAGCCGACCAGACGAGGACCCGCAGTGGTCAGATAATCCAATTGCAGGAATGGGTTTCTCAGGCTGTTGTATGGCAATCCAAAATAGTCATCTCGCATGGATTGGTGTTTTCTCCATAATTATCTTCTTACAGTTCGTGTCGCGACAAATTTCGGTTGATATCAGGGTTCCTGATCGTTCGATCTGAGCTGCGACATTTCAGATGCAATCTGGCGGAGGTTCATCCACCATTGTTCCTTCGGGCGTTTCATATCTAAGTTTGCCATCCGGGGGAAGTCTTGCAGGTCATGGAACTTAATCTCTTTTCCCTGCAGGCCGATAAAGGCACTCTGGTTGGTCTCTGCCTCAGATTGCTCGATCAAGTACTCAATGCAGCGCTTGGCCAGGCGGGTGGCCTGGATGCGGTCAAACGGGGAAGGGGCGCCACCTTGCTGCAGGTGACCCAGGATTGCCTGGCGCACATCGAAGAGATCGTGGCCTTCTTCTTCGAATAGGGAACACATGAAGCCAGTCGTGTAGACTTCATTGGCTTGCTCGTTGCGGATCAAGAGTCCCAGCCGCTTCCCTAACTTGAAGCTTGCTTCAGCGATTCCACATCTCTCTCGAGGTCTTTCAGGGTTACGCCTGTTTCGTTGATATAGACACGCTCTGCTCCAGTAGCCAGGCCTCCCATCAAAGCCAGGTAGCCACATTTCCGTCCCATGACTTCGACGACAAACACACGCTTTTGGGCGACTGCCGAATCCTTGATCTTATCAACGGCCCCTGAGATATTATTGAGAGCTGTGTCAGCGCCAATGCTCAGCTCAGAGCCCGGCAGGTGGTTACTGATCGAAGCCGGCAGGAGTACGATAGGGAGGTTGAACGCAGGATAGTTGTCCCGTTGGGTGAGCATCTGGTAGGCAGTCTGGTAAGCCGACCAACCACCAATGATCAGCAGGCCGTCGATCTCATATTTTTCGATCGAACGGGCGATGTTGTAAAAATCGCTGCCGCTGGGTACTTTCCGATTGGTGCCAAGCTCAGCACCTCCTCGGGTTTCGTATCCGTGAACGCTCATCCAGTCCATTTCCCGAACATCCCCATCAATCAAGCCGGTGAAGCTGTTCCATACCCCTAGCATGATATGACCGTGATCCAACCCGATGCGGATGGCAGCCCGTACTGCCGAGTTCATACCGGGAGCAGGGGCGCCGGAATGCATAACCGCCAGGCGCAATCTTTTCTGGCCGGGTAGAGGCGGGTGAGGCAGGGCACGCATCGTGGTTATAAATGTGTCGAAGGCTTCCCGGAAGCTGCCACCCCGCAGGGACATGGCTAATTCATAATCGTGATTCTCAATAGCCTCTGCAACCGCATGGGTCTTGGTGACGCATTCCATCAAGGGGGAAGAGGTAATCCGGTTGCCGCGCAAGCCAATCACCTGCGGCTCCATATCGCTGGTAGACTCGAGCAGCATTTCAACTGCGGCATGGCCTAACAAGGTGCCCAGGTTGCGATCGAAGGCGCTGGGAGAGCCGCCGCGCTGCACGTGACCTAATACTGTTACCCGTACTTCTTCGCCCATAGCTTTTTCCAGTACTTCAGCGACGTAGGAGCTGCCAATATTGTTCCCGTTCCGATCGCGCGCTCCTTCGGCCAGAATCACGATCGTATCTCGCCTGCCGGCCTCCCGACCTGCTTTCAAGCGGGAGACCATCACTTCTTCCCAGTTATCCACATCTGGCGGATTATCTGGAATCAAAATCCAGTCTGCGCCGGTTGCCAGGCCACTCATCAGTGCCAGGTAACCGCAGTTGCGCCCCATGACTTTGACGACAAAACTGCGTTGGTGACTGGCGGCTGTGCTGCTGATGGCATCCACCGCTTCGGTGATACGGTGAAGGGCGGAGTCGGCGCCGATGGTCATATCGGTGCCGAACATATCGTTATCAATCGATCCAACCAGGCCAACGATCATTAGATTTGGGTGCTCTCCGGCTACTTGGGGGCTAATCATGCCGCGCTCCTGCAGCTCGCCCAGCAAGCCTGGCCATTCCTGGCGGAATAAATTCGCGCCGGTCAGGCTGCCATCACCGCCGATGATCACAAGATGGTCGATATCGTGTTGTAAGAGATTGTGGGCGGCACGCAGACGACCTTCGCGGGTGCGAAAATCATCCGATCGGGCAGTCCCGATCAGAGTGCCTCCTTTATGAATAATTCCACCAACCGAGTCCCAGCTCATCTGGCGAATTCGCTCGCCGCCTTCTACCATGCCCTGGTACCCTTCGTAGATCGCAAAAACATCGGCACCGCAATTAATTCCCGTCCGAACGACTGCCCTGACGGCTGCGTTCATACCCTGAGCATCGCCTCCACTGGTGAGGACTCCAATTTTGATCCTGGTTGACATGCCTTTTCTCCAGCTTCTTTCTATTTTAATCGTAAGAATATCCAGGTTATTTTATTTATTTCTGCTAAGTATAAACGCCATCAATCGTTGGCGTCAAATGAATTAACTGGCATTCCGCTTTTATGTGAGTTCTAAAGCAGTATAATCAAAAATACTGTCTGATGCGAAGGAGTTTGGCATGCACATTGTTCTGGTACACGTTCTTGTAAAACCTGACTTTATCCATGCATTCCTTAATGCTTCTTTGGAAAATGCAAAGAATAGCGTCCAAGAACCGGGTATCGCCAGGTTTGATGTAATTCAATCTCAGGATGAACCGACCCGATTTATCTTAGTTGAAGTTTACCGTTCACTGGATGCTACGTATCTGCATAAGGAGACTGCCCATTATAAGCTCTGGAGAGATGCCGTTGCCGAGATGATGGCAGAACCCAGGGAGGGCAAACGGTATACGAATGTCTATCCTGAGGATGAAGGTTGGTAGGATGCAGTTTGAATTTGCTTCTGCCGGGCGGATCGTTTTTGGCCAGGGAGTCTTTAGCCAGGTAGGGAAGCTTGCCGCGGATTTCGGGAGACGCGCCCTGGTTGTGTACGGCGTTCAAAACCGGGCGCTGGAAAACCTCGTCTCATACTTGAGTTCCAATGGCCTGGTGGCTGCCACGTACCTGGTTGAAGGTGAGCCGGATGTAGCATTACTGCAGAAAACTATCGTAGCAGCCAGGGATTTTGATTGTGACATGGTCATTTCATTGGGCGGAGGCAGCGCTCTGGATACCGGAAAAGCGGTAGCCGTGTTGCTCACCAATCCCGGTGATCTCAATGATTACCTGGAAGTGGTTGGTAAGGGGCAAGGGTTGAAATACCCTGGCCTGCCTTTCATCGCCATACCAACGACTGCCGGGACTGGCTCGGAGGTAACCCGGAACGCAGTGCTTGGGGCTGAAGTACCGGGGAAGCCGGGTGAAATTGTGAAAGTCAGTCTGCGCAGTGTATTCATGCTGCCCCGGCTGGCATTGGTGGATCCAGAGTTAACTTTCAGTCTGCCCTCGAATATTACGGCAGCTACTGGCATGGATGCACTTACCCAACTTATTGAACCATTTCTCTCCAATAAAGCCAATCCACTCACCGATGGCATTTGCCGGGAAGGGATCGTGCGTGCTGCGCGATCATTACTGGTAGCGGTTCACCAGGGAGATAATCCAGACGCTCGTACCGATATGTCTATTGCCAGCTTGTTCGGTGGGCTGGCGCTGGCAAACTCAAAATTAGGGGCGGTACACGGGTTTGCTGCGCCTATCGGAGGACTCTTTCATGCCCCCCATGGTGCAATTTGTGCCCGTCTGCTACCGATTGTGATGCGAAAAAATTATCAAGCCTTGTTAGACAGAGATCCGGAAAATCCTGTTCTTGAGAGGTTCGCTGAAGTTGGGCGGCTGCTGACGGGTACTCAGGCGGGCACAGCGCAGGATGCAGTTGACTGGCTCACAGAACTGTCCAGCGGCTTACAAATCCCCGGGCTGGCGAGTTATGGGGTAACGACTGCGGATCTGGAAAGACTGGCCGGACTGGCTGCGCAGGCCAGCAGTATGCAAGGTAATCCCATTCGCCTCTCCAATGCAGAATTGATCGATATATTATCGCTGGCGTTATAGGACCGGCAGGTAGTTTGTCTTCAATTGGTTGGATTATGCCATGTCAATGCAAAGTAGAAATGTCCCCTAATTCTGCAAAGTAGAGATGTCCCCTTTGCGAAGGGTGGATAAACAGGGATGGTAGACTTATGGCACTCGTGCGGAGGATAGGGCAACGCTGGAGAGCGACCTGAGCGCCGACACGAGGCCGAAGACAGGGCAGAGCGGAGAACGCTCTGCTCTTTGCATTCTGCCCAGTTTTCGGCCAAAAGCGATAAACTCAAAGCTGCAGTCGATTTCAGTCTGAGGCATTGGGAGAGGTCTCCTGGATGGGTTTAGGGCCATTGAATGGCGGCCATAGGTGACGCCAGGGATGGTCGGGAGCCGGGGGTTTAGGGGTTCTGAGCTGGTGATCGAGGGTTTTGGTGTCGACGATTTCAGCCTGGCGGGTGGGTTTGTGGATAGATGGTGTAGGCTAAGGGTTTGTTTTTGTAGAGGATGGTGACTTCTCCTTTGGCATTCTCACAGACGGTGACCTGAGCATTGCGCAAGGCATAGTCTGGGCGGTCGGACTGGATCTGGTAGATGACATTGTTGGACTGGACGGTCAGGTTCTTGGAGAGGGTGCGGGTTTCCTGGTGGGTGAGGATCAGATCCAGGTTTTCGGTCTTGAGCAAGGGGCGGTGGGCATCGTGGCTGCTGCGGGGTAGAACGGCGAAACGGCGGTTGAAATCTTCACGGAACTCGGGCAGAATAGGCATTGCCAGCTTCCATGTCCGAGATGCCCCGCAGGCGCAGTTCCTTCACCAGGCGGTCTTGCAGGGTCTGGTTGGCCCGTTCGACCCGCCCTTTGGCCTGGGGGTGTTGGCGCAGATGATCTGGATGTCCAGTTCCTGCATGGCTCGCCCAAACTGGGTCAGACCGCTGCTCAGTCCCAAGGGACGCGGCTGGTTGACCCGGAAGATGCCATGTTTGTCGCTGTAGAAGGCCACCGGCTTGCCGTAGCGCTCGAAATAATGCCGGGAAGCTTCACAGTAGGCAAAAAAGGTCTCGTCCGGCACAAACCACAACTCCATCAGCTGCCCGGTGGCATCATCGATGTACACCAGCAGCGTGCACTTGCGGCCCACGCTCTTCAAACCAGGCATGATCCGAGCCATCGATCTGCACCAGCTCCCCGAAACACGCCCGCCGCTCTCGCATCTGATGCGCTGACGGCTGCTTGGCTCGCTTGGGTTTCCACATCCCTTCTGCGATCATGATCCGGCGCACACTCTCATCCGATAGCTTCAGTCCATGCACTTCCGTCAGCTTCTCATGCGCCAGCGTCGGCCCAAAATCCCGTACTGCTCTTTAGATCAGGTCCAGCGCTTGCTGCGACCACCTGCGCATCCAGCCGATGGTTGCTCGGTTTCCCGCGCCTGGCACTATCAACCCTTTGGCTCCTTGGCTTTGTAGGCCCGATACAGCCGCTTGATCTGCCGCACGCTCAACTTCAGCATCCTGGCTGCTTCTTTCTGGGTCAATCGTTTGTCTTTCATCCGTTGCATCACTTCTAATCGGGTTATTTCTTGTTGCTCATTGTCAGTAGTTCGTCCATTTTGTGTCCCTTCAAAGGGGACATTTTAACTTTGGCAAAAGGGGACTCTACTACTTTGGGCTAACAGGTCGGATTTATGCCATTGACGAAAGGGGCATTCGCAGCTAAAATTCATCGGCTTAAATACCCACCGGCGGAAAGCCGGATTTATACCAAAGAAGCGAAGGTAACCTGTCAATAATCAGGTGAGAGGCGCTTCGAGGAAGGACGTAATGGAAGAAGTTGTATTGCAAGCCCAAGAACGAACGATTACCGGTAAGCAGGTGAAAACCCTGCGCCTCGCAGGACGCCTGCCAGCTGTCATCTATGGCAAGAGTTACGCTCCGGTTGCTATCTCGCTGGATTACCGCGAAGCGCAAAAGGTCCTGCCAACGATCAGCTCTTCTCAGCTGGTCGTTGTCGATGTCGAAGGCAGCCGCCACACTGCCCTGGTGCGGGAAAAACAACGCGAGCCTATCAGTGGCAGACTGCTGCATATTGATTTCCTGGAAGTCTCAATGACCGAGATACTGCGCGCATCTGTCAGTATCCATTTTGAAGGCGAAGCCCCTGCGATCAAGAACTACAATGGTGTGGTGGTGATCCGAACAGAGGAAATCGATGTGGAAGCTTTACCCCGCGATCTGCCCGAGCGGATCGTTGTTGATCTGTCCAGTCTGGCAGAGATTGGCGATACCATTTTCGTACGTGATCTTGAACTACCCGCTAAGGTGCGAATCCTGAGCGACGTGGATGAAATCGTTGTCCACATCACTGCCCCTGCTTACGAGTCCGAACTCGAGGGGGCTGAAGGCGGCATGGCTGAACCAGAGGTGATCGAACGCGGTAAGAAAGAAGAAGATTTCTAAGATTTTTGGATGGTCTGAGTCGGCCGGCACCGTTTTGTGTGCCGGCCTTTTTTTTATCTCAAACAGCTAATAAACACCTGTGTAAAACGCGCGCTGGCGCCCCACAGGGTTTCTCCGTCATACTCTTTATAGAAAATTACTGGGATAGGCTCATACGGAGCAGGTAAACTTCTCCAACGTTCTTCAAAATTCGCGGGGTGTGCCAGCCAATTGAGCGGAATGGTAAATACCCGGCTCACTTCTTCTTCGGCGAGGTGGAAGCTGTATGCCGAGGGGATCACGCCGACAACAGGGGTTACCTGATAATTGGTAATGGTCACAAAATCGTGCAGGCGACCAAGCACAAGGACATCCTGTGGAGCAAGGCCGATTTCTTCATGTGCTTCGCGTAAGGCGGTCATCTCCAGGCTGGTGTCCCCAGGGTCAGAGCGTCCGCCGGGGAAGGCTACCTGTCCGCTGTGCTCAGGCAGATTTGCGTTACGCCGGGTATATAAGACATGCCAGGCATCGTTAACCCTTAATAATGGAATGAGGACGGCTGCAGGTCGCGGTTGATCGGGTAAGATTTCTAATATTTTGGGAAACTCTGTGTAGGGGCTTTGCGGCCCAGTACGACCGGCTTCTGCCAGCCGATGCGCAATCTCCTGGGGAGTCAGGCGATCTATCGACACTTTATATCAGTTACGAGCAGGAAACCGATTAATCATCGGAAAAAGACTGCGTCAGATCCAAGTCATCATCTGGTTGATCTGGCGGCTCGATATCCACAAATCCGTCCACTGGATCGTCCAACTGGATCATCGGGCGGGCAAAGATCAGGTAGCCTGTGTGGGCAACCATTCGATCGGTGGGACGTAAGCGATCTGCTACCGGTTTATAGTAACGCAAGATCACTTCGCATACTTCTTGAAAGGCGAAGCGATGCTGATATAAAGCAGATAATAGCCGGCTAACCTGATTGGTGGTTGGAAGCAGGCTGCCAAAATACCCACCCGGTTTTAGTGCCTGGCGTGCCTGACCGATGTAGTCTTGCGGGTTTTGCACATCCAGGAATAAGGCATCTACCGCTTGCTCATCGAATCCATCCGCAATGTCCCTGATTTTCAAGGTAACTCGATCTTCCAGGCCCAGGCGCTCTAAATTTTTTCGGGCTAATTTTTGGGCATCCGGGCGGATTTCATATGATGTCACACGGCCTTGTGGACCGACAGCCCAGGCCAGGGCAATCGTGAATGCACCGGATCCTGTGCCTGCCTCGACAACCTGCACACCGGGTCCAATTCCCATCGATAACAAGATGAAACCTATATCTTTGGGGTACATGATCTGAGTGTTACGTTTGAGATCCCGCAGGATATCTCCCAGGGAAGGTTGTACCAACAGGTACACACGGCCCTGGTGCGTGTATACCTGGGTTCCCCAGGGTTTTCCAAGTAAATCATCGTGAAAAAGGATCCCCCGGTGAGTTTCGAGCTTATCTCCAGGGGTGAGACGGATAATAAAGGATTTATTCGTGGGGCTGACCAATTGGGCCAGCTCGCCCGGCTGCGTATGGAGGCGATCTTGAAGGTCATTCATAGGCTGGGATTATAACCTTGATCGCTTGCTGGGCTCCGTGAATTTTTGATTAACCTTGACGATATTTTGCATGGCGATTAAACTTGCCCATCGTAAGGTGGAACGCAGGCTCTTTCTGGATTTCGTCAGTTTTCGGTCTAGGAAGTCTTTCGCCTAGACCCATTGCTGTTAAAGACGGGCCTGCCAAGTCAAACGAGGAATGAAAGACTGCGTGAACGCCGAAAACCATTTTATTTTTAAGGAGAAAGAGGAAATGAGTGATCGACTAACCGGCGTTGTTAAATGGTTCAATGCGAGTAAAGGTTATGGCTTCATTGGGCGTGAGGATGGTCCTGATGTGTTTCGTTCACTTCAGCGCTATCGAGGCAGATGGCTACCGCACGCTCAAAGAGGGCCAGCAGGTCGAGTTCGGCATTGAACAAGGTCCCAAAGGATTGCAGGCAATTAAAGTTACTCTTACTCTAGTACTTATACTAGAAACACAAAAACCCCTTAGCAAATGAGTGGACTAAGGGGTTTTTTATTTTGTGGATTTGCTCAACCAGCGGGCGATGATCAGGAATACCAGGCAGGTGAGGATCGCCATCCCCAGGTGGAGCGGGCCGTAACTAATGAAGGTCAGGCCTAGCCAGGCCCCAAGAACATGACCCAGCCAAAATCCTGCCCAACTCATCACCAGGTAAAAAACCAAATGCCCCAGGCTACCGCCGCGCCACAAGTGAAATGCCACCCCCATAAATGTCGCAATTAAAGTACCTAGAAGAAAAGCGGGTAAAGTCATATTTAACCCCTGCAGCAATTCAAACAGACCGGTTGGGTATAATGGCGGATGAGATCCGGTATTTCCGGCCGTATAATTGTCTAATTTGATCCATTCCGCCAGAATGGGCTCATTATTGCCTTCTTTGCCTTGCAGAATAGCCTGATTGTAAACCGAAGAATCGACAAATTTACCATCAAATATCATGACGATCTCGTGGCCGGATTTTCCAGCAAAGGTAAAAATATTTTCCAGCGTACCAAGGTAATTTATTTCGGTGGCTTCAAGATTGAGTTCTTCCTGGATTTCGCGCACAACGGTCAATGCGGCCGGCTCGCTGAATTCGATCGTGCCACCCAATGGACGATAGAATATCTGATTTTTTACCGGATCGTACCCCCTGGCTGCCAGAATGCGGCCTTCATTGTGAAAGATGCATAACGCAATCGCTCGCACTTTACCGGGTTTCATGTTCGATGATTCCTCCTCCCAGGCAACTCTCACCATCAAAGAAGACTGCGGCTTGCCCAGGTGTGATATCTCGCACGGGTATTTCTAACTCGACGTGAGCGTTCATTTGATCCAGCGGAGTCACTTCGCCCCAGACTTCTTCGGCTTTGTAGCGGACTTTCACTTGCAGGCGGGTAGGTTTTTGCGGGGGAGCACCGCTTACCCAGCTGACGTTAATTGCATTGAACGCTTATTCCCCCAAGCTCTTTCTGAGGACCGACAATCAGAGAATTGTTCTGGAGATCTTTCCGAATCACGTAGATTGGATTAGTAGTTGATATCCCAATTCCTTTTCGCTGGCCGATGGTATAAAAAGCCAGACCTTCGTGGCGGCCAAGGACATTTCCAGACGAGTCTACGATAGAACCGGGGAGATGCACCTGAGGCGCATTCCGCAGCAAGAAGCTACGATAATCGCCCTGACCAAGAAAGCATAAATCTTGACTTTCGGGGCGATCGGCGACCGGCAGGTCATACTCCCTGGCGAGTAATCGGACTTCTGGCTTGGTTAGCTCTCCCAGAGGGAACATAGCATGCGATAATTGATCTTGTCCGAGAACGTGCAAGATGTAGGACTGGTCTTTGTGACGGTCGATCGCGCGTAGGAGTTGGATGGGCGAACCAGTCTTGCGATCCAGCCGGGCGTAGTGACCGGTAGCCATGTACTGCGCACCCAAGGCCAGGGCGTGATTGAGCAAAAACTCCCAGCGGATGCTGCGATTACATGCCAGGCATGGATTGGGGGTAGCGCCATTCGTATAGCCGTCGATGAAATATTGCACAACCACATCCCGAAAAGCTGATTGTGCATCAATGGCATAAAATGGGATTCCCAGGTGAGCAGAAACCCGCCGCGCCAGGCTCATCGCCTCAGGCGTGCAACAGCGATTGTAAATCTCCGTTCCGGACTCGCTCCACAGGCGCAGCATCATACCGATCACAGGATAACCTTGCTCCACGAGCAGGGCGGCTGCTACCGAGCTATCGACGCCGCCGCTCATCGCTACTACTACAGTAGGTTTTTCGGCAGGTATAGGATCAGGCCAATTTTTCACTGGACACCAATTTCCGATTTAATGGGCCAGGCTACGAAGTCGATCAATTGCAGCGGGTAAATAATTGATCAGTGCCTGTATTTCTTTTGCACTCGTATGGATGCCAAGAGTGATACGCAAGGAGCCTAACGCCCAGTCCGGTGGTATTCCCAACGATAACAGGACATCTGATGGCTCTGGGTCGCCGGTTTTGCACGCGGAACCGGATGAACAAGCAAAACCATTTACATCCAGGAGTGCCAGCAAGGCATTGCCGTCCACACCTTCAAAGATAAAACTGGCATGATTAGGCAGGCGACTCGTCTTGTGGCCTGTAAGTTGAGTGCGGGGTATTTCTTCGAGGATGTGACCAATGAGGTAGTCACGTAATGGCTGCAAATGGGCAGTCCTCTGACTGCGTTCGGCCTGAGCGATTTCCAGGGCCACCGCCATCCCAACGATATAAGGGATATTGTGGGTGCCGGCGCGCAGCCCGCGTTCCTGACTGCCCCCGGTGAGCGTGGGGATTACTGGAGTCCCCTTGCGAATGAATAATGCACCCACGCCTTTAGGACCGTAAAATTTGTGGGCTCCCAATGCTAGCAAATCGACGTTCAGATCCTGCGTGTCAATCGGCAGGTAACCGGCTGCCTGAACAGCATCCGTGTGAAAGGGTACAGCATGATTACGGCACACCTGGCCGATCTCCGCGATCGGATTTAGCGTGCCGATCTCGTTGTTGGCATAGATGACAGATACGATAGCTGTTTCAGGGCGCAGCTGAGCTGCAACGCTCTCAGGGTCAACACGCCCGGATAAGTCGACAGGCAGGTATTCCAGCTCAAAGCCAAACAGGTCAGCCAGCTGCTGTGCAGTTTTTGAGACGGCATGATGTTCTACCGGGCTAATGAGGATGTGATTTGCCCCCCGTACACGGCGGGCGGCTAAAGCAGCGCCGCGCAATGCGAGATTATCGCTTTCGGAACCGCATGAAGTGAAGATAATTTCTTCTGGCAGGCAGTTCAAGCTGCGCGCCAGAGACTCGCGTGCAGTTTCCAAGGCTGCTTCGGCTTGCTGGCCGAAACGGTGGATTGAGGATGAGTTGCCGAAGTTTTCACTGAAGTAGGGCAGCATCTGTTCCAGAACCCGCGCATCGACCGGCGTAGTAGCCGCGTAATCCAGGTAGATCATCTCATTCGTGTGCAGGTTAGCCATCTGCGATTATCCGGATTCTGCTGTTATGTGCCTTGGATAAGATCCCAGGATGCGTAAGAACGGGGCCAGTTCCTCGAGATGGGCAATCGCCCGCGTGCATACCTGGTTCTGGGCGCTGCCGATAAAATCGATATAAAAAAGGTATTCCCACGGCTTGCCCGGCATGGGGCGCGATTCGATCTTGGTCAGATCAATATCGCGCAGAGCGAAAACACTCAAGGCTTTAAATAGAGATCCGGGCTGGTTTTGCAGGCTGAATACGATGGATGTCTTGTATTCGGCTTCAGCAGCATCCGGCAAAGTATCTCCTGGAGATGCCAGAGCCAGGAACCGGGTGAAGTTTGCCGGATTATCCTCCATGTTCTCTATCAGGATTTCCAACTGGTATACAGAGGCTGCCCGATGAGACGCCAGAGCTGCCGCAGAACGATCATTCATTTCGCGGATCAATTTGGCGCTGCCGGCAGTATCAGCTTCTGCTACCGGTCGGACTGGCAAGCTGGATAAATTCGCTTCGCATTGGGCTAATGCCTGTGGGTGCGAGTGGACCGTCTTAATCTCACCGAGTTCGACCCCTGGGAGGGCCAACAAACAGTGACTTACTCGTAAATAATGCTCGCCTACCAGGTGCAGATTATTACGCAACAACAGGTCATAGTTCCGGTGGATGCTTCCGGCGAGTGAATTTTCTATTGGGATGATGCCGAATTGGCAGCTTGTACTTGAGACGCAAGCGAAAACATCATCGAAATTGTGGCAGGCAACGGTCTCAACCTGTGATCCAAAGAATGCAAGAGCAGCCGCTTCGCTGTAAGCACCTGCCTCGCCTTGAAATGCCACTCGCGTTGATCCCATGTCGATCAACCTCCTTGCCAACCGGGTAGATTTAGATGTGCCAGATAGTAGGGCATCATTTTCCTCCACCAGGGCCAGTCGTGGTTCACATCCGTACCCCAAATATCGATCCAGCAAGGTATCTCTTTGGATTCCAGGATGTACTGCAGGGCTCGAGTATCGGCCAGCATAGCATCTTCCCATGCCCCCTGGCCAACGCAGATGATGATCTGGCTTTGACGGTATTGATCGAGAAACCAGGGATCGGTTAACCCCGGCAAATAGGCCAACGGGGAGTTGAAATAAACCTCGGCGTCCATATATTCGCCTACAAAGTCTCGCAGGTGATATAACCCGCTCAGGGATATCACAGAATCGAAGACATCCGGGTGCCGGAAGAAGAAATTCGCAGCATGATAAGCCCCCATGCTGCAGCCGGTAGTGATCATTTTTCCTGCATAACCCCCGCTATTTTGACGGATGAATGGGATTACTTCGTCGATGATATAGCTATCGTAAGATGCATGCCGCCGGCCGCGGTCAGCAGGGTGGGCATTGTGGTTGGCCCAGGACTGGTTATCGACACTATCCACCGTGATAATCTTGATTTGCCCGGCTTCGATAAATTCGGCAACCGCATCGACCATTTTAAAATCTTCAAATTCGTAAAAGCGTCCACCTTGGGCGGGAAAAACAAGCATTGGCTTTCCATAAAAAGCCATATACTTTCAACTCCATATCCTGACCCAGGCTCGGGCTCCACCATTTATGATATTCAATATTCATAAGTAATCCCAGTTCTCAACAAAGCAGAAATCAATATCCTCAAGCAAGCTCCTGGATGTAAGCAGCCATGCCAAAGATTTCATCCAGATCAGGTGATCGAATCAGGTAGCCATAATCGCCAAGAGCCGCACTGAATACGCCGCTGATAGCATCATGGTGTGTAATGCAGCATTCGCCAAATGCGTCCAGAATCTGCTGATGGGTGTGCGTATATTGGCGATTAAATTTCCGGCTGACATAACAGCAATGATATTTTCGGCTGTACTCAGCGGTGAACTTGTTGAATACTACTACGTGCGCCCATTCCTGGTAAATATCGATATCGTTCGCATAATTGAACATGTCGGTCGTGAAGCCGCCTGGCGGCCGCATATTGACTTCTAATGCCACAATCTCATTTTGCGGTGTGCGGAAAAATTCAAAATGGAAGAAACGCTCCCGCACATCGTATGCTTTTAATACCCGGCGACCAGCATCCTCTAGATCGGGCGGGATATCACGCAGCGAATAATAGTAGACCAGATCATCCTGGTTAACAATTTCCATAATTCCCTGACTGTACTGGTGGGAGGTGTAGAAGACCAGGTTGCCATCCCGATCGACCAGTCCATCGAATGTCTGGATGATGCCTGAGACATACTCCTCGACGATATACTCCAGGTCGGGCTTAGTAGCAAAGAAATCTTTCAATTGGGTATCATTGTGGATGGTGTAGGTTACGGCTGCTCCAACACCAATATCAGGTTTGGCAACGACCGGATACCCGGTTTTGTCTATCAACTTTTTTGCTTCCCGAAAAGTATGCACAACTTGCCCGCGAGCAACTTTAACTCCGGCGCGGTTGAAGACGTGCTTCATTAAAGATTTCTTTTTTACACGCAGGATATCATCATTTTTAAGGCCGAGGATATTGAAGTCAGTGCGGAGACGGGCTTCGGTCTCCAGCCAGTACTCGTTGTGCGATTCAACCCGGTCCAGCTTGCCATATTTGTGCGTAAAATATCCCAGAGCACGCAGCAGCTCATCGTAGTTGTGCATATCCATGACACGGTAATACTCGGTGAGAACAGACTGTAACTTGGGATCGAGCAGCTCATAGGGCTCGTCCGCCAAACCAAGTACATTTACTCCCAGGTAATGCAAATTAATGCAAAACTGCTTGTAGTTTGGCGGAAAATGAGGGGACAAATATATAAAATTCATTACGACATTCCTTTATCTTCCACGTTCTCATAGCAAAGCCGCCCCGTTGCAATTCTCGGATGCGAACTCGACAGAGTAAAAGATATTTATACGACAAAACTGAGTAAATCGCAACGGTGAAAATTTGAATTGACACCAGGTAACTGATCAGCGAAAATGTCACCCTATGAGCGAAAGAGTGACATTGAGCATGCACGAAATCAAGCGCGGTGTATGTGCTACAGCAGGTGGAAGAGAAGAAACTGAGCGGTCGAGAAGCTGCGCAGCGGTTGGGATTGTCGATCCGGCAAATACGGCGACTGCTGGAGAAGTATCGCAAAGCAGAGGCGACGGGGCTGGCGCATAGGAACCGAGGCCGAGCACCGCATAACCGCGTGGACGAAGAGGTACTCAAGAAAATCCAGGAGCTGTCCGAAGAGGAGTACAGAGATTACAACGACAGCCACTTCACGGAAGAGCTGGCAGAAGAGCACGCGCTGGTTCTTTCACGCTGCACAGTACGTCGTATCCGGCAAGAAGCAGAGCAAAAGAGCCCACGCAAGCGTCGAGCGCCACGCCACCGGAGTTAGAGGGAACGCAAGGAGAAGGCTGGGATGCTGTTGCAGACCGATGGCAGCCGGCATGACTGGCTGGAAGGACAGGCGCCATACCTGACCCTGATCGGCTACGTCGATGATGCCACCGGTGAATTGCTGGGAGCGGTGTTTCGTGAACAAGAAGATGCGGCGGGATATTTTCTTGGGCTGCGGAGCATCTGCCAGCGACAAGGTATCCCGGCGGCAATCTATGCTGATCGTCATACGATCTTCCAAGCCCAGCCCAGGCCACGATCGAGCAGGAACTGGCCAACGAGCAACCCAAAGCCAGTTTGGCAGGCTGGCGGACGAATTGGGGATCGAATTGATCGCAGCTCGCAGTCCTCAAGCCAAGGGTCGTGTGGAACGGCTGTGGGTCACACTCCAGGACCGCCTGGTCAAAGCCCTACGCAAAGCCGGAGCATGCAACCTAGAACAAGCCAACCAGGTGCTGATCCATTACATACCCAAATTCAACCAGCGCTTCCGAGTGGAACCGGCGCAGCCTGAAACAGCTTACCTGCCTTAGCCAAAGCAGCACCAGGTAGAAGACTTCTTCTGTTTCAAACATCTGCGCACAGTCACCAATGACAATACCATCCCATTTAATAGCCAGCGTTTACAAATCCCTCCCAGTCACCAAAACAGCAGCTTTGCGCACAAAAGAGTGGAAGTGCGCCAACACCTAGATGGCAGACTTGAAGTGCGCTATCAGAACCAACGCCTGGCTATCTTTGAGCCTGAGGATCATGGCCCCTTGCGTATGAAGAAATTCTCGCCCGCCCCAGGCCAAACAGCAACCACGCCAGCCTCGAAGATGAGCCAAAGAAGCCTCCTAAAAAGCCATTGAGTTCCAAGCCTGCCGCTGATCACCCCTAGCGGCAGTATAAGGATAAACGACTTGAGAAGCTGTCAGATCCACAACAGGTGCTAGAATGAAAAGACGAGCAGAGTATGTATTTCTACTCTGGCTCGCATTTCTTTGGTAACGCCGATTATACGTGGCTATTGCCTGAGTAAGATGAATTTTCGCTGACAATTAGGTGAATAATCGCTGATCAAGACACGTGAAAATTGTTAACCAATTCTTATTCTGTTTCTCTGAAATAGGAAGTAAATTCACTTAACTAGAATAAATCCCTTGATATAATTCGTTTGTTCGGTTTCTCACATGTTCTGGGAGGAAGAATGGCACTCGACATAATATTTGGCACGGATGGCTGGCGCGGGAGAATTGCCGAGGATTATACCTTTGGCAATGTGCGGCGTTGCTCTCAAGGATTTGCGAGCTACTTGATCTCAAAAGGGTTCGCCGGGGAGGCGGTTGTGGTCGGCTATGATAAGCGCTTCCACTCCGAGAATTTTGGAGCGGCAGTGGCGGAAGTGTTGGCAGCTAATGGATTATTGGTGTACCTCACGGACACAGCCACGCCTACCCCAGTCATCTCGTATTCCGTTGTCGCAAAACAAGCTGTAGGGGCGATCAATATCACAGCTTCGCACAACCCCCCGACTGATAACGGATTCAAGGTAAGAGATCGATTTGGTGGAGCCATCGACCCGGCAGGGTTGCTTGAAATCGAGAGCATGATCCCAGATAAAGAGGAAAAGGTCAAGCGGCTGAACCTGGCGGAGGGGATTTCCAATGGGCAGGTGATTATCTTTGACCCGATACCAGCATATCTTAACCAAATCAACCGACTGCTCGACATTCAACCTATCCGAGATGCCGGATTAAAGATCCTGGTCGATCCGATGTGGGGCAATGGCGCCGGATGGTTTCCGCGCCTGCTGAGCGGCGGCAAGACACAAGTTCATGAAATTCACAATTTCCGTAATCCCATCTTCCCGGAGATGAGCCGCCCGGAACCAATCCGCCCGAATATCGATGTTGGCCTGCAAACCACCCTAAAAATCGGAGCGGATGTACTGCTGATCACGGACGGGGATGCGGATCGAGTTGGCATTGGGGACGAAAACGGCGAATTTATCGACCAGCTGCGCGCTTTTGGCTTACTGGCCTATTATTTGCTGGAAGTCCGCGGGATGCGCGGGCCGATTGTTAAAACACTTATCCACCACTACGATGCTGGACAAGCTTGGGAAGATCTACAACGTCCCTGTATTTACTACCGGAGTAGGTTTCAAATATATTGCTCCCAAGATGTTGGAAACCAAAGGATTGATCGGCGGCGAAGAGTCTGGCGGGTATGCCTTCTACGGTCACGTACCAGAGCGAGATGGCATCCTGGCCGGGCTTTATTTCCTGGATATGATGGTCCGGTTGGGCAAGAAACCGTCTGAGCTGCTGCAGATGTTGTTTGATAAGGTAGGTGCACATTACTACGGAAGGATCGATACCCAGTTCTCGGGCGACCGTTCGATGCGAGAAAAGACGATCCTGGAAGCCAACCCGCCCAGCCTGGGCGGACTAAAAGTTGTCGGGCTGGAGACTCTCGATGGTTATCAGTTCAAGCTGGAGGATGGTGGCTGGCTGCTGATTCGGTTTTCGGGAACAGAGCCTATCTTGCGGGTCTACACGGAAACGACTTACGGCGATCGCATCCAGGCAATTTTGGATGATGGGCTACGAGTAGCTGGGATAAAATAGTTGCTGGTTGATACGCATTGCCATTTAAATTTTTACGGCATTCGATACCGATCGGGCGGAAGTGGTGCAGTCTGCCCGTGAGGTCGGTGTATCCCGGATATTAAATCCCGGCGTAGACTTGCCCTCCAGCCATGCTGCGGTAAAATTGGCGGTGACTTTTCCGGAAGTGTATGCAGCAGTTGGAGTCCACCCGAATGATGCGTTGAGCTGGGAAGAGTCAACTTACACCGAGTTGCAAAAATTAGCGAAGCAATCTAAAGTAATCGCAATTGGCGAGATCGGCCTGGATTATTATTGGAACAAGGCTCCTTATTGACTTGCAGCAGCGGATATTCAAGGAACAGCTGCAATTGGCTGCAGAAAATCGATTTACCGGTTGTGATTCACGTCCGGGATGCCGACCCGGAGCAACGCCCAGCCATGCAAGATTGTCTGAATATACTTAAAACCTGGCGCATTAACCTGTTTGAGAACGGTAACCCCCTGGCGGATAACCCGGGTGTGCTGCACTCTTTCAGCGGTACTGAAGAAGATGCCAGGCGGGCAAGCTCGATGAATTTCTGTCTTGGGATAACCGGTCCGGTAACATATCCCAAGTCGATCGTGATGCAGGGTGTGGTGGCTCAGGGTCCCTTCGATCGGTTGTTGATTGAGACAGATGCGCCTTTCTTGACCCCAATTCCCTACCGGGGCAAGCGCAACGAGCCGGCTTATGTACGCTATGTTGCTGAGAAAATTGCGCAGATTTACGGTTATACTTACGACAATCTGAGTGATATTACTACTCAAAATGCAGGCAGGCTTTTTCATTGGTAAACAAACCGCTTACGACGATTAATTTCTTTACCCCGGTGCAGGACTTGCTGCCGAGGGTTGAGGCGCTGATGCTTTCCCAGGCGGACCGGGCACATGCTGAGCTGAAGGCTGCTCTGGAACACCTGCTTTCTTCTGGAGGAAAACGGATTCGACCGGCGGTGTCCCTCCTCACTGGGAGGATGTTTGGCGCCAATCCTGATCGCCTGGTGACTCTGGGCGCGGCGATTGAATTGCTACATACTGCGACCTTGATCCACGATGATTTCATTGATGGATCTTTGATGCGCCGGGGTATTGCCACCCTGAATGCTCAATGGTCACCGGCCGCGACAATCCTGACAGGTGATTTTATTTTTGCTAGGGCGGCAAAACTTGCCGCTGAAACCGACTCAGTGGCGGTTATGCGTCTATTTGCCGATACTCTGGCGACGATTGTTAATGGCGAAATCACCCAAATGTTTACCCGCAATGGGATCGCCACTCGCCCGGAATACGAACAACGCATCTACGCAAAGACGGCTTCGATGTTCGTTCTGGCTACCGGCGCGGCCAGCGATTTTGAGCCCTGTTGATGAGCAGGTGATCGAGCGGGCGTGCTCTTTCGGTTACGAAATTGGTATGGCTTTTCAGATTGTCGACGACGTGCTCGATTTTACAAGTGAGCAAGGCACGATTGGCAAACCGGTCGCCAGCGATCTACGTCAGGGGCTGGTCACCCTGCCTGCTCTGGTATATCAAGACCTGAATCCGGATGACCCGGATCTCGCTTCTGTACTGAATGGCAACCGCCGGGATGGCGGAGCGATTGATCGGCTGGTTGCGAATATCCGCCAGAGCGGCGCCATCCAACAGTCTATGGAGATCGCAGATAGCCATATTCAACGCGCAATGGATATCTTGGAAGAGATGCCGGATAACCCGGAGCGTGGTGCGTTGCAGGAACTGGCAGGTTACATCGTTCAACGCAGTTTGTAGACCATAAAACGCCCTGCTCCGGCAGGGCGTTTTTTCTGCTTCCATATTGGAGAAGATTTATGTCGATCCTGGCTTCACCCGACAACCCAACTTTTGCTGTGCCAGATTCCAACCTGGTGCCGGTCGGCGACTACCTTAAAAAGCTGCAACCGATTCCCCCTTCGAAAATGTTCCTGATCAATAAGTCATTGAAAATCTACCAGCAAAAGGAACCCGGAAGCCCGGTTTACGATGCATCGCAGGGTGATGGAGGCGCCAGCCTGCCGGGTGTCCCCCGCCAGCTGCTGGAGAGAGCTGCGGAATTGCAAATTCAGCACGGTTCTTCCTATGATATGCCGTTTGGCACGGATGCCTTCCGCAGAGCGGTCGCCGAACAGTACTGGAAGCTGAATTCCATGTCTGGATTAACACCGGCGAATATCATTGCTACAGTGGGGGGACGCGATGCGCTGGTCAAGGCGTATCAGGCGATGCTGGCCCTGGGGTATGGAAGGATGGGTGACGCATTGATTGTTGCTCGAGTGCCATGGATTTCCTACAATTGGGGACCTTACGGCGTAGGCGCCAATGTGTTGTATGCACCGGGCTACGCGGAAACTGGGTGGGCTTATTCAGATGAAGGACTGCGAGCCTGCGTTGAATTTGCAGAGCGCACCGGCCGAAAAGTTGCCGGCCTGGTAATCACCTCGCCGGATAACCCCACCGGAAATACCCTGCTGCCGGCTCAGCAAGCATCTCTAGCGAAAACAGCCCTCGAAGCGGGGGTTGCTTTCGTGCTCTTTGATTGGATGTACCATTATGTGACCGACGAGCAGCCGATGGACTTAAACACATTCCTCGAATACTTCGACATATCAGAGCGGCCTAGATTGATGTTTCTGGACGGGATCACCAAGAGCCTGGGTGGTTCTAACATTCGGAACTGCCACCTGATTGCTTCGGAAGAGGTGATTAAGTACATTGTCTCCAGAGCTTCACATGAAGTGATCCCGCCGTTCTATTCCCAGGCGGTGGCGATGGCTGCCTATGAGATGGGCTACTCAGAAGCCAGCAGGACAATCGTCGAACCGACCAATGCCAGCCGGGTTGTACTGCGAGGATTTTTGGATCGGCATGATTTTTCCTATATCCTTGGTAAAGGTTATTATGCCTTTATCAGAGTGGGTCATTGGTTGCAGAGGCGCGGCTGGCAGGATTCGGAACCATTGGGCCAATTCCTGGCAGAAAATCATGGCGTGGCAATCGTCCCGGGTGCTTATTTTTCACCTTATGGTGGGGAGTGGATCCGCTTCTCGTATGCGACCCCGCCTGAGCGGACGGCCGCGGCTGCCCAGCGACTGCTAGAAGGTTTGAACTCATTATGAATTTCCCCGATAAAACCCGCGAAATATTGGATCTGTCCGCCCAACTGATCCGCATCCCTTCGGTGACAGCCTGCCCGGATGAACGCCTGCCGGAAGTCCGCCGGGCAGGAGTGTTCATTTTTGATTATCTGCGAGAGCACGGGTTGGCGACGCGGCATTTCAATAACTGCATGTATCCTGCTGTATTGGCGGGATTTCCCGACCAGATAGCTGCCCCGGTTATGCTGGCGGGCCATTTTGATGTGGTCGTGCCCGATCCGGATGACAGCCAATTTGAGCCGCGCGTCGAAGGCGATTATCTGCTTGGACGCGGTGCTGCGGACATGAAGACGGTTGTGGCAACCTACATGGTATGGATGAAGGACATGTTGCACCAAGGACCGCCTTATCCGCCGGTTAATCTTCTGCTGGTAGGGAATGAGGAAAACGGCGAAGCCGAGCCAATGGGTACACCGCACGTGCTTAAGCTGCTGCATGAGGAAGAAAAGGATGCCAAAGGCCAGCCTTATGCACCTGCTCTGTTTATTGCAGGCGAACGGACAGGTGAAAAAGGCAGTGAGCTGTGGGGCGAGATTTGCACTCAAAATCGTGGTGTGATGCGCTTCGATGTGATTGCCCACGGCATGCGCGGCCATTCTGGTGTATCTGCCCCTCAAGCCGACCTTACAGAACGAATGTTTACTACCCGAACCGGCATTCAGGATATCCTGGGGCGTCGCTTAACGCTCAAGAGTGCGGATGGCTGGCAGACGCAGGCACGTTTCCCTTTTGTCCAGGTAGGTACGGCAGGCGTGTACAACATTACAGCCGATCATGGGCACCTGGGTGTGGAAATTCGCCCGATTCCGCAGGATGATCTCCAAGGTCTCTCGGATGAGTTAGCGATCTACTGCCGGGAGAATCGAGCTGGATTTTAACGTCTCAGTGATGGAAAACGGGATCATTTGCAACCCGGACAATCCCTATTTGCAGTCATTAATTCAGGGCGTACGAAAAACTTCCAGCCAGGAGCCGGTAATCGGCCGCAAGTTGCCCGGTACAAGCGCACGCTTTGCGCCAGGCGGGCAGGGCGTGGTCTGGGGGCAATCCGGGATCGGACCGCATGCCGCAAACGAGCGGCACTTTATCCCCAGCATCCTGCCGTATTACCAGGCTTTGAGTGCGTTTGCCACCGAATTGACCGATGCGGGGAACAAGTGACCTACTGGAATTATGGGAAAGAGAATCAAAGTTGACAAAATGCGCATCCCATAGTAATATTCCCGGCGCTTCACAAACGGCGAGGTAGCTCAGTGGTAGAGCAGGGAACTCATAAGCCCTTGGTCGTGGGTTCAAATCCCACTCTCGCCACTAACAAAACCCACTGTGGCAGTTGATTATCCTATTGTGAATGAAGTCCGGTGCCCCATATAATTGCCGACATATCATCAGAGTGACTGATTATTGTCGAGCCTGGTAACTTACCTGGCACTCATGACTATTGACCAGCAGGAGATGTAAACCGCCCATAAATTGCTAAATTTGTGGGCGGTTTGCGCGCCTGGTGGAGTAGGTGGGCAAACCTACTCCAAATTGCAGAAATTAGCGACAAATTGCCAACATTGTATGTGCTTAATGTCACTTGTCACCCTTTGACAACTTTGCTATATTGTGTGACAAACCATCATCGAATTAAGTTTGCTGATCCTGAGAAGTTACTGGCGACAACGCAATAATGGAGGCAACCTGTGAAAACAACCACGATAAATGTACCAAACTTGTACGGGGATCATCATGTAATAGAAGTGCGGCGGGTCTTGCTCGAGACGCCGGGTGTGATCGATGTGTACGCCAGCAGTTCATTTCGCGCCGTGGATATTACATATGATGAAGCCCAAACCAATGATTTAGAGTTGTCACTTGTTTTAGATGAAGCAGGCTACCTGAGTGAATGGTCTGTGCCGATTGAAGCCGAGGCTGCAACCTACCAGGAAGACCGCTCCAAGACGTTTTTCCGCCATACGGCGGTGTACGAGAATATTCAGCAAGGCATCAGCTTTGCACAGAAAGTTCCCTACCAGGGACGGCCGTTATGGAACTGCCCCGGTATGGGGGTCATTAAACCGATGGAGGAGTGAGTGATGGCAAAAGATAAGCGTAGCTACGAAGAACAAACTTCTGATCCTGCGGCGCAGGCAAATGCTCATCCGGGCGGATGAGCTGGGAATTGGTACCGCCTTCAGCCGTGCAGATGATATGGCGCCTTGCAATATCGGCGGCGCAGGCATGTGCTGCAAGACTATGCGGTATGGGACCTTGCCGGTTAACGAAAGACGGCCAGACCGGTGTTTGCGGTGCAACGATCGATACCATCCAGGCGCGTAACTTTATCCGGGCAATTGCCGCAGGTTCTGCCGCCCACTCTGACCATGGACGCGATATGGCCTTTACTTTGAAAGCGGTGGCCAACGACGAGACCGAAGGCTATATGATCCGGGATGTGGCTAAGCTGCGTGTGGTTGCCTCCAAATACGGCATCCCGATTGAAAAACGCTCCCCCAAGGAGATAGCCAATGACCTGGCTGATCTTTATATCGCGCAGTTTGGGCAGCAGCGAGGCGAAATTGTCGTCACCAAACGAGCGCCGAAGAAGCGCCAGGAATTATGGAGAGAGTTGGGCGTTGTTCCCCGAGGAGTTGACCGGGAGGTAGTAGAGGCACTGCACCGCACCCATATTGGTGATGATCAGGACCCGGTGCATATTCTGTCACATGCTGTCCGCACCTCCCTGGCGGATGGCTGGGGTGGCAGCATGATCGCCACCGATGTCTCGGATATCCTGTTTGGTACACCGGCGCCGATCCTGGGGCAGGCAAACCTGGGCGTGTTGAAGGATGATATGGTCAATATCATCGTCCATGGCCACGAACCGACCTTGAGCCAGATGATTGTTGCCGCTTCGCAAGACCCCGAGATCATCGAGTATGCCAAGGCGCATGGGGCAAGCGGCGTCAACCTCTCCGGTATCTGCTGCACAGCGAATGAAATCCTGATGCGCCAGGGTATCCCGGCAGCAGGCAACTTCCTGCACCAGGAGCTTTCCATCCTGACCGGTGCGGTGGAAGCGATGGTTGTGGACGTCCAATGCATTATGCAGGCCCTGGTCGAATTGGCTACTAATTTCCACACCAAGATCATTACCACTTCACCCAAAGTGCGCATCACCGGCGCCACGCATATCGAGTTCGACGAGCATCATGCGCTGACTGTGGCGAAGAATATCATCAAAGTTGCCATTGACAATTACGCCAACCGGGGCAAAACCCACATCCCGCAGGTTAAAGAAGACCTGGTGCCGGGTTTCTCGCATGAGTACATCAACTACATGCTGGGCGGCACCTACCGGGCTTCCTTCCGCCCGCTGAATGATGCGATCATGAGCGGGCGTATTCGTGGCGTGGCTGCGATCGTGGGCTGCAACAATCCGCGCAGCAAACAGGACTGGATCCACACTTATGTCACCCAGGAACTGCTTAAACAGGATGTCCTGGTCGTGGAAACTGGCTGTGGCGCGATTGCCGCCGCCAAGCTCGGCTTGCTGCTTGGTGAAGCCGGTCTGGATAAAGTTGGGCCCGGGCTGCGTGAGATCTGCGAAACGATTGGCATCCCACCGGTGCTGCACATGGGCTCCTGCGTGGATAACACCCGCATCCTGACCGTGCTGACCCAGATGGTAGAGGAAGGCGGTCTGGGTGACGATATCGACCAGATCCCGGCAGTTGGCCTGGCGCCTGAATGGATGAGCGAAAAAGCACTTGCCATTGGTACCTATTGTGTCGCCTCTGGCGCATATGTGATCTTTGGTGGATCGTCGCCAATCAGCGGTATGCCGGATCGGGTAGAAGACAGCGATATTGTCTTGCATTACATCAGCGAAGGCTGGGAAAAGCTGTATGGCGGCAAAATGGAATTTGTCAAGGATGCGGATGAGATGATCCGTAGGACGCTCGAGCATATTGATAAGAAACGCGCCGCTCTTGGCTTGCCGGTATACGACCCGGAGAAGTTTGGCCAATCCGGCGATTCTCGCATGCTGCTAACTGGAAGAACTACCCCTCGAGCAGAAGCGCAAAGCTGTTTACGGCGTGATTTGTGAATTAGGAGGTCTACCGATGTCCCGATACATAGCAACCCGTGCAATTCGCGGCGCTAATTCCCTAGTCACCGAAGCCGAGCTGATGCTGCAAAAAGCCCTTCAAGAAAAGGGGCCGGACACACCTGTAGCATTCCCGAACACGGCCTACTATCTGCCGTTGATTCTGGGAATGACCGGGATGGCAGTGGAAAATCTTGGCCAGCTGCAGCAAGTAGTGCAACAGGCACGCCAGCTGCTCCACCCGGTGCCCTCTCAAAGGCACTGGACACCTTACCTCGGTGAGACGCTGGACAGCGGCATGGCGACCCTGCTGGCGGCTGAGGTAATCGAAGCAATCCGATTCATCTACAAGATGCAGCCCGAACCCCTACCGGGGCTCGAGCTGGCTGGTGGGACAGCCTACGGCAGCCTGGATATCGCCGGCGGCGACGGGCACCTGAATGGACCGATCGATGACATCCAGCTGCGTTCGTGGGGCATCCAGCTGGTGGATGGTCGTATGCCGGGATTTGCAGCCATTGTCGGCGCAGCAAAATCTAACGAAGTAGCCGTAAAGCTGGTGCGTGAGCTGCAAAAGCGCAACATTCTGACCTTCCTTTCCGGAAATGTCAACGGCCGCAGTATCATTCACCAGCTGATGGAAGAAGGCGTTGAGCTGGGTTACGACACCTATACGGTGCCCTTTGGGACGGACACGATCAGCGCCATTTATGCGCTAGGCTTTGCCGTTCGCTCGGCACTGACCTTTGGCGGCATGAAAGGCGGCCAGGCACGCGAAATCCTGATGTACAACAAGGAGCGTGTCTTTGCCTTCGTGTTGGCGTTGGGTGAGGTGGACGATCTGAAATACGCCGCAGCAGCCGGGGCGATCAATTTCGGTTTCCCGGTTATCGCCGATACGGTCATCCCCGAAATCTTGCCCACCGGTGTGACAAGCTACGAGCATGTGGTCAGCGTGCCGTTTAATGAGATACCTGGGAAGGATGACCTGGAGCGTGCCGAACGCCTGGTGCAGAAATGTATCGAGGTGCGTGGTGTAAAAGTGAAAGTGTCGGATGTGCCGGTGCCGGTGCCGTATGGCTCGGCTTTCGAAGGCGAGGTGGTGCGCAAGACCGATATGCGCGTGGAGTTTGGCGGCAAGTATTCGCGCTGCTTTGAGTACCTGCACAGCGCCCCACTGGACAAAGTGGTAGATGGCCAGGTCACGATCGTTGGTCCGGACTTTACCGAAATCCCTGCCCAAGGACATATGGATTTGGGGATTGTCGTGGAAGTGGCCGGCCGCCAGATGCAGGAAGACTTTGAGCCGGTACTGGAACGCCAGATCCACTACTTCATCAATGGCGCTTCGGGTATCCAGCATATCGGCCAGCGCGATATTGCCTGGATACGCATCTCCAACGGCGCGGCAGATAAAGGTTTCAGCCTGGAGCACTTTGGCAAGATCCTGCATGCACGCTTCAAGACCGACTTTGGGGCGATTGTCGATAAGGTTCAGGTGACTTTGTACACCGATCCTGAGAAACACAGTGAATGGCTGGCTAACGCGCGGGCGACTTATGACCGGCGTAACAAGCGCCTGGCCGACCTGACCGATGACAGGGTAGAGGAGTTTTACTCTTGCACCCTATGCCAATCCTTTGCTCCGAACCATGTTTGCGTGGTCAGCCCCGAGCGACTGGGGCTGTGCGGTGCTTACAACTGGCTGGACTGCAAGGCTTCGTTCAATATCAATCCGACCGGCCCGAACCAGCCCATAAAGCTGGGAAAATCTGTGGATATGCAGAAGGGTTACTGGACTGGAACAAACGATTATGCCAGGATCGGCTCGCATGGCGTCGTCCAGGAAGTGGCTATGTATTCGATCATGGAAAACCCGATGACGGCCTGCGGTTGTTTTGAGTGCATCGTGATGCTGATCCCAGAAGCCAATGGTGTTATGGTGGTCAGCCGTGAGGATACCAGCATGACCCCGGCCGGGATGACTTTCAGTACCCTGGCAGGCATCGCCGGAGGCGGATTGCAAACTCCCGGCGTTATGGGTGTTGGGAAGTTCTACTTGCTCAGTCCTAAGTTTATCTACTCAGATGGCGGGTTCAAGCGGGTCGTCTGGATGAGCAGTGTTCTGAAGGAAACCATGGCAGACGAGCTGGCGGCTGTTTGCCTGCGGGAAGGTGATCCCGATCTGCTTGAAAAGATCGCCGACGAGCGCAATGCCACAACTGTGGATGAGCTGTTAGCCTGGATGGAAGAACATAACCACCCAACGTTGATGATGGACCCAATGTTCTAAGCCGGATCAGGGGTGAGGGCACAGGAATTCTCCAGATGCCCTTGCCCCTGTATGCAAAATTTTAGTAGAATGCCAGAAGAAGTGAATTCCCAGGTAAAACTGGTGAGGGATTTGATGACCGTTGGTGTGCCCACCTGCACAGCCGAAACGCCGGTCATTGATTTGGCACGGATGCTGTTAGAGCAAGGTTGGGAAGCGGTTGTGGTCCTGGATGGGATGGAGGGTCATGCCCTGGGAGTGATCAGCCAGGATGAATTGATTCAGGCATACATCCATTCTGAAGGTGGAAACCAGATTGCCGGGGAGATCATGCGAGATGGTGTGCCGCAGGTACCGCCGGATATTCCCCTGGTAGCTGCGGCCCAATTGATGCAGGATCTTAAAGTGCGCACACTGTATCTTATGCATCATGCCGGCGGGATCGAATATCCGGCGGCGATGATTTCATATAAGCACTTGCTGCGACAGCTGGCTGCCGATAACGAAGCTGAGTTGCGAGATTTGGGCATCCGAGCGGAGAGACAAACTCCGCTGGAGATGTTCATCCAGCGACGTGACGCAGCCCGCGATAAAAATAGAAATTATTAAAACCAGGAGATTGTGCTATGCCCATTGAAGTTCCCATCGATAAATGGCCCGGCAGCGTCCGGGAAGTCACATTGGGGGCGACGGCTGCTGAGGGGGGAACGCGCTCTCACAAAGTCGTTGTTGGCGGACAGAAATCGATGCCATACATGCACTTTGAAACCCCGGTTCTACATCGCCCAGTGATTGCGGTAGAGATCAAAGACCGCCGCCCTGAGGATTGGTCTCAGCTGCTGGCCAATGTATGGGGTGAAGTGATGGATGATCCAGCGCGTTGGGCGGCAGCGGCAGAGGCTGCCGGCGCCGATCTGATCCAGCTGACCTTGAGCCTGGCCGATACCCCCGCTGAAGCGTTAAAAGCAGTTAAAGCCGTGCTGGCAGCAACTGGACTTCCGCTGATCGTGTTTGGCCCCGGGCAAGCGGAGAAGGATAACGAGCTCCTCGTTCCGGTGGCAGAAGCGACAAAAGGGGAGCGGCTGCTGTTGGGAATTTGCGAAGATAAAAACTACCGCACCATTGTTGCCACTGCCATGGCAAATGGGCACCTGGTCAATGCTCGCACCCCGATGGACGTGAACCTGGCGAAGCAGCTCAACATCTTGATCAGCGACATGGGATTGCCAGTGGACCGGGTGATTATGGATCCCAGTACAGGCGCGTTGGGTTACGGCATCGAATATGGCTACTCAGTGATGGAGCGACTGCGCATGGCTGCTTTACAAGGCGACCAGATGACTCAGCAGCCGATGCTGGTTACCCCTGGCTTTGAAGCATGGAAGGCAAAAGAGTCAAAGGTGGGGATAGGCGTTCCGGCATCTTGGGGTGATTGGGAAGCGCGCGCCATCAACTGGGAGACGCTTACTGCGATTGCCTTGTTGGAATCGGGAGCGGATATTATCGTGCTGCGGCACCCGGAAAGCATCACCCGGGTGAAGGCTGCCATCGCTGAGCTGGCAGATGAGCCGGTTTTCGCATAGTCAAGCAAACAATACATCGGACTTCACCAACCACGGTGTAACTAAAAAGGAAAAAAGCGATGGCATTAACTGGGATCCAAATTTACAAGCTGCTGCCGCAAACTAACTGCAAGGAGTGCGGCTTCCCGACCTGCCTGGCATTTGCGATGAAACTGGCGGCCAAGCAGGTAGAGCTTTCTACCTGTCCATATGTCAGTGATGAGTCTAAAGCGCAGCTCGCCGAGTCGGCAGCTCCGCCCATCCGGCTGGTTACGCTAAAAGCGGACGGCAAGGAAGTCAAAGCAGGGAATGAAGTCGTTCTTTACCGGCATGAAAAGACTTTTTACAACATGCCGGGTCTGTATGTGCGCATCACCGATGACCTGCCGGCGGCTGATATCACTGCACTGGCCGAAAAGATCAATGCATATATTACGAATTATGTCGGCATCGACCTGACGCTAGATGGTGTGGCCGTTGAGGCAGTATCTGGTGATGCCGGAAAATTTGCCGCGGCCGTAAAATCCGTCCGCCAGACATGCAAGCGCCCGATGATCTTAATCAGTGAGGATGCTGGAATCATTACGGCAGGATTGAAAGAGCTGCCTGGTGAGACTGCCCTGGTATTTGGTGCGAATGCCGCCAACTGGGAAGCCATGACCGAGGCAGCCAAGTCTGGCAAAGCGGCTCTGGTGGTCAATGGAAGTACGCTGGAAGAGTTGGCCGAGCTGACCGAAAAAATTAAAGCTAAAGGTGTCGAAGATCTGGTTTTGAACCCGGCAGCCAAAAACCTGAGTGGCTCTTTAGTGGTAAATACACAGCTCCGGCGGATGGCTTTAAAGAAAAATTTCCGCGCCCTGGGGTACCCGATCATTGCCTGCCCGAAAAATGCTGAGGCAGCAGCCCAGGCGATTGCCAAGTATGCCGGATTTATCGTTTTGAACGAGTTCAGCCCGGAGCTGGTCTACCCGCTGTTGGTCTTGCGCCAAAATATCTACACCGATCCTCAGAAGCCGATCCAGGTACAGCCTGGTATCTATGAGATAAACAATCCCAAACCTGATAGCCCGGTTCTGGTGACGACAAACTTCAGCATTACATATTTCAGCGTAGCGAATGAGGTTGAAGGCTCGGGATTGCCGGCCTGGCTGCTGGTGTGTGATGCGGAAGGGATGAGTGTGCTTACCGCTTGGGCTGCCGGGAAATTTGACGCTGAACGGATCGCCAAGGCAATTAAGGGCTTTAACGTGGCCGATAAGATCAGCAGGAAGCGTGTTGTGCTCCCGGGACATGTAGCTGTACTCTCCGGAGAGCTGGAAGCCGAGCTGCCCGACTGGGAAATCCGGGTAGGGCCGCGCGAAGCGCTGGATTTGCCAAAGTACATGAAAGAGGCCTTAAACAACTAGTCCTCCGGACTGATCGGGATGACCACACACCTGGTGACCTTCGATGTCGTGCCTGAGCCTGTGCGGGTGCCTAGCGGCTCCCTGCTGAGTGAAGCCGCGCATCTGGCCGGGATCGAGATCAACCAGCCTTGCGGCGGACAGGGACGCTGCGGGCGTTGTGTGGTCAAAGTGGAAGAGGGAATTATCCGCAGACGCAGCAGCCTGCGTTTATCCCAAGAAGACATCGATCAAGGGTACGCGCTGGCCTGCCAGACCGTAGTAGAAAGCGATGTTCGGGTCGTCGTCCCGCCCCAGGAGCGCATTGAGCGACGCCTGACTACCGATCTGACGGTTGCCGAGGTGACTGTCCCGATTGGTTACGAAAACCGGTTGTACCAATCTATCCGCCGGGCGTACCTTTCGATCAATCCACCCAGCATGGACGATCAAACGGACGATCTCAGCCGTTTAACGACTGCCTTGCGTCAGCAAGTTGGCTTCACCAGTGTGCAAATATCTCTGGACATGCTGCGCAAACTTGGACCTGCGCTGCGCGACGCGGAATGGGAAGTGACAGCTGTGCTGGACGTGCATGAGACTCTTTCCGGTGGCGGAATCGAGGAGTGGTTGATTGACTTGCTGCCGGGAAAGGTTTATGACGATGAGCCCATTTGGGGTATTGCGGTGGATATTGGCACCACCACCGTGACACTCTGGCTGGTCGACCTGGTTACCGGACAGGTAAAAGCCCAGGTTTCCGATTACAACGCCCAAATCCGCCGCGGTGAAGATGTGATTTCACGCATTGTATATGCCTCCCGCAATGGCGGAGCGGAAGAATTGCGTACCCTGGTACTGGGGACGATCAATCATTTACTTAATCTTGCCTGCAAACGAGTCGCAGGGTACACGATCACGCCAAACGATGTGGTTAAGGCGACTGTTACCGGAAACAGCACTATGGTGCATCTGGTATTGGGTATCCCAGCGGCAAGCATACGGCTTACACCATTTGTCACCTCGATGAACACCGTCCCCCTGATACGTGGCCGCGAAGCAGGAATTAAGATCAACCCGGAGGGAATTGTTGATTGCCTGCCCGGGGTCGCAAGCTATGTAGGCGCGGATATTTCAGCCGGGGTGTTCGCCTCCGGTATGGACGACTCGGACCGATTAATCCTGTTCATGGATGTTGGCACCAATGGCGAGATCGTCCTGGGATCAAGTGAATGGTTGGTGACCTGTGCTTGCTCAGCCGGGCCGGCTTTTGAAGGCGCCGGCGTAGTGGATGGGATGCGTGCTACCAAAGGGGCGATAGAAGAAGTATGGATCAACGGCGAAACCCTGGAACCCAGCTACCGGGTGATTGGTGGGACGCCTCCGCGTGGCATTTGCGGCAGCGGATTGATCTCGGTACTGGCCGAGATGTTCATGACCGGGGTGATCGACAAAGCCGGGAACCTGAATACGCATCTGGAAAGCCCGCGCGTTCGCCTGGGCGAGCATGGTTGGGAGTATGTGATTGCCTGGAGCAAACAGACAGAACACAAGAAGGATATCGTCATCACGCATGTTGATATTGACAACCTGATCCGTGCCAAAGCAGCTATATACGCTGGGTATACGGTGCTGGCTTCCAGTGTTGGTGTCCCAATGCAGATGATCGACCAGATGCTGATCGGTGGATCATTCGGTAAGTACATCAATATCGAGAAAGCTGTCCAAATCGGACTGCTCCCCGATATGCCCTGGGAGCGATTCCAATTTCTGGGAAATACCTCTGTACGTGGCGCGTACTATGCCTTGTTGGATCGGAATGCAAGAGAACGAATTAGCGATATTGCCTCACGCATGACTTATATCGAACTATCGGCGGATAATTCGTTCTACGAAGCTTTTATCTCTGCGCTATTTTTGCCCCATACAGACCTGGCACTGTTCCCTACCGTGGCAGAGGCGACACAAAAAGAATCTACGAGCACATAAAATCCGAAATCAGAGCTGGACGAAAAGGATTGGAGGAGCACATGTATATCATTGGTGAAAATATTCATATAATCTCTGAAAGGGTCAAAATTGCCCTCAAAGAAAAAGACGCAAAATATTTTCAAGAATTGGCGGTAAAACAAGTCGAAGCCGGTGCACAGGCGCTGGACCTGAATATGGGTCCACGCAAAGCGGACTGGCAGGAAATTTTCCCCTGGATGGTGGACAATGTCGAGGCGGTTGTCGATGTACCGCTCAGTTTCGACAGTACAAACCTGTTGGGGATCGAAGCCGGGCTGCAGCGAGTAACCAAGGCTCAACCGATTATTAATTCGACTTCAGCGGAACCTGAAAGACTGGAGAAAGTGCCGCTGCTGGCGAAGAAATACAATGCCAGAGTCATTGCTCTGACTATGGGTAGCTCGGGCATCCCAGTTGCAGCCGACGAACGCGTTAATATTGCCGTCGAAGCGTTGATCCCCAGGATGATGGAGATCGATTACCCCATCAGCAATCTGATTATCGACCCGCTGGTACTCACCGTGTCCGGCTGCCAGCAGTACTGCCCGCAGCTCATCGAGGCGGTCCGCACGCTGCAATACTCGTGGGATCCATCCCCAGCGATTTCGGTTGGTCTATCCAATGTATCGAATGCGGTCCCAGCGCAGAACCGCTCATTGATCAATCGCGCCTACCTGGCAATGCTGATGGGCGCCGGATTGCAGATGATGATTGCCAACCCGCTTGATCTGGAGCAGATGGAAGTCATCCGGGTAATCGAACAGCGGGATGAAAGCGACCCGGTTGGGCGCTTGTACCTGAAGATTGCCGATCGGGTTGCCGCGATGGAAGAGCCTGCCATCGAGGATGTCGACTTCAGCGATCCCGAGCAGGTCGCAATTTGGAAGACGGTGCAGATACTATTGGATAAAGTGATTTACGCTGATGCTTACCTGGGGTAACAGCTCCAGGATATTAAAGAATGTTGTTGGAAATTTAGTGTAAAGGAGTCTGTTATGCCTGTTTTTACACCTGGAAGACGCTGGCAACCACCTTATTTACCGTTCAAGAAAGAGCCGTTTGGAAGCCGCGCTCTGGAATCAGTCGAGCGCCTGGTAAAAGGACCGCTCTTTGGCTGCCGGATGTGTGGGAACTGCTTGCTTCAGGAGACAGCCTTCATCTGCCCAATGGAGTGCCCCAAGGGCGCGCGCAATGGGCCGTGCGGCGGCTCGACCGAAGAGCACTGCTATGTGGACGAGACTCGCCCGTGCATTTGGTACAAGATTTACGAAAGAGCATTCTCGATGGGGCGAGAAGAGAAGTTACTGGAGGTCTTGCCGCCACTGGACTGGAATAAAGTCGGTACGGAAACCTGGGGTGATGTCGTCGTACAAATGCGCAAGGTGGGCATGGGTAAATTCGTATCCGGGATGATGACCCGAGATCCTGCCGTGCGTGCGGTAACCTGGGATTCGGTCTTTGAGCCTGTCCGCCAGCCCGTCTGGTGGCATGGGGATGCCGAATACCATGCTCCAGCGTACAGCGAACCTGTTTCTGAGCTTGAGCGCCGCTTGAGCGCCGGTGAGTTTGTGGTGACCGCCGAGGTAGCCCCACCGCTTACTACGGCTACAAAAAAGCTGATCTCTAACATCGAGTTGGTGAAACCCTACGTGGCGGCCATCAACTTCACCGATTCCCCATCAGCCACTCCGCGTATGTCAAGCTGGGCATGCAGCACGATAGCAATCCAAAACAAAGCCGAACCGGTAATGCAGATTGCAGCCCGCGACCGGACTCGTACAGGTTTACAGTCTGAGGTTCTTGGCGCAAACGCTTTAGGTGTTCGTAATATTTTGTGCCTTTCCGGTGATAGCATGAAAATGGCGCCCGAACCGCGCGGCCGGATGGATGTGCTGGATATCGACTCGATCCAGATGCTGTGGATCTTACGGCGGATGCGCGATGACGGTATATATCTGGATGGACGCTCAATGAAATTCCCGCCCAAGTATTTCCTGGGCGCGGCCGCCTCGCCTTATGCCTCGGAACCGAAATTCCAGGCGATCCGCGAGCACAAGAAGGTCAATGCCGGAGCGCAGTTCTTCCAAACCAACCTGGTATTTGACCCGGATGGACTGGATATCTGGCTTAACGAGCTGGCCAAACGTAACATCCTGGACAAGGTGTATATCCTGATCGGGATTACCCCTCTCAAGAACTACAAAATGGCACACTACATGCATGCCGAGGTACCGGGAGTGGTTATCCCAGAGAAGCTGCTCAAACGTATGGAAGCCGCAGGAGATGGCGCTGAAGAAGAAGGCGTTCAGATTGCTTTAGAGCTGATCGAAGCAGTGAAAGCCAAACAGGGTGTGAACGGTATCCACCTGATGGCGGTAGGTTGGGAAGAGATCGTACCACGCATTGTTACCGAAGCCGGCCTCCTCCCGGCGGGTTTCGTCGAACCGGTGAAACTGGATCCGCCTAAAACGAAGGCTATACCGGTCACAAATAACTGATCGACTCGATTTTTACCTGGGCTGTTTGAATAGGGACATTCGGACAGCCCTTTTATTTAACCGGTTATCCATATCACGCAATGGGCGGTCCCAGTTCAATGCGCTGCCGTACCGTGAGAAGACCTTCGGAAGTACGTGGGGCCTCCCACAAAGATTCGATCCACCAGGTGGCGCCGGCTTCTGCCCAGGGGGTGATAATCTCCAGAGTGTGGGCTGGGTCTGCACCGGGGGTTTGACCATCTACGACGATATCATAGGGCTCCTCCGAGGATAGATTTTCCCGGATATAGGCGGCTATCTGGCGGATCTCATTGGGGAGAGCCTGGCGAGCGCCAGTTTCGGGGTCGATCACTGTTGGCAAAATTCCGTCATAGCGCAACGCCCGCTGCATGGATTTGGGGAAGGGCCAGGCTCCAACTACCCAGATCGGGATGCGCGGCTGCTGAACCGGCCGTGGGGGCAGGTAGAAATCGGTCGGTTGGACATGATAATGACGCCCTTCAAAGGAAAATGGTTGCCCGGCCCATAGCCCGGTCAGGATGGCAAGTCCTTCGTCCAGCAGCTCGGCGCGCTGTTTGCGATCGGTGTTTTCGCCAAAGGCAAGAAAACCGCTATCGATTGCTCCTAATCCAACGGATAAGATAACGCGCCCTCCAGAAAGGTTGTCCAGGGTGGCGGTCTCGCTGGCCAGCTTCCAGGGGCGCATGCGGGAGATCGGAGTAAGCATCGTGCCGAGACGGATTTTCTTGGTTACCATCGCTGCAGCGGTTAAGGCTACCCAGGCGTCGATCCCCCAAACCGGCTCCCAGACGAAGAAGCCGTCCCATCCGGCTGTTTCTGCCAGGGAAGCCAGGTCGGCTGCAGTACGGGCGTCGCCAAAAGGCAAGACAAAGCCAAATTTCATTAATTATCCTCCTGGTGTGATGCTCCCGATAGCCATGAAACCGAAGATGCATACATCTTGCACAAAATGAATAAACCAGGGCCAGAAGAATCCGCGGGTCTCCAGCATACTTTTTCCGAGCCACCAACCCAAAAAGCCCGCCATCAACACGCCGATCACACCATAAGGAACACCATAAAAATGCCAGATACCGAACAGGGCTGCGGTGAGTAGGATAGATTGGCTCTTCCCGACGGCAGTATGGAGGGGAGTCAGGAGTGCTGCCCGATAGCTCATTTCTTCTCCGAAAGCGTTCGTGGCGGCAAAAAGGAGCACCCAGGGAAGGTATGGGATGACGTTTTTCAATGTCTCCAAAGATGGCCGACCGGCGGCAAACAGGAAAACCAGCAAGCCCAAGCCGATTGCGACCGATGAGATCAACCCCAGGCGAATCCAGGGAACGGGTTGGTTGATGCCCAGCCAGCGCACTGGCTCTGCCGGAGCATTGATATCACCTCGTACCAGGAAGAACTCACGGCGTCGGTACCCCAAGATCAGCAAAACCAGGATCATTCCCACAGCGATGGCAACCCGCATCCCCTGGGTGCTCAGCAATGATTTGACGAATGAATCTGATATCTGGCTCAATAAACCTTGCCAGGCATCTGTCCCGCTCACCCAGCCATAGAAGAATCTTTCAAGCAGGATGAGCGCCAGCATCAAGACCCAAAATTTTCTTAACGGCCGAATCCCCGGTAAAAAAATGGACAGGGCGATGAAGGCTGACAAAAAAACTGCCTTTGCCCACACTAACCAGGGCGGCATACTCCCGGTAAGTTCTTTGAAGAGTATATCCGGAAGAAAAGAAGCCAGGAGTGTGGTTATCCAGGCAAGGGCCAGCAAACGGGAATCAGGTTTTATTTGAGTGGTATTTGAGATAGGGGTCATGGGGTTTTTTCGATCAAGTCATGGATGGATTGAATACAAGATGTTGAGGCATGATCCAGATTGAAGGTATTGTAGTATATTTTGGGGCAGATTGGAAAGGGTCGCTTTTTTTCCACTGCACTGGCTAACAATTAAAGAAGGCTGATTGGTCGAAGGATTGGTACTGGATCGGAAATCAGGAGGGAAGATGGTTCGAACTCGATGTGTTATCAAAGGATGAGGTTGAAGCGATCCACCTGGCAACACTACAAGTGCTCAGCGAGACCGGTGTGATTCTTAACTCATCGAGAAGGGCGGGAGATCCTGGCTGGCGCAGGCGCAATATTACGGGGAGAGCGTGTACTAATGCCGCCTGGGCTTGTCCTGGAAGTGCTGGCAGGCTGCCCGCGAAAAGTGGAGATTCGCGGCCGAGATGGCCGAATCACGGTAATTGGTGATGGCTCGCTGCACTGGCATAACCTGGGTGGCGCACGGGACATTTTTGATCCTCGTACGGGAAAGCGCCGGGCGGCGCAGGTGCAAGATGTTGTGGAGAGCACCCGCTTGCTGGATGCGCTGCAAAACGCCACCACGGTGACACCGTTCTTCACGCCTCAAGATGTTCCTGGGGAGATCATGTCCCTGGCGATGTACCGATATGCGCTGCCCAATACGATCAAGCCGCTGCAAGGTCCAGGCGTTCAATCGGCAGCGGAGGTCATCCACGCTGTGCGCATGGCAGAAGTTGTTGACGATCCGAGAGAAATCCTAACACTCAGCGTGTCACCAGTCAGTCCGCTAAATTTTCCGGATGAGCTGGCGGCGGCGATCATGGAAATTGCACGGCAGGGGATCATCTTCGCTCCCCTGCCCTGCCCTACCGCCGGAACCACTGCCCCGTTTTCAATCGCAGGAGCGCTGGTGCAGCAAAACGCGGAAGTCCTGGCCAGTATTGTAATGGCCGGGCTGGTTCACCCTAAGCTGCCGGTGATTTACTGCGGCCGGTTGGCTATGATGGAACCACGCAGCGGTCTATCGGTGTGGGGTGGTGCGGAGCTGGGGTTGGCTTCCGCCGGTACGGTGCACATCGCCCATTATTACGGTTTACCGGTCAATGTGTATGGGTTTTCCACAAACTCGCACACCCTGGATATTCAAAATGGTTTTGAGCGCGCCTGGAATGCGCTGCTGCCGGCATTGGCCGGTGCGGATGAGCTGTCTGGCATCGGAGAGATGGAAGCCGGGGTGATGGGATCGTTAGCTCAAATAGTTTGCGATGATGAGATTGCGGCTGGCGTGCAGCGCATCCGGCGCGGTTATACGGCCGGGGAGGATGCCCTGGCAGTTTCGGTGATAGCCGAAGTGATGGATGGATCGCATAACTACCTGGCTCAGAAACACACCCGGCGTTACCTGCGGGGTGGTGAAGTGCTGCTGACAAATTTGGCAGAGCGCAGTTCCTGGGATACATGGGAGCATGAAGGGCGGCAGGGGATGGCGGAAAGGGCTCAAGCATTGGCGGAGCACCTGGTCGCAACCCATGAAGTACCACCACTCGAAGCCAGGCAAGAAGCTGAGCTGGATCACATCCTGGATCTGGCCGTGGGAGGCTGGAAAACATGAAAATCCGCCAGGTGTTTACTGCCAAAGACGTCAATCCCGAGCAGCGTAGCGGGGATTATAAATACTGCCCCTGTTGTACGAGCCGGCTGGCATTAATTGTTGTTGAAGGTCGCCACCGACCGGTATGTCCAGTTTGCGGATTTATCCAGTTTCGCAACCCTGCGCCAGCTGTGGCGGTGCTGGTCGTTTCGGGGAACCAATTTTTATTAGGCAAACGACTGGCAGGGATCAGCCAGGGAAAGTGGGCTACACCCAGTGGCTACATTGAGTTTGAAGAAGATTTTCTGACGGCAGGGATTCGTGAAGTATGGGAAGAAACCGGGTTGCAGATCAAGATAAAAGCAATTCTCAATGTTGCATCTTCTTTCCTCTCCGCAGAGTATCACTTTTTTAGTGTCTACTTACTGGCGAGTGTCATTGGTGGAGAGTTACGATCAGGTGACGATTTTTCTGATGCACAGTGGTTTGAGTTTGGGGATGCCCTGCCAGAACTTGCTTTTGAGGAAGATGCTCACATGATTGCAAGGGTTGCATCGGAAAATTATCCTGTGTTACCGGTTGACGAATCGTATGGCGAGAATCTTTCCGACCAGGCAGTCAATACCTGACGATGACGGGCTTCAATCTTGGTGAGCCTGCGTTTTTCCTCTAGCAATTCGACTGCTTGGTCCAGTGATAAGCCTTCAGCAGCCATCAGGTAAGCAGCTGCCAGGGTAGCTGAACGTCCGCGTCCTTTAGCGCAGTGTACCAATATAGTGCGTCCGCCTGCAATCTCGTGCTGCATCCACTGCACCGCCTGGTCGATCGTATCCGGATCGGGGGCTGCCACATCCGGAATTTTGTAGGAAATATAATCAATCTGATGTGCGAGGTAATAAGTAGTATCGTCTTCACGCTCGGCGCGGATGTTGACCACTGCGGAAATCCCATGATTCAGCAGAAATTGGTAATCCCGTGGAAAATCTGGTGCGCCACCCAGCCACAGGTTGGCGTTAATTTGTGAGAACCAGGCATTACCACGGATGCGCTCATAAAAATAACGGATCAGTGGGTAAAACCGGTCGAAACCCCGGTGGAAAATGCTCAGGTTTGCTCCAGAGGAAGTTGGTTGAGCCGGCAAATCGGTAGTTTCACTCATTGCCTGCGATGTACCCTGCCACCCAGACGAAGCCAGGCAACCTTTCCTTGAGAATCCCGCAAGAATTCGCCGCGCGCTTCGTGGTATGGCTCCTCCAGGCCAATGATTTTATCCGGTGCATAGAATGCCAGCCGTACCGGTGGCGGTTTCGGACCCGCAGGTGTATCTGGGGTCGGAAACCCGCCTTTGGGGATTTCTTGCAGCAGCAGGCCATCTTCAGTCGAGATGAGTAAAAGTGTATCCATGGCGCTCTGATATTCACCGATGAACTCGGCTATTTCGGAGGGAGGCAATTTTTGCGGAGTGGCTGGCGGGAACGATACTCCCAGGTAGGCTTGATAGGCTTGCTTACGAATCGCCAGGATGAGTGGATCAGCTTCTTCGCAATTGGTAAGTATGGCCAATGCAAACCGTTTTTCAGGTACGATAGCCAGATGGGCGATCTGCCCCTTGGTACCACCGCCGTGGCGGATGATTTTCACGCCGTCGAAATCGTCTATCCACCAGGATAGGCCCATGCGGCTGAACCCCGTGGCAGGCAGGAGTGGTTGCTGCATTTCTTTTACCCGCTCCAGGCTGAGGATGTGACTCTCGAAGTCATCCCACTCACCCATATGGTAGCGGGCATAGCGAAGCAAAGTGGGGATATCGGTAACCAGACCACCGGCTGGCGCGACCGCTCGGGGTACCGCCCAGGGTCTTGCGACGGCTGCCTGTTTGTCAATGACTTCATGACCGGCGGCAAATCGTTCGAGCAGGATATCTTCTGGGAAGAATAAGGCTCTCTTCAGGCCCAGGGGCGATAGTACATACTGCTTCAGGGCAGTCTCAAAGGGCAGGCCAGTCAGGACCTCGATCACGCGTCCAGCCAGGTAGAATCCGGAATTGTTATACGACCAGAATTCTCCCAAAGGATAGAGTTGGGGAAGCCGGCCAACCTCCACAACCATTCGTTGAAGGGCATCCGCTCCGGCGCCGAAGTCATTAAAGTAATCTCCTACCCAGCCACCGGTGTGGGTCAGCAGGTGTCGCATCGTCACTTGTTCCCGGACAGTTGCATCGCTCATGTGCAGATCGGGCAGGTAGTTAATGATCGGAAAATCCAGATCCAAGCGGCCCTTCTCGACCAGGCAAAGGACCAGTGTGGTCAGGAATGTTTTCGTGATCGAGCCGATTTGAAACAGGGTATCCTCCGTCACCGGGAGCGGGTTGTCCACACTGGTGACACCAAAACCACGAACCATTTGTTGCCCATTAGAATAGACACCGAGAGCAACTCCGGGAACCTGAAGGCGCTGCATCTCGGCCTGGATCATATCGGACAGTGCCTGAAATAACCGATTTTCTAAATGGCTGTAAGCTGGATTAGTTGGCATGATATTCAAAGGCATTTATTAGAGGCAATATTTTTTAACAGCTGTTCAAGCCGATCGTGGGGTAGAGCGTGGACGATGTTGCCGTTGATCCCAATGGTAGTTTCGGCAGCCATCAAGGCATTGAGGATGGCCTCCTCAGTAGCCTGGACAACTGCACTGAACAGTGGGTTCATCTTCTCGTTTCTCAAGGAGATCGTCTGCCGTAGTCCGATCTCGTCCGGATCCCCGACCCGCTCCGTAGAGAATGCCAGGAAGATATCGCCTGAGAAATGCTCGCCAAGCCCACCCACTCTCCCGATCCCTATCGGGACCCGGCGCGCCAGACGTTTGAGCTGATGTGGCAAGAGCGGGCAATCTGTGGCGATTACTACAATGATGGAACTGGATAAGTTGAAACCTTCGGTTGTATGGTACTCGGGCATCAAGTCGGTGATTTCCTGCCCTACCGGCATGCCGGCAATTCTAAGTTGGCGGCGTGAGCCATGGTTTGCCTGCACCAATGCGCCAACGGTATAGCCTCCGTGGATGGACTCTAACACGCGGGATGAAGTACCGATACCGCCCTTAAAGCCATGACAGACCATCCCGGTACCTCCGCCCACACAACCTTCCGCGACTGCCCCGGAGGCTGCCAATTCCAGAGCCGCGTAGACATGCTCCATTTTGACATGAAAGCCATTGATATCGTTCAAAAAGCCGTCGTAGGTCTCAGCCACCACGGGCAGGCTGGCCGGAATATTGAAATGTTCATACAGCCAACCGGCCAAAGCCCTGTGTGCATCGCCAATACTCATTGTGTTGGTGGTCAGAACGGGACCGTATAAAAAGCCAAATTCTTCAATCCAGGTTGTGCCAGTCATCTCCCCACAGCCGTTTAATGAATACCAGCCGGCATACAGCGGTTCAAAGCCCCTATTGTGGACGCGAATAGCTGTAACCCCCGTTCGCACCGGTCCCTGGCCAACAACCAGCTGCCCATCTCCCCGGATGATGGTTGAATGACCGACTATGACGTCCGGAACATCGGTGATGGCGTTGTAGCGACCTGGTGTTCCTTCCAGTGGGATACCCAGGTCTCTTGCCCGCGGCTTCATCGTTCGCCTCCTGAATAAATGGCCTGCCTGCACACCATTATATCAGGCAGCGGAATAGCATATCAGCCGCTCCGATCGAGAGGGGTTACTGAAATCATCGGGATGTGCCGGCCATTGGCGCGTTGTTTGTAGCGTGCATAGCCGGGATAAAAACCAATCGCAATCTCCCATAAGCTTTCATATTCGGGAGAAAATACTTCCTGCGCCAGGCAGCGTGCCTGGATGCCGTTCATCTTGATGTGAACTTCCGGATTTGCCTTCAGATTATGGTACCAGCTCGGATGGTGAGCTTTGCCAAAATAGGAAGCCACCAGCACCAGCCGGTTCCCATCCGGGATGCCTATCAAAGGTGTGGTGCGGAGCTTTCCGCTACGCGCGCCAATCGTGATTAGCCAGACAACCGGCAATCCGGTCAGCAGCGAGGTGGCGGTGTATTTCCCCCGACTTGTGTTGAGCACCGCTGGATCCATGTGGTGCAGGGTGCCGGCTAATATTCTGGAAAAGAATGAGAGTGCAGCAAGTTTTTGAACTCGGCGCTGCCAGGAAGTAGGCTGGTAGGTATCGAAAACCATATTGGCAGGTTTATACCATATCCGCAAGAACTTATGGTAAGAATATTAGATGTCTTGGCCCTGCCAAGTTAAGGGAGTGCGTCTTGGTAAATATCTTATATAATAAATACTGAACAATCCTGCCTGCCAGCAGGCTCTCATCAGCCTGCTGGTCAATAACCAATCACGGAGGTAAAACAGAATGAGTGATCCAGTCCTTGAAGTCAATGGTTTCACAAAGGCTTACGGCGACTTTGTCGCCGTGTCGGGTATCAGTTTTGAAGTGGGGCAGGGGGAGATATTTGGCTTACTGGGGCCAAATGGCGCTGGGAAAACAACCACGCTGGAATGCCTTGAAGGTCTACGCAAACCCGATGCTGGACGGTTAGCTGTAATGGGCATCAACCCTGAAAAAGACCCAAGAAAATTGAGCAAGTTGGTTGGCATTCAGCTGCAAACCTCCGGTCTTCCTGCCAATATGAAAGTGGACGAGGCGATGCGATTTTTTTGCGCCTACCACGGCGTTCCGGTAAGGTTGGATTTAATTGAGCGCATGGGGTTGGCCGAGAAGAGGACAGCGCAATTTCACCAGCTTTCCACCGGGCAGCAGAGGAGAATGGCTCTGGCACTGGCGGTTGCCCATAACCCACCGCTGATTATCCTGGATGAGCCCACTGCGGGTTTGGATGTAAATACCAGGGTGGAGCTTCACGCCTTGATGGCCGAGCTGCGCAATAACGGCACAACCATATTACTGGCGACACATGATATGGCCGAAGCGGAAAAAATGGCCGATCGAGTGGCAATCCTATTGCGCGGCCGAATTGTCGCCAGCGGCTCGCCTACCGAGCTGACCGCTGCAGGAGCCGGGCTGACCAAAGTGTCCGTCCGCACCGAGCAGTCCATATTGCACCAGGATAACAAGGTATTCCCGGCAGTCAGCCAGCAGGCAATTCATGAAGAATATATCATTTATTACAGCTCGGATCCCGGTCCTACGGTTTCAGCCGTTTTGGAATACATCCGTCAGACAGATGACCGCTTGATCGATCTGCGAGTCGAACGTCCATCGTTGGAAGAGCGGTTCCTCGAAATCACCACCGAAGGAGGTATCCAATGACTGCCTTTGTTAACCACTTTGCTTTCGAGTTTAAGACCGGGCTTCGAAATACAAATCAGCTCTTCATAAACTATCTCTTCCCGTTCGGGTTCTTTTTGATGATCAGCTTCATCATGCCGCAAATCAATCCTGGATTTCTGGACACCATGGTGCCGGCTCTGGTGATTTTTGCGGTATTGGCAAGCAACATCCTGGGGCTGCCAAGCCCGATTGTCGAATTGCGCGAAGCAGGGATTTTCCGGAGCTTCAAGATCAATGGCGTGCCAGCATTCTCCATCCTGTCGATACCAGTGTTTTCTACGATATTCCACTCCTTAATTACATCTGCAGTAATCACGGTGGTTGGGATTCTGCTTTTCGACGGACTGGCCCCGGTAAATTGGACGGCTTTCGTGTTGCTGACTATTCTGACGGCATTTACCTGCGGCACACTGGGAGCGCTGATTGGGGTGATTTCCAATAACACCCGGGCGACTGTGTTGTGGTCCCAACTGATTTTCCTGCCATCTATGCTGATTGGTGGACTGATGATGCCCTTGTCAATCCTTCCTGCAGCAGTGCAACCATTTGCAGCCTTGCTGCCGACTACCCAGGCGATGCAGGCGATGCTGGGCCTGGCATACCTGCAGGAGACGGTTTTAAATCCCTGGGTTGCTACAGGCGTGTTGCTGGCAAGCACCCTGCTTGCGTTTGGTCTGGCCGTTTACCTGTTCAATTGGGACAGCAAGAATAACTCCAGGCGAGGCAATCCATTGTTGGCATTGCTGGTGTTAGTGCCCTATGTCATCAGCCTGTTTCTGATCCTTTAGGGGCGGAAGAAACGGTTACAATCCCTTGACTGATTAAGGCGCATGAGATAAGATTGGCGAAATATCCAATGGCCCACACAAGCGCTGCTTTCTATTTTTATTATTTTTACGGCTACCGAAATCCGGCTGCCGTTGGCGGTGCTTAAGGGAACATAGAAAGATCCGAACCCTAGAACCCCGAGACCAGCGGTCTCGGGGTTTTTTCATCAGGAGGTTTATTTTATGGCAATTCGAGGCGTGAGAGGCGCGACACAGGCAGAAGTGAATGAGTCCGGAGCGATCTGGGCAGCAACGCGGGAGTTGTTGGAGGCGATCCTGGAGGCCAACCCCCTTATTCAGGTGGAAGAGATTGCCAGCGCTTTCTTTACTGTGACCGACGATCTGGATGCAAACTACCCCGCCTACGCTGCCCGGACTATGGGTTGGGATCATGTACCGATGCTATGTGCCCGCGAAATACCGGTTCCAGGGGGCATGGGACGGGTTATTCGGGTGCTACTGCATTGGAATACCTCACAGCCCCAGTCGGCTATCCAGCATGTGTACCTGGGCGAAACGCTTCGCCTGCGTCCCGACCTGGCGGCAATCCGTAAATGATGAAAATATTAGCACAGGAGTGAATTACCATGATGATTATTATGAGAACCGACGCGGACCAGGAGCAGATTGATCATGTGGTGGAAAGAGTGCAGCATTTTGGCTTGCGTGCCCACCTTTCGACTGGCGAAGAGCGCACGATTATTGGCGCGATTGGGGATGGGAGGCCGGTAGATAAGGATTTATTCCTGTATCTGCCGGGAGTTGATCGTGTGGTACCCATCACAAGACCATACAAGCTGGCATCCCGGGAATTCCGACCGCAGAATACGGTATTTCCGGTGAATGGCGTTCAGCTTGGCAGTGATCAAATCTTGATCATCGCCGGGCCTTGCTCAGTGGAGAGCCGGACGCAGCTGCTGGAAACTGCCCAGGCGGTCAAAGAAGCCGGAGCCCACGCTTTGAGAGGCGGTGCATTTAAGCCGCGTACTTCGCCATACTCCTTCCAGGGTATGGGTGAGCAGGGGTTGGAGCTGCTGGCTGAGGCGAGAGAGCTTACCGGGATGCCAATTGTTACCGAAGTGATGACTCCTGAGCAAATCCCGCTGGTAACCCGTTATGCGGATGTTTTGCAAATTGGAGCCCGCAATATGCAAAATTATTCTCTATTGCATGCGATCGGCGAGTTGCAGTACCCTGTGTTGTTAAAACGCGGCATGATGTCAACCATTGAGGAGCTGCTGATGGCGGCCGAGTATATCCTATCGCATGGCAACCGCCGTGTGATGTTGTGTGAAAGGGGCATCCGGACATTCGAAACAGCTACCCGCAATACGACGGATATCAATGCCATTCCGGTGCTAAAATCGCTTACCCACCTGCCGGTAATCCTTGACCCCAGTCATAGCACTGGACAGTGGAGCCTGGTGACGGCAATTGCCCGGGCGGCGATTGCAGCCGGGGCGGATGGGTTGATCATCGAAGTACACCCAAATCCGTCGGATGCCCTGTCGGACGGTGGGCAGTCGCTCAAGCCCGAGCGCTTCGCAGAGCTGATCAGCCAGATTAAACTTATCGGTCAGGTCGTCGGCCGAAAAATCAACTCGTCTGAGCACAACGAGTTGCATTAATCGTCCTATGGAACCCGCTTTTCGCGCTTCTGATTTACCCGCCTGCCGGATAGCGATCGCCGGTTTGGGATTGATGGGTGGTTCGCTGGCCATGGCTTTGCGTGGGAAATGCCAGGCGTTGTGGGGAATCGACCCCGACCCGGCAACCCGTGATATGGCGGTCAAGTGGGGGATCGTTGACAAAGCCGGCGCTGAGGCTGGAGAATTGCTGGCGCAGGCCGACCTGCTGATCCTGGCAGCGCCGGTGCAGGCTATTCTGGAGTGGCTTGAGAGACTTCCGGGGTTAATCCCTGGCGAGCTGATGATCCTGGACCTGGGGTCGACCAAAGTGGATATTACCACGGCGATGCAGACTCTCCCTGCCCGGTTCGATACCCTGGGAGGCCACCCGATGTGCGGTAAAGAAAAATCGACCCTGGCGCATGCCGAAGCAACCTTGTATCAGGGAGCGCAGTTCGCTTTTACACCCCTCAAACAGACCTCCTGGAAGCTGCGCAGATTAGCTGAAGATATCGCCCGGGCAGTTGGCGCCATACCTTTGTGGATCGATCCGCAGACTCACGATACCTGGGCGGCTTTCACCAGTCACCTGCCTTTCTTGATGGCCAATGCCCTGGCCTACATCACACCACAAGAAACCAGTCCCCTGGTCGGACCGGGATTTCGCAGCACAACCCGATTAGCCGGGAGCTCGTTGGCTATGATGACAGGAATCCTGGCGACCAACCGAGAGAATGTATTGGCAAGTCTGTCACGTTTGGAGCAACACCTGGCGGTATTGGAAACTTGCCTGCAGGATGAAGATTGGCCGGGACTGATGAGCTACCTTGCAGCAGGCGCCGAGCGACGTGCAGCTGTGATTGAGGAACACACAATGGGTGAGTCATGAACCTGACCATCCATCCGGGTAGATCTATTCAAGGGATCGTTGCCTCCCACGGGGAGCTATCCCTTCCGGGAGATAAATCCCTATCCCATCGCGCTGCGATAATGTCTGCTATGGCCGTTAGCGATAGCGAGATTGACAATTTCCAGGTCTCGGGTGTTACGCGTGTCATGCTGGATGCATTAACCCAATTGAATATACCCTGGAGCCTGGACAACCAACGATTGAGCGTGGAAGGACGGGGATTGAGAAGCTGGAGTGTGCCATCCCAGCCGATCTTCTGTGGTAACTCTGCAACCACGATCCGCCTCCTGGCGGGAGCACTGGCTGCCGGCGGAGTGCCGTCTATTCTGGATGGCTCGGCTGGATTGCGCCGCCGTCCGATGGATCGCATTGTCGATCCCCTTGCAGCAAATGGGCGTGGCTATTCGTTCAACCGGGGGATGTGCGCCGCTCGAGCTACAGCGCTCGCCCATGCCGCTAAGAGCATTGGAATACACGCTGCCGGTTGCCAGCGCCCAGGTGAAGACCTGCCTGTTGTTGGCTGCCCTGTCTGCAGATGGGGCGACCATCTTGCACGAGCCAGGACCTTCACGGGATCACACCGAACGCATGCTGCGCAGTCTCGGTGTGCAGATTGAAAGCACATTGTGGGATGCCAAAACATGGCGATACGCCAACGATCACTACCAGATTGACACTACCCAGAGGGGGCTTTGCCCTGCCGGGTTTACACATGTTCCTTCCTGGCGATCCGTCTGCGGCAGCATTCCTTGTGGTGGCAGCCTTGATTACTCCCGGCTCTTCGATCCGGTTGGAAGGTGTGTTGCTAAATCCAACCCGCACCGGTTTGTTGGATGCATTGCTATCTATGGATGCAAAAATTGATTGGCAGATTACTGGTGAAACCAATGGAGAGCCTACCGGATGGATCCAAGCGGCAACCTCGGATCTGTAAGCTACTCAAGTCAGAGGTCCGCTGGTGGTACGAATGATAGATGAGTTCCCGGCATTTGCTGTGGCGGCAGCTTGCGCTGAAGGTAAAACGGTCGTCCGTGAGGCGGAAGAACTTCGTACCAAGGAATCAGACCGGATTGCTGCCCTGGCAGGAGAGTTACGGAAAATCGGCGTTGTAGTCCATGAGACCGCCGACGGATTTGAAATCGATGGCGGGCGGGGGTTTTCTGGCGGGATGGTCCAATCGCATGGCGATCACCGGTTAGCCATGTCTCTGGCAGTGGCCGGATTGAGGGCAAAAAGCGCGCTGACCGTTGCGGATGCGCAGGTTATCGGTGAGTCATTTCCGCCGTTTGTTGCCATCATGCGCCAATTGGGCGCCGATGTCGAGGTGGGATGACAGAATCCATTGGTAAGGTCCACTGCGCGAGGGGTAGAAGCAGCCACCCGCGACCGCTTGCATTAGGATTGATTGGTTATCCGGTCAGCCATAGCCTTTCACCGGTACTGCAGCATGCCGCACTGAATGCGGTGGGTTTAGACGGTGAATACCATCGCTATCCGGTACCCCCTCTCCCGCAAGGTCAAGCGCTGCTGGTCGATTTGGTTAACCGGGTAAGAGCTGGTGAACTTCATGGCCTGAATATCACCATCCCCCATAAGCAGAGCATGCTCACCCTGGTAGATAGACTGACGGAAACTGCAGCTGCAATCCAGGCTGTCAATACCATTTATCTTGAAGGCAACCAGATAATCGGAGAGAACACCGATGCGCCCGGATTTTCAGCTGCGCTGCAGCGCGCTTTTGACCAGGCCGGGTTCTCTGGCGCCTAGCCAGTGGATCGGCCATCATCCTGGGCGCAGGCGGATCGGCGCGGGCGGTGGTGTATGCCCTGGATCGCTCCGGCTGGCAGATCAACCTGGCAGCTCGACGTCCCCAGCAGGCAATCGATTTACTAAACCAGGTTGTGCAGCCGCATAGCAGGGAAAAACACACAACGATCGGTCTCAATTCGAAGGATATTGGTAGCTGCCTGGAGTCCAGGTCACAGGTCGATCTGATCGTGAATACGACTCCACTTGGTATGTCACCGGACATTGGAACCAATCCTTGGCCGAATAATGTGCCCTTCCCAGGAAATGCATTTATTTTTGATCTGGTGTACAATCCACGCGAAACTGCCCTGATGAAGCTGGCTCGAAAATCAGGCTTACCGGCTGCCAGCGGCCTGGGCATGCTGGTCGAACAGGCTGCCCGCTCATTCGAGCGCTGGACGGGGATTCCAGCGCCGCTGGAAGTGATGTACCGGGCTGTTGAGGATGTAGGTAATTGAGGAGAAATCGATTTGACAGCTGATACGAACCTGCTGCCACAGCCGGCCCGGCGTATGGATGTGCTGCGACCGCATTTCTTTGCTTCCTTAGGCGCCAAAATTGCGGCGATGGATGCAGCCGGAATGGATGTCATCCGGCTGGACGAAGGCGCCCCGGATTTGCCGCCTGCACCCCCGATCATCGAGGCATTAAGCCGCTCGGCAGCCTTGCCCGATCGCCATTCTTACCAGCTCCACCGGGGAACTTCGGCGCTTCGGCAGGCCTGGGCCGATATGTATGCTCGTGTTTACGGAGTGGTGATTGACCCGGAACAAAATGTACTGCCATTGTTAGGCACCAAGGAAGGCATTTTTCATCTGCCCCAGGCTTATATCGATCCTGGAGACGTGGTGCTGATCCCTGACCCAGGATATATCTCATATACCCGTGGAACATTATTTATGGGTGGCGTACCGCATTACTATCCGCTGCTGCCCGAGCGAGCCTATTTGCCGGACTTGCAGGCAATACCTGATGAAGCGACCCGGCAGGCAAAATTGATGTGGCTCAATTATCCCAGCAATCCAACCGGCGCCACAGCAACCAGGGAGTTCTTCGCTGAGGCAGTGGAATTCGCACGCCGGCACAAGTTGCTGCTGTGCCATGATGCAGCCTATACCCAGGTAACATTTGACGGGGAGCCCAGCCCAAGTATTTTGGCGGCGCCAGGGGCACTCGATGTGGCGGTGGAGTTCAACACGCTATCAAAATCTCATAATATGGCCGGCTGGCGGGTCGGCGCCCTGGTTGGCCATGCGGAAGTCGTGCGTAAGCTGTTTGTCTTGAAAACCAATGCGGACAGCTCGCATTTCCTGCCGATCATGGAAGCGGCGGTGGAAGCCATGCAGGGCGACCAGGGGTGGCTCTCCGCCAGGAATGAGATTTACCGCCAGCGGAGGGATATCGTTGTGGATGGATTGCGCCGCATTGGTCTGGATGTCGAGCCGCCAAAGGCTTCTCTGTACGTTTGGGCGCCGGTGCCAAAAGGTTGGCAATCGGTGACCTTTGTTACAACCGCATTAGAGCAGGCACAGGTCAGCCTGACACCGGGAGACATGTTTGGCGTGAATGGGGAGGGCTATATTCGTATAGCCTTAACTGCTCCCAACCATCGTGTAAGCGAGGCGATGGAACGCCTGGAAAGGTGGTTACCTCGATGAGCCTGCGTTTCCTGACAGCCGGCGAGAGTCACGGCCCTGCGCTGGTGGCCATCCTGGAAGGAATACCAGCCGGTGTATCCTTGGATGAAAAGATACTGGCTGGAGAGCTTGGCCGCCGGCAGAGTGGTTTTGGCGCCGGACCGCGGATGAAACTGGAGCAAGACCATGCCAGGATATTGGGAGGCGTGCTGGAAGGCAAGACAACCGGCGCGCCCATTGCCATCCAAATAGACAATCTAGATCATGCCCGCTGGCGTGGAAAAGCGATCGAGCCATTTACTATCCCGCGACCTGGCCATGCCGATCTGGCCGGGGCGGTAAAGTACGGTTACACCGACCTGAGGCCTTCCCTGGAGCGGGCATCGGCACGTGAAACAGCCGCCCGCGTAGCGGTTGGGGCAATCTGCAAGCAATTCCTGGAAAATTTCCGCATTCAAATTGGTGGATATGTAGTTGCCATCGGTGGGGTGACCGCTGATCTCGAGGAAATGCCCTATCTAGAGCGCATCCTGAATGGCGAAGCCAGCGAAGTGCGCTGCCCGGATGCGAATGCATCAAATGCGATGAGTTAGGCTATCCGGGAGATCATGCAGCAGCGAGATACCCTGGGTGGTGTGATTGAAATTGTTGCCCTGGGGCTGCCGCCCGGACTTGGCTCGCACGTTCAATGGGACCGGCGGCTGGAAGCTCGCCTGGCTGCAGCCGTGATGAGCGTCCAGGCGATCAAAGGAATGGAGGTTGGCCCGGCGTTTGAAAACGCCCGTCTACCGGGGACGGCTGCCCAGGACTTGATTTACCTGGAAGGCGAAGAACTGGTGCGGCGTACAAACCGGTCTGGAGGCCTGGAAGGCGGGATGTCCACCGGCCAGCCTTTGGTAATCCGGGCTGCCATGAAGCCAATCGCCACGACATTGACCCCACAACAGTCAGTGGATTTGCACAGCGGGAAGCAAATCTCAACGCAATACGAGCGCTCAGATTTCTGCCCTGTGCCGAGGGCGGTGCCAATTTTAGAAGCGATGGTTGCCTTTGTACTGGCGGATGCGCTGCTAGAGAAGATCGGCGGAGACTCACATCAACGAAATGCTACCGCGCTTTGCTTCACTACACCGCTCTCGACTGAATGACGTCCGCATGGATGGTGAGCCGCACGTTTTCTGGCCGGAGTAGAATGGCGATGATTGTGTATACCTACGGACCACCCGGCTCCGGTAAGACGACTATCGGTCGGGAGCTTGCTTCCCAGCTTAACTATAGCTATTTAGACCTGGACGATGAAATCCAAAAGCAAGCCGGAAAACCTATCCCCGAGATTTTTGCTGCCGACGGAGAAGCAGGTTTCCGTGGCCTGGAGTTTAAGGTTCTCCGCCAGGTTGTCACTCCGACGATTGCCGGTAGCAAAAACCTGGTACTGGCGCTTGGCGGAGGTGCACTCCTTGACCCGGCGAACCGGGTATTTGTTGAATCCCATGGGCGAGTTCTGTTCATGGATGTGCCCGTTGAGCTGCTCCTGCATCGGCTGACACGTACCGCCACCCAGAGACCGCTATTGGCTGAAAGTGTTGAGGAACGCTTAAGTTTGCTGCTGGCGCGGCGATCCGATCACTATGCCAGTTTCACCAACCGTATCGATGCGTCCTTGCCGGTTCAACAGGCTGCCTGGCAGGCGCAGGTCATCCTCGGCGTGTTTCGTGTTACTGGAATGGGACCTGATTATGAGGTGCGGGTTATTCCTGGCGGACTCCCAGAAATCGGTGATATGCTGCGCCCTCATCAGGCAGACGGTAGGGTCGCTTTAGTGTGTGATGAGACGGTTGCCGGGCTGCACGCCGCAGCCGTGGTGGGCTCACTGGAGGCGGCAGGCTATTTGGTCCACTCAATCGTTATCCCACCCGGGGAAGCAAACAAGACGATATCAACTGTCAACTCCCTGTGGGATGGCTTTCTACGAGCCGGAATCGAGAGGGGCAGCACGGTATTGGCGCTGGGCGGCGGTGTGGTTGGCGACCTGGCTGGGTTTGCTGCGGCGACTTACTTGCGGGGCGTGCGGTGGGCTTGCCTGCCGACGACTTTACTGGCTATGGTGGATGCCAGCCTGGGGGGTAAGACTGGCGCCGATCTCCCCCAAGGGAAAAACCTGGTTGGCGCGTTTCACGCACCGGCTTTTGTCCTGGCGGATCCGCAAGTCCTGGATACCTTGCCTGAGATAGAGCTTCGCAGCGGGTTAGCAGAAGTCGTCAAGCATGGTGTAATTGCAGATCCAACGCTTTTCGCTATCTGCGCCCAGGGGTGGAATGCCGTGCATGCCCAACGAGATGAAATTATTCGGCGAGCGATTGCGGTAAAAGTCCAGGTAATCAAGGAAGATCCGTTTGAAGGCGGCCGGCGGGCAGCACTCAATCTGGGGCATACCCTGGGACATGCCGTCGAACAGGCCTCCGGATTCCAGCTCAAACATGGCGAGGCAGTGGCGATTGGCACGCTCTTCGCTGCCAGGTTATCCAGGTCGTTAGGTTTAGCCGAAGTTGGAGTGCCGGAAGCGATAACTGAAGTGCTGAATGGGCTTGGGCTGCCGGTAGAAATTCCCTCCTGGATCGGGCGAGAGCAAATTCGCCAGGCAATGGGTTTTGATAAGAAAAAAGCGAGCGGCCGGCTTCGTTGGGTGCTGCCTGTCCGGATCGGTGAAGTACTGGTCGGCGTGGATGTTGATGATCCGCTACATATCTTGCCGGGGTAAGCACCTCTTCGGCGGATTTGGTACACCAGGGAGAAAATTATGCATCAGATATTGATCTTACATGGCCCCAACTTAAATTTGCTTGGCGTCCGTGAACCCGATACCTACGGACGTGTAACCTTGGATGAGATCGATCAACGCATGCGATCACTGGCGGCAGAGCTGGGTATTCAGGTACGTTTCAACCAGTCCAACTCGGAGGAGCTTTAATCGATGCTTTACAGGACGCAAGGACCTGGGCATCGGGTGTGGTGTTTAATCCGGGAGGCTATACCCACACATCCGTTGCTTTGCGGGATGCAGTAGCCGCTATCGGACTGCCGGTGGTAGAAGTCCACCTTACCAATACTCAGGCGAGAGAGGAATTTCGCAGCCGCTCAATGATTGCACCGGTATGCCTGGGCAGCATTACCGGGTTTGGATGGCGCTCCTACGCACTCGGACTGCGTCTGCTGGCAGAAATCTTGACGATTGACTGAAGGTGAATACGGAATGGTGATAAGATTGGAATACCCCAATAACACCAGTGCCGTCATGATCCAAAATCTGACTCTGCTCCAATCCCCGGAATACAAGCAAAAGCTAAACCAATGCATCCATTGCGGGTTGTGCCTGCAAGCCTGCCCGACGTATTTACAATTCGGCACCGAAATGGATTTGCCACGTGGGCGCATCACTTTGATGCGGGCGGTATCCGAAGAACGGGTGAGCCTGCAGGATTTTCAAGAGAGCATAGGGCCTCATATTAACCTGTGCCTGGCCTGCAGATCCTGCGAGACTGCCTGCCCATCCGGCGTTCATTATGGCGAGCTGGTGGAGGCGGCGCGGGTTGTTCTGGAACAAAACCGGAAGCCCGGGTTAGGCGAGCGATTGTTACGCCAGGTTGGTCTGGAATGGTTGATGCCCCACCCGCAGCGATTGGTGTTTTTGGCTCGCTTGCTGAAGATCTACCAGGGTATCGGTTTGCAGGCCCTGGTACGCAAGTTGAACTTCTTGCCTCAGGCGCTGCGGGCTATGGAAGATATCCTGCCCCCAATCCAAACGCAATTCCAATCATCCGAAGGATTATTGACGAGCGATACCGGAAACAGGGTGCTTTTTTTCACTGGTTGCATTCAGGAAGCTTTTCTGTCGCCAGTCAACCGGGCGACAGAACGCGTCCTGGCTCGCAATGGATTAGCGGTCTACGCTCCAGTTGACCAGACTTGCTGCGGAGCAGCCCATCTGCATCTCGGCGATACGGATGGCGCCCGCCGTCTGGCCAGGCAGAACATCGATGCCTTTCTTTCCGGATGCCAGGATGGTGATGTGATCGTCACCAACGCTGGGGGATGCGGGCTGTCTCTTAAAGAATATCCGCACCTGTTGAGTGATGACCCGCAGTATGCCGGGCGCGCCAGGGAATTTGCCAACCGGGTGCGAGATGTGAATGAGCTACTGGCGGAAGTGATGCACAATCCACCCCATGGTGAGGTGAAAGCCAGAGTCACTTATGCGGACTCGTGTCACTTACGCCACGGACAGAAAGTGATACGCCAGCCCAGGGACTTGGTGCAGGCTGTACCAGGTGTTGAGTTTATAGAATTGCGCTCACCTGAGATGTGCTGTGGAAGCGCCGGAGTATATAACATTGCCCAGGCAGAGACGGCTGAAAAAATCCTGCAAGCCAAGATGGATGATGTGCGAGAAAGCGGAGCCGAGATCCTGGTGACAACCAATACCGGCTGCCATATGCAGTTGATCGCCGGGGTGAGGAAATCTGGATTGCCGGTGCAAGTGATGCATATCGTCGAGCTGTTGGACCTTTCTTATACCAACGAGGAGGCGGGCCAGGATGGGTAATGTCAGGGTGGTGGATTCCCGTCTAAAGTCACTCAAGGAATTTTTCCGGGAGCATTTTCTCACAGACCCGGTGGCTTTGTATACCTATGAAATCGATGCTGCCAACGACCGGGGCGTGCCGGATGGGGTAATTTTCCCCACGTCGGTTGATGATGTTGTCCAGGCGGTCAGGATTGCCGAGCGCGAAGGGCTGCCATTGATTCCCAGAGGGGCAGGTACTGGTTTATCCGGTGGGGCGGTGGCAGAGCACGGCGGTGTGATCATTGAGTTTTCCCGCCTCAATCGCATCCTGGAGCTTGATCATGGCAGTCGCAGCGTCCTTGTCGAGCCCGGGTTGGTTAACCTGAAACTGGACGAATATGTGAAAAAAGCCGACCTGTACTTTCCTCCAGACCCAGCCAGTGGGCGGTCGGCGACGATTGGCGGAAATCTGGCTGAAAATGCCGGCGGCCCCCACTGCTTTAAGTATGGGGTGATGACCAACTATGTCACTGGCTTGCAAGTTGTGCTGGCGAATGGATCAACCCTCCGATTGGGCGGACCGGCGTATGATTACCCGGAATACGATTTCAGCTCAATCCTTGTAGGGAGTGAAGGGACGCTCGGGATCATCACCCAGGGCTGGCTGAGACTGCTGCGCAATCCACCGGACGTCAAGACACTGATGGTTGCGTTTAACACGGTGGAAGATGCCGGCCAGGCGGTCTCGGCGATTATCGCCCGCGGCCTGGTACCAGCAACCATGGAATTCATGGACCAGCGTATGATGCGCATTATCGAGGATTACGCACACGCCGGGCTGCCTGTGGAATTTGGGGCTGCGTTGATTATCGAAGTAGACGGATTTCCAGCAAGCCTGGATAACCAGGTGAACGAGATCGTCGAGATTCTGCATGCCCATGCGGCAGAAAACTTGCGTATAGCCCAATCCACGCAAGAACGAGAACGAATTTGGTACGGGCGGAAGAGCGCCGCCGGTGCCATGGCCCGCCTTTCACCGGCTTATTACCTGCTGGATGGCACCGTGCCACGCAGCCGGCTGGCTGAAGCCCTGGCAGCAGTGAATAAAATCTGTGCATCCCTGGAGCTGCGTGTGGCCTATGTCTTCCACGCGGGTGACGGGAATCTGCATCCGTTTATTTTGATCGAAGAACCAGGTAATCCGTTGTATATGCAGCGCGTTCACCAGGCAGGCGAGGAGATCATGCTGGCCTGCGTTGACCGAGGGGGGAGCATCACCGGCGAACATGGCGTGGGCATTGAGAAGCGGCGCTTCATGCCGATGATGTATGGCCCGGCCGAATTGTCGGCCATGAGCGATATCAAGAGGATTTTTGATCCGGCCAATCTCATGAATCCCGGTAAGATTTTCCCGCTGCAAGGGACCTCTGGGATTATCCAGCCGGCCGCTATCGTGATATCGACGGATGGGAAGCATCCGAGGGTAAATTTAGTAGAATCTCCGCAGAACGCCATCGAAGCTGCGGAAATAATCCGGTCGTTTTCCGGGGAAGGCGCCAGAATGCGTGTGGTTGGAGGCGAGACCAAATCCGCCCATCTACCGCAGGTGGATATCCGGATATCCACGCACGGCATGCGAAGCTTAATCAAATATGCTCTGGAAGATCTGTACATTGAGGTGGGCGCCGGTATGCCACTTGTGGATCTGCAAGCCATGCTTTTACCGGAAAGGATGCAGGTACCCCTGGTTTCGCCCTGGCAGAATTCTACAGTGGGGGGCGTATTATCGACGAATTTTAATGCCCCGCTGCGTATGCGCTTTGGTGGATTGAAAGATTTGCTCCTGGCTGTTGAAGCAGTCCTGCCGGACGGTCGCGTGGTACGTGTAGGCAGGCCAGTGGTCAAGAATGTAGCGGGATACGATCTGCAGCGGCTGTTCGTTGGAGCGTACGGCACGCTGGGGCTGGTTACCGGATTGACCTGGAAAATCTCACCGCTGCCACGCCTGAAGCTCAGCCTGGTAATTCCGATTGAAGACTTAGCTCAGGGGCTTGAACTTGGCAATCGACTGCTTTCCAATTGTCTTTCCGCTTCGGCGCTGCTATTGGTGTCGCATAGCCAAACAAATATTGCTTTAGAACAGGAATTCGCAACCGATCAGGCGCCATATACCTTGATTTACTCCGCCGAAGGGCAGCCCGAAGATGTGCGCGCCGAGCTGGATGAGGTGCGCGGAGTCCTACGGCAGAGCAGTGCTTCGCAAGGAACCATCCTGGAATACAAGACCGGCAACGATCTGTGGGCAGAGTGGCTGCGGTCGCAATATTGGCAGGGAGGGAGCTTATTACGTCTGGGTATCCCTCCCGGTAGGGTCACTCATATCCGGGAGTTCCTGCCTACCCATAGTGATATCCTGGTAGATTTCGCCAGCGGGATGATCTGGCTGTCTCTGCCGCCAAATACAGAAATCTCGAGCCTCACTCGCCTGGCGCAGAAGGCTTACGAATGGCAGGGTTACCTATTGCCGCTTGCTGGTCCAATTCTGAACCAGGCGGACCAGGACGGATTGGTCAGACCTCCGGATAGCCTGGAATTGATGCGCACCTTGAAAGCCCGTTGGGACCCACAAGGACTTTTTAATCCCAGCGCATTTCCTGGCTTATAGCTGGCCGTCTAACCTCAAATTCGTTTAGCTGAGCTAAATAATCAGGGTCCTGGTAGCGTTCCAGGGTGAAAGCGGGGGAATAAGCAGGCAGTTCGCTGCCGGCCACGTGATATGCCAACAGCTCGCCCGCACCGCAGGCGGCCATCAACCCAAAACCGGATAAGGCACCGATCATATACATCCCATCTACAGGCAATTTGCCAATCAGTGGGCGGTTTTCACGGGTCTTGATATAGTATCCGCCATCGATGCGCGGCCGCGGCAAGCGGCTGAGATAGGCAATCATCCCGGGAATCAGGCGGCACAGGCCGCGCAGGACGATCTCGGCGTGAAAGGATCGAATAGGCGGCAATGGATAGAATGGTTCCATCACTCGGGTATGGTATTCCCACAGCATCAGGATCATCTGGCTTCCGGGACCACCTTCTGGCCGGGTATGCACCCCAGCGGGCAACTCGCCTAACAAAGTTGCGCTTTCGGCATCTTCTGCCAGCATTGCGCACTCGTCCTCAGACCAATCCAGGCGCTGTGGATCACTCCAGATGAGCAAAGGAGCAGCACGGTCGATGACACCTAATTGATCCTGAATGGCGACCTTCAAGTGTAATTCAGAAAATACCGGCAGGTCAATTCCAGCATAGGTGGCTACTTGCTTGAAACCCGGTCCTGCGGCATTTATGAAACAACGTGTTGCCAGGGTTTCGCCGCTGCCCAATCTTGACCCCGGTGATGCGGTTCGCTTCCAGCTCCAGCCCGGTAACTTCCGCCTTGAATTACCTTGACTCCCGCCAGGGAGGCTTCTTCCAGCAGATACATGCCCAGTTGTTGGGCGCTGAACCAGCCGGCTTTGCGCACGTGCAGCGCAGCGATGGCTTTATCGGTAATGCCGGGGAAGTAATGCTGGATGGTAGATGCCCCAAGCAGCAGATCAGCTCCCTCTGGCATTCCTTGATACCCGCTGCTGGCGGAAGGATGGTACGTCGATGAATTGGCTTCCGAGTGTGTGCGCAGATCACCGCCTCCCAGACGGGAGATCGACTCCGCTGTCTCGATAAATCCTGGCAAATGCTCGCTATCTCCAGTGACGTACAAATAGCCTCGCCGGTTCATATGGAAGACATTCCCACTGCGCTCGGCCAGATCTTCGAGCAGGTCGATACTGCGATTCATCAGCTGGATCATGGAAGAGCCAGGCCCAGGCCACCAGTTCCGGTAACATTCGGTGGAATTATCCGTCGTCAGGGATAGCGGAGGCCTGGGATCCACCAGGGCGATATGCTTTATTCCTTGCCGGCAGGCAAGAAAATAAGCCGCACTGACCCCGGCAATACCCGCTCCGGCGATTACCACATCGTATGTTTTTGGCATGCTGTTATTATCCTTGGATGGGAACTGGATGTTACTTGAAGCTACTCAATCTCTACATAAATCCGCTTATTGATCTTGCCTTTGCTCTTATAGTCTACCACTCGAATATAGCCGACCTCTGATGTATTGTGGACATGGGTCCCACCATCTGCTTGCAGATCCAGGCCAACGATTTCGACTACGCGTATCTCCGGAATCCCTTCTGGGAGCAGATTGATCTTGGTTCGGATCAGATCGGGGATTTGAAAAGCCTCTTCGCGGGGGAGAATTGCTATTTTTACCGGGCGGGCATTGGCAACTTCTATGTTGATGGCTTTCTCGATGGTGCGTACCAGCTCTTTTTCCATGCTCTCAAATTCGAAATCCATCCGTCCACTAAGAGGTTCCATATCACCCCCGGTAACTGAGGCGCCGTAATCTCGGAAGATGACGCCGCAAAGGATATGCATTGCAGTGTGTGTGCGCATAAGCTGGTATCGCAAATCCCAATCCAGCCTGCCCGTAACTAGCGCACCGATCTCCGGTAAGGAGCCTTCTGCCTGCGTGTAATGGTAAACTTGCCCTGAGATTTTTTTGATTCGATTGATGGTATACTCGATTCCGGTGCATTCCAGGCTGCCCCGGTCGGATGGCTGACCGCCGCCACCCGGATAAAAAGCAGTCTGATCCAGGATAATACCCCGGTTTTCTTCATCAACTGCCACTACATTGGCTTCAAATTGGGATAAATAGCTATCGGATTGGTAAAGTAAACGGGTCATGGCAGGTCCTGATCGAATTGAGGTTATCCCGGAGGCATTCATCCAGTATGATCATCGTCCATTTCGGTCTTTGAATACTCCCCATTTTACCAGGATCAACTCAGCCTGATGGAGGCACCCAGTGCAGTCACTACAAGAATTCTCCGCCGCCATTACAGAAAATATCGAGCGCGTCATTATAGGCAAAGGTGATGTGATCGAGCTGCTAATCGTCGCATTGTTATGTGAAGGGCATGTGTTGTTGGAGGATGTGCCCGGCACTGGAAAAACGATGCTCGCCCGCTCGTTGGCCATCAGCCTGGGTGGGACCTTCAAACGCCTGCAGTGCACTCCCGATCTGCTGCCGAATGATGTCACCGGGGTGTCGGTGTACAACCAACAAGTGGCGGAGTTTGAGTTTCGCCCGGGGCCGATTTTTGTAAATATACTGCTGGCGGATGAAATTAACCGCGCAACGCCACGCACCCAGTCTGCATTGCTGGAGGCGATGCAAGAGCAGCAAGTGACCGTCGATGGTATCACACGCCAGCTGCCACGCCCCTTCCTGGTGCTGGCGACGCAAAATCCGATTGAATATGAAGGCACCTTCCCGCTCCCTGAAGCCCAGCTAGACCGTTTCTTGATGCGGCTTACAGTCGGGTATCCATCCCCAGCGGATGAGAAGGCGCTGCTTAACCACCTGCGGCGGGAACACCCGATCAATTTTTTGGAGACGGTCCCCACAGCCGCGATAGGCACACAGGCAGAAGACCCTCTGACGCTGCTGCAGATTTTTCGCCAGCGTGTGTGGGAAGTGTTCGTTGAAGATTCTCTCCAGGAGTACATTGTCCAGCTGGTCAACGCCACCAGGGAACACCCCGACCTGGCTCTGGGGGCCAGCCCGCGGGCAAGCCTGGCCTTATTCAAAGCCAGCCAGGCCCTGGCGGCGCTGCACGGGCGCGATCATGTTCTCCCAGATGATATCAAAGCCCTGCTGACGGTCACCCTGGCTCATCGTTTAATTGTGCGCCCGGAGGCAGAATTACGCGGTAAAAATGCACGCACCATCCTGGACGACATCTTACTGAAAACGCCGATCCAGCTGGAGGTGCAGAAAATCACAGCCGTATGAAGCCGAGGACTGCTCCCCAGCTCGAAATATTCCGAGGAGATGAGATCGATGTCGCGAGCAGGTGATGGGTAAGTATTTTTGGTTCTTGCTCCTTGTGCTGCTGGGTCTGGCGGTTTTTCTTGGACAAGCAGGCGACTTTGTTCTGACTCTGCTCTATCTCTTGCTGGGGGCTTACCTGGTGGGGCGGGTTTGGAGCGGACGATCCCTATCTCTATTAAAAACCGAACGTGAGTTTGTCTCGCACGCATTCCTGGGCGAGCAGGTCACGGTAAATGTGGATCTGTCCAACCAGGGACGATTTCCTTTCGCCTGGCTGCAGGTCAAAGAAAGCCTGCCGGTTGAATTGGCGCCTCCCAATAGCCTGCACCAGGTAATCAGCCTGGGGGGGAAGAGCAAAGCACAATTCTCCTATTTGCTCGATTGCCGCCGCCGTGGATATTATTCCTTGGGGCCGATGACCTTTAATACCGGCGATGTCCTGGGAATGGCAGACCGATCAGGATTTTACCAAGCCGACCACATTACAGTTTTCCCTAAGATCATCCCACTAGCCCGGTTCGGTTTAAAATCTCATGCCCCGATTGGCACGCTGCGCCATACCCAACCGATATTTGAAGATCCCAGCCGTGTGGTCGGCAAGCGGGATTACACCAGCGGCGATTCACTGCGGCGCATCGATTGGAAGTCATCTGCCTCTTCGGGGAAATTGCAAGTGAAGGTCTATGAACCTTCAATAGCCTTAGAGACTGCCCTATTTTTGAATTTAAACATCGGTGAATATCATTGGAGGACGTCGCATGACGACACTGAGCTCGCCATCATTCTGGCGGCTTCCCTGGCGAATCACATCACGGCGCTGCGCCAATCTGTGGGGCTGTTTACGAATGGGATTGACCCGCTTGGCTTGGAGAGCGAGCAACCCTTCTTGCCGCCTCGTCACGGACGAGGCCATCTTCTCCGACTGCTGGAGCTGCTGGCGCGCCTTCAAGCTGGTGAAACTTATCCGTTGGTACAATTAATCCAGAGCAGGCAAGTCCATTTGGCCTGGGGCACGACGGCTGCATTGATCACGAACCATGTCGATGATGCCTTGTTTGATAACATTTTCCAGATGAGGCGCCGGGGAATTGATTGCACCTTGTTGATCTGTGGACCGGTTGCCGGATATCCGGCGATTCAGCAAAAAGCCGGATATTTTGGCATCCCGATGTTTCAATTCATGAATGAGCGAGACCTTGATATTTGGCGGACATAGGTAATGGAACCATTGCCCTCTAGCCCAGAACTAAATTGGAATGCTAGACTTGCTTCACTGGTGTCTTTTCTATTGGTAAGCTTGATGGTGGCATGTATCGTATCGACCCTCCTGGTGATCATCCGCCTTATTTATCCGATGTTTCCTGGGTCCTACTTGATTCCGATTTGTATTCTTCTTGGCCTGGAGGCTTCCTTAAGTCAACGTCGTTTGCGTGGGACCGGTTTTCCTCAACCGCGGTGGGTTGCCTACCGGACGGCAGAATTTGTTACAATCTTCCTGGGCTTGCGCATCCTGGTCTATTGGATGGTGGGAATCAACCAATTGTGGGTCGATATCGCTGGATGGCCCGAGACATTTTGGGAGAGCTTGCTCCCGATGGAATTCATGTTAATCCTCTTCCTCGCTTTCCTGGCCTGGGGAGCAAATCACATGCTGGCAGATGACATTCTGCAGCTCGAATCGGATGAAGAAAAGATCAATAGGGAGATGCTTGGCGTTGAAGTCACAGAACGCAGCCAGGCTCAGCAGCGCTTGAGAGACATGGTGGTTTTCATGGGATGCGGCTTGATCCTTGCGACAGCCATCATCCGCATTGCAGGCTGGAGTAACCAGGCATCTTCCAGCGATATCCGCCAGACGTTTATTAATGTGGTCTTATACTTTCTATTTGCGCTGGTTTTATTCAGCCTGACGCATTTTTCAGTCCTGCGGATGAATTGGATTGTCCAGCACAGCCGGGTGAGCCGGTCGATTGGCAGCCGCTGGATTATCTTCAGCTCGGCATTCATTATTTTGTTGGCAATTTTTGCCAGCATTTTACCCACCAGTTACTCCATGGGGCTGTTGGGGACGCTGAACACATTGTTCTATGCTGTACTGAGTGTGGTGCGCTTCCTGGTTTCGATAATCCTGCTACCGTTTGTATGGCTGATAAACTGGTTGATGAGTCTGTTTGGTTCGCCGGATACACCTGAAGCAGCGGCGCCGATCCCAACGCCTGTTTTAACCCTCAACCGTCCGTTGTTCCAGGGAGATTGGATTGAGCTGCTGAAATCGGCCTTATTTTGGATCACATTTATTGGGTTGGTTGTATTCTCGTTGTACTACTTAGCTAAAGAAAATCAAGGCTTTTTAAGAAATTTGCGACGGTATCCTATTGTCCAGGCAATTCTAGATGTTCTGGAGAAAGTTGCTGCATGGTTCAAACAGCGATTGGGACGGATCACCAAGGGGGTAGAGGCTTCGTTGGAGTTTATTCGCCGGCCTTTCAGACACGACAAGGAGAAGAGCGCCTGGCAATTCCTCCGCCCGCGTGACCTCAGTCATCGCCAGCAGGTGATTTTCTACTATTTGACCATGCTGCGACGCGGGGGCGAGCACGGGGTGCCGCGCCTGGATAGCCAGACTCCGTCGGAGTACGCTGTCAAGCTGACTGATGCGCTGCAAAATTCGGAGCTGGTTGATATCGCGCCGGCGCCCGATATCCAGGCAGAAGTAATCTCCTTAACCGATAAATTCCTGGCGGCCAGGTACAGCCAACACCCGACCTCACCTGAAGATGCCGGCCAGGCCCGGGAAAACTGGGTTCACATCCGCAGAATAATCCAGAGATTGCTTCCTGCCAGGAGTGTAAAATGACGAAACCAGAACTGCTGCTGTATTATCCGGAAGGCCACCGGGCGCATTTCGAGCCTGGCCACCCGGAGAGGCCCGAGCGTGTCGATACCATCCGCCGCACACTTCAGGCAGCTGGCTGGTGGGAAGCTGCTTCCCAGGTGCAGCCGGTCGAGCTCGAAGCGGAGGTCCTGGAAAAAATCCATACACCGGCATACTTAAAAATGCTCCGGCAGTATTGCCTTGATGGCGAACGCCTGGATCCGGATACTTTCACGACCCCAGCTTCCTGGGATATTGCAATTTCCAGTGCGGCTGGTGCTGCAGCCCTGGTCGCGGAGATTTGGAGCCAGCCGGATTCAGTCCGCCGGCGCGGTTTTGCGCTCACCAGGCCACCTGGACACCACGCCACCACGCAGCGCGGGATGGGTTTTTGCCTGTTAAATAATGTGGCCATCGCCGCGCAATACTTGCTAAGCCACCAGATGACATCCGGAATTAACGCTCAAAAAATAGCCATTCTTGATCTGGATTTGCACCACGGCAATGGGACGCAAAATATCTTCTGGCGCCGGGACGATGTCTTCTATATCTCAACTCACCAGGCCCCGTTTTACCCCGGCTCTGGCCACCTCCAGGAAGTTGGGGTTGGGGCTGGCGAGGGAACGACAGCTAATTTCCCCCTCCCCGCAGGCACAGGCGACAAAGGTTTCCATGCAGTGATGGGTGAGTTGATCTTGCCGCTATTAGATCGCTACCAGCCCGAGATCTTGCTGGTGAGCTACGGATTTGATCCTCATTGGCGTGATCCATTGGGCAGCTTAAATTTATCCGCCAGCGGATATGCGGATTTGATCAGCAGCCTGGTAACCTGGGCAGATGCGAATTGCGGTGGTAGGATAGCATTAATTCTGGAAGGTGGTTACGATCTTACTGCAGCGGCTTACACCAGCCTGGGTGCAACGGCTGCTTTGTTGGGTGAAACCTGGCAGGATCACCTCGGACCCAGCCCAAATGAAGAAAACCCTTCCTGGCAGGTGGTTGTGAGCCAGGCTAAAAAAATTTGGCAAATATAAAAAATTTCAGGAGTAAAAAAAACAAATCAATATGAACGAGCAAATGGCAGTGTTCATCGATTTTGAAAATGTTGCATTATGGGCGGAGAGAGAATTTCTCGACTTTGAGATCACATTATTAATGCAGTACCTTAAGACCCGCGGCCCGGCAGTGGTCAAGCGCGCCTATGGAGACTGGTCGCGATTCAGCCGATATCGAGATGAGTTGATGGATAATTCTATCGACCTGATCCAGATTTACAGCGTGCGCCAGGGTAAAAACCGCGCCGATATTCGCATGGCTATCGATGCGTTTGAGATTGCAGTCACACGCGCCCAAATCGGCACGTATGTGATCATATCGGGTGATAGTGATTTTGGCCCCCTGGTGACCAAGCTGCGGGAGTACGGAAAATACACAATTGGGATTGGCCCAAGGAATATTACCCATCACCTGTTGGTGAAATCCTTCGACGAGTTTGTTTACCTGGAAACAGCTTTGGGTGAGCAAACCGAGGAAGACGAGCAGGCCAGCAGCGATCGGGAGAATGCTCGCAGCTTGCTGGTGAAAGCCTTGCAGGCTCACGGCCAGCGTGGCGAGCTTCCGGTTTTAGCTACGCGCCTCAAGCAGACCATGTTATTAATGGATCCGGCGTTTAATGAGGCGAACTTTGGTTATTCTCAATTCAAACCCTGGTTAGAGGATAACCGAGATTTGGTTAAGCTATTCATCAAAGATTTGCAGCTATATGCCGCACCGGTGGATTATATTGCTCCGAGTGATCTGGAGCTTACCCTTATCGAGCAAGCAGCTACCACTGTTGAGACGGCACAACCCACACGCCAAAGCCTGGAGTCTCAATACCGCATGCTGTTTAGCCGGATGAAAATGATGTCGGTGGAGCTAACCACTCGCCGGGATGTCCTGCGGGATATATATCGCGAGCTGGTAGAAAACCCCGGCGAACGAAATACAGACGACTTACTTGAGGAGCTTCGCGAGCGTTATGAAGCCCAAGGGTTGGGGCGCACGAAGACAATGTTGCGCGACATCCTGCAGATGGCATTCCGCCAACGGGCATTTGACTATCGCAAACGGGCTGTTTCCCTATATACACCTGTGTGGCTGGCCCCAGGGATTGACAGCGAAGCGGGGTTCGTCCAACGAGCGGAATCTGATTTTGTCTATACTGTAATACGCGCTGGGCTTGAAGTAGATCCGGCTGAGCTCGCCGGGGTGATCTTAAATGACAGGCAGCAAGTCGAGTATATTCAGGGATTACTGGATGATTTGCGGCAGCGTAACCAAATCAGCCACAAAGGTCAGGAATATACTTTACAAGGCCAGGATCGGATACCCTTCCGGGACGAGCCCTCTTTGCGGGTATTATGCGAAGATATCCAACAGGTGATTGTGCCGGCAGAAATGCCGACCGGCGTGGAAATGGCCCATAATCTTTCCAAAAAAGCCATGGTTCAGCGCTCGCAAGATTTTGCAGCTTCCGGAAGCACCTATTTATTGGCCTGTCGCTTGCAGTGGGATGCGGTGGAAAAGGGAGAACCAGGCGCTTCTTTGGAAGACCTTCGCTGGTTTATGGCTTCATATGCCTCGGCATTGGCCGGCAAGTTGTCACAGGTCAACCGTGATTATTTATCGGCGCGGCCATATTACCTGGCCTTTTTTACTCTGGTTCAGGAAGAGGACCCCTTGTGGAGCCGCATGCGAGGCTTGATAAATCCGATGCTGGCGTATTTCTGGTTTAACGCCGGCAGAGAGCTGGATTTAAATCTCTCGGCGTGGACGCAGAGCATGTCCTCGCCGGCTCAAATTGCGGTTTTCGCAGCAACTTATCCGAATTCGGAGCTGCGCCGTTTATGGCAGAAATTAACTGCCGAGCTGGCCCAGGTTAATCCAAACCTCCTGCGGCGAATTGCTACCCAACTACGCTTAAGCAGTTCCGAATACCCCGAACACGGGCGAGTTGCGGAGCAGATAGAAGAAATTCTGGCTGTCAATCAAGTACCTCAGTGAGTAAAAAAGCGGTAATCAACCATTTGTAACGAGGAGTAACTGGGAATGGGAACCATCACATTGCGTAGCGTTGAAGATAAATTAATGATCGCCACCGATTCCAATGGGCATTCGATCGTAATCGGCAGATCGCCTGATGAAGGATTTACCTGGTACGGAATGAAGCCTTCGGATTTGCTGTTGATATCGGCGGCGGCATGTTCGGCTTATGATGTGGTGGAAATAATGGCCAAACAAAAGCAACCAATGCGGGATTTAAAGGTTGAGTGCCGTGGTGACCAGATGGAGAGTCCCCCTTACACGTTTACCCGTATCCACTTGCATTATTTAGCGTATGGCAATGTAGACCCGCAAAAGTTGGAAAAGGCAATCCGTTTGGCTGAGGAGAAATACTGCTCGGTTTTGAGTACTCTACGCCCAGGTGTACCTATATCAAGCGATTTTCAAATCCAGGAGTGAAATGATGAACATAGCTACTATGAAATTGCCAGATTCTGAATACCTGCAGCGCCTGGAGCAGCTTACCAATCAGATCCGGCTTGAAAAACTAACCGGGATTGTCCTGTTTGATCGGTACTACATTCTCTACTATACAGGGTTTGCTTTCATACCAACCGAACGCCCCGTAGCGTTGGTAGTTAACACTGCTGGTGAGCGCGCACTGTTTGTGCCCCGCTTGGAGCTAGAGCACGCTGAAAGTAATGCGTTCGTAGACCAGGTAACGACCTACCTCGAATATCCTTACATCCCTCACCCAATGGAGGGTTTTTCTAAACTCCTCAATGAGATGGGTATTACGGAGCCTTATGGTGCAGACCAGGATGGTTACCCCTGGATTCTGGGCTATCGCGGCCCGAGCCTGACTGAGTTGGTTGGGAGCCGGCCGCAGCCGATCACAGCCTGCATCGAAGATCAGATGATGATAAAGAGTCCGGCGGAGCTGGATTTAATCCGAGAAAGCGTGAAATGGGGCAACCTGGCGCATACACTCTTGCAACGTTATACCCATCCAGGCATAACCGAGACAGAGGTGAGCTGGCGTGCCAGTATGGAGGCTTCTCTGTCCATGCTGGATGCTGTCGGACCCGTTTACCGTGCCCAAAGCCCATTTGCGAATGGCGCCGAAGCCGGATACCGCGGGCAAATCGGGCGTAACGCATCCATACCGCACGCACTGGCGAACAATATCACCTTTAAAGCCGGCGACGTCTTGGTCAGTGGGGCTGGCTGCCCGGTATGGGGCTACAACTCGGAGCTTGAGCGAACTATGATCATTGGCACACCCAGTGATGAGCAAAAACAGATGTTTGATCACATGCTGGCACTGCAAGAAACCGCATTCCGCTCCATGCATCCCGGGGTTACTTGCTCCCAAATCGACCAGGCAGTGCGAGTATATTACGCAGAGAATGGGTTGATCCAGTATTGGAAGCACCATGTTGGACATGCCATCGGCTTGCGCTACCATGAGGGTCCCTTCCTTGATTTGGGCGACCACACCCAGCTTCGCCCTGGGATGGTATTCACGGTGGAGCCAGGTTTGTATATCCCCGAAGTGGGTGGTTTCCGCCATTCGGATACGGTAGTGATCACCGAAGATGGCGTGGAGCTGATGACCTACTATCCACGCGACCTGGAAAGCCTGACGATCCCGATCTGACCCTTGTCGGCCATCACTGTTTCCGGATTGATTAATATTGAGACCACCTTACAGGTGGAGAATTTTCCGATTCAATATACTCCGGTCCGTTACCCCTTTTTTGGCGTAAACAGTACCGTGTCTGGGGTAGGGTACAACCTGGCCAGAGCATTGTCGGTATTGGGGGACTCGGTTACGCTGGTTTCATTAATCGGCCGCGACCGGGCTGCCGAGCTGGTTCGTAAGGCCCTTAAGGATAGCGAAATTGAGGACCAATTCATCCTGTCACCTATCGAGAGGACTTCGCAATCGGTTATCCTGTACGATGTGGATGGTAGGCGGCAAATCAATGTTGATCTAAAAGATATCCAGGAACAGGTGTATCCGGAAGATTTATTTTTACACGCTGCCACCCAGGCTGCAGTGGTTGCTCTGTGCAATGTCAATTTTTCTCGTCCATTGCTACAGGTTGCCCGGCGCGCTGGGAAAATCATCGCTACGGATGTGCATGCTATCTCCAGCCTGGAGGATGGCTATAACCAGGATTTCATGGCTGCAGCAGACATTTTATTTATGAGTAACGAGCTGTTGCCTGAGCCGCCGGAAGAATTCGCTTGTCATGTAGCGGATCGATTTGGCACATCGATTATTGTGATCGGTTTGGGTGCCCGGGGAGCGCTGCTATACCAATTACAAGATGGCAGCCTGGAGCTCATTCAGGCTGTGAATTCCCGGCCAGTGGTCAGTACCATCGGCGCAGGCGATGCATTATTTTCGTGCTTTTTACACTATTTTGCGAAGGGATTTGATCCCCAAGCAGCATTAAGGCGTGCGGTGGTATTTGCTGGTTACAAGATTGGCTCTGCTGGGGCAGCTGAAGGTTTCCTGGATGAAGCCGCCTTAGAACGCCAATTGTTATTGGTTTAAGGAGAAATAAAATGAGACAGGCTTTTGTTGTTGTAATGCTGGTTATGGGATTTTTGCTGGCTGCTTGTGGCGGGAGTGCAATAAGGGACGCGGTCACCCCTCAAGATCAAAAAAATCCTCCCGTAGAAAATTGTGTGGCAACCCAGCCCGACATGCTTGGCCCGTTCTACACTCCGGGTGCTCCGGAGCGCAGCCGGGTGGGCAGCGGATATGTGTTATCTGGAAAGGTCCTATCTGCTAACGGCTGCGTACCAATTCCAGGGGCGAGAATAGAACTGTGGATGGCAGGGCCGGACGGGGAGTATACCGATGACTATCGGGCAACAATTTTTTCAGAGAGGGAAGGATCTTACCGTTTTGAATCATCCGTTCCGATACCGTATGAAAGCCGGCCGCCTCACATCCATCTCAAAGTCATCACAGCTGACTTTGTGGATTTAGTCACCCAGCACTATCCGGCAGCAGGCCAAACCGAGGCAGAGTTCAACCTGGTATTGACTCCTGGCAAGGATTAGTAGCGCAGTTTACACAATTTATGATTGTTGAAAAAGCCCTGGCCTGATCGCCAGGGCTTTCTTCATCTTCGTAAGCTCAGGCGGGTAAATATTCTTTGGCCCAACCAATCCCAAGATCATCCAGCTTAGCAGCAGTCGGCAGCCCATCCGGAGTCCAACCCATGATGGCATAGTAGGTATCCAGGGCAGCTTCGAATTCTTGCCTGTCGATGGCTACGCCACCGGTCGGCCCCTCACCGCCTAATGCCTTGAAGAATTTTTTAGGCAGCCGGTCGTCCTTACGTGAAAAACCTTCTCGGGCATTAAAGACACGCATCAAATTAAGACGTCGCTCGCCAACTTTCATCAGCTCGAACAGGCTGACTTGCCAGCCGGTAACCGAGCGCACATACTGCACCAGCTCGCTTGGACCGTATAACGTCCAGGCTGGACCCCAGACGAACTGGCACAGCTCCAGTGTATCCAGGATGCTGTAGAAAATGTGAGTATATGCGGCAAAACGCACTTTTTCGGAGCCAAGGCTGCCGTATGGTGGCGGGTTTTTCAAATCCAGCTCCGCCAGGCGATCCATATACAGTTGGATGGCTCCTTCCTCATACATCGGGTCGTGCTCACTGGATTGGTGGTCTGCGCCGAAAGGATTCACAGCGTAGATCAGGCCGAGCGACTTTTTAGCCTGCGGCATATGTGCCGGAGCTTCGGCGTTCTTTAACTGTGATCAGGCAATCTTCAGCTGCCGGCCCCCAGGCGGCTGCAGCACGCGCCGATCCCTGGGAGAGGACATTACCGAGTGTGCCCTGATTAGTGACAATGGATTGCAGGGCAGCCAGCATTGCTTCAGCATTGCCAAAGCGCAGCTCTATGCCATCCGTGTGCTCAAGTCCGATGATGCCTTTCTCGAAGCACTCCATTGCGAACGCGATGGTTGCACCGCAAGCGATCGTGTCGACGCCGTACATATTGCATACCTCGTTCGCCCGGGCAATGGCTTCCAGATCGCTCACGCCACAATACGAGCCGAAGGTGCCCAGGGTTTCATACTCTGGACCTCCGTAAAGCGGATCGACCGGATAACGCCCATCTTTGATCTCTACCACCCGTTTACAGCGCACCACACAAGCATAGCAGGTGTCGCGCTCTTTAAGGATGGTATCGTACATCGTCTCGCCACTGATGGCTTCGGCATGTTCGAACTGGCCAAAATTATAGTTATTCGTTGGAAGGGTCCCTAACGTGTTTTGTGGTAAGACGACATTGGCGGTGCCGTATTTTGCCAGCGGCGCGACATCGATATTTTCTGGCAATAAAACCGGTCCAAGTTTATTCAGATCGGTCACAGCCCTGGCATCCGATACCTCTGGTCGTTGTTTGCCCCGCACGACGACTGCTCTTAAATTCTTGCTTGCCATCACCAGGCCCATCCCGGTGCGGCCGTTATTGCGGTTGGACATGGATACCAGACTCGAAAAGAGCACACCATTTTCGGCAGCCGGCCCGCATTGGAGCACCTCAGCCTTTGGATCATTGACTTCCTGGCGGATAACGGACTCGGCCTCGCCGATCAGTATCCCCCTGAGATGGGAGGCATCCTGTAGCTTCACTACACCGTGCAGGATCGACAGGTAAACAGGTTTTTCGGAGCGGCCGGAGATGACAATGCCATCAAACCCGGCAAATTTCAACTCGGCCGGGAAGAAACCGCCGCCTTGGGAATCGCCAATGGTTCCACTGATCGGTGATTTGGCATTGACATTCACCCGGCTCTGTCCGGAGATGGTCGTACCTGTGGTTGGGCTGACCATGATCGTCAGTACGTTCCTGGGATCGAGTGGGTCGATGCCTGCGGGCATCATTGTTAGGATATAGTAAACTCCCATTGCGCTACCGCCCATGTAGAGGCGGTAGAATCCATCAGGGGGTTCCTCTATCTCTAATGTTCCAGCGGTCAGGTCTACATGCAGGATCTTTCCTGTATATCCCAAAGGCATAGTATCCTCATCAAAAAAATATCCGCAACAAAGTCAATCGCCAGCAGGCATCTCCATTATGCCATATGGGAATCCATTTGCCCCCATTTTTTCCAGGAAATGCAGGGAGTCGAACGCTTCTGGTCCCAGACAGCCAGCACCCTTCCATTCACCACTATCGAGCAGTTCCCAACCGATCACCGGGGGAAGCGTTTGACCACTTCACGCAGCTCGATGGCGAATTCGGCAGGCTCGGTCATTGGATATTTCTTTATTCCTCCCCATTGCCTACTGGCGAGAAATTTCGGCCAGGGTGTCTTCCAGGCGATCCAGGACCTGGTCGATTTCATGCTGCTCAATGACGATGGGGGGCTCGATGCGGATGGATTGAGCATTAGTCAGAGTTCCGCCGACAAGTACCCCCCGCTTGAACAAGCCGGCCGACACTTTGTATCCTACCTGGCTGTCGTGAAAGTGCATTCCGATCAACAGCCCACGCCCGGTAATTTTTTCGAATACCTGGGGGTACTGGCTCGCCAGCCGGTTAAGATGTTCGAGGATGTATTCTCCCTTGACTGCTGCTTTTTCCCAGAGGCGGTCACGCAGGGTAATATGAATTGCGGCAATAGCAGCACTGCAGGCTAACGCGCTGCCACCTGTTGTGGTAGTGTGGATGAATGGATTTGGGAACATCATTGGCTGCCATATTTCCTCGGTAGAGCAGAATGCTCCAACCGGCATTACACCGCCACCAAGCGATTTAGCGACCGTCAGGATATCCGGTTCAACCTTCCAGTGATCCACCCCCCAGAGCTTACCGGTTCGTCCCATTCCGGTCTGGACTTCATCGGCAATCAGGAGGGCGCCATAATGGCGAGTCAGCTCTCGTACACGCGGGAAAAAATCATCTGGAGGGACAATCGCCCCAGCCTCGCCTTGAATTGGCTCAAACAGTACGGCAGCAACCTCTATACCCACTTTCTGGCAGGTATCAAGCTGGCGTTCGACTGCGTCAGCATCGCCAAAAGGCACATGGAATACCGGGCCACCATACAGGATGCCGGCCGGTTGCCGAAAATCCGATTTCCCCAGCATACTCAGTGAGCCCATGGTTTTGCCATGGAAACCTTTTAGTGCGGCGATAAATCCAGGTTTGCGGGTATATAACTTCGCCAGCTTAATGGCACCTTCAACAGACTCGGTGCCCGATGCACAGAAGAAGCTGTATTTGATTTCGCCTGGTGTGATAGCCGCCATTAAGTGGGCCAGGACACCTCTCAAAGGATCAATCAACTCCTGACTTGGCATGGGGGTGCGACCCAGTTGAGCCCGAACCGTGTCAATTACTTCGGGGTGCGACCAGCCCAGGTCGAGCAAGCCGTAACCTCCCAGACAGTCGATATATTCACGTCCCAGGATGTCCTTAAAACTTGCTCCACGACCGCTCCATTCCACAGCTGCCCAGTCACCGGCTTCTGTCACTGATTTGCGATATTCTAGCCAGCCCCGGTTAAAGTGCTCGGCAAAATTGAACCTTGATTCCTCAATGATACTTTTCGCTTCCTGCTCGGTCACCTGGGGTCTGTGGATCAGATCCATCCATCGCCTGGAATAATCAATTGCATCCTGCATTTGTTGGGGCATAAGGTTTTATTTCTCCATTTACACGTGATATTTTCCGGTTTTTTAGTCTTTTTCCTGGCCGGCCGATTCTGGCACCCGCCAATGATGAATATCTTTGAGTACCATTGGGACGATGGATGTGGTGGTCTTCCTGACTCCGGGGATTTTTCGGATCACCTCGGTCACAAATGAATAAACTTCATCAGTGCTACCCGCAATAATTTGAACACTGACATCCATCTCTCCAATGGAGCAGGCAACGTAACTGATGCATTCGTGTTCGGCCAGAAAGCGGGCAACTTCGAAGATTTGATCCGACTCGACTTCGATGAAAACATCGGCTGTCACATTAAAGCCGAGCAGCTTTGGATTAGGGACTGCACAAATCTGGATAAATCCTTCACGCAATAGACGATCTATTCGATATCGTACGGTGCGTTCTGTGACATCTCCCAGTTGGCGGGCAATCTCGGCTGAACTGGCTCTCCCGTCTTGCATGAGCATATTGATAATTAAGCGATCGGTTTTGTCGAATTTAGACATTGTAAATAGCCAATTGTTTCCGAATACGACAATATGTGCTCAATTTTAAACAAGATTTGCGATAAGTCAAGCTCAGGGCTGAAACGGAAAAGTTTCCGTTTGTAACCATGTTAAAATGGGGGTATTCAACTTAGTGAAGGGAGACAACAGGATGCGAATATTACTGAGAAATCTTGATCAATGCAATCGCGTTTTACATCTTGATCTATTTTTTCCCAGAGAGATTTACGACCACTGGGGGCGTATTTGGCATTCTTTTAGTGGCGGTCATATTTGGACTGGTAAATGCACTCATCCGGCCCATTATCAATTTCATCTCTCTGCCGATAACCTGTCTTACTCTTGGTCTGTTTACCCTGGTCATCAACGCTGCAATGCTCTTGCTAACAGCCCTGTTCAGCGGGGGCTACTTTGACATAACCGGCAGCTTTTTCGACCAACTTGTGTGGGCATTCATTGGTGCAATAATCATCAGCATCGTCAGTGGTATCTTGAGCTGGTTCTTGCCTGATAAAAAGAAATAATGTTCGTCACGATTCCGTACCGATACAGCTGTTTCTGGTAATATTTATCCTGGAAAACCTAAAAAATCATTATCTAGCAGTCATGTTATAATCTTAACACTTGAGATCGTATGATGCGCGTGTGGGTGACGTGTGCGCCGTCATCTCAGATAAAATAGCCAAAACTTCATTTCGTTCACCTCTGATGTACCTATGGATGATGGAACCCCAATAACCCCTGTCCCAGAACTTACGCCACCGCCTGTCATGTCGGAAAAGGAGCTGGAAGCCCGCCAACGTAGGATGATTATCGGCCTGGTAGTCCTGTCGGTTGTCATTCTGGTTTCTATCATTGCATCGACTGTCTACCTTCTCCAGCCAACAACCAACACGATGAAAATCAGGGATATTTTCATCATCTGGATGGCTCTGGAGTCAATGCTGCTGACAATGGTCCTCATTATCCTGGTGATCCAGCTGGCGAGGTTGATCAACCTTCTGCAGAATGAGGTCAAGCCTATCCTTGAGTCGACCAATGAAACTGTCAGCTACTTGCGCGGGACTTCAACCTTCCTGTCGAACAACATGATCGAGCCGGTCCTGAAAATGAATGAATACCTGGCGGGATTAACGCAGTTATTGGTTGTGCTTCGCTTGACGAAAAAACCGCCAAAAAATAAATCTACAAAACCACCCATGGGAGAGTGAGTCATGTCTGATAATCGAAGCAGCTTTATTTCTTACATCGTCGGTTTCCTGATCGGCGGGTTGATCGGAGCCGTTGTGGCACTGCTTCTGGCGCCGCAATCCGGCGAAGAAACCCGCACTCAAATTCGCGAGAAAAGCATTGAAATCCGTGATCGCGCATCCGAAACCGTCGAAGATGCCCGCGTTCGAGCCGAAAGAGCCCTGGACGAGGCGCGTCTGCGCGTTGATGAATTGTCTCAGGCGATGCGCGAGAAGGCTGCAAGTGGAACGACCGCGCCGAAATCCTAGCGAAAACCAAATAGCGTAATTCTTAATCAATTCCAAAGGAGTAATAGACCATGGCAGATAACGATAATTCAATAGGCGCATTCCTGGCCGGGATCTTCATCGGCGGCCTCGTTGGCGCGGCGGCAGCACTATTGCTGGCTCCGCAATCTGGCGAAGAGACCCGCGAGCAAATTCGGGAAAAGAGCATTGAGTTGCGCGACCGCGCTGAAGTGACTCTGGATGAAGCTCGGACCCGTGTTGGCCAATCGGCAGAAACCGTGCGGGTTAAAGGTAGATGAGCTCTCCCAGCAGGTCAAGCAAAAAGTGACCCCACCTCCGGGTGAGGTGTCTCTGGGTGACGAGCCGTAATCAATAAAGAATTGTCCCTTTGGGCGTAGCCCAGGGATAATTAATTGAATGGACGATCGATACTGGCCGCCTAAACGGCCAGTTTTTCAATTTTAATCGTCTCGGTACAGCCGGTTCAAAACCGTAACGCATGACCGGAGGACATCACCGGCAAGTATAGATGCGGAGTTGCCTATTTGTTCCAGAGCGGCCAGCCCTGCCTGGGCGTAAATCCAGGCTCCGGCAATCGCGGCATCTGCTGCCGATACTCCTTGCGCTCGTAATCCGACAATCAGGCCAGCCAGTACATCCCCGGTGCCGGCACGCGCCAGGGCAGGAGTGGCAACTGGGATCACAGCTGACCACCCATCGGGTGTGGCGATAACCGTGAATGCGCCTTTTAATACCAGCACGATGTTCCACTCGCGGCTAAATTTCTCGGCAATTAGTAACCTGTTTGCCTGAATTTCGGCGGTCGGAAGGCGCGTGAGGACGGACATTTCACCTGGATGGGGGGTCAGAATGGTTTCAGTCGGCAGTAAGCGGGGCCATTCCTCGATACGGGCGAGGAGTTTCAACCCATCAGCATCAATAACCAGTGGCGGGAGCTTGTTTTTAGGCTGTTGAGTGGGTAGAAAACCCATTTCATTTGGGGATTGGCCGCCCAAGATTCGTTTCATGAATTGGGCGGTGGGTTCTTCCAGCCCAAGTCCTGGGCCGATCAGCACCGCTGTCGGCCTATCCAGATTTCTGAGGATCGTATCGACTGCATCACTCGCAATGAAGCCACCAGCTTCTGGTAAAGGCAGCCAGGTCGCTTCAGGTATGCGACCGGCAAGTGTGCTGTGGAGTGATTCGGGAACTGCCAGGGTAACCAGGCCGGCTCCGACCCGGTAGGCGGCTTCAGCGGCCAAAAGAGCAGCCCCGGTGTAAGGCACAGAACCGGCGACGATCAAGGCCGTGCCGTACGTGCCTTTGTGGGAATCCAGCCGGCGCGGCGGGAGAATTTTCTGCACAGCAAGCTTGTCAACTACAGTCCGATGCACAGCATCCCAGGCTGCGTATACCGGCGCCATCTGCCGGCAAGCCGATACCAACTTGCCGGATCTTTCCGACCAAATTGTAAGCTGGAAATTTCAATAAACCCTGTTTGATAGCTGCCATGGTGACTGTCAGGTCAGCACGCAGGCATTCTTCGGCTGCCGCTCCGGAGTCGCAATCAACTCCCGAGGGGCAATCGACTGCGACAACGAATGGGGGCGAGCCAATCCCTGCCAGATAGATTTTGATGGCTTCCATCAGGCAAGCGAGATCATCTTTCAGTGGCAGGTGGAAGCCGGTACCCAGGATGCCGTCTAACAGGATCCTGTGCTGGGAGAGATAATCTAGAAATTGCGCATAGTCTTGAATTCGGGTTGCGTCTATGACTTTGCCGCCCGATGCACTCAACCTGGAGATAAGCGGATCGTCAAGTGGTCGAGGGCGCACAATACAGGCGCTTGCATTCACACCTGCTCTGGCTAGATGAGCCAGGGCGACCAGGGTATCTCCCCCATTATTGCCGGAGCCTACCAGCCCAAGGACACCGCCACTCAGCAATTCGGCGCATTCTTCCATCACCACCTGGGCGAGGTTGTTACCGGCGTGCTCCATCATATGCGCATAGGTGAAGCCAGCCGCGTCGGCTTCTCTCTCGATAGCTTGCATTTCTAAGACAGATACCAGTTTCATCGCGAGTTCACTTTTGTTCGAGCAACCCTTCTACGGTCCATGCCAAATTCAGCTCGGTTAATTTTTGAGGTGTGGGAATGCCTGTGTCCGGGTCCCAGCCGCGCGATTCGTAGTAGGCTGAAAGCATCTCCTCGATATCCGGGGCATATTGATCGTGTGGCGATAAGTCGTCATATGGAGTCAGCATGGCTTTTGGAAGGCGGTCATTGCTGCGTGTCAAGCCAAGGCGATGATTGATCATCCGCTTCAGATTCCAGCCACGCTCACCGGCACGCAGCAGATCTTTTAATCTCCACTGGTAACCGCAGGCTGCGTTGACCAGCTCAACCAGAGATTCCGGCGGAATATTGGAAAATAGACAGATTACCAGGGAATTGAATACTGTTCGCCAGTCCTGGTGGATGGCTACATTACGCGCTTTTTCACCTCCGCCCAGGCGGTTGTGAAACTCCATACCCAGGGTCGGGTCCACATGCCCAATCTCGACCATAAAGTAATCTGATTGATTGTGGCAGCCGCCGCGTGGGGAGGTAGCATAAACCAGCGCCATTCCCGATGCTCCGCGCGGATCGTGGTAAGCCAGCTCCAATCCATTCACCTGCACGGCCTCTTCTTCAGCGCCAAACCGTTGCGCTAACACTTTGCTGCCCCTGGCGAGCAAAGCGCCAAAATTCTCCCGGTGAGCGATTTGCTCGATCAGGATTTCGACAGGGGTCGGGTCGCCAAAGCATAATGCCAGGCCACCTGTATCTTCCAGCGAGATGCGTTCGATTTCAAACAGATGATACGCCAGTCCAATAATATTGCTGGTGCTGATGCTATCCAGGCCATAGCGATCGCACATCTCTCCCATCCGGGTCGCGAACACGGCATCATTCAACCACAGGTTAGGTCCAAAACCGACCAATGTCTCGTATTCCGGGCCTTTCCGCTTGGCACCGTCTTCCAGGCGCACCACGCGGCCACAGGCAATCACACAGGCATGGCAGGCGCTCACACCTGCCAGGATTGTGTCTTTAAGCGCTGCCCCGGAAATAGCCACGTCCTCCATAAAAATGCCTTTCTGGAAATAACGCTTGGGCATTTCGCTCAGGTAATCCATGTACTCGGCTACGCTGGCAGTGCCTAATTCGCGGGCGACCACAGAAACGGGGTCATTTCTCAGGTGGCGGTTCGCATCTGAACGCAGCTTCACGTACTCGGCAGTATTAATGACCGGAACTGGCCCGTGTCCCTGCACTGCCACGGCTTTTAAATTCTTAGAGCCCATGACAGCGCCCATACCGGTTCGGCCGGCAACCCGCCCATGATCGCAAAGAATAAGGGCGAAGGGCACCAGCAGTTCTCCGGCGATCCCTATAGTCGCCAGACGAATTTTACCGGCTCCTAGCTCATCTTCGATGGCGGTTTGGGTCTGATATGTATCCATCCCCCACAGGTGACCGGCGGGACGAATCTCGGCAACGCCATCCCGCACCCAGAGGTACACCGGGTGCTCGGCACAACCTTCTATCCATAATCCGTCAAATCCGGCCATGCGCAGCTCGGGGCCCCAAAAACCGCCGCAATTCGACTCTGCCCATAATCGTGTGGCAGGAGAGCGCCCGCACACGACAAAACGACCTACAGCCGGGCCTGACGTGCCAGATAGAGGTCCGTTTAAAAACAACAATGGGGCTTCTGGCGAGAATGGGTCTAAATCTTGCACGAGATGATCATAGAGCATACGTGCCGCCAAAGAAGCGCCGCCAATGAAATCTTGCTCCCACTCTTGTGGGATGGAAAATGTTTCGATGGAGCCAGAAGTTAAGTCAATCCGTAAAACCGGCTGCATCCAGGCCTCCTGGGTGAAAACTTGCACTGATGAAAGTTTACCGCATTATTACGCTCAAGAAGCGAAATAATAAAAATATCGAAGGAGTAAAAAAATGGCACCTTACTACATATTATCCATGGACGGTGGTGGTATCCGGGGTATTATGACAGCAATATTTCTACAACGTTTGGAGATGGCGAAGCCTGGATTCCTCAGTCATATTGATCTATTCGCCGGGACGTCAACTGGAGGCTTGCTTGCCTTAGGTCTGGCGGCAGGATTAAGCCCAGAAGTGTTGCGAAAGCTGTATCAGGATAGTGGTGTCAAGGTCTTTGCCGATACAATCCTGGATGACGTGCGCGACCTGGGGAAATTGGTAGGCGCTGACTACGGTTTGGGGCCGATTAAGCAGGCATTGACCGAGCAATTTGCATCCCGGCGGTTGGATTCACTCAACCGAAAGGTGCTCATATCCAGTTTTGACCTGGATAACGAAGACCCAGATCCTGCCAAGCGCACCTGGAAAGCAAAATTTTTCCACAACTTCCCAGGCAGCGACTCGGACGGTGACCAAACTATTGTCGATGTTGCTCTAAGGACGGCAAATGCACCAACTTATTTTCCTATCTACCAGGGTTACGTCGATGGCGGCGTTGTTGCAAATAATCCGGCTGTGTGTGCGTTAGCACAGGCGCTAAATGCAGAGACCGGCAACCAGCGAATTCAGGATATCATCTTATTATCTGTCGGAACCGGGTATAACCCTCGCTATGTCAGCTCCAAAGATGGGGATTGGGGTCTGGTACAGTGGGCACCTCACCTGATTCACCTGGTCATGGAGGGGGGATCCAACCTGGCGCACTACCAGTGCAGCCAGCTACTCGGCAAGCAATATCATCGCATTAATATTCAACTGCCTGGATCGATCGGTATGGATCGGATCGATCAGATACCGCTGTTGGAAGAGCTGGCCTTGCAGGCAGACCTGACCAAGGCACAAGCCTGGATAGGGGAATATTTCTAGGCCAGGCCCGGCTTGACCCATGAATAGGGATGAGCCAACAAACGAAGCATGATATCCAATGTGGCTTGCTGAAATAAGCTCAGGTTTCCATAGGCTTCGCCGCCCGTGGAACTGACCAGGTCGGTTACCCCGCGTAATATTAATAACCTTGCCTGATTCTTACGGGCAGTGTAGGCGATTGCGCCGGTTTCCCAATCGCCGGCAACAGCTCCGAAACGCTGTTTGAGCCAAGGGATTTCGGATGGCAGCAGGTCTCGGTCGCCAGATACGAGCAGAGTGCGGCGAACAATCTGCGGGTATGGCTCGCTCAACCAACTATAATCCAGCTTACTCTCATAATGCTCTAAATGCGCATCCTGGTCACCCATTTGCTCCAGGATGTCGTAAACAATCGTGCGATCGACTAGAAGAAGTTCGCCGCGCTCCACTGAGCCTTCGAAGCCACCACAAGTGCCCAGGTTGACGAGTAAATCCGGTTGCCAATGATCTATTACGTACTGTGTGGCTCCGGCTGCAGCGATTTTTCCCCAACCGGTATGCATGAATCCGGCAGTGATTCCTCCAGGTGGAACCGAATTGCCTGCCAAGGCAGGTTCAACCGATTGATCGGGGAGCAAGTAAGCCGGAAACCACTCCCCGTAAGGGGTGGGTTGAATATACTGTTCGGAGATCAATTGGAGAATGGCTTCCCATTCGGCATCCGCACATATTAAAAACACAACCTGAAGTTTCATGACTGAGATTTTACTCCAAATCAATCGATTATCTTTCTATGCTACAATTTAGCCAGTCACCCTCAATCGGAGCTCTTGCCATGACTAATTATGCAGAAAATCTTGGGTATCTTTCTCCCGTCTGGACACACTATACACCGATCATTGTAGATCATGCCGATGGGGCTTATCTGTATGATCAAGATGGCAACGCTTACCTGGATTTCACCTGTGGGATTGCGGTTACAAACACGGGACATTGTCATCCTTTGGTGGTTGAGGCCATTCGCCGGCAGGCAGGATTGATCCTTCATGGGCAGATTAATATTGTCGTCCACAAACCGATGCTTGAGCTGGTGGAAGGCTTACGGTCGGTTCTCCCGTCCGAGCTGGATGGTTTCTTCTTCAGTAATTCCGGTGCGGAGGCTGTTGAAGGGGCAGTAAAACTGGCCAGAATGGCGACAGGTCGTCCGAATGTGATTGTATTTCAGGGCAGTTTTCATGGACGAACTGCAGGGGCGATGTCGCTCACCACATCTAAGACGATCTACCGGGCTGGGTACCAGCCGCTGATGGCCGGGGTATTCACAGCTCCTTACCCCTACGCATACCGTTACGGGTGGGATGCTGAGCAAACAAGCCAATGGTGCCTGGAGGAGTTGGAGTACCTGCTGCTCACCCAAACCGCTCCTTCCGAGACCGCTGCGATCCTGGTGGAAACTGTGCTGGGAGAAGGCGGGTATGTAGTTCCACCAGCGAGTTTTTTACGAGGACTGCGAGCGATTTGCGACCGTCATGGCATCCTGCTGATTCTGGATGAGATCCAGTGCGGTTTTGGGCGTACCGGGAAGTGGTTTGCATTTGAGCACATGGGCATCCTACCGGATGTAATGACAGTTGCCAAAGGGCTGGCTTCGGGATTGCCCCTATCCGGCGTGATCAGTCGCATGGACCTGATGAAAAAATGGACTGCTGGCTCGCACGGAAGCACGTATGGGGGAAATGCGGTCGCCTCGGCAGCCGCAGTTGCGACAATCCAGGCTATGAAAGAAGACCACATGGTGTCCAATGCCTGGGAACGCGGAGTTCAATTGATGTCGGGGTTGGGCCATTTGCAAGAAGAGTTTCCTGTAATCGGTGATGTGCGCGGTCTTGGCCTGATGGTCGGCACTGAATTTCGCACTCCTGAAGGCGCTCCTGATAAGGCAACGGCCAAGAAAGTGGCACAACACTGCCTGGAGAATCGCCTGCTGATGCTGACCTGTGGACCCTGGGAGAATACGTTGCGTTGGATGCCTCCACTAATGGTGTCGGATGTGCAAATTGACCAGGCGCTGGAAATTTTTGCGTCTGCATTGAAAGCTGTTTAACCCGGTGGACAATAATCGCAGAGGCACACTTTAATTAGATAATTTCCTTCATCTACGGAGAAACCTTGAGGATTCCGATCCTGCTTCGAATATTAATCCTGGTTTTGTTGGCAGCAGTAGCCTATTTCTGGGCTACTGCCTTGATGGATTCTCTCTATACTTATCGCTCGCCGCTTGCATCACTCCCGCCCCGACCTGGACAGGCAGGGCTGTCTGTAGGTGAGTCAGCGCCTGCCAGAAGAGTTGTTTACGTCTTGATTGATGGCTTGCGGATTGATACTGCACTGGATGCCCAGATCATGCCTTATCTAGGAAAAATCCGCAGCCAGGGCGCCTGGGCGGTGATGCACAGCCAGCCCACCTCATATTCTCAGACCGGATATGCAACCCTGTTTACCGGTGGATGGCCGGATATCAGTGATGGCGGGTTAATCAACCTTGATGCGCCGCAGCTCTTCACCTGGACGCAAGATAATCTTTTCAGTGCAGCCCGGCGAGCCGGATTAACGACTGCTATTGCCGCACATGAGGTGTTCCGGACTCTGATCCCTTCCGATGCGTTGACTGCCTCGTATTTCACTCCTCGGGTGGACGTGCTGGCGGATGGGGAGGTTATCCAGGCTGCTTTACCCTGGATCGAGGACGGGGGCTACGACCTGGTTGTGATCCATCTGGATCAGGTTGATTATGCCGGTCATTATGAAGGCGGTCCACTCGATCCACGCTGGAAAGAGGCAGCTAGAAGGACCGATGATTTATTGGGCGAAATAGCCTCCCGCCTCGACTTGAGCAAAGATGTTCTGTTCGTCTCCAGCGATCATGGGCATATCGATGCTGGCGGGCACGGAGGTGACGAAGAGATTGTCTTGCAGCAGCCCTTTGCTCTGATTGGTGCTCGGGTGCGTCCAGGTGATTACGGTGATGTACAGATGGTTGATGTAGCGCCTACATTAGCTGCTCTGTTAGGGGCCAATCTTCCAGCTACCTCACAAGGGCAAGTGTTGCAGGAAATGCTTGAGTTGTCGGAAAACGAGCAAGCAATGCTCGATCAAGCTACGCTAAATCAGCAGGAGACGTTATCTACCGCATACCTGGATGCTATCGGGTTTTCACCCTCATCACCTACGGTAGAGGCAGACCTGGTTTCCAGCTACCAGCAGCTAATGCAGGACGCCCGGCAGCAGCGACTCAACCGTGAGATGGCGCCACGCTTCTTGTTAGCCCTGGGGGTGCTGATACTGCCCCTGATCTGGATGGTCAAACGCCTGCGCAGTGAATTGTTTTGGTTGATTGGCGGCGCGGTGCTGACAATTCTGGTTTTCCACCTGCGCTACAGCCTGATGAATGGCAGGACTTACTCCCTCAGCACACTGACCAGCGCAGATGAGATCATTAGTTATGTTGCAGTAACAGTCTTCATGGCAGGTATTGTTGGTTGGGTTGCTGCCTTGTTGGATCGGGGCGTATTCCGGCTGCCAACATCTTCTGCAGTCCTGTGGTCACTTAATCTAAGCCTGGTAACTATCTGGCTGGTGTCCATCCCCCTGATGTGGAGTTTTGTTCTGAACGGAGTGACCATTAGCTGGACCGTGCCCGACTGGCCCAGCATGTTCCATGGATTTTTGGCGTTGCTGCAAATTTTATTTATCGCTTTATTGGGCATTGTCCTGGCTGGTGTCACGGCGATCACAGCCTGGTACCAGGGGAGAAAGTTGGCACCCCTGGCCTTTCCAGGAGACAAGGACGCGTAATCAATGGATGATCGCATTATCACGCAACATCCCGAGGAAGGCAAGCAAGGGGTAAATATCGACCGTAACAAGTATGAACTGCTGCGCGATGAAATTCTAACGGTCATCGGTACATTCGGTGAGATATCTTTTTCCGAGCTGGTGGAAGTAGTTAACGAAAAATTGACCGGGAAGTTCGATGGTTCGATCTCCTGGTACCTTGTAACGGTGAAGCTTGACCTGGAGGCACGCGGATTAATCGAACGAATACCGGGACAGAAGCCGCAAAAGCTACGTTTATCGACCAATTAAACGCAACGCGAAGGCACTGGATGAATGCCCCCGTGTTGCAATTGATAGATCAGATCAGGGAAGCTGGTTAGTCCAGCCGCTGTACCAATGTCGTACGGCGCTTTCCGCAGTTTTTCCGTGAATGGAAAAACTGTCGTCCTGTAAGATCACTGGTGGATAATAAAACCGGCTGATAAAGCCAGAAATCCAATCGCGAGTAGCTGCAGCATTGAGCAAAACCGAATAATCCTCGTATTGGGTCTGCAGCTCGGTGGATGGAATTACGGGCGCCAGGTAGAGTGGTTTATTTACCGCCTGTTGCATCGGCAGGACAACCGTATCCAGTAATCGAGCAGCTTCTGCTTCGCGTTCAGACGATGATGCAGGAGTGTCACCTTCCAATGGAGCTGCCCAAAGCAGATAGATCCCATCCACTGCATCAATAAAGGCTGGTGGCTCCAGGCTACTTTCAGCCTGCCCATCGAAGAACTGTCCCCAGTAAATCGTTCCGGGGTAGATGGACCGGACTTTGGCCAGCAGGTCTCTCCAGCGCTGGGTTGTGTCGCCTGGGATACCGGATGGCGAGCCATCGGAAAGTAATCCTGATGGTAGCGCCGGATCTACTCCCACCCCGCCTAAGATCAAAGCGACGGCGTTGGTTTTTGAAGCCAATTCTGCGTGATGCAGGGTGAACTTCTCGAATCGATCCCACCAGGTCACCCACCAGCTGAAATCTCGCGGTGCACTATTCCACCAATCATCCATCCCATCGGGGTAATTGATCTTCGGGAAGATGGCGACCTGCATGTTCTGTTCCTGAGCACTTTGCGCCTGGTCCAGCATATCCGGCCAGGAAGCATTCTCGCCCAGGATGAGCTGTAAACTTGTTGGATCATTGTCAATGGCGGTCCAGGTGGGTGATAGAACCAACAAGTTGGAATTCAAGCTGGCGATATCGGTCATTGTCCCGGAAAATAAATTCTGCCAGGTAGGTTGGTGATCCGGCAAGAGCTCAACCCCAGCAATAAAACCTGGACGGGCGGTCACTGGCGTCTCCGGGATAGGGAACCCGGAGGGGTCGGCAGTCAGGTAGACCCATTCGGAAACCTGATCCTGCACTGATTTTGGCAGAGTGGTCACGTCGACTGGTCGTCCCGTAGCGTTCTCACCAGGAGTGGCGATGTCATCAGCCTGGCCACATTGGTCTGACCGGCAATAGCGGTAGCTGACACCGCCGGGCAGGTCGAGCGGGCTGAAGAGCAGATAGGCCCAACGGTTTTCTCCAAAAGGCCACATGGGGATGGACGGCATCCATCCGAAGAGGGGGTTGAATTGGATCGAAACATAGTCAGGCGTGGGGGTATTTGGTGGCACGGTGACATCGAACTGGAGGTAGGATGGATCCCCGGAGAACCAGCTCTCAATTGCATCTTCCATAATTGTAGATTCCGGTTTTACAACCAGCTGGCGCAGGTTGAAATCGCCATCCTCGGTGTGCTCTGCGTTCCAAAATCCGTCGCCGAAGGTGTATTTATAGCGGATATCTGCACCGATGGGCAAGGAAACATTTAATGAATACTTACCATCCGCAAGCGGCTCGAGGACGGGCATATTCGCCGCCAATCCACTGACACCTCCCGGCAGGCTGCCAAACGTATTGCCCAATTGGGAGATATTTCCAGCCATGCGGATCGGGATCAATGGTGGAGTTCCGGGTGGTACGGTTACCTGGAACTGCACCGGGATATACTGAGCCGGTTGCATGGATATCGGGGTCGGCGTGGTTGAATCCACCGCTATTTCTGCCCCTTGCTGGAAGGTCTGGTAGCTGCCGTCCATTGCATAGGCCACCAGGTTATGAATTCCAGCCGGCAAGCCTTCGATAATGAAGGAGCCGTCGGCGGAAGTGATGGTTTGTGCGCCGCCTGCCAGGATCAAAAGGTTTGGAATCGGCGCTGCTGAAGCGCTATCTGTAACAGTTCCCATAACACGGCCAGTGGGTTTGTCAAAAAATGTATCCGTCCAGCGGCTGACGATATCATCAACCTGCGACGATTGGGTGGCGTGCAGCATACGGTAGCGGACAGGCGTCCCATCGGCGACATGCTCCAGCACGCGGACCGCACCAGCCTGACGTTCATAGCGGTACTTGACGACCGAACCAGGCTGGAATGGAAGAGTGATAGAGTAAACCACCTTATCCAACCCGGAAGCTTCCTCATCATAGGTCATTGGAAACAAATCTGAATTTAATGCCAGGCCGGTTACATCATCAACGATACTGAGGTATACCTCTTGATCGGAAGGCGTATCCGCAGGTACGTAGGCACGGAAAGTGATCTCTGCCTGAGGGATGGTCGGAGTATCAGTCGCCGGTGGGGTGGTGGGTACGGTCTGCTGCGGAGAACTGGTGGGTGCCCCGGATAGATTACCGATTAACTCAGATGCGTTGCAGCCGCTGAGTAAGATGGAGAGAACCACCAGTGAGGCGAAAAACTTACTGCGATGGCTGTATGGATTTCCCGAGGGATTTGTGTGTTGGGTGTCTGAGATTGGTATCATAACCGTAGGTCCTGTTTAACAATTTCCAGAAATAATTCCAGATTGGGGATGTATTTTACTGGTAGGGAATGTTTTTTGCCACGCGCCAGAAGTATGTGCAGGCGGCCATTCTCGATTTTAAGGGTGGCTACCTGGTTCCAGGGGATAGCCCAATTTCGCAACCGGCCTCGATTGATCTGGAGATGCCCTGGAGCTACCACAAGAGGGCCGAATTTGATTTGCGCTCCGGCGGATAACTCCTGCCGGTATGTATTTAATAACCGCGGAAATACCGCAGCTTTTATGCGCGAGATAGCTTCTGGCAGTCGTTCGATCCTTGAGTTTAACACGATTGCCTGTCCTGGGCGAATGTACACCGATGCCTGCCAGCGCTCGCGCGAGTGGAACCAAAGGAACCTGGTCTCGACAACATCGACCGCTATCGCTTCAATTTCTTTCCATTTTGTGCTTTTCGACTTCGATCCTAACAGATGGAAGTGTAAGCCATGTGGGGTAATTTCTAAGAAATCACTGCTTTGCCGGTAACGGAGTAACAGAATCAGCCAAAAAACAAGGGTAGCGGCTGAGATCAGAGCAAGCATAGGGATGATGCGTGGATCAACAGCCCGGAAAGGAGAAAAATACTCCTGGGATATCAGGTAACCCAGGGTAAAGCCTGCAACCAGTAATACACTCAGCATCCAGATCATCAAGAACCCTAACGCGCGGCGCCATGGATACAGCCTGTTGCGGTAGATCGATGAACCAGCACCGAGATCAGAGCTGGTGAAAAACGATACCTTTCCTGCTTGTGTGCGTTGACTGGCCATACTTTCCATTGGAAATTTACTTGTGATCATCTTCATCAGGCTGGTATGAAGTACACGTCAGTGGGTTTGAGCTTGCTGTTGCGCAGGAAGCGTGGGCGAACAGGCAGACCAATCCAATCCAGGGAGGCGGATTCCGGGTCCAGGCCTAACAGACGGGTCAAAAGAAGTGTATCGACGCCATCGAACTCAATCAGGCCCAGGATATATGGAGTTTCCGACAAAAATTCCTCCGAGCCATAGAAACACACGGTGAACGCATGCACCCGGGCACTGCGGTCGGTAATGTCGATCCATCGTGTAGGGCGCCCGGTGTACATGTCGTGGCCCCTGGGGTTGGCGTAGGTATAACCGGTGTCGGGCTCCTGGCTGGCGAGCAGCCGTTTGTTGGTTAAACCGGCGAACCAGGGGCTGTCCTGCCCGTAGGAATGCAGGTATGTAATCGAATACTCCTGTTCGATCCTTATTGGGGCCATCTTCTTGAGGAAGGCCAATGATTCAGGATCGGTAGAAACCGGGAAAGGGATGCCATGCACAATAAAGCCCCCCAGGCTTTCTTCGCGCCGTTCCGGATTATCCGCCATTTTCTAGCTCCCTCATCCTTCCGCTTCAAGGATCGATGCAGTAACGTAAGCCCCAGTGCCTGCATGGCTGTGGATCAAACCACGACGGGCGTGCGGCACCTGCAAGGCATTGTCCTGAAATTGCTGGGCAATGCGCCCCTGGACCTGCCAGAGTGCAAATACGGCCTGCATTAAGCCGGTCGCGCCAACAGGATGTCCGCAGGCGATCAGCCCACCAGAGGGATTTACCGGGCATACAGGGGCATCCGGCAGGTCAAGACCGTAATCGATCCCGGGCATAAAGGCTTTTCCGGATGCCGCGAATGGGCCGCCTTCCCCATAGCGGCACAACCCCAGGTCTTCATAGGTTTGTAACTCGCTGGAGGTGAAAGCGTCGTGCAGCTCGACAAAATCCAATTCACCGAGTGGATCACTGATGCCCGCCATGCGATAGGCCATATTTCCGGCGCATCGCCCAGCTCGGAAGGAATGCACTCCAGGATAGCGTGTACCCTGCTCCCATAACTCTTTATAATATAGGCGGGTCTCGTGTGAGCTGCGTTCCTGCTCGGTGGCATAATTTTCCATGAAATTGTCATAATCGTTGTGCGGGCGATCTGCCATGCGCATGGCATCCGTGCCACGACCAATGCCGGTTATTTTAACTAAGGGGCGGGGTATCCTGGCCCCGGCTGATTCGAGGCGTCGCAGTCCATCCTCAGAGACCAAAAATGTAGCCGCAGCACCGTCCGACATCACGCAGATATCCAGCCGGGTGAGTGGCCATGCAACCATCGGTGCTCTGCGCACATCCTCGATCGAATAGCGGTTCTTCTTCTGAGCATATGGGTTGTAGGTCGCATTCAGGTGGTTTTTGACACTAACAGCAGCCATCTGCTCTACTGTAGTTCCGAACTCTTTCATATGCCGGGTGACCATCATGGCATAGTAGCCAGTATAAAAGCCGCCGACCGGGTAATCGAAGGAGACATCTGAAGCCAGGGCGATAAACTCATTACCTTTCCATGTTTCCACCCGACTCATCGTTTCGAAACCAAAGGCAACACAAATATCCATACTTCCGCTGGCGACGGATTTCCAGGCCTCCTGGAAACATATTCCCCCGGTCGCGCCGCCGCCTTCCACGCGGTGGCTGGGTTTGGGACACAAACCCAGGTAATCCTGCACCATACTGCCGGCCATAACCTGGCGGGTGAAGTGATCCGAGAAATAGGATGCAACAGATCCATCTGCCAGGCGTGTAAAAGCAGACGTTTCCATCCCGATATCCTGGATGGCAGCATCGTAAGCTTCCTTGACAAGCGCCTGAAAAGTTTTATCGGGGCGAGATTTCGCGAATTTGGAAACACCACCAGAGATCACATAGACTGGGCGCATTTATCCCTCACAGCTTTGGGGCTGAGTCCGGAAGCTTGCCTGCCGCACGGGCTCGGGCAAGTGTATTTTCTGCCGCTCGGATCAAGTGGTGCATCGATCATCTTGCCGTTGATTGCAAAAGCACCCTGGCCGGATTGCTGGTATACCTGGAACGCTTCGATCAGGCGCAGGGCATGATCAATGGCTTCGTCCGTTGGTGTGAATGCCTGCTGTACTACATCTACCTGGTCAGGATGGATGATCTGTTTTCCGCTGAACCCCAACCTGGCACCTTCTAGAGCTTCCTGGCGTAATCCTTCGTGGTCCCGAAAATCGATGAATACCATGTCGATGGCCTGGATGCGGAAAGCGGCTGCGCAGGTGACGACAGTGCTGCGGGCGTAAAAGACTTCCCAGGCTTCTCGAGTGCGAGTCGCGCCGATATCGCCGGCTAAATCTTCGGCCCCGAAAATGAATGCCTGCAACCGGCTGGTGGAGGCGGCGATTTCTTTTATGTTCATTATCGCAGCGGCCGATTCAATGATGGCGATCAGCCCGATTGATCCGCCCGGAATATTTAAACTGTTTTCGACCTGGGCGATTTGTTCATCGACCCAGTGCAATTGTGCAGCACTATGAACTTTAGGTACTACGATCCCATCCGGACGGGCCGGTAGTACAGCAGCTAAATCCAGCTCTTCCAGACCGGATCCTACCGGGTTGATGCGAGCCAGTTTCTCCGTTGCACCAAATTCGATGGTCTCCAGGGAGTGAGCGATGGTCGCCCTGGCCTGCTCTTTACGGTTTATCGCCACGCCGTCTTCCATATCCATGCAGATCGTATCAACACCCAGGGTGGCGGCCTTATTGATTTTATACAAATCGTCCCCAGGCATATACAGCAACGCGCGACGAGATCGCAAGGTTTATTCTCCGGAATGAAAATTCAATATAAATGAAATCTGCAATTGCAGATGATATTGTGCTTGCAAGAATTGTGCCTTTCGATCGATCATGGCATGCGTAAAGCTTTCCAGGCGTCGATCAATTCTCTTTCCCGTTCAGGTTTCAAGCCGGCGCGCCAGCTATGATCTTGAGGGCGTTGCCTGGCCCAATCTATTGTATCTGCGATGGTATCCGCGAGGGGGCGAAAAGCCAATCCAGCGGCTAATGCTTTTCGGATATCAACCTTATCTGCGCCGGCATTTTCTTCACCGGGAAGCCACAACGGCAGATCCGACCAGGGCAGCACTCCATTAGTCAATAAATACTCTTCAGGGAGCCACAGTATTTCTGGGAGGGTGCTGCTAACTGTCTGGCTGACATCCAACACCTCGCCAAAAGTCAAAGGCCGCGCCGGGCCGGTTGCGTTATATGTGCCTGTGACACTTTTTTCCACCAGTCGGATATTCCAATCGGCCAGGTCGCGAGCATCGATAATTTGTGTCTCCCAACCAGGGCTATCAGGGGCAAGCAACTCGCCTCCGCTGGCGATACGCATTGGCCAGTAGGTGAACCGGTCGGTTGGGTCGTGAGGCCCAACAATTAATCCTGGGCGGATGACCAGCGCTCGACCGGGCATCTCGGCTTCGACGGCCTGCTCGCAGAGAGCTTTTAACGCACCATAAGTCTCATTGGTGATTTGTTCTACCGTAGGATCATCAATCTTCGCAACCGGAGCGTTTTCATCCAGTCCCAGCTGGCTGAAATCGGCATAAACTGAAATGGATGAGATAAACGTGTAATGAGCAGTATGCGCTGCAAGCATCCGGGCAGACAGGGCAACAATACGTGGCAGATAGCCGCAGGTATCTATCACTGCATCCCAATCGCGCCCATCCAGAGCCGACAGCCTTCCGTCCCGGTCGCCGGTCAACCGCTCCACATTGGGAAATAACTCAGGATTAGATTTACCGCGGTTGAAGAGGGTGATTTCGTGACCCCGCTGCAAGGCGGATTCAACCAAATGACGTCCAAGAAAACGGGTCCCACCCAGGATCAGGATTTTCATTGAAATGACTCCTTAGGGTTGGTTAAACGACTCAAATCGTGATTTCCGGTTCTGCTGACCGCTGCCGGCCATTAGCCAGGTATGCTAAAAAGATACTCAGGATGTAGAGTAAGATCAATGGAAGCATAACCAGGCTCATGTTGACCGGATCTATGGTCGGTGTAATCAGCGCAGAAATGATGGCAATGATGACTACTGCAAGTCGCCATTGCTGGATCAAGGTTTTATAGGTTATCCAACCCAGGCTGGCCAGCATGAATATGATTAAGGGAAATTCGAAGGCAATCCCGATCCAAAACATGATTCCCGTAGTGAAGCTGATATATGAGGCGGGACGTATCTGAGTCGGCAGTCCCAGGATATTTAACAGGAAAGGTATCGCCGTTGGCAAAATGACATAATATGTAAATGCAATTCCGCCCAGGAAAAAAAATAGTACAGCCGGGATTGCGAGTAAGCCCCAGATGCGCGCAGTGGGTGATAATGCCGGTGCGATGAATAGCCAGACTTCAAAGACCAGATAGGGGAGGGCCAGAGCGAAACCTGCCAGCAGGGAAATGCGCATGAGCGTGCTGAGCGGTTCAGTGACTTCGATAGCCATCAAGGATTCAACACCACCTTCGAGTGGTTGCGCCAACCAGGCCAGAATTTGGCTACTGAAGGCGAATGAGATGGCAGTTGTCATGGCCATGAATAACAAGGCGCGCAGTAGGTGCTTACGCAGTGCATCCAGATGCGGCAGCAGGTCGCTGGGAGATTCCATCACTTGCTGAAAGCTATCGCCGAGCGGCCGGTCTTGTGGAACTTCGCTAAAAAAATCTCGGAAGCGACGCAGGCCGCTTGAGATGGATTGTCCGATCTTATGAAACAGGCGGGACATCCATCGAAACGGTGCAGTTAGAATGCGGAGTAATTTTCTCACTGCAAGTTGAATTATTCGGGATTGCCGGGAGGTGGATTTTCAGGGACAACAGGAGGGCTTGAGCGGGAAGGCTCATCCCAGGCTGCCGTCCAGGCGTTGAGTTGATCGGGAGGCGGGTCAGATTTCGGCATGGGGCCTGGCTGCTCGGATGGAGAACTCGGTTTCTTCACCGGTGGCCGGTAATTGGGATTCAGGATCGTGCGGTCCATCTCTGGAATGGTGAGACCTTGCTGGATTTCCGCGATTTCCGATTCTTCCAATCCGGCTTCGCGCATTAACCGATTGGGCAGGTACTTGATTTCTTTAGAAGTGCGTCGAATGGTTCCCCAGGTAGGTGAAGAAACTACTTTCCGCAAGAATTTACCGACCGTCAGTCCAGCCTTGGCCATATCCTTTGGACCCATGACGATCAAGGCAATAATCAGGATCAGGATCAGCTCGAGTGGACCGATTCCTAGGAATTCCATGCTGGTACCTGATTCGTCACTACAGGATTGAACAAGCCGGGCGGGAACTTTTATCCATCCGTATGCGGTTGGACATGGGCAACCTCGCTGGATAAATCCTTCAAGGCCTGCTTGATTTCCGCCAGTTTGTCTGACAGGCTGCCCAGGACACCGTTAACAAAACGCGGGGTACTGTCGCTGCCGTAAACCTTAGCGAGCTCGACTGCCTCGTTGATGGCAACTTTTATTGGAGTTTGCTCGTATACAGCAAATTCCCACAGTGAGATGCGGATGATATTGCGGTCGATTGTCGCTACCTGATCAAGGGGCCATTCAGGGGCGTGCTCGGCGATGAATCGATCCAGGGTATTGACCATTGGCCATACGCCTACAGTGATTACCCGAGCGAACTCGGCCAGCTCGTCACTCAACCCTGCTTCTTCCAGTCGCTGCTGGATGACAAGCCCAGGTGAGTGAGCGGCGATATCAATTTCGTAAAGAGCCTGCAGGGCTACACTTCGTGCCCTGGTGCGGGGTTTCATTCGATCAAGCCTCAGAATTCTCTGGATAATCTATATCTTCGATGTGAATATTGATCCGTCCGACCTGCATGCCAACCATGGTGGAAATCGCGCGGGCTATATCGTGTTGGATGTTTCGGCTGACTTCGCGCATGTTAACATCATTTTTTAAAATCACGTGCAGATCGGCACTGACAGTATCGTCCTTCACCAGGACACGGACGCCTTCGCCGGTTCCTCTTCGCAAGATGCGATTGACCCCACCCGGGGTCGAGCTCATCCGGCTGACTCCCTGGACATGTAATGTCGTTAACTGGAGGATCACCAATAAGACATCCGGCGAGATGGTCGTTCGCCCGAGGTTGGCTTCCTCGTAAGGAGCAGAGTGGCTTTCAGACAGTTTTTCCATTGAATTTTCCATGCATACCCTCCGATACTACATCATTGCCATGCCACCATCAATGCTGAGAACCTGCCCGGTAATGTAGCTGGCTTCATCCGATGCCAGGAAGGCGACCGCATAGGCGATTTCTTCAGGAGTACCCCATCTACCCAGGGGGATCATCTTCATGGATTCAGTCTTTAATTCCTCAGGAAGATCATTCGTCAATGCTGTGGGGACGAATCCCGGTGCGACAACATTTACCGTGATCTGCCGGGAGGCAAGTTCACGGGCGAGGGCTTTGGAAAACCCCACCACACCGGCTTTAGAAGCCGAGTAGTTCGTTTGGCCTGCATTGCCCATCAAACCGGCAACCGAGGAAATGTTTATGATCCTCCCACTGCGTTGTTTTAGCATTTGACGGACAACCGCTTTAGAACAATTCCATGTGCCTTTTAGATTGGTGTCGAGCACCAAGTCCCAATCGGCTTCTTCCATGCGCATGATCAGTGTGTCACGAGTTAGACCGGCGTTATTCACCAGGATATCTACACGACCAAAAGCTGAAATCGCTTTCTCAACCATTGCTTTGGCGCTGTCCAGGTTGGCAACGTCCAGGTCAAAAGGGACCACCTGTCGCCCATATTTTTCTGAGATTTCCCGGGCGGTCTCTTGGGCTTGAGACAGGCTGCGGGCAGCAATCAACACATCGGCGCCCCGTTCGGCGAATAATTCCGCAATCGCACGGCCAATGCCGCGTGTCCCACCGGTAACAACAGCAAATTTTCCTTGCAAGCTCATAGATCGTTTCCTATTATTAATCGACAGATTGACGAAGATTATACCGCGATTGAGAACAGGATCAGATCCAGGCGGAAAGCTGGTCCAGATCTGCCGGGGTACCCACCGAAAAACACGGCAGGTTACGATCGATGCGTTTGATCAACCCGCCCAACACGGAACCACTGCCAATCTCAAAGAATGCAGTCACACCCATTCCGGCCATTTGTTGAACGGATTCAGTCCACCTGACTCGGGAGGACAGCTGGGCCTGGAGGTCTTGCCGGATTGCCTCGGCGGCATTCAGCGGGGCTGCGGTGACATTGCCGATCAGCGGCACACGAGGATCTTGAATGGGGGTATTAGCAACCGCATGATTGAAATCTACCTGGACATGCGCCATCAGTGGCGAATGGGCGGCGATGCTGACTGCCAGGGCGATGGCTCGACGGGCGCCGGCTTGATTGGCAAGCTCTATTGCGCGTTGGATTGCCGCGCTGGATCCCGAGATAACCACCTGGCCGGGGCAGTTGTCGTTGGCAACTTGAACGATTTCCTCACCGATACTCGCCTGCAAGCAGATTTCTTCAAGGGTGGGAATATCCAGGCCAAGAATGGCAGCCATGCTCCCCGGCGATATTTCGCCGGCTTTCTTCATTAATTCCCCACGGCTGCGGACTAATTTCAAGCCATCGGCAAATCCTAAAGCGCCGCTTGCCAGCAGCGCGCTCAAGCTCGCCCATCGAGTGCCCTGCCACGCACATCGCTTGGAATCCGGGGTGGATTTCCGTCAACACCGCCAGGACGGCTGCCGAATGAACGTATAAGGCAGGCTGAGTGTTCACCGTGTCGTTTAACTCAGCTTCCGGTCCTTCCCAGGATAGTTTGGAAAGAGAAATGTGTAATAGATCATCAGCCTGCTCGTAAATCAGCCTGGCCGCAGGGAAGGCGTTGGCCAGCTCCTGGCCCATCTTTACAAATTGTGATCCCTGGCCGGGAAAAACGAAGGCAACTTGTTGATTTGACATCGTAGTTTCCTTATTTAGCAAAATCCCCCCTCCTGGTTAAGAAGGGGGACGCGCTTGTGCTTGTCCGGATTCCAGGTCTCAACCGATAGTTCGGTTGAAACAGGTCGAACTATTTCTTCTTCTCTTCCTGGGTGTTGATGACCTCACGCCCTTTGTAATGACCGCAGTTCGGGCACACAGTGTGGGGCAGGCGCATCTCGCCGCAGTTTGAGCAGGCAACCAGGTTGCGAGATTGAAGTGCGTCGTGGGCACGCCGGCGATCGCGCCGTCCGGAAGTATGTTTGCGCTTGGGATGTGGTGGCATTGTCTTTCTCCTAAAAATGATTACTATTCAACAGAATGCCTGCCCTTCAGGCAGGCGAAAGGATTATACGTAATGCCGTCTATGTTGTCAAGGAAAACGTGGAGTTTCGTCTAATCTCTGCTTTCATCAGATACCACCTTATAAATCCTGACCCCATTATTCTGGAAGATTTCCTTGAAGTAAGGGCTGGCGGAAAGAATATCCGATGAAAACGCTCCTGCTTTCCCACCGAGGAAAATATAACCCACACCGGCATCTAAAAGGGTTTGGCTGAGCTTAGCTGGGTCTCGGCTTGCTTCCAGGATTTGTTCACTCAACCGGCGGGTTTCGAGCGAAGCCTGGCTGAGATAATCAATACCTGATAGTACAGGTGGAGGGACGGTCCGCCTGCCGGCTAACGGCGAAATCCAGAAACCGCCGTCGCTGCCGGCATACACGCCATATCCCCATAAAAATGGATTCACTGCAATCACCGCATCGTCTGGCAAATTCGTCTCAATCCAGTTGATTGCTACCAAATCGGCTTGTTGGGCCAGAATCGTAACCGGGTTGAGAATTGTGACCAGGGTTCGGCTGGCAATGATAGAAGTGCCCAGGATCAGGATAACGAAACCCGTCTGCACGATCCAACGGCGTTCTTTCTGAACAATATTTCTCCATCCAGTGAAAACCCATGCGATCAGATATCCCGTCAGGCTGGTGATTGGGAAGAACAGCGTGATAGTAACCGAGGTATTATTGATATTCGCATTTAACGCAGGTAGGATAACCCCGATATTAGCGATTGCGTATAGTAATATAATCCAGAGCAATAGAATTGGGGAGAAACGCCGGCGTTGGAAAAAGCCCCAGATTAGCCCGACCCCTGACAATACCAGAAGGTATATCCCAAGACCGTTATTCAGGTATGTCCAGGAAAAATCGTAAAACCAGGGGACTGGAGTAGATATGCCACGTTGTGTAATGGCTCCGATGGAATTGAGCAGCGCAGGAACCCAGGGTAATGTGATAATGATTGCAGCCGCGGCTTCCACGCAGAGAATGGCCATCTGGATAATCATGGTGTTTTTTGCGCCCGGCAGCCTTCGACGAGCCAAAGCGTTGACAATCAGCCAGGCGACGACCAGGCAAATGAAGAAGATTAGCACACGGAAGTGAACGAGCAGCAATCCACCCGCAGCTACTGCAGCGACTAAAAGGATCGACAGCGTGTACCTGACGGAAACAATTGATTCGCGAGCAGGCTGCCAGAGATGCAGCAGGCGCCTGAACCCGGATAGGGATTGAAGTAATGCTACACTCAATGCAAATGCCGCTGGCAAGATCAGCAAACCGGCCAGCTGGGTGTAACGTCCCCAGCTTGTGTAATATGCCGGCATCGGGCTGAAAAGCCCGGCGAAGAGCGCCGCCAGCAGAGCGGCAAGCGGATTTTTGACCAGTACCTTGGTGAATAGATAAGCGGCAAATATGATCAGAGCATTGAGCAGCTGACCATAGATCAACATACCTCTGGCCAGCTCGATCCTTGCCAGGCTAACGAATGCTGCCAGCCCGGCGTGATAACCGGGATGATAGCTGGCATTACCGATATCAATCAACGGGAGATAATTCGCTGGGAAAGCGCCATTTTCAATGATTAGCCGCGTGATGGTTGCGTGGTGGATCGAGTCGACCCATGGCGGAGTGGCCAAATCACGCACCATGATCAAACGGATCGACAGGGACACCAGGAACACCACCAGCAATCCTAGTGAGTAGCCCCAGTCTTGCCTGTTGGAGATGATTTGCGACGAGCTCTTCCTTTTCCTCCAGTCCAGGTATTGTTGTGTGAAATAAAACACCCACAGTGCCAGAGTGACCAGATACAGGCCGGTTCTGGACCAGTGCAAACCGAGGGTTGAGCTCCACAGCAAGACAAGGGGGGTGAGCGCCAGGCTGAGACCTACCGATAGTGCTACTTTTTCTCCCCAATCCCGCTCCTTGAATAATCCCAGCATTGCCAGCAACAACCATCCCGGTAGCCAGAGGAATGTTAGTAGGGGGATGATCAGCCAGCTGTTCCTCAACCACTCCCATAAATCGTGGAAGAAGTCGGTGAATCGATAATCATAGCTCAGTCGAAAAGCCAGATCGGCAGAGATCGGATTGCCATCTTGGTATGCAGTCCCGGCAGCGTATGCATCCTCGTTTCGACCAAGAACCTGCACGCTGCCGGCGGTGGTCCTGATGGTCAGGTAAAAATTCCTGTCTGGTGTATCTTGGATCTTCTCAAGGGGCACAGAAACGGCAGTATTGGTGTTCAGAGCCTGCAAGGGATAGTTGAAGACGGCCAGGGCTTGCTGATCACCTGGATGGGAGAAAAGCTCGACTATCGCCAGGGCATCTTGTGGATGGTTAGATTCTGCTTTTAAGAAGATTTGCAGGTTTGCGGGTGATGGCTGCCGGGAATGAATAGTTTGGCCGAAGGTAATCTCCCGGGATGCGCTGCCAATGACTTGGGATTGATCAGCCTGGGTAGTTTCCGGGTCATTCAGCTGGATGCAGCCAGCAAGGCAACCGGACAGGACCAGGACGCATAGAATGATCCAGGATTTTCTCCAACGGGTGGAAGCGAGCAAGGTCCAAATCGCCTCCATGGCATTAATTTAGCCTGTATTCTCGGTCAGACGAACTCGCAGATACGCCTCGATAAACCCATCAATATTTCCATCGAGAACAGACTGGGTGTTGCCAACTTCGTAATCCGTGCGGTGATCCTTGACCATCTGATAAGGGTGCAGGACATACGAGCGTATCTGGCTGCCCCATTCTGCCTTGGTATATTCGCCGCGTAGGGCAGCCATCTGTCGATCCTGTTCGGCCAGTTTCATTTCCAACAAACGCGCCTTCAAGACCTTGAGCGCATTTTCACGGTTCTGGTTTTGCGAGCGCTCGTTCTGGCAGGTCACGACGATGCCAGTAAGCAGATGGGTGATGCGTATAGCCGTAGCGTTTTTCTGCACATTCTGCCCGCCGGCGCTGGATGAGCGGTACACATCAATCTGGATATCATCCGAATTGATAGTGATTTCGTCATCGTCTTCGATTTGCGGCAGGACTTCTACCAAAGCAAAAGAAGTGTGGCGGCGGTGGGCTGAGTCAAAGGGGGAGAGTCTCACCAGGCGGTGGACGCCTTTTTCGGGACGCAGATAGCCATAAGCATACGCGCCTTCCACCGAAATCGTGATGCTCTTAATGCCCGCCTCTTCTCCCTCCGTCACATCAATGATCTCGGTTTTATAGTTCTTTGTTTCGCACCAGCGCAGGTACATGCGTTGCAGCATGGCGGCCCAATCCTGCGAGTTGGTGCCGCCGGCGCCGGCATGGATGGCCAGCAGCGCATTTCCGTGGTCGTGTTTACCGGAGAGCATGGCTTGCAGCTCGCGTTTTTCTACCTCGGCTTCCAGCAAGTCAGTTTCCGGTTCCAGCTCGCTACGCAGACTTTCGTCCCCTAATTGGGACAGCTCCAGGGCATCCGAAATACGACGCTCGACACCACGCCATTCATCGACTTCAGAACGCAGTGCTGACAGCCGTTTCATCAGACGTTGGGCGTGCTCGGAATCATCCCATAGGTCGGGATTTTCAGATTCTTGTTGTAATTGCTGGATTTCTGCTTCTTTATTCGCTAAGTCAAAGACTCACCAGGAGGTGCTGGATTTTTTCGAAGCAAACTTGCAAACGATCAACCAAATCTTGCATTAGATAAACTCTCTATCGTTCGTGTGAACCATCTATTTCGGCCAGGATGCCGTCGACAAAGGCATCTGGGTCAAAGGGTTGTAGATCATCTGCTTTCTCGCCCAGGCCGGCAAAAAGAATGGGTAAATCGAGCTCGCGCTGGATGGCGAATGCCATGCCTCCCCGTGCAGAGGAATCCAATTTTGCCAGGATCACCCCTGTCACATGGACGGCGTTCTTAAAAGCCCGCGCCTGCTGGAGGGCATTCTGCCCGGTTGTGGCGTCCATCACCAGCCAGACCGCATGCGGCGCGCCGGGCATGGCTTTTCCCACCACTCGGTGGACTTTCTTTAATTCTTCCATCAGGTTGAAGCGGGTGTGGAGACGGCCGGCGGTATCGATGATCACCAGGTCGGATTTGCGAGAAATACCCGCTTGAACCGCATCGAATGCTACCGCACCGGCATCCCCGCCGGATTGGCCGGAAATAACGGGCACGTCCAGTCGCTCCCCCCAGATTTCGAGCTGATCGACTGCAGCTGCCCGGAAGGTGTCCGCTGCCCCCAGGATAACCCGTTTGCCCTGTTTGCTGAAGCGCAATGCCAGCTTCGCAATGGTTGTGGTTTTTCCCGAACCGTTCACACCAACCACAAGAATCACGGTTGGAGAAGCCGGAAATTCCAGAGCAGGTGGAGTCTTTAATTGTTTTCGCAGCTCGTCCTTAAGTCCGGACTTGACCTGCGATGTCTTGATCATGCCCTCCTGGTCAACCCGTTGTTCTAGCGAATCAAGAATGATATCTGCCGTATCCATACCCAGGTCGGCCTGGATGAGCAGTGCTTCCAGGTCGTCCCAGGTTTCCGGAGTGACTTCGGATGTACCGAGCAGCGTCGCAATCTGCCCGAAAGCTGCCTTGCTGGACTTTGACAGCCCTTCTTTCCATTTTGAAAAGATATTTCCCATAGGGCGATATTATAACATGCCCACTTTTCGGCATTGAAGTCGAGGATGTCGGTTATAATTCCGCTCGATGAGCAAACTTACCCATGTTGATGAAAAAGGTCGGGTGGGCATGGTAGATGTTGGGGATAAGCCAGACACCCATCGGACGGCGGTTGCACGCGGAGAAGTGATCATGCGGCCTGAGACCCTGGCTTTAATTGAGCAGGGGCAGATTAAAAAAGGTGACGTGTTGACCACTGCACAACTGGCCGGGATCATGGCTGTCAAACGGACTGCAGAGCTGATCCCTTTGTGTCATCCGCTTCCGCTGACGTTTATCCAGGTCGAGCTCTCAGTAGATAAAAACCTGCCAGGCATCCAAATTAAAGCAACGGTGCGTACGACTGGAAAGACCGGGGTGGAGATGGAAGCCCTGACCGCTGTATCCATAGCTGCCTTGACGGTTTACGATATGGCCAAAGCAGCTGAGAAAACGATGCGCATCCACAACATCCGCCTGGTGGAGAAGCATGGCGGGCAGAGCGGTGATGTTCTTAATGAGCCAGAAGATGAACCGGGTTAATGTCCTGTTCTTTGCTACCTTGCGTGACGCCGTCGGTGAACGCAAAGTTGTGCTTGATTTGCCACCTGGGGAGACTGTGGCAGGGTTAAAACGGCACCTGGCATTAATATATCCTGGTGTGAAGCCACTGCTCAATTCAGTCCTGATATCGGTGAATAAAGAATTCGCATTCGAGCAGGATGTTATTCCAAATGAAGCCGAAATTGCACTCTTCCCGCCTGTGAGTGGTGGAAATCTCCCGACGGTATTAGCAATCACCGAACAGGAAATTGATCTCGATGCCCTGGTATCCCAGATTACTCTGCCGACTACAGGGGCAGCCTGCATCTTCACTGGGGTGGTACGCGGCGAGACCCGGCGGGATGACCCCCATCAGACCGTTTTCCTGGAATATGAAGCTTATGTGCCTATGGCCGAGCGCAAAATGCAGCAAGTTGCCGATGAAATCCGCAGCCAGTGGAGCAGCGTCGAAGGTATTGCCATTATTCAACGGATTGGAACCCTGTACCCGGGTACGCCAACTGTATTGATTGCTTGCACAGCCGCGCACCGGGATACCGGTGTATTCGAAGCTGCCCGCTACGGGATCGACCGCCTGAAAGAAATCGTCCCCATCTGGAAGAAAGAGGTCGGGCCAGACGGTGAAGCCTGGGTGGAAGGCGATTACATCCCTACCAATAAGGATTGACCCTGGCATTGATCGCCTGCACCAACTGCTCTTTGCCTTACCCCGAAACCGGCGTTCCTTATCGTTGCCCGCGCTGCGGCGGTTTATTCGATTTCAGCGAATGGCCGGCCTATCAGGCACCGCAGGCAGGCGGCGACTTACCAGGCATCTGGCGTTACAGGGCAAATTTTGGGCTGCCGGACACAGTGCAGCCAGTCAGTCTCGGCGAAGGCAATACCCCCCTGGTATGGGCAGAGATTGACGGACGTAAAACGGGGTTCAAGCTCGAAGGTCAAAATCCCAGTGGTTCATATAAAGACCGGGGGAGCGCAACTTTGCTGGGTTTTCTGCTCAGCCGGGGGGTTACATCGGCTGTGGAGGATTCTTCAGGCAACGCAGGCGCATCCTTCGCAGCGTATGCGGCGCGTGCCGGTGTGAATGCCCGGGTATACATACCAGATTCTGCGTCTGGCCCAAAACGTAACCAGATTCAGGCATATGGCGCTGAGCTGGTGCGCATCATGGGGCCGCGCTCCAATGCCGCGGAGGCCGTGCGGAAAGCGGCGGATGAAGGGGCAGTTTATGCCAGTCACGCCTACCTGCCTTTTGGTTTACCCGGTTATGCCACGATTGCCTACGAGCTGTTTGAGCAAGCCGGACAATCCCCAGGAACCGTCGTTGCTCCGGTAGGTCAGGGCAACCTGCTATATGCTATTGGGCGTGGGTTTGCAGCGATGAAAAAAGCAGGCATCATCTCCGAGATACCCGTGCTGGTCGGCGTCCAGGCCAGAGCTTGCGCCCCGTTGTGGGCTGTCTTTCATTATGGTACCGCCGGGTTGGGATGGGTCACCGAAGGGGAAACGCTGGCGGAGGGTGTGCGAGTGAAGCACCCGCTGCGTGGGGATGCCTTGATGGGTATGTTGGAGCAGTCGAAAGGATCGATCCTGGCAGTTGACGAGGAACAGATACTACCCGGGCGCGACAAGCTGGCACGATTGGGGTTTTATGTAGAGCCCACCTCCGCACTGGTTTGGGATGCCATGCTTCAGTTAGCCGGAAATGTGCCCCAACCGGAAGTATACATTCTGACGGGTTCGGGTTTAAAGACAAATTATTAAGCATATCGTTCGGAGGTTGGTATATGGTGGAGCGTGTTGTAGTAACCGGGATGGGGACGGTAAATTCCATTGGTCTATCGGTAGCTGAAACCTGGCAGTCCGCGCTGAACGGAAAGTCAGGTGTTGGCCCGATCACTTTGTTCAATACCGATGGGTTTTTAGTGAAGATTGCCTGTGAAGTGAAGGGATTTAATCCGGATGAACACATGCTGGCACGCGAAGCCCGCCGCAGGGACCGATTTGCGCAGCTCGCTACGGCTGCAGCCAGAGAAGCCATTCAGCAATCCGGCATCGTAGTTAATGATGGGAACGCGGGTCGCATAGGTGTCATTGTTTCGGCAGCTATCGGCGGGATCGGCTCGCTCGAGAATACCTTCAATACCTTGATGCTTGAAGGTCCCCGGCGAGTGAGCCCGTTCAGTATCCCGATGCTGATGCCAAACGGCGCCTCCGGGATGATAGCAATCGATTATGGCATCAAAGGTCCGTGTTTTTCAGTTGCATCGGCATGCGCCTCCGGAGCCGACGGGATTGGTATGGCATGGATGCTGATTCGTTCTGGGGTGATCGATGTCGCGATTGCCGGGGCCGCTGATGCAACCATCACCCCGATGGGTGTTTCCTCTTTTGACAGGCTGGGTGCCATGTCGCGGCAGAACGATGATTATTCGATGGTTCCCCAGCCCTTTGATAAAAATCGGGATGGTCTGGTAATGGGTGAAGGATCAGCGATTTTGGTGCTGGAGAGTGAGAGCCACGCACGAATGCGAGGGGCGGAAATTCTTGGCGAGCTGGCCGGGTATGCTTCAACTGCGGATGCATTTCATATCACTGCACCTTCGGAAGATGGGATTGGCGGAGCCCAGGCAATCCGCCAGGCGTTAGCCACCGCCAGCGTGAATCTGGAAGAAGTGAATTATATTAATGCTCATGGAACGGCAACTCCACTCAATGATCTATCGGAGACACTGGCAATCAAAGCCGCTTTTGGGTCGCAAGCCTACCATGTCCCAATATCTTCCACCAAGTCGATGACCGGGCATATGATGGGTACCACTGGCGCTCTGGAAGCGATCTTTTGCATCCTCGCAACCCGCCAAGGCGTGATTCCCCCAACGATCCACTATCAAACACCTGATCCATTGTGTGACCTGGATTATGTGCCTAACCAGGCTCGCCAAATGCCTGTGCGGGTATGTATCAGCAATGCATTTGGCTTTGGCGGTCATAATGCCGTCCTGGTAATTCGAAAATTCCCATGAGCTGATTTGATGTCTTTTTGGTAGATTAATATTGGGGGTCCAGGTTTTGTTGTAGGTATAATTATAGAAAATCACTGATCTGAACTCGTGGAACGTGAGATACTCGACCTTCACCTGTCTGTGGGGTATCTAACGCTCCCTGGGTTCTGGAGGGTCTATGAGCGAAAAGAATCAGGGAGATCCTGTGATTGAAACCCCACAGGAATTTTCTAACCGTCTGGCACTGCCCTTTCAGAATTACCGCCTGCTCAGCCGGGCTTTGACTCATCGATCTTATCTGAATGAGAACCCCGAGGCGTTGGAAGATAACGAGCGCCTCGAATTTCTGGGCGATGCCGTTCTCGACTTTCTGGTGGGAGCCTGGTTATACAACCATTTCCCTGAAATGGCGGAAGGCGAGCTGACTCGGATGCGATCAGCCCTGGTGCGCACCGAACAACTGGCCGAGTTTGCCCGAGAAATCAACCTGGGAGCTGCTATGCGGTTGGGTAGGGGCGAACAGGATGGCGGCGGACGCGATCGCATGGCATTGCTCTGCGGTACATTCGAGGCATTAATCGGAGCGATTTACCTGAATGCCGGTATTGAGGCTGTCCATATCTTTATGGAGCCTTATTTGCGTGAAGCGGCAGACCAGATCGTTACCACACATCGTGACCGCGATCCCAAGAGCCTGTTTCAGGAATGGATCCAGGCACAAGGATTAGGACCACCGATCTACCGGATTCTCTCAACCAGCGGTCCAGAACATGAGAAGGCATTTGAGGTGGCGGTGATCGTCAATGGAGAGACTTTTGGGGTTGGGCAAGGCTCGAGCAAGCAAGCAGCAGCGAAAGCGGCTGCGCATTCCGCGTTGGTTCGCCTGGGTGTGGAATAAATGATGAAGGCGCGTTTGAAATCCCTCGAGCTGCACGGATACAAAACTTTTGCCAACCGGACGGTTTTCGAATTCTCCGACTCAATCACTGCGATTGTTGGGCCGAACGGCAGCGGAAAATCCAACATTGCCGATAGCCTGCGTTGGGTCCTGGGTGAGCAATCTTACAGTTTGTTGCGCGGCAAAAAAACCGAGGATATGATCTATTCCGGTTCAGAGTCACGCGCCCGCGCCGGGATGGCATCGGCTACCGTGACTTTCGAAAACTCGGATGGCTGGCTGCCCATCGATTTTAGCGAAGTTGCCATTACTCGCCGAGCGTACCGTGATGGTGAGAATGAATACTTGATCAATGGGCAGCGTATGCGCCTGCGAGATGTTCAGGAGCTGTTGGGAAATTCCGGGCTGGGAGACCGATCTTACACAATCATTGGACAGGGCCTGGTCGATGCAGCATTGTCCTTAAAGGCCGAAGAACGCCGGCGATTATTTGAAGAAGCCGCCGGGATTGGTCTGCATCGCAGCAGGCGCGAGGAAGCATTGCGACGGTTGGATACTACCCGGCGGAACCTGGACCGGGTGAAAGACATCCTGGCGGAGTTGGAGCCTCGCCTCCACAGCCTGGAACGGCAGGCGCGCCGGGCACAGGATTACAACCAGGTAAAATCCGATCTTCGCGTCGTGCTTCACGACTGGTATGGCTACCACTGGCATAAGGCACAAAAGGAGCTGGCAGATGCGCGGCGGGTTGTTCGAATGCAAAGACTCAGCCCTGGACGATGCTCGGAAGGAGCAAGTGCAGTCTGGATGAACGACTTAAGGTGCTGCGCTTACGGGTTCAGGAGCTGCGCCACGAGTTGAATGGCTGGCATCACCAGCTTTCTGCATACCACAATCAGCGTGAGCAGCTCAATATCAACCTGGCTGTAACTGAAGAAAAGCAGAACTCCCTGGCGCTGCAGCGCCAGAGCCTGGAAGCAGAACAGATTAGACTGGAAGAAGAAATCGGAATCGAACAGGACCGGCAGGCTATTATGGCAGCAGAAAATAGCCGTCTCACAGCCGAGCTCACAGATGCAGAAAATCAGCTAAAAAAGAGCCGTGATGAATTTCACCTCG